>CAVONU010000004.1:0-1094109 GCA_963697385.1 uncultured Acidimicrobiales bacterium
AGCCGGGACTCGACGACAACACGGTCTTCAACTTCCCGGCGCTGGCGCGGCTGAACCGCCACGACGCGCTCGTCGAGCGGGCCAAGGCGTTCGACCCGCACCTGGTCTGCATCGGCGCGCCCACCAACCTCTGGTCCCACGCGGCGCGCATGGGCGAGCGGCTCAAGCGCGAGCTCGACGTGCCCGATCGTCGTCGGCGGCCACCACGCCCAGGCGCTGCCCGAGTACGTCATCGACCACGACTGGGTCGACATCGTGTGCACCGGCGAGGGCGAGCTGGCGCTGCTCGAGCTGGTCGAGCGGATGCAGCGCGGCGACGACTACACCGACGTGCCCACCATGTGGGTCAAGGACGCGACGGCGTGATCCACCGCAACGAGATCGGCATGCTCGAGAACGACCTCGACCGGCTGCCCTTCCCCGAGAAGCAGCTCTGGTGGGAGTGGGGCGCGTTCCGCGACAACCTCGAGGTGTTCACCGGGCGCGGCTGCCCGTTCAAGTGCACGTTCTGCAACATCCACTACCAGCGCGAGATCTTCGACGGACAAGGGCGACTTCCTGCGCAAGCGCTCGGTCGGCGAACGTGATCGAGGAGCTCGAGGCAGAACCTCGCCGTCTACGACGTCAGCCACATCTCGCTGCACGACGACAACTTCACGACCAACGTGCTGTGGGTCGAGGAGTTCTGCGAGGTCTACCGCGACGAGATCGGCCTGCCGTGGTACTGCTTCGGCTACCCGACCACGATCAAGCCGCGGCTGATGAAGGCGATGACGGCGGCGAACTGCTCGATGATCTTCATGGGCATCGACTCGGGCGACGAGGAGGTGCGCCAGCAGCTCTACGAGCGGCCGATGAAGGACGAGCTGATCTACGACAAGGCGAAGCTGATCCACGACGCACGGCATCCGATCGTTCATGTCGACCATCTACGGCAGCCCGGGCGAGACGCCCGAGCAGATGTGGAAGACGCTCGAGATGGTCGACCGCACCGAGCCGACGCCAGTGCTCGCGGCAACGTCTTCTACCCGCTGCCGAAGACCAAGCTCTACGACATCGCCGTCGAGATGGGCCAGCTCACCGCCGAGGGCGAGGAGAAGGTCCGCCGCGGCGAGTCGAGCTTCCACCAGGACTCGATCCTCGAGCACCCCCACAAGGAGCTCGCCGAGATGCTCGCCAAGGTGACGCCGGTCTACGTGAAGGCGCCGAAGTGGGCCAAGCCGTGGCTGCGCCGGATGGTCGACCGGCGGATGAAGCGCACGGCGCAGGCGCTGTACGCGGTGCTGATCCCGGTCACGTTCTCGACGATCGGCAAGGAGGCCGTGCGCATCACGCTGGCGTCGACGCGTGCGGCGCTGCGCGGCGGCCCACGTCGACGCGGGCGGGTCGGCCGGGCGTCCGAAGTCGAACCCGTCGTGCCGCCGGAGCGACCCGTCGATGCGTCATCCGAGGTGATCGACCTGACCGATCCGCCAGCAGGCGAGCTCGGCGAGTCGGTGCTCGTCGGCTCACCGGTGACGCTCCGACGGCACACCGACGGCTGAACGGCCTCGGGCGTCGTGGCGGTCCCGAGATCCCCGGTCCCGGTCGCAGTCGTCGGCGACGACGTGTCGGGCACTGGCTGGTGCTCGCCACGGTTGCAGCCGTTGGAGCTGTCGCTGTGCGGTGACAGCTCGGACCCTTCGGTTCCCGTCGCGGCGTATCCGCCGGAGGTGGCCGGCACGAGCGGTCCCGAGCCGGTCGATCCTGACGGCCTCGAGGTGAGCGCCGACGCGGCATAGCGTCCACAGGCGAGCTGGTCACGGCGTTGGCCTCGACTCGGGACGGCCGCACCCTGTTCGTGGGCCAGCGCTCGGGCAGCGTCCTCCGTATCCGGGTCGTGGAGCGAGATGGATTCCGCGTTCCGGTGCTCGACGACGAGCCGGTGATCGATCTCTCCGAACTGGTCGGCGTCGACGGTGAGCGTGGGTTCTTCGACCTGTTGGTCGCACCGGATGGACGATCGGCCTCCTGGCAAGCTACACCGCTGCCGGATGGAGCAGTCGACCGTCCGGCTTCTGAGGATCGTCGACGAGGACTGTCCGACGATCGTCCCGGACCCGATCGTGGTGTCCGTCCCCCACCCGTTCAACGGTCACAACGGCGGTGGCCTCGCGTCGACCGCCCAGGGTGACCTGCTGCTGTCGCTCGGGGACATGGATCTCTTCGAGGGCGACGAGCCGACCGCTCAGGACCCTGAGAGCCCGTTGGGTGGCATCGTGCGCATCCCGACCGGTGTGCTCGCAGGACGAGGCCTTGCGTCCATTCGAGCCCGAACCCGATGCCATGCTCGCGAAAGGCCTTCGAAACCCGTGGCGACTCCATCACGACGCACCCGCCGATCGGCTCTGGATCGGCGACGTCGGCCAGGAGTCGTGGGAGGAGGTCAATGTCGTCGACGATGTCAGCGGTCGGACCGAGCTGACGAACTTCGGGTGGCCCGCGTTCGAGGGTCCGGCGAGATTCCGTGACGACGTCTCCATCATCGGCGAATCGCTCGTCGATCCGGTTCATGCGTACGACACACGGAGGCGTCGTCCTGTGCATCGGTTTCGGCAGGCGGTGTCTACCGGGGTCGCCAGCTGGACGAACTTGTCGGCGCCTTCCTGTTCGGCGACTTCTGCTCCGGGTCCGTGCAAGCCATCCGGCTGGCCGAGGGCCGGGTCGTCGGTCCGGAGCCCCTGGTGGAGCTCTCGGACGGCGTCACGTCGTTCGCGGCAGGATGCGGACGGCGAGTACTTCGTCCTGACGGCGTCGGAGACGTGTACCGATTGGATCCCGCCGACTGGCAGGTGGAGCAGGCGCCCAGTAGTCGAACGGAGCGAGGGCGAGCGTCGGGACGTGGCGGCACGACCACGGTTCCACCCGATGCCGACCCCCAGCGAGTGCCGACTCGTCCAGTCGTTGCAGTCGCTGAGCGACTTCTGCGGCAATGAGCCCCGGGACAGGCAGAGGCTCGACTCACCGAGCTGCACGAGCACCTCGATGCGGCGGTCGAGGACACGACCGACGATCGTCGAACGCAGCTCACGGTCCTGCGTGACACGATCGGGCTCGCGGTCGGCGTAGCCGAGGCGAACGAGTGGGATCCCGACCGCTGCCGAAGTCGATCAGCTGGTCGGCGAGTTGCTCAGCGGCGAGGGACAGGGCGACGGCTTCGCCGAGGCGATCAACACCTTGATGAGCGTGGCCTCGTCATGTCCCTGATCCGTCGACCAGGCTCCGGGCGACGCCCACCAATCGGGGTGAAGCCCCACGAGTCCGTGAGTCGGGCGATCGGTCTGTTCGGCTGGGTCGTTCTGCTCCTGGTCATCTCTTCCGCGTGCACACGGGCGGAGCAGGAGGCGGACCCGTCCCCGCTCGACGAGCGCGAGCCCGCACCCGTCCTCGCCGTGGAGCCGGTGGTCGATCTCGCTGGCGACACCGACACTGCCGGCAGTATCGCCGGAGCCATCGCAGTCGCCCTGTCGCCCGATGCCTCGTACCTGGTGACCCTACAGAACCACATCGACGATGCCATCGTCCTACGCTCGTTTCCCTACGATCCAGGCAAGCGCCTGACTCCTGCGGACGGCCACATCGTCATGCAGCTCGATCACCCGCACGTCCATTCCGGAGGCGGCCTGGTCTTCGAGCCCGGAGGTGACCTGCTCGTCGGTCTGGGCGCGATGCGGGTTCCCGATGAGCCGATGGGTCCCCAGAACCCCGACGGCGTCGTGATTCGAGTGCCGGTGCGTCATCTCGAGGCCGGGTCGGGCGGGTTCTCGCCGAGTTCGGACTCCCTCATCGCCAGAGGGCTGAGACAGCCATGGCGGATCAGTCTCAGCGAGGCCGGTGATCTCTGGATTGGGGATGTCGGCGAAGGCAGAGCCGAGGAGATCAACCGAGTTCCCGCAGCGCTGATGCGCGGCCCTGCGCTCAACTTCGGGTGGCCGTACGTCGAAGGTGCCAGCGCCGCACCGTTGCCGGTTCCCGACGGTGTGGACCTGACCGGTCCGGTCTGGTGGTACGGGCGAGATTCCGACGGTGGCGATGCGGTCATCGGCGGCTACGTCTATCGGGGTAGTGCCGTGCCGGAGCTGGCTGGCTCGTACGTATTCGGCGACGTCTCGAACGGGCGAATCGAGGCCCTTGATCTCGCTGACCTGGACTCACCCCCGACGGTGGTCGGGACCATCGACGAGGGCATCGGGCCCGTCACGAGCTTCGGGGAGATGCCCGATGGAGAACTCCTGCTGCTCGCGGCCGATGGCGACTTCTTTCAGCTGGAACGCGGCGACGGGGCATCGGGCCGGACGGTGAAGCTGGTTCGATTGGGGAACCTGTGGCAAGGAGTGCCGCCGCCTCCCGGCGCCGAGGCCACCGCGATCGCGTCCGCCCCGGATCGGAGCCTGTTGATCTCCGAGCGAACCGGGAGCATCCGGCGCGTCGTTCTCGGTGCGGGTCCTCCGGAGCTGTGTCGGCTCGTGATCACGGAGCTTCCCCAGCTGGCGCACGAACCGGCGCAAAGCCTGGAAACAGCCATCCCGTCGCTCCTCCGAGGGCTCGATGCGGTTCGGCCCGAGCTCCCCGAGTGGGCGCGGCCCCGCGAGCAGGCGCTGCGGGCCGCGTACCTGCGGGCGCAGGAGATCGGGACGACCGCCGGCTGGGAATCGGAAGGGCTGCGCGAGATGCTGTATCTCGTTTCAGTGGAGCGCGGCGAGTTCGCAGATGCACAGTGGGGCGAGACGGGTTTGCTGGACCTGCAGAGGCATCGATGTCCCTGAGCGGGAAGAACCGGCTCAGGACACGGTTCCGGCCGGGGTATCGGCCTGCGGCTCCCACTGCGTCCGCGACCGGTCGACGCCCTCGGCGTAGAACTGCTCGCACCAGCGGCGGTACTGCATGATCGGTCCGTCGCCGTGGGCCAGCGCCGGCTTGGTGACGTACGCCTTGGCCTCCCAGACCTCGACGTCCTCGACGGTCCGCTCGTGGATCTCGCGGATGAAGCGCCTCGCCCAGGCTCGAGGTCGACTGCGTCGTCGCCGGTGTGGCGAACGACGAAGCTGTAGCGGAGCTCGCAGCTGCCCGGGCCGGTCGGAGTGGCACACCCGAGCGAGCAGCGTGTCGACCAGACCGGTGAACCAGGTGGCGGCGAAACCCGGGACCGACGACGTCGGTGTCGATGCGGCCCTGCGACCGCGCCCTGCGGGGTCGGGAAGTCCTGCGCGATCCGGATCCGTCGCGACCGGGCCGTCGGTGTCGTAGGAGTCGACCTGGGGCATCGGGGCGTCCTTCGGCAGCGACGCCGCCGTTCGCCTGCGCCTGGTACTCGAGGAGGTGGGCCTGGATGTGCGCCGCGTCGACCTGGGTCTCGGCGATCTCCTGCCAGTGGCACCCGAGCGAGTACTCGCGGCGGAACACCTCGGAGAACCCCGATGCCGCGGCCGAATTCGGGGAGCTCCGGCATGTCCCACGCCGGCGGCTCGTCGGTCGGGTGGTACCAGGCGAACACGCAGCCCGTTGCGCTCGATCACCGGGTAGGTGCGCACGCTCGGCCTGCTTGTTGAGCCGGTCCGAGTAGGGGATGTCGATGCAGGTGCCGTCGCTGTCGTAGCGCCACCCGTGCAGCGGGCAGACGACCTCGTCGCCCTCGATCTTCGCCCGCACGCCCAGATGGGCTCCCAGGTGGGGGCAGAACGCGTCCCAGACGTGGGCCGTGCCGTCGCTCGTCCCGCCAGGCGACGAGGTGACGGTCGAAGAAGAACATCGGCTTGGCTCCGCCGGGCGGGATCTCGTCGCTCCATGCCACCTGGAACCAGCCGAACGGCATCGGCATCGGGTAGTCACGCATTGCAGCCTCCAACGTCTGCGACTCGACAAGGGTAGTGGGCCGCTCCGGCCGATCCGTAGGGGCTCGCGTGGGGACGGCAGTCCGGCGAGCCGGGGACGGGACGAGCTACCGTACGGATGGTTGCCGTGGTGCGGTGTTCCGACCGGCCGGCGACGGGAGGGCAAGACATGGCAGAGAGCGCTCCGATCTGGAAGCAGCGCCAGCTCTGGACCGGCGTCATGGCGCTGGCCGCGCTGGCGTTCTGGGTCGTCGGCCTCGGTGCCGGATGGCGAGGCTGGATCCTCGGCCCGAACGAGGGCGGCATCGTCGCGCATGCCCAGGCGTTCGGCTTCGAGGCCTACATCTGGTGGATTCCGGCGACCGTCCTCACGTTGACGACGGTGCTCATGGCCATCGGGATCTCGATCGTTCGCCATCTGGTCGACGGTCCGTCGCCATCTGTCGATTGCGCCGATCGAGCGGGGTCGTCCGACGATCGATCCCGATGCGGGAGCTCGGCGCCGACCGACCTCTAGGCGAACCGACGTCACGACATCGAGCACGCGATCGACATCGTGGTCGCGTCAGCTCGGGATGCAGCGGGAGCCGGACGAACTGTTCGCCGAATCGGTCGGCGACCGGACAGCGGTCGGCCGGGTCGGCGATGGTCGACCCGAAGGCGCTGCGCGGGAAGTGAGCCGAAGTGCCTCGCCGTTGTGACCCCGCGGTCGGCACAGTGCTCGACGAATCGTGATCGCTCGATGTGATCCGGGAGGAGCAGCCAGAACAGGTGCGCAGGATGTTCGACCCCCGTCGGGACGAAGGGCAGGCTGTGCTCCGTTCCGGTCGGCCCAGCCGGTGAGACCCTCGGCATAGGTCCGCCAGATCTCGTGGCGGCGGTCCTGGACCTCGGTCCTTCGCTCGAGTTCGTCGGCCAGCAGTCCCGACGAGCGGGTCGGACAGTCGCCAGGACGATCCCACCCCCGACCACTCGTAGCTGCTGACCGTGCCCTGGTCGAACGCGACCCGATTCGTGCCCTTGTCGAGCATGATGCTCACCGCGTCGAGCATGCCGAGCTGTCGTTGACCACGAGCGCACCGCCCTCGTGGCAGGAGATGTTCTTCGTGTGGTGGAAGCTGAAGGCACCGAAGGCGCCGAAGCGACCCAGCGGCCTCCCCATCGAATCGACCGAAGAGTCCGTGTGCGGCGTCCTCGACCAGGGCCCACCGCCGTCGTCACGGAGCGAGCCGATCGCCTCCATGTCGCAGGCGACCCCGCCGTAGTGCATGCAGACCACGGCTCGGGTGCGGTTCGGTGGCGCAGCGCTCGATCTCGGCCGGGGTGATGTTGCCCGTGGAGGGGTCGCAGTCGGCGAACCGGATCGTCGCGCCGCGGATGAGGAAGGGATTGGCCGTGGACGGGAACGAGTACGCCGGCACGATCACCTCGTCGCCCGGGCCGATGCCGGAGGATCTGAGCCGACGCCTCCAGCGCATGCGTGCACGACGAGGTGAGCTCCAGCCCCGGTGGGTCGTCCAGCAGGCCGCGCAGGACGCGCTCCACCTCCGACCGGCGGGACGGCTCACCGTGCGTCGCCGGATCGCCGTGCAGCCGGACGCTCGTCTCCCGACCCCGGGCTTGGTTCGATGCGCCCGGATTCACGATCGCGCGATCCTCGTCGACGACCTCTTGCAGGATGCTCTCCCATGTGTCGGCCACGCTGATCGAGGCCGTGCCGGGCGATCAACGCGTCTCGATCGGGTGTGTGGTCGGCCAGATCCAGGATGACGGCCCGCACGGCCTCGATGAAGGCCGATGCGTCGTCGTTCGGTACGCACCGGCCGCCTGCCGTTGCGGCCATGACCTCGGCGACGCCTCCGACGTCGGTCGCGACCGTGGGCACGCCCACCAGGCCCGCCTCGACCAGGACGCCGGGGATGCCCTCGGTGCGGCTCGGCAGCAGCAGCACGTCGATGGCGCGGAGGAATCCGGCCGGGTCGGCGACGGGACCGAGCAAGCGGCACGCAGGAGTGCCGTCCCGGCGCCCCAGCCGCTCGGCCGCCGCGGTCAGCTCCGGAGCCAGGGGTCCGTCGCCGGCCATGAGCAGCACGGTATCCTCCAGCGCGGCTGCCGTGTCCAGCGCCCATTCCGGCCGCTTCTCCGAGGAGAGGTTGCCCAGGTAGCCGAGGATGAAGTGATCCGAGTCCAGGCCCAACTCGGTGCGAGCCGCGTCGCGGGCGGCCTCGATCGCGCGCGTGCGAATCGGTCGCACGTCGACGGCGTTGGACACGACCGTGACCTGTCGAGGGATCGAGTCGGTACCGATCCGTCATGTAGGACGCGGCGCCTTGGTACAGCGCCACGACGTGCGCGGCCGCCGCGGAGTGGGAGACCGACGCGGAGCGCGGCCCCGCGGGCCCGACCCCAGTAGCTCGGGTCACCGATGTTGCGGTACACGAACGGTCGCCGGGCCACGGCGGCGCTCACTGCGACCGGCAGGAGCGTCGAGCCGCCGTGGGCGATGGTCACGTCGTGGGACCGCATCCGGCGGGCGAGCCGGGCATGGGTGCGTGGATCGGTCGCGCCCGTGGCCCAGATCGTCGAATGGGAGGTCGTCTCCGCCGCTCCGGGGGTCGAGCGCAACGGTGGTCATCCCATGGCCACGCGAGGCGAGCGCATCACCGAGCTGCCAGGCGAACACCTCGGCTCCCCGGCGTTTCGCCGTCGACGTCACCTGAAGGATCCGCACCGACCCCAGTATGGCGGCTCGGGCCGGGTCGCCCGATCGGGCCCGCTGGGGTGGGCGCGGCGGTCGCGCGTACCTTGGTTCCGTGAGAGAGACGAGCCAGATCGATTGCGGATGGGTCACCGGCGGAGCCTGGGCGTGAGCGCCCCAGGTGAGTCCAGGGGCTCCCTCGACGCTCCGACCGTCGACGGGTTCGGTCTCGAATGGACCGTCTACGACCAGAGCGCACGCGATCCGGCTTCGATCCGGCGGTCGTTCGATCGGTACTTCGCACAGTTCCCCTGGGCCGAGATCAACGCGAGGTCCCGAGGAATCGACGTCGGCTGTGGATCGGGCCGGTGGGCGGCCCTCGTGGCGGAACGCGGACCGTCACTGGTGGCGCTCGACGCCTCCATCGAGGCGCTCGGCGTGGCCCGCCGGGCCGCAGCGACGGCGTTCCCGCTCAACGGCAGCGCCGTCGAGCTACCGGTCGCAGACGAGTGCCTCGACTTCGCCTTCTCCCTCGGCGTGCTGCACCACCTTCCCGACACCGAGGGGGCGCTCTGCGGAGATCCATCGGGTGCTGCGGCCCGGCGCACCCTTCCTCGTCTACCTGTACTACGCCTTCGACAATCGGCCGGCGTGGTTCCGGCTCGCTCTGGCGGCGAGCGACGCCGTTCGCCGGGCTATCGCTCGGCTGCCGCATCGACCCCGGCTCGCGGTGACGCGGCTGCTCGCCGCGGCGGTCTACTGGCCGCTCGCCCGGCTCTCGCGAGTGCTCGACCGTCGCGGCCGTGACGTCGCCCGGATCCCGCTGTCCGCCTACCGAGATCAGCCGTTCTACGTCATGCAGACCGATGCCCTCGACCGATTCGGGACCCAGCTGGAGAAGCGGTACACGAAGGACGAGATCCGGTCGTTGCTCGAGGGAGCCGGATTCCACGACGTGCAGTTCAACGAGGACTGGCCCTTCTGGTGTGCGCTGGCCCGAGCATGACCCGGACGGGTCGAGCACGCCGACACGGGACGGTGCGCGTCCTGCTGATCGGACGTGGTCTGGGGCTCGGAGGCATGGAGCGTCTGCTGCTGGCCCAGGTCCGCAGCGGAGACCGGGAGCGTTTCGACTACTCGGTCGCCTTCACCAACGAGGACAAGGACGCGCTGGTGCCCCGAGTTCGAAGAGCTCGGGATTCCCGTGCACCGGCTCTCGGGAGGGTCGGCGCCGTGGCCGGTGACGATTCGGGCCCTCCTTGCCGAGCGGTCGGTTCGACGTCGTGCACGCCCACTCGCCGCTCGTCGCATCGGTCGTCCGCGTCGCCTCACGATCGGTGCGGCCGCCTCCCCGTCTGGTCTACACCGAGCACAACAGCTGGGATCCGTACGGCGTCCCGACCCGCTGGGCGAACCGGCTCACCTACCGGCTCGATGACGCCCAGTTCGCCGTGTCGCGGGCAGCGTGGGAGTCCGTACCGGTTCGGCTCCGGTCGAAACTGGTCGTCCTCGACCACGGCATCGACATCGAGAGCGTCAGAGACCAGCGAGCGTGTCGAACGGCCTCACGTGACGAGCTCGGCATCGCCGAGGACGAGATCGTGGTCGGGACGGTCGCCAACCTCCGACCCGAGAAGAACTACGAGGGCCTGCTGCGCGTCGCCGCGCAGGGTGACCGCCGCCGACCCTCGCGTCCGGTTCGTCAGCATCGGACAGGGTCCGCTGCAGGCCGAGATCAGCCGGGAGCACGCCGATCTCGGTCTCGGTGAGCGGTTCCTCCTGCTCGGAGCGCAACCGGACGCGACCAGACTGATGGCGGCCTTCGACGTCTTCGTCCTGGCCTCCCACGTCGAAGGTCTCCCGGTGGCGTTCATGGAAGCCCGAGCGCTGGGGCTGCCGGTCGTCGTCACCTCGGTCGGGGGCCTCACCGACCACGTCGCCGATCGGGAGAACGGGCTGCTCGTCCCGCCGGGGTCCGACGATGCATTGGTGGCCGCCATCGAAGAGGTCGTGGGGTCCGACGAGCTCCGGGCTCGGCTGGCAGCACGCGTCGGCGCGACGTCGGCGGACGATTTCGACGCCCGGATCGCCGTGCGCACCATCGAGGACGGCTACGCGCGAGTGATGGGCGTCGCCTGATGTGCGGCATCGTCGGCGTGCTCGACCGCCGCCGCGGCTCGGACCGAGGCGGCGACCGACGGCGATGCTCGACGCCATGGCCGAGCGGATGCTCCCGAGGGGGCCCGACGGCTCGGGAACGTGGGTCGACGAGGAGGCCGGCGTCGGATTCGGGCATCGTCGCCTCTCGATCATCGACCTGTCCGAGCACGGCGCCCAGCCGATGGTCTCCGCCGACGGTCGCTGGGTCATCACCTACAACGGCGAGATCTACGACCACCGGGAGCTGGCCGCCGACCTCGACGCCGCCGGCGTCCGGCTCCGGGGCCACTCCGACACCGAGATCCTCCTCGAGGCCATCGCCCGGTGGGGGCTCGACGCGACGCTGCGAGCGGATCGACGGCATGTTCGCGTTCGGGCTCTGGGACCGCCGGGAGCGCCGCCTCACGCTGGTCCGGGACCGGATGGGGGAGAAGCCGCTCTTCTACGGCACGCTCGGCACCGGCGAGGTGGTGTTCGCCTCGACCCTCGACGTCATCGCGGCCCATCCCGACTTCGACCGTCCGGTCGACCGCGACGCGCTGGCGCTGTACCTCCGGCACAAGTACGTGCCGGCGCCGTGGTCGATCCGCGAGGGCATCGCCAAGCTCGAGCCCGGGTGCCTGGTCGAGATCAGCGCCGACGGGCGCGATCGGCGAGCCCCGGCCGTACTGGTCGTACTTCGACGTGGTCGGCGCGGGGCGTCACCTTCGCCGGCTCGCCGCACCGACGCCGTCGACGAGCTGGACCGTCTGCTGCGCCGCTCGGTGCGAGCGCCGACTGGTGGCCGACGTGCCGGTCGGGGCCTTCCTCTCCGGCGGCATCGACAGCTCGACCGTGGTGGCGGTGGCCCAGCAGGTCTCGTCGCGATCCGGTGCGGACCTTCACGATCGGCTCCGACGGCCCGGGACTACGACGAGTCCTCCGACGCCCGGGCGGTCGCCGCTCACCTGGGAACCGACCACACCGAGCTGATGGTCACCGACGCCGACGCGCTCGGCGTGGTGGAACAGCTCGGAGCGATCTACGACGAGCCGTTCGCCGACTCGTCCCAGGTCCCGACCCGGCTGGTCAGCCGAGCTGGCCCGGCGCGACGTCACCGTTGCGCTGTCCGGCGACGGCGGCGACGAGCTGTTCCTCGGCTACAACCGCTACGTGTGGGTGCCGGCCATCTGGCGTCAGCTCGAGCGGCTGCCCGCGGGCGCTCGCCGGGCCGGGGCGCGGCGTCGCTGGGCGGTGTTCCGCCGTCCTGGTGGGACCGTGCCGCCGGGCTGCTGCCGGCCGACCGCCGGCCGCGGATGCTCGGGCTCAAGGTCGCCAAGGTGGCCGGGCATCGCCGATGCGCCGTCGCCGCACGAGGTCTTCCACCGCCTGGTGAGCCACTGGCAGGACCCGACCGCGCTGGTGCCGGGCAGCGTCGAGCCGCCGACGATCCACACCGATCCGAGCCGCTGGCCGCCGGTCGACGGGATCGTCGAGCACATGGCGGCGATCGACGCCGTCACCTACCTGCCCGACGACATCCTCCAGAAGGTCGACCGCGCCACCATGTCGGTGTCCCTCGAGGGTCGGATCCCGCTGCTCGACCGCGACATCGTCGAGTTCGCCGCCGGCCTGCCGGCGGACATGAAGCAGCGCGACGGGGTCGCGAAGTGGCCGTTGCGGCAGGTGCTCGGCCGGTACGTCCCCCGCGAGCTGTTCGAGCGCCCGAAGTCCGGGTTCGGCGTGCCGATCGAGTCGTGGCTGCGCGGACCGCTGAAGGACTGGGCGAGCGACCACCTGTTCGGCTCCGCCGCCGGCGAGTTCCTCGACCTCGGCCCGGTCCGGCAGGCGTGGGAGGACCACCAGTCGGGGCGACGGAACACCGCCTACGAGCTGTGGGACGTCGATCATGTTCTCGGTGTGGGCCGAGGAGCGCGGGATCGGCTCGGCGTGACGCTGATGGGCGACGTCGTCGACCGGACCGAGTTCGACCGCACCGGTGTGTGCGTCGTGCGAGGCGCGGTCGATGCCGGAGTTGTGCGATCGGGTTCGTCGGTCGCTCGAGCCCTGGGGCCGGCGGCACCCGGAGCCGGGCGCACGGCTGCAGGATGCCTGGCGCACCCATCGACCGGTGCGGGAGCTCGCCTGCCACCCGGGCATCATGGCGCTGCTGGCAGAGCTCTACGGACGGCGACCGATCCCGTTCCAGACCCTCGACTTCGCGCTCGGGACCGAGCAGCCGCTGCACGCCGACTCCGTGCACTTCGATTCGGTGCCGTCGGGATGGATGTGTGGCGTCTGGGTGGCGCTCGAGGACATCGGCGACCGACCAGGGGCCACTCGTCGTCGTTCCCGGCAGCCACCGGGTCGCCCCGGCAACGTTCGCCGAGGTCGTTCGACGGCAGCCGACCGTTCGACATGGCCGCCTACGAGCGGGCGCTGGCCGCAGGATCTGGCCGGTCTGTCCCGCCGAGGAGGTGCACGCCTCGACCGGAGATGTCGTGATCTGGCACGCAGATCTGGCCCACGGCGGCGCGCCGGTGATCGATCCCGCGTCGACCCGGTGGTCGCAGGTGACCCACTACTTCTTCGACGGGTTCACCTACGTCACCCCGATGCTCGGCGACCCGGACCGCGGCGAGGTGTACCTCCGCGAGCCGCTGGTCGACATCTCGACCGGCCGCGTCGTGCGCCACCGGGTCGACGGGCAGGCCCGCCCGCGTGGTCCGGCGACCCGAAGGACGGGCTCGGCTGCTCGGGGCCGAGGATCCGGCGCCGTCATTGGCGCGAACGGGCGGCGTCTGGGTGCGCGGATTGTCCCGGCGCGCCGGCCGGCGGGCACGATGGCTGGCCGGCCGGGTGACCGATGTCAGGGAGCGACATGCCGAGAATTGAGAACCGGAAGCACTCCGCCTCGTATCTGGGGAAACGGATCATCGGAGAGGTCTGGGCCCACCCCAACAACCGGGGCCGGCGGGGCCGGGCTGTGGCCCGATCGGTCGCCTGGCAGATTCGCAAGCGGGTCAGCTCGCATGAGTCGACCCGGACCGTGTTCGGAACGATGAAGATCTGGATGAATCCCGAGTTCGGGTCGACGTCCAACATCGTGTACTTCGGTGACCACTTCGACACCGACGAGATGGACTTCCTGGAGCGGTATCTGCGACCCGGAGACCGGTTCGTCGACGTCGGAGCGAACGTCGGGACCTACACGCTGCTCGGGGCTTCGTCTGGTGGGCCCGAGCGGAAGGGTCGACGCATTCGAGCCCGTCCTGCAGCTGGCCGAGGAGCTGAGGCGGAACATCGCCCTGAACGGGATCGAGTCGTACGTGTTCCGCCCACGACGTCGCGGTCACGGACCACGCCGGAGAGATCCGGTTTCGCGCCGATCGTGACGTCAGCAGTCGTATCGCGGTCGATCAGGACCCCGACAGCCGAGTGACCGTCGTGCCGTGCGATCGCCTCGATGACCTCCTGCCGGATGGTGAAGTCGACTCATGAAGATCGATGTCGAGGGCGCCGAGGCCGCGGCGCTTCGAGGCTCTCGAGCATCTCAACGCCGGCAATCCCCCGGTCCTCATCCTCGAGGTGCTTCCCAACCAACTGGAACGCCAGGGATCCTCGCTTCGTGAAGTGTTGGACATCCTGGCGGCAGCTGGCTACGAGTCGGCTGCGTACTCAGCGCACACGGGCAAGATGACCTGGGTGAACGGGCAACCGTCCCTCGGTAACGTTCTTGCCGTGCTCCGGCGGCGATCCACTGAGGTCTTCCGGCGCTTGGCGACCAGTGAGAAGTCAGATTGAGGTGGATCACTATTCGGTGCCCTTGCGCAGAGCAGGGTTTCGGCGCACTACACGACCGACGAACCCGATTGCCTCGGACGTTGGATTGCGGAAGAACATCAGTCCGACAAACAGGCCAGCGATTCCTGCGATCACACTCCCGACGAGGACCTCGACGAGCGGCGGAGCCTCCATCGCTGTGGTGATGGCTCGGCCCGCTGCGAAAACGGCCACACTCATGGCCACCGATGGTAACGAGGCGTTGACGATGCCCCGGAGCCCGACTTCGATCAGGCGATAGAGGATCACACCGCTCGCCAAGGTCGCGGCAAGGGTTGATGCCAAGACGACCAAGGCCATCGCACCGAGAGAGTCGCTCCCGATGACGAAAGGTACCCCGAGGAGGATGACCACAAGTCGCACCGCGTTGAGCTGGGCGGCGCGGTCTGGATGACCGAGCGACAGCAGCACCACCTGACCGGCTTGGTTGACAACCTCTGTCGCTGCTGCGATGGAGAGAATCGCCAACGGCCCGACGGCGTCGCCCCACTGGTCCCCAACATGAGCTCGACGGCGGGACCGGCGAGCGCCGCCAACCCAACCAGCACCGGTGCAGTCAGGATCGTTGTCGTCCGAAGGATGGAGAGGAAGGCGCGGGCGATACTCTCTGAATCTTCCTTGCGCCTTGACAGGATCGGGAAGACCACATCCTTGGACAGCCAGGTTGCCCGCTGGCGGAGGATGTTGGGGATGACGAACGCGGACATAATACGCGCCGAGCTGTTCCGCTCCCAGGACCCGGCCGACGACGACGTAGTCGGCGTTCTTCGAGCCGTAGCTGAAGAGGAAGTTGGCGAACGTCCCCAAATTGAAGCGAAGGTGAGTCCGAGCAATGCTCCAGTCCACGCCGAGCCTGGGAGGCAGCTTGGCCAGAGCCGAGAAGAGCACTGTTCGGATCGATCCCGACGCCAGCCGTCCGATGACGATGACCCATACGCCGAGATCCGTACCGAGTGCCAAGGCAACGCCGAGGGCGAGCTGAAGAACGGCTGCCCCGACCTCGACTCTCGCTACGGCTGCGAATCGGTACTCACGGAGGAGAAGGGAACGGCCGATCTGCGTGATGATTCCGAAGATGACGAGTGGAGCGAGCGCTCTGATGACAGGAGTCGCATCGGGTGTCCCGATCAGGGCGGCAAACGGCCCCGCGAACAAGACGCACGCCACCATCAGCGCCACCCCGAGGCCGACTGCCGTCCAGAAAGTAGTCCTGATCGCCGACGGGTCCGCTCGGTCTTGGTTGATGAGAACATCACCGAACCCGAACTGCGCGAACAGCGCGAAGAGTCCAATCGCGAACACCAGCGGCTGCGATGAGGCCAAAGTCCTCTGGTGCGATCAGTCGGGCGAGCACAGCGGTCGTCAGAAGCGACGCTCCCTGCTGTGCAACGATGCTGATCGATCCCCAGCGAGTGCCGGAGGCGGCTCGATCGCTGTCGGCGATGGGTCTCGGGTCGGTCATGTCAGTGGGTTCTAACAGTGAAGCAGCCCCTGAGCCGGAGTGAGCACTGCAAACGACTGGCTCTCGTCTCGACCGCGTCGTGTACTCCTCAAGACGTGTGGGCGCCGACAGCCTCGTCATCGACGACTTGCCCGAGGGAGCGACGGTGGCCGGCACACCGGCTCGACCACTGCGGCGACCAGGATCTTGCGACTCGGCCGGGAGGAATAGTCAAGACCTGTGGATCGGGCTTTTCCGTTGATCACGCGGCGGCTTCCTGATCCTGGTGTTGGTCGTTCGACGAGCACCCCCTTCTCGAAGCGTGGCGCCGGCGCGGACGAGGGCGACGAGGTGCGGGCCGTTGACGGCCCGCCAGCGGTGCTGGGCGGACTCGATGAGCTTGAAGGCCATCGCCAGCCCGGCGGCTCGCGAGCCGGGGCCCTTGGTGACCTTGGTGCGCAGCCGGACGGTGGCGAAGGTCGACTCGATCGGGTTGGTGGTCTTGAGGTGGATCCAGTGCTCGGCGGGGAAGTCGTAGAACGCGAGCAGCGGCTCGAGGTCGTCGGTGATCTTGGCGACGGCCTTGGGCCACTTGGCGCCGAACTCGGCGGCGAACGCCGTGGCGGCGGCCTCGGCGTGGTCGCGGTCCTCGGCGTCGCGGATCTCGGCCAGCAGCCTCTTCGCGCGTGGGCTGGGCCGACTTCGGCAGCGCGTTGAGGACGTTGGCGACCTTGTGCACCCAGCACCGCTGTTCGCGGGTCTCGGGGAACACGTCGCGCAGCGCCGCCCAGAACCCCAGCGCGCCGTCACCGACCGCGAGCACCGGGGCGCGCATCCCGCGCCGTTTGCAGGTCGCGCAGCAGGTCGGCCCAGGACTCGGTCGACTCCCGGTAGCCCGTCGGCGATGGCGACCAGCTCCTTGGTGCCGTCGGCGCGGACACCGACGATCGACCAGGCAGCACAGGCGGTCCTCTTCGAGGCGCACGTTGAAGTGCACGCCGTCGACCCACACGTACACGTAGTCGCGGTCCGCCAGGCGCCGCGTCGGCGAAGGCCCGCTGCTCGTCCTGCCACTGGGTCGTCAGCCGGGTGATCACCGACGCGCGACAGCCCGGCGCCGGAGCCGAAGAACTCGCTCAGCGCCGGGGCGAAGTCACCGGTCGACATGCCGTGCAGGTACATCAACGGCAACACCTCGGCCACCTTCGGGACTCCTGCGGCACCACGGCGGCACGATCGACGCTGCGGAACCGGTGCCGCTCACCGGTCGTCGGGATCGACGCGCCGGTCGTTCACCCGCGGGGCCTGCGATCCGGATCGCGCCCGCCGCCGTGGTCACCGTGCGCGGCTCGGCGTGCCCGTTGCGGACCACCAGCCGGCGACCGTGCCTCGTCGACGCTCGTCAGCCAAGCCCTCGACGTAGCGCGTCGACCTCGGCCTCCAGCGCCGCGGCCAGCATCCGCCGGGCGCCCTCGCGGACAGATCTCATCCAGCGCCGACGCGCATCTCCGCGCCGGCGTCGTCATCGGTCACTACTCTCAACATCGGCGTGCCTTCCTCGCCGGCGTTGCCACCGCCGGCGATCATCTCGTTTTGGTTCAACGAGGAAGGTACGCCGCGCCCTCGAACGGATGGCCGATCCACAGGTTCTGGTCATACCTCCTCGGCCGGCTGCGCGGTCGACTGGAGGTCAGCCGATGACGCTTGGCTGGTACGTTGCGGGCCGCTCGGCTCCCTTTACCAGGCTCAGGTAGAGGAACGGCTGGTACCACGCAGGATGTGTCTTTCTGTCATAGCTCCTGAGACTGCGCTCGGTCCGCCCCGCCTGGGACATCCTCCAGCCGATCGCGCGATAGGGCTCACTCCGTCGACGCTCCAGCTGCATACAAGAATGCACCTCGATGTCTCTGTGGTCCATCTCGAGCGCTACCGCGAACTCGTGAAAGCTGACCCCGTGTCCGCGGCGAAGAAAGTGTAAGAAATCGGTGCCGTCGTGCCCCGTTCCTGCGTACCGATCCCCAAACCCGGGTCGCTCGCTGTGACCGCTGTACCGGTACGCCAAGTCGGGAGGGAGCCAGGCAAAGTAGGGCAGTCCCGACGTGTGTGAATCGAAGGGCCACAGCCGGTTCGGGGTCTCCACGACGGTCATGAGTCCTCCGGGTCGGAGCACGTCCCACGCCGCTCGAATCGATTCGAGGCGCTCCTCCAGGGTCATGTGTTCCAGCGCGGCCCAGAAGATGACCTGATCCGGCCTTGCATGAAGCATGGCCAGGTCTGTGGCGTTGAGGCAGTGCAAGTCTGCATTGAGACCGACCTCCGTGAGTGCTTCTCGGGCGGCGGCCAGCTCCCGTTCGTCTATGTCGATCCCCGTCACCACCGCTCCCTGCTCGGCCAGCGCAACGGTCGAGGCACCTTGACCCACGCCGACCTCGAGGACGTGCTGGTCGGTCAGTCGTCGATTGTGGTGGAGCCAGGGGAGTACGGTTGTCCTGAACCGCTCGAGGCGACGACGTTGCGTTTCGCTCCAACCTGACGACGGTTCGACCCAGCGGGCCGAAAGCTCGGGCGGGCACCGCCGGGCTTCGAGCGCCACCACCATTCGCCGTGCTGCACGTTCGAGGGTCATCATGCAGCGGGAGACTACCTCCGCTGCCCCCAGAGTTACGCATGAGTCGGAATGGGCCGGTGAGCCCAGTCTCACCAAGAGCGTTGCACCAACAGGGAACAGGGAATAGCCATGAGCAGCACGAACGACATGCTCTCCCGTTTCGACCGTGTCGTCTACACCGAGCGGCGGGGAGGTCAGGACACCGCCTACTGGGAGGACGAGTGGCGCGGCGTGGACTTGCCGTCCACGCTCCGGCGGGCCGACCAGGACCCGGATCCGACCCTGCGATTGCTGGATCGCCTGGTGCCTCGTGATGGTCTGGTGCTCGAAGCAGGGTGCGGAAGCGGTGTGATCACGCAACACCTGGCCGGACGGGGTCGCCGAATCATCGGAATCGATCTTGCGATCGAGAGCCTCCGGCGGGCGAAGGTCGAATGGAGCACCATCCGGCTTGTTCGGGGCGATGTCCGGTCGATGCCGTTCCCCGACAGTAGCTTCGACGCCATCGTCTCACTCGGCGTGGTAGAGCATCTCAGAGGCACCGTGGTCGAGGCCCTGCACGAACACCGCCGGGTGATCTCCCCGTCAGGCCGACTCCTGATCTCGGTCCCCTGGGTCAGCCCCCTGAAGAGGGTGAAGGACCTTGTACAACTCGATGCCCGTCGCCTCGACTCATACCCGGCCCGTCGTCGGTTGGTCGCCCGCTCCCATGCGGCGACACCCGAAGGGTACGCGTTCCATCAGTACGAGCTGACGAAGGGAACGTTCGCTCGGTGGCTGACCTCCGCGGGCTTCAGTGCAGAATCTTGGCATCCGCACCTCGTCAACGCCGGAATCGGTGAGCTTCCCCTCCCGGCCTCAGTCGGCGCATCCGCTGCGCCGGCACCACCAAGCACGCCTGCCGTCGCTCCGGAAGTGCCCGAAACGGTGGAAACCCAGAGACTGAGCAGCTCGATCAAGCGAGCCATCGTCCGCGAGGAGGCGCACGATCTGCCGACGTCGCTCCTCGCGCGCTTGTCGGCCGCCTCCATGGGTCACATGCTCATGGCAGTAGCCGCACCGGTCTGAGGTCGATCCGTCATCGAACCCCCCGTCGACTCGCTCTCCCTTGCCGAGCTCAAGCAGCAACACCGCGATCAGATTCGTGATGCCGAATTCGAGTGGGTGACGTCGGTGCTTCCGCCCGGCTCGGTGGTCGAGCTCGGGGCCGGAAACGGGAGACGAACGCGGCAGCTGCGCCAGTCGGGTCGCACCGTGCTGTCGCTCGAGGTCGAAGGGGGTCCGTATCAGGACCAGGCGGCCCCGGGACTGGTCCTCTACGACGGCGTGCACATTCCGGCGAGGACCAGGAGTTCGATGTTATCTTCAGCAGCCACGTGCTCGAGCACGTGGTCGACCTCCCGGGGTTGCTGTCCGAATGCGCTCGAGTGCTCGCTCCGGACGGCCTGGCAATCCACGTCGTGCCGACCGCGACCTGGCGGGTGCTCACGATCCTCACCCGCTATCTGGGGATTCTTGCCGCCGCACGACGTCGCCTCCGGCGTCAGTCGGTCACGAGCGAGCCGGACCATGGATCGACCTCGGTGCTCGGCCCGCGGCGAGGAGGCGCTGCCTCCGCTCAAGCGCCTGCTGGTGCCGCGCGCCCACGGGATCCGGGGAAATGCGCTCACCGAGATCTGGCACTTCTCACGACCGGCGTGGCGTCGCCGCTTCGCCGCATCCGGGTGGGAGATCGTCCGCCTCATCCCTGGCGAGCTTGCCTTCTCCGGCAACCACGTCCTTCGGTCGCGGTTGAGCCTGACAGGGCGCCGTCGGTTGGCCCGCCTGACGGGTGCCTCGTCGAGGATCATCGTCTGCCGTCCCTTAGTGCGACCCGTCGGACGGCGCAGCAGCTGAACCCCGATGTCGCGGACGAACCTACCGCGAGCGGTGCGCGGCAAGCGCGCGCTGGTAGAGATCGGCCATGCCTGACGCCGCCTTCGTCGTCGTGAACTCGGACTCGAAGAGTCGCCTCGCCTCCTCGGCTCGCCTACGAGCCTCTCCCGGGCGGTCCAAGACCTCGCCGACGGCGCGCGCAAGCGCCCTACTGTCGTCGATCGGGACAACCAACGAATTCGCCCGATGGCAGACCACTCCCCTGAGTCCGGCGACGTCGGTGGCCACGACCGGGCAGTCCAGGCCGAACGCTTCGATGACCGCCCCGGCGGCTCCTTCGAACCAGGAGCTCATCACGAAGACGTCGGCTGCACAGAGGAGATCTGCGACGTCGTCTCGGTGCCCCAGAAAGCGGACCCGGTCTTCCAGGTCGAGTTCGGACACGAGGTCGTGGATCTCGTTCGAGTCGCCGCCCTCGCGCCCGGCAAGGCAGAGCAGCGCTTCTTCCCGGTGGGCGGCTGTCTCGGCAAAGGCGCGAACCGCGAGCGGGAGGTTCTTCTGCCGCTCCTGCCTTCCGACGCACAGGACCATCTCCGCTCCGCTCGGCAGCTCGATCGACCGCCGGATCTTCGTACGCCGCTCCTCGCTGAAGTCGCCGAGCTCGTCTCGCCCCCTCCCGCGACGCACGACCACCACCTTCTCGGAGGAGGTCCGAAGGGCGGCACGGTTCGCTTCAGCCACCCCCGGCGTTACCGCGTGGACGAGGTCCACGCCGATTGCCGTCGTCGTGGCATCGATCAGCCTGGTCACCTGAAGGGGTAGCCGTCGGGCCGAGCCGGACTCGACTCGAGCACGAACATAGGGCGTGTTCGCCCACGAGGTGATGGAGCAGGCCGACCGACGGCCGGCGAGGGCGAGTCGGCATGGGATGTCGGCGTACCAGAGTACGGAGTGGACGATGTCCGGGTCGAGCCGTCGCACGAGCCGGCGTATGGCCGCGGTTCGCGACCAGAGCGAATCCGCCTCACTCAGATCGTGCATCGTGGCTCCCTTTCCTTCGACGGTTGGCCCGAGGCCCTGCCGATCGGTGAGTACTGCAATGTGGACATCGATCCCCGCCTCGATCAGCCCAGGACAGATCGCGGCAAAGGACCGCTCGGCTCCGCCAGTGGGGCCGAACCCAGGTGTCACGTACAGGAGCCTCACGGGAATCGTCGACTCAGGCGCAGCGTCCATCGGGATCCGAGCCGCAGTCCTCGGAGATCAGCGATGGGGACGGCACCGCTCCGTTCGAAGGCGCGCAGCGAAGCGGTGTTGTCGGGTGCGACGAGACACCGGACCACCTGCCGATCGGCCTTGCCGGCGTGGAGCAGCAGGTCGTCGATGAGCATGGTGGCGATTCCCTCCCCCCGCGCTGCGGGGGCGACGAAGAGCTGATTGAGGTAGGCGGTCCGCTCGTCGGGGGCGCTCCAGGCGCCGTAGTGCCGGTCCACGTGGTGGGTGAGACGGAGCCACCCCAATCCGACCGGCACATCTCCGACCCGGGCGACCGCGCAGACATCACCACAGCGCACTGCGTCTTCATGACCACCACCGGATGCCAGCAGCTCCGCCAGACCTTCGAGGTCGTCGAGTTCGACGAGGCCTTCCGAGGTCAAGTCGCCCTCGCGCGTCGCTTCCATTTCGAGGACTCTCCGTCGGAATCGTCCGACCGTACGTGCCACGTTCGCTGCCTCCGTGTCGAGGGCCCCGTAGCGTATTTGCTTCGCGTGGGGCATGCTGTGCCTCGCAATGAGTTCGGTAGTACTCGACGTGGTCGACGGCCCGCTCAGCCCTGCGCAGTACGGCGACTGGAACTCGCTGCTGTCGGCCGGCTGTCCGTCCACCTATTTCCACACCCCTGACTGGTGCGCAGCCTGGCGGGACACGTTCGCCCCCGATGCCCCCTGGACCACGATCTGGGCCAGGGACACGCGCCGTCAGTGGTCGGACTCCTGGCCATGTGCCGGATGTCGCGACCGCTCCATCGCCGTCTCCCGCTGAAGATCCCCTACTGGGGCCTGGTGGGATCCGGACCCGGCGCCGCTGATGGCATCGGACCTCTCTCGACTGATGCATCGACAGGAGAGCGGCTGCTGAGTGCTGCGAAGGACGTCGCAGGTTCAACGCTGATGCTCGAGAGCCTTGATGAGTCGTGGAACACCTGGGCAGTCTCCAACGGGTTGACCGAATTGGCTCGTCGCCGGAGATTCCGGCTCGATCTCACCGATTCATGGGAGAAGCGAACCACGGCCAAAGTCCGAAAGAACATCCGCCGCCGCCGACGGTTGCTTGCCGCCGAGCGAGTGGAAGAGCGCTGGATGGAAGGCGAGGGCGCCTTCGAGGGGCTCGCTGCGCTGCGCCGACTTCATCTGGCCCGATGGGCAGCGCAGGGGCAGGCCGGCGTCTTCGACGATCGGCGCGAGGACTTCCTGGGCCGTCTCGCCGGCTCCAGTAGAAAGGGGGAGGGTCTGGTTGTGCTCGTGCTGGAAGGAGCGAACGGCCCCGTCGGAGCGCTCGCCGGATTCCGTCATCAAGGGACCTTCCACGCCTACAAGACCGGCTGGGATCCGGACTGGCAACGCTTCGGACTGGGGATCGAGCTTCATGCCCGCGCCATCGAGCGAGTCCGGGCGGAGGGGTACACCGTGTACGACTTCCTCAGCGGACGGGGGGATCACAAGACCGCCCTTGGTGGAGAAGAGCAACCCACCGCCTCCTGGATTGCGCCCAGCGGGGTTGCGGGACTGCTGCTTCGTGGACGTGAACAGGCCGCCCGCAAGCGAAACGCTCCGCAGGGAGATGGCAGCGACGGTTCGTCCCGCTGACCACGTCCGGCGGGAGTGGCATCGATGATGCCCGAGCGATCGGATCACCCGGATAGGTTCGACGTCACCGGGTTCTCTACACTCCTGACCCGATGCTGGGTTTCCTGAGGTCGCGTGGGTCGGCCAATAGCCGTTGGGATCGTGACGACGTTCCCTGGCTGCTCGGTGGCCTCGGTGTGATCGCGGTGCTGCTCCTCGCCGTGAGCTTCATGCTCGACTCGTCGGGGTTCGATGTGTGGATCGGCGTCGTCACCTTCCTCGTTCTCACGGCCGCATCGGTGCCTGTCTTCCGGTGGATCGCACGGCGTGACGGCGATCCGTGGCTGTCCCGGATCCTTCTCATCGCCCTTCTCGTGCACTTTGCCGGTGCCATGGCCCGCTACTACATGATCTTCCGCCTCTACGGAGGAAGCGGGGACGCAGCCCGGTACCACTCGGCGGGTACGACGTTCGTCGAGCGGCTGCGAGAGGGCGTTCCCATCCATCCGATCGAGATCATGAACGGCTTCCCGGACGAGACCCAGCGCATCGCCGACTTCGTCGGTGCTGTCTACACCATCACCGGCGAGAGCGTGTACGCCGGTTTCCTGGTCTTCGCCTTCATCTGCTTTTGGGGCCAGGTGCTGATCGTGCGGGCGTTCAAGGTGGCCGTTCCGGAGGGAGACCACCGTCGATTCACCCTATTGGTGCTGTTCCTGCCGTCGCTCCTCTTCTGGCCCTCCTCGATCGGCAAGGAAGCCCTCATGATCGGTTGCCTGGGACTGATCGTCTACGGGGGTGGCCTGCTTCTCGCACCCCACCCGAGAGTGCGCGGTGCCGCGTTCTTCGTCGCCGGTACCCTGCTCGTCCTCCTCATCCGTCCCCACGTGGCCATCATGTCGATAGGCGCATTGGGCTGGCCATGGCAGTGGGCATGATCGGCGGCTTCCACGGCGGCGAACGCGGCGCGCGTCCGCGGTCGCTCTGTTCGGTTCTTTGCGCTGGTAGCGCTCCTGCTGCTGGCCGGACTGGCGAGCACGCGACTCGCCGAGACGTTCAACGACTACGGCGAGGAGGGCGGAACCCAGGCGTCCCTGGAGCAGGCACTCGATCGAACCTCGCGGGGCGGATCGGAGTTCTCGCCGACGGCGATCACGGGACCCAGTCGAATCCCGGCCGGGGTCGTCTCGGTGTTCTTCCGTCCGTTCCCTTGGGAGGCGGGCAACCTCAACGGCCTCATCGCCGCCGCCGAGGGTTTGCTGTTGCTCGGGTTGTTCGCCCTGTCCTGGCGCCGGTTGCTCAGCCTGCCGCGTCTTGCGCTCCGTCGACCGTTCCTCGTGTTCAGCCTGAGCTACGTCCTGCTGTTCGCCATCGGGTTCTCGTTCATCGCCAACTTCGGGATCCTCGCTCGGCAACGATCCCAGGCGCTGGCGATCCTCCTGGTCGTTCTCGCCCTGCCGAAGGCCCCGATGCCGTCGTTGAGCTACCGGCGCCGCCCCGAACCTGCGGACCTGGCAACTTCCCCCGACCCGGCGGACGAATCCGCCCATGGCGGCGAGCCTGCCGGTACTGTGAACCAGGTCGACTCACGACCTAAGGTCAACCGATGAGCAAGCTCCGGGCCGTGCTGCGACGGCGTTGGCCAATCCTTGTCGCGGCCCTCCTCATGGGCGTCGCCGCCGGCTACTTCTCCGCCGGGCGGGTTGGTCCGGAGCGCCAGACAACCCAGTACCAGGCCAGCCAGGTCATCGTCGCCAACCGCCTGGCGGGCAACCCTGCGAACGTCTCCCAGGATGCCCTGAAGGTCACCCGCGGCGAAGTGCCGGTGGTCGCTGCGGCGACGCTCGGCGATCCCGACTCCGCCGGCCTGGCCCGCAAGGTCAGGGTCAGCGACGACACCGACAGCAGGTCGATCTCGCTGACCGTGACCGATCCCGATTCCCAGAGGGCCTCGGAGATCGTTCAGGCCTTCACCGCTGCGTTTCTCGAGGTGGTCAACGCCGAGCTCCGGAGCGAGGACCAGCGCCAGCTCGAACAGCTCAACGAGCGCGTCGAGGAGGCGACCGTCCTGCTCGCGCTGTTCGACCAGGAGAACGCCTTCATCGTCCGACCTGATGTCCCCCTTCCGCAGACCCCGACCGTCGACGCCCTGGTCGCCGAACGGACCCGTCTGGCCAACGAGCTGCAGGATGCCCAGAACCGCCTCGCCGAGGCCGAGTTGGAGATCTCACAGCGCGAGCCGTACTCGACACTGGGCGCCGAGGCCCCGCGGGTCGCCGATTCCCAGCGCCTGGCCGTCCCCGAGTCACCCGTGTTCCGCGCCACCCTGCTCGGCCTGATCGGGCTCTTCCTGGGCGCTGGGTTGGTGCTGCTGGTCGAGCGGGTCAACCGGCGAGTCGACACCCGGGAGGAGCTGGCCGAGCTCATCGACGTCCCGATCCTCGCCGAGATCGGGCGTATCCCGAACCGTCGGCTCCCTGCCGACGACGAGGGCCACGTCCACCTGGACGGGGCCTGGTCTGAGCAGTACCGACGGGTTCGCTCGGCCATCGAATTCGTCCAGACCCAGGCCGAGCGATCAGCTTCGGCCAACGGTGCCGCCAACGGCGTCAACGGGTCTGCCGGCCAACGGAGCCCAAACAACGGAGAGCCACCACGGTCGCGTCATCGCCGGTCACGGCAGCAGCAGCGGTGTGCCGAGGAGATTCATGTTCGTGTCCGCCCTGCCCGAGGAGGGGAAGTCCACCTCGGTGGCGTTGACCGCGCTCGCCCTGGCCGAGGCCGGCGACGAGGTAGTGGCCGTCAACGCCGACTTCCGCCGCCCCAAACTGGACCGCTACCTGAACTCGGAATCGACACCCTCCCTGGCAGACCTGGCCGAGATGAGCGTCGAGCGGCCCTCGCTCGACGACGTTGTTCGTCACGGCCAGGTTCCCCACCTGTGGACCGTATCGGCCGGACCTCCCACCACCGAGGTGAGCGGCCGGCTCGCTGCCGTACGCGAGGTGGTCGTTTCAGCGGCCGGCGTCGGGGCCACCGTGCTCGTGGATTCGAGCCCGCTGCGCGTCTCCAACGACCCCATCGACATGCTGCCCCTCGCCGACGAGGTGATCCTGGTGGTCCGATCGGGTCGCAACCGGGTGAAGGTCATCGAGGACACGATGGAGCTCCTGGACATGCACCATGCACCGGTCATGGGGGTCATCCTGATCGGCACCTCGGTGACCCGGGAGACCGACGGCTACTACGCGTCCTACTACGTCGAGCCGGAGCCCAGAAGCCCAAGGCGAAGCGCCGACGCTCGGGGACCCCGGCCCGTTCCGGGTGATCGACACGTCGCGGGTTCAGCGCACCCAGTCGGCGACCGCGGTGGACAGGCCCAGCGCGAACCGCCGGTAGCCGTCCTCGTCCAGGCAGTGCCGCCCGACCGGGCCGGTTCGCTGCCATCGGGCGGCTGGCAGGTCACCACGGGAGCGCAGGTGCTCGCCGGCCAGGCGCAGCCTGAGCATCGAGTCTCCGGAGTCCAGGCCGCAGCTCTCGAGCCGCTTGGCGATCTCGAGCACGTGCACCCGGTTGTAGTGACTGCGGCCGGTGCGTTCGGTCCCCCCGGACCGGAACTGCCCGATCTGGAGCGCCGCCCGGGGCGCGATGCGCCGGATGGGAAGGGCCGGGATGCCCATCTGCTGGCCCGGGTGGATGCGGTACTCCACCAGTCGCTCCGGGATCGTCAACACCGGCCCGGTTGCGGCCGCCACCAGCGAGATCCACCGGTCGTACATCATGTCGCCCAGCGCCGGATGCAGACCGGCCGGGAAGGGAAGGAGTACCGGGACCAGGGTCCGGCGGATGGCCGCTGTGCATCCCGAGACGATCTGACGGGCGAGGATCTGGCCCAGCGCATCGTCGTCCATCCGTTGCCACTCCCGCGGTCCGAAACCGGCCACCCTCCAACGCGAGCGGCTGAGTCGGTCGACCCTCCGGCGTCGATCAGCACGGCATCGGAGAACGCCAACAGCGCGTCGGGACGGTCGGCCATTCGCTTCGCCATCACGGCGATCTTCTCCGGCTGCCAGCGATCGTCCTGGTCGCAGATGACCAGCACCTCGCCCTGGGCCGCTCGAAAGCCTTCTTCGAAGGTCGGGCAGGTGCCGAGGTGTTCGGATAACGCGATGAAGTTGATCGGGAACGGCGCGGTCCTTGCGAAGTCCCGGATGATGGCAGCGGTGCCGTCGGTCGAGGCGTCGTCGACCACGACGAGCTCGTCGGGTAGTTGGGTCTGGTGTCGGAGCGACTCCAGCTGCTCTCCCAGGTATCGCTCGCCGTTGAAGGTGGCCAGGACGATCGACACCGTCGGTGTGCCCCCACCCGTCTGACCCTCGGTCTGGTCGATCCCCGAATGCATGCGGGCGTCAGAGTACTGCCAACCGGCTGACCCCGCAGGCTTCGGGTTCACGAGGCGAGCTTCCGGTAGCGGGCCCGATTGGCCAAGCGGCGTAGGTCGTCCTCGACGTGCATGCCCCCGACCGCCTTGCGCCGGAACCATCGCTGGCTGTCGGCCGCTTGGATGGGGGAGCGGTGCAGCCGGTGGGGGTCGACCCCCGGCGGGTTGGCGCGCGTGCCGGCGATCACGGCCGAGGAGAATCGCTCCCGCACCGCCGCTTCCGCTTCCGGCGAGCCCAGCACCGCCTTCGGATAGGCGAAGTGGTTCGCCTCCACCCCGACCCGCTCAGCCAGGAGGTCGATCGAGCGGTCGAGCTCATCGGCGATGTCGGGCGCCGGCAGGCGGTCGAGGAGGAGGTGCCGGTGGGTGTGGGAACCGATCGTGACCAGGTCGGACGACACGAGCTCGCCAAGAGCGGCCCACGACAGCGGCACGCCGTCGCCCGGGAACGCGGTGCCGTCCTCGATGAACGAGGTGGCCACGTAGAACGTGGCCGGGACCCGATGGGCCTCCAGGGCAGGGAGGACGTGCTCGACCCAGTCCGCGGTCCCGTCGTCGAACGTCAGCACGACGGGCGGCGCGTCCCCATCGTGGGGCAACGGCGAGTCCGAAGCGAGAAGCTCGAGGGCCCGGTCCAGGCTGATCACGTCGCAGTGCTCGGACAGCCACGCCAGCTGCCGGTGGAACAAATCGGGCGCCAGGTCCATCTGGCCGCCCGAGCCGGCGCCGACGCGGTGGTAGATGAGGATCGTCACGCCCGGCTGCGGTCGGGACACGACGTCGATCCCGGCGGCGACCGCCTTGACACCTGATCGGGCGACCGGAACCAGTTGCGACACGAAGCTCATGGCTGCCGGTTCCCGATCGGTCGACGTACACGCACAGCCAATGGAGTGTACGGGACCCCGGCGGGGCGCTTCGCGCCGGGGCGGGCCCCTTGGGAGTTCAGCGAACTCGAGCGTCGCTCTCTCCCTTCCGCTGCACTCCTTGCCCAGCGCCGGGAAACACCACCAGGGCCGGTGACGACGGTCCGAGAGGGAGGGCAGGCGGACCGCCGTCACCGGCGGGGTGGCACCCGGGCGGGGTCAACCCGTGTGGGAGACCCCGCGGTCGGGGGCGGAGGGAGAGGGTTGGCTGAGGTTTGCGACCTGAGTGGCTCGCTGCAGCTCGGCGGGGCCGAGGGTCCCTACCGTGCGGCCGGTCTCGTCCACCACCAGAACCTCGCCACCGTGCTTCAGCTCGACCACGACCTGATCCAGGGATCGGCTGGCGAGGACCACGTCGACGCGGTCGATGGGTCGGGCCAGCTCGAGCACACGCTGGTGGGACCAGGTGAGCGGGTCCAGGAAGTTCAGGTCGGCCACCACCAGCATGCCGACGATCCGGCCGTCGAAGCCGCGCACCGGGTACGCCGAGTGCGTGAAGCGACCGCCCAGCATCTGGGAGAGATCGCCGAGCGTCATCCAGTCCTCGGCCACCGGCGGATGGGGCCGCATGACCTGCTCGACGGTGACCGCGGCCAGCCGGGTGGTCATCTGCCGGGCCCGTTGCTCCTGGGTGGCGGTCTGGATGATGAACAGGCCGATCAGACCGGTCCAGAGGCCGAAGCTGTCGCCGAGCACCAGGAAGCGATAGGCGGCCCAGGCGATGAACAGCGAGCCGATGATCTTGCCGCCGGTGGTGGCGGCGGTGGTGGCCTTGGTGCGGCTGCCGGTGCGCATCCAGACCAGGCTGGACAGGACCCGTCCGCCGTCGAGCGGCGCGGCCGGCAGCAGATTGAAGATGGCCAGCACCCCGTTGACGATGGCCAGATACATGGCCACCCCGGTGATGTAGTTCTCGAACGGCAGCAGCGAGGCACCGACCGCGACGGCGCTGAAGCTGAGCGCAGCGGCCATGCTGACCGCCGGGCCGGCGGCAGCGATCTTCAGCTCATCCCGGGCGGTCTGGGGCTCCCTGCTGAGCCGGGCGACGCCGCCCAACAGCCACAGGGTGATCCCCTCCACCTTGATCCCGGCCCGCTGGGCGACCACGGAGTGGCCCAGCTCGTGAGCCAGGATGGACCCGAAGAAGAGCAGGACCGACAGGATCGAGACGAGGATGGCCGTGACCGGGTGGATCGACGGGTAGAGCTCGGGGAAGAGGCCACCGGCCAGGGTCCAGGTGAGGAGGGCGGCGATCGCGAGCAGGCTCCAGTTGACTCCGATGGGGATCCCGAAGACCCGACCCAACGACAGTGAACTGCACGCATGCTTCCTTCCAATCGCGACTCGGCGGCCACGGGCCGCCGCCGGTGACAGCGTGCTCCCGGAGGGGTAAAGCGTGCCGAAATGCCCGGCGGCGGCTCCATGACCATGTACGAGAGTCAACACCGCTCGGTCCCCCAGGCTTCCCGTTCCCGGCGTGATCCCGGTCACAACCGGTACGGTGCTGGTCCCCTCCGCGCTCGCCCGCATCGCCGTACCCGTGACCACCACCGCACCAGCCACCGACGACCCGGCGCCGGCGAACGCGCCTCGGTCGCGGCGTCGACGCAGCGCCATCGTGGGGTGGCTCCTCTGGCTGGTCCCGGCCGTCCTGATCGGTACCGGTCTCAAGACCTACGTGGCCGAGCCCTACAAGGTGCCGTCGGGTTCGATGGTGCCGACGATCGAACCCGGGGACTGGATCGTCGCCAACAAGCTGGCCGACGAGCTGACCGACTTCCGGCACGGCGACCTGGTCATCTTCGTTCCGCCGCCGTCGGTCGACGATCAGGTCGACGCTCTGGTGAAACGCATCATCGGACTGCCCGGCGACGAGATCGCGTTCGTCGACGGGATCGTCGTCCGCAACGGCACCCCCGTCGACGAGCCCTACCTGGCAGCCGGCACGACGACCACACCGAAAGGCGCCGACTCGGTCGTCGTCCCCGACGGGGCGTTCTTCGTCCTCGGTGACAACCGGGCGTCGTCGATCGACAGCCGGATCTACGGACCTGTGGCCGGCGAGAACATCATCGGGCGGGCGAGCCTCCGGTTCTGGCCCCTCTCCGACGCCGGCGGCCTCTGAGACGACGGATCACGCGTCGGGGTGGGGGCCGAAGTGGGGAACGGCGGCGCGGTTGAGCGCGTCGAGATCCTCGGATACCTGGAGCAGGTCGCGTTCGATCTCGTCGAGGTCCCGGTCGCGGTGTCGCGGTTGTTCGAGCCGTTCCCGTGCCAGCCCGTACCGGGCCGACAGGTCGTGGTAACTGGCTCGTGCCTCGGCCGAGCCGGAGAGCGAGGTCCGCTCCGCGACCTTCATGATCCGCGGCGACAGCAGCTCGGCATCGTGGTCCAGCTCGTCGCGCCGGCGGGCGCGACGCCGGCGACCGCCGAAGCGCTCCGACAGGCCACCGACCAGACCCAACGCCAGGATGACGGTGGCGATCCCCAACGCGAGGAGGATCCGACCCCAGCGCCGGCCCTCGCTGGCGCTCAAGGAGTCGACCAGCTCCTCGGTCCCCTGGGTGGCGTTGCCCGCGAGGATCGGCTCCTGGGCATCGGCCAGCGCGTCGTTCATCTCGGTCTGGCCGATCCCTCGGTCGGCATGACCGAACTGATCCGGGGCGTACACGACCACCAGCACGGGGGTGGCGGACGCCTGGGCCTCGCTCACGACGGTCAGCAGCGATCGCGCCACCGCGTCCGGCTCGGCCATCGGGTCGGCGAACACCGCCGCGTACACGGCCAGCTCGGCGGCGTTCTGCGCCCCGCACCACGGTCGACAGCGTCGTCAGGTTCACGTCGGCGCCCGCCTGGGCGTAGACCCCGCTGACCAGATCGGGAACGGCCAGCCCGACCGCGGCCTCGGTGCTCAGGACGTCCTCCTGGGCCATGGCGGGCCCGGCGAGACCGAGGACGATCACCCACAGGACCAGCACCGCGGTTGCTCGGCGCCCGGCCGACCCGAAGCGTGTGCGGTTCGATCTCACCATGGCATCGTGCCACGGTCGTGCGCCCCACGGCCCACCTGAGTCGAACGGCTCACGGGTACATTCACACATTCACACTCCGTGGTCGAAACCCCCACAATGAGTGCAGTAAGGACCCCCTCCGGAGCCACCACCAGAGGGGGTCCTTCTTCCTTTTCCTGGGGACCCGGATCGGTCGTACGATCGGATCGAAGCTGGGAGAGCGCATGGTGCGAGCAGCGACGGGTGGACATGTGCCGGTCGGTGTCAGCCGATGAACTGTCCGCACTGCCACGCGAGCACGTCGCCGCAGGACCGGTTCTGCCCGTCCTGCGGCCGACCACGGCAGCCGCTCCCGCCCCCTCCGACCGGTCGGCCGTCGCCGCCGCCCTCACCGCCTCCTCCTCCCAGCGGCGCACCCCCATCCCCACCCCCACCCGCGCCGCCAGCGCAGGCACCGGGCCCACCCACGGACCCGTCGGAGCACGCCGGTCCCTGGCCGGCGCCGCCGCAGCGATCTCGACCCATCCACCTGACGGGAGCGGCGCAATCGTGGTCGCCCCCGACCCCGCCGCCAGCGGCTCGCGGGCGACGCCGACGGCAACCACCGCCGGACCTCCCGGCGCCTCCTGCGGGCCGCCGCCGCGGCCGATGGACCGTGCTCGTGCTCGCGGTGCTCGGCGCCGGGATCATCGGAGCGGGCTACCGGGCGGCGACGAACCTGAACGAGGTGACCGGCCCCTCCGACCGCGCCGACGATCTGGCGCTCGCCCTCGGTCGAGACGACAGGATCGGCGGCACGCCGCCGCCGACCGCGTCCGCCGAGCCGCTGACGACCGAGGAGCTCGCCCGCCGGTTCCGCGACGCCGTCTACCGCGTCGACACCGAGGGGTGCGGATTCGAAGGCGGAGGCACCGCGTTCGCCGTCGCCGATCACCTCCTCATCACGAACTGGCACGTCGTGGTGACCGACACGACGCCGGTCGTGGTGGCCCAGGACGGCACCCAGCTGGACGCCGAGGTCCTCGGTTGGTCCCAGCAGCAGGACATCGCGGTCCTGGCGGTGGAGGAGTCCCTGACGACCCGGCTGCGGTGGGCGGAGACCGAGCTCCTGGTCGAGGGCCAGGAGATCACCGTCATGGGGTATCCGGTGGTCGGCACCGATCCCGAAGCGACCGAGGTGGACACCAGCTTCTCGGTGACCGCCGGACGCGTGGTCAGCTTCGTCGTCGAGAACGGCACCAGGGTCGGGTTGCGGACGGATGCATCGGCCGACTCCGGAAACAGCGGCGGCCCGGCACTCACCGATCGTGGCGAGGTCGCCGGCGTCGTGACCGCACTGGACTTCGGCAACACCCGCGTGCTGGGGCTGGCCACGACCCGCGCCGGTCTGGGAGGAGTTCTCGAGACGCTCGCCACCGGGAGCGGGGGCCTGGAAGCCGACTGCACCGAGGGGGGCCTCTACGACGATCCGTACGAGACGCCGATGTACGAGGAGTACGGCGAGAACCACACTCGGTACGGAGACGACCCGGTGCTCGACGCGCTGTACGACCGGTGCCGCGACGCCGACATCGACAGCTGTGTGCGACTGGTCAACAGCAGCCCCGTCGGGTCGGAGTACGAGGTCTTCGGGGCCAGCTGCGGCACGGGTGTGCCGAGCAAGGACTGCGTCGGACAGCTCTACGGCGCGGCGCTGGCCCAGGCCGATCGGGACCTGGAGTCGACGGTCGGGTCGTGCGCGGTCGATGGTCACGGGACCGACCTCATGGTGACGATCCCGTGCGGCCAGCTGCACGAGGTGGAGATCATGGCGACGGTCGCCGCCAGCGAGGGGTCGCTCGAGAACGAGGAGGTCGAGTACGCCGTGCTGGGCGCCTGCCTGGAGCAGTTCGAGCCGTACGTCGGCGTGGACTACTGGTCGTCCGAGCTCGAGTACGGCTTCATCATTCCCTCGACCTTCGGCCCGGCCGACCGGAATCTCCAGTGTGTGGTCTATGACCCGGCGCAGCCGACGATCGGCTCGCTGCGCGGCGCGGGCCGGTAGGGGCTGAACCCGACCCGGATCGTGAACCCTGTTGGGAGGGTGGCGGCGGGCATAGGGTTCCGTGTCGTGATCGCTGGATCGGCCACCGACCCCGACGGCGACCCGCTCACCATCTCCTGGTAGCTGTCGGCCATCGCCGGGGACACCACGTCGTGCACCTTCACCGGCACCTCGACCGTGACGCCCACGCTCAACTGCGGCACGGCCGGCCAGTACCTGGTGCAGATCTCGGCGTTCGACGGCACCGACTTCCTCGACCGCACTCGCCGGGCCTGGGTGCGGGGTGCCCCGCTGACCCTCGACCCGGCCGAGGCCGGCGTGCAGGTCACGGCGCTGGGCACCAGCTTCCGGCGCCACGGACGGGTCGAGCTCGACGTCACCAACGGCGACGGCACCACCGGCACCTGCGAGGTGACGGTGAAGGGCTTCCTCGCCGCCTTCTTCTGAGCCGGAGAGCAGACCCAGAGGGTGAACCCTCTGGGTGCCTGACCCCGAGAGGGTTCAGGTTCGGACGGTGACGAAGTCGATCAGTTGCTCGACCGATCGCACCAGGTCGGCCTCGAGGTCGGCGTACGTGGACACCGAGCGCAGGATCAGCCGCCACAACATCTTGGGCTCACCCACGTCGAGGGCTCGACAGACACCGGTCTTCCAGTCCTGCCCCTTGGGGATCTGCGGCCAGGCGTCGATCCCCAGCACCGCGGGCCGGATCGCCTCCCAGATGTCCACGTAGGGGTGACCGCAGACCAGGACGTCGGGGTGATCGATCTGGGCGGCCAGCCGGGACTCCTTCGAGCCGGGCACCAGGTGGTCCAGCAGGATCCCCAGCCGACGGCCCGGCCGAGCCTGGAACCCTCGCACCGCATCGGGGAGGTCGTCGGCGCCGTGCAGCGGTTCGACCACGATGCCCTCGACCCTGAGATCGTCGCCCCAGACGTGCTCGATCAGCTCGGCGTCGTGGATTCCCTCGACCCAGATCCGGCTGGCGCGCGCCACGCGCGCCGGTGCCTCGGGAACCGCCACCGAGCCCGATGCGGTCAGTTCGATCCCGGCGTCACCCGGCCGGGGTGCCACCAGCGAGCACGGCGTCCCCTCGAAGCCGAACGCTCCGTCGCGGAGGCGGAACTCGTGGTCGCGACCGTGACGATCGCGCAGGATCACACCCCGCGCCGAGATGTCCATGACCGCTCCGGTCGTGCCCGACGGACGGTGCTCGACCACCAGTCCCGGACGCGCTTCGACCGAGGGGTAGCTCGGCCGTCGACCGGGGCGACGCTCGGCCTCGACCGGCCCGGAGAGGATCCCGTCGGCCATGGCGAGAGCGTAGGGCTCGGACCGCGACCCCGGGCGGATCCTCGACGGCCGCCGATAGCCTCGACAACGATCGATTCGTCCGCCGAGGAAAGGCCGTCGCCATGGGGTTGTTCGGGAGAGACAAGACCGCGATGGTGACGGCGGAAGAAGCCCTGCCCGGCCGCGCCGAGCCGATCCCGACGCCAGAGCGCCATCACGTGCTCGACGCCCCGCTGGCCGGCGGACCGGTTCCCGACGGGATGCAGCAAGCCCTGTTCGGTCTCGGCTGCTTCTGGGGCGCCGAGCGGGTCTTCTGGCAGTTCGACGGGGTCATCTCCACCGCGGTGGGCTACGCCGGGGGCCACACGCCCCACGCCACCTACCAAGAGGTGTGCAGCGGTCGCACCGGCCACAACGAGGTCGTCCTGGTCGTGTTCGACCCCGGCGTCGTCACGTACGAGGACCTGCTGGCCCTGTTCTGGGAGAGCCACGATCCCACCCAGGGCATGCGTCAGGGCAACGACGTGGGTACTCAGTACCGATCGGGCGTGTACGTGTTCGACGATGAGCAACGGGCGCAGGCCGAGCGGTCCCGCGACGTGTATCAGCAGCAGCTCACCGCGGCCGGGTACGGCGCGATCACCACCGAGATCGAGCCGGCCGGGCCCTTCTACGCCGCCGAGGACTATCACCAGCAGTATCTGGCCAAGAACCCGATGGGCTACTGCGGCTTGGGCGGAACCGGTGTGGGTTGCCCGGTGGGGGCCCTGGGGGACTAGCGTTGCTCCTGGAGTAGGCGGCAGGCGCCCCGTTGGGGCGAATGGTTGGAAAGCGGTGGAGCAAGTGAAGCTCCGGTCCTGGGTGATCGTGGTGGCGGCGGTGACCATCGTCGCGTCCGCCTGCTCGTCGACCGACTCCAACGCCAGTCTGCGCGAGACCGCAGTGGCCGGCGAGGCCCAGGAGCGGTCCACCCCCCCGTCCTCCCAGGCCGTCGACGAGGACCAGCGCCTCACCGTGGCTCGTGTCGGAGCCGAGGCCGGCGGCGTCGTCGAGCTCGCCGGCCGGGCTCGGTTGACCATCCCGCCCGGTGCTCTGACCGACAACGCCGAGGTGCGGCTCACCGCGATCGGCGCCGCCCCGTCGGCGATCGCCTTCCCGCTCGAGCAGGCCGTTGCGCCGCCGGTCGACATCGAGATCCGCGGGGCCGAGCTCACCGAACCGGCCACCCTCGAACTCCTCTTCGACACCGATCTGGTCGTGCTCCCCGACGATCCGGTCATCGCCACCCCGTCCCAGTGGGACGAGGAGCAGGGATGGGTCCAGGTCGATGCCACCATCGACGTGGACGAGGGGATCGTCTCGACCAGCAGCGAGTCGCCTGACGGGTGGTGGCGCTCCAGCGTCTGGGACTGGTCCCGGCTGCCCGCCGTCATCGACGCATTGTTCGTCGGACTGGACGAGGCCGAGGTAGCCGAGCCCGGCTGCACCACACCGGTGCCGAGCTGGGTCGAGCGGGTCGAGGTCGGTGGCGGCAAGGTCGATCCCGCCTACCTGTGCGCCGGCGGGTTCGAGGGCCAGCTCGCGGTTCGGATGACCAACCGTCGGCCCTTCACGCTCGGGGTCGACTCAACCCAGGCGCCGGCCTGGGGCTGGACCAACACCAGAGACCGGGTGCACCTCCTGCTGAGCGAGATCGTCCGATCGGCCCAGCCCAGCTTCGAGCCGCAGCTCATCCTGCCCCGGTTCACCGAGGGCGCCGTCGGCATCGATCCCGGCAACTTCCCCGGCGGCCGCATCCTCGGCCAGGCCACCAGCACGACGATGGCCATCGACGTCGCGGTCCTGGTGCTCGAGGCATTGGACGGCGGTGGCCAGCTCGGCGAGTGGAAATCGCTCCTGGCGTGCGCCATCCCGCCCAGGGACGGCGCTGTCGATCCCTCCGACGCGTCCAAGATCGTCGAGCGCCTGTGGCGTTGTGTCGACCGGTTCAGCGAGTCCGACCGCTTCCCACCCGGGTACGGCGACGCGGTCGTCGCCACGCTCGACCGGCTGGTCGAAACCGACAGCTTCGCCGACGGCGTCGAGGACATGATGAGCGGATCCTCCAGGAGCAGCGGCTTCCTGTACTGGACCGATCCGGCGCTGGTGAAGGACGAACCCACCCCTACCCCCACCACCGTGGGCGGGTCGACGAAGCCCCTCCCGCTGCCGAAGAGCACCTTCACTCCCACCAGCCCCACGCCACCTCCCAGCAGTCCCGTTCCCCGACCGGTGCCGATCCCGCCGGTCCCGACGACGCAACCGCCGGCCCCGCCGACCACCAAGAAGCCACCGCCCCCCAAGCCGCCGCCGACGCAGCCGCCACCGACGCAGCCGCCGCCCACGCAGCCGCCGCCGACGCAGCCGCCACCGACGCAGCCGCCACCGACGCAGCCGCCGCCCACGCAGCCGCCACCGACGCAGCCGCCACCGACGCAGCCGCCACCGACGCAGCCGCCACCGACGCAGCCGCCGCCCACCCAGCCGCCACCGACGCAGCCGCCACCGACGCAGCCGCCGCCCACCCAGCCGCCACCGACGCAGCCGCCGACGACGAGTTAGTCGGTCAGCCGGGCGAAGGTCTCCTCGATCGCCGCGGCCACCAGATCCGGGTCCTCCAGCGGCCCGAAATGCCCCAGCGAGGGGAACGGCAGGAGTTCCCCTGCGGGGAGCCGCTCGGCCACGGTCGGGGCCACCTCGGCCGGATGGCCGCCCACGCCCACCGCCACCGTCACCGGACAGCGGACCTCGCCCAGCAGGTCCCAGGTGGGGTGGCCGGTCCCGGCTTCGTAGTGGCGGGCTTCGTGCTCGGGTGTGGCCTTCAGCGTGATGCCACCTTCGGGGTCGTCACGAAACCCGTGGCGCACGTAGAGCTCGAGGCAGTCGGCGCGCAGCGCACCCAGCGTCGCCTTGGTCGCGTACCGCTCGACCGCGTCCTCGACGCTGTCGAACCGGGCCCGTCGGTGGCGGGTCAGCTCGGCCAGCGGATTGCCCGCCGGATCCAGACCGGTCGGGAAGACGATGGGCTCGAACAGGAACAACCGGCGGAACGTGCCCGGCCGGGCCAGCTCGGCCAGGAGCAGGGCCGCGCCGCCCATCGAATGGCCCACGGCCTCCACGTCGGCGAGGCCGAAGTGGTCGACCACGGCCAGGACGTCGTCACCCAGCTGCTGCCAGTCGTAGACCGTCTCGGTGGGCGGCGTGGAGTCACCGAACCCGCGGAAGTCCAATCCCAGGCAGCGACGACCGGGGAGCTGCGCGGCGAGGGGACCCCAGACCCGTCCGTGGAATCCGTTGGCGTGGCACAGCAGCAACGGTGCTCCGTCGCCGCCGAAGTCGTGCACGATCAGGTCGATCCCGGCGTCCACCGTGACCACGATCGGCGTCGACGAGCCGTCGCCGGGTTCTGACGCAACCTGCGGGGTCATGCCGCCGAACCTAGGCGCAACTCGAGATGGAGGCCGACGTGGTCGCTCATCAGATCGATCTCGCTCCGTCCGGAGGCGTCGGCGGGTCGGGGCAACCGGCGTCGCCGCATCGACACGACCTCGATCCCGGGTGAGCCGAAGGCGTAGTCGATCCGTTCGCAGACCCGTGCGGGTCGTGGCGTGTCCGGGTCCGACGCGCGGTCGCGGTAGAAGCGTGCGTCCTCGTCGTCGACGGTGAACAGCGGAGTCCCCTCGACGATGTCCGCCGTGGGGCCGGGCCCCCGGTCGGCGTCGCGCTCCCACAGGTCGTCGAGCCCGTCGAAGCGGGAGCAGAGCTGGCGATACGCGTCGGTCGGCGCCCCGTCGGGGTCCGCAGCCGGCACGTTGAAATCGCCCACCACCAGCTGCGGGTTGCCGGCCCGGTGATGGTCGTCGACGAACGCGCCCAGCTCGTCGATCTGGCGTTCGCGCACCGCCCGGCCGACCCGTCGGCGCCACGGAGCCCGGGGAAGCAGCCCGCCGCCGGCGAACAGGTGGGTCGACGTGACTTCGAGGGTCACGTCGCCGATCGCCACCTCACAGAACAACGCCCCCTTCTCGGCCCACGCGTCGGCGTCGTGCAGGCGACGCCCGCGCTCGACGAAGCCCCGCACGGCCACCCGACCCACGTCGAGCCCGTCCACGATCGTCACCAACCCGCTGGTCTGCACCACACCCGGCGCGGTGCTGACCGGTCCGACGTGGGCCGATGGCGTCCCGGTCTCGGGCCAGCCCGAGATCAGCGAGTGGAGATCGCGCTCGTCGAACAGCTCGGCGAAGGCCAGAACGTCGTAGTCACCGTGCAGCGCCCGGCCCAGTTCGCCGGCCCGTTCACCCACCCTGGGTTTGCTGGCCACGGTCAGCCGTCGGCGACCGATCTCGGCCTCGAACACCCGCAAGAGGTAGGTGTTGAGGAACAGCACGCGCAGGGTCGGTCCGGGCACCGGCGGAGCGTACCGGCTGTTCGGCGCCCCTCACGGCCCGAGGCAGGTCGCGCTTCCTTGCGCGACCGCCGACCGGCGTGTGAGGGTGCAGTGTGGAGGAACTCGTCGACGACCACGGCCATCAGCACCGCGACCTCGGCGGCGGACAGGCGCGCGCCGCCGTGTTCGGTGTGAGCGACGGCCTGGTCTCCAACATGGCGCTGATCCTGGGGGTCGCCGGCGCCGACGCATCCTCGTCGTTCGTGCGTGTCGCCGGGTTGGCGGGCATGGTGGCCGGCGCGGTCTCGATGGCCGCCGGCGAGTACGTGTCCATGAAAGCGCAGCGCGAGCTCCTCGAGCGGGAGCTGACCATGGAGCGCGTCGAGCTGGAGCGCAATCCCGAGAAAGAGGCCCAGGAGCTGGGTGCGCTCTACGAGAGCCGGGGCATGGGCGCCGACGAGGCCAAGTTGCTGTCCGAGCACGTGATGAGCCAACCCGAACTGGCGCTCGAGGTCCATGTCCGCGAGGAGCTGGGCGTCGATCCCGAGTCGCTCGGGTCGCCGGTCGGCGCGGCGGGCTGGTCGTTCGTGTCGTTCATCATCGGGGCGTTGGTCCCCCTTGTTCCCTGGTTCTTCACCACCGGCGGGGGTGCGGTGGTGGCGTCCCTCGTCCTGGGCGTGGTGACGGCAGGGCTCGTCGGGGGTGTCCTGGGCTCGCTCACCGAGCGGTCGATCCCGTGGGGTGCGATCCGTCAGATGGCCATCACCGTCGGGGCCGCGGCGGTCACCTGGCTGATCGGCAACGCGGTCGGCGTGGACGTCACCTGACGGGCCCCCGGGCGGGGCCTCGGGAGTTCAGCGGTCTCGATCGGAGCGACGTCACCTATCTGGTGGAGTCCTGCAGCGCCGCGGCGACCTCTGCGGGGGTGTCGACCAGGCTGATCAGGTCGGCGTACGGCTTGCCCTCCGCCTGCCGCAGGAGCGCGGAGAACAGACCGGTCTGCTCCCAGTGCGCCCGGTCCAGAAACACCATCGGCGAGGGCGGGCCGAAGGTGGCGTAGTGGTTCTGGGCCGCGTCCTGGAACACCTCCTGCGCGGTGCCGGCGCTGCCGGGGGCGAAGATGATGCCACCCGTGGCCTGGGCCAGCAGACGGTCCTCGCGCAGGCTGTTGGAGAAGTACTTCGCGATCGACGCGGCGAAGAGGTTGGTCGGTTCGTGGCCGTAGAACCAGGTGGGGATGGCCACCGTCTCGGCCCCGTTCGGGAACGACCCGATCACGGCGCGAGCCGCGTCGAGGTAGCCGGGGTCGGTGTAGCGGGGCGCCTCGGTCAGGGCGATCAGCGCATCGTCGATGGCGTCGACGCCGTGGGGTGCCAGGTAGGCGCCCAGGTTGCCGGCCTCCATCGCACCCGGACCCCCGCCGGTCAGGACGGTCCGACCCTCGGTCGTCAATCTGGCGGTGGTGCGGGCGACGACGGCGAATCGCGGGTCGTCTCTCCGGAGCTCGTGTCCACCCATGACGGCCACCAGCGTGTGGCGGTCGCGCCCGCCCAGGAGGTCGGTGAGGGCGTCGTCGATCGCGTGATCGTGCAGGCGCTGCGCCAGCGCCTCCAGGATGTCGGGGTGGGCGCCACCGCATGCGGCGAAGTGCGCCCAGATGGCCTCGTCCACGGCCACCAGCTCGTCGGGCCGGTAGAGCGAGGCGCGATAGGGGTCGTAGGGAAGGTCGGGCAACGGCGGGAACAGGAGCGCGCCACGGGCCTGGGCCAGGTGCTGCTCGACCGGATCCCCGAACGTGCAGCCCAGCATGATCAGACCCTGCACCTGGGCGCGGTCCCACGGCACCGACCCGGCGGGCACGGCGAATCCCTGGCACACGGTGTCGCGCAGATCGGGTGCCGCCCGGAGCAGGTCCTGGAGCTCGTGGAGCTCTCGCAGGCAGCGTCGCGTCACGGCGCGACGGCCACGATGACCTTGCCGGTGTTGTCGCCGGTGAACATGGCGTTCAGCGCCTCGGGTGCCGTGTCGAGGCCGTCGAAGACGTGCGCCTTGTACGTCATCCTGCCCTCCTCCACCCAGGCCGCCAGTTGGAGCGCCGACTCGGCCATGCGGTCGACGTAGTCCAACGCGATGAATCCCTCCATGCGGCCGCGGCGACTGATCAGGTTCAGGTAGTTGGCGGGCCCGGGGGGACGATGCTCGTCGTTGTAGGTGGCGATGGCACCGCACAGGACGACGCGACCCCCCATGGCGAGCTGGCCCAGCACCACGTCCAGGATGGGTCCGCCCACATTGTCGAAGTAGACGTCGATCCGATCCGGGCACAGGTCGCGCAGCCGGGACTTGACGCTCTCGGTGCGTCGGTTGATGCAGCCGTCGAAGCCCAGCTCGTCCACCACCATCCGGCACTTCTCGTCGCTGCCGGCGATGCCGATGACCCGGCACCCTTTCAGCTTGGCGATCTGCCCGGCGATCGAGCCCGTGGCGCCGGCCGCAGCGGACACCACCACCGTCTCACCTTCCTCGGGACGGCCCACTTCGAGCAGGCCGAAGTACGCGGTGGCCCCGGTCGCTCCGTACAGCGCGATCATGCCGATCAGATCGGTGTCGGAGGGCAGCGCTGTGGTGAACCCGGGATCGTCGGGAACGACGCCGTACTCCTGCCAGCCCGGCAGGCCGTAGGCGATGGTGCCCACGGGCAACCGGTCGGACCGTGACGCCACCACCTCGCCGATGCCACTGCACCGCACCACCTCGCCGATCTCCACCGCCGGGAGGTAGCCCTCGCCCTCGTCCAGCCAGCTGCGCACCGTGGCGTCCAGGCCCAGGTAGTGGGTTCGCATCAGGGCTTCACCGTCGCCGGGCTCGGGCATGGGGGCCTCGATGGTCTCCAGGTCGTTCGCCGGGTCCACCAGACCCTGGGGCCGGCGGCGCAGCACGATCTGTCGATTCGTCGACGGCAGCTCCGCCGCCCGGTCCTGGTCCACGGTGTCCCCCTGTCGCACGACGTCGTCTCGGCGTCCTGCCAGGGACCCTACCGCCGGTGGGAACGACCGGTTCGATCCGCACGCGTCGGCGGCGAAGCGCCCATCGATGGGGTCGTTCAGTCCACTCCGACGACCTCGATCAACAGCCAGAGCCCGGCGGTGTAGAGCGCGAACATGACGGCGACCCCGATCGAGAGCCAGCGGGCGAGCGAAGCGCGGCTGAAGCCCAGCGTGAGCCCGAGCAGCACCGACGCGGTCACCCCGGGAAAGATCGGACCGATCAGGCCCAGGCCTTTGGCGCCGTAGCGGTCGGTGAGTTGCCGGATACGGGAGTCGGGGTCGGGCGGGCGTGGCTCGCGACCGCGGGTGAGCCACGCCCGGACCTTGTCGCCGGCGTAGAGGAAGACGACCAGACCCACCATCGATCCGACAACGGTCGCGATATAGACCTCGAGGGCGTTCAGGCCGAGCGCGAAGCCGATCGGGATGGCGAAGCCGCCGGACACCAAGCTGGTTGCGGCCAGCACCAGCAAGGCGAGGACATACATCTGCGACCTCCCCTCACTCGACCTGATTCGGGCTGACCGAGCGGGAGCCCGTCACCAACCGGGTCGCAGCGATCGCAACCAGCGCGGGAACGATCACCGTCGCCTGGCCGGTGTACTCGGCGACGAAGACGACGGCGGTGAGCGGCACCGCATACCCCCCACCGAGCATGCACGCCGCGCCCACGACGACGAAGAGTGCCAGCTCCTCGCTGCTGACCGCGTCGGCGAACAGCCGCCCGATCACCGCACCCGTGGCCATCAGCGGGATGAAGAGCCCGCCCACCCCGCCACCCATGATCGAGATGGCCGGCCCCACCGCCCGCAGGGCCAACACCCCGAGCAGTACCAGCACGGCATGGTCGGGCTGGATCGCCCAGTCGATGAGCTTGTTGCCCGACGACAGGGCGACCGGCTCGCCGGTCATCCCCCGACCGATGGCGTAGATCCCGGCCAGGCCGGCACCAGCGACGAGGGCGCGTGCCCAGGCCGGGAACCGAGCGTGGGCGCGCTCGGCCTCTTCGATCAACTTGATCACGCCGATCGCGGCGATACCGACCACGATGCCGAGTACGAGGCTGGCGGTGATCCGCCCGAAGGTGAGCTCGATGAGCGGGACCTCGATCTCGGCCTCGACGCCGTCGACCGAGGCCATCGTGAGGTAGCCGGCCGCAGACCCGAAGATCGCTGGGAGGACCCGCTCGCCCGCCAGGCGACCCCGGAACGGGACTTCCATGGCGAAGATCGCCCCGGCGGCGGGCGCCTTGAAGACCGCGGCGATCCCGGCTGCGGCACCGGCGACCAGGAAGGTGTGGTAGAGCTCGGCGCCGATGGCCCGCGAGCGCCGTTGGACCAGCGCGGCGGCGACCGAGCCGCTGTAGACGGCGGGGCCCTCCATGCCCAGCGGGGCGCCGCTGGCCAGCGTCGTGAACGCGGCGAGCAGCCGGCCCGGGGCGCGGGTGGGCTCGAGCTCGGGTTCGTCGCGGTGGAACTCCCGCACGTACACCTCGGTCGTCGCGGTCCTGCCGTCCGACAGGAAGTGCGTCACGATCGCCGTGACGACCGCCCCGGCGGCGACGACGGCCGCGGGTACCCACACCGGCGCCTCGAACAACTCCTTCAGGATGTCGTCGACCGCGTGCTCCAACGCGAGCACCACCAGTCCGACCAAGACGCCGATCGCGGCGGCGACTCCGAGCCTGATCGCCAGCTTCTGGTAGGCGCTGGGCGTCCCGGTCATCAGGCCTTTCTACGCCGATTCGGGGGAAACCGCTCGATCGGCGCGTGCGGCGGGGAGCAGCGCCAGCACCAGCACCACGACGGAGAGCGCCGCCGCCGCGGCACCCATCCAGTTGACGGCGTTGAAGCCGTACACGTCGGCCAGCACACCACCCAGGGCGCTGCCGGCGAATCCGCCCAGGGCGGACGCGGCGATCACCCAGCCGTTGGCCATTCCCGGAGGGAAGTTGGCGAAACGGACGGCGACCGACGGCTGCGCGAGCCGGGCGAACGGGCTGGCCTGGTACAGGATCTGCATGAATGCCACGGCGACCAGCACCGCGCTCTCGGCGAGTGTCCCCACCACGGCCATGCCCAGCGCTCCCACCAGGCGCATCACGATCCCCACGGAGTACACGGCCATGCCGCCACGCTTGGCCATCATCTTGCCCGCGGGCAGGAACAGCAGGATGTTGAGCAGACCGGCCAGCGCGATCAGCGACGACGTCTCGGCCTCGCTCATGCCGTAGACGTTGGGCATGATGTTCGAGATCTGGCTGTTGATGCCGTTGTTGGCCATCGAGCTCAACGTGCCCACCAGCAGGAAGAGCCCGAAGGACGACCCGAGAACGGCCTTCAGCGGCACCTTCGCCTTGGCGTCCACCTCGGGTCCCTCGACGATCTCGTCGCTGTCACCGTCGGCACTCGCCGCGTACATCACGTCGTGCAGCCTGCGTTCTGGTCCCTTCGCGGCGAACCAGGTGACCACCGCCAGGACGGCGCAGAAGACCGTCGCGATCCAGAATCGGTCCGAGTAGCTCCATCCCGCCGACGCGGCGGCGCCGATCAGCGCACCGGCGACGACCTGCCCGGCAGGCATCGCCAGTGAGTACCCGGTCATCCGCCGCGCCTCGGTCTCCTTGGGCAGGTCGATCCCGACGATGAACACCGGACCGATCGCCGAGATCGCGGCCACCGACACCCCCAGCACGATCGCGTCGATGGCGAAGAAGCTGGACGACTCCGATGCGATGGCGAACGCGGCGAACCCCACCGCCATCCCGAACACTCCGGTGGAGAGCACCAGCCGATGGGCCGCGTGACGGTCTGCGATCGTGCCGAGCACGGGGCCGAGCACGGCGGCCAGGCTGATCACCGCCATCACCACGCCGGCGGCGGCGGCGTCGCTGGTCACCTCGGTGATGTACGGGGGGATCAGCAGCGCCATGAACGCCGAGAAGCCGGCCCCGACGGCGAAGTTCGCCGTCATCCACCACTGGAGCATGCGAGGTTTGGCTTCGCTGGTCGTCGTGTCGCTCATGGCCTCATGCGGTCTCGGCCGCTCGGCCGCCACCGTGACGGGAGATCGGGATCGGGGGACCGACCGGCTCCTCCAGTAGGCCGAGCTCGCGAGCGCGGTGGATGGCTTCGCCCCGGCAGTGCACGCCGAGCTTCTGGTACAGCGACCGCAGGTGGGTCTTCACCGTGTTGCGAGTCACCTGCAGCTCGCGGGCGATGTCCTTCTGGCTCATCGATCCGTCGGGAAGCCGGTGGAGGGTGGCCAGTTCCCGATCGGTCAAGTCGACGTCGCCCACGACACGCAGCCGGCGCCCGGGTTCTGCCGACTCGCCCGACATGGCGCCGCGGGCTCTTCGATCAGGGATCGGGCGGTCCGGATGTCGCCGATCCCGAGCGCTCGGTCGATCTGGTGGAGGAACCGGTCGATGTCGCCCACCACCGCACCCGTCACCGAGGGACACAGGAACCGGTGCCCTTCCATGCGGCCAGTGTCGGGCAAACGCGGCGGAGCCGCCAGAGCCATCCCGCAGGAGTGCGGTACTGACGATCGTCAGTGGTGGAGGCCTCGTGGCGACCGCTTGTCGTGGGGGCCGGCAGGCTGCGATCATCGAGCACTTGGTGCGCCCGTCCCCGTGGGCGCGGACGACCGAGCACGGAAGGGGGCGGGCCGCGGAGATGGAAGTTGGGACGCTCGCCTACGGACTGGCCGCTGGCGCGTTGGGCGCAACGGCGCTCGTGTTCGGCCTCATCGCAGCACAACGCCGACGCTCCGAACGACAGGTCCTGGCGCTGGCAGGGTTCAGCCTCGCCATGGCGGCCAACACCATCGTGACCGTGCGACTCCACAAGAGCGGTTCGGTGGACGAGTACGCCGACCTGCTCAAGCTCTATGGGGGCGTCGCCCTGATCTCGATGCTCGCGCTCCTCTGGCTCGTCGCGAGCTGGACGACCGCGGTCCCCCGGGCGGCAGGGTGGGCCTTCGTGGTCGCCTCGGGAGTGATCGCCGTGCTTCAGGTGGCACTTCCCGAGGGACTGCTCTCGTCGGACATCACCGGACTGCGCGAGGTGCACCTGCTGGGCGAGCCGTTCGTCGTCCACGAAGGCTCGGCTTCCTCGTGGCGGCCGGCGCTGGACCTCTACCTGCTGGGTTTGGTCGTGCTGATCGGAATCGCGCTGTGGACGGCCCTGCGGCGCGGTCCTCGGTCGACGCGGCCGTGCTCGCGGCCGGCGTCACCGTGACCGTTGCGGTCGCGCTGTACGACAGCCTGGTCGACGGCGGCACCGTCGATACGCCCTACCTGGCTCCGTTCGGAGCGGTGTTCGTCGTGCTGGTCGCCGCATGGCACCTGGCGCGACGGGTCGCCGATGCCGAGCGCAGTCTGGCGTCGCAGGCCACCGAGCTCGAAGCGACGGTGATCGACCGGACCGCCGCGCTGATCGCCTCGAACCGCCGACTCGAACATCAGGTTGCGCAGCAGCGGGAGACGGCACGCCGGCTCACCGCGCTGGCCGAGCAGTTCGAGTCGGTCAACGCCCTGGCGCTGGACCACGACGGGCTCGACGAGGTCGAAGCCGAGCTCGGCCGGGTGCTGGCCAACCTCGGCGACCTTCTCGGCGTCGGTGGAGTCCGGCTCCGCGTCGACGGGATCGAGGGGTCGACCGGGTGGCCCAACGACGTTCGGTGGGGTGATGATTCCGACGGTGACCACGGGCGGGAGGAAGACGCCGTGGTCCCCGACGTCGAGCCTCTGGTGATGGGGACACGGTCACTGGGGGAGCTCGTCGTCCAGCCGATCGACGGGCAGACCTTGGGAGAGGACGAGCGCCGCTACATCGAGCTGACCGCCGATCACCTGGCCGGGTTCGTCAGCCGGCTGGAGCTGAGCGACCGGATCGCAGCGACCGCGGTGGACGTCGAGCGGCACCGCATCGCCCGGGAGCTGCATGACTCGGTCACGCAGAAGCTGTACTCCATCGCCTTCCTCGCCGACGCCGTGCCGCTCCAGCTCGACAGGGAGCCGGGTCGGGCGGCCGAGACGGTCCAACGTATGCGCGAGCTGTTGCTGTCGTCCCTGGCCGAGCTGCGGACCCTGCTGTTCGAGCTGCAACCCGAGGCGCTGGACGCGGCCGGTCTGTCGCAGCTGATCGAGCAGCTCGCCGCGATGTTCGAGCACACCGCTCGCGGCCGGATCCAGCACGACGTCGATCCGATGCCGTCGCTGCCGCCGACCGTGAAGCTCGCCTTCTACCGGATCGCTCAGGAGTCGCTGAGCAACGCCACTCGCCACGGTGGGTCCGACCTCGTCGAGATCGAGCTGGGCCACGAGGGGGGAGTGGTCCGGCTCATGGTCCGGGATGCCGGTGTCGGCGGGGTCGAGGCTGCCGAGGGGCGGGGCCAGGGGCTGCGGAACATGCGCGAGCGGGCCGCATCGGTGGGGGCCGACCTCACGATCGACAGCGTCGCGGGGGTGGGGACGACGGTGACGCTTCGCTGGTCGACAGGAGACGACGAAGCGCTCGCGGCGCCGCATCGGAGTCGGGTCGAGGAGGTGAGCGGGTGATCCGCGTGCTCCTCGTCGACGACCATGTCGTCGTCACGGAAGGTCTGGCGATGCTGCTCGGCGCGTTCGACGATCTCGACGTCGTCGGCAACGCCAACGGCGGCGAGGAGGCGGTCGAGCGGTTCGGCGAGCTCCGGCCCGATGTGGTGTTGATGGACCTGTCGATGCCCGGCGTCGACGGGTTGGAGGCGACGCGCCGGCTCGTCCAGGTGGACCCCGGCGCACGGATCATCGCATTGACCGCGTTCGTCGAGGGCGATCTGGTCACCCAGGCGATGGCGGCTGGAGCCAGCGGCTATCTCCTGAAGAGCGCCGGCGGTGAGGAGCTCCGCGACGCGATCCGCGCGGTCGCCAACGGGCAGTCCATCCTGAGCGATCGGGCCCTGCGGCTGCTCACCACGACGCCGACCGCCGAAGCCACCGGGCACGACCTGACCCCCCGCGAGCGTGACGTGCTCGCCCCGCTGGCCCGCGGGCTGAGCAACAAGCAGATCGCTTCCGATCTGGGCCTTCAACCCGGCACGGTCCGGATCTACGTCAGCAGCATCCTGGCCAAGCTGGCGGCGGAGAACCGAACCGCGGCCGCCCACATCGCCCGCACGGAGGGCCTGGTCTGATTCAGGGCTCACAATTGTCGGGTTCGGCGGCACCCGCGATGGCGAAGTCCGCACAGGTCATGTAGCGGTGGTTGTTGCGGCCGAAGGCGAACCCGAGGATCGCCACCACCGCGACGAGGGCGACGATCGACAGCGTCAACCGTCGGCTGCGCTCGGTGGTCAGCTCGGGAGTGAAGAGGTCGACCAGCAGCCGCATGGTGATGGGAAGCGAGACGAGCATGATCAGGACGAGGGCGACCACGAAGGCCGGACGCTCCATCGCCTCGGACGTCGACCCGACGATGATCGAAGCCGTCAGAAACCATGCCAGCGGGGCGGCCAGAGCGATCGACACGAGCCAGCGCCACGGTTTGGGGTAGGCGGGGTTGATCAACGTGACCGCGAACAGGATCGTCGCGGCCACCAGGACGCGGAAGACGTCGTCGTACAACACCTGCCGGTAGGCACCGAGGTTGAAGGCGATCGGCCAGGTCAACAGGCCGAGGGTCACGCCGGCCACCGCCAGGGGTCCGCGCACTCGCAGCTCGGATCGCTCGTCGCTCACGTCGACCGGTGGGGGTTCTCGAGCACGATGCCGTCAGCTTGGCACGCCGTCAGGGGCGCCGCCGGCGTATGGGAGCGGACGCACCGACCCATCGGGGGGATGTGGGCCGGTCACAACAGCTCGAGGTGGTCCCGCAGGTCTCGCACCGCGACGCGCAGGTCCTCGACGGCGGGACCGGCGGCGTCCCGCCCGGCCCTTGTCCGCCCATCGTCATCGGGCTGGGCTCGGGCCCGCCGCTCGTCCTCCAACACCTCACCCAGCGTCCGGACCTGCACGCCGACCTCGCGGCACACACGGGTGTCCATCACCGTCGGAGCACTGGCGCTGAGCGCAGCGACCCGGCTGCCGTAGTCGGCGGTCCGCGACGTCAGCGCGTCGATGGCGCCGTCGGGCAGCTGCGACAGGAGCTCTGGGCCGCTCGCCATCTCGATCCGGTCGATCAGGTGGAATCCGTCGTCGGCGACGACGCGGGCGCGATCCAGCCAGTCGTCGTGAGCCGGTCCCCCGTCGCTGGGGGCGGTGCGGTCCCGATCCAGCGCCAGGACCATGACCGCAGCGGCCGCGAGGATCGCCAGCACCACGACGGCCGCGACGGTCGTCGTCACAGGGAGTCTCGCCGGGCGCAGCCCATGCAGCGAGTGCGGGAGATCCCGGCGGAGTGGACCTCACCCGTGATGGGTGATTCACACGGACAGGGCTCATGATCCCGCGATTCGGCGACCGGTCAGCCGGCGGTCACCGTGTCCTCCGGCCTCGTCAGGATGGTGAACGGGTCGAAGCCGAGGCGCTTCTTCCACGTGCTGCGCCAGACGGCGGTCGCCGTGAAGCCGACGGGGACCACGAGGAGCCAGTTGAAGATGCGGAAGATAGTCACGCCGGCGGCGATCGCTCCGGTCACGGCGTCGCCGCCGGTCGCGAAGTAGTCCAGGAACAGGACGTAGGCGATCTCGGCGATGCCGATGTCGCGCCTTTCGATCAGCGTGCCGACGACGTCGTCGGGGGCGTCCCGCTTGAACTTCGTCGCGGCCCAGTTGACCAGTCGCTCGATCCAGCCACCCACCTTGCGGGCGAACTTCTCGGAGCGGATCACCATCACGCCGAAAACGAACCCGGCGGCGAGGATGGCCAGGCCGAGCGCGGCGAGGAAGATCAGCCAGCCGTTCACGTCCCCACCGCTGTCGGCCTGCTCGACGGAGAACCAGATCACTCCGATGATCGGCAGCGAGAGCCGGTTGACGTTCTGGAAGATCCCGCTCGTCGTCATCGAGATCATCGACTGGTCGACGCCGAATCCCCATGTGCGGTACATCGATAGCCGGACGAGGAGGTCGCCCGGTCCCGGCACGACGTTGGAGAACGAGGTCGAGCTGGACCAGGCCATCGAACCCTGCTTGACCTCGAGCCCGGGCAGACTGCGCGAGTAGACCACCCACGACGGAGTTGCTGTCGGTCGTCATCGTGACCGCCCGAGGGCCCGCCGTATGAGGTTCCGTTCTGCCGCTGTGTTCATGATCGCCGTCACTCCCCGACGGTTCCGCTCAGTACTCCTCGGCCGCGTGCACGCGCCCGCTCTTGATCATCGCTGGCGGTAGCGAGCTGTCGCGACCCGTGAACGCCGTTGCGGGCGGTCAGATGGTGTTGAAGTCGATCGGTGCCACGAGGGGGAGCTGCCAGGTCTTGTCGAAGAAGGGCTGTTCGACACCGTAGAGGCGGAAGTACACGAAGAATCCTTTGCCGGGGATCGTCTTGACCCAGTTGGTCTCCCACTCGGCTCCAGGGCTCTCGGGCCCGTAGAGCACGTCGACCGACCCATCGTCGTTCACGCGCAGCCCGTCGCTCTTCGAGCCGACCGTGGCCGCTTGCTGGTCCGTGTCGATCAGGGTGCGGGTGCGGTTGTCGCAACAGACGGTCGACCAGAACAGACTGGCCGGGACCTCCGCCGGCACCCGCGATCGGTACGACCGCTCGCCCATGAGCCAGGCTCGGTCGCGGTCCTGGAACACGCCCATGTACGCCATCCCGCGGCCGGGCACGGGGTTGCACATCACCTCCGAGGTGCAGATCGCCTCGTAGGTGTAGCGGGCGCGTGGATCGAAGGTGTCCCAGACCGGCGAGTACGCCGGTACCGGCGAGCTCTACGTCAACTGCGAGAAGGTCGACGAGGTCGACATGCCGAAGATGCATCAGCACCTACTCACTGGCCGAGACGTTCGACATCGGCAGCGACACCGGCACCCAGGTCGACCCCGACTACGAAGGCAGCCCCCTCCCGTTCACCGGGCAGCTGGACAAGGTCGTCATCACGCTCACCGAGGCTCGCAAGGCTCCGACGGCGACCGACATCGAGTTCGTCGACTGACGTCGATCCGCTGCGAACGGGCAGGTCGGGGGCAGCCCGAAGGGTGACGACGCCCGAAGGGTGCTCAGGTCGGCCCGCGATACCGAGTCTGGCGCAGGTCGAAGAGCTCCTCCCGGTAGCTGACGTTGACGGGGTCGTCGGGGTCCGACGTCTTCCCCGGGAGGATGGTGCTGAACAGCCCCACCCCGGTGGTGAGCAGGTAGGCGGTCAGCACGGCCACGGCCGCGGGGGCGACGGCGATGGGACCGACGCCGACGGTGAGAGCAGCGAGCAGGGCCATGGAGAACGGGGCCTTGATCGATGCGCCGGGTACGGCGACCAGGAGGCACGACAGGGTGAGGGCGATGGGCAGCTCCGGGACGATGGCGTGGGCGGTGACCCCTGCGGCGCCGCCGATGAAGAGGGTCGGCATGACCGGTCCGCCGATGAATCCGGTGGCGAGGCTGGTGGCCATGGCCAGGATCTTGGCCAACACCACGCCGACGAGCAGCCATACGCCGAGGGTCTCGGCCTCGTCGATCATCTCCGGAAGTTGGGCCTTGCCCGAGCCCAGGGTGAGGGGGAAGCACACCGCGATGACGCCGATGGCCAGCCCACCGATGCCGGCCCGCACGACGGTGTTGCGGATGCGGGTGAGCCATCCCCGGAGCAGGAACACGGTCGCACCCAGGAGCCGCGACAGGAACGCCGCGACGAGACCCAGCACGACCGCAACCCCGAAGTGCCAGATCTCGACCTCGTAGGACGGCACGGCGAAGACGTCGAGGAACGTGGCGCCGACGAAGGACCACACGACGAAGAAGCCGAACAATGACGCGACCAGGCTCGGTGCCACCACCCGGTGATACCGCTCCGTTCCCTCGGGGGGATGCAGCTCGACGACCAGGAGCGAGGACAGGACCGGAGACGTGAGCAGGCCACCGATCGCGCCGTTGATGCCGACCAGGGTGTTGAGCCGTCGGGTCTCCTCGTCGGCATCGATGCGATCCGAGAACCACTCACCGATCGCTCCACCGGAGCGGGTGCCAGCATCGAAGGGGCCCAGGCTGGCGCCTCCCACCAGCGAAACGAACGACACCACGATCATCGGCACCGCCGCCCGCTTGTCGACGTGGGCGCTGGCGATGCACTCGAGGGCGCCGGCCGGCTCGGTCGGTACCTGGAGCCACCTGCGCAGACCCGCCACCAGCACGCCGGCGGCGATCGTCAGCGGGAGCCACCACAGCTCACCGCCGAGGAAGGTGTTGTCGACCTCGTCCGGCCACAGCCATTCCGTGGCCCGACCGACCGCCTGGGTGAACAGCAGACCGGCGATCCCGGCCATCAACCCGAGCGGCACGGCGTAGCCGACCGTCAGCCAGAAGCGGCGGTCCCGAGCGAAGTAGTCGGTCATGGGGCCCACAGCCTGCCACTCGAGCCTTCGGCGTCGACAACCGAGGGGCCGACGGCGCCACGGGGCAACGAGATCGACCCGCCCCGAACCGGAACCGTGGCTACGGTGGTCGGATCAAGAAGCTCATCGCCAATCTCACCCTGTGGCTCGGCCGCTACCGCCTCGTGCAAGGGCCCCCGTCCGACCCGGCCTTCGTCCTCGTGGCCGCCCCTCACACGTCCAACTGGGACTTCCTGCTGATGCTCGCCATGGCATGGAAGTCCGGGGTCAAGGTCCGGTGGTTGGGCAAGGAGGCCATGTTCAAGGGGGTGGCCGGTCCCATCATGCGAGCGCTGGGTGGGATTCCGGTCGATCGGCAGAACCCGGCCGGTCTGGTCGAGGGCATGGCCTCGCAGTTCGGAAGCGGAGAATCGTTCGCCCTGGTCGTGCCGGCCGAGGGCACGAGAGGCAAGGGCGAGTACTGGAAGTCGGGCTTCCGTCGGATCGCGGCCGCGGCGGGGGTCCCCATCGTGCTCAGCTTCCTGGACGGCCCCAGCCGTACCGGCGGCTTCGGCCTGGTCATGGAACCGACCGACGACGTGGTGGCCGACATGGACCGGGTGCGTGAATTCTATGCCGACAAGCGGGGCGTCAAGCCCGAGAACCGCACCGAGCCCAGGCTGCGCGAGGAGCTCTCTGCCTAGTTGTCGTGATAGTCGAGTTTCTCTTCGCGGAAGTCCTCGGCGAAGTACAGATCGGCGGCGCGATCCAGGAACTCCTTCGACATTTGCGCCGGGACCCCTTCGTAGGCGCACACCGCCTTCAGCATCTGGCAGAGCTCCTTGGGCTGGTACGGCCGCAGGTCGTGGTCGCCCTTCGTGCGACAGAGCATGCGCATGTACTGCGCGGCCTCCTGCGTGGCCGGGATCTCGAGCGAGGCGGCCACGCGCGAGAGGATCCAGTCGAAGACCTGCTCGTTGATCGGCCCCACGAAGATCTTGTTCTGAATCCGGCGGAAGAACGCCTCGTCGCCGAGCTTGCCGGGGTCGAGGTTGGTGGAGAACACCACGTTGACCTCGAACGGCACCGAGAACTTGAAGCCCGAGTTGAGGGCCAGGAAGTCGATACGGCTGCCCAGGGGCACGATCCACCGGTTCAGCAGCTCCTCGGGCGTCATGAGCTGACGGCCGAAGTCGTCGACCACCATGATCCCGTTGTTCGCCTTCATCTGGAGCGGGGCGGTGGAGATCCCGCTCGACTGGTCGTGCGACAGGTCGAGCATCGTCGAGGTCAACTCGCCACCGGCCACCACGCAGGGTCGCTTGCAGACGGCCCAGCGACGGTCGACCACCTCGCCACCGTCGGGGTACGGCTCGTGCACGACCGGATCGAAGACGGTGATGATCTGTCCGTCGACCTCGACGGCGTAGGGGATCAGGATCGGGTCGTTGTGCACCCGGATCATGCGCTCGGCCAGGCTGGTCTTGCCCGTGCCGGGGGGACCGTAGAGGAACACGGCGCCGGTGCTGTTGAGCGACGGCCCCAGCTGGTCGAGCAGGGCCTCGTCCAGCACCAGGTCGGCCATCGAGTTGCGCAGGACGTCCCGGCTGACCGCCTGGGTGATCTGCTGGTTGTCGACCGTGGCGCGGTACTCGGCCAGCGAGACCGGGGCGATCCCGGCATACGTGCACCGATCGGCGCGGTCCTTGGCGGTGTGGCGGCCGTCCTCGGTGAGCTCGAACCGACGGTTGCGACCGTCGCCCACCAGCGCGTTGATGAGGCGCCGGTCGTTCAGGTTGGTGACGAGCGCATCGACGATGGTGTTCGACAGGCCGAGCCGGTCGCTCATCTCGATGATGTTCGACTCACCGTCGAGGAGCAGGCGGCGCAGGAGGAGATCGAGGAGCACCTGCTCGGGAACGTCCACGCGCGCCACGTTTTGTGTGGGCGCGGGGTTCTGGAGCTCGATACCCGACAGGTCTGACATGCTCCTCTTTGTCGGCCGTTATCCGGCCGACTCAAGGAACAAATCGGGGACATAGGGCTTTCGCTCACCGTCTGAGTCGAACAGCCCGGGCCGGGCCTCGGGATCCATGCGGTCCAGGTTGGTGTAGGCGTCGTGCCAGCTCCAGAAGGTGACCTCGACGCAGGCGTCGAAGCGTGCGCAGACCGAGATCATCTCGCCGTAGACGTCGGCGGTCTCCTCGTCGGAGGCCACGTCGCCGAACGCCGGGTAGTCCACCTCGGTCAGGGCGACCTCCACGTCGAGTGCGTCGTAGTCGGCGACGAACCCGGCGTATTGCGTCGCATCCCACCCGTCGATGCCGATATGCGTCTCCAAGCCCACACCGTGAAGCGGGATGCCGGCGTCGAGGAGCTCGGTCACCAGGGCCAGCTGCGCCTCGTGCTTGCCCTCGACCCGGCTGGCGCCGGTCATGTTGATCCAGAGCTCGGCGTCGGGGTCGACCTCGTGCGCCAGCTCGAACGCCAGGGCGATCCAATCGTCGCCCAGGACCTCCTGGTAAATGCTGTCGGCCCGCTCGACCTCGTCGTAGACGAAGGGCTCGTTGACGACGTCGTAGCGGGGGATGCGGTCCCGGTAGCGGCCGAGGACCGTCTCGGCATGGAGCCGCATGGCGGCGGTGAGCGACTCGGGGTCGCGCAGGTTGTTGACATGGTCGGGCGTGCGGATGCGCTGGCCCCAGAAGAGATTGTGGCCCCGGATCTCCTGCTCGTTGGCCTCGGCCAGCTCGACGATCTGATCAGCCTGTTCGAACCGGTACTCGTAGGGCTCCGGCTCGATCTGCTGCCACTTCAGCTCGGCGTCGGGGGTGAGCGACGCGAACTCCTCGCCGGCGAGCGCGCGGTAGGCGGCGTCGCTCTCCAGCTCGCTGGCTCGGACCGCGGCGCCGATGCGCAGGTCGACGGTCTCGCCCAGTTCGCTCACCGTGCAGTCGTCGGGTTCGCCGCACTCGGGACCGGAGTCGGTGCATCCGGCGACGAGCAGGGCGAGCGGCACCGCCAGGAGCGCCCAGCGAAGCGCGTGAGGGCGTCGTGGCATGGCCCATAGCGGTAGCACATCGGGTCCCGCCGCAGCGCCCGTCACCCCAGCCGGATTTGGGGTCGATCTTGGACTGTGACGGTCGAGTATCGACCCCAAAACCAGCCGAGGTGGTGGAGGATCGACCACCCGGTAGCGTGACCTGGCCTTCCCCGGCAACGACGTTGTCTCAGGAGGAAGGCGCGCATGTTGGTCGACGACCACTTTCGCCGCCATCACGCGGTCATCACCCGCACGCAGGCCGAAGACCTCGGCCTGAGCGATCGCCAGATCGGCCGCCGGATCGCCAATGGGTCATGGGTTCGGGTCCACAACGGGGTGTACCGACTGGCCGCGGCGCCGGCGACGTGGGAGTCCCGTCTCCTGGCGGCGGTGCTGGCCAGCGGGGGAGTGGCCTCGCACCGGTGCGCGGCGGCACTGTGGCGGCTCGAGCCGTTCGTGGCCCCTCGCATCGAGGTCTCCGTGCCCCACGGGCGCCGAAGTCGCATCCAGGGCGTGATCGTGCACCAGTCCCGACAGTGGGGGCTGCGTGACGAGACGGTGAAGCGGGGCATCGCCTGCACCGGGCTCGAACGCGCCATCCTGGACAGTGGCGCGGTCGTATCGGTGAAGACGATGGAGCGGGAAGCCGAGTCGGCCATTCGGCGGGGCCAGACCTCGTGGCGCCGGCTGCTCCGATGCCTGTGCCGTCACTCGGCCCAGGGCCGGAACGGCTGCGGCACGCTCCGGCAGCTGCTCGCCCTCCGGGTGGCTGATGGACGGGTCACGCTGTCGGACTTCGGCCTGCTCGTCGCGCAGTTGTTGGAGGAGCACGGCGTCGAGGTGCCCGTGCGCGAGTATCCGATTCTCGACCCCGACGGGAACCACATCCTCCAGGCCGACCTGGCCTGGCCCGATCGCAAGAAGGCCTGGGAGCTGGACGGTCTGGCCTTCCACTTCGGTCGAGCCGAAGTCGAGCGCGACCGGCGCAAACGCAACCGGGCCAAGAGCTACGGGTGGAACATCCAGGAGATCCTGTGGTCGATGTACACCGACGAGCCCGCCGAGCTGGTCGCCATGGCCCGCCGCTTCCTCCGCAGCTGAATCTGGGGTCGATAATCAACCGTGACGGTGCACTATCGACCCCAAATCGAGCCGTTAGAACTCTTCGTCGAAGGAGACGTCGCCTTCGACACCCACCTGGTAGGCGGCCACGGTGCGCTCGAAGAAGTTGGTCAGCTCCTGCACGTCCTGGAGCTCCATGAAGTCGAACGGGTTCTTGGCCCCGTACCGCTGCGCCAGGCCCAGCTGACCGAGCCGTTGGTCGGCCACGAACTCGAGGTAGGTCCGGGTGTCGGCGGTGGACATGCCGGGCACACCCTCGCCGAGGAGGTCCATGGCGAACTCGTGCTCGCAGTCGATGGCTTCGTCGATCATCTCGCGGATCCGCTCGGCGAGGTCATCGTCGAACAGGTGGGGCGACTCGGTGCGCACGACGTCGATCACCGCGAACGCGAAGTTCATGTGGGCGCTCTCGTCGCGGAACACCCAGTTGGTACCGGCGGCCAGCCCGTTGAGCAGGCCCTTCGACCGCAGGAAGTAGACGTAGGCGAACGCCGCGAAGAAGAACAGCCCCTCGATGCACGCGGCGAAGCAGATGAGGTTGAGCAGGAACTGCTTGCGCTCCTCGTCGGTGCGCAGCTCGTCGAGCGAGTCGATCTGGCCGATCCACTTGAAGCAGAACTCGGCCTTGCGCCGGATGGCGGGGATGTTCTCGACCGCCGCGAACGCCTCGTGCCGCTCGTCGTGATCGGGGATGTAGTTGTCCAGCAACGTCAGGTAGAACTGCACGTGCTGCGCCTCTTCGAACAGCTGGCGCGACAGGTACATCCGAGCCTCGGGGGCGTTGATGTGCTTGTACAGGTTGAGCACCAGGTTGTTCGACACGATCGAATCGCCGGTGGCGAAGAACGCCACCAGGCGGTTGACCAGGTGCCGCTCGGACGGGAGCAGCTTGCGATTCAGGTCGGTGACGTCGTCGGAGAAGTCGATCTCCTCGACGCTCCACGTGTTGCGGATGGCGTCGCGGTACATCTCGTAGAAGTTGGGGTAGCGCATGGGCCGCAGCGTCAGGTCGAAGCCGGGGTCCAGGAGATCGCCCCGGCCGGCGGCGGGCTCGGCCTGAGGGGTCGCCGGAACGGGGGTCTGCTCGAGCGCTTCGTTGAGCAGGGGGTCGGTCAGCGCCATCAGTCACATGCCTCGCAGGTCTCGGGGTTTTCCAGGGAACAGGCCACGGCCTCGGCGTCGGTGAAGCCCTTGGAGGCCGACGCGTCGGTGGCGGAGGGGACCGACGATCCCGGCTCCGCAGCAGCGTCGGTCGGCGCCGTGGTGGTGGTCTGGTTGATGCGGGTGGCCGGGCGACTGCGCAGGTAGTACGTGGTCTTGAGCCCGGCCTTCCAGCCGTACAGGTACATCGACGAGAGCTTCCCGATGGTGGGGCTCTCCATGAACAGGTTGAGCGACTGGCTCTGATCGATGAAGGCGCCGCGGTCGGCGGCCATGTCGATCAGCGAGCGCATGGGCAGCTCCCAGGCGGTGCGGTAGGTCTCGCGCAGATCGTCGGGGATCTCGTCGATGTCCTGGACCGAGCCCTCGGCCCGCTTGACCTTGTTGGCCATGGCCTCGTCCCACAGGCCCCGCGACTGGAGCTCGCGCACCAGGTAGCGGTTGATCTGGAGGAACTCGCCCGACAGCGTCTCGCGCTTGAACAGGTTGGACACCTGCGGCTCGATGCACTCGTAGCAGCCGGCGATGGAGGCGATGGTGGCCGTGGGGGCCATCGCCATCAGCAGCGAGTTGCGCAGGCCGTGCTGGGCGATCCGCTCACGCAGCGGCTCCCAGCGGGCCGGATCGGCCGGCTCGACGTCCCACAGGTCCATCTGCAGCTGGCCCTTGGCGGCCCGGGTCTGATCGAAGCCGGGGTGGGGCCCGTTGGCCTCGGCCAACTCGGTGGACGCCCACAGGGCGTGGAAGTAGATCTCCTCGGCGATGGCCCGGGACAGGTCGCGGGCTTCCTGGCTGTCGAAGGGCAGGCCGAGCTGGAAGAACACGTCCTGCAGCCCCATCATGCCCATACCCACCGGACGCCAGCGCTCGTTGGAGGTGGCCGCCTCGGGGGTGGGGTAGTAGTTGATGTCGATGACCCGGTCGAGGAACGGCACGGCGGTGCGGACGATCTGACCGAGGCGCTCGAAGTCGAACCGCCCGTCGCTGACCAGCCGGCCCAGGTTGACCGAGCCCAGGTTGCAGACCGCGGTCTCACCCTGGCTGGTGATCTCGAGGATCTCGGTACACAGGTTGGAGAGGTGCACGGTGTTGCCGGGCTCGGCGGTCTGGTTGCACTTGAGGTTGGAGGCGTCCTTGAAGGTCATCCAGCCGTTGCCGGTCTGGGCCAGCGTGCGCATCATGCGGCTGTAGAGCTGGCGGGCGGGGATCTGCCGCTCGAACAGCCCCTGCTCCTCGGCGTCGACGTAGGCCCGCTCGAACTCTTCGCCGTACAGGTCGCACAAATGCGGGACCTGCTTCGGGTCGAACAGCGACCACTGCCAGTCCTTCTCGACCCGCTCCATGAAGAGGTCGGGGACCCAGTTGGCCAGGTTGAGGTTGTGGGTGCGGCGAGCGTCGTCGCCGACGTTCTCCTTCAGCTCGAGGAACTCCTCGATGTCGGCGTGCCAGCTCTCGAGGTAGACACACGCCGCGCCCTTGCGGCGGCCGCCCTGGTTGACGGCCGCGACCGAGCTGTCGAGGGTCTTGAGCCACGGCACGATGCCGTTGGACAGGCCGTTGGTGCCCTTGATGAGCGAGCCCCGGGCCCGGATCCGGTGGTAGGCCAGGCCGATGCCGCCCGCGAACTTGGAGAGCTGGGCCACGTCGGCGTAGCGGTCGTAGATGCCCTCGAGGGTGTCCTCGGGCGAGTCGAGCAGGTAGCACGACGACATCTGCGGGTGGTTGGTGCCCGAGTTGAACAGCGTGGGGCTGGACGGGAGGTACTCGAGCCCCGAGATGAGCCGGTAGAAACGGATGGCCTCCTCGGGCGACTGGCTGAGTCCGCAGGCGACCCGGAGGAAGAAGTACTGCGGGATCTCGATGACGTCGCGGTTCTCGGGGTGGCGCAGGAGGTAGCGGTCGTAGACCGTGCGCAGGCCGAAGAACTCGAAGAGGTCGCCGCGGTCGTAGTCGACGGCGTCGTCGAGCTTGCGGGCGTTGACGGTGACGAACTCGGCCACCTCGTCGCCGATGATGCCCTGCTCGTGGCCGGCCCGGATGGACTGGCTGAACGAGTGGATGTTCTGGTTGCGCACCTCTTTGGCGATGAAGGTGCCCAGCAGGCGGGCGGCCAGCTTGGAGTAGTTGGGCTCCTCGACGATGAGGGCGCCCGCGGTGCGGATCGAGAGCTCGTCGAGCTCGGTGGTGGTGGCCCCGTCGTGGATGCCGCTGATGGTCTTGGTGGCGACGCGCAGGGGGTCGACGCCGGAGAGCTCGCCGCTGCACCGCTCGACCGCTCGGACGATCTTGTTGAGATCGACCGGTTCGAGGCTGCCGTTGCGCTTGCGAACCCGCATGGCCGAGCCGGTGGGGGAGTCCTCGACCCCGTCGGCTACCGGCGTGACGCTTGTGTCGGTGAGTGCCACCCTGTCCTCCTTGCCGCGCCCAGTGCGCCGCGTTGTTGCGTGTGTTGCGCCGAAGCGCTGCCCCGAGCCGGGAGGCCCGCCGCGTGTTCTTGCCCGTAGCCCGAGCAGAACCCCCTCGACCTACCAGCCCTCGGTTTGTTGCGACTCGCGCACGAAGGCGTGGCGAAGATTACAGGCGCGTAATTACGTCGTTGTCAACACGTAGCTCGACATCCCGCGGATTCGTGACGCGGAGCGGTGGCGAGGGCCGTGAATCCGACGCAGCGTGGCGAACGTCACGTCTCCGCGAGCAGCTGCGTGCGGCGGTGCGCGGGAGCGACACGCTTGTCATTCGCCGCGGGCCGACGAATGTGACGAAATCGAGCCGGCTGGTCTACGGGGTGGGCACCCGGTTGCCGTGGAAGCCGAACGGGATGCGGGTCGTGAGGTGGATGGTGGCGACCGGGTCGGCCGGCGGGTCCGCGTCGGTGAGGGCCACCGTCGCTAGGGCTGACGGCCCGTGTAGCCGACCAGCCGGTCCAGTGCCGAGGCGTCGTCGGCCACGGCAACGACGGCGTGGAAGGCGTCGCCTTCGCGTCCCTCGGCTGGGACGACGGCCTGCCAGGTCTGGAGGGCCCAGGTGGCCAGCTCGTCGTCGACGGCGAGGTCCTGCCCGGTGGCCCGGGCCAGGTCCCAGGCGTGGGTGAGGTGATCGGCGGTGATCACCGACAGGGCCATTTCGCCGGGTACCTCACCGAAGGGCATCTGGTGGGTGGCGGCGAGGGCATCGGGGGTGGCGGCGGCGGCGAGCGCAGCGGCCGTGTCGTTCCAGCCGGCGAGCGGTCCGTCGGCCAGGAAGTCGGGCGCCTCCTCGGGCGGGGCCTGGTCCTGGAGACCACCGGCGATCATCTGCCCGCCCTCACACATGTGCTCGATCAGCTCGTGCACATTCCACTTGTCGCACGGGGTGCGCTTCTCGCGATCGTCGGGGCTGAGCCCGTTCATCAGTCCCGTGAGGATGGTGCTGGTCTGACCCATTGCGGCGGTTGCGTCCATGGGCCAGTCTCGCCGCCCGATCGGCGCTCCACAAGGGGTGGTCGACCGGGAAGCCGAGCCAGATCTGGGGTCGATCGTCGACCGTGGCGGTACAGAATCGACCCCAGATCCGGCCTCAGATGGCGTCGCTGCCCTGCTCGCCGGTGCGGATGCGGACCATCCGGGTGACCGGCGTGACCCAGATCTTGCCGTCGCCGATCTTGCCGGTGCGGGCCGACTCGGTGATGGCCTCGACCACGGCGTCGACCGTTTCGTCGTCGACCACCACCTCGACCCGCATCTTCGGGGTGAAGTTCACCTTGTACTCGGTGCCCCGATAGGTCTCGGTGTGACCGCCCTGCCGGCCGAAGCCCGATACGGCCGAGGTGGTCATGCCCTGCACATTGACGGCCGACAGGGCGTCGCGGACCTCATCGACCTTGAAGGGCTTGATGACTGCGGAGACGAGTTGCATGGGCGCTGACCACCGTTCAATTGATACATTTTGGAGGAGTTCTCAGTATGCATCGCTCTTCACAGGAAAAACAACCGTCTTCTGCTCGACAGTCGTAGGTAAATACTGATACAAAAGGGTGTGCTCGATCCTCAGCTCCTCCGCATCGACCGCGACAGCCCGGTCCCGGCCTACGAGCAGCTCCGCGGCCAACTGGCGGTGGCGATCCGGGTGGGGAGCTTTCCGCCTCGGCGGCCGCTCCCACCGATCCGGACTCTGGCGGCCGAGTTGGGGATGGCCCCGGGCACGGTGGCTCGCGCCTACGCCGAGCTGGAGCGTGACGGCCTGGTCGAGGGCCGCCGCCGCGGTGGCACCGTGGTCGTCGACGATCCGCCCGACTCGGAGGCCGGCCGCGATCGTGCCGAGCAGCTCGCCCACGCCGCCGAGGTGTTCGCCGCGGTCGCCCGTCGCCTCGACGCCGATCTCGCCGAGGCCACCACCGCCGTCCGGCGCGCCCTGGATGACGAGACCGCGGTCGGGGATTGACCCCGCGACGCGCCTCGAAACCGGTCTGAACCAGGCGTCCGGCTCAGGACGCGATGTGGCCCTCGTCGATGGTGAGGAGCTGATCGGCTGCGGCGGTGGCTTCATCGGCGTCGTGGGTGACGAGCAGCACCACGGAGCCGGGTGGTCGGAGCTCGTCGAGGACGCGTGCTCGCAGCCCGGGTCGGCTGTCGGCGTCGATGGCCGAGAACGCTTCGTCCAGCAGCAACACGGCGGGCTCGATGGCCAAGGCCCGCGCCAGCGCCACCCGCTGGGCCTGCCCGCTCGAGAGCTCGTCGGGTGACCGACCGGCCAGCGGGCCGGCGTCGACGGCGGCGAGCAACTCGCCGGCCCGGCTGCGGGCGTCGGCCTTCGACCGTCCCTGGCGGCGCAGTCCGTAGGCGACGTTGTCCGCCGCGCTCATGTGGCCGAAGAGCACGCCGTCGGTAGGGACGAACCCGACCGATCGATCGACCGGACCGATCCACGTGTGCTGAGCCGGATCATCGACCACCCCATCGCCGATCCGGAGTGTGCCCTCCCACAGTCCGCTCACACCGGCGATCACCCGCAGCAGGGTGGTCTTGCCCGAGCCGTTCGGCCCCTGAATGACCGTGACCGAGCGCGGCGGGCACGAGAACCGCGCCCGCAGCTCGAACGCTCCCATCCGGGCGCCGCCGTCGATCCGTAGCGCCGTAGCCGCATCCGTCCCGCTCACTGCGGCCACCACCGGCCGCGCAGGGCGATCAGGACCAGGAGCGACACGGCCATCAACAGCACGCTGATCACCAGCGCGGTCGCCGGGTCCTCCTCGAGGGCGCGGAACACCTCGAGCGGCAGGGTTCGCGTGGAGCCCGGACGGTTGCCGGCGAACGCGATGGTGGCGCCGAACTCGCCCAGGGCGCGCGCTGCCGCCAACGCGATCGCCGCCCGCAGCGAGCCCGAGATCGCGGGCAGGGTGATGGTGCGCAAGGTGGTCGCCGGAGAGGCGCCGAGCGTCGCCGCCATCTCCTCGGTGCGCGGATCCACCGCTCGCAGCCCGCCCTCGATCGTGATCACGACGAACGGGAGCGCCACGAACGTGGTGGCCACCACGGCGCCGGCGGTGGTGAACGGCAACGTGATCCCGAACCACTGGTCGAGCCACTGACCCACCAGACCCCGCCGTCCCAGTGCGAAGAGCAGCGCCGTCCCGCCGACCACCGGTGGCAGCACCATCGGCAATAGCACGATGGCCCGTAGGAACGTGCGGCCCCGGATGGGCGCCCGGGCCAGGACCCACCCCAGCGGTACCCCGAGCAGCACCGCGATCAGCGTGGTGATCGGCACCACGGTCAGGGTGACCCGCAGCGCGTCGGTGGTGCGCTCCGAGCGAAGGATGTCCCAGGCGTCGGCCCACGGCAGGCGCTGGAGCACCGCGATGAGCGGCAGCGTGAGGAAGAGCACGGCCAGGGCGGCCGGGATCACCACCACCAGCGGAGGTCGGGTCCGGTGTGGTCCGGGACGGGACGAACCGCTCACGGTCCCTCGAACCCGTGCATGACGAAGATCGCAGCGGCTTCGTCCGAGGTGAGGAACGCGACGAACGCCGCTGCTGCGGCGTCATCGCTCACCGTCGCCCCCGCAACCGGCCGCTGCGGCGCGTCCGCAACCGGGATCGTCCGCACCGATGACGACGTGGTCGCATCCGTGCGATAGACGACGCCGGCGTCAACCTCGCCCAACTCGACCTTGGTGAGCACCGAGCGCACGTTGGGTTCGAGGGTGTCGGGCGTCGGGTCGATGCCGGCTTGCCGGAACAGCTCGCGGGCGGCGTCACCGCACGGCACGACCGGCTCGCAGACCGCCAAGGTGACCGACGCGCCCGCCAGATCCGTCACCGACTCGATCCCGGCCGGGTTGTCGGTGGGTACGACGACGGTCGCCCGGTTGTTGGCGATCACGACCGGCTCGACCGGTCGATCGAGTACCTCCATCGTGTCCAGGTCGGCGGTGAGGAGGACGTCGGCGGGAGCGCCGTCGTTGATCAGCCGGGCCAGCGAGTCGCTGCCGCCGGTGTCGATCTCGACCCGATCGATGTCGGCTGACGATGTGACGAACGCCTCGGTCAGCGACGCCGCCACCCGGGTCAACGACGACGCTGCGAACACGGTGAGCGTGCCGTTGCGGTCGGCGGAGCCGCCGCCGCACGCCACGGCCGACGTCGACGCCACGAGCACGGCGAGAATCCGCAGGACGGCGGGCGGCATGACGCCGGTTGTAGCACCTCCGTGACCGAGCGACCCCATAGTCTGGCGGCGTGCTCCCCCTCCTCGCCCAGGACGACGGTCTGACCAAGGCGTGCGGCGATGAGCCCGGAGCGGTCTGCGAGTCCGTGTACGGCTGGTGGGAGAACGAGGCGGCCGCCAAGGCGGCCGACTGGCTGATCCACACGCCCGCCACGATCCTGCTCATCATCGCGGGTGGATGGATCCTCACCCGGTTGGCGCGCCGCTTGGTGCACCGCATCGTCGAGCAAGCCCGTCGCACCGCCCGGGAAGCTCGCGAACGGGCGCCCGGCTACATCAGTGAGTCCGAGGCCGACACCCGGGCCGATGCCCGAGCCGACACGATCACCCGGGCCCTGCTCGGCGGTTTCATCGTGGCCATCTGGTCGTTCGTCATCCTCCTCGTCCTCGGTGAGCTGGGCGTCAACCTCGGTCCGCTCATCGCCGGTGCCGGGATCGCCGGGGTCGCGCTGGGCTTCGGCGCTCAGTCGCTGGTGAAGGACGTGATCAGCGGACTCTTCATCCTGATCGAGGACCAGTTCGGCGTGGGCGACGTGGTCGATCTGGGCGAGTGCGAGGGCACCGTCGAGTCGCTGGGTCTGCGGTCGACCCGCCTGCGTGACGTCTACGGGGTGATGTGGCACGTCCCCAACGGCGAGATCCTGCGGGTGGCCAACAAGTCACAGCTGTGGGCTCGTGCCCTTCTCGACATCGAGGTCGCGTACGAGGCCGATCTCCGTCACGCACAGGAGGTCATTCGTGGCGTCGCCCACGGGATGTGGGATGACCCCAGGTGGGGGAACGACGAGATCGCCGAGGAACCCGAGGTGTGGGGGGTCCAGAACCTCGGACCCGACGGCGTGAGCATCCGGGTGGTGATGAAGACCGAACCGGCCAAGCAATGGGGCGTCGAGCGCGAGTTCCGCCTGCGGGTGAAGGAGGCACTGGAGCGCGAGGGCATCGAGATCCCGTATCCCCAGCGCACCGTCTGGATCCGCCAAGAGAACGCGGGAGGGGTCGCTCCCGACGAAACGAGCACACCCGGGGCCTGACCGCGATCGTGCTCGATCGGCGCGGCTACCGTCGCTCGCATGGACGCCAAGACGTGGATCATCGCCTTCGCCCGTGAGGTGCATGTCGAGCCGCCGAGCGACGAGGAGATCGAGCAACTCCTCGATCTGGCCGGGGTGGCCGCCCACCGCTCGGAGCGGATCGCCGCACCGCTGACCTGCTGGCTCGCGGCCCGGGCCGACCTCGCTCCCGCCGACGCGCTCGCGCTGGCGCGCCGACTGGCCGATACGGCGCCAGAGGACTGACCCGGCGCGCCTATCCTCGGGCGATCATGAACGCCCCTCGCCAGCCCGAGCTCGCCAAGGCCTACGAGCCCGAGGAGACCGAGCGCGCCGTCAGCCAGCGCTGGCGCGAAGCGCACGCATTTCACGCCGAGCCCGACGCTCCCGGCGACCCGTACAGCATCGTCATCCCCCCGCCCAACGTGACCGCCCCCCTGCACCTGGGCCACGCGCTGAACAACACGTTGCAGGACGTCCTCATCCGCCTGCATCGCATGCGCGGTTTCAACACGCTATGGATGCCGGGCACCGATCACGCCGGCATCGCCACCCAGACCGTGGTCGAGAAGCGGCTGCTGGCGCAGGGCACCTCCCGCATCGAGCTCGGCCGTGAAGCGTTCGTCGACACCGTGCAGGAGTGGAAGGACGAGTACGAGGCCGTCATCCTGGCCCAGCTCGACGAGATGGGGGCGTCGTGCGACTGGGATCGCACCCGGTTCACGATGGACCCGGTCTGCGTCGCCGCCGTGCGCCACGCCTTCTTCCAGCTCTTCCGCGACGGTCTGATCTACCGAGGCAAGCGGCTGGTCAACTGGGACCCGGTCACCCGCACCGCGCTGGCCGACGACGAGGTCGAGATGGAGGACGTCGACGGTCACATGTGGTACCTGCGGTACCCGCTGACCGACGGCTCGGGCCACCTCACCGTGGCCACCACCCGCCCCGAGACGATGCTGGGCGACACCGCCGTCGCCGTGAATCCGGCCGACCCGCGGGCTGAAGGGTTGATGGGCAAGACCGTCACCCTCCCCATCGTCGGGCGGGTCATCCCGGTCGTCGCGGACGACTACGTCGTCATGCCCGATCCCGAGGGTGACGCCAAGGCCCGGATCGCCACCGGGTTCCTGAAGGTGACACCGGCGCACGACCCCAACGACTACGAGATCGGCCTGCGGCACGACCTGCCCGTCATCAACGTCATGGCGCCGGACGGGTCGATCTCGGACCAGTACGGCTGGGACGACGCCGTCGGTGAGGCCGGCCCGCTCATCGGCCTCACCCGCGACGAGGCCAGAGCCGGTGTCGTCGCGTGGTTCGACGAGCGCGGCCTGCTCGAGGACGTGCGCGATCATCCGCACTCGGTGGGACACAGCTACCGCAGCCATGTCCCGATCGAGCCCTACCTGTCCGATCAGTGGTACGTCGCGGTGACCGACGATCGGCTCCGCGGTGAGGCCCTCCGGGCCATGGACCCCGACCAGCGGCCCGACGCCATGCCCGCGGGTATTGCGGTGGCCGGGGATCACCCCGGCGACGGTGCCCTGCGCTTCCATCCGGACCGCTACGCCCGCACGTTCGCCGCGTGGCACGAGAACATCCGCGACTGGTGCATCTCTCGCCAGCTCTGGTGGGGCCATCGCATCCCCGTGTGGACCCGCACCGTCTCGGGCGGCGACGTCGCCCCCGAGGTGGCCGAGGCGCTGTCCGGCGCCGAGCTCGATGCGGCGATCCCGGTCGCCGGGTCGACCTGGAGCGAGCGGGGTGGCGCACACGTGGCCCGACGTCTGCCCGACGACATGGTGGACGAGAGCGTGTGCGTTCCGGCGCAGGTCACGCTGGACCTCGCTGGTCTCGACCAGTCCGAGGTCGACCTGATCGCCGCGCTCGAGGCCGACGGGTTCGCGCAGGACCAGGACGTGCTCGACACCTGGTTCTCCTCTGCGCTCTGGCCCCTGTCCACGATGGGCTGGCCCGACCCCGACCGGTTCGACGCCGAGTTCGACACCGCCGGGCTGCTGCCGCGCTACGTCCCCACCTCGGTGCTGATGACCGCCCGAGACATCATGACCCTCTGGGTGTCCCGCATGGTGATGTTCGCCCGGTACTTCGAGTCGGGGACGCTGCCGTTCCGCGATGTGTTCATCCACGTCATGATCCAGGACGGGCACGGACAGCGGATGTCGAAGAGCCTGGGCAACGGGGTCGACCCCCGCGACATCATCCACTCGCACGGCGCCGACGCGATGCGGTTCACGCTGGCCCAGATGTCGACGTCCACCCAGGACGTGCGCATGCCGGTGGAGATGATCTGCCCGCACAGCGGTCAGGCCTTCGAGCCCGACACCTTCACCACCCCGGCCGGGCACATCGTCGCCGCGCCAACGCAGACCTCGCCGACCGATCCGTCGAAGACGATGGTCAGCGCCTACGGCGTCGCGGCCGGCGTCGTCGAGCCCAGCGAACAGGCGCCGCTGGCCCGCAACACGTCATCGAAGTTCGACATCGGACGCAACTTCGCCAACAAGCTCTGGAACGCCACCCGGTTCACCGTCGGATCGCTGGGTCCGGCGGACCAGGCCACCCGCCCGGCGGGGCCGGTGGCCATCGTCCAGCGGCCCATGGTCGACCGCTGGGTGCTGTCCCGCCTGGCGACGACGGTCGACGAGTTGGTGGCGGCGGCCGACCGGTACCACTTCAACGTCATCGCGGACACGATCTACTCGGTGGTGTGGCGCGACGTGTGCGACTGGTACCTCGAGGCGGTCAAGCCCACGGTCGCCGACGACGTCGACCAGCAGGTCGTGCTGGGCCATGTGTTCGACGTGGTCATGCGCATCGTGCACCCGGTGTGCCCGTTCGTCACCGAGGCGCTGTGGCCGCACGTGAGCGAGGTCGTTCGGGGCGACGTCGCGGGGATCGCCGTGCCCCGAAGCGACGTGCTGGCCACCGCGCCGTGGCCGACCTTCGACGACACCCTGATCGATGCCGAGGCCGAAGCGGCCTTCGGTCGGGTGCAATCGCTGGTGAATGCGATCCGCAACCTGCGCGGCGAGCGCAACGTGCCGCCCCGCCGCAAGATCGCCCTGCATGCGCCGCCTGCGGTGATGGAGCTGGTGAACGAGGCCGGGGGCGTGGTCCAGACCCTGGCGGGACTGGACGAGGTCCATTTCTGGGACGGCAGCGAGCGTCCGGCCGGTGCCAGCGCGATCCCGTTCGAGGGGGCCGAGGTGCTGGTGTCGGGGTTGGTCGACGAGGCCGACGCCGACAGCGAGCGGGCCCGTCTGACCAAGGTCGTCGCCGAGCTATCGAAGCAGATCGGTGGCCTGGAGGGCCGGCTCGCCAACGAGAGCTACGTGGCGAAGGCGCCGCCGCACCTGGTGCAGGAGACCCGCGACGCACTCGAGGCGGCCCAGGCCGACCTGGCCGCCGCCGAGGCCGCACTCACCGCGCTCGCCTAACGAGCACGATCGGGGTCAGGCCCCATGGGTGCTCGTTGGGTGGGCGCGACCTGAACCCTCTCGGTGCCTGACCCCAAGAGGGTTCAGGTGGTCGGTGTGTTCAGGATGATGGCTTCGCCGGCGATGGCGACCCGGTTGCCGCCGGCCGCCTTGGACTGCATCAGGGCGAATCGCGCCGCGTGGGCGATGTCGCTGAAGCTGGCCTCACCGGTCGTGTCGGCCACACCGAAGCTGATCCGGAAGTGCGGGATGTTCGTCCCGTCGTAGAGCCGGATGGCCAGGGCCTCGCGCACCCGCTCGCACGCGGCGCCGGTCTCGATGGCGCTCACGCCGGCGAGCACCGCGACGAACTCGTTGTCGGCGCTGCGAGCGATCACGTCGCTGGGTCGGAACGTGGTGTCCATGACCTCGGCCAGGAATCGCAGCGCGTGGTTGCCCACCGCCGAGCCGTACCGCTCGTTGTAGTCCGAGAGGTGGTCGATGTCGCAGATGGCGACGCTGTACGGGACCGAGGTGGCCACCAGGCTGGCGACCAGCCGGTCCAGTCCCTCCTCGGTGATCAGCCCGGTCAACGGGTCGACGGGCGGCGCCGTCCGCTCCAGCACGGCGGTCGGCTCGTGGTCGGCATCGGTTCCCATGGCGAGGACGATCATGCCGACCGCGCCGATCGCGGCCGCAACGCCGATGCCGGCCGCGACCGCCGCTGTTTCGTTGGCGGCGAGGAGGTAGTGGGCCAACGTGCCCATGGCGGTGGCCAGGACGCAGACGAGCCAGGCCGTGACGGCGGGGACCGTCCGAGCGGGCGCGGTGGGGTCGGGAGTCGGCATCGTGGGGGTCCCATCGGCGGATCGCGTGGTGCTCTTGAGGGGTCGAACGGCCCCGGAAAGGGCGCGGCGGCCCGCACGGTGAGGGCTACGGTTGGCGCATGCTTCGGCTCTACGACACCGCAGCGGGCGCCGTCGTCCCGTTCGAGCCGCGCGATCCCGGGCGGGTGAGCATGTACGTGTGCGGGCCCACGGTGTACGCGCCGCCCCATGTTGGGCACGGGCGGTTCTCGCTGGTGTTCGACGTGCTGCGTCGCTATCTGGAGTGGTCCGGCTTCGAGGTCGACTACGTGTCCAACATCACCGACGTGGACGACAACATCGTGAATCGGGCCCGGCGAAGAGGGTCGCTCCGAGGACGAGGTCGTCGAGGAGTACGAGCGGCTGTGGGTGGATGCGATGGAAGCGATCGGCGTCAAGGCGCCCACCAGCGATCCACACGCCACCGCCTACATCGAACGAATGGTGGAGTTCATCGCCGGTCTGGTCGAGGCCGGCAAGGCCTACGAGACCGGCGACGGTGTCTACTTCGCGGTCGACTCGGTCGCCGACTACGGCAGGTTGGCCCGCCAGGATCTGGACGCGCTCCAGGCCGGCGCCCGGGTGCAGGTCGACGACGACAAGCGGTCGCCGGTCGACTTCGCACTTTGGAAGCGCGTGGACGACGACGGGTCGCTCTCGTGGGACAGCCCGTGGGGGAGGGGCCGACCGGGGTGGCACACCGAGTGCGTGGTGATGTCGCTGGACCTGTTGGGCGAAGGATTCGACATCCACGGCGGGGGTCAGGACCTGGCCTTTCCCCACCATGAGAACGAGCGGGCCCAGGCAGCGGCCGCAGGCCGACCGTTCGCGGCCCACTGGGTGCACAACGGGTTCGTCGAGGTGGGCGGCGAGAAGATGTCCAAGTCGTTGGGCAACTTCACCACCCTGGTCGACCTCATCGAGAACACCGATCCCCGCGCCTACCGGCTGCTGGTGTTGCAGGCGCACTACCGCTCGCCCATCGAGGTCACGCCGGTGACGACGGAGAACGCGTCGAAGGCGCTCGCCGGCCTGGACCGGCTGGCGAGCCGCGCCGCCGCTCTTCCGGACGCCCCGCCCGATGCCGAGTCCATCGATCAGCTGCGCACCCGCATGGACGACGACCTCGATACGCCCGCCGTCACCGCGTTGCTGTTCACGTTGGCCAAGCGCATCAACGCCCTGCTGGACGACGGTCGGGCCGTCGAGGCGGCGCCGTTGTGGGCAGCCGTGGGTGAGATCACCGCAGCGGTCGGATTGGAGCTCCACGGCGAGGCGGTCGAGGTTCCCGCCGACGTGCAGGCGTTGGCCGGCGAACGCGATCAGGCTCGAGCCGACAGGGACTGGGCGCGCGCCGATGCGATCCGCGACCAGCTCCAGGCCGACGGCTGGACGGTGGAAGACACCCCCGACGGCACGGTCGTCCGTCCGGGCTGACGCACCCGTCCGGGCGTCGCTGACCGCCGCAGCGACCGGCTCGTCGCGTAGGCCGTGGAGCCCATCAAGCGCGGTCCGGATCCCGCCGATACCCGAAGCGTTCATCCGACCGGGGAAGTGGAGCCGTCATGTCCATCGCGCGCTTGATCGGGGCCGGAGTTGCCGGAGCAGGTCTCGTCGGAGCCGGTCTGACCGGACTGGCCTTCGACGACGACACCGTGCGGGACGAGGCCGGGCAGATCACCGAAGGGGGAGAGGTGGGAGCGTTCCGCATCCGTCTCGGTGACTGCATGGTCGACCCCGGCGAGGGGACGATCGAGTCGGTCGAGGCCGTGCCGTGCAGCGACCCGCACGATCTCGAGATCTATCACGCGTTCAATGCGGTGGGCACGGACTTCCCCGCCGACATGGACATGCAAGCGGACATGGGCTGCTACAACGCGTTCGAGCCGTTCGTCGGCGAGACCTATGAGCGGTCGATGTACGACTACATGATCATCACGCCCACGCCCGAGAGCTGGGCCGAATTGGACGATCGCGAGGTGCTCTGCGCCCTCACCAGCTACGACGGTCAGGCCACGTTCGGATCCGGGGAGGGCACCGCGCTGTAGCCAGGCCCGTCCCGTGCCGCCGCGGCGCAGGTGCGTCCTCCGGTTCATGAACGCTCGCGAAGGATTGCGCGTACAAGCCGGCTCCTCTAGGCTGGTTACCCAGCGGTAACTTATGGACCGAGCTCCCTGCGGGGACGTGGATCGCGTCGGTGCCGCATGAGCCCACATTCTCGGAACCGAAACGAGGCACCCCATGTCGGACTTCTCACTCGCCCTCAACGAGGACCAGCTCCAACTCCAGAAGTGGGTGCACGATTTCTCGGAGAGTGTCATCCGCCCCGCCGGTGAGGAATGGGACGAGAAAGAGGAGTACCCGTGGCCGGTCGTCGAAGAGGCGGCCAAGATCGGGCTGTACGGCTGGGAGATCATGGCCGAGACCGGCAACGACCCCACCGGGCTCAGCATCGTCCTGTTGATCGAAGAGATGTTCTGGGGTGACGCCGGTATCGGTCTGTCCATCATGGGCACCGGCCTGGCCGCTGCCGGCATCATGGGCAACGGCACGCCCGAGCAGGTGTTCGAGTGGGTTCCCCAGTGCTACGGCACCGCCGACGACGTCAAGCTCGGCGCTTTCTGTGTGAGTGAGCCCGATGCCGGTTCCGACGTCGGCGGCATCCGCACCCGCGCCGTCTACGACGAGGCCAAGGACGAGTGGGTCCTCAACGGCACCAAGGCCTGGGCCACCAACGGTGGCATCGCCGACGTGCACGTGGTGGTCGCCGTGGTCGATCCCGAGCTCGGCTCCCGCGGTCACGCCAGCTTCATCATTCCGCCCAACACGGCCGGTCTGTCGCAGGGGCAGAAGTACAAGAAGCACGGCATCAAGGCCAGCCACACCGCCGAGGTCGTCCTGGACGACTGCCGCATCCCGGGCAGCTGCCTGCTGGGCGGCAAGGAGAAGCTCGACGCCCGCCTGGCCAAGGTGCGCGAGGGCAAGAAATCATCGTCGCAGGCGGCGATGAAGACCTTCGAGGCCACCCGCCCCACGGTCGCCGCCATGGCGGTCGGCATCGCCCGGGCCGCGCAGGAGTACGCGCTGGGCTATGCGATGGAGCGCGAGGCGTTCGGCAAGCCCATCATCGAGAACCAGGCGATCGCCTTCATGTTGGCCGACATGGCCACCCGGGTCGACGCCTCCCGGCTCATGGTCCACCGGGCCGCCTGGCTGGGCAAGAACGGCACGTTCGAGAACGCCGAAGGGTCGATGTCCAAGCTCATGGCCGGCCGCACCGCGGTGTGGGTCACCGAGCGGGCCATCCAGATCCTGGGCGGCTACGGCTACACCCGCGAGTACCCCGTCGAGCGCTGGCATCGTGACGCCAAGATCATGGACATTTTCGAGGGCACCGAGCAGATCCAGCAGCTGGTGATCGCCCGGGCGCTTTCGGGCCTCCGTATCGAGTAGCAGTTCGCCTGCGTCGCTCGCAGTCGCAGCGCTCCGCCTCGACGGGCGTCGGCTCTGTGGGGGAGTGGCGTAGACTTGGATCCATGACGGTGACGCTCGAACTCTCCGATGAGGCGTTGGCTCGGCTGCAGGCCGAGGCGGCTCGTCGTGGGGTCAGCGTCGATGATCTCGTCGCCGAACTGGCAGCGCAGCTACCGGCAGAGCCCAACTCGAAAGAGCGTCCAGAGCGGAGCTTCGTTGGGCTCGGGTCGTCAACTTCGGGCCGCAGCGCACGTGACGCCGATGAGATGCTGGCTGAGGGGTTTGGACGCGACTGAGTCGTGCTGATCGTCGATACGGGCGTGCTCCTCGCCTCCGCCGACAGCGCGGACCCGGATCACGACCGGTGCGCATTGCTGATCGCAAGCGAATCCGGTGATCTGATTGCGTCGCCGCTCGTGATCGCCGAGACCACATACCTGATCGGACGTCAGCTCGGAGCCCGAGCCGAAGCAGCGTTCGTGCGAGCCGTGGCGGCCGACGAGATCGTCATGGAACAACTCACCAAACGCGATCTCGAACGGGTGGCAAGGCTCGTCGAGCAATACGTCGATCTCTCGCTCGGCGCAACCGACGCCAGCGTGATCGCCCTCGCTGAGCGGCATGGTCAGGACACCGTCGCGACCCTCGACCGGCGCCACTTCAGTGTCGTCCGCTCAGCCACGGGTTCGGTCTTCCAGCTTGTCCCATGACCCGGCCCGAAGATCGCCGATTGAATCCCCCAGGAGTCGTCTGTCCCTGGTTCTGTCCCGAGAAACCAGTCACATAGCGTTGGATTCGGTGTCACCCACCGGACTGCGAATCGGAGGATCCCAGGCTCAGCGGCACGGCATGTCACCTGCTGGACGGCCGGGGAGGATCATGGACATCTTCGAGGGCACCGAGCAGATCCAGCAGCTGGTGATCGCCCGGGCGCTCTCGGGGCTCCGGATCGAGTAGAGACCCCGGTCATTGCAACGGATCGGTTGCCAAGTGGGCGTTCTGCGCGACCAAGACCGTGGGCAACCGTGAGGGGTCATGCGGCGCGACAATGATGATTCATGAGCCGACTCGTCTCCCTGTTCGTCGTTGGTGTCCTGCTGGCCGGTGGCGTGCTCGTCCTGCGTCGGGCGGCGACTTCGAAGAGGCGATCGGTCGAAGAGCGGCAGCCGATGCCGGCGACACGAAGGTGGGGCTTCATCATCGGATTGACGGCGCTCGTCGGGCTCCCGATCTCCGCCCTCATGACGCTCCTCACCGCCAACGTGTGCGGCATGTTCGGTGACGGCTGTGACGAGTATGGACAAACCGGAGACGGCTTCGAGGTCGCGTTGGCGGCGCTGGGCCTCAGTGTGATCGGCGTGGTGGTCGGCCTCGTGCTAGCGCTGATCCCTGCCGACGCACGCGATGATGGAACCGGGTGAGACGGGTGGATGACCCTCTCCGGATCGACGGTGTCGCGTTGCCTGCTCATCGACCAGAGCACCCTCCTCCGTTGCGAGTAGATCGACGCTCGGTGACGTTCGGCTCTGGTCGTCGGCTCGGCAGATTGTTGCAGCGAGGCATGCCCCTAGGCATCGAGAGCGCAGAGCGATCCTCGGAGTTGCAGCGATATCCGTTGTCTCGCAATGTCCCCAGTTCTGTCCCGAGGAACCTGCTGGACGGTGTGTGATTTGGTGTCACCAGCACGACTGCAGATCGAAGAAGAGCCCGCTCAGCGGCACGGCGGGCGATCTGCTGGACGGGCGGAGAGGATCATGCACATCTTCGAGGGCACCGACCAGATCCAGCAGCTCGCGATCGCCCGGGCGCTGTCGGGCTCGCGTATCGTCGCGCGTCTCCATCTGGGGTCATTCGCCTACCTGTGAGGTAGGTGGTCGACCTCAGAATCAGCGGTCGCGAACCGCGATCACTCGCTGTCCCGCGACGGCCAGCATGCCAAAACCCAGCATGAGCAGCGCGAGGCCCGTGATCGTGATGGAGTCGGCGCCGGTGGTGGCAAGGCTCGGATCGGCGGCCGTGGAAGCTGCGGTCGCCGTCGTGGCCCCGGTCGCCGGCGCGGCCGTGCCGCTCGCCGTCTGGGTCTGCGTCCCGCCGGACGCCTGCGTCGCCGACGCGACCTCGCTGGCCGTGACGGTCAGGAGCGTCTCGGGTGCTGCGGCCGTACACGTCGCCGTGGCCGGAATGGGGTTGGTCCCGGGTGCGATCGCCGCCACCGCGTCCACGACAGCGGATGTGCCCTCGGTCGTCAGCGTGATGGTGCCGGCCTGGGTGGCCTTCATGCCGAACGACACAGCGACGAGAGGAAGGCGCACCTCGCCGCCGAACGCGATCGGGCCGGGCAGGGTTACGACCATGGCATCGCCCTCGATCGCGAAGGTGGCGCCCGGAACGCCGCTCACGGTGGCGCCCGCGGCGTCGATCTCGGCTCCTTGGGGGAGCTTGACCGACACCACGGCGGAGTTGGCCGTGCCCTGGAGAAACGAGAACTCCTCGGGGATCACGTTGGCCAGGTTGATCTCGAGCCCGTACGAAGCGGTCTCACCCACCGCCAGGGTCGCAGGACCGGACGCGGTCATCGGAATGTCGCCGTCGATCTGGATCAGCCCGGCGACATCGCAGCTGAACGGTGCCGCCGATGCCGGAGCGGCCATGGAGACGATCGCCGCCCCCACGACTACCACCGAGATGATCGCCCTTGAGATTCGCCGCTTCATGATGCTCCCCCGAGCCGCTCGACTACTGGTTGATTCCCTTGACTTCGCAATACTCATCGAGCCCGAAGACACCGAGCTCTCGCCCGATCCCCGACTGTTTGAACCCGCCGAACGGACCTGCGATGTTCGGCTTGATGCCGTTGATGTCGACCGTGCCGGTGCGCATGCCCCGCGCCACCGCCAGCGCCCGGTCACGATCCGCGCTGTAGACACCACCGTGCAGCCCGTACCGCGTCGCGTTGGCCACCTCGACCGCATGCTCGTCGCCGTCGTGGGCCATCACCGCCAGCACCGGACCGAACACCTCTTCCTGCGCGATCGCCATCTCCGGGACGACGTCGGTGAAGACGGTCGGCTGCACGAAGTACCCGGTGTCGAGATCCGGCGGCGGCGCGACGCCTCCGGTGACCAGCGTGGCGCCGTCGTCGACGGCCCGGCCAATGTGCTCCCGCACGCGATCACGCTGGAGCGCCGAGACCAGCGGCCCCAGGACGGTGCGGTCGGCCTTGGCCGGGCCGAGCTTCATCGACTCGGCGACCGCTTTGGCCATCTGGGTGGCTTCGTCCGCCCGATCCCGGGGGACGACGAGTCGGGTCCAGGCGGCACAGGTCTGACCGGTGTTCATGTAGCAGGCCGAGACGCCGGTCTGAACGGCCGCGTCGAGATCCGCGTCGTCGAGGACGACCAGAGCCGACTTGCCGCCGAGCTCGAGCGCCACGCGGGTGACGTTGGCCGCCGCAAGCTCGGCGACGCGTGTCCCGGCGCGGGTGCTGCCGGTGAAGGACACCAGATCGACGTCGGGATGGGAGGCCAGTGCCTCGCCCACCTCGGGTCCGGTCCCGGGCAACAGGTTGAAGACCCCGGGCGGGAGTCCGATCTCATCCAGGATCTCGGCGAGAAGGAAGCCGGTGAGCGGCGCGACCTCGGTCGGCTTCCAGACCATCGTGCAGCCCGCGACGAGCGCAGGGGCCAGCTTGCAGATGATCTGATGGAGCGGATAGTTCCAAGGTGTGATCGCCGCGACGACCCCGACCGGCTCGCGCCGAACCAGGGTGGTGCCGGACGCCGTCTCCACCTCGAACTGCTCGGCCAGCGTGACGTAGCTGTCGGCCACCGCGATGGGCGCCGCGGCCTGCGCCAGGGTCGCGAACTGCAGCGGACTCCCGACCTCGTCGGCGATCAACGACGCGATATCGGTCAGGCGAATCATGAGGGCATCGCGCAGGGCGGCGACGAACTTGCCTCGTTCGGCGGCCGAGAGGTCCGACCAGCCGGCGAGCCCCCGTCGAGCGGCCGCAACGGCTCCGTCGACATCGGAGCGAGATGCCAGCTGCACCTCGGCCAGCAGCTCCTCGGTGGATGGATTGATCACCGTGTGGCGCGGCCCCGTCGACGCGACCCACGCGCCATCGACGTAGTGATGGTCTCGGTGATCGGCCACGCAGCTCTCCTCGGAGCGAAGGACTGAAACAATAGACAGAGTTTGTCTCGTGTGTCTAGAGTGCCTTCCGCTCAACCAAGCGAAGGGGGAATGGTCCGTATGCGCGCAGCCCTGCTGTCCGGCGTCAACGAGCCGCTCGAGATCGTCGACGACCTCGTCCTCAACGACCTCGGTCCCACCGACGTCCGGGTCCGCATTGCGGCCTCCGGCGTCTGCCATTCGGATCTCTCGGCGATCACCGGCGTCCTTCCCCACCCGCTGCCCTGTGTGCTGGGTCACGAAGGCGCCGGCGAGATCATCGGCGTCGGGCCGGCGGTCAGCCGGGTGGGCGTCGGCGACCACGTGGTCCTGTCCTGGGTACCGCCCTGCGGGCACTGCTTCTGGTGTGATCGCGATCAGCCGCATCTGTGCGACAGCGTCGGCGTCACCAACCTGCCACCCCCGCGCTATCGCCGGGGCGGCGACCACATCTGGGCCGGGATCGGCGTGGGCTCGTTCGCCGAAGAGGCCGTCGTCGACGAGACCGCGGCCGTGCCCATCCCCGAGGACGTGCCGTTCGAGATCGCCGCGCTGGTCGGCTGCGGCGTCACCACGGGCGTTGGTGCCGCGATCAACACCGCTGACGTCGAGGCCGGCAGTTCGGTGCTCGTCATCGGATGTGGGGGCGTCGGCATCAACGTCATCCAGGGTTCGGTGCTGGCCGGGGCGGCGACGATCGTGGCCGTCGACCGGAACGAGGCGAAACTGGACACGGCCAAGCGGTTTGGTGCCACTGCGGCCATCACGCCCGACGAGATCTACCCGGCGGTGCGCGAGCACACCGCCGGCCGAGGGTTCGACTATGCGTTCGAAGTGGTCGGCGTGCCTGACACGATCCGAGCGGCCTGGGACGCAACCCGGCGGGGTGGGACCACGGTCATCGTCGGTGCCGGTCGACTCGACGAGCGGGTCTCCTTCAACTGCGCCGAGCTGTTCGTCTCGGGGAGGGAGCTCAAGGGGTGCATCTACGGATCGGCCAACGTCAACCGTGATTTCGGTCGCTTCCTCGACCTGTGGCGGGCCGGCCGACTGAATCTGGACGGGCTCATCACGGCCCGCATTCCCCTGACCGAGGTCAACGCGGCGTTCGACCAGATGCGGGCTGGCGAGGGCATCCGATCCGTCGTGGTCTTCGACTGAAACCTTGTAGCACCCAACGCGCGAAGGAGTACCCACCCATGGCAGTGAAGTTTCTCAGTCAGGAATGGCTGGACCTGAACAAGGAGCTGGCCGTCGACCTGGCGGAACAGCCGGGGGCGTCGGCGACGATGTTGTATCGCATCACCGACGGACCCGACGGCGAGATCGTCTTCTGCACCGAGGTCCAGGACGGCCGGATCGTCGGCAACGAGATGGGTGAGAGTGAGGCGGCCCCGGTGTCGATGACCGTCTCCTACGAGGACTTCGAGAAGATGACCAGGGGGCAGCTCGACGCCACCGCCGCCCTGATGCAGGGCAAGGTCACGGTCGAGGGCGACATGAGCAAGGTCATGGCACTGATGCCGCTGACCACCAGCGCCGAGTACCAGGCGGTGCAGCAGCGCGTGCTGGATCAGACCGAGTTCTGACCCACCAGGGCCCGCCGCGCTCGCCCGAGTTCAGGGGGCGAGCGTCGGCATGATGAGTGTCTCGAGGTAGCGGCGCACCGACGTGCGGGACTTGCCGGCATCTCCCTCGAACGAGAGCAGCGACATGACGACCCGGAGGAGGTACTCGGCCACCTCACGATCGGTCAGGTCACTACGCAGCTCTCCTGCTTCACGACCGGCGTGCAGGAACGGGCCGAGGAGCTCCAGCGTGCCGTTCAGCAGCAGGTCGGTCGCGCCGGGCAGGGCGGATCCGATGCCGAGCGATTCGGCGTTGAAGAGGGTGGCGAGCTGCTCGTTCTCGCGATTGATGAAGACCACCTCGACCATGATGGCGGTCATGCTCTCGGTCAGTCCCTCGACGTCCTGGAACCGTTCGATGAGCTCGAGCATCTGTCGCTGTGACTCCTCGAGCAGCACGGCGAGGACGATCTCTTCGCGGCCCCCTTCGATGTAGCGGTAGATCGTGGCCCGGCTGACACCGACTTCGGCGGCGATGTCCTCGATGGTCGTCTTGCCGACACCGAAGCGGCGGAAACAACGCTCAGCCGACTCGATGATGCGTTCTCGCATAGGCTTTTCGTCGGGGGACACGGTGCTGGAGCCTAGGGGCGGCTCCGCCACGGCCTGCGAATCCCGGTGGTGGGCCACCGGGGAGCGACGAGTTGGCATGCGGCAGTCTGCTCCAACCTGTTAGACATGAGACAAGTTCTGTACAACATCGCACTCGTGGTGAGCTGACGTCGAAGCGAACCATCCCAGGGGGGAAGCGACATGACCGACCCGACGACACCAGGCGACGCGACCCCGCCGCCCTCCCGATCGGCGGCGATGCGCTGGTTGCCCTGGATCGGTGTGCTGGCGGCCGCCGCGCTGCTCTTCGTGCTGGTCCGCCCCTCATCCGACGACGACGAGGCGGCTCCTCCGGACTCGGTCTCGACGGAGACCGCCGGCGAGGACACCGGTGCGACCGACACGGCGTCCGCCGACGGCGGATCGGAGGACACCTCCTCGGGGGAGACCCCCTCGACCGCAGGCGACACCGGCGAGGCCGCGCAGGCATGCGACGAGCGCCAGCTGGCTGACTCGGAATACGGCCCCTGCAAGATCGAGCCGTTCTCGGGCGACAACGGGGGAGCGACATCCCAAGGGGTGGCCGATGACACGATCACCGTCAGTTTCCGACTCGGGAACTCCGGCCAGCTCGCCTCGCTCAACTCCCTCGCCGGCGAGGCCGCCGCGTCGCTCGGCTCGAATCAGGAAGCCGTCGTCGAGGACATCAACGCTCTCGTCGACTACTTCAACGACCAGTTCGAGCTCTACGGACGTCGGGTCGTGGTGGAGACGTTCGAAGGACAGGGTGACTTCCTGGCCGAATTCCAGGCCAAGGACGTGCAGGGGGCCCAGGTCGACGCGGCCCGCGCGACCGACTTGGGCGCGTTCGCCGACGTTTCGTTCACGACGATGACCCAGCCGTACGCCGAGGCGCTGACGGCGGCCGACATCATCGCCATGAGTCCGGTCTACCTCTCCGAGGACTGGTACGCGGACCGAGCACCGTACGCATACGGAGCCGCCTGGCCACTCGGCACGCAGGTGGGCGAGTTCGCAGGGAACGCCGTGTGCGAGGCGTTGGCCGGCCAGCCGGCCGAGTACGCCGCAGACGACCTGGCATCGACGAACCGGACCTTCGGTCTCCTGGCTCCCGAGAACCCGGAATACGCCAAGATGGCCGACGCGGCCGAGGCCGCGCTCGCGTCATGCGGCGAGTCGGTTGGCCGCCGCCTCTCGTTCGCACTGGACATCGTCGCCCTCCAGCCCGAGGCCACCAACGCCATCGCTCAGATGAAGGAGGCGGGGGTCACCACCATCATCTGTCTCTGCGACGAGTTCAGCCCGCTCTTCCTGACCGGCGCCGCCTTCACGCAGGAGTACGGGCCCGAGTGGCTGATGATGCGCTGGCCCGATCCCTGGGGTCGCCTGACGGCGCCGGACATCTTCGCCCGGAGCATGCACCTGGGCGGCATGACGCCCGTCTTCGAGGACTCGGAGATCGGCACGGTGGTCGACGCGGCGACCGGGGGCTCGGGGGTTGCGTCTCCGGCATCCATCGACGGCATCTACAAGCAGCTGCTGATGCTCTTCTCGGGCCTCCAGGCGGCCGGACCCGACCTCACGCCGGAGACGTTCCAGGCCGGCATCTTTTCGTTGCCGGCAACCGACGACGGCGTGTTCGGCCCATGGGAGCACGGCGAGGGCGTGTACAACCCCAACACCAGCTTCCAGCTCGGTTGGTGGAGTGCCGAAGCACTCAGCAACCTCGACGGGATCGCCGGATCGGTGCAGGACTGCGGGTCGGGTGACTGGTACCGGTTCGACGACGTGGCCGGGCTGGGGGCGGAAGGTACGTCACCGGGATGCTTCGGCTGACGGCTCCCCAGCGGCTCGTCCTCGGGCTGCTCGGCACCGTTCTGCTGTTCGCGGTGCTCGGCCGGATCCTCCCCTCGGGGATCCCGGCGGGCGTGGTACTGCTCGGCCTCGCGCTGGGGGGTCTCGAAGCGCTCACGGCCGTCGGGCTCGTGCTCATCTACCGGGCGGCTCGCATCATCAACTTCTCGCAGGTGGCCATCGGTGGCCTGGCGTCGGCCGTCGCGGTCCTGCTCGTCGCCGGCTGGGGTGCTCCGTACGCCGTCGCGCTCCTGGCCGGCCTGGCCGTGGCGATCGCCACCGGAGCAGTGATCGAGCTCGTGGTGGTGCACCGCTTCTGGTCGCGGTCTCGGCTGATCTTCACGGTGGCGACGATCGGTGTGGCGCTGATCATCGGTGCCGCGCAGCTGGCCCTTCCGGGTCTCTTCTCGGATCTGGGCCCGACCGACACGTTCCGATCGTCGTTGTCGATCTCGATCGACGTCGGCCCCATCGTCATCAACGGCGACCACGTCATCGCGTTGATCCTGGTCCCCGTCGTGCTCCTCGCGCTCTGGTATTTCCTCGACCGGACCCGGGTGGGAACGGCCGTGCGCGCCATGTCGGACGCCCCGGACCGCGCCCGGCTGCTGGGGATCCCGCTGCGCCGGCTCTCGCTGCTCACCTGGATGGTTGCCGCCGCCCTCTCCGGCGTTGGCACCATGCTCAGCGTGCCGATGGTGGGGGCCAACATCGGGGGTGTGCAGAGCGGTCAGGCCCTCCTCGTGCCGCTCGTCGCCGCCGTGGTGGCGCGCATGGAGAAGATCGGCACGGCCGCGGCAGCGGCGCTCGCCATCGGCGTGCTCGACCAGGTCGTGTTCTGGAACTACCCCCGGTCGTCGACGGTGGATGTGGTCCTCTTCGTCGTCGTGCTCGTCGCTCTCATGCTCCAGCGGCGGCGCACCGGTGACCGATCTCACCATGCCCCGGAGTTCACCGTGCGGTCGCCCTCGCCCCTTCCGGCAGCGGCGCGGCGGCTCCCCGAGATCCGCGCGTCCCGAGCGTTGCTCTGGTTGGTGGTCGGTGTGGTGGTCGTACTCCTCCCTCAGACGTTCGACAACTCCCAGCTGTCGTTCAGCTCGACCCTCGCGGTCTACGGCATCCTCGCCATCTCGCTGGGCGTGCTCACCGGATGGGCCGGGCTGGTGAGTCTGGGGCAGTTCGCCATCGCCGGACTCGGCGGCTCGGCGTGTGCCTACCTGCTCACCGAAGGTGGCGTCAGTCTGGTTCTCGCCCTGCCGGCGGGCATGGTCGTCGGAGCGGTCAGTGCCGGCGTCGTGGCCCTTCCCGCGATCCGGTTCCGACCGCTCTTCTTCGCGGTGACCACCTTCGCGCTCGCCGTACCGGTCGCCTCGTGGCTGCTCAACCCCACCAACTTCCCCGGACTCACCCCGTCCTCGATCGAGCGTCCCGTGATCGCCGGACGGTGGGATCTGGACTCACCGCTCGCCTACTACTACTTCTGCCTGGCGGCACTGGCGGTGGTGATCGTCGCGCAACGGAACTTGCACCGCTCGCGGGTCGGGCGCGCCGTCGTGGCCACCCGCGACAACGCTCGCGTGGCGGCCTCGATGTCGATCTCTCCGCCCGGCGCGCTGATGACGGCGGTGATGTGCTCGGGAGCGATGGCCGGACTGGCCGGTGGTGTCTGGGTGATCGGGCTGCGGAGCGTGCCCTTCAATGCGTTCAGCGCCGAGGCGAGCATCCAGCTGTTCACGATGGTGGTGATCGGAGGGCTCGGGTCGATGCTCGGGGTGCTGCTCGGCGCCGCCTATGTGTGGTCGGTCGAGTTCTACCTGCGCGGCGCGGCCCAACTGTTCGCTACGGGCGCCGGGATGCTGGTCCTGCTGATGGTGTTTCCCGAGGGCCTCGGTGGCGCCGTCTACCGGATACGCGATCTCGCCGTCGGGTGGCTGCTGCGGCGTCGCGGGATCGCCGAAGCGCCGGCCGACGCGGCGCCGATCGACGACGTCGTCGACCTTGCACCCGCGGGCGAGATCGAGAGCGTCGCCGAGGCGGACGTCCTGGTCGCCCGGGGTCTGGTCGCCAGCTACGGCCACATGCCGGTGCTGCGCTCGGTCGACCTGGCGCTGGCTGGAGGCGAGGTCACCGCGCTCGTCGGACCCAACGGTGCGGGCAAGACGACGACACTGCGAGCCCTGTGCGGCCTCCTCGATCCCGAGGCCGGATCGGTTCGCCTCGTTGGCCAGGAGGTGATCGATCGGTCGGTGACCGACCGGGTCGAGCTGGGCCTGGCGACAGCGTTCGGCGGTGAGGACGTCTTCGGGTCGTTGACCGTGGCGGACAATCTGCTCTTGGGGAACTGGTTGGGGCGGAGCGATGACGAGGAGCGGGTCGCGGACCTGTTTCCCGAGCTCGCTCGGCGGCGGGACAGCACCGCCGGCTCGCTTTCCGGTGGCGAGCGCCAGATGCTGACCGTCGCCCTGGCGTTGCTCAATCGCCCGTCCGTGCTCCTGATCGACGAGCTGACGCTCGGGCTGGCACCATCGCGCGTTGCGACCCTCAAGCACGTCCTCCGACGGCTGGCCGACGAGGGTGTCGCCGTGCTGGTGGTCGAGCAGTCGGCGGATGTCGTGGCGGACATCGCCGATGTGGTCGTCGAGATGGAACGAGGCCGCATCGTCGCGACACGGTCCGGAGCGTCGACCATCCGGAGCCTTCACCCCGTGGTCGAGCCGATGGCCCACGACACGATGGTCGGGTCGGACGAGGCGGGGTCGTCGCAGTCGGTCCTCGCCATGAGCGGTGTCGGCGTGCGATTCGGCGGTCTCGACGCGCTCGCCGACGTCGACCTCGAGCTCGGACCTCGGGAGCTCCTGGGCATCATCGGTCCGAACGGCGCAGGGAAGACGACCCTGCTCGACACCTGCTCCGGGTTCAATCCGGCCGCCTGCGGCCAGGTCCATCTCCACGGTCGGGACGTCACGAGACTCTCGCCCTCTGGTCGTTCCTCGCTCGGACTGGGGCGCGTCTTCCAGCAGGCGACCATGTATCCGACCATGACCGTGGCCGAGGTGTTGGCGGTCGCGCGTGAGCGCTTCGTCCGGGCGCGCGACCCGCTGCTCTCGGCGCTCCGCCTACCCCATGTGGTCACCTCGGAGGAAGCGGTGCGCGACGACGTGAGCGCCATCCTCGCGCTGGCGGGGCTGGAGTCGGAGGCCCAGACGTCGTTCGGTGACCTCCCCCTGGGTGTCCGCCGCCAGGTGCAGCTGTGGGCCGCGCTCGCGCACGAGCCCTCGGTGCTCCTCCTCGACGAGCCGTCCGCGGGACTCCCCGCCGAGGACGCGGCCGAGCTCGGGGCGTTCGTGAGAACGCTGCCCCGTTCCCACGGTGTGTCGATCGTGATCATCGAGCACGACGTGCCGCTCATCGCCTCGATCTCCGATCGGGTCCTGGCGATGGACCGGGGCCGTGTGATCGCCGAGGGCAGCCCGGCGGAGGTGCTCGCCGACGCGGCCGTGCTGGTCTCGTATTTCGGCACGACCGAGCCTGTCCTGGCCGGCGTCGTCGACGAGACTTGAGACACGATCTGTTTCGTGTATCATCTCGGCACATGGCACCCACGTATGTAGGAGATCGACTCGTCAGTGACGCGGACAGTCACCTGATGGAGTCGCCCAGCTGGTTGTTCGACTACGCGGATCCTTCGGTCCGCGCCCTGTTGCCCGAGATCAACCTCGAGCTCGGCGGCGCCGGAGCCGAGCAACTGGTCGAGCAGGCGGTCGGTGGCGGCGCTCGATCAGCCGACCCGACCGAGCTCAGCGGTTCGTCTCTGATGGCAGGGTCGAAGGGATGGGCCGCGCCCGGCGCCATGTCCGGCGAGGAGCGCTCGGGCGCGCTCGACGTGCTGGGGTTCCGTCAACAGCTCGTCTTCTCCACCTTCTCCTCTCTCCAGTACCTGTTCAGCAAGGACCTCGACCTCGTCTACGGCGGCGCGGAGGCGCACAACCGGGGCATCGCCGACTTCTGCGCCCACGACGACCGCCTGCTTCCGGTTGCGAGTCTGCCGCTCAACGACCTCGATCAGGCCGAACGCACGCTCGACACCGCCCTCGAGCTGGGTTGCGCCGCGATGTGGATTCCCTATCGACCCGTCGCCGGACACTCGCCGGCCCACGTCGACGTCGACCGGATCTGGGCCCGCATCGCCGAGGCGGGTCTGCCGTTCGTCCTCCACATCGGCGGCGGGCGTTCCACGCTCAACGCTGCGTTCCACGACAACGGTCGCCCCAAGCCCGTCGACGCACACGGCGGCGGCGAGAATCTCAGGGCCAAGGACTTCGTGTCGACCCACCATGGGGTCGAGACCTTCCTCTCCTGTCTCCTGCTCGACGGCGTCTTCGAGCGCCACCCCGATCTTCGCTGCGGCGTCATCGAGCTCGGAGCCACGTGGGTTCCCGGGTTCCTCCGGATGGCCGACAACGCGGTGCGATCGTTCGGTCGCAACGAACCGATGCTGAAGGAGCTCTCGATGGAGCCGTCCGAGTACGCACGACGGCAGATCCGGTTCACGCCGTTCCAGTTCGAGGATGTCGGGTGGCTCGTCGACCAGGGCGGACCCGAGTTGTTCCTCTTCTCCTCGGACTATCCCCACCCCGAGGGTGGGCGGGACCCGCTGGCCAAGTTCGAAGCATCGCTCGATCGCCATGGGATCGACGACGCGGCGCGGCAGCGCTTCTATTCGGGGAATTTCGAAGACCTCATCACCGCAAGCCCCAAGGAGATCGTCTCATGACCGACTATCGAACCACCGAGGAGATCACCGGCCGCAGCGACGTGAACGACGCCGACGCGATCCTCATCCCCGCCGTCGACGAGTTGGAGCATCTCGTCGAACAGGGAGGCATGACCCGGTACACCTTCACGTACGAACCGGTCCTGGCGCAGCTGACCAAGCTCTACGAGAAGGCCAAGACCTCCCAGTGGAACGTCTCGAGCGACCTCGATTGGTCGACCGACGTCGACCAATCGGCGATGGCGCATCACCTGCGGACCACCAATCCCGAGGTGCTCCTGGCTCGGCAGTTCGCCGAGGCAGACCCGTCGGCGCCCATGCACTCCTGGGGTGACGACGAATGGCACGACTACGCGTTCAACCTGCTCTCCTACTTCCTGAGTCAGGTGCTGCACGGTGAGCAGGGGGCGTTCTTCGCTTCGACCAAGGTGGCCGAGCAGACGCCGAGGATCGAGTCCAAGTATTACGCCGCCACCCAGGTGATGGACGAAGCCCGCCACGTCGAGGTCTTCTCGCGCTATCTCCGCGAGAAGCTCAACGGCGAATACCCGATCACGCCCCATCTCCAGCACCTGCTCGACGACATCACCCGCGAGACCCGTTGGGACATGACGTTCCTCGGCATGCAGGTCATGGTCGAGGGCCTGGCGCTCGCCGCGTTCAGCATGCTCCAGCAGCTGACCGAGGAGCCGCTCCTGAAGCGGCTCCTGCGCTACGTGATGTCCGATGAGGCCCGCCACGTCGCGTTCGGCACGGTCAGTCTCAAGGACCACTACGACGGGATGACCCAGAGCGAGATCCGCGAGCGCCAGGAGTTCGCCTTCGAGGCGGGTCTGTTGATGCGCGACCGGGGCTATCCCTACCTGGTCTGGGAGCAGATGGGACTCGACAGCCGGAAACAGATGACATGGTGGCTCGACACCATCCCGGTCATGTACACGGGCCTGCTGTTCTCGAAGGTGGTGCCCAACATCAAGAAGCTCGGGTTGCTCGACGCCGGCGACGGCTGGCTTCGGACCAAGTACGAGGAGATCGAGGTGATCCAGTACGAGGACTGGATCGACACCGAAGCCGAGTACGGCGACCTCGATGTCGTCGCCGCCGATCGAGCCGCTGCAGCCGGCTGACCGCAGATCGCTCAAGGGGGGAACCGATGGAACTACACATGGCCACGGTCATCGAGCAGATCGCCCAAGTCACGGGCGATCATCCGGCGATCGTCCAGAACGGCACGACCACGACGTGGCGGGAGTTCGACGACCGAGCATCACGATTGGCGTCGGTGCTGTGGGACCACGGGTTGCGGCCGAACAGCAAGGTCGGTCTCTACCTGACCAACTCGCCCGGCTACCTCGAGACCTGGCTGGCCGCCTTCAAGATCCGCTGCGTCCCGATCAACATCAACTACCGCTACGTCGAGGACGAGCTCTCGTACCTGCTCGACGACGCCGGGTGCGAGGCGATCGTGTTTCCGACGGGTCTCGCCGATCGCGTGAACGCCGTCCTGCCCGGACGTGACATCGACTGCGTGCTTCAGGTGGCCGCTGCGTCGGATGACCTCATCGACGGAGCCAAGCGGTACGACGACGTCGTGGCGGCTGCCGAACCACTTGCGCCGATGGACCGGTCCGAGGACGACCACTTCCTGCTGTACACCGGCGGCACCACGGGTCTGCCCAAAGGTGTCGTCTATGAGATGGGTGGGCTCACCCGAGAGCTGGCCGCCATGGTCGGCGCCTTCGTCGGGGGCGGCGAGGTCAGCAGCGGCCAAGACATCGTCGACACCGCCCGTCGGGCAAACGAGGCCGACGCCGCTCTGACCGGCCTGATCCTCCCGCCGCTCATGCACGGCACGGGCACCTCTCTGGCCATCATGACGCTGCTCACCGGCGGGACGGTCGTCCTGACCGGCGAGTCGTTCGATCCGGCGGTGGCGCTCGACACCCTGGAGAGCCATCGGGCATCGGTGGTCGCCGTCGTGGGTGACGCCTTCATGCGCCCCCTGCTCGAGGAGCTCGACCGGCGCGCTGCGAACGGGACCGCGGCCGACCTGTCGTCGGTGCAGCTCGTCATGTCCAGTGGCGCGATGCTCTCCGCCGAGAGCAAGCAGGGCTTCCTCACGCACGCTCCGCAGTCCCTGGTCGTCGACACGCTCGCGGCCAGCGAGGCTGCCATGGGATCCTCGATCACGACGGCGGGGGGCGGTCCGTCGACCGCCGCGTTCAATCTCCGCCCCGGGACGCGGGTCCTCGATGATGCCGATGCGGACATCGAACCAGGGTCTGGACAGATGGGTCGTGTCGCGGTCCCGAGCGACAACCCGATCGGCTACTTCAACGACCCGGTCAAGACGGCCAAGACGTTTCGGCTGATCGACGACGAGCGCTACTCGCTCCCCGGAGACTGGGCGATCGTCGAGGCCGACGGCACGATTCGACTCCTCGGCCGCGGCAGCCAGTGCATCAACACCGGGGGAGAGAAGGTCTTCCCTGAAGAGGTCGAAGAAGCACTCAAGACCCATCCCGCCGTCATGGACGCCCTCGTGTTCGGCGTGGACGACGAGAAGTGGGGACAACGGATCGAGGCGGTGGTCTCGCTGCGCGACGAGGCGGTGGCGGACGAGGCCGGTCTCCGGGGCCACGTCCGCACGAAGCTCGCCGACTACAAGGCCCCGAAGCGGGTTCTGCTGGTCGACACCGTGCCCAGGGCTCCCAACGGCAAGGCCGACTACCGCACCGCGCGAGCGCTCGCCGCCGAGTCGGAGGCGGCGCTGCGATGACCAGCGTCGATGCGGACCGACGCGACGTGTTGCGGGCCGAGCGTGCCCCGGTGGCCCCTTACCGCGGCCGGTTCGAGTGGCGCATCATCGTGACCTTTCTTGTCTTCAGTGTGGCCTGGATCACGGTGCTCGTGCTGGGTGTGAACGGCACGATCCCGCTGTGGCTCGGGTTCGTCCTCAACACGGTGGTGGCGTCGACCTTTTACATGCCGATGCACGAAGCGTCCCACGGCAACATCTGGGGTGGCACTGCGTCAGCCCGTTGGGGGGAAGACCTGATCGGCATCGCCTGTTCCGTTCCGCTCGTGCTCACGTCGTACGCATCGGCCCGAACCACCCACATGCGGCATCATGCCCACACGAGCGATCCGGTCCGCGATCCGGACCACTTCGTCGCCGGGTCGCTGGCAGCGTTGCCGGGCAAGCTCGTCGCGTTCACGTTGTTCGGGATGTTCCTCCCGCTGTTTGCCCTCGTGCCCCCGATGCGACGGCTGCTCCCGGCTCAGATGCAGCGCTCCCTCTCGATCGTCGACGACGACCTCCGCCGCGCCGGCTTTCAGCAGTTTCGCTTCTGGATCGTCATCCACGGAGCGCTCATAGCGACCCTTCTGCTCGGCTTGGGGTGGGAGGCCCTGATCCTCTGGTATCTGCCGGCGCGACTCGCCGCCATGTGGTTGGCCTTGACCTTCGCGTGGTATCCGCATCACCCGGCCGGTCCGGTCGGTCGCTATGTGGATACGCGTGTTGCGGTCTTCCCGGGATCGACCTTCCTCTCCCGCGGCCACGACCACCATGCTCTCCATCACCTCTTTCCCCGTGTACCGCACTACCGCCTCCGCCCGTTGTGGGCGGAGATCGGAGAGGACATGGTCGAAAAGGGCGTGCGGGCCGAGGGTCGGGCGCGGTATGCCACCGGCCCGATCGTCTGGTAGCCCGCAGTTCTCCGGAGGTGATGCGGCGATGACCGAGGTCGACGTGGCTCGGCGTGAGATGCTGCGAGCGGAGCGCGTTCCAGTCGCGCCATTTCGGGGCCGGTTCGAGTGGCGGACCATCGTGACGTTCCTGGCGTTGGCCGTGGCGTGGATCGCCGTGGTGGTGCTGGGTGTGAACGGCACGATCCCGCTGTGGCTCGGGTTCCTTCTCAACACCGTGGTGGCGTCGACCTTCTACATGCCGATGCACGAGGCCGTACACGGCAACATCTGGGGTGACACGGCGCGCGCCCGCTGGGGCGAGGATCTGATCGGGATCGCCTGTTCCGTTCCGCTGGTGCTCACGTCGTACGCCTCCCACCGGACTGGTCACATGCGACACCACGCCTACACCAACGATCCCACTCGCGACCCGGACCACTTCGCCGACGGATCGTTCCCCGCGCTGATCCCGAAGCTCATCGCGTTCACCGTGTTCGGGATCTTCCTACCCGTGTTCGCCTTCATCCCGCCGACCCGTCGCCTGCTCCCCGCCCAGATGCAGCAGTCGCTCTCGATGATCGACGACGATCTCCGTCGTGCCGGCGTTCAGCAGGCCCGGTTCTGGATTCTCATCCACTCGGCACTCCTCGCCGCCTTCCTCCTGGGCCTGGGTTGGGAGGCCCTGTTCCTCTGGTATCTGCCGGCGCGCGTGGCAGCGATGTGGTTGGCGTTCATCTTCGCTTGGTTCCCGCACCATCCGGCCGACCAGATCGGACGCTACGTCGACACCCGCATTGCCGTCTTCCCCGGTGCGCGGTGGCTGGCGCGGGGCCACGAGTACCACGCGCTCCACCATCTCTTCCCTCGGGTGCCGCACTACCGGCTTTGCTCGTTGTGGGTGGAGGTCGGTGAGGACCTGGTGGACAAGGGCGTCCGAGCCGAAGGTCGGGCGCCGTACGCGACCGGCCCCATCGTCTGGTAGGACGAAGCTCGTCTCGTCGTCTTGTGACTAGAATAGTGGTCATGTCTGAAACGCTTCCGTTGGCCAGCGTCAAGTCGAAGTTCTCTGAGATGATCGACCGGGTCGAACACACGCACGACCGGATCATCGTCACTCGAAACGGCCGGCCCGCTGCGGTGTTGATCAGCCCCGAGGAGCTCGAGTCGCTCGAAGACACGCTCGAACTGCTGTCGGACCCCGAGGCCATGCGGCAGCTCGACGAGTCCCGGCGCGCGTATCAAGCCGGAGACTTCATCACCGGTGACGAACTCCGCTCCCAGTATTTGGAGCAGTGAGCGAGGAAGAGCCCGGGTACGCCCTGGTCGTCACCGGACCGGCGCAACGCCACCTCAGCCGACTGCCCGAGGGAACCGCGGTCGCGATCGTCGAGTTCATGCTCGGCGCTCTGCTCGACAACCCGCAGCGCCTCGGGGGGCGGCTGCAACGTGAGCTCGCCGGCATGCGATCGGCACGACGAGGTGTGTACCGGATCATCTACGAGATCGATGAGCCAGAACGAGTGGTCATCGTGCACCGCATCGACCATCGAGCGACGGCCTACCGGCCCGGCTGAACCTCGCCCCGCCACCCCGATATCGACAGCTGCGAGCCAGACCTGGAGCTCGTCTTTCCATCCCTACAAAATCCCTACAAATCCACGGGACGAGGTGGGACGAGCCGGGACCAGAGGGACAGAACACCAAGGGGCGCAACGATCTGGGACGAGATCAACAGTTTTTCAAGACCATGGACATTTTCGAGGGCACCGAGCAGATCCAGCGGCTGGTGATCGCCCGGGCGCTCTCCGGCCTCCGTATCGAGTAGGACTCGGCTGCAATTGCAGCGATCTGGCGCTCGGGCCGGTTCTCGGGTCCGACCAACAGTTCTGCTCCGAGCGAGCCTTTCTCGTAGGACGCCGGCATGAGTTGCGGCGTTGCAGAACCGCGACGTCGGTGACGAAGACCCGCTCTCCGGCGCGGGCACCCGCTCAGGATGGGCACGGTCCAACCCCCGGCCCGGCTGCGGATCCGGCCGGGTGGATACCCATCCAGAGGTCACATGCCCGGAGCGTCTGTGGAACTCACGCCATCCTTGCGGCCCTCGTCGACGTCGGCCTGAGTCGTCCCATTGCGCAGATAGCTTTCAGCGATCCCGAGATCTTTGCGATCTGTGCGACCGGTTTCTTCCCCCCAGCCGGGCCAGCTTCACGGCAGGCTGGCGGAACTCTGGCGGATGTGCTGTGGGCATCTGGACATCCCTCCAGGAGACGGGTCTCGCCGCCTCACCATCGATGTCCGCCGGACCGGGGGAAGCTCGTCAAGGTCCGGCCGAGTGCGACCGATCACTCGGATGATGGAAACGGTCATGGAACTTGGTGGTGTGATACTCGCGCTGACCCTTCTCCTGAGCATGACGCTCCCCGTCGTCTTCGGGGTCCAGAAGGCTCGGGGTGTGCCGACTCGTGAGGCAGGGCATTTCGTCGGCGTCGGTCTGGGGATTTGCTTTGCGGTCAGTGCAACGTTCGTGCTCGGCGTCACGGGGATCAGCTCGCTTTTCTACTCCGACGACACGCTCCGGGCCGACCGCGACTGTGATCGCCTGGGCGGAGAGATGCAATGGTTCCCTGACGCCAGCGGCGAGCTCGCCTCGATCTGTGTCGTGGGCGGAGACTGAACGATCAGCGTCCTGCGAACTCGAGCCGGTTGGTCGCATCGAGCGCTCGCACCGGTTCCGTGACCTCTGCGGTCGCGGCAGCATCGAACGGTCAATCGATCTCGCGGGCAGCCACGAGAGCGGCGCTCAGTTGATCTGCGAGGCCGAGCGCTTCGGCGGTCTGACGGAGATCGTCGAGGTCAACCCGATCCTGCTGGACGACGAGGATGCCGACGACGTCTCGCCACTGGCGGTCCGAAGTGCCGGCAGCATGCCAGGCGAGCTTGCGGAGGATCTGGTCCTCGGTCGAGGTCACCCACAGTCCGGTGGGCGGAGCGGTCGGTACCTCTACCCACCTGCGGCGTTCCATCTGGCGCCGATCCAGGAGGCCGTCGCCCACCACGAACAGATCGACCTTCCATGCCTGTTCGTGGTGAATGAGATTGAACGACTCGGCGGCATCGACGGCGCGGCGGGCCGCGTCAGCCGGAACGTAGTACGTCGCACTCGTCGCCTCGAGGAGCTGCTGCAGCTGATACCGGTCGAGCCGCACCGCGATGTCGATGTCGAGGGTCGATCGGGGTTCACCGATGAGTGAGCTGGCGAGCGATCCGCCGAGCACCCAGTCGATGCCGAGCTCGTCGAACACCGCAGCGAGCTCGCGAATGAGGTCGAGGGGACCGTCGGTCACGGGCGGTGGGCGCCGTACACCTCGTCGGCCAGCTCATGCCCATAGCGGCGCGTGGCCAGAAGGTAGCGAACCCGGTCGGGTGTCGCCTCGGGGTCGGTGGTTCGGATCCCGGCGATCGCAAGCGCGCTGCAGTCGCGATGCAGCGCCTCGATCGCGGTGACGCGCTCGGCCAGGGTCATGGTTCGCCACTTGGCGACGAGGAGCCCCCGGGTCCGGGTGTCGGTGTCCTTCGCGAACCCGTCCGGCGCATCCATGCCCGGCAGGATACTGGTCGGTAGCTCGGCCGTATCCGTGTTGCACATGATCACGTGACCGCGGCTACCGCTGGAGCGGCGCTCGGAGGGTGCAGGCGAGGTGGGGGAGGAGTGCTTCGCCGAGGCGGACCATCTTCTCGACGTCGGCCGGCGGCGGATTGAGGATGGTCCAGCTGATGGTCCAGGTGGTGTCGCCGCAGAAGAATCCGACGGTGTGGCCGGCGTCGGAGTCGAAGACGATCGCTTCGCCGGGCCCGAACGTGACGCGCTCGGTCGGCTCGATGCCGGTCAGCTCGGAGTGCTCGATGGGTACGCCGAGGATGGCCAGGTCGGTTCCCTCGAACACGGCACCGATCGTTGCGCCGGGTCCGCCATGGCTCGGTTCGCCGCAGCACTGTTCGTAGTCGAGGTCCTCCAAGGCCTGAACCGCGAGATGCTCGAGGGCGTTCCCCCAGGGGTAGCGATGGGCCCAGGTCACGAACCGGTCGACCATCTCGCTTTCGTAGATGCGCTCGGTCGTGCCGGTGGGGCGCCGATCATCTCGGTCGACCGGCCGTCGGCGTCGATCTGTTCGACCCGGCGGGGAAGGCCGGCTTCTCCGCACAGCGCGACGCGAACACCGCCGTCGGCCGACGCGGTGGCGCAGCCGGGCGGGACCTCCGCCGCTACCTCGACCCTCGGTGCCAGCTGCGGCGGACTGCCCAGGCCGATGGACACGCCCTGAGTGTCGACCGGCAGGGTCGTTGCGTCGACGGTGCCGAGCACGGTCCCCTCCAGATCGATGAGGGTCAACCGTCCGTCGTCGTGGTGGATTCCGACCCCAGCGTCCGGGAGCGATTCGCCGTCGATTTCGGGCTCCGTCACCGGTGGAACGGTGGACGGCGGTGAGGTGGTCGTTGCGGCGGGAGCAGAGGTTCTCGGCGGCTCGGCGGAGCTCGTCGAGGACGGCGCCGCGGCGTCGTCATCGCCGCCTCCGATGCTTCCAACGAGCCAGACCAGGCCGCCGATCGCCACCAGTGCGCAGATCGCTGCTGCGACCATCGCGACGCGAGCCTGGCCGGCCTCGCCCACCGCCCGCTGTCGGGTGCGCCGCAAGTTGCTTGGGGCGGACCAGTCCCGCCGGAGGCGAACGGCGCTCCACCTCATCGCGGCCATCGATGCCCAGGCTACCGATGCGCCCATGGTGCGGCCCCGCCGAAGGATGACGTGGGGCCGGAACCGCACCGGTCGCGCGTTCGGACCTCGGCGGTCCCTCCGGTGCTAGCCGAGCGAGGCGGCGTCGATCCCGCAAGTCTCCAATGCGGCAACTACGTTCGTCGTGGCTGATGCCGATTCGCCGGACTCGATGGCGACCAGATCCTCGAAGTCCACAGTGTCGAGAAAGCACTCGGACTCCTGCGCGGTCAGGCCGAGGCGCTCTGCGAACGCCGCGGCGACCGCCTCGCGGGAGGCCTCGTCCTTGAACAGATTCTCGACCTGCTCCGCCGTGCCGGGTTTTTGATCGCTGGCGGAACGGTCACCGCCCGTCGGTGCCGACTCGCCACCCCCAGAACCGACGTCCGACAGCTCGATGCCGCATTCCTCGCTCACCACGTCCTCGGTCGCCTGCCCCCAGTCCGGAGGAGGTTCACTGTCGATAGCGGCGGTGTAGGGCTCGAGGAGTTCCTCGGATGATTCAAGTGAATCGAGGTAGGCGGGCCAGTCGGTGACCGATTCGAACTCGGCGAGTGCTGCGTCGAATCCCTGTGGAATGGCCTGGGCGGCCTCAGCAGCCGCCTGCATCTCGGCGGCGATCTCGTCGGGAGCTGCAGCCGAGGCGGCCTGCCATGCGTCGACCATGGGTTCCAGTTGTGGCCGAGTCACACGGAGGGCCTCGAGGAGTTCGACGCCGAACCGTTCGGCGCGATCGGGCTCGATCCCCTGGTCCGATTGCATCAGCGAGTCGAGCTGGAAACCAGCGAGGCCCAACGTCAAGAGTGCTGGTGCGCTCTCATCGAGGGACGCGACGAGTGTCTCGACCTCCGAGCAGAATTCGCCATCGGACGCGCTGGCGCCTGCGGTCGCCGCCGACTTGTCCTCGTCTTCGGCGGCTGAATCGTCGTCACCACACCCGACCGCCCCGAGCAGGCCAACCGCCAGGAAGCCCGCCACCACGAACCGTCCAATCCTCGACCTGCTCATGGGACAGAATTAGCGCATCACTCGTCGCCGAGCGAACTGACGCCGCCGGACTCCTCGGACGCCAACGCCAAAGGCCCGCCGCCGAACCCGAGTGCCGGACTGATGTCTCGCCAACGACCTTGTCGATGAGGTACCAGGATGAATCTGGCGAGCGATCACCACGCGACTCCGGCGACGAGAAGACGGTCGCAGATTCGACCAGCATGGAATCGTCGTCCACATCAGCGTCGACGCCGTTGCACCCGCGAGGACTCACTCGGGCGACGTGCCGCCGACGTGGAGGAGTCGGAACGGCGCAGGCCACTCGCCGACGCGCTCGCCGGTGGCGGCATCGAGGACGACGGCCCGGTCCGTGGCGGGTACTCCGCTGGCGAGGCGGTGGTGGCGGATCGATCTGATGTCGCTGTTCGGTCTTGCGCCTACGAAGGAGTCCGATCGCTCGGTTGACCACCGTCCGGCGCAGATACGCTCCGGGCCGGTCGATCTCGCCCCAGTGCCGCCCGATCTCGATGACGGACTCCTGCACGAGCTCCTCCGCTTCGTGCCGAGACCCGACCATCGCGTACACGAGCCGTACGTGACCGCGGTAGGTCTGCTCGTAGAGCGCGACCAGTTGATCGGGCCAGTCAGAACGCTCAGCCCGGTCCGCCTGGGTCGCTGGTCGGCGAGAAGTCACACCCATCACTATGTATGACGCGCCAACACGCCGAACTGTTGCGCTGTCATGCGCACGGGAGCGGTCCGTCGACCGATTCCGTTCGTGCGAAGGGGGTTGCTCCGTCCGGGCCGGCGTACTCGGCTCGGCCCTCGTCGATCATCGTCATCTCGCCAGCGTCGTATGGGTGCCCCCATCCGACAGGCGGGTTTCGGTTTCCGTCGTCGAGCGGTGTGGTTCGCCACCACGCTCCATCGAGCCGTGCCCACTCGACTCCGCAATGGACATGAGGACGTATCCGTAGGAGCGACCGACCACGGCACCGGGCCCGCAGGGCGGTTCGTTCGCTATGTCCGCAGCAGCCGGTCCCTCGACGACTTGGTGGTCGCCGGACGCAGAAGAGGCAGCGCCTGACAACGCGGCGGCAAGAACGAGAGGGGTGAAACGCGCCGCAGGATTCTATCGGTGATGGCCAGCGTGAATCGCGCGCCGACCGCGTCCTCGCCTCCGTCATGCTGGGGGATTGCGGCAGATTCTCAGACGTGGATGGCGACATGTCGATACGCCGAATTTCGGATGACGGGGAGGGCTCTTCGGATACCCCACGCGACTTGCGGTGACGGACCCACGTGCGGGTCGATCCTGGCTCACCACCCCACGCGCGTGTCAGTCGTCGTGGAGCAGCGGGAGTCGACGGACGCGGATCCGGGTGTCGCTGATGACGGCTACACAACCGGCTTCGAGATCCTCGGACAGCTCATCGAGATACCCGAGGATCAGATCGGCCTGCTCCGCAGCGGTCAAGAGCTTCCGTGAGCGGAACAAGATGACCGACGGCGAACGACGGTTCAGCAACGCGAGCAGCGCTCCGAAATCGGTGTCTCCGGAGACGATGACACGGTCCTGCTCGGCGGCGAGCAACAGCAAGTCCTCGTCCTGGGCACGCTCCAGACCAAGATCGAGGGTGTGGACTGCATCGTGACCTGCGCTTCGAAGCGCGTTGGCGAGCCGGGGCGACCGGTTCTGGTCGACCAGGAACTTCACGCCGATGAGGGCAGTGGAATCTCCCGATCGGAGACCGCATCGGCGGCGAAGCGCAGCGCAGCAGCGATGTCGTCCAGTTCGAGCGGCGGGAGCTCGTCAACGATCTCCCGCGCAGTCATCCCACCCGCCACCATGTTCACCACGGTCGCGACCGGGATCCGCAGTCCGCGGAGGCAAGGAACGCCACCCATCACGTTCGGGTCCACCGTGATCCTGTCCATCGCACCAGAGTACCCAGTCACCGAACGACGCCCGACGGAACAGGGGCATCGGGCGAGCCGGGAGTGTTCGTCGATGCGCATGTGCGTCCGACGAGGTCGACAACAGCCCGCCCGCCATCCCTACATAATCCCTACAAATGCACGGGATGAGGTGGGACGAGCCGGGGCCAGAAGGACGGAACGCCAAGGGGCGCAACGATCTGGGACGAGATGAACAATTCTGCAAGTCATGGACATCTTCGAGGGCACCGAGCAGATCCAGCAGCTGGTCATCGCCCGGGCGCTCTCTGGTCTGCGCATCGAGTAGCCGAACGCCCGCAATCGCAGCGATTTGGCAGGCGGGACCGCCGCGCGTTGAGGTTCCTGTGGGAGACGGCCATGACCCGACAACTGTCATCGCAGCAAGTGTGGGACGAAATCCGGCAGAACATCTTCGGTGTTCTGGGGATGGTCACGTCCAAGGGTGAAGCGCGGACGGTGGGAATCGTCTACGTGGTCGACGCCCACAAGCTCTACATCGCGGCCCAAAGGACGGCGTGGAAGACGAGGCACATCGAGCGCAATCCCCACGTCTCGCTCACCATCCCCATCGCCAAGCGCGCCCCGTTGATGCCGTGGATCAAGATCCCAGCGGCGACGATCACGTTCTCGGGGACGGCGCGAGTCCTGGATCGTCATGACCTCAGCGGCGAGCTCTTCGACAAGCTCTACCGTCACGACGAAGACAGGTCCGCCTGGTGCGCCATCGAAGTCGTCCCTGAGAAGCACTTCGTCACCTACGGCGTGGGTGTGTCGCTGCTGCAGATGCGCTTTCCGGCCAAAGCGCGTGGACGTGCCCCCGTCATGGACGCATCGTCGGCACACGCGGCAGCGCGGGTCGGGTCCTCGGGACAGACCTTCGCCCCTGTTCGCGACGCCAACGGAATCCTCATCGAGATCGCCACCGCAATGGGGGACTGACATGGCCCACCCGACGATCGAGAGCGTCTGCGCCCAGTGCGCCGCCCTGCCCGGCGCGACCGTCGACAACACCTTCGGCGAGGAGGTCAACGTGTACCGGGTCGCCGACAAGATGTTTGCTCTGGTCAACACGGCCGGCGACGACATCGTGACCCTCAAGGTCCTGCCCGACGAGGGCGAAGCCCTTCGCTCCCAGTACGAATGCGTGACCCCCGGCTACTACATGAACAAGCGCCACTGGGTCACGATCAACATCAACGGCGACCTGCCTTCCGAAGAACTCGCCGAACTGATCGTCGAGTCACGACGCCTCGTCCTCGCCACCCTCACCAAGGCACAACGGGCACGTATCGGGCCCAGCGCGGGAGACGGTTGAGCGGAGACGGTCCGGTGGCGGCATCGAGGACGACGGCCCGGCTCAGGTGGGACCGAGGTGGCCGAGCTTGTCGGGGTTGCCGACGGCGTGCACCACGTTGACGCGGCCGTCTCGGACGCCGAAGGCCATGACCGCGACCAAACGGTCCCCGGCACGCACCGCCACACCAGGTTCGCCGTTCACCTCCTCGACGGTGAAGCGGTAGCCGGCGCCGACGAAGGCGTGCAGCAACACCCGGGCCACCCGTTCGCCGCCGACGATCGCCGTGAGAGGCGCGCCAGGTACGGCGCCGCCCGAGTCGAAGTCGCCGACGACCCCGGGGTCGAGGATCTCGAGCAACGGTTCCATCTCGCCGGCGGCGCACGCGTCGGCGAAGCGCCGGGCGACCAAGTGCGGTCCGCTCGGCCGGTGAGAGCTGCTCGAGCACGACCAGCAAGGCGAGGCGAACCGACTCGTCGAGGGTCACCCGGTCGGCGGGATCGGTGGCCTCGGCCACGCTACCCAGCATCCGATAGGCGATGTCGACCAGGCGCGGCCGGGTCCGGATCCACGCCGCTTCGAGATCGTGACGATCGGGGGTGTCGGGGTCGCTCATGGGAAAGGGACGGATGACGGCACCGGTTCGTGACATCGGCGCGCAATGTCACACCTGCGCCCGCCCGGTCGTCCTCCCTGCATCCAACCGCTCGACGAGGAGACCAGCCATGACCATCATCGCCCCCGACATGACCCCTCCACCGGTCGACGACCAGATCGAGCGGCCCGAATGGCTCGACACCGACCGGTGGCCCTTCGCCCTGCGCCGCCACACCATCACCCATGGCGATCAGGAGCTGATCGTCCACGTCACCGATGAGGGCGACGGCCCAACCCTGGTGTTCGTGCACGCCGGCATGTGGTCGTTCGTGTGGCGGGACGCCATCGAGGCGCTGCGCAGCCGGTTCCGGTGCATCAGCGTCGACTTCCCAGGAAGCGGACTGAGCGACGGCGAACCGGCCGACGTGGATCTCACCGCCTTCCCCGCACTGCTCGACGACGTACTCGACGCCCGTGGGGTCGAGCGGGCCACGTTCGTGGTCCACGACCTCGGCGGTGTCGTCGGCGTGCATGCCGCAGCCCGACGTCCCGGCCGCCTCAACGGCATCGTCGCCGTCAACACCTTTGCATGGCGCCCCGACAGCCGCTCCCTGCGGGTCATGTTGCGGGTGATGGGCAGCCGGGTCGTAACCGGTCTCATCGGGACGACCCGACTCGTCCCGCGCCTCACCAGTACCCGGGCGGGAGTGGGACGCCACCTCGACCGAGCCGACCGGCGAGCGTTCTTCGGTCCCTACCGAAGCCGACGGGCGGCGAGAAGCTTCCACCGGGCCATGCGGTCAGCCCGTCGGTCCCCGCAGCTGTTCGAGGCGGCCGAGCACCTGCTCGCGACGACCTTCGCCGGCCGGCCGGTGTTCACGGTGTTCGGCGAGAAGAACGACCCATTCGGCTTCGCCGGCCGTTGGCGAGGCATCTTCCCGGAAGCGACCTCGTGGACGGTGCCGGGCGGGAACCACTTCCCCATGTGCGACGATCCCGGCGGCTTCGCCCGACACCTCGCGGCATGGCACGACGAACACGTCCACGCCGGATGATCACGTGGCCGGCGCCGAGTTGCGTCTGATCTCGTCGATCATCGTTCGAAGGTGATGCCCGGGTCCGGTTTTTGGCGGACGATAGCGTGACGTCGAAATCCCGGGAGTGAGCGACATGGCGAGTGCTGATGTGAGACGGGTGACGGGCGCCATCGCCTACCTCGGGTCATGAGGCTGCTGCCGATCGCCGAATGGCTGCCCGCCTACCGACGAACCGACTTTCGCTTCGACCTCATCGCAGGGGTCACCGTGTCGGCGCTCGTCGTGCCGAAGGCCCTCGGCTACGCCGGTATCGCACTGGTCCCCATACAGAACGGTCTCTACGCCGCCGCCGCCGGTGCGCTGATCTACGCGCTCTTCGGCACGAGCAAGCAGATCGCCACCGGCCCGAGTTCTGCGTTGGCCGCCGTGGCTGCAAGCGCTGTCGTCACCACCGGCCTTCCCCCCGAAGACGCTCCGGAGTTGGTCGCGGCAGTCACCCTTCTTGCCGGCGCGTCGTTCCTGTTGTTGGCGATCTTCAGGATGGGCTGGATTTCGTAGTTCCTCTCGAAAGCGGTGATCACCGGATTTCTCTTCGGGGCCGCGATCGAAGTGGTGGTCGGCGAGCTCCCGAAGATGACCGGTACCGAAGCATCCGGCGAGAACGTGTGGCAGAAGTTCGAGAGCTGGCGCGAGGCCGACGACACGCACACGGCGACGCTGGTGGTCGGGGTGATCGCGCTCGCGACGATTCTCGTCCTTCGATTCCTGGTGCCGAGAATCCCCGGGGCGCTCGTGCTCGTCGTCGGAGGGCTGGTCGCGTCGGGCCTGTTCGATCTCGGCGGTCGCGGCGTGGCCACGGTCGGCGAGGTTCCCCGAGGGCTTCCCACCCCGGCTCTCCCGGGGATCGATGTGTTTCAAGAACACTTCACGACGATCGCCGTCGCCGCGCTGGCGCTCCTCCTGATCGGTTCTCCCAGACCGCGGGCGATGCCCGACTGTTCGCGTCTCGGCACGCGTACCGGATCGACGTGAACCAGGAATCCATCGCCCAGGGCATGTCGAACGCCGGGGCAGGGGTCTTCCAGGGAATGCCGGTTTCGACCAGCCTCTCGGCCAGCTCACTGAACGACTCGGCCGGAGCGCGCACACCCATGGCATCACTGGTGACCGGGGCGATCGTCATCCTCACGCTGCTGGTCTTCGCGCCGTTGTTCTCGGACCTGCCCAAGCCGGTGCTCGCGGCGATCATCATCGATGCGGTGGTGTTCGGAATGATGGATGTCGCCGAAATGCGTCGACTCTGGCGAGTGACGCGGGTCGACTTCTGGATCGCCACGGCTGCGCTCCTCGGTGTGTTGACCGCCGGCGTCCTGGCCGGCGTCGTGATCGGCATCGTGCTGTCACTGGGATGGCTGGTCTGGGTCAATGCCAGTCCCGCCACACACGAACTCGGTCGTCGGCCCGGAACCACGACCTTCCGATCGCTCGACGACCACCCCGACGGCGAGACCTACCCCGGGGTGTTCGTCATGGGGTTCGACGGTGGGCTGTATTTCGTGACCACGGAGGTCCTGGCTGACCGACTGCGACAACAGGTGCTCACGGCCGAGGAACCGGTCGAACACGTCGTGCTGGACTTCGAAGCGGTGAGTTTCATCGACTCACAGGGCTCCGCAGAGCTGGGCCGGCTCGTCACCGTCGCGGACGACCGGCAGATCTCCGTCGACCTCGCTCGGGTGAAAGGCGAGGTGCTCGAGATTCTCCAGGCCGACGGTGTGGTGGCACGGCTCGGTGCGTCCCACATCCACCCGAGCATCAACGATGCCGTCATCGCGGCGCGCGGCCGATCCGAGGAGCTCTGATCCCGACGAAGCAACCCCTTCGTGGGAGACACCGCGCCTGCTCGTCAACGACCTCCCGCACATAGGCTTGGTGCCCATGTCGCGCGCACGAGGATTCCGGATGGGTCGTCTCGACCATGTGCACATCCGGGTGCCGGACCGAGACGCGGCCGCCGCCTGGTACGCCCAGCACCTGGGGTTCGAACCGGTCGAGGCGTACGACTTCTGGGCGACCGGCTTCGAGGGTGGGCCGCTCCAGATCTCTGCCGACGGCGGTGAGACGATGCTGGCGTTGTTCGAGACCGGCGAGGGCCACCCGATGGTCGCCCAGGAGACCGGGGTCGCCTTCAGCGTCGACGCCGACGTGTTCATCGCGTTCGCCCGGTCGCTGCCGGGCGAGATCGCGGGTCCAGAGGATCGACCGCTGGTGCCGAGCGACGTCATCGACTTCGACCTGTGCTGGGCGTTCGATCTGGCGGACCCCTGGGGCAACCGGTACGAGCTCAACTGCTACGACTACGACCGGGTCAAGATCGACCTCATCGACCGTGACGCGATCGTTCCGGTTCGATACTGGCCCCGCGAGTTGTACGAAGGTCGATCCTGAGTCTGGTGCTCAGGCCACGACGACCGTCTTGGTGTTGACGAATCTCTCGAGACCGAGGTCCGCCAGCTCACGGCCGAATCCCGACTGCTTGAGTCCCCCGAACGGCAGTCGCGGATCTGAGACGACCAGCGTGTTGACGAAGCAGTTGCCGGCTGCCGGCTCGTCGGGAACCTCGCCGCCCAGCACGACCCTGGCACCCGAGGCGACGCTGCGCTCGACCTGATCGTGCAACTCGTCCCGGAGATCGACGCGGGCCTGGGTCCGAAATCGGTGTCGGCGTCGTGCGGATCACGAGACGAGACCGTATCGCCTCTCGCGCCGGCGCCGACGTGCGGGAGATAGGTTGACGGCGCGGTCCGGGCGAGAGGGGCGGCTCCGGCCGGTCCTCGATCGACGTCCCCGGGAATCGGAGTGGTCCATGATGTTGTCCGGAGATCCCGTGGATTCGTTGGCCGCGTATCGAGATCGCGGTGGCCTCGAAGGCTACGCGGCGGCTCAGGCCCTCGGGCCCGCGGGGGTGATCGACGAGCTGGCCGCGTCGGGGCTCCGGGGTCGCGGGGGAGCGGGTTTCCCGGTCGGAACGAAGTGGCGGTCGGTCGCCGCCGGCGGCGCCGACGTGGGCGATCGCTTCGTGGTCGCGAACGGTGCCGAGGGCGAGCCGGGCACGTTCAAGGATCGGGCCATCCTCCGCCACAATCCGTACCCCCTGATCGAGGGGCTGCTGATCGCGGCGCAGGCGCTGGGCGCGGAGCGGGTGTTCGTCGCGCTGAAGTCCTCGTTCGAAGTCGAGGCCCGGCGCGTCGCTGCAGCGGCCGACGAGATCGCCGACGCCGGCGTGGCCGACGGGGTCAGCATCGAACTGGTCCGCGGACCCGACGAGTACCTGTTCGGTGAGGAGAAAGCGCTGCTCGAGGTCATCGAGGGAGAGGACCCGCTGCCCCGGCTCTTCCCGCCCTACATCTACGGCCTCTTCACCACCGACCCCCAGGTCGGCTGGTCGGCGGGGAGCACGCTCGACGGCCCCGGCCGGTCCGGGTCCAATCCGACCCTGGTGAACAACATCGAGACCCTCTCGACCGTGCCGTCGATCCTCGCCCGGGGCACCGACTGGTACCGGTCGACCGGGACGTCCGAGTCGCCGGGGACGATCGTGTGCACCGTGTCGGGCGACACGACGCGCCACGGTGTCGGCGAGATCGAGATGGGCACGCCGCTCGGTGCCGTGATCGAGCGGCTCGGCGGTGGCCTGCCCGAGGGCCGCTCGGTGAAGTACGTCCTGGCCGGCGTCTCCAACCCGGTCGTCCGTGCCGACCACCTGGATACGCCGCTCACCTACGAGGACATGGAAGCGATCGGGAGCGGCCTCGGCACGGGCGGCTTCATCGTGTTCGACGACCGCACCGACCCCGTTGAGCTGGCGTACGCGGTGTCGCGTTTCCTCTCGATCGAGTCGTGCGGTCAGTGTCCCGCCTGCAAGCTCGGGACCGGACGCATCACCGAGCTGCTGGACGAGGACACGCCTGAGCTCGGCCCTGGCGTTCTCTCGGAGGTCTCCGCTCGGCTGGCGAACGTGACCGACAGCGCTCGGTGCTACCTCCCGTCCCAGGAGCAGCGGCTCGTGGGGAGCCTCCTCCCCGACATGCGGTCGGCCGATCTGCGCTGCGACCGGAGGGGGATCCTCATCACGAAGATCCTCGACCTGGTCGACGGCCGGTTCGTCCTCGATCAGCGGCAGGCGGCGAAGCGGTCCGACTGGACCTACCGGGCCGACGAGTCGTCGAGTAGGGGAACGGGGCAGAATCGAGGGCGATGACCACCGACGACCTGTTCATCCGTGGCCTGCCCAAGGCCGAGCTGCACCTTCACATCGAAGGGACGCTCGAGCCGGAGATGCTGTTCGATCTCGCCGTGCGCAACGACGTGGCGCTGCCGTTCGCCTCGGTCGACGAGGTCCGGGCCGCCTACGAGTTCACCGATCTGCAGTCGTTCCTCGACATCTACTACCAGGCGTGCGCCGTGCTCCTGACCGAGCAGGACTTCTACGACCTGATGTACGCCTACCTCGAGCGGGCGCACGCCGACGGCGTTCGGCGGGCCGAAGTCTTCTTCGATCCGCAGACCCACACCGAGCGGAACGTCGCGTTCGGTGTGTTCATGGACGGGTTCACCCGGGCCATCGACGACGCCGAGGGGGAGTGGGGGATCTCGGCTGCGCTCATCCTCTGCTTCCTGCGCCATCTTCCGGCCGAGGACGCGGTCGCGACGTGGCAAGCGGCCCGGCCCTACCGAGACCGGATCCTGGGGGTGGGACTCGACTCCTCCGAGGCCGGCTTTCCGCCCGAGCTCTTCGTCGAGCCGTACGCCTTGGCCCGCGACGACGGGATGCGACTGGTCGCCCACGCCGGTGAAGAGGGGCCGGCGGCGTACATCGTCTCGGCGCTCGACACCCTCGGCGTCGAACGCATCGATCACGGCGTCCGGTGCGAGGATGATCCGGCTCTGGTCGAGCGACTGGCCGCCGAGGGCGTGCCGCTCACCGTGTGCCCGCTCTCGAACCTGGAGCTCAAGGTCGTCGATCGCCTGGAGGACCACGGGCTGAAGCGACTCCTCGACCAGGGCGTCAAGGTCATGGTCAATTCCGACGATCCCGCCTACTTCGGTGGGTATGTCGGAGAGAACTACGCGGCGGTTGCCGACGCGCTCGGCCTGGATCGAGCCGACCTGGTCACGCTGGCGCGCCACTCCATCGACGCCACGTTCCTGGGCGACGCCGCCAAACGACAACTCCTCGGCGAGCTCGACCGATACGTCGCAGGAGTCGAGTAGCCAGAGGTACCGATCGACCTGATCCGGATGCGGGAACCGGTCCAGCCGAGCGCTCTCAGCCCTGTGGCAGCATGGTCAGGAGCATCACGCTGGGCTCCAACGCTCGGACGGAGTGAGGAAGGTTGGCGGGCATCCGGATCCAGGCACCGGGCGCTGCGGCGACCTCGTCGGAGCCCAGGGTCAGGTCGAGGCGACCGCGCACCACTTGGATCACGGCCGGCACGGCCGCAGTGTGCTCGGTGAGCTCCTGGCCGGCGTCGAAGGCGAACAGGACGATCCGAAGGCCAGGGTCTTTGTAGAGAACCCGGCTGAGGGTTCCGTCCTCGGGGATCTCGACCTCTCCTGCGAGATCGGTGAACACGGTGGTCTCATCGGTCATGCGACCACCCTACGGCGCGAGCTCGAGGCCGGTGTCCGGCCGTCGATCACAGGTCGACGTGCGTGCCGATGTCGACGCTGCGCTCGGGTGGGAGCCCGAAGTGGGTGGTGGGGTCGCCCGCGTTGCGGCTGAGGAAGGCGAAGAGGTGTTCTCGCCACGGGACCATGCCGGGTCGGGCGGTGACCTCGATCCGTTCCCGTCCGAGAAAGTACGTCGTGTGGTCCTCGTGGAAGCTGACGTGCTCGATGAGGAGGCCTTCGAGGTCGGTGGCGAGGTCGGTGGGGTCCATGAAGCCGTAGCGCATCTCGAGCTCGTGGAAGCCGAGGTCGTGGTGGGTGACCCGATCGCGTTGGGCCGGATTGACGTGGGGCCGGTCGTCGGTGGTCACCGAGAGGAACACGATGGTGTCGTGGAGGCTGTCGTTGTGGCGGAGATTGGCCAGGAGTGCAGGCGGAACCAGACCGGGCCGGCTGTGGAGGTAGACGCCGGTACCGGCGTGGCGGGCCGGTGGGTTCTTGGCCAGACCGGCCACGAAGTCGTCCACCGTGAGCCCCGCACGCACCACGCGCGAAGCGATGACCCGGCGACCGGTCCGCCAGGTCGTGAAGAGGGCGAAGCCGCCGAACCCGATCAGGAGCGGGAACCAGCCGCCCGCCGGGATCTTGAACAGGTTGGCGGAGGCGAACCCGACATCCACGATCAGCAGGGGAACCAGCACGGCGACGATCTTCACCCGAGACCAGCCCCAGCGGTGGCGGGCGATCGAAGCGACGAGCAGGGTCGTGATCACCATCGTGAGCGTGACCGCAACGCCGTAGGCGGCTGCCAGCCGGGTGGAGGAGCCGAACGCGAACACCAGTCCCAGGCAGGCGACGAGGAGGAACCAGTTGACCGCCGGGACATAGATCTGGCCGCGCTGGGCCGGTGAGGTCTGCACGGTGTGCATCCGGGGGAGGTAGTCGAGGTTGATCGCCTGGACCGTGAGGGAGAACGCTCCGGTGATGAGGGCTTGCGAGGCGATGACGGTGGCGAGCGTGGCGAGGCCGGTCAGCGGCCATTGGGCCCAGCTCGGCGCCAACAGGAAGAACGGGTTCTCGACCGCGTTCGGGTCGCTCAGCAACAGGGCGCCCTGGCCGAGGTAGTTGAGCACCAGCGCCGGCAGGACGACGGCGAACCAACCGAGCTGGATGGGGCGCCGCCCGAAGTGTCCCATGTCGGCATAGAGGGCTTCGCCACCGGTGACCACCAGGAACACCGAGCCCAACACCAGGAAGCCGCGTCCGCCGTTGTCGGCGAAGAAGGTGACCGCTCGAGTCGGATCGAGCGCTCTCAGCACGGACGGTTCGGCGCCGATCTCGGCCAGGCCGAGGACGGCGATCACCGTGAACCACACCAGCATGACCGGTCCGAAGAACCGGCCGACCACCTCGGTGCCGTGTCGTTGGATCGCGAACAGGCCGACGAGGATCACGACGACGATCGGCACGACCCAGTTGTGGACACTCGGTGCCGCGACCTCGACGCCTTCGACGGCGGAGAGCACCGAGATCGCCGGGGTGATCATGCCGTCGCCATACAGCAGAGCCGTGCCGAAGAGCCCCAGCAGGATGAGCGGCCGATGGGTCCGGCCGCCGCCGGTCACCAGCGCGGCCAGGGCCAGGATGCCACCCTCGCCCTGGTTGTCCGCTCGCATCACGATCATCAGGTACTTGACGGTGATGACGATGATGAGCGACCAGAACATGAGCGACAACACGCCGAGGATGTTCACCTCGTCGACGGCCAGGCCGTGTTCTCCCGCGAGGGACTCTCTGAACGCGTAGAGCGGGCTGGTGCCGATGTCGCCGAAGACCACGCCCAGCGCTCCGACCGAGAGCACCGCCAGCGGCCGCGACCGGAGCCGAGTCCTGCTCACCGCCGAGCGCTCGATCTCGCCGGCCGTGTCGCCTTACGCCTCATCGGTCGTCGCTGCCGGAACCACGTGACGGCGGATCTCGCTGGTCATGGTCTCGATGGCCTTGATCGTCTCGGCCGCATCGAGATTGGTCTGGTAGTCGTGCGTGGCCAGCTCGGCCGAGATCTGGTCGGATCGTCGGGCCGCGATCAGCAGGATCGCCCCCTGGAGCGCGGCGACGCAGGACAGGATGAGGTTCAACAGGATGAACGGGTACGGATCGAACCCGACGTTGCGGTTGCCCACCATCCATCCCGCGAGGAAGACCAGGGCGGTGAACACGAACGCCCACGAGCCCATGCCGTTGCGGAGCCGGTCGGCGGACCGCTCGCCGAAGCTCAGTTCGTCGTCCGAGCGGACGCCCGGATGGTGATGCCAGACGGTTCGACTCGGTCGAAGCCGCCAGTCCCTCGATCGCATTCGCTTCCTCCCGATCGTCGCCAGAGCATGGCCCAGACCGAGAGCCTGCCAGTTTCCCGCCCGTCGGGGAGGCGATGCTGATCCGGTGCGGCGACCCGCGGCCCGGATCGAGCCGACCTGGTCGGCCGAATGTGTACGGCGTGTTTCGGGCGATGTCCACGCCGGGGCGGTTCGGTAGCGTGCCGTCGATGGAGCCGAGGGCTGGCCACTTCGACGAGATGGTGGACGACGGCTCGCGTACCCGCCCGCCCTACGCCGAGTACCGGCGATGGTTCGACACCGAAGACCCTGGTCGACTCCTCAAGAAGTCGGCCGAAGCCGAGGCGCTCTTCCGCCGCACCGGCATCACCTTCAACGTGTACGGAGAGGACGAAGCGGACGAGCGGCTGATCCCGTTCGACATCGTGCCCCGGATCATCTCGGCTCGCGAGTGGCGCAACCTCGCCCGGGGCATCGACCAGCGGGTCCGGGCCATCAACGCCTTCCTCCACGACATCTACCACCGTCGGGAGATCGTCCGGGCCGGCCGAATCCCGGTCGACCTGATCGCCCAGAACCAGGCGTTCCTCCCGGAGATGATCGGGGTTTCGCCACCCGGCATGGTGTACACCCACGTCGTCGGCATCGACATCGTCCGGACCGGTGAGGACGAGTTCCACGTGCTCGAGGACAACGCCCGAACCCCCTCCGGCGTCTCGTACATGCTCGAGAACCGGGAGACGATGCTCCACATGTTCCCCGAGCTCTTCTCGAGGGTTCGGGTCGAGCCCGTCAGTCACTATCCCGCCCACCTCCGCCGGTCCCTGGTCGAATCCGCCCCGGCCTCGGCCGGCCACCAGCCCACCGTCGCGGTCCTGACCCCCGGTCTCCACAACTCGGCCTACTTCGAGCACTCGTTCCTCGCCGACGAGATGGGCGCCGAGCTGGTCGAGGGGCACGACCTGAAGGTCGTCGACGGTCGGGTCGCAATGCGCACCACCCGGGGCTACCAACCGATCGATGTGCTGTACCGCCGGGTCGACGACGAGTTCCTCGACCCGCTGACCTTCCGACCGGAGTCCATGTTGGGTGCACCCGGGATCATGGACATCTACCGGGCCGGCGGCATCACCCTGGCCAACGCACCCGGGACCGGGATCGCCGACGACAAAGCCATCTACTCGTACATGCCCGAGATCGTCGAGTTCTACACCGGTGAGCGGGCCATCCTGAAGAACGTACCGACCTGGCGGTGCATCGAGCCCGACGCCCTGGTCTACGTGTTGGACCATCTGCCCGACTTGGTCGTCAAGGAGGTCCACGGATCGGGCGGGTACGGCATGCTGATCGGCCCGGCCGCGTCGAAGAAGGAGTTGGCCGACTTCACCGCCAAGCTGAAGGCCAGGCCCGACCGCTACATCGCCCAACCGACCCTGGCGCTGTCCTCGGTGCCGATCCTGACCGAGCAGGGCCTCGCTCCGCGACACGTCGACCTTCGACCCTTCGTGCTGGTCTCGCCCAAACGCGTGCACATCACTCCCGGTGGGCTGACCCGCGTCGCCCTCCAGGACCGGTCGCTCGTGGTCAATTCCAGCCAGGGTGGCGGCACCAAAGACACCTGGGTCCTGGAGCTGTAGGGCATGCTCGGCACCACCGCAGGCGGGCTGTTCTGGATGTTCCGCTATCTGGAGCGCAGCGAGAACACCGCTCGGCTGATCGACGCCGGCCTTCGCATCGCGCTGACCGGTTCTGCCAATGCGGAGGACGAGTGGGCGTCGGTCGTCACCACCGCCGGATCCCGAGACGAGTACCTCCGCCGTCACGACCGGTTCGAGGCCGCGCCGGTGATCGAGTTCCTGCTGCGCGACACCACGAACGGTTCGAGCGTCCGCTCGGTGATCGAGGCGGGTCGCAACAACGCTCGCCTGGTTCGGACCGCCCTCACCCGCGAGGTGTGGGAGGCGACCAACGAGTGCTGGATGTCACTCACTCGAGCATTGGCGCAGCCCGTTCACGACCGGGACCTTCCCCGAGTCCTGGGTCTGATCCGCCAGGAGAGCGCCTACGTCCGGGGCGCCCTGCACGGGACCATGATGCGCAACGACATCTACGACTTCGCCCGGCTCGGCACCTTCGTGGAGCGAGCCGACAACACCGCCCGGATCCTCGACGTCAAGTACTACGTGCTCCTCCCCTCGGCGCTGCACGTGGGCTCCCAGCTGGACAACGCCCAGTGGGACACGATCCTGCGGTCACTATCCGCACAGCGGGCGTACCGGTGGCAGGACCCCGGTGACTTCAGCCCGCTCGGGATCGCCGAGTTCGTCATCCTCGACTCGCGGATGCCTCGATCGCTTGCGTTCTGCTACACGAAGATCGAGCAGAACCTCGGGTACCTGGCCAACGAGTACGGCGAGGAGCAGTCCTGTCACCGACTGGCCGAAGCGCTGAGGAGACGGGTGACCGGGCGCAGCATCGCAACGATCTTCGAGCAGGGCCTGCACGAGTTCCTCAGCGGGTGCATCGTCGAGACCAACACGCTGGCCCGCCAGATCGAGACCGACTACCGCTTCACCGAGTGACCGCTTGTGCATCTCACCATCTCCCACGAAACCGTCTACGAGTACGACCGGCCTGTGCGCTTCGGCCTCCAGGAGGTGCGGCTGACGCCCGGTTCCTCGCCCGGCCAGCGGGTGCTGCGCTGGGAGACCGGGATCGACGGGGGCGTCCGCGAGGCGGCGTTCGACGACCAGCACGGCAACCGGGTGGAGCTGATCAGCCTCACCCCGGGTCGATCCGAGATCCGGATCCACAGCCGGGGCGAAGTGGACACCGCGGACACCGGCGGGGTCACCGCGGTCCACGACGGATTCACGCCGTTGTGGCTCTTCCGCCGCCCGACGACCCTGACCCGGCCCGGTCCGGGCGTCCGCGATCTGGCCCAGCAGGTCGGCTCCGACAACACGATGTCGGACGAGGTCGCTCGGATGCACGAACTGGCGCGACGTATCGGCGAACGAGTGACCTACACCGTCGGCCGGACCCACGCTGCGTCCACGGCCGAGGAGGTGCTCGAGGCGGGTCACGGCGTCTGCCAGGACCATGCCCACCTCTTCATCAGTGCCGCCCGCGAGCTCGGTCACCCGGCGCGCTACGTGAGCGGCTACCTGATGATGGACGATCGCATCGACCAGGAGGCCAGTCACGGATGGGCCGAGGTGTGGCTCGACGGGCTGGGCTGGGTCGGGTTCGACGTCTCCAACGGCATCTGCCCCGACGATCGCTACGTCCGGGTTGCCACCGGGCTCGACTACGGCGAGGCTGCACCGGTCTCGGGTGTCCGAGAGGGCGACGGCGGCGAGCACCTCAGCGTCACGGTGCAGGTCCAACAACAGTGAGACGAGGTGAGCTCGGATGACCTATTGCGTGGGGCTCCGGCTGAATCGTGGGCTCGTGTTCATGTCTGACACGAGAACCAACTCGGGCGTCGACAACGTGTCGGTCTACCGGAAGATGTCCAGCTGGTCGACGCCGGGGGAGCGGGCGATCGTCCTGCTCTCGGCCGGGAACCTCGCCACGACGCAGGCCGTCGTGAGCATCCTCGACGAGCGCACGAAGGCGCCACAGGACCGCCACCCCTCGATCCTCGAAGCGCCGACGATGTTCCAGGCGGCCCGGCTGGTCGGCGCCGCCGTCAAGGAGGCCATCGGCGCCCACGCCGAGAGCGGCCAGGCGGCGGACTCGACCTTCCACAGCACCCTGATCCTCGGCGGTCAGATCGCCGGGATGGCCCCGCGACTGTTCCTCGTCTACCCCGAGGGCAACTTCATCGAGGCGCTGGACGACACGCCCTTCCTCCAGATCGGTGAGACGAAGTACGGCCGTCCGATCCTGGTGCGCGCCTACGACGCGGAGATGAGTTTCGAGGACGCCGTGAAGCTCCTGCTCGTGTCGTTCGACTCGACCATGAAGGCGAACATCTCCGTCGCCCCGCCATTGGATCTCCAGGTGTACGAGACCGACAGCCTCCAGCTCCCTCCCCGTCATCGGATCGATGAGCAGGACCCCTACCTCCGGTCGATCTCCAAAGGGTGGGGCGACGCGCTCAAGGACGCCTTCACGTCGCTCGACGACTTCTCCTTCTGAGCGCAGGGCCATCGCCGGCGACCGTCCGCTCGACGGCGTCGGCCCGTCAGCCGAAGTACTTGGCCATGTCGACCTGGTTGGTGCTCGCACCAGACCGTGCCTGCCGCGAAGTCGCTGGTCTCGAGCAGCTCGGTGAGCTCGGCCACGTGGCCTGTCCACGTGTTGCCGGCGATGGACGCGACGTTCGTCACCGAGCCGCCGGAGGGGATCCGGTCGATCAACGCATCGGTCACGTGTCGCAGACCGAGGATGTTCATTTGCATGATCTGCAGCGGGGTCCAGTGTCCTCCGTTGGGGATCCCCGCACAGTTCATCAGGACATCGGCGCGTGCGGGCAGGTCGGCCACCGTCGCGTCGATGGCCGCCGGGTCGGAGAGGTCGCACCGGTGTGCGGCGGCCACGTCCAGCTCGACCGGGGCCACGTCGATTGCGTGCACCTCGGCGCCCGCATCGAGCAGCAGGCGGGCGGTCTCGTTGCCCATCCCGCTGGCCGCTCCGGTGACGACCACCGTGCGCCCACTGAAGTCCAGAAGATTCGGCATGGGTGACTCCTCGGTCGGGCGGAGCGTCGGAACGGTCGGTCCGACCCGAGGCGCCTCGTCGTGGTCGGGGCCCATACTCTTGCACCGATCGCGAAACGACGAGGGTGAGGTCGAGATGAATCCCAAGCTGAAGCGTGGTTCCCACGCTGCATTCGTGGTGATCGGCAAGGGGGTGGCCAAGATGCTGCCCGACCGGATCCCGGTGACCTTCGTCGGTGGCGACGCTGTCGGTGAGCTGTGCGAATCGATCGGACACCGCGGGCTGCGCAAGGCCCTGGTGGTCACCGACGCCGGCCTGGTGAAGATCGGCCTGGTCGACCGGGTCACCGATGCGCTCACCGCCGCCGGGGTCGAGTGGTCGGTGTATGCGAACGTCGAGCCCGATCCCACCTTCACCCAGGTCGAGGGAGGCTTCGACCGGTACGAGGCCGACGGCTGTGACGCGGTGGTCGCGTTCGGAGGTGGGTCACCGATGGACGCAGGCAAGATGATCGCCGCGATGGCCACCAACGGTCGGCCGCTCGGGAAGTTCGAGGGGAAGTTCAAGGTGAAGCAGCCGCCCGCCCCGCTGTTCGCCATCCCCACCACCGCCGGCACGGGCTCGGAGGTCACGGTGGCCGCCGTGGTCTCCGACACCGAGACGCACGAGAAGAAGTTCTTCCTCGATCCGAAGCTGCTTCCCGAAATGGCGGCGCTCGACCCGAGCCTGATGACCGGGCTGCCCGGTCCCATGACCGCTGCGACCGGCATGGACGCGCTGACCCACGCGGTGGAGTCGTTCATCTCGAAGACCTCCACCAAGCAGACCGAGGGCTATTCCGAGATCGCGGTCCGGCTCATCTTCCGGCACCTCCCGACCGCGTACGCCGAGGGCGAGAACATCGCAGCTCGGAAGGGGATGGCCCTTGCGTCGTACTACGCCGGGCTGGCCTTCACCCGTACCAGCGTCGGCTACGTCCACGCCATCGCCCACAACCTGGGCGCCGCCTACGGCACGCCCCACGGCCTGGCCAACGCCATCGCCCTCCCGCTCGTCCTCGACTACTCCAAGGAGGACGCCCGTCCGCAGTTGGCCCGGCTGGCCGAGATCATCGGCCACGATGCCGGGAGCGACACCCAGAAGGCGCAGGCCTTCATCGACGCCGTGCGCGACCTGATGACCACCGTCGGGATCCCGAGCCGGCTCGACGCGCTGAAGGAGGAGGACATCCCTGCCATCGCCGAGCGAGCCTGCGCCGAGGCGTACCTCGACTACCCGGTGCCCCGGTACATGGACACCGACGAGTGCGAGGCCGTCCTGCAGCAGATGGTGGTCACCGAGCCGGCTTGAGCCGAATCTGGGGTCACGTGGCGACCGCCAGGGTGGAGCAGTGACCCCAGATTCAGCGGCGACGGATCTCGTCTTCCAGTGCGTAGAGGATCGGGAGTACGGCCCGGTCCTTGGGCCGGTCGGCGGCCTCCTTCGAGCGGATGATGTCGGCGAGCGATGCGACGTGGACCGTGACGCCTTCGAGATCGAACCCGGTGGCGCGCTCGCGCAGTTCTGCGTAGCCCTCGATGCCGACGGGCGAGAACGTGAGATCCAGGTCGCCACAGCGCGTTGTGAGGTTGAGCATGGCCATCGAGGAGATGAGCGCGGGGTGGGGGTCGAACGCCAAGCCGGCGGGGTCGTCTGCGACCCGGATGCGCGCGTCGAGCGAGGAGAGCGCGGCGCCGACTCGTACGACGTTCGCCTCATCCGCCGCCGGCACGATGTCGGCGTCGTTGGTCAGCGCGGTCGAGCCGTGGAGCACCGCGGCCAGTCCACCGATCAGGACGTAGTCGACCTCATGGTCGGCCAATACCGAGAAGATGCACTGCGGATCCAGCGGCGCGGGCATCAGCCGGACCGGGGGCGTGCGGACGAGAGCATGCGACTGACGTTGACCACCGACCGGAGGCGGTCGGCCGGTGACATGGCCAGCTGTTGGCGGATCTGGGCCCGGTCGACGTCGTCGGTGACGACCAGTCGTGCCCTCAGGCCGCACGCCGACAGCAGCGACACCAACGTCGACCATCGAGGTTCGTCGTGGCCACGCTCCCAGCGGGACACCGCGGGCTGGCTCGTGCCCAACCGCTCGGCCAGCTCAGCCTGGCTGAGGCCGGCGTAGGCGCGGGCCCTGTGCACCAGATCGGCCAGGCTCCCGTCGTGGGTCAGCTCGCCGTGCTGCCCTGGCGAGGGAGTCAGCGTCGACATGAGCTGAGCATAGCGGATATTGCATGTCTCTATATCGTAAAGAATATGCCTGGCGAACTCCGACCCGGAGCGGCCACCACCCGCAGGGTTATGGTTCCCCCCGAAGCCGACGCCGAGGAGTGGCACAACCCCCATGGAGAACTACATCGGCCACCGGGCCAAGATCGGCGTGATCATCCCCTCGACGAACACGGCGGTGGAGTACGACATCGGCCGGTTCCAGGCTGCGGGTCTGCGGGGGGTCTCGTGGCACCCGGGCCGGTTCTTCGTCGAGCACACCGACCTGTCCGACGACGGGAACTTCGTGCAGTTCCTGGAGCTGATCCGCGAGACCATCCCCAACTCGGTCCGTGACGTGCTCACCTGCAACCCCACCCACATCATGATGGGTATGTCGGCCGAGACCTTCTGGGGCGGCATCGAGGGCAACGAGGCGTTCATCGCCCGGATCCACGACCAGATCGGCGATCTCGGCCTGACCACCGGCGCCAACGCGGTGACCGACGCCCTCGACGCGTTCGGCGGCGTGAAGCGGCTCAGCGTGCTGACGCCGTACCAACCGATCGGGGACGAGAACGTCCACCGCTTCTTCACCGAGTCGGGCTACGAGGTGGTGAACGTGTTCGGGCTCAAGTGCGAGAACACCACCGACGCCATCGCTCTGACGCCGTTCTCGCAGGTGTTCGAGGCCGTGCAGCAGATCGACGACGACAGCGTCGACGCCATCGTGCAGGTGGGCACCAACCTGTCGACGGGGGACGTCTTTCCCACCGTCGAGAAGATGCTGGGCAAGCCGGTCATCCCCATCAACGTGGCCACCATGTGGCACGCGCTGCGTCACAGCGGCGTCGACGACCGCTTCGACGGTCTGGGCCGCCTCTTCGAGGAGCACTGAGACATGGCGATCTTCGGCGGTCAACGGCCGGTCTGGGGCGATGGATTCACCATCGACCGCGGGGAGCGTGACGGCTACATCCGGCTGGCCCAGAAGGGCCGGGTGGCGTTCCAGCTCGAATCGGTGATCGAGTACGGCGGGACGACCGGACTCGAGCACCTCCCCCTGACGGACGGGGCGTGGAGCCAGCTGCGCCGACTCGATCCGAGCGATCTCGACGACACCGATCTGGCGTCGATCCCGCCGCCGATGCGCTGGTGGGTCAACACGTACGGTGTCCACACGCCGGCGGCGCTCATCCACGACCGCTTCATCGGCGGCACGCTCCCCGACGGTGTCGCCGAGCAGCACATCGACCGCTACTTCCGGTTCATGCTCGACGACGCCGGGCTTCCCATCGGAAAGCGGTGGATCATGTGGAGCGCAGTCGCCCTTCGAACCCGGTGGAAGTCGGGCGGACCCAAGGCCTGGTCGGTGGTGCTCTGGTTGCTGCTGGCGCTCGGCGGGTTCAGCGGCATGATCTGGGCCGCCGCCACGGGTCGTCCGTGGATCGCGGCGGTGCTCGTGTTCCCGGTCCCGGTGCTGGCCGCCACGCTGTGGTGGAAGCAGTTCGGGGCGGGGGTGATCGCCGCCTACCTCGTGCTCCCCTTCCTGGTCGTGCCGATGCTGCTGTCCGTGGTCCTGCTCCTGCCGTTCTGGGCGCTGGAGAGGCTGGCCAGCCGGATCCTCGAGCCCGAGGTGGACCACGAACCGATCTGGGAGCCGGTGGCCCGGCCGCCGGACGAGCCGGTTCCGGGCCTCGGCGACGGAGCAACCGCGGCCTGAGGGGTGCGGCCGGTCGGTTGCCAGGTCGGCCCGCACCCCGGAAGGATGGCACCCGACCCGGCTCGGTGACGACCATGGCGGGAGCGCGATCCGAAGGGGGAAACCGTGAACGAGGAACCGTTGGAGCCGGTGATGCGGGTGCTGGACGGAGGCACCCTCACCGATGTGGTCGGTGTGGCGGTGGGGCACTGGTCCGACGCCGAAGCGCGTACCGGCTGCACCGTCGTGATCCTGCCCGAGCCCAACGTGGTGGCCGGCGAGTTTCGCGGGGCCGCTCCGGGAACCCGGGAGACCGCGCTGCTCGCTCCGGGCATGTCGGTCGAGCAGGCCCACGCCCTGGTGCTCAGTGGGGGCAGCGCGTTCGGGCTGGCCGCCGCCGAGGGGGTGGTCGCCGCACTCGAGGCCGAGGGGCGGGGCGTCGCCACCAGCGCGGGACCGGTCCCGATCGTCCCCGCCGCCGTCATCTTCGATCTGACCGAGGGCGGCGAACCGATCCGTCCCGACCGCGAGAGTGGCGCGAGCGCGTATGCGGCGGCGAGCACCGATCCGGTTCCGGTCGGTCGCGTCGGCGCCGGCACGGGGGCGCTGGTCGCCCGCTGGCGTGACGAGCCGCAGCCGGGTGGCCTCGGGTCCGCCGCGGTCGAGGTGCACGGTGCCACCGTGGCCGCACTCGCCGTCGTGAACGGCGTGGGCGATGTGTTCGATCTGGTCGGCACTCCGCTCACCGGGGGACCGGCGATCCCGGCCCCACTCGCCGCCGACCTGCACGTGGGCGAACACACGACACTGGTGGTGGTCGCCACGGATGCAGCGCTCACCCGGCCCGAGCTCACCCGGCTGGCGGTCCGCAGCCAGGACGCGCTGTCGGTCTGCCTCCGCCCGGCCCACACCTCGCTGGACGGCGACCTCACCTTTGCCGTGTCCTGCGGCGAGATGGACGCGCCGGGTCAGGACCTGGCCGAGGCGGCCTTCATCGCCACCGGCAAGGCCATCGAATCCGCCCTGGTCGGCTGGATCCGGGGCGACTCAGCTACCTGAGCGGTCGTGGCGTCACCAGATCCGGTCGGTCACACGCGTTCGATGATGATGGCGGGGGCCATGCCGCCGCCGGCGCACATGGTGATCAGGCCCCGGTGCTGGTCGCGACGCTCCAGCTCGTCGAGCACGGTCCCGATGAGGATCGACCCCGTGGCGCCGATGGGGTGGCCCAGGGCCATCGCCCCACCGTTGACGTTGACCTTGTCGCGATCGAGGTCCAGGTCGCGCATGAACTTCTCGGACACGACGGCGAACGCCTCGTTGATCTCGAACAGGTCGATGTCGTCCAGGGTGAGGCCCGCCCGGTCCAGCACCTTGCGCGCCGCCGGAACCGGGGCGTTGAGCATCAGCGTGGGATCGTCGCCCATGTTCGCGGTGGCCACGACGCGGGCTCGGGCCCGCAGGCCGTTGGCCCGGGCGTACTCGGGGCTGGCCAGCAGCATGGCCGACGCGCCGTCGACCACCCCGGACGAGTTGCCCGCGTGGTGGACGTGCTCGATCGTGAGGTCGGGGTACTTCCGGGCGACCAGCTCGCGGTAGGTCGGAGCGTCCTCGGTGTGCCGGTAGTCGGCGACGGCCTCGAAACTGGGTGGGAGCGACGCCAGCGACTCCGCGGTGGTGCCGGGCCGGGGGAACTCCTCGTGATCCAGGGCCAGGGTGCCGTCCGGGTTGAACACCGGGATCAGGCTCTTGTCGAATCGGCGCTCGCGGATGGCGGTGTCGGCTCGGGCCTGGGACTGGGCGGCATGCTCGTCCAGCGCAGTCCGGGGGATCTGCTCCAGCGTGGCGATGGCGTCGGCGGCCACGCCCTGATGCGGCTGCGGGTGGACCTCCTGGAGGTGGGGGTTGTTGGCCCCCAGCGGGAGCATGCCCTTCTTGGGAAGCGACATCATCTCGGTCCCGCCCGAGATGACCAGATCCTCCATCCCGGCCATGATCGCGTTGGCGGCGAAGTTGGTGCTGGTGATGCCCGAGCCGCAGAAGCGATCGAGGGTCACGCCGCTGGCCCTGGTGTCGTAGCCGGCGTCGAGCGCGGCCATCCGACCGAGGTCACCGCTCTGCTCGCTGACCTGCGCGCTGGTGCCCCACACGATGTCGTCCACCTCGGCGGTGTCGAAGTCGTTGCGCTCGGCCAGCGCCCGCAAGACCGTCGCACCCAGGTGCTGGGGATGAAGGTGCGACAACGCGCCCTTGCCCGGCTTGCCGACCCCGCGGGGTGTGCGGCAGGCGTCGATGATCAGTGCGTCGGGCATGGTGTTCCTCTCAACGGCCGAATCTGGGGCAACAAGACCACCGTGGTGGTGGTTGAGCGACTCCAGATCCAGCCGGGTCGTTCCCAGCGGACCCCGACATCGTAGGGAGCGCCTCCGATCGGCGCCGGATCAGCCCGGCAGCGCCGCCTCGCGCAGTTCCTCGTACGACGCCCGGAAGCAGGCCGTCAGGAAGCCCGGATCCGAGACGGCCTCGGGCGTCGAGGTGAACGTCACCAGGAGCTCGTCGCAGTAGCTCGTGATCGCGACGATCAGCCCCACGAGGTCCACCAGGAACGTGGCACCGAGCAGCGTGACCATGCGGGCGCCGTCGAAGTAGAGCGGCTCACGGGGACCGGGGACGTTGGTGAGCGCGATGCCGCTGAACGGCAAGGACACCGCCTCGAGGATCCCCGACCTCGTCAGCGGCTCGGCGGCGAGATCCAGCAGGGTGGTGGGCACCACGTCCAGCAGGTCGGCGATGTTCCCGACACCGATCTCCCGACCGGCCTCCTTCGAACGGGCGGATGCCAGGCGGACCATGCGCAGCCGCTCGAGCGGATCGCCGATCTCGGTGTGCACCGCCGCGGTCATGAGTGAGATCCGATTCCCGGCGTCGTCCGCGCTGTCGGGCGCGTGGGCCGAGACCGGCATGGCGACGACGACGGGCTCGTCGGGAAGCTCATCGAGGGACTCCAGGTAGCGGCGCAACGCGCCGCCGGCGATGGCGGTGGCCACGTCGTTGACCGTGGCGCCCGGAGCGACCTTCCGGATGGCCAGGACGTCGTCGAGGGGGAGGCGAAGGAAATCGAACACCCGTCGATTCGACGCGAGGGGAGCCGCGAAGCGGGTTCGGGGGATCGAAGGTCGGGACGGGGATGAGCCGCCGCCACGACGGAGCATGCGTCGGGCAAGTTTCGGTGCGACGGTGGCGGTCACGGCGGCGGCCCTCGCCATGCGCTCGAGAAGGTGCCACGGCGCGCGCAGCAGCAGCTCGGGCGGGGAGGGGGTTCGCTCGGGGGTCCAGGACGGGGTGGTGTCCTCGGCCGTCGCCGGTCGGCCGGTGTGGAGGGCGTTGAGGAGCTTGAGGGCGGTCGTCCCGTCGAACTGGCCGTGGTGCACACGTACGAAGACGGCGAAGCTGCCCTCGGGGAACTCGTCGACACCGTCGAGGTCACGGATCAGGTGCATCTCCCACAACGGCCGGGCGCGGTCGAACGGTGCTTCGAGCAGGGCCGTCATCGTCGCCAGGAAAGCGGCGCGGTCGCCGGGCGGGGGCAGGGCCAGCTCGTGGACGTGATCGTCGAGGTCGAAGTCCTCGGCGTCGACCCAGTAGGGCAGGTCGACACGCCAGGGTGCGGCCACCAGCCTCTTCCGCAGCGGAAGGCGGGGGAGCTCCCGCGCCACCGTCCTCTTCAGGTCGTCGATCCCGATCGACGCTCCCGCCCGGGTCGACGGGTCGTATACCGCTGCGCCGACGAAGTGCAATGGGGCGTGATCGGTTTCGATGGCGAACCACAGGTGATCGCCGCCTCGAAGCTGTTCCACGGAGACCTCTCGTCCTGCCGATCGTGACGTCCGGCGCCAACGTAGCGGTGCGGGGATGTGGCCGCCCGGGCACGACGCTCTTGCGGAGCGCGAGCTCGGCTTACTAGAGATGCATCGGAGAAGCGCCGGCTGCGTCGACGACGCAGCCGCCGACCCGGGGGAAGCCGTGGACCGAGGGATGATGTCGCCCGCCCGATGGGTCCTGTCCGGTCTCGCCGCCGTCGTCCTCGCCGCGGTCCTGCTCTCGGACACCTACCGGCCGATCTTCCTCAGCGGGTCGGGGGTGGCGCAGGGCGCCCTGGTGGCGGCCATCGCCCTGGGCGTGGTCCTCACCTACCGGGGCTCCGGGGTGGTCAACCTGGCCAACGGGGCCATCGCCATGTACGCCGCGTACACCTACACGATCCTGCGCAGCGAGGGTGACCTCTTCCTCCCGCCGCTTCCCAACCCACTCTCGCTGATCGAGGGCGTCGTTCACTGGTTCCAGGACGACGATGCCCTCGACCTACCGGACCTGCCCAGCGCGATCTCCCTCGGGCCCAACATGCAGTTCTGGCCCGCGCTCGGCCTGGCCCTCGCGTTCTGCGTGCTGCTCGGCCTGGCCCTTCACTTCCTGGTCTTCCGGCCGCTGCGCACGGCGCCCCCGCTGGCGAAGGTGGTGGCGTCGGTCGGCGTGTTCCTCTTCCTGCAGGCCGTCATCCTGCGACGCTTCGCCATCGACGCCAAGACGGTGAAGCCCATGCCCTTCGTCGGCAAGGAGCAGATCGACCTGGGCGTCACCACCATCACGCAGGAGCAGCTCTTCGTCGCCGTCTTCGTCGTCGTGTGCACGGGCGTGCTGTCGTTCGCGTTCGCTCGCACCCGGTTCGGCCTCGCCACCAGGGCCGCCGCCGAGAACGAGCGGGGGGCCATCGCGCTGGGCTTCTCGCCCGACCTCCTCGCCGGTGTCAACTGGGTCCTGTCCACTGTCATCACCGGCCTGCTGGGTATCTTCGTCGCCTCGATCAACTCGAACGTCGACCCGGTGGTCATCCCCGCCCTCATCGTGCCGGCATTGAGTGCCGCGCTGGTGGGAGGATTCAGCTCGTTCTGGCTCACCACGCTCACCGCCTTCCTGCTGGGGATGCAGCTCCCGCTGGTCCAGACGCTCGGTGTTCGCGAAGCGTGGTTCCCCAAGGCCGGCAACCTGGCCATTCCCGGCGTCGAGACGCTCGTCCCGCTGCTCGTCATCGGGCTGGTCCTGTTCGTTCGAGGCAACGCTCTGCCCGGCCGCGGCGCCATCGAGTCGGGCCGTCTGCCGGCCGCGCCGGTGCCCAGCCGGCGCAGCCTTCGGGTCTACGGGCCCGCCGCCGCCGCGCTCACGGCCGCCGCCGGGCTCTTCTGGCTGTCGCCGGTCTACCGCGACGCGCTCGCCACCACGCTGATCGGCGTGATCATCTGCCTGTCGGTGGTCGTCATCACGGGGTACGTCGGCCAGATCTCGCTGGCGCCGCTCACCTTCGCCGGCATCTCCGCGTTCATGGTGGCCGAGCTGTCGCTCGACCAGGGCTGGCCCTTCCCGTGGCCGATCCTGGCGGGCGCGCTCACCGCGATGGCCGTCGGCCTCGTCGTGGCGCTGCCCGCCCTCCGTATCCGTGGCGTGAACCTCGCCATCATCACCCTGGCGTTCGCGGTCACCGCCGACCGCCTCATCTTCGCCAACGAGGACGTCAACAACGGGATCCAACAGGCGAGGGTCGACGCTCCCGACTTCATCAACCAGACCCGAGGTGTGCGCTACGAGCTCCTCGGCACCTTCGTCGCCGGCGACGGAAAGCAACCCAACCCCATGACCGCGGTCTTCGTCCTCGTGGTCGCCGTCCTGTTCTGCTACCTCGTCGCCAACCTGCGCCGCTCGACCACCGGGCGTCAGATGCTGGCCATCCGCTCGAACGAACGAGCCGCGGCCAGCTCCGGCGTCAACGTCGCCGCCACCAAGGCGCTCGCGTTCGGCATCTCCGCGTTCATCGCCGGCGTCGGAGGCGCGGTGCTCGCCTACCGCAGCGGCGTCGCCACCCCGGGGCGATTCTCCTACGAGCAGTCGCTCGCCCTCTTCGCGTTCGCCTACCTGGGCGGCATCTCGCGCGTGTCGGGGGCGATCGTGGGCGGCATGCTCGTCACCGGCGGGCTCATGCTGACCCTGGGCGAGGAGTTGCTGGGCATCCCCGAGGAATTCGGTCTGCTCCTCGGCGGACTGGGGCTGATCCTCAACACCATCTTCAACCCCGAGGGCATCGCCGCGCAGGTGGATCAGCAGCTCCGTCGCTGGACGGGACGAATCCGCCCACCCTCCGGCGGCGACGCCGCCTCGGCCCGACCCGCGGACGCAACGTCGTGACCGAGCTGCTCCGAACCACGGGACTCACCGTCACCTTCGGCGGCTTGCGGGCCAACGACGAGATCGACCTCACCGTCGACGAGGGGTCGCTCGTCGGCCTCATCGGTCCCAACGGCGCAGGCAAGACCACGTTCATCGACGCCCTGACCGGCTTCGTGCCCACCGAGGGCAGCATCGTCTTCGCCGGGCGCGAGATCAGCGGCCTCGCCGCCCACCGCCGGGCACGGCTCGGCCTCGGTCGCACCTGGCAGTCGCTCGAGCTGTTCGACGACCTGACCATCCGCGCCAATCTCCAGGTGAGTGCGCAGCGCCAGTCGGTGTCCGGCTTCCTGCTCGACCTGGTCGCACCGGCCCGTCGGCGCGACCAGGTCGACGTCGACTTCGCCCTCGAGGTGTTGGGTATCGAGCACCTGGCCGACGCCATGCCCGACGAGATCAGCCAGGGACAGCGCAAGCTGGTCAGCACCGCCCGGGCCTTGGCCGCCCGCCCCCGATTGGTGTGCATGGACGAACCGGCCGCCGGCCTCGACGTGACCGAGTCCGAGGAGCTGGGCCGGCAGGTCAGGAACATCGTCGACGCGGGGATCACCGTCCTGCTCGTCGACCACGACATGGGGTTGGTGCTCGGCGTGTGCGACCGGCTCCACGTGATCGAGTTCGGGGAGAAGATCGCCGAGGGGACGCCCACCGAGGTGCAACGCGACCCGCTCGTGATCGCGGCCTACCTCGGCGAGAGTGACGCCACCGACGACACCGCTCACCGCGGGGAGACGCAGCCGTGAGCGGGGGACCGTTGCTCGAGGTGGACCGGCTCACGACCGGCTACCTCGGCGTACCGGTGGTGCGTGATCTGAGCCTGACCGTGAACGCCGGCGAGGTGGTCGTGCTCCTCGGGCCGAACGGCGCCGGGAAGACCACCACGCTGCTCACGGCGTCGAAGATGGTGCCGATCATCGACGGCGACATCCGACTGTTCGGCACGAGTATCAAGGAGCAGCGGAGCCACCATCTGCCTCGCGAGGGCCTGGCCCACGTCCTCGAGGACCGGTGCCTCTTCTTCCAGCTCACCGTCGCCGAGAACCTCCGCCTCGGTTCGCCGTCGGACGATCCCGACCTGGGTCGGATCTTCGAGTACTTCCCGGCGCTCGAACCGTTGATGGACCGACGCTCCGGCCTGTTGTCCGGCGGCGAGCAACAGATGCTCGCCCTGGCCCGCGCGCTCACCTCGAAGCCGCGGCTGCTGATGATCGACGAGATGAGCCTGGGGCTGGCCCCGCTGATCGTCGAGAGCATGCTCCCGGTCGTACGGCGGGTCGCCGACGAGACCGGCGCCGGGGTCCTGATGGTGGAGCAGCACGTGCACCTGGCGCTGGAAGTGGCCGATCGGGGCTACGTGCTCTCGCACGGCGATCTGGTCCACCAGGGCACGGCCGCCGAGCTGTCGGCCGACCGCGACCTGCTCGAGGCCAGCTACCTCGGCGACTACGAGGACTGAGGGCCCCGCGAGAGGCGCTTCGCTCCGGGGCGGGGTCGTCGGTCGTTCAGCGAACTCGAGCTTCGCTCTGCACCTCTCCGCTGAACTCTGAGCCACCCTCACTCGGCCTGCATCACCACCGGGCTGATGTCGATGAGGTCGTCGCCGGCGCGCACGTCTTCCCACGCGCCGTCCGCGTACTGATGGATGCTGACCCTCGTCGAGCAGACACCGGTGAAGATGGGCGGAGCGCCACAGGCGATCGGTCCGGCCTGGAGCATGGCGGGGCCCTCGAAGTCGCGGATCTCGGCATCGAGGGTCGCGAACGAGTAGTCGCCCTCGACGGCGTTCAGGTGCCGGGTCATGCTCATGAGGGCGGCGAAGGACTCGGCCAGACCGGGTACCGACATCTTGTCCTCCTTGCCGGCGGCGACGACCGCCTGCTGGTAGGTGTCGAGGCCGCTCTCCAGGTCGGAACCGAAGAGGTTGTACCCGAGCGGGTTGGCGAAGTACCAGCCGTCGGGCAGCAGGCCCTGCTCGCCGCTGTTGGCCACGTGTTCCTGCATCCGCGGACCCCAGCAGGCGTAGGTGGTCGCCACGGTCTGCCGGGTGGCGTCGATCCCCAGGTTGGCGAGGGCGTCGTACGCGGCGATACAGCCCTGTTGGAAGAGGCCGAGCAGGATGGCGTCGTCGGGGCCGGGGTCGATGGAGCGCAGGGCCGACTCGATCTCGGGGGCGGTCGCGGTGGGCGGGACGAAGACGGGAGCGAGCTCGATGCCCGCCTCTTCGAGGACGGGCTGGAGGAGGGTGATGGCGCCCCGTCCGGCGGCGTCGTCGGTGATGATGAGCGCGGCCCGCGGCGGCTGGATGTCTTCGGCCAGCCAGATGCCGCCGCCCATGGCGGCGCCCAACGCCGCCGTGTTGTAGGAGACCGCGTCGGTGGCCGTGTAGTCGGCCACCGTCACCGGGTCGACCACGTAGGCGGGCTTGCTGCCGGCCACCGATGCGAACAGGTCCTCGTTGCCCGCCAGCATCGAGCCGGTGACGACGAGGACGATGTCGTCATCGTTGGCGAACTGGCCCCCGCACGTCGCCCCGTCCTCGGCGGTGACGACCAGGCAGGTCTCCAGCTCGATCGGGCGACCGTCGACGCCGCCCAACTGCTCGGTGGCGAAGTCGGCTGCGATCTCGGCGCCCTCCTCGATCTCGGGGAAGAAGCTGGCGTTGCTGGCCACGCCGATCTTGATCGGTTCCCCCGTGGCGGCGCCGCCGGGGCCGCCCGTGTAGTCCAGCGCCCACGCGACGGCCGCGTCCGCGCCGGCGTCGCCGCCGGTCTCGGTCGTCTCTGCCTGCCCGCCGGTTCCGGTGTCGGCCTCGGGGTCGGCGCTCTCGCCCGTGTCGGCGCTGTCGGCGGGGACCGTGGTCGGCGACCCGCCGCCCACCTCGTCGCCATCGTCGACCTCGGCACAGCTGGCGGCCAACAGGCCGAGTGCGGCGAGCGCGATCAGGACCCGGTGTCGTGCGCGCATGGTGCTCATTCCTCTCCGATCAGGATCGGGGTGATGTCGATCAGGTCGTCGCCGGCCCGCACGTTCTCCCAGCCGCCGTCGATGTAGCGGTGGGCGCTGACCCGGGTCGAGCAGACGCCCTTGAAAACCGGCGGCGCCCCGCAGGTGATGGGCCCGGCCTGGAGCATGGCGGGGCCCTCGAAGTCGCGGATCTCGGCGGTCAGCGTGTCGAACGAGTAGTCGCCGTCCACCGCGTTGAGGTGGCGCACCATGGTGAGGATCCCGGCGAAGGACCCTGCGGCGGTGACGTCGGTTGCGGCCTCGGTCGCTCCGGCCTGGTCGGCCGCCAGCCGGAAGGTGTCGATGCCACTCTCGAGATCGGGCTCGAAGAGGTTGTAGCCAAGCGGGTTGGTGAAGTACCAGCCGTCGGGGAACTGCCCGGGCTCACCGGCGTTGGCCACGTGCTGCTGAAAGGCGGGGGTCCAGCACGCCGTGGTGGTGGACACCGGCTGCTCGAGGGCGTTGACGCCGAGGTTCCGCAGGGCGTCGTACGCCGCGATGCAGCCCTGCTCGAACAGACCGATCAGGATCGCGTCGACCGTGTCCGCGCCGGCCGAGCGAAACGCCGATTCGATCTCGGGCGCGGTCGCGGTCGGGGAGACGAACACCGAGACGAGCTCGACGCCACGGTCGGCGAGCACCGGCTCGAACAGGCTGAGCGCACCGCGCCCCGCGGCGTCGTCGGTCACGACGAGTGCGGCGACGTCGGGCTGGAGGTCCTCGGCGACGAAGAGCCCGCCGCCCATGCCCGCGCCGAGGGCGGCCGAGGTGTAGGAGACCGAGTCGGTCGCGGTGTAGTCGCCCAGGGCGAGCGGACCCAGTCCGTAGCCCGGCTTGATCCCCGAGATCGCTGCGTAGAACTCGTCGTTGCCGGCGAGCATGGCGCCCACCATGGCCAGGACGACCTCGTCGTCGTTGGCGAACTGCGCGCCGCAGCTGGCGCCGTCGTCCGCCGCCACCGCCGCGCAGGTGATCAGTTCGATGGGGCGGCCCCCGACGCCGCCGAGTTGCTCGTTGACGAAGTCGACGGCGAGATCGGTGCCGTCGCCGACCTGGGGGAAGAGGCTGGTGTTGCTGGCCATACCCAGCACGATCGGATCGCCGGCGGCCTCACCTCCGGGACCGCCCGTGTAGTCGAGCGCCCACTGGAGGGCGGCGTCCGTCTCACCGGTCTCGCCGTCGCTGTCGGACGACGGCGGCTCGTCGCCGGTCTCGGTCCCGTCGGACTCCGTGGTGACGGCCGTCCCGGCGTCGGTCGTCGTCGGAGCGGAGACGTCGTCGCCCTCGTCGGTCTCCGCGCAGCCCATGGCGGCGAGCAGCAGCACCAGACCGGCGGCCGCCACCCGGCGTCGTGACATGGTCATAGCTCCCCCTTTGGCGCGGTGCGCTCGGTATTCCCCCGAGCGCGCAACCTACCCGACGCCGCCCGAGGCGGGCCCAGCCGGGTCCGAACGAAGGGGATTTGGACCCTGGTGGAGCCGCCGGCCGGGTGGGACGATCGTCGTGCCCCGAGAGGAGCGAAGTGAGGTGACGCTCATGAGGGCGTACGGCGTCCTCGTTCTGCTGGCCCTGGTCTCGATGATGACGGGCGCGTGTGGAGGTGACGACGGCGCCGTCGGCACCATCGACGGCTCCACCACGATGGTCACCGCTGACGTTGCGCCGATCACCGACGTCTCGACCACGACGACGACCGCCGTCCCGAGCGCGACGACGACGCCCTCGCCGCCCACCGTGGCCCCGCCGCCGGCTCCCACCGTCGATGGCGGCTCCGCTCTTCCGGGGGAACCATCCGACATCCATCCACCGGCGGGCGCCGTGCTGGGGGTGGTGGGCGTCGCGCACGACGACGTACTGAACGTGCGGGAGTTCCCCGGCCTGACCGCGATCGTCGCTCGGCTCACCCCGACCGCGGACGACGTCGTGGCGACGGGTGAGGGTCGGCTGCTGGCCAGCTCGCTGTGGTGGAAGGTCACCGCAGGCGGGGCGGCAGGATGGGTCAACTCCACCTTCGTCGCCTACCTCGGACCGGTCGACGACCTGACGTCGTCGGTGGTCGGCAGGTCCGGCGGCTATCCGACCGCGGCCAACATGGAGCTGCTGGGCTGGACCGTGGCCGATGCGCTCACGTCGGAGGATCCGCCCTCGACGATCGTCATGTCCGTCGCGCCGGCCGTCGGTGATCTCGGTGAGGTCACCTACGACGTGGTCGGGATCGGCGATGACTCCCAGGCCGGTTGGCGGTTGCACGTCTTCGGCGCACCCGAGGGCGGGGGGTACGTGTTGAAGAGCGTCGAGGCCACCGCCCTGTGCGCCCGCGGCATCACCGGCGACGCCTGCACCTGAGCCGAGCCGTCAGCTTCGGACCGCAGTGGGGGCGCCGATGCCGACCCGCTGCTGACGGCCGCCGCTCACGCCCGGCGGATGGTCTCGATGGTCTCGATGTAGTCGGTGAGCCGGCTGGCCAGCTCGAAGCCCACCTCGGGGTCGCTCAGATCCGGGTCGAGCCAGACCTCGGACAACCGGCGCCAGTGGTCGGCACCGAGGAAGGGGCCGAGCTCTGCGGTCGGGCCCAGCGCGGCGCGCCACCGCTTCTCGGCAGCCACCAGTGGGGCCATCGTCGCCTCGTTCTCCGCCTCCGAACGATGCTCGGCGTGGAACCCGGTTTCGACGGCGACGCCCTCGGCGCCGTCGATGTGACGACGACCCATCACCTGGCACTCGTAGTGATCGCGGGTCGGCGTGGCCGGTCCGAACCACACCTTCACGCTCCAGCGACGATCCTTGATGCGGCAGTCGACCAGGTCGGGGGAGAGCAGCGAGCGCACGGCCTCGCCCACCTCGGTGAAGAGCTCGGGTTCCATCTGCGCGGCGAGGCTACGAGTCCGCGGGGATTCGGGCCAGCGACCCGGGTGGCGCGACCGGTCGGACCGTAGACTCCGCGCGTGGACCTTCCGGTGAACCCGCCCGTCAAGCCCATGTTGGCCAAGGCGGTCGACGCCATGCCCGAGGGAGACATCAGCTTCGAGCCCAAGTGGGACGGATTCCGCTGCATCGTGTTCCGCGACGGCGACGAGCTCGTCCTCGGCAGCCGCAACGAGCGACCGCTCACCCGCTACTTCCCCGAGCTGCTCGCACCGCTGGCGGCGTCCTTGCCGGATCGGTGCGTGGTGGACGGCGAGATCATCGTCGAGATCGACGGGCAGCTCGACTTCGACGCGCTGCAACAGCGGATCCACCCCGCCGAGTCCCGGGTGACGATGCTGGCCGACACGACGCCGGCGTCCTTCGTGGCCTTCGACCTGCTGGCGCTGGACGACCTCGACCTGAGCCCGGCACCGTTCCGGGCCCGGCGGCAGGCGCTGGAGGGGATCGCCGATCCGTTCACGGAACCGTCGGTCCGTCTCTGTCCGGCCACCGCCGATCGGGACACCGCCGCCGACTGGTTCGGGCGCTTCGAGGGCGCCGGTCTGGACGGGCTGATCATGAAACCCATGGACGCACCGTACGTGCCCAACAAGCGGACGCAGTTCAAACTCAAGCACGTGCGCACGGTGGATTGCGTCGTGGCCGGCTATCGCATGCACAAGAGCGGCGACGGGGTCGGTTCGCTGCTGCTCGGGCTGTACGCGGTGGACGGGAAGTTGCACCACCTGGGCGTGGCGGCGAGCTTCACCGCCACACGCCGAGCCGAGCTGCTCGAGGAGCTGACGCCGCTGCGGCTGGCTGACCTCGGCGAGCACCCGTGGTCCGAGTGGCTCGAAGCCGAGGCCCACGCCGACGGTCGGATGCCGGGTGCCCCCAACCGCTGGAGCGGTGCCGACCCGGGGCGGGACCACTCGTGGGTGCCGCTGCGGATTGTACGGGTGGTCGAGGTGAAGTACGTGCAGTTCACCAACGGGCGGTTCCGGGGCACCACCCGGTTCGTGCGCTGGCGACCGGACAAGACGCCGGCCGAGTGCACCGAGGACCAGATCGAGGTGCCCGAGGCCCTGTCGGTCGAAGCCGTCTTCGCCGCCCTCGGCTGACCCCCGCCGCCGAACTCGTGGACGAACGTGCGTGGGAGACGCGCGATAGTGCACGACAACGACCAGGGCAGAGGAGTGCGGCATGGCCGGAACGGTTCGACTCGACATCGATGGGGCGGTCGCCACCATCAGCAACGACAACGTCGAGAAGCACAACGCGTTCGACGACGAGATGGACGCGCGGCTCTTCGCCGTGCTGGCCGAGCTGAAGGAGCGCACCGATGTGCGGGCCGTGATCTGGCGGGGCGAGGGGAAGTCCTGGTCGTCGGGCCGCGACGTCGGCTCGATCGGGACGATGAAGACCGAGCTCACCCACCACGAGCTGATGAGCCGCGGTCAGGCCGGGATCCAGCAGGTGTGGGATCTGGCCGCGCCGATCATCGTGGCCATCCAGGGATGGGCCATCGGCGGGTCGTTCCAGCGGGCGCTGCTGTGCGATGTCCGCATCGCCGCCGAAGGCGCCCGGTTCATGCTGCCCGAGGTGACCCATGGCGTGATCCCCGACACCGGTGGCGTCGGCGTGCTCTACGAGATGGCCGGTCACGGTCTGGTCAGTGACATGGTGCTGACCGGGCGCCGGCTGAGCGCCGACGAGGCGCTGGCCCACGGCATCGTGTCGCGCATCGTGCCGCCCGACGAGCTCGACGACACCGCCCGCGAGATGGCGGAGAAGATCGCCGCCTCGCCCGCCGCCACGGTGAAGATGGCCCGCAAGGTGATCGCCCACCTGGCCCGGCCGCAGATCCACTCGTCGATGGAGGACGAGTTGATCTACCAGACCTACATCAACAAGAGCGACGACTTCCGAGAGTTCCGGGCCGCCCGGAGCGAGGAACGACCCGCCCGCTTCACGGGGAGCTGACCATGGCCGAGAAGATCGGACTGCCCGCGCCGCCCGACGTCGGTGCCAGCGCGCTGGTGCCCGGCACGTACGACGGTGTGTGTGTGTTCGTGACCGGGGGAGGCACGGGATTGGGCAAGGCGATCGCCGGCGAGTTCGCCCGGTTGGGCGCGTCGGTCGTCGTGGCCAGCCGCAAGCCCGAGCACCTCGAGGCCGGCGAGGAGGCGCTGGCCGCGCTGGGTGCGCCGGTGCTTACCACGACCTGCGACATTCGTGACGCCGACTCGATCAGCGCGGCGTTCGATGCTGCCACCGAGGCGTTCGGTCTGCCGCAGGTGCTGGTCAACAACGCGGCGGCCAACTTCCCCGTACCGGCCGAGGACATGTCGCCCAACGCCTGGCGGACCGTCGTCGACATCACCCTCAACGGTACCTACCTGTGCTGTCGAGAGTTCGGTCGCCGACACCTGGAGGTCGGCACGCCGGGGTCGATCATCAACGTCGGCGCATCGTACGCATGGACGGGCGGGCCGGGCTTCGCTCACTCGGCCGCGGCCAAGGCGGGGGTGAAGAACCTCACCGAGTCGCTGGCGGTGGAGTGGGGGCCCTACGGGATCCAGGTGAACTCGCTGGTGCCCGGGCTGTTCCCGCACGAGGACATGACCGCCGACATCACCAGCAGCCTGGATCGCACCCACGACAAGGACCCGGCCCAACCGGCGCTGCGGGTCGGGCAGCGCCAGGAGCTGGGCTGGGCCGCCACCTTCCTCGCCTCGCCGTACGCCCGGTTCATCTCAGGGCACACCCTGGTGGTCGACGGCGCCAACTGGCAGCGGCGCACGCTGACCAACCCGCCCGTCGTGACCGTGCGCGACCAGATGGGCCTGGGCGAGTTCGACCCCGCCGCCCGCCGCTGACCCTCCCTTTCCGGAATCTGTGCCGGGTTACGTCGACTCAATCGACACGCAGAGGCACAGATTCCGTAATCCGGGGGTGCGAGTGGCGGCGCGGGCGTAGCTTCGACGGCTATGGCAGCAGAGCGCATCAACGACCGGCTGGTCTCGTGGGCGTCCGACCTCGAGCCCAACACCCGCCTCCAGGCCGAGCGCACGGCGAGGCTGCCCATCGTCGCGGGGCACGTCGCGCTCATGCCCGACGCTCACCTGGGCCTGGGCGCCACCGTCGGCTCGGTGGTTCCCACCGAGGGAGCCATCATCCCGGCGTGTGTCGGCGTCGACATCGGCTGTGGCATGGCTGCGGTCCGGACCGATCTGATCGCAGAGGACCTCCCCGACACCCTCGACCCCGTGTTGCACGGGATCGAGCGCGCCATCCCCGCCGGCGTCGGCCAGGGCCACCGCGCCGCCGACCGGCCGGCGTCCGAGTGGCTCCGGGCCCATCAGCCGCGCACCACGCTGGACCACAAGCAGCGGCGTCGCGCCCTGGAACAGGCCGGCACCCTCGGGAGCGGCAACCACTTCGTCGAGGTCTGTCTCGACGAGGACGACACCGTGTGGCTGGTGCTGCACTCGGGGAGTCGGGGCATCGGCAACCAGCTGGCCCAGTCGCACATCGCCGAGGCGAAGGCGGTCGCGACGCGGCTCCACCTGGGGCTGGAGGATCCCGCCCTCGCCTACCTGCTGGAGGGCACGCCCGAGTTCGATCACTACGTCGCCGACCTGTTGTGGGCGCAGGACTACGCGCGCCTGAATCGCGAGCTCATGGTCGACGCGGCCCTACCGGTGCTCTTCGCCGCGGTCGCCGACGCCGGGGGACCGCCCGGGCGCGAGGTGCAGCGCATCTCGTGCCACCACAACTACTCGGCCCGCGAGGTGCACGAGGGGCGCGAGCTGTGGGTCACCCGGAAGGGAGCGATCCGGGCAGGTGTCGGAGAGCTTGGGATCATCCCCGGATCGATGGGCACGAAGAGCTACATCGTCGAGGGCAAGGGCTCGGCCGAGTCGTTCGAGTCGTGCAGCCATGGCGCCGGTCGTCGCATGAGCCGCACCCAGGCCCGCAAGAGCCTCAGCGCCGAGAGCCTGGAGCGGGCCATGGGCGATCGGACGTGGCTTCGATCCCGGGCTCGCCGCCTGGTCGACGAGCACCCCAAGGCGTACAAGAACATCGATCAGGTCATGGCCGACCAGCAGGACCTGGTCACCGTGCGCCACACCCTGCGTCAGGTCCTCAACTACAAGGGCACCTGACCCGGGGACCATCCTCCCCGGGGGCCGCCACCCCACCACGGAATCTGTGCCTCGTCATGTCGCTCCAGTCGACACAACTAGGCCAAGATTCCGATGGGGTGGTGGACTACGGGCTCGTTCTCTCAGGAGGTCCGGCCATGGCCGTCGTCAAGATCAACGCGATCGAGGTTCCCGAGGGCATGGGGCCCAAGCTGGAGGAGCGCTTCGCCGCCCGCGTCGGCGAGGTGGAGAAGATGCCGGGGTTCCTCGCCTTCGAGCTGTTGCGCCCGACCGAGGGCGAGTCCCGGTACTTCGTGTACACCCGGTGGGAGTCCGACGCCGCGTTCCGGGCGTGGGTCGAAAGCGAGGCGTTCGGTCGCGGCCATGCCGAGTCCGGACCGGCGCAGGGGCAGAAGCCGGTGGCGCAGGGAGCGTCGTTGCTCGAGTTCGAGGTCGTCATCGAGGCCGGCCCCGCCACCTGAGCCGACCCAGCCGGCTCAGGGGCCGCGGACACCGCGGAGGCCGGCCCACGCCAGCTCGGCCACCTGTCGGGCCAGGAGCTCGGGCTCGACCGGCTTCGCGCTGTCGGTGAACCAGTGTCGACTGGCCCCCTCGGCCAGGCCCACGACGCCATAGGCCAGGAGCTGCCGGTGGTGGGAGTCGATCTCGTCGACCTCGATCATGGCGGCGACGAAGTCGGCGATCATCGCCTCGACCTCGAGCGCCACGTTGGCGAACTCGGGGTCGCGCCGGGTGCCGCTCCCGAAGAGGAGTCGATACGCCGACCGGTTGTCGGCCACGTAGCGAAAGTACGCGCCGAAGCCCGCCTCGACCTGCTCGCGCGGTCCGGCGGCGTCGGCCGTGGCCTTGGCGATCGTGTCCTGGAGCGCCTGGCCCACGTCGTCGAGCAGCTCGCGGTAGAGCTCCCGCTTGGAGGCGAAGTGCTGGTAGAGCACGGGCTTGGTCACGCCGGCCACTTTGGCGATGTCGTTCATCGACGTCTGGTGGAAGCCCTGGGTGGCGAACAGATCACGGGCGCAGTGCAGCAGCTGGCTTCTGCGCTGGGGGCCGGGGAGGCGTGGGGTCACTGGTGGGGTCTCCGAGAGTGGTTACCGAAGGGTAACAAACCGTCCCAACGATCCTGATACCACCACCGGGGGCGGCCGGCGCACCTGAGGCCAGACGCGATGAAGGTCGGTGGCCCCCCGGTCCACCGACCTTCACAACGGGATCAGTGTGCCAGACGTCACGGCCCGCGCGCTAGGGGTAGGGCAAATCTTTTCCACAGAGTTGTCCGCACCTTTTCCTCAGGATCGCGCTGACCGTGCTCGAGGGATCCGGCGGCAGTCCTGGAGCACCTTCGGGGGCGACGATCCCTCTGCGTCCACCACGGTGCTGGGGCTCGCTACGAGTGTCCGCCACCGGATGGACCCCGCCCTGTTGGTCGCTGCGGTCGAGGCGGCGGGCGCCACCGGTGACGTGGACCTGGCCACGAAGAACAAGGTGGAGTTCGATCGACTGGCCGCATGGACGCCGTTGCATCCTGTGCTCCGGCTGCGACTGATGGACGCCGACCGGCACGCGGGCGAACCCGCCCGATGACCCTCGTCTCGTCGGCGCTCGGAGGACGTTGCGTCGACGGGATGGTCCTCGTCGGGGGCGATTGACGGACTCGGCCCGATTCGCCGGCGTCCGACCCAGCGGGTCCGATTGCCGTCAGGTGGTGTGGCCGGTCTCGCGGTCCTCGCGGTCGGCTGCCTTCACGCCGTACCCGATGACGATCGCCGGTGCGAGCACGATCGAACCCACGGCCAGGCAGGCGATGATGGTGGTGATGAGCCAGCTGGGGAATCCGGTGGGGAAGCCGACGAAGAACAGCAGGACGGCGATGCCGAACAGGCTGTAGCCGAAACGCTGGCCTGTCTGGGCGAAGCGCTGCATCCGGGCCCGTTGCACCAGGACCGGGTCGGTCGGGACGGCGTCGGCCGGTCCATCGGATTCTGGCCCCGCCTCGGGCTCGGGTGTCTCGGTCACGGCAACCAGCCACGCTCGACGAGCAAGGACCGCAGCCGATCGCGCATCACGTCGGTCGAGAGCTGGGTTCGGGCCACGTCCTGATTGTGGTCCAGCAGCGCCGGGTCGGGAGCATCGAGCCAGGCTCGTGCCGGCTCGGGGTCGTCGGTGGGAAACCACTCGAACCCCAACTCACGGAGCTCGTCCGCCACCGCGTAGGTGCCGACGGCGGCCGGCTTGCGGTGGAGGGCGGCCTCGATCGGGGGGTTGCCGAATCCCTCCCACGACGAGGGGAACACCACCAGATCACCGGCGGCGTAGATGTCCTCGACGCGCGGGTGACGACGGTGCCGGACCGGGCATGAGGCGTCGGACAAGACCCGCCGAAGGGTGGGTTCGTACCCCTCCTCGGATCCGCCGGGAAGCCAGTAGGTCGCGCCCAGCTCCGCGGTCAACCGGAGGGCGTCGGGGATGCACTTCCGTTCGATGGCCCGTACCGGATGCACACAGAGCAGCGCATCGGGCCCCACGTCGATGAGCCGTCGGGTGGCGGCCCGATGGCCCGCCAGTGGGTCGGGATCGAAGCCGTTGTAGATCGTCGTGGTCTCGATGCCCCGGGCGCGCATCTCGCGCTCGGTCAATCGGTTGATCGTGACGTGCGCCCACGCCGGGTCGTCGGCCGGCAGCTCGGTGAGGTGGGCGAATCGTTCGCGCTGCCAGGGAGGATCGTGATGGTGGAAGATCGCCGAGCGTCCGGCCAGTACCTCGTTGACCACGCGACTGGCGGGGAGATTCAGCGGGATGGTGCCCAGGTTCTCCACGACCACCAGGTCGGCGTCTGCCAGCGCAGCGGTGACCTCGTCGGCGGTCGGTGGTTCCTCGGCGTCGATGGCCAGCCCGGGCACGGTCACGTCGACGGGCCCCTGTCCCGCGACGGTGCGGGTGACGAACCCCAGCTCGTCCAGTGCGGCCTGCCACAATGCCGCCACGACCGAGACGCCATCGGTGAGGCCGAGGCGGAACGAGAGGATCGCACAGGTGGACATCGGCGAGCACCGGGGAGAGGGGGAAGCGGACGGCGACGAGCGCGCCGACACCCTAACGCCCGGGACGCTCCGCTCGACCGTGGCCACGATGATGGAGACCCACTGGCAATCACACGGCTACACCGCTCCCAACGCTGAGGTGTATCCGTGGCAGTGGCTGTGGGACTCGTGTTTCCATGCGCTGATCTGGCGCGAGCTGGGGGAGCCGGAGCGAGCAGTGACCGAGCTTCGCTCCCTGTTCGCCGCGCCGCATCCGACGGGGTTCGTTCCCCACATGCGGTACACCGGCCGACCGGACGCCTCGGTGGAGTTCTGGGGCCGGCGCGGCGCATCCTCGATCACCCAGCCGCCGATGTACGGCCACGCGCTCGCGCAGCTGGACCGGGCGGGGGTCGACGTGGACGACCGGATGGTGGCCTCGGCGCGCGACGGACTGGACTTCCTGCTCTTGCGGCGACGCCGGCTGGACGGTCTACCGGTGCTGTGCCATCCGTGGGAGTCCGGAGCCGACGACAGCCCGCGCTGGGACGCCTGGTGTCCGGGCGGTCGCTTCGACCGCGTTGCATGGCGTCGGGTCAAAGGTGAGCTGGTCCGCTCGATCGTGCACGAGATCGGCGCGCCGGTGCACAACCCGGACTTCCGGGTGGCGTCGGTCGGCTTCGCCGCGCTGGTCGCGTTCAACGCACAGGAGCTGAGCGATCAGTTCGGGGTCACCTACACCGGTGACGTGCGGGCCATCGTCGACGGCCTCGCCGCCCGGTGGGACGAGGAGCGCGCCACGTGGGTCGACGTCACCGATCCCGCAACGGCGGGCTCGGCATCGATCCGGACCGCCGATGCCCTCCTCCCGCTCCTGGTCACCGCGCCCACCGCTGCGGCGGCAGCCACCGCCTGGTCGACCGTGACCGACTCCGGCGCGTTCGCCGCCGAGTACGGACCGCGTGGTGTGGATCGGCGCGAGCCCGGCTACGACCCCGATCGGTACTGGCGCGGGCCGTGCTGGCCGCAGCTGGGCTACCTCCTGTGGGTGGCGGCGCAACGCCATGGTCGGGTCGCAGAAGGCGGTGCGCTCGCCGCGTCCATCCGACGCGGTGTGGTGCGCTCTGGCCTGGCCGAGTACTGGAACGCCGACACCGGGGCCGGTCTGGGTGCCATCCCGCAGTCGTGGGCGGGTGTGGCGCTGCTGTTCGACTAGCGGAGGCTGACGCGCTCGCGCTTGGGGAGGTCGCCGCTGGCGGGCACCGCTTGGGGAAGCGGGGGCTCGGCCTTCTCGGGCGCCGGGGTGGGGGAGGGAGACCCGGTGAGATCGAGGATCAGCTTGTCGATGTCGAACTCGACGTCTTCGGGCCGCACCTTGCGCCGCTCGGGTTCGCGGGCATGGTCGCTCATCTCGTCGGCGTCGTCCTTCTTACCGGACCCCTTGAGGCGTCGCGATTGCATGGCGTTGGAGGCGATGGTGGCCAGTCCGGCCAGCGCGATCAGGTCGCCGAAGGACAGGACCTGCTGGGTGAGTGGCACGGGGAGGGTGTCGCCCAGCTCGGGCAGGAGGTCGTCGCTGGACTCGAACTGCCGTCCCGCCGTGAGGTCGAGCCGCGGCAGGTCTTCCCGGGTGGTGATGTCGGCGATCAGCAAGGCATCGACGCTGGTGGGGATGTGGCCGTTGAGCGCGATGGGCACCAGATTGAGGCCGAGCCCGATCAGCACGATCGGCATGCCGGTGAGGTGCAGGTTCCGGAAACCGAACCACATGGCGCCGAGGATGGCCGCAGCCGCCAGCCAGACGTCGTCGGCGCCGAACAGCTCGAGTGCGATCCACGCGCCGACCGCCGCCAGCAGCACCCGCCATGAGTTCACGTGCCAGTCCGACAGGTTGCGCAGGCGACCGCCTCGCAACCGACCGATGAGGAGACCGAAGAGAACGACGGCGATCGTGAGCACCACGGCGCAAACGGTACCGCCGGACCGTGCGCCATGAGCGGATGGTGGTGCCCGGACGACGGCATCGACCGGATGATCGGGCCGCCCGGTCGATCAGGTGCCCGCCCACGGCGCCGGGTACGGTCGGCGCGATGACCGATGTGCCCGAGCTGTTGACCGACATCGCCGACGGTGTCGCCACGTTCACCATCAACCGACCTGAGCAGCGCAACGCCATCTCCTGGCCCGTGCTGAGGGACCTTCGATCCGGCTTGGCCGACGTCCGCGAGCGCGACGACGTCAGGGTCGTGGTGCTCACCGGCAGCGGGGACCGGGCGTTCTGTTCGGGGGCCGACCTGAGCGGCATGGCCGAAGGAGCCGGGCACTTGGCGCTGCACGACAGTCGCGGTGAGATGGCCCGTCTGTTCGGCGACCTCTGGGATCTCGGCATGCCCACGGTGGCGAAGGTGCGGGGCTACGCGCTGGCCGGCGGCATGGGACTGGCGCTCTCGTGCGACATGGTCGTCGCAGCAGACGACGCCGTCTTCGGCGTTCCCGAGATCGACGTCGGCCTCTGGCCCTACATGATCACCGTGCCCATGACCCGTTCGATGCCCCCGAAGAAGGCGCTCGAGCTGATGATGACCGGGCGCCGGGTGCCGGCCGACGAGGCCGAGCGGATCGGGTTCGTGAACCAGGTCGTCGCACCGGATCAGCTGGACGTCGCGGTCGAGCAGCTCGCGGCGGTGCTCGCCTCGAAGTCGCCGGCGGCGATGACGTTGGGCCGTACGTCCTTCTACTCGGTCTGGGGGAAGTCGTCGGCCGAGGCCCTGGCCGTGCTCCACCCGATGCTCAGCATCACCGCGGGAACCGACGACGCCGCCGAGGGCATCGCCGCCTTCCTCGAGAAGCGCGATCCCCAGTGGACGGGGACCTGATGACCCTCGCGGTCGAACGACGGGGCAAGGTCGCGATCTTGACCCTCCAGCGGCCCGAGCGACGCAATGCGCTCACCCATGGCACGCTCGACGAGTTCGCCGAGGCGCTGGCCGACGAGGACCCGATGGTCGTGGTGATCACCGGCTCCGATGGCCACTTCTGTGCCGGCGCCGATCTCACCACGGTCGAGGACACCGCGTTCACCGACCTCTTGCACACCGTGCTCGAGCGCATTCGCAGCGGTCCGTGGGTGAGCATTGCCGCCGTGTCCGGCGCGGCCATGGGCGGCGGGGTGCAGCTGGCCATCGCGTGCGACCTCCGCGTCGCCGACGAGTCCGCCCGGTTCGCCATTCCGGCCGGCAAGCTCGGCCTGATGATCGATCACTGGACCGTCGCCCGGCTGACCGGGATCGTCGGGCAGGGCACGGCACGGGCCATCCTGCTGGGTGGAGCCGATCTGCGATTCGACGAGGCCCTGCGGGTCGGCCTGATCCAGCGCGCCGGAGGACTGGACGCCGCGCTGGCCTGGGCCGACGAGATCACCCAGCTGGCGCCGCTCAGCGTGCTCGGCCACAAGGTCAGCCTGAATGCGGTCGAGGACGTGGCGTTCAAGGAGGAGTCCTCGGCCGCCTTCCGCCACGCCTGGGCCAGCGCCGACCTCCAGGAGGGGCTGGCCGCATTCCGCGAGAAGCGGTCCCCCCGCTTCGAAGGCCGCTAGCGCCTGGCGACGCTGCGCCGGCGGGCGTGGCGCGGGCGTGCCCGCGTCCGGTCAGCGCTCGGTCGGGTACCGGAGGCCGATCTGCTCTCGGGCTCGGTCGGTGATGGCCAGCGTGGCGAGCGTGTCCGCCCAGCCCCAGACCTCGCTCTGGTTCCGGCCCCCGCGGATGCACCGGTGAACCTCGGGGATCTGGAAGTGGAGGCTGGCGGGCTCGGTCTCGATCACCTGCGGTTCGGTCCCGTCGACGGTCAGCTTCTGCGTGGCATGCATGAACGCATCCAGCGTGATGGCACCGTCGGCCCCCATGATCCGCGCCGTGCAGGTGCCGGGGGTGACGATGGCGGCCGTCAACATGGAGACGCCGCCGCCGGCGTGCGTGAGGGTCAACGTGGTCTGGCCGTCCACTCCCGAATCGGTGAACAGCCCGGTGGCGAACACGTCGTCGGGCTCGCCGAACACGAGGCGCGAGAGCTGCAGGGGATAGACGCCGAGATCCAGCAGTGCCCCGCCGCCGCGAGCGGGATCGAAGAGACGGTGGCCGGCGCGGGCCGCCATCGGCACGGCGAAACTGAAATCGGCCTGGAGCAGGAGTGGCTGCCCGATCACTCCCCGGTCCAGCAGCCGGCCCACCTCGACGTAGGAGGGGAGGAACCGGCTCCACATGGCCTCCATCAGGAACCGATCGGCGCGCTGCGCCGCGTCGATCATCGCCTCGGCGTCCGCCGCGCTGAGCGCCATCGGCTTCTCGCACAGCACGTGCCGGCCGGCTCCCAGGAACAGGACCGCGTCGGCCCGATGCCGTTCGTGGGTCGACGCCACGTACACCACGTCGATCTGATCGTCGGCCGCCAGCGCCTCGTAGGAACCGTGCCGGCGCTCGATCCCGGCCCGCTGCCCGAACGACTCGGCCCGCTCGAGCGATGTGGAACCCACCGCCACGACCCGGGCGTCGGGGATGCGCCGCAGCGCCTCGACGAACTTCTCGGCGATGGCGCCCGTGCCACCGATGCCCCACCGAACGGCCGAAGACGACGGGGCGATCGGTCAGATCCCGCTGTCGCGGGCCGACCCGGTGGACGTGGTGTCCTTCTGGAACAGCACGCAGTGGATCGTCCGGTCGTCCGTGCTCTCCCAGGCGGTGGCGGTGGGCCAGAAGTGGCTGACCGTCAGCGCCGAGTCGGCGTAGGGAAGGCCGACATAGGGTTCGAAGGCATCGACGCAGAAGCGGGTGGCGTAGTCGATCAGCTCGTCCTCACCGGGGTAGGCCGGGTCGGCCGATTCGAACGCGGTCTGGGCGAACACCTCGCTGTCGTGCTGGTCGCCGCACGGGACCCGCTCGACCTCCTCGACCTCGGAGGGTTCGGTCGACGGCGCCGTCGCGTTGAAGCAGTCCCCGACGCCAAGGTCGAACACCGAGATGGTGCCGGTGCCCGGCACGGCCGTGGTCGTGGTCACCTCGGTGGTGGAGGAGGTGGGGGACTCGATCACCGTCGTGGTCGTCGAGGTCTCGGTCGCGGAACTGGTGGACGGCGCCGACTGCTGCTCGCCGCCCCCGCCATCGTCACCCGAGCAGGCGGCCGTGACGGTTGCCGTGGCGAGGAGGAGCGCGATCAGCCGGCGGGCAGGAAGCGATCGACGTAGTAGAAGCATGGGATCAGGGCCAGCAGGCCCAGGGGGGCGATGAGGAGGAAGGGCTGCCAGCGGATCTTGGCACGGGAGGCGAGCCAGAGCCCCATCCAGATCGCGGCCGCGAGCGTGGCCCAGAGCCACATGTCGGCGATGGCGGTCGGGTAGAGCGGGCTGACCAGGAACGGCAGCGCGATCCCCAGAAGGGCGGCCCAGGGCCAGCGTCCGGCCACCAGCCAGAGCCCCAACCAGAGGGCCAGCGTGCCGAGCCCCCACCAGATGGCCGGAGCCAGCGCGGACTGGTCGCCAGCCAGACCGGCGTCGAGATCGAGCTCCGGTGTCACCACGTCGGCGGCGAGCGCCGGGTCTTCGTCGGGGCTCTCCTCGGTCAGCTCCTCGCTGGCCAGGATCGACTCGGCGCCGGTCGGACCCGGATCGTCGGCGGGGCGCACCTTGGGCGGCGGTGCGGGGGTGTCGACGAGGCGTGCCGCCACGATGATCCGCTGCCGGGCCGAGTAGCGGGGGTGGCAGGCGGTCAGCGTGAGCCGGTTGTCGCCGAAGTTCTCCAGCACCCAGGTCTCGCCCGGGTTCACGATCCAGGTGGCGGCGTTGGGGTCGCCGGGCACGTAGCCGGCCGAGTTGCCTTCGGTGGCCTCACCCGCCGTCATGATCTCGTAGGTGAAGTCGCCCCACAGCGTGCTGACCGAGATGGTGTCGCCCGGGCGCAGCTCGGCGATGCGACCGAACGGCGCGCCGTAGGTGGTGCGATGGCCCGCAATGGACGCGTTGCCGATGTTGCCCGGCATGGGGGATTCGAGATAGTGGCCGGGGCCCCGTTTGAGATCGTCGACGCTGACCCCCTCGACCACCACCTTGTGGGTCCCGAGCCGAGGGATGTCGATGATGGCGAGTGGTTCGCCCTCGCGCGGGGCGTAGATGTCCAGCTCCTTGCCGCTGGCCAGCTCGGGGATCAGCGATTCGGACGGCTCATCGGGCACGGCGTCGAGCGGGAGGGTGGTCGTGGTGACCGGAACGTCGGACACGGGGAGGCCGTCGCCGAACTGGGCCGCGATCTCGGCCTCGAGCGCGGCGAACTGCTGCTCGAGCTCGTCCTGGGACCGTTGTTCCTGGTACCCGGTGCCCCACAACTGGTAGGCCACGAACGCGAACAGCACGATTCCGGCGGTGATCAGGGTTCGGCCGATGCCGCCGAGTACGCGCGCGAACGTCACAGGTCGAGGGTAAACACCACAGGTCGCGAAGTGGTGTCGGGAGCCGGATTCCTCAGTGGAGCGGGCCGTCGTCCGGAAGCGCCGATGCGGCGGATCCGGGCCCGTCCTCGGTAGCCTTCAGACGGCCAACACCATGGATCACGTGGTCCACTTCCGCACCGCCGTGTGCATGCTCGGACGGTTTCCGGCCCTCGCCGGCATCGATCTCGATGTCGCCCCGGGTCAGGTTGTCTTGCTGGTCGGCCCGAACGGCGCCGGCAAGACAACTCTCTTGCGCGCGTGTGCGGGGCTGGTCCCGGTGGTGCAGGGCGAGGCGGTCGTCCTCGGCCATGACCTCCGCGACGACCGCCGGGTCGTCCGCCGCCGGGTCGGTCTCCTGGGCCACGCCAGCTTCCTGTACGAGGACCTCAGCGTGCAGGCCAACCTCGACTTCTGGGCTCGGGCCGCCGGCGCGACCGCGACCGATGCGGATCTGGCGCTGACGCGCGTCGGTCTCGAGGATCGGCTCCGCGACGTTCCGGTCAATCGGCTGTCGGCAGGGCAGCGCCGGCGCGTGTCGTTGGCCGCCCTGGTGGCCCGACGCCCCGAGCTCTGGTTGCTCGACGAACCCCACGCCGGTCTGGACGCCGACGGGCGCGATCTGCTCGACGGCCTGCTGACCGAGGCGGTCGGGGTCGGCGCGACCGTCCTGATGGCATCGCACGAGCTGGAGCGGGCCGTGCCGCTGGCCGACCAGATCGTGCGGCTCGACGGCGGGATGGTCACCGGCGTCTCGGTGGACCCGACGACCGCCGCGGCCGGCATCGAGGCGTCGCATGGTTCGTGACGCGGCGCTGGTGGCACGCAAGGACCTCCTGCTCGAGTGGCAGTCCCGCATCACCCTGTATCAGGTCCTGCCGTTCGCGCTGGTCATCGTCGTGCTCTTCGGATTCGCGTTCGAGCCCGACAATCGGGTGCTCGACGAAGCCGCTCCGGGACTGTTCTGGCTGGCCATCCTGTTCGTGTCGGTCCTGATCACCCAACGGACCATCTCGGTGGAGTTCTCGGACGGGGTCGACGAGGCGCTCCGGCTCACCGGCCTGGATCCGGCCGCGATCTTCCTGGGCAAGACCGCGGCGACGGCGCTCCAGTTGCTGACCATCGAGGTGGTCCTGGGGGTCGGTGTCGTCCTGCTCTACAACCAGACGCTCGACGGGTTCCTCGTGCTCCTCGGCGCCACGCTGGTCGCCACGGTGGGCCTGGCGGCGGCCAGCAGCCTCTACGCCGTCCTGGCGGCCGGGGCGAAGGTGCGAGAGACGGTTCTCCCCATACTGTTGCTCCCCGTGCTGGCCCCCCTGCTCATCGCTGCCACCCAGGCGTTCCGCGACGCCATGGACGGGCGGTCATCCGAGGCGTGGCCGTGGATCGGACTACTGGGCATTTTCGCGCTCGCTGAGGTAGCACTTGGCGTCGCCGCATACGGGTCGCTGCTGGAGGACACATGACCGCCCCGATGGACCAGCGTGCCGAGTACGCCGGCCCGCCCGAAGCACCGGACTCGACCGGATCGAAGGTCACCCGTGTCCTCGGGGCGATCTCGCTGATCGGGATGGCGCTGGTCGTCCCGCTCGGCCTCGTCTGGACCCCGGCCGACAGCCGACAGGGTGATGCGGTCCGGCTGCTCTACGTTCACGTGCCGTCGGCCTGGCTGATGTACCTCAGCGTCATCGCGGTGGTCGTCGGTGGAGTGATGTATCTCTGGAAGGGCTCGCAGTTCTGGGACCTGGTCGGCGAGGCGGGCGCCGAGGTGGGCGTCCTGTTCTGCTCCACCACGCTCGTCTCGGGGATGTTGTGGGGTCGACCCATCTGGGGCGCGTACTGGGTGTGGGACGCCCGGCTCACCAGCACCGCGCTGCTGCTGGTCCTGCTGATCGGCTGCGTCGCTCTGCGCCGCACCACCTTCGATCTGGAGAGCCGCCGCCGCCGATCGGCGTGGCTGGGCCTCTCGCTCCTTCCCAACGCCATCATCATCCACTACGCGGTCGACTGGTGGCGCAGCCTGCATCAGACGGCCACGATCCGCCCCACCGGGGCCGAGATCGAGGGCCTCATGCTCTTCACCTGGATCCTGGCCGGGGTGGTCTTCATGGTGATCTGGGTGTGGATGATGATCCACCGGTTCCGGATCGCCTATCTCACCGAGCAGCTGGACGTCCACGGTCGGTCGGTGGCGCTCGAGGAGCGTCGGGCCGAGGCCGTGCCGCTCGCCGCCACTCCCGCCGCATCCAAGGTCGACGAGGCACCGGGTCAGGACGGGGGCCGGCATGGATGACGCCGCGTTCGTCCTGGGCGGTTGGGCCGCGATCCTCGGATCGATGGCGCTGTACTCGTGGCGCCTGATCCGCCGGGGGCGGGCGCTGAGCCGCGACGTCCCGCCGGAGCACCGCCGATGGATGTGACCGAGGGCGAGACCATGGACGTGACGCCTCGCCAGGCGCCGCCGGTCGCGCCCAAGCGGCGGGCGCTGGGCTGGGGCCTGGCGGTCGTCCTGGTCGCCGCGGTGGGCTTCCTGCTCTTCAAGGGATTGACCGAGGCATCGGTGTTCTTCCTGAACGTCGACGAGGCCGTCGAGCGTCAGGACGAGCTGGGATCGGATCGGTTCCGCATCCAGGGCTACATCGTCACCGACTCGATCGTCGTCGACGGGGCCTACGTCGACTTCCGGCTCACCTACGGCGGCGAGACCACCGACATCCGCCACCAGGGCGACCCGGCCGAGGTGCTCGACCCCCAGACCCCCGTGGTGCTCGAGGGGGCGTGGAACGGCGACCGGTTCGAGAGCGACCTCCTGCTCAACAAGCACGACGAGGTCTACGAGGAGGAGAACCCCGACCGCCTGGACTACGACCCGGAGCAGCCCCCCGACCAGGAGCGATCCAGCGCGGTGCCGGCCCCCGAAGCCGCGGCGGCCGAAGCCGGACCGTGAACCTGATCCTCGGCGACCTGGGCGTCATCCTGGGGCTGTCCGGCTCGATCGCCGGCGTGGTGGCGTTGGCCATCGGCCTGCGACGGCGCGACGAGCGTCTCCTCGGGTCGGCCCGCATCCACGCCGGCGTCGTGCTGGGTGGGTCGGTGCTGGCGATCGTCGCCATGGAGCGGGCACTGATCACCCGGGATTTCACCGTCGCCTACGTGGCCGACAACGGCAGCTCCACGACCCCGGCCCTGTTCAACGTCGCCACCCTCTGGGCCTCGCTCGAGGGTTCGATCCTCCTGTGGGCCCTGGTGCTGGCCGGCTACATCGTCGCGGTGGCGTGGAAGTTCCGGGACCGCATCACCGATCCCATGGTGGGCTGGGCCCTGCTGGTCATGTTCGCCGTCGCGCTGTTCTTCTTCGGTCTGATGGCCGGCCCGATCGGCCCCGCCGACCCGTTCGTCGCGTTCGATCCCCCGCTGGGCTACGACGGCCCGGGACCCAACCCACTGCTGCAGGAGCACATCCTGATGGCGGTGCACCCGCCGATGCTCTACCTGGGCTACGTCGGGTTCACGGTGCCGTTCGCGTTCGCCGTCGCCGCGCTGGTCACCGGACGGCTCGGTGAAGGCTGGCTGATCGAGACCCGGCGCTGGACCCTGATCGCCTGGGGGTTCCTCACCGCCGGCATCGTGCTCGGCGCCTGGTGGGCGTACGAGGTGCTGGGCTGGGGCGGCTACTGGGGGTGGGATCCCGTCGAGAACGCCTCCTTCCTGCCGTGGCTCACGGCCACGGCGTACCTGCACTCGGTCATGGTCCAGGAGCGGAACGGTCTGCTGCGGGTCTGGAACCTGGCGCTCATCTGCGCCACCTTCTCGCTGACCATCCTCGGCACGTTCCTCACCCGGTCCGGGGTGATCGAATCGGTCCACGCGTTCACCGAGTCGGGCATCGGACCGGCGCTGCTCAGCTTGTTCGCGGTGATCGTGTTGGTCACGGTCGGACTCATCGGGTGGCGGGGCGACATGCTGCGGTCCAAGGGTGGCATCGACTCGCCCGTGTCGCGCGAGGGCTCGCTGTTGCTCAACAACCTGCTCTTCGCCGGGTTCGCCTTCATGGTGCTGACCGGCACGGTGTTCCCGCTGGTCGTCGAAGCGCTCCAGGACGAGCGGATCTCGGTCGGACGGCCCTACTTCGATCGCATGAGCACGGGTGTGGGCCTGGCGCTGCTCTTCCTCATGGCGGTCGCGCCGATGTTGCCCTGGCGCAAGGCCAACCCCGAGACGGTGGCGTCCCGACTGATCGGACCCGCCTGGTTCGCCGCCGGTGTCACGGTCTTCGCCGTCCTGATCGGCGAACGGGGGTTGGCGCCGCTGCTCGCCTATGGGCTGGGTGCCTTCGCCGGCGGGTCCGCCGCTCGCCACGTCTGGCTGGCCACCCGCCGCAACGGGTGGCGGGGTCTGCTCGGTCGGTCCAACGGCGGCATGATCGTGCACATCGGTGTGGTCATCGTGGCCATCGCCATCGCGGCCAGCGGCAGCAACGTGCGGCAGGCCGAGTTCACGCTCGAAGAGGGTGAGTCGGCCACGTTTGCGGGGCACACCTTCGCCTTCGAGGGCATCCGTACCGAGGAGCTGGCCAACCGGCTGGTGGTCCGGGCCGACGTCCGTATCGATGACGGGCCGATCTACAGCCCGGCGGTCAACCAGTACTTCAACACCGGTCGTCAGATCCAGACGCCGTCGGTGTACTCGACCGCGACCGAGGACCTCAGCCTCTCGTTGCTCGTCGTTCCCGAGCAGGCCGGGGATCCGGTCGTGCTCCGGGTGACCGCCCAGCCGCTGATCGTCTGGCTCTGGATCGGCGGCACGGTCATGGTGCTGGGCGCGCTGCTCGCCGCCTGGCCCCGACGTCGCGAGCGCCCCGATCCCCCCTCCACCCGGAAATCCCGTCCGTCCGCGTCGGAAACCGACGCGGACGGACGGAATTTCGGCGGCGGGGGCGCCGATGGGGTGACCGTCGATGTCTGAGCCCGATCCGGCCGAGGCCACCGAGCCCCCCGAGCCGCCGGCAGGTCGCCTCGCCCTGTGGGTCGCGGGAGCGGTCGGTGTCCTGTCGCTGGGGCTGATCGTGGTGCTGGCCACGGCGGAAGGCGGCGGTGGCGGCGTCGACACCGAACTGGTCGGCGAGGTGGCGCCGTTGGTGGCGGGTGAGACGCTCACCGGCGAGACCTACGATCTGGACGAGCGCCGAGGCCAATGGGTACTGGTCAACTTCTTCCAGACCACCTGCATCCCGTGCGTGCGCGAGCACCCCGAGCTGGTCGAGTTCTCCGAACGTCATGCCCGGGCCGGCGACGCCGAGGTGGTCAGCGTCGTCTTCGACGACACGACATCGGCGGTCGAGGAGTTCTTCACCGAGTTCGGCGGCGACTGGCCCGTCGTGGTCGGCGACACCGGGAAGATCGCGCTGGGCTACGGCGTGGTCGCCGTGCCGGAGTCGTATCTGGTCGCTCCCAGCGGCGTCGTGGCATGGAAGGGGGTCGGCGGCGTCACCGCCGACGGCCTGGACGACGTCATCGCCTCGCTCACCGGTGAGGGCGCGTGAGCGGCCGACTCCGCTGGTCGTGGTTGGCGGTGCTGGTGATCCTGGTGGGAGCGCTGGCCTACGGCACGCTCGACGACAGTGGGCCGCGCAGCGATGCCGACCGGGCTCGGGCGCTGTCCGATCGCATCGCCTGTCCACAGTGCAGCGGCCAGTCGGTGGCCGAGAGCGATGTCACGATCGCCCGGGTGATCCGGACCGACATCGCCGAGCGCGTCGACGCGGGCCAGGCCGACGACGAGATCGTGGCCGCGCTCAAGGCCAGCTACGGCGACGACATCGACCTCAATCCCAGCGCCACCGGGCTCACCGGGATCGTGTGGGTCCTGCCGGTGGCCGCCCTGATCGGTGGGTTGGCGCTGGTCGTGGCCGTGCTCCAACGCTGGCGCCGGCCCCCCGCCGCCGCCGACGACGACGAAGCGGCGGCACCGACGGCTCCGGCTCCGGCGGCGCGCTCGGGCCTGCGCCGCTGGGCGGTGCCGGTGGCGATCGTCTCGGTGGTCGCTCTGGCGGCGGGATTCGGCGTGGCGCGGTCCTCGGGCACCCGTTCGGCCAACGACGGACTGACCGGCGACATCAGGGCCAGCTCGCGCACCCTGCTGGTCGATGCCCGCTCCGCCATGGCCGCAGGCGACCAGGAGCTTGCCATCGAGACCTACGACGAGGTGCTCGAGCTGGAGCCCTCCAATCCCGAGGCCACCGCCTATCGGGCCTGGAACCTCTACCTCTCCGGTGACGTCGACGCGGCTCGCGACGGACTGGACGAGGCGGTGACGCTGGACGACACCTACCCGGATGCGCTGGCGTTCCGCGCCATCCTCCAGGTGCGAACCGGCGACGCCCGTGGCGGTCTCGACGACCTGCTCACCCTCCAGTCGATGGATCCGGGCGAGGGCGTGTCCGGGTTCATCGTGCCGACCGCGTTCGAAGCCGCCGATGCGTTGCTGGTCAGCCGCGACCTCGACGGGGTGCTCGAGGCGTACACCCTGGTGCTCGAGCGAGAGCCCGAGAACACCGCGGCGCTCAGCCAGCGGGGCTGGATCTTCGGGCAGGCCGAGCTCTTCGACCGGGCGCTCGCCGATCTCGATGGCGCGGTCGCCGTCGAGCCCGACTCTGCCGTCACGCTCGCGTTCCGGGCCGCGGTCAGAGCCGACAGCGGTGACCTCGAAGGGGCGGCCGCGGACATCGCCGCGTTCGATGCACTCGATGCAGCTCCGGCCGAAGCGGCCGAGCTGGTCGACCGGGTGCGGGCCGACCTGGGCGTCTGACCGGCTTCGGTCAGCTCTTGACCGAGACGTGGGGCGGGTGACGGTAGGTCGCCTTCACCATGTCGCCCTTCGCCACCTTGATCGTCCAGACCGATCCCTTCTGGTTGACCGGATGGCCGCACACCAGCCTGACGCCGGTCGCTTCGAGCTCCTTCATCAGTGGGCCCAGCACCTCGCCGTGGCTGCAGATCGTCACATTGTCGCCTCGCTCGATCAGATCGTCGAGCAGGGCGAGCGTCTTGTTGAGCGAGGTGGTCTTGCTGAGCGCCCGATCCTCCTCGATGGTCAGACCCAGCCGATCGGCCAGCGGCTCGAGCGTCTGATGGCACCGGACCGTGGGGCTCACGATCAGTCGGCGCACCTTGGGGAGGATCTCTCCCAACGCACGCGCCTGGGCGAACCCGAGCGGAGAGAGCGGCCGTTCGTCGTCGTCGCTCTTCCACTGGGACTTCTTGCCCGCCTGAGCGTGTCGGACGATGGAGAGCTTCATCGCTGCGAGGGTCCCACACGGGTCTCATCGGCGACAACGTCGATGAGATGACGGAATCCGCCGTCCCGTGTGGCCGCTATCGAAGCCGGTGGAGGCGGTCGATCACGTCGGGAAGGGCGTCGAGGACCGCATCGACGTCGGCGTCGGTCGACGACCATCCCAGGGAGAGGCGCAGCGATCGATCCGCCGCCACCCCCATCGCCTGCAAGACGGGTGACGGCTCCAGTTCCTCGCCCGCGCAGGCGCTGCCCGAGTGCGCCGCCACGCCGGCGCGATCCAGGCCCAGCAGGACGGCTTGCGGTTCGACGCCCTCGATCCCGGCGCTGACGATGTGGGGGAGCGCGCCGACCGGGTCGCCGTGCAGGGCCACCCCGGAGACCCGGGTCAGGCCGGCGCGGAGCCGGTGGGACAACGCGGTGACATGGGCGTGCTCGCGTGCCAACCGCGGTGCGTCCAAGGCGGCGGCGACGGCGCCGAGTCCCGCGATGGCGGGGGTGTTCTCCAGACCGGCGCGGCGGCCGCGTTCCTGGGCTCCGCCTTGGAGCAGCGGAGACAGCCGCAGCCCGCGACGGACCAGCAGCACGCCCAGCCCGGGCGGTCCGCCCATCTTGTGTGCGCTGGCCGACAGGAGGTCGGCGCCCAGCTCGTCGAAGTCGATCGGGATCCTGCCCACGGCTTGCGCGGCGTCGACGTGTACGAGCGCATCGGCGTCCCGGGCGGCGGCGACGATGTCGACGACGGGCTGGACGGTCCCCACCTCGTGGTTGACCCATTGGACATGGATCAGTGCGGCGCCGTCCGCTGCTGCGGCGACGGCGTCCGGGTCGATTCGCCCGTTGCGATCGACCGGCAGCACCGTGACGCTCTCGCGTCGGAACCAGCGGTCGCTGGCGGTGCGCACGGCGGAGTGCTCCACCATCGCGTACGCGACCCGGTCACATCGCTCGGCCGCGCCGTAGACCGCTGCGGTGATCGACTCGGTGGCTCCCGAGGTGAAGATGACCGATCGGTTCCGGGTCCCCAGCAGCCGGGCGACCTCGTCGCGGTGGTGTTCGATCGTGGCCCGTACCCGCAGCGCGTCGGCATGCAGGCGGCCGGGATCCGCGGCCGGCTGGTCGAGCGCGGCTCGCATCGCCTCCCGGGCCTCGGGTCGCAGCGGCGAGGTCGACGCGTGGTCCAGGTAGTGCCGCACGGGGAGTCCGGGCTAGTGGTCGTCGACGGCGGTGATGCAGACCTCGTCGCCCATCGGGAGCGACGATTCGGTCTGGGTGGACGCCTCGCCGTACAGCGAGCCGAGCATCCCCCGCACCAGCCCTCGATCCACGGCGCAGATGACCGGGTGCTGGACGGCGGCGCCGCCGAAGGGGCAGTGCTCGGCGACGATGCGCAGTTCGGTGCCGTGTTGCTCGGCCCGAGTGGCGAAGCCGTGCCCGGCGAGCGCGTCGGCCACCGCATGGAGTGCGGCCCGGAACGAGTGCTCGCCGTCGGTTCCCATCCGAGTGGTGAGCGTGCGTCCGTACTCGACGCCGACCTCTTCGGCCATGCGCTCGGCCTCATCGGGCGGCAGGAGCTCCAACGCCCTGCCCAGCAGGGTGATGAGCAGATCGTCGTGTTTGACCGGCAGGCTGACCTGGAGCTCACCGCGTTGACCGGCGGCGTCGATCGGGGGCCGGTAGTGCTTGGACGGACGCCCGGCTCCCGGCCGCTCGGGGCGCTCGGTCGAGACCTCGAGGTAGCCGCCGGCGACCAGCTTGTCGAGGTGGTGGCGGGCCACGTTGGCGTGCAGGTCGAACCGGTTCGCCATCTCGGTCGCGGTGACGCCCGCCTCGGAGTCGTGCGCGGCCAGAAAGATCTCGCGCCGGGTGGGGTTGCCGAACGCGGTGGCGATGGCGCTGACGGTGGAGGCGAAATCGTTGGCCGTCATGCCATCGGGTTGGCCGGCTACCGCGTCGGGATCGGCGGCCGGGCGGGGAAGCTCGACCCGGGTCTGTGATTGTCCGGCCACGTCGGTAGTCTACCGACGGCAGGTCGGCGGCCCCCTTGGGTCCGCCGTACCGGTCTGCTCGCATCGGGGCCTGGCCCGCCGAGCTCGACCGGAGCCCCCCCAACCGATCATCGATCAGAAGAGAGCACCGCCCTCCCATGGCAATCACCGAGGCCGAGATCATCGACGTGTTGCGACCGGTCGAGGATCCCGAGCTGCACCGCAGCATCGTCGATCTCGACATGGTGCGCACCATTGCCATTCAGGACGCCACCGTCAACGTCCTCATCGCGCTCACCGTGGCCGGGTGCCCGCTGCGAGCCGAGATCGACAGCCGGGTCAAGAACGCCGTCGTCGCGCTGGACGGGATCGACGAGGCGTTCGTCGACTTCACCGTCATGACCGACGAGGAACGCGAGGTCCTGCGCCAGAAGCTGCACGGCGATCCCGGGTCGACCGCCGGCCACCAGCACGCCCACGGGCACGCCGAGGGTCGGGCCATCCCCTTCGCCGATCCGGAGTCGAAGACCCGCGTGCTCCTGATCGCGTCCGGCAAGGGGGGTGTCGGCAAGTCGTCGGTCACCACCAACCTGTCGGTGGCACTGGCCCAGCGGGGTCGCTCGGTCGCCGTGGTCGACGCCGACGTCTGGGGATTCTCCATCCCCCGGATGCTCGGCATCGAGCAGTCGCCCACCGTGATCGACAGCATGATCGTGCCGCCCGAGTCCTACGGTGTGCGAGCCATCTCCATGGGCTTCTTCGCCGAGGAGGACGAACCCGTCATCTGGCGGGGCCCGATGCTGCACAAGGCGCTCGAGCAGTTCCTCACCGACGTCTTCTGGGACGAGCCGGACTTCCTGGTCGTCGATCTTCCCCCGGGCACGGGCGACATCTCGCTGTCGTTGGCGCAGTTCCTGCCGCGGGCCGAGGTCTTCGTGGTGACCACCCCCCAGCCGGCCGCACAGCGCGTCGCACAGCGAGCCGCCTTCATGTCGAAGAAGGTCCACCTCGACGTACGCGGCGTCGTCGAGAACATGTCCTGGTTCACCGGTGACGACGGCAAGCGGTACGAGCTCTTCGGTGCCGGTGGCGGCCAAGAACTGGCCGACCGGCTCGACGTGCCCCTGCTGGCCCAGGTGCCGCTCGTGTCCGCGCTGCGCGCCGGCGGCGACTCGGGTCATCCCATCGCCGTGCAGGCCGAGACCGAAGCCGGCGCCGTGTTCGCCCACCTGGCCGAACGGGTCGACGTCGAACTGGCCCCCACCCGGGTTCGCCGGGCCGAGCTCAAGATCATCTGACAGAGGAGAAGCCCCCACCATGGACGTTCGTATCGGAGTGACCGATGTCCGGCGCGAGCTCGAGATCGAGCTGCCGGATGACACCGATCGCGAGGAACTCAAGGCACAGGTCGCCGCGGCGCTGGCCGCCGACGCCGAGGTGCTGTGGCTGACCGACCGCAAGGGTCGTGACGTCGGCGTTCCGGCGGCCAAGCTCGCGTTCGTCGAGATCGGCTCCGCCGACGGTCGATCGATCGGTTTCGGCGCCTAGTGGCCCCACCCTCCGCGGCGTCGACCGCAGCGCCCCCCGCCTCGTTGCTCGATCGCCGGCTGCTCTTCGTCACCGGCAAGGGCGGGGTCGGCAAGACCACCACCGCGGCAGCGCTCGCGCTCCTGGCCAGCAAGCAGGGTAAACGCACCCTCGTCTGCGAGGTCGACGCCAAGGGGAACATGGCCGACTTCCTCGGGGTCGAGGCCATGCGCTTCGACGCCCGTGAGATCAGGCCGTCGCTGTACGGCATGACGATGGACACCGAAGCGTCGCTGAAGGAGTACCTGAGCCTCCAGCTCAAGGTGCCGCTGCTGGCCAAGATCGGTCCACTGGCCAAGACGTTCGACTTCATGGCCACGGCGGCGCCCGGCGTGAAGGAGATCCTCACGGTGGGCAAGCTCTGCTACGAGGTCCGCGAGCAGAACTACGACCTCGTCGTGGTCGATGCGCCGGCCACCGGGCACGTCGTCGGCCAGCTGATGGCGCCGCAGGCCATCAACGAGCTGGTCCAGGTCGGTCGGGTCCGCCACCAGACCGACTGGATGCGCGAGATCTTGGACGACCCGGGCCAGACCGGGGTCTGCGTGGTGACCGCACCCGAGGAGATGCCGGTCAGCGAGACGATCGAGCTGATCGACGCGCTGACGCAGGAGACCTCGGTCGATCTGGCGGGGGTCATCGTCAATCGGGTGCTCCCGGCGCTGTTCGGTCGGGGCGAGCGCGAGGTGTTCGACCGGCTCCGGACCGATCAGGGGATCGAGGCGCTGGGTGACGCACTGGGCGGTGATGCCGCGCCGCTGGTCGAGGCCGCGGAGCTCGCCGTCTCGCTCCGGCGGTCGCGCACCGAGCACATGGACCGCCTGCGCGACGCACTGCCCGCCGGTCTGCTGACGCTGTACGTGCCGTACCTGTTCACGCGGTCCCACGGGATCCGGGCCACCCAGCAGGTCGCCGATGCGCTCGGCGCCGAGCTGGACACCTGAGGTCGGGTCGATGGCGCGCCGGACGAAGAAGAACAAGACGAAGGAGTCGTCGTCGCTCGAGCAGATGGTGGCGGCGAAAGAGGTCGTGATCACCTGCGGGAGCGGTGGGGTGGGCAAGACCACGGCCGCCGCCGCCATCGGAGCGATGGCCGCATCACAGCTGGGCGGCAAGGTCCTGGTGCTCACCGTCGATCCGGCCCGCCGGCTGGCCAACGCCCTGGGTCTCGAGCAGTTCGGCAACGTCGAGATCGAGGTCCCGCCGTCGCTCTTCCTCGACGCCGGGGTCGAACCCCGGGGGCAGTTGTTCGCGGCCATGCTCGACACCAAGCAGTCGTGGGACGACCTGGTGCACCAGCACGCGCCCGATTCGCAGACGCGCGACGACATCCTGGGCAACCCGCTCTACCAGAACATCACCGGGAAGTTCATCCAGAGCCACGACTACATCGCCATGGAGCGGCTCTACGAGATCCACACCTCGGGTCGCTACGACCTGATCGTCGTGGACACGCCCCCCACCCGCAACGCCATCGACTTCCTCGAGGCCCCGGAGCGGATGGCCGACTTCTTCAGCAGCCGGCTGCTGCGCTGGCTGATCGCCCCCTACCGGAGTCGCCTGGTCAACGCGGCGTCACGCCCGTTCATGAGTGTCGCCGACCGCATCCTGGGGTCGCAGTTCCTCGAGGACATCGCCGAGTTCTTCATCCTCTTCCAGACGATGTACGACGGGTTCGTCGAGCGCGCCCATGCCGTCGAGCGGCTCCTGGTGGACCATCACACCAGCTTCGTGGTCGTGTCCACCCTGGAGAGCGCGCCGGTCGAGGAGGCACGCTTCTTCATCGACCGGCTGGCCGAGGGCGAGTTCCACCTGGGTGCGGTGGTGCTCAACAAGGTGCTTCCCGCTTCGCTGCTCACCCGGGGCAGCACCGGCACGGCGAGGACGTTGGCCAAGGACACCACCGACGTCGCCGGCAAGCTGGCGACGGACTTCGGCGAACCGGCGCAGGTCCAGCGCGTGCTGCGCGAGATCGCCGACAACTTCCTCAACTTCCAGGTGGTCGCCAAGCGCGAGGCCGAGGAGCGAGCCGAGCTGGGCGGGACCGCGGACGTGGTGGCCACCGTGCCGTACTTCGACGAGGACATCGCCGATCTGGCCGGTCTGCTGCGCCTGGGCGAGTCCCTCTGGCGCTGACCACATCGCCCGAAATCCCGTCCCCAGGGTCCGGAAAGCGACCCCTTCTCGGGGTGAGTTCGGCCGGCGCGGTCAGCCGTCGGCGACCGTCAGCTGGCTTTGACCTTGCGCTGCTCGGCCAGGCGGGCCCGGCGCAGCAAGCGACGATCCTCTTCGCTGGTGGCACCCCAGACGCCGCTGTCCTGGTTGGTGGCCAGAGCGAACTCCAGGCACGGCGCCTTGGCGTCGCAGTCGTTGCAGACCGTCTTGGCCGATTCGATCTGCACGATGGCCGGGCCGGTCGTGCCGACCGGGAAGAACAGGTCCGGGTCGGTGTCGCGGCAAGCGGCGAGATCACGCCAGTCGTCGTCGGCGGCAGACAGAGCTTCACTGCGAGTGGGCAGAAGGGCCACGGATCCTCCAGTTGATCGTGACGAGGTGAACAGGACCTACCGACGAGGGTTCGATGGGCTTGTTCGAGACTTGGACACGCTACCTATTGACATTCGCTGTGGCAAGAGGTTCTTCGGATTTGTCGCGGCGGGTCGGCGCGAGCTGGCAGGATGTCGGGTGTGACGATGGTGCTGGCCCACCGGGGCGCCTCTGCGACCCATACCGAGAATACGGTCGATGCCTTCGTCGCGGCCCGAGATCAGGGCGCCGACGGGATCGAGCTCGACGTCCGGCGTACCGCCGACGGGACCCTGGTGATCCATCACGACGCACTGCTGGACGACGGACGGGCCATCGGCGACACCGATTTCGCCGATCTCCCCGACCATCTCCCCACCCTGGGGGAGTCCCTCGACGTCGCCACCGGGCTGTGCGTGAACATCGAGGTGAAGAACCTTCCCGGCGATCCCGACCACGCGCAGGCCCCCCTGGTGGTCGACGAGATCGTGGCGATGGTCACCGAGCGTGACCTCGGCTCCAGCACCCTCATCTCGTCCTTCCACATCGACTCGGTCGACCGGGTCAAGGCCCAGGCGCCCGATCTGTCCACCGGATGGCTCGTGTTCGAAGGCGGGTCGGTGGCCAGCATGATCGAGCGGGCTGCGGCCCACGGTCACCAGGCGATCCACCCCCATGTCTCGCTGGTCGATCGAGGATTCGTCGAGCGCTGCCACGACGCCGACCTCCAGGTCATGGTCTGGACCGTCGACGATCTCGATCGCGCCCGGGAGCTGATCGACCTTCACGTCGACGGCATCATCACCAACACGCCTCAGCCGATCCGCACGCTGGTGGACGCGGCGGCGGACTAGGCGGGCGACCGCCGGCGGTCAGCCCGCGTCGGTGCCGTCGGGGTCGGGGAGGACCAGGCGGATCGCCTCGGGCTCGTGGCGGAACCGCAGCTCGTCGATCTCGCCCAGGAAGTCGCCGTCGACCTGGTAGGGGATCGGTCCATGGCCGCGCACGGTGAGCTCGGTCAGGTCGGTTCGGTAGTCGACCCGCTTCGAGCGGGACACCCGGCCGCCGCCGCGCAGCGCTCCGGCGATGACCCGGAGGAAGGGGAGCGCTCGCATCGTCCGGATGGTGACCGACACCAGTCCACGGTCCAGGGTGGCCTCGGGGGCGATCTCGAACGGCCGGGTCCCCAGGTAGGTGTAGGGGTTGGTGTTGGCGACGATGGTGAAGTACCCGTCGTCGACGATGCCACCGTCGGCGTGGTGGACCGCGAAGCGCGGCCGGGACCGGTCGTAGTGGCGCAGCCAGGTGTCCAGGGCGGCGTAGATGAAGAGCGGGTGGCCGGCCCAGCGCTTGAGTTGCGCCCGGCGCTCGACCTGCTCGACGACGGCGGCGTCGTACCCGATTCCCACGTGGAAGAGGAAGTAGCGACCGTTCACCACGCCCAGGCCGGCCGGCGCGATGCGGTCGGCCGCCAACGACTCGAGCAGCACCACCGTGGCGTCGACCGGGTCGTCGGGAATCCCGAGGGTCCGGGCGAAGACGTTGGTGGATCCGCCCGGCAGCGGTGCGAGGGCACATCGGCTGCCCGCCAACCCGTTGGCCGCCTCGTTGAGCGTGCCGTCGCCGCCCAGGACCACCACGACGTCGGTGCCGTCGGTGGTCGCCCCGCGGGCCATGCGCGTGGCGTGGCCGCGCCGGCTGGTCTCGGCCACCGTGACGTCGTGATCGGCGCTCAGCGCCTTCTGGATCACCACGCGGCCGCGCGGGGTGACCGACGACGAAAAGGGGTTGACCAGCAGCAGGATTCGCACCGTTCACCATGTTGCCACGCGCCGTTCGGAGGCCCGTTCTCCACGATTTGTTACCTGCCGGTAGAGACGAGCACACTCGGACGCCATGAACGTCGTTGTCTGCGTCAAACAGATCCCCGATCCGGCTGATCCCGGAGCGTTGGATCCCGAAACCAAAACGTTGGTCCGCGACACCAAGCTGATCCTCGACGAGTCCGACTCCTACGGTGTCGAGATGGCGCTCCAGCTGGCCGAAACGGCCGGCGGTGGCGAGGTCACGCTGGTGTCCATGGCCCCCAACAACGAGCGGCAGGGCCTCAACACCGCCCTGGCCATGGGGGCCGCCAAGGCGATCCTCGTTTCCGACGAGGCGCTGGCCGGTTCCGATGCCCTCGGCACCGCCAAGGTGCTGGCCAAGGCCATCGCCCGGGTCGAGGATGCCGACCTGATCCTCACGGCCACCGAGTCCAGTGACGGCTACACCGGGACCGTGCCCCAGCAGGTCGCCGAGCTCCTGGACCTTCCCTCGATCACGTTCGCGAAGTCGATCGCCCTCGCCGACGGGTCGGCCAAGGTCGAGCGCCAGACCGAAGCGGGCTACGACGAGGTCGAGTGCCCGCTGCCGGCGCTGGTGTCGGTCACCGCCGGTGTGGTCGAGCCCCGCTACCCCAGCTTCAAGGGCATCATGGCGGCCAAGAGCAAGCCGGTCGACGAGCTCACGCTCGCCGACCTCGGCATCGACGCCGGTTCGGTCGGCTGGGCCGGCGGCGGCCAGGAGATCATCGACATCGCCGAGGCCCCGGCCCGCGAGGCGGGCGAGGTCATCGAAGACGAAGGTGATGCCCACGAGAAGATCGTTGCGTTCCTCGACGAATTGAAGGTGCTCTGATGGGTCTGTCCAAGGTATGGGTCGTCGCCGAGGCCAGTGATGGCGCGGCAACGTCCACCACGCTCGAGATGTTGACCAAGGCCCGTGAGATCGGCGACACCGTCGAAGCCGTGATCGGCGGCGACGGCGCCGCCGTGGCCGATGCGCTCGGCGCCCACGGTGCCACCACGGTGCACGCCACCGGCGATCTGGGTGACGGCCTGCCGGGTGCTCCGGTGGCCACGGCCATCGCCGCTGCGGTCCAGGCGGGGTCCGGCCCGGATCTGATCATGCTGCCCACCTCCTACGACGGCCGCGACGTGGCCGGTCGACTGTCGGTCAAGCTCGACCGCACCGTCATCACCAACGTCGTGGACGTCGAGGTCGACGGCGACGTCGCCGTCGGGGTCGAGCCGGTCTTCGGTGGGACCACCGACGTGCGCACCAAGTTCACCGGCGAGGGGCCGCAGCTGCTGCTGGTCCGGCCCAAGTCGTTCGCAGCCGAGGAGTCCGGCGGGGGAGCGGCCGCGGTCACCGACCTGGCCGTGCCCGACGCCGGTGCCACCGGCGCCGCCAAGGTCACCGCTCGCCACGTCGAGGAGACCGAGGGTCCCAAGCTGGACGAGGCCGACATCGTCGTGTCCGGCGGTCGTGGTCTCGGCGAGGCCGAGAAGTTCGACATGATCGAGAGCCTGGCCAAGCTGCTCGGTGCTGCTCCGGGTGCCTCCCGGGCCATCGTCGACGCCGGCTGGGTGCCGTTCAGCTACCAGGTCGGTCAGACCGGCAAGGTGGTCAAGCCCACGGTGTACATCGCGGCCGGCATCTCCGGCGCCACCCAGCACATGGTGGGCATGAAGGGCTCCAAGAACATCATCGCGATCAACAAGGATGCCGAGGCTCCCATCTTCTCGGTGTCGGACCTGGGCATCGTCGGTGACGTGCACAAGGTCCTGCCCAAGCTGATCGAGGCCCTCCAGGCCCGCTGAGCTCCGGGTCGGCCGGGCGGCTCGGGCCCAGTTCCTCTACGTTCGATCCGGTCTCGAGCCGGAGCCGGTGGCCGTCCGGTCCAGGTCGGCCAGAAACCCTTCGAATCCGCTGATGAGCTGACGGTCCATCAGGGGGCCGAGCAGCGAACCGATGGGTCCGAACCTGGGTTGGTACGCATAGCGGAGCTCGGTCGGCGTGGCGCCGTCGGCCGACGAGAGCGTGAACGTCACCTCGGCCGACTTGATCGGGAGCTTCGCGGCCGACTCGATTCTCACCACCATCCGCCGCTCGGGCTCCCAGGCGATGACGGTCTCCTCGAGCTCGCCGATCGGGTCCAGATCGCAGTGGCGGGTCGCGCCGACCCCGCCGTCTGACCCGCCCGTCGAATAGCTCTTCTTCACCCCGCCGTTCCAGTCGGCGATGTTGGGGAAGTCCGCCAGCACCTTCCAGACCGCCGATCGGGGAGCGGCGATCTCTCGGGTCACTGCGATCGTTCTCATGGCACTGCTCCTTCGGACGGAATTTCGGGCTGGGTGGGGTCAGACCAGGGGCCAGGGGTAGCGGTGGCCGGTGTCGTCGATGGGGAAGGCCCGCGCGTGGAGCAAGGCGCGGGTGCGGGCCAGGATGGCGTCGCGCTCGAAGGCGTCCAGCGCGTCCGTCACCCCCGCTGCCGGGCCGCTGTCGCAGAGCCCGGCCAGGTCGTCGAGCAGTGCGTCGGGAATCGGCTCGCCGCTCCACTCCCAGATGACGGTGCGGAGCTTGAAGCGGGCGTGGAAGCTGAGTCCGTTGTCGATGCCCCAGATCTGGTCGTCTGCGTCGACGAGGCAGTGCCCACCCTTGCGGTCGGTGTTGTTGGCCACCACGTCCAGCAGGCAGAGCCGTTGCAGGGCGTCGGTGTAGGCGTCGTCGCCGACCAGCGTGAAGTAGTGCTGTTCGAAGTCGGCATCGACGAAGCGCTGGACCGAACCCGTGCCCAGCGGGCCGTCGCGTTCGATCGTGAGCGGGACCAGTCCCCACCCGAGCTGCTCGGACAGCTCGTACATGGCGACCTCGCGCCGGTAGAGCCCGGTGGGGAAGTCGTGGAGCGGGCGCTCGCCCCGACCGGGTTTGTAGACGCCGAGGGCCGCCGCGCCGTCCAGGGTGGCTTCGACCAGGAAGGTGGCGTTGGAGCTCCAGGGCATCCGGCCCTTGACCTCGAGCTCGCCTCGGCCCAGGACCTCGGCCAGGTCCACGTCGGTCGGGTCCGCCGGAGCGGTCGGTTCATGTGCGCTCACGGACCGAGATCAGTTGAGCCGTGGGCACACGTGCCCGTCGGGGTCCTTCGGTCCGCCGCAGAGCTGGCACAGGGGCCGGCCTCGGGCGACGAGATCGCGGGCCTGATCGACGAACCGCTGGGTCTGGAGTCGGGTGAGACCGGCCCGCAGCGATGCGAGGTCGGCGTCCTCGTCGTCAGGGTCCGGGGTCGACTCGGCCATCAGCACGATCCGATCGCCGGCCTCGTCGATCGCCACGCCGATGGCGCCCACCGCCCACTCGGCCACGACCGGTTCCTCGACATCATCGACGCCCTCGGCCGGCTCGTCGGTGGGGGCCAGGTCGGCCAGGATGCGAGCCAGGTACTCGGCCAGGGCCGCGACCTGCTGTTTCTCCATCTTGAGCGACACCAGGGCGCCCTCGGCCGACACCTGGAGGAAGAACACGCGGGACCCGGGTTCGCCGATGGCGCCGGCGCAGAACCGGTCGACCTCGGCGAAGTCGAACGACGCCGTCATGAGGGCACCAGGGTGGTCAGGTCGTCGCCTGTGGAGTTGGCGGCCAGGACGACGGGTCCACCCTCGGTGTACAGCACGGCGCTGATCGAGCACGGGGAGACGACGATCCGCTGGAACTGATCGAGATGACTCCCCAGCGCGTCGTTGAGCGCCGCCTTGATCGTGTCGGCGTGCGACACCGCGACGATCCCCTCGCCCGGGTGGCGCTGGACCAGCGCGGCCACGGCTCCGGTCATGCGAGTCTGCATCTCGGCGAACGACTCTCCCTTCGGGAACCGGAAGCCGCTGGGGTACCGCTGCACCGTGCGCCACTCGGGGCGCTGGCGCAGGTTGGCCAGGCGCTTGCCGGTCCACTCGCCGAAATCGCACTCGTTGAGCCCGGCGTCGGTGCGAACCCGACGCCCGACGGCACGGGCGATGGGCTGGGCGGTCTCCTGGGCGCGCTCCATGGGCGAGGCGTACACCGCCGCGATCCCCGATCCCGCGTCGCGACGCGCCTCGGACAGGGCCCCGATCCGTTCGGCGGCTCGGTCGGCCTGGGCGCGTCCGGTCTCGTCCAGATGGAGGTTCCGGGCCCGGCCGGGAAGGACCTTGCCGGTGGTGCCGGTCTGGCCGTGGCGCACGTACAGCACCAGCGTGGGAGCAGCGGGCTCTCGCCGCCGCTTGCCCGGGGACGACGCCCGTCGTCGGGCGGGGGACTTCTTCTTGGCGGGCTTGGCTGCGGATGGCATGGTGCCTGGCACGCTATCGGCCGTCAGGAGTCCAGCGGCTGGCCACCGCAGGACGCGCCGTCTCGCGGGGCTCCCGGGGGCCCGGCGGGGTCGTGTCAGCGCCCGAGCAGCGAGATGAGTTCACCCCCGGCGTAGAGGACCGCCGTGACCGCGAGGAACACCCCCACGGTCAGTCGGACGCGCTCGTCGCTGGCCTTGATGGTGAGGGCGGAACCGAGGCGGGCGCCGGGGACCACGCCGACCGCCAAGAGGAGCGCGAACCGCCAGTCGATGGTGCCGTTGAGGCTGTGAGCGATCGTTCCCGGGATGGCGAACAGCCCGACGCAGGCCAGCGAGGTGCCGATCGCCTGTTTCAGCCGCAGCCCGGCGAAGTGGGTGAAGGCCGGCACCATCAAGACCCCACCCCCGATGCCGAGGAGTCCGGACAGCAGCCCGGCGCTGGCACCGATGGCGGTCAAGACGCCGCGACGGTGGTGCGGCGCCGCGGTGGTCGGGGCCGCGGAGCCCACCAGCACGGCGGCATCGGCGGGCGTTCGGCGAGCGGTGATCATGCGCGCCACGCTCACCCCCAGGAGTCCGGCGGTGGCGAGCTGCAGCAGATGGCCCTCGCCCGGGACCCGGGGCGCCAGCTCGGCGCCCAACCATGCCGCCACCACGCCCACGGGAGCGGTGATCACCACGGCCGATCGGTCGATCAAGCCTTCGCGGCGATAGCGCGCCGCGCCGGTGGCGGCACCGGGGATGATCGACGGGAGCGTGGTGCCGACCGCGGTCAGTGCGCCGGCGCCCAGGAGGCGGATGGCGGGCGTCGAGATCACCGCCCCGCCGACGCCGAACAGACCCGAGAGGATCCCGGTGGCGACACCGGCCAGCACGGTCAGGACGTCGCGCAACAGTCCGGGTTCCATCGCGACAGTGTGCACGGACCCGATCGCGGTGGTGAACTCGGTTGATTCGACCGGCCTGCACCGGCCGAACGGACCATGGCGCCGTGGGTAATACAGCCCGAATCCCGTCCGTTGGGTCAGTTGACTCATCCGGTGGGCAGGGGAAAATGGCGAAACTTCTGGCGTGGAAGACATCACCGAACTCCTCAAGGAATACGAAGTGACCAAGATCCCGTTCGCCATGGGTGGTGCGCTCGTCTGGGTGTCCTCCGAGGGTGAGACGGTGATCGACCTGGTGATGAGCTCCCCCGACGACTCGCTGCGCAAGGCGCTGCTGAAGGCCGCGGGCTGGGCATCCCCACCCCCTCCCGGCGACTGAACATCCCGGCTCGGCCGAGGCTACGGTCGGACGTTCCCGCCCTTTGGAGAGGTCATGTTCGGCACACGCATCCCCGGCTCGCGCGCCGTCGCTGCTCTGGCGCTGGGCGCCCTGGTGCTCACCGGTTGTGGTGGCGATTCGGTCGAATCGTTCGCTGACGCCGAGGAGAACTACCTGGTCGGGTGTCTCGAGCCGATCGACGGTCAGCCGGCCCAGTTCGAGGACGGCAAGGTGATCGACGCCGAGCGTCATCCCAACTACGACGACTGCCTCGAGATGTGGGGCGAGATCCAGGACGAGCTCACCTTCGAGGACTTCACGCTGGCCTCCGACGCGATCGATGAGCAGCCCGACCTGCTCGAACTGGACGTGGTCCCCACCGGCCTGGTGAGCGAGGAGGATCAGGCCCGGCTCGAGGAGACCGTCGAGATCCTGAAGGGCATCGCCCGGGACGTCCAGCTCAGCGGCGCCAGCTGACCGCCCGGGTCAGCCCAGCCCGACCCGCACGTTCTCGGCCGCCCACTCCGGCCAGCGGGCCCGGCTCTTCGCTGCCAGCTTGCGCATGAGCGCGATGGCGCCCGGATCCTCGTCACCGGGACGGGCTTCGATGGCGCCGCTGTCGATCATGCGCGAGATGATCTCGCGGCCAAGGTCGGTGCGAACGATGGTGAGGGTCCAGTCGTTGCTCTCGCCGATGCCGCCGGTGGAGATGTCGGCGTGCTCGGCCGCGAAGTCGGGGCAGTGGGTACAGCCCTCACGGGTCCAGGCGTGGCACTCCTTGAGATTGATCTCGTGGTAGTCGCCGTTTCGCATCCAGATCTGGAACACGCCCTTGATGTTCATCTTGACCATCTCGCGGCGGTCGAGCCCGTACTTGGTCCAGAAGAGCTCGTGGAAGATGGCGTCGTCGAACGTCTTGGAGCAGAGCAGCCCGATGTTGAACACGATCGGGCGTCCGGCTTTGCCGGCCCGGCGATGCCACATGATGGGCGGGACCGAGGACTGGCAGCTCATCCCGACCAGGGCCAGCTTCTCGAAGCCCCGTTCCTTGGCCTCGGGCATGGCGAGCGTGTTGGCCGAGTAGGTGTAGCGGCTGCCGGCCGCGGCCAGGATCTCGTCCTTGTTGGTGGCGACGCCGGGCACCGCCTTCCATGACGACCCGTCGCCTTCGAGATTGGAGACGCACGCGGCGTCGATGTAGCCCTCGTCCATGGCCCAGATGAGCAGGGCCGAGACGAGGCCGCCGTCCTGGCCCATCTGGTGCACCATGTCGTCGGAGGCGCGGGTCAGCAGGATGTCCTGGTAGATCCCGGCGATCTCGTCGTCCTCGCGGGTCCGGGCGAAGAGGTGCTCGTCGGCCTCGAGCTCCCAGGCCCGAAAGCGCGGACAGGCCCGGGTGCACGTGGTGCAGCCCTTCTCGCCGTGGATGCAGTTGTCGGCGCCCAGCTCGTCCTCGAGGTGGAAGGGTCGGTACTCGCCCTCGCGATGGTGGTACCCGATGACGTCGTGAGGACAGCTCACCACGCAGCCGGCGCATCCGGTGCAGAGGCCGGTGTCGATGACCTCGGCGAACAGCTCTTTCCACTGGTGCCGCCAACGGGTCGGCTTCGCTGCTGCTCCCTCGGCGGACTCGGTGGGTTCCGTAGCGGTCATGGGGCTCACTCTAGGAGACGGCCGGCGCCTCTCCGGAAGGCGTGGATCCTCCCCTGTGAGGTCCGGCGCACCGCCAACTACGGTCACGGGTCCGAATGACGAGGAGGCTCTCTTGACCGTCGGCGTGACAACCGGAGACTTCGGCTACGACGTGTTGGTGTTCGCCCACGTCCTGTTGGCGGTGATCGGCGGTGGCGCCGCGTTCGCAACCGCCATCATCGGCGCGCGGACCCGGGCGGCCGCGGGAGAGGCGCAGTCGTTCGGCCTGTCGCTCAGCAACGCGGTGGGCCAGATCCTGGTCGACCCGGTCCTGTGGGTGGCCGGGGGCCTGGGGATCGCCCTGGTGATCGTCGACGATCGCTGGGAGTTCTCCGACACGTGGATCAGCATCGCGTTCACCCTCTGGATCATCGCCGGCGTGATCGGCTCGTTCGTGCTCCGCCGGGCCGGACAGCAGGCGGTCGACGCCGCCGAGGCCGGTGACAGCGAGGCACTCGAGGGAGCCCAGAAGCAGCTGGCCATGTTCCGCGGGATCCATCACCTCGTCCTGGTGCTGCTGATCATCGACATGGTCTTCGGGCCGAGCCTGTAGGGACCGGGCGGTCGGACCCGGCTCAGTTGAAGCCGCGGCCGTCCTGTTTGATGGCCAGGTCGATCGCCGCAGCCGCCGCCACCACGAGGCTGCGCAGCGGTTCCTGCAGCGGGCGGTTGATGGCCAGCACGTAGTTGTCGGCCGTCGTGAACATGGTCTTGGCCATGCCCTCCCAGGTCTTGGTGATCCGGGCCACCTCCTCGCCGGCCTGATCCACGATGTGGAAGTCCCACGCCCGCCAGTTCTCGGCGTTGAGCGAGCCGACCGGCGCGCCGCCGACCTCGAAGGAGAACTTGATCTTCCCGACCATGTTCTGCTGCTGGATGGTGCCGATCTCGGCGCCGGCGGCGTCGGTGACGATCACCTTCGACTTGAAGACCTTGCCGGGCCGGGTCATGGTCAGGACCACCGCGCCGGAGGCGTCCACCACCTGGAGGCTGTGGGTCAGGTACTGGTCCATGTTGCTCATGACCCGCAGGACCTTGCGCGCGGTGCTCTGACCGACCTGTCGGATCCCGCCGATCTGGGTGCCGTGCTGGTCGTAGATGGCGTACTCGGCCGACACCTCGATCAGCTTGGCCTTCTGGTTGAAGACCAGGATCGGTTCGGTCATCAGCGTGCCGCCGCCCTGGGCCGCTCCCGGGGTGAGGCCCGCCTGCTGCTGGACCTGGCGCTGCACCTGGTGGGGTGCCTGGTCGCCGGCGACCACGGGACTGGCCCTCCGGCCGTCGACGGTCTGGCGCCCGTGGTCGAGACGTGCTGGTCCACTGCCGTCCGTCCCAGTAGCGGTGCTGGTGGCGACCGTCGGATCGGGATACCAATCGGCCGGGTTGGCGGTCATGGGGCGAGTACGGCTGGCCCGCACGGGGACCTCAGGGGGTCTCGGTACGCTGCGCCGATGGACCTGACCTACCCGCCCGAGGCCGAGACCTTCCGGGCCGAGATCCGCAGCTGGCTCGAGGCGAACCTCCCCGACGGATGGTTCGACGAGGGCTTCTCGATGTCGGACGAGGAGCGAGCCGACTTCAACGGCGCCTGGCCGGCCAAGATGACCGAGGGACGCTGGTTCTGCGCCTCGTGGCCCGAGGAGTACGGCGGTCGCGGCCTCTCGACGATGGAATCCGTGGTCCTGGCCGAGGAGTTCCACCGGGCCAAGGCGCCGATGCGCGGCGACTTCTTCGGCGACACCCTGGTGGGCCCCACCATCCTCCAGTGGGGGAGCGAAGAGCAGAAGCAGCAGTTCATCCCCGGGATCCTCAGCGGCGCGACCCGCTGGTGCCAGGGGTTCAGCGAGCCCGACGCAGGAAGCGACCTGGCCTCGCTGTCCACCACCGCCGAGCTCGACGGCGACGAGTGGGTCATCAACGGCCAGAAGATCTGGACCACGCAGGCGCAGAACGCGGACTACATCTTCATTCTCTGCCGTACCGACAAGACCGTGTCGAAGCACGCCGGCATCTCGTACCTGCTCTGTCCCATGAAGCAGGACGGCGTCGAGGTCCGACCCATCGTGCAGGTCGACCGATCGGACGAGTTCAACGAGGTCTTCTTCACCGACGCCCGGTGTCCCGAGGAGAACGTGATCGGCGGCGTCAACAACGGCTGGAAGGTGGCGATGACCACGCTGGGATTCGAGCGCGGCACGTCGGCCACGACGGGCTACCGGAGGTTCGAGTCCGAGCTGGATCGGATCATCGACATCGCCCGCGAGAACGGCTTGATCGACGACCCCGTCATCCGTCAGCGGCTCGCGGCGGCCAAGACCCGCGTCGAGATCATGCGCTTCAGCGGACTGCGGAGCCTGTCGGCCACGCTGGCCGGCAAGAAGGACCTGGGCATCGCCGCGCTGGGGGCCACCAACAAGATGTACTGGAGCGAGTACCACCGCGACGTCATGGAGCTCTACGTCGACGTGATGGGCGCGTCGGGTCAGATCCTGCACGGCAAGCCGGACCTGGAGGAGATGGTGCCGGGCTACGGCCGCCGCCCGGTCAGCACCGGCTATCCGGCCGACGCGATGCAGTCGGCGTTCTTCTTCTCGCGGTCGGAGACGATCTGGGGCGGGACCGCCGAGATCCAGCGCAACATCGTCGGCGAGCGCGTGTTGGGCCTCCCCAAGGAACCCAAGCCTGACACGATGGCGCAGCGATAATCCGCTGCGCTGGCTTCGCCATCCGGGTGTCGCCCTCGTTGCCGCTCCGCCTGGCGGCTCCGCGGCAAGCGAACACCGCCGGGGCCTGACCCATTGTGCTCGGTTCAGCAGTCGGTGGAGCCGGCCTCGCGCACGATGGCGGCGTCCTCCTCGGAGAGCTCGTCGGCGGGCGTGTCGGGGTCGGCCGTCGTGACGGTGACCACGGCGCACAGGTCGGCGACCGCGCCGCGGCTCCGGAACGACGCCGCGTACCGGACCACCACGTCCTCCAGCGTGTAGACCCCCGGCTCGTCCGACAGGAAGCTCACGACGAGGAACTGGTCGTCGCCATCGACCTCCACGTCGCGCACCCGCCCGAACGAGAGCGGGGCGACGTCGGCGCCGATCACCAGGTCCAGCGTGTCGCCGCCCTGGACCGAGCCCACCTCGGCGGTGGCGATGTCCTGGGGCGACACGTTCCGGACGCGCGCCTCGTCGAGGGTGACCTCGCCGCCCCCGTCGGTGGCGATCCGCACTCCGATGTGGACCGGCTGGCCCACCTGCACCCCCACGGCGACCTCGCCTCCCTCGCCGCTCAAGTGCTCGCCTCCGAACCGCCACCAGTACCCGGCGACCAGCAGGGCGACGGCCACGAGCACCGCGAGCAGCATGCCGGTCGCCACGCGTCGGGCGGCCGGGGTCGGGGGGTCGTCGGACATCACGCGAAGTATCCCAGTCCGGTCCCACCCCCGACGAGCCGGAGGTGCCGGCTCCCGGGCCGATGGGCCATGATCAGACCGCGTCCACCGATCGAGGAGATCCATGCCGTTGTCCGACGATCTCATCCGGCTCGCCGCCAGCGTCTCCAACCGCGGCCGCTGGGGTGACGACGATCAGCGGGGAACGCTGAACCTCATCGACGCCGCCGCCGTACGACGTGGCGCGGCCGCCGTCCGGCAGGGTCGGGCCTTCTCACTGGCGGTCCCCTTCGACGCCGATGGGCCGCAGACGGGTGGGATTCCGGGTCGGGACAACCCCACTCGGACCATGCACATGGTCAACGTCGCCTTCACCGGCGACACCGACGACTTCACCACCAGCGACGACGCGTTCAGCATGGGCGTCCAGGCCGCCACCCACTGGGACGCCCTGTCGCACGCCGGGTATGCCGGCCTGCTCTACAACGGCATCCCCGATTCGGTCGTCACCGACGCGGGGGCGACGAAGCTGGGGATCGAGCACTTCGGGCCGGTCGTCAGCCGCGGTGTGCTCCTCGACGTCGCCCGCGTCCACGGGGTCGACCATTTCGACGACAACCACGCGATCACGGGGGAGGACCTGGACGCGGCCGCCGAGCTGGCGGCCCTGACCGTCGAACCCGGCGACATCATCTGCGTCCGCACCGGTCAGATGCACTGGCTGCGCGAGGGCGACAAGGACCGGTTCGGCGCGCCGGCACCGGGTCTCTCGACGAAGTCCATCCCGTGGCTGCGCGACCACGACGTGGCGGCGGTCGCCACCGACAACCTCACGTTCGAGGTGTTCCCCTCCGAGGACCCCGCCGTGTTCCTGCCCTGCCACATGATCCACCTGCGGGACATGGGACTGGTGCAGGGACAGCTGTGGGCCCTCGACGAGCTGGCCGCCGATTGTGCCGCCGACGGCCAGTACGACTTCCTGCTCGCGGCGACGCCGCTCCCCCTGACCGGCTCGGTGGGGGGTACGGTCGCCCCGACCGCGGTCAAGTAGCGCGCGGCACGGCCGGCGCGCCAGCGTCGCCAGCACCACAGGGAGGCAGCCGGTGAACAGCGTGGCATGGGGGATGCAACTCCCGGTCCAGGCGCAGAGCACGATCTTCGTCGAGCCGTGGGAGACCACCGCCGGTGCGGCCGAGCTACGGGACGCGGCCCAGGCGGCCGATCGCGCCGGCGCCGACTACGTGGCGGTGTGCGATCACCTGGCGATCCCGGCCGACAAGGCCGAGGCGATGGGCACGACGTGGTACCACACGGTCACCACGCTGGGATTCCTCGCGGGCGTGACCGAACGGGTCAGGCTCCTGTCCCACGTCTACATCCCGGTCTACCGCCATCCGCTCGAGGCGGCGAAGGCGTTTCTGACCCTCGACGCGCTGTCCGAGGGGCGTGCGGTCTGCGGTGTCGGAGCCGGCCACGTCGAGGCCGAGTTCGCGACCTTGGGTGTGGGGTTCGAGGACCGGGGTCCGGCCCTGGAAGAGGCGATCTCGGTCATCCGGGCGGCGTTCGACGACGAGTTTCCCGAGGCCACCGGTTCCCGATGGCCGCTCGACGGGTCGGTCGGGCTCTCTCCCCGGGCCGTGCAGGACCGGCTGCCGATCTGGGTCGGCGGCAGTTCACCGGCCGCGGTCCGGCGGGCGGCGCAGTACGGCGACGGGTGGCTTCCCCAGGGCACGCCGCTGGACGAGATGGCGGCGACCGTCGAGCGCATCGACGGGCTGCGAGTCGAGGCGGGCCGGACCGGACCGTTCGCGGTCGGAGGGCTGGCCTTCGGGCTGTACGTGGGCGAACCCGAGTGGCAACTGGAACCCCACAACATCACCGGCTCGCCCGACAAGCTCGGGCACATCCTGCGCCGTTGGACCGACGCCGGCGTGACCCACCTCCAGGTCAAGTTCCGCTCCCGGTCGAGCGCGGAGCTCACCGAGCAGGTCGAGCGGTTCGGTGCCGAGGTCGCCCCGCTGCTGCGCGATTGAGCGAGCCCGCTGACATGCGCTCGGCGCCGGGTCGGGCTCCCCGTGATGCCGGAGCGCTCGCCGCTGCCGGGATGGCCCGATCGCGGAGGGTGCGGCTGGTAGCTTCCGTCTCGTGTCGGACACCCCCCTCCCTTCCGACGAGTTCGATCGCGTCGACCCCCCGGGTCGATCCGTCGACCCCCGGGTCGATCCGTCGACCCTCCGAAGCGGCGCACGCGGCGGCAGCGCTCCATGCTGCTCTTCGGCGTCTTCGTCACGTTCTGCCTCGTCGCAGCGGCCGGGCTGGCCCTCTACGCCTATCGCACCCTCGACCGGCTCGAGCGGGTTCCGATCAACCTCGCGGCGGCCAGCGACGAGGAGCCGCAGAACTACCTCGTCGTGGGATCCGACAGCCGTGAGGTGATCGAGACCGACGCACCCGACGCCGACGCGTTCCTGGGGGATGGGACCGGCGGTCAGCGGGCCGACAGCATCTTCATCGTCCGGGCCTACCCCGAGGGCGACCGGCTCGACATCCTGGCGTTCCCGCGCGATCTGTGGGTCGACCTGCCTCCCACCGACGCCGAGCCGACCGGCTCCGAGGGTCGCATCAACGGGACCTACAACGAGGGACCGCAGTTCGTGGTCGACACCATCACGGAGAACTTCGATCTCGAGATCAACCACTACGTCGAGGTCGACTTCCGAGGTTTCGAGTCCCTGGTCGATGTCGTCGACGGCGTGCCCATGTACTTCGAGAACGCGGTACGGGACACCCACTCGGGCCTGGTCGTCTACACCCCCGGGTGCGTCACGCTGGACGGCGAGATGGCGCTCGCGTACGCACGGGCCCGCCATCTCGAGGTCGCCACCGACGAGGGATGGGTCAGCGATCCCACCGCCGACCTCGGTCGGATCACCCGCCAGCAGGAGTTCCTCCGCGCCTCGATGGGTCGATTCGTCCAGCTCAATCTCCGGGACGTCTTCACGGTCAAGGAGCTGGTCGATGCCGCGGTCGACCACGTGCGCCTCGATCCCGAGCTGGGCTTGGGCGAGCTGGTGTCGTTGGGCGAGCGCATCGGCACCTTCGAGGATCACGCCATCACCACCCACCAGATGCCCACCGAGGCGTTTCGGACGGCGGGCGGCGCCGACGTGCTCGGCGTGGTCGAGGCCGACGCCGAGCCCGTCCTCTCGCTGTTCCGAGGGGAGGTCGATCATCTCGGCACCGCCAGCACCACGGTGCCCGCCACCCCCTCGGTCCTGCCGGCCGCCATCGCCGTCGACGTCCTCAATGGATCCGGCATCGACGGCCAGGCCGGCACGGCCGGCGACGGTCTCGCTTCCGCCGGGTTCGCAGTGGGCCAGGTCGGCGACGCCCAACCCGTCGTGCGCACGCAGGTGTGGCACAGCCCCGACGGGCTGGCGGCGGCCAACGTGCTGGCCGAGCGACTCAGCGGTCCGGCCGAGCTGGTACCGACGACCGACCTGAGCGGCGACGACCTGGTGCTGATCACCGGCCCCGACTTCGGGTCCGTGCGCGCCACCGAGGTACCGGACACCACCGTTCCGTCCGACCCGATCGCCGCGGACGGAACCGCCGTCGACACCTCGGGCGACGCCGAACCGGCCGGGCTGACGCCGGCGGTCGCTCCCGACCCCGCGCAGTGCGGCTGACGACAGGAGGCGTCCTCGGGCGCTGAGCCCGGCCACCCCCGAGAGGCACCACAGGAACCGTCGACGGCGCGATCGCCCAGACGGTTGGGCCGATCGGCTCATCGAGCCGACCCGGCAGGGTGGGTAGGCTGAACGTCACAAGGCGGTCTGATCCACGGGCGGAGCAGACATCGGATGTGGCGGAGTTCGTGATGAAATCACCTCTACTTCGCGCCGCGGCGGCGGTGCTGGTCGTCGCGATCGGCGCGGCCGGGTTCTTCCTGGCGGGACGGGACGGCGCATCCCACGACCACGATGGTCCCGCGCTCCCCGGGTTCACCGACTTCACCGCACAGGGTGCCGACTGGCCTCCGCAGATGGAGGGCATCGAATCGGTGCGCGCCGTCGCGTCGGAGTCGCCCGACGTCGATACGGCCGTCGGCGTGGGCGATCTTCTCGAGAGTGAAGAGGTGCGCGACGCCCTGGGAGCGCGGTTCGTCGCATCGGGCGAGGGAGCAGCCGCCGGCGACGGCTCGCCGCAGTGTGTTCTTCAGCCATGACAACAACGCCACCGTCGAGGTCGTCACCACCGGCCGGTCGGTCGCCGAGGTCATCGTCACGCCGGCCGCCGTCTACCAGCCACCCGAGACGATCCAGGAGGCCAACGACGCTGCGGAGCTGGCTCGCGACGCCCTCATCGAAGCCGGACACACCGGGGTCGAGGACCTGGAGGGCTACGGGATCCTCGCGTTTCCCGATGACGGCGACGCCACGTTCTTCGACCACCGGGTGTTGTACGTGTCCTTCCACGAGGACGAGGACAGCCGCCCCGAGTACGTCGCCTGGGTCGACCTGACCACCCGCGACGTGGTGCGAGCCGTTCCCGAATCGGAGCTGACGTCATGAGCGGTCGACTGCGCCCCCTCCTCGCCATCATCCCGGTCGCCGCGATCGTCGCCCTGGTCGGACTGCCGATGCTCAACCGCAGCGGGAGCAGTGACGCGGTCGGTGCCCAGGGCACGTCGGCCACCTCCGGTCACCTCGACTGGGGTCCCTGGAGCCTGGACTGGGACGTGGACGGCGCGCGATACGACGGGCTCTCCATGTCGGACGTCTCGTTCGACGACCGGCCCGTCCTCAAGCGGGCGAGCCTGCCCGTGATGCGCGTCTTCTACGACGGCAACGCATGTGGCCCGTATGCCGATCGATTGGGTCCGGGCAGCCTGCTGCCGGTGTCATGGGCCGGCGACGAGCTGGTCGTCCAGCGGTCGTTCGTCCAGGACGAACGCAACTGGCTCGAGCTGGGCATCCTCGGTCGCATCGGCGCCTACCGGATCTACCAGGTGTGGTACCTGAGCGACGACGGCATCGTCGACGCCCACATCTTCTCCAAGGCGCTGCAGTGCAACATCGATCACCTGCACTACCCCTACTGGCGCATGGACTTCGATCTCGACGGAGCGGCCGACGACCGGATCCTGTCCCGCAGCACGGGGGGCGACTGGGCCACCCGCACCACCGAGTTCGACGCGTCGCTCTCCGATGCCGCCGAGTGGCGCATCGAGGACACCCGGACCGGCTTCGCCGTCGACGTGCTGTCGGGTCTCACCGACTACGAGGTGCCCGGGGCGCCCAACGAGAGCGACAACGACGACATCGAGCTGTTCTCGGCGTTCGGTCGGCAGTATCGGGCCGCGGAGGACATCGGTTGGATCGGCGGAGCCCGGGCCGAGACGCCCTACGGGAACGCCGAACCGATCGACGGCACCGACGTGGTGTTCTGGTACAAGGCGCGGATGTCGCACCTCGCGGCCGAGGGACCCGAGCTCTGGCACTCGGCCGGGCCCCGATTCCAGCTGGACGTCGCCACGTCGACGGGGAACGAAGCACCGGTCATCCGGGACCTGTCGGCGGATCCCCTGGTGCTGGTGGGGGAGGACGTCGACCTTCTCCTCACCGCCAACGACCCCGACGGCGACCCGCTCACCTGGAGTGCCGGCGGTCTTCCCGACGGGGTCGCGATCGACGAGACGACCGGTCGCATCACCGGAGCGGCCGTCGCAGCGCAGATCGCTGCCGTGACGGTGTCGGTCACCGACGGCGAGCTCAGTGACACGACGTCGTTCTCCCTGCGCGTCCAGGAGCCGCCGCAGACGGGTTCGACGATCACGGTCTTCGCCGCGGGCAAGTCCGGCGAGGAAACGGTCGAGCTGGAGATCGACGGCGAAGTCGAGGCGGTGTTCACCAACGTCGGCGGCGACTTCGCCAACGGGACGTCGCAGACGCTCACCTACGAGCACCCCGTCCCGGTCGTGGCCGAGCAACTGCGCGTCCTGTTCACCAACAACAACGGCCCGGCGCGCGACGTGCGCATCGATGCCATCCGGATCGACGCCGTCACCGTGCAGTCCGAGGCCGGCTACTCCGAGGGGCACTGGGATCGGGCCAACGGGTGTGCCGGTGGCTTCGAGGCCACCGAAGTGCTGCACTGCAACGGGTTCATCTCGTATGCGACACCCACGGACGGGACCGGCGGTGGCTCGTCGATCGAGATCCTCGCGGCGGGCAAGTCCGGCACCGAGATGGTGCAGCTGCTCATCGACGACATCGTCGTCGAGACGTTCGTCGACGTCGGTGGCGACTTCGCCAACGGGGTGTTCGTCGGCCTGTCGTACGAGCACGACGCCCCGGTGCCGCCTGGATCGATCAAGGTGGCCTTCGCCAACAACGAGGGATCGGCCCGCGATCTCCGGGTCGATGCGATCGTCGTCGACGGCACGCGCATCGAGGCCGAGACCGTCTATTCCAACGGCCACTGGGACGAAGGAAACGGCTGCGGGCCCGGGTTCGAAAGCGCCGAGGTCCTTCACTGCAACGGCTTCTTCGACTTCGGACAGACGCAGTAGGCGCCCCGGGTCCGGTGGTGCGAATCCCAGCGGACGGACCGAAACCGGCCGCGCCAGGTGATCGACACGAGACCGACACCCCACGGGCGGGCGGACCTGTAATAGGCTCCGCACCTTCCCCTGTCCCTTTTCCTGGGAGGTCAGCGTGACGGGTTCGAGAACAACATGGTGGCGAGTACTTGCGGTGGTAGCCGCACTCGCCTTGATCGGTGCCGCATGCGGTGACGACGACGACAGCGACACCGGTGAGGACACCACCACCGGCGAGGAGACCACCGCTGGGTCCGAGACGGCAGGAGAAGAGACCGCCGGTGAAGAGACCACCGGTGGCGAAGCCGCTGCGGGGGGCACCCTCGTGGTGGCCGCCGAGCAGGAGCCCGAGTGCGCCGACTTCATCGCCTCGTGTGCCGGCGCCTCCTGGGGCGTCTGGTCGATCGGTGTGCACACCCTGCCCCGGGCGTACGATCAGATCAACGGCGAGTACGTCCCCAGCCCGCTGCTGGCGGGTGAGCCCACCCTCGACACCACCGACGGTCAGGTCGTGACGTACGAGATCAACCCCGATGCGGTCTGGTCCGACGGCACGCCCATCACCTCGGAGGACTTCGAGTACACCTGGTCGCAGATCGCCACCGGCGAGGACATCTACGACGCCACCGGCTACGCCAACATGGTGTCGGTCGACTCGTCCGATCCGGCCAAGGCTGTGGTCACGTTCGATCCGCCCTTCGCCACCTGGAAGGACATGTTCGGTGGCTTCTACGGCGTCCTGCCCAAGCACATCCTGTGCGGTGAGGACACCGCGGTGGCCGACTGCTCCGGTGAGGACCGCAACGCCGGGATGAACGATGGCTACGACTGGTCCGGAGGCCCGTGGATCGCCACGTGGAACAAGGGCTCCGACGTGACCCTCACGCCCAACGAGAACTACTGGGGCACCATGCCCAAGATCGACACGGTCGTGATGAAGTTCATCGAGGACACCTCGGCGCAGATCCAAGCGCTGAAGGCCAAAGAGGTCTCGGCCGCCAACCCGCAGCCGCAGCTCGAGCTCGGCGCCCAGCTGGGTGACGACCCCGACATCCAGGTCGACGTCAACGTCGCGACGACCTTCCTCGAGGCCTTGTGGATCAACATGGCAGAGGAGCCGTGGACCGACAAGGCCGTTCGGCAGGCGCTCGCCTACACGCTCGACCGCGACGCGGTCGTGGCCGCGCTGTTCGGTGACCTCGGGGTCGAGTCGGCCAGCCAGAGTCTGATCCAGCCCGCCGCTGAGCTGTACGTCAACGACGCCTTCTCGGCCTACAGCCGTGACCTGGACAAGGTCGACGAGCTGATGACCGGTGCCGGATGGGCCAAGAACGGCGACGGATTCTGGGAGAAGGACGGCACGGTCGCCGAGGTTCCGATCGCCACCACCGAGGGCAACCAGCGTCGGGAGACCACCCAGGACGCCATGCAGGCAGCCCTCGAGGAGGCCGGCTTCAAGATGAGCCCGGACAACTCCGATGCCGCCACCCTGTTCGGCGAGCGCGGCCCGGCCAGCGACTTCTCAGTGTCGCTGTGGGCCACGGTCGGGACCCAGTCGCCGGAGTACTGTGCGCTCTTCTGCACCAAGAACATTCCGGGACCTGAGAACGACAACGCCGGCCAGAACTGGACGCAGACCAGCGTCGCCGCCCTCGACGAGGTCCTCGAAGCGGCCGAGACCGAGCTGGACGAGGAGACGCGCATCGAGCAGTACCAGACGGCGCAGGAGATCATGGCGGAGGAGGTGGTGGCGATTCCGATCGACCCGCTGCCCGAGATCGCCATCCACGACACCAGCGTCGTGACCGGCCCCATCGGGCCCAACGCCGTGTACTCGCTGTACTGGAACCTCAACGAGTGGGAGCTGGTCGGCTGACCGACCCACGCGGTGATCTGAAGGGCGGACCCACCCCGGTGGTGGGTCCGCCCTTCGGGGTTTTCGCCGCATCGCGGGTCGCTCGGTACGCTGCGAGACGACGATGCTGACCTACACGATCCGTCGCCTGGGGGTAGCCATCCCGGTGTTGCTGGTGGCCACGTTCCTGCTGTTCATCTTCGTGCGGCAGACCAACGACCCCACCGCCCGGTTGGCGTTCGTCCGCGACCCCGACGCCATCGAACGCGAGCGAGAGCGGCTGGGGCTCAACGATCCGCTGGTGGTGCAGTACGCAGACTGGCTCGGAGGCGCCGTCACCGGCGATCTCGGGGAGAGTTACGCCGAACGTGAGCCGGTCACCTCCATGATCCAGCGCAGTCTCTGGCGCACGGTCCAACTCATCTTCTGGGGGATCCTGATCTCCGCCATCGTGGCGATCAGCATCGGCGTGTACGGCGCCGTGAGGCAGTACTCCGTCGCGGACTACACGTTCACCGGTCTGTCCTTCGTGGGACTGTCCATGCCTCCGTTCTGGTTCGCGTTCATCGCCATCCAGTTTCTCGTCTTCACGATCCCCGACTGGTTCGGGCTCGAGGAGCCGCCGGTGTACTTCGTCGGCCTGCACAGCGTCGACGACAACAGCGTCCTCGACTACGCCCGCCATCTCGTCCTGCCGGTGGCCACGCTCACCGTGCAGATCATCGCCTCGTGGAGCCGGTACCAGCGTTCGTCGATGCTCGACGCGATGTCGTCCGATTACATCCGCACGGCGCGGGCCAAGGGGGTGCCCCGACGCAAGGTCATCTACAAACACGGGCTTCGCAACGCACTGATCCCCTTGGTCTCGGTGGCCGCCATCGACATCGGTCTGCTGTTCGGTGGGTTGATCATCACCGAACGCATCTTCTCCATTCCCGGTATGGGGAGCATGTTCCTGGACGCGCTGCTCAACGGTGACACGCCGGTGCTCCTGGGCTGGACGCTGGTGGTGGGCACGATGGTCATCCTGTTCAACCTGCTCGCCGACCTCCTGTATGGCGTGCTCGATCCCCGCGTGAGGTTGTCGTGACCACGATCGAGGAGCTCGAGTTCCCACCCGAGTCACCCCGGAGTCACACCGGTATCGACGAGCTCCCACCCGATGCCGACCCGGCCCCGCGAAGCCAGTGGCAGCTGTTCTGGCGCCGCTTTCGCCGCCACAAGATGGCGATCGTCGGAGCGGTTGCGCTGGTGCTCTTGACGCTCAGCGCGGTCTTCGCCGACCGGATCGCCCCGTACGGCGTCAACGAGATCGACCTCACCAAGACCCTTCAGCGTCCCAATGGAGAGAACTGGTTCGGCACGGACCAGCTGGGCCGCGACGTGTTCAGCCGGGTCATCTACGGGGGAAGGATCTCGCTCTACATCGGCTTCTTCGTCGCCATCGGTGCTGCCGTCCTCGGTACGTTCTTCGGCGCGGTGGCCGGTTGGTTCGGCGGTCGTACCGATGCCGCAGTGTCCCGTCTCATCGACCTCCTGCTCGTCATCCCCGGCATCGCCATCCTGGCCATGGCGCTGAACGCCTGGGGCGGCGACATTCGGATCGTGGTGTTGATCCTGGCCGGGTTGGGCTGGATGCAACTGGCCCGCGTCGTACGCGGAACCGTGCTCCAGATCCGCGAGCAGCAGTACATCGAGGCCGCCCGCTCGTCGGGTGCCTCGAACACGCGGATCATCACGCGGCACGTCCTGCCCAATGCCATCGGGCCGATCGTGGTGGCGACCACGCTGGCGGTCGGCATCGCGATTCTGATCGAGTCCACGCTGTCGTTTCTCGGTTTCGGGATCAAGACCGACGACACCGCGTCCCCCGTGTCGTGGGGTGCGATGCTCTCCAGTGCCGACGGTTGGATCGGTACCCCCAGTGCCTACCTGCTCTACTTCCCCGGTCTGTTCATCCTGATCACGGTGCTGGCGGTGAACTTCCTCGGCGACGGATTGCGTGACGCCCTGGACCCGCATTCGGGTCACAACACGTGACGGTTCCTTCAGCCGACTCGGCCCTGCTCTCCGTCCGCGATCTGCGCGTCGTGTTCCCCAGCGACGACGGCGCGGTCACCGCGGTCGACGAGGTGTCCTTCTCGGTGGGTCAGCACGAGACGTTGGGCGTCGTCGGCGAGTCGGGTTCGGGCAAGACGGTCACCTCCCTTGCGATTCTGGGTCTGCTTCCCGAGAAGACCCAGATCACCGGCGAGGTGATCTTCCAGGGTGAGTCCATGCTGGGCCGGTCGGAAGAGTCGATCCGCGACATCCGCGGCAATCGGATCGCCATGATCTTCCAGGACGCGCTCGCCGCCCTCAATCCGGTCTTCAAGGTGGGTGATCAAGTGGCCGAGGCCGTCTCGGTCCATCAGAAGATGCCGAAGCAGGAGCTCCAGAACCGGGTCGTCGAACTACTCGATCTGGTCGGGATTCCCAATCCCCGCCGGAGGGCGGAGGAGTACCCGCACGAGTACTCGGGCGGGATGCGTCAGCGGGCGATGATCGCCATGGCCATCGCCAACGACCCCGCACTGCTCATCGCCGATGAGCCCACGACGGCGCTCGACGTCACCATCCAGGCCCAGGTCCTCGATGTGATGGAGCGGATCCAGGCCCGCACCAAGAGCTCGATCATGCTCATCACCCACGACCTGGGCGTGGTGGCAGGGATCGCCGATCGGATCATGGTCATGTACGCCGGCCGCCAGATGGAGACCGGCGGCGTCGACGAGGTCTTCCACCGCAGCAACCATCCCTACACGCTGGGTCTGATGGCCAGCCTGCCCCGGATCGATCGAGGGGGCGGCAAGCTCTACAGCATCGCCGGACAGCCGCCGTCGCTGCTCAACCCCCCGCCCGGCTGCGTGTATCACCCCCGTTGTCCCTACGCGCAGGCCGACGCCGGGTGCGGATCCGTTCGGCCCGAGCTGGAAGAGGTCGGCGTCGGGCACGCAAGCGCATGCCACCGAACCGAGGCCCTGACCGGGGTCACCGTCGAGACGCTGCTCGAGGCAGCAGAATGACGGTGGCCACTCCCGATTCCGACGCCGACGGTCAGAGCGAGTCGGGCCCACTCCTCCAGGTCGACGACCTGGTCAAGGAGTTCCCCATCCGGAAGGGTCTGCTGCTGCGACAGGTCGGTGTGGTCAGCGCGGTCGCAGGGGTGAGCTTCGCCATCGACAAGGGGGAGACGGTCGGCCTGGTGGGCGAGTCGGGGTGCGGGAAGTCGACGACCGGTCGGGCCATCCTGCGGCTGGTCGAGCCGACGTCCGGATCGGTGATCTACGACGGAACGCAGGTGGTCGACTGCTCACGCTCGGTGCTGACGACGAAGCTGCGTCGCGGCGCCCAGATGGTGTTCCAGGATCCGTTCGCGTCGCTCAACCCGCGCATGACCGTGCAGGCGATCATTGCGGACCCGATGAAGGTCCACGGGCTCTGGAAAGACGGCGGCCCCGACCGCGTCAAACAGCTGCTCGAGTTGGTGGGCCTGAAGGCGGAACACGTCAACCGCTACCCGCACGAGTTCTCCGGAGGACAGCGGCAGCGGATCGGCGTGGCTCGGGCCCTTGCCACGTCGCCGGATCTCATCGTGCTGGACGAGCCGGTGTCGGCGTTGGACGTCTCCATCCAGGCTGGCGTGGTCAACCTGCTGGACGAGCTCCAGGACGAGCTGGGGATCGCCTACCTCTTCGTGGCTCACGACCTGTCGGTGGTCCGTCACGTGTCCGATCGGGTGGCGGTCATGTACCTCGGCAAGATCGTCGAATACGGCCCGGTCGAGAGTGTGTTCGAGGATCCGCAACACCCCTACACGCGGGCGCTCATGTCCGCGGTGCCCGTTCCCGATCCTCGCATCGAGCGAACCCGAACTCGCATCGTGCTGGAGGGTGACGTGCCGTCGCCGTCCGACCCGCCGTCGGGATGCCGGTTTCGGACTCGCTGCTGGATGGCCATCGACAAGTGCGCGGAAGACGAGCCGCCCCGGATAGCGGCAGGCGCCGACCCGACGCATGAGACGGCGTGTTTCTTCCCCGGAGACCGGAGCAAGGACCCGGCCTAGCGCGCCCCACCCGAAATTCCGTCCGAACGGTCCGGAAAGCGACCCGTTCTCGGGGTGAGAATGAGCGTCGGGCGGCGGAGTCGCATGGCGGAGCAGTAGCGAGGGCGAATCGCCGATGCCGAAGGCGGCCCGTCGGATGATCGACGGGCAAGGAAACGGAGCGCCCTCGGCAGGAATCGAACCTGCGCACACGGGTCCGGAACCCGATGCTCTATCCCCTGAGCTACGAGGGCGGGGAACGGTGATGGTAGCGCGTCGAACCCCCTGGACCCGCCGAACTTCCCCCGAGAAAGGGTCGCCTGCCGGACCCTCGGGACGGAATTTCGGGGGCGCTCGGGGGTGCGGGACTACCCTGCAACGGTGCTCGCCCCCCTCCCCCCGGCTCCGGGCCCATGACGGCCATCAAGGACGACCTCGCCACGGCCGTGGCCGACGCCCTGCGGGGGCTGGACATCGATCCGCCCGATCCGGTGCCGATCGAGCGGCCGGCCCACGCCGATCACGGCGACTGGTCCACCTCGGTGGCCCTGGCCGTCGCCAAGGCGGCGGGACGCAATCCCCGCGAGCTGGGCCAACAGCTGGTCGACGCGCTCGAGCGCGTCGCCGCCGGCCCACGTCGCTGCCGTCGAGATCGCCGGTCCGGGCTTCGTCAACTTCCGGCTCGCCGACTCATGGCTCCACGACGTGCTCAGCCAGGTGATCGACGAAGGTGTCGACGGCTATGCGGCCCCCGATCTGGGTCAGGGCATGCGCGTCAACATCGAGTTCGTCAGCGCCAACCCCACCGGCCCGCTCCACATCGGCAACGGTCGTTGGGCATCGTACGGCGACGCCCTGTGGCGGCTGTTCAACCGGTGCGGGTACCGGGCCGACCGGGAGTACTACCTCAACGACCGCGGCGTGCAGATGCAGCTGTTCGCCGACTCGCTGGCGGCCCGCAAGGCCGGCGAGGAGCTGCCCGAGGACGGGTACCAGGGGGCCTATGTCGAGCGGTGGGCCGCCGAGATGCCCGACGATGCCGACCCGTTCGAGTGGGGGTACCAGAAGGTCAGGGACAACCTGGCCGGGTCGCTCGCCGCGATGGGTGTCGAGTTCGAGCGCTGGTTCAGCGAGCGCTCGCTGGTGGACAGCGGCGCCATCGAGGCCACGCTCGACGACCTGAGGGCCCACGGCGTGGTGTACGACGCCGAGGGTGCCGTCTGGTTGCGGTCGACCGATTTCGGCGACGACAAGGATCGGGTCCTGGTGCGCTCCGACGGTGAGTACACCTACGTCCTGCCCGACATCGCCTATCACAGGGACAAGTTCGCCCGGGGCTACGAGCTGCTCATCGACGTGTGGGGCGCCGACCACCACGGCTACGTCTCCCGGCTGCGGGCCGGCATGCAGGCGCTGGGCCACCAGCCCGACGAGCTGGAGATCATCCTGGGCCAGCTCGTCACCCTGAAGCGCGGGGGAGACGAGGTTCGGATCGGCAAGCGGTCCGGCACCGCCATTTGGTTGGACGAGCTGCTCGGCGAGGTGGGCGCCGACTCCGCCCGCCTCACGTTCCTGCTCCAGTCGATGGACAGCCGCCAGACCTTCGACATCGACGTGGTGACCAGCACCGCCAGCGAGAACCCGGTGTTCTACGTGCAGTACGCCAACGCCCGGATCCACTCGATCGGGCGCAAGGCGGCCGATCGTGGGATCACCCGCGTGCCGCTGAGCGAGGCCGATCTCTCGGTCCTGTCACATCCGCGGGAGCTGGAGGTGCTCCGGGTGCTCTTCGCCCTCCAGGAACTGATGCCGGCGGCGTGCACCGAGCGATCGCCCCATCGGGTGGCCACCTGGGCCCGCGAGCTGGCCTCGGCGTTCCACGGCTTCTACCACGACTGCCACGTGCTGTCCGATGACGTCGACGAGCCGACCCGGCAGGCTCGGCTGTGGCTGGTCGAGGGGGCGCTCGTCGGCATCACCATTGCCGCCGACGTGCTGGGTGTGAGTCTGCCCGACCGCATGGAGCGCGACGAGCCGTGAGCGCGGTGCCCTGGCACCTCCTGCCGGACACCGCGTCGGTCGATGACGACGGCGGACTCCGGATCGGGGGGTGTGACCTCCAGGCGCTCGCAGCCGAGTTCGGCACGCCGCTCTTCGTCTACGACGAGGCCCACCTGCGCGCTCGGTGCCGAGAGGCGGTCGAGGTGTTCGACGGCAACGTGGCCTATGCGTCGAAGGCGTTCCTCTGCCTGGCCATGGCGCGACTGGTCCACGAAGAGGGGATGGCCGTCGACGTCGCCACCGGCGGCGAGCTGTTCGTCTGCCTGCATGCCGGCGTTCCGGCCGAGCGGATGGTCATGCACGGGAACAACAAGTCGGCGGCCGAGCTGCGGGCGGCGATCGAGGCCGGGGTCGGCCGGATCGTCGTGGACAGCTTCGACGAGCTCGACCGACTCGAGGCACTGCACCGCGAGGGACTGCCGGTCCCGACCGTGCTGCTCCGGATCACCCCCGGGGTCGAGGCGCACACCCACGAGTTCGTCACGACCGGCCAGGACGACTCCAAGTTCGGGTTCACCGTGTCCACCGGCCTGGCGGCCGAGGCGGTCGCGCGGGCGACGGGGTCCCCGGCGGTCGATCTGGTCGGGGTGCACGTGCACATCGGGAGTCAGGTCTTCGTCGCCGACTCGTTCGGTCGCGCCGTGGGGGCGATCGCCCCCGCGGTGAAGGAATGGGGTCTGCCCGAACTGTCGATGGGAGGCGGCCTGGGTGTGGCCTACGTCGAAGGCGAGGAGGCGCCGGGGATCACGCAATGGGGACGCATGCTGATCGATGCCTGTGATCGCCACGGGGTGACCGCCACCCTGCACGCCGAGCCCGGCCGGGCCATCGCCGCAGCAGCGGCCGTCACCCTCTACACCGTCGGCACGGTGAAGGACCTGCCCGGCATCCGCACCTACGTCTCGGTCGACGGTGGCATGAGCGACAACCCGCGGCCCGTGCTCTACGGCAGCGGTTACGAGACCTTCCTGCCCCGAGCGGTCGGCGCCGAACGTGACCAGCTGGCCCGGGTGGTGGGGAAACACTGCGAGTCGGGGGACCTTCTGGTGCGCGAGGCGAAGGTGCCCGGCGACCTCGTGGTCGGCGACGTGCTGGCGACGCCGGTGACGGGTGCCTACGGGCACTCGATGGGATCCAACTACAACAAGGTGCTCCGCCCGGCCGTGGTCTTCGTCCACGACGGAGAGGCGAGCGAGGTCGTACGTCGCGAGACCTACGAGGACCTCATCCGTCTGGATCGGTGAGCGACATGGCTCGGCCTCATGCGCCGGCGTGGACCGTCCCGCCCGAGCGCCAGTAGGACCCGTCCGCACGGTCGAGGAAGCCCTCGTCGACCAGGTACCGCCGTAGCGTCGCCACGTCGTCGTCGAAGGAGCGGAGCGTGGCGTTCACCTCGCGCTCCGAGTAGCGGACGCCGGGCTCGAACACCTGGACCATGTGGTCCAGGACGATCAGTCGCTTGGAGCGCTTCCGGGGCAGGTGGACCAGCCGACCGTCGACGATCGACCGTTGCAGCACCTGGGCATCTGGGTCAGAAGGGGATGTCTCGTCCGTCGAGCCGGTCGGCTCGTTCTCGGCGCGGGCGGCCATCTTGAAGGTCTCCTCGAGCAGGACGTAGACGCCGTCGCTCCCGACTTCGACCAATCCGGCCGTCACCAGGCGGTCGAGTGCGCCGACGACCTCCCGAGGCTCGAGACCGGTGGTCCGAACGACGGAGTCGAGGTCGCCGGCGGCCAGGATCAGAGCGGCGACCACGCGCCGTCTCTCGGGCTCGGCCATCAAGCCGACGAGCGTGCGGGTGCTGATCATGCCCGATTGTGGATCGGGTCCACGCGCTGCGTCACGCCGATTTCCGGCCGCCTACCGATCGTCGTCGGTCAACCGAGCCTCGAGCTCGGCCACGACGAAGAGCCAGTCGGCCAGTGCGGTCTCGTCCTCGGCCCACAGCTCCCGCAGTTCGGACGACTCGGCGAGCACCGCAGCCACCGCGGCTCGAGCTGCTGGCACCAACGCGAGCCAGGTGTCGTCGTCCTCGTGCTGGTCGACCCAATTGATCACCGACTCGGCGTAGGGGCTCTGCTCGCCGCCGCCGCTCTTGAGCCGGCCGATCACGTCGGCGGCGGCCAGGGCCGCGGCCCCCTCGGGTGCTTCCAGGTAGGACTCGGTGCGGGTGGCCTGGAGCGCAGCGCGGATCAGATCCAGCCCGCCGTCGTCCAGGCCGTGCGCCCAGTCGGCGGCATCGTCGTTGTCGTAGATCCCCGAGCCCCATGCGCCCATGCGCAGAAATGTAGCCCGGCTCAGGGGGCGCGCCCGGTGAGGGCGAGGAACTGGTGCACCGCACGCTCGGCACGGGCCGTCATCTGTGCGACCGTGGGGATTGACTCGCCGAGCAGACCCCGGCCGCGGTGGGGAACCGGGCCTGAGTCGGCGGGGACGCAGGCGCCCGCTACGCGCCCTTCCTCTTCGTACGGCGGGATTCCCGGCCACCACTGCCTCGTAGCGCTCCAGCGCCTCAACCGGGCCTTCGTAGGCAGCCTTCGCCATGTCCGGAGCTTAGGTGTCTTCCGTCACAGGCGATAGCAGCGAGCTACGTCATGCTGGCGTGCACAAGTATCCACCAATGTGCCTAGAGCGGCTAGGGTGCTCGCATGACGCCGTCTGCTGCTGCGATCTACGCCCGAATCTCGTCGGATCGGGAGGGCGACGCCCTGGGCGTGGAGCGGCAGCTGGTGGACTGCCGAGCCTTGGCTGAGAGTCGGGGTTGGGTGGTGGCTCAGGAGTACGTGGACAACGATCAGTCGGCCTATCGGGGCAAGCGGCGACCGGAGTATGAGCGGATGATGGAGGACCTCAAGGACGGGTTCATCGACGCCGTGGTGGTGTGGCACCTGGACCGGCTGACCCGGAGCCCGGCGGAGTTGGAGTCGTTCTTCCATGCCATGTCTGCGGCCGGTGATCCGCCCATGGCGAGCGTCACGGGTGACTATGACCTGTCGACTCACGACGGGCAGTTCCATGCCCGTATCCTCGGCGCCGTGGCGAAGAAGGAGAGCGACGACAAGTCCCGACGTTTGCGCCGCAAGCACCAGGAGCTGGCCGAGGCCGGCAAGGTCTCCGGTGGTGGGACCCGCCCGTTCGGGTTCGAGGCCGATCGGGTGACGATCCGGCCCGACGAGGCTGCCATCATCCGCGAGATCGCTGACCGGCTGCTGGCGGGTGATTCGAAGGCGTCGATCTGTCGGGACCTCGAAGCCCGAGGGATCACGACCCCGAAAGGCAATACGTGGAAGGTCAGCGGTTTGGGCACCGTGATGACTTCGGCTCGGATCGCTGGGATGCGAGAGCACAAGGGCGAACTCTGCGGGACCGCCCAGTGGCCGGCGATCATCACGCCCGAGGTGTCGGCGAGGCTGCGGTCGGCCGGGGCGGCTCGCGCCGCCTCCGGTTCCCGCAGCCCCCGCCGTTACCTGCTGGCCGGGATGGGACGCTGCTCGCTGTGCGAGGCCGTCCTGGTCTCTCGCCCTCGGCCCGATGGCACCCGCCGCTACGTCTGTTCCACCTCGGTCGGGCATGGTGGCTGCGGCAAGATCGCCATCGTGGCGGAGCCGGTCGAGGAGCTCATCAGCGAAGCCGTGCTCTACCGGCTCGATTCCCCAGCGGTGGCCGCCACTTTGGCGGGGAGCGATGCCGATAGCGACGCCCAGGCTGCTACCGCCCGGGCCGAGCTGGAGGCCGACCTGGCCCAGCTCGAGGAACTGGCCACCGCCTACGGCACCCGGGACCTGTCGATGGCCGAATGGTCCGCCGCCAAAGCACCCATCGGCCAGCGGATCAAGGCCAACGAGAAACTGCTCGGTCGGCTGACCCGCACCACGGCGGTGACCGGGTTCGTCGGCAACGCCAGCGAACTCCGAGCCCTGTGGTCAGACCTCACCCTCCAACGCCAACAAGCCATCATCAAGGCCGTGCTCGATCACTTCACCATCTCACCCCAAGCGAAGCGGGGATCGACCAGGTTCGAACCCGACCGGGTCACGCCGACTTGGAGAATCTGACCTTGCCTTTCCCTGACCGCAGCAGCTTCGCCACCTTGGCTGCGACGGCCTGGTCCTCGATCCTCTCTGGGACGCCCTGACGCTCACAGGACTCGGCCACCCATTCGGCGATCTCCTCGGCGGTCAGTCCCATGACATCCACACCGCCGGTGGCCCTTGCCAGCCCTCGCTCGCCTGCGACTGCCACAGGTAGGACGGCGGAGCGCCCATGACGCCGACCGCTAGATCCACCACCTTGCCGAGAGTGCGGGCCCGCAGCCTCGTTGACGATGGTTGGAAGCCTTGAGCGACCTCGTAGCGGTGGAGTCCCTGCAGCCGGGTCTCGCCGAGGTCCTTGCCGATGTACTTCGACAAGTACCGGGCTGCGAGCCGGGCCTCAGCACGGGTGCCGGAGCCGACCGGCAGATCGCCAAGGAGCGTGATGTGCACAAACCCGCGACCCCAGGCCGACTCGATCTTCGACCGCTTGATGTACCGACCGACAGCGAAATGGGCATGGAGACCGTGACCGGACTTGTGCCACTCCGCGACCCACGCATACGGGAAGCGCTGCCCACCCAGGAGCGCCCGCAGGGACCGGAAGAACTCGGCCATGTGGCCACGGAACACGACTTGATCGTGACAGCCCGGCCCGGCGTAGGTCAGTGTCCCCAGCCGGTTCAGCCCGTTGGCCGCCGCATAGCGCCGCAACTTTGCCCGAGCCCGACGGTTCGCCTCGGCCGCGGCACGTTCGGCATCGGGTTCGCTTCTCGCCCGGGGTCGGGGTATCGGTGCGTTCCCCGACGACCAGGCACCCCCAGCCTCGGCCGCTGACTCGTACAGCGATAGGGACCATCCACGAACAAACTCGCCAGACACAGCGCAGACCTCGCAACAGGAGTAACCCGGTTAGCGGATCTGCGCATCAGTTCTTGGGCCCAATTTCGGTGGCGCCGGCCGCACCTACACTCACGGCGCCGAGCTTGCACGTTGACCAGACGTACTCACAGCTAACGAACCAGGGCGAACCCGGAACGTCCCATGAGCTGGGGTTCTAGTTAGTAGTGCGACAATCCTGGCTCGCGAAACTACATGCATGTAACCCGCCGGGTCAAGACCAACGCCGAGAAGATCGGCGAGCAGGCCCGGATGCGAGCAGCACGTCCCCCCGAGTTTCGTTGCTATTTCAAGTGAAGAGCGCCCGTCTTCCCTCGGGCACGGCGCCTCCCCAGCCGGGCTCACGCCCGGCCGGGGCCCCGCGGCTTGGCCCTCGCCCACCACAGGTCGACGGGCGCAGCCTCGGATGACACCGGCCCACCCTCCCACGACCGAGCTGCTATGGCTCCGGAACCCCGAGCCGCCGTGCAGTTTACGGGTGCTGTGTTGCAGGGAACCGCGCCTTCGGTTCCCGGCCGTCGCCTTCAACCGCGCGGCTCCATCCGAGGTGGCCCGACGGGCAACAATCCGCTCAACTGGACGTCGTGTCGACCGAGAACAGCACCGGCCGCGACGGCTATGCGACGCCGCTACCGTCCGACCTCGAGCAACCGGAGCCGAATGCCAGCGTTCCGATATACGTCGGCAGAGCGTCGGCCAGCGCACAGGGGGTCTCGTTGGAAGGCGATGCGGTCGTTCACATTCGATGGTCGCCTGAGCCCGCGTTGGTCTGCCGAGTTGAGTTCGATCCAAGCGCCGATGTCCGGGATCTACAACGGGTGATCGGAGGCGGCCCCAACCAAGAGACCGAGCTGGGAGTGCCAGGTGGCAGCGGGCGTGCCCACCGAAGCGGTGGCAGCTGGTCGCCCGAATCACCCTGGGCTGAGTTCCAGATCTTCGACGTCCTCACCGTCAGCACCGGTGTCGGTGCTGCGGAAGTTCGCTTCGAGGTGGTCAACATGGAAGACGTCTTTGGCGAACCCGTCACCTACGGGGAGCATTCCTGGGGAGCTGACCTACTGCAATTGGCGAGTTCGCGATGGTCGGTTGCGCTTCAGGCCGTCCGCGATCTCCGTCACACGATCAATACCCTTCAAGAGGCGGGCGGCTACGCAGTCACACACGTTGGCCGGGCGACCCTGAGCGACGGGGCGACGATCGAACCTTCGGATGCCGTCCAACTCATGACGACCCTGCAGTACACCCTGTCGTTCGCCGAAGACCGCTGGATCACACCAGTGCGGACCCGTGGGTTGTCGGCGGATGGCACGGTCGCATGGGAGCTGTGGGGACTCTGGTATACGGCGCCGTGGTCGATGCCCATGACCTGGTTCTCACGAAGGTCGGTGGACGGTCTCAACCAAGTGTTCAGCGCGATCGATGATCGCTGGTCGAACCAGTACTGGGAACGGCTGCTACGCACGTCGATGCACTACTACCTCGACGCAACGCAGGGACTTGTCAATCGACAGCTCATCATGTCGGGCGCGCTACTGGAACTGATTGGCTGGCACGTCGTCGTCGAGGACCGCAAGCTCATGAGCGGCAAAGGCTACGACCGGCTCGAAACGAGCGACCGCATCCGGCTGCTGCTTGGGCTGATGAGCTACCCGCTGGAGGTTCCGCCCGAGCTGACCGCCATTCGGGGGTTCGCCAAACCGACTTGGGACATCGCCAACGTGCTGACGGAGGTTCGCCACTCTGCCGTCCATGCCAAGCGACATCGAGCGGCGTGGGAGATGAACGGAGAGACCTGGAATGAGGTAGTGCGACTTAGCCAGGAGATCTGCAGCGCAGCCATGCTCTTCCTCCTCGGCTACCGCGGCAACTACGTCAACCAGGTCACAGCCAGTTTCGCGGCGGATGAATCCCCCGTTCCCTGGGCATCGGCCCAAAGCTGACGCTCGACACGGAGACCTCGACGCCGAAGGACGTCGTTAGCGCCCGGTAGTCGCCGGTTGGGCGACCCCGATCGGGTCACCCAGCCCGGTCCAGCCGCCGCTCGGCCCTTTGTGCGTTGGACCCGCCGTCCTGAACCTCCACGTCCCCGCTTCGAGCGACATTGGCGCATGCTGGCGTGGCGTGGCCGGGTCTCCGCTGGTTTGGCGGATTGCACTATCTGACAGGTCCTGTCAGGACAGGAGCCGGTGGAGGTGAGAAACCACGAGGTCCCGTGCGGCTGTCTCGATGACGGTGTTCAGGACGGTCGCCAAGCCGAGCGCCGCCGCTGCCTCCGTCGTGAAGCGGATCGACAGGACGTTGTCGGTGACGCTCCATTGTTCGATCCCCCCGTAGTGTTTCGCCGTCCCGCCTCGAACGAGGCAGTACGTGTCCATCCCGAGAGAGCGGTCTTGGTCGTCGAAGGTCAGCGCACGTTGCACTTCGATCGAGTCGTCCAAGTCGTCGCCCGCGATGACGACGGCCTCGAAATCCAGTTCCTCGTCGCTTACGTAGCCGACCCGAACCATGTCGACCTCCCCGGACTCCAGATCACGCTACCGGTCTGGCTCAGCTAGGCCGACGGTCAGGGAGGTTCGGTCTGACGACGGCCATGTTCAGATCTACATTGGATGCACGTGGGGGTGCCTGTCACATACCGGGCCGGGGGTTACGTCCGGACGTTGCTGTTGCCGGTGGTGAGCACCCTCGCCTTCGTGGTCGCGGCTTGGTTCGTGGTTGGCGGATCGGTCTGGAGCACGGCGGCGTCCTCCGCTGTGGTTCGCTCTGCTCCTGGCGCTCGTGGCGATGTGGAATCTCTACATGAACCTCCACCGGATCTCTCGTGTCGTCACGTTCGATGGACAGACTCTCCGATGGTCAGCCGTCATCGGCGACGGAGCGATCCAAGTAGATGAGCTCACGGCAATCCGATCTGGTCCACTGGGCAGCGCACCGATCCGCTTCCAGTGCGCCACGACGAGATCAGTCCTGGTCCTCGGGGGCCCGGGACTCCCGGAGCTGATCAAGCGGATCGCCCTGTCTCGTCCCGACATGCCGATCCGCCTCTCGGCAGCTCAACGTCGGAGCTTGTGACCCTCCAAGCCGCGTCCGCTGCTCAGCTCATCCCCAGGTCGGGCACAGCCGACGACATGGGCCCCGCCGCGGACCCTTCTGGTGACATTGATGGATGCTGGCGTGAGGCGTCGTGCTGTCGACGGGTGCTGTGCTACAGGGAACGCACCGCGAACCGGGCGTCGATTGACTCGGGCTGTCATCGACCGAAGATCGTCACATCCGACGCTGTAACGACGACCAACGCTCGTCCGCTCGGCGCAAAGCCGACACAACGGAGTTCCGTCGCTGCGGCGGAGATCGTGATGCAGCCTGAAGCGAGGTGCTCGATCATCACGTCAGCACCGGGCGGCTGCAGTATCACGCGTTCCTCTGGCCAATCGACGGCGACGACCGCAACGCTCCAGCCGTCTTCGGTCATGCGGTTCAGCCCGCCACCCCACAAGCCGGCAACCCGAATCCTCGAACCTTCGATTGGGCCGATGCCTTCGCAGTACTCGTGGCCGTGGGTCATCCAACGGTGCACCTCCTCATCGGTGTCCCGCGCCACCAAGCCGCCAGTCTGCGTGTCGAACAAACCACGACCCGCCCACGATCCGGTCAAGACCAACTCCCGGCCAGTCGCGTCCGCACCGAATCCCACGGAATGAAGGCCTCCAACAGCTACCGATGCCACTTGGCGCCACGGCGGCGGAGGGTCGTCAAGAGGCATCGATCGGATCCGGTTTCGAAGCCCATCCACGTGGTCACTCACCGTGGGCAGGCTACTTCTCCACTCATTCGCCACGCGGGTCGAGCCGGCTCGAACCTCCGACACGAAGCCACCGGCTTATCGGGTGACATTGGTGGATGCTGGCCTGTGGAGCGACGTTGGACTCAGGGTGCATCCGCACGATGCAGTTCGCGGGTGCTGTGTTACAGGAGACGCACCCACCCGGCTGTCCCATCGCGGCAGATGGAGGGCACCACAGATCTTCCGCGGAATCACCGCCGCGCTCTTCTCCGGTTGGTTGATTCCGACCGATCTGCACTGCTAGGGCAACATGTTGCTCCGTGTACTGGGCGAGGATTCGATGGTCGGAGGACGCTTGCGAAACCGGGAGCGTGCGGAAGCAACGAAGTCGATCGCCGATGCGATCGCAGAGTCGAGCGACACCGACTACGTCCCCGTGACGTTCGAGAGCTGCGATCACGTCGAGGGGCCGTTCTTCCACGGGACGAAGACCCCTTTCGACGTCGGTGATCGGATCGTCCCGGGCAGTCTGTCCAACTACCACGAGGGTCGTATCTCGAACCACGTCTACTTCGCAGCCTTGCTCGAACCAGCCGTCTGGGCGGCCGAACTCGCCATTGCGCTAGCGAGGAGGGAGGAGCGGGGGCGCATCTACGTCGTCGAGCCCACCGGCCCCTTCGAAGACGACCCCAACGTCACGAATAAGAAGTTCCCTGGGAACGTCACCCGGTCCTACCGCACTCGACACCCCATGAGCGTCGTCAGCGAGGTCGAGACCTGGGACAGTCACGCCCCCGAGGTATTGCAGGGAATGCTCGACAACATCGCTCGGCTCCGGGAACAAGGACTGGACGTCATCGAGGACTAGAGGCGAGAGCCGTAGGTGGCCCAGCCGACCAGGTCGGAGCGTTTCGGGTTTCCCGGGAGCGACCGCATTCGACGGGTGTTGAGTCCACGAGCCACAGGTCGTCGTTGAATGACGGGCATTGGCGGGCGAGGTGGGCGACGAGGTGGTGGAGCAACTGGCCCGACGGCGGAGTCGCTTGTTGTAGCCGGGCCGGTCAGGCAGATAGGTGAACCACGGTCGCAGGTGGGCATGGGCGTGTCGGATGAACTGGGCTTCGGAGGTGAAGCCGAGCAGCGCTTGGATCACCGCAAGCGTGGCCAGTTCGGCGTCGGACAGCTTCGGGGCGATCCCCACTGCCGGGCGTTCGGGGGCCCACTCGGGGTGATCGACCAGGGCGTCGTCGATGGTCACGTAGAGTGGGTCGCGAGGGTGTCAGCTCAGGGTTCATATCAGGGTCCTCGGGATCAGGGTCTGTAGTAGCCTGATCGTGGACACCTCGCGGAGTGGAGCGGACAACGATCGCACCTCCGACACGAACCGTCATGCCTCAGGCTACGAGTCGCCAGTGAGTGGTATGGGATTGTGTGGGTCGGTCCTCCGACGACGACCCCACGGCACGGCCTTCGGGTGACATTGGCGGACGCTCGCCTGGGCCACGGTGAGTGGCCGGAGGCGCGTTCCGGTCAGCGATCGGTCAGATCTGACTGTCATACCCTCGTGGGAGAATGGGGGTATGGCGGTTGAACTGGCGGAAGCTGATCTTGGCAACGGTTTGGCGGCGATCGCGGCGGGTCTGGACGAGGTTCTGACGGCGGGTCTGGATCCGGTCGATTCGGCCGACGCGATCGGCCTGATCAACAAACTCGAGAAACTCGGCCGGCGGTTGGATGCGGCCCGAGTCGAGTTGGTGGATGTCATCGACCGCAAGGGTCTGCATCGGGCTGATGGGCATCATTCGGCCAAGATCATGGTCCGTCATGTGGCCAAACTGTCCGGCGCCGAAGCCGCCGCGAGAGCGCGCACCGCAAAGGCCTTGCGCGACCTGCCCGACACCCGGGAGGCGTTCGGGGCTGGTGAGGTGGGGGCCTGTCAGGTCCGCCGGATGGCCCGGGCCCATTCCAATCCGAGGGTGCGGGACCGGTTGCCGGAGTTCGAGGGCCCGCTGCTGCGGATTGCCAAGAGCGAGTCCTACAAGTCGTTCGACGAGGTGGTGACCGACTGGGTTCGCCTGGCCGACGAGGACGGCACCTGCGAGGTCAACCAGCGCAACCACGAGAACCGTGATGCCCGCCTGCACCGGGAGTTCGATCAGTCGTGGGAACTCACCGCGGGCTGCGGGTCGCTGTCCGGAGCGGAACTGAAGACGATCTTCGCTCACTTCGTCGCCGCCGAGTTCCACACCGACTGGGACAAAGCGAAGGTCGAGCATGGTGATGCCACCACCAAGGAGCATCTGGAACGCAGCGACGCGCAACGCCGCTTCGACGCCCTGTTCGCCATCTTCCAGAAGGCGGCGTCGACCGAACCGGGCGGCAAGGCCCCCGAGATCGTCACCAATCTGGTCATCGACGACGCCACCTACGAACGCACCCTCGAAGCGCTGATCACCGGGACCCGGCCCGACGCCGACCCCGGCGACCAGTCCTATCGGTGCTCCACCATCGACGGGCATCCCGTCGAACCGACCGAAGCGGTCGTCGCCTCGCTGGTCGGCAAGCTGCGGCGGGTGGTGATCGGAGCCGACGGGGTGGCCATCGACCTCGGTCGCAGTGTGCGGCTCTTCACCGGTTTGGCCCGCCTGGCGGCCCAGTTGGCCAACACCGAGTGTTTCTGGCCCGGCTGCCACGTGCCGGTGTCACAGTGCCAGATCGATCACCTGGTCCCGTTCACCGAACGCGACGACGGCGGCGGCGGCAGAACCAACCCCGGCAACGGGGGACCCGCCTGCGGCAAACACAACCGCCACAAAGAACACGGCTACACCGTCTGGCGCGACACCGACGGCCGATGGCACACCCACCGACCCGACGGCACCGAAATCGAATGACCCGAGGGTGCGCCACGGACGATCGCTAGGGCGTGTCCGAGCTGTCGAGGGTGATGACGATGGCGCAGTCGCTGGTCGTGTCGGCGCCCATCAGCTTCCGTAGCTTGGCCCAGGCGCCGATGAGCATCACGGGAAGGCCGTACTTGGCCTTGATGCGGCCGGTCATGGCCGCGAACTCAGTGCCCTTGGGCACGACCGCGGTCCCGCTCTGCGGCGTCGTGCCGGCCTTGACCCGGCCCCGGGCGTCGCTCGGCTGGATCTGGATGCGGTCGTCGTTGGCCAGGCGTTTCGCCTTCCAGCTGCTGGACGAGGTCGTGAATCCCAGCTTCCCGTCGCCGGCCCCGACGATCCACACCGGCACGGAGGTGGACCCGCCGTCCTTCTTGTAGGTGGTGAACGACACGTACTTCTCGTCGGCGAGCGCCATGGCGCGAAGGCTATCCAGAGATCCCGACGGCCCCTGGGACCGAGGATTCTTGGTTCAAGAGTCGGGCCGGGCCGAAGTACGGTGGGCCGATGACGAGTGACCTCCCGTCCGCGACCCACAGCGATCCGCGCCCGATCCGCATCGGCCTGCTGGGCTGCGGCAACGTCGGCGCGGCCCTGGTCGAGCTGATCGACCAACAGCGGGCCGCGATCGCCGCCCGGTCGGGGCTCGACCTGCAGATCGTGCGGGTCGCGGTGCGCAACGCATCGAAGGACCGGGGCGTCGAGCTCGACGGGCTGCTGACCACCGACGCGGCCGAGGTGGTGGCGGCCGACGATGTCGACCTCGTGGTCGAGGTGATCGGCGGGATCGAGCCGGCCCGTCAACTGGTGGCCGACGCGCTCGCAGCCGGAAAGCCGGTCGTCACCGCCAACAAGGAGCTCCTCGCCAACGTGGGCAACGAGCTCTACGGCGCCGCCGACCGGGCCGGAGTCGATCTGCTCTTCGAGGCGGCGGTGGCCGGGGCCATCCCGTTGATGCGGCCGTTGCGCGAGTCGCTGCTGGGCGAACCCATCACCCGGATCCTCGGCATCGTCAACGGAACCACCAACTACATCCTCAGTCGGATGACCGACGACGGCGTCTCGTATCAGGAAGCGCTGGCCGAGGCCCAGAGCCTGGGCTACGCCGAGCGCGACCCCACCGCCGACGTCGAGGGGTACGACGCGGGCGCCAAGGTGGCCATCATGGCCACCCTCGCGTTCGGCACCTCGGTGGTGGCCGGTGACGTCTACCACGAGGGCATCGGGTCGATCACGTCCTCCGATGTTGCGCACGCCCGTCACCTCGGGTTCGTCATCAAACCCATCGCGGTCGCCGAGTCCATCGAGGCGGACGAGGGCCCTGAGGTGGCGGTCCGGGTCCACCCGGCGATGATCGCCGAGGACCACCCGCTCGCCTCGGTCAACGGGAGTTTCAACGCCGTGTTCATCCAGGGCGGCGCCGTCGGCGATCTCATGCTCTACGGCAGGGGAGCGGGTGGGATGCCCACCGCCAGCGCCGTGCTCGGTGACGTCATCGATGCTGCCGCCAACCTGCAGCGCAGCTCGTCGGCCACGCTGGGCAGCTTCGGTCGGGCCACCATCCGGCCCATCGATCGGGTCCGGTCCGCCTACTACCTCAACATCGAGGTCGCCGACGAACCTGGGGTCCTGGCCCAGGTGGCCGAGATCTTCGGGCGGCACCGGGTCTCCATCCGGTCGATGGAGCAGGAGGGTCTGGGCGGCGAGGCCCGCATCGTGTTCATCACCCACGCGGCCGTCGAGGCCGATGTCCAGGCCACGCTCCACGACCTGAGGTTGCTCGATGCCGTCGATCGGATCGGCACCGTGCTGCGCGTGATCGGCCTCGAGGACTAGATGATGCGGTACGTGAGCACCCGAGGGGCCGCCCCCGAGCTGGACTTCGCCGACGTCCTGCTCACCGGTCTGGCCTCCGATGGCGGGCTGTACGTGCCGGCCGAGTGGCCGTCGCTCTTCGCGGGCTGGAGCAACCCCGACCTGTCCTACGCCGACCTGGCCGCCGGTGTGATGTGGCCGTTCGTCGAGGGGTCGATCGATCGGGATCGCTTCGCCGAGCTGGTCGTCGACGCCTACGCCGGGTTCGACGACGACGCGGTGACCCCCATCGTGGAGCTCGATCCCGGGCTCCACCTGCTGGAGCTCTTCCGTGGCCCGACCCTGGCGTTCAAGGACATCGCACTCCAGCTGGTGGCCCGGTTGTTCGAGGAGGAGCTCACCCGACGCGATGCCACCATGACCATCGTCGCCGCCACCTCGGGTGACACCGGCTCCGCAGCCATCGATGCCTGCCGGGGACGCGCTCGCGTCCGGATCTTCGTCCTGCACCCCGAGGGACGGGTCAGCGACGTGCAGCGTCGCCAGATGACCACCGTGCTGGACGACAACGTCCACAATCTGGCCATCGACGGGAGCTTCGACGACTGCCAGGATCTGGTGAAGGCCATGTTCGCCGACGAGTCCTTCCGGGCGCGGCAGGCACTGGGAGCGGTCAACAGCATCAACTGGGCCCGCGTGATGGCCCAGACCGTCTACTACGTGTACGCCGCCTCCCGGGTGTCGCACGCGACACCGCCCACGTTCGTCGTGCCCAGCGGAAACTTCGGCAACGTCTTCGCCGGTTGGGTGGCCCGCCAGATGGGCCTGCCGATCCGCCGGTTGGTCGTCGCCAGCAACCAGAACGACATCCTCACCCAGTTCTTCACCACCGGATCGATGCGGGTCGGCTCGGTCGAGCCCACCTTCAGTCCGGCGATGGACATCCAGGTGTCCAGCAACCTCGAGCGCCTGCTGTTCGAGCTGTTCGGACGCGACGGCGAGGATCTCGGCAACGCCATGAGAGCGTTCCGCGAGTCGGGCGCCATCGATTTCGGTCCCTACGTGTTCGCCGCCGCCAGCGAGATGTTCGCGGCCGGCACCATCGACGACGCCGCCACGCTCCGGGTGATCGAGGCCACCGCCCGGCGATCGGGCCACGTGGTCGACCCGCACACGGCCGTGGGATTGGGGGTAGCCGCCGAGCTCACCAGCCCGACGCCGGCCTCACCCGTCGTGTGTCTGGCCACCGCGCATCCGGCCAAGTTCCCCGACGCCGTCGAGCAGGCGACGGGTCGGCGACCCGCGTTGCCCGATCGTCTGGCCGATCTGATGGAGCGCGAGGAGCGGATGACCTCGCTCCCCGCCGATCTGGCCACGATCCAGGCCCACATCGACGCCACCGACGGCTGATCCCGCTGATCTCACGAATTCGTCCTGCCTCCGTGGGGTCGGTCCGGGGTCGGGCGCTGGCATGATGGCCCGATGAAGTACGTCGTCTGTGTCCCCGACGGTTGCGCCGATGAGCCCGTGGCCCAGTTGGGCGGGAAGACCCCGCTCGAGTACGCCGACCTGCCGATCCTCCGGTCGTTGGCTGCTCGTGGCACCACGGGCCGGGCCGCGGTCATCCCGCCCGGACTTCCGCCGGGAAGCGACGTGGGCAACATGTCCATCCTCGGGTACGACCCAGCGCAGTTCCACACCGGCCGGGCGCCGATCGAAGCGGCGGCCCTCGGTCTCCGCCTCCGGCCCGATCAGGTGGCCTTCCGGTGCAATCTGGTCTCGTTGGGCGCCGACGGAACCATGGTGGACTTCGCCGGTGGTCATCCGGAGAAGGGGGCGGCCGCCGAGGTGGTCCGGGCCCTGGACGCGGCGCTCGGGACCGACGACCTGGCGTTCCACCCCGGCGTGCAGTACCGCCATTGCCTGGTCGCACCCGCCGACTGGGCCGACGCCGAGACCATCCCGCCCCACGATCTCACCGACCAACCCGCCGTGTGGCCGTCCGGACCGGCGGGGGAGCGCCTGTCCACCCTGATGGAGGCCTCCGCCGACGTCCTGGCCGCCTCGGACCTCGAGGCCACCCACATCTGGCTCTGGGGTCAGGGCCACCAGCCGACCATGAGGCGGTTCGTCGACCAGCACGGGTGCACCGGCGGCATGGTCACGGCCGTCGACCTGGTCCGTGGGCTGGGCGTCCTCACCGAGATGAAGGTGGTCGAGGTCGAGGGGGCCACCGCCCACTACGACACCAACTACGAGGGCAAGCGCGACGCCGCGCTCACCGCCCTGGCCGACGGCATCGACCTCTTCGTGATCCATGTCGAGGCCACCGACGAGGCGGGGCACGCCGGTGACGTCGACGAGAAGGTGCGAGCCCTCGAGAACTGGGACCGACGCATCCTGGCGGATCTGGTCGACGGGATGGACGAACTGGGGCCGTGGCGGATGCTGCTGCTGCCCGATCACGCGACCCCGTTGGCCCTTCGGACCCACACGCCGGACCCGGTGCCGTACCTGCTGGTCGACTCCCAGCACGAGGGCCCGGGCGGGGTCTACTCCGAGTCCGGGGTGGCATCGGCGCCGGTGGCCGTGGGCCATGAGCTGATCGGACGCATGCTGGCCGGATGAGCCGGCCCGGTCCGTCGTTACGCCGTGGGGTTGTTGTGAGGGCGCGGTCCGGTCACTACAGTGACGCCCTGTCGGTACCGGGTACCGCGCCACATACCTTCGATGACCCATCATCGGGCGGAGGTAGCGCAGCCACCGGCGTACCGTCCTTCCCGTCACCTCCCGCCTCGCGGCGCGTCGGTGGCCGGGTCGAGCCTGGTCCCGCCTGGACCAGTGTGGCGTAGACCCCCAGAGTGATCATGAGGTTCCAGGTGAGCGTCGAAACGACCGATCTCGAGCGTTCCGTGCTGGAGCGAAAAGACCGCAACGAGTTGCAGACCATCGCCACCGCGATGGGGGCCAAGCCTCCGTCTCGCGCCCGTAAGGCCGAGATCGTCGACCTGATCCTCGAGCAGGCGGGCGGCAGCCGCGGCAGCGGCGATTCCGACGACGGTCCCGCCGCCGAGGGCGACGGAGGAGACGCGGACGACGGGACCGCCACCGCGGGCGAGGTCACCCCGGACGAGGCGGACGAAGGTGACGGCGACGACCGGAAGAACCGGGGCCGGGCCAAGAAGGGAAAGCGCCAGAGCGGATCGGCATCGGACGACGAACGGTCGCGCGAACCGGAGGGTCCGTCCGACCGTGGGAACGAGTCGAACGAGCGCGATCAGGGACGGCAGGACCACGGGGGCGATCAGCGCAACCGCAAGCGGGGCAACAACGACTCGGTCGAGGTCGGCAACCGCCGGCGCCGGCGTCGCGGGCGTGACCGCGACAAGCGCGAGGACGAGCCGTGGTCCGGCGATCCCATGGAGGTCGACGGCTACCTCGATCTTCGGGACGAGGGGTACGGATTCCTTCGGGTCGGGGGGTTCCTTCCCACCAAGGACGACGTCTACATCTCGGTGAAGCAGTGCCGTCAGCTCCAGCTGCGCAAGGGCGACCACGTCACGGGCGAGTCGCGACCGGCCAATCGCAACGAGAAGAACCCGGCCATGGTGAAGGTCACCGCCGTCAACGGCGAAGCGCCCGACAAGAGCCGGGGCCGGCCCCACTTCGAGGATCTGACCCCGCTCTTCCCCGACGAGCGGCTGCGCATGGAGACCAAGGACGGCGTGGCCAACATGACGGCGCGCATCATCGACCTGGTCGCGCCGATCGGGAAGGGCCAGCGAGGTCTGATCGTGTCCCCGCCCAAGGCGGGCAAGACCACGATCATGAAGCAGATCGCCAAGTCGATCGAGGTCAACAACCCCGAGGCCCACCTGGTCGTCCTGCTGGTCGACGAGCGCCCCGAAGAGGTCACGGACATGGCCCGGTCGCTCGAACGCGGCGAGGTCGTCGCCTCGACCTTCGACCGCCCCGCCGAGGAGCACACCCAGGTCGCCGAGCTCACCATCGAGCGAGCCAAGCGGCTGGTCGAGACGGGCGAGGACGTCGTGATCATCCTCGACGGCATCACCCGCCTCGCCCGTGCCTACAACCTGGCCGCACCGCCCAACGGGCGCACGTTGTCCGGCGGGCTCGACACCGCGGCCATCTACCCGCCGAAGAAGTTCTTCGGCGCCGCCAGAAACATCGAAGAAGGCGGTTCCCTCACCATCCTGGCCACCGCCCTGGTCGAGACCGGTTCGAAGATGGACGAAGTGATCTTCGAGGAGTTCAAGGGCACCGGCAACATGGAGCTCCGACTGGATCGGCGCTTGGCCGAGCGGCGTATCTTCCCGGCCATCGACGTCGACGCGTCCTCGACCCGCCACGAGGAGCTGTTCTTCGACCGCAAGCAGATGACCCAGGTGCACAAGCTCCGGCGGGTCCTCCACGGTGTCGCCGGCGACGGCGAACCCGGTGCGGGCCTCGAGCTGATGATGGACCGGCTGCGCAGCTTCCGCACCAACGACGAGTTCCTGACCGAGATCGCGAAGGGGTGATCGGGGCTTGCAGTTGTGAGCACCCCGTTCCTCCCACCACACTGGAGAGTTCTATGAAGGCCGACATCCACCCCGACTATCGCCCGGTCGTGTTCCAGGACACCTCCTCCGGCGACACCTTCCTCACCCGGTCCACGATCGAGACCAGCGAGACCATCGAGTGGGAGGACGGAACCACCTACCCGCTGGCCAAGGTCGAGATCTCCAGCGCGAGCCACCCGTTCTTCACCGGCACGATGAAGATCGTCGACACCGCCGGTCGGGTCGAGCGCTTCGAGCGCCGCTACGGCAAGCGACGCAAGAAGCAGGCGCCCGCCGCCGAGTCCGAAGCCTGAGCCCCTTCCCGGGCCAGATGGACGCCGAGCGCCTCGCGGCGCTCCGACTGGCGAAACTGCGCGCCCTGGTTGCGGCCGGCGACGAGGCCGGCGAGAGCTTCGCGTTCGGGCCGGTCGTGCGTGACGGAGCCGACGCCTGGGCGATGATCGACGATCCGGCCGGACTGGTCGGTGCCGTCGTCTGGGCGCGGCGCGGCGGGGTCGCCCGGCTCGAGGTGGTGGTCGAGGCCGACGAGGCGACCGATCCCGCCGCCATCGCCCGGCAGGTGCAGCTCCTGGGTGATCCCGAGATCCGCGTGTGGGAGGCGACCGAGGACGGCCCGGTCCCGGTGGCCGCGCCCGATCCCGTTCCCACGGTCGCACCACCCGTGGCCCCGCCCGAGGCCGAGCCCTTGTTGGCGGTGCTCCGCGAGCATGGGTTGGACCCTGTCGTCGAGGACGATGCGATCATCGGTGAGATCGCCGGACTCGAGGTGGCTCGCATCGAGCTGGAAGGTGACGAGCCGGTGCTCTCCGTCGGCGTGGGCCAGTTCGACCGTGACCTCAACGACATGCTCGTCGGCGCCCAGGGCACCGAGCCCGCGGTCCAGCTGGCCACGGCAGCCCGAGCCGTGCGTCGCCACCGCCGGCCGGGGGCGGCCCCGCACCCGCTCAATCGACTCCGGCGCGAGCGGTGGTTGCGGTCGATGATCCTGGCCGACCCCCGCCTGGTCGGCTGCGATCGACTCGTTGCGGTCCCGCCGCTCCCCGTCGAGGGGCTCCGGGCCCCGTCTCCGGCGCCGGCGCTCGAGGCGGGAGACGCGCCCACGCTGGCGGTCTGCTCCGCCGGTGTCGATCCGTCGCTGGCCCTCACTGCGGCCACCTTGCGCCGTCGCTACGCGCCCGACGCACGGCTGGTTCTCGTCATTCCGGCGGTCGACGACTACCCGGTGACCCGGGAGCTGGCCGCGGCCCTCCGCGGTTCGGTCGAGGTCCAGCCCGTCGCGGCGCCCTGGCTCGGCTCGTAACCTGCACTGATGCTCGAGCGACTGCCTGACTTCGAGAGCGAGCTCGCCGAGGTCGAGACCAGGCTGGCCGACCCCGACGTGGTCGGCGATTCGGCCGCGCTCGAAGCGGCGGCGCGGCGCTACAAGGAGTTGGAGACCCTGGTCGGCTGCGGCAAGCGGCTCTCACAGCGGCTGGACGACGTCGCCACCCTGAAGGAGATGATCACCGAGTCCGACGGCGAGGATCGCGACGTCCTGCGGACCGATCTGGCCGACGCCGAAACCCAGGTCGCAACGCTCGAGGACGAGCTGCGAACCCTGCTCCTCCCCTCCGATCCCAACGACGGCAAGAACGTGATCGTCGAGATCCGCGGCGCCGAGGGCGGTGAGGAGGCCAACCTCTTCGCCCGCGATCTTCACGACATGTACAAGGCGTACGCCGCCCTGAAGGGCTGGCAGATCGAGCAGCTCGACACCCGGCCGTCGGACATGGGCGGATTCGCGTCGGTGTCGTTCGTCGTGAAGGGCGACTCGGTCTGGGGGCACCTCAAGTACGAGGGCGGCCCCCACCGGGTGCAGCGCGTGCCCGCCACCGAGTCCCAGGGTCGGGTCCACACGTCGTCGGCGACGGTGTCGGTGTTGCCCGAGGCCGCGGAGGTCGATGTGCGCGTCGATCCCAACGACCTGGAGATCGACGTGTACCGATCGTCGGGACCGGGTGGCCAGTCGGTGAACACGACGGACTCGGCGGTGCGCATCACCCACAAGCCCACCGGCCTGACCGTCTCGATGCAGGACGAGAAGAGCCAGCTCCAGAACCGCGAGAAGGCCATGCGGGTGCTCCGCAGCCGGCTGCTCGAGCAGGAGATGGCCCGTCAGGCGGCCGAGGTCGCCGAGCAGCGCCGGGGCCAGGTGGGTGGCGGCGGTCGATCCGAGAAGGTCCGCACCTACAACTACAAGGAGAATCGGGTGAAGGACGAGCGGGTCGACAAGACGTTCTACAACCTCGACCGGATCCTGGGTGGCGAGCTCGACGAGGTGATCGAGCTGTTGCAGGCCACCGAACGGACCCAGCAGCTCGAGGAGCAGCACTGAGCCCCGGCGGGGACGGGAGCGACGGCGGCGACGGCGAGGCCGGCACCGTCGCCTGGAGCCGGCTCCTGGCCGAGACCGTGCAGCGCTTCCGGGATGCCGGGTTCGATTCGGCCGCCGTCGACGCCCGCCGCATCGTCGAGCAGGCGTCGGGTTTCGAGGGGTCGGAGCTGCACCAGGGCCTGGGGGAGCCGGCCACCGGGCGCGGGGTGGCCGCACTGGATGCGATGGTGGAGCGTCGACTGAACGGTGAGCCGCTCCAATACGTCGTCGGACGGTGGGGGTTCCGCCAGCTCGACCTGATGGTCGACGCCCGGGTCCTGATTCCCCGACCCGAGACCGAGGTCGTGGCCGGTCACGCCGTCGACGAGCTGGCCCGGCTGGTCGCCAGCGGCAGGGTCGGGTCGTCCCCGACCGCGGTCGACCTGGGGACCGGTTCCGGTGCCATCGGCCTGTCGCTGGCGTTCGAGGTGCGCGGCTCGCAGGTCTGGCTCACCGACGCGAGCGTCGAGGCGACGAAGGTGGCGCGTGCCAACCTGGTCGGTCTCGGGCGGGCTGCGGTCGGCGTCCAGGTGGTGGAGGGGACGTGGTTCGACGCGCTGCCGACCGATCGGCGGGGCCGGCTGGATCTGGTCGTCAGCAACCCGCCGTACGTCCGCGCCGACGAGGAGCTCCCGGCGGTGGTCGCCGACTGGGAGCCGCGCCGAGCGCTGGTGCCGGGGCCGTCGGGACTCGAGGCCTACGACGTCCTGGTGCCCGGCGCCGCCGACTGGCTGGCCCCCCACGGTGTCCTGGTCCTCGAGTGCGCTCCCGACCAGGTCGCGACGCTGATCGAACGCTGCGAGGGGGTCGGATTCGCCGAGGTCGAGTCCTTCGAGGATCTCGCCGGCCGCGACCGCGGCATCATCGCCCGCCACCCCAGGTGAACCGGGTCGTCGGCTACGTGGGTTCGACCAGGATCTTGGCGTGGGCGTCGGGGTCGGCCAGCGCCTCGAAGGCTTCCGCCACACCGTCCAGGTCGACCGATCCCGTGATCATCGGGCCGACGTCGAAGGTGCCCTCGGCGACATGGCGCAGGGTCTCGGCGAACTCGGCGGGGTCGTAGCCGAACGCGAACCTGACGTCGAGCTCCTTGACCACCCCCAGCATCGGTCGGACCGTGTCGGGCTCCATGCAGACCCCCACGACGACGACCGTGCTGTGGCGTGGTGCGTCTCGCATGGCCTGGTCGAGCATGCCCGGAACCCCGACCGCCTCGAAGACCGTCAGCGAGCGCGACCCGTCGACCCGGCGCCAGGCCTCGATGGCGGGCTCGGTGTCCGGATCGACGACCGTGGCGGCCCCCATGTGCTCGGCCAACGCCCGCCGGGTCGGAGAGAAGTCGGTGGCCACGATGTGGTCCACGCCGCGCTGGCGCAGTCCGGCGATGACGGCCAGCCCGACCGGCCCGCAGCCGAGGACCAACGCCGAGTGGTGGGAGGCGATCGACGACCGATTGACCGCGTGAACACCCACGGCCATCGGTTCGGTCAACGCGGCACGGCGGGCGTCGAGCCCGTTCGGGACGTTGAGCGCCATCATGTCGTTGAGCACCATCGTCTGGCCGTAGCCGCCCGGGAACGTGTTGTCGTAGCCGATCGGATGGATGCCCGTCGACGCCATGACGATGGGCATCGACACGACGATGTCGCCCTCACGGTGGGAGGCGCCGGGACCCAGCTCGACCACCTCGGCCGAGAACTCGTGACCCATGACCACGTCGCGGTCCGGGTCCATGATGTGGGGCCGGAGGGCATCGCCGGGAGTGGTGGCGTGGCGGCTCATGTCGACCATGCGGTCGGCGTGGTGGAGCGCATGCAGGTCGGACCCGCAGATCCCGCACGCCAGCGTCTTGACCCGGATCTGACCCGCCTCGAGCGGTGGTTCGTCCACTTCGTCCACGACGATCCGGCCGGCTCGCATGATCGCAGCGCGCATGGCGAGAGTCTGCCAGGCTCGGGCTCGTAGGCTTGTGTTCGTGCCGATCATCCCCAGCCGGCCGACCGCGGGCGCCGTCGCCGCATTGGCGGAGCGCCTGGACGCCGGCGGTGTTGCGGTGCTGCCGACCGACACCGTCTACGGCATCGCGGCCCGAGCGGCCGACGGTGGCGGCATCACCGAGCTGTACCGGCGCAAGGGGCGCGACCGGGACGTCCCGACCGCGGTGCTCGTCGCCGATCCGGCGCAGGCCGAGCGGCTCTGGGCGGACCGGTCCCCGGGCCGGGACCGCCTCACCGCCCGTTACTGGCCCGGGCCGCTCACCATCGTCGATCACCGAGCCGACGGCCTCGGGTGGGACCTGGGCGGGGACCCGTCCTCACTCGGCGCCCGCTGCCCCGATCACCCGCTGGTGCGCCGCCTGGCGGCCGAGGTGGGCCCGCTGGCCGTGTCCAGCGCCAACCGGTCCGGAGACCCTCCCGTCGTGCAGGCCGATCAGGTGCCCGCCACGCTGGGCGACGACCTCCTCGTGGCCGACGGCGGCACGTTGCGCGGCGACCCCTCGACGGTGGTGGACCTGCGCGACGGGTTCCGGCTCCTCCGACTCGGCGGCCTGACCGAAGCGGAGCTGCGGGCGGCATGGCGGCCTCCTACGATGAGCGACACCGAGGGGAAGTGACCGATGGCACGACAGCACGATCAATCCGTTCCCGAGTGGCTTGCGGAGGTGGCGTTCTTCGAGGGGTTCGGCGAGGAAGAGCTGGCCCGCGTGATCGAGCTGGCCGAGGAGGTCGAGGCCGAGACCGGTGCGGTGCTGTGTGAGCAGGGCCGGGTCGGTCAGGACTGCTACGTCATCGTCGAGGGCGATGCCAGCGTGCTGGTGCGGGGCGAGTACGTCGTCACCCTGCATCCCGGGTCGATGGTGGGGGAGATGGCGCTGGTCGATCACCGCCCCCGTTCGGCCACGGTGATCGCCGACGAGCCCATGCGCCTGCTGCGGTTCGACACCCAGCACTTCCAGACCCTGCTGAAGGAGATGCCCGAGGCCAACAACCGGGTGATGGCCATGCTCCACGCCCGGCTTCCCGGGTCGGGTCGAACGCAGCCCGACGGGGAGCACTGAGCCGCGGGCTCAGGCGAGGCCGAAGGTCCCGCCGACGGAGCGATCGACGGCGCGGCCGACCGCATCGTGCTCCAACAGCTCCCGCATGTCGGCCGCGTCCGTCGTGCACGCCCACGCCCGCCGGCCGTCGGAGGTGCGCATCACGGCGATCCCGGTCTCCGGGGTGCTGTCCCGGTCGTGCATCACGGTGTAGGCCTCGAGCGTCATCGGCCCGGCGATGTCGCCGGCGGGCTGCACCGTCGGCTGGCGGTCGATCTCGTCCTGAGGCGCCAGGTACCGGAACCCGTCGGCGGGCGGGTCGGAGGCGTACACGCCGAAGGCGTGCTTGGTGAGATACCCGCCGTTGGCGGTGCACAGCCCGACACCCGGTTCGGCCCGGAGGCGTTCGGTCATCGTGGCCACCGCGTGGGTGACGTAGTTGTTCCACGGTCCTCCGGCGAAGGTCAGCCCACCGGTCACCGTGAGGTCGCGCGTTTCGGCCAGGCCCAGCTCGCGGGCTGCGATCTGCACCGCCGAGGGGAAACACGAGTACAGATCGACGTGCCGGAGGTCGGCCGGCCCGATACCCGCCAGGTCGAGGGCGCGGCGGCCGGCGACGCGCATGGCGGTCGACGTGTCGAACCGTTCCCGACGCGTGACCTGCAGGGGGTCCGAGCCGTCGGTTCCGGCGTGCAGGAAGACCATCCGCTCGGGCGGTACGCCCACGGCCCGGGCCTTCTCGAGGGACATCACGATGACGGCGGCCGCCTGGTCGACCATGTTGTTCGAGTTGAGGAGCTTGGGGTAGGGCGATCCCACCATCCGGTTCTGCGGACCGACGGTGGCGAGCTCCTCGGGCGAGTAGGCCGTTCTGCTCCATGCGTGCGGGTTGTCCGCAGCCACCTCGCTGAAGCGGCTCCACAGCCGGGTGATGTGGTCGAGGTGGTCATCGGCGGTCCGGCCCAGATCGTGGCGCAGCGCGCTCTCCATCATCGGGTAGAGCTGGATGGGCATGACGGCACCGACCGCTTGGGCGTCGGGGTCGGTCATGTCGAGATCGCCGCCGAACATGTGCGTCGGCGCCACGTCGTCGCCTTGAGTGGTCCACGCCGGGCGCTGGTCGTTCTTGCGGAGCCCGATCCGGGTGCGCCACAGCTCGACCCCGCCGACGACCGCCGCGTCGAGGTCGCCGGCCGCGATCTCGACGGCGCTGCGGTTGATCAGCATCTGGGGGGTGTTGCCGCCCATCGTGCTGTAGCCGGTCTCGAGGGGTGCGATCCCGAGCCGCTCGGCGACGAGTCGGGCCGGATCCCGGTAGCGCCAGCTGAGGAGCCCGACCACCCGGATGGACGCCAGGGTCGGGAGGACGCGCCCCCGGCGTCGTCCGCCGCCGCCCTGATCGTGTCGGCCAGGACGTCGACCGGTTCCCGATCGTCGGCGTCGTGCCGTGAGATCTGTCCGACACCGACGACGACGGGCGTTCGGGGGTCTGGTGCGTTCATCGCGGCGCAGGATAGTGAGCAGGGCCGGGCGGGCGCGAACCCGCCGGTAGCATCGTCTCGTGCTCATCGCCCTCGGTTCCGACCACGCCGGATTCCATCTGAAGGACCTGATCTCCCGGCACGTCGCCGATGCCGGCCACCAGGTCCTCGATCTGGGCACCGACTCGACCGACCGGGTCGACTACCCCGACTTCGGGGCCGCGGTCGGGCGGGCCGTTGCGCGTGGCGACGCCGATGTCGGCCTCTGCGTGTGTGGCAGTGGGATCGGCATCGCCATGGCGGCCGGCAAGGTTCCCGGGATCCGGGCCGCGACGGTGCACGACGTCACCTCGGCCCGGATGGCTCGGGCCCACAACGATGCCAACGTGATGTGTGTCGGCGAGCGCTTCATCGGGCCCCAGGTCGCGCTCGACGCCGTCGACACCTTCCTGACCACCGAGTTCGACGGAGGCCGCCACGCCGCTCGGGTGGCCAAGATCGACGCGCTCGACCAACCCTGACCAGCTGCGGCGACTCGGATCATCCGAACGATTCACTGCACCGGCCCGGGTTTCGGCCGACGGGCAGGGTCGTACGATGGTGGACCTGGGAGGTGAACCGTGAAGGATGAGAATCCATTTCCGTTGGCTGCGTTGCGTTCCGTGCTCTTTCATCATGTCCATGATCACGAGTCACCGTTCGTCAGGGGCCTCGGTGTCACCTGTCGTGTCGATGAGTTCCGGAGCCAGCTCCAGACCCTCACCAGCTGGTATCGGCCGGTCTCGATCGATGACGTCATCGCAGCCGCGCACGAGGGCGGACGGCTGCCGAGGCGAGCGTTGCTGATCACGTTCGACGACGCCTACGCATCCGTGGCCGAGCGCGCCGCAGAGATCCTCGAGGACTTGAACGCGCCGTCGGTGTTCTTCGTCAACGGCGGGTTCGTCGATCACGCACTCCTCGCTCTCGACAATCTGGTCGCCTACGCGTCGAACACCATGGCAGCCCACCGATTCGCAACCGCGGTGCGTGACGCCGTCGACGTCGATGTCCCGGACACGAGCCTCTGGACCGTGCTCAGTGCGGTGGTTCCCGCTCTCGAGCCGACGCAGATCGCATCCCTCCGGTCCGGCCTCGTCGACGCCCTCGGCGCCGACCCCCTCGACCTCGCCCGGGAGGAGCACCTGTATCTCACCGCCGACCAGCTGGTCGACCTACCGGCGCGGATGCAGATCGGTGGCCATACCTGGTCCCATGCGAGGGGCCGGACGCTCGATGCCGTCGAGGCCGAGCAGCAGGTCGGCGCGAATCGTTCGTGGCTTCGGCAGCGCACCGGCCAGGCGGTTCGAGCGTTCTCGGTGCCCTACGGCTCCCGGACCGATCTCACTCCCCAGATGTCGGAGGCAGTGCGAGCTGCCGGATACAGCCTCACCTTCCTGGCCGAGGGACGGCTCAACCACGGTGCCCTCGACCCGCACCAGCTCGACCGCGTCAGCCCGTCGGGGAGGAGTCGGACCGCTCGAGCGGTCGAGCTGGAGATTCTGCCACGACTCCGCTCGGCCCGAGACCTGGTGGGGGGGCGGTCGGGATGAGCACCTCGGAAGCGATGAACGGGCCGACCGTCTCCGTGCTCATCGTGAACTGGAACACGCGCGACCTGCTCGATGCTTGTCTCGACAGTCTCCGACGCGCCGAACCCGCGGCCTTTCTCGAGACCATCGTGGTCGACAACGGGTCGGCCGACGGCTCGCTCGAGATGCTGCACCGTGCTGCAGACGAGATCGACCTGGTGGCCAACGAACGGAACGTGGGGTTCACGCGCGCCACGAACCAGGCGTTCGAGCGGTCGACGGCGCCGTACCTCCTGATGCTGAACAGCGACACCGTCGTGCCCGAAGGGACGATCAGCGGTTGTGTTCAACTGCTGAAGGCGCGCCCCGACGTGGCGGTCATCGGGTGCGCCCTGAAGAACCCGGACGGCACCGACCAGAACAGTGTCTTCCGGTTTCCCGGACTGTGGGGGACCGCCATGACGGTCCTGTATCTCGCCCAGTTGTTCCCGGACTCACCCGTCTTCAACCGGGAGCGTTACGGCCGGGGCCGCTGGGACGAACCCCATGTCGTCGATGTCGTGATGGGGAGCTTTCTGTTGGTGCGACGCGACGCGCTCCCGCCCGGACCACTCCTGGACGAGGGCTACTTCATGTACGGGGAGGAGACGGATCTGTGTCGGCGGCTCGCGGAGAAGGGTCACAGGGTCCTCTTCGACCCGGAGCATCAGATCGTCCACGAGCATGGAGGGAGCGCGAAATCACCGGAACTCGTCGCGTGGGCCGAGGTCACGAAGCGGCGAGCCAACCTCCGGATCATGCGACGGTGGCGACCGCCGGTGATCGCCTGGCTGGCCAACCTCATGATGTTGGTGGGTCTCGGACCTCGATCGATCGCCTGGCTCCTGGGCGATGCGGTCGACCGGCTCCGGCGTCGATCCGATGAAGGTCGACGCCTCCGCCTCTTCACCGCCGCGCCGTTCCACGTCCGTGCTCTGACGCACCCGACGACGATGGATCAGCGCTGGGGACCTCCTCCGGTACCGGCGGAAACCGAGGTCAGGCAGCCATGAGCAACGTGTTGCTCACCGGATCGGGTCCGGAACACCACTACGTGGCCAGCGTCCTGGCCGAGCAGATCCCGCTGAGGGCGATCGTGGTCGAGCTGGGTCGGCAACGCTCCCGCAGCGAGCAGATGCGTCGCCTGGTGCGTCGCTACACCGTGCCCCAGCTCGCCGGTCGAGCAGGGCTCGCGCTCTACCGCGCGGCGATTCGCGACCGCGCCTCGGCCGCTCGGCAGCTCGAGCTCGTCCTGGGCGAGCGGAGCCGAGGGTCCCCCCCCGACGTTCCTCGCCACGAGGTCGAGAGTCTGAACCAGGAGTCGTCGCGGTCGCTTCTCGAGCAACTCGGACCCGGGCGGCTGCTCGTGTACGGCACCGGCATCGTCAGCGACGCCACGCTGGCCCTCAGCTCGGGGACACCCCTCAATCTGCACACCGGGGTGTCACCCCGGTACCGGGGTGACTCGTGTGCGTTCTGGCCCCTGCACAACGCCGAGCCGGAGTGGTGCGGCGCCACGGTGCACGAGATCACCAGCGATGTCGACGGTGGGAAGATCTTCTCGGTCGTTCGCGCCCGGCTCGAGCCAACCGACGGAATCCACGCGGTGTTCGCCCGGACCGTCGTCGTGGGTGCTGAAGCCTACGCCGATGTGGTCGGCAAGCTCGACGACGAGGCCTTCGAGGCCGATGCGGTCGCACAGAACCACGACGAGGGCACCGAGTACCGGGCGGCGATGCGCGGGTTGCGCGCCGAGGTCCGGACCCGACGGAACCTGAGGCGGGGTCTGCTCGGGCCGTGACCGACGCAGAGCGCGCCCTCGATGGAGCGCGCCGCTCGATCCGCCCTGTAGCTTCCAATGACAAAGACCCCCGCAGGAGACCAGCGCCGATGCCGTGGCCGATCGTGACCGATGACGAAGTCTTTCGCCTCCTCGACGAGGAGCGAGACCGACAGAATTCCGGACTGCAGCTGATCGCCAGCGAGAACTTCACCTCGCCCGCCACCATGGCGGCAACCGGTTCGGTCCTCACCAACAAGTACTCCGAGGGGTATCCGGGAAAGCGCTACTACGGCGGCAACATGGTCGTGGACGACATCGAGGAGTTGGCACGACAGCGGGTCTGCGCGCTCTTCGGGGCCGAGCACGCCAACGTCCAGCCCCATTCGGGAGCCAATGCCAACGTGGCCGTGTACCTGGCGATGCTCGAGCCCGGCGACACCGTTCTGGGGATGAGTCTCGATCACGGTGGTCACCTCACCCACGGCTCGCCGGTCAACATCAGCGGTCGGCTGTACCACTTCGTCTCCTACGGGGTCACTCCCACCGACGAGCGGATCGACTTCGACCTGGTTCGGGCCGCGGCGCGTGAACACCGGCCGAAGATGATCGTCGCAGGGGCCACCGCCTATCCCCGGACCATCGATCCCGTACCCCTGCGGGAGATCGCCGACGAGGTCGGGGCGCTCCTGATGTTCGATGTTGCCCACATCGCCGGCCTCATCGCGGGAGGAGCTCATCCCGATCCGGTTCCCTACAGCGACGTCGTCACGTTCACCACCCACAAGACACTCCGTGGCCCCAGAGGCGGCTGCATCCTCAGTCGGGCCGAGCACGCCGCCGCCATCGACAAGGCGATCTTCCCGGGCCTGCAAGGGGGGCCGCTCGAGCACGTCATCGCCGCAAAAGCCGTCGCCTTCGCCGAGGCCGCCACCGACCAGTTCCGCGAGTACACCGCCCAGATCGTCCGCAACAGTCGTGCGTTGGGAGCGGCGCTGGCCGAATACGGCTTCCGTCTCGTCTCGGGCGGCAGCGACAACCATCTCAACCTGGTCGACCTGCGCACCTTCGACGCGGAGCTCACCGGAAAAGAGGCCCAGGCGGCCTGCGATCAGACAGCGATCACGCTGAACAAGAACACCGTCCCCGACGACCCTCGGTCGCCTTTCGTCACGTCGGGTCTGCGCGTTGGCACGCCGGCAGTCACCACCCAGGGAATGGGAGAGGCCGAGATGGGGCGGATCGCCGAGCTGCTGGCCGCAACCCTCAAGAACCGGGAGGATGCTTCGGCGCTGGCCGACATCCGCACGGCGGTGGCGACGCTGGTCGAGCCGTTCGCTCCGTACCCCTCGGGCGACTGAGCCTTCGATTGGCCGCGACCCCGCGTCCGGGTCGGGAGCGGGTGTGACCGACGAGGCGTGGGCGGCGACCGCCGTCATCGCTGGGGCGGCGGTCGCCACGTTCCTCCTCACCGAGATCGTCCGTCGCTTCGCCTGGCGGGTCGGTGCGATCGTGCGGCCCGACGAACGGCGGGTTCACCTGCGACCCACCCCGACCCTGGGCGGGATCGCGATGTTCGGCGGGTTGCTCGTCGCCTTTCTGGTCGCATGGCTCAACGGACAGTTCAGCGAGGTCTTCGCCGAACCCGTGCCTCTCATCGGCATCCTCGGCGCTGCCACCGTGATCCATGCCGTCGGCGTCGTGGACGACTTCAGGCAGGTCTCCGCACCCGCCAAAGTGGCCGGGATCACGTTCGGAGCGTCGCTGCTGGTGATCGCCGGAGTGAGCATCGTCACGTTCCGAATCCCCACGTTCGGACTGTTCCTCCTCTCCGACGATCTGGTGCCGCTGGTCACGGTGTTGTGGGTGCTGGCCATCGCCAATGCGATCAACCTCATCGACGGGCTCGACGGCCTGGCGGCCGGCATCGTGGCGATCGCCGCTGGTTCCTTCCTCGTGTACAGCACGGTGCTGCGTGAGGAAGGCATCATCGACGCGTCCAATCCCGGACCCCTCGTCGCGATGTGCGCCCTCGGGCTCTGTCTGGGCTTCCTTCCCCACAACGTGAGCCCGGCCCGCATCTTCATGGGCGACGGCGGTTCCCTGCTCCTCGGGCTCCTCATGGCGGCGGCCACCGTGTCGGTGGGCGGGAGCGTCGACGAGCCCTTCAGCGGCCAGGCCTTCTTCTTCTATGCGCCGCTGCTGATTCCCCTCTTCGTGCTGGGCGTACCGTTGCTCGACACCGTTCTGTCCGTCGTGCGGCGGGCCATCGGGAGAAAGCAGCTCACCGAAGCCGACAAGGATCACCTGCACTACCGGTTGGTCAGGATGGGACACGGCAACCGGCGCGCGGTCCTGATCCTCTGGGCCTGGACCGCACTGCTGTCGGGTTTGGTGTTGTACCCCACGCTCAACGACGGCCGAGGGGACGCGGTCGTGCCGATCGGTGTCATTGCACTCGGCCTCGGCCTCTACACCTTCCTCGGAGCGCGAGCCGGCCGAGAACCCGGCTAGCGGGCAGAATCACCCGGAATCAAGCCGTGAACCGTCCGAACGGACCACCTGCCCGCTCACCACGTGTCCTATAGTGAATTCCGGCGCGCTTCTTCGAAGAAGTGTGGAGTCGGGAGATTGCTGCTCCCCACAGGCTGGCTACAGGCGGTAGGCACAGTGCAGGTGACCACAGACGTACAGACGACGCCCGAATCGACGGCGGTCGAAGCGACGATTTCGGCCGCATCCGGTGAACCCAGCCGCCCCGGATCGTCGCTCCGGCTCAAGGCCTCGCTCGTCGCTCTCGACGCGGTCGCGGCCCTGTTCGTTGCGTTCCTGAGCCTGATCCTCCTGGTCGACGGCCGAACCGCGGGCGGTCGCGAGGCCGTCCTGGTCGCCGTCATGGTCCTCTCCACCGTGGGCCTCTGCGGGACCTATCGGCTGTATCAGGCGCGAGTGTCCAGTGTGCGCACCGAGGAGATCGCCCGACTGGTCCGGGTCAGCAGCGGCGTCGCCATCATCACCATCATCGTTGCGCAGTTCCAGGACCGGCTCTTCCCGATCCTGTCACCCTTCGACGGGCTGGCCATCGCCGCGATGCTGTTCACGGCGCTCGTCATCGACCGGGCCACCTTCGACGCATGGCTCCGCTATCGGCGCTCGATGGGCCAGTACTGCCGTCGCCTCCTCGTGATCGGTACCGGACCGGAGGCGCTGGATCTTGCGCAGATCATCCGGGATCATCCGGAGCTCGGCTATCGGGTCGCCGGGCTGGTCGGAAACGAACGGAGCATGCTCCCCGACGGGATCGAGTATCTCGGTGACGTCGACGCCATCGATGAGATCGTCGCATCCGCCGACGTGAACGGAGCGCTCTTCGTGGCCGAGTCGATCGGACCCGACGAGCGCAACGCGATGGTCAAGAACCTCATGGACCAGGGGATTCACGTCCATCTCTCCCCGGGCATCCAGGGATTCACCTATCGCCGCCTCCGGATGGTGCCCATTGCGCACGAGCCGCTTCTCTACCTCGAGCCGCCGCAGCACTCGCGCCTGACGCTGGCGCTGAAGCGTCTCATCGACATCGCGCTCTCCGGTTTCGGGCTCCTCGTCACGACGCCCCTGTGGGTCACCGTGGCGGTGGCGATCAGGCTGCAGGACGGCGGTCCCGCCGTGTTCCGGCAGGAACGTATCGGCCTGAACCGCGAGCCGTTCACCTTCTTCAAGTTCCGGACCATGGTCGAGAACGCCGATTCCCGGCTGGCCGAGGTTCGCGGATCGAATGCCCGTTTCGGTCCGCTGTTGAAGGTCCCGAACGATCCCCGCGTCACCCGACTCGGTCGTCTGCTCCGGGCGACGAGCATCGATGAGATCCCGCAGCTGTACAACGTCCTCCGGGGCGACATGAGTCTGGTCGGTCCGCGACCCTGTCTTCCGACCGAGGCAGCCGAGTTCGATGAGGGGCTCGCAGCCCGCTATCGGGTTCGACCGGGCGTCACAGGACTCTGGCAGGTCGAGGCTCGCGACAACCCCGTGTTCCGCGCCTACCGCCGGTTCGACCTGTTCTATGTCGAGAACTGGTCGATCTCGCTCGACATGGTGATCCTCGTGCTGACGATGCAGAACGTGATCAGCCGGACCGTCGGCGTGGCGCTGCGGCCCCGAGCGGCAGAACGGGACAGCGACGCCGAGGTCACCCCCAGCGCGCTCCACCGATCGGATTCCTGAGGCCCAGGGCGGTCAGTCCCGATCCGGGGCTGCGTCGGTGCGCCGGTCGGCCGTTGCGTCGTCGCCCGCGCCGAGGAGCCGTTGCTTCCATCGGCCGCCGACGACACGCGCCTGCCGGGTGAGCATGACCTGCGGTACCGATGCGACCGACGCGAGTCGCTCTGCCGTCGAGGGCGTGAGGCGCCAGGCCGAGCGGGTGTATTCGATCCAGAGGCGCTGTTTGGTGCTGAGTGGGGCCTTGGCGCGCGACGGATCGAACCAGGCCTGAACATCTCGGGTGGAGATGTTCGATTCCCGGGACGAGGCTTCGTGAAGCCGGCGCCACGACAGGACCTGCGGTATCTCGACGATCGGGCCCAGCATGGCCAGCTCGGCCAGCAGGACGTAGTCGGAGGCGACGAACGGGCCGATGAGCCGGGTGCGGCGGAGCGCATCCGCTCGGATGAGTCCGAAGACCGCATGCGCCATGTTGACGTGCCAGAGCGCGTCGCGGAGTCGGCCGGTCGAGGAGGACCGGTCGGTGGACATGTCGTCGGTGTCCGGACCGATCACGTTGCCCGCCCGATCGACGAACTCGGCGCGGGGGTAGACCAGCACCGTCGTCGGGTCCGACTCGGCGAATCCGCCCACGCAGCCGGAGAGGAATCCTCGAGCGCGCCGGTCGTCGTGGGCCGTCCACGAGAAGTACCGTCCTCGTGACATCTCGAACACTCGGTTGTAGTTTCGCGCCGCGCCTCGATTCTCTTTCATCCGGTGGTACCGGATGCGGTGGTCTTCCGCCGCCGCCTCCCGGCAGATGGCCTCGGTGGCGTCGGTCGAGGCGTTGTCGCTGACGATCAGCTCGAAGTCGTCGTGGTCCTGCGCCCGGAGGGAGTCGAGACAGTCCACCAGGTAGTTCTCCCCGTTGAACACAGGGAGGCCGACGGAGACGGCCGGGCCGGCGTTCATGCGAACCTCGGCTCGTCGGTGGCGTCGGCCGCCACGACGAAGGATGCAGCGACTCGGTCGGCGATCGGGCGCGGGACCGGACGGCCTCGGAGCTTCTCCGGGAGCTCGGCCCGGACCTGGCGCGGGTGGAGTCCTGCCGCCTCGAGCCAGCGAAGAAGGGTGGCGCGATCGGTGTCGTGCAGCCGATCGTTCTCGAAGTCCGGTCGGTCCCGGACGGGTACGCGTTCGCGTCCGAGCCGCGTCCTCAACTCTGCCTGTCGGAGGTTCGGCACCCGAGCGACGATGGTACCGTGGGGCGTGAGCAGTCTGCGGGCCTGCTCGAGGAACGCCACGGGATCGGGCACGTGATTGAGGACGTCGAGGAGGAGCACGGCCTCGAAGCGACGGCCGTCGAGCTCAGCGTCCGGCACCGGCCAGACGGGGGCGGTGACCGCCAGCCCGCGCGCCTGGAGCATCGCGGCGAAGACCGCGTCCAACGGCACCGCGGTCACGTCCTTGCCGCGTTGCATGAGTTGGTCCTCGAGCCGCCCCGAGCCGGCTCCGACGGTCAAGACCGAACGCACCGTCGGACCGAGCATCGCGGCAACCTCGTCCGGGAGCGATCCGTAAGCGTGGCGATCCCAGCGGTCGTTGTCGAGTCTGGTCGTCGTCTCGAAGAGGCGATCGCGTGGCGGAGCGTCGGCCAGTGAGCGGATGGCGGACAGCTGCGCATCGAGCTCGTCGCGGTCGATTCCGAGCTTGCCCAGGTACTGGTTCGGCATGTGGTGCAGCATGAACTCGTCGATGAGCGAAACGCAGATCAGTCGGTGGAGTGCTCCGGAGAGGAACGGCCCTGATGCAGCCGACTCGAGCATCGAATAGCGGCCCTCGTGCGGGAACGGTGCGAACCGGCCCGTCGCGAGGACCTGCCGCAGATGGTCGCGGGTCAGGATGTAGGACGCGGCGTGGAAGTTGGTGAACGCGCAGAACAGCAGATCACCATGCCGTTGGATCGTGGCCGGGTCCCAGTAGTAGTGACTGTGGATGCTGCAGTAGCTGCGGCGACCGTCCCGGTGCTCCTCGAAGCGAAGGAAGCCGGGAACATGGTCTTCGGGGAGTACCGCATCGGCGCGGAGAAACGCATCGATGTGAGCCTCGGTGATCAGTGTGTCATCCTCGCTGTAGATGAACAGATCGAACTCATCGGCGCGCTCGGTCATGATCCGGCGGTGCGCGAAGGGGAGACTGCGCGGGTCCTCGGTGGGATGGCCGACGACGTTCTCGACGTCCGGTCCCAGGTCGCGCGGTTCCTCGGTGTTCACGACGATCGTGACGTCGAATCTCATCGTGCGGTATTGAGACAGCACCGCCTCGAGGAAGTCCCGGTTCTTGGTGCCGTAGTTGGCGATGGTGACAAGGATTTTCATGGGAGGAAGGTCAACCGGTCGGCGAAGTGGTCGATGGTAGCGTCGGCACCTGTGTCCCCGAATCGAGTGAAGCTGACTCGGAGTGACGCAGGTGACGGTCGCCACGGAGCATTGATCGAAGGCAGCTCAGCTTGAACCAAGTCACCAACCCCTCTCCGGAGGGCTCGTCGATCGACGTGGTGGTTCCTACGCGCGACGGCGGGCGAGGCCTCCGTGACTGCCTCGACGCGCTCGCCGACGAGGGTACGCCGCTCGGCGTGATCGTGGTCGACCGCGGGTCACGCGACGACTCGTCCGCACTCGTGCGGGGTCATCGCGTCGGTGCTCGGCTCGTCGAGCTCGACGAGGATCTCGGCCACGCGGCGGCCGTCAACGTGGGCATCGAGACGTCGTCGGCCGACGCCGTGTTCGTCCTCGACCCCGACACCCGCGTTCGGCCGGGGACCCTCGAGGCCCTCCGGGCCGCGCTCGCCGATCCGGGGATCGGTATCGCAGTTCCCTCGATTGTGCGCCCGGACGGGCGACGTGAGAACTCGTTGCGGCGGTTCCCCTCCGCCCTGCGTCATCTGGGTCAGAGTGTTCTCGGCGCCGATCGCGCCGGACGCGACAGCAGGTCGAGTGACACGGTGACCGACGACGCTGCCTATCGAGACGCGGGAGATCACGACTGGTCGTCGAGCCCGGCGGCACTCATCAGCCGTTCGTGTCTGGATCTCGTCGGACCATGGGACGAGTCCTTCACCGCCTATTCGGAGGAGACCGACTTCGCCTGGCGAGCGCGCGGGTTCGGCCTTCGGCTCCGGTTCGTGCCCCAGGCGGTCGTCGAGCACACCGGCGAAGAGGTCGATCGCTCACCTGATCGTTGGGCGCTTCTCGTCATGAATCGCGTGCGGGTCGTGCGCAAGCACCGCGGGCGAGTCGGTGGCGCCGCGTTCTGGCTGGTCTCGGTCCTCGCCGAACTGCTGCGCTCCGGTCGGGCGCGCAACCGGGCCGCGCTTCGCTCCCTGCTCACGGGTCGGGTCGATCCGGCGGCCGATGCGGTGAGGGCCCGGCCGGCCGACTGGCTGGTCTTCGCCGGACAGGATTGGTGGTATCACAACCGGGCGCACTCGGATTTTCAGCTGGCCACCCGGGTCGCCCGGTCGCGCAACGTGCTGTTGGTCAACGCCATGACGATGCGCATGCCGCTGCCTGGCCGGTCACCAGGCGCGTTGCGACGCATCGGACGAAAGCTGGCCAGCACAGCAAAGGTGCTGCGAGTTCCCGTGAACGGCCTTCCCGGCTATGCGGTGCTCAGTCCGGTCCTGCTCCCCTTCTACGGAAGCCCGTTCTTCCGGCGGCTGAATGCGGTCCTGGTGGCGGGACAGGTGCGGATCGCCATGCGCTGGCGAGGCATCCGCCATCCGGTGGTCTTGACCACCATGCCAACGTCGGTGGACGTGATCGATCGGCTGGGGCTTCCCACGGTCGGGTTCAACCGGTCGGACAAGCACTCGGCGTTCGAGGAGACGAATCAGCCGGTCATCCGGTCGATGGAGGACCGCCTCCTGCAGGAGTCGTCCGTGGTGTTCTACGTGAGTCATCATCTGATGGAGGAGGAGTCCCACCTGGTGGACGGTCGCGGTCACTTCCTGGATCACGGCGTCGACCTGCGGCACTTCGTGCCGGCCGAGGAGCCGGAGGACCTTGCCGGTATCGCGCACCCGCGCATCGGGTTCTTCGGTGGGCTCGACGACTACGTCGTCGACTTCGACATTCTCCGAACCCTGGCCCGAACCCGGCCGGACTACCAGATCGTGCTGGTCGGCGATGCGACGGCGGACCTGTCCGATCTGGCTGCGATGGAGAACGTTCACCTGCTCGGGTTCCGACCCTACGAGACCATTCCTGGGTATGGAGCGGCGTTCGACGTCGCCCTCATGCCCTGGCTCGACAACGAGTGGATTGCTTCCTGCAATCCCATCAAGCTGAAGGAGTACCTGGCGCTGGGCTTGCCCGTGGTGACCACGGACTTTCCCGAGCTGGCTCCTTACCGGCACCTCGTGAGCGTCGCTTCCCCGGCCCGGTTCGCCGAAGCGGTCGACGAGGCGCTCGACGCAGCAGCGCAGGACGACGGGACGGAGGTGTGCCGACGGCGCGCCTCGGTGCAGGACGCCAGCTGGGACCGACGGGCGCGCGAGCTGCGAGACGTCCTCGAGGCACAGCGCTGATGTGTGGGATCGTCGGGGTTCGCTGGTTGGACGGCCGTGAGGCGAGAGCCGACACGATGATCGCACTCGCCGATCTCCTCGAACACCGAGGACCGGACGACCGCAGCGCGTGGGTCGACGGGCCGGTGGGGTTCGGGCATCGGCGGCTCTCCATCATCGACGTGGGCGGCTCCGCACAGCCCATGACGTCAGGGAGCGGCCGCTTCACGATCACGTTCAACGGAGAGATCCTCAACTACCGGCAACTTCGGAGCCGGCTGGACTATCCGTTCCGGACCGACGGCGACACAGAGACCATTCTGGCCCTCTTCGAGACCAGTGGCGGCGCCCCGGACCTCGCACGGCTTGCCGGCCAGTTCGCCTTCTGCGTGTACGACCACGCCACGGACACCATGACACTGGCCCGTGATCGGCTCGGCATCCTCCCTCTCTACACGCTCTCGAGGCCCGAGGTGGCCGCGTTCGCCAGCGAACCGAAGGCCCTGCTTCCCCTTCTGCCGGACGGGCCGGTCCTCTGCGAGGACGCTCTCGCCGACTACCTGACGTTCCGTTCGGTTCCTCCCCCGGGAACGCTCTATCAGGGGATTCGGAAGGTGGCTCCCGGCGTCGCGGTCACCGTCGGGCCGAGCGGATCGTCCGTGTCCCGACGGTACTGGGCCCTACCCGGCCCCGACGATGTACTGGATCTGAGCCCCGCCCAAGCGGTCGACCGGGTCGACGAGGCGTTGAAGGCCGGTGTCCGCGAAGCCTTGATCGCCGACGTGCCCGTCGGGGCGTATCTGAGCGGCGGTGTCGACAGCAGCCTCATCGTGGCGCTCGCCACCCAGGAGCGAGGCGGACCGGTCGACACGTTCTCGGCCGGCTTCTCCGACCCTCGCTTCGACGAGCTCCCGTACGCGGCCCAGGTGAGTCGGGCGGTCGGCAGCAACCACCACCCGGTCCACATCGGGCCGGAGGACTTCTTCAGTGACTGGGAGCGCCTGTCGCAGTACCGCGATGGTCCGCTCTCCGAACCGGCGGACGTGGCCGTCGCCGCGCTGGCCCGAGCGGCGTCGTCGGAAGTGAAGGTCGTGCTGTCGGGGGAGGGGAGCGACGAGCTCTTCGCCGGCTACCCGAAGTATCGTTACGCCCGGCTGGTCGAGGCGGTGGCGTCTCTTCCCGCCTCGGTACGGGGCCCCGCCGCGACGGCGATGGCTGACCGGCTTCCCGCCCGCGGTCGGAGGGCCCGGGTCCTGCTGCGCGCCCTGGCGGCGCGGAGCGTCGGCGAACGGCTCGAAACCTGGTTCGCCCCGTTCCCCGCGGACGCCGTTGCCCAACTGGCCGGTGGCGTCTCGCGCACACCCCGGGTTCCGGCCCCCGAAGGTCGCGACATCATCGACGTGATGCTGCGGAGCGACACCCGGACGTGGTTGTCGGACAACCTCTTGGAGCGAGGGGACCGTATGACGATGTCCGCATCGGTCGAGCTCCGCCCGCCGTTCCTGTCGACCGACCTGGTCGACCTCGCCTTCCGCCTGCCGAGCGACCTCAAGGTCCGGGGCCGGACGACGAAGTGGGTCGTCAAGGAAGTCGCGCGACGTCATCTCCCCGCCGAGATCGTCGATCGGCCCAAGGTCGGCTTCCGCGTACCGCTCGACGCGTGGTTTCGGGACGACCTGCGGCACCTTGCCGCCGATCTGATCTACTCACCGCACTCGATCGCCTCGACGCGCCTGGATGCCTCGCTCGTTCGCCGTATCGTGGATGATCACTTCACCAGTCGACGAAGCGAGGAGCTGGCGCTATGGACGCTGTTGAGCCTCGAGCTCTGGAACAGCAGCTGCATCGCCGGATGGGTCCGACCCGAGATCCCAGGAATCCCGTCATGAGGCGGTGGCCGATCGCCGTGCTCGCCGCCGGACTGCTGATGGGGTCGCTCTCCGGTTGTGGCGGCGACGACGGGAGCAGCGAAGCCGACACCGTGGTGCGTCGGCTCCCGGACCCGTGTCGCCTGCTGAGCGTGTCGCAGTTGCGGCGGGACCTGGACCAGGAGTTCCTGCTTCGGCCGCCAGCGCCCGATGCCTCGGAGCCATCGGCCTACGAGCTGGCCTGCTCCTGGATCAGCGTCGATGAGGACACCGAGCAGGACGAGGACTTCCTGGAAGAGCCGGTCAACGGGTTCATCGACATCGTGGTCCGGAGGTCCGACCCGGACACCGGTTTCGACGCAGCCGAGTTCTTCGACGAGATGACGATCGGCCCGGATGCCCAGGAACGGTCCGAGTTGCTGGCGACCGAGGAGAAGCCGACACTCGGCGACGCCGCCGTCTCGGTCGGTCCCGCGCTCTACGTGCGCAAGGGTGACGTGGTGCTGACCGTTCTCACCGCCGACGTCGCCGCCCTGGACGACCTCATTCCGGAGGCCGTCGAACGGGTGATCCGTCGGCTCTGACCGAAGCGCCCTCAGTCCACGAGGAGAACGTCCGCGCCGATCGATCGCGCCGCGAGGTCAGCCTTGATCTCATCGAGATAGAGGGGGTTCATCACCAGCACGACCGCTGTGTGGCCCGCGAGTGATGCAGGATCCACGACCGGCGACCCACCGACCGGCGTGAAGCGGCCGTGCTTGACAGGGTTGAGGTCGACCACCGCCGAGATGCGCTCGGGTTCGTCGATCAGCGAGAGGAAGCTGACGCCCTTGGAGCCAGCACCCCAGAGCGCCACCGGCCCCCGACGAGCAAGCTCGACCAGTCTGACGTTCCACCGATCGACGAGCTCGGTCACCTGGTTCGAGAACGACGACGAGGCCGACCGGGATCGGTCGATGGCCGCCTCGGGCGGCGAGGAGCCGAGAAGAAGCGGTCCGGGCACCGCGTCCATCCACAGGAACTGGTCTGCGAAGCACCGACCGCTCGACACCGGAGCGAACCCGGTGGATTCCGCGGTTGCTCGGAGTGTCGACTCGGTCCAGTACAAGGGGTGTTCGTAGATGAGGTCCCATACGGCCGGAGTCTCGAGCATGTAGTCGGCGTCGGGAACCTCGAGATACAGCACGACGTCATCGCGTTGGCCGATCGACCGCCGAACACCGCGCAGAAGGGAACGAGGGGCGGTCAGGTGCTCGAGCACGTGCCGGCTGTAGACGAGCCGGCCCTCGACGGGTCGGTCGGAGGGGTAGGGCTCGGCGACGATCCTTGTCCGTTCGGAGCGGACGGTCGTATCCCGTTCAGGATCGTGGCTGGGGTCGTAGCCGATTCCGACGTTGTCCCCCCGCTCGCAGAGCATCGCCATGAAGTCACCGCTGCCGGCGCCGACTTCGATCACCGTGGTCCGACGAAGGTCGTAGGTGTCGACGAGGCGATCGACCAGGCCCGTCGCGAATTCCTGGAAGGCCGGTGAGTGGTGCAGCGAGTTCTCATACTGCGGCGAGTAGGCCACCTTCGCCTCGTCGAACGCCCGGTTGTAGAGCAGCCCACAGCCGTTGCACCCGACGAGGTCGATGTCACCGACCGCAGCCCGGAGCGCCTCGTCGCGTGTGTCATGGAGGATGTTGCAGAACACCGGGACGCGCTCGACGGACACGATGCGCCAAGAGGACTCGTGGTCGCAGTTGGGACACTGATCCATGCTCAGACGGCCGTCAGCTCGGCCGAGACGCCGAGTCGGTCGAGATCCGCCTGGATCTCATCGAGGTAGATCGGGTTCATGGCCACCACGAGTTGCGGTTGGTAGGCACGCAGGAAGTCGGGGGCCACGATCTCCTGACCGGTCCCTGCCATGAACTTGCCGTGTTTGTACGGGTTGATGTCCACGGCGACCTCGATTCCTGCTCCGGGTCCGAGATTGTTCAGGAACGACACGCCTTTCGACCCCGAGCCCCAGATCACGGCGCGACCGCCGTCTCGTTGCACCGCTCGGAGTCGATCGAGCCACTCGTCCTTCAAGCGCTTGAAGACTTCTTCGAACCGGGTCACCCCGGCGCTGAGGTGCTCCAGGTCGTCCTCGGCATCCAATGGCTCACCCCGTGCCGGTGTGGTGGACGGACGTGCCTCGATGATGAGGTACTGCCCGTCGTACTCGACGCCGAGATCGAGCACCTCGAAGCCGGTGGCGCGAAACAGACGGGCCAACGATCCGAGAGTGAAGTAGGAGCAGTGTTCGTAGTACACGTCCCAGAAGGCAACCTCGTCGATGATGCGGCGCATGTCTGGGAGCTCGAAGAGCACGATCGTGTCGGGTCGGTCGCCGATCGAGCGACGGACCGTTCGCATGAACGCGGCCACGTCCGGAATGTGCTCGAGGGTGTGTCGGCACACGACGGCGTCCGCCTGGAGGTGGGAGTAGCGCTCGTCGTAGAAGTCGGGGATCCACTCGAGCCGATCGGCGACGGGACTGGCGATTCGCTCGGCGTGCACCCCGGGGTCGATCCCGATGCCGGAGCCGGCACCGGCCTCGACCATCATCGTGAGGAACTCGCCCTTGCCGCAACCGATCTCGAGGACCGACTTCCCGCGCAGACCGTAGGTATCCACCCAGCGGCCGGCCAGCTCGCGGGCGAATTCGACGAAGAGAGGCGAGAATGCCTGGGTCTCCTCGTACCGGGCCGAGTACTCGGCCAGTGGCTGTTCGAACCGGGTGTTCGTGCAGAACCCGCAGGCGGGGCAGAAGCCGAGCTCGAGGTCGCCGCGAGGGTAGTCCTCGGCTTCGCTCGCGCTGTCCAGGAGCAGGCAGCTGTTGGTGGGAATGCGGTGCTCGCGATGGAACACCTCGAGTGGGCCGTGCCCGCAGGCTGGGCAGTGGGCCGTGGTTGGCGGATTCATGGTTCCAGGATCTCCGGGACGGGAATCGGGCGGATGAACCGACCGCCGGCGGCGACGTAGTCGGCTTGTTGCCGGACGATCTCCTCGGCGAAGTTCCAGGCCAGCAGCAGGACGTAGTCCGGCGACCGCTCGAGCAGTGCGCTGGGGTCGAGGACGGGCTGGTGGGTCCCCGGCATGTGGAGGCCTTGCTTGTGGGTGTTGCGGTCGACCACGAAGGAGACCAGGTCGCGTCCGATGCCGGCGTAGTTGAGGAGCGTGCTGCCCTTCGCTGCGGCCCCGTAGGCGGCGACGGTGGCGCCTTCATCGTGAAGGCGGGTCAGCAGCGCACGCAACTGGCGGCGGATCTTCTCGACTCGTTCGGCGAAGCCGCCGTAGTAGCCGAAACGATCGAGACCGACGGCTCGTTCTTCGGCGAAGAAGGACTCGGCTTCGGCCGAGCGGCCATCGTTCCGGCCGATGTGCCAGCGAAGGGTTCCACCGTGGAGGTCCGGGAAGTGCTCGACATGGTTCACGTGAAGCCCGTGCCGGCGCATGAGCGCATCGACCCCGACGCAGGAGTGGTAGAAGATGTGCTCGTGATAGATCGTGTCGAACTCGCCGTGTTCGATCAGGTCGTGCACCCACGGGTTCTCCACCGTGATGACGCCGTCGTCGCTCAGAAGGCGACTCATTCCGGCCACGAAGCCGTTGAGATCGGGGATGTGGGCCATCACGTTGTTGGCGACGATCACGTCGGCCGGACCCAGCTCGGACCGAAGGTCGTCGGCCAGGTCCCGGCCGAAGAAGGCACACCGTGACCGCACGCCGATGCGGTTCGCCTCGGCGACCTGGGCCGGTGCAGGATCGATTCCCATGACCGGCACGCCCGCCTCGACGAAGTTCTTCAGCAGGTAGCCGTCGTTGCTGGCCAGCTCGACCACCAGGCTGGTTTCGCCGAGACCGCGATGTTCGATGAGGCCGAGGGCATGGCGCCGGGAATGCTCGAGGAGGTGATCGGAGAAGGAACTGAAGTACGGGTAGTCGTCAGGGAACAGAACGTCCTCGGGGAGCGTCTCGGTGATCTGCACCATCGCGCACGTCGGGCAGAAGGCCACTTCCAGGGGAAACTCGGGGTCGCGCTCCTCGACGCGACCCTCGGGAACGAGTGCGTCGCTCAACGGCGTGGCCCCGAGATCGAGAAACGGCATGAGACCGTCGTTCCCGCACGAGCGGCACGGAGGAGTGGAGCCGAGCCTCATTGCGCCCTCGTCCAGCGCAGGTCGGCATCGAGGTCACCGGACTCGAGGAGATCGCGCACGCGGGCGATCCGGAGATAGCGCGAGCCCTCGAGGTCGTCGAGTTGGAGGTCGACGGCCCGGAACGCATCGTAGAGCTGTCGGGTGCCGGACTCGACGGTCCACACGCACTCGAAATCCACGGCCGCGCTGAGCTTGTCGCAGTTGACGCGGTAGTTCCGGAGATCCGGTCCGGCATGATCGGCGAGGACCACCCGACTGTCGGGCACGACGCTCTCGACGATCTCGGCTACTTCACGGATCTGGTAGTTCTCGGCGGTTGCGCCCACGTTGAAGGGTTCGTCGTGGACCACATCGCGGGGTGCCTCGAGCAGAGCGACGAACGCCCGTGCGATGTCCCCCACGTGCACCAGTGGACGCCATGGGGTGCCGTCGCTCTTCATGAAGACCTCGCCCGTCGTGTAGGCGAAACCGGTCAGGTTGTTCACCACCAGGTCGCCCCTCAGGCGGGGTGACACGCCGTACGCCGTTGCGTTGCGCAGGTAGGTCGGGCTGAAGTTGTCATCGGCCAGCGCCGAGAGATCGCGCTCGGAGAGGACCTTGGACTCACCGTACGGCGTCACCGGATTGAACGGTGCGCTCTCGTCGATGGGCCGGTCGTCCTGGGACCCGTAGAGGCTGCAGGAGGACGAGAAGAGGAAGCGCGAAGCTCCGGCCTCCTTCGCCTTCTCTGCAACGGCGACCGTGGCCCGATGATTGATGTCGAACGTGCAATCGGGATTGAGGTCGCCGAGAGGGTCGTTGCTGATGGCCGCCAGATGGATCACGGCATCCACGCCGTCGAACACCGCTGCGCCGGCATCGCGCGTGTCGATGCGGGTCGCATCGATCTCGGGGACGTCATCGCCGAAGACACAGCCGGCGAACAGGTGGCTGTCCATGCCCTGGACCGTGTGCCCGGCATCGACCAGAAGTGGGGTGAGGACCGTGCCGATGTAGCCGTCGTGGCCGGTGACGAGGACGTGCATGCGAGGTGCTTTCGGTTTCGGGGGTTCAGGGGAGCGGCAACGAGGGGAGCGAGCCGCCCGTCAGGGCCAGCGCTTCCACGGAGGATCGGAATGCCAGAGGCTCTCGAGGAGCTTCTTGTCGCGGATCGTGTCCATGCATTGCCAGAAGTCGTAGTGCTTGAAGGCCATGAGCTGGCCGTCCGCGGCCAGCCCTTCAAGGGGCTCCCGCTCGAACTGGATGTCGTCGCCGTCGATGTAGTCGAAGACCTCGGGCTCGAAAACGAAGAAGGCGCCGTTGATCCAACCTTCACCGGTCTGCGGCTTCTCGTTGAACTCCTTGATCTGCGCACCACTGATCTCGAGGTGGCCGAACCGCGCCGGCGGGCGAACGGCGGTGAGGGTCGCGATCTTGCCGTGCGAGCGGTGGAAAGCCAAGAGCTCGTCGAGGTCGACGGTCGAGACGCCGTCACCCCAGGTGACCATGCACGTCTCCGACCCCAGGTAGGGCTGGAGACGCTTGATCCTGCCCCCGGTGGCGGTGTTCAGACCTGTGTCGATGAGATCCACCGTCCACTCGGAGTCGTCAGGCTTGCCGTGAGGGATGACCTCACGATTCGCGAAGTCGACCGTGACATCGTGGGTGGTGTTGGCGTGGTCGACGAACCACCGCTTGATGAAGTCGCCCTTGTAGCCGAGCGCGACAGCGAAATCCGTGAGACCGAAGCTCTCGTAGTACTTCATGATGTGCCAGAGAATGGGCCGACCGCCGATTTCGACCATGGGCTTCGGTCTGAGCTCGGTTTCCTCGGCCAGGCGCGTGCCCAACCCTCCGGCCAGGATTCCGACTTTCATACGACCTCCGAGGGGGATTCGTTACCATCGTTAGCGCAACGACCTGCGCGGCACAAAGGCCGAACGGACCTGTCTCTATCGGCACCCAGGCGGCGCGTCTCAAGGGTTCGATCGGACCGCGCGGATCGGGTCGGCACCCGGTACCTTCGTGGGACCATGCGACCACTTCACTACCTCCGCGATCCGAGCCGGCGGTTCTCTCCGGCTCGCTGGGCTCGGCGACGTCGGATGATCCTCGCCCGGCAGTGGATGGACTCGCTGTCCCGGCCGGCGCGGGTGATCGACATCGGCGGAACCCAGGATTTCTGGGAGACCGTCGGCATGGCGGGATCCGGTGACCTGCAGATCACCCTGGTCAACCTCGAGGCGGAGCGCACGGACTATCCGGACATCGTCTCGGATGCGGGGGACGCCACCAACCTCGAGCACTACGGCGATGGCTCCTTCGACGCCGCCTTCTCCAACTCGGTCATCGAACATGTCGGCGGGCCGGAAGGAGCGGCTGCGATGGCGGCGGAGATCCGGCGGTTGACGACCCGCTACTACGTCCAGACCCCCAACAAGTGGTTTCCGATCGAGCCGCACTACATGTTTCCCGGCTTCCAGTTCCTGCCCCACCGAGCCAAGGTCTGGCTGCTTCAGCATCTCCCCCTCACGTGGGTCGGCCGTATCGCCGACCGCGAGGCGGCCGAGCATCTGGCCCGGGAAGTCCACCTCCTGAGCGCGACCGATCTGGCTCGTCTCTTTCCCGACGCGACGATTCATCGCGAGCGGTTCTTGGGACTGACCAAGTCGATCATCGCCATCCGCTGATCGACCGCCGGCACCGACCGGTCCACGCAGCGGTGGACCGGTCGGTGCCCGCGGGGTACTACCGGGAGAGGGCGGACCCGTCGTCGAATCGGTTGCCCGACCAGCTGACGTTGTTGGCTTCGAGGTAGTGGGTGCCGTACTTCTGGGAGCCGCGGACGAAGACGTTGTTGCGGATGGTCAGGCCGGTCGGCGTCCCGTTGACCTTGGGCTGGGAGTAGATCGAGTACCCGCCCCCCGAGAGCCGGTTGTTCTCGATCAGCCAGTTCCTGGCCGGCCCGAACTCGGTCTGGATGATGATGGCCGAGGTCTGGTGATAGGGAGCATTGAGGTTGTTGCCCCGGATCACCGAGTTGGAGCCACCGACCGTCTGGATGCAGTCGTTGTGTGTGCTGCCGTAGACCCTGAGATCGTGACAGTACGAGTACTCGAGCGTCTGGTTCGACTTCATCCCGATCCCGATGACGCAGCCGTGGACCTCGATCCGCCGAGCGGTCCATTCGCCGTAGGGCGCAAGGCCGTGGGAGCAGCCCGAACCCCCGGCGATCTCCACGTCCTCGATGAGGACGCCCTTGCCCTCGACGTTGATGCCGTAGTGACCCGTGGCCTTCACCCGCGTGTTGCGGATGGTGACGTTGTTCGCGTTGACGGTGATGGTGCCGGAGACATCGAGGTTCTCGATGACCGTTCCGTCGCGCGTGACGTTGATCGATCCGCTGGGGCTGAGGCGGCCCGATGGGCCCGTGGTCGAAGCGTCCGGGAACTGACCCGCCTGGGGAGCAGGCTTCGGGGCCGGGGCCGGAGCGGGTTTCGGGGCCGGGGCCGGAGCCGGTTTCGGGGCCGGAGCGGGTTTCGGGGCAGGCTCCGAAGCCGGTGCTGGAGCGGGTTTCGGGGCCGCCGGTTCGGCGGACGGCTGGGCGATGGCGCGCTCGGTCGGCTCGCCCCAGAGGTGGGCGTCGTCGACCATGAACTCCTCGCCCCAGTCGGCGTCGTCGACGAGGATCCGGAGCCCGACGTGGGTCGTCCCCGAAGGGGCCGTGCCCGTGCAGGCGACGGGCGTCCACCCTTCGGCCGGCGCGTCAACGAACGCACCGGGTGTGGTTTCCAGGATCGACCAGCCCTTGTAGAAGCGGACCTCGCAGCGAGCTTGGGAGGCCGGGTCGCCGACCTGCACGAAGGCTTGGCCGGTGTAGCTCTTCCGGGGACCTGCGGCGATCGCGTCCGTGCCGACACGCGAGGTTCCCTCGTCGTCGGTCCACATGCCGTCCTTGGAGACCGTCGCCAACAGCGCCTGGCGACCTGACTTCGCGGCGTCAGCGGTGCTGCTGATCACGGAGTTGCCCTGGTCTCGCCAGCCGCTGGTCCCGCCCTCGAGGCTCCGTTGGTCGGCCGAGAGAAGGTCGGTCTGGCCGGGAGGCACCGAGACCCTGGTGACGCCGGTGGTGGCGGTGAAGACGGCGTCGACCTCGAGGGTGGCGCCGTTCCCCAGTCGTACCTTCGCCGTGACGGTGTGCTCGCCGTCGACCAGTTTGGTCGGATCGAACGGAAGGGCCTTCGACCCCCGGTTGCCGACCAGATCGAACGGTGGGGAGCTGTCTTCGTTGATGCTCTTCCCGTCGAGGGTCCACTCGACTCCCTCGATGTCGGAGCCCAGGTAGGCGAGGAACACGTGGAGCGGTTCGTCCACGGAGGCATCGTCGAGGTTGTCCGATGACGACCGATCGGGCGCTTCGCTGTAGCGGATCTGCACGGTCGCTTCGAGTCGGGTGACGGTGCCGTCCGAGCCTTCGATCTCGGTCTCGCAGGCTGTTGCGATCAGCAGGAGTCCAACGATGACGATGAGGCCGCGTAGTAGCGCCGGCCGCATCTTGGTGTCTCGAGAAGTGTTCATGTCCGCCGTGGTCCTTTCGGTACCGGTCAGTGTAGGCATCCGCTGATGACTCTGATCGACCGGCCCTGAGTTGGTGGGAGAGGGAATTGCCGCGGGCTGGATGTTACAGGGTCATGACGGATTGATGATGTTCTTCACCTTGTTTCGGCAGGTCCGCTGGGTGAATCAACCTATTTCTCGAAGAAGTTGCCGATATTTTCAACGGTGTTCCGGCGCACGGCGGTAGAGCCGTCTCGTAACAATTCTCTTCGCGGTGCCGTAGAAGGCCTGCGCGCGCTCCTTCAGCGTGAGCTCGTCGCGCCACGACGGGAAGGTTGCGAGCCCGTCGTATCGGGGCGCGGGGATCCCGACGAGGCGCGTCGTCGTGGTCCGGCCCCAGACCGCGCCCCTCGTGGTGAGCAGGTTCGGCTGAGAACGGACGAGCAGGTCGGGAGCGACGGGTTCGGCCCGCACCGCGCCGGCTGCGATCGCTCGTTCGAGGAAGGCTCGGCCGACCTCGGTCCGAGCCAGGATCAGTGAGCTGCCCTTCTCGTCGTCGCGCAGTGTCCGGTACCACGGGTCACCCACGGCGAGGTCGGCGAACTCACCGGTGTGGTCGGCACAGACGTAGCAGCGCCATGGCCGGTGCCGCTGGAGGATCGAGCCCCAGGACTCCGCGTACGACATGGCGGCCTGCGCGGCGTCGCCGTCGCGCTCGAACGCGACGACCGCCTCACCCGGCCATCCGTTCCCCCGATAGCGAACCGACTCGACGACGTCGTCGGCTCCGACGCCCATGCTGTCCAGCATCTCCCTGGTGCCGTTCGTCGAGGGTGTTCCAGCGCAGAAGATGCCGATCAGGAGGCCAAGGTTGGCGGCCAGGTCGCCATCGAGGGCGGCAGCCTTCCGAGCGCCTCCGACGTCACACGGCTTTCCGATGAACACGACGGGACCGTCGCCGTCACGGACATCGGTCAATCGATCACACGGACTGGCCGGGGCATACCGTGAGCCCGTCGCCGCCAGGAGTTCGTCGCGGGTGCGGCTCACGACCGTCCGATTCCGCAGCGGGTCGTCCGGCCGGGCCGCGATGTGGACCACCCCGCCCGGGGCCGAGCCTTCGGCGATCCCGTGCAGGGCGAGTGCGCTCGCGGCGCCACCGCTCGACGCCGACCACCGCAACCGCTCATCGCTGGCATGTCCCTCCCAGACGCCGAGGATCGGTCCCCACGCACCGAGGAGCTCGGGGATCACGTCGGGATGATGCGGCTCGGTATGGCCCAGCTGGGCTCCTGGACAGACGGCCAGCGCCCGCCGTGCAGCCGCCTGACCGTCGGGCCCCGTGACGCTCGGGCGCAATCCGCGATCCGGGACATCGACCATGGTGATGGACTCGGGCTCGGTCCCTGCACACGCGCCGCACCCCGAGCAGAGGTGCCAGTCGCTGACGTCGCTGACCGTCGTGATCCGGCGCCTCACCGCGGACCGCCTCCGCCGGGGATGCCGGCGAGCATCTGTTCGAACTGATCGGTGGATCGCTTCACGACCTCGGGGGCGGCGGTGGCAAGGCTCCGGAGCAGGCTTTCTCGGTGCTGCCAGGATGCCCAGATCCTCTCAACCGCGTCAGCCGTCGAGTCGGCGGGTGTCGCGACATGGTCGGCTTGACCGCACGTGGCGAACACGCCGCGGGTCTTCGCGCTGTACGCCAGCGCGGCGGACGGGATCCCGCTGGACAGCGCGGCGATGGTGGCGTGCATCCGGGTGCCGCAGAACCAGGCGAGGCGGGCGATCAATGCCTTGACCACCTGGGGATCGTCATACGAAGGTGCGATGCGGACACGACGAGCCACCTTCGGGGGCAGGGAGCCGTGGATCTCGGCCAGAGCGGCCGGATCCGAGTCCACATCGTCAGCCGATGCACCAAGCACGTGGGGGATGAGGAGCACCGGGACGTCGTCGGTGAGTCGGCTGATGATCTCCGTCACGACCGCTCGATAGTCATAGCGCAGGTCGAACCGTCGGCCATCGGTATCGGCCAGCACCAGTCCGCTGATGTTGAAGCCTGCAACCGGCTCCGCATCCATCCAGTCGACCAGGTCCCGGTCCAGCGCCGACCGGTCGGCTCGGGGCAGCGCGAACGCAACGTCCACTCCCTGATGCAGCCGACTCGGATCGACGACGTCGCCGGCGAGGTCGATGAGGGCTGCATGGCTGTCCGCGTCTCTCGACCATGCCTGGTTCACTCCCGCCATCACCCGTCGCACCCGGCCGCGCGAACGGTCGGACGAGAACGGGCCGTAGGTCTGGGGCAGGAGGACGAGCGGGGTCCCCAACTCGAGGCAGAGCTCCTTCGGTTCCACCATCATGGCGAAGCGGTGGTCGCCGTAGAGGTCGGTGAAGCTGTCCCCGCCGGAGATGTCGAGAACCGCCGTGGCCTCGCGCAGCGCGACGGCGGCCGGATTGCCCAGTCCTCCCAGGCGGGCCGACCAGCGGGTGTTCCAGTAGCTCTCCCGCCGGTGGATCCGTCGCGATCGACGGAGTCCGATGCGGCGGAACTCCACGGACTGGTCGGCGGCTCGTACCGAACCCCCACGGACGCCCCAGCCGTGGTCGAACACGGTCGCCGTCATCGCCGGCGAGGCGCGACGGGTCGCCGTCAAGGTGGCGTATGCCAGCGCACTGACGCCGAGATTCCCGGTGTCGTCGGACGCGCCGAGGAGGCAGAAGGAGGGTGGTGTGTTCGTCACGACGTCCAGATTCTCCGAGCCCACCTCATGGTGGCGACCCATCGGCGCGATCTGATGCTTCCATGAGCGCGATCTCCAAATCGACGATATGGGCACGGAGACCCACGCCCGACGCAGATTCGGAATGGTAGAACAGAAGGACAGCAGTACCTCGCCCGTTCGGTGAGTCGCTACGATGGACCGAACTACGGCGGCATGGGCGCTGTTCTGTGCTGGACGGAACTCGACCCGAAACTGAGCGACGGGACCATTACGTGGACATCTGGGAATCGGCGAAGATACTTCTGCGGCGCTGGTACATCACCGGTCCGATCATGATCGGATTCCTCGCTGCGGCGATGCTGCTGGGTGGCCAACTGGACCCCGAACATCGAGCGACAGCGTCGATGGTCATCCTGCCGACCAACGCCGGCGGAGCCGGGCTGTTCGGCGGGACCGGCCCCACCGAAGTGAACCCGCTGGACTACGTCGGCGGGCAGACGACCCTCACCGGCATCCAGCTGATTCTCACGGCGGACGACACGCGCTCCGATCTCAAGGCCTCTGGTTTCTCGCCGGCCTACAGCATCGATGTGGACGCTCGCGACCCTCTGATGTTCGTCGAGGTCGTCGATCGGAATCCCGCCGTGGCTCAGTCCACTTCCGACGAGCTCGTCATCCTGATCCAGGAGGAGCTCGACGCCTTGCAGGCCGCCGTCGGCGCGCCCGCAGGTGAGCTGCTGGAGATCCAGGTGCTCAACCAGACCGAGATCCCGGTCGAGGACTACTCCGCCCGGATGCGGTTGCGGATCATCATCGCGGTCGTCGGGCTCATCGTTGCCAGCGCGGCGGGGCTTCTGGCCGATGCGTGGGCGACCGGACGGGCCGAGCGTCGACGCCGAATGGCCGACGAGCTCGCCGACCCCGATGGCCAGGGCCCGGTCGAAGCGACAGCGCTCGGCGCTGACTCCCCGAGCGGACGACACCGGCTGCGGCGCAAGTCGTCCGCCCCCGCCCATGAGGATGAGGACGAGGCGATCGAAGGCGAAAAGGAGCTCGTGACCGCTCCGTCGTCGATGCAGGTCGCCGAGAGTTCGGGCAGCGGATCGGGGTCGCGATCGTCTGGTTCCCGCTCGGCCCGGCCCGCGTAGGCGAGGCCCGGATGGGCTCGGTCACCACACCGGTCTTCGACACGGAACTCAACCGCACGAGCCCCCGCCGATCACCGGCCGTGGCGATCCGGGATACCCGGGATGTTCTGGCGAGTCGGTACGGGACGCTCCGGATCGACCACATCGTGGCGCTCGGCCTGGTGTTGCTCTTCTTCCTTCCCGCCCGTCTCGTCTACGTTCCGCTCGGCGCCGAGGGCCGTCCCGCGACGATCCTCGGCCTGCTCCTGTTCCTCTGGTGGTGCCTGACGAAGCTGGTACCGCGGTTGGCGCCCCGTGGTCGCCAACCGCTCCGGATCGCGTTGTGGGCCTTCATCGCTGCACTCCTGCTCGCCTGGTTGGCGGGACTCGACCGGGGTCCGCTTCCCGTAGAGATCCGGGCGATGGACCGCACCATGCTGGCTCGGATCTCGTTCATCGGTTTCGCGCTCGTGATCGCCGATGCGGTGCGGACGCGCCGGAGTCTCGATCGCCTCCTGCTTTGTCTGGTGTACTGCGGGGGTTTCATGGGACTGGTCGCCTTCCTCCAGTTCGTACTCAAGTACGACCCCGTCCCCCTGCTGCGGTTCCCCCCGCTCCAGCTCAACGCCGATCTGATCGGCTACACCGAACGGGGTGCGGCGGTCCGGGTGGCTTCGACCGCGCTCCACGCCATCGAGCTCGGCGTCGTCGCAGCGATGATCCTCCCGATCGCCATCCACTTCGCCCTCCGGGCCGGCACCAACAACGAGCGCATCTTCCGTTGGATGGTCGCCGCACTGCTCGGCGCCGCGATCCCGTTCTCCGGGTCTCGGTCCGGCTACGTGGGATTCGCCGTCGTCATCGTCACGATGATGTGGGGGTGGAGCACCAGTCTTCGCGTCCGGGCCGTTGCGGTCACCGTGCTCGGCCTCGGAGTCTTCAAACTGATGGTCCCGGGCCTGCTCGGCACGATCAGATACCTGTTTCTCAACCTGGCCGCCGATGACAGCGTCGCCGGCCGGACCGAGGACTACAACGTCATCTTCGACTACATCGGGGCCAGGCCGATCCTCGGCCGGGGGCCCGGCTCGTTCATTCCGGACGAGTACATCGTCCTGGACAACGAACTCCTGTACTCAGCGGTGACGATCGGTCTGGTCGGTCTCGTCGCCACTGCGGTGCTGGTCGTCGTCGCCCTCGTCCAATCGGGATGGGTGGCCCACCACGGAGGTACCAACGAGACCCGCCATCTCGGTCAGGCGCTCAAAGCGTCCATCCTCGTCGGCGTGTTCGCGTCGTTCACCTTCGACTCGCTCAGCTTCGCCACCTTCGGGGCCCTGTGGTTCATCCTGTTCGGTTGTGCGGCGGCGTTGTGGCGCATCGAACGGGACGGCCGCGACCTCGAGATCGATCCGGACGCCCAAGGCGACTTCACCTCGATGCTCGTCACTTCACGACTCACCGATCCCTCTCAGGGAGAGCCGACGTTGGTGCAGATCTCCACCACCATGGTGCGGGAACGCGCCGAGCGATGACCAACGCGGCGCTCGCCGTAGCCGCGGTCGGCTGCTGCGGTCTCGCCTACGGCGCCCCGCAGCTGGGGCGCCGGAGGAACGTCGCGGCGCTCGAGCACCGTTGTCGTCGGCGACGAGCCGTCGTGTTGACTTATGACGACGGCCCGAGCCCCGCGAGCACGCCGGCGCTCCTCGACCTGCTGGCCGAGCACGATGCCCATGCGACCTTCTTCGTGCTCGGGGCAGCCATGGAGCGGGCGCCCGAACTGGTCGAGCGAATGCGAGCCGAAGGACACGAGCTCGGAGCACACGGCGAAGCACATGTCCACCCCTTGAAGGCCCTGCCGCTGCGATTGGTTCGCGACACGTGGTCCGGATGTCGGCGGCTCGAAGGTACCGCCCGGTGGTTCCGCCCCACCTACGGGAAGCTCACCCTCGGCAACTACGTCCCGGCCCGATTGCTCGGGATGAAGCCCATGTGGTGGACGATGGACAGCGGTGACACGCACGATCACCGTCCGCACCCGGAGCAGATCGCCGATGCGTTGCGCAGGACCGGCGGTGGGGTCCTGCTCCTGCACGACCTCGACCGGTCCGCCGCCCGGATCGATCTCGCCCTCCAGATCACCGAGCGGGTTCTGGACATGGCGAGCGCCGAATCCTTGAACGTGATGACGTTGCACGACCTCAGCGACCCGATGGCCGGCTCATGAAGGTGATGGCGGTGTCGTCGGGTGGAGGCCACTGGGTGCAGCTGCTCAGGTTGCGTGCTGCCTTCGATGACCAGGACGTCGTCTACGTCACCGTTCGTGGCGGCACGCGCGAGGGCCTCGGGTCGGCGCCGGTCGTTCATGTTCCCGACGCGACCGCCTGGGACAAGATGAAGATGGCGTTGCTCGCATCCCGTCTGGTGCTGACCATCGCCCGCCACCGGCCGGACGTCATCATCACCACCGGCGCGGCGCCGGGCTATCTCGCACTTCGCATCGGGCGCCGATTCGGTGCCCGTACCGTGTGGATCGACAGCATCGCCAACGCCGGGGAGATCTCGCGCGCCGGTCGATTGGCCGGCCGTGTCGCCGATCTCTGGCTCACGCAGTGGGAGCACCTCGCCGCACCGGGCGGGCCAAGGTTTCTCGGAGCGGTGGTGTGATCTTCGTGACGGTCGGATCGTCCCTCGCCTTCGACCGGTTGATCGAAGCGGTCGATGCCTGGGCGGGGCGTCACCCGGATCTCGACGTCTTCGCTCAGATCGGTGAGACCCGTCTGGTGCCACGGCACATCGATCACGTTGCAGCCGTCGACAGCACCGTGTTCGACGATCTGTGCAAGCGGGCCAGCGTCGTCGTCGCTCACGCCGGGATGGGCACGATGCTCGGTGCACTCAGGGCTGGAACACCGATCGTCGTGTTCCCCAGGCGAGGTGACGCGGCCGAGACCCGCAATGATCACCAGCAGGCCACGGTGGAATACTTCGCGACGCGCCCCGGCATCCACCCCGCGTCGACGGTGGACGAGCTGTGGGAGTTGCTCGACGGGTGGGATCGGCTCGAGGCGCCGGACCCGATCGGCCCCGAAGCGCCACCGCCGCTGATCGAGGGCTTGCGTTCGTTTCTCCACGGAACGGATCCCTGATGGCTTCGATTGGATTGATCACCCACGATCCGATCCAGCTCCCGACCCACGGCCGACCGCTGCGGACCAGCTCGGTCGGTCTCGGCACCTACACGGCGGCGCGAGCGATCGGTCATCGGGTGGACACGGTCGCGTACCACCTCGGAGGCCGAACCCGTGGTCGCCGTCGGCTGGAGCGATTCCTCGACGTCGACTTCGTGGGCATCCCGATCGGGGCCGACGTGCGACTCCGACGGGCCGAGGAGGCGATCCGTCGGATACGCCCTTCCGCGCGGCCGGCGTTTGCCTCGCCCTGGTATCTCCCGCAATACGGCAGCCGGGTCGGCATCGATGCCCGCAGCCGGTCGTTGGACGTGCTCGAGATCAACAACTACGGGCAACTGGCGCCCCTGCTGGCCCGGCTGGCGCCGCGAGCACACCTGGTCCTCCGGATGCACTGCGACTGGCTCGTCCAGCTGGAGCGATCGCTGGTCGAGAGCTGGCTCCAACGCTGCGCTCTCGTCTCTGCCGTCAGCGAGCACGTCGCCAACGGGGTCCGCAGCCGATTCCCCGCCTTCGCCGACTCCGTCACCGTCCAGCCGAACCTGTTCGACCTCGATGCGTTCCCGACCCAGCCCATGCCCGACGCGGAAGCGCCCCTTGTTCTCTACGTCGGTCGGATCTCACCCGAGAAGGGACTCCACGTGCTGGTCGAGGCCTTCGCCGCCATGGCTCAGAAGCACCCGACGGTGCGCCTGGCCATGATCGGGAGCCCGAGTCCGGCCGATCGCAGCATGATCGTCGACGTGGAGCCCGATCCGGTCGTTCGGGCCCTCGCTCGTTTCTACGGGCCGACGCCGTACCCCGACCAGCTCCTCGCGCTGGTTCCGTCCGCATGCCGCGACCGAGTCGAGATCCGGCCCCCGGTGCCTCCCGACGGCATAGCGGCCGCCTACGCCGAATCCACCGTCGTCGTCCTGCCCAGCGTCGGCCCCGAATCGTTCGGTCGGCCGCTGGTCGAGGCCCTGGCGGTCGGCCGACCGGTCGTCGGCACCGACGCAGGAGGGATTCCCGAAGTGATCGATGACGGCCAGGACGGCCATGTCGTCCCGAGCAACGACCCCAACATGCTCGCCGAGGCACTCCTGGCCGTCATCGAGAACCCGGCGCGGGCTGAGACGATGGGTCTCGCCGGCGGTCGCCGCGTACGCCGCGACTTCGACCTCGACCTCCTCGGCTGCCGGCTCGCAACGACGTACCTCGATCTGGTCCGATGAGCAGCAGACGATCTCCGGGGCTTCGGTTCCTCCGGTCGAGGCTGCGGTCGAAACCGCCGCTCCCCGTAGACGGGCCCCTGTTGGTCGTCGCACCCCATCCCGATGACGAGAGCCTGGGCTGCGGTGCCCTGATCGCCCGCTGCGTCGACGCCCGTCAGCCGGTCCACCTGCTGTTCCTCACCGATGGAGAGCGGGCGCTCTCCCGCTTCATCGACCCCCGCGAGCTGGCGCCGATACGACGCCACGAAGCTCGCACCGCTGCGGCAGCGCTGGGACTCGACGAAACACGCGACGTCACGTTCGCCGGTTTCCCCGACGATCACCTGGGCGATCGGCCCGACGCGGTGACCGACGCCATCGCGGCCGCCGTGGACGTCGCCGGGCCGGGGCTGACCGTGTGCGTCACCGATCGACGGGACCCGCACTCGGATCACCGGGCCGCCGCCTTGGCTGCGGCACGAGCCTGCCGCCGCAGCGACACCGTGCAGCGCCTCTTCGAGTACCCGATCTGGTCGCTCGAAGTGTGGCCGATCGTGCCCGGCAGGATGCGAGGTGACCGGCGGTTCTGGATGAGCACGGCGAGAGCTCGAGGTGGCCTCGAGTGGGTACGCCACACGGACCACGTCGTGGACGTGACCCTCTACCGAAGCAGGAAGGCCGCCGCCATCTCCGCCCACCGCTCGCAGCTTGGTCTTCTCGAGGATGCGGCCACGTGGCCGACCCTCGACGGGGTGCGAGACGGTGCGTTCATGTCGTGGCTGCGCGAGGGCCCGGAATTGTTCCGAGCGGTTCCCCTCGGCGAGTCGCCGGACGGGGTTCGGTGAACGTGGGCCGTCTGGTCCTTGCAAGCCGGCCGACGGTCCGGTTACCTAGAACGACGGGAACGCGCTCCCGAGCACAGATCGGGCTCCGGAGCCACCGAAGGCGGATGTGTACGTGACGACAGCAGATGAGTTGAAGCCGGTTGACCGCGATGTCATTCGCGAGGCCAAGGCCGAACTGCGCGAGGGCCACAATCGCTGGCTGCGCAACAACACAATCGAGGAGTTCTACGGCAGCCCCATCCACAGCTGGCGGGTCGACAAGCTCCTCGAGTACACCCGACCCCTCGAGGGGCGTGTCCTGGACGTCGGCTGTTTCGTGGGCGAGATCGCGGAGCGCATCGAGCGTCAGGGCAGCAAGAGCGTCGTAGGAATGGACTGCCTCGAGGCCGCTCTCGAGATCACGGCGAACCGTGGCATCGAGACGGTCTTGGCCGACATCGACGAAGCCGTCGTCCCCTTTGAGAACGATCACTTCGACGTCGCCGTTGCCGCCGACGTGCTCACCGAGGTCTACGATCCCGACGCGGTCGTGGAGGAGTTGGCTCGCGTCGTGCGCCCGGGGGGCACGATGGTGTTCACCGTGCCCAATCTCGCATGTGCCGGCAATCGTGCGCTGTTGCTGCTCGGCCGCCCGCCGTACAACCTCGAGGTCAGAGCCCGCAGCGGAGTGGGTCATCTCCGGCTGTTCACCCGGAGGACCTTCTGCGAACTGCTCGAGGACCATGGCCTCGAGATCCTGGAAACAAGCTCCTCGGTCTTCGTCTGGCCCATCTGGCGCTTCTCGCGGTTCCGCCGGACGATCGAGTACCGCTATCCGCGGTGGGCGTACAGCAAGTGGCTGGCTCGATTCTTTCCCACGTGGGGCGAGAACATCATCGTGCTGGCCCGACGACCGGTCAACTGAGCTCGAGCATCGTGTCCATGGCCTGATGGGGCTGCCGGGAGAGCATCTGGCTCGCCGCAGTTCGGACCTTCGTCGATGTCGCCAGCAGAAGGAGGGCGGCCGTCACGCCGGCAACCAGGGTGGTGGTGGTCAACTGGAGGAGCGGTCCCACTCGGGGCTCCAGCCACCCTGAGGTGCCGAGACCCAGCAGGAGCGCCCCCAACCCGGAGATCGCAGGAGCGATCAGCGGTTTCCGGAGTTCGTGGAACGGGGTGTCCGTGACCCGGCAGATGATGAAGATGTTGACCGCAGCGGTGACCACGGCGAAGAGCGCGACGTTCACGAGCGTGAGTCCGATCACCTGGCGGTTCATCTCGTCGTTCCGCAGCAGGTACCCCGCGCCGAAGTAGCTGACCGTGGACACCGCTGCCGTGACCCACACCAGAACCGCCTGGTGGTGCGGTCGACCCAGCGCCTGGAGGACCGGACCGATGAGGAAGGTGGTGGTGATCACGACGCCCTCGATGCAGAGGAGCTGGAGGGGGACGCTCGCGCCGGCCCACTCCGGTCCGAGGAGGCGGGTCAGGGAGGGGGCGTCCGCGGCGAGGATCGCCATGGCCGGATACGAGAGGGTCACCGCGAGCGCGATCGTGGCGACCACCCGTTGCTTGAACCGCTTCGGATCACTCTGGAGTCGGGAGAGCTCGGAGAGCGCCACAGGGGAGAGAGCCCGGGCGACGACATCGGACACCATGCTCATCACCCGGTAGGCCAGGCGGTACAGCCCCAGTGCCGTCGTGCTGAAGAAGATGCCCATCGCCAGCTCGTCGGCCCGGCCCTGCACGTAGAGGCCGAGGCTGGCCGCGAGCGATCCGGCCGAGAAGCCGAGGAGGTCGCGCGCATGGCGTCGCGAGAACCGAAAGCCGGGACGGAAGTCGCTGGCGGTCCAGAGCACGAGCAGCTCCGTCGTGGCCATGACGAGCTGCTGGATCACCAGGGCCCAGACCCCTGCTCCCATCAGTGCGGCCACCACGCCGGCCCCACCGCCGACGGCGACCCCAAGATTGGTGCGGGCGGCGAGTGCCTTGAACCGCATGGCGCGGCGGAGGACCGCGTCCTGGGTCACGATCAGCCCGCGGATCGGGAGGAGAACCAGAAGCACCCACACCACGTTCCGGAGGGTGGGCTCGTTGTTGATCGACGCCCACCAGGGAGCGATCAGAGCGCCCACGACGACGAGGACCAAGGAGAGCCACATCACCATCCAGAAAGCGGCGTCGAGGTGCCGTCGGTCCAGGTCTTCTCGCTGGACGATGGCGGCCGCCATCCCCTGTTCCAGCAGCAGCTGGAGGAACAGGACCAGGACGAGCGCCAGCGCGATGGTGCCGAAGGCCTCGGGGCCGACGACGGCAGCAAGAACGAACAGCGAGACCGAGCTGATGACGATCTGCCCGAAGCTCATGGCGAACGACCACGGCACCGCACTGCGGGTCGCTGCGTTCGAGGGAGCGCTCACTCGCTGAGTTGTTCGATCAGAACATCGCCGATCGACACGTCGACGTGGTGCGCGACGATCGCGACCGAGCCTGCGTCGGGGCTGCCCGTCGTGCCGGTGACCGAAACAGCCCACCCCGCTGGTTCGGCGGTGCCGTCGAGCCAGGCCTTCATGCTGATCTGCGGGCCTTTCTCGAGCTTCTCGACCCGCACGCGCGTCCAGATCTTCTCCCCGAGGGGGATGCGGACCGGTCCGACACTGTCCTGCGGAGTCGCATTGTTGCCCGCCACGGCGAGTGAGGTCTCGTCGAGGGTGTCCCAGTTGAGCGCCGCCTCGCCGGAGGAGGGCCAGTAGCCCCAGGGCGGCTGCGTTTCGTCCTCGACCCAATGACCGGTCCACCCGACGGTCAGACCCATTCCGGGGGTTCCGTCGATCTCGCCGTAACCCTCCTCGCTGACCTCGTGCATGACCACGGGGAACACGATCTCGTAGTCGGTCATCTCACGGTCACCGACCGCGACCAAGCGGTCGTACCCGATCTCGGCGGTGCGGAGTGAACCGTCCTCCTCGACGACCCAGTTCCCGTCGACGACCTGAGCGACGTCATTGGGAGAGGCAGCATCGGCCCAGACGATCTCGTGGGGAAGGGCCGGACCCAGGGTCCGGGCGAGGACGACCGTGACCGAGCGGGTGTTGGTGTTGCCCAGGCTGTCGGTCGCCCGCAGCTCGACCACATGCTCACCCGGTTGCATCTCGTCGAAGAGCAGATCGGCATTGAAGTCGCCCTCATTGGCCAGCCGCCGGTCCGACGGGCCGATGTCCAGGGGCTGGCGCGGCCCCCCGTCGAGCGTGTAGGAGAGCTCGGTGACCCCGTCGTCGTCACTGACGTTGCCGAGGATGTTCACCCATCGCTGGGGAACGCCGTTTCGACCGAACTCCTGGCGATCGCCGTACCAAACGTCGATGACCGGCAGGCCTTCGCGGGTGAAGCGGAGCTCGTTGGGCTCTCCGATGGTGGTGTTGCCAGCCGCATCCTCGGCTCGCGGCTCGAAGGTGACGGTCGCACCGTTCTCGACGTCCGGCACGACCACCTCGTGCTGGAGCGCAGCGGCCGAGTCGCCGTCGATGATTTCGGACCCGACCGCCACCGACCCGCGGGCGGGCTCGTCGGTGAAGAAGCTCACCACGAGATCATCGCCGCTCGACCGCGTGACCACCGACTGGATCAGGGGTCCGTCGGTGTCGTCCCGTGGCTCCGCTGCGGGCTCGCCGCCGGCGAAATCAGCGATGGCTACGGTCTCGGCATCGAGATCGCGCGCGGCGCCGAACAGGGCGAGCCGTTCGACGACAAAATCCTCGACGAACGTGCCGGCCGGTCGCCAATCCCCCGACTCGGCCGCCGTCCAGACCACGTACTGTGGGCCCTGTCGGCGGATTCGCAGGCGGACCTGATCCGGGTCGACCGGCTGCTTGAGCCGGACCAGCGGAGCTTCGTCCTGATTGGAGATCGCCACCACGGACGTTGCGCCGCCCGTGCCGGTGAAGCCGATCTGCAGCCACGACTCGCGGCCCTGGAGCGTCGCCCCGACCGCGGTGTAATCCGTGACGGGGATCGCCGGGAACTCGAATGCGAGGTCGAACGACGAGTCCTCGATGGGCTGCTCGATCCGGATGGACCGATCCTCCTCCCACGCCTCACCGCCGGGAGCGAACGCGAGCGTCCCCAATGCGAGACTGGCCTGGCCGATGCCGCTGGGGTCCACCACGGTCCAGGTATCCAGATCGATGTTGGCGGCTTCGAAGTCGTCCGAGACGCCGACCGGCCCTTGGCGGGGGAGAGCGGAGGCGCGGCCGGGAAGACCGATCGCAAGAATGGCAAGCGTGAGCAGGGCCGCGCCCAGCTGAAACCATGGTCTGAGTCCACCGGTCGCCATCCGCACCAGTCTAGGAGCGTGACGTTGCCGGTCATGGGCACAACGGCCTAGTTTGCGCCGGGCTGCAGGCCGCGACGAACCCCGCTCGGACTTGCCAAGGGTGGGCCTCCTCCCGTAGATTGCGAAAGTCTTCACAAGCTCGTGGCGCCGTGGATGTGCCGCCTGAGCCCTTCCCCCGGGGATCCTTCCGTGAGCGCAACCGACACTCCGAAGCTGACCAGTGACGTCCGCCGGACCTCCGGTGGGTTCGAGCTCGTGCTCAGCCCCTTCCTGCTCGCCCTGATCGGGTTCGGACTCGACCGGCTGCTGGGCCTGTCGCCCGTGCTCACCATCCTCTTCGCCGTGGTCGGCGTGGCGGGCGCCGTCACCAAGATCGTGATCGGCTACGACCGCGAGATGGCCCACCACCGTGACCAGGCCACCTGGACCCGACTGGAGTCCGGCTCGTGATGCAGGATCCCACCACCGCCGCCGCGGACGCCGCCGTCCCGGTCGCACCCGAGCCCGAGATCGCCCTCGACGTCCTCAAGCGGGCCATCTGGGTACTCCCCGTGGTCGCCATCCTCGGGGCCGTCGGCTGGGGAGCGGCCGGTGCCGCATCGGCTACCTTCGGCCTGGTCGTCGCCGTCGCCAACCTGGTGCTGTCGGCCTACCTGCTCGCCTGGAGCGCCCGCATCTCCATCGGACTCATGATGGGGACGGCGCTGTTCGGGTATCTCATCCGGCTGGCGATGATCTTCGCCGCCGTGTGGGTGGTCAAGGATCAGACCTGGGTCGAGATCTGGCCGCTGGGTCTGTCGCTCATCATCACCCACCTCGGGCTCCTCTTCTGGGAGCTCCGCTACGTGTCCGCCTCGTTGGCGTATCCGGGCCTCCGGCCCGACGCCGACCGTCCGTCCCAAGGAGTGTCCGCATCGTGATCGTCGGACTCGAGTTCCCCAGCATCGAGAACCTGGTCGAGTGGCCGGCCTGGGGCGACAGCACGTTCAACAAGATCGCGATGATCAACGTCATCGCCGTGCTGGGCACGATGGCCATCTTCTGGTTCGGCGCCAGGAAGGCTGCACTGATCCCCAAGGGGATCCAGCAGATCGCCGAGGGATCGGTCAACTTCATCCACACCCAGATCATTCATCCCACCATCGGAGAGGACAAGCAGGCGCTGGCCTGGTCGCCGTTGATGCTCTCGTTCTTCTTCTTCATCTTCTTCGGCAACATCTTCGAGATCGTGCCGGTGATCCAGATGCCGGCCAACGCCCGCATGGCCAACCCGCTGGTCCTGGCCCTCATCGTCTGGGTGACCTTCATCGCAGTCGGCATCAAGCACCAGGGCCTGGTCGGGTACTTCAAGGGTGCGTTGTTTCCTCCCGGCGTGCCGAAGGCGCTCTACCTGCTGGTGACGCCGATCGAGTTCCTCTCCACCTTCATCGTCCGGCCCTTCAGCCACGCGGTGCGGCTCTTCGCCAACATGCTCGCCGGCCACATCCTGCTGGTCACCTTCGGCGTGTTGTGCATCACCCTGTGGGGCCTCAGTCCGCTGATCGTGGTCGAGGCGCTCAGCTTCCCCATGCTGGTCGCCCTCACCGCGTTCGAGGCCTTCGTGTCCCTGCTCCAGGCCTACATCTTCACCATCCTCGCCGGCGTGTACATCGGCGGGGCGCTCCACCCGGAGCACTGATCCACCAACCCATCTCATCCGACGATCTGTCAACCGGTGCGCCACCGGGCGACGAACCCACAACAGGAGAAATGAATCCATGAGCGTAACTGCGAACTTCATCGGCGAAGTCGCCGGCCTCGCCCAGGAAGGGGCCGAGGCCATCACGGCTGACGACCAGAAGGCGATCGAAGCCGCCGGCGGTGCCGGCATGGGCTACGGCCTCGCGGCCATCGGCCCCGGCATCGGCATCGGCTACCTGGTCGGACAATCCGTGCAGGCCATGGCCCGCCAGCCCGAATCGGCCGGCATGGTCCGGACCACCATGTTCCTGGGTATCGCGTTCACCGAGGCCCTCGCGCTCATCGGGTTCGTGGTGTTCATCCTGCTCAAGTTCGCCTGATGCTGGCGGTCATCACCAAGGTCGCGATCGTCCTGGCCGAAGAGGGGGGCGAGGTCGTCGAAGAAGCGACCAATCCCATCCTCCCGGACCCGGTCGAGATCCTCTGGGGGCTGGGCTCGTTCGTGGTGCTCTTCCTGTTCATGCGGTTCGTCGGGTATCCCCGGGTGGTGAAGAACATGGACGCGCGTACCGAGAAGATCCGGGGCGACGAGGCGGCGGCCGATCAAGCCGGCGCCGAGGCGCAGACGGTCATGGCGGACTACCAGGACTCGCTGGCCGACGCTCGCCACCAGGCGAGCCAGATCATCGACGAGGCCCGCGCGCAGGCCGACCAGCACCGAGCCCAGCTCATGGCCCAGGCGCAGGGTGAGATCGCCACCATGCGCCACGAGGCGACCGAGGAGATCTCGGCCGCCAAGGACCGGGCCATCGCCGATCTGCGTGGTGAAGTGGGTCGCCTGGCCGTCGGTGCCGCCGGATCGGTCGTGCAACGGGACCTGGATCCTGCGGCCGAGATGGCCACCATCGAGGAGTACGTCAATCAGGCCAACGCCGACCGGCGCTGAGCTCTGAGTCCGAGGAGAAGCATGCTTGCACTGTTGGCCGCCGAAGAAGGCCATTCGAACAACTTCTGGTACGGGGACATCAACGAGGTCATCTGGGGAACGGTGTCGTTCCTCATCCTCTTCGCCGCGTTCCTGAAGTGGGGCCTCCCTGCCGTGAAGAAGGCCATGGCGCAGCAGCAGGAGGGGATCGCCGAACAGATCTCGTCCGGCGAACAGCGCCGATCCGAGGCCGAGGCCCAGCTGACCGAGATCCGGGCCCAGCTGTCCGACGCCGACGCCGAGCACGAACGGATCATGGTCGAGGCCCGCGAGGCCGCAGGGCACCTGAAGACCGATCTGGCGCAGCGGGCCGAGCGGGATGTGGTCGAGCTCCGGGCCCGGGCCGGGTCCGAGATCGCCTCCAGCCGGGATCAGGCGGTCGCCGACCTCCAGAGCGAGGTCTCCACCCTGGCGTTGGGTGCGGCCGAGACCGTGGTCGCACGCAACCTCGACCACGACACCCAGGTGCAGCTGATCGAGAACTACATCAATCAGGTAGGAGCCCAGGCCCGATGAGCCGTATCGAAAGCTACGCCCAAGCCCTCTTCACCGTGGCGCAGTCCGAGGGCAGCCTGGCCGAGGTCGAGGACGAGCTGTTCCGATTCGGTCGGGCGCTCGACGGTCACGACGAGCTGCGCAACACGCTCACCGACGCCCAGATCCCCGCGGCGCGTCGCCAGCAGGTCGTCGAGGACCTCCTCGGGGGCAAGGCCACCGACACCACCGTGTCCCTGATCTCGATGGTCGTCGGCGCCGGTCGGGCCAGGGATCTCCCCAAGATCATCGATCAGCTCGTCGAGATGAGCGCGGCCGAGTCCAACAAGGTCGTCGCCGAGGTCCGTTCGGCGATCGACCTGTCGGCCGATCAGCGCGACCGCCTGGCCACTGCGCTCAACTCGGCGACCGGGAAGACCGTCGAGCTCAAGGTCATCGTCGACCCGTCGGTCATGGGCGGCATCGTCACCCAGATCGGCGACACCGTCATCGACGGCACCGTTCGCTCCCGCCTCACGCAGTTGCGCGACGTCTTCTAGACCACCCTTTCACCCTTTCACCCAGCCCGAGAACGAAGAACCGAGAGACCAGAGGATCATGGCAGAGCTCACGATCAACACCGGCGACATCACCGCCGCCCTCGAGAAGAACCTTCAGGGATTCACGCCCACCGTCGAGATGACCCAGGTCGGTCGTGTGACCGAAGTGGGCGACGGCATCGCCCGCGTCTCGGGGCTGCCCGGCGCCGCGGTCAACGAGCTGTTGCGCTTCGAGAGCGGCACCTACGGGCTGGCGCTGAACCTCGACGAGGAGACCATCGGGTGTGTGGTCCTCGGCGATGTGCAGGACATCGAGGAGGGTCAGCCGGTCGAGTCGACCGGTGAGATCCTCAACGTCCCCGTCGGTGACGGCATGCTCGGCCGGGTCGTGAACGCGCTGGGCGAGCCCATCGACGGCAAGGGCCCCCTCACCAACACCACGACCCGCCGCATGGAGGTGCAGGCGCCCGGCATCATCGGTCGCCAGCCCGTGCACGAGCCGCTCCAGACCGGCATCAAGGCGATCGACTCGCTCATCCCCATCGGACGGGGCCAGCGCGAGCTGATCATCGGCGACCGCAAGACCGGCAAGACCACCGTCGCGATCGACACGATCATCAACCAGAAGGGACTGGGGGTGAACTGCGTCTACGTCGCCATCGGCCAGAAGGCATCGACCGTGGCGCAGGCCGTCGCCACCCTCGACGAGTACGGCGCCCTCGACTACACGGTCGTCGTGGTGGCACCCGCGTCGGACCCGGCCCCGTTCAAGTACCTGGCCCCCTACGCCGGGTGCGCCATGGGTCAGCACTGGATGGACAACGGAGGCCACTGCCTGGCCGTCTACGACGACCTGTCAAAGCAGGCCGAGGCCTACCGCCAGATGTCGTTGCTCCTGCGTCGCCCGCCGGGCCGCGAGGCCTACCCCGGCGACGTCTTCTACCTGCACAGCCGCCTGCTCGAGCGGGCGGCCAAGCTCAGTGACGAGAACGGCGCCGGCTCGCTGACCGCGCTGCCGGTCATCGAGACCAAGGCCGGCGACGTCTCGGCCTACATCCCCACCAACGTGATCTCCATCACCGACGGGCAGATCTTCCTGCAGGACGACCTGTTCAAGTCGGGCATCCGCCCGGCGGTCGACGTCGGCATCTCGGTGTCCCGCGTGGGCTCGGCCGCACAGATCAAGGCGATGAAGACCGCCGTCGGCACCCTCAAGTCCGATCTCCAGCAGTTCCGTGAGCTCGAGGCGTTCGCCGCCTTCGGATCGGACCTCGACCCCGTGTCGCAGGCGCAGCTGGACCGTGGATACCGCCTGGTCGAGTTGCTCAAGCAGGGCCTCAACTCGCCCATGCCGGTGCAGGAACAGGTGGTCGTGATCTACGCCGGGACCAACGGATTCCTCGATCCCATTCCGGTCGAGGACGTGACCCGCTACGAGAACGAACTGCTCGAGTGGTTCCGCACCCGGCACGGCGACCTGCTGGACACCATCGTCAACGAGGGCAAGATTCCCGACGAGGAGGCGTTCACCGCGCAGATCCAGGAGTTCGCCGATCAGTTCGAGATCTCCGAGCACCTGCGGGTCGAGCCCTCGACCCACGACACGATCGAAGGTCACGTCGAGGTCATCGACGAACCCACGACCCTGCCCGAGGTGGAAATCGAGCGGGACGAAGCATGAGCCGCTCGGCAACGGCTCCCGGATCGAGGAGGTGAACCATGGCAGGAGCTGAAGAACGGGTCCTGAAGCGGCGGATCGCCAGTGTGGGGAACACCAAGAAGATCACGCGCGCCATGGAGCTCATCGCCACCACCCGCGTGGCGAAAGCGCAGACCAGGGCCCACGAGTCCCGGCCCTACGCCGAGCAGATCACCGGGGTGATCGAGAACCTGGCCGCCGCCGGTACCAGCGTCGATCATCCGCTGCTCCAGGAGAAGAGCCAGGGGGAGATCAACGCCGTTGCTCTCGTCGTGCTGACCAGTGACCGTGGCCTCTGTGGCGCCTACAACGCCAACGTCATCAAGGCCGCCGAGCGCGAGCTCGACGAGATTCGCAACGACGGCCACCAGTACCGCCTGATCCTGGTGGGGACGAAGGCCAACGACTACTTCCGCTTCCGCGGGTACGACGTGGCCGCCACCTTCGAACACATCAGCGACCGGCCCACGTACGAGGACTCTCGGGGTGTGGCCCGCGAGGTGACCAAGATGTTCGAAGGCGACGTCGACCAGGTCCGCCTGATCTACACCCAATTCGTCTCGATCGGCACCCAGCGCGTCACCGTGCGGCAGTTCCTGCCGCTGGTCAGCGCCGAGACCATCGCCCAGGAAGGCGGCGGCGAGGCCCGGGCGCTGGCGGCCTTCGAGTTCGAGCCCAGCGCCGAGGGGGTCCTGACCGATCTCCTGCCCCGGTACGTCGAGGCCCGCCTCTACTCGGCGTTGCTCGACGCTGCGGCGTCCGAGCACGCCAACCGCCAGCGGGCCATGAAGGCCGCCACCGACAACGCCGAAGAGCTCATCATCAAGCTCACCCGCAGAATGAACCGGGCCCGCCAGGAGTCGATCACCACCGAGATCATGGAGATCATCGGTGGGGCCGAAGCCATGGCCGGCGACGACGACCGCGACGACGACATCGTCAGCGTGCTCGCCGAGGTGATCTCGTGACCGAACGAGAAGCACATCTCATGATCCCGCCTCGGTCTTCCCTTCTGTCCCATTCCCCAGCGTTCACCGACGCAAGAAAGAGGAGCGTCATTCGATGACCGCTACCGAACCCGAGCTCAAAGAAGGTCGCATCGTCGCGATCGCCGGTCCCGTGGTCGACATCGAGTTCCCACTCGACTCGTTGCCCGAGATCAACACGGCGCTCGAATTCGACGTGACCGTCGATGGTGAGGTCGTCCACGTCCGAGCCGAGGTGGCCCAGCAGATCGGCGACGGCCGTGTCCGCGCCATCGCGCTCAAACCAACCGACGGTCTGGTGCGCGGCGCTCCCGTGCGCAACACCGGCCAGGGCATCACGATGCCGGTCGGCGACGCCACCCTGGGCCACGTCTTCAACGTGATCGGCGAGCCGCTCGACGTCCCGTCGGTCGACGCCGACACCTACTGGGAGATCCACCGCCCGGCTCCGGCGTTCGACACGCTCGAGCCGAAGTCGATCATGTTCGAGACCGGCATCAAGGTCATCGATCTGCTGACGCCCTACCTCCAGGGCGGCAAGATCGGCCTGTTCGGTGGCGCCGGCGTGGGCAAGACCGTGCTCATCACCGAGATGATCTCCCGCGTGGCCAAGAACCACGGTGGTGTGTCCGTGTTCGCCGGTGTCGGCGAGCGCACCCGTGAGGGCACCGATCTCTTCCTCGAGATGGAGGAGTCCGGTGTGCTCGAGAAGGCCGCGCTGGTCTTCGGTCAGATGGACGAGCCGCCGGGCGTGCGGCTGCGGGTCGCGCTGTCGGCGCTGACCGTGGCCGAGTACTTCCGCGACGTCCAGGGCCAGGACGTGCTGCTGTTCGTCGACAACATCTTCCGCTTCGTGCAGGCCGGTTCCGAGGTGTCCACCCTGCTCGGGCGGATGCCCTCAGCGGTGGGCTACCAGCCCACGCTGGCCGACGAGATGGGCGAGCTCCAGGAGCGCATCACCACCACCGGCGGTCGCTCGATCACGTCGCTGCAGGCGGTCTACGTGCCGGCGGACGACTACACCGACCCGGCGCCGTTCACGTCGTTCACGCACTTCGACGGCACCACCGAGCTCAGCCGTGACATCGCGGCGCAGGGGATCTATCCGGCGGTCGACCCGCTGGCCTCCACCTCCACGATCCTCGCCCCCGAGGTCGTCGGCGAGCGGCACTACCAGGTGGCCCGCCAGGTCCAGGAGACGCTCCAGCGGTACAAGGAGCTGCAGGACATCATCGCCATCCTCGGTCTCGACGAGCTGTCCGAGGAGGACCGCGTCACCGTCGATCGGGCCCGCAAGGTGGCCAAGTTCCTGTCCCAGCCGATGAACGTCGCCGAGGTGTTCACCGGTCTCCCCGGCATCACGACGCCGGTCGACGAGACGGTGGACAGCTTCGAGGCGCTGTTGAACGGTGACCTCGACGAGTACCCCGAGCAGGCGTTCCTCAACGTGGGCGGTGCCGCCGACGTGGAGCGCAAGGCCGCCGAGCTCCAAGAGGACAGCTGACGTGCAGATCGAGCTGGTGTCTCCCGAGACGATCACCTACTCCGGCGAGGCCGACTTCGTGTTGGCCCGCACTCGGGGAGGTGGCGACATCGCGTTCCAGCCCGGTCACGTCCCCTTCGTGGGCAGCCTCGAGGTCTGCAAGGTCGAGATCCTCACCAGCGATGGCGGCCGGGAAGTCTTTGCCGTCCACGGCGGCTTCCTCCAGGTGGCCGGCGACAAGGTGACGATCCTGTCCGACGTCTCCGAACACGCTGACGAGATCGACGTGCGACGGGCCCAGGCGGCTCGGGATCGCGCCGAGGCCACGCTGGCCGAGGACGAGGCCGACGCCGAGGCGGTGGCCGCTCTGGCGCGCTCGCTGGTGCGGCTTCGCGCCGCCGGTGGCGACGAGACGCCCGTCTGACGCGAACGTGCGGCCTGCGGGCCCATGTCTGGGTCCCGTGGCCGCACGTACGGGTTGAGCGGTTCGGGTACCGAACCTGAGGTCAGCCCTCGGTGTCGGCCATTTCTTCGGTGTCGGCCATTTCTTCGGTGTCGGCCATCTCCTCGGTGTCGGCCATCTCCTCGGTGTCCGTCACTTCTGCGGTTCCTGCGCCGTCGTCCGGCGTGTCGTCGTCATCGTCGCCACATGCCGCGAGGGGCAGCATGAGCGCAGTAGCGGCGACCGCCAGTGCGGACCAGCGGGGAATACGATTCGTTTCCATCGGGTTCAACCTCTTCGTTCGGTGTCGCATGCCTAACGAGCCGAACGGCCTCCCCGGTTCCCTATCGTGAAGGCGCGAGCCGTGTGATTCAGGGGACGGTGATCCCGTCGAGGTCCTCCTCGGGCTCGGGCCACCGCAGGTCCATCCCTTCCAGCGCGTCCACCACGATGCGTGACACCAGATGGTTGCGGAACCACTTGCGGTCGGCGGGAATGACCCACCACGGCGCCCACGTGGTGCTGGTTCGTTCCAGAGCTTCGGTGAACGCGGCCTGGTAGTCGTCCCAACGATCGCGCTCGGCCAGGTCACCTACGGCGAACTTCCAGCGCTTGTCGGGGTCGTCGAGGCGGGCCTGGAGCCGTTCCTTCTGCTCGTCCTTCGAGAGATGGAGGAACAGCTTGATGACGGTGGTGCCCTCGTCGACGAGGAGGCGCTCGAACTCCCGGATGTGGTGGTAGCGGCGCCGCCACTGCTCGGCGGGAACCAGGTCGTGGACCCGCACCACCAGGACGTCCTCGTAGTGCGAGCGATTGAAGATGACGATTTCCCCATCGGCCGGGACGTGCTGGTGGATCCGCCAGAGGTAGTCGTGGGCGAGCTCGGTCGAGGTGGGCTTCTTGAACCCGGCGACCTTCACCCCGGCCGGGTTGACCCGGTCGAAGACGTGTCGGATGGTGCCGTCCTTGCCGCCGGTGTCGGTGGCCTGGATCACGACCAGCAGACGGTGGCGCCGGTCGGCGTGGAGTTGCTCCTGGAGCGCCTCGAGCCGACGGTTGAGCGCCTTGGTCTCCTTCTCCGCCTCGGATCGGTCCAGGTCCAGGTCCTCGTCCGTGGCCCACTCGTTGAGGTCCACGGTGGATCCGGGGCGGACCAGGAACTGCTCCAGAGATGGGTCGTCCATGCGGCCGAACCTACACTCGCAGCTCATGAACCCGTGGCGGACAGCGCTGGTGACCGGCGCATCTTCAGGAATCGGTGCCTCCCTCGCACTCCAGCTGGCCCATGACGACGTGCACGTCGTCGTCGTCACCCGGCGCGAGGAGAAGTTGCACACGCTGGCGGCCCGGGCTCCGGCCGGCATGGTCGAGGTGCTCCCCGCCGACCTCGGTTCCCGGTCGGACCTGCAACGGGTCGACGCCCGGCTCCGTTCGGCCGAGCAGCCCATCGAGCTGTTGGTGAACAACGCGGCGATCGGGAGCCAGGGTGCCCTTGCCGAGCAGACCGACGAGTGGCTCGACACCGTGGTGGACGTGAACGTCCGCGCGCCGCTGCTGCTCTCGCGCACCGCCATGTCCGTGATGGGGGAGCGGGGCGCCGGGTGGATCATCAACGTCGGCTCGATCGGGGCCTACACACCGGGGCCGGGAGCGCTCCCGTACGGGTCGACCAAGGCGTTCCTGACCCACCTGACCGAGAGCCTCCAGAAGGAGGGGCGTCGGTCCGGCGTGGTGGTCACGCTGGTTGCGCCCGGGTTCACCCAGACCGAGATGGTGCAGCAGGCCGGGTTCGCCGAGGGCGAGTATCCGGGGCCCGACTTCCTGTGGTCCAAACCGGATGATGTCGCGTCGGCGGCGCTGGAGGCGGCGGCGAAGGGCCGGGTCGTCTGCCATCCCGGCCTGCTCTACCGCGTGCTGGCGGGGCTCTTCACCTGGCTCCCGCGGCCGCTGGTACGACGACTGATCGGCAACGCCTGGAAGCCGGACGACGCCTCCGCCGATGCCTGACGAGCGCTGGGTTGCTCAGCTGGAGCCGGCGGACGGGGGACCCAGCGGCGGTCGGCTGGTGGGGAGCGGATGATCGCTGGGAGCGAGCTCGTCCCGGTCGATGCCGGCCCGGTCGAGCTGGCCGACCAGGAGGGCCACGGTGCAGGCGTAGAACACGGCGGGCGAGGCCGTCTCGAGGATCGCCTCGGTGAGTCCGAAGAGAGCGAATCCGACCACCACGATGAGCCCGGCCGCACCCAGCGCGCTGACCTGGAGATCGCGGTCGAGCAACGCCCGGACGAAGATCAGGCCGGGGACGCCCAGCAGGGCGAGGAGCGTGGCCAGGCCGACGAGACCCCCGCTGGCCGTGCTGCTGATGAACTGGTTGTGGGCGTGGTTGTACTGGGCGATGCGGGGCACGCGGACGCCGGCGTCGACGTCGGCGTTGAAACGGCCCCTGAGGTTGCCCCAGCCGATGCCGAAGATCGGTTCGCTGCGGAACCCGGCGGCCGCCGATCGCCACATCTCGAAGCGGGCACCGATCGAGGTGGAGCGGACCTCGAGGTCGCGGGGACCGACGATGTAGGCCATCGTGTCGCCCACGCCATGCTCGAAGTAGCGGACCGGTGCCCCGTTGTGCGAGAAGGCGGCGAAGGTGATCGCCATGACGACGACGAGCCCGAATGCGACGGCCGAGCGGGGACTGAGGCTGTGGCGGTGCTGAAGCGCCAGCACCACGAGCAGCGCCGGTCCGGCGATCCAGCTGCCGCGTGACTGGGTGAGCACGCTGGCGATGACGGCGAGGCTCACCGCAGCGATGGAGGCGATGGTCCGGTGGCGGGATGCGATCCGGTCGGCCAGCGGGCGGGTCGCGACGGCCACCAGGCCCAGGGTCAGGGCGAGATCTCCGAACAGGATCGGATTGGTCAGCGCGGCCGGTCGCCACACGTCGGTGAACGTGACCTGGAGCAGCGCGACGGTTCCCGCCGCGACGGCTCCGGCGGTGGCGCCCAGCCACAGGGCGGGGCCCAGCTCGTAGCGGCGGGTCACCCGGAGGGCCCAGATCGAGAGGGGGATGAGGGCGAACTTGCCCAGGGCCCAGAGGCCGCTCGGGCCGACCGGATTGAGCAGCGTCGACACCAGCGCGGCGGCGACGAAGACCGCGGCGGTGAGGGTCAGCAGGTCGATCCGCGGGGTGGGCGCGGCCCAGGCGTCACGATCATGGCGCAGCGCCAGGACGACGAACGCGGCGACGGCCAGCGTGGACGCGGCGTCGGGGGCGAGCGCGACGAGGCCAAGGTAGGCGACGGTTGCCACGACCATCCGCGCGGCTTCGACGCCGTCCGGCCCACCCAGCCCGATTCTGTGCACGGAGGAAGAAGGTAGTCACTGACGGGGCGCAACGGCCACCGTCGTGACGAAGGTCACATGGGGCGGCTTGGCGCCCCTCAGATGTACTGGATGCTGGAGAAGGTGCTGAGTTTGTCGATGCGGTGGCGGGCGTTGATCTGGCGGACCGTTCCGGACTTCGAGCGCATCACCAGCGACTGCGTCGTGGCGCCCCGCCGGTCGTAGTGCACCCCGCGGAGCAGCTCGCCGTCGGTGATGCCGGTGGCGGCGAAGAAGCAGTTGTCCGAGTCGACCAGGGTGTCGTGGGTGAGGACCTGGTCGAGGTCGTACCCCTCGGCGATGGCCCGCTCACGTTCGGTCGTGTTGCGGGGCCACAGCCGGCCCTGGATCTCGCCGCCCATACACTTCATCGCTGCGGCGCTGATGACCCCCTCGGGTGTGCCGCCGATCCCCATCAGGATGTCGGCGCCCGAGTCGGGCCAGGCGGTGGAGATGGCACCGGCGACGTCACCGTCGGGAATCAGCCGGATGCGGGCGCCGGCCTCGCGCACGTCGGAGATCAGGTCGACGTGGCGGTCACGATCGAGGATGACGACGGTCAGATCCCGCACCGATTCGCCCTTGGCCTCGGCGACGGCGGCCAGGTTCTCGGCCGGGCTCTTGGAGATGTCGATGGAGCCGACGGCCTCGGGACCCACCGCGATCTTCTCCATGTACACGCACGGCCCCGGGTTGTACATCGTGCCCCGCTCGGACACGGCGATGACGGCCAGGGCGTTGCCCCGGCCGAGGGCGGTGAGGGTGGTGCCGTCGATCGGATCGACAGCGATGTCGGTGGCGGGAGGCGTGCCGTCGCCGATCTCTTCGCCGTTGTACAACATCGGCGCTTCGTCCTTCTCACCCTCACCGATGACGACGATGCCGTCCATGGGCACGGTCGACAGGACGATGCGCATCGCGTCCACCGCGGCGCCGTCAGCGCCTTCCTTGTCGCCCTGTCCGACCCACCGGGAAGCGGCCAACGCAGCCGCCTCGGTGACCCGGGCCAGCTCCATGGCCAGGTTGCGATCGGGGACCTCGTTGCCTGTATCCGTCATGGTCGCGACGGTACCGGACCCCTGCGGGCAGTGGCACACTGGTCGGATGGCTGACGGATGGCAGGAGCAGTACGACCGGGCGCCCAAGCGGGAGGCCGATTTCGAGACCATGTCCGGGGTCCCGCTTCAGCCGCTCTACGGCCCCGATGAACCGCCCGAGACCATCGGACGGCCCGGCCAGTTCCCCTACACGCGTGGACCGTACGCCTCGATGTACCGCTCGAAGCTCTGGACGATGCGGATGTTCGCCGGGTTCGGCACCGCCGAGGACACCAATCACCGCTTCCACGAGCTGCTGGCGGCGGGCGGAACCGGGCTCTCCACCGCCTTCGATCTGCCGACGTTGATGGGTCGCGACAGCGACGACCCGATCAGTCTCGGAGAGGTCGGCAAGTGTGGCGTCGCGGTGGACACGCTGCGGGACATGGAGGACCTGTTCGCCGGCATCGATCTCGGTGAGGTCACCACGTCGATGACGATCAACTCACCGGCGGCGGTGCTGCTCGCCATGTACGTCGCCGTGGCCGAGGGGAAGGGCACCGCCCGTGCCGACCTGGGCGGCACGCTGCAGAACGACATCCTGAAGGAGTACCAGGCCCAGAAGGAGTTCGTGTTCCCGCCGCGCCCGTCGATGCGCCTGGTGCGCGACACCATGGCGTTCTGTGCCGCTGAGATGCCACGCTGGCACGCGATCTCGGTATCGGGCTACCACATCCGCGAGGCGGGGTCGACGGCCGTCCAGGAGCTGGCGTTCACGCTGGCCAACGGCTTCGCCTACGTCGAGTTGGCGACCCGGGCCGGGCTGGCGGTCGACGAGTTCGCACCGCGGCTGAGCTTCTTCTTCAACGCCCACATCGACTTCTTCGAGGAGATCGCCAAGTACCGGGCCGCCCGGCGCATCTGGGCCCGCTGGCTGCGCGATCGCTACGGCGCCACCGATCCCCGTTCGATGACGCTGCGGTTCCACACCCAGACCGCCGGGGTGTCCCTGACCGCGCAGCAGCCCGAGGTGAATGTGGCCCGGACCGCGCTCGAGGCACTGGCCGGCGTGTTGGGGGGTACCCAGAGCCTGCACACCAATTCGATGGACGAGGCGCTGGCCCTTCCCACGGAGAAGGCGGCTCGCATCGCGTTGCGGACCCAGCAGGTGATCGCCCACGAGACGGGCGTCGCCCACGTGGCCGACCCGCTCGGCGGTTCGTGGTTCGTCGAGGAGCTGACCGACCAGGTCGAGGCCGCCGCCGAGGAGATCTTCGCCCACCTCGACGACCTGGGTGCGGGATCGATCCTCGAGGGGGTCCACGTCGCGGTGGACGACGGGTGGTTCCAGCGGGAGATCGGTGAGTCCGCCTACCAGCTCGAGCGCAAACAGAATGATGGCCGCCGCATCGTCGTGGGGGTCAACGCCTTCACCGACGGGGACGAGGGGATCGACGAGCTCCTGCGCATCACCGCCGAGCAGGAAGAGCATCAGCGGAAGCGACTCCGGATGGCGCAACAGGATCGCGACGACGCGGCCGTGCGCGTCGCGCTCGACGCGCTTGCGGCGCAGGCGGCCGATCCCGAGGTCAACCTGATGCCCGCCCTGCTCGACAGCGTGCGGGCCACGGCGACGTTGGGCGAGATCATGGACACCCTGGCCGGCGTCTTCGGCCGCCACGTCGAGAACCCCGTGTTCTAACGAGCACAACGGGGGTCAGGCCCCATCGTGCTCGTTACGAGCCGGTGTCCGGACGGTGGCGCCGGGCCGATGGGCGCTCACGGTTCTGCCGGATACGCTGAGCGCGTGTCCGACGCTGACGACCTCCCCGAGTCCGCCGATCTCCCCGACATCGGCGATCTGCCGGCATCCGACGAGGCCCCCTTCCAGCCGAGTCGTGACCTGGCCGGTTGGGCGTCCGAGTCACGCGAGCTCCTCGCCGCGCTGCTCTCCGGTCGAGGGATCGAGCACGTCTGGCAGGGCACCACGCTGGTCACCCGGTCCGGCGACGAGGACGCGCTGAACCGGCTGGTCGCCGAGGTCGAGACCGCGGCGACCCCGATGTGGGACGAGGACGAACCCCGCGTGGTCTACGAGGTCGGAGCGTGGCCGGTGGGTGCGCAGAGCACCGTCGCCAGTCAGCTGGCCGAGCAGAACATCAACCACGCCTGGGACGACAACGGTGACCTCATCGTGGCCGAACGCGACGAGGCCGCGGTCGAGGCCATCTTCGACGCGATCGATCTACCCGAGACGTCGGACGACGATGGCGACGGTGACCGCTACGACGGACCCGAGGCGATGGAGGTCATGTCCCAGCTCTTCGTCGCCGCCGACCGACTCCGCAAGAACGCGCTCGATCCCGACGGCGTCCTCGCCGCGGTCGAATGGTCCGAACACGCCGAGCAGGTCCCGCTCCCGTTCGGCCTGGCCCCGACGGTCTGGAACGACATCGTCGGTCAGGCCGTCGCCCTGCGCCAGGCCATCGAGGACGATGACGAGGACGGCGACGACCAGATCCAGGAAGTGGCCGAATCGCTGCGCGGTCAGCTCCGGCAGTACGTGTAGCGAGGCCGAATGCCACTCGCCGTCCTCGAGGTCTACCACTCCCGGCCCGTGGCCCCGACCCGACGTGTCGCGCTCGGCCAGCGGACCCTTCCGGCCGATCCCGCACCCGGCTGGGCCGGCGTGCTGCTGGGCGGCATCGCGGCATCGCACGGCCCTGGCGTGGCCGACGACGTGCTCGACGACTATCAGGCGCTGCTGCAGCAGATCGCCCGGGGCCATCGGGTCGTGCAGCCCCGACTGCGCCACCGATTCCAGACCGACAAGGTCGGGTTGGTGATGAGCCGGTTCGCACTCGTGAGCCACGACGGTGAGGCTCGCTACTCGTTCTCGGATCGGCTCGGGACGCCGCTGCAATTCCTCCTCGGCGCCGCGTACGCTGCCTCACGCGTCGGGGCCGACTCGAGGGGAGCGGTGCTGGACGCGATCCGTCTCGGCCTTCGTTGGACCGGACGACTCGACGGCGAGCTGATCAGCCAGCTCAGCGGCGCCGGGGCGGCCCGCTTCGACGATCCGATCCGCTGGGCCCTCTCCCAGCTGGGGATGGAGCCCACCCGACGCGACCCCAGCCGGGCCGAGGTGCAGGCCACGTTCCGGCGCTGCCTGCGGCAGGCCCATCCCGACCATGGGGCGGAAGCGGAGGGTGCGGGCGATCGCATCGCCGATCTGCGCGAGGCCCGGCGGATCCTCTCGCTCGACCGCCCGGTGGCCAGTTGAGCGCCGCACCCGGCGCCGCGCTGCTCACGCACGGAGCCGGCAGTGACCGCGACCATCCGACCCTGTTGGCGTTGGCCCGGGCGATGGCGCCGCTCCCCGTCGACCGGATCGATTTCCCCTATCGCGCCGCCGGGCGGAAGGGGCCGCCCGACCGAGCGCCGAAGCTGATCGCCGCGATCGAGGACGCCCACCGGTCGCTGACGGATCGGGAGGGCGTGGCGCCCGATTCGGTCGTTCTGGGCGGTCGGTCGATGGGGGGTCGGATGTGCTCGATGGCGGTGGCGGACGGCCTCCCGGCGGCAGGGCTCGTGCTGTTGAGCTATCCCCTCCACCCCGTCGGCAAGCCCGAGAAGCTGCGCATCGGGCACTTCCCCGACATCACCGTGCCCACCCTCTTCGTCGGCGGCGATCGCGATCCGATGGGGCCGATCGACGACCTCAGCGCCCACGCCACCGCCATTCCGGGTGCGGTCACGTTCCACGTCCTCGAGGGAGCGCGGCACGACCCGAAGAACGCCGACGAGGAGATCGTCGAGGCGGTCCTGGCCTGGATGACCGGGCTGGCCTGACGGCCGGCCCGAACCTGCCCGCCGTCAGGCGATGATGTCGACCGGGGTGCCCAGGGGCAGGCCGTTGTCCTTGATGTCGGTGATGTCCTCGTTGTACAGCCGGATGCACCCCGAGCTGGCCTCGGTGCCGATCGACGCCCGGTCCGACGTGCCGTGGATCCCGATGATGCCCTCGCCACCGGCGAAGTTGCGCAAGGCGGGCACCTCGGTGAACGCCGACAGCCCGTAGGCGAACGGACCGTACGGCCCTCCCGGATCCGGGGGAGCCAGCAGCTCCTGGATGTAGTAGACGCCACCGGGGGTCGGTCGGTCGACCCGTCCGACCCCGATGGGATACCGCTTCTGGACCTCGCCGCCCTCGTAGAGGATCAGCTCATGGTCGCTCAGGCGGACCTCGACGCGGTGACGCACCGTCTGCAGCACCACCTCGTCGGCCTTGACCCACCCGGTGGCGCCGTTGGGACGCACCGGCAGGAAGACCTCGACCCAGCCGCCTTCCTGCGATTTCACCATGAACACGCGAGGGGCACCGTTGATGTTGGGATTCTCCAGCCGCCGCTGCTCTGCGCCGCCGGGCGACTCGTAGACCACGACCTCGGGCACTCCGTCGGGAACCGCCGCCGCGAAGGTCATCTCGGGGACCGCTCGGTCGGAGGAGGGGGAGGTGGTCGTGGTGGGGTCGGGGTCCAGGTCGACCCGGGGCACCGTCGTGCTGGGGGCGGCGATCGTGCCGGAGACGAGATCGCCCGACAGGGCTTCGACGTCGCCTTCGATACTGGGCCGCGTACCACCGGAGCAGGCGACCGCCAGCAGCGCGCCTGCCGCAAGGACGACTCGGGCCGTGGTCGCGCGCGCAGGGGGAGGAACGGTCACAGAACGTGAGCGTACCGCTCGGTCGCGCTCAGTCCGCGGCTGGTGGGGTGGTCTGATCGCTGGGGTTGAGCTCTTCGAGCTCGTAGCCCGCGGTCTCCGGGTAGAGGAAGATCACCAGGATCAGCACGATGGTCGGACCGATGGCGAGGACGGAGAAGGTGGTGGCGAACCCGACCGCGTCGGCGAGCCGACCGCCGACCACCAGACCCACGACACTTCCGGCGACGCCGGCCACCCCCAGGCCGCCGCCCGCGACCCCTCGGCTGCGGGTCGGAAAGAGCTCGGGTCCCAGCACACCGAACACCGGGACCAGCATCGCCCCGACGACGCCGCCGAAAGCCCACAACCACAGAGCCGTGCCGCTGCTGGCGTAGGTGCCCACCACCGTCGTGATGATGCCCACCAGTCCGATGCCGCCGATCAGACGCCGTCCGTGGGTGTCGGCCAGGCGGCCGCCGACCACCACGCCGAACGACCGGGGTGTGTTGGTCGCGAGCGTGAAGACGGCGATGAAGGTGGCCCCCCACCCGATCTCCTCCTTGAGGTACTGGTTCTGCAACTGGCTGGCCGGGGCGAGGAAGAGGTTCATCAGGAATCCGGTGGCGGCCAAGAGCGCGAAGCGCTGCCAGCCGACGGACTCGCCGAACGCCCGCGACGCGGTGGGATCATCGGCGTGGGCCTCGAACCGGACCGACTCGGGCAGTCGGGCCCGGATCCACCAGACTCCGGGGAGGCCGATGAGCGGGACGAGGTAGAGCAGCCGCCAGGCTCGGGGGTCCAGGTCGGCCAGCGGCAGGAGCCAGACCGTCGCTCCCGATCCGAGCCCGGCCGCCAGCGCCAGCGCACTCACGGCGTAGGCCCGGCTGCCGGCCGGGACCTCCTCGGCGACGTGGATACCGAACAGCACGATCATCGCCGTGGCGAATCCCCGGGCGACGGTCTGGGTCGCGCCCATGGCCCACAGGGACGGAACGAAGGCCGTGGCCACCGCCATCAGCGAGCCGCCGAAGCAGGCCAGGACCAGCAGGGGCCGCCGGCCCCGACGGTCGGCGCTGGCGGTGAGTGCGAGCGAGAGGAAGATCCCCAAGCGGGTCACGGCCAGGACCTCTCCCTGGAGGCTCGTGTCGTCGGGGTGTCCGAACTCCTCGGCCGCAAAGGCGATGGTCTGGGTGATCAGCGTGCCCAGGTAGCCGCTGAGCAGCGCCACCGTCGAGAGCACGCCCACCACCTGCGCGGTGCGGGCATCGAAGCGATTGGGCGGCGACCACCACGGCAGCCGGTCGCCGTCGGAGCGGTGAGCTCCGTTGCGGTAGGTGATCCGGGCGAAGAGATCGAACAGCGGGCCCCAGATGGGAATGGCCGACCGGAACGTCATCCGTTCCTCGACGGAGAATCTTTCCGGGGCCGCGGCGACGCCGGCGTCGATCGGGGTCACGTCCAGGGTCCGGGACCAGCGGAGGTAGGGGCCCTCGACCAATCCGAACCGGTCGTCGCCCAAGGGTTCTTCGAGCACGAATCCGTCCACGGGTCGGCGGGCATCAGCGAGTCCGTCCGCGTCGACGGTGAAGGTTCTTCGAACGGTGGCCATGGGTCGCCGATTCCCCGGGGTTCGGTGGACGGCGACCATACTGGATGCCCGTGGAAGCGATCGTCTCCTCACCCAGTGGGCCGTTGTCCGGCGAGGTGTCGATCCGCGGGGCCAAGAACTCGGTGCTGAAGCTGATGGCGGCCACCGTGCTGGCTCCGGGTCGTTCGGTCCTCCGGAACGTGCCGCAGATCCTGGATGTGCGATGGATGGCCGAACTGCTGGGGTCGATGGGCTCGACGGTGACCGCCGACGGCGCGACCGTCACGGTCGACACGCCCGCCGACCTGGTGCCCGAAGCCCCGTACGAGCTGGTCGAGCGCATGCGGGCCTCCATCGTGGTGCTCGGGCCGCTGTTGGCCCGGTTCGGCCGGGCCCGGGTGGCGTTGCCCGGTGGAGACGATTTCGGTCCCCGCCCCATCGACATGCATCTCCGCGCCCTTCGTGACATGGGCGCCGAGTTCCGGACCGAGCACGGCTACGTCGAGGCCACCGCCGATCGGCTCCACGGAACCCGAATCCTGCTGGAGTATCCCAGCGTCGGAGCGACCGAGAACGCCCTGATGGCCGCCGTCCTGGCCGAGGGAACGACCGTGATCGACAACGCGGCCCGGGAGCCCGAGATCGCCGATCTCGTGGCGTTCCTGAACCGGATGGGCGCCCACATCCTCGGCGCCGGTTCGTCCACTCTCCAGATCGAGGGCGTCGAGGAGCTGTCGGCCGTCGAGCACCGGGTGATTCCCGACCGGATCGAAGCCGCGACCTACCTGGCCGCGGTGGGGATCGCCGGCGGAGAGATCACGCTCCGAGGAGCGCGGGCCGACCACATGGCCATGCTGGTGCGCAAGCTCGGTCAGATGGGCATGCGGATCTCACCCGAGCAGGACGGGATCTGGGCCATGGCTCCCGGTCGGCTCCGCAGCGTCGACGTCTCCACCCTGCCCTATCCGGGCCTGGCCACCGACTACAAGCCGTTCCTGGTCACGATGTTGGCCGTCTCGGAGGGGGTCGGCATCGTGACCGAGAACCTCTTCGCCGGACGCTGGCGCTACGTCGATGAACTGCGACGGATGGGTGCGGACATTCGCACCGACCGCAACCACGCCATCGTGAAAGGCGTCGAGCGGTTGTCCGGTGCGCCCGTCCGGGCCCACGACATCCGGGCCGGGGCTGCACTGGTCCTGGCCGGGCTGGCCGCAGAAGGCGAGACCGTCGTGGCCGACGCCGAGCACGTGGCCCGCGGCTACGAGGACCTCGTCGGCGGTCTGCGGTCGTTGGGGGCCGACGTCGTCGCCAAGTAGGCGACGATCAGGACGGCTCGGAACCGTTCGGTTCCTTCTCCTTCTCCGCCAGCGCCGCAGTCTCACGCGCCGCGGCGTCACGGATGGCGCGACGGTTGGCCATCCACAGGAGACCGGCGAAGATCGCGATCGGGGCGGCGACCATGGCGATCTCGTCCCAGCCGCCGGCATGCGCCAGCATCGCCCCGTTCAGCATGCTCCCAGCGTCACAGACGCGGTCGCTCGCTGCCAAGGGAGGGTTCCTCGGTCGTGCGCCGCCCTACTCCGCTGCGCCGGCTTCTCCGATGCGGGCGTCGTCGGTGGGGTGCTGCGCCTGGCAGCTCCGCAGAAGGGAACATGTGCCTGCGTTCGAGCGTTGCAGGGTGGGATCGGGCCGTTCCGGCTGCGATGATGAGGGCGCGGCGATTTCGCCGTGCACGATGACCCGGGAGACACGGTGCGGGAGCAGGTAGAAGAAACGCTGGAAGCGATCCGACCGGCGATCCAGGCCGACGGCGGTGACATCAACTTGATCTCGGTCGATGCCGACACCGGTGTGGTCGTGGTCGAGCTGACCGGCGCCTGCGTCTCCTGCCCCGCGTCGACGGTCACCTTGAAGGCCGGCATCGAGCGGATCATGAAGGACCGCATCGACGGCGTCACCGAGGTTCGCAACGCCAACGACGGTGCCGACGAGGGCACCGCCGTCATGCTCTGACCCGTGCCGCATCTCCCATCGCCGTGGGTCGCAACCGAGTGAGTCGATCGACCGATCCGGCCGATCTGCTCCGTCAGGCCCGGGACGGCAGCCGTCCGGCGCTGGCCCGACTCCTGTCGTACGTCGAGCGGGGCGGCCCCTTGGCCGACACCACCGACGGACTGGTGTGGGCCCACGGCGGTCACGCCTACACCGTCGGCATGACCGGCGCCCCCGGGGCCGGCAAGTCCACCTTGACCAGTGCGGTGATCGCACATCTCCGGGGTCGACAACAACGGGTGGCCGTGCTGGCGATCGACCCGTCATCACCGTTCAGCGGCGGCGCCATCCTCGGTGACCGGGTGCGCATGGGCGATCACTCGCTCGACGACGACGTGTTCATCCGATCGATGGCGACGCGAGGTCACCTCGGCGGACTGGCGCTGGCCGCCCCCGCCGCCGTGCGCGTCCTGGACGCGGTCGGGACCGACTGGGTCCTGTTGGAGACCGTGGGTGTCGGCCAGGTCGAGGTCGAGGTCGCCGGCACCGCCGACACCACCGTCGTCGTCGTCAATCCCGGCTGGGGTGACGCGGTGCAGGCCAACAAGGCCGGACTGCTGGAGATCGCCGACGTCTTCGTCATCAACAAGGCCGATCGTGACGGCGCGGCGGCGACCCGCAGCGACCTCGAGGGCATGCTGGAGCTCTCGGATCACAGCCGGTGGCAGCCGCCGATCGTCGAGACGGTGGCCACCGAGGGGACCGGTGTTCCCCAGCTGGTCGAGGCGGTCGCCGCCCATCGGGCCCACCTGGCCGAGGGCGGCCGGCTCGCAGCGGCGAGAGCGGCTCGGGTGCGCCGGGAGCTCGAGGCGCTGATCGCGGCGCGGTTCGAGGCCAGGGCCCGGGCGGTCGCCGAGAACGACGAGTTCTCGGCGGTACTGGACCAGGTGGTGGCCAGAACTCTCGATCCGGCCTCAGCAGCGGCTCGCCTGAGCGGCTGCTGAGACCGAAACGACAGGAATCAGCTGCGGGCCTGCAGCGAGTCGCGGATCTGGGTGAGCAGCTCCACCTCGTCAGGGCCCTCCTCGTCCGGGCCGCCGGTCATGGCGTTGTAGGCCTTGACCACCAGGAACAGCGCGAATGCGATGATCACGAACGAGATGATCGCGTTGATGAAGTTGCCGATCTCCACTCGGGCGTCGCCGAGGTCGAACCCGATCTGACCGAAGTTCGGCTGACCGAAGACGGCGGCGACGATCTGCATCAGGATGTCGTCGACGAATGACGTGACGATGGGTGCGAAGGCCAGGGCCATGAGCAGCCCGACGGCGATCTCCAATACGTTGCCCTTGTTGATGAAGTCCTTGAATTCTTGCAGCACGTTGCTCTCCCTCGAGATTTGTCTGATTGCCCGGAGACGCTACGACTGGCCCGAGAGTCGCGAGTGGATGGTGGGAGGAGGGGCCCCACTAGCCTCCGGCGATGAGCGAACTCGTCCACCTGGAGCGCCGGGACGACGGCGTGGCCGTGATCACCCTCGACAACGGCAAGGTCAACCCCCTGTCCGGAGCGCTGCTCGACGAGCTGCACCTGGTGGCCGCCGACCTCACGATGGATCCGCCCGGAGCGGTCGTCGTCACCGGTGGGGAGAAGGCGTTTGCAGCCGGAGCCGACATCAGCGAATTCGGCGGCCCCGAGCAGGCCACCGCGATCGGAGCCCGATTCCTGGCCGCGCTCAACGCCGTGGCCTCCATCCCCCGGGTGACCGTCGCCGCCATCAGCGTTGTGGCCCTGGGCGGGGGATGTGAGCTGGCCCTGGCCTGCGACTTCCGGGTCGCCAGCACCCGGGCCAAGCTCGGTCAGCCCGAGATCCTCCTGGGCATCATTCCCGGCGGTGGGGGGACCCAACGGCTGGCTCGCCTGGTCGGCCCGGCGCGGGCCAAGGACCTCTGTTTCTCGGGTCGCCAGGTGCGCGCCGACGAGGCGCTGGCGATGGGATTGGTCGACGAGCTCGTCGAACCCGACGACGTGATGACGCGGGCGCTGGAGATGGCCGGCACCTATGCGAGTGGCGCGGTCGCCGCCCACGCCCACATCAAGGCGGCCATCGATCGGGGTCTCGACGGCCCGCTGGCCGATGGGCTGGCGCTCGAGCAGGAGCTGTTCGTCGACGTCTTCACCACCGAGGACGCCCACATCGGCGTGCAGAGCTTCCTCGAGCACGGACCCGGCAAGGCCGAGTTCAAGGGCCAGTAGCAGGACTCACGAAGAGCTGACCACCGCATCGAGGTCGACCAGCGGCCACAACATCGCCTCGACCCGCTCCGCCGTCTGTGGCGCCGCGAAGTGGTAGCCCTGGGCGAACTCGACTCCGAGCTCCATGAGGGCCCGGCGCTGCCGCTCGTTCTCGATGCCTTCGGCGATGACGCGGATCCCCATGCTCTCGCCCAGGGCCAGGACCATGGCGACGATCGAGCGTTGGCCGGTGTCGTCCTCGAGCTCGTTCATGAAGCCGCGATCGATCTTCACGATGTCGATCGGGAGCTGGCGCAGGTAGGTCAGCGAGGAGTATCCCGTGCCGAAGTCGTCGAGTGCGATCGAGATACCGAGGGACCGGATCTGGTTGAGGTTGTGGATGGCCCGCTCGGGATCGGTCACGAACATCGACTCGGTGACCTCGACGGTCAGGGTCGACGGGTCGACGCCCGAGGCGCGGATCGCAGACCGGATCGCGTCGACGCAGTCGGGTTGGACCAGCTCGCGCGCCGACAGGTTGATGGCGGCGGGGATCGGCTGCAGGTGTTCCTTCTGCCAGCCCGCGACCTGGCGGCACACGGTTTCGAACACGTAGCGGCCCAGGTCGACGATGAGCCCGCTCTCCTCGGCCACCGCGATGAAGTCGTCGGGGGAGATCACGCCCAGATCGCTGTGGTTCCAGCGGGCCAGTGCTTCGACGGCCACCACGTCGGCGCTGCCGACGTCGACGATCGGCTGGTAGGCGATCCCGATGTCACCGTTGTCGATCGCCTTGCGCAGCTCGGTGTCGAGCTCGTGGCGACTCTCGACCCACGAGCGCATGTCGGCGTCGAACACGTCGACCCGGTTGCGGCCACCCTGCTTGGCTCGGTACATCGCCACGTCGGCATCGCTCAGTAGGCCCTCGGCGGTCACGTCGTGTTCGTTCATCATCGCGATGCCCACGCTGGCCGTGACGTAGGTCGCGTTGGCTCCCACGACGAACGGATGCTTGAGCGCGGTCAACACCCGCTGACCGACCAGGCGAGCCTCGGCCGCATCGGCGAGCTGGGTGAGGAGCAGGACGAACTCGTCGCCCCCGAACCGGGCGATCACGTCGGCATCGCGCACGGCGCCGGTCAGACGGTTCGCCACCTGCTGCAACAGCTTGTCGCCGCTCTTGTGGCCCCACGAGTCGTTGACCACCTTGAAGCGATCGAGGTCGACGAAGAGCACGGCGACCGTGTCCGGCGCATGGCTGGTGTCGGCGAGTGCCGTCTCCAGGCGGAGATCGAACAGATCGCGGTTGGGGAGACCGGTGAGGGAATCGTGGGTGGCCAGGTGCGAGAGTTGCTGCTCGAACGCGAGCCGTTCGGAGATGTCGCGCACGATCGCGGTGTAGGTCGCCGCTGAACCGTTCGTGTCGGAACCGACCGCGCTGACCGCCACATGGACCGGGATCGTGCTCCCGTCAGCTCGATGGGCCACCATCTCGATCCCTTCCGGGCCGTGACGGCGCGCCACCGCCATGCCGGCGGTGAGCCGACGCAGACCGGTGTCTCCGGGCACGGTCAGCATCTCCGAGACCGGAGCGCCGACCGCGCCCGCCGCGTCGATCCCGAAGATCTTCTCCGCCGCTGCATTGAAGTCGAGCACCGAACCGTCGGCGCCCGACGCTCATGATTCCCTCGGCGGCGGTGTCGAGGATCGACCGCACCGCGGCTTCCTTGGTGCGCAGCTGGTCGTTGAGGTCCTCGAGCTGAGCGGTCCGCTGTGCCTCCTCGGATGCCGCGTCGACGAGCGAGTCGGCCATGCAGTTCATCGCCTGGGCGAGGGTGCCGATCTCGTCGTTGCTCGTCACGACGCTGCGCTCGTCGACCTTTCCTTCGGAGACGGCGACGGCGGTTCGGGTGAGCCGCCGAAGCGGGCTGGAGATCCGACGGGCCAGCGCCATCGACGCCAGGATCCCGAGGGCGATGGCCGCGACGATCGCGGCGAAGAGTGAGCGCTGGAAGTCGAAGGTGCCGGCGAGGGCCTCCGCTCGGTCCATCTTCACGACGACCCCCCAGTTCGTGGCGTCGACGGCGCGGGTCACGGCCAGGACGGGTTGATCGCGATAGTCGATGGTCTCGGCGAACCGGCCCTCATCGCCGGCGAGGGCCAGGGTGATCGGCGCGTTCGTCGCGGTGCTGGGCACCGTCACGTGCATGACGGCGTCCTCCTTGAAGCGGAGGGGCGCGATGATCTGTGCGTCGCCGTTGCCGTCCAGCTGCGCGACGCTGGTCTCACCGGTCTGGCTCAGCCCCTGGTAGTTGGTGGCCAGCCGGGTGATCGGTTCGGCGTCGGTCTCGACCACCACCGTGCCGACGATCTCGCCGTCGGCGTGGAGCTCGGTGCAGGAGAGCATCACCAGCGTGCCGTCGGGGTTCTCCATGACCATCCCGATCGCGTTGCCGCCACCGATCATGTCGGTGGGCAGACCGGCCGACGCCGTGTTGGCGGTGGAGGCGACCGGGTTCGCCCCGCGGTCGAAGAGGGCGACCGCCTCGAGGCGCGGCACGATGGCGATGAGGTTGTCGAGCGTTGCGGTCGTCTCCTCGGCGGGCAGCGTCCCGGAGAGGGCCGCTCGGACGTCCGGGTGGTTGGCGATGATGCTCGCGGTGTCGCTGTCGGCCTGGACCATCCGCTCGAGCTGGCCGACCTGGGCGGTCGCCAGTCCCTCGAGCCGCTCGAAGGCGTCTTCGACCTCGATCGACTCCTGCTTGGTGTAGGACGCGTACCCGACGATGAGCAGGGGAATCACCGCCGCAACGATGATCGTCAGGACGAGCTTGACTCGGATGGTGGTGACCGGTCGCGCGGTGGAGGGGGCGCGAGTGTCCATGGTGTCCCCGCTTCGGAATGATCCGTTGGAAGGGGTATCGAGGTCGGGCCGGGCCGTCTTGAGCTGCCCGGCCCGGATTGGGCCCTATTGCTCCCACGGGCTGGGTCTCCCGGCCGGAGGGTCGGTCCGGTACCGTCCCTGCGTGAGCGATGACCTCGAGGCGGCTCGTGCGATCCTGCTGTCGATGGGCGGGGATCCCGAGTCCACGCCCCGCTCCGAGGTCGAGATGGCCCAACACGCCGCCGATCTGGTGTTGCGCACGGCGGGGGATCGCAGCGTTCGGGACATGGCCGGGAGCCTCTCGTCCGACCTCGACACGGTCACCGAGGTGCTGGAGCATCTGGGGATCCTCTTCACCTCGCCCGACGCGGATGTCTTCACCGCGGCCGACCAGGCGCTGCTCGCCGACGTGGTCGGTGGCGGGGCCGGGTATCTCACGACCCATGACGTCCACGGCTACCTGCGCGTGCTGGGCCGCACGATGGCGACGGCGGCCGAGGCGGCGGTCGCAGTGCACACGCGCAACGTCGACCCTCGGGTCGATTCGGCGGTCGGATGGGTCGAGGCGAACGTGGCGATGGCGCACCTCGGACTGGAACTCTCCGGACACATGGCGACGATGTTCAGGCATCACCTCCGTCAAGCCGTCGACTTCCAGCGTCATTCGCACGGCGGGAGCATCCGGGGCGAGGTGCTGCACCTCGCCGTGTGTTTCGTCGACGTCAGCGGGTTCACCAGTCTCTCCGCTCAGGTCTCCGTCCAGGCGATCGAGGAGTTCGTCGACCTGCTCGAAGCGACGACCGCCACGCTGGCGATCCGGCACGGGGTGCGGCTGGTCAAGATGATGGGCGACGAGGTGATGTTGGTCGGACCCAACGCGTCGGACATGGGATGTGCGGCGCTCTGCCTGGTCGACGATCTGGCCACGAGCGGCTACCGCTCGCGGGGAGGGGTGACGTTCGGCGATGTGGCCATGGTCCACGGCGACTACTTCGGTCCGGTGGTCAACCTGGCGTCGCGGCTGGCCGGACTGGCCGAGCCGGGATACCTGCTGACCGATCCGTCGGGAGCGGAGGCCATCGCGTCGTCGACGGCCGGTTGCGGCGATGTCGTCGAGGTGACCGAGGCCGGCGAGCGCCCGGTCCGAGGCCTCGTCGAGCCGGTCGCGACGTTCTCGGTCTCGGTGGCGGCGCCGTGAGCGACGGGTCGACCACCCCGCTGGATCAGCTCCAGGCGTTGGCGGTGCAGGAACAGGAGGTCGACGACGAGCTCACCCAGGTCGAGATCTACACGATGTCGGGCCTGTTGAGCCTCTGGTGGCACGGTCCTCGCGACGCCGAGCGGGTGGTCGTGGCGTGTGGGGGAGCGATGGGCGGCACGTTGGGTCCGGGCCGGCTGTACCACGGGCTGGGACGGACGCTCGCCCGGGACGGGATCGGCACCATCCGCGTGGACTACCGCGTGCCCAATGATCTGCCCTCGTGTACCCACGATGCCGCCGCGGCCACCGACTGGGCGGCACGGAACGGAGCCCGGCGCATCGTCACCATCGGCCACTCGTTCGGTGGGGCGGTGGCCATCCGGATGGCGGTCGCGCTAGGGGAGCACTGTGCCGGCGTGGTCACGATCGCGACCCAGTCGGCCGGGTGCGAACCGGCCGATCAGCTGGGGGAGACGCCCCTGCTGCTCATCCACGGTGGTCGCGACGAGCTGCTCCCGGTCCAGGCCAGCGAGATGGTGCGCTTTCTGGCTCCGCACGGCGAGCTCGACATCGTCGACGACGCCGGCCACCTGTTCGACGACCACGGCGAGTACCTCCGGACGAAGGTCCAGGCCTGGCTCGAGACCGTCTGGGCATGAGCACGCTCGGTGCCTGACTCCCAGCGTGCTCAGTCGGCGAGGCGGTACCAACTCACGTGGGAGACGCTCGTGTCGTCGAACGGGGCTCCGTCCCAGCCCGCGCTGCGGCGCTCGAGGGTCAGGCCGTTGGCCGCTGCCTCTGCGTCGAGCTCATCGGGTGACAGGTATCCCAGCTGCCACGGCCGGAGCCGCACCGGTGCTCCGTCGGTCAGCTCGACGTGGTGGCCGCTGACCGTGCGGGCGGCCGGGTCACGCCGACTGACGGTCAACACCAGGCGGTCGGTCTCCATGGTGCGAACCTCGACGTGATCCTCGACGGTCTCGGGGTCGGGACCGGGAACCACCGCCTCGATCGCCAGCCTCGCCTCGGGGGCCATCACCTCGACCAGCCCGTCGAAGCATCGGCGCCGATCGTCCGCCGTGGGCAGATTGAGCAGCGTGTTGAACGCCGCGAACACGACCCCGAATCGGGCCGCGTGCGGAATCGTCCCGACGTCGCGCATGTCCACCAGGTGGGTCTCGATCTCCTCGCCGCCCGGCTTGCCGGCGAGCTGGTCCACCATGGCGGCCGAGGCATCGACACCCACCACCTCGAACCCTCTCCGGGACAGTGGGATCGCCAGGCGACCGGTGCCGACCCCGAGCTCGAGGACGGCACCGTCGACCGATCCGGCGGCGGTCGCGATCGCCTCGACGACCGCATCGGCATCGCCCAGTTCGCCGTACCAGCCGTCGTAGACGTCGGCGAAGGCGTTGCCGTAGGTGTCCGGGCCGTATCCCTCCATGGCCGGTAGTCTCGTCGCGCCCGGCGGGGGTGACGAGTCCAGCAGGAAACGCGCGCCAGAATGGCTGAGCGTGCAGGACAGGAGCGACAGCGTGACGGCAGCCCCGTGGGCGCCCCCCGAGTCCGGGCCGGGCACCGCCGCCCCTGCGAGTGCGGCGCCCTCACCGGTCACCGCGCGCCCCGACGACCGGTGGGAACACGCCGGTGAGGCCCCGCGTTCGGTGCCCCTGCGGCCGCTGACCTACATGGAGATCCTCGATCACGGATTCACCGTCGTGCGCCAACGGCCCCGGCACGCCTTCGCAGCGGCGGCCTGTGTCACCCTTCCCTACCAGCTGGCGTTGGCGTTGATCCTGCGACAGACGTTCGCCAGCGACGACTTCGGGCAGCTGATCGGCCTGAACTCGGCGATCACCGGTGCCGACCAGCTCTTCGAGGGCGCCAACCTCACGGTGATCGCCCTTCTGACCCTGGGTCCGCTGCTGGCGTCACTCTTCGCCTCGATCGCCCTGGGCCAGGTCGTGGCCGAGGCCGCCCTGGGTCGGGAGCTCGGCGTGGGACCGATGCTGGCCGGCGCGGCGAGGCGCCTTCCCAGCGTGATGATTCCCTGGATCCTCGCCCACGCGGCGATCGTCATCGGGGCGTTCTTCTTCCTGCTCCCCGGACTCATCCTGGCCGTCGCCTTCTACCTCATGGGCCCGGTCGCCGGGGTCGAGGCGCCGCCGATCGGCCAGCTGTTCACCCGTCCGGTCCGCCTTGCCCGAGGCAAACCCTGGCGGGTGCTGGCCACCTGGAGCCTGACCGGCCTGGTCTTCGGGATCCTGACCCCGGTCAGCGCGGCCATCCCTTGGATCATCGGGCAGATCGCGGATCCGTCCTGGCTCTGGATCCTCCGCTCGGTTCTGGCGGCGGGCATGGCCCTGTTCACCGCGGCGGCCACCGGTGCCATCTCGGTGGTCGCCTACCTGGACGCCCGGACCCGCCTCGAGGGCCTCGATCTCGAACTGGCGACCCGGGCGTTGCGAGCGGGTACACCGTGAGCGGTTCCACCGTCGCCCAGCTGCCCCCGAACGACCAGGATCCCGAGGCGGTGCGGAACGCCGCCGACGACATCCTGTCGGGCTCCGACTACGAACGAGCCGAGCCCGAATGGCTCGACCGGGCGTGGGAATGGGTGCTCGAGCGGCTGCGCGATCTTCTCGACGGACTGGAACTGCCCGGACTCGGCGGCGGTGGGGCGGGTGGGAGCTCGGGGATCAGCTGGCTCCTGCTACTGATCGGGATCGGGCTGCTGATCTGGCTGATCGTGCGATATCGACGGCACCGGGTGCCGAAGGACGAGGAGCCGGAGAGCACCGTCGTGCTCGATCCCCACCGCAGCGCCGATGAATGGCGGGAGGAGGCCCGGCGACTCGAGCAGCTCGGTCGTTGGGACGAGGCCATCCGGGCCGAGTATCGGGCGATGGTCGGCGATCTCGTCGACGCCGATCTGCTCCCGGACATCCCCGGTCGCACCGCCGGTGAGTACCGACAGGACGTCCACCGCGACCTACCGCAACACGCCGCCCCCTTCGATGAGGCCACCGATCTCTTCGAGCCCGTCTGGTACTCCGACGTCGTGCCCACGCAAGCCGGGCTGACGCTCATGCGCGACCTCGCCGCCCGGATCGACCCCGAGGACCCTGACGCCGGTTCCACCGTCGGCTCCGGCTCCGGCTCCGACTTGTCGGAACCCGGGGCCCCATGAGCAGCCGAGGTGTGGTGGGAGCGCTGGCACTGATCGTCGCCGTCGTCCTGATCGTGCTGCTGGCCGGTCAGTCGCGCGGTGGTGGTCCGCCGTTGGACCCGGACTCGACCGATGAGCTCGGCACCCGCGCCCTCGTCGAGCTGCTGGGTCGGTACGGCACCGTCGACGTCATCGACGGTGTTCCCGGTCCCGAGCACGACACCGCACTGTTGCTGGAGAGCGCCGACCCCGAACGGGGCGGGGCCGAGCTGGAGGCCTGGGTCGAGTCCGGGGGACGCCTGGTTCTGTTCGCCGGGTACGCCCAGACGGCGGCCCCCAACGGCGGGACGTTCTTCGGGGGCGTCGACCGCGGGGTGTGCGACATCGAGGCACTGGCCGACGTCGAGGAGATCGACGTTTCCACCGGCACCAATCTGGTGGCGCAAGCCGGTGACACCACGTGCTTCGGCGACGGACGGCAGGCGTTCGTCGTGTCCGGGAACCGCGGCGCCGGTGTCGTCACGACCCTCGGAGCGTCCGCCCCGCTCACCAACCGGTATCTGGACGAGGCCGACAACGCCGTCCTGGCCGTGGGCCTGCTCGCCCCCTCCGGTGACACGTCGATCGCGCTGGTCCGGCCCCGACCGGTCTTCGAGGGAGGCGAGGGGTCGTTGGAGCTGTTGGGGCCCGCCTTCGACCGGTCGATCTGGCAGGCGGTCGTCGCGTTCACGATCCTGGCGATCGCCACCGCCATCCGCTTCGGTCGACCGGTCACCGAGGAGATGCCGGCCCGCATCGCCGGCTCCGAGCTGGTGGACGCCGTGGGCGGGCTCATGCAGGACGCCGGCCAACCCGCCGACGCGGCCCGCACCCTGCGCGACGCGGCGCGGGCCGACTTCGCTCGGCTGGTGGCGGTCGACCCGCTGGGAGGCGACGATCATCTCGCGTTCCGGGTCGCCAGCCGGACCGGCCGCGACCAGGACGAGGTGCTGGCCGCCCTGGGTGGGCCGGTCGACACGACCAGCGATCTGGTCCGCACCGCTCGAACCCTCGAAGAGCTTCGGCGTGACTGCCGACACGTACCAGGAGGTACCCCATGACCGACGCTCCTGCGCCGGATCCCGAGTCCGTCTCGACGGCCCGCCAGGCCGTGCTCGCGCTCCGGCAGGAGGTGGGCAAGGTCGTCGTCGGCCAGGACGGCACGCTGTCGGGTGTGGTCGCCGCCATGCTGGTCAACGGGCACGTCCTGCTCGAGGGGGTCCCCGGCGTGGCCAAGACCCTCTTGATCAAGGTGATCAGCGCCGCTCTCGATCTCGAGTTCCGGCGAGTGCAGTTCACGCCCGACCTGATGCCGTCCGACGTCATCGGCCAGTTGATCCTGGAGGGCAGCGACTTCCGGTTTCGGGAGGGCCCGGTGTTCACCAACCTGCTTCTGGCCGACGAGATCAACCGCACGCCACCGAAGACCCAGGCGTCGCTGCTCGAAGCCATGGAGGAGCGTCAAGTCACGGCCGAGGGCGTGGCCCGACCGCTGCCCGAGCCGTTCGTGGTGATCGCCACCGAGAACCCGATCGAGTACGAGGGCACGTACCCGCTGCCCGAGGCGCAGCTGGACCGGTTCCTCTTCAAGCTCCACGTGCCGTACCCGAACGCGGGTCAAGAGGCCCAGATCCTGCGGCGGCACCACCACGGAATGGATCCGCACGACATCGCCGCGGCCGGGGTGCGTCCGGTGGCGACGGCGGCCGATCTGGCCGCGGCCCGCGCCGAGGTCGAGGCCATCACGGTCGAGGACCGCGTCATCGAGTACATGGTCGAGGTGATCCGTGCGACCCGGGAGGCTCCCTCGGTCAGCCTGGGTGTGTCGCCGCGCGGTGGCACCGCGCTGCTCCACGCCGCGAAGGCGTGGGCCTGGCTGTCGGGCCGCCAGTTCGTGACCCCCGACGAGGTCAAGGCCATCGCCAAGCCCGCTCTTCGCCACCGTATGCAGCTGCGTCCCGAGGTGGAGCTCGAGGGTGCGACCACCGACAGCGTGCTCGACAGCGTCCTGGCATCCGTCCCGGTGCCGCGCTGACATGCCCGTCCCGACCCGACGCCTCGCGCTGCTCGCCGCGCTGCTCGTCATCGTGCAGGTGGTCGTCGACTGGGATCTGTGGATGGGTCTCCTGGTGGTCAACGCCGGCCTCGCGGCCGTGGCCGCGTTCGACTTCTTCGCCGCGCCCGGCCGCAACGCGGTCGAGATCCAACGGGAGTTCCCGTCGGTCATCGTGCTCGGTCATCGCTCCGAGCTCCGCTGGACGGTCGTGAACCGGACCAACCGGTCGGTGCGGGTGGCCTTTGCCGACGAGCTGTCGCCTTCGTTGCGGGCCATCGACCGGCGGTTCGGTCTCAGGCTCACGCCACGCGCTCGCGCCCACGTGGCCACACCCGTGAAACCGGCCCGGCGCGGCCGATTCCGGGTGGCCGAACTGGTCGTGCGCCACCCGGGACCGCTCGGGCTCATCACCCGGCAGTACAAGCGACGCGACCCGGTGGTCATCGCGGTCCATCCGGCGTTTCCCTCACGGCCCGACGCCGAGCTGCGACTCCAGAAGGCCCGGGTGCTGGAAGTCGGGCTGCGTTCGGCGAAGGGGAGGGGAGGGGGCACCGACATCGACCAGCTCCGCGAGTACACGGTCGACGACGAGTTCCGGCGTTTGGACTGGGCCGCCACCGCCCGCGTCGGCAAGCCGATCGTGCGGACGTTCCGGGCCGAGCGGAACCAGACGGTCATCGCCCTGCTCGACAACGGGAGGACCATGGCGGCCCGGGTCGCCGACGTTCCCCGCGTCGAGCACGCCATGGACGCATTGATGTGCCTCGTCACCGTCGCCACCGGCCTGGGCGACCGCGTCGGTCTCGTCGCCTACGACCGCGAGGTGCAGGCGGTCGTGCCGGCGTCGGCCCAGCACGGTCAACTGGGTCGCATCACCGGCGAGATCTTCGACCTGGAGCCGGCGCTGATCGAGAGTGACTACCGGGCCGCGTTCCTCGCCGCGCTCACCCGATTCAAGAAGCGGACGCTCTTCGTTCTCCTGGGCGAGCTCAACGCGGCCACCATCGAGGAGTCGCTCCTCCCGGCCCTGCCACTGATCGCCCGGCGCCACGAGGTGATCTTCGGGTCGGTGCAGGATCCGCAGGTCGAGGTCTGGGCCAACGAGGTGCCCGCCGACGCCGAGGCCGCGTACCGGAAGGTCTCAGCCGTGGCCGCGCAGGCCAAGCGGCGACGCCTGACCGCGGTGCTCCAGGGGTACGGCGTTCGCGTGATCGACGTGCCACCCGGAGCGCTGGCACCTCAGTTGACCGACGCCTATCTGCACATCAAGGCGACGGGGCAGCTGTAGCGAATGTGCCGTCGGTGTCATCCGGCCGGGCGGTCGGGTCGGGAGCGATGACGGCCGGATCGGGGAACTCGGCCGGCGGGAGGGGCTCGTCGTCCCAGCGGGCGCGGGGAACGCCGAGCCGGCCGACGTCGCCGCGAGCCACCGCGGCGGGCCCCTTGGAGACGATGTAGGCGAGAAAAGCCAACCACGCCACGACGCCCACCGCGACGCGGGCGCTGGTGTCGAGTGGGCTGGGGGTGACGAACGCCTCGATCAGGGCCGCCACGCCGAAGACCAGGATCAATCCGAGGACGATGGTGACCGATCGGCGTCCCTCGTCGGCGATGGCCGCTCCCCGGGACCGATCGCCCGGTGAGATGATCGACCATCCCAGGCGCAGGCCGGCCCCGCCGGCGATGACGACGGCGGTGAGCTCGAGCAGCCCGTGCGGGATGATCAGGCCGAAGAACCGATCGGCCTGACCGGCGAACAGGAAGACACCCGCCCATCGCCCCAACATGAGGCCGTTCTCGATGAGCACCCAGGCGGTGCCGACGCAGAACAACATCCCGGCGCCGAACGCCAGGATCGCGAACGCGGACGTTGTTGACGAACACCATGGTGGCGAACTCACCCGCCGGCGCGGAGGAGTAGTACTGCTCGAACTCCTCCTCGATGGCGATCTCCCGCGCTTCGGGTGGGATCTCGGCGTCCAAGGCGGTCTCCGAGTTGGCCAGCCATGCCCCCATGGCGATCGCCGGGACGAACAGAAGGGCGGTCGCGGCCAGGATGAAACGACGGCTGGCCCACACCGCCCCGGGGAACGTCGACGAGAAGAACGCCAGGACGGGTTGCAGCGAGAACCGGCGCCGACCGTAGATCTTGCTGTGGGCAGCAGCGACCGACGTGGTGAGCCGGCGGTGGAGGCTGGGATCGGGAAACCGGTGCGAGGCGTCGGCCAGGTGGGTCGAGACCCGCTCGTAGAGCGAGACCAACTCGGCGGTCTCGGCCGAGCCGAGTTTGGCCCGTCGCCGCTCGGTCAACCCGCTGAGCTGGTCCAGCCGGGCCCACTCGTTCTGATGCTCGGCGATGAATCGGTCGATGTCCACTCCCCACTAGCGTAGTGACGCGTGACCGACCCGAAGAGCTCCCTGCGTTCCGACGGCTTCACCGGGATCGTCACGCCCGAGGCGGTCGTCCTCGATCTCGAACCCGCCACGGTCGGCTCCAGGGTGTGTTCCTTCGTGCTCGATGTGACGGTGCAGGGCATGCTCTACGGCGTCCTGGCCCTGCTGTCGTACCCGCTCTCGCTCGTCGGTCCGGAGTGGCTCGTCGTCGCCTACCTGATCGTGGCCTTCTTCGCGGTGATCTTCGTCTATCCGGTGCTCAGCGAGACGATGCTGCGGGGCCAGACGTTGGGCAAGATGGCCACCGGTCTGCGGGTCGTCACCATCGAGGGAGCACCCGTGCGGTTCCGTCACGCGTCGATTCGGGCCTTCCTCGCGTTGGTCGAGATCTGGGCCTGTTTCGGGTCCATCGCGGCGATCACCATGTTGATCACTCCCCGGGCCCAACGACTGGGTGACCTCGCGGCCGGCACCCAGGTCGTGCGCGAGCGAAACGCAGGGGCACACGTGCGGCCGATCGACTTCGCCGTCCCGTTCGGCTACGAGCCGGTGGTCGCGTCGCTCGACCCGGCGGGGCTGACGGCGCAGGACTATCACGAGATCCGTCGCGTCCTCCTCCGCGTGTTCGAGCTGAGCCCCACGGCGCGGCTCTCGATCTGTCACCGCATGGCAACGCACTATCAGCGAGCCCTGGGTCACACCGTCCACTCCCTGGTGACGCCCGAGGCCTATCTGCTGTGCCTGATGGCGTCCTACCAGCAGCACCACGACATCGGGCCGCCTCGGGCCATGTTCCTGACCCCCTCGTCGCCCGTAGCCTGAACCGGTGGCGACCTATCTCGATCATGCGGCCACCACCCCGGTGCGTGCCGAGGTGGTCGAGGCCATGCTGCCGTGGCTGACCGGCGGGTTCGCCAACCCCTCGGGCGCCCACCGGCCGGCCCGCCGCGCCCGCCGCGCCATCGACGACGCACGCGATCAGTTCGCCGCCGCACTGGGGTGCCGACCGGGTGACGTGGTCTTCACCTCCGGTGGGACCGAGTCGGACAATCTCGCGGTGCAGGGGGTGCTCGATCGGGCCGGCGGCGTGGCGGTCTGCTCGGCGGTGGAGCATCCCGCCGTGCTCCAGGTGGTCGAGGCCGCGGGCGGGCGGTGCGTCGAGGTGGACGCCTGCGGCGGGGTGGACCTGGATCGGATGGAAGCCGCACTGGACGGCGACGTCAGCGTCGTGTCCGTGATGACCGCCAACAACGAGGTCGGCACCGTCCAACCCGTGGCCGAGGTGGTCGAGCTGGCACGCCGCTCGGCTCCGAACGCACTGGTCCACACCGACGCCGTGCAGGCCGCGGCATGGCTCGACCTGCGCGGGCTGGCGGATCGGGTCGACCTGCTGAGCGTCAGCGCCCACAAGTTCGGTGGACCGCAGGGGGTCGGGGCGCTGGTCGTGAGCACCCCCGGGGCCGTGGCCGCTCGGCAGGTGGGCGGGGGTCAGGAGCGGGGCGTTCGCAGCGGAACGCACAACACCGCCGGCATCGTGGGTGCAGGACGGGCCATCGAGCTCGCGGCGGCGCATCGCGAGGCGGACGCGACGCGCGTCGAGACACTGGCGCGACGGCTGAGGAGCGGGTTGCACTCGGCGATTCCCGACCTGGTCGACACCGCTGCAGCAGCGGGCGACCGGCGCCTCCCCGGGATCGTGCACGTCTGCATTCCCGGCGTCGAGAGCGAGGCACTGTTGTTCCTGCTCGAAGGCGATGACCTGTACGCGTCGGCGGCGTCGTCGTGCGCCAGCGGCGCGCAGCAGTCGTCCCACGTGTTGGCCGCGATGGGCGTCGACCCGGCCCTGTCGTTCGGTGCGCTGCGCCTGTCCCTGGGCCACTCCACGACCGAGGCCGACGTCGAGCAGGCGATCGCCCTGATTCCGGACGCGGTGCGGACGCTCCGCGCCACCGACCCGGCGGCTCCCCGTCGGAGGGTGCGGTCGTGAAGGTCCTGGTCGCCATGTCCGGAGGCGTCGACTCGTCGGTCGCGGCGGTGGTGCTGGCGCGGGCCGGGCACGACGTCACCGGGGTCACCCTCAAGCTCTGGGGTGGAGCGAGCGACAGTGGCTGCTGCTCGGTGTCCGACGTCGACGACGCCCGCCGGGCCGCCGACCACCTGGGCATCGAGCACCACGTCTTCAACTTCGGGCTCGACTTCGACGAGCACGTCGTCGATCCGTACGTGCAGGCTCACCAGGCGGGGCTCACCCCCAACCCGTGCGTGGAGTGCAACCGGCACGTCAAGTTCGACCGGCTCACGACGCGGGCCGGCCAGCTGGGGTTCGACGCGGTGGCCACCGGACATCATGCGACGATCCGTCGCGACCCGCAGGGCCGGGCCTGGATCGGTCGCGGCGCCGATGCGGCAAAGGACCAGTCGTACGTCCTCCACATGCTCGACGGACGCCAGCTCGAGAGCGTGCTCCTGCCGATCGGTGCGATGACCAAGACCGAGGTGCGGGCGGTGGCCGACGAGGCCGGGTTGCGCGTCGCCGGAAAGCCGGACAGCCAGGACGTGTGTTTCATCACCCGATCCGAGGGGCGGCATCACTTCCTCGAACAGCGCATGGAGCTGCACCCCGGGGCGGTGGTGGACCGGTCGGGCCGGCAGGTCGGCACGGTCGACGCGATCGAGACGGTCACGATCGGCCAGCGGCGCGGCCTCGGGGTGTCGGGCACGCACGATCCTCGGTTCGCGGTCGAGGTCGACGTGCCGGAGCGGCGGGTGGTGATCGGCCCCAAGCGCGATCTGCTCACCGACGGCATGACCGTCGCCGATCTCGGCTGGGCTCATGAGCCGGTCCAGGGTGAGGTGTGGGTCCAGACCAGCGCCCACGGCACGCCGGCCGCGGCATCGCTCTCAGCCGTCGAGGAGGGCCGAGTGGCCGTGTCGTGGCACGAACCCCATCAGCGGGTGGCGCCGGGTCAGAGCGTGGTGTTCTACGAGGACGACCGCGTCGTCGGAGGCGGCACCGCATCCGCGAACTCGTGAGCTGGGGCGAGCGTTGGACGCCCGGGTTCAGGGGTTCGGCGAGGTGGGGTGGGTCGCCCCGATGGGGAGGCCGCGGGATTCCGCCTCGGCCAGCACCGCGCCGGGCCGGCTGGGGCTGACCAGCACTCCCGTCGTCGACTCGGTGACCGTGGGCTCCTCACCCGGGGTGACGCGGGCGATCACCAGCGGTTGGTCGGTCATGATGCTCAGCACCAGACCGGCGGCGTCGGCGGTGAGGTCGGTGAATCCGTCGACCTCGCCTGCGATGGCGGGCCCCATGGCCTCGATGACCTCCGATCGGACCAGGACCGGGTCGGTCAGCGTGGTGTGGTCGACGATGACCAGGCCGGCGGGCACGAAGACCAGCCAGCGCTGGGTCAACCGGTGCAGCGCGACGAACAGCAGGAAGGCCGCCGGAAGACCGAGAGCGGTGGCCGCGGCGCCGAGCACCCACCGGCGGTCGGCCAGCAGCAAGGGCCCGGCGGTGACCCCGGCGACGAGGATCAGCCATGCGACCGGAACCGCGCCCATCGCCACCGCCGCCGGTGGGCGCAGCAGCATGCGACGCTCGGGCCCGTAGGAGGAGCCGTCGGCGAAACGGTTGCCGATCTCGGCCAGCATGGCGACGACCGTCACCAGGATCGACAGGACGAGCATCGCAACCGCTCCCGCGTCGGGGTCGGTGCGTACGACGGTGAAGATGGCGAGCGGCACCGACGCCGGGACGACGATGCGCAGAACCGTGAGCGGAAGAGAGCGCGGGATCGCCATGGCGATCAGGCCCAACCCGAAGGCCATCCAGGCCAGCACGCTTGCGGTCGTGCCGGCAGCGCTGTCGCCGAGCGCCGCCGCGACGGACGGTCCGCCGACCAGCGGCAGCAGGACCCAACCGACCCGCATGGCCCAGAGCAACCAGACATCCATCGTCGGAAGATTTGCCGACCGCTCGACCGAGTGGCTATTCCGGTGGGGCGGACGAGTGGCCCATGAGGCCCGGATCGACGAGGAAACGATGGCCGAGAGCAGCTGGTGGGTGGGGCGGCGGATGGCGGGTGCCGGCTCGTGAATCGGCCGACGCTGCCCGTGGGAGCAGCGACCGGGATCGGCAGCCTCGGCTTGCTCGATCACGCCGAGGCCTGTGACTTCGTCTTCGATCACGCGCCGGCGCTGCCGGCCGCTCCGTCGCTCCCGCAGGCGGATCGGCGGGAGTCGATCATCGGTCAGGCCGCGGCCGGACTGGACGGTGTCGGGATCACCGAGGTCGGCACACTCGACGTGGACGCGTCCGTCCTGCTGGCCACCGGACCCGAGCGCGCCGGCTCACTCGATGGGCCGGAGTTCCGGGGCGTGCGGACGTTCGTCGACGCGGCCCTCGCGCGGCGGGAAGCCACCGAGGGCACCCCGTCACGCCTGAAGTTCCAGCTGACCGGACCGGTGACCTTCGGCCTGGCCCTCGCCGGTGAAGGGGTGCCGGTCGACGAGGCCTTCCCGTTCGCCGGGTCCGTCGTGCGGGCCCGCGCCCGGGCGTTCACCGAGCTCTTCCGGAGCCGGATCCCCGACGTGACCCCCGTGGTGTTCGTCGACGAGCCGGGGCTCACCTCGATGACCCATCCCGGGTTCCCGCTGGTTCCGGGGGACACGGTTCGGTTGGTCAAGTCGGTCCTGGACCTGTTCGACGGCGGCACGCTGACCGGTATCCACTGCTGCGGCAGCACCGACTGGGCCGCGGTGATCGCGGCCGGTCCCGATGTGTTGTCCACGCCGCTCGACTGCGGTCTGGGATTCGCCGGCGCCGAGCTGAGTCGGTTCCTCCAGGAGGGTGGCTGGGTGGCGTGGGGCGCCGTCCCCACCGACCAGCCGCTGGGGACGACCATCGATCGCTACTGGCAGGGTCTCTCGGCGGTCTGGGGCCGTCTGACCGAGGCCGGCTGCGATCCCGTGCTCCTCCGGACCCAGGCGCTGGTCACCCCCGCGTGCGGGCTGGCCGGCTACCAGGCCTCGCAGGCGGCCCGCGTGTTCCAGCTGGTCAACGCTCTCGCTGATCGCCTGCGCTCCCAGGCGGTCGGGCTTCGGCTTCAGGTCGGAGCCTGAAGCTTCGGCTCCGGGTCGGAGCCCGACCCAGGCGGACGCCGGGCAGGGCGCTCCCTAGACTGCCCCGTCATGACCGAGCCGGACGTGGCCCAGCGGGTCGAGGAACTGCGCTCGTCGCTGCGTGCGTGGGGAGCCGCGTACTACGACCGCGACGAGCTCCTGGTGCCCGACGTCACCTACGACGAGGCGCTGCGCGAGCTCCAGTCGCTCGAGGATCGGTTCCCACACCTCCGCAGCGCCGATTCGCCGACCCAGCGGATCGGCGGCGTCGCCGCCATCCCGTTCGCGCCGGTCGAGCACGTCGTGCCGATGATGTCCCTGGACAACGCGTTCGACGAGGAGCAGCTCCGGGCCTGGGCGAAGCGCAACGAGGCCGAGCAGATGGACCTGGCCTGCGAGCTGAAATTCGACGGGCTGGCCGTCTCGCTCCGCTACGAGGACGGCGTCCTGGTTCGGGGTGCCACCCGCGGTGACGGACGGGTCGGCGAGGACGTGACCGCCAACGTTGCGGTCGTCGGCGACATCCCGAAGCACCTCGGAACCGGAGCGCCCCGGATCCTCGAGGTCAGGGGTGAGGTCTACATGCCGGTGTCGGTCTTCGATGCCCTCAACGAGCACCAGCTTCAGGCGGGCGAGAAGACCTACGTGAACCCGCGCAACACGGCGGCGGGCAGCCTCCGGCAGAAGGATGCGACCGTGACCGCGTCGCGGAGCCTGACGATGTGGTGCTACCAGCTGGCCGAGATCGACGGGCTCCCGATGCCCGACCGCCACTCCGGCACCCTCCGGCTGCTGACCGACCTGGGGTTTCCCGTGAACCCGTACGCCACGGTCCGCCCCTCGGTCGACGAGGCGGTCGCCTTCTGCCGAACGTGGCAGGAGCAACGCCACGACCTCGACTACGAGATCGACGGGGTGGTCGTCAAGGTCGACGAGCTGGCCCGACAGCACCATCTGGGGGCCACGGCGAAAGCTCCGAGATGGGCGATCGCCTACAAGTTCCCGCCCGAGGAGAAGACGACCCTGCTGAGAGAGATCCAGGTCTCGGTGGGGCGCACCGGCCGGGCCACCCCCTACGCCGTCCTGGAACCGGTCTTCGTGGGCGGGAGCACCGTCGAGATGGCGACCCTGCACAATCAGGACCAGGTGCGACTGAAGGACGTCCGCCCCGGCGACACGGTCATCGTCCGCAAGGCGGGTGACGTCATCCCCGAGGTGCTGGGGCCGGTGCTGGGCGAGCGGCCGGACGGCCTTCCCGAGTGGGAGTTCCCCGATCGGTGCCCGGTGTGCGATCACGCCCTGGTCCGGCCCGAGGGCGAGGTGCAGCACCGCTGCGTCAATCCCGCCTGTCCCGCCATCGTGGCCGGCGCCATCGAGCACTTCGCCTCGCGATCGGCCATGGACATCGAGGGGTTCGGCGAGCAACGGGTGCGACTGTTCGCCGAGCTCGGGCTGGTCGGTGACGTGGCCGACATCTACACGCTGGATCCCCAGCGCCTCCTCGAGATCGAGAAGTTCGGCGAGACCTCCGTGGCGAATCTGCTGGCCGCCATCGAGCAGTCGAAGCACCGCACGCTTGCCAACCTCTTGCGGGGGCTCAACATCCGCCACCTGGGCACGGCCGGTGCCGAGCTGCTGGCGACGCACTTCGGTCACATGGACCGGATCGCGACGGCCGGCGAGGACGAGTTGGCCGCCATCGACGGGATCGGCCCCACGATCGCGACGTCGGTCCGGGCCTGGTTCGACGACGAGGCCAACCGCATCCTCATCGAGAAGTTGCGCGCCGCGGGTGTCACCATGGACGGGCCCGAGCCGGTCGAGGTGGACCGCACGCTCGAGGGAGCGTCGGTCGTGGTGAGCGGCACCCTCGACGGCTTCAGCCGCGACGGGGCCGCCGACGCCATCAAGAGCCGGGGCGGGAAGTCGCCCGGCAGTGTCTCCCAGAAGACGACGGCGCTGGTCGTGGGCGCCGACCCGGGTGCCTCGAAGCTGACCAAGGCCGAGGAGTTGGGTGTCCCCATCCTGGACGAGGCACAGTTCCTCGTCCTGCTCGAGACCGGAGAGGTCCCCGAATGACCAGCACCTACGACACCGTCGTGTTCGACTTCGGTGGGGTCTTCACCGGGTCACCCTTCGTCACCTTGGCGGGTGCGGTGGCCGAGCGCGGCGTCGACGTCGAGGCCGGGCTGCGAGAGGTCTTCGGCGACTACGCCCGTGACACCGATCATCCCTGGCACCGGCTGGAGCGCGGCGAGATCACGTTCATGGACGCCAGGGGCGAGATCCTGGAGTCCAGCCGCACCTCGGTCGGCGTCGAGCTGGACCTGATCGAGCTGTTCGCAGCGTTCGCCGGCGCCACCACCGCCCGGCCCGACATGGTCGAGCTCGCTCGTCGGATCGGCGCGTCGGGTCGCACCGTCGCCCTGCTGACCAACAATCTGGCCGAGTTCAACGACGGCTGGCGGTCCCTGCTCCCGGTCGACGAGCTCTTCGCCGAGGTCGTCGACTCCAGCCGGGTCGGCATGCGGAAGCCGGACCCGGCGATCTACCAGCTGACCCAGGAGCGGCTCGGGGTCGACGATCCCGCGTCGGTGCTGTTCCTCGACGACGCCGAGGGCAACATCGCGGCCGCCCGCCAGATCGGCTGGCGCGCCGTCCACGTCGAGGACGAGTACCACCGGGCCATCACCGAGGTCGAAACCCTCCTCGAGCTCTGACCGGCTCAGGCGGGGGCGCGGCGGGATTCGGCCCAGCTGAGGCCCTGCTCGACGTTGACCTCGCGCGGCAGTCCCAGCACCATCTCGGCCACGATGTTGCGCTGCACGGCGAACGTGCCGCCGCCCAGGGTCAGGGCCGGGGAGAACAGGAACCCGTAGTGCCAGATCGGGTCGACGTCGGCGAAGGCGTCCCGCTCGAAATTGACCTCGGTGGCACCCCGTCGGCCCGACCCCGGGAGGTCGCCGCGGGGGCCTGAGCCGGCGACCATGCCGTCGGTTCCGGCCAGCTCCTTGGCCAGTTCCATCACGTGCTGGCCGTGCTCGTCCGCCATCGCCTTCTGGATGGACGCCTCGGGGCCCGGGGTCTTGCCGGCCAGCCGGGCGCTCAGCGTGCGCAGCCGGTTCAGCCGCAGCACCTCGGCCTCGCAGTGGAGGGCGGCGACGCGCTGGCGCATCCGCGGATCGGCCACTCCGCCGGAGTCGCGGACCAGGTCGATCAGCATGGCGGCCGACGGTCCCTCGCCCCACAGGGACCCGGCCGAGGAGAGCGAGACGCGTTCGTTGGACAGCGTGACCTTGGCGAGGCGCCAACCGTCGCCCTCCTCGCCGATCCGGAGGTCGGCGGGAATCCGGACGTCGTCGAAGAAGACCTGGTTGAAGGAGTGCGCCGTGGTCATGTCGACGATGGGGGTCATCGAGATCCCGGGCAGGTCCATGGGGCAGATGAAGTAGGAGATGCCCTTGTGCTTGGGGACGTCGGGGTCGGTCCGGGCGATCAGGATGCCGTACGTGGCGTAGTGACCGCCGCTGGTCCAGATCTTGGAGCCGTTGACGACGTACTCGTCGCCGTCGCGCTCGGCGCGGGTGGCCAGGCTGGCCAGGTCGGATCCGGCGTCGGGCTCGCTGAACAGCTGGCACCAGAGCTCCTCGCCGGTGAGCATGCCCGGCAGGTAGGTCGCCTTCTGCTCCTCGGTCCCGGCCAGCAGGATCGTCGGGCCGGACCAGCCGAGGCCGATGGGGTTGGCGGGCCGGGCGATGCCGGCCCGGCGCAGCTCCTCGTCGATGATCAGCTGATGCATCGGCTCGGCCTCGAGCCCGTAGGGCCCGGGCCAGTGGGGGACGACGTAGCCCGAGTCGGCCAGCTCCTGAGGAGTGGGGGAGGGATGGGCTTCGATCCAGGCGCGGATCTCGAGACGACGCGGATCGTCGTCGGCGGGGAAGTCGAAGTCCATGGCTACCTTTCGCGGAAGGGCGAACGCAGTGGTCGTGGTGCGCTCATACGGAACGATAGATGGCCGTTCCAGACGGCCAGAATCGGTCGTTTCGGCAGGCCGAGCCGTCGCAACTCGTCGGCGACGGGATGGTCGCCGAGCCGGATCTCGGCGCCGGTGCGGTGGTAGCCGACGCCGGTGTACGACTGCGTGAGGTTGCCCACGACGGGCTCGCCGTCGAGGACGGAGTACACCGGGGGTGAGATGGGCGCGACGGTGCGGGTGCCGGTGTCGGGCACCGTCAGCCGGATCACCTCGGTCTCGCCGTCGTGCCACGCCATCGACGCCCGCCCGCCCTCGCGTCGGTACCGGAGGTCTTCGACGGTCTTGGGGTAGCCCCACATCTGCACGCCGGCATCGCGGGACAACGTGGAGGAGACCGCCAGCCGCCAGGCGTAGCTGGCGACACGTCCCCGGACGAGGTCGGCCACCGTCGCCGCGTACGGCACGCGTCGTCCCCTCCCGAGCGGCTGCACCATGACGCTCCAGGCGAACTCGTCGTAGTCGCCGCAGTCGGTGTCGGTGTAGTGCACGGCCACCACGGTGGCGATGGTGCGGCCAGGGGCGACCCGGGCTGCCGTGAAGCCACTGGAGGCGATCTGCTCGTTCGCCGCATCGACCGGCACGAGGTACATCGTCACCAGCGACGATCCGTCGCGGAAGTGGGCGGGGTAGCGGAGGACTCGCCCCTCGAGCTCGAAGGTCCGATCGGCCGGAGCGACGGTCTCGGCCACGACGGTCAGCTCCCGCCGCCGTCCTGCATCGACGCGGCGGCGTCGCGGACGAGGTCGGCGAATCTCCCTCCGTCGAATGCCAGTGTGTTCTCGACCCGGCTGGCGAATCGCCAGCGGTCGCCGTCGCGGACGTAGGTGTCGTGATAGAAGCCCATGACGTCCAGGATCTCGGCCTCTCCCTCCCACTCGACCCCGTTGCGGTTGTGGAGGTGGACCCGACCGGTGGCGTGGTCGTCGTCGACGAAGCGGATCTCGGGGGTGGAGATCGAGTGCATGGACCAGGTGAACGCGGCCATCGCGTCGGGCATCCAGGCGGCGATCTCGGCCGGCGTTCCCATGATGCCGCCGGACGAGCGGTAGTCGATCAGCGCGTCGGGGAGGAAGAGGCGCTCCCAGCGGGCCCAGTCCTGGTCGTCGACCGCGTGGGCGTACGAGATGGCCAGATCGGCGATGGCCTGGTGATCGGCCAGTCGGGATGGTGGCAGCGGTCCACCGTCCTCCGGTGACGGGTCGGCCGTGGCGGGCTCGGAATCGGTCATCGCCTCAGTCTCGCAGAGCCTGCGACCCGTCGCGAGCAGTGCTAGTCATGGCTGATGGATTCGGCCGCCGAGACTCGACGCCGGCTACGCATCCTGCTCCCGCTGGCGGTCTTCGTGGTCGTCATCGACTCGACGATGATGAACGTGTCGATCGGGGCGCTGGTCGACGATCTCGACACCGAGATCGCCGGCGTCCAGAGCGCCATCGCGCTGTACGCGCTGGTCATGGCGTCGTTCCTGCTGACCGGCGCCAAGTTGGGCGACATCCTGGGCCGACGGCGGGCCTTCTCCCTGGGGCTGGGGCTCTACGGCGTGGGCTCGGCCGGAACGGCCCTCAGTCAGAACCTGACGATGCTGATCCTGTTCTGGTCGGTCATCGAGGGACTGGGAGCGGCCGTGCTCTTCCCGACGGTGCAAGCGCTGGTCCGCACCCACTTCGAGGGGGGCGACCGGATGAAGCTCTACGCGCTGATCGGCTCGGTGGTGGGGGCCGGGGCGGCGGTCGGTCCGCTGGTGGGCGGCTTCTTCACGACGGTGCTCACCTGGCGCCTGGCGTTCGCGGTCGAGGTCCTGGTCGTGCTGGTCGTCCTGGTGCAGGTCCGGCACGTACCGGTGCGCACCCGACCGCAGTCGTGGCGGCAGTTCGACCTCGTCGGTTCGCTGCTCTCGGTCCTGGGTCTGGGCAGTGTGATCGTCGGAATCCTGTCGGGCTCGCGCCCGGGTGAGTCGGTAGCGTGGCCGCTGCTGGGTGCGGGCGTCGTCTTCCTGGGCGTGCTCGGGTGGTGGATCACCCGCCGCGAAGCTCGCGACCAGGTCCCGCTCGTGCGCTCGGCACTGGCTCGGTCCGCCCCGTTTCGCAGCGGTGTCACCCAGTCGCTGGTCCAGCAGTTCGTCGTGGGCGGCTCGATGCTGATCACGCCGATCTACGTGCAGATGGTGCTGGAGTACTCGGCGTTGCAGTCCGGTCTGGTGGTGATGCCGCTGTCGCTGTCGATGTTCGTCACGTCCAACAGCGTGCCCCGGCTGCGCAACCGGTTCAGTTCCCGCCCTCTGCTCCAGTTCGGCATGCTCATGATGATCGCCGGAATCGGCTGGCTCACGCTGGTCCTGGGGCCGGGAACCGGTGCGCTCAGCCTGGTGCCAGGACTGCTGCTCATGGGGGTCGGGCTCGGGTTCCAGATGTCGCAGCTCAACAACCTGATCCTGTCGTCGGTCCCGGTCGAGCAGGCGTCGGAAGCGGGAGGCGTCAACACCACGGCCGGCCAGTTCGGCATCTCGCTGGGCACGGCCATGGCCGGCACCGTGATGCTCTTCGGCCTGACCTCGGGCTTCGCCGACCTCACCGCCGACTCGACCGTGCTGAGCGACGCCGAACGAGATGCCGTGGCCGAGGCGCTCGAGCGCGACGCCCGCATCATCTCCAACACCGAGCTCGAAGCGCTGCTCGAGGAGACCGAAGCCGACCCCGAGCTGCAGGCCGAAATCATCCGCATCAACACCGAGGCCCGGCCTCATGCGCTGCGGCTGGCGCTGCTGGCTCCGCTGGCGGCCGGCTTCCTCGGGTTGGCCACGTCCACCCGCCTGCCCAAGAACCCGGCGACCGATGTCCCGGTCCCCGACGTGAACCCGGACGAGAGGACCGAGTCATGATTCCTGCTCCCGTACGCGTGCAACCGGCGTTTCCCGATCCCGCCACCGTCCTCGCCCTCATCCGGGGCTCCGGTCCGTACTGGCCGCTGGCCCGGTACGCGCGCTCCGCCGAGGAGCAGGCGGCCTCGGGAGGAGCGTCGGGCGGCGCGTCCTTCGTGCCGCCGTGGTTCCGGCAGGACGTCGCGCTCGGGGGAGTCGAGCGCATCGATGGAGCCGGGGTGCTGCTCCACAACCCGGCGTTCATCGACGCGGCGCACCAGGTGTTCGACCAGGACCGGATCGTGCGGCCCACGACGGTGTACGTGAACCTGATGACGCCGTGCACGTATCCGTTCATCGCACACGTGGACGTGCCGGCGTTCCGGGGTGTCACCCGCGATCGCCACCCGGTCTGGCTCCTCCACCAGATGAAGGTGTCCGGGCTGTTCGAACCGTGGCGCATCCGGTTGGCGACCGCCGTCTCGTGGTTCTTCGACGGGCCCGGGGGTGCGTTCCACTACTGGCCAGAGGGTCCGGAGGGTGCGGGCGTGGTCATCGAGCCGCCGTTCGAGAACGTCGCGGTGGTCGCCGACAACGAGAGCGTCTACCACGGGGTCGGGCCGTTGGTCCCCCCGGGCCGAGCCGAGCTGACCGACCTGTCGATCGACGCCGAGCTCCGGCGCCGCTCCGACGACGGCGGCTGGGACGTGGACGACGGGGGACTGCACCGCGCCGGCTACGACGACGCCGACGTGCGCGTCACCGTGTCCTGGAAGGCCGAGGTGTTTCGCGACGAGGAGGAGCAGCAGATCGTCGACGGCCATCTCGACGACCTCACCATCGATCGGGTGGTCGCCGCGTTCAGCGACGATCTGGCGGCTCGGGGTGTCGGCGTCGGGCCGAGCGAGGACCCGCTGCACGACCCGACGTGGATCGGGGCCCTGGCGGCCGCCTACGCCGAGCGGCCCCCTCGCATCGGACCGTAGGAGCCGGCGCCGGAGCGCCGTCACGCGGGGTCCCATAGGGTGCAGCCCCCGACCGAGGAGGGGCGATGCTGAGCCTGTTCGACGACTATCCGATCCACCAGACGCCCGATCCCGTCGCGACGCCGGCGACCAGCGACCGCAACTTCTACGAGCGCTACTGGTTCAACGGATACACGAAGGCCGGCGACCTCTACCTGGGCGTCGGATCGGGCCTGTATCCGCACCTGGGCATCGCCGATGCGGCCATCAGCGTGGTCCACGACGGTGTCCAGCACGCGTTCCATGCCTCGACCCGCAAGAGCGCCGAACCGAGCGTCGTCGAGGTCGGCCCGTTCCGGATCGAGGTCGTCCAGCCGATGCGGTCGTGCCGGGTGGTGCTCGAGGACAACGAGACCGACATGGCGTGCGATCTGCTGTTCGAGGGCCGCACGGCCAACATCGAGGAACCGCGCCACACCCTCCAGCACGGCGGCCAGCGGATCATGGACACCACCCGGTTTGCCCAGCTCGGCCACTGGAGCGGTTGGATCCGGTTCGACGGGCAGACGATGGAGCTGGATCGCGACCGGACCCTGGGGACCAAGGACCGGTCGTGGGGGATCCGCCCGGTCGGGGGCGGGGATCCGCGGGGTGCGCCGCCCGAGGACATGGGCGGTGGGGTCTTCTTCCTCTGGGCCCCACTCCACTGGGACGACATGGCCTCGCACTTCCAACTCTTCGAGGATCGGTACGGCCGTCCGCTCTACCAGGTCGGCGCGTTCATGCCGGTGTACGAGACCACGGCCGACCTGCCGGCGGTGGAGGACGCCGATGTCCAGCACCTGCGCAACCTGGAGCATCGCCTGCGCTTCGCCGGCGGCAGCCGGATGATCCGCGACGCCACGCTGCTGATGAGCTCACTGGACGGGAGCGAGCAGCACGAGATCACCCTGGAGCGGATCTTCACGTTCCGGATGAAGGGGATCGGCTACATGCACCCCGACTGGGGTCACGGGGCATGGAAGGGCGAGTCGGCCATGGTGAGCGAACGGTGGCGGCTCGAGGACGTCGACGAGACCGACCTCTTCAACCAGCACGTCCAGCATCTGGTGCGGGCCCGGATGGGTGACCGCGAGGGCATCGGTGTCCTGGAGCAGATCATCCTTGGGCCGCACGACCCGTCGGGGTTCCGCGACCTGCTCGACCCGGGCTGAGGTTCAGCCGCTGTCGCTGCCGGTGTCGGGCGTGACCGCCTCGCCGAGCTCGGCGTCGGGCACGGTGGTGGTCACCGCGGTGGTGGTCGGGTTCTCCTGGGTGATCCCGGCGACGCTCACCTTGGTATCGGGTCCCGGGTCATCGTCGAGCATGGTCCAGGCCAGCGCACCGCCGGCGACCAGGACCGCGGCGCTGAGCGCCGAGAGTGCCACCAGGCGGCCCCGCTTCTCGGACTTCTCCCGGAGGTCCAGAATGCTGGTGGCGGTGGCGCGGTCGAGGATGGGATCGTGGACCCGGCCGGGCGTCGGGAGGGGTGCCACCGCCGGGTTCATCATCGTCGAGCGCAGGGCGGTGAGCACGGTGTGGGTGAGGTGCTCGGGCCAGATCAGCTGGAGCGTGGGACGATCCTGGATCGTCAGCTCGACCCAGTCGAACCCCTCCGGCGCATCGGCCAGGGCGTCGATGTTGACCACATCGATCAGCTCCACCCGCAGATCGTGGCCGGGTCGATCGAGACCGACCTCGAGTCCGGCCCCGGCGTCGGTGGTGCGGAGCGAGAGGGTGGCGCGCTGCCACTGGGATTCGCCGGGGAACCAGGCCCATCCGATCTCGCTCGGCGGGGCGTTGACGACCGGCACGCTCATGGGCCGAGGTTAGGGGGTGGAGACGCCGCCATCGTGGACACTCCGGGCGCGGGTCGGGCCGCGCGGGGTAGCGTTCGGCCCGACCCATCCGCACCTGCGGCGAGAGGCCATCGACATGGACCGGGACAGCTCATGAAGGTCGTGATCGCCACGGACGGCAGCGTTCACGCGGACACGGCGGCCGAGATGGGAGCCGCCCTGGCCGGTGATCAGGAGCCGGTGACGGTCCTGACCGTCGTCGAGGTGCCGCGCCGGATCATCGCCGCGATGCGTGCTGCCGCCGAGGAGGGCGACGGTGCCGTGGCCCGACAGGTCAACGTCGGTCACAGCCACGTTCCCGCCGGCGACGTCGATCCGACCCATTGGATCGGCGACGACGCGGCGATCCAACGCTACGTGGACTCCCGGACGACCGAGGCCACGAGCGAGCTCATCGAGGCGCTCGAGGCGAGGGACGTCGCGGCCACCCTGCTCACGCTCGAATCCGAGAACACGGCGTCGACGATCATCCAAGCGATCGAGGAGATGGGCACCGACGTGCTCATCATCGGCACCCACGGCCTGGGACGGTTCGAGGGATTGCTGGGATCGATCTCGACCAAGCTCGCCCGCCGGACCGGCTGCTCGGTGCTGCTGGTCCGCTGATCGGGTTCCCGCCGCAGCGCCGGGATCCCGTCACGCAGCGGTGAAGCACCAGGTGACGCGCTGGCTGGTCTGCGGGTCGGCGAAGGGGCGCAGCGTGGCCGTGGCGCAGTTGCGATCGGCCTGGAGCTCCTCGATGACCCGACCCTCGCGCGCCTGGAAGAAGTAGAGGCCCACACTCTCGGTGCTGTTGAGCTCGTCGTCGGGAATCGGCACCCCGTTGATGGTCAGCTCGGCGAACCAACCGGGAACCAGGTCGACCCCCACCCGGTCCTGCCGGAGGATTTCGGCGTTCTCCTCGGGGATCAGGGCCTCGATCGGTGAGATGTCCGACTGCAGGAGCGGGCTGCGGCCCCCGTCACCGCTGGGACGTGACGTCGCCGTGGCCAATGCCACAAGTCCGCCGACGAGCCCTACGATCAACAGGGCTGGGCGGACCTTTCGGAGCACCTTCTCGGAGACGACCATGACCGCATTCTGTCCGAAGACCCGCGAGTCCTCCCATCGGGGGCGAGATCCGCGGTCGGCACGTGGCGGGCGGGTACCTTCCGGACCATGGTCGTGGCACGCGTGAACGATCAGGTGGGCCGCGTTCTCGGTGATCGCTACCGCTTGGTCGCCCCCATCGGCGTCGGTGCGTCCGCCCAGGTGTTCCTGGCCGACGACGTGACGCTGCGCCGCCGCGTCGCCGTGAAGCTCCTGCACAAGGGCCTGGCCGACGACGACCAATTCCTCAAGCGGTTCCGCGCCGAGGCGCAGGCGGCGGCGCAGCTCAGTCATCCGCACATCACCGCGGTGTACGACTGGGGCCAGGACGATGTTCCCTACATCGTCAGCGAGTACCTCGGTGGCGGCAGCCTCCGAGCCATGCTCGATCGCGAGAAGACCCTCAGCCTCTCGCAGGTCCTCCTGCTCGGCCTCGAGACGGCTCGGGCTCTCGAGTTCGCCCACGGTCGAGGGTTCGTCCACCGCGATCTCAAACCGGCCAACCTGCTCTTCGGTGACGACGGACGGCTGCGCGTGGCCGACTTCGGACTGGCCCGAGCGCTGGCCGAGGCCGCCTGGACCGAGCCGCAGGGTGCGGTGCTGGGGACCGCCCGGTATGCGTCTCCCGAGCAGGCCCAGGGACACACGGTCGACGGGAAGGCCGACGTCTACAGCCTGGCGTTGGTCCTGGTCGAGGCTGCCACCGGTTCGGTGCCCTTCGCCGCCGACACCACCATCGCCACCCTGATGGCCCGCGTCGACCGTCCCCTCGAGCCCGGTCCCGAGCTGGGACCGCTCCAGCAGGTGTTGCGGCGGGCGGGTCAGCCCGACCCTGCGGACCGGCCCGACTCGGGCGAGCTGGTCGTGGCCCTGATGGCTCGGGCCGAAGAGCTCGAACGACCCGAACCGTTCCCTCTGGTGGGAACCGCGCCGATCTCGCCCGACAGCGTCGCCGACGTCGACCCCACCCAGATCGGCGACGCGGTCGTGGTCACCGCGGCCGACGTCGAGGCCGTCACCGCCACGGTGGCCGCCGACGCGGCGGCCGGAGCGGCACCCGGAGGTGACGGAGACGGCGACGACCAGCCCGAGCGACGTCGCCGCTGGCCCTGGATCGCACTGGTGCTCCTGCTGCTCGGGCTGGCCGGAGCGGCCGCCGCGTATGCGACGTGGGGCGTCGGCGGCTCCACCGCGGTCGCCGTACCCGACTTCTCCGACTCGACGAAGTCCGAGGTCCGTCAGGTCGCCGAGACCAACGGCTGGGTCCTGGTCGAGAACGAGCTGCGCGAGAGCGACACCGTCGAGGGTCAGGTGATCCGACAGGATCCGCTCCCGGGCGAGGCACTGGAAGAGGGCGAGACCCTCTCGGTCACGTTCTCCGTGGGGCCGCCTGTGTTCGTGCTGCCCACCGGTCTGGTCGGGCTGCAGCAGGAAGAGGCGGTGGCCGCGCTCGAGCCCGCCATCGAGGAGGGCGCCCGGCTCGCCACCACCGTCGAGGTGTTCGACGAGGAGATCCCGGTCGGTCAGGTCATGGAGGTCCGCGTCGACGGCGAGGTCGTCGACGACACCGTTCCGGACAAGGAGTTCGAGGAGGGCTCGTTCGTCGAGCTGACGGTGTCGTCGGGGCCCGAGCCGCGCACGCTGGAGGACTACGTCGGGATGGACTTCGACGACGCGCTGGCCGACCTCGGATCCCTGGGGCTCACCGGCGGCAAGGACGAGGTCTTCGACGACGAAGTGCCCGAGGGCCAGATCATCAGCCAGAGTCCCGAGGCCGGCGAGCAGGTCCCGAAGGGCTCCAACGTGGCCTTCGTCGTCTCGCTGGGTCCACGCCTGGTCGAGGTGCCCGCCGTGACCGGCGACCCGGTCGCCACGGCCTGCGAGAAGATCGAGGCCCAGGAACTGGTCTGCGGCGACGTCACCGGCGGGGCGACCAACCCGGTCACGGCCACCGTGCCCGCCGCCGGCGACGCCGTGCGCCCCGGCACCACCGTCGATCTCACCACCGGCTGACCCAGCCCCACCCGAAATTCCGTCCGGACGCGTCGGAATGCGACGCGTAGGTCGGGGAAATCGGGGGGTAGGCTGTGCGGCGCCCTGCGGGCCACCCCGTAGCCTCGACCGCCGTGCCCTCCACCCCCCAGTCACCGCCGGACGAGCGCGACGCTCCGCCGGACGGGCGGGGGTCGCATCCCGAGGACCTGGCGATCGGGACGTCGGGTGGCACGCCGGTGGGCATCGCACCCTGGGCGCTGATGTGGCGGCGGCGGCTGGCGGCCAAGGTCGAGCAGAGCCCCAACCAGCCCTGGATCGTGCTGTGGACGGCGCTGTTCGGCTTGTTCGCGGTGCAGTTCACCATCACGATCCTGGCGGTGTCCATCGCCGGGATCGCCGACGACTTCGGGGCCCAGGAGTCCACCGTCGACTGGGTGCTGACCGGCCCGCTGCTCGGGTTCGCCGTGACCGGACCCGCCGCCGGCAAGCTGGCCGACCGCTACGGCCATCGCCGCGTCTACCTGCTGGGACTCACCGCGGCACTGGTGTTCAACGGGCTGTCCGGGCTGGCGTGGAGCGCCGGCAGCCTGATCACGTTCCGGGTGATGGGAGCGCTGTTGGGCGCGGCGACCGGGCCCAGCTCCATGGCGATGATCAACCAGCTCTTCGCCCCGGCCGAGCGCGCCCGCGCCATGGGGATGTGGTCGCTCGTGATGGCGGGCGGGCCGGTGTTCGGCGTGGTCGCCGGCGGGCCGATCGTCGAGCAGTTCGGATGGCGCTGGATCTTCATCGGACAGGTCCCCCTGATCCTGGCCGGCCTTCTCATCGCCTACGCCGTGTTGCCCGAGTCGACGGCCGAACGCCGCCACGAGCCCATCGACGTGGCCGGCATCCTCCTGCTGGCGGCCGGCACGTTGGCCGGGATGCTCGCGCTCAATCAGGCACCGGGCGTGGGCTGGACCTCGCCGATCATCCTCCTGGGGTTCGCCCTGGGGCCCCTGCTGATCGCCGCGTTCGTGGTGTGGGAGCGCCGGACCGATCACCCACTGCTGCCGTTGCAGTACTTCTCGCGCCGCAACTTCGTGTTCCCGGTCATGGGGCAGTTCTTCACGATGTTCGCCTACATGGGCGGCTTCTACCTGACGCCGTTCATGCTGGACAAGGTCTTCGGGTACAACGAGGCGCGCATCGGTCTGCTCACCATCTCGCGACCGCTGGCCTTCGCGGTGACGGGCCCCATCGCCGGGTACCTGGCGGTGAAGATCGGGGAGCGCACGTCGGCGGTGTTCGGCACCCTGACGATCGCGGCGTCCATGTTCGCGCTCGCCGCCGTCAGTGCCGGCGGCTCGGCCGACGCCATCGTCCTGGTGGCGCTGGCGCTGTCCGGCGTGGGGTTGGGCGCCGTGGCGCCGGTCATGTCGTCGACCGTCGCCAACGCGGTCGACGATCGCGATCTGGGGATTGCCGGTGCCGCCCAGCAGATGATGTCGCAGATCGGGATCGTGGTCGGCATCACCGTGCTGCTCGCCGTGCAGCGCTCCAACCTCGAGGGCAGCGGCCTGGTCGAGGGGGATCCGGGCTACGGCGACGCGCTGAGCGAGTCCTTCACGCTGGCCTACACCGTCGGCGGTGCCGTGTGTTTCCTCGCCGTGGTCTGCGCAGCCTTCCTGAGGAACACGAAGGATCTCGACCTGTCCGACACCGAGAGCGCCGCATCCTGACCGACGCGACCGGGGCACCTCACGGAAGAGGTGCCCCGGTGACGCGGATGTCGGTGGACCGGCCTGGTCAGACGGTCATTGCCTTGATCTTCTCGGCCATCTCCAGGGCCGCCGGATCAGGGGAGCTCTGCTGGAGCGCCATCATCTTGGTCATGTCGCCCTGGACCTTGATCTTGCCGGCCATGAAGGCCTGCATCCCGGCCTGCGGGTTGCCGTCGACCATGATGGCCTTGGCCGTCTCGTAGTCGACGGTCACCGTCAGGTCGACATCCTCCTCGGGGAGGTGGCCCAGGCCCATGTCGGCCTGCCCGTCGGCGGTGTCCATGTAGGCCTTGATGTCCTCGTCCTGGAAGGGGACCTCGGTGACGATCTGGTTCATCTTGACCACGTGGGCCGGAGCGGCGACCTTGCCCTCGAACTCCTCGCGGATCTGGTGGGCGGCTTCGACCCATTCGGGGGTCAGGAACTCGTATTGATCGGCCAAGGGAACTCCTCCGGTCATGGCCCGCGATGGGCCTGCATGGTGGGCCAATCCTTACCGGCCTTGACCGGACGGTCAAGAGCTACGCTCGAGCCATGACGAAGAGCCGGCCCGAGCGTCTCGCGCAGCGCGCTCGCAAGAACTGGAAGCCGGTGCCGCTGAAGATCGACATGTCGATCTGCATCAACTGTGATGCCTGCCTGCGGGCCTGCCCCCGCCAGTTCGGCGCGATCTTCAACCACGGTCCCGATGTGATCATCATCCCAGAGCTGTGTTCCGGCTGTGAGAAGTGCCTGCCGCCGTGCCCGGTCAATTGCATCGTGCCCGATCCCGACTGGACCCCCGCCCCCGACGAGTGGTGGGCCACCCAAGCAAAGGACGATCCCTATGTCTGAGTCTCCCGTTCTGCCCGGTGCCGAACCCTGGTCTGCCACCGGTGGACCCAACGGTGCGCTGGTCGTGCACGGTTTCACCGGCTCGCCCCAGTCGATGCGCGGGCTGGCCGAGGCGCTCGCCGGCGCCGGGTTCACCGTCGAGCTGCCCCGGCTGCCGGGCCACGGCACCGCGGTCGAGGACATGCTCACCACCGGCTGGGACGACTGGTCGAGCCACGTCGAGGCCACCTATCGGGACCTGGCGTCGCGTTGCGACAAGGTGGTCGTCACCGGCCTGTCGATGGGGGGCACCCTCACGTTGTGGCTGGCCGCTCGGCACCCCGAGATCGCGGGCATCGTGCCCATCAACGGTGCCGCCGAGCCGGCGCCCGAGATGAACGAGCTGATCGGCGGCATGATCGAGGCGGGTGAGACCACCATGCCCGGCATCGGTGGCGACATCGCCAAGGAGGGCGTCGACGAGGTGGCCTACGAGCTGACGCCGCTGCAGGGGTTGGTCGGCCTGGGTCGGGCCATCGACGAGCTCCAGCCCCGGCTGGGGTCCGTCACCATGCCGGCGTTGATCATCAGCAGTGTGAACGATCACGTCGTGGCCCCCACCAGCAGCGACCATCTGGCCGCCTCGCTCGGCGGTCCGGTCGAGCGGCTCGTGCTCGAGGACAGCTACCACGTCGCCACCCTCGACCATGACGCCGAGAAGATCAACGAGGCCACCGTCGCCTTCGCCCAGCGGGTCTGCTCCTGAGGGAATCTCGGCCTCGGCAGGGCTGCTGGACAGCACTCACGGGGCCGAGATTCCGAGTTGGTAGCCTGACCCGCTGGTCCTCCCGCCCGCGTCCCCCGTGTCCCGCCCCATGTCCGAGCCGCATCCACCGTCGAAGATCACCCGCGACGACGTCGCGCACGTGGCGCATCTGGCTCGCCTCACCCTGACCGAGGACGAGCTGGATCGGTTCACCGGTCAGCTGGCCGCCGTGCTCGACCACGCCGGTGACGTCGAGGCGCTGGAGATCGACGATGTCCCGCCGACGGCCCGCCCGTTCCCGCTGGTCAACGTGATGCGAGCCGACGAGGTGGGTCCGACGCTGCAGCCCGACGACGTCCTGAGCCAGGCGCCGGCCGCCGAGGACGACCAGTTCCGGGTGCCGCCCATCCTGGGCGAGGCGCCGTGAGCAGCACCGCCATCGAGATCGCGGCCGCCGTGACGTCGGGTGCCCGGTCCGCCACCGACGTGCTCGACGATGCGCTGGCCGCCATCGACGCCGGCCGCGAGCTGCACGCGTTCAACCACGTGATGGAGGCCGCAGCCCGCACCCGAGCGGCCGAGATCGACCGGGCGGTGGCGGCGGGCGAGACCGTCGGGCCGCTGGCCGGCGTTCCCGTGGCGCTGAAGGACAACATGTGCACCCGGGGTGAGCCCACCACCTGCTCGTCGCGCATCCTCGAGGGGTGGCGGCCGCCCTACGACGCCACCGTGGTCGAGCGGCTCGACGCGGCGGGTGCGGTCATCGTCGGCAAGACCAACCTCGACGAGTTCGCCATGGGCAGCTCCACCGAGAACTCGGCCTTCGGGCCCACCCTCAACCCTCACGATCCCACCCGCGTGCCGGGCGGCAGCTCGGGGGGCAGCGCGGCGGCCGTGGCCGCCGGCATGGTGCCCATCGCTCTGGGCAGCGACACCGGCGGCTCCATTCGCCAGCCGGCTGCGCTGTGCGGGGTGGTCGGGGTCAAGCCCACCTACGGCGGGGTCAGTCGCTACGGACTCGTCGCGTTCGCGTCGTCGCTCGACCAGATCGGGCCGTTCGCCACCAACGTCGCTGACGCGGCCCTGGTCCACGAGGTGATCGCCGGCCACGACCCTCGTGACTCCACGTCGATCCCACAGCCCGCCCCGTCGCTCCGGGATCAGCTGGATTCGGGGGTCGACGGGCTGCGGGTGGGTGTCATCCGCGAGTTCACCGGCGACGGCATCGACGCCGACGTGCTGGCCCGCACCCGCGACGCCGCCCAGGCCCTGGCCTCCGCAGGCGCCACGGTGGACGAGGTCAGCGTGCCCGACGCCATCTACGGGCTCTCGGCCTACTACCTGATCGCACCCGCCGAGGCGTCCAGCAACCTGGCCCGCTACGACGGCGTGCGGTACGGCCTCCGCGTCGACGCGCCCACCACCGCCGAGATGAACGCGGCGACGCGCACCGCCGGGTTCGGCGACGAGGTGAAGCGCCGGATCATGCTCGGCACCTACGCCCTGTCGGCGGGCTACTACGACGCCTACTACGGCAAGGCGCAGCGGGTCCGAACCCTCATCCTGCGCGACTTCGACGCGGCCTACGGGCAGTTCGACGTGCTGCTGTCGCCCACGTCGCCGTGCACGGCGTTCCCGCTCGGCGCCAAGGCCGATCCCATGGCGATGTACTACAACGACGTGTGCACCATCCCGTCCAACCTCAGCGGTCAGCCCGCCATCTCGGTGCCGTTCGGAACCGGCGACGACGGCCTCCCGGTCGGGGTCCAGATCCTGGCCCCCACGCTGGGTGAGCCGGTGATGTACCGGGTCGCCGCCGCGCTCGAAGCCGCAGCGGAAGCCTCCGTCGCATGACGGCGCCCGACCGGTGGGAGACGGTGATCGGGCTCGAGGTGCACGTGGAGCTCGCCACCGAGACCAAACTCTTCAGCACCGCCCCCAACCGGTTCGGTGAGGCTCCCAACACGTGCATCGACCCGGTCGTGCTCGGCCTGCCCGGGTCGCTGCCGGTCCTGAACGAGCGCGCCATCGAGCTGTCGATCCGCACCGGATTGGCCCTGGGCTGTCAGGTCCAGCCGTGCGTCTTCGCCCGGAAGAACTACTTCTATCCCGACATGCCGAAGGACTACCAGATCAGCCAGTACGACCGTCCGCTGAACGTCGACGGTCGTCTCGAGCTGGCCGACGGCTCCGTGGTGGGGATCGAGCGGGCCCACGTCGAGGAGGACACCGGGAAGTCCACCCACGTCGGTGGCGGCGGTCGCATCCACGATGCCGAGTACAGCCTGGTCGACTACAACCGGGCCGGGGTTCCGCTGCTCGAGATCGTGAGCCGACCCGACATCCGATCGGCCGAGCAGGCCCGTGCCTACGTCGAGGAGCTCCAGGCGATCGTGGTCGCCATCGGTGCGTCCGACGGTCGGCTCGAAGAGGGGTCGATGCGGGTCGACGCCAACGTGTCGGTCCGGCCCGCCGGCAGCGACGAGCTGCGCACGCGCTGCGAGATCAAGAACGTCAACTCCCTGCGGTCCCTGGTGCGGGCGATCGAGCACGAGGCCGCCCGCCATGTCGATCTCTGGTCCCACGGGGAGGCACCGCGCCAGGAGACCCGCCACTGGGATGAGCAGGCCGGACGCACCACCCCCGGCCGCAGCAAGGAAGAGGCCGAGGACTACCGCTACTTCGCCGAGCCCGACCTGGTGCCGGTCGAACCCGATCCGGCGTGGATCGAATCGATTCGTGCTGCCCTGCCGGTGCTGCCGGCGGCTCGCCGGGCCCGACTGGTGGACGAGCTGGGTGCCGATCCGGGCGATGCGGCGCTGTTGGTGCAGCGGGGGCTGGACGACCTGGTGGCCGAGGCCGCGGCGGCGGGTGCGCCCGCCGATCGGGTGCTGACCCGGGCCGTGCACAACCTGGCCGATGTCGATCCCGCGGCGCTGTCCGCCGAGCATCTGGCCCAGCTGGTCTCGATGGAGGTCGACGGGGCCCTGACCGCCACCCAGGCCAAACAGGTCCTGGCCGACATGGTCGAGTCGGGACGGCCGCCGACCGACATCGCCGCGGAACGGGGATTCGAGGCGATGGACGCCGGCGACCTCGAAACCGTCGTCGACGCGGCCATCGCCGAGAACCCGGACGACTGGGCCTCGTTCTGCAACGGCGAGGACAAGGTCATGGGCTTCTTCGTCGGGCAGGTCATGAAGGCCACGCACGGCAAGGCCGACGGCAAGGTCGTCACCGCACTGTTGCGCGAGAAGCGCTCGCCGGGATGATCCGCCGCTCGCTCGTGATCGCCGTCGCGGTCATCGGTGGCCTGGTCGCCGCGGCCTGTGGTGGAGCGGCCGACGAGGCCGAGTTCTGCCGGCCCGCCGGCGAGGGCATCATCGACCTCACCGAGGTCGTCAGCGTCTTCGGGACGATTGCCGCCGACGCCGCGCAGGCCGGGTTGAGCTCCGAGGAGGAGTTCGCCGCCTTCATGGTCGAGCAGGTCCCACCGGCGATCGAGGGACTGGAGTCGGCCGAGGTCAAGTTCGCCGAGGCGGCGGAGGCGGCCGAGGGCGACGAGGTGGCCGACGATCTCGCTGCTCTGTCGGGTGCGCTCCAGGTGAGCGCCGACGAGCTCCGTGCCGATCCGGCGGCCGCGCTGGGATCCAGCGATCTCAACTCGCTGCTGGCGTCCACGTCGAACCAGCTCCAGGATCGCTGCGGCGAGACGCTGGCCGATCTGGCCACGGTCGAGGGGGACGGATGACGGCGGTCGGATGGATCGGGCTGGGTGTGATGGGCGCTCCGATGGCGGGGCATCTCCTCGCTGCCGGCCACGACCTCACCGTCGCCACCCGCACGCCCGAGAAGGCCGAGCCGCTGGTGGCCCGGGGAGCGGCGCTGGTGTCGACCCCGGCCGAGGTGGCGCGGGCCGGCGAGGTCGTCTTCACGATGCTCGGCCTCCCCGACGACGTGCGCAGCGTGATGTTCGGTCCCGAGGGGGTGATCGACGCCGCCGCGCCGGGTTCGGTTCTGGTCGACTGCACCACCAGTGAGCCGGCCCTGGCGGTCGAGATCGCCGAGGCCGCGTCCGATCGGGGCATCGGCGCGGTCGACGCTCCGGTCTCCGGAGGCGATGTCGGCGCCCGCGAGGCGCGCCTGTCGATCATGGTCGGCGGTGCCGAGGAGCACGCCGACCGGGTCCGGCCGCTGCTCGACGTCATGGGAGCCACGGTCGTCCACCAGGGGCCGGCGGGTGCAGGCCAGCACACGAAGGCCGTCAACCAGATCGCCATCGCCTCCACCATGATCGGCGTCAGCGAGGCCCTGCTCTACGCCCAGGCGGCCGGCCTGGATCCCGAGACGGTGCTGGCCTCGATCTCCACCGGCGCCGCCGGCAGCTGGAGCCTGTCCAATCTGGCGCCGCGGATGATCGACGGCGACCTCGCCCCCGGGTTCTACGTGGAGCACTTCGTCAAGGACCTCGGGATTGCGCTGCACGAGGCCGAGCGGCTCGACCTGCAACTTCCCGGTCTGTCGCTGGCGGCCGAGCTGTATCGGCGATTGCTGGCCGACGGCGGTGGCCGGTCCGGGACCCAGGCGCTGATCACGACCCTCGCCGAGCTCAATCGGCGGCCCTGGCCGGCCTGAGCGAAGCGCCTCCCTACGCGCCGGTGACCAGCCAGGCGCCGGAGCGGAACCGCACCACCAGTGCGATCGCCCGCGTGGCGAGGAACAGGGTGATCGCGGCCCAGAGCCAGCCGAGGCCCAGGTCGTGCTGCATGATGACCCAGGCGGCACCGGCGAACAGCACCGTCGAGGCCACCATGGCGCCGGCCAGCCAAGCGAGATCGCCGGCGCCGATCAGGATGCCGTCGAGCGCGAACACCAGGCCGTTGAGTGGCTGCTGGGCGGCCACCCAGATCAACAGGAACGCGGCCAGATCCAACACGGTCTCGTCCGTGGTGAAGACTCGCGGGAGCACCTGGCTCCCCGCCAGCAAAAGGACGCCGAGGATCACGCCGACCCCGATGTCGATCTGGATCATCCTCCCGGCCGCGCCCCGCGCCTTGTCGACCACACCGGCCCCAAGGTGGTGGCCGGTCAGCGCCTGGCCGGCGATGGCCACCGAGTCCAGCGTCAGCGCCGCCAGCGCCCAGACCTCGTAGGCGATCTGATGGGCGGCGACCTGCGCGGTGCCCATCCGTGCGGCGGCGGCCGTGGCGAGCACCAGCGCCCCTCGCAACGCCGTGGTCCGCACGACCAGCGCCACACCGTCACGGGCCAGTCCGAGGGCGGCGGCTCCGTGCGGTCGGAGGGGCACCGACCGGCTCTTCGCCTCGCTGAGGATGGGGCGGAGGTAGGCCGCGGCCGCGCCCATCTGGGCGACCACGGTGGCCAGCGCGGACGCGCCGATGCCGTACCCGAGGCCGAAGATCAACACGAGCTCGATCACCAGGTTCGACGCGGCCGACGCCGCCGTGATGATCAGCGGGGTCCGGGTGTCCTGCATCCCGCGCAGGTAGCCGACCGCGGCCAGGTTGATCAGCAGGAACGGTACGCCGGGCAGGCTCACGCGCAGGTAGATGAGTCCCTGCTCGGCCACGGCTCCGTCGGCGCCGAGCAGGCCCAGGGCCTCGGGCGCCAGCACGAAGAGCACAGCCGCCACCAGGGTTCCGGCCCCGGCTGCGACCCACACGGACGCGACGGTGTGCTCCAGCGCCTCCCGGGGTCGGCCGGCGCCGACCAGGCGGGCGACCGTACCGGTGGTGCCGTACGCCAGGAAGACGAAGACCGCGTTGATCAGCAGCAGGATGCTGGAGGCGACCGCCAGGCCAGCCAGCTCGGTGGTGCCCAAACGACCGACCACCGCGGTGTCCGCCAGGACGTACAGCGGCTCGGCGATGAGCGTGGCCAGGGCGGGGATGGCCAGCGCCGCGATCTCGCGGTCGTATGGCGACGCTCTCAGCACGCCCCGTGTCTAGCGCGCGGTCAGATGCCGGGGAGCAGGACCGGGGTCCAGGTGACGCCGCGGTCGTCGCTCAGGAAGAGCTGGTCCTCGACGATCGCCTCCCCCCTGGTCGGGGTGGTGAATCCGAGGTATTTCGTGAGGCCCTCGGTCAACGGTGCGGGCTTGGTCCACTCCGACCCGTCGTCCGAACTGGCCACCACCGAGCTGCTGGTCCGCGTCGCCTCGGTCTCCTGGGTGACCAGGACGAGCGCACCTTCCTCGGGTCGCTCCAGGACGACCTCGGTTCCCAGGGCGAGATCCGGCAGCGGAAGCTCTCGGGTGAACGTCGCGCCGTCGTCCTCCGAGGCATAGAGGTGCAACCCCGGTTCGTCCACCGTCCCCGTCACCCCCTCGTCGCACAGGGCGACCACGTCGGTCGCGGATGCGGCCAGCTCGACCGGTCCGAATCGATCGCGACACGGAGGATCGAAGGAGGTCCAGGTCTCGTCGGCGAGGGTCAGGCCACTGGTCACGACCTGGTTGTTCACCACCAACCAACCCCGATCGTCGGCCAGCACCAGATCGGTCGACGGCACCGGCCCGTCTCCGGCCGGGGCGACGGCGGGAGCGGGGACGAAGTCATCGGTGGTGACGGGTGAGGTCCAGATACGGAATCCGCCGGAGTCCAGCACGACCGCGTGCACGAGGCCCTCCTCGGTCTCGAGCGAGGTGACGACGCCGTCGAGCTCGACCAGGGTCCAGGTCGCACCGCCGTCGTGGGTGCTCCAGAGATCCGGGGTCACCATCCACCCGTCCCGCTCGTTCGCGAAGCGAAGGTGGGGTTCGATCGCCACCCCAGTGTCCCGGCGGTCGATGTCGAGGCGCGGTTCGGCACCCTCGAGGATCTCCCAGGTCTCGCCGCCGTCACCCGTTCGGTAGATCACGGCGGCGCAGGTGGCCGTACACCCGCCGTCGGCCACGAGGACCCAGCCGGCGTCCTCGGAGATCCACGTCGTCGAGTAGACGAGCGGGGCCTCCTCGAGCGAGCCGGCGCAACCGGCCAGCACGATGAGGCCGAAGGCCGCGAGGAGGTGAGCGGAGGAGCGACGCATCAGTCGACGTTGCCGCGGGCGACGCGCCAGGTCAAGACGGCGAGGGCGACCACGGCGATGGCCAGCGGGACGATGATGGCGGTACCGAGCGAGAAGTCGGCCCGACCCATCGACGCGTCGGTGAATTCCGCCACGATCGAATGGAGGTAGCCGGAGATCGACGTGCCGTTGAGTCCCTTCGAGGCTCGGGCGATGAATCCCTCCCACAGGATGAGGTACACGAGCCCCCAGAGGAGGGGTCGTTTGCTGATGTAGCCCAAGAGGAGGAACACCGAGCAGTAGGCGACAGATCCGACGACGGCGGCGGCGGTGGTGGCCAGGATCAGCTCGGACGAGGTGTCGATCATGATCGCCGACCCGATCCCCGTCAGCCATGCGATGGGCGCCACGACGGACACGGCGGCCACCAGCCCGGCCAGGACGATGACGACTCGCCGGATGGGGCGGAGCCAGATGTAGACGAGGGTGCGATCCTCGATGAGGTCGCCGAACGCGGACGCCCCGAACACGAGGGCGGCGATGGGGAGATAGAGCGACAGCACCACTTCGGCGACGAAGTTGGACCCCACGTCGTTCAAGGGCTCGTTGCGGCCCTGGCCGACGACCCAGGCGACGACCAGGATGGCCAGCGCCGCCAGCCCGAAGGAGACCAGCCGGGCTCGGGTGGTCAGGTTGCGGCGGAACAGCGAGTAGAGCGCGACGGTCATGCGTCGGCCACCAGGTAGCGGAAGACGCTCTCCAGGTCGTCGTCCAGCGGCATCACTTCACGCAACCGGATGCCGTGGTCGCGAGCGGTTCGGGCCAGGCCCGAGCGGAAGGCCGGGATGTCGCTGGTCTCCAGTTCGACGCGTTCGCCGGTCAGCCGGACCGAGGACACGGCGGGGTCGGCCAGCAGCAGTCGGGCCAGGTGCCGAGGGTCGTCGGAGGCGACGCGAATCCGGTGCGGCCGGTCGTCCATCAGGGCTCGGATGGCATGGAAGTCGCCCTCGGCGGCCAACCGGCCCTGAGCCAGCACCAGGACGCGGGAGCCGAACTGCTCGACCTCGTCCAGGACGTGGCTGGACACCACCAGGGAGCGGCCCAGTCCGGCCAGGGTGTGGAACAGGTTGATGACCTCGGCGCGCTGGTTCGGGTCGAGTCCCGACAGCGGTTCGTCGGCGACGAGCACGGCCGGTTCGTTGACGATGGCCGCGGCGATCTTCACCCGCTGGCGCATGCCCTTCGAGTAGGTCCCCAACGGCCGGGTGTCGGCCACGTCCATCTCGACCACGTCGAGCGCGTCGCGGGTGCGGCGCTGGACGTTGGCCACACCGTGGAGGATGCACGCCAGCTCGACGAACTCGCGGGCGGTCAGCCGGCTGTAGAGCTGTTCCTGCTGGGGGACCAGGCCCACCGACCGGCGGACCTCCAGGTCGGAGCGGGGGTCGGATCCGAGGAGCCGGACGGTCCCCTTGGACGGGGCGGTCAGCCCGCAGACCATCCGCAGCAGCGTGGACTTCCCCGCGCCGTTGGGCCCCAGCACCGCCGTGATGCCGGATCGGAGCTGGAACGTCACGTCGGAGACGGCGACCACGCCCCCGAAGAACTTCGACACTCGGTCGACCTCGACCACGGGTGCGCCGTTCATCGCCGGACATCCATGCGGCGGTAGCTGAGGACGATGACGCCGAGGCTCAGGCCCGTGACCAGGGCGTACGTGCCGACGACCGCGACCGTCGAGACGTCCCAGTTCCCGACCTGGCCGAAGATCCGGTACAGCAGCTCGATGGGGAGCTGCCAGAGGTTCATCAGGCGGAACGCCTCGCTCTGTCCGCCGTCGACCAGCGCGTCGGACAGGCCGGCCGAGCCGATCAGCACCAGCGCGATCGCGGCCGACGCCACCCCCTTGCGGTCGGTCAGGCTGGAGACGGCGAGCGAGAACGCGGCGTACAGGGTGGCGATCGCCGCGCCGCCGCCGAGGATGCGCGCCGCCGCCGTGATCCAGTCCACGAAGGTGTCGGGCCCGGCGTTCTGGGCCGTGAACCCGATGAGCAGGAGCATGCCGGGGCCGATCGTGATGATTGACAGCACGACCGCCACCGCCGATCCCTTGGCCAGGAGATAGGTCCCGCGGGTCAGCGGCGAGGCCAGGTACATGCCGAGCATGCCGGTGCGTCGATCGGGGCACAGGACCTCGGGTGCCACGAACGTGACGAACAGCACGATGGCGAGGGTGATGTACGAGTACGAGTCCGGGTAGTCGGGCAGGAAGTCGAGCTCGGCCAGGAACTGCCGCGTCTCGTCGTCCTGGATCGACGACCCGATGAACGCCGTGATCCCGATGAACACGATGGCCGGGATGAAGGAGATGAGGATGGTCAGGACGGGGGCGATCTTCAGCGTCCAGCGCCGTCCGATCCCCAGCGCCTGCTTGATGGTCTGCCAGATCAGCGACCGGACCACGCCGGCCACGCTGGTGCGCGCCCCTGCGTAGGTGCGGTAGCCGCGGTCGGCGATCCGGGCGTCGCTCATCGGCCGGCTCCGACGAAGACGTCGCGCAACGACACGGTGTGGCCCGCCAGCCGCCGAATCCCCAGGTCTCGATCCGCGATGGCGTCGCGGATCAGGTCGAGGAGGACGTCGGCGTCGAGCTCGCCGCTGACGGTCAGTTGGTGGCCGCGGCGTTCGACGGTGAGGTCCGAGGTGGCGAGATGGGCGGCCAGGTCGGCGACCTGTTCCTCGCTGCCGTCCAGGGCGACGACCACGCCGCGCCCCTCACCTCGCAGTTCGCTGAGCGTCCCTGATTCGGCCACCCGGCCACCGGTGAGGATCACGGCTCGGGTGCAGGCCCGCTCGACCTCGTCGAGCAGGTGGGAGGACAGGACGACGCTGGCGCCGGTGCGCTCGTAGAGGCCGGCGATCAGCTCCAACATGGCGTCGCGCTGCACCGGGTCCAGCCCGTCGGTCGGCTCGTCGAGGAAGATCAGGTCGGGGGCGTGGGCGATGGCCTGGGCCAGCTTCACCCGCTGGCGCTGGCCGGTGGACATCGTGCCCAGCGGTCGGAACCGTTCCTCGCCGAGTCCGACGAGGAACAGCGCGTCGGACGCTCGCTCCGTGGCGTGGTCGGAGGGCAGGCCGTGCATCTGGGCCATGTGCCGGACGAAGTCGTTGGCGGTCTGCTCGGGTGGGACCAGGTGATGCTCGGGGGAATAGCCGATCCTCATCCGGATGTCGGGTCCCGCCGTGCGGGGGCTCATCCCCAGGACCTCGATGGTGCCGGCGTCGGGCTGGTGCAGGCCCAGCATGAGACCGATCAGGGTGGTCTTGCCGGCGCCGTTCGCTCCGAGCAACCCGGTGGTTCCGGTCTGGATCTCGACGTCGGCAGAGTCCAGCACCGTCGTGGCGCCGTAGCGCTTCACCAACCCGGTTGCCGTGGCGATGGGCCCCGCGCCCGTAGCGGGCGGCGGGTGCGGGTCGCTGGGATCTGGGGACTGGCTCAACGGTCGCTCGCGATCGTGGCGTACTCGAGAACGGCGTCGGAGCTGAACGCTCCGACGACCGTGACCCGCTGAGCCTCTGGGGGGATGTCGGCCACCGGAATCAGGATCTCGAAGCCTGACATCGCCAGATCCTCGCTGTCGAACCACTGGGGCACGTCGGTCCGCTCCAGGTTGGGCGGACCCTCGTAGGCCAGCTGGTCGCCGAAGAAGACCAGCATCGACCGGGGCGGGACCTTCTCGCCGGTGTCGGCCGACCATCCCTTGACGCGCAGGTTGCCGCTCTCGATCGCCGCCGAGTCGATCACCACCTTGCGTTGACCGGGGGCGACCACGGTGAGCACCTCGCCGGCACCGTTGCGGAGCTGCGTGGCCTCGACCGCGCCCGACTCGGCCACGTGCCACGATCCGTCCGGCCCCGGCACGATGATCTGCACGTCGTTGGCGCCCAGGTTGTACACCTCCTCGGGGACGACCGCCGAGAAGGTGAAGACGTCGCCGGAATCACGGATCGTGAATCCGGCCCCCGCGACGGTGCCGTTGACCGAGACCAGGACGTCGGGACCGGCCAGCTCGTCGGGCAGGGTGATGCGCCCGGTGAGCACCGTGGGGACGACCCCGGTCGACGGATCGATCGCCGCGGTCTGGGCGGCCTGGTCGATGGTTGCGACGATTCGGTCGTCGGGGATGGGGGCGAGCTCGCTGAGGAGGGACCCGATCCGATCCGCGTGCGGTCCGGTGACGGCGACGCCGGGCCAGGACGTCTGATCCGGGAGGAACAGGCGGGTCTCGACCGCTTCGGCGAACAGCGCGTCGACCTCGGTCTCCAGCGGCTCCTTGTGGGCGGTGAAGTGATCGAACTCGTGGGGACGGTCGGGGGGCACGTCGTCGGCCACCAGCGACTCTCCGTCGAACTCCCAGTCGGTCTCGATGTCGAGGATGTCCACGACGGTGGGCGGGATGTCGTAGAGGTAGGCCCGCTCGTCGTGGACCTGGCCGCTGTCCTGTCCGGGCTCGTGGATGAAGAACGGCACCCGATAGAGCTCGTCGAGGTTGGTGGGGGTGGTCCAGCGACGGTGATCGCCGGGATCGAAGGAGCCGCCGTGATCAGCGAGGAGGATGACGACCGAGTCGTCCCACATCCCGGTCCTCTCGAGCTCGTCGATCATGAGCCCGAGGAGCCGGTCGACGAAGCCGAGCTGCATCAGGTGGCGCTGGTACCCCTGCGTGGCCAGGCGGGAATCGTCCAGCCAGAAGCCGTTCTCGACCCCGGTGACCGACGTGCTCAACGCCTCGGGCCGGTCGTAGCGGGTGCCGGACGGATTGACCTGCCACGGGATGTGCGGTGCGACGAGGTGGGCGTAGTGCATCGACGTGCGGGCGCTTCCGTCGAACTCGCCGATCATCGCCAGCATCTGGTCGACCCAGGTGCGCCGCTCTTCGGTGGGTGGCAGGGGGAGGGACGCCTCGAGATCGGTGGGCTCGGCGTCCTCGGTCCGGCGGGTCTGACCGGCGAAGCCGCCCCACTGGCTGTCGATGGCCGGGAACCGGTCACGGACCACGGGCGGCATGGTGGCGTGGGCGTGGACCACGACCGCATCGGTCATGAGTGAGCGGAACGAGCCGTCGGTCAGCGAGAACTGGCCCGCGTCGGCGTCGCCGTCCTGGTCGTCGCCGGCGTCGGCGGCACACAACGAGTCCGGGCACAGGGTGGTGATGCTCTCCCGCACCCGGAGGTCATAGGTGGCCCCCAGCAGCGTGAAGAGGCTCTTGGGGTGGTCGCGCGAGGTGGGGGAGGCGTCCTCGTTGACGACGCCGGTGAGCGCCAGGGGGACGCTGTCGGTGGTGGCGATCGAGTTGGACAGGCCGTTGCGGAACCAGTGGCTCTCGTCGGCGAGGCGAGCGAAGTTGGGGAAGAGATCGGCGTTGATGTCGCCCTCGGGCGTGACCAACGAGATCAGGGGGAGCTCGTCGAGGACGAGCATCACGACCGGAGCGGGAGCACCGACGACCGTGGTCTCGTCGGCGGCCGCCTCGTTCTCCCAGACGAGCTCGGCCGAGTCCGAGAAGGCGAAGAAGCTGATCAGCGCCAGGACCGGGAGCCCGGCCAGCAGTTGGAGCCAGGTCCGGACGCCCGGACTGCGGCCGGTGACCCACACCAGTCCGGCGGTGGCCGCCCCGGCCAGCAACAGGGCCGCGTTGCTGTCGGGCAGCAGCTGGCGCAGAACCGCGGAAGCGGCCAGGAAGGCGCCGATGGCCAGGGCGACGGTCATCGCGATGGTGCCGGCCCGCTCGTCGATCGCCCGGGCGATCGCCACGACGGCCAGGGCGAGCAGCGGCGGCACCAGGGAGACGACGAGTGCGAACCCGACGATCTGTGCCGTCGAGGACCGATTGGCGATGAAGACCTCGGGATTGCTCCCGTAGAGGTCGAGGAGGGGCTGGGCGACCCCCAGACCGAACAATCCGAACAGCGTGAGGGCGCGAGCCCACCACGAGGTCGGCTGACCCCACATCGATCGGGTGTCGCTCGCAGCGGGGGGTGATTCGGTCGAAGTCATGCAGGTTCGCGTGGCGTCGTCACCGGTCGGGCCGACCCATCGACCCTACCGAGGACGAGCGGGAGGTGGACGTCACACCACGTCCCTCGTCGGCATGCGCCGCCACACCCTGAGAGGGCGCAGGCCCGAGGGGCGGATCGGGAGCCGGCGGTAACCTTCTGCCCATGCCGACCTACCGCTCGCACACGACCACCCGCGGCCGCAACATGGCGGGGGCCAGGGCGCTCTGGCGCGCCACGGGGATGACCGACGACGACTTCGAGAAGCCGATCATCGCCATCGCCAACTCGTTCACCCAGTTCGTGCCGGGCCACGTGCACCTCAAGGACCTCGGCCAGCTGGTGGCCCGCGAGATCGAAGCCGCCGGCGGCGTCGCCAAGGAGTTCAACACCATCGCCGTCGACGACGGCATCGCCATGGGCCACGGCGGCATGCTCTATTCCCTGCCCAGCCGTGACCTGATCGCCGATTCGGTCGAGTACATGGTCAACGCCCACTGCGCCGACGCGCTGGTGTGCATCAGCAACTGCGACAAGATCACGCCGGGCATGCTCAATGCCGCCCTGCGGCTCAACGTGCCGACCGTCTTCGTCTCGGGTGGTCCCATGGAGGCGGGCAAGACCCGCCTGGCCGGAGCCGAGGTCAAGGTCGATCTCATCTCGGCCATGACCAGCGCGGGCGACGCCCGGCAGAGCGACGAGGACGTTGCGGCGATCGAACGGTCCGCGTGCCCCACGTGCGGCTCGTGCTCCGGCATGTTCACCGCCAACTCCATGAACTGCCTGACCGAGGCGCTGGGGCTGTCGCTTCCGGGCAACGGCACCACGCTGGCCACCCACGTCGACCGGGAGCAGTTGTTCCTCGAAGCGGGCCGGCGCATCGTCGACCTGGCCCGCCGTTACTACGAGAAGGACGACACCGACGTGCTGCCCCGGTCGATCGCCGGGCCGGCGGCGTTCCAGAACGCCATGGCGCTCGACATCGCCATGGGTGGATCCACCAACACGGTCCTGCACATCCTGGCCGCCGCCCAGGAGGCCGGTCACGACTTCACGATGGCCGACATCGACGCCATCAGCCGGCGGGTGCCCAACCTGTGCAAGGTCGCGCCCAGCACCGACCGGTATCACATGGAGGACGTGCACCGGGCGGGCGGGATCCCGGCGATTCTCGGCGAGCTCGACCGGGCCGGGCTGCTCGACACCGAGGTGCCGACGGTGCATGCCGACACCATGGCGGCCGCCCTCGACGAGTGGGACATCGGGCGGCCGTCGGCCTCCGACCAGGCCCGCAGCCTGTTCACCGCCGGCCCCGCCGGCATCCCGACCCAGGTGGCGTTCAGCCAGTCGACCCGCTGGCCCTCGTTGGACACCGACCGGGCCGATGGATGCATCCGCTCGGTCGATCACGCCTACAGCACCGAGGGTGGGCTGGCCGTGCTGTACGGCAACGTCGCCCCCGACGGGTGCATCGTGAAGACCGCCGGGGTCGACGAGTCGATCCATCGCTTCTCCGGTCGGGCGCGGGTGTTCGAGAGTCAGGAAGCGGCCATGGAGGGGGTGCTCGACCCCGACCAGGTCGACGCCGGTGACGTGGTGATCGTGCGCTACGAGGGCCCAAAGGGCGGTCCGGGCATGCAGGAGATGCTGTATCCCACCACCTACATCAAGAGCCGCGACCTGGGGAAGGAGTGTGCGCTGTTGACCGACGGGCGCTTCTCGGGCGGCACGTCGGGCCTGTCGATCGGTCACGTCTCGCCCGAGGCTGCCGCCGGCGGGGCCATCGCACTGATCGAGGACGACGACACGATCACGATCGACATCCCGGCCCGCTCGATCACGCTCGAGGTCTCCGATGACGAGTTGGCCCGCCGTCGAGCCGCCCAGGAGGCTCGGGGAGCCGACGCGTACACGCCGGTCGACCGCGATCGGGCTGTGAGCCCGGCACTCCAGGCGTATGCGGCGATGACCACGTCGGCCGACCGGGGTGCGGTGCGCGACCTGAGCCAGCTGAGCCCCGACTGACCACCGAACCGCGCGTCCTCGCCGCAGTGGGGACCGGCCCCTAGTTCAGGTTCGGGATTCGACCGACCGCGGCCCAGGCCTCGTCGGCCTGTGTCGCTTCGTCGGCCCAGGTGAACGGGACCCAGTAGATCGAGTCGCCCAGGTGCACCGGGGCGTAGACGCCCTCCTCGGCTTCGAAGCACGACCGGCGGGGCAGGCGGGCATCGATGGTGACCGGCCGGTACCCCAACCAGGACGCGTTCAGCACGATCACCGCGTGATCGGTGGCGACCAGCACCACCGGTCGCTCGGTGACGACGGCCAGGATTCCGGCCGCCGCCGCACCGCCGAAGACGGCGATCAGTAGCGGGAGCCACTGGAAGAGCAGCACCGTGATCGCCAGGCCGAGCATGGCAACCAACAGGGGATGGGCTCCCCGGGTGGCCGGCATGACGTTCTGCAGGATCTCGTCGTCCAGCAGATACGGCTCGACTTCGTCGGCCATGCGCGTTCGAGCACGTTCCATCAGCATGATCCACTCCAAGGATTGCTTCTGCCCCTTCATCGGTCGGAAGCGGTCGAAATCTTGAGCGTTTCCGCGGCGCCGGGTCGTCGCCGGGCGCGGTTTCGTGTCGATGGGGCTACGATTGATCCCTATGCGTAGCTCTTCCCGCCTCACCGCGACCCTGCTCGTCGTACTTGTGTAGCGCACGTCCCCCCACACGTGCGCTCTCGGCCTCCCTCTCCAGGGGGGCCGCTTGCGTTTTCGGGCCACCTCGCTCGCGGGGTGGGGCCGGGATTCGCAGACCGACCGAGCACCGACGAGAATCGACCCACCTATGACAGGAACCAGCATGACAACCGATGGCGGCAGCGCCCTGATCCGGAGCCTCGAGATGGCCGGGGTCGAGGTCGTGTTCGGCCTCCCCGGCGGAGCGATCCTGCCGGTGTACGACCCCATCATCGAGTCGCCCATCCGGCACATCCTCGTGCGCCACGAGCAGGGCGCCGGCCACATGGCCGAGGGGTACGCCCACGCCACCGGCAAGCCCGGGGTGGCGATGGTCACGTCGGGTCCGGCGGCCACCAACATCGTGACGCCACTGGCTGACGCCTACATGGATTCGGTGCCGCTGGTCGTCATCACCGGCCAGGTGCCCTATGCGGCCATCGGGACCGATGCGTTCCAAGAGGCCGACACCACCGGCATCACCCAGGCCGTGACCAAGCACAACTATCTGGTCACCGAGGCCGCCGACATCCCCCAGACCGTGGCCGAGGCCTTCCACATCGCCACCACCGGTCGACCGGGACCGGTCCTGATCGACGTGCCCAAGGACATCGTCGATCCCAACAACCCCAGGTCCGAGCTGGAGTGGTACTGGCCCGAGACGCTCGACATGCCCGGCTACAAGCCCACCACCAAGGGCCACGCCAAGCAGATCAAGGAAGCGGCCAAGCTGATCCTGGCCTCGACCCGGCCGGTCATCTACGCCGGCGGCGGCATCCTGAAGGCCCGGGCCGCCGACGCGCTGCGCGAACTGGCCGAGCTGTGCGACATCCCGGTCGTGACCACGCTCAACTGCCGGGGCGGGTTCCCCGACAGTCACCCGTTGGCGCTGGGCATGCCCGGCATGCACGGCAACTTCACCGCCATCACCACCATGCAGGAGACCGACCTGCTGATCACGCTGGGCGCCCGGTTCGACGACCGGGTCACCGGCAAGCTCGACGGGTTCGCCCCCGACGCCAAGGTCATCCACGCCGACGTCGATCCTGCCGAGCTGGGCAAGATCCGTCGGCCGGACGTGCCCATCGTGGGCGACTGCCGGCTGGTCATCGAGGCCCTGATCGAGGCGATCAAGCACAACGGGGGCCCCGACGTGCAGCCCGACCGTTCGGCATGGAAAAGCCGGATCTCGGGCTGGCAGGAGCGGTTCCCGCTCACCTACGAGCAGTCCGAGACCGGCGACCGACTCAAGCCGCAGTACGTCATCGAGCAGCTGCGCGATCTCTCGCCCGAGGACACGATCGTCACGTCGGGCGTGGGCCAGCATCAGATGTTCGCCAGCCAGTACTGGAAGTTCGACCATCCCTACACGTGGATCAACAGTGGCGGCCTGGGCACGATGGGCTTCTCCATCCCGGCCGCCATCGGCGCCAAGGTCGGCAAGCCCGACCGCACGGTGTGGGCCATCGACGGCGACGGCTGCTTCCAGATGACCGCCCAGGAGCTGGTCACCGCCACGGTCGAGAACATCCCGATCAAGGTCGCGCTGCTCAACAACTCGTACCTGGGCATGGTCCGCCAGTGGCAGGAGATGTTCTACGAGGAGCGCTACAGCGAGGTCTACCTCTCCGAGCAGGTGCCCGACTACGTGAAGTGGTCCGAGGCGATGGGGTGCGTGGCCATGCGGGTCGAAGCGCCCGAGGACGCCAAGCTGGCCATCGACAAGGCGAACGAGATCGACGACCGGCCCGTCGTCATCGAGTTCCGCACCGACGCCCGCGAGCACGTGTTCCCCATGGTGGCGCCGGGCAAGACCAACAGCGAGGTCGTGGTCGATCCCAGCCAGGAGGGTCAGCCCCGATGAGCGAGAGCACGAAGCGTGGCCGCCCGGCCCGGTGCGTCAGCACCAGGAGGGCACCGCGATGAGCGACGTCACCCATCACCACACGCTGGTCGTGCTGGTCGAGAACAAGGCCGGCGTGCTGGCTCGCGTCGCCGGGTTGTTCGCCCGGCGCGGGTTCAACATCGAGTCGCTGGCCGTGGCGCCCACCGACGACGAGCGGTTCAGTCGGATCACCATCGTCGTCGACGCCGCCACCGCACCGCTGGAGCAGATCGTCAAGCAGCTCAACAAGCTGATCAACGTCGTGAAGATCAGCGAGCTGGCCGACAGCGAGTCGGTGCTCAGCGAGCTGCTGGTGGCGACCGTGGCCGCCAGCGCGGTCGAGCGCAGCCAGGTGATCGAACTGATCGACGTGTACCAGGGCAAGATCCTGGGTGTGGGCCACGCGGCGCTGACCGTGTCGCTCAACGATCGCCCCGATCGCATCGACGACTTCGAAGAGCTGTTGCGGCCCTTCGGCATCATCGAGCTGCAGCGCACCGGCCGGGTCGCGCTGCCCCGGCTGGACCACAGCGGGCCGCGGCTGCGGGCCGTCAACGGCGGTTCGTGACGACCCGACCCGGCCTTCGATCCGATTTCCCCAACCCGATCTCAACACCCCCACAAGGCACAGGAGCAAGCACGTGGCGAACGTCTACTACGAGAAGGATGCCGATCGGTCGCTGATCGCCGACCGCAAGGTCGCGATTCTGGGCTATGGCTCGCAGGGTCATGCCCATGCGCTGAACCTGAAGGAGTCGGGCATCGACGTCCGGGTGGGCCTGCGCGAGGGTTCGTCGTCGCGTCAGAAGGCTGCAGACGCGGGCCTGGCGGTCGCCTCGCTGGCCGACGCCGCGGCCGAGGCCGACGTGATCATGGTGCTGGCGCCGGACACCGAGCAGCGCCGCATCTACGAGGAGTCGATCGCTCCCCACCTGCACGACGGCGACGCCCTGTTCTTCGCCCACGGGTTCAACATCCGGTTCGAGCAGATCGTCCCGCCCGCCGGCATCGACGTGGCCATGGTGGCGCCCAAGGGGCCCGGCCATCTCGTGCGACGCACCTACACCGAGGGCGGTGGCGTGCCGTGCCTCATCGCCGTGCACCAGGACGCCACCGGCGGTGCCAAGGGCCTGGCGCTGGCGTATGCCGACGCCATCGGCGGAGCCCGGGCAGGCGTGCTCGAGACCACGTTCGAGGAGGAGACCGAGACCGACCTCTTCGGCGAGCAGGTGGTGCTGTGCGGTGGGGTCACCTCGCTGGTGCAGGCCGGGTTCGAGACGCTGACCGAGGCCGGCTACTCACCCGAGTCCGCCTACTTCGAGTGCCTGCACGAGCTGAAGCTCATCGTCGACCTGATGTACGAGCAGGGCATCGGCGGCATGCGGTACTCCATCTCGGACACCGCCGAGTACGGCGACCTCACCCGCGGGCCGAGGGTCATCAACGACGACGTCAGGGCCGAGATGCGCAAGATCCTGGGCGAGATCCAGTCGGGCGAGTTCGCCGAGGAATGGATCGCCGAGAGTGAGGGTGGTCGCAAGAACTTCCACGCGCTGGAAGCGGCCGGTCGCCAGCAGCCGATCGAGCAGGTCGGCGCCGAGCTGCGCGGGATGATGCCCTGGATCTCGGCCGGCAAGGAGTCGGTGCAGGACGTCAGCGGCGGCCAAGGCTGACCCCGCTGCCTTCGAACTCGTGAACTCAGGCGACTCTGACGCTCGCCTGAGTTCACGAGATGAGCGGTTTCGGGGGAGACCTACATCGTCTCGGTGAAGCTGACTTCGCCGGTGCCACGGAGCGCGTTCTTCAACAGCTTGCCCGAGGCATTGCGGGGCAGGTTCTCGTGGCGGATCTCGACATAGGCCGGAACCTTGAAGTTGGCCAGCGTCTCGGCCACCCAGGCTTGGACCGCTCCTTCGGTGAGCTCCTTGCCCGGCTCGACCTGGATCACGGCCTTGACCTCTTCGCCCAGCTGGTGGTGGGGCACGCCGATCACGGCGGCGTCGGCGATGTCGGGATGGTCGACCAGCCGCTGCTCGATCTCGACGCAGTAGACGTTCTCGCCGCCGCGGATGATCATGTCCTTCTTGCGGTCGGTGATGAACAGGTAGCCCTCGTCGTCGATGTGGCCGACGTCGCCGGTGTGGAGCCAGCCGTCTCGAATCGTCTCCGCGGTGGCCTCGGGCTTGTTCCAGTAGCCGGGCATGACGATCGGTCCGGCGATGCAGACCTCGCCGGTCTCGCCGGCGGGAAGGGCCGTGCCGGCCTCGTCGGCGATCTTCAGGTCGACGACGGGCATGGGAGTGCCGACCGAGTCGGGCTTGCGGTCGGCGTCGGGACCTGAGAGCACGGTGGCGACCGAGCTGGACTCGGTGAGTCCGTAGGCGTTGGTGGTGACCTTCACGTTGGGGAAGGTGTCGCGGATCTTGCGGATCAGCTCGTCGGCCGAGGGGGAGCCGCCGAACGCGACGCTCTCGACCGTCGAGGTGTCGTAGTCGTAGCGGCCGGGGTACTCGCAGACCCGCCACACCATGGTGGGGACGGTGGCCCAGACCTTGACGCCCTCGTCCTCGATGAGCTTGAGCGCCTTGTCGGGCTCGAACTTGCTGTCCAGCATCACCAGGCGCAGGCCGGCCAGCAGGCCCACGACCAGCGTGGAGTGACAGCCCGACACGTGGAACAGCGGAGAGGTGAACAGCGACACGTTCTGGCCGTCTCCGCCGGGCAGCGCCGCCGCCGCCGGCCATCGAGCCGGCGATCGCGTTGAACATGGTGTTCTGGAGGTTGGCGACCATCCCCATGTGGGAGCTGATCGCGCCCTTCGGCTTCCCGGTGGTGCCGCTGGTGTAGAAGATGACGGCGGGGTCCAGCTCGTCGATCGCGACCTCGGGGAAGCGATCGGTCGGCGCCTGGGTGAGCTCGTCGAATCGGTGGAGGCGGCCGTCGTCGGGGAAGTCGGACGGGTCGGCGTCGGCCAGGTAGATCGCCTGGAGCTCGGGGAGCTCGTCGAGGTGCTCGGCGATGCGCTCGTACCGACGACGGTCGGCGACCAGGACGCGGGCACCCGAGTCGTGGAGGCCGTAGACGATCTCCTCGGTCTTCCACCATCCGTTGAGGCCGACCAGGACCGCCCCCATGTCGACGGTGCCCCAGAAGGCCTGGCACCACTCGGGGTTGTTGGCCGACAGGACGGCGACCCGGTCGCCCTTCTGCACGCCCCGCTCGGCCAGGGTGTGGCTCACGGAGTTGGCGGCCGAGAGGAACTCCGTGAAACCGATGCGGCGATCGCCGTAGACCAGGAACGGGTCGCCGTCGCCCCGTCCGATGGAGATCTCGGCCACCGATCGCAGGTGGGGCAGCCGGTCCTTGTACACCTTCATGGTCTGGCCGCCGATCGTGTCGGTGATCACCTCGAACGCGCCACCCGGCCCGATCAGCTCGGCGCGTACCTCGTCCATCGTCGCCATGTGGTGCTCCCCCTGGTTCGTTCGCTCACGTTCGACCGCCCTCCCCAACCGCTTGCCGAACTTTGGGCAGACATCCGGAACTGTGTGGGGTTTGTGCCCAAAGTTCGTGAACGACGGAGGTGGCCAAGGGAGTCTGTCACACCCCTCCGGCCACTCTGGCTGGCATGGCGCACGCTCAGGCAGAAGAGATCATCGGCCAGCTCGGACGGCGGCAGCACGGTGCGCTGTCGCTCCATCAACTCGTCGAAGCGGGAGTCCCGCTCCGCGAGGTCGAGCGAAGACTCGAGCGAGGCCAGCTGGTCCGCTGCGGATCTGCGACCTACGTGGTCAACGGCACGCCGAGGTCGACGCGCCAGCGCATGCACATCGCCTGCCTCGCATCGAGCGGTGCGGCGGTCCTGTCCCACGAGACGGCGGCGCACCTCCTCGGGTTCTCGTACGTGCCCCGCGGCTTGGTGGTCCTCACCGTCGGTCTCGGCGCGCAGCACCGCCTTCCGGCCGATCGGGTGCATCGGAAGTCAGATCTGCGGCCGCCCTTCGTCACCACCATCGACGGACTTCCACTGACCACCAGGGCGCGTACGTTGATCGACCTCGCCGCCGTGCTGGGATGGCGTCGACTCGAACGTATTCTGGACGACCAGCTCTCCAGCGGCCTGCTGACCTACCTGGAGCTGGTCGCCGTGTTCAATGCGATCGCCCGTCGAGGCCGTCGGGGCATCGGAAAGATGCGGCCGCTGCTGGAAGTCCGTGGCGAGGGATACGTGGCGGCGTCCAGCGAGCTGGAGCAGCGATTCATCGAGCTGGTTCGAGCCCACGGACTTCCGGAGCCGACCCGGCAGCACCTGCCGCCTTGGGCGATCGAGGATGGGATCGGGCGAGTCGACTTCGCCTATCCCGATCGACGGCTCCTCATCGAAGTGGACGGGCGTCGGTGGCACAGCCGCGACTCCGCCAACGAGGAGGACCGGTACCGGGACCAACTGGCGGTGGCATCGGGCTGGCGGGTCCTCCGCTATACGTGGACGCAGATCGCGGAGTCGAGCGCCTACGTCGCTGACAACCTGCGAGCGACGCTGGCCCGCGCCGCCGCCTGATCCGCGTCGCCGAACTTTGTGCAGATATCCCACACATGCCCGGGTATCTGCCCAGAGTTCGGCCGGTTGCGGTGGGCTACGACAGGGCGTGGACGACGTGGTCGATGCTGTGGGTCAGCGCTTCGACGTCGGCGGGGTCGATGGCCGGGAACGTGGCCACCCGCAGCTGGTTGCGGCCCAGCTTGCGGTACGACTCGGTGTCGAGGACGCCGTTGGCCCGCAGGACCGACGACACCGTGGTGGCGTCGACGGCCTCGTCGAGGTCGATCGTGGTGACCACCGAGCTGCGATCGGCCGGGTCGATGACGAACGGTGTGGCGTACTCGCTGGCCTCGGCCCAGTCGTACATGATCGACGACGACCGGTCGCACCGCGACGCCGCCCACTCCAGCCCACCGTTGTGACACAACCACTCGACCTGCTGCACGGCGAGGAACACCGTGACCAGCGCCGGCGTGTTGTAGGTCTGGTCCTTGCGTGAGTTGCTGAGGGCGATGCCCAGGTCCAGCGACGCCGGGATCCACCGGTCGGACGCGGCGATCCGTTCGATCCGCTGGATCGCCGCAGGAGAGAGCGCAGCCAGCCAGAGCCCGCCGTCGGAGGCCAGGCACTTCTGGGGGGCGAAGTAGTAGACGTCGACCTGCGTCGGATCCCACCGCATGCCACCGGCGGCGGAGGTGGCGTCGACGGCGACCAGGGCGTCATCGGCCGAGACACCGGCGGGCCGCACCAGCGGCATGGCCACGCCCGTCGAGGTCTCGTTGTGGGTCAGTGCGTAGAGGTCGATCCCCGTCTCGGCGAGCGCCTCGGGTCGGGTTCCCGGTTCCGCCTCGACCAGCGTCGGGTCCTCCAGGTGCGGGGCCGCCGCAGCGGCCGTGGCGAACTTGGACGAGAACTCCCCGAACACCAGGTGCTGGCTGCGCTGTCCGATCAGACCGAACGTGGCGGCGTCCCAGAACACCGTGGTACCGCCGTTGCCCAGCATGATCTCGTAGCCGTCCGGCAGTGCGAACAGCTCGGCCAGGCCGTTGCGGAGCCGCGACACCATGAACCGCACGCCGTCCTTGCGGTGGCTGGTGCCGAGGTAGTCGGCGGCCTCGGCCGCCAACGCGGCGACCGCTTCGGGCCGGACCTTGGACGGTCCGCAGCAGAAGCGTCCGTCGGCGGGGAGCAGCTCGGAGGGGATGGTGATGTCGGGGGTGGTGGGACTCATCACGGCCACTCTCGCGCCCCGACTCGGAGTGCGGGAAATTGGTTCGACGCCCGAAGCCGACCCGCGAGGGATTCCCGGTCGTGGCCGCCTCGTCGACCGTGCCAGACTCGGCACTGAACCCGTCTTCGGACCCCGTCATGAGGAGCCCCCCATGTCCTCCAACCGTATCTCCGCTCGGATCGGCGCCATCAGCGAATCGGCCACGCTCGCCGTCGATGCCAAGGCCAAGGCCCTGCGGGCCGCCGGTGAGGACGTGATCGGCTTCGGCGCCGGCGAGCCCGACTTCCCGACGCCCGAGCACATCGTCGAGGCCGCGGCCGCCGCATGCCGCGACACCGCCAACCACCGCTACTCGCCCGCGGGTGGGTTGCCAGCGCTGCGAGAAGCCGTGGCGGCCAAGACCGCCCGAGACAGCAGGTACGAGGTCGAGGCGTCCCAGGTGCTCATCACCAACGGCGGCAAGCACGCGCTGTACAACACGTTCGCCACCCTCTTGGACCCGGGCGACGAGGTCCTCCTGCCCGCTCCGTACTGGACCACCTACCCCGAGTCGATCCAGCTGGCGGGCGGTGTCACCGTGCCGGTCGAGACGCACATGGAGACCGGATTCCGGGCCTCGATCGACCAGCTCGAAGCCGCCGTGACCGACCGCACCAAGGTGCTGGTCTTCGTCTCGCCCAGCAATCCGACCGGCGCCGTCTACCCACCCGAAGAGGTGAAGGGCATCGGGCAGTGGGCGGTCGAGCGCGGCCTCTGGGTGGTCACCGACGAGATCTACGAGCACCTGGTCTACGGCGACCGCGTGTTCTCCTCCATGCCGGTCGAGGTACCCGAGCTGGCCGACCGCTGCGTCGTGGTGAACGGCGTGGCCAAGACCTACGCCATGACCGGGTGGCGGGTCGGGTGGATGATCGGACCCAACGACGTCATCAAGGCAGCCGCCAACCTTCAGTCCCACGCCACGTCCAACGTCGCCAACGTCTCGCAGCGGGCGGCGCTGGCGGCGGTCAGCGGTGGGCTCGACGACGTCGCCATGATGCGGGCCGCGTTCGAGGAGCGCGCCGGGGTGATCGACGGGATGCTCGCCGAGATCGACGGCGTCGAGTCGATGACCCCCGAGGGTGCGTTCTACGCCTTCCCCCGGTTCGACGGGTTGCTGGGTCGCACCATCGGTGGCGTGACGCCGACCAGCTCGCTCGAGCTGGCTGCGGTGGTCCTCGATCAGGCCAAGGTCGCGTTCGTGCCGGGTGAGGCGTTCGGCGCCCCGGGGTACGGCCGGCTCTCGTTCGCCCTCGCCCTCGACCAGATGACCGAGGGTGTGCAGCGCATGGCCGACCTGTTCGCATCGGCGTCATGACCGAGGCCGGCCGGGTCCCGTACGGCGCCTGGCCGTCTCCGCTCACCATCGAGCGGGTGCTCGAGGCGGGGGTCTCGGTGGGCGAGATCCGCGTCGACGGCGGTGACGTCTGGTGGAGCGAGTCCCGACCGGCCGAGAGCGGTCGCATCGTGGTGATGCATCAGCTGGCCGGCGGCACCACGGTCGAGGCCAGTCCCGACGACACGTCGGTCCGCACGCGTGTGCACGAGTACGGGGGAGGGGCCTGGTGGGTCCACCGCGGGACGCTCTTCTTCGCCGACTGGACCACCCAGCGGCTGTACCGGGCCGACCCTGGCAAGGCGCCGGCGCCCATCACCCCGGTCTCCGACACTCCGGCCGGCGATCGCTACGCCGACGGCGTCGTCACGCCCGACCGCAGGTGGGTGATCTGCGTCCGTGAGCATCACGGCGCCGGTGAGCCGGTGAACGAGATCGTGGCGGTCCCCGCCTACGGCGAGGGGCCTCCCCAGGTCCTGGTCAGCGGTCCCGACTTCGTGGCCTGGCCGCGCGTGTCGCCCGACGGGTCCCAGCTGTGCTGGATCGAGTGGGATCACCCCGACATGCCCTGGGATGCCACCCGATTGAAGGTGGCGCCGATCGAGTCGTCCGGTGGTCTCGCCGCCGGCACGATGACGTTGGGTGAGGAGCGGACGGTCGCCGGCGGGCCCGACGAGTCGGTCCAGCAACCGACCTGGGAGAACAGCGATGAGCTGCTGTTCGTCTCCGATCGGAACGGGTGGTGGAATCTCTACCGCGCCGCGGTCGACGATCCCGACGCCGCCACCAACCTGGCCCCCACCGAGCGGGATCTGGCCGGGCCGCCCTGGGTCTTCGGCACCTCCTCTTACGCGGTGTGTGACGACGGATCCGTCGCCGTCGCCGTGCATCACGACGGCGTCATGTCCCTCGGCCGTCTCACCGACGGTGTCATCGAGCTGCTCGACACCGGCCTCACGTCGATCTCCCAGGTGCGATCGCTCACCGGCGGGATCGCTCCGTCGGACCGCTCCCGTTCCTCGGTGGTGTGCCTCGGCGCCTCGTTCACCCGCGCGCCCACCGTCGTGCAGGTGCCGGTCGGCGACGGGGGATCGGGTCGCCCACTCGAGCTGCGCCCGGCGTTCGAGCTGGACCTGCCGACCGGCCTCATCTCGGTCCCGGAGCACATCACGTTCGGCGTGGGGGAGGGCGAGCAGGCGCACGGCTTGTTCTACCCGCCGGCCCACCCCGACGTGCAGGGTCCCGATGGTGAGGCGCCACCGCTGCTGGTGCTCAGCCATGGTGGCCCCACCGCGGCGGCGCGGCCTCAGCTGTCGCTCGACGTGCAGTTCTGGACCAGTCGCGGCTTCGGCGTGGTCGACGTCAACTATCGGGGCAGCATCGGGTACGGGCGGGAGTTCCGCAATGCGCTCCGCGACCGTTGGGGCGTGGCGGACGTTGCCGACTGTGTCACCGCGGCCGGATACCTGGCGGCGGAAGGGCGCGCCGATGCGGATCGGATGGCCATCCGGGGCGGCAGCGCCGGCGGGTACACCACCCTGTGCGCCCTGAGCCTCACCGATCGGTTCGCTGCCGGCGTGAGTCGCTATGGCGTGGCCGACCTGGGCGCCCTGGCCCGCGACACGCACAAGTTCGAGTCCCGCTACCTGGATCGGCTGGTCGGGCCGTGGCCCGAGGCCGAGGCCACCTACCTCGAGCGGTCTCCGATCCACCACATCGACGGGTTCTCCTGCCCGCTGCTGGTGCTCCAGGGGCTCGAGGACGTGATCGTGCCCCCGGCGCAGTCCGAGGAGATCGTCGACGCGGTACGGGCCAAGGGGATCCCGGTCGCCTACCTGGCCTTCGAGGGCGAGCAACACGGGTTCCGGCAGGCCGAGACCATCCGCCGGGCGTTGGAGGCCGAACTGGCCTTCTACGGGTCGGTGTTCGCGTTCGAGCCCGCCGACGAACTCCCGCCCCTGGATCTTCGCTGATACCGCTCACTTGGAGCGGCCATAATGGTCACCTGGAGCGGTGGTCATGCGTGTGAGAGATGGAGAGCAGGTCGAGGGTCTCTTGATGCGATCGTGAATCGGAGAATGTCCGAGAAATCCGTCGATGAGTGCCGTCGGGCGAGCGACGAACGTGGGGACCTGCTATAATTGAACAACTGCGTCGCTCCGGCCCAACCGGCCGAGGGCGGCGTTTCGGGTTTTTGGCGTTGCCGATGCGGGTGGCCACGGTGGGTGGCGGAACCGACCGCCTCGACCGACGGGCGCCCCACCGGCCCATGGTCTTCGGCGCTTCCTGCGCTCGGTAGCCTCGACTCCCGGCGTCGCTCGCCCCCGCCCCCCCGCCCCTGAGGAATGTGCACGATGGCCCGCATCCTGGTCCCCGAGAAGATCGCCGATACCGGCCTGGACCGTCTCCGTGACGCCGGCCACGACGTGGATGTGCGCCTGGATCTCGACGAGGCGAGCCTCATCGAGGCGGTGGTGGGGGCCGAGGCGCTCATCATCCGGTCTGCGACCCAGGTCACCGACCAGGTGCTCGAGGCCGGGAGCGACCTGGTGGTCGTCGGCCGGGCCGGAATCGGTCTCGACAACGTCGACGTCGCCTCCGCCACCGAGCGCGGCGTGATGGTCGTCAACGCTCCGCAATCCAATGTCGTCTCGGCGGCCGAGCACACCATGGCGTTGCTGCTGGCCCAGGCGCGCAACGTGCCGCAGGCCCACGCCGCCCTCACCGATGGTCGCTGGGAGCGCTCGCAGTGGACCGGGGTCGAGCTGACCGACAAGACCCTGGGCATCGTCGGACTGGGGCGGATCGGCCGGCTCGTGGCCCAACGAGCGCTGGCGTTCGGCATGAACCTCGTGGCCTACGACCCGTTCGTGTCGGTCGACCGGGCTCGCCAGATCTCGGTCGAGCTGGTCGACCTCGACGAGCTGGGGTCCCGAGCCGACTTCGTGACGGTGCACGTGGCCCGCACGCCCGAGACGATGGGCCTGCTCGGTGCCAAGTTCTTCGCCGAAGCCAAGCCCGGCCTGCGCGTGATCAACGTCGCCCGCGGCGGCATCGTCGACGAAGCCGCCCTGGCGGACGCGGTGCGGGAGGGCACGGTCGCCGGCGCCGCACTGGACGTGTTCTCCAGCGAGCCCATGACCGAGTCGCCACTGTTCGACCTGCCGCAGGTCGTGGTCACCCCGCACCTGGGCGCCAGCACGGCCGAGGCGCAGGACAAGGCCGGCGTCACCATCGCCGAGATGGTCGGGCTGGCCCTGGCCGGCGACTTCGTTCCGTTCGCCGTCAACGTCAACGCCGGGCAGGCCAGCGAGTCGATCCGTCCCTTCCTCCCCCTGACCGAGCGGCTGGGCAGCATCCTGGGAGGGCTGGACGAGGGTGGCAACGCCGTCCTGTCGGTGGAGTACCAGGGCGACCTGGCCGAGGAGGACACCCGGCTGTTGACCCTCGCCGTCATGAAGGGGTTCTTCTCTCGCACCAGCGACGACCCCGTCTCCTACGTCAATGCGCCGCAGGTGGCCGAGCGGCGCGGCATCGAGGTCAAGGAGATGTCGTCCACCGTCGCCCGCGAGTTCGTCAACCTCGTGACCGTGCGCATCGGCGACCACGCGGTGGCCGGCACCCTCACGGGCCTGCGCAGCATGCCTCGGCTGGTCATGATCGACGACCATGCGCTCGAGCTGCCGCCGTCGGGTCATCTCGTCGTCGTCCGCAACGACGACCGTCCCGGCGTGATCGGTCGGGTCGGCAGTGTGCTGGGCGATGGCGGCATCAACATCACCGACATGGTGGTGGGCCGCTCCGAGTCGGGCGAGGGCGCACTGATGGCGCTGATCACCGCAGAGCCCCCGCCGCCCGAGGTCCTGGCCCAGCTGGCCGAGTCCGAAGGGGTGATGGACGTGAAGTCGGTGTCCGAGGCCTGAGCTGCTCGGTTCAAGGCTCCCAGACGTCAAGGGTGATGCCGGCCACGTCGCCCGCCTCATCGAGGTAGAGGTCGACGGCGTACCACAGGATGCAGGTGTCGATGCCGATCAGCTGGATGCTGATCCGGCGCAGCGCCTGACGCCCGACTCGGCCAGCCGGAGCGGGGCGACGTCGATCGGGTCCGAACCGTCGATGGCGGCTCGTCGCGGATGTGGCTTCCTCTTCGAGTCGGTCGCGGAGTGTCTGGCGGGCCCGGTGCACATGGACGCGGGCGGTGGACGGTGAGATCTCGAGGATGTCGGCGATCACACCGCCTTGGCCTCGGCCACAAGCCTCCGCCGCCGTCGTCGCAGAGGGCCATGCCCAGATCTCCTGCCTCACCGGCTCTCGCCATCACACCCAAGCACACGCATGAGGCTCACTCAGCGTCTACCGGCTCGCCCCCGGCGGTGAGCGCCGCACGGCGAGCCCTAGCGCTTGGCGGCTCGGTAGCCGTCGGCCTCGGCGGCGGCCAGGTCGACGTAGCAGCGGTCGGCGTGGGTCCGCTCGTAGGACAGCCCGCCGGGCTGGTGCACGATCTTGGAGCTGTCCTTGGCCTTCAGCGGATGTGAGGCCGGGCAGGCGCCCTCGGCGTCGGCGTCGACCCAGGTGGTCGACTCGGTGGCAGCAGGCTCTTCGGCGGGTGTGGGCGGCTTCTCGGCCGGGGTCGACCCGGTCGGGCCGGCCGCGGCACCGTTGTCCTGACCGGGGGCCGGCGCGAGCGGCGTCCAGGGTGTGGGAGCGGGGGAGGTGCCTGCGGTCTCGGGTTGAGCGAAGCGGCGAACGGCCTCGGCGATGGCGGCCACCACGGCGAGCAGGATCGCGAATCGGAGCATGCGGCTGAGCATGCGCACCAGTATGGCCACTGCTGGGGGCAGCCGGGCGAACCCGGCCGCGGCAGGAGCGGTCGAGGCCGAAAGGGTGGTGGGTCACCGCGGCGACCGCTATCGTGCACGGGTGATGAGCTGGCCCACCACCACACCGCCCACCGCGACCGAGCTGCTCCTTACGTAGGGCGAACACCCATACGGTGTTCGCCACAACCTCCTGTGCCTCCGGGCCGGGAGGTTTTTCGTTTCCTACCACCCTTCGAATGCATACCAACCCAAGAGAGGCACCCCATGGCTGAGCAGGTGATCATCTTCGACACCACGCTGCGCGACGGCGAGCAATCGCCCGGCATCTCCCTGGATCAGGGAGAGAAGCTCGAGATCGCGGAGCAGCTCGCGCGCCTCGGGGTCGACTACATCGAGGCCGGATTCCCCATCGCCAGCGACGGCGATTTCGAGGCGGTCCAGGCCATCGCCCAGAGCGTCAAGGGTCCGGTCATCTGCGGGCTCTCCCGCACGGCCCGCAAGGACATCGATCGGTGTTGGGAGGCCATCGAGCCCGCGGCGAAGCGTCGCATCCACGTCTTCATCGCCACGTCCGAGACGCACATGGAGCACAAGCTGCGGATGACGCATGACCAGGTGAAGAAGGAGGCGGGCGAGGCCGTCGCCTACGCCAAGGCGTACACCGACGACATCGAGTTCTCGCCCGAGGACGCGTCCCGGTCCGACTTCGACTTCATGTGTGAGGTCCTGCGCATCGCGGTGGACAACGGCGCCACCACGCTCAACATCCCCGACACGGTCGGCTTCGGGATCCCCGCCGAGTACGGCAGCCGCCTGGCCCAGATCCGTGAGCAGGTGCCGGGCGACTACATCATCTCGGCGCACTGTCACAATGACCTCGGGCTGGCCGTGGCCAACTCGCTGGCCGCCATCGAGGGAGGCGCCCGCCAGGTCGAGTGCGCCGTCAACGGCATCGGCGAGCGCGCCGGCAATGCGGCGTTGGAGGAGATCGTCATGGCGCTGCGCACGCGGGCCGACTTCTTCGACGGCCTCGACACCGGGATCAAGACCGAGGAGCTGGCCCGCACCAGCCGTCTCGTCTCCCGCCTGACCGGGTATCCGGTGCAGTACAACAAGGCCGTCGTCGGACGGAACGCCTTCGCCCACGAGGCGGGCATCCACCAGCACGGCGTGCTCACCAAGCGTGAGACCTACGAGATCATGGATCCGGCCGCGGTCGGGCAGGGCGAGTCGCAGATCGTGCTGGGCAAGCACTCCGGCCGTCACGCGTTCTCGGACCGGCTCCAGAAGCTGGGCTACGACCTGAAGGGTGATGCGCTCAACGGGGCGTTCACCCGCTTCAAGGAGCTGGCCGACCGCAAGGTCCAGTTCAACGACGCCGATCTCGAGGCGCTGGTGGCCGAGGAGATCGGCGGCCAGGTCGAGCAGGCGTTCGAGCTGGTGTCGCTCGACTGCCACGGCGGATCGACCAGCACACCGACCGCGACCGTCGTGATCGAACACGGCGGCGAGCGGGTCGAGACGTCGGCCGAGGGTGATGGCATGGTCGATGCCGCGTGCAAGGCCATCAAGGAGGCCACCGGGATCGACGGCCGGCTCACCGACTACACCGTCACCTCGGTCACCGGTGGGGTCGACGCGCTGGCCGACGTGGCCCTGCGCTTCGAGGCCGAAGGACTCAGCATCGCCGGTCGCGGCCTGTCGACCGATGTCGTCGAGGCGTCGGCCCGGGCCTTCGTCAATGCCACCAACCGGGTGGTCCGGGTGAAGGAGTCGGGCGAGGACCGCTGGGCCGTCGACCGCCCCGGCCACCTCCCCGCCACCCCCTGACCCGGCTCGCCCACCGAACTACCCGGCCAGCGGGATCCAGCCGGTGGGGGCCAACGTGTCGATGGCGCTCGAGCCCAGGCCGCCCTGGCTGAGCGTCCACACCTCGTCGCCGATCACCAGCGAGCGCACGATCTGGTCGCCGCCCTCGTTGGGGTAGCAGAGGTCGATGGTCGACCCGGGGGAGCGAGATCCTCCCATTCGATCTCGGCGGCGATGTCGAGTGGGACGTCGCTGATCTGCTCGATCGGGATCTGCTCGCAGGAGTAGCCGCCGACGTCGCCGGGCTGATCGTTGGGGCCGCAGAGCCGCACGTACGCACCCTGGATGAGGCCGACGAGCTCCTCGTTCCCGGTCTCCCTCAGGAGCTCCTCGGTGATCTGCGTGCAGGAGCCGTCGTTCGGCTCGCCGGCCTGACCATTGGTGACCCGGCCGCGCTCGGAGATCGAGCCGGTGCCGATGTCGAAGCCGACCGCACCGAAGAAGCCCGACTGCCAGTCCGACAGGGGAAGGAGGGCCAGGCTCTCGGGCTCCCAGTACAGGAAGGCCCGGTGGTCCCACTCGACGTCGGCCGTTGCGCCGTCGTCGGTCCAGTTGGCCACATCGACCGGGTTGGCGGGGTCGGACACGTCGAAGAGCGTGACCTTGGCGCCGGTCGTGGCGCCGTCCTCGGTGGCGTCCTGGCCGACGCCCAGGATGAGATCGTCGCCGACCGGATGGAGGTAACCGCTGTAGCCCAGGATCTTCAGCTCGCCCATCACCTCGGGGTTCGCCGGATCGCTGAGGTCGACCGTGTAGAACGGGTCGGTCTGCTCGAAGGTGACCACGTAGGCGGTGTCGCCGACGTACCGCACCGAACGGATCGTCTCGCCCCGGCCCATGTCGCCCACCTGACCCACCTGGACCAGCTGGTCACCGTCGACCCGGAAGGTGGTGAGGAAGCTCTCGCTCTGGTCGGCGCCGTCGGACCACGGGGCCCCGGCGGTGGTGGCGATGCGGAGGACGCCGTCGGCCTCCGACATGGCGAACTGGTTGAGCGGGGAGCCCAGGACCTGCCCGGAGGCCACGTAGCTGGTCGAGCCGTCGGAGATGTCGAATTTGTGCAGGTCGGTGGAGTACTGCTCGGACAGCTGGTCGAGGCGGCTCTGTGTCTCGCCGTCTTCGGCCGCTTCCTCGAACGGCATCGGGCCCACCCAGCGGGTGCCGGCGATGTAGAGCCCATCGGTCGACGCGTAGACGGTGCTGCCGTCGCCCAGCACGCTGGTCGTCGTGGTGGCGAGCGGGCTGTCGACGTTCACGTCGATCACGTTGAGCATGCCGAAGCCCGAGAACTGGCTGGGGGCCAGCACCCGGCTGCAGTCGATCAGGTCACGCTCGGTCGGGTCGCCGCTGTCGCTGCGGGTGGCGGCCCGGGGCAGCCACTGCTCCAGGCTCGAGTTGGCCAGGATCTTCTGATTGGCCTCGATGGCGGCGTCGACCGAGTCCGGACCGGTGGGCTGGACGAACGAGAAGCCGAGGGGCTGGGACCGGACGACGACATGGGCGGTGTCGCCGACGAGCCGGGCGTTGAGGAACGAACCCTCGACCTCGACCTCGTTGGCCACGGTGGGCGAGGCGGGATCGGCGAGGTCCACCTCGAGGATGGTCGTGGTGTCGCCGCCCGGGTAGAACTCGCTGTCCTCGGCCGGGAGGGTGTCGACGATCATCCCGCCGCCGCCGGCGATGACCCAGGCCCGCTCGCCGGTGAGGAAGAGCTGGTGACTCCACCCGGGGAGTCCGACCGATCCGATCAGGGAGCGATCCTCGACGTCGAAGACGCGGAGGGTGCCGTCGACGACGGTGACGATGCGCTCGCCGTCGGTTTTCACCACGTCGGGCTCGTCCACGCCGGCTTCCTGGATGTTGGTACCGGAGAAGTCGTCGCCGCCCCCGGTGTCGGCGCCGGCCTCACCATCGGTCTGGGCCAGGGCCGGAGCATCGGCAGCGGCTCGGGTCGACCCCTCGGCGGCGAAGTCCCCGTCCTCCATCATCATCTCGTCGACCGGCATCGGGCCGAAGAACGGGCCGCCACCGTTGTTGCCGAAGCCGTACGCGCTGACCGCCGAGGCTGCGGTCGTCTGGAGGTGCTCCAGCAGGGCGTCGCAGCTGTCGAGCGGTTGGAGACGGGCGACCAGTTCGAAGTCGGGGAGCGGCAGCGTCGCGACGTCACCGGGGTCGGTGCCGGTGCTCGACGAGCCGGTCGGGTCGTCCGGTGAGGCGTCGTCCTCCGAGGTCGTGCACGCGGCGCCGACGAGGGCGAAGGCCACGAGCAGGCTCAGGCTGCGGATGAGGAGGTGGGTGCGTCGGGTCATGGGTCGCTCCGGAGATGTCTCGGTCGGCCCTATGACGGTGCCCACCGGCCTCTGGTTCCCATCGGCCGCCAGACGAGCCCCGCAAGGCCGAACGACCGGGTGCCGTCAGCGGTTCAGCAGCAGGTCGACTCCGGTTCGCAGCACGCGGCGCCGCCCGTGCCGATCACCACGTTCTCGAGCTGCTCGGTGTCGCCCTTCTTCACGTACCACTCCCACCGGGTGTCGGGGCCGTCCACCCAGGTCTCGGTCTTGGCGGCGAAGCAGCACTCGGTGTCGGCCACGCCGGTCGTGGTGAGGCCCTCGCCGGTCAGGCGTGCCTCGGCGCCCTCCACCTGCTCGGCGGTGTCGGTCTCGACGCCCAGGTGGTTGATGCTCTCACCCTGACCCGGCGCCTCGAAGAGCACGAGCTTCAGCGGGGGATCGCTGATGGCGAAGTTCGCGTACCCGTCTCGCACCTTGTACGGCTCGGCGCCGAACATCTTCGAGTAGAACTCGATCGACCGGTCGAGGTCGTTCACGTTGAGGGCGAGCTGGACGCGCATCGGCGGTTCTCCTGGTCGGGCTCATCTATCGATGAACGTCAATATATGAATCGTATCGACTTGCGTCAATAGGTCCTCCTCGAAACTTGGGCATCCACCCCTCGCCGGTGCGAGTCGTTGCCCAAGTTTCGGAAGGGGGCCCGAGCCGGGAGCCGGGAGCCGGGCCGGTGGGGCAGGGTCAGGCCGACGTGGGGAGCCAGCTGGGGCGTTTGGCCTCGTAGCGGGTGATGGCGTCGGCGTCGCGCAGGGTGATGCCGATGTCGTCCAGCCCCTCGAGGAACCGCTCGCGGGTGGCGTCGTCCAGGGGGAAGGACTCCTCGATGCCGGCGGCCGGCACCTCGAGGACCCGCCGCTCGACGTCGATGGTCACCTCGGTGGTGGGATCGGCCTCGATGGTGCGGAGCAGGCGTTCGCCCACCTCGGGGCTCACCATGACCGGCACCAGGCCGTTCTTGGTGGCGTTGTTGCGGAAGATGTCGCCGAAGCGGGGCGAGACCACGGCGGCGAACCCGTATTGCTGGATGGCCCACACCGCGTGCTCGCGGGACGAACCCGTGCCGAAGTTGGGGCCGGCCACCAGGACCGCGGCGCCGGCGTACTGCTCCTGGTTCAGGACGAAGTCGCGATCGTCGCGCCATTCACCGAACAGGCCCTTCTCGAAGCCGGTGCGCTCGACCCGCTTGAGCCAGTCGCTGGGGATGATCTGGTCGGTGTCGACATCGCTGCGATCGAGCGGGACGGCGGTGCCGGAGATGATGCGCACGGGATCCACGGTTCAGAGCTCCTCGGGGGTGGTGAAGTGGCCGGCGATGGCGGTGGCGGCGGCGACGGCGGGCGAGACCAGGTGGGTGCGACCGCCCCGGCCCTGACGACCTTCGAAGTTGCGGTTGCTGGTGGAAGCGCTGCGCTCGCCGGGTTCGAGCTTGTCGGGGTTCATGGCCAGGCACATCGAGCAGCCCGGCTCCCGCCAGTCGAAGCCGGCGGCGGTGAAGACCTCGGGGAGCCCCTCGGCCTCGGCCTGCGCCTTCACCGCGTGCGAGCCGGGGACGACCAGGGTGCGCATGCCGCTGGCGACGGTGCGACCCTTGGCCACCTCGGCCGCGGCGCGCAGGTCTTCGATGCGGCTGTTGGTGCACGAGCCGATGAAGACCGTGTCGACGCCCACCTCGGTGAGCGGCACACCGGCGGTCAGGTCCATGTACTCCAGCGCCCGCTCGGCGGCGGCGCGCTCGACCGGGTCGGCGAAGTCGTCAGGACCCGGCACGGGTGCCGAGAGCGGGATGACCTGGCCCGGGTTGGTGCCCCAGGTGACGTGCGGCGTGATCTCGGCCGCGTCCAGGTGGATCTCCTTGTCGAACGTGGCGTCGGGGTCGGTGACCAGCGTGCGCCAGTCGGCGACGGCGGTGTCCCAGTCGGCCCCCTTCGGTGCGTGCTCGCGCCCCTCGAGGTAGGCGAACGTGGTCTCGTCCGGAGCGATCATGCCGGCCTTGGCGCCGGCCTCGATCGACATGTTGCACACGGTCATGCGGCCCTCCATCGACAGTGCCGTGATGGCCGAGCCCCGGTACTCGATGATCGAGCCGATGCCGCCGCCGGTGCCGAGCCGCCCGATCACGGCCAGGATGATGTCCTTGGCCGTCACCCCGGGCCGCAGCCGGCCGTCGACGTTGACCGCCAGCGTGCCGGGCCGCGTCTGCGGAAGCGTCTGAGTGGCGAGGACATGCTCGACCTCGCTGGTGCCGATGCCGAAGGCCAGAGCACCGAACGCCCCGTGCGTGGCGGTGTGGCTGTCACCGCAGACGATGGTCATGCCGGGCTGGGTCAGGCCCTGCTCGGGGCCGATCACGTGCACGATGCCCTGCCCAGGCGCACCCATGGGGTGGTTGACGATGCCGAACTCGGCGGTGTTGGCCCGCAGCGTCTCGATCTGGACCCGCGACACCGGGTCGGCGATGGGCTGATCGATGTCGGCGGTGGGGACATTGTGGTCCTCGGTGGCCACCGTCAGCTCGGGGTGGCGCACGGTGCGGCCCGCCATGCGCAGCCCGTCGAACGCCTGCGGTGAGGTGACCTCGTGGACCAAGTGCAGGTCGATGAAGAGCAGGTCGGGTTGGCCCTCGTGGGCGGCGACGACGTGCCGGTCCCACACCTTCTCGCTCAACGTTCTCGGTCGACTCATGGCGGGCAGCTCACTTCCGTTGGCCCAGGGGTGTCTCGCATGATGGTGCCGCCGGGCGCCGACGCGCTAACGCGCCAACTGAGCACGCTGGGGGTCAGGCACCGGGAGTGCGCGGTTCGCCGCCTCGCCAGGAGGACGGACCGTCAGCCTTCGGGCTCGATCTCCGTCGTGCAGTTCTCGTCGAGGAAGCCAGTGAACTCCTGGATCGCAGCCGGGTCGACGTTCGAGATGAGGGCGTCGATCTCATCACCGACAGCTTCGACGTCCCAGTCGGCCTCCTCGAGGACCTGGGCGATCGTTTCGAAGGGCACCAGCTGGTCCATCGTCTCCTGGATCTCGTCGGGCGCTGCAGCCTCCATGTCCTCAGCGATGGCGACCGCTTCGTCCGCGATGGCTTCGACCTCTTCCGGCGTCTCGTCCATCGGGGGAGCGAAGAGCCCGATGGACAGCTCGTCGAGCTCAGCGTTCTTCTCGCAGAACGTCTGGAGCGAGGTCTCGCCGTCGTCATCGTCGCCGCAGGCGACCAGGGCGAGCGAGAACACACAAAGGACCGCGATAGCGATGCGCATGCAACTCACCTCCATGGGTTCAGCCGCAGCATGATCCCTCGAAGCCGTGCCACAACAGAGCCGAAGGGCCCTCGGACGCCGTGACGTCCGCCACCCCGCCGCGCAAGCTGAACCCTCTGGGTGCCTGACCCCGAGAGGGTTCAGGCTTCGATGCTCTCGACGGTGACCTTCAGTGTTCCGCTGGGTGCCTCGTAGCCGACGGTGTCGCCCACCGCCGCGCCCATGAGAGCGGAACCCATCGGTGACCCGGGGGAGATCACGTCGTAGTCGTCGTGCTGCTCTTCGATCGAGCCGATCAGGTACTGCTCGACGTCGTCGTCGCCCTCGTAGGTGATGCCCACGACGCACCCGGCCTGGACCGTGTCGGATCCGGCGAGGCCGGTCTCGACCACCTCGGCGTTCTCGAGCATGCGGGAGAGGTGGGCGATGCGGCCCTCCATCTTCCCCTGCTCCTCCTTGGCGGCGTGGTAGTCGCCGTTCTCGGACAGGTCGCCCAGTTCGCGGGCGGTCTCGATCTTGCGGGCGATGTCGATGCGGCCCCGGGTGGTGAGGTCGGTGTGCTCGGACTTCAGGCGCTCGTAGGCCGCCGGTGAGAGGTGATGCTGTGCTGCCACCGAGCCATTCTGCCACGATCGGGCCGGGATGCAGGTTGCGGCCCGGACGTGGGCGAGCGAGACTGAACCCGTGCCTCACCATCACTCGGTACGCATCATTCGATAGCGCGCGTCGGCCTCGGCCGATGTGCGCTCTCAGCCGTCCACCCGCGTGGGCGGCTTTTCTCGTTCCCGGGTGAGGTCGCTCGCCCGCCCACTGCTCCAGGAGTCCCGGCATCGTGACAACCCATCGCATCGGCGTGATCGGCGGCGACGGCATCGGCCCCGACGTCATCGCCGAGGGTCTGAAGGTCATCCGCGCCGCGGGCGTCGACATCGACACCGTCGACTACGACCTGGGCGGGACGCGCTATCTGCGGGACGGCACCGTCCTGCCCGACGAGGTCATCGACGAGTGGCGTGACCTCGACGCCCTCTACCTGGGAGCGGTCGGCACGCCCGAGGTGCCGCCGGGCGTCATCGAGCGCGGCCTGCTGCTCAAGATGCGGTTCGCCCTGGATCTGTACGTGAACCAGCGGCCGTTCCTGATCGAGCAGAACGAGCTCGGTCGTGGCGTCGACATGGTGGTGATCCGGGAGAACACCGAGGGCGCCTACGCCGGTGAGGGTGGCTTCCTTCGCAAGGACACGCCCCATGAGGTCGCCACCCAGGGTTCGGTCAACACCCGGATGGGCGTCGAGCGCTGCGTCCGGTACGCGTTCGACCTGGCCCGCAGTCGCCCCCGCAAGCATCTGTCGTTGGTGCACAAGACCAACGTGCTGACCTTCGCCGGTGACCTGTGGGAGCGCACGTTCAACGAGGTCGCCAACGACTATCCCGATGTCGAGACCGGCTACAACCACATCGACGCCGCCTGCATCCACTTCGTCGCCGACCCTGGCCGCTACGACGTCATCGTGACCGACAACCTCTTCGGCGACATCCTGACCGACCTGGGCGGCGCCGTCGCCGGCGGGATCGGTCTGGCCAGCTCGGCCAACCTCAACCCCGACCGCACCGCTCCGTCCATGTTCGAGCCCGTGCACGGCTCGGCCCCCGATATCGCCGGCCAGGGCATTGCCAACCCCACCGCCGCGGTGCTCTCGGGTGCGATGATGGTGGACTTCCTCGGTGAGGCCGACGCTGCGGCTCGGATCACCAAGGCGTGCGCCGACCCCGAGACGCTCACCGGAACCACCGTCGAGATCGGCGATCTGATCGTCGCTCGCCTCTAGCTCGCCCACCCCGAACCCCGCCCACCTCAAGGAGGACCCATGCCCTTCGAAACCGCCGACAAGATCTGGATGAACGGCCAGCTGGTGGACTGGGACGACGCCAAGATCCACGTATTGACCCACTCGCTGCACTACGGGCTGGGCGTGTTCGAGGGCATCCGTGCCTACGAGACCGACCAGGGTGCGGCGGTGTTCCGGCTGGAGGACCACATCGATCGGCTGTTCGCCAGCGCCAAGATCTACATGATCGACATGCCGTTCACCCGCCAGGAGCTCTTCGACGCAACGGTCGAGACCGTGCGGGTCAACGACCTGCCCAGCTGCTACATCCGCCCCATCGCCTACCTGGGCTACGGCGAGATGGGGCTCAACCCGCTGCCGTGCGAGACCGACGTGGCCATCGCCACCTGGCCGTGGGGCTCCTACCTGGGGGACGAGGGTGTCGCCAACGGTGTCCGCACGATGATCAGCTCGTGGAAGCGCCACGATCCCAACGTCATGCCGCCGGCCGCCAAGGGCACCGGGATGTACATCAACTCGTCGATGGCCAAGGTCGAGGCGCTCAACTCGGGCTACGACGAGGCCATCCTGCTGTCGCCTCAGGGCTATGTCAGCGAGTGCACCGGAGAGAACATCTTCGTCATCCGCGACGGGCGCATCATCACCCCGCCCACCAGCGCCGGGGCACTCGAGGGCATCACCCAGCACTCGGTCCGTTCGATCGCCGAGGACCTCGGCGTGCCCTACGAGACCGGCAACCTGCTGCGCAGCGACCTGTACATCGCCGACGAAGCGTTCCTGTCCGGCACGGCCGCCGAGGTGGTCCCGATCCGGTCGGTCGACGACCGCGAGCTGGGCGAGCCCGGCCCGATCACCCGTCAGATACAGGCGACCTACCTCGACGCCGTGCGCGGCAAGCTCGACCGGTACAAGGACTGGCTCACCTACGTGAACCCGTCATGAGCGAGACCGGGACCACGGAAGCCATGCCGCAGGTGGGTGCCCCTCCGGGGACACCCGAGAAGGTCGAGATCTTCGACACGACGTTGCGCGACGGTGTGCAGTTCGAGGGCATCTCGCTGACCGTCGACGACAAGCTCCGGGTGGCCGAGCAGCTCGACCACCTGGGCGTCCACTGGATCGAGGGCGGCTATCCGGGCGCCAACCCGAAGGACGAGGAGTTCTTCCGCCGGGCCGTCAAGGAGCTCGACCTGGACACCAGCACGCTGGTGGCGTTCGGGTCCACCCGCCGCACCCTGGGCAAGGTCGACGACGACCCCACGCTGCGGGTCCTGGTCGAGTCCGGCGTCTCCACCGCCTGCATCGTGGGCAAGAGCTGGGACTACCACGTGACCGAAGCGCTGCGCACCACGCTGGACGAGGGCGTGGCCATGGTCGGCGAGTCCGTCGCCTTCCTGAAGGCCGCGGGCCTGCGGGTGTTCTTCGATGCCGAACACTTCTTCGACGGCTTCAAGCGCAACAGCGAGTTCGCACTCCGCGTGCTGGAGGCGGCGGCCACCAACGGCGCCGACTGCCTGGTGCTGTGCGACACCAACGGTGGTTCGCTGCCCCACGAGGTGCAGCGCATCGTGGGCGAGACCACCTCGTACTTCGAAGGTGTCCCGGTCGGGATGCACACGCAGAACGACACCGGGTGCGCCGTGGCCAACGCGCTGGCCGGCGTTCTCGCCGGGGCCACCCAGGTGCAGGGCACCATCAACGGCTACGGCGAACGCACCGGCAACTGCGACCTGATCACCTTCATCCCCGACCTCACGTTGAAGATGGGCATCGAGACGCTGCCGCCCGAGCGCATGGATCGTCTGATGTCGGTCTCGCACCACGTGGCCGAGCTCTGCAACATCGCTCCTATGCCGGGCCAGCCATACGTGGGCAAGTCGGCGTTCGCCCACAAGGCGGGGCTGCACACCAGTGCGCTCAAGCGCCGGCCCGACGCCTACGAACACGTGGCGCCCGACGAGGTCGGGAACCGTACCCGGTACCTGGTGTCGGACCTCTCCGGTCGGGCCACCATCGAGCTGAAGGCCGAGGAGATGGGCCTCGAGCTGGATGCCTCCGGCGCCGCAACCGTCGTGGACACCCTGAAGCGCCTGGAGCACGAGGGATTCCACTTCGAGGCGGCCGACGCGTCGCTGGAGCTGATGATCCGCCAGGCGTCCGGCTGGGAGCAACCGTTCTTCGAGGTGGACTCCTTCCGCGTCGTGGTCAACCACGCGCGGGGCACCGGGAACCGGGCGTGGAACAGCATCGATGCCGAGCTCGAGACCGACGCCATCATCCGGCTGCGCATCGGCGACGAGTCCCGCAAGGCGGTGGGGGAGGGCAACGGTCCGGTCGACGCGCTGTACGACGCGTTCTGCAACGCCGCCAACGGCCGGCTCCCGGCGCTGGATCGCATCCACCTCGTCGACTACAAGGTGCGCATCATCGACACCGGCGGCGGGACCGGCGCGGTCACCCGGGTGCTGATCGACACCACGAATGGCGAGAACACCTGGACCACCATCGGTGTGTCGGAGAACATCATCGAGGCGTCGTGGCACGCCCTGGCCGACGCCGTGATCTACGGCCTCCTCCACACCGCCACCTGACCCGCCGCCCGAGCTGCGCCCCCACCCGGCGAACGTGCGGCATCAGAGTTCGGAAGTGAGCTCCTGTGCGCCGAGTTCGGGGGCGGAAGGCATCGTCAGGTGTCGGCGAGGAACTCGATCATCGCCGCGGGGACGGTGGGGTCGACGGTGTGCCCGATGTCGACCGGGGTGATCTTCGTCGGCTCGGACTCGGTCAGGCAGTTGAGCGCGTGGGTGATGCACTCGACCGCGGCCAACTGCGTGTGGTCGAGTCCGTCGGTGGCCTCCCGCCACTTGGCGGCCTGGTCGATCGGCACGTTCCAGTCGTTCCCGCCGAAGAGCAGCAGCACCGGCTGGGTCACCTCGGCCAGCACCGCGGGCGCCTCGTCGCCGGCGACCATCCACGATCGCCAGAATGCGGCGCTGGCGCCGCCGACGGAGTCGGGCGCGGCGCGGTCCGTCCGCAGGCCGGCAACCTGGGTCGCGAGCTCGCCGGCCTGCGTCACCGAGGGATCGTCGTCGGCGGCCGGCCCCACCAGATCGGCGACGAAGGCGGCCTGGTCGGCGAGCACCTGATCGATCGGGTCGAACGGGGCGGCCAGCATGATCCCGGCCTGCAGCGCCGGGTCGTCGCGCAGGAGGAGGGGGACGAACGTGCTGCCCTGGCTGTGACCCGCCACGGAGACGGCGTCGGGGTCCACGTCGCCGCGGGTCCTGACGTACGCAACGCCGGCCCGGCCATCGGCGGCGAACGCGTCGGTGGTCAGGTTCTCGTCGGGGAGGGGATAGGCGTTCTCGGCGCACCCGTTGAACGTCCCGCACGATCGCTTGTCGTACGTGAGCACCACCCAACCGGCTTCACCCAACGCCTGCGCCAGCTGGTCGAACACGGGGATGGCGAATCCGAACTGCAGTGCGAGCTGACCGTTGAGCTGGGCGTGACGGCTGATGGGGCCGCTGCCGTGGATGAGCACGATGGCCGGGTGTGGCCCGGGAGCGGCGGGAAGGTACAGATCCCCCTCCAACGTGAGGTCGCCGGAGGAGAAGGTCACCTGCTCGACCGCAGGCGGCTGCAGCACATCGGCGGGGTCGGACCCGTCGGCGGTCTGGCCTCCTTCGGTTTCGGTTCCGTCACCGGTGCCGGACCTCCCGGAAGCCTCACCTTGTCCGGATTCTCCGCCGCTCGAGCACGCGGCGGCCACCAGCGCCAGGATCCCGACCAGCATCACGATCGGCACGGGAGGCGCCCGGTGGATCCACGTCTCGGATTCGGCGACGGTGTCGATCGCGCAGAGGGTACCGGTCGAGGTCTCCGCCGGTCCGGTGCGCACGTAGGATGGCCCGCCATGGGCGCACCGCAGCACGTACCGACCGACCCCACCGCTCCCCGGCACTACCAGGCGCCACATCGTCGCCCCGGCGGTTGGACCGCTGACCGTCCGGGTGAGCTCCGCGGCGGTCAGCCCACCGCTGCCCGGCTGGGCCGTCAGGGTCCCGACCAGGGGTATGCGCTGCGGCTGGCCAGAGTGCTGGCCGACGAGCTCGAACTGGCCGACCGTGACACCCAGGCCGATGTGATCGCCGGATGTGTCGCCGTCGGGCTCAAGCGGGCGTCGTTGTTCGGGCGAGCTCCGATCATGGACGACCTCCGGGCCGCCGCCGCGGTCTGGGGCTTCGACCGGCCCGCAGACGATGCGCTGGTCGCCGAGCGCACGAAACGCTTTGCCGAGATCGCCAACAACCACCACTACGAGGAGCGTCGCGCCGTCGCCGACGTGGTCCCGGACGAGGTCCTCCTCCTCGGCCTGGATGAGATCCGCCGGCGCGCCGGCGACGACTGGCGCAGCGTGCTCGCGCTCGCCACGTGAGTGGGCCACGGGTCAGATTCGCACCCGCTCCGACCGGGTACCTGCACGTCGGGAGCGCCCGGGCCGCCCTGTTCAACTGGTTGTTCGCCCGCAGTCAGGGGGGCGAGCTGGTGCTCCGGATCGAGGACACGGACGCCGAGCGCAACCGCCCCCAGCTGATCGACGCCATCGTCGAGGCGCTCGAGTGGCTGGGGATCGACTGGGACGAGGGGCCGATCCACCAGTCCGGTCGCATGGACCTCTACCGCGACGCCGCCGCCCGGCTGCTGGCCGACGGGCGGGCCTACCTCGTCGATGCCGACAACGAGCCGGTCGAGGGCGCCGAGCTGCGCGACGGCCATGCCCTGCGGTTCCGGGTCGGTGACGACGGTGTGACCGAGTGGGACGACGTCATCCGCGGGAAGGTGTCGTTCGAGAACGCCAACCTCGAGGACTTCGTGGTGTGGCGGTCCAACGGCACCCCCACCTTCCTGCTGGCCAACGCGGTCGACGACACCGACATGGGGATCACCCACATCATTCGCGGCGAGGACCTGGTGTCGGCCACGCCCAAGATCCTGCTGATCCGTGATGCGCTGGGCGGCGGCGAGCTCCCGGTGTTCGCCCACCTGCCGCTCCTGGTGAACGAGCAGCGCAAGAAGCTGTCGAAGCGGCGCGACGACGTCTCGGTGGGCGACTACCGGGAGCGCGGCTACCTGCCGGAGGCCATGGCCAACTACCTGGCCCTGCTGGGGTGGGGTCCGCCCGACGAGGTCGAGATCCGGCCGATGCGCGAGATCGTCGAGCTCTTCCGCCTGGAGGACGTGAACCAGGCGGCGGCGTTCTTCGACCTGAAGAAGCTCACCGCGTTCAATGCGGAGTATCTGCGGGCCATGTCACCCGACGAGCTCCTGCAGCGGGCCGAACCGTGGCTGACCGCGCCCGACGTTCCCTGGTCGCCCGACGAGTACGACGCCGATCGCATGGGCCGGGTGACGCCGCTGATCCAGCAGCGGGTGCGCACGCTGGCGGACGTCCCAGGCTCGGTCGACTTCTTCTTCGGCGACCCCGTCATGGACGAGGCCGTCTGGGAGAAGGAGATGGTGAAGGGTCGCCACGTCCCCGAGATCCTGGACGAAGCCATCGAGCGGCTCGGCGAGTGCGAGTGGGACGCCGACGTGCTCAGCGAGATCATCCTGGGGTTCTCGGACCGGTTCGAGATCAACAAGAAGCGCTCGCAGATGCCGGTGCGGGTGGCGGTGACGGGGCGGTCGGCGGGTCCGCCGCTGTGGCAGTCCCTGATCGAGCTGGGCCGCGACGAGGTCCTCGAGCGGCTCCGATCGGCCCGAGCCAGGTTGTGACCTAGTGCCCGGGGCCGAGACGAGTCCGACGGCGACGGGGTCAGGACCCCGACGCCGACGGCTCGTGCTGGGCGGCGTCCTGCTCGCCGTCTGTTTCGGCGCGGTCTACCTGGCGGTCACGTTCTTCCAGGTGTGGAGCACGTCGCGGGCCGATGACGCACGCCCGGCCGAGGCCATCGTCGTGTTGGGTGCGGCCCAGTACTCGGGCACCCCGTCGCCGGCGCTGGCCGGTCGGCTCGACCATGCCCTGGCCCTGTACGACGAGGGGATGGCGCCACTGGTGGTCGTCACCGGCGGCGGCCAGGAGGGTGACATCACCACCGAGGCCAAGACCGGATACGACTACCTGCGGGATCGCGGCGTGCCCGACGAGGCGATCCTGCTCGAGGTGGACGGGACCAGCACGTACGAGTCGCTGCGGGCCGCCAAGCGGTTCCTCCAGCGGAGGAACGTGGACGACGTGATCCTGGTGTCCGATCCGTCGCACTCCCACCGGGCGAGGGACATCGCCGAGGAGGTCGGCCTGGTTGCCGTGGTGTCACCGACGGGTGCCTCGACCACCACGAGCCAGCTGGTGCGCGAGACCGGCGCCGTCGCCGTCGGTCAGCTGATCACCTACCGGCGCCTGGACCGGTGGGCGGGCTGATAAGGGTTCCGATCGGGGTCCTCGACCGGGTACGCTCGTCGATCGTCCTTCGGGGATGGTGTAATTGGCAACACATCTGGTTCTGGTCCAGACATTGGGGGTTCAAGTCCTCCTCCCCGAGCTGACGCGGTAGTCTCTGCCGCTCACATATCGGCCGTCCCTCGGGACGGCCGTCACCGCGCCCCGTTCGTCTAGCGGCCTAGGACGCTGGCTTCTCATGCCAGTAGCACGGGTTCAAATCCCGTACGGGGTACCAGTAGGTCACGATTCGAACCCGAACATCCCCTGTGGTGTCCGGGTCCCTTGCCTTCTGGGAGCAGGTTCGGCGGCACCGCGCTGCGTCACGAAGCGACCGGTGGGCGGTGACCCCAGAAGCTGGGCTTGGTGATCTGGGTGACGGTCCAGGTCGCCTCGTCCACGAGGAGCCCGCCGAAGCCGAACTCCACGTCGAACCCCGACGGCGACCGGCTGTAGAAGGACACCATCTGATCGTTGGTGTGCTTCCCGATTCCCATCGAGATCGCGGTGCCGCTGTCATGGTGGCGGTCGAGCGTGGAGCCGACGTCGTCGAGGGTGCGCGCCTCCAGCATGAAGTGGTACAGCGCCGCCTCGGGCGCGGCGACGAGCGCAAGGCTGTGGTGCCGCCGGTTGCACCGCAGGAAGACGACGTCGTCGTCGCCCGGCTTCCAGTAGTCGCTCACCCGGAATCCGAGCACGTTGGTGTAGAAGTCGACCGACTCGGCCAGGTGCGGGGTGCCCAGCACGATGTGTCCCATCCCCTCGGGCCCAGTCGCGAACCCGCTCACACCGGCGGGCGACTCGAACAACTCGTGGTCGTGGATCGGCCCGTGGAAGAGCTCGAGGGTGAATCCTCCGGGATCCGTGGTGCGGATCAGCCCCCGGACGCGACGCTCGGTGCACTCCTCGGCCGAAGCGGCTTCGGTGGTACATCCGGCCGCCGCGAGCTCCGCCACTGCACGTTCGAGCCCTGCCGCATCCGGGAGCTCCCATCCGGCGAACGCCAGTCCCTCGCTTCCGTCGGTCGCAAGCACGGCCACTCGGAAGGGCCGGTCATCGATCCTCATCCGGAACCCGTCCTTGTCCGGGATCGCCATCGTTCCCAACTGTTCTGCGTACTCCCGCCAGGCATCGACGTCTGCTGCGTCGATCCCGATGTAGCCCAGGCCTCGGATGTCCATGTCCGTCCTTCTCGTTCGTCGTGGACCGAGCATGCGCCGACCCGGCCCCCTCGACAAGGTGAGAACACCGTCCCGCGATGGTAAGAATGGGACATGCCCGAAGAGGTCACCCGGGTCCACTACCGACCGCACGACCACACCTACCGCCTCGATGTCGAGGTGATCGACGCCGAGGAGCTTCGGTCCCGGGTGGCATCGCACCTCCAGCGAGGGTTCGAGCGGGTCGACTTCCAGTGCTTCCTGTTCGTGCGATCAGGCAGGTACACCCACACCGTCGACTTCGAGACCCATCGGTGCACGGCGGGGTCGTGCCTGCCGGTCGGTCCGGGCCAGGTCCACCGCTTCGGACCGCCCAGTGACTGGGACGGGTGGATGCTCGTCATCGGGTCGCACCACGTTCCCCAGATGGTCGAACGGCTCCCCGCCCACGTCCGTACGGACGGCGCTGTCGCAGCGGCGATCATCGAGCTGTTCGAACGGATGACGGCGGATGCCGCCGCGCCGGCCGATCGCGCGCCATTGGGTGAACTGCTCGCGCTCCAGACCCGGGTGCTGGTGAGCCGGCTCGCCCTGGGCGAAAGCGGCACCCACACGGAGCACCTCATCGATCCCGCCGTGCTACAGCGCTACCGCGACTACCGGGCTGCGGTCGACCAGGAGTACCGAAGGTGGCACCTGGTCGCACCGTATGCCCGGCACCTGGGGTGTTCGGCGAAGAGCTTGAACCGCGCGTGTCGGGCCGCAAGCGACGCGACCGCCAAGCGGGTCATCGTCGAACGCCTCATCCTCGAGGCGAAACGCCTCCTGGCGCACAGCGGCGACACGGCGGCACGGATCAGCGCCGACCTCGGCTTCGACGAACCGACCAACTTCGCGAAGTTCTTCCGGCGCGAGACCGGCCTGACCCCCGCCGCGTTCCGGGCCACGGTCCGAACCAACTGACGGCAACAGTCCACGGCGTTCCCGCGGCAGATCCCACCTTGGATCCGGTCGGGCCACGCAGCTACGATCAACCCCCGCGGAGGCGGGTTGCTCAGTTGAAGCCAAGACTTGGAGTTGTGTTGCTGTGGTGGGTCTGGGTGTCGAAGCTGTTCGCGTTCAAGCGAAGCCAGCTCGGCCGGAACTGACGTGTATCATTCCGGCCTACAACGAGGCGGACTCGATCGTGGACACGGTCACCTCCGTTCTCGAGCAGGACGACGCGCCTGAGGTCGTGATCGTCGTCGATGACGGCTCGACCGACGCCACCGGGGAGCTCGCGCTCGCCGCCGGGGCGGACGTGATCACGCCGCCGATCAATACCGGATCGAAAGCAGGCGCGCAGTCCTTCGCTCTGGGCTCGGTCACGACCTCGTTCGTGATGGTGCTCGATGCAGATTCGACCCTGACGCCCGGCTCGGTCACCGACCTGCGGCGTACGCTCGAGGAAAACCCCAATCTGGCCGCCGCCTGCAGCTTCGTGGTCCCTCGCCACCGCCGGACGATCTGGGAACGGGGCCGCTATGTCGAGTACCTGTACGCCTTTGGCCATGGGAAGCCGGTCCAGGACCTCTACGGCCGCGCGCTGATCTCGTCGGGTTGTTTCTCGATGTACCGGACCGAATGGCTCCAGGAGACCGGCGGCTGGTCCAGCCGGACGCTGGCCGAGGACATGGACCTCACCTGGACGCTGTATCGAATGGGCGCGGAGGTCAAGTTCGTCGAATCCGCCGTGTGTGAGCCCATCGAGCCCGACAACTTCGCCATGATGCGAACGCAGCTCCGACGCTGGTCGCACGGCTTCCTCCAGAACGTCGCCATCCATCGGCACGGCATCCTCCGCCAGAACATGCTCCGATCGATCATCTCGGTCGCGCTCTGGGACGGCGTGCTCTCGGCGCTCTTCTACATCATCATCCTGCCGCTGCTGACCCTCGCGTTCGGCCCCATCGCATTGATCGGCTACGTCATCGACGCCCCGGCCATCGCGATCCCCGTGTTGTGGGCGGGCGCTCGCCGAGGGGAGTTCTGGCCCGCACTCACCAGCTTGCCGTCGTTCTTCGTGCTCCGGCTCGTGAACTCATGGTTGATGCTCCAAGCCGTCTTCTCCGAGTGGGTGTTGCGGCGCAGTTTCGACGTCTACGAGAAGGGTCACTGATGGGACCAGGTATGCCAGGTTTCGGGATCGCCAGCATCTTCTACATCTGCGCGGCGCTGCTCGCACCGTTCGTCGAGGTCGCTCACGTCGTGCAGGGCACGTCCACCCCGGAGCGGCGTCGCGTCGCGCTCAGCCAATTCATCATCGGATCGCTCATGGTCGGCGCGCTGGTGGGCTTCTACGTCGGGCTCGCCTTCCTGATGCGTCGCGGCTGGCTCGGCGACGCCGGCCGTGGCGGATTCGGTCCACTGCCGAACTGGACCTACGCGGTGCTGACGCTGATCGCCGTGCTCGGCGCCGGCTACGTGTGTGGCGTCATCACGAAGCGACGGCTCGGGCCGGAGATTCGGTCCTCGGTCGCTCGAGCCCACTCCGAGGGGGTGGCTCGGATCGTGCTCGATTTGCGGGAGGAGCGAACCGTCGTCGAGATCATGGGCCCGTCGCGGCGCCTCGTTCCGGCCGATACGTGGACATTGAGCGGCGCCTGCAACGACAACGAGGACGTGGTCGGACGAGCCCTGCTCTTCCTGTTCCCCCCGGACCCGTCCCACACCGAACTCCTCGGCGTGGGGGTCGTCCCGCTAGAACCGGTCGCGTAGCGCCGCCCACGACGCTCGATCGGTAGAGCCGAACTCCCACCACCAGTAGACCGCCGCACCGTCCAGACCGTGAGATGCCCGGATGGCGCGGCTCGCGGTCTCGACGTTCTCCACGGCAGGGTCGTGGAATCGGTTGGCGGAGTAGGAGGGGATGCTCGGGAACAGCTGGGCCGACGTGCCGATCGCGCCGGCGTAGCGGTCCAGAGCTCGGGTGGCCCACTCTTCGAAGGCGGCCGCCGTGCCCAGGCCGGAGTCATAGAGCATCGGCGACAGCCCATCGACCCGGGACGCGATCTGGGCGATGTAGGCCGGCGACCACTGACCGTCCGCAGGGGCCGTCACCCCGAGCCAGGTGTGGGGAAGGGCCGACCGCACCCTGTCCAGCAGGCGGAGATAGCCAGGGTTGTCCGCGGCGAACGGCTCCAGGTCCAACAGGACGCCATCCAGGCCGTGACGCCCCACCAGGTCGGCCAGGAAGGACGCGAGGTCATCGTGGATGACGTCGTTGTCCACATGTGCAGACTCCGATCCCGACACCCAGACCACGATCCGCTGCTCCGGATCCGCCGACCGCGAGTGCTGGACCCATGCGGCCAACCCTGCATAGTCGGCATCGGGAACCCGACCGGTGGCCCCGAGGACACCCAGGTTGTGGATCTGGTGGCTGAAGCCGGCCTGTCTCAGCTCGGCAGTACGCCCCGCAACCTCGTCGGCGGGACGGCTGACTCCGATCCAACCGTGCGGGAGATAGGCCGCCCGCCAACTACCGAGGTTCCGGTCGGGCGCGGGTGGGATCGGTGCGGTGGTGGGAGGCGCTGTCGTCGCCGGAACCGTCGTGGGAGGCGGACGTGTCGTGCTCGGCGCAGGCGGAGCCGGGGGTGCCGGGACCGAGGACGTGGTCGATCGTGGACCCGCCCGGTCCTCCGTTGTCGGTGGGGATGCAGGGCGGGCCCGTTCCGCCCCCTGTCCGTTGTTCTCACTGCGCACGTGCGACGTGACGCCATGGTACTGAGCCGAGGTCGTCGGGGGGTCACCGGCCCGGGCCGAGACGGTCGCCACGGTCACGACGAACAACCCCGTCGCGACAGTGATGGCCGCGACCAACCGGCGGCTGCGCCGCGGGCGACCGTGTGTGCTCGACGATGGGAGCGGACTTCTTCGCATGGCTCTTACGTATCGGTCTCCCACGAGCTCGCTTGAGTTCCCGTGTCCTGGTCAGGAGCTCGTGGCACTCGGTGAGCGACGCCCGGCGCAGTACGGTTGATGTGTGGCAGAACCGAACGCAGCGCGCCGTTTGATCGAGGGGACGGCGGTCCTGATCGTCATCGACATCCAGGGGGGTGCCTCCGACGGGTCGGAATCGACGATGCCGTTCATGCCGGGCTACCAGGAGCGAATGGACCGGGCGCCTGCCCTCGTGGACGCGGCTCGCAGACGTGCCGTTCCCATCGTGTTCTTCCAGGAGGCGCATCGCCGGGACCTGATCGACTTCGGCCGCGAGCTCGACGGGGCCGAGGACGTCCACCTCCTGGAGGGCGACCCCGGCACCGAGATCGCCGCCGAGCTCGGTGTTCGGCCCGACGACTACGTGATCCGCAAGCGGCGCTATTCCTGCTTCTTCGGCACCGAGCTCGAGATCCTGCTCAAGGGACTGGGCGCCGACACGCTCATCCTCATCGGCGGCCACACCGACGTGTGCGTGCACTACACCTTCGTCGACGCCCACCAGCACGACTACTTCTGCCGCGTGGTCGAGGACTGCGTTGCCGGTTCGAGTCCGGAAGCCCACGAGGCGGCGCTGCGGGCGATGGAGTATCTGCAAACCGGGGCGCGCCGGTCCTCGGACGAGGTCATCGACGCGTTCGAAGCGCAGGTCGCCTCTCCGGCATAGGCGTCGATCGGGCCAGCGGCGCCAGCGGGCCGGCCCCGGAGAGGTTGTCCGCCCCGTGGGGACTGAGCACAGCTCGCCAACCGCGCCAGACCGGGCGCTAGGTTCCCATCGACGGCCGACCCGAGGAGTGCCCGATGTCAACGATCGCCATGACCCGCACCACCGAGCTTCCCTTCGATGAGGCGGTCGAGGCATGTCGCTCCGCCCTGGCCGACGAAGGGTTCGGTGTCCTCACCGAGATCGACATGCAGGCGACCCTCAAGGCGAAGCTGGACGTGGATCGCGAGCCGTACCTCATCCTCGGCGCGTGCCATCCCCCGTCGGCTCACGCGGTGATCGGTGCCGCACCCGAGGTGGGAGTGCTGCTGCCGTGCAACGTCACCGTCTCCGTCGAGGACGGGACGACGACGGTGCGAGCCATGGACCCGACGGCTGCGATGGAGATGATCGACGACCCCGCCGTGTCCGAGGTGGCGGCCGAGATCCGCGATCGCCTCGAGCGTGCGATCGGTGCCGTGGGCTAGCTGGCGCTGTCATCGACGAGACCGCGAGCATCGTGAGGCCCGCCTGACCCGCGGTGGCGAAGCCGCATGGCTCACCGCTGTGGCCGGCAGACGTACACGGCCGAGCTGTGGGCGGGGAGTCGGGCCGTGAGCGACGTTCGGTGACCCAGCTCGGCCATCGTCCAGGCGTCCACGACCTCGGCACCGTCAGGCAGGCCCAGCCCGACGAGATCGAGGCCCACCGAGCGGCGCCGGCGCCCGAGGTTGGTCACCGAGAGGGCCAGTCGACCGTCGACGAGCGGCTTGGCGAGCAGCCACGTGCCCCGGTCCGATCGCCGGCGGCGCGCCTGCTGGCCGAGCGGGTCCTGGTCGATGGCGAGGATCTCGGGGTTCCGGAGGAGGTCGAGGTCGAAGCGCTCGGTTGCCGCGAGGTCGTGGGAGGCGAGCAGGGGGGCGGCGAGCATCGCCCACAGCGTCAGGTGTGATCTGGCCTGCTCGTCGGTGAGGCCCTTGAAGTTCCACAGGACCGGACGAATGCGCCAGCCCTCGACCGGTTGGAGCACCCCGGTGCTGAGCCCGTTCCCACGGTTGCCCACCAGCAGCATGTCGGGGTCGTTCCAGCGGCCGGGCCCGGCGAAGTCGGCCAGCCGCATGGTGCGCCGAGCGATCGCACGCACCCCGACCAGCGGCGCGGCAAAGGTGTCGAAGATGTCACCGGTCGTGCGCCAGTACGAGCCGCCGAGCTGCGGGGCCCACCGCCAGGGTTTGCGCAGTCCCCACTCGCACACGCTGAACACGATCGATCGTCCCGATGCGGCGAGGGACCGACCCATGGTCCCGTATCGCTCGACCGCGGCCGATCGTTTGGCCGGTGCGTGGCAGTAGTCGTACTTGAGCAGGTCGACACCCCAGGCCGCATACGTGCGGGCGTCGATCTCCTCATGGCCGTATCCGCCGAAGCAGCCGCCACAAGTGAGCTCTGCCGCGTCCGAGTAGATCCCCAGCTTCAGACCGAGCGCGTGGACCCTGTCGGCGACCGCGGCGATGCCGTCGGGAAACCTCACGGGATCGGCCGCCGGCGTGCCGTCGGCGGTCCGGGACCCGGCGTGCCAGTGGTCGTCGATGTTCACGTACTGGTAGCCCAGGTCGCGCATGCCCGTGGCCACCATCGCCTCGGCGATGCCGACGATGAGCTCGGCGGACACGTCGTCCCGGAAGACGTTCCAGCTGTTCCAGCCCATCGGTGGGGTGAGCGCCAGCGTGTCGCCGACGCGCAGCTCGATCGCGCCCTCGGTCGTCCCCGCTCCGTTGCTCACCCGGACGGTGAGCGGGTGGCTGCCCGTGCCCGTCGGGGCCGTTCCCCGAAGGATGCCGTCCTCGTCCACCTCGATGCCCGGCGGGAGGCCACCGACCTCGAAGCGCAGCGGTCGATCGCCTGTCGCCGCGATCGGATGGATCAGCTCGGTCCCAGGACGAATCCCGATCCTGCGGGCGCCGTGCAGGCGCGGCCGTCCGGAGAAGGGATCGAACGAAGCGATCGCGGGTTCGCTCGCCACGGTTCAGCGTTCGCCGTTCAGGCGGACCAGACCGTCGAGGATGAGGTCCAGCACCAGCTCGAAGCTGCTGGACGTGTCGCCCTCGAGGTGCTGGCGGACGTGGGCGACCATGTGGGGGAACTCGCCGGTGTCGATGCCGTCGAGGTACTCCTGGGCCTTCGCCTGGGGATCGTTGTCGTCCAGGGCCATCCCCAGCTGCTGGAGGGTGTAGCCGAGCACGTGGTTGTTGACCGCGTGGAAGCCGTGGTGGGCCAGGTCGGGGGAGAGGCCGCTCTCGCCCAGGAGGCGCAGCAGGTCCTCCATCAGCCGGTTGCGGGCCGGACCGGGCAGGTGGCGCTGCCACAGGTCGGGGGCCCAGGGGTGGAGGACGAGGATGTCGTGCGTGGAGACGGCGGTGGCTCGCACCGCCGCCAAGGGCGCCGCGTCAGTGGGCGCATCCTCGATCTCCGCAGCGACCGCGTCGACCATGAGGAACAGCAGCTCATCCTTGTTGGCGACGTGGTTGTAGAGCGACATCACCTCGTACCCCAGCCGGCGGGCCAGGTTCCTCATGCTGAGGGCGCCGACCCCCTCCTCGTCGGCGAGCTCGATCGCGGTCGCGACGATGCCGGCGCGGTGGAGCGGCTCTCGCTGCGCCGCGGTCGCTGCCGTCGCCATGTGTGGTCCTTCCGATCGTGGTTCCGGGGATCTCTTGACGACGTACACTGTACGTTGTAGAACGTACAGTGTACGCACACCGAGGAGAGCATGCCCGATGACGAGTCCATCCGCCACCCCGAACACCGACGGGCCCGCAACGGCCGAGGGGGCGCCCACGGTGCCGCCCTTCATGCGAGCCGCCGTCGCCCGCGAGTACGGCACCTCCGAGGCCGTGTCCGTCGACGAGGTCCCGACGCCCACACCCGAGGACGGCGAGGTGCTCGTCCACGTCGAGGCCTCGTCGCTCAATGCCCTCGACTGGCACTTCCTCACCGGGACACCGCTCTTCATGCGGATGATCTCCGGTCTGCGGCGCCCCAAGCGCACGATTCCCGGCGCCGACGTCGCCGGCACGGTCGTGGCGGTGGGAGACGGCGGGACGCGGTTCGCAGTGGGTGATGCCGTGTTCGGCGAGTGCGACGGCGGCGGCTGTGGTCGGTACCTCGCCGTCGACCAGGACCACATCGTGGCCAAGCCGGACGACGTGACGTGGGAGGCTGCGGGCGCCACGGGAGTCGCCGGGCTCACGGCACTGCAGGGCCTGCGCGCGCACGGCAAGGTGCAACCCGGCGATCAGGTGCTGGTAAACGGCGCCGCCGGGGGAGTCGGCACCTTCGCGGTTCAGATCGCCGTGGCGCTCGGCGCCGAGGTGACGGCGGTCTGCAGTACCCGGAACGTCGAGATGGTCCGTTCGCTCGGTGCCACCCACGTCGTCGACTACACCACGGACGACTTCGTCCCGGGTGGGCCCCGGTTCGACGTCATGTTCGACAACGTGGGGAACCGGACGACACGGGAGGTGCTCAGCGTCCTGCGGCCCGACGCCCGCTACGTCATCATCACCGGTCCGAAGGACAACCGGCTGCTCGGGCCCGTCCCCAAGATCCTGCGGACGGGCCTCGCGTTCATGCGGGCCGAGCCGTCGTTCCATCAGTTCACCGCCTCGCCGAACCACGACGACCTGACCTTCCTGGGCGAGCTGCTGGCCACCGGGGAGGTCGTGCCTCAGGTCCATCGGGTCGTCGGCCTGGACGGCGTGGCAGAAGGGCTGGCGGAGATCGGCACCGGTCACACCCCGTCGAAGATCGTGGTGGTGCCCGCCTAGGCTCGGCCATCGTGAAGGGGATCCAGACACCGCCGCGCACCGAGGACTTCACCGCCGATCCGGTCGAGCTCTTCTTCGACCTGGCCTACGTCTTCGCCTTCTCACAGCTCGTCGGGCACCTGGTGCACCATCCGACCTGGGAAGGGGTCGGCGAGGCGACGCTGCTCTTCCTGTTGATGTGGTTGCCGTGGTCCCAGTTCACCTGGGCGGCCAATCGGGTGTCGGGCAACGGCCGCACCGTGCGGGCCATCTTCCTGGTCGGTACCGCGGTCAGCGTGCCGATGGCTGCGTCGGTCTCCACCGCGTTCGACACGGGCGGGATCCTCTTCTCGATCGCTCTGGCCACCATCGTGGCCCTGGGCCTGGCCACGATGGCGCTGGGATACGAGACGACCTCGTCCGAGATCGGGACGCTGCTCACGTGGACCTGGCCCAACGTGCTGGCCCTGGTCGTAATCGTCGCCGGCGGCTTCGTCGAGCACGAGGCACGCGTCGCCCTGTGGATCGCGGGCGTGCTCATCATCTACGCCGCGATGATCGTCGCCGGACGTGGTGAGTGGGTGGTGCGGCCGGGCCACTTCGCCGAGCGGCACGGCCTGATCGTCATCATCGCCCTTGGCGAGGTGATCGTCGCCATCGGACTCCCCGTGGTCACCGCGCTGGAGACGGGGGAGGGCCTGCCGGGTGACACGGTGGGCGCCCTGGCGGCATCCGGTGTCCTGGCCGGCCTGCTCTGGTGGTCGTATTTCGATCGCTTCTCGCCCGCACTCGAGTTCCGGGGCGAGCGACTCCCCGACGCTCAGGCGGGCAGCTACATGCGCGACGTCTACACGTGGGGGCACGCGCCCATCGTGGGCGGCGTCATCTTCGCCGCTGCGGCGCTGGAGGAGATCGCGCTGCATCCTGCCGACGAGGTCAGTGGCGCGTTCCGCTTCATGTTGTGGGGCGGGCTGGCACTGGTGGCCGCCGGAATCGTGGTGTCCATCTGGCGAGCCTTCCGGGTGATCCCTCCCGAGCGTCCAGCCTCGCTGGTCGTCCTCGGAGCGCTGCTGGCGGTGGCGGGCTCCTGGAAGGGCCTCCACCTGATCATCGCCGTCGACCTGGTGGTGTTCCTCGCTCTCGTGGTGGAGCAGGTGCGGGTCGAGGGTGGAAGCGCCGCCGAATCCGAGTCAGGATCCGAGCCCGCCGCTTCCTGACCGGACGTTGCCCGGGGTCGACGACGGCGTCGGGGTCCTACGATGCTCGCGTGCCACGCCGAGGTGGAGTTCCCGACCCCGAGGACAGGGATCCGCGCGACCCCTCGTTCCGCCATGACCCGATCCCCTGGTACCGGGTGTTGCGGGAGCGGTCTCCGGTTCACCATCACCCCGACGTCGGATTCGTCCTGTCGCGCTACGCGGACATCGTCTGGTCGCACAGGCGTTCACGCCCCGCCGGGTGGAGGCGCTCCGCCCCCGTCTGACCGAGATGATCGACGTGATGCTCGACGACCTGACCGGCGTATCGACGTTCGACGTGATGGAGTCGATCGCGGCGCCGTTCCCGATCATGGCCATCACGGAGCTGCTCGCGGTGCCCGACACCGACCGGCATCGGCTGCACGGCTGGACCGTCGCCGTCACGGCCTTCGACGAACTCCCGATCGACTTCGGGGTGCTGGCGGCGGCGGGGGAGGCCGCCGACGAGTTCCTCGCGTACGCCGACGATCTGGTCGTCCGTCGCCGCGCCGACCCTGGCGACGACCTGATTTCCGCACTCATCGCGGCGGAGGACGACGGCGAGCGACTCAGCCACGACGAGCTGTTGGCGATGATCGTCCTGCTGCTCGTGGCCGGTCACGACACGACGATGAGCCTGATCTCGACCGGACTCTGGCTCCTCCTTCGGCATCCCGAAGCGGCGGAGGCGGTTCGCTGCGATCCCCACGCCGTGCCGGGCGCCATCGAGGAGATCCTCCGGTTCATGGGCCCGCTGCAGGTGGCGTCCGGTGGTGGGCGGTGGCCCGCCGAACCGGTCGAGCTTCACGGCCGGACGATCGAACCCGGCAACGCGTCCGTCTCCTGCTCGGCTCGGCGAATCGCGATCCCGAGGTCTTCCCGGACCCGGACCGGTTCGACATCTCCCGCAGCGACAGCCGTCACCTGGCGTTCGGCAAGGGACTCCACTTCTGCGTCGGTGCCGCACTGGGGCGACTCGAAGGTCAGGTCGTCATCCCCGCCGCGCTCCGTCGCTTCCCCGATCTGGCACTCGTCGACCCGCACCCGAGGTGGCGACCGACCTTCGTGACCCGTCAGCTGGCAACGCTCCCCGTGACCACGGGGTCGTAGGGGGAGCCAGTCCAGGTCCACTGCTGGCAGCGACTCGGCCGGCAACTAACCTTCGCTCGAGCCGTCGTCTGGGGGACACCATGGCAAAGAGAACTCTGCGCACGCCGCTGTGCGACATGCTTGGCATCGAGTATCCGATCCTGAGCGCGGGGATGGGTCCCAGCCTGATCGGGGAGAAGACCGGCGCCCCGGTCGAGTTGGTGGTCGCCGTCTCGGAGGCGGGCGGCCTCGGCGTGCTCGGCGGCGCCGGCTACACGGTCCCGGAGTTGCGGCAGGCGATCGGTGAGATCCGCAGCCAGACGTCTCGGCCGTTCGGCGTCGACATCCTCCTGCCGGCAGCCACCGTGGCTGCCGGCGACGGGCCCGAGGATGCCGGGGAGCTCACGCTCGACGACGCGCTGGGCATGCTGCCGGACGCCCACCGTGACTGGCTCCTGAAGACCAAGGAGGAGCTGGGGCTCCCCGACCCAGAGGGCGTCATCGCCAGCGCCACGACGACCCAGCGGCCCCACGCCGCGGTCCAGGCCTGCATCGAGGAGAGCGTGCCCCTCTTCTGCGCCGGTCTCGGGAGTCCGGGGTTCATGGTGGACGATGCCCACGAGGCCGGCATGAAGGTGCTCGGGATCGCCGGCAACGCCCGAAACGCAGGCCGCATCGCTCAGTCGGGCGCCGACCTGGTCGTGGCCCAGGGGCACGAGGCGGGCGGCCACACCGGTCGCGTCGGCTCCATGGCGTTGTGGCCTCAGGCGATCGACGCCGCGGCCCCGGTGCCGGTCCTCGCCGCCGGGGGAGTCGGCGACGGTCGTGGCCTGGCTGCCGCCCTGGCCATGGGTTGCCCCGGGGTCTGGGTGGGCACGCGGTTCCTCGCCTCGGCGGAAGGTGGTGCGCTCGACATCCAGAAGGAGGCGATCGTCAAGGCCGGCGACGAGGACACCCGCCGCACGACGATCTACACCGGCAAGACGTCTCGAGCGACGTACAACCGGTTCCACGACTTGTGGGAGCAGTCCGATCTCGAACCGTTGCAGTTCCCGCTGCAGGTGGTGCTGGCGTCGGCGGTCGTCGACATGTTCAACCGGGCCGGCAACGTCGAGTACGTCGGTCCCTTCGCCGGCCAGGTCGCGGGGCTGATCGACGAGGTCAAGCCCGCTGCGACGATCGTGGAGGAGATGGTGGAGGAAGCGGTCGACATCCTCGCCCACCGACTCCCCGAGACCGTCGTCGCGCGTTAGCTCCTGCGCAAGGGTGGGCGGACCGGCCAGGGCCGATCCGCCCACCGTGGGTCGGGTGTCGTCACCGGCGGTGGAGTCAGCCGGGAGCGTTGGTCATGCGTGTCGTCCCATCAGGTAGGCGACGGCACCGGCCAGCCCGACCAGGCCCAGTACGGCCATCGCCATGAGGGCGACGGACCGACCGCTGCCGCCGGCATCGGATTCGTCGATCTGAACCGCAGCCGCTGCTTGGGTCGCATCGTCCACCGAGGGAACCGGGGCGGTGGACTCGGCGTCGGTCGCTGGCTTCGTAGCGGTGGTGCCGGCCGCGGTGGAGGCGCCGTTGGTGCCGGGCCCGGGGTTCGACGCTGAGCTGTTGTCGTTGCCGCTCGTGCCGCCTCCGGAGGGGGGCTGAGGCCCGGGGTCGGGACCGGGTTGCGGGTCGGGATCGGGTTGGGGCTCGGGATCCGGGTCGGCGTCCGGCTCGGCCGGAGCGTCGGGTCCGTCTCCACGGGGGCCGGGGTCCACCACCAGATCGCCTCCGGGGAACGGCACCTGGCCGAACGGATCCTCGGGCGGGGGAGGCGGCGGCGGAGGCGGCGGGGGAGGTGGTGGGGGCTGGATCTCGCCGGGGCCGGGGAACCTCTCGTTCAAGAGGTCATCGGGATGGATGCGAGAGGGGCCATGGGACCCGTTTCCCTGTTCAGCAGCGGCGGGACCGGCCACCGCCAACCCCACGAACAGCAGGGTGGCGATGAAGGCAAGGACTCGTTTGGTGTTCATGGGGTGCTCCTTGGGTTGGTGCACCCCTTCGATGCGCTCACCGCGGCCTCGAGTTCGCGGCGACGCTGTGTCATGCGACACCCCACGACGCGGCGGTGCTGCGGCCGGCGGTCTTCGAAGCGGTGGAGCGTTGCGGCGGGGCCTGTTCCCCGCCGTCGGACCCCGGCGCTCAGGGCAGGCGGTAGGCGCCGGGGGCGGGCTTGAGTGGCCGCGCGTACCAGAGCGGTCGGCGCAGACCGGTGTCATTGGTGCCGGCGGGACGGGTCTTGGCCAGCCACTCGAGGTAGGCCTCGCGGGACTTGGCGGTGTCGACGACGACGTCGCCGTACTCGTCACCGGATCGGGCCGGTCCGACGCGCACCCGCTGGTGCCAGCACTGCATGCCAGAGATCGGGTCGGGTTGCACGCAGAAGGTTGCGTTCTGATGGACGCCGGTGTCGTTCCACCAGATGCGGGAGGTGTCGGGATCGGTGGAGTCGTAGGGCTCGTTGCCGTGCTCCCGCGAGAGCTTCCACACCGTGCCCCCGTCGTCACCGGGCCGGCTGGTGACGGCCGCCTTGCCGGCGCCCCAGGATCGAGCCTGATCCTCCTCCAGCCGCCAGCGGCCCATGTGGTGACTGGCGGCCACGACGCCCGGTCGGATGCCCTCGGTGCGCCAGGCGGCGATGACGAAGTGCCCGATGCGCGTCGTCACCCGGACCAGTCCCTCCTCGGCGATGTCGAGCTTCTCGGCGTCCTCCGGGTGGATCCACAGGGGGTGTCGGTGGCTGATCTCGTTGAGCCACTTGGAGTTGGCCGACCGGGTGTGGATCAGCGTCGGGATGCGGAAGGTCGGCAGCAGAATGCGCTCGTCGCCGGCCAGGTCGAGGTCCTCCCAGTGCACATGGCTGGGGATCCAGGTGGGGGTCGCGTACTCGGGCCACCCCCAGTCGGCGAGTGTCGTCGAGTAGAGCTCGAGCTTCCTCGAAGGGGTCGGAAACCCCTCCTTGGCCTCACCGTCGACGTCGACCGCCGGTGACCCGTCGCCGAGGGGCGAGAGCGAGAGGTCGTCCAGCGAGGCCAGGTCGCCGTCCCACGCTCCGGGAGTCCCCACTTTCCGGTAGACGCCGTCGGCGTCGACGGTGCATCCGGCGAGCGCGTCGGGTTCGACCGGCCGCTCGTGTGGTTCGTACGGGTCGGTCGGCACCGCGAACGCAGAGCGGTCCCGCATGTAGTCGAGCGGCGTCTGGCCGGCCTCGGCCGCCGCGTCGGCCAGGCCGGGCACGTTCTCGGCGAACATCTCGCCGTAGTACTCGTCGACGGTGAGCGGCTTGCCAGGGTGCTGCTTGGATTCGAACCACTGACGGATTCCGAGCGCCCCGTCCGGGTCGATGCGCCAGCTGAGGTCGATCCAGAACTCGTTCTCCTCCCACACCTCGCCCGGGTTGTAGTCGTAGCTGCGGGCGTCGGGTCCCAGATCCTCGCCCGAGCGGATCTCGGCGTACCGGCGGAGCGTCGGCTGACGGAATCCGATCCAGCGACCCGCGTGGGTCTCGTAGCTGTGGACGTCGTGGCGCTCGGTCGACACCCCCATCGGGAGCACGTAGTCGGCGAACCACGAGGTCTCCGACCAGGTGGGCGTGAGGGCGACGTGGCACTTGACCTTGTCCTCGTCCCGCAGCGCCTCCATCCACGTGAAGCCGTCGGGATTGGTCCAGATCGGGTTGTAGACGCGCGAGAAGTAGACGTCGAGCGCGCCGCGACCTTCGTTCAGGAAGTGCGGCAGCAGGATGGACATCTCGTGGTAGGCGAGCGGAAACTCGACCGGCCACTCCAACTCGTTCCAGCTCGCGATGCCGGGCGCGCCGAAGGGGGCGGCGGGCTTGAACTTGTTGGAGCCGTTTCCGGCCGTGCCGCCCTTGGTGGCGACCGATCCGGTCAGCACATTGAGGAAGAAGAGGCAGCGGGCCACCTGCCAGCCACCCATGTTGCCGGCGCCGGCCGCCCGCCAGTTGTGGGACGCGAACTTGGTCGGGTGGGCTCCGATCAGCTCGGCGATCTCTCGGATCGTGGCCGCGTCGATGCCGGTCTTCTGCTCGGCCGCTTCGGGTGTGTAGTCGGCGTACTCCTCGAGCATGGCGCCGCGCACCTGGTCCCACTCGACCGATCGGCCCGGGTGCTTCTCGCGGAGGTAGGTCTCCCAGTTGGTCCAGCGCCGCACGAATTCGGCGTTCCACGACTCGGACTCGATGAGGAGCCGGGCGATGGCGAGGAGGAGGAACGGCTCGGTCCCGGGCCAGGTCGGGAGCCAGAAGTCGGCCTTCGCTCCGGTGTTGGAGAGCCGCGGGTCGATGGCGATGATCTTCGCCCCGTTGGCGCGGCCCTCCATGATCCGCTGGGCGTGCGGATTGAAGTAGTGGCCGGACTCGAGGTGGGCCGAGATCAGCAGGATCACCTTCGCGTTGGCGAAGTCCGATGACGGTCGGTCGTGGCCCATCCAGCTCTGGTATCCGATCCGAGCGTTGGACGAGCAGATGTTGGTGTGCGAGTTGTGGCCGTCGACGCCCCACGCTTTGAGCACGCGGTCGGTGTAGCCGTCCTCTCCGGGGCGGCCGACGTGGTACATCACGCCGTTGCGGCGATCCGCCTCGAAGGCGGTCCGGATCCTGGTGCCGATCTCGTCGAGGGCCTGGTCCCAGCTGACGCGCTCCCACCGTCCTTCGCCCCGCTTGCCGACCCGCTTCATCGGGAAGAGGACCCGCTCCGGGTCGTCGATCTGGTTGAGCGTGGCGGGACCTTTGGCACAGTTGCGGCCCCGGCTGCCCGGGTGTTCGGGGTTGCCCTCGATCTTGGCGATGTCGCCGGACTCCTGATCGACGTAGGCGACGAGGCCACACCCGGCCTCGCAGTTGAAGCACGTGGTGGGGACGAGCGTGTACTTCCGCTCCTTCTTCTCGGGCCAGGCCTTGGCGTCCAGCTCGCGCCAGTCGTGCCACTGCTCGTGGGGTGGGTAGCTGTTCAGATCGGTCACGATCAGGTTCCTAGGAGAGGGGTACGGACTGGCCGGCCCGGACGAAGGCGTCTTCGTAAGCAAACATCCCGACGAGAGCGGCGACGCCGGCCAGAGCGGGAAGGGCCGCACCGTCGATGTCCGCCGCCAGCGCGACGATCACGACCGCGGCGGGCAGGACAAGCCCGAGGACGACTCCTCCCCACCAGAACTGGCGGGCGTACGCACCATGGGTCATGGCGCCGACGGCCAGCTCGACGTGGCGGCTGCCATGCGACGAGAGCTCGATCGCGACGAAGAGCGCGGTCGCGGCGACGCCGCCCAGGAGCACCCACCGGATCGCGGCGGTCTCCGGCACGTCGATGAAGACATCGAAGACGGCGTAGGCCGCACCGCCGGCGGTGACCGCCTGGCTGAGCAGGACCGGGAGGAGCAGGGGGGTCTGCCAGAGGTCGCGGCCTTCGCACTGGGCGAAGAGATACGCGGTGTACCCCGCGGTCCCGGCCGCGGCGAGGACGGCGGGGATGGCCAGCACCTTCAGCAGTCCGTCCGCCTCGGTCAGCCCGCCGACCCACCACAATCCGCAGATGGCGGCGAAGGCCATCAGGATGTAGGCGCCCTTCACCAGCCACGACGACCAGTTGCCTCGGGTGAGCAGGTAGTGGAACCGGCCCGGCTGTTTGAGGTCCGCGACGAGGAGCAGTCCGGTCAGGCCGAGGAAGGCACCTGCGACCATGGGCGGCGCCACGCCGACCGCGGCCTGGTCGTCGGCGTGGCCCATCAGCACCAGGAGCGCAGCCACCAGCATCACACCGGCCGCGATGGCCTTCGTGACCAGGTACCCCGCCACCTTTTCCCTCCAGGTCATCTGATGTGCGGTGGTGTAGGCGGTGCGGGCCACGACCCCGGCCGCGTCGGTCGGGACGGTGCCGGGCTGCACCGGGAGGGTCGGATGCTGCGGTCCTGGCCCGGTGCGCACCGTGTCGGCCCAGATCATGCCGTCGACCGCGATGGCGGTCCGGGTCGGGTCGAGGCTGGCCTGATCCGCACCCCGGTAGAAGACCTTCGGTTTGGTGTTCTGCTCCGGCGCCCGGACGGCGACGTCATCCCGGGCGATGATCCGGCTGATCTCGCTGGCGGGATCGTCCAGGTCGCCGATCTTGATCGCCTCGGTCGGGCAGACGATCTGACAGGACGGCAACAGCCCCACGTCCACCCGGTGGTTGCACATGTTGCACTTGTGTGCCGTGTTGGTCTCGGGGTTGATGTAGAGCGCATCGTAGGGACAGGCGTTCATGCACGACTTGCAGCCGATGCAGTCGTCGTCCTGGAAATCGACCACGCCGTTGTCGGCGCGATAGAGCGCCGAGGTGGGGCAGATGGTCATGCAGGGCGCGTCGTCGCACTGGTTGCAGCGCATCACGGAGAACTTGCGCGAGACCGAGGGGAACGTGCCGGTCTCGATGTACTTCACCCATGTGCGGTTGACCCCGAGCGGAACGTCGTGCTCGCTCTTGCACGCGACGGTGCAGGCGTGGCAGCCGATGCAATTGTCGCTGTCGAGCAGGAAGCCGAGCCGGGTCACGTGGTCCTCCCCTTGCCGGCCGAGGTCATTCCTCCGGACAATAGGACCTGGCGGGCTCCCCATGTGCGGTCGGACCGAACGTTGCGCGCTCGGGTTCGGTCGGATCGACGATCGACGAGGATCAGGAGGCGCTCAGTCGAGACGCACCACCGGTGGCGCCACCCAGGTGCCGTCGAGCGCCGCCGGCTGGGGCCAGTAGAGGCGGAGCGCGAGGTAGAACCGCCCGTCGGGCGTGGGGAGCCAGTTGGCCCGCCCGGTCGGGTCGTCGGGTTCGTTGTGTTGCAGCGTGATGGTGAGCGATCCGTCGGGATCTCGCACGGTGCCCTCGGTGAGCTCGTTGATCAGATACCGGTCGATGGGGTTCTCGACCAGGTAGCCGGCGGTGCCGTCGTAGGACGTGTCGTACATCGTGACCGACCAGAAGGCGTTCACCGGAGGAGTGGTCTCCAAGCGCAGTTGGTACGCGGCGCCTCCATCCAGTGGCTCGCCGTCGCCGTCGACGCGCGCCATCGGGTAGTAGGCCTCGACCCGGTCGTTGCCGCCCCACCCGACCATCGATTCCGTCGCCCGTCGGAGGTAGTCGCCGCCGTAGGCGTCCCGGTTGCCGAACGCGTCCATCGACATCCAGCCGTTGATGATCTGTCCCAGGCTCTCGGACGCGGTCACAAGCTCCGACCGCGCGCTCGTCACGCCGTCGGCGAGCGCGGTCCGAACCTCGTCGGAGAGTGTGCCGAGGTCAGCCGGTTCGCCCGGACCGATGCCGATCCGGGCGAACCGCTCCAACAGCTCGGTCTCGTCGGGATGGGGAGGCTGGCAGAGCGGCTGGAGGCCGTTGACGTAGGTGATGAATCGTTCGTCGCGCGACGCCGCGTCGTCCCAATGGGGCCAGTCGAACGGTGGCAGATCGGGGGCGACGCCGCCGGTGTGGACCGCGTAGGGCTCGAGGCGGTACTGGGCCATGATCTCGCCGAGGGTGGGAGCATCGTCGCGGCCGAGCATCTGGGAGCGGCCGATGAGGAAGACCAGATCGGTCTCGAACCGGTGCGATCCGCTGAACCCGTCGGGAACCTCGCCGTCCCAGCCCGGCCCGACGAGGAAGTACGTTCCCGGTTCGGACCCGGTCGCACGGCTGCCGACGTAGAGGTCGTTCTGTCCGTAGAGGTCCTCGAATTGCATCACGTAGTAGCGGTCGGTCACCGCCGGCACCGACAGGACGAGAGGCCCGGCCCGGAAATCGAGCAAACCGAACGAGTACGGCGTATCGGCATTGGGGGTGATCACGTCGCGGAAGGTGTGGTCGAGGGTGACCGCCTCACCGTAGGGCCCGGCATTGGCGGGCCCACGGTACGCAGGGGAGGCCGGCTGGAGGTAGGTCGCGTAGCCGTAGCGATAGCCCATCATCATCGGGAAGGAGTAGATGTACGCCTCCTTCGCAATCGCCGTGATCTCTTCGCCGGTGAGTTCAGGGTCGATCTTCACGGCAGCTCCGTCCGGTGGTGAGTTGAGCACGGTACCAAGGGCTCTCCGACGGCGGCGACGATGGCGAGACGGGCCAAGGGGCGACGGAGCCCGCCCTCCGGATGGTTCGCCGGCCGGGCGACGACCCACACTGTCGGTCGAGGAGGTTGTCGCATGACGAGTCGTACCCCATCACCCGATGACCTGGCCGCTGTCGAGGAGATCAAGCAGCTGAAGGCCCGGTACTTTCGACTGCTGGACACCCAGGAGTGGGACACCTGGGGTGACGTGTTCGCCGAGGACGCCGTGATGGACGTCTCCGACGACACGGGCGACGACGAGAGTGGACTGGTCCGGGGCCGGGACCGGATCGTGACGGCGGTGTCGCGAGCGCTTGCGGGCGCCCGGACGGTCCACCACGGGCACATGCCCGAGATCGAGATCATCGATGCGCAGCACGCGGCGGGCATCTGGGCGATGCGTGACACGGTCGACTTCGCCTCCGCAGGCGAACCACCCCGGGGTCTCCACGGGTCGGGTTGGTACCACGAGACCTACGAGCGCGACGACGGCACCTGGCGCATCACCTCGATGCGCCTGGAGCGACTCCAGGTCGACCCCCTGGGGTAGCGGCGACCCCCTCCCCTGGCGTGGCGAGACGCCGACGTTGGGACGTTTCCGTGTCGCCTACCGATCGGCGGTCAGGAGGCCGTTCGTCGCGTCGGCGATGCCGTCCGGGTCGTCGAGCCACACGGCGTGACCGGCCGCCTCGATCAACTGCAGGGTCGCGCCCGGGATTCTCGGAACGAAGTCGGTTGCGATGTCGGCGCCGCCCATCGGGTCCTCCGCACCCCAGAGGAAGTCGACGGGGACGCCGATCGCTCCGAGCAGGTCGTCGGTGAAGAGGATCTCGTCGTCGATACCACCGCTCGGGCGGAACATCGGGGGCATGGCATCGGTGTCGTTCCGCACCGTATGGGTGTGACGGAGCACGGCGCCGAACCAGTCGACGGACTCCTGGGGCAACCGTCCGGCCTCCAGCGCCTGGCGCAGTCCGATCTGCGCCAGCATCGATCGGACCGCGCGCTCGGGCAGCGGTATCCGGGCCATGAGCCGACCGAGCGGCCGGACCGCGGCGACCATGCGCATGACCAGCGGCAGATGGTCCATCGGCGCCCCGATGGTCCAGCCCAGATGGATCACCCGATCGATCCGGTCGGCGTGGGCGGCGGCGGTGCGGAGGCTGAAAAAGCCGCCGAGGGACGTGGACACGACCGAGGCCCGCTCGATCTCGAGCGCGTCGAGCACATCGACGAGCATCGTGTCGGCGAAGGCGGCGAACGACGCGATATCGGCGAACGGTTCCCGCAGCGGATCGCTGAGTCCGCAGCCCGGGCGGTCCAGCAGGAGGCAGCGGAATCCGGGCATGCGACTCGCCAGTGCGGCCCAGCTCGTCCCGCTGGTGCTCGCCCCGTGCACGAACAGCACCGGTGGTCCCTCGCCGAGCACCTGGACGCGCACGCCCGTTCCGCTGTGGGCGAGCGTGGCCCGCTCTTCGCGGGGCTCGGCGCCCTCGTGGGCCCAGTAGGCGGATTCGTATCCTCGGTAGGTCGCTTCGTCCAACCCGATGGCAACCGAGTCTGAGCCGTCCGGAAACGGTGGTCAAGGGTGTGGGTGCCCGGAGGGTCAGTCCACCCGGTTGGCCAGGCCGTCGACCACCTCGGCACCGGGAAGCGCCAGGAGCGTCGACGGCGGCACCAGGAGCTTCCGATCCCGCGTGCCCCCGCCGATGATCAGCCGATCCCGCTCCATCACGTGCCCATCGATCCAGAGCGGCAGATCGGTCGCGACGCCGAACGGCGTGACGCCGCCGATCTGCATGCCGGTCAGCTCGACGGTCGCCTCGGCCGACGCGAACGACGCTTTGCGTGTCCCCAACCGCTTCCGGACGACCTTGTTCACGTCGAGACGGTGATCGGCGAGGACGAGGCACATGGCGTGGACGGGCGGGTCCGCCTTGCCCACCACGACGATCGCGTTCGCCGAGTCCTGTGGCGCAAACCCATAGGCCTCGCAGAACGCCGCCGTGTCCGCCAGCTCGGGGTCGCACGGCACGACCTCGTAGACGCCGCCGAGGGCGCCGAGCTGGGCGAGGACGGGATCGTCGAGGTCGTCCACGAGTCGCGATCCTAGGGTCGCCGCTGCAGCCACCGCGCCACCGAAACCGGGATCTCACTACCATTGGCGCATGAGCATTCCCGCCGACGACGCGACCCGCGCCGAGCTGCTGCGGTTGGTGCCGGACGACGCCACTTCGACCGGCGAGCACGTCGCCATCGACCGCAGCCCGATCTGGCCCGACTACTTCGCCCGGCTCGGGCAACCCGATGCGGCCAACTGGCAGTACCAGGGCTACTGGAGCGACACCGCCCGGGTCTGGCGCGCTTACTACACCTTGGTGGCCGGCCATCCGGTCGTGGCCTACCAGGGCATGCGCCACTTCTTCCAGAGCCTGGTCTACCGAATCTCGAACGAGCAGACCGGGCGCTACGCCGAGCCCCTGATGTCGGTGTTCACGCCGACCGCGATGGTGACGACGCCGTACCTCTCGCTGGCGGCGGTCGCCATCGCACCGCCGTTTCTCGAGCGCGTCCAGAAGACCCCGATCCCGCCGCTGTTCCAACCCTTCACGTTCATGGGTTGGGCCAACTACAACGTGATGCTGGTGACGATGTTCACCATGCACAGCTACAAGCAGCACAAGATGGGCTGGAGTCCGGCGCACGCGTTGCGGCACTCGTCCAAGGTCTTCTGGCACGACTTCTTCCAGCAGAACCTCCCCGAGGGTCACCGGTCGACCGAGCAGTTCGCCGTCATCAAGGACGGCGTGATGAAGGGTGAGATTCCCCGGGCCGACTTCGTCATCAAGCCCACCAAGGGCGGCGCCGGGCACCTGCTGCGCACGATGGTCTGGGACGCCGACCAAGAGGTCTATCGCTGCGACGACGCCGAACGGTCGCCCGAGGAGCGCTCGGTCTCCACGCCCGAGCAGCTCGACGATTGGATCCACGACACCTACCTCAACGCGGTGGTGGAGCGGTTCGAGCGGATGCGTGAGCCGTTCCCCACCGGGAGCTTTCGCATCATGACCCTCAACGTCGAGGACCGAGCCGAGTTGATCGCCGCCGTGTTCCTCCCCGCACCCGAGGGCTCCCACAGCACCGCCTACTTCGACCTCGACACCCATCTGATCGACTACGAAGAGGGCACCGTCGGCCGGCCGATCCGGCCCGAGAGCCCGGGCGACTGGGTGGGCATCGCCGTGCCCGAGCTCAACGAGGTGGTCGAGGCGTGCATCGCGATGCACGACAAACTGCCGGCCCACGTCCAGATCAGCTGGGACGTCCTGCTGACCGACGACGGTCCCGTCTATCTCGAGGGCAACGTGTTCCCTCCCGGCTGCGACTACAAGCTCACCGTCTTCAAGGACTGGGAGAACTTCACCTTCCTGAAGGACCGTCTGATCGAGAGCGGCGGCGGGTCGATCGATGACGGCTCCCCCGGCCGTGCCGCGTCGGCGATCGAGCTCACCCTCGAGGCGGCCGAGCGCGTGCACGTCGCCCTGGTCGAGGCGCCGCTCGACGTGCTGGAGGGGATGGGCGTCGCGGAGGAGCGGACCGACGGGCTCCGCCGGACGGGCCGCCGCGTGCTCCGCTCGCTCTACAGCGGGATCGGCGAGCTCGCCCAGCCCTGGATGCGTCGATAGGCCGGCGCCGGCGAAGGCCGACCGGTACGGTCTGTCCGACGGTCGTTCCACGCAGAATCGAGATCTCGATGTCGCACGCCATGACCCGCGCCGAGCGCGAGGAGTTCCTCGCCGGAGTCCATGTCGGAGTGATCGGCGTGACCTACGCCGAACGATCACTCGCCGTTCCCGTCTGGTACGGGTACGAGCCGGGTGGAGATGTCGTCGTCCTCACCGACCCCGATTCGGTGAAGGGCAGGGCCCTCGAGGAGACACGGTGGTACAGCCTGTGCGCACAGGACGAGACGCCGCCCTACAAGTACGTCACGGTCGAGGGGCCGGTCACGGCGATCGAATCCATCGACGACGAGACCCGTCGCGCCATGGCGCACCGGTACCTGGGTCCCGAGTTCGGTGATCTCTACATCGAGTCGACGGCCGACGGTCCCGAGAGCCGCGCCTTCCGGATGACCCCCGTGCGCTGGTTCACCGTCGACTACGCCAAGGACTTCGGCGACTGATCGAGCCCTTCGGGTGTGGCGATGTGGGCGATGGCATCGCCACGGTTGACCAAGGGATGTTCGGAGTGGCCGATGACGATGCCGTCGACCGGCGAGGCGATTCGTCCCCGACGTTTCCCGAACGGGTCGTAGACCGTCGCCACCAGGCTTCCGGCGGCGATGCGATCGCCGAGCTCGATCTCCAGATGGAGGATGCCGCTGTTCGTCGCTCGGACCCAGCGGGTGGAACGGGCGAGCACGGTGTCGTGTGGCGACGGGGGTGCGCCTTCGATCATGCCCACATGGGCCAGCACGCGGAGAACCCCCGTGGTCCCGGTCTCGATCGGCCTGCGATCGAAGCGCAGCGCCTCGCCTCCCTCGTACAGGAGCACGGTGGCGCCGGCGTCGGTCGCCGCTTGACGCAGTGAACCGTCGCGGGTCCGCGAGTGGATGGTGATCGGTGCCCCGAAGACATTGGCCAGCTCGAGGGTGGTGTCGTCGTCGAGGTCGGCGCGGATCTGCGGCAGGTTGACCCGGTGGTCCGACGCCGTGTGCAGGTCGATCCCCACGCTGCACCGCTCGACGATCTGATTCATCATCAGGTGAGCGATCCGGGAGGCGAGCGAGCCCCGGGCCGAGCCCGGGAAGGATCGGTTCAGGTCGCGGCGGTCGGGGAGGTACCGATCGCCGTTGTTGAATCCGTGCACGTTGACGATGGGGACGGCGATCAGGGTGCCGGCGATGGTCGACGCGCTCACCTGGGCCAGGACCCGGCGGATGATCTCCACGCCGCAGAGCTCGTCCCCGTGGACCGCCGCGTTCAGCCAGACCACGGGGCCGTCGGTCCGGCCGTGCATGACGATGACGGGGAGGGCCACCGGAGTACCGGACATGAGCCGGGCGATCGGGAGCTCGATCTGGGCGCGACGACCGGCGCGCACGTCGTGGTCGGCGATCCTGAACGGGGGCCGGAGGGTCCGCGCCATCAGGACGCCCAGCGCCGTGGGTCGATCGGGATCATGACGGCGTCTCGGCCTCGTCCGGGATCGGGTCGTCGGGGAGGGGCTGCACCTTTGGTCGGGCCCGTCGGCGGCGGCGGGCCGGTACCAGGTCGCGCATGGCGGAGAACTTGCCGAAGCAGAGCATCCGGTCCTCGACCTGGAGCCCGCGCGAGTTGCGGGGGTTGGGGATGACCGTCGTGCCTCGATGGAGCGTCAACACGGTGATGTCGAGATCGCGCAGCGCTCCCACGTCCATCGACTGGAGGAGCACATCGGCCCCTTCGTGGATCACGAGCTCGGCCACGCCGTACGCCGCCGACACCGTGAGGCGTTGCCGCACGTCCATCTCGGGGAACGCCACCTGATTGGCGATGTAGTCGACGATCGCGCCGGCGATGTCCAGTTCGGTCGCCGCTTCGATGCCTTCGAGCCCTGGGGACGAGTTGACCTCCATGACGAGCGGGCCGTCTTCACCCTCGAGCATGTCGACCCCGGCGACGCGCAGGCCCATGATCTGGGCCGACTGCACCGCGACGCGTGCGTACTCGTCGTCGAGCTCGACCAGTTCGGTCGAGCCGCCACGGTGCACGTTGGATCGGAACTCGTCCCCCTCGGCCCGACGGCGCATGGCTGCGACCACCCGATCCCCGATGACGAAGGCGCGCACGTCGGTGCCGCGGCTCTCGGCGACGAAGCGCTGGATCAGCACGTTCTGTTTCGTGCTCTGGAGTGTCTCGATCACGGCCTCGGCCACCTTGGTGTCGGGGGCGAGGATGACCCCGATGCCCTGGGTGCCCTCCAAGAGTTTGATGACGACGGGAGCCCCACCGACCCGTTCGATGGCGGCGAGGACGTCGGCGCGATCGCGCACGAACGTGGTGGCCGGGATGCCGACGTCGTGGCGGGACAGGATCTGGATCGCCCTGAGCTTGTCCCGCGAGTTGGCGATCCCGTTGGACGTATTGGGCGTGTACACGTCCATCTGCTCGAACTGCCGCACGACGGCCAGGCCGTAGAAGGTGATCGACGCCCCGATACGGGGGAGGATGGCGTCATAGTCGCTCAGGGGTTTGCCCCGGTACTGAAGGTCGGGCTCGTCGCCGGAGAGATCGATGGCGAAGCGCAGCGTGTCGAGCACCCTCACCTTGTGCCCGCGCTCGATCGCTGCGGCCTTGAGTCGCTGTGTGCTGTAGGAACCGGGTGCCCTGGACACGATGCCGAGCTTCATGGTGCTTCTCCCTGGAGGAACGATCGGCCGGCGTCGACGACGAACCGGTTGCGGATGGCGGCGCGGCCGAGGAGCATCCGGAACCCCATGGCGTCGCGCGACGTGAGTGTGATGTCGATCGGGTAGGTGTGGCCGCCCATGACCATCGACGTGCGGACCACGGGACGGACCTCCGCCTGGCCGGTCGAGGGTCGGACGCGTCGGAACCCGGCGACGGGCCAGGTCACGACGACCGGGGATCGGGACGAACGCTGTTCGGGGTGGATCTCGAACCGGGCGATGGCCTCATCGTCCCCGTCCTCGATGGTCAGGTCGAAGGCGTGGAGTGATGACGTGCGGGCTCCCGTGTCGACCTTGGCCTTCATGGGAACACCACAGAGCTCGGGGAGCACCACCCACTCCCGCCATCCGATCCGCTGCAGCTCGCGCCGTCTGCGCTTGGTCATCGCAGGAGTCTGCCAGGCCGGGCGCGCGCCGCCGTGCGGTCGCTTCCCGATGGGATCATGCTCGCCCGATCTCGGTGTCCGAGGACAGCGCCACGAAGGTCGAGACGTCCTCGGCCATCTCGACGAGCTCGGTCGAGGGCTCGGGGGGCGTGCGCACCAGGAAACTCCCGCCGACGTCGTCGATGAGCTTCTGCACGCTCTCGAGGACCGTTGCGACGCCTGGGGAGAGGCCGCTGGTGGCCGAGAGGTCGACGGCCAGATCGCGAATGCCGTGGTTCTGGATCAGATCGAGCAGGATCCGCCTGAGGCCCTCTTCGTCGCGGGTCGTGATGGTCCCGCTGACGTGCACGACCGTCGTGCGTTTGATGGCGACCTGGAAGTCGTCGTCCGAAGGACTCACCGGGTCATCATGCCATTCGGCGTCGTGAACCCAACGGGACGCCACACTCGCGGTCACTCACCGCTCGCTCCGCACCAGCTCGAGTCGGATGCACGAGGCGGTCGGACCGAGCTCCTCCACGTGCCGAGATCGCTCGTCCAGCCCGTCGGCGAGCACGTCGATCGTGTGGGGGTGAAGGGGCCACGGGGGGCCCTCGGGCTCGATCGTGCCGTCGTGCACGATCGCAACGCCGATCAGCGTGCCTCCCGGCGCCAGGAAGGAGCGCGTTGCGGCCGCGGCCTCGGCCTGGCGGACCGGTGGGATGGACTGGATCGTGAAGACTTCGACGACGAGATCGAACGCCTCCTCCCATTCGGGCGGAGGGTGGAACAGGTCGGCGACCTGCCAGTCGACGGCGGCGTCGCGATGGCGTTGACCGGCCCATTCGACGGCGGTCGGGGACAGATCGAACGCGACGACGTCGAGCCCGAGGCGGGCCAGCGCGGCCGCATCGTCACCCAGACCAGCGGCGACCACCAGCGCTCGGCGATGCCGGTCGGGGTCGAGGTTCTGCAGCCACGCACCGATCAGTTCCCTGGACATCGCCCGCTGCCAGGGGACGGCCGACTCGTCGCCGTCGGCTCCGGCATAGAGGGCGTCGAAGAAGTCGGGGGACATCTGCTCAGGGTACGGCCCCGGTGCCCGACCGGCGCCGAGCCATCCGGGTACGCGTTCGGTATCCGGACGACCGGCTCACCGCAGCGATCCGAGCTCGTCGACGACGGCGATCACCCGCTCGAGGTTGGCGGTGGTGATCTCCGGTCCGTAGTTCTCCGGGGGTGTGATCAGCCAACCGATGACCAGCCCCCACAGGGCGGCCTGCCGACAGGCTTCCCACGCGTGTGCTTCGTCGGGGAGGTCGGCGACTCCGTGGCCCCGGAGCTCGGCGAGGTAGCCCCGGAGGAGTTCCTCCTGGTGTCGCCGGCGGAGGTCGGGGTCCATGGAGGTCGCAAGGAGGTAGATGACGTCGTGCGCCCACCGGCCACGCACCATCAGCTGCCAGTCGAGGAATCCGGCCGATCCGTCGGGCAGCAGGTAGGTGTTGCCGACGTGGGCGTCGCCGTGCAGCAGCGTCGTGGGAGCGGCGGCCATCTCCGCCTGGTACTCCCAGAGCTGGTCCCACATGGAGTCGAACGCTCGGTCGAGCGGTGTGATCATCTCCGCCTTGAACGGATGGCGCTCGAGCTGGTCACGGATCAGCTCGAAGCCGATCGTGTCGAACACGTCGAACATGCCTCCGGTGATCGGCGTCGGTACCCAGGCAAGATCACGGTCGAAGCGGTCCGACCTCCAGTACCGCGCGTGGAGTGCGGCCAGGTTGCTCAGCAAGGTCTCGACCTGGATGGTCGTCAGGCTCGTCGCGGCACTCGGGAACGATGCCCCTCGATCGGTGAGATCCTCGAGCAGGATGGCGAATCGCCCGTTGGTGCGATCGAGGGCCGTCCCGAAGCATCGGGGCGTCTCGATCGCGAGGTCCGGCCGGATCTCGTCGTAGAAGCGCACCTCGGTCTCGTACATGACCGTCGGCGCCCGCTGTGACGCGATGACGGTCTTGTAGATCAGGTGCTCGGGTGTGCCATCGGGTCGTGCATCGCCGTACTCGAGCCGGATCTGCACCCGGTCCGCGGTCGATGCGGCGCCATCACCGGCGTGGCTGGTCGATGTGATCGTGAACCCGCTTGGCTCGGCACCGGTCGACCGGGCTCGGACGAGTGCCTGGATCACCTCGAGCGTCAGCCCATCCACGGTCGGTGGTAGCGGCGTAGCGTGCGGAGCCACGACCCGAAACCTACCCGGCCCGGATGGATCCGGAGCTGGCCCCGCAGCTACGTCGGCATCCGGCCACGGTACGGCGCGGGGTCCCGGTACTGATCGCCGGCGGGGGTTGCCGGAAGGAGATCCGCTGTCGTCGGCGTGCCGGCGAGGTCGATCGTGACGAGTCCGGCGCCGTTGGGGCCGCCGTGGCTCGTCACCAGCCGGTTGTTCGACGCCCAACGAGCCACCCCGAAGTTGCCGTCGGCGCTACCGTCGCCGACGATCGTCCAGCCGCTGCCGTCGATCGACTGCACGACGTTGTCCCAGGTCGTGCCGCCGGCGTGCCGGAGGTTGACCACCCGGCTTCCGTCGGGCGAGCAGTAGGGGTCGTAGTCGGACTCCTCGGGGCGGCCGTACGCCGTGTCGTCGGCCACGGGGAGTTGGTCGGAGCCGTCGCCGTTCATGATCCAGGTCTCGTAGGACCCTTCGAGGATGCCGCGGACGAACAGGATGCGACCGTCCGGGCAGACCGACGGGTCGATCGACAGGAGGACACCGGCGGTGAGGGGCGTCTGCCCGCTGCCGTCGCTGGCCATGCGCCAGATCCCGAACGTGATCTGGCCCGGACCGTTCGCCGAGAACACGATCGACCGGCCGTCCCGGCTCCACTCGGCGTGGCCCATCTGGGTGAACCCGTTCGGGTTGTTCTGCTGGTCACCGGGGACGATCGACAGGATCCGCTCCTGGGCGCCGGTCACGACGTCGACGCTCCAGATCTGCTCGGTGAGTGCTCCGCGGTGGCCGATCGGGTCGCGCTGGAAGAGGATGCGGGTGCCGTCGGGAGAGGGGCGGGGCCACCAGTCGCGGTGGACGCCCGGCGTGGTCACGTCCTTCGGCGCGGTCGAGCCGTTCGTCGGCATGACCGCGATAGCCGCCCACTCGGCGGACTGCGGACCGCCGTAGTGCTCCATCGCCACCAGTGAGCTCTTGGCCGGAGGGGGCGGCGTACACGCCCCAGCGATCAGGAGGAGGGTGACGGTGAGGACGAGGACGCGTCGCATCGAGGTGCATTCCAGACACCCCGCCGTGGATATGAGTGGGGTGGAAGATAGGTGACGGGAAGGTCTGGCGTCAACGACGCATCGGTCGAGCGCCCGGTCCGTGATCGGTGGCAGGCTGGCTCGATGAAGGTCGACCAGTTGTGGCGCTACCCGGTGAAGTCGATGATGGGAGAAGCGCTTTCCTCGTGTCCGCTCGGTCCGGTCGGCCTGGCCGGCGACCGCGGGTGGGCGGTGCGCGACGAGGAGCGGGGTGGGATCCGCGGCGCGAAGAAGATCGCGGCGCTGATGCAGTTCTCGGCCCGCTATCTCGGTGAACCCGACGGGCCCGTCGAGATCGGACGCGCCCGACGATTCCGTCATCGCCAGCTCCGAAGCCGACCGCGACGAACGTTTGAGCGATGCCCTGGGTCACCCGGTGACACTCTGGCCCCGCCGTCCACCGAGCGACCTGGACCACTACCGGCGCGGGCCGGCCGACCACGAGGACCTGATGGACGAGCTGCGCTCCATCTTCGGTCGCGAACGCCGGACGAGCCCCTGCCGGACCTCAGCGGGTTCCCACCGGAGATCCTCGAGTACGAGTCCCCGCCCGGGACCTACGTCGACGCCTACCCGCTCATGGTGATGTCGACCTCGGCCCTGCGGTCACTGCAGGACGCGCTTCCCGACGCGTCGGTGGACGTCCGTCGGTTCCGACCCAATCTGGTCGTCGACACCGGCGGCCGCGGCGGCCACCCCGAGCTGGAGTGGGCCGGCATGCGCGCCCGCATCGGTTCGGCCACCGTCGAGCTGACCACGCCGTGCCCGCGGTGTGTCATGGTCACCCGCGCCATCGACGACGAGCTGCCCGCCGACCGGTCGATTCTGCGACACATCGTGCGGGAGCTGGACCAGAACGTCGGCATCTACGCCAACGTGATCGAGGAGGGGACGATCAGCGTCGGGGACTCGGTGCTGCTGATGTAGATCGGGTATCGGGCCGGCGCGGGCGACGGCGTCCCGTGACCGATGGCACATCATCATGTATGGTCAGTTCACCTGTGTAGGGCAGGCCAGCGGGGGCAGCGGGTCTCCGCGCGACAACGGGAGATCCCATGACCAGATACACCCGACGCCGGAGCGCGACCTTCGTCGTCGCCTTCATCAGTGTGGCCATGGTGGCCGCGGCCTGTACGCCGCCGCCACCACCGACCGTGAAGACCTGGGAGTTCAAGTCCACCCAGGTCACGGTCAACGAGGCCAACGACTGCGTGCCGGTTCCGTTCTTCGGCGGGTGCATCCCTCCCTCCTCGGACACCGACGAGGCGTACGTCCTCAACCTGGCGTTCCGGGTCAAGATCGGCGAGGCCAACTCGGCGTCGGCGTGGGTCGCCGGGAGCCGTAGCAACGACACGTCGGTTGACGAGGGACAGACCAAGAGCTTGAGCGGCGCGGCGCAGAACGCCGCCACGTTCAGCAACGTCTCCACCCTCGACGTGGCCAACCTGGCCGACAACAAGCTCGAGGTGGTGGGAACCTACACGTGGGTCATGGAGAAGGACTCCGTCGGTGTCGGGCTGGCCGCGAGCGAGACGGCCGAGGTCCTGGAGAACGCGCTCAACGACACGCTCGCCCAGGCCGCCGGCACGACCGATCCGGGTTCGATCCTGGACCTCATCTTCAGCAACCTGGACAGCGCGATCGGCATCCTGGTCAACAACATCCCGCTCCTCGGGCTCGGCGATGACGCGCTCGGCGGCGGCTTCTACATCGGCATCGGGGCCAAGGGTGGCCTGGCGACGACGCTGGACAACGCGCTGGCCAACTTCACCATCCCCGACCTGAACATCCCGATCCTGGATCTCCCACCCGATATCCAGGAGGTCGGTGTGTTCACCATGCAGAACACCAAGGTCTTCAGCGGCCAGAACTTCGACAACAGCTGCCTGATCCCACAGTGCGGAGAGCACACCTACACCTTCCAGGCCAACCAGGTGTAGCCACCCATCCACCATCGTGAGGGACGAAGGTCCGGGCTTCGGCCCGGGCCTTCTCCCGTTTTGGACCCGTTCGGGCCCCGGAGCGGGTAGACCTGGGGACGTGGATGTCCTCGTGAGCGTCGATGGTCCGGATCTTCCCGAACGGCTCAGGGTGCGAGCCCGCCGGCTGGTCGAGATCGAGGGGGTGACCGTGTCTCCGCAGACCGTCGCCGAACTCCGGGGTTCCCTGCCTCGGCGAGTGGGGGTGGTGGGCCGCGATCCCGCCGGCGCGGCATCCGTGGCCGAGCAGCTCCACGATGCGGGATTCCTGGTCGAGCTCCACACCGACGACGACGTCGGCGAGGTCGAGGGGGTGCAGGTACGGCGCCTGACCGACGCCGGCCCGGCGATGGACGTGGCCGACTCGCTGCTGTCGCTGATCGGCCACACGCCGATGGTCCGACTCGATCGGATGGGCAGCGAGCTCGACTGCCAGCTGATCGCCAAGCTCGAGCTGCTCAACCCCGGCGGTTCGGTGAAGGACCGGCCCGCGGTGGCCATGATCGATGCGGCCGAACGCGACGGCAAGCTCCTCCCCGGTGGCACCATCGTCGAGCCCACCTCGGGCAACACCGGCGTCGGCCTGGCCATCGTGGCCGCCCGCCGCGGGTACCACTGCATCTTCGTCATGCCCGACAAGATGAGCCAGGAGAAGATCAGCCTGCTGCGGGCCTACGGCGCCGAGGTCGTGGTGTGCCCGACCTCGGTGGCGCCCGACGACCCGGAATCGTACTACTCCGTGGCCGATCGCCTCACGGCCGAGACACCGGGCGGGTTCCAGCCCAGCCAGTACCACAACCCCGAGAACCCGGCCTCGCACGTCGCTTCGACCGGCCCCGAGATCTGGGAGCAGACGGCGGGCCGGGTCACCCACTTCGTCGCCGGCATCGGCACCGGCGGCACCATCTCCGGGGTCGGGCGATACCTCAAGGAGCAGAACCCCGACGTGCAGATCATCGGCGCCGACCCGGAAGGGTCGGTCTACTCCGGCGGCTCCGGGCGCCCGTACCTGGTCGAGGGCATCGGCGAGGACTTCTGGCCCACCACGTACGACCCGGACGTTGTCGATCGCGTGGTCGCGGTGTCGGACCGTGACTCGTTCACGACCGCTCGGGCCGTCACCCGGAGCGAGGGCATTCTGGTCGGCGGATCGGCCGGCACCGCCGTGCACGCCGCGCTCGAGGTGGGTCGCGACCTGGGCTCGGACGCCGTCGTGGTCGTGCTCATTCCCGACAGCGGGCGGGGCTACCTCTCCAAGGTCTACAACGACGGCTGGATGGCCGACTTCGGCTTCCTGCGCATCGGCGACCGCACCGCCGGCGACCTGCTGCATCGCAAGCGGCGGGACCTGCCCGACCTGGTCCACGTCCATCCCGAGGAGACCGTGCGACAGGCCATCGAGATCCTGCGAGAGTTCGAGGTCTCCCAGCTTCCGGTCGTCAAGGCCGAGCCGCCGGTGATGGTGGGCGAGGTCAGCGGCTCGGTCCGCGACCGACCGCTGATGGAGGCGGCGTTCCGCGATCCGTCGGTCCTGGACATGACCGTGGCGGAGGTGATGGATCCGCCGCTTCCCACCGTCGGCGCAGGCGAACCGGTCGAGGAGGTGGTCGCCCACCTCGAAGCGGCGGCGTCGGTGCTGGTGCTCGACGGCGGCCACCCGGTGGGCGTGCTCACACGATCGGACGTGCTCGACTACCTGGCGAGCGCCCGGTGAACAGCGGCCGCGGGTTCGAGACCCGCGCGATCCACGACGGGCAGCCGCCCGACCCGTCGTCCGGAGCCGTTGTGACGCCGATCAGCCTGGCCACCACGTTCGCCCAGGAGAGCCCCGGCAAACACGGCGGCTTCGAGTACTCCCGGACCGGCAATCCCACCCGAACGGCCCTGGAAGCGGCGACCGCGTCGCTGGAGAACGCACATCAGGGCTTCGCGTTCGCGTCCGGTATGGCTGCGACCGATGCCGTCCTCCGCGTGCTCGGGCCCGGGGATCATCTCCTGTTGCCCACCGACGCCTATGGCGGCACCTTCCGGCTGGTCGACAAGATCCTCAAGCCGATGGACGTCGGGCACACCGTGGTCGACTTCACCGACCTCGACGCGATCGCCGCGGCCTGGCAGCCGTCGACGCGACTGGTGCTGGTCGAGACACCGACCAACCCCCGCCTCACGATCGTCGACATCGAGGCGATCGCGGCGTTGACCCGTGAGCGTGGCGGCATCTGCGTGGTCGACAACACCTTCGCCACGCCGTACCTCCAGCGTCCGATCGACCTGGGAGCCGCCGTGGTGATCCACTCGGCCACGAAGTATCTGGGCGGTCACAGCGACGTGGTGGGAGGGGTCGCCCTCACCAGCGACGAGCATCTGGCCGAGCATCTCGCGTTCTTCCAGAACGGCGTCGGCGCCGTGCCATCACCGTTCGACGCCTATCTCGTGCTGCGGGGGCTGAAGACCCTCGCGGTCCGCATGGATCGGCACTGCCACAACGCACGTGCCATCGTCGAGCTCCTCGTCGGCCATGACTCGGTCCAGCAGGTGCTCTACCCGGGGTTGGCTCATCATCCCGGCCATGACATCGCGGCTCGGCAGATGTCCGACTTCGGCGGGATGGTGTCCTTCGTCGTCGCCGACGTCGATGCCGCCCGGCGCGTGACCGAACGCGTCGAGCTCTTCACCCTCGCCGAATCCCTCGGAGCGGTCGAGTCGCTCATCGAGGTGCCGGCGCTGATGACGCACCTCTCCACCGAAGGGTCCGACCTCGAGGTGCCCGGGGGACTGGTGCGGCTGTCCGTGGGCATCGAGTCCACCGACGACCTGGTGGCCGATCTGGCCGAAGCGCTGGGATAAGTCAGGCCTCGAGCGCCGTCGAGACCACCGCCGTGGCGTCGACGGGGTCCTGGCCGGCGGTTTCCGCCGCTGAGGTCGTGGACCGGTCCTCGCACGGCGCCCGCCCGTACGATGGCGGCCGTGCTCGAGGTCGGATCACCGCAGTGGCTGCTCGCGGCGGCGTTCGCGGTGGTGGGCGGCGGGTTCGTGGCGGCCCTCAAGCGCTACCTTCGGGGCAAGGCGGCGTGGCGCTACGACCCCAGAGCCGCATGGCTGCGTGCCTTCGCCTATTTCTCCTTCGCCTGGGCCTTCGCGGCGGCGTCGGGGACCATCGACACGCTGGCCCGGAACCCGCTGGTCTTCGCGGGGCAGTGGGACGACGCGGTGTGGGTCGTCGCCACCATCGCCGTCTTCGCCGTGATCATCGTCGGCTACTGGATCGTGTGGCCGATCGGTACCCAGGCCCACGGTCGCAGGATCGTCCTCCCCGACACGGTGGTCTTCGGCATCTCCTGGGGAGTGAGCGAGGGCCTGATCTACGGATCGGTCTGGCTCCTCGCCCACCGGGCGCTCGGTGACCTCTGGGGCGGACCGGTCTGGGTCGCACTGGTGGTGGTCGTGCTCATGGCGATCTTCAGTGGCGTCGGCCATGCCACCTACTGGGACGTGCACGTGTCGCCCGAGCACAACATCATCGACTGGAACGTGCGCAAGGTCGCGCTGGTCCACAACCCCAACCTGATCCTCTGCACGATCTACGTGACCTGGGGCGAGAACCTGGGGATCTACGTGCTGCTGGAAGCGCTGGCGCTGCTCGGGTCGACGGTGTTCATGCCCTTCCCGACCTTCCGGCGGCCGCACCCGCCCGACCCGTTGTCGCCCCGGCTCGGCCCGCCCACCGACGCCCCCGCGGACATGACCGGCAGGACCATCGTCCTCACCGGGGCGGCCGGCGGCATCGGATCGGTTGTGGCGCGTCGCCTGGCCGCCCAGGGCGCAGCGCTGGTCCTGATCGATCGGGACGGCACCGCGGGCCCGGCGCTGGCCGATGAGCTGAGCGGTGACTTCTTCGCCGCCGACCTCTCCTCGGTGGACGACACCCGCCGGTTGGCCGGCGAGCTGTTGGACCGGTACCCGCACATCGACGTGTTGATCAACAACGCCGGTGTGTTCCTGCCCCGGTACACCGAGAACGACGCCGGCATCGAGATGACCTTGGCGGTCAACCACCTGGGGGCGTTCCAGCTGACCGAGCTGTTGCGGCCGCGTCTCGTCGAGTCGAGGGCTCGCGTGCTCTTCGTCTCCTCGGACGCTCACCGGCAGGCCAAGCCCATCGACTGGGGTGACATGAACTGCACGCGGGCATGGAAGGGAAAGCCGGTCGATTCGAACGCTGCGTTCCAGGCCTACAACCAGGCCAAGCTCGCGGTGACGGCGACGGCGATGGAGTTGGCGGAGCGCACCGCGGGCACCGGCATGACCGTCAATGTACTCACGCCCGGACCCATGGTGATGACCGGCATGTTCGATGAGCTCACGGGTTGGTTCTCGTGGCTGGTGAAGCTGATGGGTCCGTTCTGGCGCTCGACGGAGAAGGCCGCCTCGATCCACGTCTACCTGGCGACGTCACCGGAGGTGGACGGGGTCACGGGCTGGTACTGGAAGGACAACCGCCCGATCGAGGAGAGCGCCGTCGCGCAGGACCCGGAGGTGCGCGCCCGCCTGTGGGACTGGAGCGTGGAGGCGGTCCAGCCGTCACCGACCCGCTGACACCGTCAGCAACCGGCGGGCCGCCGCGGACGCAGGCCGATCGCCGCGCCAGGCGATCCTGATCGGCTGGTCGAGCGGCAGATCGGACACCCGCACCTGCGTCAGGCGGCCGTCGCGGAGATCGTCGTCCACCTCACACGACGGCAGGAGCGCGACCCCGACGCCGTTCATGGCGCTGAGGCGGGCCGCGGTCGACGACGCCACCTCGATGGAGTCGCCCACGGCGCCGGTGCCGCGGTCGGCGAGCGCCGCCTCGATCACGTCGAGCGTGCCGGATCCCCTCGGCCGGAGGATGAGCGTCTCGGCGAGCAGCGCCTCTGCGGTCACCGGGCGACGACGACCGAACCACGGGTGGGCCGGTCCGACGACGGCGAGCAGGGGCTCGTGGTCGACGACCTGGGACCGGAGACCCAGCGGCGCTCCCGGACCGTCCACGAAGCCGATCATGGCGTCACCCGAGCGGAGCAGTCCGGCGATCGTGAACGTGTCGCCCTCGACGATCTCCACGCGGGTCTCGTGCAACTCGGCGGCGGTGATCCACTCGGGGAGCCGGTGGCGGGCGATGTGGCGGGTGGTCGCCACCGTGAGTTGCGCCCGGTCGTCCTGGCGGAGCTCCGCGGCGCGGTCCACCAGGGCGGTTCCCGCAGCCAGGACCTCGGCGCACGCTGGCGCCAGTCGTTGGCCGTTCGCGGTCGGGACCGAGCCGGTCGGACTGCGCTCGAGGAGCGCGGCGCCGAGGAAGCGCTCCAGTTTCTGCAGCTTCGCGGTCGCCGACGGCTGGGCCAGGCCCAGGCGGGAGGCGGCCTTCGACACGCTGCCCAGCTCGACCACGGTCAGGAACAGCCGGAGTCCGGCCACGTCCAGTTCATCGACAGACAGGATTGGACCCATAGGGCCAGCCTATGACCCCAACGGGAGATCGAGGCTACCGGCGAGTGGAGGGGACTGATTCGATGGAGGGATGGCACGGTACGGCGTCATCGGCACCGGGATGATGGGCGTCGAGCACATCGAGAACCTCAACGCGTTGCCCGGCGCCCAGGTCACCGCCATCGCCGACCCCGACGAGACGAGCCGGGAGCACGGGCTCGCTGCGGCCGGATCGGCCGTCGAAGCCTTCGACGACCACCGCGACCTGCTCGACAGCGGTCGCTGCGATGCGGTCGTCGTCGCCACCCCCAACCACACCCATACCGACATTCTGGCCCACGTGCTGGAGACCGACCTCCACGTGCTCGTCGAGAAGCCGCTCTGCACGACGGTCGAGGACTGCCAGCGGGTCATCCAGCTGGACGAGCGTCGACCCGACGGCGCGGTGACCTGGGTCGGCCTCGAGTACCGCTACATGCCGGCGGCGGCCGATCTGATCGACCTGGTCCGCGACGGCGCGGTCGGTGATCCTCGAATGGTCGCCATCCGCGAGCACCGCTTCCCCTTCCTCGACAAGGTCGGACACTGGAACCGGTTCAGTGCCAACACCGGTGGCACCCTCGTCGAGAAGACGTGCCACTACTTCGATCTGATGAACCTCCTGTTCGACGAACGACCGGTCCAGGTCATGGCGTCGGGGGCGCAGGACGTCAACCACCTCGACGAGCGGTACGACGGCCGCACCCCCGACATCCTGGACAACGCCTTCGTCATCGTCGACTACCCCAGCGGGGCGCGGGCGCTGCTGGACCTGTGCATGTTCGCCGAGGCCACCCATCATCAGGAAGAGCTGTCGGTGGTCGGACCACTCGGCAAGGTCGAGGCGTTCATGCCGCAGAACGAGGTCCGGGTGGGGCGTCGCAGTGAGCACTGGATCGGCGGCGTCGAGCAGCGCTCGATCCACGACGAGAGCATCGCCCACAAGGGACTCCACTACGGCTCGAGCTACCTCGAGCACGTGCGCTTCCTGGCCGCCATCACCGACGGAGGCCCGGTCGAGGTCACGCTGGAGGACGGGCTCTGGTCGGTGGCGATGGGCGTCGCTGCCCATCGCAGCATCGAATGGAATCGACCGGTGATGATCGAGGAGGTCATGGCATGACGAAGGACAGCACGCCGGCACGACCGGCGGTGGAGATGGCGTGGTTCAGCGCGCTCTGCGACGACGACTACGAGTTCCTGGGCGTGCCCGACCCCCTGCTGGCGAGTTCGTACGAGCACTGCCGCACCATCGTCCTGACCGCCGACCGGTTCGGATTCGACAACGTGCTGCTTCCTTCCGGGTATGCGCTCGGCATCGACAACACCGCGTTCTGTGCGGCGATGGGTCCCCAGACGTCCCTGCGCATGCTGCTGGCCGTCCGGTGCGGCGAGATGATCGTGCCGCAACTGGCCCGACAGATCGCCACGATCGACCAGATCATGGAAGGCCGCCTGGCGATCAACATCATCTCCAGCGAGATGCCGGGCGAGCAGATGGACAGCGAGTCCCGCTACCGGCGCTCGACCGAGGTCATGTACGCGCTGCGGGAGCTGCTGGACGGAAGGCCGGTGGACTACCACGGCGACTTCGTCGATCTCACCGTGGATCCACCCCGGGCGCGCACCGTGTCGGGCAAGAGTCCGCTCTTCTACTTCGGCGGTCTGTCGCCCGCGGCTCGTGAGTGTGCGGCCGCCGGGGCCGACGTCTTCCTCATGTGGCCCGACACGACCGACAAGGTCCTGGAGGTGAAGGCCGACATGGACGCCCGGGCAGCGGCCACCGGCCGCTCGCTCCGGTACGGATGGCGCTCCCACGTCATCGTCCGCGAGACCGAGGACGAGGCGCGGTCGGCGGCACGACGGCTGCTCTCCCGGCTCGACGCCGAGACCGGTGAGACCATCCGCGGCAAGTCGCTGGACTCCACGTCGGCCGGTGTCGCCCGGCAGGCCGCGCTGCGGGAGTCCGCCGATGACGAGGGGTACGCCGAACGCCATCTCTGGACCGGGGTCGGGCGAGCCCGCTCGGGTGCGGGGGCCGCCATCGTCGGCGATCCCGACCAGGTGCTCGGCAAGATCCACGAGCTGATCGACGTGGGCATCGAGGCGTTCATCCTCTCCGGTTACCCGCACGCCGCCGAGTGCGATCTGTTCTCCCGGTACGTGCTGCCGCACATCGATCACGCCCGCCTCGACTTCACCCCCGACCCGGTGTCCGTTGGCTGACGTCGATCTGGTGCCGATCCGAGCCTCCGGGTTCCGCTCGGTCTGGCCCGGACTCCGGTTGTTGCTCGCGGGCGCCGCCGTCTCCTGGTTGGCCAGCCTGGCCATCCCCGCGCTGTCGCCACTGGTGATGGGCGTGGTGGTCGGCGCGGTGGCGGCCAACACCGTCGCGCTGCCCGAACGGGCGGGACCGGGGATCGCGTTCGGCTCCCGATCGCTCCTACGGATCGGGGTGGTGTTGCTCGGCTTCCGGCTCTCACTCGGCGACCTGGCCGCGCTCGGCTCGGACGGCTTGCTGGTCGTGGCCGTCGTCGTGACCGCCACCTTCGTCGGGACGCAGGCGCTGGCCCGCATCATGGGCGTGCCGGGGGATCTCGGCCTGCTGGTGGCCACGGGCTACTCGATCTGTGGTGCCTCTGCGATCGCTGCGGTCGACGGCGTCATCCAAGCCGACGAGGAGGAGACGGCCTACGCCGTCGGACTGGTCACGCTTTGCGGCACCCTCTCCATCGCGGTGCTGCCGGCCCTGGCCGAGCCGCTCGGTCTGGCGGGGGAGGCGTTCGGCACCTGGGTCGGTGGCAGCGTGCACGACGTGGGCCAAGTGGTGGCCGCCGCCGCGCAGGATTCCGAGGAAGCGGTTGCGGCGGCGACCGTCGTGAAACTCACGCGCGTCGTGCTGCTGGCGCCGATGATCGCCATGATCGCGCTGCGCCGGCGGCGCAGCCTGGCCGAGGCCGGTACCACGGTCGACGGTGGGGACGATCGACCGCCGCTGGTGCCGCTTTTCGTGGTCGGCTTCCTCGGCGCCATCCTGCTCCGCTCCACCGGGGTGATCCCCGAGTCCGGTCTCGACGCCATCAAACTGGCCGAGAAGGTGTTCCTGACGGTCGCGTTGGTCGGGTTGGGCGCCGGCGTCCGATTCGATCGTCTCCGCCGGCTGGGTGGTCGGCCCCTGGTGTTGGGCCTCGCAGCGTGGGTTCTGGTGGCCGGCACCGCCTACCTCGGCATCACCCTCACCACCTGACACCACGCCCACCACCTGCGTTCGTCGGGTTTCGGGTGGGGTCGGTCGGCCGGGGGCGGCGATCGCTACCAGGACAGGGGTTCGCCGTCGCGGAAGAAGCCGCCCGCCGGACCGTCGTCGGGAAGCGTGGCGCCCCATACGATGCTCTCGGCGCCCGCGGGCACCGGCCGGGCTCCCATCTCCTCCGCGCCGGGTTGGGTGGCGACGAAGCCGGGACTGATGGCGTTGACCAGGATGGGGCCGTCGGCCAGGGCACCGGCCAGCTTCACGGTGTAGGCGTTCTGCGCCGCCTGGCCACCGCGTACCCGGCGAGGCGGTCGCCTTGGTGGGGGAGGCCCTGCGCCGCGGTGAACGAACCCGCTTCGCTGGTGACGTTGACGATCCTCCCGGCCGGACTGGCCTGGAGGAGCGGGAGGAAGGCGTTGGTCACGCGCCAGGCCCCGATGCAGTTGGCGTCGACGATCCGCTGGACGTGGTCGAGATCGCTGCCGAGCACCGGATGCGTGAAGTCGAAGGTGCCGCCGGCGTTGTTGACCAGGGCGTCGAGCGCGTCCGTGTGCGCGCCCACCGCATCGGCCGCATCCGCCACGCTGGCGGCGTCGGTCACGTCGAGTTGGACGAACTCGACGGTCAGGCCCTCATCCGTCAACTCGGCCGCAACATCGGCGCCCTTGCGGGAATGCGGGAGCCATCGGATGCCATGACCGGAGAATCGGAGTTCAGTGTGGTGAACTCCCAAGGCTCGCCCCGGCGTCTCGCGCCTGTCCGCGTAACCCATGAGTAGGGTCGGCTTCATGAGCACGGGGGCGAGCAGCGATCAGACCAAGACCATCCCGGAGTTCTTCGCCGAGGCGCCGGACACCGATTCCATGGAGATCTGGACGGAGTTCTGGACCATCCTCACCGACCTGAAGGACCGGGTCGCGGCCGAGCTGGACGTCGCCCCCCATCCGTCGTCGGCCGACTTCGTCGAGTGGACCTCCGGATCGTTCGAGGGTTCGCTCAACACCTTCACCGGGCCCGAGGCCGAGTGGGTCGTTCACTCATGGATCGGCAATCGCTCCCAGGGCATCCTCGACATGAACTTCCAGGTCTGGTTGGGGCCACACATCGACGTGCCGCACCTGGTGATCGTGTTCGGCACGATCCCGCAGATCTTCCACTACTCGGACCTGACGCCTCGGCGGGATCTGGCGACCGAGGTCGAGTACATGCGGCGTTACTACGACGCGGTCAACGGCGACTTCCTCGCGTTCCGCGGCGACGACCGGTTCACGTGGTCGGTCTCGCACGGGACGTACATGCGCTCGATCATCTCGCCGGTCGGTCACAGCTACACGGCCGAGCGGACCGAGGACGTCGTCGAGGCCCTGCGGGACCGGGTGGAGCGCCGCTTCGCCACCTGGCTCGACTGGGTGCGCACCGCCGAGCCGGTCCCCGAGTCCGAGCGGCCCGTCCTTGCCCGTCGCGACCACGTCCTGCGCGAGAGCATCTACCGCCTGGACCCCATGAACGCGCTGGCCGAGAGGTTCCTCGAACCCGGCATGGCCGAGCGCTTGATCGACGCACGGCTCGGAGCGGAGCAGATCGCCGAGGCTCGGCGATGAGCTGGTACACGGTGATCGGGTCGGGGCTGGTCGGCGCCGAGCTGGGGCATCGGCTCCGGATGGCCGGTCACCACGTGACCGGCACGACGACCACGCCCGAGAAGGTCGACGGGCTGCGCGAGGCGTTCGACGATGTCAGAGTGCTGCGCGGCAGCGACGCCGGCGCCGTGTCGCAGGCGATCGCCGGGGCCGCCGGTGTGATCGTCACCGCAGGCCCGTCGGCGGCCCGGGCGATGAGCCGCGAGGATCGCCAGGCCAGCTACCGGGACGTGCTGGTCGGCACCGCCGAGTCGGTGGTCGCGGCCGGGGGAGCGGGGCAGCTGGTGATGCTGTCGTCGCTGACCGTCTACGGCGACGCCGCCGATCATCTCGAGGTGGTGGACGAGGACGCTCCCGTCACCGACAGTGACGATCCCAGTCCGGCCAACTTCCTCGCGGCCGAGCGCACCTACCTGGACGGGGCCGGCGACCGGGCCTGCATCCTGCGATGCGCCGACATCTACGGCGCCCACGATCCCTCCATCGAGACCAAGGTCAGGATGGCCCACGAGATGCTGGGTGGCTCGGTCCCGTTCCGGGGCGACGCGCCCTTCTACCGGGTGCACGTGCTGGACGTGGTGGCTGCGGTGAGGTTCGTCCTCGAGCAGAAGCTCACCGGGATCTACAACCTGACCCACGCGCACGAACCGGCGACCAACCGTGAGCTGTTCGACTCGATCGGTGCCGATCTGGGCTTCGGTCCTCTCGAGTTCCGCGACGAGATCGCGGCCCCGATCCGCCCGATCTCCACCGAGCGCCTGCGCAACGCCGGCTTCGAGCTGCAGCACACCAACCAGCCCTAACGAGCACGATGGGGTCTGACCCCGATGTGCTCGTCAGCGGTGGAGGTCGGCGACCACCTCGGCGAAGTGGTGGGGGTCGGGGGCGCGGTTGTTGACCAGGCTCACGTGGTCGGAGATGCCGGCCAACCTCGCGCGGATCTTCCCCCCGATCGACTCGGGTTCGCCGACGACGGCGATCGTCTCGATCAGCTCGTCGTCGATCAGGCCCGCCATCTCACCCCAGCGACCCTCCTTCGCCAGCCGGTTCAGCTCGGGATGCAGGTCGCCGTACCCCTCCAGTTCGAACACGGGGAGGTACGCCGGCGTGGTGCCGTAGAAGGCCAGCTGCTCCCGCACCGCCTCCCGCGACCGGGCCATCTCGGCCTCGTCGCGACCCGTGACGACGATGGTCACGCACACGACCTGCACGTCTTCGGATGACCGTCCGACCCGCCGAGCCCCCTCGGCGATGGCGGGCATCGTCAGCTCCTGGAGCGACCGGCGGGTGTTCACGGGGTGGACCAGGAACCCGTCGGCCACCTCGCCGGCGACCGCCGTCATCCGCGGCCCGAAGCCGGCGGTGAAGATCGGCGGGGGACCGAAGGCGTTCGGACCCGGATCGAACGCCGGGATCATCCGCGTGTGGGTGTAGAACTCGCCGTCGAACGACAGCGGCGCGCCGTGCTGCCAGGTGTCGAAGATGGCCCGGATGCCCAGCACCAGCTCGCGCATCCGCGCCGCCGGCTTCGACCACGGCATGCCGTACCGCTGCTCGATGTGGGGTCTGATCTGCGATCCGAGGCCCAGCGTGAACCGTCCGCCGGTGACGGTCTGGAGGTCCCACGCCGCGTTGGCCAGGGTCATCGGTGTGCGGGCGAATGCGATGGCGATCGCGGTCCCCAGCTCGATCGACGAGGTGTGCTCGCCCGCCACCGCCAGGGGGATGAACGGGTTGTGCTTGGCCTCGAACGAGAAGGCCCGGTCGTAGCCGACGGCCTCGAGCTCCGGGTAGATCGTCCGGACCTCGCGCAGGTCTTCGGTGGGGACCGTCATCGACACGTGCATCGGCAGCACCTTAGGGGCGGACCAATCCTCCTCTCGGCGCTCGATCTGCCGACGGAGCACCGTGGCCAGCACCACCGACACCGACCGCGTCCAGCGCGCCGCCACCGGCGAGCGACGCGTCAACGAATGGCACGTCGGTGCCGCCGGCCTCCTCATCGCCGTCGCGGCCTTCCTGTTCTCGCTCTTCGGCAGCTACGGAGGCGACGTCACCGGCGTCCTGACCATCGGCGACGAGTGGGCCGGCATCCAACAGCATGCCGAGGACGAGCTGGACCGGGAGATCCACACCCGCGAGGGCCTGGGCCACGACGGGGCGTTCTTCTTCCTCCAGGCCCTGGATCCCCTGTACCTCGAACCCGACGAGCACGCCGCCGAGATCTTCCGGCCCATCTATCGAGCCCAACGGATGGCGTACCCGATGATCGCCGGGGCCGGCGGCCTCGCGCCCGCGCCGTGGCTTCCCTGGACGATGGTGCTCACCAACATCCTGGCCTTCGGGCTGGGCACGGCGGGTACGGCCCGCCTCGCCCGTCGGATGGGAGGGAGTCCCTGGTGGGGTCTGGCCTTCGCCCTCAACGTCGGCGTGCTGTTCGAGCTGGACATCAGCGGCGCCGGGGTCCTCGCCTTCGCCGCTGCGATCTGGGGCACCGTCGCGCTGGAGGAGGACAAGCCGGGTCGGGCCATGCCCTGGTTCGTCCTGGCCGTCCTGGCCCGAGAGGTCATGTTCCTCTACCTGGCCGGTGTGCTGCTGTTGCGATGGTGGCGCACGGGGAAGCTGCCGTTCGCGCTGGGATTCTGGCCGGCGCTGGCGGCGGGGCTCTGGGCCGTCTACATCAGGCTGCGGCTCGACCCCGGCGACGGCGTGCAGGAGTTCGGCGTCCCGTTGAAGGGATTCATCGGCGCCATCCCCAGTTGGACCGAACGCCCGGTCGATCTGGTGATCGTGATCGCGCTGATCGTCGTGATGGGCGGTCTGCTCGTGCGCAGCGTGCGCACGCCCACCTACATCGGCTGGGGCGCGCTCGGCTTCGTGCTCCTGGCCGTGCTGCTGAGCCGCCAGGTGTGGTGGCGCTTCTTCGACATCACCCGGGCGACCGCCCCCGTCATCACGGCCTACATCCTCGTCGCGTTCGCCGCCGACCCCGGCGGTGACGAGACCGAGGCCGCCGACGAACCCGCGCCGGAGATCGCTCCAGGGTGACGCCGCCCGGACAGGCGACTACCGGCCGGAGAGGCCGTCGGGGATACTGAATCATGCACCGCAGCCCGCCGGCCCTCGGCCGAGCCCTCCGCCGACGACGTCGCGGCACCGGTGCGATCGTCGTGGCCATGGCGCTCGTCGTCGCCGCATGTGGTGGTGGGGGCGGAGACGAGGTCGTGCAGCCCGATCCCGGCCCGCGCATGTCCATCAGGGCCGAGGAGGCCGAAGCCGTGCCCGGCGACATCGTGTACCGCTACGGCGACGATCTCTACATCGACAACAAACCGCTGGGCATCGAGACGGGCGGTCCGGCCCGGTGGCGACCCGGGCATCCCGACGAGATCGTGTACGTCGCCCATTCCGATCAGAAGCGGTCGGGCGTGTTCCTCTTCGAGCAGCTCTACCTGTACAACATCGTGACCGGCGAGGAGCGCCTGCTGCTGGACATCGCCGACCACGGGTTCGACGAGGCGGGCCACAACGACTTCGACGAGACCGGTGCACGGATCGTGTTCGCGGCCAAGAAGGCCGGCGGCGACTTCACGCCGTACATCCTGGACGTCGCGACGGGCGAGATCACGGCGATCGAGACCGAAACCCAGGTCATCGACACCGTCTTCGCCCCCGACGGTCGGATCATGGCCATCGATACGACCTACAACGACGAGCAGTTCGAGCCGGTCGCCTGGGTGGACGAGGACGGATCGGTGGAGCCACTCGAGACCAGCACCGGTGTCAATCGCGATCCGGTGGTCAGCCCGGACGGACGCTACGTGGCCAACATCCGTTCCTCCGGCCTCCTGGCTCGGATGTTCGTCGGGCGCTGGGACCTGATCGTGACCGACCTGGAGTCCGGCAAGGAGTGGGCGATCGGCGACGGCGGGGACGGCTTCGGCCCGCCCCGATGGGTGGACGAGCGCACCGTCGTGGCCAAGCACGGCACCTACAACGGCCTGGGCGTGATCTCCGGCACGCCCGACACCGCGACGGTCGACGTGGTCGACGGCACCATCTCGTCGGTGGACGCGCTTCCCGACGGCGCATGGGACCCCGATCCCCTCCCCGAGTAGCGGGGGCGTCCGGGTCGCCGGTGCCGCCGACCCGACTTCGATCAATCCACAGCCCAGGCGGTACGGTCCCTGACCCAGCGTCAGATGCCGGTGGAATCCCCGGAGTGGAGGCAAACATGGAGTTCGGTGATCGCTACCCACTGCTCATCGGCGGCGAGCGGGTCGACGGCGACGAAGGGACCTCACCCATCGTCAATCCCGCGACCGAAGCGGTCGTGGGCGACGTCCCCGAAGCGTCCGTGGACCAGGCCATGGCGGCCACCGCCGCCGCCGCCGAGGCGTTCGAGTCCTGGTCGCAGACCGAACCCGAGGAGCGGGCCATGCTGCTCGAGGCGGCCGCAGATCTGATCGATCAGCACGTCGACGACCTGGTGCCCCTGGCGCAGGCGGAGACCGGGGCCACCCTCGCCATCACCAAGACCCTCCAGGTCCCCAACGCCGCCACCCGACTCCGGCGCTACGCGCAGGGCGCGCTCGAGTCCCGCATCATTCCCCTCGAGCCGTTCCCCACCCACAAGACCGCGCTGGCACCGGGCGGCCTCATCGGCGCCGTCGGCCATCGCGCTCCGGTCGGTGTCGTCACCTGCATCACCTCGTACAACTTCCCCATGGTCAACATGGCCGGCAAGATCGGCCCCGCCCTGGCGATGGGCAACACGGTGATCGTCAAGCCGGCTCCCCAGGATCCCCTCGCCGTCATCCGAATGTGCGAGCTGCTCGACGAGGCCGGCTTTCCGCCGGGTGTCGTCAACTGCATCACCAGCACCCAGGTGCCCCAGGCCGAGACGCTCACGACCAGTGACCACGTCGACATGATCAGCTTCACCGGGTCGACCGGCGTGGGCCAGCGCATCGGCGAGGTCGCCGGCGCTCGTATGAAGCGGCTTCTGCTCGAGCTGGGCGGCAAGGGCGCCTGCATCGTCACGGAGGACGCCGACCTGAAGCAGGCCATCACCGGCATCGCTTCGGTGTGGGGCTTCCATTCGGGCCAGATCTGTACCGCACCGACGCGCGTCATCGTCCACGAGTCGGTGCACGACGATCTGGTCGGTGGCCTCACCATGGCGGCCGACTACATGAAGGTCGGCGATCCGTTGGAGAAGGACACCATCGTGGGTCCGGTCATCTCCGGCGTTCACCGTGAACGGGTCGAGGGGTTCATCCAGTCCGCCGTCGACGAGGGCGCCACCGTCACCGCGGGCGGCGGTCGCCCCGACGACCTCGACAAGGGGTTCTTCGTCAAGCCCACCCTGCTGACCGATTGCACCAACGACATGCACACGGTCCGCGAGGAGATCTTCGGTCCCGTCGTGGTGGTCGTGCCGTACTCCGACCGTGACGAGGCCATCCGGCTGGCCAACGACAGCGACTACGGGCTGTACGACTACATCTTCGCCGGCGACACGGCGAAGGCGTACGGCATGGCCAAGCGGCTGCGGGCCGGCAATGTCGGCATCAACACGCTGCAGCGCAACCCGGAGACTCCCTTCGGCGGCTTCAAGCAGTCGGGCGTCGGGCGTGACGGCGGTTCGTTCGGCCTCCACGCCTACTCCGAGATGCAGAGCATCGTCTGGCCCGGCTGACGGCCCGGCTCCGAGCGGGCCCTACCGTGGGGTCCGATCCCACCGCAGCACCTTCGAACTCCACCCGATATCACCCAGCAGGAGACTCCCACCCATGCGAGGCATCTACTACGCCGGCGACAAGCCCGAGTACACCGACGCCATCGAGGTCCGCGACCTCCGGACCGACGAGGTGCGGGTGCGCATCCGCGCCGCCGGTCTGTGCCACAGCGATGTGAGCGTGCTCGACGGCACCATCCCGTTCCCCACGCCGGTCGTGCTCGGCCACGAGGGTGCGGGCGAGGTCGAGGCGGTCGGCGACAGCGTCGTCGGGATCGAAGTCGGAGACCACGTCGTGCTGTCCACCCTCGGCAACTGCGGGCACTGCGCACCGTGCGAGCTGGGCAAACCCACGCACTGCAAGTCGTCGATGGGGCGCCTGGGCCGTCCGTTCACCGTCGACGGGGAGAAGGCCTTCCAGTTCGCGAACACGTCGGTGTTCGTCGAGTCGACGGTGGTCAAGGCCAGCCAGGCCGTCGTGATCGACAAGGACGTGTCGTTCGAGGTCGCCTCGCTGATCGGCTGCGGTGTCATCACCGGCATGGGCGCCGTGCTCAACCGGGCCAAGGTCGGCCACGGCCAGTCGGTCGCCGTGATCGGCGTGGGCGGGATCGGGCTCAACGTCATCCAGGGTGCACTGCTGTCCGACGCCCTTCCCATCATCGCCATCGACGCCAACCCGGCCAAGGAGGAGATCGCTCGCCAGTTCGGTGCCACCCACTTCATCCACGCCGGCGACGGGATCGACACGATCGCGGCGGTCAAGGAGATCTGTCCCGAGGGCGTCGACTTCGCCTTCGAATGTGTCGGCCATCCCGCGCTGATCCGTCAGAGCATCGACATGCTGGACTGGGGCGGCTCGTCGGTCATCCTCGGTGTGCCGAAGCTGGGCACCGAGGCCGAGTTCATGGTCGCCAGCCTCTACAACGACAAGAACATCATGGGCTGCCGCTACGGGACCGGGCGTCCCAACCACGACTTCCCGCTGATCGTGCGGCTCTACAAGGAGGGACGGCTCAAGCTGGACGAGCTGGTGACCCGCACCTACCCGCTCGAGGAGTTCGACACGGCCCTGGCCGACCTGCACGCAGGCGAGCTGGCCCGAGGCGTGGTAACCCTCTGAGCATGACTCTCGTCGGCGACACGGTCGAGCTCCTCCAGACGCTCATTCGAAACCAGTGTGTCAACGACGGACACCCCGAGTCGGGCAACGAGGTGCGCAACGCCTTCGTGCTGCGCGACTACCTCGAGGGCCCCGGGGTCGAGATCGAGACCTACGAGCCCCTGCCGGGTCGCGGGTCGATGGTCGCCCGCATGGCCGGGACCGATCCCGACGCTCCGTCGATCTGTCTCATGGGCCACACGGACGTGGTCCCCGTGTCGCCCGAGGGATGGCGGCACGATCCCTTCGGTGGCGAGTTGATCGACGGTGAGATCTGGGGTCGGGGTGCGGTGGACATGCTGAATCTCACATCGTCGATGGCCGTTGCGTTCCGGCACATCGCCCGCTCGGGCCGGCGGCCGGCCGGTGACCTCATCTACTTCGGCGTGGCCGACGAGGAGGCCGGCGGCGTGCACGGTGCCGAGTGGATCCTGGACCGTCACTGGGACCACGTCGGATGTGACTACGTCCTGACCGAGTTCGGGGGCATCCCGGTGTCCAACAATGACCCGCCCGCCTTCACCCTGTCCGTGGCCGAGAAGGGCCTGGCCTGGAGGCGATTGGTGGTCCACGGTACGCCGGGGCACGGCTCCCAGCCCTACGGGACCGACAACGCGCTGGTGAAGGCGGCCGAGATCGTCCGCCGGCTGGCGGCCTACGAGCCGGCCCCGCAGCTCGACGCCCTGTGGGAGGCGCGCATCGGGGCCATGGACCTGGACGACGACACCAAGGCCGCGCTCCTGGACCCGGGAACGCTCGACGCGACGTTGGCCTCCATGGATCCGGTGCCGGCCCGTCCGCTGCACGCGTGCTCGCACCCGACCTTCTCGCCCAACGTCATGCACGGAGGCAAGAAGACCAACGTCATTCCCGATCGGGTCGAGATCGACGTCGACATCCGGACCCTTCCCGGCGAGACCGGCGAGGACATCGATCGTCACGTACGAGAGGCGCTGGGCCAGCTGGCCGACCAGGTCGAGGTCGAGATCCTCCAGGACGATCCGTCGTCGTCGTCGCCGATCGACACGCCCATGTGGGACACGATCAGCCGGCTCGTCGCCTCCCGGTTCCCGGGTGCCACGATGGTGCCGTCGCTCATCACCGGCGGGACCGACGCCCGACACTTCCGCAAGCACGGTGCGGTCGCCTACGGCGCGGGTCTGATGTCGCCCGCCATCGACCTCGGCGAGTTCTTCCGCCGCTTTCACGGCCACGACGAGCGAATCGACGTCGAATCGCTCGAGCTCACCACGCAGCTCTGGCTGGACGTCGTCGCCGACATGCAGCGATCCAGCTGACAAGCTCGACGGCTATGTCGAAGCGTACGTCGCTCATCGCGCTCACCGTGCTCGCCCTCGTGGCCACCGCATGCGGACCGTTCTCACCGACCGGCAAGATCGACCGGGCCGATCGGCTCGACGGCTCGCAGGTCCGGATCCGCGGCTGGGCGGGCGACAAGGACCTGGGCGTCGGCGCCGTCATCGTGCGGATCTACATCGACGGGAGGTGGGTCACGTCCCGCCCTGCGGATCTTCCCCGGCCCGACGTGGCAGCGGCGCATCCCGACCTGGGAACGGACCACGGTTTCGACATCACCTTCGACGCCCCGGTCGGTGGAGGTGACTTCTGCGTCCACGCCATCGATGGTGGGGACACTCCGGCGCCCAACACGACGCTGGGCTGCTCCATCGGCAACGCCCGGCCGGCCCCGAAGCCCGCACCTGCGCCGACGCCGACACCGCCCCGGGCACCGACCAGCACCAAACCGCCCTTCGGGCGCGTCGAGTCGGCCGCCCTGCTCTCCGACGGGTCGGTCCAGCTGCGCGGCTGGGCCATCGATCCAGGCTCGGGAAGCGCGCCGGCCCGCGTGCGGGTGTACGCCGACGGGCGCTGGGTCGCCGGGGTCGACGCCGACCGGTCCCGCGCCGACGTCGAGCGCGCCTTCCCCGGGTACGGCCGCAATCACGGTCTGGACGTTCGCATCCGCGCCGATCGTTTGGGTGACGCCGACCGGTTCTGTGTCCACGCCGTCGATCCCGACGGTCCGCTGCGGAAGATCGGGTGCATCGATCGGCCGTATCCGCCCCGTGTCGCCACCCCCGCCGAAGCGGGCTGGCTGGCCGATGTCCTCGCCGGCCGCCGGGCCGGCACGCCCGGGACCTCGACCGAGCGCACCTATCGGCGCAGCGGCCGGACCCACCAGGGCATCGCGCTGGTTCCGTACGGGCCGGTGTCGTTCGACCGACGCATCGTCGGGTACGTCCACGAGATCATGGCTCGTTATCCCCAGCTCCACATCACCTCGGGCTACCGCGATCCCAACCGGAACCGGGCCGTCGGCGGCGTGTCCGACTCCGACCACCTGAAGGGTCGCGCCGTCGATCTCAACATCGCCGGCGTCGGCTACTACCGCGAGCTCGAGCTGCTGGCGCCGATGCGAGCCTGGGTCGACCGGACCTACCCTGGCGTGTGGGCCGACATCCACGGCGGTCACCTGCATGTGTCGTTCCGCCAGACCCCACCGTTCGTCCTCCCCGGCTGACCGAACGACGGGTTCAGTGGTGGATCTCGGCCATCCAGGTGCGCAGGGCCGGGTCGGCGTCGACCGGGTCGAGGGCGGTCGCCATCGCCATCAGGTGGATCACGGTCGGAGCGGTGGGGGTGTCGGCCGGGATCTCCCAGACCGCGCCGCGCATCGGGTTGTCCTGCTTGACCTGCCATTCGGTCGGCGGGGCCAGCCCGTGCTCGAAGAGCCATGGACGGAGTCGCTCGCGGAGGGGGTGCACCAGACCGATCGAGGTGGGCCCGACCGCGCCGTCGCGTCGTTCGTGACCGACCGTGATCGTCGCCATCGGCGCGTCGGGTCCTCGGGACGAGAACACCCGACCGAGGATGGACTGTGGCCGTCGCCGCTGATCCTCGGGGACCATCGGGGCCAGGTTGATCCAGCCGGACCGGGTCGATCGCATCCGGTCGACGGCAGCGATCACACCGGCGAGATCGTCGACGTGGAACTCCACCACCTGGGGGTCGTCGGCCACCAGCGGCTCAGGTCAGGTGCCGGTCGAGGTGCGCGCCGATGCGGTCCATGGCCCGTTGCGCATCGGGCAGCAGCCCGACGAACGCCTGGAAGACGTGGACCATGTCGTCCCAGACCTCGAGCTCCACGTCGACGCCCGCCGCTCGGGCCCGCCGCTCGACGGTGATCGAATCGTCGAGGAGCACCTCGGCGTCGCCCACCTGGACCAGGAGCGGCGGCAGCCCGGTGAGGTCGGCCAGCGCCGGCGAGGCGAGCGGCGTGGCCGGGTCGGCACCGCCCAGGTAGAGGTCGGCCATGTGACGAAGCTTCCCCGAGCGGCAGATCGGGTCGACGTCCGCCCGGGTTCGCATCGACTTGGTCGTGCAACGCAGGTCGGTCCAGGGGGACAGGCACACGGCCGTCGCCGGGAGGTCGATGCCGCGATCGCGCAGCGCCAGCAGGGTGGCGAGGGTCAGCCCTCCGCCTGCGGAGTCACCGGCCACGGCGAGCTGCCGGGCGGGGTGATCCTCGAGGAGCGCCCGGTACGCAGCGACCGCATCGTCGACCGCGGCCGGGAACGGGTGCTCGGGACCCAGGCGGTAGTCGGGGAGTGCGGTCCGGCGACGGGCAGCCGCCGCAAGGTTGCCGGCGATGCCGCCGTGGCTCACCCGGGAACCGATCACGTAGCCGCCGCCGTGCAGGTACAGCACCGCTCCGGGCCGGGCGTCGTCCGGGGTGAAGACGTCGGTCGGCACGCCGCCCAGATCGTGCGCCTCGCGTCGGATCGCTGCGGGCAGGGCCAGGCTTCCGGCCAGCATGTCGATGTTCTCGCGGAGCGCAGCAACGTCGATCGGACCGTCGTCCTCGGGGTCGCCGAAGAGCGGTGCCACGGCGAGCATCTCCCTGACCATCTGGAGCTCTGACACGCACCCGTCCTCTCGCAGTGGCTCTGGCCGCAGCTTGGATCGACCGGTCGCCGTCATGGAGACTTGCCGATCAGTCGGGCCGTCCGCCAGTGGGGCGGCAAGGAGTGGAGGAAGCATGGCCGACGAGCGACCGCTCGAGGAACAGGTCCGGTTCGAGATCGTCAACGACGTGGCGTGGATCACCATCGACCGACCCGAGGTGGGCAACGCACTCAGCCCGCCCGCCCGTGACCGCATCCGCGACCTGGTCGAGAGCCTGAACCGGTCCTACAAAGCCCGAGCCATCGTCCTCACGGCCGAAGGCGAGAAGATGTTCTGCCCCGGCGCCGACCTGAGCCACGCGTACCCCCGCGACGTGAAGGAAGGGACCCCCGAGCGGGTGATGGGTGACGCTCGCCGCATGATGCTGGAGGGGTACTACCGCGCCCTGCCCGCACTGATGGACTCGGACCTGCCCGTCATCGCCGCGGTGAACGGCACGGCGGCCGGCGCCGGAGCCCACCTTGCCCTGGCGTGCGACCTGGTGATCATGGCCGAGGAGGCCAAGCTGGTCGAGGTGTTCACCCGGCGCGGGCTGATCCCCGACGCGCTCGGGTCCTACCTGCTGCCCCGTCTGGTCGGCCCGCAGAAGGCGAAGGAGCTGGTCTTCTTCGCCGAGGACATCCCGTCGGACGAGGCGCTGAGGCTCGGGCTGGTCAACAAGGTCGTCCCCCGATCCGAGCTACGCGACGCCACCACCGACTGGGCCGAGCGTCTGGCGCAGGGGCCGACCCGGGCCTACGCCCTGTCGAAGTGGCTGATCAACAAGTCGATGGACGGCAACCGCCAGCAGGCGATCGAGGACGAGTCCTGGGCCGTCCAGCTCAACATGTTCACCGAGGACGCCAACGAGGGCATCGCGTCGTTTCGTGAACGCCGGGCGCCCACCTGGACCGGGTTCTGACCGCCGTGGGGACGAAGGGGCCGGTGCCCGTCATCGCCGGGGTCGGAGCAGTCGTGCAACACGCGGCGCCCGACGAGGCGGTCGAAGCGGTCGAGCTCATGGCCCGGTCCGTGCGTCGGGCCGCCGCCGACGGCGCCGCCTCGCTGATCGAGCGGGCCGGCTTGATCCTCGTGCCCGAGGGTATGTGGGGCTACCGGGATCCGGCGGCCCTGGTCGCCGAGCGCTGCGGGATCGGAGGGGCCCACACGGTGTTCGCCGCGGTAGGGGTCCTCCAGCAGTCCCTGTTCGATCGTGCGGCCAGCGCGATCGCCGCGGGAGAGGCCGACGTGGTCGTGGTGGTCGGGGGCGAGGCCCGGTCCCGGGCCAGGATGGCGGGCAAGGCCGGCATCGACGCCCCCGAGACCGCCCAGGACGACTCGGTCCGGCCGGGTACTCGCCTCGAGCCGGACGACGACCTCCTGCACGACCTGGAGATCCATCGGGGGCTCGCGCTCCCGGCCGCGCAGTACGCGGTGATGGACTCGGCCCTGCGCGCCGACGAGGGGCTGACGATGGCCGAGCACCGAGCCGCCCTGGCGGAGCTCTGGGCCGGATTCGGGCGGGTGGCCGCCGGCAACCCGTGGGCGTGGGACACCAGCGCACCGTCGGCGGACGAGATCCTCGAGCAGCGCTCGGTGGCGACGCCGTACACCCGCTTGTTGTGCTCGCAGTGGAACGTCGACCAGGCCGCCGCCATCGTGTTCGCCGGCGCGGATGCCGCGCGGCGGGCCGGGATCGCCGCCGATCGCCTCGTCCACCCCCGGGCCGGGGTGGTCTCCAACCACATGGTGCCGTTGGTGCAGCGGCCCGCGCTGGGACGCCACGACGCGATCGACCACGTCGGCCAGGCGATCGAGGAGCTCACCGGTGTCGCCCCCGCCTCAGCGTCGATGCATGACCTGTACTCGTGCTTTCCCGCAGCGGTGCGCATGCAGTCCCGCCAGCTGGAGGTGCCGCTCGACCCGTCCCCCACGGTGTCGGGCGGGATGACCTTCGGTGGGGGACCACTGAACAATGCGGCCCTCATGGCACTCGTGCGCACGGTCGAACGGCTCCGGGAGGAGGGCGGCACCGCCTACGTCAGCTCGATCAGCGGCATGATCACCAAGTACGGCGCCGGGCTGTTCGGATCCGAGCCCGGTGACCGTCCGTACGCCGCGCTCGACGTGGCCGACCGTGTTGCCGCATCGACGAGCGTGGTGGCCACGGTCGACGAACACCATGGACCGGCGACCGTGCTCGGGTCCACGGTCACCAGCGGGCCGCTGCGGAGGCAGGCCGTCGCCGTGGTCGAGACCGCCGAGGGGAAACGGACCGTTGCCGAGTCGTCCGACCCGATCCTCATCGAGAAGTTCGAGGCCGACGATCACGTCGGCCGGACCGTCACCCTGAGCGGCGCCGAGCTCGGCGGCTGAGGACGACGCCCGAGCGGTGCACGCCGAAGCCTTCGGTGACGGCGGCCCCTGTCTCGTCGGACGTTCCGCAGCGGTACTGAATAGATCCGGTTCGGCATCCCGGCTCGGGGTGCCTCGGCCGGTAGCGTGGTCTTCATGCTGGCCGAGGCGTGTGGCGAAGACTGCGGGTGGTGGCGATCTGCCGTCCATCGCGTGCTCGACGTCGCGACCACCATGTCGGACTCACCGATCATCGTGATCGGTGTGCTGCTGCTGGGCATGGTGCTGTTCTGGTTCATCGTTGCGTCGGCGATCCGCTGGATCGAGCGCACCATGGCCGCGGCCGGCGGCGGCGACCTGCTCCGACCCCGACGGGGACCTCGTCCCGTCGACCCGCTGGTCGACAGCGACGGGCCCGACCGACCGATGATCGGTCGGATCGACACCACTGAGGCACCCCCCCAGGCAGGATCAGGCCCGGACGGTCCGGAGATGATCGGCCGCCACCTCGGCCGGGGTGGCGTTCACGGCGACGCCGGCCGACAGCTCGAAGCCGGCCAGCGGAACGTGGCGGGGCAGGACCTGGAGGTGCCACGTGAAGGGACCGTCGGTTCGGGGTGGGGGAACCCGGAACGCCACGTTGTAGTCCACGTCGCCGAGGGCCCGGCGCAGTCGCCCGAGCACGTCGACCAACAGGTCACCGACATCGGCCAGCTCGGCGCCTGAGGCGTCGACGATCGAGCGGGTTCGTGCGGTCGGTATGACCCAGGTCTCGTAGGGGAATCCGGCCCACGGTGGGCAGATCGAGACAGCACCGTTACGACGGGCGACAACACCCTCCGGGTGACGGTCGACCGTCGTGGCGAGCACGTCGGAGTCCGTCGCGAACGCGTCGAGCTCCAGATGCACCGTCGGTGGGACGAACGGGGTGCTCAACAGCTGGGCGTGCGGATGGGAGAGCGATGCGCCCGACGTGCGGCCGCGATTCACGATGATCGACGTGTGCGCCACCGCCGGAAGATCGGCGTGGGCGCGGCATCGGTCGGCGATCACGCCCAGGAAGGTCGCCGCCCGGTCCGGCGTGCAGTCGGCGAGGTCGCGATCGTGGTCGGGCGTGAAGATGACCACGTCGCACGCCCCCGACGCTGCCGCGGTCTCCGTGGGAGAGGCTGCGGTGTGGGTGGGGGAGCCGGACAGCGGTTCGGTGCCGTCGAACGACGGGTACTTGTTGGGGACGACCCGCAGCTGCCAGGGGTCGTTGCCAGCCGGCACGGTCGCCACCGGCGGGAGCGTCTCGTACTCGTTGCCGGGGCAGAAGGGGCAGTTCGGGTCGTGCGTCGGTCGGTCGGGCCGGGGAACATCCGGCGGCGCGTCGACCGGTCGCTCGGATCGGTGACCCGCCACCGCCACCCAGCGACGGGCCAACGGGTTCCAGCGCAACTGTCCGGTCGGGTGATCGGTCACCGGCGGGACCGTAGCGGCCGGCGCACCCGGCCACGGGATCCCTTGACGGGGTGAGCCTGGTACGCTAGAAAAACGAGCGCTCATTCAGTTTACCGACCTCGTGAAACGCCGGCGAGCGCCCGTGTCGCCCGGAGTTCACGAGATGGGAGTTCTTCCGTGCCGAAGGTGTCCGCAGAGCACAAGGCGGCGGTGCGACAGCAACTGGTCGAAGCCGCCGCTCGGGTGATGGCGCGCCACGAGCCGATCACCACCCGCGCCGTCACCGCCGAGGCCGACGTCTCGGCCGGCACGCTGTACAACTACTTCGACAGCCTCAGCGAGCTGGTCGCGGCCGCCGGCGAGTGGGTGCTGGCCACCGAGTGGCGCCAGTTCCGCCCCGAGATCGACCCCGACGGGACCTACGGCGGACTGATGGACGTCCTGGACGAATTCGTGCTGGGTCGCCCGCCGTCACAGGACGACGGCATGGTCGCCCAGTTGCGCGGTCGGATGGACATGGACGACGAGGTCCATGCGTCGATCCGCCGCTTCAACGGGTTCGTCGCCGACCTGATGGCCCCCCTCGTGGCCGACGGCGTCGCCTCCGGTCACGTCAACGGTCGCATCGATCCCCGCGCCCTGGTCGAGCTGCTCGATCTGGTGCGCGACGCCCTGCTCATCCGTCTCACCCAGGACAGCTTCGCCACCAGCTTCGACGACGTCACCGCAGCCCTGCGCGAGGTCCTCGAACACGGCGCACTCCTTCGTCCCAGCGACCCCTCCGCCCCCGACCCCGTCCTCCCCGCCACCGGAAAGGTTTCCTCATGACCCCCACCGCTCCGTCCCGCCCCGGCACCGCACCGGATCTTGTGCCGATGGGCGCCCCCGCCGCCTACGTCTGGAACTACGGCGACCGCCGGGAGCGACTCACGAAGCTCTACGAGAAGTCCAAGCTCAGCCAGTGGAACGCCAGCACCGACATCGACTGGGACGTCGAGGTCGACCCCGGGCTCGACGCGCTGATGGAGGATGGTCAGTTCTCCGGACTCGACTACGGCGAGGCGGTCGGCGAGGTCGAGCGCTACGTGAGCGAGTCCGAGGCCAACCGGAGGACGTTCAACGCCGAGGTCCACGCCTGGACGATCAGCCAGTTCATGCACGGCGAACAGGGGGCCCTGGTGGCCACGTCGAAGATCTGCGCCGGCTCCCGATCGATCGACGACAAGTACTACGCCGCCCAGCAGGTGGCGGACGAGGCTCGCCACGTCGAGGTGTATCAGCGCTACCTCGAACAGATCGACATGCAGTACCCGATCGGCTCGTTCCTCCAGTCGCTGCTCCACGACGTCACCGGGCGGGACGAGATCGACATGACCTACCTGGGCATGCAGATCCTGATCGAGGGTGTCGCGCTGGCCGCGTTCAGCCTCGGAGGGGCCATGTTCGCCAACCCGCTCATCGCGCAGATCACCGAGATGGTCCGCCGCGACGAGGCGCGTCACGTCGCGTTCGGTGTGCTCTCGCTCCAGGGCTTCTACGACGAGATGGACCCGGTCGACCTCCGCGTGCGTGAGGAGTTCCTGCTCGAGTCGTGCGCGGCGATCCGGGACCGGTTCGTGCCGATCGACGTCTTCGAGCGGATGGGCTTCGATGTCGACCAGGCCACGAAGGAGTTCGCGGTCTCGCCGGACGCGATGCTCTTCCGCAACCTGATCTTCTCGAAGGTGGTACCCAACCTGCGCAAGCTCGGGTTGCTCACTCCACGGGTGCGCGAAGGGTTCGAGACGTTGGGCATCCTCCAGTACGCCAGCTACGTCGACTCGGCCACCGAGGCGGGCGAGCTGGATGCCGCCGACTCGATCGACGAGTTCGACGAGGACGATCTCATCGGGCGGTTCCGGGCGTCGCTGGCCGGCGTCGAGAAGATCGAACCCGAGCCGGTGCTCCAGGTGCTGACGTCGATGGTTGACGAGGCGGCGCTGCGCGACGTGGCGCCCGCCACCTACCGGCTGAAGGTCAACGGCGCCGAGAGCGACGACTGGATGGTGACGATCGGTCGAGAAGGCGTGGCCTATCGCCCCGGCGCCGAAGGTGAGCACCGCGACCTCGAGCTCACCATGGACGTCACGACCTGGACCGATCTGGTGGCCGGCCGGGTCACGGCGCCCGCCGCCGCCCTGGACGGCCGGATCGCGGTCGAGGGTGACATCACCAAGGCCGAGGCCCTGATCGTCCTGCTCTGACCGCTCGCCCCCGTCCCGGAAACTTGGGCAACCGCGCCACCCATGTGCGGGTGGATGCCCAGATTTCGGCTCGGGCTCCGATCCCACCCATCTCCATGCCGAAACTTGGGCATCGGCGCCACCCATGTGCGGGTGGATGCCCAGGTTTCGGCGTACGGTCGCGTACGTGACCACGCCGATGCCCGCCGCAGCATCACCTCCGACGACGGTGCGCGTCTCGGCCGTCAGTGGCCGCGTGACGGTGGTGGCCGGCTCGGAGTTCTCGGTGAAGGGTCACGCCGACGTCCGGATCGACGGATCGGTGGCGACGGTGGCCGCCGACTCATCGCGCGTCGAGGTGACGGTGCCCGACGGTGCCCACGTCGCGATCGGCACCACTTCGGGGCGGGTTCAGGCCCGCGGCGAGCTGGGCGACACCGCGATCTCCTCGGTCTCGGGGCGCGTCTCGGTCCAGCACGCTGCGTCGGTGGACGTGCGGTCCGGCAGCGGACGGGTCGAGGTCGGTTCGGTCGACGGCATGTGCCGGGTTCGGGCCGAGAACGGGCGGGTGTCCGTCGAGCGGGCCGGATCGGCCGACCTGTCCACCGAGAGCGGCCGCATCCAAGTCGGATCGGTTGCCGGTCCGGTGCGGGCCCATTCGGTGTCCGGCCGGGTTTCGGTGGTGTTGAGCCGGGCGGCCGACGTCGACGCCGAGACCATCAGCGGCCGCGTCGACGTGCACCTGCCGCAGGGCGTGGTGGCTGCGATCGATCGGGGCGACGGCACCCCGCCGACCGATCCGGCCGACTGCCATGTCCGCGCCGCCTCGGTCAGCGGCCGGGTCGATGTGGTGAGCGGTGGCCGATGAGGTCACCCCGGTGACTCCGCCGGAAACCGATCGATCCGTCCCCGGCGCGTTCCTGTTCACCGATGTCGTGGGATTCACCGAGTACACCCAGGCGTTCGGCGACGCCGCAGCCGTCGACGTCCTCGATCTCCAGGCCGAACTGATCGAGATAGCGGTCGCCGACGGACCGGCCCGTGTGGTGAAGGAACTGGGGGACGGGGCGATGCTCTGGTTCGGCGAAGCGGGCCATGCGTTGAGCGCATCGGCGACGCTCTCCCGCCAGCTGGCGGATGCTCGCCTCCAGCGGACCATGCCCCTGGCGGTGCGCATGGGGTTGCACCACGGCTCGGCCGTCGCCCGGGGTAGTGACCTGGTGGGTCACACGGTGAACGTCGCGGCCAGGATCAGCGCGCTCGCCGGACCGGGCGAACTGCTGGTCTCCGACGACGTCGTGATCGCGGCCGACCGGATCCCCGACGCGATCCGGCTGGAACCGGTCGGACCGGTTCCGGTCCGCGGCGTGGAGCGCCCGATCTGGTTGCATCGGGCCTCGGACGGACTCTGACCTCCCGCTTGCGCCGGCACGGTGCCGGCCCGGAGAATCGGGCCATGCCGAGCCTCCGTTCGTTCAACCTGGCCGACCTGTTCGAGGGATCGGTCGACGCGATCGGTGACCGACCCGCGTTGATCACCGGAGGCAGCGATGTCGCCACCCGCCGGTGGACCTACGCCGAGCTCGACGAGCGGGCGAACCGGATGGCCAACCACCTCGCCTCGCTGGGCGTCGGGCCCGGCGACCGGGTGGGTGTACACCTGTTCAACAGCGGCGACTTCATCGAGACGATGTTGGCGATCTTCAAGCTGCGGGCGGTCATGGTCAACGCCAACTACCGCTATGTCGCCGAGGAGCTGCGCTATGTCTTCGACGATGCCGGCGTGGTGGTGGTGGTGACCGAGGCGGACCTGGCCGAGCGGGTGCACGAGGCCGAGCCGGATCTCCCCGACCTGCACACCGTGATCTCCCGCGGCGTCGACTACGACGGTCGGCTGGCCCGCTCCAGTCCCGAGCGGCCCGACGTGGGGCGGCGATCGGGTGATGACCTCTACCTGCTCTACACCGGCGGCACCACCGGCATGCCCAAGGGGGTCATGTGGCGGCACGAGGATCTGTTCTTCGGAGCGTTGGGCGGCGCCGGGTCCCCCCGCGGCGGGGTGATGCCCCTGGAGCGTGCCGACGACATCGGGGAGTGGGCCGCGGCGGGAACCCCCGTGGCTCGCCGGTTCTCCCTGTGTCCGCTCATCCACGGCGGCGCGCAGTGGACGTCGTTGACGGCGCTGCTCACCGGCGGGACCAGCCTGCTCTCGACCGACCGGCACCTCGACGCCGGAGCCGCCCTCCGGTTCGCCGCGGACGAGCGGGCCGAGCTGCTCGTCGTCATCGGTGATGCCATCTCTCGACCGCTGGCCGCGGAGCTGGCGCGCAACGGCGAGCTCTACGACCTCTCGTCGATGAAGATGATCATGTCGTCCGGCGCCATCCTCTCGCCGGCGGTGAAGGCGGAGCTGCGGGAGATGCTCCCGCAGGTGAAGATCGTGGACCGGTTCGGTGCGTCGGAGACCGGGAGCCAGGGGCGGATCAAGCCGGGTCGACCGGGTGGTCCGCCGCAGTTGATCGCCGACGAGAAGACGAGGGTCCTGGACGAGGACTTCCAGCCGATCCCGCCCGGCTCCGACGTCGTCGGCAAGCTCGCCCGTCGCGGGTGGATCCCGCTGGGCTACTGGAACGACGACGAGAAGACGGCGGTGACGTTCCCCACCATCGACGGCGTCCGCTGGTCGGTGCCCGGCGACATGGCCACGGTCGATGCCGACGGGGTCATCTCGGTCCTGGGCCGGGGTTCGATGGTGATCAACAGCGGCGGTGAGAAGGTGTTCCCCGAGGAGGTCGAGAAGGCGGTCAAGAGCCATCCGTCGATCTTCGATGCGATCGTCGTGGGTGTGCCCGACGAACGATTCGGCCGACGGGTCGCCGCGGTGGTGCAGTTGCGGGAGGGCGAGCACGGAGCGCCGTCGGTCGAGGAGCTGCACGACCACTGCCTGCACCACATCGCGGGCTACAAGTGCCCCCGCGACATCGTCGTGGCCGACCGGTTGCAGCGCACGGTGATGGGCAAGGCCGACTATCGGTGGGCCACGGAGCTTGCCACCGCCGCGACAACCTGAACCCTCTCGGGGTCAGGCACCCAGAGGGTTCACTTCTGCCGTTCAGCCAACCGAGGTCGACGAGCCGCCCCGGCGCAGGTCGCCGCAGTGCTCGCCCGACGGAGACACGGCGTGGAGCCCGCCGAAGTACAGGTCCCGGACTCCCCAGACGTTGACCGGATACCGCTCCCGGACTTCGTCGAGGACGGCCGCGGTGAAGCCCGGTTCGAGCTGGAGCACACCGTGTTCCACGTGGGCTCGGGGTGCGGCGACCGCATCGGCGATCGGCATGTCGAAGTCCACCAGGTCGACGACGAACTGTGTCAGCGCGCTCCGGATCCGTTCGCTCCCGCCGGTGCCGAACGCGACCGGCGCCCGGCCGGGGCGCTCCAGGATCGAGGGCGCCATCATCGATCCCACCCGGGTCCCGGGCGGCGAGGTGAACCACCCGTTCGGGTGCAGGTCTGCTTCGCCCATGATGTTGTTGGCGTGGACGCCGGTCCCGGGCAGGACGACGCCCGAGCCCGTCCCGTTGGACGTGGTCATCGACGCCACGTTGCCGGCATCGTCGGTGACCGACACGTGCGTCGTTCCGTGCACGGCCTGGGGGTAGTCGGAGCCGGGCGCGATTCGGGCCAGCGCATCGGCCAGCCCCACGACGTGGGTGCGGTCGCCGTGCCGCTCGGCGGGTGCAAGCCTTCCCAGGTGGTCCAGCGCATGGGCGACGAGCCGGCCGCCCAGCGACGGTCCGGGGTTGGTCAGCACGACGGCGTCGCGGTAGCGGATGCGGAGCGGTGCCCGCTCGATCACCCGGTAGCCCGCCATGTCCTCCGGGGTCAGCGCCGATCCCTCGGCCCGGAGGCCGTCGCAGATCGAGGCGATGAAGTCGGGCTCGTGCAGCAGGCGACCGGCGGCGACGTCGGCGTAGAAGCCGGCCAGAGGCGGATTGGCGCAGCGGTCGCCCTGGGTCAGGACCGCTCCGTCCGGGGCGAAGGTGGCCGCGGTCGCAGCCGAGAAGGTGAAGATCGGTTCGAGGAGCGCGAAGAGGGTGCTCTGGAAGCCGTTCACCTCGACGCCCTGATCGGCCAGTCGAACCGCCGGGGCGAACACGTCGGGAAGGGGGAGCCGTCCCAGCCGTTCGTGGACGTGCAGCCAGCCGGGGAGGGCACCGGGCACGGCGATGGACGCCGCCCCTACCCAGAACTCCTGATCGGCGCTGGGGAAGCGCACCGTGATCGGCGTGAGATCCGATGCGTCGGGCGCGACGTCGCGGCCCAGGCCCGGGGTGTCGACGAAGAAGTCGAACAGCACCGGATTTCCGTCGACCGGGTGCGCCAGGACGAAACCGCCGCCACCGGCACTGGTCAGCGCCGGCTCGCAGATCGAGGCGGCCGCCCCGGCGGCGACGATCGCGTCGAACGCGTTGCCACCGCGGTCGAGGAGCTCGGCCGCGGCGTCGACGGTGGCCGGATGCCCGGCGGCGACGAGTGAGGTCACGGCGCAGAAGCATCGCGCACCATCGGACGACGCACTCAGTCCACGGGGACGATCGTGGGGCTGTTCCGGTGTCGGTCGAGGGTGACGGCGGCGAGGACCGAGAAGGCTGCCGTCAGGCCGATGATGGACAGGACGTGGAAGCCGGCCATGGACTTGACGATGCCGGAGCTCAGCCCGCCGATGCCACCGCAGATGCTCATCATCATGTCGGCCGAGCCCTGGACGCCGACCCGGTGCTCCTGGTCGACCGATTCGGTGAGGAGGGCGCTGCCCGCGATGAGTCCGAAGTTCCATCCCAGACCGAGGAGGAACAACCCGGGGACGAGGAAGGCCGTGCGCCCTGCAGCCAGCGCGGTCAGGGCCGTGGCGGCCACCAGCGTGGCGCTGCCCACCATGATCGCCGGTCGGCGGCCCATGCGGTCGGTCAGCCACCCCACCAGTGGGGAGAACAGGAACATGCCCGCCACGTGGATGCTGAAGATCTGGCCGACCAGATCGACGTCGTGGCCGTGCTCCTTCATGTGCGACGGTGTCATCGTCATCACCGCCACCATCACGGCCTGGGACACCGCCATGGCGATCAGCGCCAACCGCGTCGCCGGTCCTGACCAGATCCGTCGCACCGACTCGGCGAGCGGAGGAAATCGTGCGGCCCCCGCGCCGATGCCCCCCGTGACGACCAGCGGGTCGGGACGGAGCAGGACCGTCACCACCAGCGCGGCCAGCGCCAGCAGGGCGACGGACACCCCGTAGGGGCCGGCGAGCTCTTCGAGACCCCGATCCAGCCCGGCCCGCTTCGCCGGTCCGACCAGCAGCGGTCCGGTCACCGATCCCAGGGCCCCGGTCCACACGAGCGTGCTGATGTAGAGGCTGCGCTGGTGCGGTTCGGCGAGATCGGCGGCGGCAAATCGAGCTTGAAGGGTGGACGCCTGTGCCGCCCCGAACAGCATCGAGCCGATCAGGAACACGGGCAGGCTGTCGATCTGGATGCCGGCGATGGCGATCACCGCGCCGGCCAGACCGATCAGGTACCCGAGGCGCAGTCCCGGACGCCGACCCCGTCGACTCATGTAGCGAGCCAGGAGGAACGAGGCGCTCGCAGCCCCGACGGTGAAGAAGGCGGTGACGACGCCGGCCCAGGTGCTGTCGCCCAGCATGTCCTCGGCGACCAGGGCCGACACGGTGATCCCCGCGGTCAACGCCGCGCTGGCCACGATCTGACCGACCGCGAGGGAACCGAGGGTCCGGCGCCGGAGCGCAGGCGTGATCACCATCGGCCGAGCCTACGAGCTGTGATCCGACCCCCCGTCTACCATTGTCCGATGAGCATCCTCGACTCGCTGAAGCGCTGGTTCCGGGGCGAGGCGGACGAGGTGCGCGAGAGCATGGACGATGCCGCCGCCGCCCTGAACGCCGACCTCGATCGGCGGGAAGCGGAGCTGAAGGCGTCGCCAGAGGACAAGATGGACCTGCTGCTCGAGGAGATCGAGCAGAGCGACCAGCAGCTCGACGAGCTCACCGCCGAGATCCGTTCCGAGCCCGAGGCCGCCGGTGAGGTCGCCGATTCGGCCGGTGAGACCGTGCACGTCGAGGACGAGGGACCCGAGCCTGCGATTTGATCTGACGGGTCGTCAGATACGAGGCTGACCGGCATGTCCGACTCCGTTCCCCCCTCGGCCTCGAACCTCCTCGCCGGCGTCCGCGTCATCGAGAGCTCCCTCCTCGGACCCGGCCAGGTGGCCACGTTCCTCTCCGACATGGGTGCCGACGTCATCAAGGTCGAGCCGCCCAGCGGCGACTACATCCGGCAGATGACCTGGCCCATCATCAACGACGTTTCGTTGCTGCACCTGCACACCCACCGGGGGAAGCGCAGCATCACGCTCGATCTCAAGAGCGAGGAGGGCGTCGAGGTCTACAAGGACCTGGTGCGGGGCGCCGACGTGGTGGTCGAGGCGATGCGGCCGGGATCGATGGCCAGGCTCGGACTCGGCTACGAGGATCTCGTCGCCGTCAACCCGAAGCTGGTCTTCCTGACGCTCTCGGGATACGGCGCCACCGGCCCGTACAAGGACCTGCCCAGCCACGGCATCGCCTACGACACCTGGGCCGGGATGATCCCGCCCGCCTACGACGACGAGGGGTTCTGCCACATCCCCGAGATGCCCAACATCGGCATCAACGTCGGGCCGATGCTGGGTGCGGTGGGCCTGCTGGCGGGGATCATCAACGCTCGGGAGACCGGCCGGGGCTGCCAGATGGAGGTGGCGCAGTCCGACGCCGCGGCGTACATGGACTGGTACCGGATCGAGACCTGGAAGGCCTACGAGCGGCCCGAGGACGAGGTCACCGGCAACGCGGCGGACGACTACGAGCGCCGGGCTCCGGGCCTGGCGGGGATGCGTGAGGGTGTCCGCTACCAGATGTACGAGTCCGCCGATGGCCACGTCCTGTTCATGGCGTCCGAGCAGGCGTTCTGGAAGAACTTCTGTGAGGGGGTCGGCCGTCCCGAGCTGTTCGAACGTTGGCCGGGCTCGAAGTACGCCGACCACGCCCGCGGCAACCGCGAGCTGCAGGCCGAGCTCCGGGACATCTTCAAGACGAAGACCACCGAGGAGTGGCTGGCCTTCAGTGGCGAGGTCAACACACCGATCGCGCCGGTCAACAACGCGCAAGACCGTCGGCGACGACCCGCAGTTCCGGGACCGGTTCCCGTTCTACGGTATCGACGACGTGGGCGCCGAGCAGCTGCCCCTCCCGCTGAAGATGGTCAACGGCGGTCCAGAGGCGGCGCCTACCATGGCCCCGACCGTGGGCCAGCACACCGACGAGGTGATGGCAGAGGTCCTGGGCTACGACGAGGCCCGGGTCTCCCAGCTCCGCCAGGCCGGCACCTTCGGCTGAACGAACCGGCCGAACGGCCGAGCGGCGGTCACAGGGTCGGCGGGAAGCGGCGCGTGAGCCAGTCGACCAGCAGGCCGCTGACCGCCTCCGGCTTCTCCAGCTGCACGAAGTGGCCGGCCTTCTCGATGATGTGCATCTCCAGGTCGGAGCAGCGCTCCGGCATGTCCGCGGCCATGGCCGGCGGAAGCGCGGGGTCCCACTCGGCGCACAGCATCAGGCAGGGAAGATCGAGCGGCCGGCGGCCCACCTCGGGAGCGGCCTCGACGTTGGCGTCGATGTTCCGGTACCAGTTGATCCCGGGGCCGAAGCCGGTGCGCGAGAAGGTCTCGACGTAGGTGGCCATCCGGGCGTCGTCGACGATCAGCTCGCCCCGGCGCTCGATCGTGTCCAGCCGGCGAAACGGGTTCATGTCGAACGCCCCGTCCACCACCGCCAGCTCGGCCACTTCGGACGGGTCGATCCCGCCCCGCATGACCATGTCGAACATCAGCCCGACCTGGTTGTCCAGCACCGCCTCGGCCACGCCGGGCTCCTGGAACCACAGCATGTACATCCGCTCGTCGTCACCGTTGACCAGGGTGCGCAGCAGATCGGTGGTGGGGAACGGCTGGTAGGGCGTGCAGACCCCGACCGCGCCCAGGCACCGGTCGGGATGCAGCACGGGCATGGACCAGCTGACGAAGCCGCCCCAGTCGTGACCGACGAACACCGCCCGGTCGATCCCCAGCCCGTCGAGCAGCCCGGCCAGGTCACCGGCGAGCTCGGGCAGGGCGTAGGCGGCGATGCCCTCGGGGGCGGAGCTGCCGCCGTAGCCGCGCATGTCGGGGGCGATCGCCCGGAAGCCGGCCCGGGCCAGGGCGTTCACCTGGTGGTCCCAGGTCGAGGCGAGATCAGGGAATCCGTGACACAACACCACCGCCGGCCCCTCGCCGCCGGTGTCGTGCACCGAGAGCTCGACGTCGGCGCCGACACTCACGGTCGTCGCTGCGGGAAACGGCATGGCACCTCCTGAAGGTTTCGAGCGACCGTAGCGCCCGGCGGCCCGGGGCCGGTCGGACGGCTCACGCGTCGGGCGGTCCGGCCGATGGAACACGAGCCGCTCGAGGAGTCCTGTGCCCACGAAACCCAACGACGGATTGGCTGACCGCGTGGCGCGGGCGGTCCTGCTCGCCATCGGGCTGGCCCTGGCCATCACCGTCCTGACCGCGCAGCAGGGTGGCGGCACCGTGTCGGGCCGGCTGGGAGGCGACTTCCCCGCGTTCTACGGGGCGGCGCGCATCGTCAGCGACGGTGACGTCACCGACCTCTACGACGTCGAGGTGCAGACCGACGCCCAGGCCGATCTCTGGGGACCCGACGACCCCGGCGTCCTCTACTTCGCCTACCCGCCCCACGTCGCTGCGGCCTACGGGCCGCTCGCATCGCTCTCGTATCCGGTGGCGTACGCGCTCCACACGCTGCTCATGGCCGGATTCGTCCTGGCCGCCCTGGCGCTGGCCAAACCGCTGTTGCCGGGCCTCGCCACGCGCTGGTGGGTCACCATCGCCGCCGTTGCGTCGTTCTATCCGATGTTCCGTGCGGTGACCGCGGGCCAGAACACCGCGCTCACGCTCCTCCTGATCGTCATGGCGTGGCGACTGGTGGATGCCGACCGAGACCTGGCGGCGGGGCTGGTGCTGGCGCTCCTGCTCTACAAACCGCAGTATGCGATCCCGCTGATCGGACTCCTGTTCCTGTCGCGCCGCTGGCGAGTCGTCGTCGGCGCGGCAATCGGGGCGGGCGGCCTCTGGGCGTTGGGCGCGATCTGGCTCGAGCCGAACTGGCTCGCATCTTGGTGGAGCCGGGTCGTGCCCTTCGCCCAGTTGGATGCCCAGGTCAACGCCAAGAACAGCATTTCCGCCCCGGGGTTCGCCGAGGCGTTGGGTGGTGGCGCCTGGTCGATCCTCGGCTGGACGGTCGCCGTCGTCGTCGGTCTGGTCGTCTCCTGGGTGTGGTGGCGCCGCGTCGATCAGCCGCTGGCCGTCCGCATGGCGGTGGCCGCGCCGGCCCTGCTGTTGATGTCGCCCCATTCGATGTTCTATGACGCCTCGCTGATCGCGATCAGCATCGGTGTGCTGGTGGCGGTGGGCCCCATCCAGCGGGTTCGGGCCGGCACCCTGGTGTGGCTGCTGGGGTTCTCGCAGGTAGCGGCCGGCACGCTCGGTTGGAGCCCCCTCTTCTTCGTGGTGGCGGGGGTGTGGTTGTGGTCGCTCTGGACGCTGGTGCTGGCCCGACCCCTCCTGACCGGTACACCCGAGCGGCCCATCGCCGAGATCGACGCCTCGGGTGGGGTGCTGTCGGTGATCGTGCCGGCGCACAACGAGGAGCAGCGGATCGGCGTGACCCTGGACTCGATGGCGGCGTACCTGGCCGCAACCGATCGGGTGGCCGAGGTCATCGTCGTCGACGACGGATCGACCGATCGGACCGTCGAGGTCGTCGCCGCCCACGGGCCCTCGTTCGAAGCACTGCGGATCCTGCGACTGCGGGAGAACCAGGGCAAGGGTGCCGCGGTCCGGGCCGGCATGCTGACGGCGACGGGCGATCTCCGCCTCTTCATGGATGCCGACAACGCGACCGCGCTCGACCAGCTGGATCGCCTCCTGGCGGACGCCTCGATCGATGCGGCGGCTGCGTCCATTGCGGTCGGATCGATCGCGGCGGGGGAGACCGACGTGCGCGAGCAGCAGCCCGTCGTGCGCCGCGTGCTGGGTCGGCTGGGCAACCTGGCCACGCAGGCGGTCGCGGTGCCCGGGGTGCGCGACACCCAGCGGGGGTTCAAGCTCTTCACCGCCGACGCGGCCGACGTGGCGTTCGGGCCGATGCGCTCGACCCGTTGGCTCTTCGACGTCGAAGCACTGGCCCGGGCCCGACGCGCCGGCCACCGCATCATCGAGGTGCCCATCACCTGGCGCCACGTCGACGGCGGCGAGATCCGGGCCGGTTCCTACGTGTCGAGCCTGCGCGAGCTCGGCCGTATCGTCGCCCGGCTGACGCTGGAGCGGGTGGGCTCGACCACGCCAACGACGGAGGCGATCGAGGCGGACGCGGTGACGGTGTCACCCCCACGCACCGGGACCTGGCCCCAGCAGGTCGAGCCGCCGGTCGAGGTGGCTCCCGAGTCCGGTTGACAGCGTGACCCACCGGGCCGCTCAGTCCAGGGGGTGGTAGCCGGCCACGTCGTGGTGGGGGGTATCGAGATAGACCTTGGCCTCGGGCATCTGGGCGAACCGGCCGTGGCTCCAGCGCACCTCGACGTGGCCTTCGACACTGCGCAACCGGTCGTCGGTGCGGTCGATGACGTCGGCCCGCCACCGCACCAGGGCCTGGCCCGCGGCATCGGCCCACACGTCGAAGCCGCGCACCGTGAACCGGTCGCGGAAGTCCCACGGGGTGCCCACCCGGTACCGGAGCGGCTGATCGGACGGTGAGGCGCCCAGGACGAAGTAGGGGGCGGCCTGGAATCGCAGCAGGCGCCACAACATCTCCTCACGCTGCCGCTCGGTCCGCAGCTGCTCCCTCCACCGCAGCGCCGAGGCGTGGGCGACCGCGTAGGTGAAGTCGCGGTACGCGTCGGCGGCGTCGCCCGGCCAGCTTCGGCTGCCGCCCAACGCCCGCTTCAGGGTCTGGCGGGCGTCGCGGTCGAGGTCGCCGACCTGGTCGGGAAGCGGACCGACGGCGTCCAGCTCGGCCCGGCAGGCCTGGTACAACGCTTGGTACTCGACCGGCGCCACCGCCAGGTACCAGTCGGTGCGCTCGGTGCGCCGCTCGGCCAGGCCGCGGTCGAACAGATGCCACGGCGAGGCGTTGAAGACGATGTTGGACCCGTACTTGCAGCTCAACAGGTACACGTGGTCGACGCGCAGGTCGGCCGGGATCTGCTCGTACGACGGGGGTCGGTGGGGGCCCTTCCACTCGACGTCCCACGGTGGGCGGCCCCGCAGCCCGTCGGTGGCCCGGGCGAAGACGACACCGTTGTCCCAGGCCGTCCGGAACGAGACCTCGTGGGTGCCGCCGGCCAGCGCCTGGTCGAGTCGATCGAAGTGGTCGTCGCCGACATGGCGGATGTGAGTCGGGCGGATCGACAACGCCTGATCCAGGCTGCGGTAGCCAAGCAATGCCAGACCGGTCACGATCTCGGTGATCTCGGTCTTGATGCTGGCCATGGAGTGAGTTCAGCCTGCCGGAGATGCGGGGGAGCCGGCAGCCAGCTCGGCCTCGGTCCAGAAGCCCACCGCCGGGCCCTCGGCGGCTTCCTTCGCATACCGGGTGAGTCGTTCGACACCGTCCGGGTCGAACATCTCGATGGCGTCGAACACGCCGGCCCGGCCGACGGCCTTGAGCGCCTTGTGCGCTTCGGAACCCTTCTTGGGCAGATGCGACGTGAGGACCAGCAGCCGGCTCTGCGGCTCGGTGGCGTGGAGCACGTGAGCCTTGCCCAGCGTCTTCCAGACCGCTTCGGTGCGGAGCATGCCGGGCCGAACCGTCGTGAACGCCCCTGCGATGTCGACGTGGTACCGATGGGTGTCGGTGGCGTCGGCCACCAGGAAGGCGAACTGCGTCGGTCCCACCTTGGGTCCGGTCGTGATGACGGTGAAGCCCGCCTGCTCCAGCACGTCGACGGCGAGGTCGTGCGCCTTCTTGCCTTCGGAGGCGGCGTGGACCCGGTAGCGGGCGGCCACCTCGTCGAGATCGGGTTGTTCGGCCAGCCGCTGGTTGGCCTGCTCGACGTACTCGGCGTCCAGGTCGTAGCCGACACCGAGGCGTCCCAGCTGCTGGGCGGCGACGACGGTGGAGCCCGATCCGGCGAACGGGTCGAGGACCACGTCGTCGGCGTAGGTGTACAGGTCGATCAGCCGGCGGGGGAGCTCGACGGGGAAAGGGGCGGGATGATTGACGCGACGGGCCGACTCGGCGTCGATACGCCACAGGTCCAGCGTGGCCTCCATGAACTCGTCACTGGTGACGGTGCTCTCGTGCGGTCGACCGTCCTTCTTCCGGCGGCCGGCGGGCACGGCCCGATCGAAGCGGCCCTTGGAGGCGATGATGACCCGTTCGGTCAGATCCCGCAGCACCGGGTTGGCGGCTCGTCGGAAGGAGCCCCAGGCCACCGAGCCCGTGGCCCCTTCGCCCTTCTGCCAGATGACCTCGCCCCGCAGGAGGAGGTGGAGGTCGTCCTGGAGGATCCGGATGACGTCGGCGGCCAGGCTGCGGTACGGCTTGCGACCCAGGTTGGCGACGTTGACCGCGATGCGCCCCCCGGGCTCGAGCACGCGGCGGCACTCGGCGAAGACGTCGCGGAGCAGCTCGAGGTACTCGATGTAGCTGTCCGGCACCCCGGCGGTGCCGGCCTCGGACTGGCCGGCGACGGCCAGCTCGTACTCCTTGCCCACGAAGTAGGGCGGCGAGGTGACGACCAGGGCCACCGAGGCATCCGGCAGCTGCGTCATCGCCCGGGCATCACCCTGGAGCACGACCGGGAAGTCGAGCGAGGGAACCGGACCGAGCTGGTCGTCGTCGCTGATCTCAGGGGCGGGGAAACGGTCGTAGAACGCTGAGGCGTCGTGACTCTCGCGTTTGCCGGCCCCGAACGCCGACGTGGAGGTGCCGTTGCGCGCCGGTCGCTTCGCAGCTCTCTGCCGGTCCGGTCCTGCCACGCTGCTGCGCCCGGTGCGGTGCTGTCGTCGAGCCGGCTGGCGGGTGACAGTCACGGGGGCCCTCCTGGGGGGTCATCCTACGGCCACTGGATCGATGGCCTGGGACGATCATGCCGAAGGTGTGTGACAGTCACTCTTGGCCGGCGATCATCCGCCGGCCCGCCTTCGGCATCCGGGTGTCATGACCGTCGCTGCTTCGCCTGGTGGCAGCCAGCCAGCGGGGCTGCGCCACTCCGAATCATCGGCCGGGTAAGTTCCAACCCACGCCGACGAGGAGGAGAGCGTGGGGAACAGCTGCGTGGTGAGCATCGACGGCGCCGACCACCTCGTCCCGCGGGGCGGGTCGCTCACCCTCGGTTCCGCCGACTCGGCCGACGTGCAGGTCGGCGATCCGCGGGTGCAGGGCGTCCACGCCAGGATCGACGACATCGACGACGACTTCCTCTTCGTCGACGACAGCAGCGACGGCAGCTTCCTGGGCGACACGGGCCGTGCGATCCGGGGCGGTTCGTACCTCCTCCCCGCAGGCACCACGGTGATGTACCTGGCCGCCGAGGACGGGCCCCAGCTGACCATCGGCGTCTCGCGTGGCATCGTCGCCCCGGGAACGTCCTCGCTGTCCGGCCGCCGCCGCCGCTGATGCCCCCGCTGTCCAGCCCGTCGATCCCTGCGCCGGCGCCGCTACCGCCCCAGGAGCCCCTCCCGCCGTTGCCGCCCCAGGATCCGGTCGAGCCCCGTTCGTCCGGGCTTCCACCACCGCCGGGTGCGGAGTCACCGTTCGTCCCGCCCGGCGTCCCGACCCCTCCGTCCGCCACCCCACCGGGCGCCACCGACGACACGGCAGGGGCGCCCGACTTCGGTCCCGGACCGCTGACCGCGACGACGGCCACCCGGCCGCCTCCTCCTCCGCCGCCCCTGCCGTCCACGACGACGCCACCTCCGCCCCCGCCGCCCGTCTCAGCGGGCCCGCCGCCGCCTCCCCCCTCGCCCGCCGGGTCGCCGCCCCCACCGCTTCCTCCGCCGGTGCCGTCCGGCCCGATGCCCGCGACCGCGGTCGCCGCCCCGCCGCCCTCGGCGCAGCCCGCGCCGCCCCCACCGCCGGGCTCCGGCGGCATCGCCCCTGGACCGGGACCTTCGCCCGGGGGCCCGCTGGTGGCGGCACCACCTCGCCCCTGGTGGAAGCAACCCGTCGTGATCGTCGTGATCCTGGTGCTGGGGCTGGTCACCGCCACCCTCACGTATGCGGCGGTCCGGACCAACGGGACCACCTCGGCCCAGGACATCGAAGCCGGAAAGTGCTACGAGGAGCCCTCGGGCGAGTTCACCCGGCTGCAGGAGCAGGACTGCGCCGGCGTTCACGATCTCGAGATCATCCTCATCGTCACGATGCCACCCGGCCCTTTCCCGACCGAAGCCGAGTTCGAGAACCGGGTGGACGAATCGTGTGGACCCGAGTTCGACACGGTCAACTGGGAGGCGCTCCCGCTCGACGCCGATGGCGGCTGGTTCGAGCCCAACCGGGCCGGCTGGGAGATCGGGGATCACGACCTGGCCTGCTACGTCTACTCGGACACCGGACTGGTGGGTCCGGTGCTGCGGCTGGAGGGCTGACTCAGGCGTCCAGATCCTCGGGCGCCAGGTGGCCGCACTCGGCCTCTCCGGGCAGGAACCAGTCCTCCTCGCCGGCCGGATCGTCGGAGACGGTGGCGGAGCCGCTGGTGTCGACCGAGAGCGAGCCGTCGGCGGTCTTCGTGACGGTGATCGTGCCGGCCTCGTCGCCGACGGATCCGAGGGTCAGTCCCTCCTCGCCGTCGACGGTGACCACGGGGCCGAGGTTGTCGAACGGTGCGTCCATGCACTCGTCGAAGTCCTTCCAGGCGTCCATCTCCGCCTGCAGATCCTCCGGCAGCTGGTCACGGCACTCGGCCTCGGTGGCCTCAAAACGAGCATCGAGCTCCTCGAGGATCGCTTCATCTCGAAGCGGCCGGCGAGTTCGACGAGGTGGCGAAGCTGTTCGGCCTCGACAGCGATCGGATCATCCTCGCAGCCTCGGACGGAACGCTGGTCGAGGTGGACCTGACGACCGGCCGAGTCGCTCCGGTCGGTCCCACGGCGCTGGTGCTCGACGAGAAATCCCGCATCCTCCCCACCTACGAGCTCTTCGACATCGCCGAGTTCTTCCTGCTGGGCGACGAGCCCGTCGAGTTCGACGACTTCGGGGTGGTCGAGGTGCCCCTCAGCGACTCGGCGGTGGTGGTGGGCGCTCAGGGTCTGGACGAGGTCGAGGCCAGCATCACCGCGCTGCGAGGGCCGCTCTGGTTGGGTGCGGCGCTCCTCACCCTTCTGACCGGGCTGGTGGCGTGGGCGCTGACCGGACGGGCGCTCCGCCCGGTCTCGGCCATCGCGCACCGAGTGGCCGAGATCAGCGGGGGTTCGCTCCACGAGCGCATCCCCGAGCCGGAGTCGTCCGACGAGATCGCCGAGCTGGCGCAGACGATGAACGGGATGCTCGACCGGCTGGAGTCGTCGGATCAGCGGCGGCGCCGCTTCGTGTCGGACGCCTCGCACGAGTTGCGCAGCCCGGTGGCCACCATCCGGTCCGTGACCGAGGTGGCGGCGCGGCGTCCCGATCGGGCCGACTGGCCCGAGGTGGCCGACGACGTGCTGGCCGAGACGCAACGGCTGGAGGACTTGGTGGCGGATCTGCTGCAGCTGGCCCGCGCCGACGAGGGCCGATTGGTGACCGAGGCGGATGAGGTCGATCTGGACGACGTGGTCCTGGCCGAGATCGGGCGACCCCGATCGGTGCCGGTCGACGGTGCCGGGGTTGGGGCGGCCCGGGTGCACGGCCGAGTCGACGAGCTCCAGCGGATGGTCCGCCATCTGGTCGACAACGCGGCGCGTCACGCCGCCTCGCAGGCCACGGTGCAGCTTCGATCCGACGGATCGCAGGCGCGGTTGACCGTCGACGACGACGGTCCCGGGATCGCTCCCGCCGATCGCGCCCTGATCTTCGAGCGCTTCGTCCGGCTGGACCAGGCCCGGACCCGCGATCGGGGCGGTGCCGGGCTGGGGCTGTCCGTGGCCGCCGCGGTCGCGGCCGCCCACGGCGGATCGATCGAGGTGGGCCAGAGCCCCTCCGGCGGCGCCCGCTTCGAGGTGCTGGTTCCCTTGGCGCAGCGATAATCCGCTGCGCTCGGCTTCGCCGATCCGGGTGTCGTCGTCGGTGCTGCTTCGCCTGGCGGCTGCGCAGTCTTCCTTGGCGCAGCGATAATCCGCTGCGCTCGGCTTCGCCGATCCGGGTGTCGTCGTCGGTGCTGCTTCGCCTGGCGGCTGCGCAGCGTTACCCAGGCTCCAGCGGCACGGGGCGGAGCACCGGGTCCGCCCCCTCCTCCTCGATCAGGAAGAGCTCCAGCTCGTTGGCTCCCGCCTCGAAGTGCTCGCTGGGGAGCAGGGTCCACCAGGCCGTGTGGTCGAAGTCGCGGAAGATCGAGGTCGGAGCGACGGCGACGACGGTGCCGTTCAAGGCGAACGCAATGGGCTCGAACGGCGGGCGGGGGATCGAGCCGCTGACGTAGAACGGGGCCCGCTCGGTTCCGTCCCAGGACAGGTCGGCGAATCGTCGCTCGATGACACCGGTCTCCTCGACGGGCGGGCCGATGGTCAGCTCGGTGAGCGGCCGACCCACGATCTCCGCCGCCACCGGCATCAGGGCGAAGGCCCCTCCGGGACCGTCTGTCGTGGGGCTGATGGGCTGCGCGTCGAGCAGAGCGGCGAACCCGGCTTCACCGTCCAGGTGGGAGAAGTGGCCGTCGGTCGGTTCCACCTGCGAGAGGAACCAGTCGGCGACGATCACCGGAGCATCGGCTGGTCGGGGTTCGCCCTGGAGCGAGATGCCGTCGGCCTCCCACGGCGGTTCGATCGCCGCCACCTCGGCGATCGTCGGCAGGATGTCGACGGTGCGGGCCGGACGATCGTCGATCTCGCCGCCGTCCTGGCCCGGGTACTTGACGAAGAGGGGTACCCAGACGACATCGGACTGGTTGTCGGGTCCGACGCCCCGGTCGGGTTGACCGCCCCGGAACGCGATGCCGTGGTCGGCGGTGACGACGATCAGGGCGTCGTCGAACCGATCGGTCTCGACCAGCCGGTTCAGCATGGCGTCGATCTTCTGGTCGGAGACCCGGACCTGCTCCTGATGGCGCTGCCGGGCCAGGATCGCGGCGGTGTCGTCGAAGAAGACCCCGTCGAAGACCCCGCGATTGGGATACGGGGCGTCGTATCGGGTGCCGTCACCGGCATAGAGGAAGGGGCCGTGGGGGAACAGGGTGTGGAGCACCGCGAGGGTGCCGTCGGCGGCGTCGAGCTGATCGATGAACTCGTCGATCCGGGTAGGGGCCTCGGTGTCGAAGGGCGCCTCGACCACCAGGGTGCCGGCATCGCTGTCGGTGAGGATCGACCGGTAGGTCGACGGGGTCAGGTCGAGAATGGCTCGGAACGAGGTCGAGCGCGCGACGGGGGGACTCGTGGTGCAGAGGGAACCGGGGCACATCCGGGTGATCTGCTCGAACGATGTGGCGTCGTGGCTGTCGGCGAAGAGGGTGAAGAGGTTGTCGGGGTACTCGCCGGCGACCGGTGCGGGTTCTCCGGCAGGGGGCAGGTCGCCGGTCAGGATGGCGGGAATCGCCTGGGTCGTGTTGGGAGCGACCGTGGTGGTGTTCCGGTACCAGGTGCTGGCGTCGGCCAGGCGGGCGAAACCCGGAAAGGTCGCTGCGTCGATCGAACCGGTCCCGTCGAGCAGTGATGCCGTCGGCAGCTCGTCGAGGATGACGAGGATGACGGGAATCGGGTCGGCCATCCCGTCGACCGGCGTGCTGTCGACCGAGGAACCCGCCACCACCGCGCCCCCGGGCGATGCGAAGAAGAACAGCCCGGCGAAGGCGACGTGGCCGATCGCCAGGTAGCCCAACCACTCGCCGACGGGCCGATGGCGGCGAGCGAGGACGCCGATGCCGGCGCCCGCCGCGCAGCAGACGGCCAGACCGACCACCGAGTATCCGACCACCGCCTGGACAGCAAGGGCCAGCGCCAGCCCGGCCAGGACCGCGACCGTTGCGATCTCGGCGCCGGCCCCCAACCGCGGATCGATTCGGACGCAGATCTCCTCGACGAGCAGCCCCAGTCCGGCCGGCACCAGCGCAAGGACCAGGACGAAGGCCACCATCACCACCCAGTCGACCTGGAGGATCACCAGGGTCTCGGGGCTGTTGCCGAACGTGGCGAGTAGCGGCTGGGTGAAGGCGAGCGCCGACAGGCCCGACAGCAGGGCCAGTCGCGACCACGGTCGCCGGGGCCGGTCGCTCAGGCCTGCACCTTGTAGACCATCGAGCCGGTGGCCACCAGCTCACCGGCGTCGGTGCGGACCGACGCCTCACAGAACACGATCGACTTGCCCCGACGGGTGGTCCAGCCCTCGGCGACGGCATCCTCGTGGGCGATGACGCCCGTGTAGTTCACCGTCATCGACAACGTGAGCATGACCGGGATCTCGTCGTACGGGCTCCCCAGAGCGGGGACGACGACCGTGTCGATCAGCGCGGCGATGGCACCACCGTGGATGACACCGGCCGTCTGGTTGTGCTCGGGGCGATACGGCATGCGGATCCGGGCGTAGTCGAGCCTGACGTCCTCGAGCTGGAAGCCGAGCATCTTGGGGAAGAGCATGCGCTCGGGCCAGACGCAGTAGTTGTCCCAGACGGCCCGCCGCTCTGGCGGCATGACCTCGAACCGGCGCGCGTTCGGCGCACTCGCCAACTGCAATTCTCCGACCTCCGCGTCGGAATTCGACGCGTCCGGACGGGATTTCGGGTTGGGGATGGGGTCGGTCATCAGAAGTTCGCATCCTCGTACGCTTGCAGGGCTTCGTTGACTTCGGTCTCGGCGGCGTCGATCGCCGCGGCCGGCTCCGCTCCGGTCAGGATGACGGCCTCCAGCATCTCCCGCAGGGCCTGGCGGGTCTCGGTGTAGGGACCGATCTGCGGACCCGGGAACTCGGGGTCGAGCTCGTTGAACTGGTCGACGGCCACCTTCAGCCACTGGCCGGCGGCGTTCTCCTCCCAGGCGAACACCACGTCGGGGTCGTCGGCCACGGCCTGCCGGGCCGGCAGGTAGCTGCCCTTCAGGTGCATGAGCTTCTGGCTCTCGAGCTCGTTGATGAACTTGAGGAACTCCCAGGAACCGGCCTGCTCTTCCGGTGTGCCGGTGTTGGTCATGAACCAGGCCCCGCCGCCGATCTGACCGGCACCCGAGGTCTCGATTCCGGGCAGCGGTGACACGCCCATGTCCAGGTTCAGGTCGGTGAACTGGGCGGCGACATCCTCGAAGCCGGTGCCCTCGGCCAGTTCGCTCAGGCTGTCGACCTCGCCCCCCAGGATGGTGACCACCGTGGTCACGGCGGTCGAGGTCTGGATCAGCATCGACGAGGTGCCGGTGCCGACGGCAAGGTATTCCCCGAACTCGTCGGTTGCCGGGCTCAGCTGACCGGCGTCGTTCATCTCGTCCAACGTGGTGAGCATGGTGAGGGTCGTCTCGTCGTTGAACGCAGCGGTGGGCGCCTCGTCGCTCGCGGCCCGGCCGTTGTCGTTGCTGACGATCTCGAGCCCGGCCCCGGTACGCCAGAACTCCACGATCCAGCCCTCGACGGCGAAGGCGAGCGGGGCCTCGAGTCCCTCGATGCCGGCCGCCGACAACGCTTCGGCGGCCTCCTGGATCTCGGCCAGGGTCTGGGGTGGGTCCTCGGGGTCGAGGCCGGCGGCCCGAAAGTGGTCCTTGTTGTAGTAGAGCAGGAGCTGGCTCGAGTTGAACGCGCCCGGGTACAGGGCGCCGTCGACGGCGTAGAAGCTCTTGAGGATCGGCACGAAGTCGTTCATATCGTAGCCGTCGGCCTCGATGCAGCTCTGGGCCGGCAGCACCGTCCCGGAGTCGACCACGTCGCGCATGGTGATGTCCTCGAGGATCGCGATGGCCGGCAGGTTGCCGGTGGCGATGCCGTCCTTGTAGGCCCGGAATGCCTCGCCGTAGTTGCCCAGGTTCTCCAGGCGGACCTGGTAGTCGCTCTGGCTCTCGTTGAAGCGGGCGGCCAGGTCCTCGTGCGCTTGTTCGGTCTCGCCCACGTAGGTGTGCCAGACGACGAGCTCGGTCGGACCGGCACCGGCTCCGGCGCCCACCGGGCACTCGGGCAGTCCGAGGGCCTCGGTCAGGCCCGCATCGGCATCGCCGGGCTGCCCGCTCCCGCCCGTGTCGGTTCCGGTCTCGTCGCCGGTGTCGCTGCCGGTGTCGCTCCCGCCGGTGTCGGCTGCGGTGTCCGAGCCGGTGTCGGATGCGTCGTCGTCGTCACCGCCGCAGGCGGCGGCGATCAGGCCGAAGCAGAGCAGCAGGGCCACGATGAAACGGGTGCGGGTCATGAGGAGCTTCCTTGCGTGGGGCAGGGGCGACGACCCGGAGGGCCATGGGTCGGGTACATCATCCCTTGACGGCGCCCGCGGTGAGACCTCGGACGATCTGACGGTTGAACACGATCAGGAGTATCACCAGGGGCAGGGCGGCCAGCAATGCGGCCGCGAAGGCGACGTTGATCTCGTCGATGTTGCTGCGGGATACCGACCGCAGGCCGATCTGGATCGTCTCCCATCGGCCCTCGGTGGTGATGGCCCGCGGCCACAGGTACTGGTTCCAGGCGCCGAGGAACGAGATCAGGCCGAACGACGCGATGACGGGCCGGTTCAGCGGCACGGCGACGCGCCACAGGAAGCTCCAGTGTCCGTAGCCGTCCAATTTGGACGCGTCCAGCAGATCCTTCGGCACCCCTGCGAATCCCTGGCGGATGAGGAAGATCCCGAACGCCGTCGCCATCGAAGGCACGATCAGACCCTGGAGTGAGTTGTCCCAGCCCCACTCGTCGATGAGGCGGACGTTGGGGATCAGCGTCACCTCGATCGGGAGCATGAGGGTGGCCATGGTCAGCAGGAAGAGGGTCCGGCGGAACGGGAAGCGCATGAAGACGAAGGCATAGGCGGCCAGGATGGACGTGACGATCTGAGCCGCGCAGATGCCGGCGGTCATGGCGACACTGATCCACAGCCGGCGCCCGAACTCGGCCTCGACGTAGCCCTTGCCGAAGGCGCTCCACTCGGGATTCTCGGGGAAGGTGATCTGTGCCTTCTCGGTCAGGAGCTGGCCGGCCGGGGTGAGCGCGGCCAGGATCGTGGTCCAGACGGGGAACAGCGCGATCAGCGCCAGGAAGAGCAGCAGGGCGTACCAGCCGGCGGTGCGCACGATGCGTCCGACCCTTCCGGTGCCGACGGACTCAGTCGCCATAGTGGACCCGCCGATCGAGCATGAAGAATTGCACCGCGGCGATGACCATGGTCACCAGGAACAGTCCGATCGACGTCACTGCTGCGGCGCCCAACGTGGGTGGGTTCTGCTGGTTCTCCCAGATCTTGTAGACGAGCGTCTCGGTCGAGCCGGCCGGTCCACCGCCGGTCAGCACGTCGATCTGGGCGAAGGCCTGGAGCCCGCTGATCGTCAGCGCCACGACCAGGAAGATCAGCGTGGGCGAGATCATCGGGAGCGTGATGCGGAAGAACCGCCGGATGGCGCCGTAGCCGTCGATCTCGGCCGCCTCGAGCACATCGTCGGGCACGGCCTGGAGACCGGCGAGCACGATGATGAAGGTGAGACCCAGGTTCTGCCAGATCGCTGACAGCGCCACGCCTCGCATGGCCGAGTCCGGATCCTGCAGGTCGACGAAACCGACCGCCCAGTCGACCCAGCCGATGTCGCTCTCGATGTTGGGCAGGATGCCTACGGACTTCTCGAGCAGGACGAAGAAGATCAGCGAGGCGACGGCGCTGGAGGTGGCGACGGTGGACGAGAAGATCGTCTGGAAGATCTTCATGCCCTTGAGGCGGCGATTGGCCGCGACGGCCAGCAGGACGCCCAGCACCAGCCCGATGGGCACCGTGTAGAGCACGAACTGGATCGTGTGCCACAGACCATCCTGGAAGTCGTCGCCGGTCAACGTCTCGCGGTATTGCGACCAGCCCACCCAGCGCTCGGCGGTCCCGGTGCGGTTCTGCTGGTGGAGCCCCAGGTGGACCAGCCGGTACAGCGGCCGGAACGCGAACAGCCCGAAGATGATGAACGCCGGTGCGATGAGCGCCCACGCGGTCAACGTCTCTCGGATCTTCGACCGCGAGCCGACCGGACCGGACGCGTTGTCGCTTCCGGCGATGAGGCTCATGCCAGCCGCTGTCCCGAGTCCGGGTCGAACAGGTGGACCTCGTCGGGGTGGACCCTGACCGGCACGGTGTCGCCGACGACGATGCGGCCGTCACCGGGTTCGCGTGCGATGACCGTCTGGCCGCCCAGCTCGATGGCGACATGCTTTTCGTGGCCGAGCCATTCGGCGGCGACCACCTGGGCGTGGGCCGTGGTCTCGGCGGCGATGTGGATGTGCTCCGGCCGCACGCCGGCGACGACCGGCTGCCCTTCGCTCACCGGCTGCGCGGAGTTGATGGGAATGCGAGTCTCGTCGGCCAGGATCAGGGACCCGCCGGCGTAGGTGGCGTCGATCGTGTTCATCGGCGGGCTGCCGATGAACCGGGCCACGAAGAGGTTGGCCGGCTCGCGGTAGACGTCGCGCGGTGTCCCGGTCTGCTGGAGCGCCCCGTCGTTCAGGATGGCGATCCGGGTGGCCATGGTCATGGCCTCGATCTGGTCGTGGGTCACGTAGACGAACGTGGTCTCGAGCCGCCGGTACAGGTCCACGAGCTCGATGCGGGTCTGGCCACGGAGTTTGGCGTCGAGGTTGGAGAGCGGTTCGTCCATGAGGAAGGCGCGGGGCCGCCGGACGATGGCCCGTCCCAGCGCAACCCGCTGGCGTTGCCCGCCGGACAGCTGGCCGGGCTTGCGGTCCAGCAGGTCCTGGAGGCCCAGGATGCGGGCCGCTTCCTCGACCCGTTCATCCCGCTCGTCCCGGTCAACCAGGCGGCTGGCCCGGAGTGGCGACTCGATGTTCTTGCGGACCGTCATGTGGGGGTAGAGCGCGTAACTCTGGAAGACCATGGCGATGTCGCGATCGCGGGCATCGACACCGTTGACGATGTCGCCGCCGATCGAGACCGTGCCCGACGAGATCGACTCGAGGCCCGCGACCATGCGCAGGGCCGTGCTCTTGCCGCAACCCGAGGGGCCGAGCAGGACCATGAACTCCTGATCCGGGATCTCGAGCGTGAGCGAGTCGACCGCCACCACGTCGCGGTCGAACACCTTGCTCACGTCGTCGAACACGATGTCGGCCACAGATCCTCCCCCCTCGCTCCTTCGCGAGCAGCACCCGCTCTCGGTCGCATCACCGTCGGGTGGCGCCACGATAGGACGTCGGAGCGATCACAGACCAAGAGCCGCGGCGCGTGCGGGTGAACTCGTGACAGACTCCGCGGGTGGACCCGCACGACGACCTCATCGCCGATCTCGAGGGTCGGCGGGGTGCGATGCTCCTCGAGCTCATCGCATTGGCGTCGATCAACTCGGGGAGTCGCAACCTCGAGGGTCTCGCTCGGAACGCCGATCTGCTCGTGGAGCAGTTCGACGCCCTCGGCTCCCTCGAACGCTCTGATCTGCCGCCGGACCGGGTCGTCGACGCCAACGGTGAGCCGGCGGCCGTCCCCGTCGGTCAGCTCCTGAGCCTGTCGATACGCCCCGAGGCCGAGCGCCGAGTGCTCTTCGTCGGCCACTACGACACGGTCTTCGGGGCCGATCACCCGTTCCAGCAGGTGCATCAGGACGGTTCGGACACGCTGCGGGGCCCCGGCGTCGCGGATCTCAAGGGTGGTCTGATCGCCATGCGGCACGCCCTGGAGGTCCTGGAGGAGCGCGGCGTCCTGATGGAGGGGCCGGCGCCGATCGGCGTCGACATCCTGATCAATCCTGACGAGGAGATCGGTTCACCGAGTTCGAAGCAGGCCCTTGCGGCCGCGGCGAGCCGGGCCGAGGTGGGACTGGTCTACGAACCGGCACTGCCCGACGGGTCACTGGTCTCGGGTCGGAAGGGAAGCGGGAACTACACGCTGGTGGTGCGGGGTCGCGCCGCCCACGCCGGCCGGGAGCCACATCTGGGTCGCAACGCCATCGTCGCCGTGTCCCGTGCGGTCGAGGCCATCGCCGATCTCGACGGCGCCGTGCCGGGGGCGACGGTGAACGTGGGCACCATCCGGGGTGGGACGTCCAACAACATCGTGCCGGCCCTGGCGGTGCTGGACCTGAACATCCGCATCACGGAACCGGCCCACGCGGACTGGTTCGACGACCGCCTCCGGCGCATCGTCGACGAGATCGGGACCGCCGACGGCTTCGCCGCCACGATCCACGGCGGGTTCGGTCGGATTCCCAAGGCGGTCACCCCCGCGCTGGAGGAGATGCTCGGCCGGGTCGCCGGCGCCGGGCAGCGCCTGGGGGTCGACCTCGGATGGCAGGCCACCGGCGGGTGCTCGGACGGCAACGACCTCGCGGCCGCCGGACTGGTCAACGTCGACACCATGGGAGTTCACGGCGGCGACATCCACTCCGATGGAGAGTGGATGAGAATCTCCAGCCTGGTCGAACGAGCCGCCCTCACGGCGCTGGTCGTGTCCGATCTGGCCGCACACCCGCTCGAGGCCACACCATGACGGTGCTGCGACCGGTCGAGCGGGCTGACATCCCCGCGCTGCAGGGCATGGTCGAGCGAAGCAGCGAGCTGCTGACGGGGATGTCCAGCCTGGTGCCCGACCCCGGGTACGTCGAAGCCCGCGTCGAGGAATCGATCGCCGCGTTCGCCGCCCGGCCCGAGTCCCCCGGGGAGGAGTCCTACCTCTTCGTGCTCGATCATGACGGCGAGGTCCGGGGGATGAGCGGGATCATCGCCGCCGTGGGCCTGACCGAGCCCTTCTGGAGCTACCGGGTGGGCTCACTCGTCAACTCCAGCCGCGAGCTGGGCATCTACAAGAGCCATCCCATCCTGTTCCTCACCAACGACTACACGGGCGCGGCCGAGCTCTGCAGCCTGTTCCTCGACCCGAGCCATCGGGGGGCCAACTCGGGACGTCTGCTGTCGCTGGGGCGCATGCTGTTCCTGGCCGAGCATCCCGATCGATTCGCCGAGCGGATCATCGCCGAGATGCGCGGGGTGATCGACGAGAACGGCCGCTCGCCCCTGTGGCGTGGGCTCGGCATTCACTTCTTCGATCTGCCCTTCGGCGAGGCCGACGACATCTTCGGGCGGGGCAACAAGCAGTTCATCGCAGAATTGATGCCCCAGCACCCGGTCTACATCGACCTGCTGCCGAAGAAGGCACAAGCGGTCATCGGTCAGGTCCACGAACGAACTCGCCCCGCCCTCCGCATGCTCGAGTCCGAGGGCCTGCGCTACGAGGGGTACGTCGACATCTTCGACGGGGGTCCGACCGTGGCCGCTCCGGTCGATGCGCTGCGCACCGTGGCCGAGTCGATCGAGTGCACGGTGGCGAACGGCGCCGAAGGCGGCGAGGACCCGGTCGGGCTCCTGGTGGGCACGGGTCGGCTCGAGGGCTACCGCTGTATCGCCGTCCCGGGTGCCGAACCGGATCCGGACGATCCCGTGATCGAACTGTCGGGATCCCAGCGGCAGCGTCTCGGGGTCCAGCGGGGCGACACGGTCCGGGTCGCGACCATCCGACCGGGGGAGGGTCGAGCCCGTGGCTGACCGGCTCACCTCGGTCGACCCGGCGACCGGCGAGACCCTCTGGGAGGGACCGACCGCATCCGCCGGCGACGTCGACGCCGCGCTCGCCCGGGCGCACCAGGCGATGCCGGACTGGGCCGGGCGGCCGACCGACGAACGCGACGAGATCGTCCGCTCCTTCGCGAGCCGCCTCGAAACGGACCGTGAGGAGCTCGCCCGGGTCATCGCCACCGAGACCGGCAAGCCGCGGTGGGAAGCGGCCACCGAGGTCGCGGCGATGATCGGCAAGATCGAGCACTCGATCCGCTCCCGGGACCAGCGGGCGGGCACCGCGCACGCCGACGTCGGTGGGGTGGCGTCGGTCGTGCGGCATCGTCCCCACGGCGTCGCCGCCGTGCTCGGGCCGTACAACTTTCCGGGCCACCTCCCCAACGGGCACATCGTCCCGGCCCTGCTGGCCGGCAACGCGGTGGTCTTCAAGCCCAGTGAGCTGACGCCCTGGGTGGGCGAGGAGATGCGGTTGCGGTGGCTCGCCGCCGGCCTTCCTCCCGATCTCTTCCAGGTGGTCCAAGGGGGTCGCCCCACCGGCGAGGCGCTGGTGGGCTCGCCCCGGATCGACGCCTTGCTGTTCACGGGAAGTGCCGCCACCGGCCAGGCGCTGCACCGGCAGCTGGCGGGCCGGACCGAGGTCCTCCTCGCCCTGGAGATGGGCGGCAACAACCCCCTGGTCGTGCGCCCGGTCGAGGATCTGGACGCGGCGGTCCATCTGACGGTGCGATCGGCGTTCCTCACCGCGGGGCAGCGGTGCACGTGCGCCCGCCGCGTGGTGGTGCCTGCGGGGGAGTGGGGCGATCGATTCGTGGATCGCCTGGTGTGGGCCGCCGAATCGATCGTGGTCGGCGCACCGTTCGACGAGCCACCGCCCTTCTGCGGGCCGTTGATCTCGGCCGCTGCGGCCGATGGCCTCATGCGTGCCCACCACCTGCTGGTCGAGGCGGGCGGTCGCTCCCTGCTGCCCATGGAGCGGGGTGAGCACGGATTCGTCACCCCGGCGATGGTCGACGTGACCGGCTGCGACGTGCCCGACGAGGAGTGGTTCGGTCCGCTGATCCAGATCCACCGGGTGGACTCGCTGGATCGAGCCATCGAGGTGGCCAACGACACCCGGTTCGGCCTTGCGGCAGGCATCATCACCGACGAGCAGGCCGAGTGGGACGAGTTCCTGGTGCGGAGTCGGGCCGGCATCGTCAATCGGAACCGCCCCACGACGGGAGCGTCCAGCGCCGCTCCGTTCGGGGGGATCGGCCACTCGGGCAACCACCGTCCGGCCGCGTTCTACGCCGCCGACTTCTGTGCCTACCCGGTGGCGTCGCTCGTATCCGATCGTGCGGTGCGTCCCGACCAGGTGGGTCCCGGGCTGCCGTGGTGACCCGGCAGTGGAACTTCGACGGCCTGGTCGGTCCCACGCACACGTTCGCGGGGCTGGCGAGCGGGAACCTGGCCAGCGCCGACAGCGCCGGATCGGGCGCCAACCCCCGGGCGGCGGCGCGCCAGGGGCTGGCCAAGATGCGCCGCCTGGCCGAGCTCGGCGTGCCCCAGGGCGTGCTGCCCCCGCACCCCCGCCCCGATGTCGGCTTCCTGCGGGCGGTGGGCTTCGACGGCGATGATGCCGCCGTCATCGCCGGGGCGGCGGTGGAGGCACCCGACTTGTTCCTCGCCGCCACCTCGGCCTCGTCGATGTGGGTGGCGAACGCTGCGACGGTTGCGCCGTCGTCCGACACCGCCGACGGGCGGCTGCATCTGACGCCGGCGAATCTGGCGTCGCAGCTGCATCGGTCGCTCGAGGCCCCGATCACGACCCGGATGCTGCGAGCCGTCTTCGGCGGCCCCGGGGGCGGGGTGGTGCACGACCCCCTGCCGGCACAGGATGTGTTGGGCGACGAGGGCGCGGCCAACCACACCCGGTTCGGCCCGCCCGGCGAGCGGGGTGCCCACCTGTTCGTCTTCGGCCGAGCGGCCGATTCGGCGGGCACCGCCGACCGCCGGTTCCGGGGTCGGCAGACCGAGACCGCGTCGAGAGCGGTGGCCCGCTGCAGCGGGCTGGCCCATGAGGACGTCGTCTTCGCTCAGCAGCTCCCGGCGGCGATCGACGCCGGGGTCTTCCACAACGATGTGATCGCGGTCGGCCACGACGATCTCCTGGTCTGTCACGAACAGGCCTACGTGGATCAGGCGGAGGTGCTCCGGCGGTTGCGGGAGATCCGCCCGGGTCTCCGGGTGGCACAGATCCCGGCCGATGCCGTCGATCTGGGCGCCGCCGTGCGCTCGTACCTCTTCAACAGCCAGCTGGTCACCGCGGCGGACGGTCGCACCCTGTTGGTGGCCCCGTCGGAGGTGCGAGCCGATCCGGCGGTGGCCGATGCCGCTGATGGGCTGGTGGCGGACGGGTTCATCGACGCCGTGGAGATCGTGGACGTGACCGAGAGCATGGGCAACGGGGGCGGACCCGCGTGCCTGCGGCTCAGGGTGGCGCTGAGCGAGACCGAAGCAGCGGCGGTGCCGGCCGGATGTCGGCTGGACCCGGAGAGGATCGATCGACTCGAGGACTGGGTCGACCGGCACTACCGCGACGAGCTCACGGTGGCCGATCTGGTCGATCCCCAGCTCCTGGACGAGAGCCGGCGGGCGCTGGACGAGCTGACCGGCCTGCTGGGCGTGGGGGCGATCTACGACTTCCAGCGCTGATCGGGTGGATCCAGGATCGCACGCACCCGTTGGTGTAGTTGGCCGCCATGGATCCCGGGGTCGGCGGTGAGGTGACAGACGGTTCCGTCCGGGTCGACCCACCGCGTGTGGGCCTCGCCACCGCGCCCCACCAGGTGCAGCAGCGTGCCGGTCATGCCGTCGGCTGGGGCCGAGCCCGGATGGGTCGACGCTGGGACCGCGGCGACCACGGCGTCGACATCAGGACCGACGGCGAGGCGGTCCGCACTGCCCAGCGGGTCGTCTCGATCCAGAGGGTGGACCTGGAGCTCGATGTCGTTCCCCACCCGAATGGCGACGATCAGGGGGACGGGCGGCGGGGCGACGGTGCAGAGGAGATCGAGCAGGCTTTCGAGCGGGGTGGGCGACGGGGGGATCATGAGGCTCCCGGGCGGTGGGGGTGGAGGCGGCCGCTACGGCCCGCGAGCTGTCCCTCCACTTGTACCCGGCCGGTGTGACAGCGCGGCCGTCCACCCTCACCCCGACGGGCGACGTCGCCTTGCACCGGCCTCGACGACCGGTGAAGCTATGGGGAAGACCGCAGCGGGGGCTTCCGTGAAGTATCGAAGATCACCACAAGTCGGGTTCGAGGTCGTGGGCGATCGCGTTCGCCTCTCCCCGCCCGAAGCCGACCAACCGGTCGACCTGAACGAGGTCGGCACGATGGTCTGGGCCGCCATCGAACCCGCCCGCTCGGCCACCGAGGTGGCCGCCATCCTGCATCCCGGGCTCGACGGTGTGACGCTCGACGAGCTCACCGTCGACATCGCCGAGTTTCTCTCCGGTCTGGCCGTCGTCGGCTGGGTCGAGCAGGTGCGCAACGGCGCCACCCCCTGACCCGCCCCGGGGCGTGCGAGGCTGTGCGCATGACGCTCGCCCGCGAACCGTTCGACATTCCCGACGACGTCGCCTACCTGAACTGCGCCTACATGGGGGCCCTTCCGGCCGGTGCCGTCGAGGCGGGTACGCGCGCCCTCACCGCCAAGGCTCACCCCTGGGAGATCGGCGCCGGGGACTTCTTCGCCCCGGTGGCCGAGTTGCGCCCCAAGCTGGCCGGTGTGCTCGGCGGTGACGCGGCGGGCATCGCCTTGACCTCGTCGGTCAGCTACGGCGTGGCGGTCGCCGCCCACAACCTTCCGGTCCGATCCGGCCAGGAGATCGTGGTGCTGGCCGAGCAGTTCCCCTCCAACGTCTACGCCTGGCGCGAGCTGGCCCGACGCAACGATGCCCGGGTGGTCGTCGTCGACCGGCCCGCCGACCTTGACTGGACGACGGCCATCGACCGGGCGGTCACCGAGCGCACGGCCATCGTGGCCGTGCCGGCCTGTCACTGGACCGACGGGACGGTCGTCGACCTCGAGGTGGTCGGCGCGGCGGCCCGGCAGGCCGGCGCCGCACTGGTGGTGGACGTCTGTCAGGCGGCCGGCGCCGTGCCGATCGACGTCGGCGGGATCGATCCCGACTTCGTCGTGGGCGCCGTCTACAAGTGGCTGCTCGGCCCGTACAGCCTCGGGTACCTCTGGGCTGCGCCTCGCCATCGCGACGGCGAACCGATCGAGTTCAACTGGATCACGCGGGCGGGGAGCGAGGACTTCGCCGGCCTGGTCAACTACGGCGACGAGTACGGACCGGGCGCCCGACGGTACGACACCGGTGAGGTCTCCAACTTCGTCGGGGTCGCCATGGCCAACGCGGCGATGGACTACCTGGCCGACCACCCTCCGGCGGCGGTGGCCGAGCACGGTCGTTCGTTGACCACCCGCATCCTCGATGGCGCGGCGGATCGGGGCTTCATCGTCGCGCCGGTCGAGGTCCGATCGCCGCACCTGGTGGGGATCGGGCTCCCGGGCCGGATGGATCCCGCCGCGGTCGCGGCCCACCTGGCCCAGCGCCGGATCCACGTCAGCGTGCGCGGTTCCAGCGTCCGGATCTCGGTCCATCTCTGGAACACCGGAGACGACGTCGATCGTCTGCTGGCCGCCCTGGCCGAGCTGTGAGCCCCTCGCCCGGCTGCGTGTTCTGCCGGATCGTCGCCGGGGACGAGCCGGCCCACATCGTGTTCTCCGACGACGTGGCGATCGCGTTCCTGGACGTACGGCCGCTCTTCGTCGGCCACACGCTGGTCCTGCCCCGAGACCACCACGAGACGCTGGCCGACCTGCCGCTCGAGCTGGTCGATCCGCTGTTCCGCCGGGTGCGGCGCCTCTCGACCGTGATGGAACCGCACCTGGATGCTCAGGGATCCTTCGTGGCGATGAACAACCGGGTCAGCCAGAGCGTGCCGCACCTGCACGTGCACGTGGTGCCCCGGACCAAGGGCGACGGGCTCCGCGGCTTCTTCTGGCCCCGGACCCGGTACGACGACGAGGCGCACGCCGCCGCCACCGCCGCCACCCTCTCCGCCGGCTACCACACCTGACCCCGAGCGTGCTCGTTTCGACGGGTGAGTGGGGTCCTGGGGTGATCTGCCGTAGCATTCGCTGTCGGTCTGTAGGGGCCGCGTCGCCATGATCCCCACCCGAACTCCCACCCACGTTCCGCTTCAGTCGAAGCCGCTGCAGGCGCTCGACGAGCGACGCCCCCATCGTCGCCGCGGTCGGGGCCTCGGCTCGGCGCTGTCCAACGTGGTGATCGCGGCCGTGGCCCTCGCCTTCGTCGCCTATGTCGCCTGGGCGGCATGGGACTACACCCGCGTCGAGGTGGACCTGATCGGCCTGGAGAACGACGAGTACCTGCTCCCCACCGAGGGAGACGGTCGACAGATCGGGGTCAAGCTCGCACCGGACACCCGCATCGAAGAGGTGCAGCTCCTGGTCGACGGCGAACCGGCGGCCGAGGACCTCGGCGTCGAGGACGGTGTGCACAGCTGGCTGATCCCGCAGTTCGAGGAGCGGTCCTACCAGCTGTCGATGGAGGTCACCCGACCGCTGCTGGGCCCCACCACCATGCACTGGACCTACACGGTCGACGGGACCGAACCCGAGCTCACCGTCACCGAACCCGGAACGGTCGAGATGGACGCCGAGGTCGTCATCTCCGGCACGGTCAACGAGGAGGTCACCCTCACGGTGAACGGCGAGGAGGTCGACGTCGACGGCGACGGCACCTTCGAGCTGACGTACGATCGACCGCCCCTCGGCTTCCTCGAGATCGAGGCCGAGGATCTCGCCGGCAACACCACCAGCCAGCGCATCCGCGTCCCCGTCGCGTATCCGGAGATCCGTGCGGTCCACGTCTCCGCCGCCGCGTGGGCCAACGACGAGCTCAGGTCCGGCGTGATGCGGCTGATCGACGAAGGGCGCATCAACGCGGTCCAGCTGGACATCAAGGACGAGCTCGGGATCATCGGCTACGACAGCGACGTCGACCTCGCCAACGAGATCGGCGCGGACCAGCCCCCCATCTACGACGCTCGCGAGGCCCTCGACACCCTCCACGACCGGGGCGTCCACGTCATCGGCCGGGTCGTGGCGTTCCGCGATCCGATCCTGGCCGAGCACGCCTCCGAGAGCGGTCAGATGGACATGCTGGTCCAGGGGACCGACGGTGAGGCGCTGGACATCTACCGGGGCGGTTTCACCAACTTCGCCCATCCCGACGTGCAGCAGTACAACCTGGACGTCGCGGTCGAGGCGGCCGAGCTGGGCTTCGACGACATCATGTTCGACTACATCCGACGCCCCGACGGGTACCTGGAGAACATGGTGTTTCCCGGCCTGCCCGGTCCGGATGAGGTCGAGGAGGATGACCGATCCGATCTGGTCACCGCCACCATCCTCGACTACCTCGAGCGAACCCACGTCGAGCTGCGCGACGAGGGGGCCTACCAGGGTGCGGCCGTGTTCGGCATCGCCGCCAACCGGGGCGATCAGATCGGCCAGGAGGCCGGCGAGATGGTGGCGCACCTCGACTACATGTCGCCCATGCTCTATCCGTCCCACTTCGGGGAGGGTGAGTACAACGTCAAGGTTCCCAACGCCGAACCGGGCAAGATCGTCGAGCGATCGATGCGCGAATTCGTCGAAGTGGTCGAACCCTGGGGGGTGCCGCTGGTGCCGTGGCTCCAGGACTTCAGTCTGGGCGGTACGCAGTACGGCGACGCTGAGGTCCGCCAGCAGATTGACGCCGCCTACGGCGAGAACAGCAATGGCTTCCTGCTCTGGAACGCCAGCGTCCGCTACCACGGCGGCGCCCTGGATCCCGCCGAGGGCTGACGCCCGGGCCGGAGGGGGCCCAACGAGCACAACGGGGGCCTGACCCCGAGCGTGCTCGTTAGGGGTCGACGAACCCGCTGATCAGGTCGGCCACCTCGGCCCAGCGTGCGGGTGGGAGGTCGTGGCCCAGGCCATCGATGGCGACGAGGGACGCCCCGGGGATGACGGCGGCGGTGTGTTCGCCGCCGCCGGGCGTGATCAGGGTGTCGGCGGTGCCGTGGAGCACGAGGGCGGGCAGGGAGAGCCGGCCCAGCGCGTCATCGCGGCTGCCGCCCGACGCGATGGAGCGGAACTGCCGGGCGGTGCCCTGAGGCTCGACGCCCCGGTCGTACATGAGCTCACCCTTGGCTCGCACCCATGTCGGATCCCAGTGGCCCGGTGAAGCCCAGATGCGCTCGGTCTCGACCCGATGGTCGAGCCAGCCCTCGCGGTCCGACGGTTGGACGGTGACGAGCGCTTCGAGGGCCTCGGGTGACGGTCGACCGTGGGCGGGGTTTCCCGTGGCGGACATGAACGAGATCAGCGAACGGGTGCGGGTCGGATGGTCGATGGCGACCTGCTGGGCGATCATCCCACCCATCGACTGGCCGAGGACGTGGGCCGAGTCCCAGCCCACCGCGTCCAGCACGGCGACGGCATCGGTGGCCATGTCGCTGATCGTGTAGGGCCGGTCGCAGCGGTCGGACCGGCCGGTGTCGCGGTTGTCGAAGCGGACCACGGAGCAGCCGCGGGCGAGCAGCTGATCGAGGAATCCGAGCTCGAAGGCGACCGACGGCGAGCCCAGCCCGTTGATCATCAGCAGCAGCGCGCCCGCACCGCCGAATCGCTCCCAGGCCAGCCGGACCGGTGGGTCGGTCGGACTGGTGGCCCAGCCGGCCTCGATGCGGGTCATCGGCCGCTACCGGAGATCCAGCTTGCGGTAGGCCTCACCGAGTTCGACACCGGCCAGGGACCCCATCGCCCGGAGCCGCTCGAGCTCGCTTTCGGCGAACGCGGCGCGCTGCCCGGCATGGTGGGTTCCGGTGTGATCGATGTCGATCACCATCGTGGTCTCGAACTGGCTCTCGTGGGCCAGGAGGGCCTCGACCTTCACCTCTTCGAAGCCGGCCACGTCCTCGACGTGGTCGGCGTCATCGGCTTCGAACAACAGCAGCCAGTCCGGTCGGTGGTGGTCCAGCCCGTGCTCGGGGAAGAAGAACGGGTCGCGTGCGGCCACGGCGCCATCGACGGCGAGCCAGCCCGCGTGGCGATGGTCGGGGTGGAGTCGATAGCGCTTCCACGGATCGTGACCGAGGACGACCGCGGGCCGGAGCCGCCGGACCCACTCGGCCACGGTGGACCGGGTGGCCAGGTCGGACTGGAGTTCGCCGTCGGTCACGCCCAGGAAGGCGACCTCTCCCGTGGCCCCCAGGCGGCGGGCCGCCTCGGCCTGTTCGATCCGGCGCACGGCGACCAGGGCCTCGGTGTCGGCGTTCACGTCCCAGGTGCCCTTCGATCCGTCGGTGCAGACCAGGTAGTGGACCACGCAGCCCGCCGCGGCCCACTTGGCCAGCGTGGCGCCGCACTGGAACTCGGCATCGTCGGGATGGGCGCAGATCACCATGGCCGACTCGGGCGTCTCGAGGTTGGTCGTGAGGCTGGTCATGGCGTCGGTGCTCCCGCCGCCGTTCGGGTCACCCGGCCCGACAGCGCGTAGTGGTCGGACAGGTGGAACGGCCGGGCGTCGTCGGCGACGACGGGTGCGGCGTGGACCTCGACGTCCGTCACGTCCACGTCACCTCGCACAACGTAGCGGGTGAACGAGGCGGTGAAACGTGGTCCGTCGGAGCGGAATCGGTTGCGAAGGCTGTCCCAGGTGGGGGCCGGCAGGTCCGGTGCGACCAACCCCAGGTCGGCGATCTCGGGCAGCTCGTCAGTCCGGGTGTTGGTGTCGCCCGCCACGAGCAGGCGATCGGTCGGCGATCGCGTGACGATGGCCTCCAGGGTGGCCAGCCGCTGGGTGCGCCCTTGGCGACCGGGCGCCAGGTGGACGTTGGCGATCGTCAGGTCGACCGGTTCCAGGGTGACCATCAGGGCGCCCCCCGCGACGGTGACGGCGGCCGGCTCGCTCGCCAGCAACTCGTGCGTGAGGAGCACGGCGAGGTGGCCGGAGTGGGTGCGGGGGTTGGACCGGATCATCCCGTGCGTCTCGACGAACGGGACCAGACCGGGCAGCTCCTGGTAGAGGATCACGTCCGGCCGGGTGGCGAGGACGAACGCCCGCACCGCGTGCTCGCTGTCGAGCTGACCCCAGTGCAGCGGTGCCTGGGCCGAACGCTCGAGCAGGGCCAGGTTCCAGGTCAGGAAGGTCAGGTCATCCATGAACCGCGGTGGGGTCCGGGCGGGGCAGAGCGAACTCGTCGACCAGGTCGGGGGGAAGGGTCAGATCGCGGGGTCGATCGACATCCCAGCTCAGGCGGCGATCCCGCACGACGCGCAGGGCGAGGCCCAGGCGTCGGGACTCGTCCGCGTGGCGTCGGAACGACCCGGGTCCGTAGGCGAATCGGAACCCCTCGCCCGTGGGCACGCAGGCCACATTGGTGCCGTCGCCGAACCGATCGGGCACGAGGGTCACGCCGGCGAACCGGGCCAGGTCCGGGATCCCTCGGGCCAGCGGCAGATCGGCATGGCTGACGACGGCACGGGCGATGCCGCGGTCGGCCAGGTGCTGCACGCCGAACTGAACCGCGCCGTTGAGGCCCCGGCCCGGCGCCCAGATGACGTCGGCGCCGCATGCCTCGGCCCACGCTCGCACGTCGGGGTCGTCGCAGACCACGAACGCGTCGAGCCCGTCGGCCGCTTCGAGCACGCCGGTGGCCAGCGCTCGGGCCAGCCGCATCCGCTCGATCTCGTCCAGGACGGGAGAAAGGCGGAGCTTGGCGCGCGTGAAGTCCTTGACGGGGACGAGGAGTGCAGCGGCCATGGGCGCCCGAGTGTACGGGGCTCGGGAGAACCCACCAGTCCCGGACCGGTAGGGTCGGGCCATGAACATCGGAGTGACCGTGCTGGGTGCCGGATCGTGGGGAACCACGGTGGCGCACTTGGCCGCATCCAACGTCCCGACCATCCTCTGGGCCCGCGATCCGCAAGTGGTCGAGGACATCAATCGGGACCACGTCAACCGCCGGTATCTCGACGGCTATGACCTCAATCCCGAGCTGCGGGCCACCGCCGACCTGGCGGATGCCGTGGCCTCCGCCGACGTGCTGGTCATGGGCGTACCCAGCAAGGCGTTCCGGCAGACGCTCGAGGCCGCGCAGCCGTACGTGCGGGCCTGGGTGCCCGTCGTGAGCCTGGCCAAGGGCTTCGAGGCGGTCACCCACAAGCGGATGACCGAGGTGATCGGCGACGTGTTGCCGGGCCACCCGGCCGGCGTGCTCACCGGACCCAACCTGGCCAAGGAGATCCTGGCCGGATCGGCCGCCGCGGCCGTGATCGCCATGTCCGACCCCTTCATCGCCGAGCGGCTCCAGGAGGTCTTCAGCCAGGACCTCTTCCGGGTCTACACCAACCCCGACGTCGTCGGGGCCGAGGTGGCCGGGGCGCTCAAGAACGTCATCGCCCTGGCCGCCGGGATGGCCGACGGCCTGGGCACCGGCGACAACACGCGGGCGGCCGTCATCACGCGCGGCCTCAACGAGCTCACCCGGCTCGGTGTGGCGATGGGTGGTAATCCCGAGACGTTCGCCGGGCTCGCCGGGATGGGTGACCTCGTCGCCACCTGTATCTCCGGCCAGAGCCGCAACCGTCACGTCGGTGAGGAACTGGGCAAGGGCAAGACGATCGAGCAGATCATCGAGGAGATGGATCAGGTCGCCGAGGGCGTGAAGACCGCGGGCATCGTGCTGGAGCTGGCGGCCAACTACGGCATCGAGATGCCCATCGCCGAAGAGGTTGCTGCGGTGTGCCACGAAGGGCGTACCGCCAACGACGCGTACCGGGGACTGATTCGCCGCGAGGTCAGCAGCGAGCTTGACGACTACCGCTGAGACCCTCATCGCCGATCTCGACGGCGAGCTGTCGGCGCACGTCGACGGCGCTGGTGCCCTCAGGCTCGCCGATCGCGACTGGGTGCTCGACTGGATGGTCGCCACCGAGGCCGGCTGGCAGGCGGTGACCGACGCCGGCACGCTCCGGCAGCAATTGGTGGAGCAGGCGCCGGTCGTCGAGACCACGCTCCGTCTGGACGGGGGCCAGCTCGTCCACCGTGCCTTCGTCGCCGCCGACCGCGACGGCGCGTCGGCCGCGGTCGTCGAGGTGCGCAACGACTCGCCCCACGCGGTCGGGCTGGCGCTCGTGATCCGGCCCGCGTCCGTCGACGAGGTCATGCCGCCCGTCGCATGGCGACGCGACGGGGCCGGCGAGACCATCGTCAGCATCGACGACCGTGCCGCCGCGGTGCTGCCCGATCCGGCCGGCGTCGTCACGGCGGATGGAGACGACGACCTCGTCCGTGCGCTGGCCGACGCCTCGAGCGAGTCGGCCGCCGCAGAGGGGTCGACGGCGCGGGGTTCCGGCGTGGCGCGGGTGGCACTGATCCGGCCGCTGCCGCACACGCTCACGACCAGGGTCTCGCTGTCACCCGCGGCCGGCGTGTCCCCGACCAGGGTCGCCGACGCCGAGGCCGTCGCCCGCGGCTGGGCCCGGCACACGCGGGGCGGCTGCCGGGTCGAGCTGCCCGAGCCGGTGCTGGGGGATCTCGTCACCGCCAGCCGGGCCCAGGTGCTGCTGGCGGTGCGGGCCGACCGCGAGGATGTCGGGATCGGTCCGGCCGCGGCCGACGCCCGGCTGGCCGATGCCCTGCGGGCCATGGGTCAGGGGCGCCTCGCCGCGGGGTTGGGCGCCCGGTGGTCGACCCGGTTGGGTACCAGGGGCCTGGTCGACGACGGGTCGGCCAGCGGTGTGGCCGCCACGGGAGCCACGTTGGAGATCCTGGGTCGTGCGGCGCCGGACCTGGAGGTGGACGAGGTCCAGGAGTGGCTCCCCGAGGTGGCGGGCATGCTCGTCGGGCTGGACAAGGCCGAGCGACGGGACGAACCGCAGCGCTGGGATCGGTTCTGGGCCGACGCCGGCCGTCGCGGCGCGATGGCCGTGCTCCGCAGGGTCGGTCAGGACGACGCGGCTGACCAGGTCGGGGCGCGGGTGCGCTCGCCGGACGACGGCGGGGCCGTCACCCACGGCGCCGAGGGGATCCTGGGTGCGCTCGAGGACCGGGCGCCCGAGACCGTCTCCTGGCGCCGGATGCTCGCGGCCAGGGCGGCCATCGGGCAGGGGCGATGGCCCGAGGACGATCTTCGGTGGCTGCTGGCCGCCACCGACCGGACCGGGGTCTTGCCGCTCGGCGTCGACGATCACCTGGTGGCCGCCGAGGTGGTCGCCCTGTGGCGGGACCTGGGCGCCACCGAACGACCGGACGGCACGGTCATGCTGCTGCCTGCGGTGCGGCTTCGTTGGCTGGGCCACCCGCTCGAGGCCCACGACGTGGCGATCGGGAGCGGCTCGGTCGGGTTCGCCGTCCGCTGGCATGGCGAGCGCCCGGCACTGCTGTGGGAGACCAGAGGGCTCGAGGGTCGCAGGCTGAGCTGCCCCGGGCTCGACCCGAGCTGGTCCACCACCGAGGCGCGGGGTGATGCCCTGCTCGCGGTGCCGTCGCTGGCTCCGGTCGACACGGGCACCGAGCGGTCCGAGCCGCGGGATCGGCCGGGAGGTTCGTTCTCGTGAAGTGGTGGCGCAGTCTCACCCGACCCAACCAGACCAGCGTCGAGTCGCTGTTGCGGGCTGCGGGTGTCTCCCAGGAAGAGCTGGACGCCGCGATCGAGGACGGCACCCTCGAGTGGTTGGCCGTCGACTATCTCGTCCTGCCCGAGCCTCCGAAGTACTCGGTCGACGACCTGGCCGAGCGAGGCTACGACGTGGAGCAGCAGAAGCTGTTCTGGCGGGCACTGGGCTTCGCCGACGTCGCCGACGACGACGTCGCGTTCGGCGACACCGACGTCGAGATGCTGGAGCTGGTCCGGAACCTGCTCGAAGCCGAGCAGGTCGACCTCGACGTCGCGCTCCAGATGACCCGGGTCATGGGCAGCTCCATCGCCCGGATCGCCGCATCGCAAGTCGACACGATCGAAGCCGGGGTGGACCAGCAGCTCGAGGAGCTCCAGGCCGAGATCGACGACGACGCGTCGGAGGTCGATCGGGTCGAGGCGTTGACCGAGCCGTTCATCGTCCAGGCCGGACAGCTCATGTCGGTCATGCCTCAGATCATGGACTACACGTGGCGCCGCCACCTTCGGGCCGCGGCCCGGCGCAAGATGGTCCGGGGCGCCCTCACCGAAGGCGAGTCGGTCACGGCGGTCGGATTCGCCGACATCGTCGGGTTCACGACCATCAGTCAGCAGTTGGACGAGAAGTCGCTGGCCGCGGTCGTCGACCGGTTCGAGACGATCGCCTACGACACGGTCGCGGCCATGGGTGGTCGGGTCATCAAGACGATCGGTGACGAGGTCATGTTCGCCGTCGAGGGGGCCAGCGAGGGCGTGGACGTCGCGATGGCGCTGGCCGAGACCTACGGCGAGGACGACGCCCTCGGTGACGTACGGGTCGGCCTGGCCGCCGGACCCGTCCTGGAGAAGGACGGCGACCTGTACGGACCGGTCGTGAATCTGGCCAGTCGGATGGTCGAGCTCGCCTATCCGGGCACGGTCGTGGTGTCTCCCGAGGTGGCGGCCGCGGTCGAGGACGACGAGGACTACGAGCTCCGCGGCTTGCGGAAGCAGACGATCCGGGGGATGGGTCGCGTGAAGCTGTACACGGTCCGAGCGGTGGGGGACGCTTCGGAGCTGTCGACGATGGATCGGGCCCGAGCCCGGCGCCGGGCTCGCCGCGAGTGGATCGCCGACCGCCACCCCTCGACCACCGTGCTCCCCGACCCCTGACCCCGCGACCGTGCGAACGTCGGGCCATGTCGTCCGGGAGGTGAACCCGGTCCCCCGAAGGTGGGCGATGGGAGCGCGTTTCAGGTGGCGGTCGGCTCCAGGCGGAGTGTGGCGATGCGGCCCGGGGCCAGGTCGACGTGGTGGTCGAACCGGTCGAGGGTGCGGCCCCGAAGGTCGACGATCCACCCCTGCCGACCGGCCAGCGACACCCGGGTCGGTTCGGCGCCAGGATTGAACACGCGCACCTCGAGCATGCCGTCGACGCGCCGCACCGCCGAGACCTCGGCGCCCGTGATGTCCAACGCCTGGTCGCGGTCGGCCCGAGCTTCCCCGCCGCGCCGCGGCAGCGCCACCAGCAGCGGGGTGAAGGCGTCGTCGGCGAGGGCGTAGGCGTCGACGTCGCCCAGGGCCAGGACCAGCTGGGCCCTGAACGCGCCCTGCATCTGTGGTCCCTCCAGCGGGTGCTCGGGACCGGCGGGAAGGGGCCGGGTCGTCATCGGGCCCTGCGAGAGCATGCCGGTGCAGCGCAGCAGCGTGAGGGCGAGGGCGTGGGCGCCGCCGCTATCGATGTCGATGTCGACCAGCTCGTACTCCAGCAGGCCCTCGTGGGCCACGGTGACACCGCCGGCCTGGACGAAGCGACGGGAGGGGAACGTGGGGAGGGGTCGCTCGGTGGGACCGCCCTCGGCGACGAGGCCCCGCTCGACCGTGGCGAAGGCGCACTCGGCCACCGATGTGGTGGTCGCCTCGGGAAGCGGGAACCACATGCGGAGTCGGTGGTCTCGACTCTGGTTGTCGAGCTCGATCCCGACGCGGACGAACGGCTCTCCCTGCCGGACTTCGAGGGTCGTGGTGACCCTCGTGTCGACCCGGCCGACGCGCTCTTCGTCGACGATGCGCTCCGGGAGGGGATAGGTACGGGTGACGACGACGCGACCCCGGACGGGGCCGCGTTCGACCACGTCGACCTCGACGGCCGTCGGCCGGTCGACCACTCGATGATCCGCCGGTGGGCACCAGTTGTACGTGTCACCGCGGTCGCCGTCGTCGACCAGCCGGCCCATCCCGGCGTGCCCGTCGATGGCGAACGTGCCGGTCAGGCGATCGACCTGGACGGCGACCAGTCCGTTGTGCACCCCGGTCTCGGTCGCCTCGACCTCGGGATGGGCCGAGGGGGCAGCGTCCCACGTGCGCCAGCCGTAGCCGGCAACGTCGTCGACCCGGGTCAGGGCCCGACGGTGCCCGGGGCGGGTCAGATGGACCTCGACCGGCCCGTCCGGCTGCTCGGCCGCCAGTGCGCTCAGCCGCTCGATCAGCTCCCGCCGCAGGATCGGTCCCCCTTCGGCCGGGTCGGTGTGGATCGTGATGAGGAGGGTGCCGTCGGCGTACTGGCCCACCTCGATCTCGGTGATGTCGGGGTGGATGTCGATCTCACGATCGACGACGGTGGGCGCGTCGGCGCGGGTGATGGAGTGGATGTGCTCCTGCGGTGGTGCGTCGGCCAACACCTGGACGACGGGCGGGTCCTGCGGGGCACCGCCGGAATCATCGCCGGGCGGTGGATACGGCAGCTCCAGCTCGACGATGCCGCCTCGAGCCCGCGCCGAGACGTTGACCACGGCGGGACCGCCGACCGGGAGCCGATCGGCCAGGTCGCGCAGCGCACGGGTGGTGAGCCCCTCGGCGATCTGGCGGGCCTCGTCGAACCGGTGCAGCACGGCGGCGACCACCTCGTCGTGGGAGCAGGCGCAGATGCTGTCGTGGGCAGAGTTGCGAATCACCTCACGCCACGCCAGGTCGAGCTCGGCGGCGGGCCACCGGTCGGCGAACAAGGCGCTCATCGGTTCGGCGATGCGCTCGAGCCACCGCTCGGCCCGGGCGGCCGCCTGCTTCACGTCGACCCGGTTCGAGGCCACCCCCATCAACAGGTTGGCGCGGGCGCCACTGCGCAGCTCCCCGATCCAACGGGGAAGGTCGTCGACCGGGGCGTCGGCCAGGTACGAGGCCAGCGAACCGACCCGCACCGACAGATCGGGCTCCTTGGCGTCCACCTCGGCGACGACCCGGCCCAGCCAGGGGCGGGGCATCTGATGGTCGGTCCCGTTCATCCAGAGCAGTCGGCCGCCCAGCCGTTGCTCGTGCTCGCCGATGAACTCCTTCATGCGAGCCGCGACGAACGCGGCATCGTCGGGCAGGTCGGCACCGTTGCCGTACCCCTGGGGGAGGTACTCGGCGCGCACGGCGGTCCCGTCGGGCGCCTCCCACCAGAACGCGGTGCGCTCGGTCATCGCGGCCGGCACACCGCGCCACACCACGGCGTGGGCCAGTCCGAACTGGGACAGGATCTGTGGCATCTGCGCGATGTGGCCGAACATGTCGGGCAGGTACCCGACCGGCATGGCACCGCCGAACGCGGCACCCCGCTCGAGGCCGAGCGCCAGATCTCGCACGAGCGTCTCACCCGAGACCAGGAACTCGTCGGGAAGGATGTACCAGGGGCCCATGGCCAGCCGGCCGGCCGCAGCCAGGCGTCGCAGTCGTGGCTCGGCCCCGGGCCGCAGTTCGAGATAGTCGTCCACCACGGCCATCTGCCCGTCGAGCAGGAAGTGCGTGTACGACGGGTCCTGTTCGATGTGGTCCAACAGCCCGTCGAGCAGATCGACCAGGCGGAGCCGGAACCGTTGGAACGGCAGGTACCACTCGCGATCCCAGTGCGTGTGGGGAACGACGGTCACCTCGGTGGACATGCCAGGCAGCGTAGGTCAGCCGGGTCCGAGCCCTGCGATGCGTACTGCGCCGCCGTCGGCTCACTATGCTGTCGGAGATGTACGCATATCTTGATCCGGCGACCGGCAGTATGATGGGCGCCGCACTGGTGGCCGGCGGGGCCGGCCTGGTGGTGCTGGTGCGCATGTACTGGCATCGCTTCATCGGTCTTTTCTCCAAGAAGCACCGGGCTCAGGCCGACGAATTGGCCGAGCAGCTCGTCGGTGAGCAGGAGGACGAGACCGACGACGGCGCTCCCGAGGTCGACGCGGTCGACACCGATCTGACCCAGGACCAGCCCGAAGACGTCGGCGCCTGACCGAACCGTGACGCAGAACGATGCGCTCTGCATCGTGATGACCACGGTTCCCGACATCGAGCTGGCCGACTCCCTGGCGGAGGCCGCAGTTGCGGCGCGCCTGGCCGCGTGCGTCCAGCGCACCGAGATCACCAGCCACTACCGGTGGGAGGGTGCGGTGGAGCGGTCGGGCGAGCATCTCCTGCTGATGAAGACCACCCAGGACCGGGCCGATGCGGTCGTGGCATGGATCGGTGAGCGCCACCCCTACGACGTTCCGGAGACGCTCGTCGTCCCGGTCTCCGGTGCGGGGCCGGACTACCTCGCCTGGGTGCGTTCTTCGGTCGGGTAGCAGCCGCGACTACGGTTCGGTCATGCCGACCTTCGTCATGCTGTCCACCCTCGGCCCCGACGGGTTCGCGACCCTCCGGGAGAACCCCAGTCGCCTCCGCGAGGTCAACCGTGACGTCGAGTCGATGGGCGTCAAGATCCTGCACCAGTGGGCGCTGCTGGGTCCCTACGACTTCATCAACGTGATCGAGGCCCCCGACGAGATGACCATGTCGCGGGTCGCCACCAGCCTGGCGGCGCGGGGCACGCTCAAGACCCAGACGTTCACCGCCATCGACGTGGACGAGTTCATCGACCTGTTCGGCGAGGGTCTCGGGTAGTCAGACCCACCACATCGATCGTTTGCGTTCCCGTCGTACCTCTTCGAGCGCGAACACCACCGGCAGGACGAAGCCGTCGCTGACCCGCAGCACCCGGTAGCCGTCGTCCTCGATGTCAGCGACCGTGAACCCGCGGGCCCACTCCTGGTCGAACCGCCGCCGGATCTCGACCCGCGTGTCGATCGGAAGTCTCCCGTCGTGCTCGCGGGTCGCCCCCGGCACCGGCTCGTCCGTCTGTCCGATGGGTCGATGCTACCGGTGACCGAACGCCCGATTCGTCTCGGGCGAAACGAGCATCAGGGGGTCGGGTCCCGCCGTGCTCGTCTCCCGACGGCGTCGATCCCGAGGCGCGGACCGGCCACTACGATCGCGGCCGTGGGTTCGACGGGCACGGTTCCCCGGTTGCGGTCGGCACTGAAGGGCAAGGCCCCCGGGCTGGCGGCGGAACGAGAGTGGTGGGAGCGCGGCCGCTCGGTGGTCGTCGGTATCGACGAGGTGGGTCGCGGCGCGTGGGCCGGTCCGCTCACGATCGGAGCGGTCGTGGCGCCGAAGGACCGGCGAATCACGAAGGTACGCGACTCCAAGATGCTCACCCAGGCCGAGCGCGAGGCCATGTTCGACCGCATCACCGACTGGGCCGAGGCGTGGGCCGTCGGGCACGCCAGCCACGTCGAGTGCGACGAGCTGGGGATGTCCGAAGCCCAGCGACTGGCGGCCCGCCGCGCGTTGTCGGCCCTGGGGGTCCACGCCGACCGGGTGCTGCTGGACGGGAATTGGGATTTCGTCGGCCGGGGCACCAGCTCGCTGATCGTCCGGGGCGACCAGACCTCGTTGTCGATCGCCGCCGCATCGGTGCTGGCCAAGGTGACCCGGGATCGGATCATGATGGCCGAGGCGCCCAATTATCCGGGCTTCGACTTCGAGTTCAACAAGGGGTATCCGTGCCCCCGGCATCGGGTGACCCTCCAGGGCATGGGGCCGACGGCCATCCATCGCCGCCGGTGGGTCTTCATGGACGGCATTCACTGGTCGGGGGTGCGCCGTTACCAACCTCCCGACCCGCAGGGTGCCCTCTTCGATCTGACCGCGCCGTGACCGCCCGAGAGATCGTGGCCTTGGGCACGGCCGCCCAGGTGCCCACACGAGAACGTGCGCACCACGCCCTCCTCCTGCTGTGGGACGACGTCGGCGTCATGTTCGACCCAGGCGAGGGTGCGCAGCGCCAGCTGACCATGGCCGGCATCTCCGCCGGCCGCATCGATCAGGTCTGCATCACCCATTTCCACGGGGACCACTGCCTGGGACTGCCCGGCATCGTGCAACGCCTGGCACTCGACCGGCGGGAGGCGCCGGTGGGGGTGACCTATCCGGCGGCGGGCGAGGAGTACTACCGGCGGCTCCGTCATGCGTCGATCTTCGACGACCATGCTGTGATCGTTCCCGCCCCGATCGCGGCGCGGGGCACGGTGGCCGAGGTCGGGGAGCTGACGGTGACCGCCGAGCCCCTCGATCATCCGGTCGAGACCTTCGGCTACCGGCTCCAGGAACCCGACGGATGGCGCATGCTGCCCGACCGGCTCAAGGCCCTGGGCGTGCCGGGTCCCGACGTCGGGCGGCTCCAGCGGGGTGAGGCCATCGAGGTGGGCGGCCGCTGGATCGAGCCCGACGAGGTCCGAGTGCCGCGTCCGGGTCAATCGGTCGCGGTCGTGATGGACACGCGACCCTGCCAGGGAGCCAGCGATCTGGCCCAGGGGGTCGATCTGCTGGTGTGCGAGTCGACCTTCCTCGACTCCGAGGCCGAGCTGGCGCAGCTGGCCGGTCACCTCACGGCGCGCCAGGCCGGCGAACTGGCCGCCGAAGCCGGTGCCCGGCAGCTGCTGCTGACCCACTTCTCCCAGCGCTACAAGGAGACCGACCGGTTCCTCGAGGAAGCGGGCGCGGCCTTCGCCGAGGTCGTGGTCGCCGAGGATCTGGCCCGCATCCCGGTCCCACCCCGGACCGAGTGACCCGCCTCCCGCCGCTCCCTCCCTCACGCACGCAGGCACACACACACGAAATCTGGGCAACCACCCCACCCATGTGCGGGCGGATGCCCAAGTTTCGGCGAGGGGCGAGCGGCTCTCAGCCGGGCCAGCGCTCCGGATCCATCGCGGGCAGCCACTCCCGGAACAGATCCACCTTGATCCGGTGCATGGTGTCGGGGTCGCGACCGACCAGCGGTTCGACCGCGGCGATCGCCTCGGTGAGCACCCGGTCGTCGTCGACGGCGGCGTGCACGAACCGGTCGGCGACCGCTTCGGGGCCGGGGTAGCGGTGGCCGGTGGTCATCATCCGGCGCAGGGTGTCGGCCGGCACAGTGGCGCGCATGATGGCGTTCATCCCGGAGGTCAGCGGTGCACCGAGGTCGATCTCGGGCATGCACGCGTAGCCCCGATCGACGCGCATGACCCGGTGGTCGTGGGCCAGCGCCAGCTGGAGGCCGGCGCCGAACGCATGCCCGTTGATGGCCGCTGCCGTGGCGGTGGGAAAGGTGAGGAGCCGGGCGAACAGGGCGTGCAAGCCGTCGAAGAACCCGGTGGTGTCGGCCCCCGACATCAGCCAGTCCAGGTCGAGCCCGTTCGAGAAGAACTTGCCCTCGCCGGTCGTGACGAGGACCGCCCGGGCCGCTTCCACCTCGTCCAGCGCCGCGTTCACCGCGGCCACCCAGTCGGTGCGCATCCGGTTCTCCCCGTCGGTCAGGTGCAGGACCGCGACCTGGCCGACGCGGTCGAGCCGTAGCGGGTCGGTCATCGTGCTGCCGCCTCGATCAGTCCGACTGGGTCCCGACCTTGAGCTCCTTGAACGGCGACGTCGTGTCGATGCCGGGCTCCTTGGGCAGGCCCAGGACGCGCTCGCCGATGATGTTGCGCAGCACCTCGTCGGTGCCGCCGGCGATGGCCATGCCGGGGATGCCGGACACGAACTTGCCCCAGGCGAAGGTGCCCCACTGGCCGGTGTCGGCCGTCATGCGCGGGCCCAGCACCTTGGCCACGAAGGCGGCGGTCGACCGCAGGTTGTCGGTGAGCGCCAGCTTGGCGATGGACATCTCCGGCCCGGGAAGGCCACCGGCCTTGATCTTGTCCATGGCCCGCTGGTTGGTGTACTTGGCGACCTGGAAGTCGATGTAGAGCGCCATCAGCTCGTCGCGACGGACGACGTCGTCGATCTGGTCGAAGTGCTCCAGCATCTGGGCCAGACGGGTGATGTTGGCCAGTCCCATACCGCTGCCCGAGCCGCCGGCGCCGATCGACGCCCGCTCGTTCATCAGCGTCGTGAGGGCGACGGTCCAGCCGTGGTTCACATCGCCGAGGCGGTGGTCGTCTGGTACCCGCACCTCGTCGAAGAAGACCTCGTTGAAGGCGGCGCCGCCGGTCATCTGGCGCAGCGGTCGCACCTCCACTCCCGGGGCGTGCATGTCGACGACGAACCCGGTGAGGCCGCGGTGCTTGGGCAGGTCGGGATCGGTGCGGCAGATGATCTCGCCGATGTCGGAGTAGTGGGCGCCCGAGGTCCACACCTTCTGACCGGTGAGGATCCACTCGTCGCCGTCCCTCTCGGCCTTGGCCTGGAGCGACGCCAGATCGGATCCGGCTCCTGGCTCGCTGAAGAGCTGGCAGGCGATCATGTCGCCCCGGAAGAGCGGACCCAGGTACCGGGCGGCCACCTCGGGCCGGGCGTGGTCGCGGATGGTGGGGGCCACCATGCCGAGGCCGATCCCGAAGAAGCTGGTGTTGGGGGTGAGGTACTGGTTCTCGGCGCTGGCGTAGACGCGCTCGTAGGCCGAGGGGAGGTTGCGGCCGCCGTACTCCTCCGGGCCGCCGATCCACCCGAAGCCGGCGTCGTAGCGCTTGGCCCGCCACGTCTTGGCCTTCTCGATGAGCGCCGTCTCCTCGTCGCGGTCGACCTCTTCGAAGATGGCGACCTCGTCGGTGCCCTTGCCCCACACGAAGTTCTCGGCGGGCGGCTTCTTCTCGGCATTGGCATCGAGAAAGGTGATGGCCTCGTTGCGGAACTCGTCGAGGGTGATGTCGCTCATGGGGTGTTGGGTACCTCCGCTGCTGTCCCGTCGGATCCGCGTGGCGGCCGGGGCGGGAATGACGTGGGGAACCTTTGCGGGTTCCTCGGGAGTTCAGCGACAAGAGCTTCGCTCCGTCTCTCACCGCTGAACGCCTTGACCGTGTGGTCAAGCTAGTGGCCCGGACCGGCAGGGGACGAACGTGGAACTGGGCCTTCGCAGGCCGGCATCGGTACCGTCGCGGGCCGTGATGGCCTGGTTGAGCGCGCAGCGTGTGTGGATCCTGGTGGTGTGGACCTTCCTGGTCTGGACCAGCCGGGTGCGCAACATCATGGCCGCCGACGAGCTCTCGTCGACCGGTCGAGTGATCCGGGTGGCCATCGCCGTGTCGTTCGTGACACTGGCGGTGGGGACGGCCGTGGGGCTGGTTCGCAAGCAGCTCGATCGCCGGTGGTTGACGGCGCTGGTGGGGTGGACGGTCCTGGTCTGGACGGTGCGGGGCGGCGGCATCCTGCTGGATGATCACGAGGTCGGATTCAAGGTGGTGCACACCGTCCTGGCCGTGTGCTCGATCGGCCTGGCCGTGTGGTGCGGTCAGCTGCTGCGGGACAAGGCGGACGTGTCGACCCCGGTGCTCTCGGGGTAGCTTCACCGCATGGGACAGGACGTCACGGTTGTCGAAAAGGCCTCGAGCCGGCCGGGGATGGTCCGTTTCGAGACCAACCGCCCGCTCTCCGGGATGGGCCACGAGCGGTACACGTCGATCGACGACGTGGTGGGGGATCGGCCCGTCGACGACGCGGCCCGGCTGCTCTTCGAGACCGGTCAGATCGATCTGGTCCACATCTTCGGCAACATCATCACGGTCGAGCTGGCTCGGGGCGCCACCAGCCAGGGGCTGGCCGAGCTGATCGAGGGCATGTTCACGTACTACGTGCCGGGCGTGGTCCCTCCCACCGACGAAGAGCTCATCGCCGGCCTCTGACCCGCCTCCTCGGGCGAGGTTGCGGGAGGCGAACAGGTGTTCGATACTGGGGTTCATGGCCTGGGCCGAGCGCACTCCTGATCTGACCGCGCTGCGCGACGCCGCGCAGCGGGCCCAGCCGGTGGCGCTGGCCCGCGAGCAGATCCTGCCGGTGCTGGACGGACTGGAAGAGGTCGTCGCCGGTCCCGGGCTCCGGCGGGGGACCACGGTGGCGGTCACCGGGTCGGTCGGGGTCGAGTCGTTCACCCTGGCTCTGGCCGCGGGTGCGTCCCAACAGGGGTCGTGGACCGCGGTGGTGGGACTCCCGTCACTGGGATTGGTCGCCGCAGGGCAGGTCGGTGTGGCGCTGGACCGCCTGGCGGTGATCGACGCGCCCCCGACGGCGTCGTGGGGAGCGGTCGTGGCCGCGCTGACCGACGGGTTCGACCTGGTGGTGCTCGACGCCCGCCGGGGGCTGCCCGGTCGCCAGGTGCAGCGGTTGAGCGCCCGGGTGCGGGAGCGGGGTGCGGTGCTCCTGCTGGTGGGCGGGGCTCGGGGTCACCGGTGGCCCCTGGCGGCCGACATCGACGTGCGGGTCACCGATGCCGCCTGGGAGGGACTCGGTGCCGGTCACGGGTTCCTGCGGGCCCGCACCCTCACCCTCGAGGCCACCGGTCGGCGCGGGGCCACCCGCCGCCGCCGGCTCGACGTGCAGCTCCCCGATCCCCGGGGTGGGCTCACCGTGGTCCCTGCGGCAGAAGAACCGCTCGACCCGGAGGTGCCGCAGCGTCCTCGGCTCAGGAGTTCAGCGGAGAGGGGCCGAGCGAAGCACGAGATCGGTGAACTCCCAAGGCGGGCCCCGGGCGCGAAGCGCCCATCCGCGCCGCCCCTCACCGTCGTGGCGTCGTGACCCACCCGGCCGGCACCGTCATCGACCAGCCGGTCCGTTCGCTGGTCGTGTGGTGCCCCGACTGGCCGGTGGTGGCGGCGGGGATCACCCCCGACGTGCCCGCCGCGGTGTTCCACGCCAACCGGGTGGTGGCGGCGTCGACCGTGGCTCGGGCCGAGGGTGTCACGGTCGACCTGCGTCGGCGCGAAGCCCAGGGTCGGTGTCCCCGGCTCCTGGTGCTGGACCGCGACGAGGCCATGGAGGCGTCCGCATTCGAGGCGGTGGCGCAAGCGATCGAGGCGTTCACCCCTCGGCTCGAGATCCTGTGTCCCGGCACCGTCGCCACCGGTACCCGGGGTCCGTCCCGCTACTTCGGCGGCGACGAGGCGCTGGCCGGCAAGGTGGTCGACGCGGTCGACGGCGTGCTGAGGGGGCGGGGTGCGTGCCGTGTGGGCATCGCCGACGGCACCTTCGCCGCGCTGCAGGCGGCGCGCCAGGCCGCCGCCGACCCCGCACAGCCCAACGTCGGGGGATTCCGTTCACCTGGCGGACGACATGCCCCGCCGTTCGTGATGGTGGTGCCGCCGGGGGCTACGCCGCAGTTCCTGGCCCCGTTGCCCACCACCTGTCTCCAGCGGCCCGAGCTGGTCGACGTGTGGGGCCGGCTGGGGTTGCGCACGCTGGGGGCGGTGGCGGGGCTGTCGCTGGCCGACGTGGTGGGGCGGTTCGGCGCCGAGGGGGCGGTGGCGCACCGGCTGGCGTCGGGGCTCGACGAGCGGCCGCCCGACCTTCGGGACCCGCCGCCCGACCTGGTGGTGGGTACCCAGCTGGACCCGCCGGTCGAGCGGGTCGACCAGGTGGCGTTCGTGGCCAAGGTGCTGGCCGATCAGCTCACCGAGCAGCTCGATCGACGGGGGATGGCCTGCACCCGCCTGGCGGTCGAGGCCGAGACCGATCACGGCGAGCAGCTGGTCCGACTGTGGCGTCACGACGGCGCGTTGTCGGCCGGGGCCATCGCCGACCGGGTCCGCTGGCAGCTCGACGGGTGGCTGTCCGGTTCGATGGGCGGTCCGGGCGAGCAGAGCGGGGGCGGGACCGAGGCGTGGGCCCGTCGCCCCACCGGGCCGGTGAAGCGGTTGGTGTTGCGGCCCGACGAGGTGGGTCCCGCCACCGGTCGCCAGCTGGGGTTCTGGGGTGGCGACGCCGCGGCCGACGAGCGGGTCATCCGCACGCTGGCCCGGGTGCAGGGTCTGCTGGGAGCCGATGCGGTCAAGGTGCCCGAGCGGCGGGGCGGCCGTCACCCGGCCGAGCAGCTCCGACTGGTGCCCGCCTACGCGGTGGACCTCACCGTGTCACGGACAGCGGCCGTGGCCGACGACCAGGGGGTGCCGTGGCCCGGCCGCCTGCCCGGACCGGCGCCGGCCGTGGTGCACGGTGCGCCGGTCCCCGCCGAGGTGCTCGACGACCGGGGTCGCCCGGTCGAGGTCAGCGGTCGCGGTATGGCGTCGGCCCCACCGGCCCAGCTCCGTGTCGACGGTGGACCGTGGCGCGCCGTCACCGCGTGGGCCGGACCGTGGCCGGCCGAGGAGCGGTGGTGGGATCCCGAGCGTCACCGCCGTCGAGCCCGGTTCCAGCTGGTCGACGACACCGGCGCCGCCCACCTGGCCGTCCGCGAGGGCGGCGGCTGGTACGTCGAAGCGTTCTACGGGTGATCGTGGCCGTCACGGTAGGGAGGCGTCGCCACCGGGCCGTCCACGAGGGGCGGTCGGGGGTTGGCGGCGACGTATCCTCGTCCGCCGACCACGGCATCATCGTCGTCGACCCGAAGACGGAAGAGGAACAGCACGTGCCCAAGCCGGCGAACATCGAACGTCACATCCGTGACTGGTTGCGCAGCGAGGGCCGGGACGACCCGGTCGCGTACGTCCGGTGCATCACCACCAACGTGTCGATGGTGAGCCCCGGGTCGAGCGTGACCGTGTCGGCGTCCTCGTCCGATCCGGGTTGGGCCGCCGGACTCCTCGACCGCGACCTCGCCGACAACGCGGTCACGCTGGGCTACGGACGAGCGTTCGTCGTCACCCCGACCCGATTCCTCGTGCTCCGGCTGAGCGGCTGGAAGGAGCGGGTGAAGGCGACGGAGCTCGACGTCGACGCAACCGGCGTTCTCGTCCACCATGTCGACGCCGTGCAGTCCCACGGGCACACCGCCCGGTACGTCATCGCCGATCTGCCCGACGGACGCTGGGCCCTCGACTCGATGGTGTACGTCAAGAAGAACGGCCATCGGGGTCCGTTCGCCGACACTTCCGACGCGTTCCTCCACGCGCTCGGCCCGCGGGCGCGGCCGATCCCGACCGGCTGACCGACGAACCGGTCCTCGGCCGACGTGGTGGGCCGGGCCGTAGGCCGTGACGGGTGGGGCGACGACGGTGGTGCTGAGATGTTTCGACGAACGAGACTCGTGTTGCGTCGCGTGCCGGTCGATCTCGCGCTCGCCGTCGGCCGGATTGTGGTTCAGATGGACTCGGGCTCGGCCAGGGATGCCGGCCTGAGGTCGAGGCGGCGCAGCAGCTGTGCGTTGGTGGCGACGATGATGGTGGATGCGCTCATCGCCAGCGCCGCCGCGGCCGGCGGCAGCGTGAGGCCGGCGAAGGCGAAGACACCGGCGGCGATGGGGATCGCCACCAGGTTGTAGCCGGTGGCCCATACGAGGTTCTGGACCATCTTCGTGTAGCTGGCGCGGGACAGGTCGATGACGCCGGTGACGCTGCGCGGGTCGCTGGAGGCCAGGACGACACCGGCGGATTCGATGGCGACGTCGGTGCCGGCGCCGATGGCGATCCCGACGTCGGCTCGGGCGAGCGCCGGTGCGTCGTTGACCCCGTCGCCGACCATGGCCACCGTCAGGCCCCGGTCCTGGAGCTCAGCAACCTTGGAGTCCTTGTCCTTCGGGAGGACCTGAGCGAAGACCTCATCGATGCCGAGCTGCTCGGCCACACCGTCGGCGACCTGGCGCGCATCACCGGTGATGAGAACGACCTGCTTGCCACGCTGGTGGAGCGCTTCGACGGCGAGGCGCGACTCGGGACGGATCTCGTCCGCCAGCGTCAGGGCCCCGATGATCTCATCGTCCCGGATCACGAAGAGCACCGCGCCACCGCGACGTCGCCACTGCTCGATGGTCGCGGCCAGGTCGTTCGGCGCGGAGAGATCGAGGTGGTCGAGCAGACCGGGACCGCCGACGGCGATGTCGTGCCCGTCGACCGTGGCGTGGACCCCACGTCCGGTGAGGGCTTCGAAGTCGTTGCCGACAGGGATCTCGCCGTTGCGGTCGGCGGCGGTGACGATGGCTCGGGCGAGCGGGTGTTCGCTGTCCCTCTCGGCGGCCGCGGCCAGGGCCAGGACGTCGTGTGGTTGCCAGCCGTCGATGGCGGCGTGGTCGACAACGGCGTGGTTGCCTTTCGTGAGCGTGCCGGTCTTGTCGAACAGGACGGCGTCGACGGTCCGCATGCGCTCCAGGGCGATCCGGTCCTTGACCAGGATCCCGGCCTTGGCCGATGTGGCGGTCGAGATCGAGATGACCAATGGGATCGCCAGGCCCAGAGCATGAGGGCAGGCGATGACCAGCACCGTGACGGTGCGGACGATCCCTTCCGCTCCGTCGCCCGCGGCGATCCAGGCGATGAGGGTGAGAACCGCGGCCGTTGTTGCGAGGTAGAAGAGAGCAGCAGCAGCGCGATCGGCCAGGGCTTGCGTGTGCGACTGCGAGGATTGCGCGTCGGCGACCATGCGCTGGATGCCGGCCAGCGCGGTGTCCTCGCCGATGGCGTCGAGCTGCACCCGAACGGAGGAATCGGTCGACACGGTGCCGGCGACCACCCGGTCGCCGTCGGTTCGTTCGACCGGTCGGGACTCTCCCGTGATCATCGACTCGTCGAAGTCGGCGCCGCCGTCCACGATCAGCCCGTCGGCCGGCACTCGTCCTCCGGGCCGGACGAGCACGATGTCACCCACGGCCAGGTCGGCGATGGCGATCGATTCGGTTCCGTCGTCGGTGACCCGCTCGGCGGTGTCGGGCAGCAGCTCGGCGAGCGCGGCGAGCGCGCCCTGGGCCTGACCGATCGCCTTCATCTCCTGCCAGTGTCCGAGGAGCATGACGACGATCAGAGCGACCAGCTCCCACCAGAAGTCAAGATCGCCCCACCCGACCGTGGCGGCCAGCGAGGACACGTAGGCGACGGTGATGGCCAGCGAGATCAGCAGCATCATCCCCGGTTGGCGGCTGCGGACCTCGGTGACGCCACCGGCGAGGAACGGCCTTCCACCCCAGAGGTAGACGACCGTGCCCAGTGCGGGGGCGACCCACGCCGCCCACGCACCGTCGATCGAGTACCCGAACCAGTCCTGGATCTGGCCACTGAAGACGAGGACAGGAACGGCGAGCGCGAGGTTCCACCAGAACAGACGGCGGAACATCTCGGGATCATGGCCTGCGTGTTTGTCGTGGCCGCCGTGATGGCCGTGCGGACTGCCGGCCGTCGGTGAACCGTGAGCGTGGTCGTGGTCGTGGTCGGTGCTGGTCATGGGCGCACCGGCAGTGTATCTACGACAATCTGTCGTAGATAGTCGTTCCGACCTGGGACGCGCACCATGCGGCAGGGGTCATGGGGAGATGGTGACCGCCGCCCGGAACGATCACCGGCGCCGGCGTCGGAGTCCGCCGGCGCGCCCCAGCACACGATGCGTTCGACTCCTGCGCCGCGACGAGCGGCCCACCGCAGGGCCAGGGCGGCACCCATCGAGTGCGCCCCGATGATCAGTGGCCGGTCGGCGAGGTCGAGGTCGATCGACATCTGATCGAGAGCGTCGAGGTCGTCCTCGGGAGCGACGTTCGGCCGCTACGCTCGCCCCCGTTCGGTCGGTCCGGGAGGCGCCATGTCATCGAGACGTCCCATGGGTGCGCTCGAGGACCACGTCATGGAGTACCTCTGGGCCGTCGATGCACCGGCCACTCCCCGCGAGGTTCACCAGGCGGTCGCGCCCGAGCTGGCCTACACGACCGTCACCACCGTCCTGACCCGGCTGGCGGCCAAGGGTCGAGTCGTCCGAGCCCGCCGGGGCCGGTCCTTCGTCTACGCGCCCGTGCGGTCCGAGGCCGACCATCGGGCCGACGAGATGCGCACCAGCCTCGGCGACGCCGCCGACCGTGGGGCCGTGCTCAGCTCCTTCGTCGACACGCTCGGCACCGACGACCTCGACACGCTGCGATTGCTTCTGGGCGAGGACGGGTAGGTGTCGATCGAGCTCGTCCTTCCGACGGTGATCGCCGTCGCGTTCGGCACGGCGGCCGGTCTGGTCAGGTGGCCCGGGCGTCCCACGGTCGTGATGCCGTTGCTCGCCGGTATCGCCGGGGTCACGGCGGCCACCGTGTTCCTGGTGGTCTCCGTCGGTGCGGTCGGGCTGCTCGCCCGTTCGGCGCTGGTGATGTCGTTGATCGACTGGTGTCCCGTCGTCCCGTTGCATCACGACGTCGGCTACCTCGAGGGTGGGCTCGCGTTCGCCGCGACCGCGGTCGGGCTCATCAGGATGGTGCGGGTCGTCCGTCGTCGACGCCGAGCCGCCGGTGGGATGCGGGGTCGGCGCCTCTTCGTGCTCGACACCGCGGAGCCGATCGCGTACGCCGCACCCGGCAAGCCCGGCTGCGTCGTGGTCTCGAGGGGCATGCTCGATGTGCTCGGACCGCGGGAACGACAGGTGCTGTTCGCCCATGAACGAGCGCATCTCCGCCGCCACCATCATCGCTACCTGCTCGTGGGGGAACTGGCCGTGGCCGTGCTCCCGGTCCTACGACCGCTCGTGCATCAACTGCAGCTGGCGACCGAACGTGAGGCCGATGAGGCCGCGGTCCGCGCCATGGGCGGCGATCGCCCGCTGGTCGCCCGCGCCATCGCCAGGGCGGCGATCACCAGCTCGTCCTATCACGGCCTCGTCGGCGCCTTCGGGGGCGGTTCCGTTCCGGTGCGGGTGGAAGCGCTGATCGGTCCGGCGTCCAGCCCGGCCCGCGCCCGGGTCGGTCTCCTGGCGGTGGGGGCCGTTGCTGCAGTGGCGCTGGCCGCCGGATCGTTGCAGTTGCACCATGTTGCCCGACTCGCCGGTCATCTCTGCCATCTCTGATCCCGGCTCGGGCGCCGCGTCGAGCGGTCGCAAATGTTGCGAAATCATGACGCAGCGGCTACGACTGTCTGTCGTACAGGCCGGCACGCAGACGACGAGGCGACGTGCTTCCGTTGCCGTGGCCGCGCCGCAAGCTCTCGAGGTACTCGTGCGACGCATCCGCCGGTTGACCGTTGGACTCCTTCTCGCCCTGGCGGGGCTGGTCCTGCTCGCCGCCCCCGCGTCGGCTCACACCGGCTTCGAGTCGTCGGATCCCGCTGACGGAGCAAGCCTCGACGCGCCGGTGGACCTCATCACCCTGGTCTTCACCGGCCCGGCCGAGCCGACCGGCGACGGCTTCCAAGTGCTCGACCCTTCCGGTGAGCTGCGCCAACCGGCGGAGGCGACGACCGACGACGGGTCGGTATGGGTGCTCCGTTTCGATCCGCCCATCGCCGGCGGTGCCGTGGGTGTGCGCTGGATGGTGAAGGCACCGGATGCGCACCCGATCGACGGGAGTTTCAGCTTCACGGCCCCCGCTCCGGCTCCGCAGGTGGAGGAGGAAGCGCCGTCCCCGCAGGTGGCAACGGCCGCCGCACCACCCGTTGCCGAAGCCAGCCCTGCCGATGTGGACCTCCAGGCGTTCCTGGACACGGAGGGCGGCCCGACGGCCACGGCACGGCGGGTGGGCGCCGTGGGGCGGTTCATCATGCTCGCCGGGACCCTCCTCGGGATCGGCGCGCTCGTCTTCGCTGGGGTCGTCCTGCGCGGAGACCGCAGCGACGTCCGCCACGTCCTGCACTGGGTTCGCCGGGCCGGCGTGCTCGCGGTGGTGGGGGGCCTCGTCCAGCTCGCGGCCAAGATCGCGGTCGAAGGGGGTGGCACGTGGTCCGCAGTGTGGTCGCCGTCGGACATCGGCGCCGTCGTGGGGTCATCGTTCGGGCTGGCGGTCGGACTGCGTATCGTCGGTGGCCTTGCGCTCGTGTCGGGCGCACGGATCGACATCGCCCAGGCCGCGGGGACCGCCGACCCCGTCATCGCCATCAAGGAGCTCGTTGGCGCCGGTTCGTCCGGTGCTTCGGGAGCCGACGGGTTCCCCGCCGATCCGGGCGCCGGACCCGCTGCCGGCGAGCCCTACCTCCACGACGGGGACCAGGTGTGGCTGCCCACGCTGAGCTCATCCGGGGCGGTGCTCGGAGCGTTCGCACTGCTGGCCGCTCATCTCTTCGACGGGCACACCGTCACGAAGGGCCCGCGGCTCGTCACCGGTGTGGTCGATGTCATCCATGTGGCCGGCGGCGCGGTCTGGGTCGGCGGGGTGCTGATGCTCGCATCGGTGCTGTGGCGACGGCGTCGGCAGCACCGCGAGGTGCGAGCGCTCCAGCTCGGCGTGCGGTTCTCGGTGGTCGCCTCCATCGCCCTGGTCGCGGTCGGCGTCGCGGGGCTGATCCTCACGGTGATCATCCTGGACAGCCCCTCCGAGCTGTGGGCCACCGAGTGGGGACGGGTGCTCATCGCGAAGACGTTGTTCGTCGTGGTCGCGGCGGCCGCCGGGGGATACAACCACAAGGTCCTGATCCCGCAGCTCGACCAAGCGCCCGACGACGCGGTGTTGGCCGATCGTTTCCGGACCGTCGTCACCGGAGAAGCGGTGGCGTTGGTGGCTGTCGTCGTGCTCACGGCACTGCTCATGGGTGCCGCCTCGTGACCGGTCGGCGGAAGCGCATTGGTCGTGTCCGCCGTCCGCTCGACGTCGTGATCCTCGTCATCGTCGCACTCGTCGTTGCGTGCGGATCGGATGAGCCGCAGTCCGGCCCGTCAGCGTCGGCCGATGTGGTCCGCGGTGGCGAGGTCTACGCGTCCAGCTGCGCATCGTGCCATGGGGCTGACCTGCGGGGTACGGACAAGGGTCCCTCGCACCTCTCGATCGTCTACGAACCGAGCCACCACGGCGATGCCTCGTTCCGCAGTGCCATCGCCAACGGCTCGCCCCAGCATCACTGGGACTTCGGCGACATGGAACCGGTCGATGGCCTCTCCGACGACGATGTCGAGGCCGTCATCGCCTTCGTCCGAACCGAGCAGGAACGGTTGGGCTTCGAGGGCTGACCGCTGCCCTCGCCCGACGCTGACGGTCCCGGGTGGAACGGCTAGGAGCTGACCGTCTCGCGGTGCTCCTGCGGGCTGATGCCGCGCACCCGCTTGAATGCCGTGCTGAGCGCATAGGGAGTGGAGTAGCCCACCTGGTGAGCGACGGCGCCGACGGTGGTGTCGGGGTGGCGGAGCAGGTCGGCGGCCACGTCGATACGCCAGGAGGTGAGGAAGCTCATCGGCGGTTCGCCCACCAGCTCGTTGAACCGCCTCGCCAGCACGGGTCGCGACACCCCGGACTCGGCGGCCAGACCGGCGACGGTCCAGGGCTCGGCCGGATTGTTCTGCATCAGGCGAATCGCCGTGCCGACGACGGGGTCGGATTGGGCGCGGTACCAGGCCGGTGCTGCGGCTTCTGGCCGGTCGAACCACGAGCGCAGGGCCGCCACCACCAGGAGGTCGAGCAAGCGGTCGAGCACCGCCACCTGCCCGGGGTGGTCCTTGAGGACCTCGTCGCACATGATCGGCACCAGAGCGCTGTCCCAGTCCTCGGGCGTCAGATGGACGATCGGCGGCAGGGCCCGGACCAGCCGATCGCCGATCTCGCCGAACGACTGGTAGGCGCCGACCATCATGACGGTGTCGCCGTCGTGGTGGTTGCCCCAGCTGCGAAGACCGAGCGACATCGTCTCGACCAGTGGCTCACCGGTCAATGACCGACAGTCCTGGCCCGGGTGGATCTCGATCGTCGGTTCGGTTCCGGGATCGTCGGCGGTGACGTAGCGATCGGGGCCACGGGTGATGGCAAGGTCCCCGGGTCGGACACGCACCGGGTCGCCACCGCTGTCGTGGACGATCCAGAACTCACCCTTCGGGGCGGCCAGCACGGTGAGCGGCGCCTCGGCCATGATGTGCAGCGCCCACGGCCCCGTCCACGACGTGCGCAGCAGGAAGGCGCCGCGCGCCCGTGGTCCGTCGAGGAGTCCTTCGAGCGCATCCATGAGGACCTGACGCTAGGCGCTGACGCTCTGCCGATCGAGACGTTCGCACATGGACTCGATCGTCTCAGCCATGGAGTCGGCCGCGGATTCATCGGACACTCGACGGCATGCAGAACACCACACCGACCCCATCCACCCGTACCACCCTGGTCATCGGCGCAACCGGCAAGACCGGTCGCCGAGTGGCCGACCGTCTCCGAGCGGCCGGCGTACCCACCAAGGCGGCGTCGCGATCGAGCGAGGTCCGCTTCGATTGGGAAGATCCGGCCACGTGGGCTCCGGCGCTGACGAAGGTCGACGCCGCGTACGTCACCTACTTCCCGGACCTGGCCATCCCCGGAGCCGACGAGGTCGTCGGCTCGTTCGTCGAGACCGCGCTGTCCAACGGCGTGCGGCGCCTCGTCCTGCTCTCGGGACGGGGAGAGGAAGGCGCCCGCCGAGCTGAGATCCGACTGCAGGAGTCCGACGCCGACTGGACCGTCGTCCGATGTGGGTTCTTCAGCCAGAACTTCAGCGAAACCTTCCCCGAACCGGTCCGCCACGGGGTCCTTCCCCTGCCCACCGGTGACACCGCTGACCCCTTCCTGGACGCTGACGACATCGCCGACGTCGTCGTCGCTTCGTTGCTCGACGACCATCACATCGGCCGGCTCTACGAGCTGACCGGACCGCGACTGCTCACGCTGACCGACGTGGCCACGACGCTGTCGGCGGCGATCGGCAGGGAGGTCACCTTCATGCCGATGACGAAGGAGGCCTACGCGGCCGACATCTCACAGCAGGGATTCCCGGGCGAGGTGGCCCAGCACATCGCCGATGTGATCGCACTGGCCCTCGACGGTCGGAACGCCGTCGTGACCCAGGACGTCGAGAAGGTCCTGGGGCGGCCGGCTCGCGACTTCGCCGACTACGCCCGTGCGGCCGCCGCCGCCGGCGCGTGGGACCTTCCCGTCGCCGCCACGGCCTGAAGGAAGGGAGACGACCTCATGCAGATCGAGAACGCACTCCTCGGGGCCAGCATCCTGGCCACCGGACTCATGTCGGGCCTCTGGTACGGCTGGGCCGTGTCGGTCATCCCCGGCACCCGCCGCGTCCCCGACGCGACCTACATCGTCACGATGCAGAGCATCAACCGCGCCATCATCAACCCCGCCTTCATCATCCCGTTCCTGGGGATCCCCGCCTTGCTCGCCGGAGCCTCCTTCGTGCAGTTTCGGGCCGGCGATCACCGCCGTGGCTGGTTGCTCGCGGGCGCGACCGCCACGTACCTCGTGGGGGTCCTGGGCGTCACCGCGGGCCGGAACGTACCGCTCAACGAGGCACTCGCGGCCTTCGACGTGGTCGACTCCGACGAGCCGGCCCGGACCACCCGTCGCCGGACCTACGAGACGCCCTGGAACCGCTGGCACTACCTGCGCACCGTGGCCAATGTCGGCTCGTTCGCCCTCGCATCCGCGGCTGCGGTGGTCGCCGCTGCCGAAGCGTGAGCACCCGGGCCGCCGCGGTCATACCGGTCGGCTCGCTCAGGTGGTGAGGTGGGCGGTCGCGGCGGCGGCGACCTCGTCGAATCGGTTCAGCAGGGTCGGCAGCCAGTCCGGGCCGTCGTCGAGGAAGGCGGCCCGGACCTCGGCTCGGACGCGCTCGCCCTCGGGCCCTTCGACGACCGATCGGTCCTGGCCGTGCAGCCATGCCTCCCCTCGGAGGGCCTGGAGCACCTGGATGGCGTCGACGGTGCCGAACTCGAGGGCCGCGGCCGTCACCTCGGCCTCCGGCAGCAGTGCCTCGATCCGGCCCAGCCAGTCGCCCGAGAGCTCGGCAGAGACGCTCTCGCCGTCCTGCATCGAGCGCACGTCATCCCACCAGCGCTGTGCCCGCCGGTAGGCGGGCTCGGTTCGGTCGCCGTGGACGATCAGCTCGCCGTGGCCCCATGGTCCGAGCCCGGTGTGGAGGTCGATGACCCCCACGCGGCTGGCCGGGTCGACCAGTGCCTTGGCGTGATCGGTCAGCCAGCGGTGGGACCAGACCGGCCCGGTCCCGCCGTAGAAGACGCCGCGGAGGTGGCGGTACTGGCCGCCGCTGACGATCCGCTGCATCTCCTCGAGTCCGATGCGCTCCACGTCGGCCAGCAGGGACATCGTGGTGGCTTCCTTGGTGGCGTCGTCCCATCGGTCGGGGACCAGTACCTCAGCGAACTGGTCGTACGCGGCGTTGTCCGGTGTCGGCCGGTCCCAATCGACGAAGTTGCGGTTGAGGTCGACGTTGTCCTCGTTGGTCCGGCGGGTCCATGCGAAGCCGTAGGGGTTGAGTGCGTGCACCAGGACCAGACGAAGTCCACTCGGGAGCGGATCGGAGGAGAGCCGCCTCAGCCAGTCGGTCTGGATGGCAGAGCCGGCGTACCCCTCGACGCCGTGGGTTCCGGACACGACCACCAGGGCGGCCGAGCTGTCGGAGGGACCGAGCTGGGCCACGTCGATCGCCAGCGGTTCGCCCTCGGGCCCCGCCTCCGTCGGGTGGGGAGAGGTCGTGACCGACGCCCCGGCGTCGGCCGCGGCCGCAGGAATCGGTGCCGTGCCTCACCGAAGGTGGGGCCCAGGGGGCTGCCGTTCACCACGCGACGACCCGGGGTCGTGAGGTCTCCACGAGCTCGCCTACCAGTCGGGTTCGGGGTTGGGTGGGAACAGGTCGGCCCGTTCGGCCGCCAGGCGCTCGCAGTCCCAGTCGTCGTCCACCCGCTGCCAGATCACCGGGTTCCGCTCCGGATCGTCGACCTGTTCCCATTGCGCCGGGGTGAGGAAGATGTCGTTGCTGGCGCCCAGGATCAACTGCTCCGAGTTGTCCGTGATCGTCCCGACCATGCGGTCGGGGGACACCTGGGTGACGTCGTAGGAGAAGATCTCGCGACGGGCCAGGTAGAGCTCGCCCTGGATCTCCTCGGTGAGCACGATGCGCGACGTCACCCCCGGATTGCCGTCGCCGTCGTCGTCGGTGATGCGGGGATCGTCGGGATCGGTCGGCAGCGGGTCGTTGGCCGGATCGTCCAGGTCGATGCCGATACCGGTCGGCGTCGCCGGTCGCACCACGCGCAGTCGATCGTCCTCCAGCGTCACCTCGACCGGCGTGTCGACGGGGATGATCGCCGAGGTCGCCGCATCGGAGATCGAGACCTCGATGTCCTGGTCGCTGACCGTGTCGGCGTGGCAGAAGCGCTGGACGTTCCACAGCTCCCCGTCCCGAACCTCGAGATCGGCGAATCCGGTGCTGATGATCAGCGTCCGCATCAGGTCGTCCTCGTAGGCCACGACGTCGAAATGGGCCCAGCGACCGGCGAGCTCCTCGGCGCCCGGGGGGAGATCCGAGTTGGTCTCGGGAACGGTCGTGGAAGCCACGCCCGGCTCGGTGATCGTCGTCGTGGGGTCGGTCGTGGCGCCACCGGCGGACGGCTCGTCGTCCGACCCGCATGCGGTGACCGTGCCCAGCAACGTCACCGCTGCGACCAGGGCCCATGGGGTGCGTGACTGGGGGATCGACATTCCGGCAGGGTACTTCGGGCCGAGATCGGTGATGGCGTCAGGGTCGGCGGCCCGGCTCTTCAAGGTGACCACCCGCGCCCGGCGACCGCGCCGGGTGGCGTCGGCCGGGCGACGATCGGCTGCGAACGACACGTTAGAGGTGACATAATAGGTCTATTCTGATAGGGTTATGGAAAGCAGCAAGAAGGAGGCATGGTATGGCAAGGACATCGATGCATCCGAAGCCCATCGTGGTCGCGGTCGACGGCAGCGACGAGTCAGCGGCAGCGCTGGCGTGGGCGGCCGGTCGGGCGGCGGGGACCGGTGAGCGGCTCCGGGTCGTCACGAGCTACGAGCCGCCGCTCCCGTCGACCGATGTCGCTGACGACTACTGGCGCGCGCTCCTGGAAGCGAAACGGACGGCACGAGGGCGGGCAGAGGCCAGCATCACCGACGTGGTGGGGCATGCCGGCGTCGACCACGTCCTCCATCTGGGACCGGTCGAGCGGGTCCTGGTGGAGATCAGCCGGGAGGCGTCGCTCCTCGTGGTGGGCAACCGGCCGTCCATGAGCTGGTGGTCCCGATTCCGGGGCTCGCTCGCCGACCGGATCAAGGACGCGGCGGCCTGCCCGGTGGTGTCGGTCCCGGTCGATTCAGCGGTCGTCGCGCCGCCCGTGGCGGCCTGAGGCGACGGACGGGAAGGCAAGGATCGATGCACCAGAACACCCTCAAGACCACCGCACTGCTCGCCGGTCTCGGCGGGCTCATCGTCGGCGTCTCCGGCCTCCTCGGCGGCGGATCGACCAACGCGCTGATCCTCGGCCTGATGCTCGCGCTGGTCATGGTCGGCGGGAGCTACTGGTTCAGCGATCGGCTCGCGCTGCGGGCGGCGAACGCCACCGTGGTGACCGCCCACGACGAACCGCAGCTCTACGCCACCGTCGCCCGCCTGGCGCAACGAGCCGACCTTCCGATGCCCACCGTCGCCGTCTGCCCCGAACCCCAGCCCAACGCGTTCGCCACCGGCCGTGGGCCCCGACATGCCGTCGTGTGTGCGTCGAGGGGACTCCTCGAGTGCCTGCCGCCCGACGAGATCGAGGCGGTGATGGCCCACGAACTGATGCACGTTCGACACCGGGACATCCTCATCGGGTCGGTGGCCGCCGCCATCGCCACGGCGATCTCGTTCGTCGCCAACATGGCGCTGTGGTCCGGGATGATGAGTGGTGACGATGAAGAGGGCGCCAGCCCCTTCGGTTTGCTCGCGGCGGGCCTCCTGGCTCCCGTCGCAGCGTCGCTCCTCCAGATGGCGGTGAGCAGATCGCGTGAGTTCGACGCCGACCGCGGCGCCGCAGAGCTGATCGGATCCGGTGCGCCGCTGGCCCGGGCCTTGCAGCGCATCGAGGTGTTGGCCGGCCGGATCCCGATGGACGTGACGCCGACGCAGGCGCACGCATACATCCACAACCCGCTGGCCGAAGCCCGGAGCGGCGACCGTCGTGGCCCGGATGTGGCCCGACTGTTCTCGACCCACCCGCCGACCGACGAACGAATCCGGCGGCTCCTCGCCGCGCACCCCGCGCCCCCGATCACGACCTGACCACCCAGAACCGAGGAGACCATGACCACCACCTTCCGACCCAGCACCGACGAGCTCGTGGAGCGCAATGCCCGCTTCGCCGAGCGGTTCGACGCTGCCGGTCTACGAGTGGAACCCCGGCGTCAGCTGGCGGTCGTCGCCTGCATGGACTCCCGCATCGACGCCTTCGCCATCCTCGGCCTCGACAACGGCGACGCCCACATCATCCGAAACGCGGGCGGGGTCATCACCGACGACGTCATCCGGTCGCTGTGCCTCTCCCAACGATTCCTGGGCACGCAGGAGGTCGTGCTGGTCCACCACACGGACTGCGGTCTCCAGAAGGTGGACGAGGCCCGCTTCCGCGACGACCTCGATCGCGAGCTGGGGGTGAAACCCTGGTGGTCGCTCGAGACCTTCCGCGACCCCTACCAGGACGTCCGCCAGTCCATCCAGCGGCTCTACATGACGCCGTTCATTCCTCACAAGGAGAACATCCGCGGATTCGTCTACGACGTCTCGGACGGACTCCTCCACGAAGTCGGACTCGCCGGGGTCGACGCATGACGGCTCGCACCGATGGCAAGCGGGGCGACTCGTGAAGCGGTTCCAGAGCATCCTGGTCGTCCCCGTGACGACCCGACCCGATCCACCGACGGCACTGACCGAAGCCGTCGCGCTGGCCGAGGCGTCGGGAGCCGAGCTGGGCTTGATGGGTCACGTGGCCGACGTGCCCGCGTCACAGATGGAGGCGACGCCGCGAGAGCAGCGATCGCACCTTCGCCGGCACCAGGTCGAGTTCCTGACCGATCGCCTCACCAGTTGGGTCGAACAGGTCAGCGACCGTCGCGTCCCCGTCGAGATCCTCGGCGGCTCCTTGCCCGTCGAGGTCGCCGATCGTGTGATCCGCGACGGCCGCGACCTGGTCCTCGTGGCCGACGACGGTTCGGGCGAGAGCTCAGCGGCAACGCTCAGACTGGTGCGAGCGTGCCCCTGTCCCGTCTGGCTCCTGCGGCCCAACTTCACCGGTCAGCGAGTGCTCGCTGCCGTCGACCCGGATCACAGCCCTCGGACCAACCGGTTGATCCTCGAGCTGGCGCGCTCACAAGCCGACTTGCACGGCGGTGACCTCCACGTGATGCACGCGTGGGAGCTGGCCGGCCTGGAATCGATCGAGCGGGGCGTTCCCACCGTCATGGCCCCCGATGACGTGGCCCGCTACGTCTCCGACGTGGAGTCGGCACATCGCTCGTCGTTCGAGCGCACGTTGCACGAAGCCGGCGTCTTCGAAGCCGCCAGCACCCACTTCGTCGACGGGCCCGCCGACCGCGCCATTCAGGGCCTCACGACGCTCTATCGCACCGATCTGCTGGTCATCGGTGCCGGCGCGACGGACCAGCCGCACCTCGGTCTGGGCTCGACCGCCGAGCAGATCCTGTCCGGCGCCCGAGGCTCGGTGCTCGTCGTGAAGGCGCCGGGAGACGTCCCGCCGATCGAGCGGTAGGTTTCGGGCAGGTCGCCGAGGACCGGGAGGTACTCGGCCCGGTCCGAAAGGGCGCCGATGGGGAGCGACGAAGAACGACTGATGTCGGGCGAGGCCTGGCACGAATTCTGCCGCCGGCTGGAAGCGGTCGGAACCTCGATCATGGCCGAGGGCTTCCCTGCCGGCCCGGGCGACCGGGCCGAGGGGTTCCGCTGGCTGACCCGCCTGGTCACCCACGCCACCCAGATGGAGATGGAGGCCGGAGCCACCGATCATCCGGTCTTCGTTCGCTACGAGACGCCGCACAACCAGTGGGGCGGACCGAATCCCGACCTCACCTACCTGCGGGCCAACGTCGACCCCAGCGAGAGCTATCGCGTCTGGGCCGATGTGAGCGGCGTCCGCCAGGCCCTCTTCTCCCTGAACGAGGGTGAGATGCAGCTCGGGGAGTTCGGGGTCTTCAGCGAGCGCAGCCTCGATGACCTCCAGGTCGGTGACGATGGCCGGCTCGAGCTTCGTCTCTCGCCACGGGAGCAGCCCGGCAACTGGCTGCCCACCCATCCCGACGGCCGGCTGTTCACCATCCGCATCTTCCAGAGCGACTGGGAGCATGATGCGGCGCCCACCTTCCACATCGAGCGCATCGGTGCCGAGGGGATCCCCCCGGCGTTCCTCGATCCCGGATCCGTCGCACGAGCCCTCGACCGATCGGCCACCTGGATCGAGCAGACCGCGACGTTCTGGAACCACTACACGACCGAGGGATGGCACCGCGCCACCCCCAACGTCGCCAACCCGCCCCGCTCGGCCCCCGGCGGCGCCGACCACATCCTCTACGGCAGCTGCTTCTGGGAGCTCGACCCGCTCGAGGCGCTGGTGCTGGACTGTGCCGAGCCCGACGCCGACTACTGGGGGTTCACGATCCACACGCTGGGCTGGCTCGAGTCCGGCGATTTCGCCGATCGGCAGACGAGCCTGAGCGGACACCAGGTGCACCTCGACGACGACGGCCGGGTCCGGATCGTGCTCGCCCTCGAGGATCCCGGTACGCCCAACTGGCTCGACGCCCATGGCCGCCCCCGTGGCCTGCTCGTGTATCGGTGGGTCTGGGCTCGGGACAACCCGGTCCCCACCGCTGCGGTCGTGCCGCTCGCTGATGTTCGCGCCCACCTTCCGTCGGATCATCCCGTGATCGACACCGCAGAGCGTCGGCGGGCGCTCTCCCGCCGCCGCGAGGCCGCCTGGAACCGGTTCCTCTGACCATGGCGTGGACGCCGCCACCCCGGCCGGGCTGGGTCGAGCGATTGATCGCCCACGGCGACGCGGTGGGCGGCGCCGAGTACCTCGTGTCGCTCGACCCCGACGACATGCTCGGCGAAGCCCAACGTGCCACCGGGCTCTCCGAGTTCGGCGGGGACGGCTGGCGGAAGCACTACGAGGTGCTCGCGGCATCGCTGGAGCAGGAGTCGCGGCTGCACCTGCTCGGTCGGCTGTTGGTGCGTACCGAGATCGTCCAAGCGCTTCGCAACCGGTTGGAGCTCGCCGATCTCTGGCGGCGCCACCCCGAGATCCTGGAGCACCCCATCGACGAACCGGTGTTCATCGTGGGCAGCCCACGGTCCGGCACCTCGATCCTCCACGAGCTGATGGCCAGCGACCCCGCTACCCGCGCCCCGGCCATGTGGGAGATGCAGCACCCGGTGGACGCCGTCGAAGATCGGGACCGCTCCGAGACGGCCGATCGGGTCACCCGGCTCTGGCACGACGTCCAGCCCGAGTACGAGACCATGCACGCCAACTCGGGTCACCTCCCGAACGAATGCATCTTCATGACCCTCCATGAGTTCCTCTCGGATCACTGGAGCGGATGTCACGTCGTGCCAACCTACGAAGGCCATCTGTACGCCACCGACCAGATGCCCGCGTACGCCTACCACCGGCGGTTCCTGCAGACCCTGCAACTGCGGAGTGAACGCCGGCGCTGGCTGCTCAAGGCCCCCAGTCACCTGTCCCAGCTGCGCACCCTCTTCGCGGTCTACCCCGACGCGAAGATCATCCGCACCCATCGCGACCCGCTGGAGACGCTGCCCTCCGCGGTCAGCCTCATGGGAACCCTCAAGTGGATGCGCTGCCGGAAGGTCGACATGCGTCGGGCCCCCGACCAGCTTGCGTCCGGCTATGCCTACCTCTACCAGCGGGAGATCGAGCAACGTTCGTCGGGCGAGCTCCCCGACGAACGGTTCGTCGACGTCCACTTCGACGCCCTCGTTCGAGATCCCGTGGCCACGGTCGAAGGCGTCTACGCGCGACTCGGTTGGTCGTTCACCGACGAGGCTCGGTCGGCCGTGTCCCGGTACGCCGCGGGCAAGCCGAAGGGCTCACGGGGCGTCCACCGCTACTCCCTCGACGAGGTCGGGCTCGACGGGCAGGAGGAACGCGAGCGCTTCCGCTTCTACACCGAGTACTTCGGAGTGACCGAGACGAAGGTCTGAACTCACGAGGTCGAGGGCGCAGCCTCGACCTCGGCCAGGACGCGGTCGGCGTCGGGGTGGCTGCGGATCAGCGCTTCGAGGTTCTCCCGCGCCCGCTCGGCGTCGAGTACGGGCTTGTCGACCGTGGCCCAGCGCACCATGCCGTCCCAGAAGCGGTCGACGAGCTCGGAGCCCGGGACGGTGTCACCGTCGATGGTGCGGAGGTGCACGCTGCACAGCTCGCCCAGGTAGAGGTTCAACGAACGGACGTGGATCTGCTCGTCGATGCGGATGCGCTCGACGATCTCGGCCGCCAGCTCGGCCTCGGCCCGACGGTCGACGAACAGGTCGGGGGTGCGGAGGATGGCCTGGGTCTCGGCGAAGCCCAGCTCGGCTCGAAACTCGATGATCAGCAGGTTGGCCAGAAAGGAGAAGAGGAACTCGACCTCCTCGGCGATCTCGGGCAGGTACCGGTTGCCGTCCTCGCGGGCCAGTCCGGGCTGCGGCTCGACGTCGGGGTAGGCGTCGGTTCCGAAGGCCAGGTCCCGCGCCGCGAACCACATCTGGTCGTGACCCCCGATGCCCTCCTCCGGAATGCCACCCTCGTCGATCCCGTGCGCCTCGAACAGCCCGCGGTCCAGGTGGCCGAGCGCCATCTCGGAGATGTCCTCCACGATGTACGCCTGCAGATCCGGCACCGGGAGCATGCGGATGGCCGACCCCAGGGCCTCGATCTTGCCGATGACCGTGAGCATGTTCCAGAACCACTGGCCGATGCCGTTGCGCAGCAGGACCAGCTGCTGGTCGACCGTCGGCAGTCGCACCCCCTGGAGCAGCTCGGCCGACGCTGGGAACGGTGTGCCGCCTCGCTCTCGGAGCGCTGCCTCCCACCTGGCCAGGGCCTGCTCTCGCACCAGCGCACGCGGCGGCTGGTAGGTACCGTCGGCCAGCAGGCCGCCGTGCAGGGTACGTCCCGCCACGACATGGGGCTCGGCGTAGTCGTGGCTGGCCAGCAGGTCATTCCGCTCGTAGGTCAATTGCGTCATCGGAGCCTCCGCCCGGCTGGTCGTGGGGGCCGGTGAGATCGCGATCGTAACCTGCAGCGGCCTCGCGGCCGGTTGGCGCCTCGGCGGTAGGGTCGGAGCCATGGCATCGATCACCGGCCGCATGGCGAACTTCATGAGCAGGTACCTCCCGGCCCTGGGCCGGATGGGTACCCGGCGTCAGATCGAGCAGTTCCGCAAGAGCAAGGGCGCCAAGGGCAACGAGTTCCTGGGTCGGCCGGTCTTCCTGCTCGACGTCGTGGGCCGCACGAGCGGTGAGCCCCGACCCGTCATGCTGATGCTGGCCCGGCGAGGTGACGACGTCCTCGTCACCGGCTCCAACGGTGGCAATCCCGAGACGCCCAACTGGTACCGGAACCTGATCGCGGCGGGTGAGGCACACGTCGAGGTCGGACCCGACCGCTGGCCGGTGACGGTTCGCGAACTCCAGGAGGGAGCCGAGCGCGACGAGTGCTGGGGTGTGCTGGTGCAGGCCTACCCGGACTTCGCCACCTACCAGGAGCTCACCGACCGACGGCTTCCCGTGGCGGTCCTGGAACGCAGAGACGACTGAGCCGAGCCTGCGCTGTGCCGATCGCGGCCCGGGATGCAAGGATCGCGCATGGCTGAAGCCCCGTGGACCGGAGATGCCTGCTCGCTCGTCGACGCCTTCCGGGCCGGGGAACGGTCTCCCCTGGAGGAGCTCGACGCGACCCTGGCGGCGATCGAGCGGTCGGACCTGAACTGCTTCTCGTTCCTGGATCCGGAGCGGGCCCGCCAGGCGGCCGGCGGCGCGAACGTCTCGCTGCCCTTCGGCGGCGTTCCCACCGGGATCAAGGAGCTGTCGCCCGTTGCGGGCTGGCCCGATACCGAGGCCTCGCTCGCCTTCCGCGACCGGCGAGCCACCAGGTCGTCCCACAGTCTGCGACGGCTGTTCGAGGCCGGAGGGGTGGTCCCGGTCGGCATGACCACCGCCAGCGAGTTCGGCGGGCTCAACGTCAGCGTCACGAAGCTCAACGGGGTGACCCACAACCCCTGGCGGCGCGGCCGCACGGCCGGGGGGTCGTCGGGCGGATCCGCTGCGGCCGTCGCGGGTGGTCTCGTCTCGCTCGCATCCGGAGGCGACGGCGGTGGTTCGATCCGCATCCCGGCCGGCTACAACGGACTCCTGGGCATGAAGGCCACGTTCGGGCGCATCACGAGGGCACCGGGTGCGTACATGCGGCCCAACACCGTCGTGAGCGGCAACCTGGCCCGATCGGTGCGAGACGCCGCCCGCTACCTCGACGTGTGCGCCGGGCTGGATCCCTGGGATCCGTCCACCCTCGAGTCGCACGGGCGCTGGGAGGAAGAGCTCGATACCCACGACCTGAGCGGACTCCGCATGGCGGTGGTCCCCGCTTTCGCCGGCGCCCGGCTCGAGCCTGCGATGGCCGACCACGTCGACCGGCAGGCGGATCTCCTGGCGGGGTGGACCGGGATGAAGCGCGTCGACATCGACCTCGAGGTTCCCAATCTGGCCGCACAGTGGATGATCGGGAACCTCGCCACCCTGCTCGCCGAGCTCGGTGACCGCTGGCCGTCCTGCGCCTCCGAGCTCACGGACGAGATTGCGCTGGGTTTGCGGCTCTCGGAGGCGCTGTACAACCTCCATACCGCGGCGGCCGCCGAGGACATCCGCGTGCGAGCCAACGAGGCCATGGCCTCAGCGTTCGAGGCGTGCGACGTCATCGTCACCGCCACCAACCCGGGCGTCGCCTTCCCGGCCGACGCCTCCACCAGCAGCCCGGAGGAGACCTTCATCGACCGGGCCACCGCCAGCCGCCCGGCCCGAGCGGCCACCACCGCAGCACTCGGCACGGTCCGTCTCGCCGCCGGGCTCGCGCCCCGGCTGCCCAACCGGCTCATCGATCGCTTCGTCGAACGATTCCCCGAAGCGGTCGCCATGGGGGCGCTCACCATCATCTCCAACGTCTACGGCAACCCGGCGGTCTCCATCCCGTCGGGCACGATCGACGGGCTCCCGGTCGGGATCCAGGTGCTGGCCCCGCACCATCGTGACGGCCTCCTGCTCGATGTGGCCCGGGTGGTCGAGCGCGAGCAACCGTGGCCCCTGGTCGCTCCGGGCTGAGCGACACCCTCGCTGTCGTGCACGACCCTGCGATCCGCACCGACGGGCTGACCAAACACTATGGCGACGTCCACGCGGTGGAAGACCTCGATCTTCGGGTCGAGGTCGGTGAGGTCTTCGGCTTCCTCGGGCCCAACGGCGCCGGCAAGACCACGACGATCCGGGCGCTGCTGCACTACCTGCGGCCCACCCGTGGGCGCGCCCGGGTGCTCGGGCTCGACGCTGCGAGCGACTCGGTGGCGATCCGCCGGCGCATCGGCTACATGCCGGCCGAGTACGAGATGTACGAGCGGCTCACGGGCGCCGAGATGCTGCGGTACTACGCCAACCTGCGCGGCGGTGTCGACGAGGACGAAGTGGCCAGGCTGGCCGATCGGTTGCGCGCTGATCTCGGCAAGAAGATGCGCGACTACTCCACCGGCAACAAGCAGAAGATCGGGTTGATCCAGGCGTTCATGAATCGCCCGGAGCTCCTGATCCTCGACGAACCCAGCTCCGGGCTGGACCCGCTCATGCAACACGAGCTCCAGGCGATGATCGACGAGGTCCGGGCCGAGGGGCGCACCGTCTTTCTCTCCAGCCACACGCTGTCCGAGGTGGAGCGGGTCGCCGACCGGGTCGGGATCCTGCGCGAGGGCCGGCTGGTCGAGGTGGAGAGCGTGCATTCATTGCGGAGCAAGGCGATCCGGCGGATCGATTTCGAATTCCACCATCCCGTCGACCCCGAGGTCTTCGCGTCGCTGCCCCGGGTCCGATCGGCGAACGCGACCGGCAACCTGGTCAGCCTCTCGTTCGACGGCGAGGTCGCCGACCTCCTGCGCGTCGCTCTGGACCACGACGTGATCAACCTCAACAGCCGCGAGGCCGACCTCGAGGAGATCTTCCTGGCGTACTACCGCGGCAACCGGCCGGACGCCTGACGTGCTCACCAGCGTCTTCGCCAAGGGTCTGCGCGATCGCGCCACCCCGACGTTGGTGGTCATCGTCGGCACCCTGCTCTACGCCGGGCTGGGCATGGGGGTGTACGCCGGGATCGACGAGGCGGCACTGGACTTCGTCGACGAGATGCCCGACGCGATCCGCTCGATCTACGGCACCGACACCAGCTCCCGCGCCGGGCTGGTCCTGGGCGCCATGTTCGGCCTCATGGCCCCGCTGTTCGTCCTCGTCTACAGCATCTCGGGTGGTACCGACGCGTCGACCGGTGAGGAACGATCGCAGACCCTGGGGCTCCTCCTGGCCAATCCCCTCAGCCGTACCCGGGTCCTGCTGGCCAAGACCGCCGTCATCGTTCTCGGTGCGGTGCTGTTCTGCGCCGCGGCCTGGGGTGGGATCGAGGCCATCGCGGCTCTCACGGGGACCGACACCTCCGAGCAGCAGATCTTCGCCGCGTGCCTGCAACTGGCCGGGCTGGGTCTGATGTTCGGTGGCCTCGCGCTGGCCATCGGCGCGGGCACCGGGCGCTCGATCGGATCGGGGATCGCCGCCGGGGTCGCCGCGCTCTCGTACCTGGTCACCACGCTGCTCCCCACCGAGCCCGACCTCGAGCGCTATGCCAAGTTCACGCCCTGGTACCTGTACTCGGGCGGCGATCCCCTGAACGAGGGGGTGGACTGGCCCGGTCTGGTCGCCATGCTGGGGATCGCCGCGGGACTGACCATGGTCTCGGTCGTCCTGATCAATCGCCGGGATCTCAGGGAGTGAACCGATGACCGCCAACAGCTTGCCGGCGCTCTCACGATTCCGAGCCTGGCGCCTCACCAACATCTTCACGAAGAGCCTCACCGACCGCACCACCCTCGTCGTCGTGACCGGTGTTGTCCTCTTCCTGCTGGGACTGTGGATGGGCCCGCTCTACAACAGCCTCGAAGACTCCCTCGCGGACATGGCGGCCGAGCTCGGCGACGTCATGGCGCAGGTCTTCGGTGATCTGGCCACACCGCAGGGATGGCTCAACGCCGAGATGTACTCGATCATGGCGCCCGCCGCGCTGTTCTACGTGGCGATCTCGTCCGGCGCCCGCGCGTTCGCGACCGAATCGGAGGACCGGAGCATCGGGTTGCTCGCTGCCAATCCGATCAGTCGTACCGCCATCGCGCTCCAGAAGGCGGGTGCCACCGTGGTGCACGTCCTGATCGTCGTCGTGCTGTGCGGGCTCGGAACCTGGGCCGGCGTCCAGGCGGGATCGCTGCGCATCGCCACCTCGTCGGTCGTCGCGGTCAACCTCCACCTGGCCCTGCTGGGGATGGTGGTGGCCGGGCTGGCGATGCTGCTCTCGGTGCTCACCGCCCGTCGACTTCTCACGATGGTGGCCACCGCCGGCATCGTGTTGGTGGCCTACGTGTGGGGCTCGTTCGCCCCGCAGACCGACGCGCTCGACGGTCTCGCCGTCCTGTCGCCCTGGGACTGGTACTTCGGGTCCGATCCCCTCACCAACGGGGTCGCCTGGGGAGACGTGGCCTTGCTGACCATCCTCGCGGTCGCGATGATCTCCACCGCGGTCTGGAGCTTCCGGCGTTGCGATCTTCCCGGCTGACGGGAGCGAGCGAGGAGCCGCGGCGCGCCAGGGCCGGCTCCCCTCAGCCCTTCTCTTCGACCCGCCCGTCGGCGTGGCGAGCGAACCGACCCCGCGCCGGTCCATGGTCGGGGTCGTCCGATTCCCAGGGCCAGCCGCCGAAACCGGTTTCCTGATAGTCCAGGATGGCCTGACGGATCTCGGCCTCGGTGTTCATGACGAACGGCCCGTACTGCGCCACCGGCTCGGCGAGCGGGCGACCCTGCAGAACCAACATCTCGACCGGTCCGCCGGTTGCCGTCATGCCCAGCTCCCGGTCCGGAACGACGACGTTGCCGCTTTCGGCGGCCACGGCGTGGTCGCCGATCTCCAGACCGTCACCATCGAACACGTAGATGACGCGCCCGCTCTCGCCGTGTGCGGGCGGAAGCTCGACGTGCGCTCCGGCCGGCATCGCCACGTGCCAGATCGCGACGTCCGATCCGGGCTTGGCGGCCCACGAGTCGGGTGGCGGGGCGAGGGGATCGGCGTCGTCGAATGCGCCGGCGATGACCGTGACCTCACTGGTGTGCCCGTCGGCGTCGGTGCGCAGGATCCGGGGGATGTCTTCGTCCCACAGCATCGTGAAATAGGGGTCGACCAGCTTGTCCGGTGCCGGCAGGTTCAGCCAGATCTGGAAGAGATGCAGATCGTTGGGGAGATCCCGGTCGAGCAGCGGGAACATCTCGGAGTGGACGACGCCCGAACCGGCGGTCATCCACTGCACGTCACCGCGCCCGAAACGGGCTGCAGCGCCCATCGAGTCCGAGTGATCGCAGAGGCCTTGCCGCACGTAGGTGATCGTCTCGAATCCACGGTGGGGGTGCTGAGGGAACCCCGGCACGCGGCGACCGTGGTACATGTTCCACCCGTCGATTCCGGCAAAATCCTGACCGAGCTGGCGACCGTCGAGGGTCGCCTGCGGGCCGAGATGCTCGTTCCCCGAGGGGTAGGCGTCGCGGTGGTGCGCGCAGAACAGGAAGGGGTCGACGGTTTGCCATTGGGTCCCGAGGGGAACGGACTGGAGCACCGGCGAGTCGAGGTGAGGATCGGCGGACATTTGGTCAGGCTAGGGCCGCTCCGTTGCCCTTCCTCAGGTCGTGTGGGGCGCGGAGTAGGTTGACGGCGTGTCCCGCGCCCCTTCCGACGCCTTCCCCTGTGCGCCTGGAGCCGGTGGTTCGCCGGTGGGGTCGAGATGAGCACGCCGACCATGGTCATCACCGGCGGCGGACGGGGAATCGGAGCGGCCACGGCCGTGCTGGCGGCCGCGGCCGGCCATGACGTCTGCGTCGGCTATCGCAGCGACGCGACCTCGGCCGCGAGGGTCGTCGACCGCTGCGCGAAGGAGGGGGTCACCGCGTTCGCAGCTCCCGTCGACGTCGCCGACGAATCGGCGGTGGTCGCGTGGTTCGCCGAAGCCGTCGGTCGCCTGGGCCGGGTCGATTGTCTGGTGAACAACGCCGGGGTCGTCCAACCCCAGAGCCGATTCGACGATCTCGGTGCCGATCGGATCCGGCACCTGTTCGAGGTGAATGTCGTCGGCTCGTTCGTCTGCGCTCGCGAAGCCGTCCGTCACATGTCGACGATCCACGGCGGTCGCGGCGGCAGCATCGTCAACGTGTCCTCGGCGGCGGCATACCTGGGCAGCCCGGGCGAGTACGTCGACTACGCCGCCACCAAGGGAGCGGTCGACACGATGACGATCGGCCTCGCCCGCGAAGTGGCCGCCGAGTCGATCCGGGTCAACGCGGTGCGACCCGGTCTGATCGACACGGAGATCCACGCCAGCGGTGGTGACCCGGGACGACCCGAGCGCCTGGCACCTGCCATCCCGATGGGCCGGGTGGGGACCCCGGACGAGGTGGCCCAGACCATCCTCTGGCTGGCGTCGGACGCGGCGTCCTACGTCACCGGGGCGTTGGTGAACTGCTCGGGTGGTCGCTGAGGCCGTCGCCGCGTGTCAGGATGCGATCGATCCCAGCAGGTCGACGACGTATCCCTCACCGTTGAGGGTGCGCTCCAGCCGGTGCATCGGGTGTTGGTCCGGCAGCTGCGCAAACGGGCCGGATGGGGGATGGGTGCGCAGGTCGGCCACATCGAATCCGATCGAGTACAGCCGAGCCCGCTCGAGCAGCCGGGGATGCGCGAACAGCTCCGGGTAGGCCTCGGCCATCCAGGGGATCACGTTCACGAAGTGGGCTCGGTGGACGGTGTCCTCGTAGTCCGGCGCCACGTGCATGCTGGGGAAGGCGCAGCACCGCATGAGGATGTCGAGGTCCAGGTCGGGAGGTCCGGGGCGGGCGTACTCGAAGTCGAGGAATGCCGTGATCTCGAACCCGTCCCACATCACGTTCTCGAAGTGCACGTCGCCGTGGACGAGGTGTCGGTCGTCCCACGGGTCGAGGGACGATCCGGCCTTGCGAGCGAAGTTTGCTGCCCGCTCGAGCAACAACTTGTCGACGTACTTGTGCCGGCGGAGCTCCTCGAGGGCATTGAGCAGCGGCACCACCGCCGACGACGAGCATCCGTTGACCAGCTGTGGGGACGGTGCGTCGCCGACGTCGGGGGGCGGCTTCGTGCCGTGAATCGCCTTCAGCCGGTAGGCCAGCTGGTGGACGGCCGAGCGCCGACTCTCGTCGGTCATGTCGGTCCACCAGCGGCTGAGCGGATGGCCGTTGGCCCGTGTCGTGATCAGCCAGTCCGCTCCCGATCGTCCGCCGTGCGCCACCACGCCGGGATACCCCGCCTCCGGCGGAAGGAAGTCGGAGAGCGAGGCCTCGCGCCGCAGGCGCTGGGTGGGGTGTCGGTTGACGCGCACCGCGAAGTGTGGCGTCAGCCAGGACTCGTTGGTCACGCTGGAGGCGCGTTCGATGGGGACATCGTCACGCAGTCCGGCTTCGCGCAGGGCATGACGTGCCCGCATCTCATCGAGCGCGGAGCGCGTGGAACGTCCAATCATCTGGTCTCTCGATCGGCGTCCGCAGGCGGTACTTGAGCCCGGAACCGCCCCGGGTCCGGCGAGCGGGGATCACCGTGGCCGCTGGACCGGTCGCCCAGACTGGAGCCATGGACCCGGAGCGCCGACTCGGCGCCGCGAAGAGCGTCGAAGGGTGGTTCGTCCGGCGGGGGGTCCCCAACCTCATCGACGGCTACCAGGCCAGCACCGACGTGTTCACCCGGGCCGCCCCCTTCCTCGTCCTGGTGTTCCTCTTCGAGACCCTCACCGCCCTGGACGAGGACCGCCGAGGCTGGAACGAGGTCCTCCCGTTCGCCGCGGCGGTCGTCGTGGTGCTGGGCGCCGCGGCGACGCTCAACCGACTGCGAGGGCGGCGGTTCCTCCAGCTTCCGGACCGGGTCGGCTGGCCCGAGCTGTCCGTGTTCGTGCTGGTGCCGCCCCTGATCCCCGTGCTCGTCGGTGGCGACACGATCGTCGAGTCGATCGGGCTCGTCGTCACCAATCTGATCATCCTGGCACTGGTCTACGGCGTGGTGGCGTTCGGGCTCGTCCCCATGACCCGATGGGCGGTCGGGCAGATGCTGCGACAGTTCGGCAACCTGCTCAACCTCATGGTGCGGGCGCTGCCGTTGCTGCTGGTGCTCTCGACGTTCCTCTTCCTCAACGCCGAGCTCTGGCAGGTGGCCGCCGACTTCACCGCCGACTACTTCCGGCTCACGATCGGCCTGCTGCTCGGCGTGACCATGCTGTTCCTGTTCATCAGGCTGCCCCGGGAACTCGACGGCATCGAGCGATTCGACTCCTGGCCGCACGTCCGGCAGCTGGCGGTCGAGGGTCCCGAGGCGGTGCAGCCACCGCTGGGCGAGGAGTGGAGCGATGCGGCGGGGCTGGGCGCTCCGCTCGTACGGCGCGAGCGCTGGAACCTGGTGCTGGTCCTGGTCTTCAGCCAGCTGGTCCAGATCGTGCTGGTCTCGGCCATCATCGGCGCGTTCTACTTCGTGTTCGGCCTGGTGGCCGTGCGGCAGGAGACCATCGTGCAGTGGACCCAGCTCGGTCCGAGCGGGCTCGAGTCCGATATCCTGTGGAGCTCGTCGTCGGGGCCCAATCGAGTGATCGTCACCCGGACCCTGATCCGGGTGGTGGGGTTTCTCGCCGCCTTCAGTGGGCTCCAGTTCACGGTCTCGGCCCTGACCGACGACACGTGGCGCCGCGAGTTCGTGACCGACGTGATCGGTGAGGTGCGCGAAGCGGTCGCGGTGCGGGCGCTCTACCTCCGCGGCATCGTCGGCCCGATGCGGGTCGGCTGAACCCGGGCCCGATCGAGGCCGCCTCGAATCGTGAGGGAGCGGACCCCGGCTCCCGGCGCTCAGCCCTGACCCGCTCCGCTGGTGTCGACCACGATGAGATCGTGCCACCACAGCGTGCGGAAGAACTCGACGGTCGCACCCTCGATGACGCCGATCGACCGCTTTCCGTCGATCGCCTCGTACATGCGCCGCTCGTCCGCGCTGGCGAAGAACACCAGATCGGGGTCCACGTGCGCCCGGTTGATCAGCACGGTGGCGACGTTCGGGGGGAGGCGTTCCTCGACCGCCACCACCGTCGTGGGTCGGATCGGTACGAACGACCGCCAGTCGTCGCCGTCCCAAGGAACGGGCTCGGTCGGGAGCGTTGCGTCGTCTCGGTAGGCCACGACGTTGTGGCGCTGGATGGTGCCGCGGAAGAGCTCGACGGCCGCGTACTGGTCCCGCTCGGCCATCGCGGCGATCCGGGAGCCGTGCGGAACGTCGGTGAGGGCTCCGCATCGTGGTCGGTACGGCGCTTGCCGCACCCACCGGCCGAAGCGCATCCCCGATCCCTCGATCAGCTCGAAGAGCTCGGGAACCGTGAAGGAGCGGTCGCGCGGGTTCAGCAGCGCGTCGGCGAGCGCGTCGTCGTGCTGGAAGTCGGCGGTCCGGCGCAGTGCATGGCTGATCGGGTGCCCGGTGGGCAGCTCCCGCAGCGTCGAGATCAGGTCGGCGATCTCGCCCCGCGTGGGCGCCACCCCGAGGAGACGGCAGAAGTCCTGGATGAGGTGCACGCCGAAGCGGCCGAACGTGGCGTACACCATGAGCCGCATGGCTCCCTCGGGTGCGAGTGCCTGGCGCAGCGCCTGCAGACCCGCACCCGGGTCGACCAGGTGGTGGAGCACCCCGGTGCTCACGATCTGATCGAAGGAGCGGCCCAGCGACGCGATCTGCTCGATCGGAAGGTGGTGCAACTCGACGTTGGCCAGCGAGTGGCGCGCGACGAGCTGTCGGGTGGCGTCGAGACTCGCCGGGCTGACGTCGATGCCGACGACGTGCGCGTTCGGATATCGCAGCGCGTAGCGAGCCGCCTGCGAGGTCCCGCATCCGGCGACGAGGATCGAATGGTCGTCGCGGTACGGGAGCGACGGCCACGCTCGGGCGTGCTCGACGCGGCGTCGTTCGCCGTCGCGCCACGCTTCGACCTCTTCATCGAGGTCGTCGACCGGTGGAGGATACGGATGCTGGTCGTAGAAGCGGGAGATCCGGTCCCCATCCGTGGCGTTCACGAGTCGGCGAAGACGGTGGACCAGTCGTCGCGCATGCTGGCGACGGTCCACCCGCTCCGGGCGGCCGTCTCGAGGATGCTCTCGTCGGTGGCGAAGGTGGCCGCCTCGCTGGCGTACGCGTACTCGCGGTCGGCGTCGTCGTGATGCACCAGCAGGGCGAGTGAGGGCCCGTCGGTGGACGTGGCGTAGTCGAGCATCTCGGCATCGCCGGCCGAGTTCCCGCCCGCCACGACTGGGCGACGACCCAGGATCCGTTGGATGTTCGGCGGCTTCGCCGGACCCTCGTTGGGACCTGCGCCGACCAGATGGCTGGTGCGCAGCAGCCGGATCGTTCCCTGGCCGTCGCCTTCGAGCTCGTAGTCGATCTGTGAGCCGACGACCCCCTCGGGCTTGACGCCATAGAACTCCTTGCTGATCGTCCGGACGAACTCGGCCCCGCCACCGGTGACGAGGTAGACGTCGAAGTCCCGCGACCTCAGCTCGTCGATCAGCTCGAGCATGGGTTGGTACCGCATCCGTCGGAACGGCACGGTCCACTCGGGATGACGCGCCTCGGCGAAGAAGCGGGAGACCCGGGCGTCGAACGCTTCCGGCGTGAGTCCCTCGAACAGCGAGACGAGTGCTCCGGCGACGCGTTCGAGTCCCATCTCGGCCTGCGCAGTGCGGTCGCCGGCGATCAGCGCGTGGAACTCGTCGCGGTCGGCGAGCGACGGGTCCGCGGCGATCGCCTGTCGGAGCTCGCCCAGCATGAACTCCAGCTGAACGTAGTTGGGTTTCTCGCACATCAACGTGCCGTCGTTGTCGAACACGGCGACCCGCTCGGCCACCGGGATCTCGTCGATCCGGTCGAGGAAGGAGAGGATCGCCGCTCGGGCGTCTCCTTCCCGCCAGGAACGGAGGACCGGGTCGTTCATCGGACGGTCTGTCGCTCAGCTGCTCGTGATGCCGGCCTGCAGCTTCTCGAGGACCTTGTCGATGCTGAAGCTGGCCGGCTCCTGGCGGGGCGGGAACTCCACCAGGGTCTTGATGTGCTCGGCCACGAACGCCTGGGCCGGGACGAGCAGGAAGGCGTGGTCGAGCATCCAGTCGTAGTAGGTGTTCGACGTGACGTCGGCCCGCTCGTAGGGGTCGGTGCGCAGGTTGAAGATCTTGGGCATGCGCAGCTCGACGAAGGGTTCCCCCCAGATCTGCAACGTGCCCCGCATGCGCTGCTCCAGGAACACGAACTTGAAGTGGTACAGGCGCAGCGCGGTGAGATCGCCGTCGTCGGTGGCGTAGAAGAAGTAGAACCGCGGGCTCTCGTCGACCTCACCGGTCAGGTACGGCAACTGATTGAAGCCGTCGAGGTGGACCTTGTATTCGTGACCGTTGAGCTCTTGGCCGGCCTTGAGCGTCTCGGCGATGTCGGGCTCACCCGCCGCCGCGAGGAGGGTCACGAACCAGTCGGCGTGGCTGATCAGCCCGTTGAGCACCTGACCGGCCTGGATGTGGCCGGGCCAGCGCACCATGGCCGGGACGCGAAACGCCCCCTCCCAGCCGGAGTTCTTCTCGTTGCGGAACGGGGTCATGCCACCGTCCGGCCACGTGTTCATGTGCACGCCGTTGTCGGTGCTGTAGACGACGATCGTGTCGTCGGCGATGCCCAGCTCGTCCAAGTGGTCGAGCATCTGTCCGATGCGCTTGTCGTGCTCGACCATGCCGTCGTGGTAGTCGGATTGCCATCGCCCGGCCTGCCCGCGGATCTCATCCGCGATGTGGGTCCTGAAGTGCATCCCGGTCGTGTTGAACCAGACGAAGAACGGTGTGTCGGCCTCCACCGCGTCATCGATGAAGCGCTTCGCTTCGGGGAGGATCTCGTCGTCGATGGTCTCCATCCGCTTCTTGGTGAGCGGGCCGGTGTCCTCGATGCGGCCATCGGCCCAGCTGTGGATCACGCCGCGCGGGCCGAACCGTTCACGGAAGTGCGGGAAGTCCTCCTCCGTGGGGTAGTCGGGAAGCTCGGGCTCCTCCTCCGCGTTCAGGTGGTAGAGGTTGCCGAAGAACTCGTCGAAGCCGTGGTTGGTGGGCAGAAACCTGTCCTGGTCGCCCAGGTGGTTCTTGCCGAACTGGCCGGTCGTGTAGCCCTGCTCCTTGAGCGCGGTGGCGATCGTCGGGTCTTCGTCCTGGAGGCCGATGTCGGCGCCGGGCATGCCCACCTTGGTGAGGCCGGTCCGGATCGGGTTCTGGCCGCAGATGAACGCGGCTCGGCCGGCGGTGCAGGACTGCTCGCCGTAGTAGTCGGTGAACCGTGCGCCTTCGTCGGCGAGCCGGTCGATGTTGGGGGTGCGGTATCCCATCAGGCCGTCGGAGTAGGCACTGACGTTGCTGATCCCGATGTCGTCGCCCCAGAGGACGAGGATGTTCGGCTTGCCGTTCGGCATCGGGGGGACTCCTTGACGGTGAGGTGAAGTGGGGAGAATCTAGCCGATGTCGTCGACCGGAGCGGTCGAGCTTGTGGGCGAACACGTGTTCGCTTACCCTGCGGGGATGGGATGGCGGAACCCACCGGTGCCCTGGTCCGAGCTCGAGCGACGGCTCTCCGACGCGCCACTCACACCCGGCTACCGGGCCGGCTCGTTTCCCGGTGACGGCGGCGATGCTCCCGCCTGGTCGCGGACCCGGAAACCCTACGAGGCCCCGGATCCGTCCGAGGTCGAGGCCGCTCGCAACGAGGTCCGGGTCCCGTATGCCGAGCTCCACTGCCACTCAAACTTCAGCTTCCTCGACGGTGCTTCCCATCCCGAGGAGCTGGTCGAGGAGGCCGCCCGGCTGGGCCTCGAGGCGCTGGCGCTCACCGATCACAACGGGTTCTACGGTGTGGTGCGCTTCGCCGAAGCGGCCCGGGCCTGGGATCTCCGCACCCTCTACGGCGCCGAGCTGACCCTCGACGGCCCCCGGGCCGAACCCGGAGCGGCCGACCCCGGCGGGCGTCACCTGGTGGTGCTGGCCCGCGATCCCCAGGGATACGCCGCGCTCAGCCGCACGCTCAGCGCGGCCCAGATGGCGGGGGAGAAGGGCGCCCCGCGGTTGTCGCTCGATCAGGTCGCTCATCATGTGGGCGACGGGCTCGGCCACCTGGTGGCGCTCACCGGCTGCCGCAAGGGCACCGTGCCCAGGGCCTTGGTCGACCAGGGGCCGGCTGCGGCCCGCCGCGAGGCGCAGCGGCTGATCGAGATCTTCGGTCGCGACGGGGTCCGGGTCGAGCTGTGGGACCACGGTGATCCCCTCGACTCGGCCCGCAACGATGGGCTGGCCCGGGTGGCGGCCGCCGAGGGCATCGAGGTGGTGGCCACCAACAACGTGCACTACGCCGAGCCGGCCCGACGCAGGCTGGCCACCGCCATGGCGGCCGTGCGGGCCCGCCGTTCGCTCGACGAGATCGACGGATGGCTCCCCGCGGCCGCCGGGGCCCACCTCCGGTCGGGGGCCGAGCAACTGCGCCGGTTCGCCCGGTACCCGGGAGTGGTCCAGCGGGCAGCCGAGTTGGGTCGCGAGTGTGCGTTCGACCTCTCGTTGGTCGCGCCCAACCTGCCCGACTTCCCGGTGCCCGAGGGCCACACCGAGATGTCGTGGCTGCGGGCCATCACCGAGCGTGGCGCCTCCGGGCGCTACGGGCCCCGGGATCAGCGATCGGCCGCGGCGGCCTGGAAACAGATCGACCACGAGCTCGACGTCATCGACCAGTTGGGGTTCCCCGGCTACTTCCTGATCGTGTGGGACCTGGTCGAGTTCTGCCGGCGAGCCGACATCTTCTGCCAGGGCCGCGGCTCGGCGGCCAACTCGGCGGTGTGCTTCGCCATCGGCATCACCAAGGCCGACGCGGTGTCGCTGGGCCTGTTGTTCGAACGGTTCCTCTCGCCCGAACGTGACGGTCCTCCCGACATCGACATCGACATCGAGAGCGGCCGGCGCGAAGAGGTCATCCAGTACGCCTACACCCGGTACGGGCGGCTGTACGCCGCGCAGGTGGCCAACGTCATCACCTACCGGGCCCGCTCGTCGGTGCGCGACATGGCCAAGGCCCTGGGATACGCCACCGGCCAGCAGGACGCCTTCGCCAAGTCGCTCGACCGGTGGGCGGGCCTGCGGGCCATGCCGGCGGGCCCTGCGGCGCCGGGCGGGCCTCCACCGGCTGCGTCCCCGCCGACCGGGCCCACCTCCACCCCCGCGCCCGAGCCCGCTCCGACCGAAGAGGATCCGCCGGTGCCGACCGACGTCCTCGAGCTGGCCCGCGAGATCGAGCACTTTCCCCGCCACCTCGGCATCCACTCGGGCGGCATGGTCATCTGCGACCGGCCGGTGGCCGAGGTGTGTCCGGTCGAGTGGGGGCGCATGGAGGATCGCAGCGTCCTCCAGTGGGACAAGGAGGACTGCGCGGCAGCCGGCCTGGTCAAGTTCGACCTGTTGGGGCTGGGCATGCTCTCGGCGCTGCACGGGGCGGTCGAGCTGGTCGGTCGTCATCACGGGGTCGATGTCGACATCGCCGAGATCCCGCAGGAGGACGCGGTCTACGACATGTTGTGCCGAGCCGACTCCATCGGGGTGTTCCAGGTCGAGAGCCGGGCCCAGATCGCCACCCTGCCCCGGCTCAAGCCGCGCACGTTCTACGACCTGGTGGTCGAGGTGGCGCTCATCCGGCCCGGTCCCATCCAGGGTGGTTCGGTCCACCCCTACATCCGGCGCCGCAACGGCAAGGAACCGGTCACCTACCTGCACCCGCTGCTCGAGCCGTCGTTGCGCAAGACCCTGGGGGTGCCGCTGTTCCAGGAACAGCTCATGCAGATGGCCATCGACGTGGCCGGGTTCTCGCCGGCCGAATCCGACGAGCTGCGTCAGGCCATGGGCTCCAAGCGCAGCCAGGAGCGCATGGAGCGGCTCCGGCAGCGGCTCTACGACGGGATGGCCGCCAACGACATCGTCGGCGACGTGGCCGATCAGATCTTCGAGAAGCTGGCCGCGTTCGCCAACTTCGGGTTTCCCGAGAGCCACTCGGTGTCGTTCGCCTACCTGGTCTACGCCAGCTCGTGGTTCAAGCTGCACTACCCGGCGGCGTTCTGCGCCTCGTTGCTCAACGCCCAGCCCATGGGGTTCTACTCACCTCACAGCCTGGTCCAGGATGCCCGGCGTCACGGGGTGGTGGTGCGCACGCCCGACCTCAACGCCTCGGCGGCCGATGCCGATCTCGAACCGGTCTCGGACCGGCAGCCGCTCCAACGACCCGAGGGGACCGATCCCACCCGGTCCCGTATCCCCCAGCCCGCGTTGCGGCTGGGCATCGGGTCGGTGCGAGGGATCGGCGAGGACCTGGCCGCCACCATCGCCGAGGGGAGGCCGTACGCCGGCGTCGAAGACCTGGTCCGTCGGGCCGGGGTCAACCAGACGGTGCTCGAGGCCATGGCCACCGCCGGCGCGCTGGCGTGCTTCGGACTGGACCGCCGGCGCGGGTTGTGGGCGGCCGGGGCGGCGGCGCAGTCCACCCCGGACCGGCTGGCGGGCATCGTCACCGGCGTCGAGGCGCCGACCCTGCCGGGGATGAGCCCGCAGGAGACGGCGGTGGCCGATCTGTGGGCCACCGGTGTCGCCCCCGACGGCCATCCCACCCGGTTCGTGCGCCCCCATCTGGACGAGCGGGGGGTCAGTACCGTGGCCGGGCTGGCCAAGCTCGAGGATCGCAGCCGCATCTGGGTGGGTGGGGTGGTCACCCACCGGCAACGGCCGGCCACCGCCGCGGGCATCACCTTCGTGAACCTCGAGGACGAGACCGGGTTCGTCAACGTGGTGTGCTCGGTGGGGTGCTGGACCCGCTACCGCACGGTGGCCCGCTCGGCGCCGGCCCTGCTGGTGCGCGGGATGCTGGAACGCACCGAGGACGGGGTGATCAACGTCGTGGCCGACAAACTCGAACCGTTGCCCCTCCAGGCGGCACTCCGCTCCCGCGACTTCCGCTGACGAGCACAACGGGGGTCAGGCCCCGTCGTGCTCGTTGGGCTCGCCGCCGTGATCGTCGTGCGCGTCTGCGCTGTGGTGCTGGGACTGATGTGCGTCCTCGCCGTCCTGGCCTCTGCGATCCGCACCGTCGTCGTGCCGAGAGGCGAGTCCACCCTGCTGGCCAAGATCGTGCAGGTCTCGGTCACCGCCGCCTTCGGCGTTCTGGCCCGCCCTGACCGCCCCTACCTGGTACGGGACCGATGGCTGGCCCGCCAGGCTCCCACCGCGCTCGTCGTCCTGCCGTTCGTCTGGTCGATCGCGCTCGAAGCGCTGATGGGTCTGGGGCTGGTCGCGCTCATGATCAGCTTTCTGCCCACGATCTACGGCCGGTTCGCTCAGCGCGAACAACCGATGGCACACCTCGCCCTCCTCGCCGGCTCGCCGCCCGACCCGGCCCGGCTCCTGATCCGCAGCTTCGACGCCAACGCGCTCGGCGAGCTCGACGACATGTGGCGCGAGTGGGAGGCGTGGTTCGCCGACCTGCGCGAGGCCCACACGTCCTTCATCGCCCTCAACTTCTTTCGCTCCCAGGACCCCCGCACGCACTGGCTCACGGCGGCGGGCGTCGCGCTGGACACGGCGGCGCTCTCGATGGCCGCGCTCGAACCGTCCAACCGGCACGCCGGACTGATGATGCGCACGGGTTTCGACACGCTCCGTCAGATCGCCGATCAGTTCCGGATCGACTACGACCCCGATCCGGCGCCCACCGACCCGATCTCGGTCCCGCACGGCGATGTCGAGGACGTGCTCGATCAGCTCGGGGCAGCCGGTCTCCCGCTGCGAAGCGATCGGGAGCAGATCTGGCGTGATTGGGCCGGCTGGCGGGTCAACTACGACTCGGTGCTGGTCGATCTGGCCCGCATCACCCACGCCCCTCCTTCTCGTCTGCTCCGTCATGCGGGCGAGTGGATGACCACGGCCCCGGACGCGTGATCGACCGCCAGTGGACGCGTCTCAGGGGGAGAAGGCGGTGATCACGGCGCGGGTGGTCGAGCGGATGTCCGCGGCGTCGGCTGCTTCCTGCGCCGTCGCCTCGGCGGTGAGGCCGGCGGGCGAAGCGAGGGCGAAGAGCTCCCACTCGTAGGTCCGCACCGTGTCGTCGTCCGCGCACGGGCCCACCCACGCGGCCTCGCCGTCCGCTCGGACGTGCTCCCGGGCGGGTGCCGGAACGGGGCCCGAGTCGAGGCCGGGCAGCGCGGGGTCGATCCCGGTCACGGCCCAGAGAATCGACCGGTCGTCGCCGCGGCGGACGATGATCGCCAGCTCGACGGTGCCGGCGGGCACGTCCAGCCAGGTGATGGCCGGGCGCTGACTCCCGCCCGCGCACGTGAACCGGGCGGGGAGCTGCGCTCCCGGAGCGAACGCAGGCGACAGCACCTGCATGGTCGGCGCCGGCGCTGACGTCGTCGGCGGTGGAGCGATGGTCGTGGTCGAATCGGGCGGCCGCTCGGCGATGGTGGCGTCGGGTGGGGGCGGCTGGAGATCCCGGCCGTCGTCGCTGCAGCCCACGGCGAGGGCGGCGAGACAGATCGCGACGAGCAGACGGCCGAACACGGGGTCAGGGTAGTGGTGGCAGGAGGGCCGGCCGGGGCACCTGCCGCCCATCGTCGGCTGACCTTCCCCCGTACGCCAGACTTGGGTGACCCGACCCGGGTCGATGTGATGGCTGCTCGAACCCGATCTCCGCTGGCGCGTCTGCGCGCCCTGCTCGGTTCCGACCTCGCTGGGGTCCGGAACAGCCTGCTCGCGCTCACGCTGTCGGTGATGGCGGCCACCTTGGCGGGCCTGACCCTGGTCGTATCCGAGGACGAACTGCTCCGACTCCCGGGTCTCTTCGCCATGATTCCGGGCGCGGTCGCCCTGCGCGGCAACATCTTCGGTGGTCTCGGCAGCCGGCTCAGCACCTCGATCCACGCCGGTACGTTCTCGACGACGCGCCGTGTCCAGACCGTCGTGGGGCAGAACGTGGTCGCCGCGCTGATCCTGAGCCTGGCGCTGTCGGTCGTGCTCGGCGTCCTGGCCAAGACCGTCGTGGTGGTGTTCGGGGTCCAGAACACCGTGCCCATCCAGGACTACATCGTCGTCTCGGTCGTCGGCGGTCTGCTCGCCTCGGTCGTGGTGCTGGCGGTGACGCTCACCCTGGCCGCCGCGGCGGTGCGATGGGGCTGGGACCTCGACGACGTGAACGCACCCCTGGTCACCGCGGCGGGGGACGTCTTCACGATCCCGGCGCTGCTGATGGCCACCTGGCTCGTGGACCGCGGCACCGTCACGGCCGGACTGGCGGTGCTGGTCACCGCCGCGGCCGTCGCGGCCACCATCCAGGCGTTTCGTTCGGGGCTGCCGCTGCTCGGTCGCATTCTGCGCGAGTCGCTACCGGCGCTGTCGATCGCCGCACTGCTCAGTCTGATCGGCGGACTCATCATCGAGAAGCGGGCCGAGACGTTCTTCGCCTTCACCGTGCTGCTCGTGCTGCTTCCCGGATTCCTGGGCGCCGCGGGCTCCCTGGGTGGCATCCTCTCGAGTCGGCTCTCCAGCAAGCTGCACCTGGGTACCGTCGAGCCTCGCCCCGTCCCCACCCGTGAGGCGCGAGCCGACATGGGCGCGGTGTTCGCCATGGCGATGCCGGTCTTCACCCTGGTCGGCGTCGTCGCCTACCTCGTCGGCCAAGTGGTCGATCTCACCAGTCCCACTTTCGCCCGCACGGTCGGAGCCGTCATCATCGGCGGCCTCCTCGCCACCGTCTTCGTCGGCATCGTCGCGTACTACGGCACGGTCTCCGCCGTGCGACTGGGACTCGATCCCGACACCTACGGCATCCCCATCGTGGCCTCGTCCCTCGACCTGGTCGGCGCCTTCGCCCTCATTCTCGGCATCGTCACGATGGGGATCACGTGACCGGCGCCACTACTCTTGGGAGTCACCACTGATGGACGACAGGCCCCGAAATCTCCGAACCATGCTGGCCGAGGCGAAGGACACCTCGGACCTGATGGTCGACCTCGCCTACGCCGCGCTGTACTTCGGTGACCCCGAGATGGCCGAAGAGGTGCGCGAGCTCGAGAAGGAGATGAGCGAGCTCGTGCACGACATGCGACGGGTCTCGATCCTCGCGGTCCGACGACCCAAGGAAGCCGACGGCATGGCCGCCGTGCTCCAGGTGATCTCGGCCATCGAGCGCATCGGCAACGACGCGGTCGACATCGCCCGGATCGTCACCTACCGCCTCGGGATCCCCGAGGAGTTCCTCGCCGACCTGTCCGCCGCCGAGGAGGTCAGCCATCGCGTGCTCATCTCCGAGGGTTCGCAGATGTCGCACCGATCGCTGGCCGACCTCGAGCTGCCGGTCGTTTGCGGCATGCGGGTGATGGCCGTGCGCCGTCAGCGGGACTGGATCATCGACGTGCCTGGTGATCTCGTGGTCCTGCCCGACGACGTGTTGTTCCTGCGGGGTTCACCGGCCGGCATCGATCGGCTGCGCGAGCTGGCCGGTGCGCCGGCGTGGGAGCCGACCCAGCTGGTCGAGGACACGGCCGTGACCGACCTCGACCGGGCGGTCGACACGCTGGTCGAGATGAAGAACATCAGCGAGGTATCGGTGGGCCTGGCCTACTCGGCGCTGGTCCTGGCCGACCGGGGTCTGGCCGCCGAGGTGCGCCACCTCGAGGACCGGCTCGACGAGATGAACGACCGGCTCGAGCTGTGGGTCCTTCGCGCCGGAGCCCAGGAACTGGACCCCTCACAGCTCCGCGGCCTGCTGCAGCTGTCGCGGGCGGCCGAGGACATCGGCGACCAGGCTCAGCAGATGGTGTGGTTGGTCGAGAACCGCGACGAGGTCCATCCGATCCTGCGGATCGCTCTCGGCGAGTCGGACGAGGTCGTCATGCAGTGCCCGGTCGCGCCGGGGTCGTCCGCCGACGGAGCGAAGCTGGGCCTGCTGGGCCTCGACATCGAACCGGGCTTCTCGGTCCTGGCCATCCGCCGAGCCGGGCGCTATCTCTACCGGCCCCGTGCGTTCGTCCGGCTCGAGGCCGGCGACGAGTTGATCGCCTCCGGCCCCGACGAGGGCAGACCGATGCTGGCCGAGCGGTGTGGCTATCGGTTGGTGCGTGACGAAGAAGGCGTCGACGAACTGGTGCGTGCCTAGCCGACCGGGCGGTCAGCGCCGCCGTCGCCGTTTCCGGCCGATGCGCCATCCTGGAACAGCTCACCGATCACACCGATCGAGCCGAGCATGCTGGACATGTCGGCCGGCAGGAAGACCTTGGTGGCTCGACCGTTGGCGATTCGGCCCAGTGCCTCGAGGTACTTGATGGCCAGCACGTCGGGGGTGGCGCCACCGCGGTGGATCGCGTTGAAGACCGACTCGGTGGCTTCGGCCTCACCCTGGGCCACCGCCGCCTGGCGGTAGCGCTCCGCGTCGGCCCGGGTCTTGACCGCGTCGGCCTGGCCCTGCGCTTCGAGGATGGCGCGCTGCTTGATGCCTTCGGCCTGGAGAATGGCGGCGGTCTTCTCACCCTCGGCCCTGGTCACCGCCGACTCGCGGGCACCCTCGGCCTCGGTGACGACCGCACGACGGGTCCGCTCTGCCTTCATCTGCTCGTGCATGGCGTTCATGACGTCCGGCGGCGGATCGATCTTCTGGATCTCGACGCGGACGACCCGGACGCCCCACTTGTCGGTGGCGTCGTCGAGGATCTCGCGCAGCGCGGCGTTGACCGTGTCCCGCGAGGTCAACGCGTCGTCCAGCGACATCTCACCGACGACGTTTCGCAGGTTGGTCTGGGCCAGTTTGGTGACGGCCATGATGAAGTTGTGGATGTTGTAGAGCAGCCGCTTCGGGTCGGTCGGTTCGTAGTAGACGACCGCGTCGACGGTGACCGCCACGTTGTCCTTGGTGATGACCTCCTGGGGCGGCACGTCGACGACCTGCTCGCGCATGTCCACCAGGCGCATGGTGTCGACCAACGGGAAGATCAGTCGCAGCCCGGGGTCGTTGGTCTCCTTGTACTTACCGAGCCGCTCGACCAGGCCCCGCTGGTACGGACGAACGATCCGGACGGACAGCGCCACGAAGATGATGATGGCGATCACCAGGATGATGAATCCGGCGAGGAAGGTGGTGCTCACAGAGTTGCTCCTTTGGAACGACGCAACAGCGCACGCGTGGACTCACACGCGCACCCTTTCGCGTCGGTGATGGAAAGGTGGATATGAGGTGTTGGTGTCACTCAGCCGGTGGCGCTGGAGTCGGAGGGGGGCAGCGTCGGTGGTGTTCCCGGTCGGTTGGTTGGCCACACGACGACCCGGGTGCCCTTGACCTCGAGGACGCGGATGGGCGTCCCCACGGCCAAGGCGGTCTGATCGGCGGATTCGGCCCGCCACTCCTCGCGGCCCACGCGGACCAGGCCGAGGTCGGTGCCACCGGGGATCGCCTCCAGAACGGCTCCCTCGACACCGATGAGGCGGCGGGCTCCGATGCCATCGTTGGGACCCTCGCGGTCCAGCTTGCGGGCCAACGGCCGCAGCGCGGCGAAGGCCGCCCCGGAGACGATGAGAAAGGCGATGAAACTGATGACCGGGCTCAGCCCCGCCAGCGAGAGCAGGAGGGCGACTGCAGCACCGGCACCGAACGGCGCCAGGAAGAACGTGCCCGGTGCCAGCATCTCGCCGAGAAAGAACAGCACCGTCAGGATCAGCCAGATCCATCTCCACGATTCGGGGTCGTCCACCCTGGTCCTCCTGTATACGTCGGTCGGCACGCCGGCCCGACGAGGAAAGGGGGAGCCGCACCGACGTGCGGCGACCACCGAGTTCGTTGACGGGGCGGCGCCCCGCGTGTCCATGTCATCGTACCGAGTGCTCCCTCGCAGTCGGCGGTATTTTCGTCGCCTTGAGCCGTGGCGCCTCGCTTCCCCCTCCTGCCGCCGGGCGACGGTGACCCCGGCCGCACCGAGTCGAGTCATCGCCGCGATGCCGATGGCGGGGCCGACCGAACCCCGGCTCCTTGCGGTACCGTGGCTCGCCGTGGCCGATCGCTGCTTGCTCACCATTCACGCCCACCCCGATGACGAGGCGTCCAAGGGTGCCCCCACGGTGGCTCGATACGGCCGCGAGGGCGTCCGCACGGTGCTGGTCTGCGCCACCGGGGGTGAGGCAGGCGACATCCTGAACCCGGCCATGGACCGACCCGAGGTCCGGGAGCGCCTGACCGACGTTCGGGCCGAGGAGTTGGCTGCGTCGGCCGCTGCCATCGGCTTCGACGAGGTGCTGATGCTCGGGTACCGCGACTCGGGCATGCCCGACACCCCGCCCAACGCTCATCCCGACGCCTTCGCCAATGCGCCGTTCATGGAAGCGGTCGAGCGGTTGGTGGCCATCATCCGTACCCATCGGGCCGACGTGATCCTCACGTACGCCGACGATCAGCAGGGCTATCAGCATCCCGACCACCTCCGGGTCCACGACATCACCTTGCCTGCGTTCGACCTGGCCGGCGTGGCCACCGCCTTCCCCGACGCCGGAGCACCCTGGACCCCGAAGAAGCTCTACTACTCCATGTGGAGCCGCCGCCGGATGCTGGCCACCCACATGAAGATGCAGGAGTTGGACGTCGAGTCCCCCTTCGACGAGCGATGGTTCTCGCGTCCGTCGATGGACCATCGCCTCACCACCCGCATCGACATCCACGACACGTTCTCGGTCCGGCGAGACGCGCTGCTGGCCCACCGGACGCAGGTCGATCCCGAGAGCCCGTTCTGGTTCGGCCTGCCCGAGGACGTCGCCCGCGAGGTCTACCCCTACGAGGACTACATCCTCGCCAGGACGCGTGTCGGGATCAGCGAGCCCGAGCACGATTTGTTCGCCGGCATCGCGTAGGCGGGGTCAGCCGGCGCGCTGGGTCGCCTTCAGGGCTCGCCAGCCAACGGTCGTCACGCCGGAGTCACGCAGCAGCGAGCGGAAATTGCGGTCGTGGACGAGCAGGTGGTGGTCGTCGACCCGGCCCGACCAGTCGGTGGGATAGGCGGCGCGGAGCTCGGGGGTGTTGAGCCCCGGGTGGAGGTAGAGCTCGGTCACCCCGGGACGGAGGTCGAACAGGGCCCGCTCGAGGTCCTTGCGTGACCCGACGCCGCCGCGGACGTAGACGAAGTGGTCCGGGGCCAGGATCCCCTCCTCGGCGGCCAGGCGGCGGAACGGGAAGCCGATCTGCTCCTGGGTCGATTCGCCCGACAGGCGGAGGGGGAGTCCGAACTCGACCGCCATGTCGAGGTACACGTCGAAGAACTCGGGCCGGAGCTGCAGCGGACCCATGTGGCTGTCGAGGTGGGTGATGTCGAAGCCCCACAGGATGGCCCGCTCGATCTGGGCCCGGCACTCGCGGCGGACCTCCTCGATGTCGGCATGGTCCCAGACGTCGAGGATCGTGCGGGGGAAGCCCCCGTCGCCGTCGAGCAGCGATGGGGCGTGGGTGATGGGTCCCCACCGGTAGTGGTCCAGCTCGGCGTTCAGCGTGAGGTGCACCCCGATGTCCTCGCCCCGGTACTGGCGGGCGGCCTCGCGCGCCCAGGGGCACGGCACCATCAGTGATGCGGCCGTGGCGAGACCCTCGCGGAGTGCGTCGTACACGGCCTCGTTGGCGCTGTGGGTCGACCCGAGGTCGTCACAGTTGATGATCGCCACGCGGGCGTCGTCGTCGAATCCCAGTCGCCGGTTGAGTTCGGTCACCGCGGTCTCCTGATGCGCACGACGGTATCGCCGCGGGACCGGGAGACCGAACCCGGGCCCGTGGCACGCCGGCTACTCGAGGGGTTCGTCGGGACCGCCGCAGACGCCCCAGAGGCCCGTACCTTCCTGTCGGGCCGTGGTCTCGAGGGCGCGGAATCGCTCGGCGTAGGCGTCGTTGGGCGGGTAGTTGAGGATGCCCGCGAAGCCGTCGCGCACCAGGACTTCGTTGACGAACATCTGATCCTCGGCCCGGTAGACGTAGGCGAGCAGCCGGTCGTACTGGTCTCGCGGCTCGACGTCGCGTTCGAGCACCAATCCGGTCCCCGGGGGAAGCAGTCGCTTGACCTCGTCGCTGGCCTCGACGCCGAAGCACTGGTCGGGCCGCTCCTCGGCGACACTCTCCGGCGTGTCGATGCCGATGAGGCGGACACGCTCTTCCCGGCCGTCGATGTCGACCACGATGGTGTCACCGTCGACGACGCGGACCATGACGGCATTGCGGTCGGCCCCGGCCGGCGCGTCGATGCTCGTGGTGGCGATGGCCGGGCCGGCCTCGGCCGCGTCGGGAGGGGACGGCTCGTCGGCCGTGCACCCGGGCAGGGCCACGACGGCCAGCGCGATGGTGAACAGCAACCGTGCGGACACGTGGCCTCCGGGGAGCGATGGAGCGGGTGGGGGAGCGACCGGGTCGCCGGGTCAGCTGATGCGTCGGAGGATGGTGCCGGTGCCGAGGCCGCCACCGCAGCACATGGTGATGAGCGCGTGCTCCTTGTCGGCCCGCTGGAGCTCGTGCACGGCTTTGGTGACCAGGATGGATCCGGTGCCGCCCAGCGGATGGCCCAGGGCGATGGCACCACCGTTGGGGTTGACGGTGTCCATGTCGGGCTCGAACTCCTTGGCCCAGGCCAGCACGACCGAGGCGAAGGCCTCGTTGATCTCGACGACGTCGATGTCGCTCATGGTCAGGCCGGTGCGATCGAAGAGGTGACGGGTGGCGTCGATGGGGCCGGTGAGCATGAGGACCGGATCGGTCCCCACCAGGCAGGTGTCGACGACCTGGGCCATCGGGGTCAGGCCGAGCTCGGCGGCCCGGTCGGCGGCCATCATCATGACCGCCCCCGCACCGTCGGAGATCTGTGACGAGGACCCGGCGGTGTGGACGCCGTCCTCTCGGGCGACGGCCTTGAGGCCGGCCAGCGCTTCGATCGTGGTGTCGCGCAGACCGCCGTCGCGCTCGACGCGGTGGGTGGTGCCGTCGGGGGTGCCGTCGTCGTCGACGGTGGGGGCGTCGATGGGCAGGACCTGGGTGGAGAAGCGGTCTTCGGCCCAGGCCCGGGCGCCGAGCTGCTGGCTGCGCAGCCCGAACCGGTCGCAGTCGTCCCGGGAGATGCCCCAGGTGTCGGCGATGCGCTCGGCCCCTTCGAACTGCGTCGTGAACTCGTACTTGTCGAAATACGACTTGGGGACCGGGCGTCCGAACGTGCGGTCGCTCATGGCCGCGCCCATCGGGATGCGACTCATCACCTCGACCCCGCAGCTGACCGCACTGTCGATGACGCCGGCCTTGATGAGGCCGACCGCCATGTTGGTGGCCTGCTGGGACGAACCGCACTGCGCGTCGACCGTGGTGGCGGCCACCCCGATGGGCAGGTCGGCCAGCAGCCAGGCGGTCCGGGCGATGTTGAAGGACTGCTCGCCGACCTGGCCGACACAGCCGCCGACCACTTGACCGATCTCGGCGGGATCGACGCCGGTGCGGTCGATGAGCCCTCGCAGCACGTCGGACAGCAGCGAGGCCGCATGCATGGTGGAGAGCTCACCGTTGCGGCGACCCACGGGCGAACGGACGGCATCGACGATCACGACATCACGCATTGCGTGATCATATGGCGTGGGTCGGACCGCCACGGGCCGAGTCGGGGTCACGCTGCGTCAGCGTGCGGCATGGGCCGGGACTGGAGCAGTGCCGCCCGAGCCGCCGCCAGCCCCTGAAGGCCGACCTCCTTCTCCTCGTCGCTCAGCCGCCACGGGGCGACGAGCCGGGGGGTGTCCCGGTCCGCGTCGGGGACCAATCGAAGCTGTCGAAGCTGTGTACTCATGACCCCAGTATGCGGACGGGGTATGACAGTCACTCAGCGTGGTGAACTCGGTGCGACGAGTGGCCAGGGACGCTTCCGCTCGACCGTGGCGGCCAGGTCGAGCAACAGGTGGTCGTCGCGATGCCGACCGATGATCTGCATGCCGACCGGAAGGCCGTCGAACGGTTCCACCGGGATCGAGATGGCGGGATTGCCGACGATGTTGGCCGGAATGGTCAGGTGGCCGTTGTTCTCGGGCCCGACCTGCTGGTCGCCCACGGCCACATTGAGGGTGACGTCGGCCGGGTAGGCCACGTCGGGATTGGTGGCGCAGATGATCAGGTCGACCTCGTCGAAGACCGCGGCCATGCCCTCGTTGGTCTCGGTGCGCTGCGCCTCGACCGCGGCCGCCATCTTCAGGTCGTACTCCTTCTCGGCGATGGTCAGCCCGAAGGCCATCTCGGTCGTCAGCTCGTCCTTGCAGGCGGGCCAGGCGTCACCCAGCTCGTTCACCAGGCTCGCCATGTTGGCCATGGCCCACTCGAACCCGAAGCCGGGGATCTCGATGGGGACGTCCGCGATCCGAAGCCCGACGTCGGCGGCCAACGCCTCGGCGGCCTCCTGGACCCGCTGTGCCACCTCGTCCCGCACGATCCCGCCGCCCAGGGTCGGATCGATGACCACCCTCAGGCCGCTGGGGTCGTGCGTTCCCAGATCACGTTCCCAGCCGTCGACGCGTTGCAGCGAATAGGGATCGCGCATGTCGTAGCCGGTGGTGATGTCGTAGAAGCGGCCCACGTCGCGCACCGAACGGGCCAGGCATCCCAACACGACGGTGAGGGGCGCGATCGGCGTGCGAGGGCCACGCGGGATACGCCCCGCCGTGCCCTTCATGCCCACCAGTCCGTTGAAGCCGGCCGGGATCCGGATCGAGCCGCCGCCGTCGCCGCCGCTGGCCAGCGTGACGAGTCCTCCGGCGACCGCCGCGGCGCTCCCGCCGGACGAACCGCCGGCGGTCTGCGATGGCCGCCACGGGTTCCGCGTGATTCCGTTGAGCCTGGAGACGCTCACGTTGAGGCCGCCGAACTCGCTGGCCGTGGTCTGCCCCACCGGGTTCACCCCGCCGGCCATCGCTCGCTCCATGGCCAGGGAGGTGTGGGTGCCGATCTCGTCCTTCAACGCGAGCGATGCCCCGGTGGACGGCCAGCCGGCGAACGGCTCCAGTTCCTTCACTCCGAAGGGCACGCCGCCCAGGGGCAGCTGCACGTCGGCGTTCGCCGCGATGCTCCGCGCCCGGTCTTCGTCGACGTGGCTGAACGTGTTGAGCTCGCTGGCCTCGATGGCCGCCAGGGTCGCTTCGAGCTCCTCCTCGGGGGATCGATCTCCGGATCGGAACGCTTCGACGAGTGAGACGGCATCGCCCAGCCACGGTGTGTCGGTCATGCCGTCAGTGTCGCGAGATCTCTCGGCGCAGCGACAATCCGGTGCGCCCGGCTCAGCCGTCCTGCTCCTCGACCACAGCCGGCCGTTCACGTCGTACGAGCGCGCGTGGAATGCCAGGTCGAGGATCCCGATGACGACGTTGATGATGAGGACCGCCCGCCGCAGTAGGTTCCCGATCGATGGATGCCAAGACGTTCTACGACCTGCAGCCCACCGCCGACCCGGCCCGATGGCAGCTGCCGGTGGTGCCGACGCTGTGCACGACCGGGGGATTCCTGTTCGGCGGCTGTGGTCTCGGGGCGTGCATCGCGGCGATGGAGCTGGTGACCGACCGACCGTTGGTGTGGGCGACCGGGCAGTTCCTGTCGTACGCCAACCCCCCATCGGTGATGGACATCGACGTCACGGTGGCCGCCGACGGTCGCAGCATCACCCAGGCGCGCGCCGTGGCCCGGGTGGGAGGGCGCGAGATCCTCACCGCCAACGCCGCGCTCGGCGACCGGTCGTTTCCGTACGAGGGCCAGTGGGCCTCGATGCCGAGCGACATCCCCGGACCGGCCGACTGCGCCCCTCGCGAATCGCCGTTCCCGGTCGAGGGCACGATCATGGAGCGGCTGGATCAACGGCTGGCCGTCGGGCGCCACTTCGCCGAAGAACCCCATGACGGCACCGGCGACGGTCGCTCGGCGGTGTGGACCCGCATGCCCGAGCTGCTCGAGATGTCCGCCGGGTCGCTCGCGATCTTGGGCGACTACGTTCCGATGGGGATCTGGCAGGCCCTCGGCAAGCCGACGATGAGCAACAGCCTGGACAACACCCTGCGCATGCTCCAGGTGGTGCCCACCGAATGGGTCCTGCTCGAGATCGAGGTCGACGGCGTCCACCACGGGTTCGGCCACGGCAAGGTCCACCTGTGGGCCGAGGACGGCACCCTCATGGCCACGGCCAGCCAGTCGTCGATCGTGCGGCACCGTCCGTCGATGTGATCGGCGTGGGGTACGGTCACGGCGCGAGGTCGGACCGGAGACCTCACACCGACCTGAGGGGGCCCTGCCGTGGGGTATGGAATGACGATCCCGTTCGACCACGTGCCGCTGCACGAGCAGCGCGACCTGATCGGTCGCCTGGTCGAGCTGGGCTACACCGACGTGTGGACCGGTGAGGCCGATGCCTACGACGGCCTCACCCCGCTGGTGCTGGCCTCGGCCTGGCAGCCGTCCCTGCACGTCGGCACCGCCATCCTGCCCGCCTACACCCGAGCGCCCGCGCTGATGGCCCAGTCGGCCGCATCGCTGGCGGCGGCCGCACCGGGGCGGGCCTCGTTCGGTATCGGCACCAGCTCGGACGTGATCGTCGAGCGGTGGAACGGCGTGCCGTTCGAGGAGCCGTTCAAGCGCGTTCGCGACCTGGCCCGCTTCCTGCGCACGGCGCTGACGGGCGAGAAGGTCAAGGAGATCTACGACTCGTTCACCATCGACGGGTTCCGGTTGAAGGCCGTGCCCGAGCAACCGCCCGAGCTGCTCATCGCCGCGTTGCGGCCCGGCATGCTCCGCCTGGCCGGCCGCGAGAGCGACGGTGCCATCATCAACTGGTTGTCGGCCGACGACGTCGCCACCGTCGTTCCGTACGTTCACGAGGGCGGCGCCGACAAGTCCGTCGTCTGCCGGGTCTTCGTCGCACCGACCACCGATCGCGACGCGGTCATCCAGATGGGGCGGTTCGCCGTCGCCGCCTACCTCAACGTGCCGGTCTACCGGGCGTTCCACGAGTGGCTCGGCCGCACCCCGCAGCTCCAGCAGATGTGGGATCTGTGGGAGGCGGGCGACCGCCAGGGAGCGCTGGCCGCGATCCCCGAGGAGGTCATCGACCAGCTGATCGTGCACGGCAGCCCCGAGGAGTGCCGGGCGCACATCCAGCGCTACGTGGACAACGGCGTCACCACGCCGACGCTGGCCGTCCTCCCCTTCGGGGTCGAGGTCGAGCAGGCCATCGAGGACCTGGCCCCGCAGGGCTGAACCCTCTGGGGGCCTGACCCCGAGAGGGTTCAGTCAGCGCGGCATCCAGTTGCCGTGGAAGCCCGAGGGAACGCGCTGGGGCAGCTGCACCCGCGCCACGATCTCCAGGTCGTGGGCATCGTGGACGATCAGTTCGCTCCTTCCGATCTCGTGATCGGTGGCCAGGTTGAGCAGCCAGCCGTCGTCCTCGGCGGCGCCGCCGGGGTCGGCGGCGAAGACCGGCTCCCCGCCGATGATCGGATCGGGGTAGACCGAGACCGCCGACGTCCCGCGCTCGAGGTCGTACTTGATGATGCCGTCGAACTCGACGCGCTCGTCCCAGGTCCGGGAGTGCGCGAGATAGCCGAATCGGCTGGGTGCGCCGGCGTGCGCGTCGTTGATCCTCGGGAAGTCGGTGGGGCGGTCGTCCAGCTGTTGGTCGGCGATCGTGCCGGCGGCCGGATCGATCGTCCACTGCCACAGCACGGGAGGGGTACCGTCGGCGACGGCTTCGTCGCCGAACGAGGTGAGCAGCCCCGGGGCGCGGCAGCCGATGACCTGGATCCTGCCGGCGTCGTCCTCCCAGCCGTTCACGAAGTGGAACACGTAGAAGGGATCCATCTCGAACCATTGCACGTCATCGTTGCCGCCGTCGCGGGGCATGATCCCGATCCGGGCGGGGAACTCGGGGTGCCAGCTGATGCTGGCGCCCTCGCCGGTCATCATCGCCTGGAAGTCCATCACGGCCGGCATGTCGTAGAAGACGATGTGCTCCGCGGTCATGACGAAGTCGTGCATCATCGTCGGCCGCGGCGTCTCGATGACCTCGGTGGTGGTCAGCCGGCCCGAGGCATCGGCCACGAAGTAGCTGAGGTGGGGCTCCATCGGGAGGTAGCTGAAGAACACCAGCGCACCGGTGTCGGGGTCGACCTTGGGATGGGCGGTCATGCTGAAGGGGAGCGCGCCGTCGAAGTCGTATTCGCCGACCGTGTCCAGCGCCCACGTGAGCTCGGTGGGCTTCCCGCCTTCCATCAGCGCCAGGATCCGGTCGGCGTGGCGGATCACGTTGGTGTTGGCGGTGTTCTTGGCGAATCCCACCTCCTGCATGACCTCGGGATCGAGCGGGACGAAGTCCGACAGTCCGCCGAACACGGCATGGCCCTGGGACCGCTCGTACAGCAGGCCCTTGGACTCGACGTAGCGGTTGCGGTAGCGCACCTCGCCGTCGGCGAGCTCGACCGCGTGGACCATCCCGTCGCCGTCGAAGATGTGGTAGGCGCCACGCGGGGTGAAGGCCGGATTGGCGCCGTTGCGCAGGTAGGCGCCGTGCAGCGCGGCGGGGAGCTCGCCCTCGACGGTGAGCCCGCCGACATCCAGCTCGTCCTTGATGGGCTCGAATTGGCCCTGGAGAAACGGGCTGAGGGAGACGTTGACGTCGGTGGCGGTCATCGCCGAAGCGTACCGGAAGGGTGAACGGCGTTCAGTCCCGGTCCGGGAGCTCAGCGTGGAATCCAGACCACCTGGAGGTCGTCGACGGTCACGTCCGACTTCTCGAGGGAGATCTCGAGTTCCTCGATCGCCTCCATCTTGTCGTCCCACTCCAGATCGATGTCCTCGATCTCGGCGATCACCTCGGCGTCGAGCTCCTCGATGGCCGCGAGCTTGTCGGCGACCCGGTTCTCCGAGGAGGTGAGTCGTTGGGCGGCACGGGTCTTCTGACCTCGCTTGCTGGAGGCGCGGCGAGCCGCCGCACCGACGGATCGGCGCCGCCCGCCCATCCCCAGCAGCCCACCGAGGATGTTGGCCCCTTCGGCGAGGACGTTCATCTTCTCCTGGTCCTGCTTGTCCTCGAGCGCGACCTGCGCTTCGGCCAGCCGATCCTGGGCGGCCGCGTACTGCTGCTCGAGCGTGTCGCGCCGCTTCTCGAAGCGGGCGGCGATCTTGGCCTTGGCCTCGTCGGCGCCGGCGTCGGCGGCAACGGCGCAGCGTTCGCGGAAGTCCTCGTCGGACTCGCCGGGTCGGCCGTAGACCTTCAGCTCCGGGTTGGCCGCGATGGTGATCGCCCGGGACCGTACGAGGTGGTCCCGCAGCGCCGTCTTCGCCGCCGAGAACCAGGTCTTGGTGTCGACGCGGGCGTCGACGAGTGCGTAGCTGGCGTCGGCGGGGGCGTCGGGTCGGAGGTCCCGGTCGTCGTAGTCGACCGAGAGCACGGCCTCGGGATCGAAGGGTCCGGACAGGGGGAAGAGCACACACTCGTACTCCTCCTCGTGGCGCAGGTCGTCGGCCCTGGTCTCGTCGTAGAGCAGGTGGACGCGCGCGGCGACGCCGGCTTCGAACCGGGTACTGCCGGGGACGGCGTCGACCTCGACGGCCCACTCGGCGGCCGGGGCCAGCCACGTCACCGCCGTGCCGTCGGCGATCTCGGGCATGACGGGCGTGGTGTCGGGGGCCGACGCCGGTGCGAGGGCGTCGGCCTCGGTACCCGTCGCGACGACGTCGGGGCGGAGCCGAGCGATCTCATCGCGCGTCATCGGCCCCCGCAGATACGACATGGCCCACCGCGTACCGAACAGCGCCGGCTCGCTCGATCGGGTCGAGTGCTGGACGAACTCGCGCTTCGCCAGACCGCTGATGCGGGCGGAGAGCACGTCGACGTCCGCCGAACCGGCTGCGGTGCGGAGCCCGTCCATCAGCCGCGCCTTGTCCTGCTCGGTCTGGAGCCGCCCGATCCACCAGGTCCCCGCGTTGGAGATGGCCTTGTAGTCGAGGTCCACCGGGTTCTGGGAGGCGAGCACCAGCCCGACACCGAACGCGCGCGCCTGTTTCAGGATCGTCAGGATCGGCTTCTTGGCCGGCGGGTTGGCGGTGGGTGGCACGAAGCCGAAGACCTCGTCCATGTAGACCAGCGCCCGTAGCTCACCGGTGCCGGGTTGACGGCGCATCCAGCTGATCAGCTCGGTCAGGACGAGCGTGACGACGAACTGGCGCTCCTGCTCGCCCAGGTGGGCGATGGAGATGATGGCGGCACCCGGTTTGCCATCGCGGTACAGCAGGCGCTCGATGTCCAGCGGCACCCCCTGGTTCCACGACGCGAACGCGGGCGAGGCGAGGAGGCCGTTGAGCTTCAGCGCCAGCTTGGTGCGCTCGGCTTTCGGGTAGAAGGAGTCCAGCTCGAGGACGCCCAGTTTCCGGATGGGCGGGTCCTGGACCATCCCGACGAGCGAGGCCAGGTCGACGGTGAGGCCGGCGGTCCAGGCGTGATCGATCAGGTTGGCCAGGAGGATGTGCTCAGGGCTCGACAGCGGGTCGGCCTCGATGCCCAGCAGGGCGAGGATGCCGGACACGCTGCTCTCGATGCGGTCGCGGCGATCCTCGGCGTCTCCGTCGGAGGGGGGCGACAGGGAGCCGATCAGATCGAGCGGGACGCCGGCCTCGGAGCCGGGGGTGTAGATGGTGAAGTGGGCTCCGTCGCGCAGGGCGGTGATGTCGGCCGACCCGAGGTCCCAGCCGGCCAGTCCGTCGGTCCAGAGCTGCGCCTGTGCGGCGGCGAACTCGTCGGGGGTCTGTCCCTGCTGCTCGGCGACGCGTTCGTCGATCCACGGCCGGAAGTCCTCGGGGCGCAGCTGCGGGAAGGTCAGCAGCAGGTTGCCCATGTCGCCCTTCGGGTCGAGCACCAGCGTGGGGATGCCGTCGGCCAGCGCCTCCTCGAGGAGGTCGATGGCCAGGCCGGTCTTGCCCGAGCCCGTCATGCCCAGGATGACGCCGTGGGTGGTGAGGTCGCTCGACTCGTACACCAGAGGTTCGTCCCTCCGGTCGTGCGATTCCGGGTCGACCGTGGCGCCGAGTCGGAAGGTGCCGGGCGATGCGGTGCTCATGGGGCTCACTTTCGGTGGCGGGGAGGGACGGATCGACCACGCGCCGGGGCGATCCACACGATCGGTCGCCGGTTTCTCGGCCCTGGCGTAACTTTGTTCGCGACCTTAGGGGCCGACGCGGCGTCTGAGTACCGAGTCCTCGGAGCGCCCATCGCGCCGAGGCCACCAACAGGGAGCAACACGTGGGAATCTTCGACAAGGCCAAGGAAACCGCCGAGAACCTGAAGGACAAGGCGGAGGACCTGGTCGGCGAGCACGGCGACAAGATCGTCGACGGCGTGGACAAGGCGACGGATGCGGTCGACGACAAGACCGGTGGCAAGTTCACCGAACATCTCGACAAGGCCGACGACCTCACCGGGAAGGCCGTCGATGCGCTCGACGGCGACGAGACGACCTGATCCGAGTTCTGCCGCAGGAGCACTCCTGCGGCATGGGCGCGGTGGCACACCTGGGCGGACCCTGGTAGCTGCCGAGCTCGGTGCCGTCTGACCCCAGGTGTCCCACCCCTTCGGGGGTGGGGCCATTCGGAGGCTGGGGTCAGGCGGCACCAACGCGCCCGGGGCCCGGCTACTCGTCGATGCCCACCGGCGTGCCGTCGACGATCTGATCCAGGTACTCCGAGAGACCGAAGCCGACCCTCCCGTCGTCCATCGTCCACCGGGTGAGGCCCTCGCTGATGCGCGTGACCGCGCCGTCGCGGCGGTTGCGCAGGGGCACCAGGGAGCGAACCTCACCGGTGAAGGCCCAGCGGCGCCCGTCGGGAGCGCCCAGCGTGGCCGTGATGGAGCGGTGATACCGATCGTCGGTCCAGTCGGTCGACAGCTCGAGGTGGTGGCAGAGCGTGAGTTGGCCGTCCTCCCAGACGAACCCGCCGCGCGTGCCCGGGCCTTCCGCCCGCGCCACCCTCGACGCCATGAAGCCGAAGTCGTCGCCGAAGTTGGCGGTGAGCCACCGGTAGTACCACGGCCCCTGCCAGGTCCGGGGACCCCAGCTGTGGTCGCGCAGGCCGTAGCCGTCGATGGGCCAGGTCTCGTCGCCGACGGTGATCGAGCCGGTACCGGCCACCAGCTGCTCGAAGTGGGCCTTGGCGAACTCCTCGCCCTCGCGTTCACGGTGGTCCATCCGTTCCCCGCCGAACATCGCTCCGGTGCCGCGGTAGGAGATCGAGGCCGACGAGGGGACCCACGGATTCTCGGTGAACGCCCGCTTCGGGTCGGCCATCTGCAGCGGATCGTCGAGCACGACGACCTTGCCGCTCCATTCCACGTCGACCGACGTGAACGGTTCGGTCACCTCGATGCGCAGGCCGCCGGCGTCGAAGGCCCGGTTGTCGTCGATCTCGGGCCGCTGGAACATGAAGGCGATCCGACCGTCGGGCAGATACAAGCAGGTGGTGACCTCGGCGTACCGCTCGTTGGGTCGATTCCCGACCCGGAAGAAGGCACCGACCTCCGATGCCGGATCGATGATGTTGGCGTAGACGCTCTCGTTGTACGTGGCGTCGCCGGGGACCTCGTGAGTGAATTCGTCGTGGGGCTCGAGTCGGATCTCCATGGTGCCCCGCACGTTATTGCGTCGGGTCGCCCGGCGAGGCCGGTCCGACGGCCGAGCTCGCGAGTTCGAGGAGGTGGGTGACGAGTTCGTCCTTCGTGGTGTGGGTGTTCAGTCCGCTCGTGCTGGGCATCAGCCAGACCGGCCGGCCCCCCAGTTCGCCGGCCGGGCCGGGGCCCGCCGAGCGATCGACGGCCGCCCGCCAGCCCGAGAGCCCGACGACACACACGACCCGGGGTTCGAGCCACCGCACCAGCCGCTCCAGTCGAGGGAGTCCGGCGGCGAATTCGGCTCGCTCGATCTCGCTGGCCCGGGCGGTCGTCCGTTTGGCCAGGTCCGTCATACCGACGCCGTCGTGGTCGAGGGCGTGCCACGGATCGTGCGACGTGACCAGCCCGGCCTGCTCGACGGCGGGCCAGAATCGGTTGCCGGGTCCGACGTACCCCACGCCGGCGCGGGCCGCGTGCACGCTGGGATTGAGTCCGCAGAAGAGCACCCGCATGCCGGGACCGACACTGTCCGGGAGCGAGAGCAGGCGGCGGGCGGTCACGCGCAGGCCGTCGCCCTCGGTCGGCTCGATCTCGATCTCACCGAAGCCGGCCCCGATGAGCACGTCGCGCAGGTGGTCGATCTGCCACGCCGAGTACCGACGACCGGGGAAGTCGTCGTCGGCGAAGGGCCGATGGTCGCGGTCGCCCTCGAAGAGGTGCAGTTCGATCGGTGCACCGACGGCGAGCGCACCGTGGAGGTGGGCCAGGGCGGCCGGAAGCCGCCGCCGGTCGACGTGGACGTAGCTGTTCGCGGCCCACGCGCCGCCCAGCGACTCGCGGCGAAACGGCGGTCGGGCCAGATCGGCCTGCACCAGCGGGTGCTGCGGCGCGTGGGCGGAACGGGCCAGGCTCAGCATCGTGCCGGCCGCGGCCCGTTCGTAGATCTCGACCGTCGGGTCGTGATCGGTCAAGTGGGAAGGCCGAACCTGGCGTTGAGGCGCTGCATCCCGGCGATCCAGCGCTCGGGGTCGTCGGCTTTGCGGCGGGCGTATTCGGCCACCTCGGGGTGGGGCAGGATCAGGAAGTCGCCGTTGCGCACACCCTCGATGGCGAGGCGCGCCACCTCGGCGGGCTCGAGCATGCCGTCCAGACCGGCGACGCCGCCCGAGTCGTGGCCCGCCGTCATCGCCGTCCTCACCGCCTGCGGACACAGCGCCGAGACCCGCAGGCCCTGCTGCCCGTAGGTGATGGCCAGGAACTCGGCGAACCCGAGAGCGGCGGCCTTCGTCGCGGTGTACGGGGCCGACCCGATCTGGGCCAGCAGCCCCGCGGCGGATGCGGTGTGGAGCAGGTGGCCGCCACCCCGCTCGATCATGCGAGGGACCAGCACGGACGCCGAGTGCACATGGGCCATGACGTTGACGTCCCAGATGTGCTGCCAGTCGTCGGGGGCGACCTCGTAGCCGCCCACCACCAGAACCCCGGCGTTGGCGCAGAAGAGGTCGATCGGACCGAGCTCCCGCTCGATGCGGTCGATCGCGTCGGTGATGGCGATCCGATCGGTCACGTCCACCACGATGGCGAGGCCGTCGACCTCCGCCGCAACGGCCGCGGCTCCCTCGCCATCCCGATCGAGGACGGCGACCCGGATCCCCTGAGCGTGGAGCTCGCGGGCCAGAGCCTCACCGATCCCCCCGGCGGCCCCCGTGACGGCGGCGATCCTCATGCGTTCCTCCCAGCGTCGAGGGTGGCGTCGACCACGGCCCGGCGATCCTGCCCCCAAGGCAGGGGCATCAGGACGGGGTGGTCGACCCCTGCGGACCGATACTGCCCGATGGCGGCCGCGACCGTCGCTGCGTCACCGCAGATGTCGATGGCATCCACCATCGCGTCGCTGACCGCGGCCACGGCGCCGGCCCGGTCCCGATCCGCGTGCCGGGCTCGGATCTCGTCGACCTCGGCGCCGAAACCGGCGGTTCGGAAGCTGTCGGCGTAGGCATCGACGACCGCATAGGAGAAGAGGTCACGCCTGGCCTTCTCGACCGCATCCTCACGGTCGCACACCCCGACGTGGACGTACGCGTAGGTCGTGCAGCTGCCCGGGCTTCGGCCGGCCCGTCGCTCACCCTCTCGCACGTGGCGGACGCTCCACTCGACGTGGCTGGCGGGCAGGTAGTTCAGCAGCACCCCGTCGGCGACCTCACCGGCCAAGCGGAGCATCCGGGGGCCGAGCGCGGCGATGACCAGCTGGGGAGGGCGCGAGAGGCGCTGGGCCAACCGGAAACGCGGGACCGACCAGAAGTCGCCGTCGAAGCTGACGGTTTCACCCGACAGGCACTCCCGGACCAGCGCGACGTACTCCCGCATGCGGGCGACGGGGCGGTCGCCCAGTTCCGCTCCGTGCCACTGCTGCACCACCGCCGGAGAGGAGGCGCCGACGCCCAGGAAGACGGTTCGATCCGGGACCAGGCCCTGCAGGGTCGCCGCGGCCATGGCGGCGAGGGGCGGGGTCCGGAGCTGCACCGGGATCACTCCGGTGCCCAGATCCAGCCGTGCCGCCGCCCCCGCCGCCCCCAGCACGCTGAAGGCCTCGGTGCCGTTGGCCTCGGCGGCCCAGAACGACCGGTAGCCCAGATCGGCGGCCTGGCGGGCCAGCGACGGCACGGCGCCGGATCCGAGCACGCCGAGACTGGCGAAGGTCACGCCCAGCGGGGGCGGGTCCGGATCGGTGGTCGAAGCATCGGGTTCGACGTCGCTCATAGGTTCGGCAACCTAGCCCGCACCGGGCGCCGATGGGCCGGGTGGCCCTTTCCGGCGAAAATCCGCTCCTGACCTCCCACTCGGGGTGCCGGCTCGGTACAGTGACCCCCACGACGCGAGATCCGAGCCCCCAGCTCGAGGCTCGGCAGACCGCACGGGCGTTGGAGGAAGTTCATGACCGAAGCGATGGACCAGGAACGAGTGGACGCGATTCTCGACCTGATCGACCGCGGCCTCGGCGACATGAGCTCCCGCGAGCTCGTCTCCACCGCCGAGGTGGCCGATCTTCTGCTGGACGTCCGCACCCTCCTCGCCAGCGCTGAAGCCGTCTCCGCCAACTGAGCGGAGATTCGTCTCCGCCAACTGAGCGGAGATTCGTCTCCGCTAACTGAGCGGAGATTCGGCTCAGCGAGCTGACGCGGCCCGGAACATCACGCAGCGTCGATCAGGTCCTGGAAGCACGTCTCCAGCAGCTCACGCAGTTCCGACGGATCCGGAATCGCCGCCAGGTCCACGTGCAGACCCATGTCGAGGCTGCCGTGATAGCTCATGAGCGTCAGGTTGAAGGCCGACCCCGCCAGCGGGCCGATGGGATAGGTCCCCCGAAGGGCCGCCCCGGCCACGAACAGCTCGAAGGGTGCGGCTCGGACGTTGGACGTGGCGAAGTCGATCGCCTCGGCTTGGGCGTGGGCCGCCCGGACGAGCACCGAGGTGGGCAACAGATTGAGCAGACCGGACAGCCCTTCGATCACCCCGATCATCGGGTCGCCCTTCTCGGTGTCGAGCGTTTCGTGGACGAGGTGGAACTGCTCCACCGGATCGACATGGAGCGGGAGCTTGAGGCGGAGGGGTGCGAACGAGTTGCCGGCCGCGGTGCGGTCCGACCTCGTGCTGACGGGCATGGCCATTCGGGCGAAGTCGATGGGAACGTCGTGCTTGGAGTGGTAGCGGGCGACCGCCGAGCCGACGCCGGCCACGAAGAAGTCGTTGAGGCTGCCGCCGAGCGCAGCTGCGGCGCTCTTGGCTTCGGCGAAGGACACCGACACGGTCTCGAACCCGTGGTGGAGTGAACGATCGGTCCAGAGCGGCGAGAACGGCCGCGTGGAGGTCGTCAGCTGTTTCGTGAGGGATCGGGACATACGAACGGCGTCGGGCCCCACCCGGATCCACCGGCTCGGATGCACCGTGGCGTCCCAGGCGGCGCGGGTGACGTGCTCGACCGAGTCGGCCGATCGGCGGACATTGTGCCGCACCGTGTCGATCGCATTGCCCGTGAAGGTCGGCTCGGGCCCGGGTTCCCCAGCAGGCTCGAGGTCGGCAGGCGGGGGAGCGTCGCGCTCGATGTCGAGGAACTGCTCGGACATGCGAACACCGCCGATGCCGTCACTGATCGTGTGGTGGAGCTTCCAGATCATCGCCGCCCCGCCGTCGTCGAGACCGTCGACCAGGACGAACTCCCACAGCGGCCGGGAGCGGTCGAACGGATCACCGGCGAGGGTTGCCGCCAGCTCGTGGAGCTGCGCCCGCGACCCCGGCTTGGGGAGCGCCACGGCCCGGACGTGGTGGGTGATGTCGAACGACCGGTCCTCGGTCCAGGACGGCGGCGCCATCCGTGCCACCGAGGGATTGACTCGACTGCGCAGGTGCGGGACTCGCCGCGAGGCCCGCTCGAGGCGGTTGCGCAGCCGGTCGATGTCGGGCATCGAGTCCAGCAGCGTCAGGCATGCGAAGTTCGAGCTGAGGTGGGGATCCTTGTCGAGGGTCCACATGAGTGCCTCGAGGTCGGACATCCGACCGATGTTGCGGACCTCGCGCTCACCCATCAGCCGAACCTACCGCCTCGTCACTCCTCCTGCGCCGCTGCGGGCCGAGCCGGTGGAAGAGGCCAGACCCCCAGGGCCACCCGGCCCAGGATCAGACCGAGGGCGGCGCCGGCCGCCACATCGGACGCGTGGTGGATGCCGACGTGGACCCGACTGCCGGCGACGAGGGTGGCCACCCCGTACCAGAGCGCGGGAACGCGGCTGCGATCGGCCAGGAGCGTGGCCGCCATCGCCGCTGCGCTGGCATGCCCGCTGGGGAAGCTGCTGGTCCGCGGTCGGCGGACCTGGCGGGCTCGAGGTGTGGGGTCGATCGGTCGCGATCGGTTGAAGAGCGACTTGACCGGACCGTTGACGAGCGCAGCTTCGACGCCGAGACAGACGCTGAGCCGGATCGCCGCCGCCTCCTCCCGCTGGTCGACGAGCGCACGGCTGGCCCCGATCAGGTGCCAGAGCACGCTGAAGTCGGCCGCCTCGCTGGCCGCGTAGAACAGCCGGTCCAGTGCGGGGACCTGGCGCGTCGAGCGTTCGAAGACCCGATCGATGGCACGGTCGAACCCGTTCATGGGGCGAGGCTACCGAGCTGCGGATTCGGTCAGGCCCGCTGGGGTAGGGGAGTGCCTCGCGGCCCCGGTCCGGCGGGCCCGGCGGCGAGCGCGGCCGGCTGGGTCGGTGTCCACAGCTTCTCTTGCGGCTTCTCCTGCACCACGGCTTCGGCGATCCGGTCGAGTTGCCCGGCCTCGTCGGGCTCGTCGTCGCGGGCCGACGCGTCAGAACTGGGGAGGCCCAGGATCCGCTCGAGCTCGGTCGCGGTCGAGGGCCGGGCGAAGAGAAAGCCCTGCATGTTCTCGATTCCGAGGGCCCGGAGTCGCTCCCGCTGGTCGCTCGTCTCGACCCCTTCGGCGATGACCCGCAGGCCGACCGCGTGCGCCAGGCTGGCGATCGCCTCGATGATCTGGAGGTCCACCGCCCGCGTCGCGATGTCGTCGACGAAGGACTTGTCGATCTTCAGGACGTCCACCATGTCGAGCTGCTTGATGTACGAGAGCGAGCTGCGTCCGGTGCCGAAGTCGTCGATCGCCAGGCGCACCCCCAGCTCCTTCAGCTCGTGCAGCACGCGGAAGCTGTCATCGAGGTGGCCCAGCATCAGGTCTTCGGTGATCTCCAGCATCAGCTGTTCGCCCGGCAGGCCGGCCCACTTGAGGATCTCCTCGACCCGGGCCGGGAAGCTGGCGTCGACCAGCTGGGGCTCGGCCACGTTGACCCCCATGTGCACCGATGACGCCGTGCCGAGCCGGTGGCTCCAGAGTGCAGCCTGGGCGCATGCCTCGCGAAGAACGTATTCGCCGATCGACGCCATCAGGCCCGCCTCCTCGGCGACGCCGAGGAACCCGCCGGGGCTGACCACCCCCATGCCGGGCCGGTTCCACCGGACCAGGGCCTCGAGCCCCGACAGGTGGCTCTCCTGGTTCACGATGGGCTGGTAGTAGACGGTCAGCTCGCCGTTCTCCAGTCCGTCGCGGAGGGAACGCTCGACGTCGAGGCGGGCCATGACCGTGCGGCGCTGCTCGTCGTCGAAGACGGCGAATCCCGAGCGGCTCCGCTTGGCCCGGTACATCGCGGCGTCGGAGTCCCGGAGCAACTCGCTCGCGCTGCGCCGGTGGGCGTCCGAGCTGGTCGCGATGCCGATGCTGGGCACGACCACGAGGCCGCCGCCGCTCAGCGGGATGGGCTTCTCGAACGCCTTCAGGATCTGCGAAGCGATCGTGCTGGCGATGCCGGGTTCCATCAGACCGTCGCAGACGACGACGAATTCGTCTCCACCGAATCGGGCGACCTGATCGCTGGTGCGCACGACCCGGGCGATGCGTTCGCCCACCGCGCAGAGCAGCTCGTCGCCGACGTCGTGGCCCATGGAGTCGTTGATGACCTTGAATCGGTCCAGGTCGCAGAAGAAGACCGCGGTGGTGGTGTTGGCCCGCCGCGACGATGCGAGCACGTCCTCGAGGTGTTCGAGCAGGCCGATGCGATTGAGAAGACCGGTCAGCGCATCCTGCTGGGCGCCGATCGTCGAGGCTTTGGTGTTGGTCCAGCCGATGAACGACATGAGCAGGGTGACGGCCACGCCCACCACCGATGCGGCGATCGCGGCCGTGAGATCGCCGGTGGCGAAGGCCGTTCCGGCGGAGCCGACTGCGGTCGTGGCCGCCCCGAGCAGGATCGCACTGCCGGGAGCGCGGTGCCGCGCTTCGGCATCGGGGCCAGGGCTGGCGATCATGAACCCAGTGAATCAGGGTGGCGTCGGGCCGCCATGGGCCGAACGACCCACCCGGACGGCCCCGTACCGGGTGCGCAAAGGGGTGCGCAGTGCGACGAGCGGACGGGTCGTGTCATGGTCGGGCCAGGCCCTACGGCGTGAACGCGTAGACGGGGAGCGAGGTGGAGCCCAACTCGGTCCAGATCGTGACCGCCGACGCGAGGAGGCCTCGCAGAGCGGCCAGCGACGGAGCGTCGATCACCTCGGGACCCATGGACAGGGTGATCGTGAGGAGGTCCAGGGGGACCACCGTGGCCGACGCGTCCGGCACGATCTGGTCGCCTTGTTGGCGGACAGCGAGGGGCGTCACGAACGGGACCCACGCGAGGTGGGTGGCGAACTGGTTCCGCGTCCGGGCGGCCAGATCCGCAGCGTGGCGGGCGGCGTCGGGTGCCGGCCGATCGTCCACGGGCGTCGTCACGAAGAGCCCGGTGGGGCTCCCGATGAGACGATCGCTCCCATAGGCCCCGACGACGAACGCTCGGTCGAGGCCACGAAGGACGTCGTCGATGGCGTGGAAGAAGGGGCGCTTCACCCTTCCGATATCGGTCGCACCCCCACCGTTCTTGAACCTCTGGGTCGATTTCAACATGGTGCGTTCGTCAACCGGACCGTTACCGTTGAAGGGCGAGCGGGCTTGGTGGCCTGTCGGCCCGGGACCGGGTGGTGGAGTCCAGAGCGAATGGTCACCCGATGGCGTCCACCTATCCCACCACTCCCAAAGGGCATCGAACGCGGAGCCAGATCCTGGCTGCGGCCGCCGAGGTGTTCGCGCGCGACGGCTACGTCAACACCGGAATGGCCGACATCGCCGAGCGGGCGGAACTGTCGATGGGAGGCCTGTACCGCTACTTCGGGTCCAAGGAGGAGCTCTTCGCCATCCTGGCCCAGGAGCACCTCGAGCAGTTCCTCCTGGTCGTCGCCGGGGCCTGGGACGGGTTGGCCGATCGACCCGAAGCCGGGGTGGTGGCGATCAACCGGGCCATGGTCGGGTTCTGGGTGCAGCGCGCCGGGCTGTCCCGCGTACTCGAGGAGGCGGCCGCCGTGGCCCCCCAGCACCTCGACGCCGTCGAGGCGGGGCGGGCCAGGGCGATCGCCGGCATCAGTCGCCGGCTGGTCGTGGCGGGCCGGGTGCCCGAGCAGCACTCGCTGGCCCGACTGGTCGAACTGCTGATCGACACCACCCGGCGGGCAGCACGCCAGGTGGCCGACGATCCCGCCCTGGACGAGGACGCGACCGTCGACCTCCTCGTGGACCTGTGGTCGGCGGCACTCTTCCGCTCCCGCCCCGAGAGGCCGGAGTAGCCGACGTGCTCCCGCGCCGAGAGGCGGGAGGAGGCGACCTCAGTCGGAGAACAGCGCCAGGAGTTTCTGGAGCTCGTCGCTGGCCTGCGACGGCACCGTGTAGTTGGCCTCGTCCCGGATCTTGTCGAACTGGTCCCGCACCGTCTCGACCGTGAGGTTCGGCTCGTAGATACCTTCGGTGAGGCCGATGAACATCCGAGCGACCATGCCACCGCCCACCGAGTAGACCTCACCGGTGACCGGGCAGTCCTCGTGGACCAACCACGCCACGACCGGAGCGACCTCGGACGGCTCGAGCTTGTCGCCCAGCGCCCCGAGCAGGTCCTCGGTCATGCGGGTCTTGGCGATGGGGGCGATGGCGTTGGCCTTGATGTTGTACTTGGCGCCTTCGACGGCGAGCACGCGCGTGAAGCCGACGAGGCCCATCTTGGCGGCGCCGTAGTTGGTCTGGCCGAAGTTGCCCAGGACACCAGCCGAGGATGCGGTGCTGACGACGCGTCCGTAGCCCTGCTCGCGGAAGTGCAGCCACGCCGGGCGGGTGACGTAGAACGCACCCTTCAGGTGGACGTCGAGGACCGGGTCGAGCAGCTCGGGCGTCATGTTGTGGAACGTCTTGTCCCGCAGGATGCCGGCGTTGTTGATGACGATGTCGACCCGACCGAACGCATCGATGGCCGTCTGGACGATGGCCTCGCCCCCTTCGGGGGTGGCGACCGAGTCGGTGTTGGCGACGGCCTCGCCTCCGGCGGCTTCGATCTCGTCGACCACCTGCTGCGCCGGTCCGGCCTCGGCGCCGGATCCGTCGACGCTGCCACCCAGGTCGTTGACCACGATGCGAGCGCCCCGCGATGCCAGGAGCAGCGCGTGCTCGCGGCCCAGACCACCACCGGCGCCGGTGATGATCGCGACCTTGTTGTCGTAGCCGATGTCAGCCATGTGTTCCTCCGTCAATCGTTCGGCGACGGAGATTACCGGGTGGGCCGACGCGGAGACCCATCGGGAGGGATCGGAAACGAGCGCTAGGAGCCGAGTTCGAGCTGGTCGATGGCGAACGTGCGCAGGCGCTTGTAGTCCACCTTGGCGTTGGGGGCGCGGCCGATGGTGTCGATGGGGACGATCCGCTTCGGCGCCTTGTAGTGGGCCAGGGCGCCCTTCACGTGGTCGATCAGCTGGGCTTCGTCGGCTTCTTCGCCGGGGTGAGCCTGCACGACCGCGGTGATCGCCTCGCCGAACCGATCGTCGGGTACGCCCACCACGACGGCGTCGTCCACCGTCGGATGGGTCTTCAGGATCTCCTCGACCTCCTCGGGAAAGACCTTCTCACCGCCGGTGTTGATGCACACCGACCCGCGTCCGAGCAGGGTGAGGGTGCCGTCCTCCTCGACGGTCGCCCAGTCTCCGGGCAGGACGAATCGGTCGCCGTCGATCTCGAGGAAGGTCTCGGCCGTCTTCTCCTCGTCCTTGTAGTAGCCCCGCGGCACGTGCCCCTTCACCGCGACGCGGCCCCGCTGTCCCGATCCGGGGGCGACGTCGGCGCCGTCCTCGCCGATCACCCGGGCCCGATCGCCCAGCGTGAAGCGAGCGGTCCCACCTTCGGCGCCCGCAGCCGACACCGACTGCCCCATCCCGACCGCCTCCGACGACCCGTAGGCGTCGATCAGCATCATCGAGTCGTGGTGGGACAGCAGCCGCCTCTTGACCGGTTCGCTCCACATGACGCCGCTGGAGACGATGGCGACCAGGCTGGACAGGTCCCAGCGGTCGGGCTGGGCGTCGAGCGCCTTCAGGATGGGCTTGGAGAAGGCGTCACCGACGATGACGGCGATGTTCACCGACTCCTCCTGGATCACATCGAGGAATTCGTCGACGTCGAAGTGGCGGCCCGACGTGAGCACGGCCGACCCGCCGGTGCTGAGGTTGATGAGCTGGGTGAACAGACCCGTGCCGTGCATCAGCGGGCAGCCCGGCAGCGAGACCAGGCCCGGACCGGTGACGATCGAGCGAACCGTGTCCGGTCCCGGCTCGCCCTCGAGCCATGCCGGGGTGTTGGCGGCCGATGTCGCCAGGAAGTGCTCGTGCTGGCCCCACATCACGCCCTTGGGCATCCCGGTCGTGCCGCCGGTGTAGAGCAGCATCAGATCGTCGCCCGAGCGGCCCCAGGGCCCCTCGACCCGTTCGGTGGTCGTCTCCGCCGCTGCCTCGTACGGAAGGGCCCAATCGGGACAGGGGCCCGTGTCGTCGTCGACCCACAACCACGTTCTCACGGCAGGGACCCGTTCGCGGAGATGGTCGATGCGCTCGGTGAAGGCTCCGTGGAACACGACGGCGACGGCGTCCGCGTTGTCCCACAGGTAGACGAGTTCCTCGTCCATGTAGCGGTAGTTGGTGTTGACGGGCACCAGTCCGGCCTTGCACGCAGCGAAGAAGGACTCGAGGTACTCGGGGCAGTTGTAGAGGTACTGCGCCACCTTGTCCTGGTGGCTCACGCCGGCCTCGAGCAGCGCACGGGCGACGCCGTTGGCCCGCGCGTCGAACTGGCTCCAGGTCAGCCGGCGGTCTCCTTGTACGACGGCCGGTGCGTCGGGAACGATCCCGGCGACGGTCTCCCAGACATCGGCATAGTTCCAGCCGTTCATGTGCTCAGCCCCCCGGTGACGTGACGGGGCCGAGTCTGCCGTCAGCGGCGGCCGAGGAACAAGCGCAGCACGTACCAGAAGAGCAGCATGACCGAGGCGAAGAGCTGGACCGCCGCACCGACGTAGGCGGTGTCGGGGTAGTAGCGGACGATCTGCTGGGTCTTGTAGAGGATGGCGGCGCCGGCGAAGGCGATCATCGCGACCGAGAACCACACGCCGAGCTCGAAGTTGAAGAGCACGGCGGCGACGATGGCGACCAGCGCCATGATCCCGCCGAACATGAGGTACTTGCCCAGGAACTCGAAGCTGCGGCGCGTCGTGAACGCCACGACGGTGAGCCCGGCGAAGCCGGCCAGGGTCACCGCGGCCGCGCTGGCGATGGTGCCCGGAGCGGTCTCGTCGGCGATGTAGAGCAGCGGCGCGAAGAGCAGCGCGTAGACGACGACCATGCCGAGCATGCCGGCGTACTGCTTCTGGACGTTGAGCACGTCGTGCGCTGCGTTGGTGGCGAGCCAGCTGCCCACCATGAACCCGCCCAGGATCAGGAGCCAGCTGGTACCGGCCACGAAGTCGTAGATCGTCTCGGCGAATCCGGACATGAAGAATGCGAGCTCGAGGGCCACGAACATGCCGACCGCGGCGGCCAGGTGGCCGTAGACCCGGGTGATGAAGGTCGCTCGTTCGTCCTCGCCCAGAGTGATGACCGGCTGGACGGGTGAGTGGTACGCGTTTGCCATGGCTCCACTGTATCGAGCGTGGGGTTGAAGATGTCAGCGCTGTGGCGGGCGCCTACGGTGCGGAACGCACCCGTTCGCGAGGCAGCAGGAGCGTCGGCGGCGGGTGCATGGAGGGGGATTCATGGTGATCGCGAGGGGCGGACGTGCGAGCCGGGTGGCGGTGGTGGCGCTCGTCGTCGTGGCCGTCCTGCTCGGAACGACCCGGACACCGGTCGATGCCGGCGGCCCGGGTCAGGGTCGGGTGACCACCGTCGACGAGGTCGAGGTGAGCGTCAGCGCTGAGGGGGACGCGGGGGCGTCGCTGATCGAAGGGGCCGGCCCGCTCACCGCCGGTGACATCGTCGTCACCGACGCCGACATCGACACCGAAGCCGAGAGCATCCGTGGCTCGGGGCGGCTCGAGGGTGCCGCGGGGGTCGTCACGATCGAGTTCGACCTTCAGAGGCTGCTGGGACTCAGCCCGTTCTGGAACGGCACGGTCACCGTGGCCACCGGCACCGAGCGGCTGGAGGCGTCGGTGTTCTTCGGAGCCGTCCGACGTGACGGCGACACCTACACCGGTGAGGCCACGGCCCGTCGCGACGGCCGGCTGGTGACGGTGCGATGGCGGCTCACCGATCTGCGTCGCGGGCCGGGCGACCACGCGGAGATCGTCTCGTTCGGCGGCCAGGACCGTCGCTATTTCTTGCGGACCCCGGCCGGCTACACCGGTGAGCGACCGCTGCCGTTGGTGGTGTTCAACCATGGGGCCGGCTCACCGTGGGGGTGGCTGATGGACGTGTTCATGGGGCTGCGGCAGTTCGCGGACGACGAGGGATTCATCGTGGTCATGCCCGAGGCCCGCAATCTGGTGTGGCAGTTCTGGCCCGGACGCCAGGTGGACGACCTGGGGTTCATGGACCTGGTCCTGGACGAGGTGCAGGACGACTACGCGGTCGATCCGGACCGGATCTACATGATGGGCCACTCCAACGGAGGCATGCTCACCCATCAGTACGCGTGCACCCGGCCCGGTCGGGTCGCTGCGTTCGGATCGGTGGGAGGTCCGCTGGCCGACCCGGCGACGTGCCCCGACACCAGCGGCCCGCCGGCGCCCTTCCTGATCATGCAGGGCACCCGTGACCCGCTCGTGCCCTGGGACGGTTGGTTCGGCGCCATCTCCACGCCCACCGCCGTCGATCACTGGCGTCGACACAACGGCTGTGCCGGTGCCCCGACCGTGATCGCCCTCCCCGACCGGGACCCCGGAGACGGATCGACCGTCCGGGTCCACGATCACCCGTGTCCAGCAGGGACCGACGTGGTCGTCCACGAGGTGATCGGGGGTGGCCATCAGTGGTTCGGGGGCGGAGACATCCTCCCGCCGTCGCTGCTGGGGAACAACAACCGCGACCTGGTGGCCAACGAAGTGTTCTGGGACTTCTTCTCCCGCTTCCGGCTCTGATTAGATCAAGGCCCGCTGAGTGAGGAGCACCGTGCCAGCCGCGACCACCCAATTCCGCCGCAAACAGATCGTCGTGGCGCGTGAGGATCTTCCCGGCGTCCCCACAGGTACCACCGGCACCGTGCTGGTCTCGGTGGGGCTCACCTGGGAGCGATACCGGGTGCGGTTCGACAACGGGGTCGAAATCGGGTCGATCGACCCGGCCAAGCTCGCGTCGCCCGACGAGCCCGGGGTCACGGTGCTCGCCGCCGCACCGGCCACCTCCACCGACCCGCAGGCCGCCGCTGCGTTCACCCTCGCCGTGCTGGCTGCCCTCGTCGCCGCCGGCACCTGGTTCTGGCCCTTCGAGGTCCGCTGGGTCGCCGTCGTCGCCCTGGGCATCGGGTCGCTGGGCGCAGTGGTGCTCGCCCATCGCAGTCTGTCCGATGTCTCACTCGGCTCCCGGAAGGGGCTGCCGCTGGTGGTCGGCGCACTGCTCTTGGGCTACCTGGGGCTCCTCTTGGCCATGCTCGGCGCGCTCTGGCTGCTGACCGACTGACCGCAGACGACCGAACCAGCCGCCGACCCGACGCGTCAGCGGCGCGATCACCACCGACCGACGGGGGAGACCACGATGAAGATCAGTACCCAGCTCAACTACGCCGGTGACGTGAAGGCTGCGGCCGAGCAGCTGGCCGGCTACGAGAAGGCGGGCCTGGACATGATCTGGGTGGCCGAGGCCTACGGCTACGACGGCGTCAGCCTGATGGGGTACCTGGCGGCCATGACCGACACCGTGACGATCGCGTCCGGAATCCTGCCGATCTACACCCGCACGCCGACGCTGACGGCGATGACCGCGGCCGGCCTGGACACGCTGACCGACGGTCGCTTCGTACTCGGCCTGGGCGCTTCGGGCCCACAGGTCATCGAAGGATTTCACGGCGTGCCATACGACGCTCCGCTGGGACGCACTCGCGAGATCGTCGAGATCTGCCGCAAGGTCTGGGCCCGTGAGGCGCCGCTCGAGCACGACGGCCGGTACTACACGATGCCGCTCCCGGAGGGGCAGGGCACCGGCCTGGGGAAGGCGCTCAAGATCATCAACCATCCCCGGCGGGCCGACATCCCGGTCTACATCGCGTCGCTGGGGCCGAAGAACGTCGCCCTCACCGCCGAGATCGCGCACGGGTGGCTGCCGCTCTTCTACGTACCGGAGCGGGCCCACGAGGTCTGGGGAGACGACCTGGCCGCCGGTCAGGCCAAGCGCAGCGCCGATCTCCCGCCGCTCGACGTGGTGGCGGGCGGCATGCTCGCGATCGGTGAGGGCACCGAGTCCATCCGCGATTTCGCCCGGCCGATGGTGGCCCTCTACGTGGGCGGTATGGGTGCGAAGGGGCGCAACTTCTACAACGCGCTGGTCTCCCGGTACGGCTTCGAGGAGGAAGCGGCGGAGATCCAGGATCTGTACCTGGCCGGGCACAAGCAGGAGGCGGCGGCCAAGGTTCCCGACGAGCTTCTCGAGGCCACGTCGCTCTGCGGTCCCGAGGGGTACGTCAAGGAACGCCTGGCCGCCTATCGGGAGTCCGGGGTCACCAACCTGATGGTGACCCCCATCGGCGAAGACCCGGTCGCCCTCGTGGGCCGGCTGCGGGAACTCGTCGACGGCTGAGCTTCGCTCAGCTCGCGCCAACCTCTGGTTGGCGTGGCGGGGCTTCGGTCAGCGGCTGAGCTTCGCTCGGCTTGCGCCAACCTCTGGTTGGCGTGGCGGGGCTTCGGTCAGCGGCTGAGCTTTGCTCGGCTTGCGCCAACCTCCGGTTGGCGCGGCGCGGACGGTCAGGTCCAGCGCCAGCGGGTCGCCCGCCGGGCGAAGTCCTCGGGGGTCTCGATGATCCCGAACGCGCGCTCGGGCGTGACCCGGTAGAACGCCGTCTCGGCCATGAAGCCGGCCAGTTCCTCTTCGGTGCCGTCGGCGAATTCGGCGTACTTCGACGCGTAGACGTCGATGACCGGCCCGAGCGCCGGTCCGGGTTCGATCCGCTCGGCCCGGCCCTCGACCGACACGAATCGCGTCGGATCCTCGGTGGCCACCGTGATCCGATCGTTGGCCGCCAGATTCCGGACCTTCCTGGCCGTGGGCGCGCAGCTGAACCAGAAGTCGTCCTCGTCGGCGCGCCAGACCCCCCAGACCGGCATGGCGTGCGGTCGACCGTCGGCCGACGCCGTCACCACCCAATAGGATCGTGAGCCGACCAGTCGTTCGGCCGCCCAGGTCCAGGGCAGCACGGCGTCGAGATCGTCCTCGACGCCGTAGCCGGCCATGTCGGGTCGGTCGGTGATCGTGGGTGCCATGGCCCGACGCTACTGCTCTGCGACGCCCGCCACCCGTGCTGCCGCTGCCGCGCGACGAGCTCCCTGGGCACCGACGTCAACGACCGGGACGACCCGGACACCCCTCGGTGGAGGATCCGGTTGCGCCGTCGGGCTCGTCGCCCGAGTTCACGAGCTGGCGGGGTTGTCGGTCTTGGCTTTGCGCGACTCGCGGACGACCAGGCCGCCGATCACCACCAACCCGCCGACCATCACCGCCATCACGGTCAGTTGGAGCCAGCCGCCTCGATCGCCGGGGCTCTCGGGTTCCCGGCCGCTGTTCGGGCGGGGGATCATCCGGCCGAGATTCCCCTCCAGCCCTTCTTGCAGGGTGGTGGTGGGCCCCCGCTGGGCGGCGACGGGTGTCGCCTGGTGCAAGGTTGCGATGCCGAGCCCGGTGACGAGCACCAGCGCCGCGATCCACCGGGCGGTGGCGGTGGCGATCACGAGGCGGCCGATCCGGCCATGGCGGGACGCGGCGGGGAGACGGCGGACCTGCCGGCGCCGGCGAACGCTCCGGGGCCGGTGAACATGCCCCGATGCCAGCGGCGGGGCGTGAGGATCACGGCCCGCGGGTAGTCCTCGAACAGCCAGCGTGCGAAGTTGCGACGGGTCCACGGGGTGAGCGTCGCCGTGGCGATCGACGCCCGGCAGCCCCACGAGGTGGCCAGGACCGACCCGAGAGCGGCCGCCATGCGATGGTCGGCCACCAGGGTGGACCGCACCGCCTGCTCGTAGTGCCCACGCGCTGTCTGTGAAGCCACCGGACCGGCGTGGGCCAGTGCGTCGGCAGCCATCCGGCCGGTCAGCAACGCCTGGGCGATTCCCTCGCCGGTCATCGGATCGCACGCCGCGGCCGCGTCGCCGACGAACAGCGTGCGCCGGCCGGTGAGCACGGCGTCGTCGATGGACGCAGGGATCGGCCAGGCCCGGTGGGGTCCCTCGGGGCGAGCGTCGGGTCCGAGCGCCTGCCGCAGCGCAGGACGTTCGAGGAGCCGCGGCCAGAGTGCGGCCATGTCCTGGACCCGGGTGGACGGATCGCGGCGGATGCCGAACCCGACATTGGCCCCACACTCGGGGAGGGGGAAGCTCCAGGCGTAGCCGGGCAGGATCTCCGACTCGAAGGAAACGCAGAGACTCCGTGCCGCCGGGCCGGTCACGCCGGTGAAGTACTGGCGGAACGCATGCCAGTCGCCCCGGTAGCCCGGTCGGGTGAGGCCCAGCATCTTGCGGACCGGTGACCATGCACCGTCGGCCGCGATGACGTAGCGGGCTTCGATGGCCCCGGCCGGTTCGAGCCGGGCCGAGATGCGGTCGTCGTGTTCGTCGACCGCGGTGCACGCCGTGCCTTCCAGAACCCGGGCCCCGGCCGCCCTGGCCAGGTCGAGCACGGCCGCGTCCAGGTCCGCCCGTCGTGCGACGGCCGCGTAGGAGCCGGGCCCGGCGGGAAGCTCGAGCCGCGTGCGGCGGCCCGTCGGACCGTAGAGCTGGATGTCGGAGACGACCTGCCATGAGGGCACATCGGCCGGGTCGAGACCCATCTGCTCCAGGAGGCGAAGCGCGCCGGTGGTGAGACCGTCGCCGCAATGCTTGTCCCGCGGGAAGCCGGCCTTGTCGACCAGCACCGTGTCCAGACCGAGCGACGCGCTGCGGGCGGCAGCCGCGGCGCCGGCGGGACCTCCACCCACGACGAGCACATCGGTACGGATCACCGCACCGACGTTATCGGTCGGACCCCCGTCTGCCGCCAGTGGTGCCTTCGTCGACGCGCCAGGCCACTAGCTACTTGCCCCTGAAATAGTCGGTTGCGGGGGTGCTCGCGATTCTTGTCGGGTTCCGGGATGATGGCTCCGAGACCTGAGTTGAGACCTGAGGATCGGAGCCATCATCCCGTGTTGAGAACCGTATGTGATCGGCCGACGTTGTGGGAGGCACTGCTGCCTCCGGAGGCGTTGGTCATGCCCGCCGAGCTCGTCGCGGTCGATGAGCTGCTCGATGACCCGCGGTTCTTCGAACCGTTCCGTGAGCACTTCGATCCGGTCTGGGGTCGGCCGTCGATTCCGATCGAGACGTACCTGCGGTTGATGTTCTTGAAGTACCGCTACCGGCTCGGCTACGAGACGTTGTGCGCCGAGGTGACCGACTCGTTGTCGTGGCTTCGGTTCGCTCGGATCCCGATCGGTGAAGCAGCGCCGCATCCGTCGACGTTGATGAAGATCACGACCCGCTGCGGACCGGAGTTGATCGAGTCGCTGAACGCCACGCTGCTCGCCAGAGCGGTCGAGGCCGGGGTGGTCGAATTGGAGTGGCTGCGGGCTGACACGACCGTCGTGCCGGCCGACATCAAGTACCCGACCGACTCGGGGCTCTTGGTCAAGGGCATCACCAAGGTCGCCGGTCTCGTCACTCGGATCCAGGCTGGCGGTGTCGCTCCGCGTACCGGCTTCGATGATCACACCGCCGACGCCCGTCAGGCCGCGCACCGGATCGGCTCCAAGCTGCGCCGACGCTCCGATGAAGCCAAGGCCGAGGTGCTTGCCATCACCGGCGAGCTCGTCGACCTGGCCGAAACCGCCGTTGGACAGGCCAAACGCGTGCTCGGCAACGCCCGCCGGGTTGGCGACCGGCCAGTGAAACGGCTCCGGCGGATGCTCGCCGATCTCGATCATCTCCTCGACGCGCTCGGCCAGATCATCGCCCAGACCCGCATCCGTCTCGCCGGTGAAGTCCCACCATCGAAGACCCGTCGGGTGTCGCTGTGCGATGGCGATGCCCGCCCGATCCGCAAAGGCAGCCTGGCCAAGCCGACCCAGTTCGGCTACACCGCGCAGGTCACCGACAACCGCCAAGGCATCGTCATCGACTTCGAGCTCGAAGCCGGCATGCCGCCCGACGCGCCCCGTCTCGCACCCGCGATCGAACGAGCAATCACCGCCGTCGGTGTCGTTCCCGACGCAGTCACCGCCGATCGCGGCTACGGCCAGGCATCGGTCGACCAGGAACTCGACGCGCTCGGTGTCGAGTTGGTCGCGGTGTTGCGAAAGGGCAAGACCAGCCAGAAGCGTCAGGCCATTGAGCAGGCCGACGACTTCGTCGAACTCGTCAAATGGCGCACCGGATCCGAGGGCCGGATCGCCGCGTTGAAACGACAATACGGACTTGACCGGGCCCGCATCCGCGGCCTCCCCGGTGCCCGCACCTGGTGCGGATGGGGCGTGCTCTGCCACAACGCGATCAAGATCGCCGCCCTCACCATCTGACCGATCGCGGTCGCGACAACCCCAGCCGATCACGACGCCAGCTTCGACGCGCCCGCCCACCCTTCGACAACGGATCAAGATGCAACCCATGCCGCCGAACAGCCACTTCTTCAGGACGAAGTAGCTAGGCGACCGAGAGCACCTCGTCGAACCCTGCCGCCATGTCCTCCATGAACGCTTCGGGATCGGGCACCGCGGCCGGGTCGGTGTTGAAGCCGATGTGGATCTCGTCGCACAGCGACAGGAGGGTGATGTTGGCACCTGCCCCCGCCATGGGACCGAACGCGAGGTGCCGGGTCAGGCCGGCGCCGGCGACGAACACGGGCACCGGTGAACCGGGGACATTCGAGGTGGTGAAGTCGACCGCCTTGAGCAGGGACCCGAACATGGCGGTCGTGACCGTGGTGGGCATGCGGTTGATCACCCCCGAGACCTGGTCGCTGAGGCTGAGGTATGGCTCGTTGCGGGTGAGCTGGACGATCTCGTGGATCGCCCCCATGCGCTCGATGGGATCCTCGGTGGCGATGGGGACCTGGATGCGGGCGGGGACGAACTGGTTCCCGGCCTGGCCCTCGCTGGTGTCGACGCGCACGTTGATGGGCATCCCCATCCGCAGCGCGTCGGTGGGTGCGTCGTGGCGCAGGTGGTAGCGCCGGTACCCGCCGGTGACCCCGGCGACGAACGCGTCATTGAGGCGGCCGCCCGCCTTCTTGGCGGCGTCCTTCATCCCGTCGAGCGGAAGCGTGAGCGCGTCGAATCGCTGGCTCAGCGACCGGTCCACCATGAGCGGGCTCATCGGCTCGGCCGCCGGGCGGAGGAATCGAGCCAGCGACGCGGCTGTGCGGCCCATCCGTTTCGCCGCCTCTGCGGGATCGGCCAGGCGACCGATCCCTGCGGTGACCGTGCGCTGGGTGGACGACACCTGCCGGCGGGTCTCGTGGACGGTGGCATCGATGAACCGCTCGGCCTGGTTGAGCACGTTGGCCTCGGGGGCGTCGGGGAGTGGTCCCTTCGGCTCGGCGTCGCGCTCGAGGTCGAAGATCTCCAGCATCATCCGCACGCCGCCCACCCCGTCGGTGATCGAGTGATGGATCTTCATGATGAGCGCACTGCCGCCGTCGTCGAGTCCCTCGACCACGGCGACCTCCCACAGCGGCCGAGCCCGGTCGAATCCCTGCATGGCGATGGGCTCGGCCATGCTGAGCAGATCCCGGAACGTGCCGTCGCCCGCGGCCTTGGTCCACCGCACGTGGTAGTTGAGATCGTAGTGCGGGTCGATCTCCCAACGGGGTGGGGCCAGGGACAGCGGATTGGACCGGACCCGTTGTCGCAGTCGCGGGATGATGCGCGTGGCTCGCTCCATCGTGTGCAGGAAGCGGTCGTGGTCGACCGGGGCGTCCAGCACCATGACCGTCGTGATCGTCGACCGGAGGAGCGGGTCCTTCTCGATGCTCCACATCAGCGCGTCGGCGTCGCTCATCCGGCTGGCGTACTGCAACTCGTCGGACATGCGCCGCTCCATCGTCTCGGTGGTCACCGCGTACTGCCGTACCGACCCGGTTGGCGGGCCGTCAGCAGCTTCGGTACGAGGCGGTGGTGCTGTCGACCGCGCTCTGCCCATCAGCATAGGTACGGGTCCGCTCGGTCGTCACCGAGCACCAGCTGGTTCCGCGGCTGGTGTACTGCCCGGTCTGTTCGACGCTGACGAACGGCGTCGAGTACAGCCGGACGGTGATGGACCCGGCGTCGTAGCTGGGCCAGACCAGGATGCCGTGCGGCGTGGTGTTGCGGATCTTCAGATCGGGTGCGGGCCAGGACACCGTGGCCTCGCGACCGTACGGGTACCGGGAGATGTAGATCGTGTGCGCCTGGTACTCCTCGAAGTCGAGCCCGGCGAACCACGCCGCGTTGAAGAGGGTGGTGGCGAACTGCGAGACGCCGCCGCCGATGTCGTTGGTGAACTCACCGTTGTAGATGACGCCACCGCCGACGAAGCCCTTCTCCCGCGTGCGCTGCCCCACCGTCTCGTTGAGCGAGAAGAGCTCGCCGGGTTCGATCACCGTTCCCCGAACGATGTCGGCCATGCGCTGGATGTTGGTCACCCGGGACTGTCCCGCGGCGTGCCGCGTGGTGAACTCCGACACCATCGACTGGATGCCCAATCCCTCGGCCCAGACCGCATCGTGTGGATCGGGGACCTCGCGGAGATCGACCGCAACCTCCGCCTGGCTGGACAGGAGGGCAGCGGCCACCCGTTCGGCGGACTCGGGAGTGCAACATGCGGTGCCCGGCGTGCCGGGATCGATCACGACCGCCTGCTCCTCGTTGACCGAGAAAGTCGCCGGTGTGGACGGCTGTCCGAGCCCGCTGAGCGAGAAGAGGAAGGCGAGACCGCTGCCCACCTCCTCGGTGTCGACCGTCAGGGACGCCTCGTTCCCCTCGATGTCGAGGCGGTACGCACTGCGGAAGAGGCGGGCGGGGACCGGAGCGGTGGTGTCGGCGATGGTGATGGACAGCTCACTCTCGGACTGATCGTGCGCCACGGCCATCAGCTCGGTGACCGTCTCGTCGGAAACGAGGGGATGGACGTCGCGCTGGTGGACGAGCAGGCTGGGGGCGACCGTGGCGGCACGAGCCTGCTGGAGCAGGTCGGCGACGGCGTCGTCGACGTTGAGTGCCGTCCCCTTGGTGCCCGGGATCAGCTCGAAGCCGTTCTCGTCCCCGGTGAAGTCGGGCTCGACGGGTTCGACCCGGTGGTCCGCCTCGAGCGCGGCGAGGGTGGCGGCCGCCCGTTGCGGGTCCACCTCGACGACGGGTTGGATCTCGCGGTTGGAGACGAGGCTGCCCAACCAGTTCACGGGGCGATCGAGCATCCGCCCGTCCCGTCCGGCGTCGAGCAGATCGCCGAGGGTCGCGTCGATGTCGATCTTCACCCCCAGCTCGGCGTTGGACACCGCTTCGGTGCCCCACGGCAGGTCGATGACGACCTCGGTGGTCTCGATCTGGTTCGCCAACGCTTGGACCTCGGTGCGGGCGTCGGAGGCCGCAAGTCCCCCCACGGCGACCCCACCGACCACGGTGTTGCGCATGATCTGACCCTCGTGCGCGCCGGCGTCGACGGCCCAGAGTGCGGTCAGCATGACGGTCGCGACGATGGGCGCGACCACCAGGGTCACGAACACGGTCATGAGCGAAGTCCGCCGAGTCACGGGGGAAACGATCGCAGAGAATGGGGGGTAAGTGGCGAATCCCCGCAGGGCTCCCGGCTCGCGGAGTCGAGAATCTGATGGCCCATCAGGTAAAAGGAGGGGGACGACGACGCCCCCCGTCTCCCGGATTTCGTCGTTCCGGATCGATCGACCGCGCGGGCGAGCCCCAAAACATGCGAGCGCGAGGAGTTGCACCATGAGTGGCATCTGCGACGGTCGGGTGGCCGTCATCACCGGAGCGGGCCGCGGCATCGGCCGCGAGTACGCGCTCATGCTGGCCGCCCAGGGGGCCAAGATCGTCGTCAACGACCTCGGTGCGTCGATGGACGGATCGGGAGCCGATGCCAGTCCGGCCCAGACCGTCGTCGAGGAGATCCGTTCCACCGGGGGCGACGCCGGGGTCAATGGTGAGAACGTGGCCGACTTCGACGGCGCCAAGCGCATGATCGAGCAGGCGATCTCGGACTTCGGTCGCCTCGACGTCGTCATCAACAACGCCGGCATCCTGCGTGACCGGATGCTCGTCAACATGGACGAAGCCGAGTGGGACGCCGTGATCAACGTGCACCTGAAGGGCACGTTCGCGCCGGCCCGTCACGCCGCCGCCTACTGGCGGGAGCAGGCCAAGGCCGGGAACGAGAACGACGCTCGCATCATCAACACGTCATCGCCCTCCGGCATCTACGGCAACATCGGTCAGACCAACTACGGCGCGGCCAAGGCCGGCATCGCCGCCTTCACCGTGATCGCCGCCCAGGAACTCCACCGGTACGGCGTGACCGTCAATGCCATCGCTCCGGCCGCGCTGACCCGCATGACGGAGAACCTCGGCGGAAATCCCGCCGCCGACGACGATGAAGAGGCCAAGGACGCCATGTCGCCCCGGTGGATCGCCCCGATCGTGACGTGGCTGGCCAGCCCCGATTCGGCCAAGGTCACCGGTCGCGTGTTCGACGTCCGCGGTGACAAGATCGCCATCGCCGACGGCTGGCACCGCGGCAAGCCGGAGACCTTCAGCGACGATCCGGCCGCCATGGGCGAGATCGTGGCGAAGCTCAGCGCGGAAGCGCCGCTCAACGCCGACATGTCGGGGTTCGAGGCCCAGAACCCGGGGATGCCCGGACGCACGATCTGACCCTGGCACCCGAGACGCCGGGCCGATCGCCCGGCCGACACCACCAGCACACCACCAACGCACCAACGAGGGGAAGTCTCACCATGGCCATCAACCCGGACGCAGTCGGATCCACCTCGGATCCGGTCGAGATCTCATGGGACTCGAAGGACTCGCTGCTGTACGCCGTCGGCGTCGGTGCCGGAACCGACGAGCTCCAGTTCACCACCGAGAACAGCCAGGACATCGACCAGCAGGTCCTGCCCACCCAAGCGGTGATCCTCCAGGGTTTCGGCAACGTCTTCGAGCACCTCGGCTCGTTCAACCCGGCCATGCTCGTCCACGGCGAGCAGTCGATCGAGCTCGAGGGGGCCATCCCGGTGGCCGGCACCGGCAGCTGTGTGGCCGAGATCACCGGCATCTACGACAAGGGCAAGGGGGCGGTCGTCGCCATCACCGGCACCACCAGCGACGCCGCCAGCGGTACGAAGCTCTTCAGCCAGACCGCGTCGCTGTTCATTCGCGGCGAGGGCGGCTGGGGCGGCGATCGTGGCCCCTCCGGTCCCAAGAACGTGCCGCCCGAGCGCGCTCCCGACCACTCGGTGACCTATCAGACCCGCGAAGACCAGGCGCTGACCTACCGGCTCTCCGGCGACCGCAACCCGCTGCACAGCGATCCGAAGTTCGCCGAGCTGGCCGGCTTTCCCAAGCCGATTCTCCACGGCCTGTGCACCTACGGATTCACCGGCCGCGCCCTGCTGCACACGCTCTGCGACAGCGATCCGGCCCGGTTCCGCTCGATCGAGGGTCGGTTCTCGAGCCCGGTTTTCCCGGGCGAAGCGCTCACGATCAACATGTGGGTCGACGGCAACGAAGCGGTGTTCCAGACCGCAGGGGACGACGGGCGCGTCGTTCTCGACGGTGGCCGTTGCACCTTCAGCTGACCCGACGCGCCTTCGGGCGCGTCGTTCTCGACGGTGGCCGTTGCACCTTCAGCTGACGGGCCCGCAGAAGTGCGCTTCGCGCCCAGGGTGGGCCTTTGGAGTTCAGCGCATTCGAGCTTCGCACCGTCCCATCCGCTGAACTCCTGAGCCGCTGGCGGCCGCTCAGAACAGCTTCATCGCGACCGTCTCCGCGCCGCGGAGCTCGTCGTAGTCCACCTCGACGCAGCCGATGTCGCGCGATCCGGCCAGGACCTTGGCCTGCGGCTTGATCTGCTGGGCCACGAACAGTCCTCGCACCGGACGCAGACGAGGGTCGAGGTTGAGCCGCTCGATGTAGCGCGTCAGCTGTTCGACCCCGTCCAGCTCGCCCCGGCGCTTGATCTCGACGGCCACGGCGTTGCCGTCGCCGTCGCGGCACAACAGATCGACCGGGCCGATGTCGGTGGGGTACTCGCGGCGGACCAGCTGGAGGTCCTGGCCGAGCGCGGTGGGGTCGGCGGCCAGGAGCTCTTGGAGATGGGACTCGACGCCGTCCTTCTGCAGCCCGGGGTCCTCCCCGAGGTCGGTCTTGTGGTCGCTGAGCACCTCCTCGATCCGGATGGTCAGCCGCTCACCTTTCGGGTTGTGGACCCGCCACTCCCCGGCGTCGCCGTCCTCGACCAGGGTGTTGGGTGCGTTCATCCAGTTCAGCGGCTTGTAGGCGCCGCCGTCGGCGTGGACGGCCACGCAGCCGTCCGCCTTCACCATGATCAGCCGGGTGGCCATGGGGAGGTGGGCGGCCAGGCGGCCCTCGTAGTCGACCGAACACCGAGCGATGACGAGACGCACCGTCTATCCCTTCCCGAGCTTCCGGCGGATCTCGTCCCGCCGTTCGAGCAGATCCTGATAGGTGAGCTGCTCGACCGAGGGATCGATCCCCATGGAGGCGCGCATGCCGTCCATGTCCAGCTCCCAGTCGTCGGCGGTCATGCCGATCTGCGCCGCGATCGTCTCGCCGTGGTGGGTGGCGAAGTACAGGGAGATCTTCTCGATCTCGGCGAAGATGTCCAGATCGGGCGCCAGGGTGGCGATGGCGCCGTCCAGGAAGACCATGTTCTTGACGAAGAGCATGAGCACCTTCGGCATCCGGGCGCCCATGGCCAGCAGCGCCTTCACGACGCGGCTGATCTCGCCCATGAGCTCGTCCTGGCTGAGCGTGATCGGATCGATGAGTGGTTGGTCGAGTCCCAGCTCGCGGATCACGTCGGCGATGTCGGTGTCGGCCGGCAGTGCTCCCAGGTCGCGCAGCGCTTCGATCTGGGTCCGGATGTCATTGGTCGACGCGGCCACGAGCAGGCGCAGGAAGCCCAGGCGCTGCGGGGGACGCATCCGGGCGGTGATGCCGAAGTCCAGCAGACCGATGTGCCCCTCGGGCAGTACGAGGAGGTTGCCGCCATGGAGATCCCCGTGGAAGATCCCGTGGAGCATGCATCCCTCGAGGAACCCGATCATGCCGGTACGCACGACCCCCTCCGGATCGACGCCCGCATGGCGCATGGCGTCGACCGCCTCGAAGGAGAACCCCTTCAGCTCCTCCATGACCAGCAGGCGCTGCGTGATCAGGGTGGGATGGGGGCGGGGGATGACGAAGCCGTCCTGGCCCACCGCGGTGAAGGCGGCGGCGACGTCGAGCATGTTCTCGGCCTCGAGCCGGAAGTCGAGCTCCTCGGTGATCGTGTCGGCGAACACCTCGACCAGGACCGGTGGGTTCGCGAGCGCGGCAACCGGGATGCGTCCGATCAGGAGGGGCGCCAGCCAGGCCATGACCGCGAGGTCCTCCGCCACAACGGCGCCGATGTCGGGTCGTTGCACCTTGACCACCACCGACTCACCCGTGCGCAGGTGCGCACGATGCACCTGGGCGATCGAGGCCGCCGCGATGGGCTCGGGCTCGAACGAGGAGAACACGGTCTCGAGCGCGGCGCCGAGTTCCTGTTCGACGACCGAGCGGGCGGTCGCGTACGGCATGGCCGGGACGCGGTCGCGGCACAGCGCGAACTCGTCCACCAGCTCGGAGGGGAAGATCCCCCGCCCCGAGGAGATGATCTGTCCGAGTTTGATGTACGTGGGCCCGAGCGCCTCGGCCGCGAGGCGGAGTCGACGCGAGAGATCGGCCCGGGAGTCGGGTCGCCGGCCGGGCCGAAACTGTCCCAGGCGCCACGCGAGCAGGGCGCCGCCGATGTGCCAGGCCACGACCAGAAGGCGCCGCACCGGGGGAAACCGGCGCGGCGCGATCAGCTGCGGTGTGCGGCGAGCGACCGCGTTGCGGATCAGGGTGCAGTGGCGGCGCCATTCGGGCGTGCGGCTGATCAGCCAGGGTGCGGCGGAGCTGAACGCCCCCCAGGTGAGATCGGAGGCCGCCGGCGCCGTGTCGTCCGACGGGGGCACGGCGGCGTCGGACGTCATGCGAACTCCGGGTCGGTCTTGTCGCGGAGGGCGCGGACCCCGGCCGCGAAGTCGGGTCCACCCATCGCCGCGTCGAGCAGCTCGGCCGAACGGCTCATCGCCGTACCGAGGTCACCGTGCAGGTCGGCGTACAGCTGACGCTTCGTCAACCAGAGCGAGGTGGGGGAGACGGTGGTGGCGAGGTCGGCGGCATACGCCAGGGTGGTGGCGTGCAGTTGCTCGACGGGAACGGCCCGGCTGACCAGCCCCATGGACTGGGCCTCGTCGCCCGACACGATGCGGCTCGACAGCAGCAGATCGGCGGCACGGCCGGCACCGATGAGGCGGGGCAACAGCCAGGACAGGCCGAACTCGGCCGGAAGTCCGAGCCTTCCGTGGGCCGTCGTCAACTTGGCGTCGGCGGCGGCGAAACGGACATCGGCGAAACAGGCGAGCACGAAGCCGACGCCGGCCGCCGGCCCGTTGACCATGGCGATGACGGGTTTGGTCAGACCGAGATGGAAGGCGAACGGATGGTCGAACTCGGGGCGGACACCCCAGCCGGGTCGAGCGGGCTCCTCGCTGAGACCGTCGTCGTAGTGTCCGGCCGCGGCCTCCTTCTCCAGCGCGGCCACATCGGCGCCGGCACAGAATCCGCGTCCCGCCCCGGTCACGATCACGACGCGCACCGCGGGATCGCGCTCGGCCTCGGCCACCGCGTCGCGATAGGCGGCGTGCATGCGGCCGGTCCACGCATTGAGCCGATGCGGACGGTTGAGCGTGATGGTGGCGATGCCGTCCGCGGCGGCGGACAGGACGACCGGGTCGCTCACGTCGACGACTCGAACGCGGCGAGTGCGTCCAACGACACCTTGGCCAGCTCGGGACGACACACCAGCAGGTCGGGCAGGTACGGGTCGGGCCGGTTGTAGCGAAGCGGTGACCCGTCGACGCGAGAGGTGTGGGCTCCGTACGCCCGAGCCACGGCGATGGGCGCGCACGAGTCCCACTCGTACTGGCCGCCGGAATGGGCGTACACATCGGCCCTCCCCAGGAGGACCGCCATGACCTTGGCGCCTGCCGATCCCATCGGGACCAGATCGCCCTCGAGCCGCTCGGCCACGTGGGTGGCGGCCTCTGGCGGCCGGGTGCGGCTGACGACCAGGCGTGGTGAACCGGCATGGGCGGTCGGCAGTGCCTCGGGCGCGGCGGTGGAGAGGAGCAGGTCCTCGGCGGGAAGCGCGACCGCTCCCACGACGGGTGCGCCGTCCACCGCCATCGCGATGTGCACCGCCCAGTCGATGCGTGGCGGTTCGGAGAACTCGCGGGTGCCGTCGAGGGGGTCGACGATCCACACCCGGTGCTGATCGAGGCGGGCCCGGTCGTCGGCGCCCTCCTCGGAGAGCAGGCCGTCATCGGGTCGCTCGGCGGTCAGACGGCCGACGATGTACTCGTGGGCCTGTCGGTCGCCTTCATCCTTCAGGGTGCGGCCGTCGGCTCCGTCGGCCGCCAGGCGGTCGCGGAGGCCCACCAGGAGGCGACCGGTCTCACGGGCGATGTCCGCAGCGAGCTGGTGATCGGCATCGGTCGCGACGGACGGGCTCATGGCCCTATCCCAGCCGCCCGGTGCTCAGGGCACAAGCCGGGGCGGCCGAGGCGGACGGCGGGAAGAGACGAAGCGAAACTCGGCGAGCCGACCTGCCGAGGAGCTCGCGGGCTCCGCTACTCCTCGGGGGGACCGTACGGGGAGTCGGCCGTGACGTAGCACTCGTCGTGGTAGTGCTCGACCCGATCCCACTGATTCTTCACGTACACGTTGCAGATCACCTGATACTGGCGGATCTTGGCCCGGAACTTCACCCGTTCCCCGCAGAGGGCGCACTCGACGGCGCTGCCGGCTTCGACCGGTCGGGTCACCGCACGGCTCCTGAACTGCGGCTTCTTCCGCTTGCTCGTGCTCGGCTTCTTGCGGGTCTTGGATGGGGGCGGGGCCTTGGCGGAGGTCTTGCGACGGGGAGCCTTGGCCTTGGGAGCGGTCTTGGTCGCCATAGGTCTCTATCGGCAGCGACCACCCGGAGCTGAGATCGGCAGGTGTGACGGCGATCAGCGCACCAGCGGCTTGTACTTGATCCGGTGGGGGTGATCGGCCTCCTCGCCCAGTTCCCGTCGGCGCATGGCCTCGTACTCGGAGAAGTTGCCTTCGAACCAGCGCACGGTGGAGTTCCCCTCGAAGGCCAGGACGTGGGTGGCGATACGGTCGAGGAACCAGCGATCGTGGCTGATGACGACGGCGCAGCCCGGGTACACCTCGAGGGCGGTCTCGAGCGCTCTGAGCGTGTCGACGTCGAGATCGTTGGTGGGCTCGTCGAGGAGCAGGAGGTTGCCGCCCGACTTCAGGACCTTGGCGAGATGGACGCGGTTGCGCTCCCCGCCCGAGAGTGCGCCGACCTTCTTCTGTTGATCGGATCCCTTGAAGTTGAACGACGCGACGTAGGCGCGCCCTTCGATCTCCCTCGTGCCGACGGTGACGACGTCGTGGCCCTCGGTGATCTCCTCGAAGACCGTCCGCTCGTCGTCGAGCACGTCGCGGCTCTGGTCCACGTAGGCCATCTCGACCGTCGGGCCGACTCGAAGCGTGCCGCCGTCGGGCGCAGTGTCCGGCTGGGGGTCGTCGGCGGTGGTGATCATCCGGAACAACGTCGTCTTGCCCGCTCCGTTCGGTCCGATGACGCCGACGATGCCGGCGCGGGGGAGCGTGAACGTGAGGTCGTCGATGAGCAGCCGGTCGCCGAAGCCCTTCGAGAGGTGCTCGGCCTCGATCACGACATCACCCAGCCGGGGCCCCGGCGGGATGTGGATCTCGATCGGGTTGTCGCGGCCGTTGTCGGCGGTGGCATCGGCCAGGAGCTCCTCGTAGGCCGAGAGGCGAGCCTTGCCCTTGGCCTGGCGGGCCTTCGGAGCCATGCGGACCCATTCGAGCTCGCGGCTCAGCGACCGCTGCCGAGCCGACTCCTCCTTCTCCTCCCGCTCGAGTCTGGTGCGCTTCTGGTCCAGCCAGGAGGAGTAGTTGCCTTCGAACGGGATGCCGCGGCCGCGATCGAGCTCGAGGATCCATCCGGCGACGTTGTCGAGGAAGTAGCGATCGTGGGTGATGGCGATGACCGTGCCGGGGTACTCCTGCAGGTGGCGCTCGAGCCAGGCCACCGACTCGGCGTCGAGGTGGTTGGTCGGCTCGTCGAGGAGGAGAAGGTCGGGCTGGGCGAGCAGGAGTCGACACAGCGCAACCCGACGGCGCTCACCGCCGGACAACGTGGAGACCGGTGCATCACTGGGCGGGAGCCGCAGCGCGTCCATCGCGATCTCGAGGGTGCGCTGGAGGTCCCACGCGTTCTCGGCCTCGATCCGTGCTTCGAGCTCGGCCTGGCGTGCGCCGAGCTTGTCGAAGTCGGCGTCGGGGTCGCTCCATCCGGCCAGGACCTGGTCGTATTCGTGAAGCAGCGCGGCCGTGCCCGCCACGCCATCGAAGACATTGCCTTCGACGTCCTTGTCCTCGTCGAGGTGTGGTTCCTGCTCCAGCATGCCGACCGTGAACCCGTCGGTCAGTTTGGCGTCGCCGGTGTAGTCCTGATCGATGCCGGCCATGATCCGCAGGAGTGACGACTTCCCGGCTCCGTTGCCACCGATCACGCCGATCTTGGCTCCCGGGTAGAAGGCCAGGGTGATGTCCTTCAGCACGTCCCGGTCGGGCGGGTAGAAGCGGCCGACCTTGCGCATGGTGTAGATGAACTGTGCGGCCATGGGGACTCCTCGGATAGGCGGGAGAGCGTAGCGCTGCGCCCGGCGCCGACGCGACGGAGCCCCCGGTGTTGCCGGGGGCTCCGTGACGGATCGAACGACGCTGCGTCAGCGCCGACGAGCTCGTGGCTACTTCTTCTTGGCGGTGGTCTTGCGCTTGGCCGGGGCCTTCTTCTTGGCGGTGGTCTTGCGCTTGGCGGGGGCCTTCTTCTTGGCGGTGGTCTTGCGCTTGGCGGGGGCCTTCTTCTTGGCGGTGGTCTTGCGCTTGGCGGGGGCCTTCTTCTTGGCGGTGGTCTTGCGCTTGGCGGGGGCCTTCTTCTTGGCGGTGGTCTTGCGCTTGGCGGGGGCCTTCTTCTTGGCGGTGGTCTTGCGCTTCGCGGGGGCCTTCTTCTTGGCGGTGGTCTTGCGCTTCGCGGGGGCCTTCTTCTTGGCGGTGGTCTTGCGCTTCGCCGGGGCCTTCTTCTTCGTTGCTGACTTCTTCTTGGCGGCTGCCATGGTTTCCTCCGATTGCGGGGTTGGTTCTTTGCTGAGTGTTGAGCGGGACGCGGTGGGCGCCCCCGTTGTGCGTTCGAACCCGGCAAGCGCCAAGTCGATCTCACCAGTGGACGGGTCGACACGCTCGACGATGAACGGCTGATCGTCGCCTCGCGTGAGGACCACCTTTGCACTTCGCGGCGCAGGATCGCCCATGGCGTTCAGCGGAACGTAGCACCGAGCGTCGCCGACGCGGACGTACGCTCCGTGCGACGCGAACTGCTCGACCGTCGCCTCGACCGTCGAACCGACCGGATGCGTCCGCTCGAACGAGGACGCGACGTCGGCCGGGTTGCCGCGCGTGCCTCTGCCTCGCGTGCGGTCCTCGGCCATTGGAGCCGGGGGTGGCGTGGCCGCGGACGGCACGGGCGGCGGACCGAGCTTGGGGGTGTCCCGACGTTCCTTCTTGCGCGGGCGGGGCTTGCCGGCGCTTCCGCCGCCGCGACGAGACGTCCCGCCTCCGTCACCGCTGTCGGTGGCACCGCCGTTGCCACCGCCGGTTCGGCGATCCTTGCGACCCCGACCGGACCGTGGGCCGCGCACCGGGACGCGGGGCACGAAGACCCAGCCGACGCCGGGCACGGGCTTGCCCCCGATGAGACGATCCTCCTCGAACAGCCATTCGTACTCGGCGTGGAATTCCTGGAACGAGTCGTTGGAGAGCACCGTGGCCGCGACACGACTGGCGATCTGGAGCACGAAGGCGTCGCCCCGTCCGACCGCTCCCGCCGGCGGGGTGACGAGCTCGTTGGCGGCGATGGCCTCGTCGAACTCGGCCCGCTCGGACTTGTCGATGCGGTGCCCGAACGTGGCGTCGACCACGACCGAGAGGCTCTCGACGTCGAACTCGTCGAGGAAGGCGCGCACGGCCTCGTCGAGCTGATGGAGACTCGGCGCGGAGCGTCCTTCGGTCGCGATGTTGGATCCGTCGACGACGACATGCTTCAGCATGGGTAACGAGTCAAGCACGGACGACACGAGCTGTCAGCGATCCCGTGTCTGGTTCGCCGAGTTCGGAGCCCGTATTCTCGTCGATCCTGTGAGTGACTCGTTGCCGATCCACACCGAGGTCTGGTGAAGATCCCGTTTTCGCGACCCGGCGACGACGATCCGGTGGCCAGAGCCGGCCGGATGGTGTTCGAGCGCGAGCCGGGTTCGATCGAACGGCCCGGCGGTGAGGACGAGTCGACGGTCGAGCGGGCCTCGACGGTCACGCCCTCGGTGGCGACGGCGGCCGTGGCGTCGGGGTCGGCGCCGAAGGGAACCAAGGTCCTGGTCGGCGCCGCCATCGTCGCGATCCTCATCGGAGCCGTGCTGGTGGCGGTTCCCGTCCTGACGGGCGACGACGACGATGCTTCGGACGCGTTGCCCAAGACCTGGCCGCCCGACGACGACACGGCTGTCTGGGCCCGTCCGGATGACAACCCCGAACCAGCCGAGTGTGGCGATGCCGCGGGGCTGCTCATCGACCGTTCGGTCCCGGTCGACCCCGGTCGTTCGGTTCCCAATCTCTCCGTCACCACCGAGGCCGCCCGGTCCTACGTCCGCGCCATCGGGATCACGCCGACACCGGTGGGGTTCTGGACCTTCGGTACCTACGGCGACCCGTCGGGGGAGGAGGACTTCGGCGAGCCGACCGGGATGGTGGACTTCCCGGCACGACCGCCCGTGGTCGTGGCCGGACTGGCCGGCGTCGAGCGTCGAGCCGAGCTCGAGGACGGCCTCGAGTCGATCCCCTTCGGCTTCACCTCCTCGGACAGCGATCAGGTCGAGCTGTCAGAACGCAACTGGGAGGCGGGCTTGCGAGCGGTGCTCGAGAGCGGTGAAGCCCCGCGAACCCTGGTCATGATCACCACCGGGTCGCCCACCACCCACGACGAGGACGCAGCGCGACAGAAGGGGGTCGACCTCCTGGATCTCGACGCCGCCATCGTCGCAGCCAACGAGCTCAAGTCGAACGGCACGCGGATCGTGGCGATCGGTGTCGAGGATGCGGACCGGGTCGCCCTGCAAGCGATCAGCGGGCCGGTGGCCGGGGATCTCGACTCGCTCGAGCTGGGTGATCACTACCTGACCGACCGCGACGGCTTGACGGCGACGCTGGATCAGATCGCCGCGGCGCAGTGTGGTGGGACCGTGACCGTCGACAAACGCGTCAGCGAACTGGTGGGAGACGATCCGCTGGCAGGCGACGGGTGGGACTACCGCCTGTCGGCCGGTGATGAGGTCATCGACGAGGGAGTCACCGATCAGTCCGGCCTCGTGGTGCTGCAGTGGGGGGACGTCGACGGCGTCCTCCTGCAGGAAGCCGGCGAGGAGGGCTACCAGCTTCCTCCCGATGCCGGCGCGACCAGCGAGGGTGGCGCCACCTGCAGGCGGGCCGGACCCGACCCGCAGGTCGCCGGGCTCGATGTGCCTGGCGGATTCGAGCTGGAGGTGGACCCGGGGCAGATCATCGGGTGCACGTTCGCCTCGGTGCGGAGCTATGTCGATCTCGTCGTCGATCTCGCTCCACTCTCGGCGACCACACCCCCGGGGAGCACGGTGCGCTACGACGTCACCTACCGCAACGCCGGCACGCTGCCGGCGTCGGGGGCGGTCGTCCAGTTCGTCGTACCGGAGGGCGCCACGATGTCGGCCTCGGACAACGAGCACCCGTGGCGCTGTGAGGGCGGCTTCCCGGCTCCCGCCGGCGCAACGTGCACGTTCGCGCACCCCGACCAGGACCTCGAGCCCGGGAGCCCGTTCTACGCCCTGTGGCTCGATGCGAGGATCGACGAGACCACCGAACGTACGGCGATCGAGGCAGCTGCCCTGATCTTGTCCGAGGGGCTCGCCGATCCCGTACCCGAGGACAACCTCGCCACGGTCTCCACCCCGACCGGTGACGCACCGCCCCCCAGCACGACCACCACGCCACCGACGACCCCGCCGCCGGCGACGACGGCCCCGCCGACGACGGCCCGGCCCACCACCACCACCACGACGACCAGCACGACGACGACCACCACGACGACCACCACGACGACCACCACGACGACCAGCACGACGACGACGACGACCACCACCACGGTGCCGCCGCCCCCACCCCCGCCGCCGACAGCGGCGCCCACCACGACCACCTCGTCGACGACGAGCACGTCCACGACCGCGGTACCGGTCACGACGACGACGTCGACACCAGCCGTGCCGCTGTCCGAAGACCTCGCCGTGACGGTCTCGAGCGATGCCTCCGGGGTGGACGTGGGTGCGTTCGTCGGCGTCACCATCGTCGCCCGGAACGACGGGCCGCAGCCGTTGCACGACGCGACGCTCGCCCTCGCCCCTCCGCCCGGGACCAGCTTCGACATCCGCTCGTCCGACGTCGGTTGGCGGTGCGAGAGGACCTGCACGGTCGCGCTCGGCGAGATCCCGGCCGGGGGCAGCGCCGACGTCGGCGCCACCATCGTCGTGCTGGAGCCCGATGGCCGGCGATCGATCGAGGTCGCTTCGACACTGCAGGGCGAGGCGCCCGGTGGAACGGTCGCCGCCACGGGCACCACCGCGGTCTCCCTGGCGACGGTCGATGTCGGCGTCACGCTGACCCCCGTCGACGAGCCGGTCGCCGGCGAGGTGGCCCGTTTCCGGGTGAACATCGAGAACCTCGGATCGGTGGTGGCCACCGAGGTCGAGCTCGACCTGAACCTGCCCGAGCCCCTGCAGCTGGACACGCTCTCCGGCTCCGAGGCGGCCTCGTGCCGCCCGGTCAGCGGTCGCTGCCGGTTCCTCGCGATCGAGCCCGGGTCGACCGAGGTGATCGCCGGCTCCTGGAAGGTGCCCAGCAGCCTCCCCTCCGATCAGGTCGAGGTCACGGCCCAGGTGACGACGCCGCTGGCCGACGACACGCCCAGCGACAACTCGGCCTCGCTCGTATCGACCGTGGAGGGGATCCGCATCGAGGCCGTCAGCGCACCGTCCGGCCTCTTCGACAATTCGGACGCGTCGACGTGGCTGGGAATCGTGGCCGCGATCGCGTCGGCATTCCTGATCGGATGGATCTTCATCAGCGGCATCCGCCGGAACCGCGGGAGCGGCAAGGGCGAGCTCGACGAGCTGCCCGAGCGCGATGTCACCTGATCAGCGGCCCGTTCGCGCCGTGCTGTGGGACATGGGTGGGGTCCTCACGACGAGCCCCTTCGAGGCCTTCGCCCGCTACGAGCGCGACCGGGGTCTTCCACAGAACTTCCTCCGCAGCGTCAACGCCACCGATCCCGACGACAATGCCTGGGCTCGTCTCGAGCGGGGAGAGCTGGACCGGGGCCGATTCGACGCCGCGTTCGCGGACGAGAGCGAGGCGGCGGGTCACCGGGTTGCCGGCTCCGACGTCCTCGCCCTGCTGGTGGGTGACCCACGCCCGATCATGCTGCGTGCGGTGGCCGCCTGCAGGGAGCGGGCGACGACGGCTCTCCTGACCAACAACATCGCACCGCTCGATCCCCACGACCCCGAGATCGTCGCGGTGCTGGCGTACTTCGACACCGTGTGCCAATCGTCCGAGATGGGGAGCCGAAAGCCGGAACCCGAGTTCTACCGCGCTGCGTGCGGACGCGCGGGCGTCGCTCCCTCCGAGGCGGTGTTCCTCGACGATCTGGGGGTGAACCTGAAGCCGGCTCGGGCGATGGGAATGCGTACCATCAAGGTCGAGACACCGGAGCGAGCGTTGGACGAGCTGGCTGCGATCACCGGATGGCCCGTCGGGGTCACCGACCTGGAACTGGAGGCACCGACCCATGGATGACCTGTACGTGGTCGGCGTGGCCATGACCCGCTTCGGTCCGCACCCCGACGACTCGCTCGATGCCATGGTCGGAGCGGTCCTGTCCGGCGTCACGGCCGACGCCGGCGCGTCCATCGGCGACATCGAGTCCGCGTACTACGGGTCGCTCACCCAGTCCATGCTGATCGGCCAGGGTTCCATCGGAGCGCAGGTGGCGCTGCGACCGCACGGCGTCGTCTCGATCCCCGTCGTCAACGTCGAGAACGTGTGCGCGACGGGCTCGACGGCCTTTCACCTGGCGGTGCGGGATCTGATGGCGGGCGCCAGCGACGTCGCCCTGGCGATCGGTGTGGAGAAGATCGTCGCGACGGACAAGGTCAGATTGGCGGCCTCGTTCGAGGCCGGCCTCGACGTCATGCACCGCGACGAGGCCGTCGAGCGCGTCATGCAGCTCTCGTCCGGGTACGTGCACCCCGACATGGACGACGGCACGGTCCCGCGTTCGATCTTCATGGACCTCTACGCGTCCTGGGCGCGAGCGCACATGCGCGACTTCGGCACCACCCCACGACAGCTGGCGGCGGTGTCGTCGAAGAACCACGGTCACTCGGTGGAGAATCCGCTCGCCCAGTTCCGGAGGGCGTTCTCGATCGACGAGGTCCTCGCCGCCCGTACCATCTGCTGGCCGTTGACGCTGCCGATGTGCGCGCCGTCCAGTGAAGGAGCCGCCGCCGTCCTGCTCTGCAACCGCGACGCTCTCGACCGATTCGACTCTGATCGAGCCGTCGCCGTCCGCGCCAGCGTCCTCGGGAGCGGATCCGACCGGGATCCGTCCGATCATGAACAGCACGCCACCCGACGGATCGCCCGGATGGCCTACGAGGCGGCCGGGATCGGACCCGACGACGTGTCGGTGGCCGAGGTGCACGATGCCACCGCCTTCGGCGAGATCCAGCAGGTCGAGAATCTGGGGTTCTGCGCAACGGGCGACGGCGGCGTGTACAGCGAATCGGGCGCCACCACCATCGGAGGATCGACGCCGGTCAACACCAGCGGTGGGCTCGAGTCGAAGGGCCACCCCTTGGCGGCGACGGGCCTGGGCCAGATCCACGAACTGGTCACGCAGCTGCGAGGCGAAGCGGGACCGCGGCAGGTCGAGGCGGCCCGCTGGGCGGTCGCCGAGAACGGCGGTGGACTCTACGGCATCGAGGAAGCGGCGGCCTGCGTCAGCATCCTCCACCGGGACCGCGCCACCGCCTGAGGGGCTCGTCCCGGCGCGACGCGCCTATCCGCGGGGTCCCTTGGTCCAGCACTCGAACTGGATCGTGGGTGGGTTCGCCCCGGACCCGAAGAGCGTGTGGAGTTCGGTGATCTCGAGCTCCAGATCCAGCCGTTCCTGCGGTGGTACCTGGCGGCCGAGCCATCGGCGATCCGCACCGGGCGCGGCGATGATGTGTGGCTGGTTCGCCGTTCCGGGCAGCATCGGCCAGTCGTCGTCCTGCGTCGAGACCATGGGTCGGGGCTGGCGGAAGACCAGCAGGGCCAGGTCGTCCAGGCCGACGTGGGCGGCGTCGAAGATGCGGAAGGTGACGATCCCGGGGCAGCTGCGTGCCTCCGACGGGATCGTCACGGTCGCCTCTGCGGGCACCGGCTCGCCGAGCGGGGTGGGAGGATCACAGGTGGAGCCGGTCGGAGCCAGCAGGCTCCAACGTCCCTCCTGGTCGATCGGCTCGAACGAGCACCAGAGCGTGTGGATGAGCAGGGGGGACTCCCAGGCCGGATGATGGAACTCGACGTCGGTCGTGGGCTGGTGGAGCACGAAGTCGGGACCCTCCGGCCCGAGGAGCACCTCGACGTTGCGCTGCTCCAGCTCCTCGGTGTAGCTCACGTAGTGCTGGACGGTCGGCAACACCCAGAAGCCCAGCTCGGGGTAGGCGAAGGCGACGTTGGTGTTCTGGGGGGAGATGTGGACCGGCCGCCCGTCGACCCGGTCGATGAGCCGGTCCGACACGTCGTAGTGGTCGGCGATCTGGGCCCGGAACTCCTCGATCAGCTCGCCGTCGACGAGATCGGCCGCCTCGCCGACGAAGTTGCGGATCGAGCCGACGACCGGAACGGTGTCCACGACCGCTGGGATCGGGATGAGGGACAGCACCGTGACCAGGGGCAACGACACGCCCATCAGGATCCGGCGCGAGCGAGTGCGGAGGGTGGGCCAGAACGCGAGGGTGAGGACGATGACCAGGACCCCGATGTCCTTCATGTGCGCCCGATCGGGACGGGCCATGCCGATCTGGCGTCCCCAGAACAGGAGCGCGCTGATCACGAAGAAGAGTGCCCAGGCCGTGGCCGTCGGGCTCCGGTAGAGCCGCACGAGTGCGAGGACGCCGAAGAAGGTGGCTGAGATCACCAGCGCCGCCTCGGCGGCGATCAGGGCGCTGTTGCCGTGGGCCATTCCCGATGCGAATCCAGCCGATACCTCGAGCCATCCCTCGAGGTAACCGGGAACGGAGCCGATCGCCTGGCCCGACAGGACCCATGTCGCGGCCATGACCGCGGCGGCCGCCCCCATCGACGCCAGCGCCCGAGCGCCGGCGCGGACCAGCAGCGGAATGCTCAGGCGCTCGCCCGCTCCGTCCGGATCGGTCGCTGCGCTCGGGCGGGGGATCCCGGCGGCACACGCCACCCCGAGCAGAACGACGGCGGCGCTCGGCTTGACCACCATCCAGACGCCGGCTCCGGCGGCGACGGCGAGCTGTGCCGGCAGGGGAAGGAAGCCCCGGGTGACGAGGGATCGGATGATCCAACCGCAGGTGACCATGACGGCGACCTCGCCGTAGCGGTCGGGGGGAACGATCACCGCCACGACGATCCATGCCGCCGCCACCTGCTTCCATCGGATCCATCCCACGTCCCTGGCGACCCGGATCACGAGCAGCGCCGTCGCCGTCGCCAGGAGGAACCGCATGGCGAACGCGGCGGCTCCGGTCGCCACGGTGTAGATGGGCCCACCGTCGAGAAAGACCAGCGGGCCGTAGGTGAACGCCAGGTCCCGCCCGAAGTCGACCCCCTCGTCTCGCGCCGCGGTCAGCGTATAGCGCCAGGAGTCATCGACCCAGGGCGTCACCAGACGATTGATGTCGGTCCACGTCGTGATCGCCACGACGACGGCCAGCATCCAGTCCCCGACCGGACGGCTCCACACCGAGGCCGGGCGCGCGTGCTCGCTCGCCTCCGCGGTGGTCGCGGAGGTGCGGTCGTTCCGAGCGGGGTCGAGAAGGGTCGTCACTCGCTCTCAGGACTCCGAGTGGGCGACCGCGAACATCTGGGCGCCGAAGATGCGCCAGAGCAGGGGAAGGCGAAGGTAGATCCTCAGCGACGACGCCGGTGCCGATCCGTACGAGCTGCGGACCGTGTACGGGAGGAACCGGGGCACGACGGTCTCGATGCCGAATCCGGCCAGTTCGAGCGCTTCGGCCAGTCCGTCGTGGGTCAGGGGCAGCCGATGGTCGACATAGTCCCAGAACCGTTCCTTCACATACCGGATGTTCGGCATCATCACCAGGAGACGGCCTCCCGGCGCGAGCACCCGTCGCGCCTCCGCCAGCGTCGCCATCAAGGCGTCGGGATCGGGCAGGTGCTCGAAGAAGTTCGACGAGAACACGACGTCGACCGTGTCGGTCTCGATCCCGGTCATCTCGTCGCTCCGGGCCAGGTGGACCTCGACCCCGGCATCGGCGGCTTCCTTCGTGTCGGGGTTCAGATCGACGGCGAGCCGGCGCTGCGCATGGACCGCATTGATGAACTCGCACGACCCGGCGCCGAGGTCGAGCACCGTGTCACCCGGCCGGATCCACCTCGAGAAGTAGTCCTCGCACAGGATCGTCCACGTGGCGGCCTTGAACGCGAGGTCGGCATCGTCGAAACGGTGCTGGTAGAGCGTCGAGAGCGATGATTCGACCGAGGTCATGGTGGGGCTCCTCGCTCAGATGAGGTCGTCGGACAGCGCCTGCGCGATCCAGGGGATGACCTCGTCGAGCATCTCGTCGAGTCCGGTCGTGGCTTCGAACCCGAGGATCTTCTGGGCCTTGTTCACGTCGGGAACCCGACGTTGGACGTCGTGATCGAACGGATCGGAGGGTTCCCACCGGAACGGTTCGTCACCCTTGATCTTCTTCCAGATCGTCTCGGCCAGCTCGAGGACGGTGGTCGATGCGGCGGTCGACAGGTTGAAGTCCTCGTTGACCGCCTTCGGGTGGCCCATCGCGGTCACGATGCCGCGGGCCAGGTCACCGCCGTAGGTGTAGTGGCGGATCTGGGTGCCGTCGCCCAGCAGGACCAGGGGATCCTGGCCCTTCAGCACCTTCTGGACCAGGTCGGGGACGACGTGGCTCATGGCAAGCTCGACGTTGCCGGACGTGATGGTCTCGTCGCCGAGCGCTCGGCGCTCGCCGATCCCGACGCAGTTGAACGGGCGGACGATCGTGTAGGGGAGCCCGTACTGGTCCCAGGCGGCGCGGGCGAAGTACTCGACGGCCAGCTTCTGAAACCCGTACGAGGAGTGGGGCGGTGGAACGTCGCGCTCGTCGCCCTCACGGCTGGGCCACCGGTCGGTCGACTCGAACACCATCGAGCTGCTCATGTAGGTGACCCGCTCCAGGGTGCCCGCCTTGTGCGCGTCGATGGCGGCATCGCAGGTGGCCGCGATGATGCGCTCGTTCTTGGCCAGGAGGTCGTAGGCGTAGGTGTGGAAGTAGGAGATCCCGCCGATCAGGGCCGCGCCGGCGATCAGGTGGTCGCAGTCGGTGAGCAGCTCGCGGATCAGGTCCGCGTCGCTGGCGTCGCCCTGCACGAAGGTGTAGTCGGCCGCCGAGTCGAAGGTTCGCGTCACGTCGCCGTACTTGGAGAGATTGTCGAGGCCCACGACGGCGTGGCCCTGGTCGAGCAGCTCGGCGACCAGGTAGCCACCGATGAATCCTGCGGATCCGGTGACGAGGACTCGCTTCTGGTGGACCTCTGGACTCATGTGATGCTCCTTGGTGCGAATCGTCTCATCGGCCGACCGGTTCGCAGAGCTGCCAGACCTCGTCCGCGGTGAGCCGGGGTCCGAACGCGAAGCGATACCAGCGCAGGTAGTCCGGTAGCCATGACACCAATCGGAAGTTCGAGCTCCCAATCGAGCGATCCAGCCAGATTGTCGGGATCTCCGCCATCATCTGCCGGGTGCGGCGAGCCTTCGCCACCAACTCCAGGCCGACCTCGAATCCGGCCGTGGAGTGGATACCGACCGACTCCACGAACGTCTTGTCGTAGGCCTTGAACGAGTTGGTCGCATCGGTGATGCCGGTCCGGGCCAGGAAGCGGAGCGAGGCGCCGGCCCCGGCCGAGAGGGCCTTCTTCGCTGCCGATCCGCCGACCTGTTGGCCGCCGCGCATGTAGCGGCTGGCGGCGGCGACGACGACGCCACGGTCGACCAGGCGGGTGAGGACGTCGATCTGAGCCGGGTCGTCGGACCCGTCCGCCATGGTCACCACCACGACGGGACTGGCCGCGGCCTTGAACCCGGCGCGGATCGCATGCGCCGGTCCCCGGGCGACCTCGTTGACGACGATGCGGCAGGTGGACTCGTCGGGATCGAAGGCCCGGACGGCGGCAACCGTCGTGTCGTCGGGGTCGTCGACCACCACGAGCACTTCGTGAGGCAGGGTGACCTGTTCGTTGATCCGAGCCAGGACCGGTTCGATGGCGTCGGCCTCGTTGTAGGCCGGCATCACGATCGAGACGCGCGGTGCGCCGGTGTCGGCACCCGGCTCGGAACCCATCAGACCTGTACCCCGCGGCCGGTGACGTTGAACAGGTCGGCCACCGGGAGGTCGGTGGGGAGCGCGGCGTACATCCGGTGCGGCGCACCGATGATCAGGACGTCCGACTGTTCCAGGACCTTCTCGATGTCCTCCAGCTCGGGGTCGTCGGCCACGTAGGGGTCGTGGCAGAGCACCTCGGCGCCGCTGAAGATCAGGGCGCGCTTCAGCTTGTACGCCAGGCTGGATCGGATGTCGTCGGACTCACCCTTGAACGCCATGCCCAGGATCCCGACCGTGCTGGACGAGAGGTCGAACCGGTCGCCGAGCCGCGAGACGACGTAGTTGGGCAGCTGCTCGTTGATGACCACGCTGGCCTGCCCGAGGGCGAAGTTGCGCTGGTCGCTGTCGGCCAGCTGGATCGTGTCCTTGAGGAGGCAGGGGCCGGCGGCGAAGCCGGGTCCGACCATGTCCGCCGCTCGCGGATAGTCCTGGGTGATCGCGCCGCGGATGCGGTCGAAGTCGATGTCCATGTCGTTGGCGATCATGTAGAGCTGGTTGGCCGCCGCGAACTTGATGTAGCGCCAGACGTTGGTGAAGAGCTTGGCCAGCTCGGCCTCCTCGGGCTCGAGCTCGATCGTCGAGGCGGCGACGGTCGAGAACAGCCCGGTCGCCCGCGCCATGGTCTCGGGGTCGCGGGCCGCGACGATCTGCGGCAGCTCGTACAGCTCGGTCATCGCCTTCCCCTCGGCGATGCGCTCGGGGCAGAAGGAGATGTCGATATCGGTGTCGGCCAGCAGCCGCTCGACCGCCCGGGTGACGCCGGGATACACGGTGCTGCGCAGCACCATGTGTTGTCCGGGCCGCAACAGGGGCGCCAGCTGGGCGATGGCCCGCGGCACCATGTCGGGGAGCGGGTTGAGCAGTCGCCCGACCGGCGTGCCGATGACGATCACCACGTGCTCGGCCCGCGACACCGCTTCCGGGTCGGCGGTGGCGATCATCCGGTCGCCGATGACCCGGTCCAGGACCTCCTGGGCCCCCTCCTCCTGCGCCGGGAGGATTCCCGCGTTCACGGCGTCGACGGCGGCCTCGTCGATGTCGTAGAGGTCCACCGTCAGGCCCCGCGCCGCGAACGCCAGCCCGAGCGGCAGGCCCACGTGGCCACATCCGCCGACAATCACTACATCGCGTTCCCACGTCACGGGGCGTTCTCCTTGGGGTCTCCGCCTGGTAGGGAGCCATCGGCGCGGGCCGTTCACCCATGAGGGCACCGACCCGAGATGGTCCGAACGGCCTAGGACCCGGCCTACCGTGGCTGGGTGAAACGGATCGCCTATCCCGACGAGCTGCCGATCAGCGCGCGCGTCGACGAGATCCGCGCCGCCCTGGTCGGCCATCAGGTCGTGATCGTGGCCGGCGAGACCGGGTCGGGAAAGAGCACCCAGCTGCCGAAGATCTGCCTCGATCTGGGACGGGGTGCCGAAGGAAAGCTGATCGGGCACACCCAACCCCGACGCCTGGCCGCCCGTACGGTCGCCGAGCGGATCGCCGAGGAGCTGGGAACCCGGCTGGGAGCCGAGGTGGGGTACACGGTGCGGTTCACCGACCAGGTCGGCCCCACGACCCGGGTGAAGGTCATGACCGACGGGATCCTCCTGGCCGAGACCCAGCGCGACCGGCGATTCGACCGCTATGACACCCTGATCATCGATGAGGCCCACGAGCGGAGCCTCAACGTCGACTTCCTGCTCGGATACTGCACCCAGCTCCTGCCCCAGCGGCCCGACCTGAAGCTGATCATCACGTCGGCCACCATCGACACCGAACGCTTCGCCCGCCACTTCGACGCCCCGGTCATCGAGGTGTCGGGTCGGACCTACCCGGTCGAGATGCGCTACCGGCCCCTCGAGGGCGACGGTGAACGGCCCGATCGGGATCAGCCCACCGGCATCTGTGATGCCGTCGAGGAGCTGCGGCGCGCCGGCCCGGGCGACATCCTGGTGTTCTGCAGTGGCGAACGCGAGATCCGCGAAGCGGCCGAAGCCCTGGCCGAACGATCGATCCCCGATCTGGACGTCCTCCAGTTGTACGCGCGTCTCTCGGCGGCCGAGCAGCACCGGGTGTTCGCCGCTCACGACCGGCGCCGCGTCGTCCTGGCCACCAACGTGGCCGAGACGTCGCTGACCGTCCCGGGGGTGCGGTTCGTCGTCGACGCCGGGACGGCGAGGATCTCGCGTTTCAGCCGCCGGACCAAGGTGCAGCGGCTTCCGATCGAACCGGTCTCGCAGGCCTCGGCCGACCAGCGGGCCGGTCGTTGCGGCCGCGTCGCCCCCGGTATCTGCATCCGGCTGTACGGCGAGGACGATTTCGACGCTCGCCCGGAGTTCACCGAACCCGAGATCATGCGCACCAACCTCGCATCGGTCATCCTCACCATGGCCACGCTGCGGCTGGGGGACGTGACCGAGTTTCCGTTCGTCGATCCGCCGCCGTCCCGGAGCATCACCGACGGGATCACCCTTCTGGAGGAGCTCGGGGCGCTGGATCCCACCGAGGTGGGGAGCCGCCGGTGGGTGACCCCCGTGGGTCGCAAGCTCGCCCGCCTGCCCGTCGACCCGCGTTTCGGTCGGATGGTGCTGGCGGCCGCCGAGCTGGGTTGTGCGCGCGAGGTGATGGTGTTGGCGGCCGCGATGTCGTTGCAGGATCCTCGTGAGCGGCCGGCCGAGCACCAGGAGGCCGCCGCGGAGCACCACGCCCGCTTCGCCGATCCGTCCAGCGACTTCATCAGCCTGCTGAACCTGTGGGAGTACCTCCGCGAGCAGCAGCGGGTGGACAGCGGGAACCAGTTCCGTCGACGGTGCAAGCGGGAGTTCCTCAACCACCGGCGGGTGCGCGAGTGGCAGGACATCAATCGCCAGCTCCGTCAGATGGCGGGGGCGGTCGGGATCCGGCCCAGCCGGACGCCGGCCGACGCCGACCAGATCCATCAGGCGGTGCTGGCCGGGTTGCTCTCCCACGTGGGCCTCCACGAGGGCACGCGGCGCGACTACCGGGGCGCGCGCAACAGTCGTTTCGTCCTGGCCCGCGACTCGAGTCTGGCCAAGCGGCCGCCGCGTTGGGTGATGGCGGCCGAGCTGGTCGAGACCAACCAGATCTGGGCCCGACTCGCGGCGGGTATCCGACCTGAGTGGGCGGAAGCGGCGGGCGGGCATCTCGTGAAGCGCTCTTACGGCGACCCGCGGTGGGATCCCGATCAGGCCCAGGCGATGACCGACGAGCGGGTCACCCTGTACGGGCTGCCGGTGGTGCCGTCGCGGCCGGTGCCGTATGCCCGGGTGCATCCGGTCGAAGCGAGGGCGATGTTCCTCCGGTACGGACTGGCCGACGGTGACTGGCTGGACCAGGACAGCGAGCAGCATGCGTTCGCGACGCACAACGAGGAGCTCCTGGCCCAGGTCGAGGCCGCCGAGGCCCGGATGCGCAGGGGGCTCCTCACCGAGCACGATCCGCTGCTGGCGTTCTATGACGAACGGGTCGGTGCCGAGGTCACCTCGGGTCCCCTCTTCAACCGTTGGTGGAAGCAGGCTCGGCGGTCCGATCCGCGGCTTCTCGATGCCACCCTCGAGGACCTGGTCGAGCCGGACCGGCTGGAGGAAGGGGCGAGCGGGCACCCCGACACCTGGGTGCTGGACGGGATGGAGCTCCGGGTGACCTACCGCCACGATCCGGGCGCGGATGACGACGGGGTCACGGTGCACGTGCCGGTGCAACTGCTCAACCGGTTGAGGCAGGCGCCGTTCGACTGGCAGGTGCCCGGACGACGCGAGCCCCTGGTGATCGCGCTGCTGCGCTCGCTGCCCAAATCGACCCGACAGGCCGTCAACCCGGTGGGTGAACGCGCCGTCGAGTTCCTCGATCGCCACGGGCCGGACGACGGGCCGCTGCTCCCGTTGCTGGCGGCGCACGTGACGAAGCGGGCCGGGGTGCCGGTCGGAGAGCACGACTTCGACCTGGACCGGGTGCCGGATCACTTGCGGGTGACCTTTGCGGCCGAGGACGACGCGGACTCGGTTCTGGCTCGCAGCAAACGTGTGGTGGCGCTGAAGAGCCATCTTCGCGAGGAGATGGCGAAAGCGGTCGGCGAGGGGGCCCGCCATCTCGAGCGAAGCGGTTGTCGCTCCTGGGAGTTCGGCACCGTTCCCCGCGCGGTCGGGGAATCCGACTCGGCCCGCGGCTACCCGGCGCTGGTCGACGAGGGGGAGACCGTCGGTGTGAAGATCTTCCCGACCCGGATCGAGCAGTTGCGATCGATGTCGGCCGGCACCCGTCGCCTGGTGCAGCTGTCCGTGCCACCGCCGGCGCGCACGTTCCGGGCCGCCTTCGGCGACGGGCTCTCCCTGACCGAGATGCCGCACGACGGTCTGGGAGCCCTGTTCCGCGACAGCTGGGACTGTGCGGTCGGTCGCCTCATCGCCGACCACGGCGGCCTGGTCTGGGACGAAGCGGCCTTCGCCGCGCTGGTCGAGGCGGTCCGGCGCGAGATGCCGTCCGCGATCGAGGCGATGGCGCGTGACGTGGATCGGGTCTTCGTCGGCTGCGGCCGCGTGCGCCGGGCGCTGGACGAGCCGTCCGGGCCGGCGCTCGCCTCCACCGAGGCCGACGTGCGAGCCCACCTCGATCGTCTGGTCTACGCCGGGTTCGTGACCGCCACCGGTACCGAGCGCCTTCCCGACCTGGTCCGCTACCTGGACGCGATGGTGATGCGGCTGGAACGGGCCAGGACCGACGTCGGCCGCGATCTGCGGCTGCTCGGATCGGTGACGGCCCTCGAGCGCGAGTTTCGTGCTCTCGCCGATTCCCGCAACGGCCGGGTGGCGGCCGGCGAGATGCAGCGCCTCCGATGGGAGCTCGAGGAGCTCCGGGTCAGCGTGTTCGCCCAGACCATCGGTACCCGTGGGACCGTGAGCGAACCCCGCATCCGCGCCGCCATGGCCACCATTGCGGAATCTCGGCCTGGCTGAGGCCGCTGAGCAGACCTTTCGAGGCCGAGATTCCGGGTGGGTGGGGTGAGGGGGCGTCAGTCGAGGGTGACCGGGGCGGTCTTGGCCGGGTCGACGGTCAACCGCACGGTGTCTCCGGGGGAGCGGTCGGCGGCCCATTCGTCGGCGACCTCGGCGGTCAACCGATGGTCGCCCGACTCGGTGCGCAGCGTGACGCGCCAGCGGCCGCCGGCGAAGACGGATCGCTCGATCACCGCGACCACGTCGGCGTCGCGGTCGGGTGCCGCCGGCGAGAACGCGTCGGCCCGCACCACGTACGAGCCCGGATCCAACGGCAGGGTCCCCCAGGGGACCTCCCCTCGCTCGCCCACCCGCACCAGGTTGGTGTGACCCAGGAAGTGGGCCACCGACGCCAGCTGGGGGTCGGTCCACACCTCGCGGGCCGGGCCGGTCCGATCGATCCGTCCGGCGATCATGATGCCCACCCGGTCGGCGACGGCGAACGCCTCGTCGTGGTCGTGGGTGACGTGGACGGCCGCGACCTCGGCGGCTCGGAGGATGGGTGGGATCTCTCCGACCAGGCGATCGCGCAGCCCCCGATCGAGCGAACCGAACGGCTCGTCCAGGAGCAGGACCCGGGGGCGGGGAGCCAGCGCCCGGGCCAGCGCCACCCGCTGGGCCTCGCCCCCCGACAGCGTGTCGATCGAGCGCTCCTCGAATCCTGACAGACCCACCAGCGCCAGCATCTCGGTCGCTCGGACGCGACGTTCCGGTCCCTCCATGCCCTGCATCCGGAGACCGAAGCCCACGTTGGCGGCGACATCGCGGTGGGGGAACAGGGCATGGTCCTGGAACATCAGCCCCACCTCTCGCTGGTGGGGCGGCACACCGGCCAGATCGCGGCCCTGCCAGCCGACCCACCCGTCGTCCACCGGCTGAAGGCCGGCGATGGCCCGGAGGAGCGTCGACTTGCCGCACCCACTGGGGCCGAGGATGGCCAGGGTCTCGCCCGGCTCGACGCGGAGCGACACACCGTCCAACGCCCGATGGCCGTCGAAGACCACCTCCAGGCTCTGGGTGGTGAGGGTCATCAGAACGTTCCCTGGCCGGAGCTGCGACGGGTCTCGATCAGCACCGCGGCCAGCGCCGTCATCAGCATCAGCACCACCGACAGGGCCATGGCTTGGCCTCGCAGGAGGGCGCCGGGGGTGGACAGCAGCCGGAAGATCGCGATGGGTGCGGTGAGCGTCTCGACCCGGCGGGGGATGAACGAGGTGGCGCCGAACTCACCGAGCGAGATGGCGAAGGCGAAGGCGGCCGCGACGACCAGACCCCGGGCCGCGATCGGGGCGTCGACCTCGCGCCGCACCCGCCACGGGGACGCACCGAGCACGGTGGCCGCGTCACGGAGCCGATCGTCGATGCCGCGAAGCACGGGGACCATGGTGCGCACCACGAACGGGATGCCGATCAACGCGTGGGCGATCGGGATGATCCACCTCGAGGTGCGCAGATCGAGGGGTGGTTGATCGAGCGCGAGGAGCATGCCGAACCCGATCGTCACCGCGCTGATCCCGAGCGGGAGCGTGAGGCCCAGGTCGAAGGCGTGCCGAAGCGCTCCACGGCCATGGACGACGACCAGGGCTCCCAGGCACCCGACGACGACCGCCACCGCGGTCGCCACCATCGCGTAGAGCAGCGAGTTTCCCAGCGCGGTCAGCGCGGATGCCGGCAGTTGCGGCACGCGGTGCACCAGGGCGCCGTAGTGACGCAGCGAGTAGCCCGATCCCACCGCCAACGATCGCTCGACCAGCACGGCGATGGGCAGGCCCAGAAGGATCACCATCGTGCCGATGTTGACGACCATCATCGCGGTACTCACCGCACCGCTCTGCGCCCGGGGGCTGGTGCGGGCCGGGCCCTTCCGCCGCTCGAGGCGGGTCGAGAGCACGACCAGCGCCAGGACGCAGACCAGCTGGACGACGGCCACGGCCGCCGCGGTGGACAGGTCGGATCGCACGATGGCCTGCCGGTAGATCTCCGTCTCGATGGTGGCACGGCGCGGCCCGCCGAGAATCAGGACGATCCCGAACGACGTGAACGCGAACAGGAACACGATCGATGCGGCCGCGGTGATCGCCGGTCGCAGGCGAGGGAGCGTGACCTCGACGAACGTCCGCCAGCGGGCCGCACCCAGGACGCGAGCCTGGTCCTCGAGCCGGCCGTCGAGGCCGGCCCAGTACGTGCCGACCGTCCGGACGACGACCGCGTAGTTGAAGAACGTGTGGGCCAGCAGGATCGCCCAGACGGTGTGATGCAGCCGGACGGGGCCGTCGACCAGTCCGGCCCGATCGAACAGGCCTTCGAACGCCGCGGCCACCACCACCGTCGGCAACACGAACGGCACGATCACCAGGGCCCGGACCAGACGTCGGCGGCCCGGTGAGAGGCGGGCCACCATCGCCGCGGCCGGGAGGCCGGCGGCCAACGACAGCGCGGTGGATGCGGTCGCCTGCCAGAACGTGAACCAGACGATCCCGCGGAATCGGTCGGAGCCCGCCAGGTCCCAGAAGCTTCGACCGCCGTCGTCCGACAGACCCTCGGAGAGGATGGTCGCGACCGGAAAGAGGAAGAACACCGCCAGGAAGGCCATCGGGGCCGCGACGACGACGAAGCGGGCGACTGCGCTGGCGCGGGACGACACGTCGGTGTCAGCCCAGCACGATCTCGACCCACCGCTCGGTCCAGGCGTCCCGGTTGGCCTCGATCTCGGCCGGGTCGAGGACGAGGGGCTCGGCCGCAACCGCGGCGTGCTCGACGAACTCGGGGGGCAGCGGGGTGCCGTCCACGACCGGGAAGACGAACATCGACAACGGGAGATCCTCCTGGAACGTGGGGGAGAGCATGAAGTCGACGAGCTGCTGCGCCTCGGACTGGCGCGACGTGCCGCGGAGGATTCCCGCGAACTCGATCTGGCGGAAACAGGAGTCCAGGAGCACGCCCGTCGGCGCCTCCTGGACGGGCGGATCGGCGAACAGCACCTCGGCGGGCGGACTGGAGGCATAGCTCACCACCATCGAGCGGGAGCCGCCGCCGGCCACGAACTCGCCGTTGTAGGCGTCCTCCCACCCCGAGGTGACCGCCACGTCGTTGGTCCGGAGGTCGGTCCAGAACTCCTCCCATCCCTCGCCCTTGGCGGCGATGGTCGCCAGCAGGAACGCCAGTCCTGGCGAGGAGGTTTCGGGGTTCTGGACCACCAGCTCACCCGCGTTCTCCGGAGCGGCGAGGTCGTCGAGCGACGTCGGAGCGGCGCCGGGGAGGGCGTCGAGCCAATAGTTGACACACACGTCCCCGTAGTCCACCGGCGTGACGCGGTGCTGCGCGTCGAGCCGGAACTCCGCGGGCACCGAGGCGAGCTCGCTCGACTCGTACGGCGTGAACATCTCCGCGTCCAGCGCTCGCTGGAGGAACGTCGTGTCGACGCCGTAGATCACGTCGGCGAGCGGATCGCCCACGGTCAGGACGGCCTCGGCCACCATCGTGCCGGTGTCGCCCACCTGGAGGACCTCGACCTCGATGCCCGTGTCGGCGGTGAACGCAGCCAAGGTCTCGTCGGACAGGGCGAACGAGTCGTGGGCGAGCACGGTGAGGGGCGTGTCGTCGTCACCCCCGCACGTCGCCAGTACGAGGGTGAGAACGAGCAGTGCGGCGAGCGCACGGATGGCTCTGGACATGACTTCCTCCGCTGGCATTACCCAGATCAGGTTCAAGCGGGTCGACGACGTGGTGTCGTCCTCTCAGCCCGGCCGGTCCCGAGCTCCCCGGATTTGGTTGTGTGTCCATCCTAGGACCGCATGCGATACCGTGTGCGACCTCATGAGCGACGAAACCAGCAACCCCACCGTCTTCTTCGACATCACCATCGATGGTGACCCGGCCGGCCGCATCACCTTCGTGCTGTACGCGGACGTGGTCCCCAAGACCGCCGAGAACTTCCGCCAGCTGTGCACCGGCGAAGCCGGGTTCGGCTACAAGAGCTCCGGTTTCCACCGGATCATCACCGACTTCATGTGCCAGGGTGGCGACTTCACCAACCACAACGGCACCGGTGGAAAGTCGATCTACGGCGACAAGTTCCCCGACGAGAACTTCACCTTGAAGCACACCGAGCCGGGACTGCTGTCCATGGCCAACGCCGGCCCCGACACCAACGGCTCGCAGTTCTTCATCACCACCGTCGTGACCAGTTGGCTCGATGGCAAGCACACCGTCTTCGGCAAGGTCGTCGACGGCCTGGACGTCGTGAAAGCCATGGAGGCCGTGGGGAGTAAGAGCGGCGCGACCAGCGCCGACGTGGTCATCGCCGACTGCGGCCAGCTGTAGCGAGCCGGCTTCCGGCCGCGCTCAGGCGGCGGGAAGGCTGACCGACCACGCCTGCTCGGCCGGCCATTGCCGGGCCCAGGCCCGATCGGTGCCGAACCGCTGGCGGTCGTCGCCCTCGGGGGCTCGGATCTCGAGATACCGATCGACGGCGAATCCGAGATCGGTGAACAGCTGCACCCACTCGCTGGTCGGGAGGTGGAACTCGATGCCGCCCGGGTCGACCTCGGCGTCGGTCCAGTCCATGCGCCCCAGCTCGAAGTACGCGCGGTGCAGGTGTGACGTCGGCCCGCTGCCGTCCGGGGGCACGCACAGCTGGGCGATCGGATGGTTGCCGTAGACCACCAGGCGACCGCCCGGGCGGAGCAGCCGGCGAGCTTCGGGGACCCAGACGTGAGGATCACACCAGATGGTGGCGCCGTACTCGCTGATCGCGAAATCGAAACGTTCGTCGGGGAACGGGGTCTGCTCGGCGTTGCCGTGGACGAGACCGACGGCCAACCCGTGTCGGTTCCGCAACTGCGCCGCCGTGGCCAGCTGCTCCTCGGAGAGGTCGATGCCCGTCGCCGCGGCGCCCCGTCGGGCCAGCCACGAGGAGACGTAGCCGGTCCCGCAGCCGAGTTCGATGCTGGCCCGCGCGTCGAGCCGGTCCGGAAGCAGGCCGAGCTGCGATTCGGCGACCGACCAGATCCCCCAGGAGGGGTCGGACGCCCAGGCCCGGTGTCCCATCTCGACCCAGTTCGGGGCGTAGCGGTTCCAGAAGCGCCGGTTCTCGACGATGTGGCCGGCGGGTGGGCTCACGACGCCGGGGCCGGTGTGGCCGATCGGGGGACGGGCATGGTCTGGGCCTCTTCGGTGAAGCGGATCAGGGCGTCGAGTTGGGCGACCTGGCGGGGGGATCGGCACCGGGCTTCGAGGAGCTGCGGGCTGGCGACGATGACGGCGAGCTCGGATGCGACCGAGAGGGAGGCCGTGAGGCGGTGGCGGCTGAAGATCCGATTGCGGCCGCCCGGGATGCCGTCGGGTCCGGAGGCGGTGAGGGAGAGGATCACGACGGGGGAGCGTTGCCGGCTCATCTGCTCGACCGTGCCGACGCGACAGCCCGCGGGCACCACCTCGGTCAGCAGCCGGACCTGATCGCCGAACGGGGCGGCGATGACCACGTCGTCGAAGGCGCCGTCGGGAACGAGCGTCTCCACCAGGGCGGCGATCGCCTGGGCTTCCTCGGGGCTGGTGGTGGTCCGCTGGTCATGGGCGACCGGAACCCACCGGAGTCCCGTGGCGGGGCGGCGCGGCGGACGACGTCGGTCCTGATCGGATTCCGGGCGGAGACGACCGTCGTAGGCGAGATCGGACAGGAACCGGACGATCTCGGGATCGGCTCCGGCGGTCCGATCGAGCAGGACGCCACGATCCGGTGGGATCGTCCCGCCGCCGTCGAGAAGGTGGGACAGGACCGAGCGTCTGAGCGCCACCGGATGGCGGCCGCCGAGTTGCGGTCGATCGACACCGGCCGGGTCGCCGCACAGCACGAGAGCGGACGCGCTGAGCGCCACCGAGGCCAGGTCGGCCAGGCTGGCGCGGCCGGCCCCGGTCAGGATGAGCACATCGAGCGCGCCGCGCTGTGCAGGGGAGGCGAACGTTGGGAGTGGTCCGGTGACGATGGACGTGCGGCCGCGCCGCAGCCTGGCGATGACCGGGTCGGTGTCGATGGCGGCGCCGCACATCCCCACCCGGCGGCCGTCGGTGGTCAGCGCATCGGTCAGTCGGGCGACCGTGTCGGGCAGCCCGGTGTCGGGCGGACCCTGGATGGCGAGGTAGTCGTCGCAGAGCGATCGACCCACCCGCACGGCCACATCGGCGGCGGTCTCGCCGGTTCGGGGCCGAAGCACGTCGTCGGGCGTACGGGTCCGGCGAAGGAACCGATCGAACGCCCGTCCTTGCGGGTCCCCGTCGGCGACCGCTTCGACGGTGGCCAGCAGCGACTCGTGCTCGACCGTCGGCGCGGGGATCGACGGCCCAGCGTTCTCCTCCGGCTCGGTCGGACGCGGCGAACGGCGCGCTTCTCGACGGTGCCACTGGAGGAGCTGGAGGAGCAGATCGTCGCGGCGGTCGGTCTCGTCGCGCTGGTCGAGCGCGTCGGGGAGACCGGCCCGGAGTTGTCGGTCGAGCCTGGTCTCGGTGGTCGAGCGCGGGAGCGGGTCGGTTGCGGGCTGGGGCGGTGCGGCGTCGGGTTCGGCCCCCGATCCGAATCGGGCGACGGACTCGGTCCGCCGCTCCTCGAGCCAGTCGCGAAGTTGACGAGTGGAGACGCAGTCGTCGCGGTTGTACGCCTCGATGTCGTCGAGCAGGGACTGATCCCGTTCCGACAACCACGCCTCGTACGCCACGACGCTGGCCAGACCGTCCTGGACGTCGGTCTCGCGGCCGTTGCGGTAGAAGTGCTCGAGCTGCTTCATGCCATACCCGGGTCGTGAGGTGGCGACGGTCTGGCGCACGACGCGGTAGAGGTCCACCAGGCGCCGCTCCTGCACCATCCGCTCGATCTGATCCTCACGACTGGCGTAGCGAAGGGCCAGGCGGCGCAGCACGTCGACCTCGTAGGAGGCGTAGTGGAACACGTGGGCGCGGGGACGGGCGGCGAGGTGGTCGCTCAGCGTGTCGACCACCGCTTCGAACGCCTGGCGTTCGGTCGTGGGGGTGTGCCCCCACCACGATCGGTACCGGTCATCGACGTCGGAGATGCCCCACAGGTACTCCAGGCCGCCGTTGCCGCGATGGGGGTCGCCCTCGAGGTCGAAGAAGAGATCCCCGGAATCGGGCGGCGGGAGGAGGACGAAGCCGCCGCCGGGGTGCTCGTCGGGCGGCAGGATCTCCCAACGATCGGATCCGGAGCGCGCCGCGAGCTGCAGCCGGGCCTGGCGTCGCAGGGTTCGATAGCGGCGGGGGTCGATGTCGGGGGGTGGATCGGGAGAGGCGCCGGCCAGCCCGGCCACCGAGTCGAGGCCGTGGTCGGCCAGCCGGTCGATGACCCCTCCGAAGGCGCCGGCGACCAGGCTGAGGTCATCGCGTTCGGTCCAGTCGTCGCGGCAGCGGGGCAACCACGGGCACTGCGCGCAGTGGTCGCACGGGCGGGCGGCGGTGGGGTGCGGCTCGGCCACGAAGGCCTCGGCCCGGACTCGCGCCCGTCGGACGAACGCGGTGGCGTCCCGGAGCGGGACCGCCCGGGCCCGTCCCGAGGGCGACGGCAGCTCGACGACCGCAGGCTCGTCCCCGTCCGTCGCCGGGGACCGCAACGCAGCGTCGACCAGCACGATGAGGTCTCGGGTGGGATCGTCGGACCCGGGACCGGCGACCGTGCCTGGACCCGATGGGGCCGGGATCGCAGCGCGGCCCAGGGCCAGCTTGTGCCGGCACGCGACGTGGTCCGCGACCTCGGCCGACGAGACGGTCACGGGCGCTTCGGGTCTCCGCACCCTTGGCACCGTAGGCCAGGGGTGTGACGTCCGCCCGGCTCGTGCCCGGCGCATCCCCCCGACGGTCGGCGCTACAGGCCGGCGTACCAGTCGTAGCCGCGCTCGGCCCAGTAGTCGTCCGGCCGATCGTCGGTGAACCGGATCGAGCCGATGCGCTTGAGCTGCTTGATCCCGTACTTCAGCGGGGTGGCGAGGCGCAGCGGCGCGCCGTGCTCCTGGTCCAGCGGCCGGCCCACCATCTGGTCGACCAGCAACGTCTGGGGGTGCAGCATCGTGGCCCGGTCCAGGCCGACGTAGTACTCGCGGTCGGGGGTGGCCAGCGAGACGTAGTCGCGCTCGGCGTGAGCGCCGTACTGGGCCGCGAAATCGCTGAAGCGGGCGCCGCCCCACGTGGTGATCTGGCTCCAGCCCTCGACGCACTTGTGCTCGATCGTCATCTCGTGGTGCGGAAGTGCCTGCACATCGGCGAGGGTGTGGGTGCCCAGGAGCTCACCGTCGTGTCCCTCGACGCGCAGCTCCCACGAGTCGAGGTCGATCTCCTCGCGGATGCCGTGACGGCCGTTCACCCTGAGCACCGAGGCCCGGTCCTCCGGGAAGGTCGGAGCGGAGTGGCCGTCTCGGAAGAGCGCCGACCAGATCTGCTCGTTGGTCTCGTGGACGCCGCGCAGGACGCCGGGGATCCGGTCGTCGGTCGGCTGGGTCTGGATCCAGCGCCATCCCATGGCACCGGCGAAGGTGGCGGCCCCGCCGACCAGCAGGGCCCGCCGGGTGTGCCGGCGGTACTGCTCGGGGTCCAGGGAGTCCGTGGACTCGAGCTCCGCGCCGTCCTTCTCCGCCGAACTCCTCTGGGAGTCGGGATCGCTCATTTCGCCGGTCCCTTCGGCTCGAGCTCGTAGCCCACGATCATGCTCCAGAAGTTCCGCCACCCGGCCCGCGCCACCTGGAGCACGTGGACGAAGAAGAACACGAGGAACGCGATCGTCACCGAGAAGTGGATGGCCCGGGCGGTCTCGTAGCCGCCGAGGATGGTGGTGAGGAAGCTGAGCTGGGCCGGTTTGTAGATGGCGAATCCGGACAGCACCGCGACCCCGCCGAGCAGGATGATGATCGAATAGCTGAGGCGCTGGGCCGCGTTGTAGCGCCCGTTCGTCGGTGGGGCCTCCTTGCGCAGATGGAGGTCGTGGAGCAGCACCTGTCCGGACTCCTTCAGCGACCGGCGATCCGGAGCGAGGAAGCGCCACTCGCCCGTGCGCCAGGTGTAGAGGGCGTACAGGATGCCGTTGATGGTGAAGAGCCAGGCGAAGGCGAAGTGGAACGCCATGCCCCGGGCGAGATGGCGATCGAGATCGAGCCGCTCGTTGAAGCCGTCCGGGAAGAAGGCGAAGAGCGTCCAGTCGCCGATCCCGATGCGGTACACGTCGTTGGCCCAGTAGATGCGCAGGCCACTCCAGATCATGACGGCGAGCAGCGGGAAGTTGATCCAGTGCATCCACCGGCTTCCCCGGCGGTGGCGCAGGTGGGCGCGTCGCTCGTCGGGAGCGTCCTCGACGGGTGGGGCGATCGTGTCGGTCACGGCATGAGAACGTCAGAGAACCCAGGATGGTTCCTCACGAGCCGGCCAGCCCGGGCGCGTGGTCGATCTCGTGGCCGTCCCGGACGTCGGCGGTCCCTCGTCGCGAGCCAACCGTTTCCATACCGGACCGTCGGTCGGAGACCCCGCCTCATGAGTGATCCTCGCCCGGTGAGTTCGCGACCTCAAGCGGCTTGGAGGAACCCCTCGAGGACGGCGACGACGTTGGGGCCCAGGGCATCGGTGGCGTAGCCGCCCTCCATGATGAACACGGTGGGAAGGTCGGCGGCGGCGAGGCGTCGCCCGACGGGCGGATAGTCGGCGGTGGTCAGGGTGAAGTCGCTGATGGGGTCGTCGACGAAGGTGTCGACCCCGAGCGAGACGACCAGCGAGTCGATGCCGAGCGAGCCCAGCCAGGAGAGGGCGTGCTCGAGCGCGTCCATCCAGGCGGACACACCGGTCCCCGGCGGCAGCGGGAGATTCCTGGAGTAGCCGTCGCCGGTGCCGGCGCCCCGCTCGTCGGCGTGGCCGAGGAACCACGGGAACCGGTGCCGCGGATCGGCGTGGATCGAGCAGAACGCCACGTCGGACCGGGCGAAGAAGATGTCCTGGGTGCCGTTGCCGTGATGGTGGTCGAGGTCGAGGATCCCCACGCGTTGGGCGCCGGCGTCCGAGAGCGCCTGTGCGGCCACCGCGGCGTTGTTGAGGTAGCAGTACCCGCCGAACTGGTCGCTCATCGCGTGATGGCCCGGTGGCCGGCACAGGGCGAACGCGGTGCGGTCGCCGTCGGCGACGAAGCGGGCCGCCGTCTGGGCGATGGCCGCGCTGGCGGTCGCCGCGTTCCAGGTACCGGCGACGATGGAGCAGTCGGCGGCGAAGCTGTGGTAGCCGAGCTGGCCCAGCAGGTCGTCGGGTCGCTGGCGCCCCAGCCGCCGTCCGGGCCAGGCGATGCCCATCGCCGCCGGGGCGTCGTAGGGGGATGCCTCCCAGCGCTCCCATGCGCCAGCGAGGAACTCGACGTACACGGGGTCGTGGACGCGGTCGAGCAGGGCGCGGTCGAGCGGCTCGGGTTCGACGATCGGTCCCAGCGCGGCCGCGGCGAGGGCGTCCTGGATCCGGTCGGCGCGTTCGGGCCCTTCCCATGACGGCACCAGGCGGCACCGGTCGAGCTCGATGCTGTGGTGCGAGCGGTGGTCGTCGGAGGCGACGGTTCGCACGGCCCCGCCTATCCCAGGCGCTCGTGCAGGAAGGTGACGACCTCGGGCCAGATCCGGGCCCGGAGCTCCGGGTCGTAGGAGCCGAGGGCGTCGGTCTCGTTCATGAAGGCGTGGCCCGCGTCGTGGATGGTGAAGTTGACGTCCTTGCCCATCGTGCGGAGGCGATGCTCCAGATCGCGGGCGGCGGCGGGGCCGAAGAAGTCGTCGGCCTTCGCCATGTGGCCGCGGATCGCAGCGGTCATCGGCCCGAAATCGGGTTCGGTGTCCCCCTGGGGGAAGCCGTAGAACGGCACGGCCGCAACGATCCGGTCCGGCCGACCGGCGGCGAGCAGGAAGGTCAGCATGCCACCCATGCAGAATCCCACGACGCCGATGCCCGCGCTCGTCGTCGCCGGATGATCGGCGAGGGCGTCGACCGCCGCCGACATGTCCCGTGCGGCGCGCTCGGGCGGAAGGGTCGCCATCAGCTTTGCGGCCCGGCCCATCTCGTCGTGGCCGGCCAGCTCGCCGTGGTACAGGTCGGGAGCCAGTGCGACGAACCCGTCTGAGGCGAGTCGGTCCGCCGTCGCCATGATCTGTTCGTTGAGGCCCCACCACTCCTGCACGACGATGACGCCGGGACCGGAGCCGCCATCGGGGAGGGCCAGGTAGCCGGATCCGCTGGTGTCGTCACCGAGGTCGATGGTCGCGCCCATGGTCGGAGCGTAGTGCGAGACCCTGAAGCGGTCGCCCCCGCACGCGGGAGTCAGCTGCTGCAGGAGAGCTGGGAGCACCCGACCCGATCGCGCGCCCAGTCGGGTCGCTTGGCCGCCCAGCGCTCTTGGTCCGGTTGCTCGTCGTAGGGGCGACGGAGGAGGTCGAGCAGTTCGTCGATCAGGGCCGGATCGCCCTCACCGTCATCGGTGGGGGTGGCCTGGTCGATGGCCAGCTGGGCCATGTAGTTGCGGAGGACGTACTTGGGGTTGACGGTGTTCATCCGCCGACGCCGGAGCTCGTCAGGTGTGCCGTCGTCGAGGACGCGTCGGCGGTAGCGGTCGATCCAGGCGGTGATGCCATCGGTGACCTCGGCCGTGAGCTGCTCGGGCCGGTAGTACGCGTCCAGGAGCGGCCCCGGGATGGCGCTCGAGTCACCGTCGGCAACGAGGGTGGGAGCACTCCCATCGGCCGTGATGACGACGTCGGCGAGGCGGCGGTGGAAGATGGTCATGTCCGTCTCGGCCAGCTGGAGGACGGCGAAGAGGTCGGCCATCAGCGCTTCGTCGGTCTCCTCTCGGAACCGCTCCAGTCCCAGCTTGGCTGCGACGGTCGACTGCCAGGTCCGGTTGAAGGTGGTGGCGTAGTCCTCGATGGCGGCCTGGAGCGGTTCGGTGTCCTCGATCAGCGGGTACAGGGCCTCGGCCAGACGGACCAGGTTCCACTGGGCCACCTGGGGCTGTTGGCCGTACCGGTAGCGACGGGTGCCGGCGTCGGTCGTGTTGGGGGTCCAGTTCGGGTCGTAGTCCTCGAGCCAGCCGTACGGCCCGTAGTCGATGGTGAGGCCGAGCATCGACATGTTGTCCGTGTTCATGACGCCGTGGACGAAACCGACCCGCATCCAGTCGACGATCATCAGCGCGGTGCGCCGGCTGACCTCGGCGAACATCGCGGCGTACGCCTCGGGGCCCGGCGGGCCGAGATCGCCGAAGTGGGTGCGCAGCGTGAAGTCGGCCAGCGTCCGCAACGTGTCCAGGTCGTCGCGGGACGCGAAGAGCTCGAAGTTGCCGAACCGCGTGAACGAGGGGGCGACGCGGCACACCACCGCCCCGGGCTCGGGCGCCGGACGCCCGTCGTACAGCATGTCGCGCACGACCTGGTCACCGGTCAGGACCAGACTGAGGGCCCGGGTGGTGGGCACGCCCAGGTGGTGCATGGCCTCGCTGCAGAGGAACTCGCGGACCGAGGAGCGCAGCACGGCGCGACCGTCGGCCGACCGCGAGTACGGCGTGGGGCCGGCCCCCTTCAGCTGGAGCATCTGGCGGGATCCGTCGACGGCGACGGCTTCACCCAGCCCGATGGCCCGACCGTCGCCCAGCTGGCCGGCCCAGTTGCCGAACTGGTGACCGGCGTAGTTCATGGCGAACGGGTCCATGGCGTCGAGGACGGCGTTGCCCGAGAACACGGCGGCGAACTCGGGCGAGGCGGCGTCGGCATGGTCGATGCCGATCAGTTCGAGCATCTCGTCGGAGACCGCGATGGTGCGCGGTCGGCTGACCGGCGTGGGCCGGATACGGGTGTAGGCCGCGGCGTGGACCTGTCGGGGGCGATTCAGGTCGCTCGGATCGGCGGGGAGCGCGGCGGTGAACCGGTTGTCGAACTCGAGGTCGGCGAACGTCACCCCGCCAAGGCTAAGGGGTCCCGCACGAGGCGCGTTGCGCCGGGGCGGGTCCTTGGGAGTTGAGCTCGCCGGACTCCTATGGGGCCCCGACCGACATGGCGCGGGCGAGCAGATCCTGCTGTTCCTGCTTGTGGATCGCGGCGCTGCCGGTGGCGGGTGAGCCCGACTCGGCCCGGCTGATCCGGGTGATCCCGTGGGTCTCACCGTGTCGTTCGTAGAGGCGTCCCTTGACGAAGTTCCAGGACCCCATGTTCTCGGGCTCCTCCTGGAGCCAGACGATCTCGCTGGCGTGGGGATAGCGGGCCAGGCAGGTGGCGATCTGGGTCGCGGGCCACGGGTACAGCTGCTCGACCCGGACGATGGCGACCGGCGCGTCACGCTCGTCGCGGGCCGCCATGGCGTCGTAGGCCACCTTGCCGTTGGTGAAGACGACCCGGCGGATCGCACCGGGGTCGGTCACGCCCTCGTCGTCGATGACCTCGTGGAAGCTGCCCATGGTGAGCTCGTCGATGCTCGACCGGGCCGAGCGGGCCCGCAGCAGCGACTTCGGGGTGAAGATCACCAGCGGCTTGCGGACGGCCCGGTGCATCTGGCGGCGGAGCAGGTGGAAGTACTGGGCCGCGGTCGTGGCGTTGCACACCTGGATGTTGTCCTCGGCCGCCAGCAGCAGGAAGCGCTCGATGCGGGCCGAGCTGTGTTCGGGCCCCTGGCCCTCGAACCCGTGGGGCAGGAGCATGGTGAGGCCGCAGGTCTGCTCCCACTTGTCCTCGGCGGCCACCAGGAACTGGTCGATGATGATCTGGGCGCCGTTGGCGAAGTCGCCGAACTGCGCCTCCCACATGACCAGAGCGGCCGGGTTACGCACCGCGTACCCGTATTCGAACCCGAGCGCGGCGTATTCGGAGAGCAGGGAGTCATAGATCGAGGCCTTCGCCTGATCGGGTGCGAGGTGGGCCAGAGGCACGTGTTCCTCTCCGGTCCGGTAGTCGACCAGCACGGAGTGGCGTTGGGAGAACGTGCCGCGACGGCTGTCCTGGCCGGTGAGCCGCACGGGTGTGCCCTCGGTGAGCAGCGAGGCGAAGGCCAGCGACTCGGCCAGCGCCCAGTCGACCGCACCTTCGGCGTACATCACGTCGCGCTGCTCGAGCTGCTTGGCCAGCTTGGGGTGCACCTCGAATCCATCGGGCAGGGTGGCGAGCCGCTGGTAGAGGTGGTCCAAGGTCGGTCGCTCGACCCCGGTGGGGACGGCCGGTAGGACGCCACGGGGTGGCGGGGGCGGAGGCACCCGCACCTCGCCGGCGGGGGCGTGTTCCCTCGTCTCGTCCAGCGCCTGCTGGAGTCGGGCCCGGAAGTCCTCCAGCGCCTGGTCGGCCAGTTCGAGGCTGATGTCGCCGCGCTTGACCAGCGCGTCGGTGTACAGCGATCGGACCGACGGCCGCTCGTCGATCTTCTTGTACATCGTCGGGAGGGTGTAGCTGGGGTCGTCGCCCTCGTTGTGCCCGTGGCGGCGGTAGCAGATCATGTCGATGACGACGTCCTTGTGGAACTCCTCGCGATACCGGAAGGCCAGCCGCGCCATGCGCACGCACGCCTCGGGATCGTCGCCGTTCACGTGGAAGATCGGGGCCTGGACCATCTTCGCGACATCGGTCGAGTATTCGGTCGACCGGGCCGCGTCGGGCGTCGTGGTGAAACCCAGCTGGTTGTTGATGATCACGTGAATGGTGCCGCCGACGCGGTAGCCCTTGATCATCGAGAGGTTCAGGGTCTCGGCCACCACCCCTTGGCCGGCGAACGCGGCGTCGCCGTGGATCAGCACGGGCAGCACCGGGTACTGGTCGACGTCGTCGGCCTCGATCATGTCCATCGTGGCCCGGGCCATCCCCACGACGACCGGGTCCACCGCTTCGAGGTGGGACGGGTTCGCCGCCAGTTCGAGGTGCAGCTCGGCGCCGCTCCGGGCGGAGAACGTCCCCGACTGGCCGAGGTGGTACTTCACGTCGCCCGAACCCAGGATCGAGTCGGGCTCGATGTAGCCCTCGAACTCGTGGAACAACTCCTCGGAGCGCTTCCCGACGATGTTCATCAAGACGTTGAGCCGGCCGCGGTGGGCCATGCCGAGGATCGCGGAGTCCATCGTCGCGTTCGCGGCGGCGTCGAGCACCGCGTCGAGCAGGGGGATCGCGCTCTCGGCGCCCTCGATGCCGAAGCGCTTCTGGCCCACGTATTTCGTGGCCAGGAACTTCTCGAGCGCCTCGGCCGCATTGAGGCGGCCCAGGATGTGGAGCTGCTCGTCGGTGTGCAGCGCGGTGTCCGCGCCCTCGACGGCCTCCTGGATCCAGCGCTTCTCGGCCGGGTTCTGGATGTGCATGTACTCGATGCCGACGGTCCGGCAGTAGGCGTCGCGCAGCACGCCGAGGATGTCGCCGAGCGGCATCCGGCGACGGCCACCGACCGGCGCATACACGCCGTTCTCGGTGCCGGTCAGGAACTCGCGCTCGAGATCCCAGATGGTGAGGCCGTAGGTCGCCGGGTCGAGTTCGACCGGGATCGTCGGGTCCTTCTTCCAGCGCAGCGGGTCGAGGTCGGCGATCTTGTGGCCGAGGACCCGGTGCATGTTGATGACCGTGTTGACCGCCATCTGCTTCTCGACCATCCCCGTCTCGGAGTCGCCGGGGCTGCGGTCGGTGCGCCACTTGACGGCGGCGTACGGCACACCCAAGGCGGCGAACACGTCTTCGTAGAAGTCGTTCTCGCCCATCAGGAGGTCCTGGAGCTTCTGCAGGAACAGGCCGGACTCGGCTCCCTGGATGATGCGGTGGTCGTAGGTGGAGGTGATCGTCATGACCTTGGACAGGCCGAGATCGGCGACGGTGGTGGGATCGGCGGCCTGGAACGCAGTGGGGTAGCCGAGGCGGCCGACGCCGACGATCAGACCCTGGCCGGGCATCAGGCGGGGCACGGACTGGATCGTGCCGATCGTGCCGGGGTTGGTCAGGGTGACCGTGGTGCCGGCGAAGTCGTCGGGGCTGAGCTTCTTGTTGCGGACTTTGGCGATCACGTCCTCGTAGCTCTGGAGGAACTGGTCGAAGCTGAGCGTGTCGGCGTCCTTGATGCAGGGGACCATCAGGCTCCGAGTGCCGTCGTCGTTGGCGACATCGACGGCGAGTCCCAGGCCCACATGGTCGGGTCGCACGATTCGGGGCTTCCCGTCGGCGCCCTCGAGGTAGCTGGCGTTCATGGCCGGCATGTGGTCGGCGATCGCCCGCACGATGGCGTAGCCGATGAGGTGGGTGAAGCTGACCTTGCCGCCGCGGGTGCGGCCGAGATAGCCGTTGACGACCTTGCGGTTGACCTCGAGGAGGCGAGCCGGGATCTCGCGGAAGCTGGTGGCGGTGGGGACCTCGAGGCTGGCCTCCATGTTGGCGACGATCCGGGCGCCGACGCCGCGGATCTGCTCCCCCGGTTCGTCGGGCGGCGGTTGATCGGGCTCGGGGGGCGGGGGAGGTGCCGCCGCGGGCGCCGCCGCCTCGGGGGTCGGGGCAGGTGGGGCGGAGGGCGCCGGTGCGCTCGCCGTCTCGGGAGGTGGGGCAGTGGCCGCCGGTGCGCCCGGGGCGGGGGAGGCTGGCTCGGCGGCGGTGTCGGCTGCGGTCGGTGCGGTGCCGTCGCCCTGCTCGAAGTAGGCCCGCCACTCGGAGCTGACCGACGCCGGATTGGCGAGGTACTGGCGACGGGCCTCGTCGATCAACCAGGCGTTCGGATCGAGATTCTGGTCGGCGGTCACGCGGGGCAGGCTACCGCTCCACCGCCTCGGCTTCCGGCTGGTCGTCGGCGCGGTCGACGCGGGTCAGGTCGTCGAACCACCAGGTGCCGATGGCGAGGGGATCGAAACCGCCGATCGAGGGCTGTCGTGCGAACGGGGCCCGATGGGCGACGAGGGGAAGAAACTCGGCGTCGTCGGGGAGGTCGGCCTGCGCCTGGAGGGCATCGGTTCGTACCAGGACGAGGTCGTAGTCTCCGTCGTTCCGCCTGGTCGCGAATTCGTCCGGCTCCAGCCCGGTCACCTGCAGGGCGTGACCCAGGCCGGCGACCGAGGCCCGGATCGATTCCGCCAGCCGCCGATGTTCCCGGTCGCTGGCGTCGAAGATCAGTTCGGCCTGGTCCAGCTCCTGAGCCGACCCGGCGTCCACGGTCGGGCGGGCCGCTCCGTCGGCGCCATACGGAATGGCCATCGTCCCCTCGGCCTGGTCGGCCATGGCCGGATAGTCCAGCACCGCGGCGAGAGCGTCCTGCACCTCGGGATCGGCGATCGGGCGCTGTCGATTGAGCCCGACGAACGTCAGCCGGTGCGGCGCGGCGCGGACGACCTGGTCGGCGGGCAGCTCCGGGATGTCCCAGCTCCGGATGGTGACGATGTCGGCGGCGCCGTTGCGGTAGGCCGACAGGCGAGCCGCGGCGTCCGGCTCCGCCGTCACGACGACGGCGTCGAACGTCAGGTCCTCGAGCCGGTGGGAGACGGGGTTGGTGGCGAGGATGAGCTCGGATCCGCGTGTCTCGCTCGAGATCCGGTAGGGCCCGGCTCCGACGGGGCGCTCGAAGAATTCCCCTCGGGTCAGACCGGCGTAGTTGGACGGGACGATCGCTGCGGCGGCCTGGCTGAGGTGGAGCTCCAGCTCCGGTGCGGACCGTGAGAGCTCGAAGACGAGCGTGCGGTCGTCGATGATCCTGGTGGAGGTGATCACGGCGTACCGCTCGCCGAAGATCCTGCCGGCCTGCCAGTCGGAGACCGAGAACGCGACATCCTCGGCGGTGACCGGTTCGCCGGTGGAGAAGCGGGCGTCTTCGTCGAGGGCGATCTCGAACGCCAGGGCCTCCTCGTCGTAGGTCCAGGACTCGGCCAGGCCGGGTCGGAACGTCGTGCCGTCCGGATCCAGCCGGATCAGCGGCTCCATGACGTGCAGGATCTGCTGGTGTGCCACCGGTGTCGTGGCCAGGGCCGGGTCCCAGCTCTCCGCCGGCTCGGGCAGCATGACCCGAAGCTCGCCCGGGGTCCGCTCGGGCGCCGCGGCCGGCAGGACGTCGGGTTCGCTCCCGGGCGCCGCCGCAGGCGTCGTGTCCGCCGGTGCGCAGGCCGTCGCCGCCACGCCGAAGACGAGAGCAGCGGTGAGCAGGGGGCGCAACCGAGGGAGAGGGAGCATCGTTTGGGTTATCGGCCGTTGACCGGTCCGATTACAGGGTTGAATGCCTCATTTCGAGCGACGGGACGGGGTGGTAGGGGGTTCCGTCCGGCACCCGCTCGGCGAGCCACCACTAGTCTGCGAAGGTGCTGATCGCGACCTGGAACGTCAACTCGCTGAAGGCCCGCCTCCCGCGCGTCGAGGAGTGGGCGGCGCAGGTGCAGCCCGATGTGCTGTGCATGCAGGAGACCAAGATGGCGGACGGGGACTTCCCCCTGCTGACCTTCCAGGAGATGGGCTACGAGGCCGTCCATCACGGCGAGGGGCGCTGGAACGGCGTGGCCATTCTCAGCCGGGTCGGCATCGAGGACGTCGTCCACGGCTTCGCCGATGGCATCGAGCCCGACACCGATGCTCGACTGGTCACCGCCACCTGCGGCGGCGTGCGCGTCATCACCGTGTATGTCCCCAACGGCCGGTCCCTCGAGGATGACCACTACCAGTACAAGCTGTCGTGGCTGGCGCGGCTGCGGGCTCATCTCGACGCCGCGTCCGATCCCGCCACCGATGTCGTCGTCCTGGGGGACTGGAACATCGCGCCCGAGGACCGTGATGTCTACGATCCGAAGGCGTTCGAGGGGGCCACCCACGTGTCGGATCGTGAGCGGAAGGCGTTGGACGAGATCAAGGGATTCGGGCTGGTCGACGTGTTCCGTCAACGGTACGAGGACGGCGGACTGTACAGCTGGTGGGACTACCGGGGTGGCAACTTCCACAAGAAGATGGGCCTTCGGATCGACTACCTGCTCGCCAGCCGGTCGCTGGCGGGCCGATCGGTCAGCGATCTGGTCGACCGCAATGCCCGCAAGGGCCAGAAGCCGTCCGACCATGCCCCCGTCCTCGGACTGTTCACCGACGCATGACCGACGAAGCACCGCTCTTCACCGGTGATCCTGCGCAGCGCCGGCGGCTGCAGTCCCGATGGGCGCAGGTCGACGACGTCAGCGAGCATCAGGCCGAGCTGCGCCGCATGGCGGGCCAGATGCGCGAGGTCATCGACCTCATGGTGGCGTCGCAGGCGCCCACCGATCTGCTCGCCATCGCCGCGGACCGGATGGGAGATCTCATCGCCGAGATGGCCAAATGGCCGTCGGGCCGGACCTACGAGGGCTTCGCCGAATCGGCCACCGCCGGTTCGGATCCCAATGCCACGTTCGACCACAGTCCCATCCTCGGGTTGGCCAATCCGCTGTCTCCTCCCCTGGAGGTCGAGATCGAGGGCGACCGGGTGGTGGCCCACGTCCATTTCGGCGCGGCGTACGAGGGTCCGCCCGGATGCGTCCACGGTGGCTACGTCGCCGCCGTCTTCGACGAGCTGCTCGGCGCCACGCAGACGTTGTCGGGTACGGCCGGCATGACCGCCCGCCTGATCGTCAACTACCGCCGCCCGACGCCCCTGCACCGGGACCTCGTCATGGAGGGGCGCATGGTTCGGGTCGACGGACGCAAGGTGTTCGTCGAGGCCACCTGCTCCGCCGACGGCCAGCTCACGGCCGAGGCCGAGGGCCTGTTCGTCACGATCGATCCGACCGTGCTCTCCGCCTTGCGCTCCGCCCGTGACGCCAAACCCGACCAGCCCGGTCGGAGCTGATGCTCACGTCGCTCGACGAGCACGAACTGCTGGTCTTCTGGACCCAGCTGTTCGCTCTGCTCGCACTGGCCCGCGGTCTCGGATACCTGTGTCGAGCGGTCGGCCTCCCCACCGTGATCGGCGAGCTCGGTGCCGGCGTGCTGCTGGGGCCGTCGGTCTTCGGTCGGGTCTGGGAGAGCGGTTTCGCCTGGTTCCTGCCCGACAGTGACATCCAGGCGGGGGCACTGCAGGGGGTGGCCTGGCTCGGTGCGGCCATGCTGCTGGTCGTCACCGGCTTCGAGACCGATCTGGGGCTCATCTCGCGTCTGGGTCGCGCCGCGGCGTGGGTGACCGGGTCCAGTCTGGTGCTGCCGCTCGTGGCCGGTCTGGCGGTGGGCGTCGCCCTCCCTGCCGTCTTCCGGGGTGAGCTCGACGACCAGACCACCCTTGCGCTCTTCATCGCCGCAGCGCTCAGCGTGTCGTCGCTCGCCGTCGTGGGAAAGATCCTGTCCGAGCTGGGGCTGATGCGACGCGACTTCGGTCAGATCACGGTTGCGGCCGGCATGGCCAACGACGTCGTCGGCTGGGTCCTGCTCGGCATCTTCGCCGGTATCGCCGCATCGGGACAGATCTCGGTGGCGGATGTCGCCATGACCCTCCTCGGACTCGGGCTCTTCGTCGGGTTCGCCTTCACCGTCGGGCAACGCATCGTCGACTACCTGCTCCGCCGGGCCCGTCGGGGCGGCGTCAACGTGGGCGGCGGCATCACGGCCACCATGATCGTGGCGCTCGGATTCGGCGTCGTCACGCAGTGGCTGGGAGTCGAGGCGCTGCTCGGCATGTTCATCGCCGGCATCGTCGTCAACCGGTCCCGGTTCCAGCAGGGGCAGGTCACCGAGCACCTGGAATCCATCACCGCGTCGGTCGTGGCACCGCTCTTCTTCGCCACCGCCGGGCTGCGCGCCGATTTCGGCCTGCTGCGGGGCGAAGCGCTTGTGTGGGCGATCGTGATCGTCCTCGTGGCGGTGGTGGCCAAGTTCGCCGGCGCCTACGCGGGCGCCCGGATCGGCGGCCTCACCAACCGCGAGGGCATGGCGCTGGGTTCGGGGCTCAATGCGCGCGGTGCGCTCGAGATCGTGATCGCCACCGTCGGCGTGTCGCTGGGGGTGCTGTCCGACACCGCCTTCGCCGTGATCGTCCTGGTCCCGCTGGTGACCTCGCTCGTCGCTTCGGTGGGCCTTCGCCTGTCGGTGCGAGGCTGGGAGGGCACGGCCACCGAACGCGAACGGCTCGAGCGCGAGGAAGCGCTGGCTCGCAACGTCGTCGTCAATTCGAAGCGGATGCTGCTCCCCACCGCCGGCTCACCCAACAGCATCGTGGCAGCGCAGGTCATGCAGTACGCCTGGCCCGACGAAGCGCCGGCCACGGTGGCGACCATCGGGGAGGCGGTCGCCCCGGAGGAGCTCGAACCGATCCGCAACGTCCTGTTCGACCGTGAGTTCGACGAGAAGCGCATCAAGTCCGACGACCTGGCCGACGCCATCCTGGACGAAGCCCGACTCGGCTACGGCGTGTGTGCTCTGGGTCTGGCCGACACGGGGCAGGAGGGGAGGCTGCTGTCGCCGGTGCTCGACGAAGTGCTCAGTCGGGCGCCGATCCCGATGGTCATCGTGCGCCGGGCCCGCAACCAGGGCACCCGGCTCCCGGCGGCGTTCAGCCGGGCCCTGGTGCCGGTCACCGGGGGGCGGTCCTCTCGGGCCGCTCAGGAGATCGCGTGCAGCATCAGCCAGTCGTTGGGGACCGAATTGGTGTTCACCCACGTCGTCGATCGACCCGACAGCCGGATGGGCGGGTTGGGTGACCTGCTCAGCATGCGACGGGCCGGCGCCACGTCGTCGGCGACCGACCTGGACACCGCCGAGCGCATCGTGCAGGACGCGATCCAGCGAGCCGCCGAGTATGGCGTCAGTCCCCGCACCGACGTGCGATCGGGTTCGCCGGCGGGTTCGGTGATGGTGTCGGCGGCCGGTGACAACGGCGTGGACCTCGTCATCCTCGGCGCGTCGCTGCGCCATGTGGAAGGTAGGCCGTTCCTGGGCCATGCGGTGGAACACGTGCTGGAGACCGTCGACGCGACCGTGGTGGTCGTCCTCCTCGCCGCCGACCCCCAGCCCACCAGCTGAATCCGGCTCAGGTCGTGCAGTAGGCCTCGAGCGGGTGGACCAGGGCGCGCAGGTTCTCGCCCAGGCCCTCGACGATCGCCCGTTCGACCGCCCGCGCCACGAACGGCATGCGGATCGTGATGGTGCCCGCGGTCTCCCACCAGCAGGCCGGACCGTCGGCGCCCGCCGGGTCGCCGTCGCCGGGTTCGATGGCGATGATGCGGTGGGTGGCGGTGCCGCTCATGCGGTCGGCGTAGTGATCCGGCGTGAGCGTCAGCTCGATGAGGCACTCGTCGGGGTGGTGGAGCGACTGCTCGACCCAGGTGAGTCGTTCGGGCTTGATGAACGCTCCTGCGCCCGGCGGCAGGTCGCCCTCGTAGCGGTACCGGATGTCGGCTTCGGTCGGATCCAGGTCGGAGCGGATCTCGAGCACCTCGGGCGGGGCCGCGTCCGGCAGGGAAAGCCCTTCGTAGAACGCAGGATCGGAGAACGCCGGAAACACCCGAAGGGCGTCGGCGCCGACGCGCTCGCGGAATCTGAAGTTCACGGACTCACCGCTGGGTCGTTCAACACGTCGTCCACCATGGCACAGATGGCGTCACCGTAGAGGCGACGATGCGATGGCCCGAACCCCAGCGCTTCCAGCGCGTCCAGGTCGCGGGGGAGGGACTCGGTCACCCGTACGAGCAGCTGGTCGCTGAGCACCGCCGCAGGGAGCGCCGACGCGTGCCGGGCGGTGTCGGCGCGCCAGTCTTCGAGCCGCTCCCGGAGCTGGTCGTGGTGGGTGGGCGCGGGGCGACGGAGATCGATCACGGTGTCGGGCGGCGGCACGGGCCGGTCCTCCTGGGTCATGCCGTCGATGGTCTGCTGGATCCCACCGAGCCAACGCGATGGTTCGCGACGGCTGGTCCGGCTGCCGAACTTCCGCTTGGCGGCCCAGGAACAGATCAGGGTCCGCCGGGCCCGGGTGACGCCGACGTACAGGAGCCGTTGTTCCTCGGCCAGCTCGGCGCCGGTCTCGGCGTGGGAGATGGGCACCAGTCCCTCCTCCAGGCCGGCGAGCATCACCGTGTCCCATTCGAGGCCCTTGGCGGCGTGCAGGGTGGCCACGTCGACCTGGTTGGTCCCCCCGTCCCGGTCATCGCCGACCATGCTGGTCACCCACGTGACGAACTGGTCCATGCCCGCCTCGGGTTGCATCGCCTGGAACTCGCGGCCCAGCCGCACCAGCGTCTCGATGACCGCGCCGCCGCGACCTTCGGCCTCGTCGGTCGTCCAGTCGACCAGGGCGACGTGCAGCGGGGTCTCGGCGGGGAGCGCCTCGAAGACGTCCTTCACCTCGGTCCGCGTGGTCGAGCCGGTGGCGCCGCGGATGCGGTACGGGATGCCGACGGAGGCGAGGGCTTCGCCGATCACCGCCGCTTGTCCGTGGGTGCGCACGAGGACTCCGTGTTGTCCCCAGCTCTGGCCTGCGAGTCGGCTGGAGCGCAGCGTTTCGGCGATCGCCCGCGCTTCGTCGGCGTCGGTCGGGTAGCGCCGGACCTCGGGCACCGGACCGGGGTCGGCCATCACCTGGGGCGCATCGGGTGCGGGGAGGACCGCGCGGGCGACGGCGAGCACCCCCGCCGAGCAGCGGTAGTTGCGGTCGAGCGCCACGGTCGTCGAGCCGGGGAAGACCTCGTCGAAGTCGTTGAGGAACCCGGCGTCGGCGCCGTTCCAGCGGTAGATCGCCTGGTACGGGTCGCCGACGACGCACAGGTCGTCGCGGTCGCCCAGCCAGGCCTCGAGGAGCCGGAACTGGAGCGGGTTGACGTCCTGGAACTCGTCGACGAAGAAGTGGCGGAACCGCCACCGCAACACCTTGGCTCGGTCGGGTTGGGTGTCGAGCGTGTGCACGACCATCCGCAGGATGTCGTCGAAGTCGACGACCCGCTTGCGTCGTTTGGCCGCCTCGTACGCCCGGTACAGGTGGGTGACCTGGTCGGGGTGGGCCACCGGCCGCCGACCGGCTCGTGCCGCCTCCACCCCATAGCGGGTCGGGCCGATCATGCGGGAACAGGCCCAGTCGATCTCGGTGCCGGCGTCGCCCAGCCGGATCCCTTCGGCTCGAGCGACCCGTCGGAGAAAGCCGGTGCGCGACGGCAGCAGCGCCGGGGCCTCGACCCCCTGGTCGGCCCACCATTGGCGCAGCTGGGCCCAGGCGGCCGAGTGAAACGTTCCCGCGGCGACCGTGCCCGGGAGCCCGAGCGCGGCCAGCCGCTGCCGGAGCTCGGCCGCCGCCTTCCGGGTGAACGTGACCGCCAGGACGCGCTCGGGATCGATCCGATCGGTCTGCACGCCGTAGGCGATGCGGCGGGTCAGGACCCGCGTCTTGCCCGAACCCGCCGGTGCCAGGATGCGCAGGGGCTGACCCGGGTTGGTGACGGCGTCATGTTGGGCGGGATCGAGACCCTGGAGCAGCCGTTCGTGCGTCACGGCGCGACCCTAACGGGACCCCGCGGGTAGGCGCTTCGCTCCGGGCGGGCACCTTGGGACTTCAGCGAACTCGAGTTCGCTGAACTCCTGACCAGGCCACGTTGGGTGGTTTCAGCCGCGTTGGGCGATGGCGTCGGCGACGGCCAGGGTGCGGCGGGCCTGCTCGACGTGCAGGTTCTCGATCATGCGGCCGTCGACGGTGACCACGCCTCTGCCCTCGGCGGTCGCCTCGTCGAACGCGGCGATGACCCGTTGGGCGTGATCGATCTCGTCGGCGGAGGGCGCCCAGGTGTCGTTGGCCGGTTCGACCTGGCTGGGATGGATCAGGGTCTTGCCGTCGAAACCCATCTGTGCACCCTGTTGGCACTCGGCCAGGAACCCGTCGGGATCCTTCACGTCGTTGTAGACGCCGTCGAGGATCGCCTTGCCTGCCGACCGAGCGGCGAGCAGGGCGGTGGCCAGGTGGGGGAGCAGTGGTTGGCGTCCGGGGACGTGTGATGCGTACAGCTCCTTCACCAGGTCGTTGGTGCCCATGACCAGGACGTTGACCCGCTCGAACCGGGCGATGGCGCGGGCGTCGAAGATGGCGTCGGGCGTCTCGACCATGGCCCAGATCATGGTGTGGTCGGGCGCACCGGCGGCGTCGAGGGCGTCGGTGACCAGGCCGAGATGGGCGGAGCCGGACACCTTCGGGATCACGACGGCAGCCGGGCCGGCCGCGGCGGCGGCGGTGAGGTCGTCGGCGCCCCAGGGCGTGTCCAGGCCGTTGCAGCGGATGGTGAGCTCGCGGTAGCCGTAGTCGCCCGAGGTGACCGCGGTAGCGGCCTGGTCCCGGGCCTGGCCCTTGGCGTCGGGGGCGACGGCGTCCTCGAGGTCGAAGATGACGGCGTCGCACGGGATGGTCTTGGCCTTCTCCAGCGCACGCTCGTTGGCCGCAGGCATGTACAACACGCTGCGGCGGGGGGTCAGATCGCCGGTGGCGGTGGCGGTGGTGCTGGGGTCGGTGGTGCTCATGATGTGTATCCGTAGGTCGCGGCCAGTTCGGGATCGCGGGAGGCCAGGGACTTCGCCAGCTCGACGACGACGCGGCACTGCTTGACCGAGGCGTCGTCCTCCATCTTCCCGTCGAGCATGATCGCACCGGTGCCGTCGCCCATCGCGTCGATGACCCGCTGGGCCTGGGCCACGGCTTCGGGGCTGGGGCTGAAGACTCGCTTGGCGATGTCGATCTGCACCGGATGCAGGCTCCAGGCGCCGACGCAGCCGAGCAGGTAGGCGTTGCGGAACTGGTCCTCGCAGGCCCGGGTGTCGGCGATGTCGCCGAAGGGCCCGTAGAACGGCAGGATGCCGTGGGTCACGCACGAGTCGACCATGCGGGCGATCGTGTAGTGCCAGAGGTCCTGCTGGTAGGTGGGCCGGTCCGCGTCGGTGTCGGGTTCGCCGTCGGCGCCCGCCGGCGGGTCCTCCCGCACGACGTAGTCGGGATGGCCGCCACCGACCCGGGTGGTCTTCATGCGGCGATTGGCGGCCAGATCGGCCGGGCCCAGGGACAGGCCCTGCATGCGGGGGGAGGCGCCGCAGATCTCTTCGACGTTGGCCACGCCCCGGGCCGTCTCGAGGATGGCGTGGACCAGCAGCGGCTTGGTGAGCCCGGCCTTGGCTTCGAGCTGGGCGAGGAGGCGGTCGACGAAATGGATGTCCTCGGGGCCCTCGACCTTGGGGATCATGACGACGTCGAACGCGGCGCCCACTTCGGTGACCAGCGTGGTGAGGTCGTCGAGGAACCACGGCGAGTCCAGGCTGTTCACCCGAGTCCAGAGCTGGGTCTCGCCCATGTCCACCGTACGGGCCACTTCGACCAGGCCGGCCCGTGCGGCCTCCTTGTCGTCGGCCGGCACGCCGTCCTCCAGGTTGCCCAGCAGGATGTCCACCGTGGGGGCGATGGCCGGGATCTTCGAGCGCATCTTCTCGTTGGACGGCGGGAAGAAGTGGATCATCCGCGATGGCGGGAAGGGGATCTCGTGCATGGGATCCGGCGCGCCGACCGCCAGCGGCTTGAAGAAGTCCTTGGGGCTGCGAACAACCATGATCGATCGTCTCCGTGCGGGGTGGGGGGCAAGGACCGAACCGGCGGAGCCGGTGGGCCGGACGGACGGTCAGAGTAGCGTGACCGGTGTGGTGCAGGACCATGCCGGGATCATCGATGCCGACGAGTTCGAGCGGCTGGTCGGCCGCGCCTACGACAGCCTTCCCGAGGCGTTGGCACAGCAGATGGAGAACGTGGTCGTCATGATCGAGGACCACGCGCCGGAGCCCGGCCTGCTCGGTCTGTACGAGGGCATTCCCCTGACCGAGCGGGAGCAGTACGGTGGGCTCGAGCTCCCCGATCGGATCACGATCTTCCGCGACTCGATCTGCGCCATCGCCCACAGCCGGGCCGACGTGGTCGAGCAGGTGCGCATCACGGTCATCCATGAGATCGCCCACCACTTCGGCATCGACGATCACCGCCTCCACGAGCTGGGGTGGGGCTAACCTCGGAGTGTGGCTTACCCCAGGAAACTGCTCGGACCCAACGAGGAAATCGTCGAGGATCTCCGACCCCACTGGTGGTTCCTGGTCAGGCCGGTGCTCGGCCTGGTGATCACCATCGCGATCGGGATCGCGCTGCTGGGCTGGAACGACATCGAGGTGCTCGACTGGGTCGGCGGGATCCTGGTGCTGCTCGCGCTGGGCTACTTCGTCTACAAGTACCTGCAGTGGATCTCGACGAACTTCACCGTCACCACCGACCGCGTCATCTACCGCAGCGGGGTGCTCACCAAGTCAGGCATCGAGATCCCGCTCGAGCGGATCAACACCGTGTTCTTCAACCAGACCATCTTCGAGCGGATGATCAGGGCCGGCGATCTGGCCATCGAGTCCGCCGGTGAGACCGGTCGCAGCGAGTTCTCCGACATCCGGCACCCCACGCTGGTCCAGGCCGAGATCTACAAGCAGATGGAAGACAACGAGAACCGGAAGTTCGACCGCATCAACCGTCCTGCCGCCGAGTTGTCGGTCGTCGAGCAGATCGAGAAGCTCGACGAGCTGCGCCAGCGGGGGGTGCTGAGCCAGCAGGAGTTCGACGCCAAGAAAGCCGATCTCCTCGGGCGCATGTAGCCGGTGCTCGATCCCGTGAGCGCGGGGTCCGGATCGATGCGGGTCGTCAGCCTGGTGCCGTCGGTGACCGAGACGCTGCTCGCGTGGGGCATCCGGCCGGTCGCGGTGACCCGGTTCTGCGAGCAGCCCGACTACGAGGCCGTCGGCGGCACGAAGGATCCCGACCTCGATCGCATCGTTGAGCTGGCGCCGGATCTGGTCGTGCTGTGTCGTGAGGAGAACCGATGGCAGGACGCCGAGGTGCTGACGACGGCCGGCGTGGACATCCATGTCGTCGATGTCCGGACGGTGGCGGGCGTCGCCCTGGAGCTGGCCGCACTGGCCGGAGCGGTTGGCCTGGACTTCGGCGAGCTACGGGTCGCCGGGCTGCTGGGCGAGGTCGATGCCCCGCCGGCCGAGGCGGTCGTGCGGCGTGCCTTCGTGCCGATCTGGCGGAAGCCGTGGATGATCCTGGGCGACGACACCTACGGCGCCGATCTGCTGCGGGCGCTGGGGGTGCGATCGGTGACGGCCGATCACCCCGACCGGTATCCGACCGTCACCCTCGAGGAGATGGTGGCCGCCGAGCCTGATCTCGTCGTCGCCCCGACCGAGCCGTATCCCTTCGCCGAGCGTCACCGCGCCGAGCTGGAGACGGTGGCCCCGGTGGTGTTCGTCGACGGCGCCGATCTGTTCTGGTGGGGCGTCCGCACCCCGGCCGCGATCAAGCGGCTGGGCGGGCCGCTGTCGGAGCGCTGACGGCGACACGATGGCCGGATCCGCTCGAGCTCGCCGGGAGGGGGACCAGGGTGGAGCACCCGACCCCGGTGCGCTCAGGCTGGAACGTGTCGAGCACTGAGCGCACGATCGAGCGCCAGTGCGGTGCGTTCCAGCCGTGGGCCGTCCGACCCGGCAATCCGATCCGACAGGCGCCTTCTCGCGGTGGCGCTCCGGGTGATCTCCGCCACCGGTTACGTGCTCCTCTACGGTGTCGTCGCGGCCATCAGCCCGCTCGCGCTCACCGCAGTGCTCGCCGTGGTGCAATCCGAGCGGCCGCGCACGAACGGCATCGCCTTCCTGGCTGGGTTCCTGTTGGGAACGACCGTCGCGTGCGTGCTCGGTCTGATTCTCGGCCAGGCCGCCGTCGATCGGTCCGCTTCGAGTGACACGATCGAGGCGCTCGCGGCGCTGTTCGTCGGCACCGCGCTGGTGGTCGCCCGCGACGCCGGACCAGCCAGCGGAAACGAGTCGGGACGGCGCGATCCTGGCGGATCTGCGCCATGTCGGGCCTGGCGCCGCGCCGTCGATGGCCGGACTCCTGGGGTTCGGCGGACCCAAACGGCTGATCCTCACGCTGCTTGCCATGGCATCGATCAGCGACGTCGATCTCGGTGCGGTCGAGAACCTCACGCTGATCGTGCTCTCCATCGCGGTCGCAACCTCGCTCGTCTCGGTGCTGGTCGGCACCATCGTGGTCGCTGGGAATCGTGCTGAAGCCACCATCGGTCGGGGCGAGGCCTGGCTGAGGACGAACCGGGTGGTGCGCGTCTGGCTCGTCACGGGTCTGGGCGCAGCCCTCGTCATCGACGGTCTCTGGCGACTCGTCGGATAGACCGGCGAACCCGCGCTCGAATCCTGGACCAGTCGCCAGAGATTCCGCCTGCCCGGTGGGCTCGCCGGCATGGGAAGCAGCAGTAGCCGGCGGCGCAAGGGCGCGGGGAAGCCCAAGCACCTGCCGAAGGTGGGCTCGCCGGCCAACCAGCAGTGGGAACATGCGGAGCACACTTCGGCCTTTGCTGGTTCCACCGCCAGGGCGATCATCATCGGCGCGATCGCAGTTCCAGTCATCGTCGGCTTGCTCGTGCTCACGCTCGAGACGCCACGACCAGCGCATCGTCTCCCGTCGGGACGTCGGTCAGTGCTGGTCGTTGGCGAGGGCGTCGATGGCAACGGTGATCGACAGCAGAAGCACCGTGGCGTTCTCGTCGAAGACCTCGATGCCGTAGGTGTCTCGAACGCGGAACCATCGCTTGGAGACCTCGGCGATGACGTCACCCTTGCGTTCGATCTTGTACTCGTGATCGACGATGTTGCCGTGCGCCTTCAAGTCGTGGCCGTCGTCGACATCGATCTCGAACCGGTCTCGAATGCCGACGAGCGCCTTCTTCACCGTCGCCGAGCCACCGTCCAGTTCGATCTTGATCTTGTCGCGCACGGACAACTTCTTCTCTTGGATCTTGGCCACCGTGCGGCCGTTCACGTCCTCCAACTTGAACGTCTCGCGTGCGCGGGCCAGCTTGCCGTTCACCTTGTAGGCGCGATGCCCGTCATCGTCTTCGATCCAGTAGTCATCGCCGATCGCGATCAACTTCTGCTGCATCCGAAATCGGCGATGTGACTGGCGGCGGTGGCGGAACAGCCCCATCGACGCCTCCTCGCGGTCGTGGGTCGATCTGTGATGACAACCTGGCCCGCAGCGCTGTCGTTGTGCGACCAACATGAGCGAGTCATCGCTGCCCGGCGCCACGGTAGCCCGGGTGGCGGAATGGCAGACGCGGAGGACTCAAGATCCTCTGTCCGAAAGGGCGTGTGGGTTCGAATCCCACCCCGGGCACCGCCGATTGCTCTGCGGGCGCTATTCGATTTCGGTGCCGTCGGGTCGGTGGGTGTGCCATCGTCCGTGGGTGTCGCGCCAGACGGTGTAGCCGTGTTCTTTGTGGCGGTTGTGTTTCCCGCAGGCGGGTCCCCCGTTGCCGGGGTTGGTTCTGCCACCCCCGCCGCCGTCATCGCGTTCGCTGAACGGGACGAGGTGGTCGATCTGGCATTGCGACACCGGGACGTGGCAGCCGGGCCAGAAACACTCGGTGTTGGCCAATTGGGCGGCCAGGCGGGCCAGACCGGTGAACAACCGCACACTGCGACCGAGGTCGATGACCACCGAGTCGGCCCCGATCACCACCCGCCGCAGCTTGCCGACCAGCGAGGCCGCGACCGCTTCGGTCGGTTCGACGGGGTACCCGTCGACCGTGGAGCACCGACAGGACTGATCGCTGGGATCGGCATCGGGCCGGATCCCGGTGATCAGGGCGGTGAGGGTGCATTCGTAGGTGGCGTCGTCGATGACCAGGTTGGTGACCACTTCGGGGGCCGTGCCGCCCGGTTCGATCGACGCGGCCCGCAGGCACATGGCAGAGAACGCATCGATTCGCCGCTGGGCATCGGTGCGTTCCAGGTGCTCCTTGGTGGTGGCGTCACCATGCTCGATCTTCGCTTTGTCCCAGTCGGTACGGAACTCGGCCTCGACGAAATGATCGAAGATCGTCTTCAGTTCGGCCCCGGACAGCGACCCACACCCGCCGTCGAAGCTCATGCCGCCGTCGAAGTCCCGAGTCGGGCGGAAGTCGCGGTTGTCGTGGCGGCGCTGGTTGACCTCGCAGGTGCCGTCCTCATCAGCCAGGCGCACCCAGTCGGTCACGACCTCGTCGAACACCTTGAACGACTCACCCTTGGCGATCCGCAGCAGTGGGGCCTCGAACTCGGGCAACCGGTCCCGGACCCGCCCGTTGGCGTGGGCTCGGGCCATCCGGCGGACCGGACAGGTCCCGACCTCACCGGCCCCGAACGCCGCCCGGGTCTCGGGCAGATCCCGCAACGCCCGGGCGGTGCGGGCCCGGGCTGCGGCCTCCGCACCGGACAGCCTGGCCACATGACGGACCATGACCTTCGCCGAATGATGCCCATCGGCCCGATGCAGACCCTTGCGGTCGACCACATCCACCAACCCCACCCGCACCGCATCCAACCGCCGCCCCAGCCCCTCCAGCCGCTCGATCAGACCGATCGCGTCGGCCGAATCGACCGGATCGATCCCCGCCGCCAGCACCTCGTCCAACCCGGCCGCGATCGCCGCCAAACCGTTGCCAAGGTCGGCTTCCGCCAGCTCGACCGCCATACCCCATTCTCCCAGAGGGGGTACGACACTGACCCCGAACCGGCGCCAGCGATCATCCGCCGATCTTGCTTCGCCATCCGGGTCACGCCATGGCGCTCGCCGACCCGGCCGAAGCGGGCGCTGCGCCACCAGCAGGCGAGGTCAGGGCGAGAGGGTCATCGCCCGGACGACCGGGTCGTAGTGGGACTCGTCAACAGCGACCAGCCTGGTCAACGCGGACGCGGCGAGCTCGGGTACGAGCGCAGCATGCGTCGCCGGGTTCAGCAACGCCTCGCTCACTGCGAGCCGCTGCTCCTCGGGGAGCGTGGCGGCAGCGACGAGCGGTTGCACCGGCCAGGGTCCGAGCCGATCAACGACGCGTAGTCCTGCCACCCCGCCGTCGTGTCGGCCGCGGCCGATGCGCACGACCGAGTCGACCACTGCGGCATCGATCTCGCCGGCCAGGAGCAGATCGAGCGACCGGTGGTGCCCGCCGGTGAAGACGAGATCGGCGAACGTCTCCGGATGCTCGCCGAGCCGTTCCAGCTCGAATCGGAGCGCATGGTGACCGCTGAGGCTGACTGGATCGTTGCAGCCGATCTGTTGACCGGCGAGGCCGAGCAGCGTGGTGGCCGGTGAGTCGGGCCGCACCACGACGTCGCCGAAATAGACCGGCCTCCCGCCGACGTCGGGATCGTCGGGGACCCACGCCACGCCGGCCAGCCGGATCGAAGGGCGGACCGACCGCAGGGCGAGGTCGACGTACGACGTCGAGCAGATCCAACCGAGGTCGAAGCGATCGTCGGCGAAGGGGTCGGTGCCGGGGGCCGGTCCCGAGGCGTCGGTGTCGAGGAAGAGGTCGGCATCGAGCCGCGCTGCGATCGCCCCGAACAAGGACGGCGGAAAGCCGGGAGTCATGTAGGAGACGAACCGCACGTCGGCACCCTAACGGCGACGTCGAACAAGGCCGTGGGCCGGCCGATCGTTGGGCGCACCGACGCGAACCCCGCCTACATCCGCGAGATGGTCTCGCCCAGGGTCTCGAGGAGGTCGTGTTCCCACGGGGCTCGCATGGCCAGGTTGATCTGGTCGACGCCGGCGTCCGCATAACGCCCGATGGCGTCGGTCATCTGCTCCGGCGAGCCCATGAGCACGCCGGGCCGGACCATCTCGGCGATGGCGCCGAACTGACGGGCCAGCGCGTCCTCGTCCGGGGCGACGCCGACGTTGACCGCGCAGCGGATCTCCGCCTGGTCCCGTCCGACGTCGCCGCAGTGCTCGTGGAGGACCGCGCGCTTGTGGGCGAAGACCTCGGGCGACACGAAGGGCACGTTCCAGCCGTCGGCATAGCGGGCGGCGATGCGGAGCGTGCGCTTCTCGCCGCCGCCGCCCACCCAGATGGGGAGCTCGGCCTGCATCGGCTTGGGGTCGCAGTGTGCGTCCGTGAGGGTGAAGTGCTCGCCGGAGAAGTCCGAGACCTCGTCACGGAGGAGCGAGCGGATGCAGGCGAGGGACTCCTCGAGGATGTCCAGCCGCGTCCCGGCGTTGGGGAAGTCGATGCCGTACGCCTCGTATTCGGGCTGGGCCCATCCGGCGCCGAGGCCCAGCTCGGCCCGCCCGCCGGAGAGGTGATCGATGGTGGTGATGGCGTTGGCCAGGACCGCCGGGTGGCGATAGCCGGCGCAGTAGACCAGGGAACCGCAGCGGACCCGCTCGGTGTGGCAGGCGAGAGCGGCGTGCGCGGCGACGGCCTCGTGGCTGTGGGTGCTGACCAGGTCGGCGGCGTAGAAGTGGTCCCAGATCGAGATCCAGTCGAAGCCCAGCTCCTCGATGCGCGTCCACAACGATCGGAGATCGGCGACGGACGTGTCCTGGAGGCCGGTGTGGACACCGAAGATCGGTTTCATGGTCGGACCGTACCGTCTCGGGCTGGGCTGCGTCGGTGGCCACGGAGAGGTCCGAGATGGCGGCGTCGGTAGGGTGCCTCTCGCCGTCGTCGGCACAGGGCCGGCACGCGAAGGAGACGCCCGTGGCTCGCGACCCGATGCCCAAGACCCGGTTCAGTGTCGCCGACCTCTCCGGGGCCGATCCCTACAAGCTCGCCACCGGCCTGGTCGTTCCCCGACCGATCGGATGGATCGGGATGCTCTCGCTGCGGACGGCACGCCCAACCTCGCCCCCTACTCCTTCTTCAACTGCGTCAGCGGCGTGCCGCCCGTGTTCGTGTTCTCGCCTGGGCGGGCCGGTCGGAAGGACACCCTGCAGAACGTCCGCGAGGTCGGCGAGTTCACCATCAACGTCGTGACCGCCGAGGTGGTCGAGGCCATGAATGCGACGGCGGCCACCTTTCCGGCGAACGTCGACGAGTTCGAGGCGGTCGGGCTGACCGCCGTGCCGTCCGTCTCGGTCCGCCCGCCGATGGTGGGGGAGTGCAAGGCCAACATCGAGTGCACCGTGAGCCAGATCGTCGACATCGGTCACGCCGACTTCGGCAACGCGCTGGTGGTCGGCGAAGCGGTCGAGTTCCACGTCGCTGACGATCTCCTCGACGGAACACGGATCGATCAGGCCGCGCTCGGCGCGGTCGGTCGTCACGTGGGGAACATGTACAGCCACGCCACCGAGCTGTTCGAGATCACCCGCCCCGACTGAGCGTGCTCAGCGGTCGAGGCGCATGGGGAGGTGCGGGATGCCGTCCTCGATGTAGTCGGGTCCGCTCCGGACGAAGCCGAACCGGGCGTACCAGCCCTCGAGCGGGGCCTGGGCTCCGATCGTGACCGGTCCGGTCACCGAATCGAGCGCGGCGTCGACCAGCCGCGTCGCGGTCGAGCCGCCACGGACCGACGGGTGGGTGGCGACCCGGCCCAGGATGTGCTCGCCGGGCCCGTCGCCCGCCAGCATCCGACACGTGGCCACGACCTGATCGACACGGGTGACCCACCAGTGCACCGTCCCCGGCTCGGCGTCGCGCCCGTCCAGCTCGGGGTAGGGGCATACCTGCTCGACCACGAAGACGTCGATCCGCAGACGGATGATGTCGTGCAGGGCCCGGTTGGGCACCGCGTCGAAGGGTGCGCAGGAAACCCACTCGTCCATGCGGCCGCACCGTAGCGCTCGGCGCGGCGCCGTCTTGACCGCTCGGTCAGGTCGCCGAGAGACTGAGCCCATGACGACGGCATCGGTCAATGGCATCGAGATCTTCTACGACGAGCGAGGCGGGCCCGACGATCCGGCGATCCTGCTGATCATGGGGCTCGGTGCCCAGATGACCGTCTGGCCCGACGAGTTCATCGACGACCTCGTCTCGCGTGGCCACCGCGTCGTGTGGTTCGACAACCGTGACGTCGGTCTGTCCACCAAGTTCCACGACGTCTGCCCCAACGCCGACGAGCAGATCGCCGCCCTGTTCACGGGAGGAGAGGTCGGCCCGCCCTACCACCTCACCGACATGGCCAACGACGCGGTCGGACTCCTCGACCACCTCGGCATCGACGTCGCCCACATCGTCGGGGCGTCGATGGGCGGCATGATCGCCCAACAGGTCGTGGTCGATCATCCCGACCGGGCGCTGTCGCTCACGTCGATCATGTCGACGACCGGCGAATCCCACGTGGGTGCGGCCTCGCCCGACGTGATCATCAAGATGGTCGAGCCCCAGTCCGCCGACCGGGAGATGGCCATCGCCCAGGGCGTCGAGATGGCGAAGGTGATCTCCTCTCCCGATCACTGGGACGAGGAGTTGGCCGCCGAGCGCATCACCGTGCAGTACGACCGTTGCAACCACCCTCCGGGTCAGGCCCGCCAGCTGCTCGCCGTGCTCACGTCGCCCAGCCGTGAGGAGGGCCTGGCCCGCTTCGACAAGCCCGCGCTGGTGGTCCACGGGCATCTCGATCAGCTGATCGGTGTCAGCGGTGGTCATCGCACCGCCGAGGTCCTACCCGATGTCGAGACCCTGTTCATCGAGGACATGGCCCACGATCTTCCGCGGGCGTACTGGCCGACGATCGCCGACGCGATCCACGACACGATCCGAAAGGCGGGCTGATGGCCGGGCCGCTCTCCGGGGTGAAGGTGTTGGAGCTCGCCGGCATCGGTCCGGGACCGTTCTGCGCCATGATGCTCGCCGACATGGGTGCGGAGGTCATCCGGATCGACCGCGCCGCCCAGGCCGGCGGCGGCGATCCCGCCCTGCCACCGGGTGACGTCCTCAACCGTGGTCGGCGCTCGATCGGCGTCGATCTGAAGTCCCCCGAGGGGGTCGAGACCGTCCTCCGCCTGGTCGAACAGGCCGATGCGCTCCTCGAAGGATTCCGGCCCGGCGTGACCGAGCGTCTCGGCCTCGGTCCCGAGGACTGCCTCGCCCGCAACCCGGCGCTGGTCTACGGGCGCATGACCGGCTGGGGTCAGGACGGGCCCTGGGCGCCCATGGCCGGCCACGACATCAACTACATCGCGCTGGCGGGTGCGCTCGATCCCATCGGTCGCCGGGGCGAGGCCCCGGTGCCGCCCCTCAACCTGGTCGGCGACTTCGGCGGCGGCGGCATGCTGCTCGCCTTCGGCCTCGTGTGCGGCATCGTCGAAGCGCGCACGTCGGGCGAAGGCCAGGTCGTCGACGCGGCCATGGTCGACGGCGCCGCCGTTCTCACCACGATGTTCCACGCCTTTCGGGCCATGGGGTTCTGGAAGGACGAGCGTGGCACCAACATGCTCGACAGCGGGACCCACTTCTACGACGTCTACGAGACCTCGGACGGTCTGTACATCTCGCTCGGCAGCATCGAGCCGCAGTTCTACGCCGAGATGCTCGACAAGCTCGGTTTGGCCGGCCAGGAATTGCCCCACCAGATGGATCGCGAGCAGTGGCCGGCTCTGAAGGAGAAGGTCGCCGCGGTGGTGAAGACGAAGACGCGCGACGAGTGGGAGGCCGTCATGGCCGGCAGCGACGTCTGTTTCGCCCCGGTCCTGGGCCTCGGCGAAGCGCCGCAGCATCCGCACAACGTGGCCCGCGGGACCTTCGCCGAGCGGCACGGCATCACCCAGCCGGCGCCGGCGCCCCGCTTCAGCAGGACCGAGCCGGAGCTGGATCTGCCGCCACCGCACGCCGGTCAGCACACCGACGAGGTGCTCGCCGACTGGGGATTCGACGAGGCCGAACTGGCGTCGCTGCGTCAGTCCGGAGCGATCGCCTGATCGCCTCCACGGCCGTGTCGACCCGGGGCGCTGGGAGTGCGACATGGAGCTGAGCGGTCGCGCCGTCGTCGTCACCGGCGGGTCACGGGGCATCGGCGAAGCGATCGCCGAGCGGTTCGCCGCCGCCGGGGCGCGCGTCCTGGTCGTCGCTCGCAGCCGGGAGAAGCTGTCAGCGGTCGCCGACCGGATCGGGGCCGACTTCCTCGTCGCCGACCTGACGAAGGAGTCCGATGTCGACCGCCTCATCCCCGAGTGCCTCGTGCGGCTCGGCCGCGTCGACGTCTTGGTCAACAACGCAGGAATCGAGGACTCCGACGCGTTCGTGCATCTCGACCGCGACCGGCTCCGGGCCGTGGCCCGGCTGAACTTCGAGGCGGCCGTCCTGCTCACGCGCGATGTGCTTCCGCACATGCTGGAGCGGGGGGAGGGCCACCTGGTCCAGATGAGCTCCATCACCGGCGTCATGACCTTCCCGGGGGCCGTCGCGTACAGCGGCACCAAGGCCGGCCTGACCAACATGACCGAGGGGCTTCGTATGGAACTGGAGGGCACGGGCGTGGGCCTGACGGTCGTGGCTCCGGGTCCGGTCGACACCGACATGTGGAACCGGGTCGAGCTCAGCGAGGGATACACCCTCCCCGTGCTCCGCCGGCTCCAGCAGCTTCGGCTCGTCCCCAAGGTCTCCCCGGACGCGGTCGGCCGCGATGTCGTGCGCGCCGTGCAGCAGGATCGACCGCATGTGCGGCCCGGTCTCGTCTACGGGCCCTTCCACATGCTCAACAACGTCAGCCGTCGCCTGACCCGATTGGCCCTGACCGGCGTCGACCTCGATCCCCTGGTCGTCGACCGCTCGCCACCACCGCCGAGTGTCGACGCCGACCCCGCCGCCGAGGTCGAGGCCGCGAATGCGGCCTTCTACGCCGCTCACGAAGCGCGGGACCTCGGCGCCATGCGCGACGTGTGGGGTCACGGTGACGACACGGTCTGCGTGCATCCGGGCTGGCCCATCCTGCGAGGATCGGACCAGATCGAAGCATCCTGGCGCCGCATCTTCGACGGGCCGGGCCGAAATCAGTTCATCCTCACCAACGAGTCGATCGAGGTCGGCGACGGGATGGCCTGGGTGACTCTCGAGGAGAACCTGGTCGATCGGGGCGACACCCAGGCCATCGCCGCCACCAACGTGTTCCGCCTGACCACCGACGGATGGAAGCTCGTCGCCCATCACGGCTCACCGGTGATGATGCGGTAGGACGGAGCCCGCCGGATCGACACCGCGGCCCCGTTAGGCTTTCGATCGTGCCGACGCTCGCGTGTTTTCACGCTCACCCCGACGACGAGGCGATCGCCACGGGCGGCACCATGGCGCTGGCTGCCGACGCCGGACTCGACGTGGTGCTCATCGTCGCCACCGGCGGCGAACACGGCGAGCCCCAGCCCGGAGTGCTCGATCACGGCGAAGCGCTCGGCGATCGCCGGGTCAAGGAGGTCCGCGAGGCGGGCGCCATCCTCGGTGCATCGCGTGTCGAGCTGCTCGACTACGTCGACTCGGGAATGATGGGCGAGCCCACCAACGACCACCCCGAGTGCTTCTGGCGGGCCGACGTGGACGAGGCGGCAGGCCAGGTGGCCGAGCTGCTGACCGACATCGGCGCCGATGTGTTCACCATCTACGACTCGCACGGCGGCTACGGCCACCCCGACCACATCCAGGTCCACCGCGTCGGCCTCGCCGCAGCCACGTTGGCCGGGGTCGCCCAGGTGTACGAGGCGACGATGAATCGCACCCGGATCATGCGCCAGTTCGCCGAGCGGGCCGACGAGCTGGCCGAAGCCGGCATCGAGCCGCCCGAGGTCAGCGAGACCGACACCTTCGGGACCGAGGAGCGTTTCATCACCCATGCGGTCGACGTCAGGGGCGTGATCGACCGGAAGAAGGCGGCCATGCGGGCTCACGCCAGCCAGATCGGCCCCGAGTCGTTCTTCATGCAGTTCCCCGACGACGCCTTCACGGACGCCTTCGGGATCGAGTTCTACATCCGCAACGGCCAGCAGCGCGACGGCGCGCCCATGGCGGGGTCACTCTGGTAGCCCACAGGCGCCTGCCCGCGAACCCCTCAGCTACCCTGAACCACACGCAACGAGGGGAGGCGCTGTGAAGCGCATGCTTCCGGTCGAGGAACTGGCTCGCGACGATCGTTTCGAGCGCATGAGGATCGAAGACGTCGTGTTCGATCCTCGCAACCAGGTGGCGTTCGACGAAACGCGGCGACGGGGCGGATTCGGCAAGGACAACCCCGAGACACCCGATGCCGTCCGCGGCCTGATGCACGGCATCTTCGTCGGCGAGATCCAGGCCTTGGAGGGGGCGGGTCGCACCTGCTGGGACTTCAACGTCGGGAGTGGTGAGAGCGATGTGCCCTTCGAGCTGAAGCTCGACATGGCTCGCCAGTGTTGGGACGAGGCTCGCCACGTCGAGATCTCCGTGAAGCTCGGCGACCACATGGGCTCGACCATCGGCGAGTTCGCCGAGCAGACCCTGCTCTACGAGGCGGCCTGCAACCCCGATCCGGTCCTTCGGCTCACCGGTGTCAACCGCGCGCTCGAGGGCCTCGCCATCGACGTCTTCAACACGATGCGAGAGTTCGGCGGCGCGGTGTCGGATCCCGTTCTCTACTACTGCGAGGACTGGATGCTGGCCGACGAGGTCACCCACGTGAAGATGGGCTCCGACTGGCTGCGCCGTCTGACCGCCGACGACCCCGACCGGCAGCAGAACGCGCTCGACTTCCAGCGCTCGGTCGACAAGCTCTTCAGCTTCGGCGGCTTCCGGGGCGAATCCGAGGAGAACCCGGTGCACCTGGCCCGGACCTTCCGCTCGCTGGCCGGCTTCTCCGACGACGAGATCACCGGTCTGGTCGACACCGCCGCCGAGGCGATGGAAGAGGCGCTTGCCATGGCCGAGGCCAACCGCCCGACGGGTGTCGTCGGCGCGGACTGACCTCCCTGCCGGCGCAACCTCGGAACCAGGAGCTCGATGGCACTACGCGACTTCCACACCACATTCGCGTGGGTGGTGATCGGAGCCAACGCGTTGGCCGGCCTCTGGGCGCTGGCGGCCCACTGGGTCGAGCCGCTGCGGCGCCGGGTGATGTGGTGGTTCATCCTGGCCGCCGAGCTGACGATCTTCGTCCAGGTCGCGCTGGGCGTGTGGCTGCTCAACGACGGCTTCGACGTGGAGCAGTTCCACCAGTTCTACGGCTTCGTCGCCATCATCGCCGTCGCCATCATCTACAGCTATCGCCAGCAGATGAAGGCGCACCAGTACCTGCTGTACGGGTTCGGCAGCCTGTTCCTGATGGGCCTGGGCCTGCGGGCCGTGGTGCTGGGCTGACGGGACGCCACGGGCGGGTGTCTCGGCCCGATCAGAGGTTGACGACCGGGCAGGTCAGCGTCCGGGTGATGCCTTCGAGCATCTGGACTTTGCTGACCACCATCTTGCCCAGCTCGTCGACCGTCCCGGCCTCGGCCCGCACGATGACGTCGTAGGGGCCCGTGACGTCATCGGCGGACACGACGCCGGTGAGATCGCGCACCTGGTCGGCCACGTTGGCGGCCTTGCCCACCTCGGTCTGGATGAGGATGTATGCGCTGACCGACATGGGCGGACCCCCCTGGGTTGGTGTGGGGTGAAGCGTAGTGCCCGTCGGTCCTGCCGGGGACCGGTCAGTTGGTGGAGGGATCGCCGTCGTCGCCGGCCTCACCCTCGGCGGCAAGTTCGCCGGCGGTGGAGGTGGAGATCAGCACCTTCTTCGGCTTGGCCTCCTCGGCGAACGGGATGGCGATGGTCAGCACGCCGGCGTCGAAGGACGCATCGGCCCCGCTGCCGTCCAACGCGGTCGAGAGCGACAGCTCGGTCCGGTAGGAGCCGTAGAGCCGGCCCTGCACGGCGAAGTCGGCGCCCTCGGGGACCGGGCGCTCGAACGCCAGGGTGAGGACGCGGTTCTCGACGGTGAGCTCGACCTCGGCGGGATCGACGCCGGGGAGGTCGGCCACGATCTCGAGGTGGTCGTCGTGGCGGATGACGTCGATTGGGATGGAGCGGGTCCGGCTCACCGAGCGGGTCGAGGGGAAGGGGGAGAAGAAGGGGTCGAATCGGCTGGTCAACATGGGAACTCCTGAGCGTGAGGGGATATCGACTCACAGACTAGCACCAAAGTTGACAACACCCAACTCAAGGAACTCCATGGGACCGCGAGGGGCCTACATGACCGCCTTGATGCCCAGTTCGGAGAACCCCTTGGCCTCGTAGTTCTCCCGGAACATGTCCCGCAGCTTCAGGGCCGCAGCGTCGTACGCCTCGGGGTCGTCCCAGGTGTTGCGGGGATTCAGGATCTCGCTCGGGACGCCGGGGCAGTGCTTGGGCATCCGCAGATTGAAGATGGGGTGCAGCTCGGTCTCCTCGTGGTCGAGCTCACCGTGCAGCGCCGCGTTGAGGAGCAGGCGGGTGTGGCCGATCGAGATGCGGTGACCGGTCCCGTAGGCACCACCCGACCACCCGGTGTTGAGCAGCACACAACGGGTCTCGTGGCGCTCCATCTCGATCGCCAGCAGCTCCGCGTAGACCGACGGCTTGTGCGACATGAACGGAGCGCCGAAACACGCACTGAACGTTGCCTGCGGTTCGGTGATACCCACCTCGGTGCCGGCCAGCTTGGACGTGAACCCGGTGACGAAGTGGTACATCACCTCTTCCTCGGTGAGGATCGAGACCGGGGGCAGCACGCCGAACGCGTCGGCGGTGAGCAGCACGATCGTTCGGGGGTGCGGTCCGCTGGCGCCCTCGGCCACGTTGGGGTTGGCGCTGAGCGGGTAGGCGAACCGGGTGTTCTCGGTGACGCTCCCGTCCATGAGATCGAGATCCTGCGGGTGGGTCTCCTCGATCGGCTGACCTGGAAGCGGCGGCACGTTCTCGATCAGCGTGCCGGGCAGGGAGAGGGCCGCGGCGATGACCGGCTCGGCCTCCTTGTTCAGGTCGATCAGCTTGGCGTAGCAGCCGTCCTCGAAGTTGGTGATGCCCTTGAGGCCCCAGACGTGCTCGTCGTCACCGATGAGCTCGCGTTGGGGATCGGCCGACAGCGTGGTCTTGCCGGTGCCCGAGAGGCCGAACAGGATGGCGCTGTCGCCGTCCGCACCGACGTTGGCCGAGCAGTGCATGGGCAGCACGTCGTCCTTGGGCAGGACGAAGTTCATCACGGTGAACATCGTCTTCTTGTTGACGCCGCAGTAGTCGGCCCGGCCGAGCACCAGCCCCACCCGATTGCGGACGTCGACGATGACCGCCCGCTCGCCGCGGGTGCCGTCGCGGTCGGGGTCGCAGCGGAACGACGGGACGTTCAGGAGGGTCCAGCCCTCGGTCTCGCGATCGTCGTCGTCCCGGACCTTCTTGGGGAACATGATGTTGCAGAAGTAGGCGTGGGTGGCGTACTCGCCGACGAACCGGTAGGGCCGGGCCATCTCGGGATCGGCCCCGCAGAACACGTCGGTCACGTACAGCGTCGCGTTGCGGTCGTTCAGGTGTTGCACCACGCGGGGGAGCAGGGCCTCGAAGTGGTCGGGGTCGAACTTCTTGAAGTCCGGCTTCCACCACATCTCGTCTTCGATCTCGGGCCATGCCACCGCGAAGGTGTCCTGGACCGGGCGGCCGGTGCAGGAGGGATCGGTGTAGTAGACGAGTGGGCCGGCGTTGCCGAGCGCGGTGGGGTAGGCCTTCTGCTCGTCATCGGGACCGTCGGGACGGACGCGACCGCGATCGTGTTCGATCGCTCGGTGGAACAGTTGGTCCTGGGACAGACCGACGTGCAGGTCCACGTTGTTCAGACCGAATTGCGCCTCGAGTTGGCGAACGACGCTCATGGAGAAACCTTCTTCCTCAGCCGCGTATCAACGCTGGGTCGACCCCAACGGAGACTTCGAAGGTACCCCTCGCCGTTGGGCGGCGACAATGCGTCGCGACCCGTCTTCGGGCGGACGGGCGCGGCCGGGGAACCGGTGGGCCCGGCCCCGAGCGATCAGTCGGGAGTGGGGACCCCGGGGGTGCCCAGGTCGACCTCGGACCCCAGCCGCAGAGCGGTGGCCCGATCGGTCCCGTCCAGATCGAACACGACTCGCTGACCCTGGCGCAGCATCCGGAAGATGGACCCCTCGAGTGCGTCGTCGGCCAGATCGAACTCGGCCAGGTCGGTGTCGCGCACGAGCGAACCGTCGCCGCTCATCGGATCGTAGGACTTGATCACACCTTGCACGGGGTTCTCCTGCTGGTCGGTCGGGTCGTTCTCATCGGTCGGCGGGTCCTTCGCCGGGGAAGCGTTCCTCGAAGCCGGCGGGCGGTTCTCGGTCGGCGACCTTCCGAGCCGGGATGCCGTCCCAGATCTCCCACTCACCGGTCGATCCGAGAAGGACGGCGTTCGGCGCCACCAGCGTGCCACGTCCGATCGTCATTCCCGCGGTCGGAGCCAGGATCCGCGATCCGGGCGAGAGCACGACATGGTCCTCGAACACGATCGGACCGAACGCAACCGTCGGGTCCATGTAGGCGTCCTGGGTTCCGATCGTGACCTCGTGGGCGATCGTGACGTGCCGGCCGATCTCGGTCGTGGCCCAGACCGTCGTGCCGGTGCCGTGGACGAAGGCGCTGCCTTCGCCGATGGAGACCGTGGCCGGGACGTGCATGAGGTTGAACAGCCGGACCAGGTTGCGGGTGATCGTGCCGACGCCGGGAACGGCCCGCAGGCCGATCAGCGTGTTGAGGAGCGGGCTCGGGCGGCGGAACGGCGCGGTCACGGTCGGCCGGTCTCGCCGGGTCCTTCGCCCGGGAAGTTCTTGGCGAACGTCGGGGGCGGAGTCCGGTCCGCGACCTTGCGGGCCGGAACACCGCCCCAGATCTCCCACTCACCGGTCGACTGGCCGAGGGCCGCATTGGCGGCCACGAGGGTGCCGCGGCCGACGGTCAGCCCCTCGGGTGGTGCCAGCACCTTGGCCCCCGGCGAGAGCATCACGTGGTCCTCGAGCACGACCGGTGTCGTGGCTTCGCCACCGGTGTCCCAGACGTCCTGGAGCCCGATCGTGACGAGGTGGGCGATCACGCAGTGGCGGCCGATGCGGACGTTGGGATGGATGAACGTGCTGTTGCCGTGCAGGAAGATCGTCCCCTCGCCGATCGTCACCGACGGAGGGATCTCCATGCGCCAGATCAGCCGGAGCGCGGCGCGGGCCAGCGCGCCGAGCACGGGCACCCCGCGCAGCCGGATCAGAGTGGCCATGAGGCCGCCGGTCAGCATGGAGCGCCGGGTCGGCTTGGTGGCGCTGGCCTCCCGACGCTCGGCACCGTCGATGAACTTCGGCATCTCGGCTGGCATGGTGCAGAACATAGCGAGCCTCCGATCCCGCTGTCCGATTCGGTCACGGCCTCGGCGGTCGGCGGCAGCGCGGGGCGTGGTGGTTACGATCCGACCCGTGGCGAGTGTCCCGGGGGCCCCAGCGTGAACGACCAACTCGGCGGTGACGCCGCCGGCCTCGCCGTGATCGACGGACCCGCCGTGGTCCGCATGCTGTCGCTGGCCCACGATCGGGTCGTCCAGCACCAGCACTGGCTCGACGAGCTGAACGTGTTTCCGGTCGCCGACGCCGACTCCGGCCGGAACATGGCAGCGACGCTGGCGGCGGTCAGCGCGGCGGCCGACGCGGTTGCCGAGGCCGATCCCGCCGCGTCGCCGCGGCTCCCTGCGGTGGTCGCCGCCGCCCAGCCCGCTGCGATCCGAGCGGCGCGCGGCAATTCCGGCGTCATCCTCGCTGAATGGCTCCGGGGCTTTCTCTCCGGACTCCCCGGGCCACTCCATCGGGCGTTCACGGCGGCGGCGGAGGACGCCCGCGCCTCCATGGATCAGCCCGTCGAAGGGACGATGATCACGGTCGCGGCCGACGTGGCCGCCGCCGCGATGGCGACGAGCGACCGGGGGATGGTGGAGGTCTTGGCGTCGGCGCAGCAGGAGGCCGAGGCATCGGTGGCACGTTCCCCCTCCCTGCTCCCGGTGCTGGCCCGACACGGGGTGGTCGACGCGGGCGGAGCCGGGCTGCTGTGCGTCCTCGACGGATTCGTGCTCGCGGTGGGAGGCGACGCGCCGGACGGTCGGGGGGCGATCTCCGCGGGCCCCGTCGACCCCGCCGCCTCGGTCGACAACCGGGTCGAGGTCATGCTGACCGTCGAGGGCACCGCCGTCGACGTCGATCGCATCGAGCGCGCCTGGCGTGAGCTCGGCGACTCGATCGGCGTCGCAGGGTACGACGACCTGTGGCGGCTGCACGTCCACACCGACCGGCCCGAGCAGGCGATCGCCATCGCCGAGCGATTCGTCTCGGTGATCGATCGCGTCATGGAGCCGTTGGTCGAGGGCCATTCGTGACCACACCGATCACGCTGCTCGAACTCGACCGGCTTCCCGTCGCCCAGCTGCGCGGCGTCGGCCCCAAGAAGGAGAAGTCCCTGGCGGCGGTCGACATCACGTCGGTCCTCGATCTCCTGCTCCACTACCCCCGGCGCTATATCGACCGCACCCGCCAGGCGCGCATCGTCGATCTGGTGCCGGGCGACGAGGCGATGATCATGGTCGAGGTCCGCTCGATCCAGTCCCGCCGCACCAGGAACCGCCGCACGATGGTCACGGTCAAGGTGGGCGACGAGAGCGGCACGCTCGATCTGACCTTCTTCAACCAACCCTGGCGCGAGCGCCAACTCGAAGAGGGGGCCAGGGTCGTCGTCTTCGGCAAGATGGACCTCTACCGGGGTCGGCCCCAGATGACCAATCCGGTCGTCGACCTCGTGGGGAACCGCACGGGCCGCATCATCCCCGTCTACCCCCAGTCGGAGAAGGCCGGCCTGACCACCTGGGACGTGGCGGAGTGGGTCGCCGAGGCCCTGCGCCGTTCCTCCGCCCGAGGCATCGCCGATCCGGTGCCGGCGGAGATCCTCGCCGAGGAGCAGCTCATCGACCGGCGGTCGGCGCTGACCGCCATCCACCAGCCCGAGTCGATGGGCGAGGTGAGCGGGGCGCGGGCGCGTCTGGTCTTCGACGAGCTGCTGCGCATCCAGCTGGCGCTGGTGCTCCGGAAGCGTCGCTTCGAGTCGGAGCTGACCGGGATCCGCCATCTCGACCCGTCCATCGACGACCTCCTCTCGTCGTTTCACGCGTCCCTGCCGTTCCCGCTGACCGAGGCGCAACGCCGGGTGATCGACGAGATCCGCGACGACCTCGCCGCGACGGCACCCATGCACCGCCTGCTCCAGGGTGATGTCGGCTCGGGCAAGACCCTGGTCGCCGTCTCGGCGTTGCTGGCCGGGGTCGCCGGGGGTCATCAAGGGGCGTTGATGGCCCCCACCGAGGTGCTCGCCGAGCAGCACGCGAGCGCGGTTCGGCCGATGCTGGAGCAGTTCGAGGTTTCCGATCCCGGGACCTTGATGGGGGTCCGACCCATGCGGCTCGAGCTGCTGACCAATCGGGTCGGCGCCGCCGAGCGACGCCGCATCCTGGCCTCGCTGGCCGACGGCACCTGCGATCTCGTCATCGGTACGCATGCGCTGATCCAGGAAGCGGTCGAGTTCTCGTCGCTGGGTGTGGTCGTCGTCGACGAGCAACACCGGTTCGGCGTCGAGCAGCGAGCCGCGCTGCGCGACAAGGGAAAGGGAGTGGCGATGCCCGACGTCCTCGTCATGACCGCCACACCCATTCCGCGCACGGCGGCCATGACCGTCTACGGCGATCTCGACGTCTCCGTCCTGGACGAGCTGCCGCCCGGTCGCACCCCCATCCGGACCACGTGGGTGCGACCCGAATCCGATGCCGAGGAAGACATGTGGGAGGACGTCCGGACGGCGGTCGCGTCGAACCAGCAGGTCTACGTGGTGTGTCCGCTGATCGGTGAGAGCGAGAAGCTCGAGGTCGCGTCGGCCGAGGAGACCCACGACCGGCTCGCAGCAGGGGAGCTGGCGGGATTGCGGCTGGCGCTGCTCCACGGTCGCGTCCCTGCGGCGGACCGGGAGGAGCGGATGGCAGCCTTCCGGTCCGGTGAGCTCGACGTGCTCGTGGCGACGACGGTCATCGAGGTCGGCGTCGACGTTCCCAACGCAACCGTGATGGTCGTGCTCGATGCCGACCGGTTCGGCATCGCCCAGCTGCACCAGCTGCGGGGCCGGGTCGGCCGAGGCGCGGACGCGTCCCGATGCTACCTGGTGGGCGACGGGGCGACGCCCGATGCCGAGGCCCGGCTGGAGGCCATGGTGCGGACCACCGACGGATTCGAGCTGGCCGAGGTCGACCTCGAGCTACGGGGTGAGGGGACGATCATGGGTGAGCGGCAGAAGGGGCGCAACGACCTGCGGTTGGCGTCGCTGCGCCGCGATCGCGCCACCGTCGAGCGCGCTCGGGAGGTGGCGTTCGCCCTGGTCGACGCCGGGTCGGATCTGCGGGCTGTTCCCGACCTGCGGGACGAGGTGGCGTTCTTCCTCGACCCCGACGATGCCGAGTATCTGTTGAAGAGCTAGGGACCCGAGAAAAGGCGCTCCGCTCCGGGCGGCTCCTTGGGAGTTCAGCACGGCTGAACTCCTCGGGGCTACTAGGACCCGGGCTCGTCGTCGATGTCGTCCATGACGACGTCCCACCGATCGAGGCAGTCCTCGCATCGGTAGGCGACGATGTCGCCGGGGATGAAACCTTCGTCGGGCGGGTAGCTGAGCCGGTGGCACCGGCCGCCGCAGTCCACGCAGACGATGTGTTCGGGAACATCCACGCGGGCACCGTAGTACCGGGCTCGCCGATACCGTGCCGGTATGCGCGTGATCGCCGGTGACCTCGGGGGCAGGACGATCCGGTCTCCGAAGGGCGCCGCGATCCGGCCCACGTCGGATCGGGTCCGTGAAGCCATCTTCAACACCCTGTTCAGTCTCGATCCGCTGGAGGGTGCCGTGGTGATGGATCTGTTCGCCGGCACGGGGGCCCTGGGGATCGAGGCCCTGTCGCGCGGTGCCGGGCACTGCACGTTCGTGGATCGCGAGCCCGACGCCGTCGCGCTGATCGAGTCGAACCTGGCGTCGCTCGGCATCACCGATCGGGCGACCGTGGTGCGAGCCGATGCACTGGTCCACGCAGGCCGGATCGGCCCCGTCGATCTGGTGCTGGCCGACCCGCCCTACCGATTCGACGCCCTGCCCGAGCTGGGGGCGGCGGTCGAGGCCGGGCTCCTGGTGGTCGAAGCGGACGGTGCGGTGGACCTCGGCACCGGGTGGCGGGTGGTGAAGGAGCGGACCTATGGCACTACTGTGGTGGCGTACGCGCGGCGAGTGACCAACGCCTGAGAAGAGGCGCCGGTCGATCGCTGCGACGGTTTGACGCGGTTGTCCGCCAGCCCCGACCCTTACCCTCACCATCGACTGTCTCACCAGCGGGAGTTGTTCGTGTCACGAGTGCTGTATCCGGGATCCTTCGATCCCGTGCACAACGGTCACATGGAGATCATGGAGACCGCGGCGTCCCTCTTCGACGAGGTCGTCGTCGCCGCCATGCGCAATCCGCAGAAGGGTGAACCGCTGTTCGATCTGGACGAACGCGAGGACATGCTCAACGAGTGCGTCGCCCATCTGCCGGACGTGCGGGTCACCATGTTCTCCGAGCTGGTCGTCGATCTGGCCCGCAGCGAGGGCTGCGATTTCATCGTGAAGGGCCTGCGCGCCGTGTCCGACTTCGAGAGCGAGCTCCAGATGGCGCAGATGAATCACGCCATCTCCGGCGTCCACACGGTGTTCCTGCCCTCGGCGTCGGACCGTTCCTTCCTTGCATCGAAGCTCATCCGAGAGGTCGCCCGGTTGGGCGGCGACGTCACCTCCATGGTTCCCCCGCCGGTGGCGAAACGACTGAACGAGAGGTACTCGACATGACCGATACCAGCGCCCGAACACCGTCCCCGTCCTCCGCCCCCTACCTGGCCGAGGTCGAGGACATGCTCCGCCGCGCCGGCGAACTGGTGGCAGCGGGTCGGCCGATGCCGTTGTCCGCCTCGGTGATGATCAATCGTGACGAGGTCCTCGAGCTGATCGAGGGGTCGCTCGAGCGGCTGCCCGACGAGCTGAAAGCGGCCCGGTGGCTGCTCAAGGAGCGCGACGAGTACCTGGCCAAGGTGCAGCGTGAAGGCGACGCGATGATCGCGGACGCCCAGACGCGGGTCGCCCAGATGGTCCAACGGTCCGAGGTGGTCAAGGCGTCGCAGCAGCGCGCGGGCGAGATCCTCGATCGGGCCGAGGCGCAGGCCCGGCAGATGCGCCACGAGGTCGAGGACTTCTGCGACCAGAAGCTCGGGAGCTTCGAGATCATCCTCGAGCGGACCGCCAAGATGGTGGCCAGCGGGCGGGACAAGCTCGGTGGTACCCCGGTCGCCGCCGCCGCCGAGCCGGACGCCGAGGACGCACCCGTCGATCCCGCAGTGTTCGATCAGGAACAACCCTGATCGACCCCGCCCGGCTGGTCGTCACCGACCTCCTCCGGCACCCCGGTCAACGAGACACGGTCCGCCGAACCATCGCGATCGAGCCGGCCCGCGCGCCGGTCGCCGGCGCGGAATCGGCCGGATCGGTGCTTCTGGACGTCACGATCGAGTCGCGCACCACCGGCATCGACGTCACCGGACGACTCGAGGTCCCGTGGCGGGCCGAGTGCCGACGCTGCCTCGAGCCGGTCGAGGGGATCGCAGAGATCGAGGTCGAGGAGCATTTCGACCACCATCCGGTGTCGGACGAGATCGGGCCGATCGCCGACGACGGAACCATCGATCTCGGTCCGGTCATCCACGACGAAGTGCGGTGTGCGCTGCCGCTCACCGTGCTCTGCGGCAGCGAGTGTCGCGGCCCGGTGCCCGACGCCTTCGTCAGCCCGGACGACCCCGAGACGGCCGACGAGCGCCCGGACGATCGCTGGGCGGCACTGGATCAGCTCACCTTCGACGACTGACCGGGGCAACCGGCCTCGCCGGTCCGCTTCGCGACCGACCGACCGAGCCGCTACGCTGCACCGTTCCCGGAACGAGCGCAGGATCTCATGGCAGTACCCAAGAAGAAGACGTCGAAGTCGAAGACTCGCAGTCGTCGAGCGTCCGCGTGGCGCCTCGATGCGCCGGCGCGCAGCGTGTGTCCCAACTGCGACGCGGCCAAGCTGCCCCACGTCGTCTGTGCCAACTGTGGTTGGTACAAGGGCCGGTACGCGGTCGACGTCGACTAGCTCGCGGCTGCCCGTGGACCGACGCAGCCACCCGACCTCCTGATGTTGCCGATCGCCCTCGATGCGATGGGCGGCGACGACGCGCCGGATGCGGTGGTCGAAGGGGCACGCCGGGCCCGCGATGACCACGGCATCGAGGTCGTCCTGGTCGGTCCCCCCGACCGGCTTGGTGATCATCACGGGTTGCCGGTCATCGCCGCTTCCGAGGTCATCGGCATGGCCGACGACCCGGGCTCCAGCGTGCGGCGCCGCAAGGATGCCACCGTGGTTCGGGCGGCCGAGGCCGTGCGCGACCACCATGCCGCGGCCACCGTCAGCGCCGGCAACACCGGCGCGGCCATGGCCAGTGCCCTCTTCCGCATCGGCCGTCTCCGCGGGGTGGCGCGTCCGGCCATCGCCACCCCCATTCCCTCGGCGAGCGGACCGCCGACCGTCCTGCTCGATGCCGGAGCCAACGCCGAGTGCCAGGCGCCATGGCTGGTGCAGTTCGCCCAGCTGGGTTCGGTGTACGCCCGGCGCCGGTACGGCGTCGAGGCCCCCAGGGTCGGCCTGCTCTCGATCGGAGAGGAACCGGGGAAGGGCAACTCCCTGACGAAGGAGGCCCATGGGCTCTTGTCCGACGACGCCTGGAGCGGATCGACCGGGGCAACCTTCGTGGGCAACGTCGAGGGCCGCGACATCATGTCTGCCGACGTCGACGTTGTCGTCACCGACGGCTTCACCGGCAACGTCGTTCTGAAGGCGCTCGAGGGTGGCATCGGAACGGTTCTGGATCGGCTCCGCGCCGTGATGGACGCCGACGATCAGAGCCGCACCGCGGTGGCCCCGATCCTCCCCGGTCTCACCGAGATCTTCCACGATCTGGACCCCGACACCTACGGGGCGGCGCTGTTGCTGGGCGTGAAGGGGGTCTCGTTGATCAGTCACGGCGCGTCGAGTCCGGGGGCGATCTGCAATGCACTCCGCACTGCGGTGGACCTGGTCGAAATGGATCTGGTCACCGCACTGGCCGACGCGGTCGGTCCGGCCGACGATTGAGACCGGGTGTTTTGGTAAGGTGCGCGGCCGTATTCGGCGCCTGATCCCATCGGAGGAGCCACCGTGCCCGCAGAAACCCACGTGACCGGCGGTCCGATCGATCGGGCCGAGGTCCTTCAGATCGTTCGAGATCGTCTGGCGGACATCCTCGAGATCGAGCCGTCCAGCATCGGCGAGGGTGATGCGTTCGCCGACGATCTCGACGCCGACTCGCTCGCGTTGATCGAGCTGGTCGAGGCGCTGGAAGAGGAACTGGGTGAGCGCAGTGTCGGCTTTCGCATCGACGATGAGGACCTCGAGGATCTGAAGACCGTGCGGGATGCGGTCGACTACGTCTTCGCGAAGCTTGGCTGACGCACCGGCTCCGGGCCTGACGTCGAACCCCGAGATCGCGGCGCTGGCCGACCGCCTGAGCCACCGCTTCGCCGACGCCGACCTGCTGGTCATCGCGATGACCCACCGATCCTGGTGTTCCGAACACGACGGAGCCGTGTCCAACGAGCGACTGGAGTTCCTGGGCGATGCCGTCCTCTCGGTGGTGGTGGCCGAGCGGCTGTACGACAGCGCGACGGTGCTGCCCGAGGGCCAGATGGCCAAGATGCGCGCCCGGATCGTGTCCGAGCCAGTGCTGGCCCAGGCCGCACGTTCGGTCGAGCTCGGCCAGGCTCTTCGCCTCGGGCGGGGAGAGGACACCAGCGGTGGGAGGGACAAGCCGTCGCTGCTCTCCGATGCCTACGAGGGTGTCGTCGGAGCCATCCACCGCGATGGCGGCCTGGAAGCCGCCCGGCGCTTCATCCTCGAAACGCTCGGTGGCGCGATCGTCGAGGCCGAATCCAGCCCCGGAGACCATGATCACAAGACCCGGCTCCAGGAGCTCGCGGCCCGTAAGACGCTGCCGACCCCCCGCTATCGAGTAGAACACGAGGGACCCGATCACGAGCGCGTGTACCACGCTACGGTCGACCTCGGCGGTCCGATCCGTGGGCGTGGCACCGGTCGCTCGAAGAAGGAAGCCGAACAGGCGGCCGCGGCCGAGGCCGTCGCCGCCTGCACCGCTCGACCAGCCTCATGAGTCCACCATCCTCCCCCCAACCCCGACCGATCACCGACGCCCGCCCCCCGCAACCCCCGCCTCTTGGAGCCGTTCTTCATGCCTGATCTTCCCGAGATCGAAACGTACCGACGGGATCTCGAACGCGACGTCTCCGGTAAGAAGATCAAGACGGTCGAGGTGGCGTCGATGAAGTGCCTCCCTCAGTTCCGGAACAAGAAGGACTTCGTCGATCAGATCGTCGACGCCAAGGTCCAGTCGGTGACCCGCCGGGGTCTGTCCCTGATGTTCACGCTCGACAACGACCTCGCCATGGTCGTCGACCTCGGTCCCACCGGGGGCCTGCGCCGACGAGCCAACAAGGAGGCGGCCGAGAAGGGCACCGAGATCACCTGGATCTTCACCCAGCACGGACAGCTCCGCTACCTCGATCCCGATCAGACCGGGGAGGTCCTGCTGGTGCCGATCGACGAGCTCCCCACCGCCCGACCCGAGTGGGCCGAGCTCGGTACCGACACCGTCGACGAGCCCATTTCCTGGACGGCGTTCGGACGCGCCCTGCTCGATCGGTCCGACCGCCTGAAGCTGCTGCTCATGGATCCGACCTTCCTCGTGGGCCTGGGGCAGGTCTACAGCGACGAGATCCTCTTCCATGCCGGCCTGCGCTACAACCGGACCCCCGACACGCTGAGCACCCAGGAGATCCGCCGGCTCTATCGAGCGGTGGTCGAGGTGGTGCACGACGCGGTGAAGTACCGGGGAACGACGCTGGAGGAGAACGGCTACGCCGATCTCTTCGGTGAACCCGGTCTGTATCAGGATCATCTGACCGTGTACGGCAAGGCGGGGGAGATGAGCGCCAGGGCCCGCGGCGAGATCGTGCGATCCAAGATCGGCGGTCAGTGGACCTACTACTGCGAACAGACGCAGGTCTGAGCCATGTTCCTCAAGGCGCTCACCCTCAAGGGCTTCAAGTCGTTCGCGGAGCCGACCGTTCTCGAGCTCGAACCCGGCGTCACCGTCGTGGTGGGTCCCAACGGCAGCGGGAAGTCCAACGTCGTCGACGCCATCGCATGGGTGCTGGGGGCTCAGGCGCCCACCGCCGTGCGGTCGCAGAAGATGGACGACGTGATCTTCGCCGGGACGGCCAACCGGGCGCCGCTCGGCCGGGCCGAGGTGTCGCTGACCATCGACAACGGGTCGGGCATCCTGCCGATCGAGTTCAACGAGGTCACGATCACGCGGACGCTCTTCCGGTCGGGTGACAGTGAGTACGCCCTGAACGGCGTGCCGTGCCGTCTGCTCGACATCCAGGAGCTGCTCAGCGACTCCGGTGTCGGCCGCCAGCAGCACGTCATCATCAGCCAGGGGCAGATCGACGCGGTCCTCAACGCTCGCCCCGAGGATCGTCGGGCCATCATCGAGGAAGCCGCCGGGGTGCTGAAGTACCGCCGGCGCAAGGAGAAGGCCGAGCGGCGTCTGGTCTCGACCGAGGGCAACCTGTCGCGGCTGTCCGACCTGCTGCGCGAGGTTCGTCGCCAGCTGCGACCTCTCGAACGGCAGGCGGATGCGGCGCGTCGGCACGGCGACGTCGTGGCCGAGCTGAAGGCGTTGCGGGTCCACGCCGCCGGCCTGGAGCTGGGCCGGATGCGGTCTCGACTGGAGCGCTCTGCCACCGACCGGCGAGAGCTCGAGACCACCGCCAAAGGCCTGATCTCCGAGCTGGCGTCCCTCGACGCGGCCATCGTGGCTCGAGAGTCCGAGCTGGCAGCGATGGGCGCTGACGACCTGGGTGATGCCCTCGGCCGCTGCGAGTCCCTGGCCCAGAAGGGAATCGGACTCGGCGAGTTGCTGCGGGAGCGTGCCCGTGGAATCGAACGCGAACGTGATTCGTTCGTCGACGAGGCGTTGGTCGCCACCCTGACCAACGATCGCGCTCGAGCCATGGCCGAGCTCGCCGCCGTCGGGGAGGACAGCGAGTCGTTCGAACCCGAGCTCGCGGCGCTGGTCGCCGCCGAGGCCGAGCTGGCCCGGCGTCGGTCCGAGTTCGAGTTCGAATGGGACGACGACCCGGAGGCGGCCGAGGCCGACGCCGGTGAGGTGCGCGGCGAGCTTGCCGCCCACCGGGCCTCGCTCGAGCGCGCCGAGGCCGATGCGACCAGCACCGCCGAGCGCCTCGCGGCGCTCCGTGACGAACATGCGCAGGTGGCCGCGTCGATCGAGGAAGCGAAGCAACAGGTCGGTGCGGCAGACGCCCTCATCCGGCGCGAGTGCGTCGCCACCGAGCACGGCGAGTCGATGATGCAGACGGCGGCGCAGGTGGCCGACGGCGCGGCCGATGCTCTTCAGGAGGGTCGCAACGAGCTGCGAGCCTGGGAGAGCCGAGTCGAAGCGCTCGCACTGGCGCTGGACGAGGCTCGGTCCCGCGCCGGAGCGGAACGGCTCGCCGACCTCGAGGGTGTGCTCGGCACACTCCGCGAGCTGGTCGATGTCGATCCCGGCTGGGAAGCGGCGTTCGAATCGGCTGCGGGGGAGGCCCTCGACGCGATGGTGATCGACGGTGTCGAGAGCACGACCCGAGCGCTCGAGATCCTGAAGGAGAACGCCCTGACCGGTTCGGTGTTGCCACTGTCGGGTGGCCGCATGCTGACGGTACCGCTGTCCACCGCCGACGCCGTTCGCTCCCATGTGCGGGGTCGCCGGCCCGATGTCGACCCCCTCCTCGACGCCCTCGTCGGTCTCGCGGTCGTGGTCGAGGGTGGCTGGGAGCAGGCGCTCGAGGTCGCGCTGGTCAAGCCCGATCTGCTGGTGGTCACCCGCGCCGGGGATCGATTCGGGTCGACCGGCTGGCGGGTGGGTTCGGTCGGTTCGGGCGCCACCGCGGGAGCGCTCGACGAGGCTCGGGCCGAGTGTCGCCGTCAGACCGAGCACCTGGAGCGCCTGGAGCGTGACGCCGCCGAACAGGCCCGGTCGCTCGAGATGGCTCGGGTCGCCTTGCGCGAGGCGCAGGCCCAGGCCCGTACGGCCGAGGCCAAACACCGCGAAGCGGCCGAGCACCTCCAGCAGGTCGAGAGCCGGGGTCGGGAGCTGGCCCGCGAGATCGAGACGTTCGAGGCCCAGCTCCGGGATCTCGAGACCGGGATTCAGCGCGATCGCCAGCGAGAGGCCGAGCTGGCCGTGCGCCTGCCGGAACTCGAGGCGGCCGAGTCGAAGCTGCTCGAATCCAGCCGGGCGATGGCGGCATCGCGCACCGAGCTCGATGCGCAGGTCTCCGAGCTCGCGGCTCGCCGAACCGATCTCGAGGTCCGGGCGGGAGCCGCCTCGGAACGCAGGGAGCTGCTGCAGTCGCGCCTGGCCGAGCTGGACGAGCGGCTGAGCCGCTACGAGGAGAAGCGCCAGGAGGCCGAGTCCCGCCAGGCGATCCTCGACCGACGAGCGAGCCTCAACGACCGGCTGGCCACGTGGGTCGGAGGGCTGTCGGCCCAGGTCGACCGTCACCTCTCCGAACTACGGCAGCGCCGGCAGGCCCAGTCCGACGCCGCCCGAGCGGTGGCGGCTCAGCTCGACGAGATCCGGGCCCGGCGATCCGAAATGGAGAAGCGCCTGGCCGAGCAGCGCGAGCGAGAGCGCCGGGCCGAACTGGACCACGCCGAACAGACCCTGCGGCTGGAGTCACACATCGAGATGATCCGGCGCGACCTGGACCTCGAGCCGGACGCCACGATCGACGCGCCCTGTCCCGAGCTGGACGAGGGGGTCAGCGTGGCGGCGCGGGTGCGCGAGCTGGAACGGGACCTCAAGCTGATGGGTCCGATCAACCCGCTGGCGCTGGAGGAGTTCGAAGCGCTCCAGGAGCGGCACGAGTTCCTGCAGGAGCAGCTCGACGACGTGCGTTCCAGTCGGCGCGAGTTGACCAAGGTCATTCGGGCGATCGACGCCGAGATCGTCAACGTGTTCCGAGCCGCGTTCGTCGATGTGGCGCAGAACTTCACCCAGCTCTTCTCCACGCTGTTCCCCGGGGGTGAGGGATCGTTGCGACTCACCGAACCCGATGATCTGCTGGCCACCGGGATCGAGATCCAGGCCCGCCCGTCGGGCAAGAACGTGAAGAAGCTCAGCCTCCTGTCGGGGGGCGAGCGGTCGCTGACCGCGCTGGCCTACCTCTTCGCGGTGTTCCGCAGTCGTCCGTCGCCGTTCTACGTCATGGACGAGGTCGAGGCCGCCCTGGATGATGTGAACCTGCATCGATTCCTCCAGTTGGTCGACGACTTCCGTCAGGACGCCCAGCTGATGATCGTCAGCCATCAGAAGCGCACGATGGAGGCGGCCGACGTGCTCTATGGCGTGACGATGCAGCCGGGCGGCTCCTCGAAGGTGGTGGCCGAGCGCCAGCCGGTCGACATCGACCTCACCCGCGAGCCGGCCGACGTCGACCTGACCAGCTGAGGACGTCCGCCGGGGGGCTGGTCACCGGACGAACGCCGGCACCACCCCATATGATGGGGCGCATGCCGCTCGCTCTGTTGTCCGTTCCGCGTCGCAACGATCCGTGCTGGTGTGGCAGCGGTCGGAAGTTCAAGGCCTGCCACCAGTCGTCCACCGGGACGTTGCGCCCTGGCAACGTCAGCCCGGTGCGCGAGGTGCCCGCCGACATCGTCCGGCCGCCCTACATCGCCACCGGCGGGGTGCCGACCCGCGGCAGCGATCCGTTGGTCAAGGCCCCCGACGTCATCGAGCGGATGCGCCGGTCCGGCGCGCTTGCGGCCGAGGTGCTGGCCGCGCTCGGACCCGAGGTGGCTCCCGGGGTCACCACCGAGCATCTCGATCAGGTGTGCCACGAGCTGACCGTCGAGGCCGGCGCGTATCCCAGCCCCCTCGGCTACCGCTCCTACCCCAAGTCGCTGTGCACGTCGATCAACGAGGTGATCTGCCACGGGATCCCCGACGATCGGCCGCTCGAAGAGGGCGACATCGTCAATCTCGACGTGACCGTGTACCGGGAGGGCGTCCACGGCGACACCAGTGCCACGTTCCTGGTCGGCGACGTCGACGAGGCGTCGCGGAAACTGGTCCGGGTCACCAAGGAATGCCTCGACCTGGGGATCGCGGCGGTGCGGCCCGGTCGCCCCATCTCCGACATCGGCCACGCCATCGAGACGCATGCGACCGAGCATGATCTGGGCGTCGTCCAGGCGTTCGTCGGGCACGGCATCGGCGAGGAGTTCCACAACGAGCTGGCCGTGCCGCACTACTACACGCCTGCTGCCGCCACCGTGATGACGCCGGCGATGACCTTCACCATCGAGCCGATGATCACCATGGGTCGTCCGTCCGAGCGGATCTGGGCCGATGACTGGACGGCCGTGACCGTCGACGGTCTCCGCTCGGCGCAGTTCGAGCACACCGTGCTCGTCACCGACGATGGTGTCGAGGTCCTGACGACGCCACCTGCCGCTCGTTGACCGACGAGCTCGTCGAGTTCGCGGCGGGCGATCCACGTACCGACCGCGTCGTCAGGGCGCTGGCCAGCGCGTTTGCGGACGATCCGGCGATGGTGCACGTCGAACCGGACCCGTCGCGGCGACCAGCTTCGGTCGCCCGGCTGATGCGGTTCGAGCTGAACCGGGTGCTGCATCTCGATGGGGTCGTCCACGCCGACCCGCAGGGGCGCGGCGCCGCGCTCTGGACGCCGCCCCCGGGTCATCAGATGGAGTCCGGCCTCGAGGCGCTGCGGACCGCGGCCCGTTTCGTCGGGGTCAAGCGTCGTCGGATCGTCCGAGCACTCCGGCTCTACGGCCCGATCGGTGCTCGACATCCGAAGGACGAACCGCACTGGTACCTGGCGGTCCTGGGCGTCGACGCGTCGGCACAGGGAGAGGGGCTGGGGCAGCGGTTGATCACCCCGACCCTGGATCGCTGTGACGAAGAGGGGCTCCCCGCGTACCTCGAGACGATGAACGAGGCGAACCTGGCGTGGTACGCACGGTTCGGGTTCGAGGTCACCGACGAGGTCGACAGCGGCATTCCCGCCTGGCTGCTCACCCGCCTCCCCCGGTAGGGCACACCGGCGCCAACTGAACCCCCTCGGGGTCAGGCACCCAGCGGGTTCACTTCGGCGGCGCGGTCTCAGCCCTCGGCGGCTTCGATCTTCCCCGACTTGATTGCGTCGACGAACGCCTCGTAGTCGCGGTCGTTCTGGTCGGCGTAGGTGAATCCGAACTCGGCGAGCGCTTCGTCGAAGACATTTCCTGAGCCGAGGTAGCCGGCGATGGCGATCGGGTCGCCGGAGCGAGCGTGGGCATGGGCCAGTGTCATCCCGCAGATCGCCGCGTACCGTCCCATCCGTTCAGCGTTCATCGACTCGACGTCGGCGGAGCCCTTCATGTCGTGGAACTGACGCCAGTAGTAGTGGTGGTCCGCGTCCTTGTTCGTGTCCCAGCCGAGGAAGATGTCGCTCGAGGCCTGCATCAACCGCTGGCCGCGGACGACACGTTCCCCGTGCTCCTTGTACGTGCTCTTGGGGAGATGGTCTTCGAGGACGGCGTCGGTGGCCTCCTTGATCTGGAGGAAGAGCGGATCGTCCTGATCGCGTCCCTGGAACAAAACGATCATGCAGCGGGTGCCGACGCTGCCGACGCCGACGACCTTCATCGCGACGTCGACGAGCTCGAAGCGGTCGAAGAGCACCTTGCGGTTGTCGGCCAGGGTGTTGCGATAGCTCGCCACACTGGTCTCGACTTGCTGACGCATCTTGTCGGTGTCCATCTTCTTGGTGAGCTCGCGCAGCGGCAACAGCAGCGGCGGCTCGCTCTTGATCTGGTACTTGCCGTCGACGTGTACCGCCAGCTTCGACAGTGCTTTGAGGTTTCCCTTCGATCGGAACTTCTTGGCCGCCTTCGTGACGCGTTTGCGGTCCTTCTTCTTCGGGGTGGCGTTGGCGATCTGCTCCAGCGTCGGCTCGAAGTACCAGGTGGCGAGCGTCCGGTCGGCGGCGAACTTCGTCATCGCCTGTCGGTAGCCGGCCACCGATTGCTTTGTGATCGACCTGATCGTCTTCTGGTCGAAGCTGTTGTCGCGTCCAGCGAGCACGAAGCTGGTCGCCAGGCGCTTGAGGTCCCACTCCCATGGGCCGGGAAGTGTCTCGTCGAAGTCGTTGACGTCGAACACCTGGCGGCGGTCCGGCGAGGCGTAGGAGCCGAAGTTCGCCAGGTGAGCGTCACCACAGAGCTGCGCGTTGAGCCCCGATGACGCCGTCGACGCGAGATCGGCGGCCATGATCTTTGCGGCACCGCGATAGAAGGCGAACGCCGACTCGGACATCCGCCCGTGCCGGATCGGCACCAGAAACTGGATTCGATCCTCGTCCTGACTGGTGATCACGTCGACCGGATCGGGCCGATCGCTGGCCGGTGACCAGTCCCCGTGGCTCGAACGAGGCACCTCGTTGCGGAGCGCCTTGCCGGCAGCTTTCCGTTCTTCGGGAGTTCGGTGAGCCGTCATGAGTTTCTCCTCCAGGCGACCGGTTCCGCCTCGAGATCCGCGTCGCTGTTCGTTCGAACCTAGTCGGTTGCATCGGAACGAGGTGAAGCACCGCCCGCTCCCGGCTCCCCACCCGCCGCCCCTGCTGAGTGACGAGGGTTGAGGGTTCCATGCGGGTGGACAGGGGCCGTGGCCCGAACTCGAGGATGCCAGGCGTTCGAAGCCGGTGAGTACCATTCCCGCTCGTGGGAACACGAAGAGGGCGTGGTGGCGCCGAACCACCGGGTGACGACGACGACCCGTTCGACGATCTGCTCCGACCGGGATTCAGCGGTGGCGCCGTGATCCATGAGCCCAGTGCCGAGGAGCGAGCGCGGGCGGCACGCGAAGCCGGGCTCCGTCGACGCCTCGCCGAGGAGGAGGAGCACCGGCGCCAGCTGGCCAAGCGCTCTCGGCGGATCCGCCGGGAGGCCCGCCCCCGCCGATCGCTCCGGATGGTCGTTCCGGCCCTGGCGGTCGTCTTCGTGGCCGGCATGGCGTGGGTGCAGTACCGGGACGGCGGTCTGTTCGGCCAGACGTCGGACACAGCGAGCCGTCCGAGTGACTATCCCCCCGTCGACAAGTCCGCTTCGCCCGATCCCCTCGGTCAGCCACCCCCGATCCCGCAACCGGCCGGTTCGTTCCAGTTCTCACTGACTCAGGACGTCGGGACCGGCCCGGTGGCCTGGGACCCGTGCCGGCCGAAAGGGACGGTGCTGGCCCGGGCGGTCGTTCAGCACGAGCTCGGCCACGTCATGGGCCTCGACCACGTCGCCGACCAAGCCCAGCTGATGTACTCCGAGGGCGCCGAAGCCCGGGATTGGGGCACCGGCGACCTCGCCGGACTGCACCAGCTGGGATCCGGAGCGTGCTTCCCCGACCTGTAGTCGCAGCGTCGGCGGCCGCGGGTCGAAACGGGGCCGCCACCCACTCGGCCCTCGTGGTCCTGCCGGCCGAAACGCTAGGGTCGTGAGCGGCCGCTGGCGGTCGTCGAGAGGAACGGCACCGTGGGAACCACGAGCTTTCTCATCGGTCAGGAACCGGAGCCGGCGCTTCCGATCGGGTCACTCCTGGTCTCATTCGGATTCGTGGTGGTGTCCGCCGTGTGGATCTACATCGATGCCAAGTCGATCGGTGCGCGCAAAGGTCTGGTCGGCGGCATCGCCAACAACAGTCCCCTGGTCTGGGCGATCGGCACGGTGCTGGTGTGGGTCATCGTCGTCCCCGTCTACCTCTTCAACCGGAGCAAGATCCAGCACGCGGCGGCGGTGGTCGACCGACGGTACGTCGAGCAATTTCCGGGGTCCGTGTCCACGACCGATTGGCAGCACGTCGGATGGGCCGAGGCGGCGCAGGCCGGGTTGGAGCACCAGGCGCACACCGGATTCGGCCACCCCGGTCCCACGCCGGTTGCACCACCCGCGGGCTGGTATCTCGACCCGGAGCACGGCGGGTGCCAGCGCTGGTGGGACGGGACACGGTGGACCGAGCACCGGGCCCCACACGACGAGCCACCCGCCACCGGTCCGGCCTGAGGAGGCCTACGGCAGCCGGGAGAAGAAGGCCAGGCTCAGGATGGCGGTCAGCGCCAGGAGGGCGAGGGCGCCGGCGACGAACCAGTGCGTGATCTCGCGGTCGGCGGTGACGAAGCCGACCGAGGAGCCGATGTCGGTGTAGACCTGCTCGAGCTCGCCGGCGGATTCGGCGGTGAAGAAGGTCCCGCTCGTGGCGTCGGCGATGATGCGGAGCTGTTCCTGGTCCACCGGGACGTCGACCAGCTGAGGCGCCTGGCCCGGCTCCTCGTAGACGATCTGGCCGAAGGGTGTCCCGAACGAGATGGTGGACACGGGGATACCGCGGGTCCGGGCCTCCTCGGCCGCGTCCTCGTTGGGCCGTCCCTGCTGGGTGACGCCATCGGACATCAGGACGACGCGGGCGGGCGGGATCGTGCCCTCCTCGTCGGGTGGCACGCTGGCGATGGCGTCGAGCGAGGCGAAGATCGCCTCGCCGATCGCCGTGCTCTCGCCCAGTTCCAATCGCTGGATGGCGTCGACCATCAGCTGGCGGTCGGTGGTGGGCGCCACCTGTACGCGGGCGACGCCATCGAAGACGACCAGACCGAGGTTGATCTTCTCCGGGATGAGGCCGACGAAGTTGGTCGCCGCCGCCTTGGCGGCCTCGAATCGATTGGGATCGACGTCGTCGGCCTCCATCGAGAGCGACACGTCCAGCGCCATCACGACGGTGGCCCGCTCGCGGGGCACCTTGTCCTCGATGCTCGGTTGGGCGAAGGCCACGACCAGCGAGGCCAGGGCGAGGAGGAAGGATGCCGCCGGGAGATGGCGGCGCCAACCGGGCCGGTTGGGGGCGACCACGTCGAGGAGTTCCATGCTGGTGAACCGCACGGCATACCGGGAGCGACGTCCCTGGAGCACGACGTAGGCGATGGCCAGCACGGCGACGCCGACGAGGAGCCACAGGCGCTCGGGAGCGAAGAAGTTCATCCGCCGGCCCGCCGTTCCCGACGTCGGCGGCGGGTGTCGACGAACCCGGCCAGGTCGAGCAGCCAGTCGCGATCGGTGGAGAGCTCGAGGTGATCGACCCCCGACGACTGCAACGACGACTCGATCTCGAGACTTCGGCGCCGGGCCGCTTCGGCGAACCCGTTGCGGACCTTGGCGCTGTGGGTGTTGATCTCACGGCGGGCGCCGGTCTCCGGATCGATCACCAGCAGATGCCCGACGTCGGGGAGCACCCGTTCACGAGGGTCGACCACCTCGATGGCGAGGACCTCGTGGCGGACGGTGAGCTTCCTCATGGCGGGGATCCAGTCGAGGGGTCCCTGGAAGTCGCTGACGACGACCGCCAGGCCCCGCCGATGGACGGGGGACGCGAGCCGTTCGATGGCGAGGCCGAGGTCGGTGCCACGGGTGCCGTCGACGGAGCGGATCGTCATCAGCTGGGCCAGGCTGGCCATCAGGTGCGGTCGTCCCGACTTGGCCGGGATGTCGACATCGCGCTCGCCCCCGATGACGGTCACGCCGAAGCGGTTCCCGGCCCGGGCGGTGAGGAAGCCGACAGCGGCGGACGCGGCCACCGCCAGGTCGCGCTTCTCGCACACGGCGGTGCCGAAGTTGACGCTGGGGGAGAGGTCGACCAGCACCCGCGCCTCGAGCTCGCGGTCGGCGATGCTCTCGCGGACATGGGGTTGGATCATCCGCGCCGTGACGTTCCAGTCGATGCGGCGCACGTCGTCACCCGGTGCGTAGGGCCGGCACTCGCCCATCTCGCTGCCGTGACCCGGCACGAGCCCGCGGTGGTCGCCGTGCAGCAGCCCGTCGAGCCTGCGGGTCACGTCCAGCTCGAGCTTGCGAAGGACCTGTTGGGTGGCGCCATCGGCGATCGGGGACGGGAGTGCCGTGACACCCACGGGTGGCTTCACTCGGGCGCAGCCGGGCCGGCGGTGTCACGACCGGACCCGTCGGACTTGCCCGGGGTCGTCGACGGACGAGGCCACGAGGGAGAGGGGGCACCCGGTGAGGATGGTGACGTCGGGGTCGAGGTCGGAGCGGGCGTCGGGGGGGAGGGGGTGCGGTCGCTCCACGGGGTCGGCGTCGCCATGGAGGCAGGGACCGGCTGGGTCGGTGCCGTGGAGGCGACCGGCGTGCCCCCGTTGCCCGGCGGTGGGGGGAGCGACGGCGCCGACGGCACACCGGCGAGAGCGGCGAGCTGGCCGTCCTGTTCGGGGGCCACCCGCGGGGCGGGAACGGTCGAGAGGATGCGGGTCAGGACCTGGTCGGCCTCGAGGCCCTGCGCCAGGGCCTCGTAGCTGAGCACGATCCGGTGGCGGAGGACGTCAGGGGCCACGTCGTAGACGTCCTGGGGGGTCGTGTACGAGCGACCACGCATCAGCGCGAGGGCTCGACCGGCCGCCACCAGGCCCAGACTGGCTCGGGGGCTGGCGCCGAATGTGATGTACGGGTCGATGTCGCCCAGTGCGTAGGCGCTCGGGTTCCGCGACGCCATGACCAGGCTGACGGCGTAGTCGACGACCGCCCGGTCGCAGTAGGTGTGCGCGGCCGCGTGTTGGAGGCGCTGGATCGTCGCCGGGTCCAGGACCTGCGAGGGGACCGGCGGCTCGACCCCCATGCGGAAGACGATCTCGACCTCTTCGGCGGGCGTGGGGTAGTCGAGGAGGATCTTGAGGAGGAAGCGGTCGCGCTGCGCTTCGGGGAGCGGGTAGACGCCCTCGCTCTCGATCGGGTTCTGGGTGGCCAGGACGAGGAAGGGCTCGGGGACCGGGTAGGTCACACCTGCGATGGAGACCTGATGCTCGGCCATCACTTCGAGCAGTGCCGACTGCACCTTGGCCGGGGCTCGGTTGACCTCGTCGGCCAGGACGAAGTTGGCCATGACCGGTCCCAGCTCGGTGTCGAACTGCTCGGTCGAGGCCCGGTAGATCCGGGTCCCCATCACGTCGGCGGGGAGGAGGTCGGGGGTGAACTGGATGCGCGAGTAGTTGCCGCCGCACACGGTGGCCAGCGTCTCCACCGCCAGGGTCTTGGCCAGACCGGGCACCCCCTCGAGCAGGCAGTGGCCGCCGGCGAGCAGGCTGACCAGCAGCCGTTCGATCGTGCGGTCCTGGCCGACGATGATCTTCTTGATCTCGAACAGGGCCTGTTCCAGCCGGGCCGCGTCCTCGGTCGCGCTGACCGAGGGGTCCGGAGTGGCGGATTCAGGAGAAGCTTGGTGGCTCACGATTTGCCGTTCTTGCTCGCGCGGATGAATGGCGGGCGGGGTGGGTCGATTTCGCTGATCTTTACCCCGTCGGTCCCAGGGTCCGAGCCGTGAGGCGACGAAGGCTTCCGCCACGATACGGGCCGCGGAGGGCCGATGTGCGTTCAGGCCGGTCGACGGTCCGTGGGGAGGGCGTTCCGGTTCAGTACCGTGGGCCGACGTGCGGCTGCTTGTTGTCGATGACGAATCCGAGTTGGCTGACGCCGTCGCGCGGGGACTCAGGAAAGAGGGCTACGCGGTCGACGTCGCGTACGGAGGAAGCGACGCGCTCGAGATGGTGCGGCTCAACCCCTACGACCTCGTCTGTCTCGATCTCACGATGCCCGACGTCGACGGGCTCGAGGTGTGCCGCCAGATCCGGGACGACGTCGGATCGGCGGTGCGGGTGCTCATGCTGACGGCTCGCGACAGCCTCGACGACCGGGTCTCGGGACTCGACCACGGGGCCGACGACTACTTGGTCAAGCCCTTCGCTCTGCGGGAGCTCCAGGCCCGGGTTCGCACCCTCCTGCGTCGTGACACCGAGCAGACCGATGCGGTGCTCCGGGTCGGCGATCTCGCCCTGGACACGGCCAGGCACTCGGCCCTCCGGCGCGAGGTCGAGCTCGACCTGACCGCCAAGGAGTTCGCTCTGCTGCGGTACTTCATGATGCATCCGGGCAACGTCTTGTCACAGGAGCATCTGCTCGAGCACGTCTGGGACGAGAACGCCGATCCCTTCACCAACACGGTGCGGGTCACCGTCGGCACGCTGCGCCGCAAGCTGGCGGTCGAAGGCGACGAGGAGCCGGTCATCGAGACGGTGGTGGGCAGCGGGTACCGACTGGTCGACGGTTCGTCGTGAGTCGGCAGCGGTCGCTCGCGACCACCACCCGGCTCCCCAACTGGATGGGGTCGGTGCGGTTCCGGTTGACCCTGATCTACTCGCTGATGCTCTTCGGGCTCGCCTCGATCGTCGTGGGCGCCATCTACCTCGGCGTGGCCAACTCGGTCTCGGGTCAGCCGGTGACGCGTCGGCAGGAGGTCGTCCAGGCGGTGCCGACCCGGACCGGGGTGGTCATCGGCGTCAGCGAGCGCGAGGAGATCGATGCCCTGGCCTTCTTCGAGAAGCAGGTCAATCGCACCACGCTCGAGAACCTGCGTACCTACTCGTTCAGCGCGCTGGCCATGCTGTTCGTCGGGAGTCTCGGGGTCGGCTGGTTCGTCGCCGGTCGGGTGCTCGCTCCGATCGACCGCATCACCCAGGTGGCCGAAGACATCCAGGCCACCGACCTTCAGCGGCGGATCGGTCTCGACGGTCCCGACGACGAGCTGAAGCACCTGGCCGACACCTTCGATGACATGATCGGCCGACTCGACGTCGCCTTCGAGAGCCAGCGCCAGTTCATCCACGAAGCATCCCACGAGCTGCGCAATCCGCTGGCGGTGATCCGCACCAATCTCGACGTGACGCTCTCCGAGGACGACGTCACCACCGATGAGCTCCGCGAGACCGCCGACGTCGTGGGTCGCGCCGCCGAGCGGATGTCGACGCTGGTCGACGACCTGCTGATGTACGCACGCCATGAGCGTCCCGAGCTGGGCAGCGCCCCCGTCGACGTGTCCCACCTCGTCCAGCTGACCGACAGCGACTTCGCCGCGCTCGCCGAGGCTCGTTCGATCAGCCTGGTTGCCGATGTCGAGGCCGGCGTGTGGGTGAGCGGTGACCAGGTGGCGCTCCAGCGTGCGGTCGCCAATCTGGTGGCCAACGCGGTGCGACTCGCCCCCGAGGGGTCGACCGTGACGGTGTCGGCCCGGACCGAGGGGTTCGGTCACGACCGGCGGGCGCTGATCAGCGTGTCCGACGAGGGGCCGGGGATCACCGAGTCCGACCAGAAGCTCGTGTTCCAGCGCTTCTGGCGCAGCGCGAGCAACGGAAACGCATCGAGTGGTCGTAGCGGGCTCGGGCTCACCATCGTGCGTCAGATCGTCGAGGCCCACGGCGGGCAGATCAGTCTCGATTCGGAGGTCGGCGTCGGTTCCACGTTCACGATGTCGTTGAGCGCCACCACGCCGGAGGAGTTCGGACCGTCACGGGACGATCCCGCCGCGGAGACGATCCCGCGCCGCTCCGTCAAATGATCCGATCGACCTACGTCTGAGAGCGGCCCGTTTATCTCCGCTTTCCGCGGGCATCGGTACCTTCGGAACATGCCAACCCGATCACACCCTGACCCGATCGGGGATCGCCCTCCAGCCACCGAAGGGACCGTCCCTCTCCCAGATCCCCCGAATCACACAACCAGTCACCCCGAATCGGACTACCCGGTATGGCTCTCTCCTCCGGGACTCGGTACCACTCAAGGTCGTTCTCCCTCCCATGAAGCTGTCCATGGGCCTTCAGGTACCGAAACCGATTCGAAGATGCAGCTGTCGCATCGGGGTCACTGGTGGACTGCGCCGCTCGCCTTCCTGGCGGGCGGCGCTCTCGTTGCCAGCGGCGTCGTCATCGGCCGGACCACCGCCGATGACGCACCGCTGGCAAACGGGGGAACGGAGCAGGTGGCGACGGCGACGGTGCCGTCACCCACGCCGATCGTCGGCGGATCGAGCGAGCCCATCGCCGACGTGGCTACCGCGGTCGCTCCTGCCGTCGTGCAGATCGAGACCGGCTCCGGCCTGGGATCCGGCTTCGTCTACGACGCGCAAGGGCTGATCATGACCAACGCCCACGTGGTGGGCAACGCCGGCAGCGTCGAGGTACGCATGGCCGACGGCACCCTCGTCTCCGGAACGGTCGTCGGGAGCTACGACGTCGCCGATGTCGCGGTCGTCTCGATCGACCCCTCCGACGTCGGGTCGCTCACCGTGGCCGAACTCGCCCTCGACGATCCGCCCCGCGCCGGTGAGACCGCCGTGGCGATCGGCAGCCCCTTCGGGCTGGAGCAGACCGTCACCGCCGGCATCGTTTCCCGGGTCAACAGCGAGCTCAACACCGTCGGCGACGGCTATCTGGGCATGATCCAGTCCGACACCCCGGTCAACTCCGGCAACAGCGGTGGGCCGCTGGTCGGTCTCGACGGGAAGGTGATGGGCATCAACACCGCGATCTTCTCGCCGTCGGGCGGCGCGGACGGCGTCTCGTTCTCCGTGCCGATCGACACCGCCAAAGCCGTCGCGGACCAGCTCGTCGCCGGCGAGTCGGTCCAGCTGGGATTCCTCGGCGTGAGCATGGAGGCCCCCTCCGGCGGCGACGCCGGTGCGCTGGTCACCGACGTCGTGGAGGGTTCGGCCGCCGACCGGTCGGGCGTCGCCGTTGGCGATCGTGTGATCGAGGTGGACGGGCGGGCCGTCCGTGACCCCAGCGAGCTGGCCACCGACATCGGTGGGCGTGCGGCAGGCGACGAGGTGACGCTCACCATCGCCCGGAGCGGTCAGCAGATCGAGCTGGACGTCATGCTCGACGGCGCCACTCGCTGACGCCGCCTCGCCGGACCAGCGATCGTCCAACGGGGTTCGGCACCGTCGATAGGCTCTCCGGTCACCATGGATCTCATCGTCATCGTCATCGTCCTCGTCGCCGTCGTCATCCTCGTCGGCGGCGGAATCCTGCTCGTCCGCAGCCGTTCGTCGGCCGAGCTCGAGCCGCCCCCGGGCCCTGCGGTCGGCGGTGGCACCGCCACCCTGGAGCGCCCGCCTGACGAGGCGGCTCCGGAAGCGGACGAGGTCGAGCCGCCCGGTGGCATCGCCGTCCTGGAGCGGCCGACGCTGCGGGATCGGCTGGGCAAGGCGCGCGGCGCCATCTCCGGCTACATGGGGTCGGTCCTGTCGCGCTCGGGAATCACCCAGGAGACCTGGGACGAGCTGGAGGAGGCACTCATCAGGGCCGACGTCGGCGTCCAGCCCACCACCGACCTGCTCGATCATGTGAAAAGCCAGGTCGATGCGCAGGGGATCACCGAGCCCGATCAACTCCTCGAGCTCCTCAAGGCCGAGCTGAAGGGCCGCCTGGCCGGCGCCGATCGCTCGCTGTCCCTCGATGCCGCGACCGCACCCAACGTGTGGCTCTTCGTCGGCGTCAACGGCGTCGGCAAGACCACGACCATCGGCAAGATCGGGAAACAGCAGATCGACGAGGGACGGCGGGTGGTGATGGCCGCGGGCGACACGTTCCGCGCCGCCGCCGCCGAGCAGCTGGAGACGTGGGCCGAGCGGGTCGGGGCCGACATCGTGCGAGGTGAGGAGGGTGGTGACCCCAGCGCCGTGATCTTCGACGCGGTGCAGTCCGCTGCCTCCCGCGGCGCCGACCTCGTCCTGGCCGACACCGCAGGTCGCCTGCACACCAAGGTGAACCTCATGGAGGAGCTGTCCAAGGTACGGCGGATCGCCGACCGGGACCCCGGGAACGTGACCGAGGTGCTGCTCGTGCTCGACGCCACGACCGGCCAGAACGGACTGGTCCAGGCACAGCAGTTCACCCAGGCCGTCGACGTGACCGGCGTCGTGCTCACCAAGCTCGACGGCTCGGCCAAGGGCGGCATCGTCGTGGCGATCCACGAGGTGCTCGGGATTCCGGTCAAGCTGGTCGGCCTGGGCGAAACCGCGGAGGACCTCGTGGCCTTCGACGGCGACGAGTTCGTCGACGCGCTCTTCTCGTCGGATGCCCCCGACGCCTGATCCCTGGGGCCACCCTGGCTCGTGTGAGCCGCGGGTGTCCAAGGGGGCGGTAACCTCCCCCGGACATGTTCGAGGCACTTTCCGACCGATTCGACGGCATCTTCACCCGGCTGCGCGGCCGCGGCAAGCTCAGCGACGCCGACGTCGACGAGACCCTGCGCGAGATCCGCGTCGCCCTCCTCGAGGCCGACGTCAACTTCGAGGTCGTCAAGAACCTCCTGGCCCGCATCCGCGAACGCTGCGTCGGCGACGAGCTCTCCGGCGCCCTCAACCCGGCTCAGCAGGTCATCAAGATCGTCAACGAGGAGCTCACCACCTCGCTCGGCGGCGAGACCATCAAGATCACCTTCGCCTCCAAGCCGCCCACGGTGGTGCTCATGGCGGGCCTCCAGGGTTCGGGAAAGACCACCAACACGGCCAAACTCGCCCAGTGGTTCAAGAAGCAGGGCCGCAATCCGCTCATGGTGGGCGCCGACCTGCAACGTCCCGCCGCCGTCGAGCAGCTTCGCACCCTGGGCGCCCAGATCGACGTGCCCGTCTTCAGCGAGCCCACCGATCCCGTGGCCGCTGCTGCTGCCGGTATGGCCGAGGCTGCCCGGCTGGGGCGCGACGTCGTCCTGGTCGACACCGCCGGCCGCCTGGCCATCGACGAGGAGCTGATGGCGCAGGTCCGACAGATCTCCGACGCGGTCGACCCGCATTACACGTTCCTCGTCGTCGACGCCATGACCGGCCAGGACGCCGTCACCGTCGCCGAGTCGTTTCACCAGACCCTCGAGCTCGACGGTGTGATCCTCACCAAGCTCGACGGCGACGCCCGGGGCGGTGCCGCCCTCTCGGTCAAGGAGGTCGTCGGGCGTCCCATCGCCTTCGCGTCCACCGGCGAGAAGATCGCCGACTTCGAGCTCTTCCATCCCGACCGCCTCGCAGGCCGCATCCTGGGGATGGGCGACATGCTCACCCTCATCGAGAAGGCCGAAGAAGCGTTCGAGGCCGACGAGGCCGAGGACGCCGCCCGCAAGCTGCTCGAGGGCCAGTTCACGCTGGACGACTTCCTCGATCAGATGCAGCAGCTGAAGAAGATGGGTCCGCTCCAGGGGATCCTCGGGATGATGCCCGGCGTGCCCAAAGAGGTGAAGGACGTCGAGATCGACGACCGCGAGATCGGTCGAATCGAGGCGATCATCCGCTCGATGACCACCGCCGAGCGGGCCGACCCCGACATCGTCGATCCGTCTCGGCGCGAGCGCATCGCAGCCGGGAGCGGCACCAAGTCCAGCGACGTCGCCAACCTCATCACCCAGTTCCGCGAGATGCGCAAGGTGATGAAGCAGTTCAGCGGCATGGGATCGAAGAAGAGGACCAAGGGCCGCAAGAACAAGAAGAAGGGCAAGGGCGGGGGACGCACCACGCCGAAGGGCGGGCCCAAATCCGGGAAGAAGGGCGGGGGACGGGTCACGCCGAAGGGCGGCGCCAACGACCTGGTCCTCCCCGACTTCGGTCAGCTCGCCGACGAGATGGGTGGGCCCGGAGGCCCCTCACTTCGCTGAACGTCATCGCTCAGATCGTCACCGGGGCCGGTTCCGAGTAGCCTGGCCGATCGGTCCAAGAACACGGAGACAGACAAACGTGGCAGTGAAACTCCGCCTCATGCGGATGGGCAAGAAGAAGCAACCGACTTATCGAGTGGTCGTTGCCGACAGCCGTTCCCCGCGCAACGGGCGCTTCATCGAGATCCTCGGGACATATCAGCCCCGGGTCGAGCCGTCGGGGGTGAAGATCGACAACGAGAAAGCCGTACACTGGCTGCGCCACGGCGCGCAACCAACCGAGCGGGTCGAGAAGCTCCTGAAGATCTCCGGCGCCTGGGCCGAGTTCAAGGGTGAGGCCCCGCCAGCGGCCGCGGCCGCCGCCGAGCCCGCCGCAGCCGCGACGGAGTCGGACGCATGAGCGACGCCAACGAGATCGAAGAGGAAGTCGACGAGATCGAGGAAGAGACCGACGAAGAGGTCGACGGCAACCGGGCCGAGGGCGGCGACGGCAACGTCGACACCGCCGTCGCGGTCTGCGAGTACCTGGCCAAGGCGGTCGTGACCGATCCCGACGGTGTGAGTGTGTCGGTCTACGAGGACGACGGCCGACTCGAGCTGCAGGTGGCCGTCTCCGACGGGGACATGGGCCGGGTCATCGGGCGACGAGGCCGGGTGGCCAAGGCGATCCGGACCGTCGTGCGGGCAGCGGCCGTGCGCGACGGAGCAGAGGTCGACGTCGAGTTCCTCGACTGACCCGACGAGCTCGTCCCGGTCCGACCGGCTGGTGGTCGGTCGGGTGGGCCGAGCGCACGCGCTCAAGGGCGATGTGGTCGTCTCCCTGGTCAGCAATCGCGCCGAACGGACCGAGCCCGGCGCCCGTTTCTGGGCCGGCGACCGTGAGCTGGTGGTCCGCCGGGCTCGCCCCGACAAGGACCGCTGGATCATGGGCTTCGAAGGGGTGAGCACCCGCGACGAGGCCGAGGGGCTTCGTGGCGCCGAGCTGACCGCACCTCCGTTGAGCGACGAAGGCGACGAGGACGTGCTGTGGGTCGACGACCTGATCGGGCTCGTTCTGGAGGACGGAGGCATCGATCGGGGCCGAGTGACGGCGGTGCAACAGAACCCGGCCAGCGATCTGCTGGTCCTCGACTCCGGCGTGCTCGTCCCGTCGCGATTCGTCGTCGAGGTGGTCGACGGTGTCGTGGTCACCGAGTGCCCCGACGGGCTCTTCGAGCTGGCATAGGTCGGGTCCCGCTCGTGCGCATCGACGTCTTCACCATCTTCCCCGACATGGTCGGGAGCTTCGCCGGTCGCAGCCTGCTGGGCCGAGCGCAGGACGGCGGGCTGCTCGACCTGCGGATCCACGACCTCCGCTCGGCCACCACCGACCCGCATCGGTCGGTCGACGACGCCCCGTTCGGCGGAGGCGCCGGCATGGTGCTCATGCCCGAGCCGATCTTCACCACGGTCGAGGCGGTGGATCCGCCGCGGCCGCTGCTGTTGCTCGACGCCGGTGGGCGTCGGTTCGACCAGAAGGTCGCCGAGGAACTGGCCGCCGGCGACGGGTTCTCGTTGCTGTGCGGCCGCTACGAGGGCGTCGACCATCGCGTGCAGGAGCACCTGGTCGACGACACGCTCAGCATCGGTGACTATGTGCTGTCGGGCGGCGAGGTGGGGGCTCTGGTGGTCCTCGAGGCCGTCGGGCGGTTGGTCCCCGGCGTCATGGGCAACGCCGCGTCGGCGACCGACGAGTCGTTCGTCGAGGGCCTGCTCGAACACCCTCAGTACACCCGCCCGGCGAACTTCCGGGGCATGACGGTTCCGGAAGTCCTCACCAGCGGCGACCACGGGCGGGTCGCACGGTGGCGACGAGCCCAGAGCTTGTGGCGAACCATGCACGAGCGCCCCGACCTGATCGCCGAGCGGGGCGGGCTCAGCGGCGAGGATCGTGCGGTGCTCGAGGAGTTCCATCTGGACGTCGACGCCGACCACCTGCCGAAGGCCTGACGGGTGGCCTCGCAAACGATCACGCGACCCCACTAGGCTGTCCCATCCGGACAACCGTCCCCTTCCCCCTCGCACAGGATTCGGCAGGAGTTTCCGCGCCATGAACCCCACCGATCTCATCGATCAGACGTCGCTCCGAGACGACATCCCCGACTTCGCCCCCGGCGACACCGTCAAGGTGCACGTGCGCGTGGTCGAAGGCAGCCGGGAGCGGGTCCAGATCTTCGAAGGTGTCGTCATCCGACGGCAGGGTTCGGGCATCCGGGAGACGTTCACCGTGCGCAAGCTCAGCTTCGGTGTCGGCGTCGAGCGGACGTTCCCGGTTCACTCCCCGGTGCTCGCCAAGATCGAGCCCACCGTTCGGGGCGACGTGCGTCGAGCCAAGCTCTACTACTTGCGCGATCGCATCGGGAAGCGGGCGAAGGTCGCGGAGAAGCGCGACACCTGATCCCCGGTCGTCCCCGCGGCGACCGATCGATGCCAGCCTCCTGCCGGAGTGAATGACCGCGGCGGCCGTCGGCCGCCGGGAGGCACGATGACGGCAGCGCGCCAAGCACGCGGCCGCCGGGGCGAGGACCTGGTGGCTCACTGGTACACCCGACGCGGGTATCGCGTCGTCGATCGCAACTGGCGGAGCCGCCAGGGCGAGCTCGACCTCGTGGTCGAGGCGAGCGGACTGCTCGTCTTCTGCGAAGTCAAGACGCGGACGTCGGATCGGTTCGGTACCCCGGCCGAAGCGGTCACCCGCGAGAAGCAGCTGCGGATCCGCCGCTTGGCTCGCGAATGGATGACGATGACCCGGACCCGAGCCCCACAGGTGCGATTCGACGTCGCGTCGGTGCTCCTGGGGCGCGATGGCCCGACGGTCGACGTCCTGGCCGACGCCTTCTGATCAGCCCAGGAACGCCCAGGCCACCAGGCCGGCGATGACGATCAGCGTCACGACCACCAGCACGTAGTCGCCGACGGTGCGACGCTCCTCACGGTACGGATCCAGTCCCACCGCTCCAGTATGGTGCGCCCCCATGGAGACCATCCAGGTGCAGCGCTCCGACGGCGTGGTGACCATCACCCTGGACCGTCCCGAGGTGAAGAACGCCATCGACGGAACGATGTGGGACGAGCTCCTGACGACGTTCCGTTCCGTCTACGACGACCCCGATGACCGGGTCGTGGTGCTCACCGGCGCCGGTGGCGAGTTCTGCTCGGGTGCGGACGTCCGCACGATGGGCGCCTCGGTCGGAGAGCGCCCGGCGTTGGCGGCGATGCGAGAGGTCAGTGACGTCGCCCTGGCGCTGCATCGGCTTCCCCAGCCGGTGATCGCCAAGGTGCGGGGTGTGGCGGCGGGCGCAGGCTGCAACCTGGCCCTGTCGGCGGACCTGGTCGTGGCATCGTCAGAGGCTCGATTCAGCGAGATCTTCACCCGCCGTGGGCTCTCGGTCGACTTCGGTGGGACCTGGTTGCTTCCCCGGCTGGTCGGACTCCACCGGGCGAAGGAGCTGGCGTTCTTCGCTGACGTGCTCTCGGCCGAGGAGGTGCACGGCATGGGACTGTTGAATCGGGTCGTGGCCGACGACGAGCTGGACGGGGTGGTCGCCGAGTGGGCGGCACGACTTGCCACCGGACCGACGCTGGCGCTGAGTATGACGAAGAAGATGTTGAACGACTCGATGGCGAACGGGATGGAGCAGGCGGTCGAGGAAGAGGCCCGATCGCAGGCCGTCAACTTCGGCACGACCGACACGGCCGAGGCGATCGACGCGTTCCTCGAGCGGCGCGAGCCCCGATTCGAGGGCCGATGACCGGCCTGCGATGGATGGTCCTGACGGGAGCCGTCGCGCTGGCCGCCGGGGCGTGCGCACCCGGGTCCCCGGACGCGCCGACCGGGCCCGACGGCAACGTCGATCCCGTGCTCGAGGTGGGCCAGCAGGTCTACGAGAACGAGTGCGCCCGTTGTCACGGTGCCGATGGCGGCGGAGGATTCGGGCCCAAGCTGGCCGACGGTCAGGTGGTGGTCGTCTACCCGGACATCGCCGACGAGATCGACGTCATCGCCAACGGCCGCAACGGCATGCCGGCCTTCTCCGCCCGACTCGACCCCGACGAGATCGAAGCGGTGACGCGGTACACGCGCGAAGGGTTGTAGGTCGGCCGTTGCGGGCGCGCGTGGGGGTGGCTGTCACACCCGGGTCGTAGGGTGGGCCGTGCTCGTGGCTGGCGTGATGGCCATCGGAGTTCTTCTCACCGAGGAGCATCACCGATGCTTGCTTCCACCCACTCCGCCACGTTGCTGGGCGTCGACGGGCGTGCGGTCACCGTCGAGGTTCACGTGGCCAACGGCCTGCCCGGCTTCGCCGTCGTCGGCCAGCCCGACGGCGTCTGCCGCGAGGCTCGGGATCGCGTCCGGGCCGCCCTGTTGTCGAGCCGCTGCCAGTGGCCGCCCACCCGGATCACGGTCAACCTGGCCCCGTCGGGGGTTCCCAAGGTCGGTGCCGGGCTCGACCTCGCAATCGCGGTGGCGGTGCTGGCCGCCTCCGAGCAGGTCCCGCTCCCCTCGGTCGAGGGGGTGGGCTTCGTCGGCGAGCTCGGCCTGGACGGCACGGTCCGATCCGTCCCCGGCGTCCTGCCGCTGGTCGACGCGGTCGGCGAGGCGGCGTGCGTCGTTCCGGCTGCATCGGCGTCCGAGGCGGCACTCGTCGGCGCCGATCGGGTCCGGCCCGTCCGCCATCTCGAGGAGGTGGTCGAGGCGCTCCGGGGCGACGGCCCCTGGCCTCCGCCGCCGCGCCCGCCCGACATCTCCCCTGCGCCTCCTCCTCCTGATCTGCGCGACGTCCGCGGCCAGCCGCTGGCCCGCCTGGCGCTCGAAGCGGCGGCCGCCGGTGAGCATCATCTGCTGCTGGTGGGGCCACCCGGCGCGGGCAAGACCATGTTGGCCAGCCGGGTGCCGGGGCTGCTGCCGCCCCTGGATCGGGCCAGCGCCATCGAGGTGACCCGCGTCCACTCGGCGGCCGGCGTACCGCGCCCCGGTCCGGGTCTGGTGCAGCACCCGCCGTTTCGCGCCCCCCATCACGGCGCCAGCACGGTTGCGCTCGTCGGCGGCGGCAGCCACTGGATGCGACCGGGCGAAGCCAGTCTCGCTCACGGCGGCGTGTTGTTCCTGGACGAGATGGGGGAGTTCGCACCCAGCGCGCTCGACACCCTGCGCCAGCCGTTGGAGCAGGGTGTCCTCCGGATCAGCCGGGCGCGCGCCTCGGTCACCCTGCCCGCTCGTTTCCTGCTCATCGGCGCGTCGAATCCGTGCCCGTGCGGCTTCGCGGACTCGGGCACGTGCGTCTGCTCTCCCGCTGCGGTCGGCCGCTACCAGCGACGCCTCAGCGGTCCCTTGCTCGACCGGTTCGATCTGCGCGTGCCCGTCGGTCGCCCCGACCCTGATGCGCTGTTCGCGTCCGAACCGGGGGAGTGCACCGCCTCGGTCGCGGCCCGGGTCCGAACGGCTCGGGACCGGGCGATCGAACGCGGCCACCCGCCGGCCGGCCGGATGTCGACCGATCAGCTCCAGGAGTTCGTCCCCCTGGCCCCGGACGCCTCCAGCATGCTCGAGGGGGCGGTTCGATCGGGGCGGCTCACCGCCCGCGGGATGCAGCGGATCCGGGCTGTGGCGCGGACCCTGGCCGACCTGGGCGACGGCTCGACCCTGGTTTCGGGTGAGCGTCTGGCGCTCGCGCTGGCGTTGCGAGCGCCGGTCATGACGGCCCGGGTGGCGGCATGAGCTCCGACCTCGCGTCCGAAGCAGCGCTGCCGCCTCAGGCCTTCACTGCGGCGCTCAGCGGCCTTCCGGGAATGGGACCGCGTCGGTTGCGGGCGGTGCTCGGGCGTTGGACGCCGCCCGAGGCGTGGGACGCCATCGGGGCGGGGGTCGCAGCGGTGCGCGATCTGCTCGCCGAGATCGACCGGAGGACCGCAGCCTCCCAGGCCGACGAGTGGCGGAAACGATCGGGCGAGACGTCGGTCGCCCAGGTCTGGGAGGCGGCGACCGGCGGCGGGGGTGCGGTCCGCGTGGCCGGGGAACCGGGGTTTCCGTCCGGCCTGGTCGACGACATCGAGCCGCCCGCGATCCTGTTCACGCAGGGGTCGGTCGGCGTGCTCGCCGGACCCAGTGTGGCCATCGTGGGAACACGACGGTGTACCACCTACGGCTCGACCACCGCCTGGGAGTTGGCTCGCGGCCTCGCCGGGAAGGGCGTGCGGGTGGTGTCGGGTTTGGCGCTCGGCATCGATGCGGCGGCGCACGCCGGCGCGCTCGCCGCCGACGGCGCGCCACCCGTCGGGGTGGTGGCCACCGGGCTCGACGTGGTGTACCCGGCCCGCAATCGGGCGTTGTGGGAAAGGGTCGCATATCACGGTCTCCTGCTCAGCGAGGCGGCACCGGGCACCCGGCCCGAGCGCTGGCGGTTTCCCTCCCGCAACCGGATCATCGCGGCGCTGGCGCAGGTGGTGGTCGTCGTCGAGTCCCCCGAGCGCGGCGGCTCGATGTACACCGTGGCCGAAGCCCTTCGGCGGGACCGCGCCGTCATGGCGGTACCCGGGCCGATCACGTCCACGTCATCGGCCGGGACCAACAAGCTGCTGGCCGAAGGTGCTGCCCCGGTGCTCGGCGTGGACGACGTCCTCCTCGCGTTGGGCATGGCGGCGGCTCGGCCCACCGACGCCGCCGACCATCGACCCCGGCCTTCGGCGCACGACCAGCGGGTCCTGGACGCGTGTGGGTGGGAGCCGTCCACGGTGGATCACCTCGCCCTCCGCACCGGCCTGGGTCTGGGCGAGCTGCTGCGATCGGTGGAGGCGCTCGTCGCCGCGGGGTGGATCGCCGACGACGGATCCGGCTGGCTTCGACGGCTCGTCCGCCCCGCGAACGCGTCGGCGACACCGCACTAGGGTCCGGTCGATGACTGGTGCCGGTGGCGATCGGGTCGGGCCGGGCGGCGAGCGCACGGGTGGGCCGCCCGCGCCCCAGCGACCGCTGATGCTGCACGGCCGCCGCGGGTACTACGACGTGCACGGTGAGGCGAGGTACTCCGCTGCGCTCGCCCGGCTCGCCGGTCCCCTCGGCCCCGAGGGACCGGCCGAGGAGCGGCGGCGCATCGTGGTCGATCTCGTGCCCCGGCCGTCCCGGCCCGACGACCCCGACGCCATCGCCGTCGTCTGCGACGGCGACGTGCTCGGCTACGTCCCTCGGGACCGGACCGAGCGCTACCACCGCTTCCTCCACTGGGCCCGAGCCGGAGGGTGGGACGGTCTCCGGTGTCGGGCGCAGATCATCGGAGGATTCCGGATGGGTGACGGAGAGTGGGCCCATCTCGGGGTGGCGCTGGCCCACACCGAGCCGTTCCTGGCCGCGTACGACGGCCCGTTGCCGACGATTCCCGACGATCCCCGTTCGACCACCCGCGTCGAGCTGACGGGGGAGGAGCTGCACCAGCAGTTCCTCGCCGATCGGGTCCACCAGCGAAAGCTCGCGTTCCTGGCGATCGACGGTGGATGGGTGGTGGCCGAGGTCGACGGGGTCCGCATCGGTGCGCTCACCAGGAAGATGTCGGACCGGTACCGCGATGCGGTCGACCGCGAGATTCACCGCAACGGCGGATTTGCCACCTGTCTGTGTGGGATCATCCCGGGCCCAAGGAAGGTCGAGGTGCACCTGAAGCTCCCGACCGGGTCGGCCCTGGCCGCCTGGGCGGGCGCCGGATCCGGTGGCCGGGACCGCCCGCGGACCGAACGCGGAGAGTAGTTGGACTCGCGCAAGGAGCGACGGGTACGAGTATGCTCGTCGCGGTGGCATGGCGAATCGACGAGTACGAGAGCGGGCTGGGGTCGGTCGCCCCCTCGACCCGCGTCGCCTACCGGCGCGACGTCCAGCAGTTCGTCGAGTGGGCCGCACGCGGTGGCGTCACCACACCCGATCAGGTCACCCCACTGCTGCTGCGTCGCTACCTTGCGTTCATGACCACCAAAGGCGCAGCCCGACGCACGATCGCGCGTCGAGCATCGGGCCTGCGTCGCTACTTCGACTGGGCCCTTCGTCAGGGAATCGTGGTCACCGATCCCACACTGCGTCTCCACGCTCCCAGCGGCGACGGTCGCCTGCCCCGGGTGTTGCGCGCCGATGAGCTCTCGACGCTGCTCGATGAGCGCCCGGCATCCACCGTCGGCGACGACCCGGCCCGGCGGGCCCGTGACGACGCGGTCCTCGAACTGCTCTACGGCAGCGGCCTCAGGGTCTCCGAGGTCTGTTCGTTGGGACCGGGCGACATCGACCTGGAGCATCGCACCGTGCGGGTCGTCGGGAAGGGCGACAAGGAGCGCGTCGTGCCCATGAGCGAGCCGGCCGTCGCCGCGCTCCGGCGACATCGGTCGCACACCGGCGCATCGGCACCGACCGATCCGTTGTTCCGGAACCAGCGCGGAAACCGGCTCGGTCCGCGTGACGTGCGGAGGATTCTCGACCGTCGCGCCCAGACCCCGACCTATCCCCACGCACTCCGTCACAGCTTCGCTACTCATCTTCTGGACGGAGGTGCCGATCTACGCTCTGTACAAGAACTACTGGGCCACGCCGATCTTCGGACGACGCAGGTCTACACACATGTGAGCAGGGAACGCCTGCGCACGGTGTACGAATCAACTCATCCCCGGGCATAGGACAACAGGCGGACGCGGTGGAGCAACAGGTATCGAGCGACGAACTCAACCGGCTGTGGCACGATTACGTCGCTTCGCAGGACCAGTCGCTTCGCGACCGCCTCCTGGTGCACTACTCGCCCCTGGTGAAGTACGTCGCCAGCCGCGTCGCGGTCGGTCTGCCCCAGAACGTCGAGCATGCCGACCTGGTCAGTTACGGGATCTTCGGGCTCATCGACGCGATCGAGCGATTCGACCTGGATCGGGGCTACAAGTTCGAGACGTACGCCATCTCCCGCATCAAGGGCGCCATCATGGACGAGCTGCGCTCGATCGACTGGGTGCCGCGCTCGGTGCGTTCCAAGGCGCGTTCGGTCGAGGGCGCGTACGCCAAACTCGAGTCGCGACTGCACCGCAGCCCGACCGACGAAGAGGTTGCCGAGGAGCTCGACATCACGATCGACCAGCTCCAGACCCTGCTGTCCCAGATCTCGTTCGTGGGCCTGGTCGCGCTGGACGAGATGTTGGCGGGCGGCGAGCGGGGCGAGTCGATCACGCTGGGCGACACGATCGCCGACAAGGGGATGGGTCCCGGCGGGACCTTCGAGCTCCAGGAGATGCGCCAGCTCCTGGCCGGCGCCATCAACACCATGCCCGAGCGCGAGAAGATCGTCCTGACCCTCTACTACTACGAGGGGATGACCCTCAACGAGATCGGCCAGGTGCTGGGCGTGACCGAGAGCCGGGTGTGCCAGATCCACACCAAGGCCGTGCTGCATCTGAAGGCTCGGATGCAGGCCGCCCAGCGCGAATCCGCCTGACGACACGAGCGGTCCGACCCCGCCGTCGCTAGCATCGAGAACGCCGTCGCCGTCGAGGCGACGTGACTTCCCCCGTCGACATCGTCCGACGTTGCCTGTGGCCAGGTCGTCCCGGCCACGGGACAGGTGGAGGTACGCCCCGTGAGGCGCTCTGTTCCGATGGTTCCCATCTCTCGACCGCGTGCCGTCGCGGTTCTCACCCTGCTGCTCCCCCCGCTCCTGGGCGGGTGTGACTGGCCGACACCACCCGAGGTCACGGTCCCGCCGCCGGTCACCTGGTCCACGGATTCGACCGCCGGCGGGCTCTACCGGGTCCCCGTCGAGGGCGTGGTCGTCGATCCGTTCCGTGCCCCCGAGCACCCCTACGGTCCCGGCAACCGGGGCATCGAGTACCGCACCGAATCGGGCGCAGCCGTTCGGGCCGCGCGGGCCGGACGGGTGTCCTTCGCCGGTGGGGTCGCCGGGCGCTTGGTCGTCGCGATCGAGCACGCGGACGGTCGCCGGACCACCTACAGCGGCCTTGCTGCGGTGTCCGCCGCGCGAGGTGACGTCGTCTCGGCCGGTCACAGGATCGGTACGGCGGGCTCGACGTTGCACTTCGGGATGAAGGTGGGCGATGCGTACGTCGACCCCGCCCCGTCATTCGGTCCTCCGGCGGTCGTTCTGCTTCCGGATGCACCGGCCACCGACTGAGTGACCGGGCGGGCGACGCGGCTACACTCTCCCGCTGGTCCGACAACCGGTCGGGCTGCTCTCACGAGCACGATCAACCCATCCACCCCGGACCGTCCCACGGTCGCCGTTCTCGGCGCTTGGACCGGGGTTTCGTCGAAACCGTTGGGAAAGGGAGCGGGCCATGGCCCCCGTCGTAACCATGCGACAGCTGCTGGACGCTGGTGTGCACTTCGGACATCAGACCCGGCGCTGGAACCCCAAGATGCAGCGCTTCATCCACGGAGAGCGCGGCGGCATCTACATCATCGATCTCCGCCAGACGCTCGAGCGGATCGAAGCCGCCTACACCTTCGTGCGCGACACCGCGGCCAAGGGCGGCAACGTGCTGTTCGTCGGCACGAAGAAGCAGGCCAAGGACAGCGTCGTCTCGTACGCCGAGAAGTCCAACATGCCCTACGTCGCCGAGCGCTGGCTGGGCGGCATGCTCACCAACTACGCCACCATCTCCAAGCGGGTGGCGAAGATGAAGGACTACCAGCGCATGCGGGACTCCGGTGAGTTCGAAGCCATGCCCAAGAAGGAAGCCCTGCTGATCGGCCGCGAGCTGGCCAAGCTCGAGCGAAACCTGATCGGCATCCGCAACATGGAGTCCCAGCCCGACGCGGTCTTCATCCTGGACACGAAGAAGGAAGCGATCGCGGTGACCGAGGCGAACAAGCTCGGGATCCCGATCATCGCCGTGGTCGACACCAACTGCGACCCCGACGAGATCGGCTTCCCCATCCCGGGCAACGACGACGCCATCCGTGCCGGCGACCTCATGAGTCGCATCATGGCCGATGCCGTGATCGAGGGCCGCCAGATCGCGGCCCAGAGGAACCTGATCATCGAACAGCGCACCGAAGAGGAAGAGGCCGAGCACCTGGCGCAGCAGGCCGCCGCTCGCGATGCGGCCGCCAAACAGGCCGCCGAACGCGAGGCGCGTGTCGCCGCAGCCAAGGAACAGGCCGCGGCCGCCGAGGCTCCGCCCACGCCCACCGAGGCTCCGCCCGCCGCGGCCGCCGCGCCGCCGGCGGCCGCTCCCGCTGAAGCCGCGTCCGAGGAAGCTCCTGCGGAAACCCCTGCGCCCGCCGAGCCCGAACCTGCCACGGTGTCGGAGACCCCGCAGACCCAGGAGGACTGATGGCCGAGATCACCGCCAAAGCCGTGAAGGCGCTCCGGGACGAGACCGGCGCCGGCATGATGGACTGCAAAAGGGCGTTGCAGGAGGCCGACGGCGACATGGACGCGGCCCGTGAGATCCTGATGAAGAAGGGTCTGGCCAAGGCGGGCGATCGGTCCGACCGCGCCAACGACCAGGGTGCGGTGGCGCTGGCCACCGCCGACAACGCGGCCGCCGTGGTCGAGCTCAAGGCCGAGACCGACTTCTCGGCCAAGTCCGACGACTTCGTCGCACTGGCGGTCGAGATGGCTGACGCGGTCCTGGCCGATGGCGAGGACGCCATCGCCGGGTTCACCGAGAAGCTCGACCAGCTGAAGGTCACGAAGAAGGAGAACATCGAGGTCGGGAAGGTGGCCCGGGTCGAGGCCGGCGAGGGCGCCATCCTCGACACCTACCTCCACAGCCAGGACGGCCGCGGCACCAACGCGGTCGTGGTCGAGACGACCGGACTGAGCCAGGACGATGCCCACCAGTTGGCGTTGCACATCGGCTTCGCCAAGCCCATGGGCCTGACCCGCGACGAGGTACCGGCCGACGCCGTCGAGCAGGCTCGCCACGAGTTCGAAGAGGTGACGCGCTCCGAGGGCAAACCCGAGCAGGCGGTCCCCAAGATCGTCGAAGGCCGACTCAACGCCTGGTTCGGAGACCGAGTGCTGCTCGATCAGGGTCTCCTGGGCGAGAAGAAGCCGAAGATCCGCGAGTTCGTCGGCGACGGCGAGATCGTGCGTTACGTCCAGGCCTACATCGGAGGCTGAGAAAGGATCGCCCATGGGCGACGACGTGTCCCCCTCGGCGCGCTGGCAGCGCGTCGTCCTGAAGCTGTCCGGCGAGGCGTTCGCCTCAGAGGACGGCTCCGGGATCGACGGTGCCATCGTGCGTCATCTGGCCGAAGAGATCGTGGCCGTGCGCAGCGAACTGGGGGTGGACATGGCCGTCGTCGTGGGCGGCGGCAACATCTGGCGGGGGATGACCGGAGCGGGTGCCGGTATGGATCGCACTCAGGCCGACTACATGGGCATGCTGGCGACCATCATCAACGCGCTGGCGCTCCAGGACACCCTCGAGCAGATGGGCGAGGACACTCGGGTCCAGACCGCCATCCACATGTCGCAGATCGCCGAGCCCTACATCAGGCGCCGGGCGGTCCGGCACCTGGAGAAGGGCCGCATCGTCATCTTCGCGGGTGGCACCGGCAACCCGTTCTTCACCACCGACACGACCGCGGCGCTCCGGGCGGTCGAGGTGGACGCCGAGGCCATCCTCAAGGGAACCCACTCGGGGGTGAAGGGTGTCTACACCGCCGACCCCAAGACCGACCCCGACGCCGAGCTGCTCAGCGAGGTCTCCCACCTCGACGTGCTCCAGCGGGGACTCAAGGTGATGGACTCCACCGCCATCAGCTTGTGCATGGACAACGACCTGCCCATCGTGGTGTTCGACCTCTTCGGAAAGGGCAACATCCGGTCCATTCTCGCCGGGGCGTCGGTCGGTACGCTGGTGTCGTGAGCGACTTGGCCCCATATGTCGGGGTCGGTGTGCCAAGGTGATGGCATGAGCGACCGCAAGGAGCGAGGCCGCCCGGCCCGGTGCGCCAGCACCAGGAGGGTGAGGCGATGAGCGACGAACTCGTGGACCTCGTGACCGAGGAGGCCACCGACGGCATGCAGCAGGCCGTCGACCACGTCCGGGGCGATCTGTCCGGTGTGCGCACCGGTCGGGCCTCGCCGGCGCTCATCGAGAAGATGCCCGTCGAGGTGTACGGCGCCGAGGTGCCGCTGCAGCAGATCGCCAGTATCTCGGTGCCCGAGGCGCGCCTGCTGGTCATCTCCCCGTTCGACAAGGACACGGTCGGCGCCGTCGAGAAGGCCATCCAGCGCTCCGATCTGGGGCTGAGCCCGTCCAACGACGGCATCGTCATCCGTCTCGGCTTCCCGCCGCTCACCGCCGAGCGGCGCAAGGAGCTGGTGCGGGTCGTCAAGCAGATGGCCGAGGACGGCAGGGTCGGGATCCGCAACCACCGCCGCACCGCTCGTCAGGAGCTCGAGCGGATGCAGAAGGACGGCGATCTCGGCGAAGATGACGTGAGCCGAGCCGAGAAGATGATCGATGGGCACACCCACCGATTCGAGGCCCTGGTCGACGAGATTCTCGCCGCCAAGGAGAAGGAGCTCATGGAAGAGTGAGCCTGAGAGGGGAGCTGGCGTGAGCGACGACGAGTCGACAGAGTCCGAGAAGCCCAAGCCGCCGCGTACCGAGGGCGTCCGGATCATCGGTGCCGAGGAGGCGGCGCGGGCCGTCGACCGCGAGGACGTCGTGCAGCGGCGCGGTGAGGACGAGCCCAAATTCGGTGATGTCCCCGAATCTCCCGAGTCCCCGTCCGACGACAAGAAACCGGTGATGCGTTTCCCGCTTCCCGAGTCATCCGACCCGTCCCGTTTCGGCGCGGTGCCGATCGTGAAGGCGGCTGTCGACGACGAGTCCGCCGAGGGCGGCGACGAGGGCGAGAGCGCCGGCAGCAGCCTGATGCCCCACTGGACCGATCCGCCGACCGGCGAGGTCCCCGAGGCGCTCGTGTCCGATGACGACGACGCCGCCGGATGGTCCCTGTCGACGTCGACGCCGCGCTGGCGGGACAAGGACGGTGGCTTCGAGAGCGACCTGGGTGACGTGCTGGGCGAGTCGGTCGGAATCCCGACCGACGCCGATCTCGAGTCCGAGGATCGGTTCTTCAGCTTCGATGACCTCGACACCCCCGAGGAGCCGGCCACGATGCGCATCGGCACGTCGGCCGGGGCGTCGCGTGTCTCGAGCCCCGAGCCCCCGGACGCGGCATCCTCCGATGGCGGGGACACCGCCGCAACCACCGCGCCCTCCGAGGGCCGCAACGTGCCCATCGCGGTGGCGGTGGGCGTGGGCCTGGCGGCCGTCGCACTGATCGCATTCAGTCTCGGCCCGGCGGTGGCCGTGACGCTGGTGACGATCCTGATCGTGGTCGCTGCAGCCGAGTACTACAACGCCCTCCAGCAGGCCGGCCACCAGCCGGCCACCCTCCTCGGACTGGCCGCCACGGGTGGGCTGCTGCTCGCCGCGTACAACTACGGCTACGCCGCCTATCCGGTCGTGTTGTTCCTGACCGTCGTCTTCGGCCTGGTCTGGTACCTGGTCGGCGTCCAGGAGGAACGACCCGTCCTCAATCTGGGTGCGACCATGTTGGGGATCGCCTGGGTGGGTGGCCTCGGGTCCTTCGGGGCGCTCATCCTTGCCACCGACGGGTTCGGTGCTCCCATGCTGGTCGCCGCGGTGATCGCCACCGTCGGCTACGACGTGGGTGGTTTCTTCATCGGCAAGCAGTTCGGGAAGAACCCGCTGTCGCCGGTGAGCCCCAACAAGACCGTCGAGGGCCTCGTCGGTGGCATGCTCTCGGCCATCGTGGTCACCACCCTGATCGTCGGCAACGGGCTGTTCAGCAGCTACGGCGGGTTCGAGGGGATCGCCAACGCGGCGTTGCTCGGGCTCGCCGCTGCGATCCTGGCGCCGCTCGGTGATCTGAGCGAGTCGCTGATCAAGCGGGACCTCGGCGTCAAGGACATGGGGGCGGTGCTCCCGGGCCACGGTGGACTGCTGGACCGGTTCGACGGGCTGCTGTTCGTGCTGCCCACCACCTACTTCGTGGCCCTGCTGCTCGGGCTGTAGCTCGTGCCCCTGCCACTCGAGGGCGGTCCGCGGTGAGCCGCCGGCGCCTTGCGGTCTGCGGTTCGACGGGTTCGATCGGCACCCAGACGCTGGACGTGGTGGCGGCGCAGCCGGATCGTTTCGAGATCGTTGCGCTGGGCGCGTTCCGGTCCGCCGACCTGGTCGTCGAACAGGCGCACGCCACCGGGGCCGCGGTGGTGGCGCTGACCGACCCGGCGGCGGCCGACGGGGTGGCCGACCGCCTCCCGTCCGGCACCGAGCTGTTGGTGGGGCCCGATGCGATCGTCGATTCGATCGGTGCGGCCGACGTCGTGGTGAACGGGGTGGTGGGATTCGCCGGTCTCGGCGTGACGATGGCCGCCCTCCAGCAGGGAAAACGACTGGCGCTGGCCAACAAGGAGTCGTTGATCGCAGCCGGGCCGGTGGTACAGGAGGCGCGCGCCACCTCCGGGGCCGAGCTCGTCCCGGTCGACAGCGAGCACGGCGCGCTCCACCAGTGTCTGCGAGGGGCGGAAGCGTTCTCGAACCGGGTCCATCGATTGGTGCTGACGGCATCGGGCGGCCCGTTCCGGGGTCGTTCGGCCGAGTCCCTGGCCTCGGTGACCGTGGACCAGGCGCTGGCGCATCCCACCTGGAGCATGGGACCGAAGATCACGGTCGACTCGTCGACGCTCATGAACAAGGGGCTCGAGGTGATCGAGGCCCACGAGCTCTACGGGCCCCCTGCGGGGCTGCACGGCTTCGGCGTGGGGCTCGATGCGATCGACGTGGTGGTCCACCCCCAATCCATCGTGCACTCCATGGTGGAGTACACCGACGGTTCGACGATCGCCCAGCTGTCGATGCCCGACATGCGGCTTCCGCTGGGCTACGCCCTGGCGTATCCGGACCGACTCGACGTCCCGTACGGTCCCATCGACTGGGCCAGCGTGGGCCGGCTGGATTTCGAGCCGCCCGACCACGATGCGTTTCCCTGCCTGTCGCTCTGCTTCGAGGCCGCCCGGATCGGAGGGTCGGCGCCGGCGTGGATCAATGCCGCCAACGAGGTGGCGGTGCAGGCCTTCCTCGACGGGCGAATCCGGTGGATCGACATCCCGAGGGTTCTCTCGACGGTGTTGGACGGGCATGATGGAGGGGTTCCTCTGACGGTGGACGACGTGGTCGACGCAGACGAATCGGCCCGGCGACGGGCTGCCGATGTCATTGCGGCGTGGTAGCGCCGTACCCTCAAGCATCAGCAATCGATGAGATCCGCAGCCGATCGGCACTGGAGGCCGAGTGACCCAAGCTGAACCGCTCGAGGCTCCCTCGCCCGAGGAGCCGCCTCTGCCGCCGCCCCAGCCGGCGCCCACCCCCAGTGCGGGCGTGCGCGCTGGGCTCTTCGGCGGCGCGCTGTTGCTCTTCGGGGTCGTCGTCGGCTGGAAGTGGCTCCTCATCATCCTCGGTGTGGTCGTACTGATCTTCGTCCACGAGCTGGGCCATTACGTCATGGGCCGACGGGCCGGCATGCAGGTCACCGAGTTCTTCATCGGATTCGGCCCGCGCATCTTCTCGTTCCATCGGGGCGGGACCGAGTACGGGCTCAAGGCGATCCCCGCCGGTGCCTACGTGAAGGTGCCCGGCATGTACAACATCGACGAGGTCGATCCGGCGATCGAACCCTTCACGTTCCGGCAGGCCCGCTCGCGCGACAAGCTCGGCATGGTGCTCGGTGGCCCGTTCGCCAATCTGATCATGGCGGTCGTGCTGTTGTTCGCGTTCCACCTCTTCATCGGAGGCGTCGACGAGGAGCAGTGGAACGTGGGGGGCGTCGTCGCCGGCACCGCCGCGGCCGACGCAGGTATCCAAGAGGGCGACGTGATCCGGTCCCTGGACGGCGAGCCGGTCGCCACATTCGAGGAGTTGAAGGACGAGGTCGAGCTCCGGGGCGGCGAAACCGTCTCGTTCGAGGTCGATCGCCCGGACGGCGACGGAGCCGTCTCCTCCGTCGTGGTGACCACCCAGCTCGGCGATCGGCTGGTCGACGTCGAGCCGGGATCGCCGGCCGATGAGCTGGGACTCCAGGCTGACGACATCCTGCTCGGGATCGACGGTCAGCCCACCCGTTCGTACGCCGACCTCGCGGTGGCCTCGGCCGCCCGGCCCGGCGAAGAGGCCGAGATCCGCATCGAGCGGTACTCGGCCGAATGTGTCCTGCCGGTCACGCTCGGCCCCGACCTGACCGGCCAGCCCACCCGTGGGTTCCTGGGGCTCTCGCCCGGCGACTATCCCACCGAGACCCAGGGTGTGGTCGGCTCGGCCGGGAGCGCCGTGAGCGACTTCGGCAACATCACCTGGCGCAGTGTCCAGGGTCTGGTGCAGTTCTTCTCTCCGTCGCGGCTGGGCGGCTTCTTCGAGCAGGTCGTGACCACGGCCCCGGTCGAGTCGCCGACCGAGGACGGGCCCTGTGAACCCGAGCCGACAGGCACGATCAGCGAAGAGGACGAGGGGCGCATCCTGTCGATCTACGGAGCGGTCAGCCTCGGCGAGCAGATCACCGATATCGGCGGTCTGGTGCTCTTCTTCGCCCTCCTCAACATCTTCCTCGGCGTGTTCAACCTCTTGCCCGTCCTCCCCCTCGACGGCGGTCACGCGGTGATCGCCGTGTACGAGGGCTGGCGGCGACGGCGCGACGAGAACTACTCGGTCGACGTCACCAAGGTGCTTCCCATCGCCTACATGGTCGTGGCCGTGTTGGTGATGGTCGGCGTCGGCGCGTTGTATCTCGACATCGTCGATCCGATTCAGTAGGAGCCCCGTTGGAGATACCCGAGGTCCCGTTCGAGCGGCGGCCGACCCGCCAGATCATGGTGGGCTCGGTCCCCGTCGGCGGTGGTGCTCCGATCACCGTGCAGTCGATGACCATCACGAAGACGGCCGACGTCGATGGCACCCTCCAGCAGATCTACGGGCTGGCAGCCGCGGGCGCCGACATCGTGCGCTGCACCTGCAATGAGCCCGAGGCCTCCGAGGGTCTCGCTCGGATCGTGCCGCGCTCGCCGGTCCCCATCGTGGCCGACATCCACCATCAGTACCGCCGGGCCCTCGAGGCCCTCGAGGCCGGCGTGCAGTGCCTGCGCCTCAACCCGGGCAACATCCGTAAGCCCGAGCACATCAAAGCCGTCGCTCGCGAAGCGAAGGATCGAGGCGTGCCGATCCGCATCGGTGTCAACGGGGGGTCGCTCCATCCCGATCTGTACGCCAAGTACGGCGACCGGGTGACCCCCGAAGCCATGGTCGAGTCCGCCCTCCAGGAGATCGCCTACTTCGAGGACGTCGACTTCGACCTGATCAAGATCTCGGTGAAGGCCTCGTCGGTGCCGCTGATGATCGAGGCCTACCGCCAGCTGAGTGAGGTCACCGACCATCCGCTGCACCTGGGCGTGACCGAGGCCGGCCCCCCACCCGAGGGTCTGGTCAAGTCCACGGCCGGGATCGCCACCCTGCTGGCCGAGGGCATCGGCGACACCATCCGGTATTCCCTCACGGCCGACCCCGTCGAAGAGGTCCGCGCCGGGCGGACCCTCCTCGAATCGATGGGCCTGCGCAAGCGGACCGGCATCGACCTGATCGCCTGTCCCAGCTGTGGCCGCGCCGAGGTCGACGTGATCGCGGTGGCCGAAGCGGCTCGGTCGGCATTCGGCGACCGGAAGCTGCCCCTTCAGGTGGCGGTGATGGGCTGCGTCGTGAACGGGCCGGGCGAGGCGCGCGATGCCGACCTCGGTATCGCTGCGGGTCGCCATCGTGGCCATCTGTTCGTGCGAGGTCAGAACGTCGCCGTCGTCCCCGAGGACGAGATGGTCGACACACTGGTCGACTGGGCCGAGTTCATCGTCGAGCACGGTGTGGACGCCGCGCTGGAGCGGGTCGATCTGGTCAAGGCGGCTCGCGAGGCCGAGAAGGATCGCGCCGCCCTGCTCGCGGAGCAGGGCGAGGACGTCAACGCGTCCGAGGCGACCGTCGAGCTGATCCGTCAACACCGCGCCGAGGGGTGACGCCGGCGCCTTCATGAACCGCTGGCTCGTGCCGATGCGACAGAGAGGTATGGCGTTCTCTCACACGAAGCGGGCACTCATGAAGCACTCCATTCTCGACCGGGGCTGGATCAAGCTGACCGGCGCCGTGGTCTTGGCCAGCCTCATCCTGGTCGGCTGCGGCCAGGACCGCGAGGCGTCCGGTGGGACGACCACGACGGCCGTGCCCGTGACGCAGCCCGACATCACCTTGCCGGCCGGGACGAGCGGCGCCCGTCCGATCGCATCCCTGGCCGGTCTGGTCAGGGTGGTGGATCAGGTCGGCTACAGCTCCGCCGCCGTGACCGGCGCCGACGAAGCCAGCTCGATGGACTCGGCTCACCGCTCGCTCGTGGCCACCGGTGGGACCCTGCATCGGTACGCCGTGTTGCTGATCGACGTGGACGACGAGGCTCTGGACGGACTTGCGACCTTGCTCCAGGATCTGGTCGACAGCGTCGATGCACTCACCGCCGAGGTCGCGGCCGGCCGGTCGGATTTCGCGACCGCGGTGGCCGATCTCGAGGATCGACTCGAAGCGGTCCAGCGGGCCTGGGCGGCTCGGGCGGACGAGTGGGAAGCGGCCTGGGAGCGAGCCGGACGAGCGTGGCAGGCCGAGTGGGACCGGGCGGCGGCAGAGTGGGAGACCGAGTGGGACCGGGCCGCCGCTGAGTGGGAGGCCGAGTGGGATCGCGCCGCGGCAGAGTGGGAGGCCGGCTGGGCCGAGGCCACCGACGAGTGGGAGGCCGGTTGGGCTGAAGCCGCCGAGGAGTGGGACCGCGCCGCGACCGAATGGGAACGAGCCGCTGAGGACTGGGAGACGGCGTGGCAGGACGTCGGTACCCTTCCGGACCCGGCCCCGGAGTCCCTTCCGCCGGCTGAGGCCGAGGGGAGCCGCTCGGCCGGCCAGGACCGGTAGGCCTCAGGAGGTCGCGACGCCGATGGCGTCGGACAGCCTGGCAGCGATCCGGCTGATCTCGACCCGCTCGGTCTGGCCGTCGGCTCGAGCGGTGAACTCGACCTGCCCGTCGGCCAGGGCTTTGGGCCCGATCGTGACCCGGAAGGGGATGCCGACCAGTTCGGCGTCGGCGAACTTGACCCCGGCCCGGGCGTCGCGGTCATCGAGGAGAACGTCGATCCCGGCGCTCCGGCATTCCGCGTAGAGGGTTTCGGCGGCGGTCACACTGGCCTCGTCCCGAAGCGACACCACGGTGATGACCACCTCGAACGGGGCAACACTGACCGGCCACACGATGCCGGCATCGTCGTGGTGGGTCTCGATGATCGTCGCGACGGCGCGGTCGATGCCGATGCCGTACGACCCCATGATGACCGTCTGTGCGGTGCTGTCCGCGTCGAGGACGGTCACGCCGAAGGCCTCGGCGTACTTGCGGCCGAGCTTGAAGATGTGGCCGGCTTCGATCGCGGGGATGATCTCCAGGGCGGCACCACACCGGGGGCAGGGTTCGCCGGCGCTGACTTCGCGCAGGTCGACCCAGGTCGGGTCCGGAATGTCCCGATCCACGTCGACGCCACGGAGGTGCCAGTCGTCCTCGTTGGCGCCCGTGGTCATCCGGGTCCGGCCGCGAAGGGCCGGGTCGAGGTAGATGGGCAGGTCGGTCACCCCGACCGGTCCGAGACTGCCCGGGTTGGCTCCGAGTGCGGCCTGGACCTGGTCGGCGCCGGCAGGCCGCAACTGGTTGGCCCCGGTCACGTCGGCCAGTTTCTGTTCGTTGAGCTGGTGGTCTCCTCGCACGACCACCAGGGCCAGCGATCCGTCGAGCTCGTAGATCAGTGTCTTGATCTGCTGGGCCGCGGTGGCGTTGGTGTCCAGCTCGGCCAGCGCCGCGATGGTGCGCACCCCAGGGGTGGGGAATCGCTCCAGCTCGGTGGGACCGGTGGTGTCGTCGATCGGGGGGAGCGCCGAGGTGGCTCGTTCGATGTTGGCCGCGTAGTCGCAGGTGGTGCACCGGACCACGTCGTCCTCGCCGGCCTCGGCCGGCACCATGAACTCGATGCTGTCGCTGCCCCCCATGTTGCCCGACGACGCCTCGACGGGGACGGCGTCGAGACCGAGCCGCCGGAACACCTCGACGTAGGCCTCGTGGTGCAGGTCGAACGAGCGGTCGAGCCCGGCATCGTCGAGATCGAAGCTGTACGAGTCCTTCATGGCGAACTCGCGGACGCGGAGCAGGCCGCTCTTGGGGCGGGCCTCGTCGCGGAACTTGGTCTGGATCTGGTACCAGATCTGCGGGAGTTGGCGGTAGGACGTGAGCTCGCCGGCCACCGTGGCGAAGACCTCCTCGGCGGTCACGCCCAGCGCGACGTCGGCGCCGGAACGGTCCGACAGCCGGAACATCACGTCACCCATCGACTCCCAGCGGCCCGACGTCTGCCAGATCGAGGCCGGGTTCATCGCCGGCATGAGGAACTCCTGGCCGCCGATCGCGTTCATCTCCTGGCGGACGATGTCGGCGACCTTGGCCCGCACCCGGAGCCCCAGGGGGAGAAAGGTGTAGTGCCCGGCGAACAGCTGGCGGATGAATCCTCCCCGGACCAGCAGCTGATGACTGACGGATTCTGCGTCGCCGGGGGCGTCGCGGAGGGTGGGAACGAACAGGGAGGACCAGCGCATCGCACCAAGGTACCGGTGGCGGTGACTCCCTACGGGGAGGTTCCGGGCACCGTCGACGCCAGGAGTCGGGATAGTCGTCACCGGCGCGGATATACTCTCCCAGTTCGCTTGCCTCGGCAGGCGGTGCGAAGGCGTGGGCTCGGCCCACGCCTTTGGTTCGTTGTACCGGCCTTGCGGCCGGGCTCGGTGCGATCCGTACCGACGTCGGATGATCACGAGGAGAGAATCGAGGTGAACTCCATGAAGGAAACCGGAAGCGATCGTATCGACGGCGCCGTGCGTTCGGTCGTGGAGTCCAGCCTCGCGTCCCTTGATCTGGAGCTGTACGACCTCCAGACCGGTCCCCAGCTGGTTCGGATTCTCGTCGAAGGTCCCGACGGCGTCAGCTCCGACGATCTGGCGACGGCCACGCGCATCATCTCCCGGCAGCTCGACGAGGTCGACCCGATCCCCGGCACCTACACCCTCGAGGTGTCCAGTCCCGGGATCGAACGACCCCTGAGGACCCCGCAGCACTTCCGAGGCGCCATCGGCGAATCGGTCACCGTGAAGTGTGGGCCGGGGGTCGACGGGGATCGCCGGGTCAACGGCACGCTCATCGCGGCGGACGACGACGGGATCACGGTCGCGCTCGACGACCCCGAGGGCGTCGAGCGCGACCTTCGCCACCTCGACATCGCCAAGGCCCGCACCACGTTCGCGTGGGACTCGACGGGATCTGCCACCAGGAAGGCCAGCCGATCATGAATCCGGAATTTCTCGAGGCGCTCCAAGCCGTCGCCACGGACAAGGGCATTGGTATCGACACCCTGTTCGCCGCGCTGGCCGACGCGCTCGAGTCGGCCTACAAGCGCATGCCCGAGGCGTACGAGTACGCCTGGGTCACGATCGATCCCGACACCGGCGAGATCCGCGTGTTCGCCCAGGAGCTCGACGAAGACGGCGAACCCGTCGGGCCCGAGCTGGATGTCACTCCCGACGATTTCGGCCGGATCGCGGCGCAGGCCGCCAAGCAGGTCTTCTCCCAGCGCATCCGTGAGGCCGAGCGCGAGCTGAAGTTCGAGGAGTACGCGGGGCGCGAGGGCGACATCGTCACCGGCATCATTCAGCAGAGTGATTCTCGTTACACCCTGCTGGACCTGGGCCGGGTCGAGGCGCTTCTGCCCCAGGCCGAGCAGGTGCCCTACGAGCGGCCGCAGGCCAACAGCCGCGTGAAGGCGTACATCGTCGAGGTACGGCGGACGGCCAAGGGTCCGCAGATCGTCGTGAGCCGGACCCATCCCGGCCTGATCCGCCGGCTGTTCGAGCTCGAGGTCCCCGAGATCGCCGACGGTGTGGTCGAGATCAAGGCCTGCGCCCGCGAACCCGGTCACCGCACCAAGATCGCCGTCTGGTCCAACGACGGAAACGTCGATCCGGTCGGCGCATGTGTCGGTGCCCGCGGCGCTCGGGTGCGCATGGTCGTCAACGAGCTCCAGGGCGAGAAGATCGACATCGTGCCGTTCAGCGACGACAACCGTGAGTTCGTGATGAAGGCGCTGTCGCCGGCCAAGGTCAAAGAGGTCAACATCGACCCCGAGACCGGCACGGCCGAAGTGATCGTGCCCGACTACCAGCTGTCGCTGGCGATCGGGAAGGAAGGGCAGAACGCCCGCCTGGCCGCCCGCCTCACCGGCTGGCGCATCGACATCCGCTCCGAGACACAGGTGGCCGAGGACGCGGCGTACGAGGATCAGGACTGGGCCGAGGGTGAGTGGATCACCGATGCCGAGACCGGCGAGCAGAAGTGGCAGCCGGCCGACGGCAGTCCGGCCATCTCGGCCGAGGACTGGAGCGCGGCGGTGGCCGAGGCCGACGACACCGCGTCGGAGGACGAGGTGGCCGACACCGCCGAGGCCGGCGAAGAAGCAGCTGACGCCGGCGATGCTGCGGTCGCGGCCGCGGAACCGGCGGTCGGAACCGAGACCGCAGCCGAGTCCGGCGACGACGCGGTGGAGGCCGCGGACCCGGCGGTCGAGGCCGAGTCCGAAGCCCAGGTCGAGCCTGAGCCCGCCACCGAGCCCGAGCCCGAGGCGGCGGCCGAGCCCGAGCCCGACCAGGCTGGTTCGGCCGAGTCCGGACCGGAGGGTCCGGACTCCGACGCTCCCGAAGAGCGCTGACGTTTATACTGGTCATGGCGATCGCCGCTGTGACCGATTTCACGTACCGGCTGCATGCACTTCGTGCTCGCGCCGTCACCGTGGAAGGATAGAAACGAAGTCACTCGTCGCCGGAGCGGTGCGAGTGGCACGAAAGGGTTGAGTCACACTTTGCCAGCGAAGATCCGCGTGTACGAGCTCGCTCGAGAGCTCGGCATGACGAACAAAGAGATTCTCGAGCTGTCCGAGCAGTTGGGTATCGGCGCACGGAGTCATTCCTCCAGCATCGTGGATGCCCAAGCCGACCGCGTCCGGCGGAAGGCTGAACGCGAAGGTCTGATCCGCGAGGCCCAGCCCGAGCAGGAGGCGGCTCCGACCAAGAAGCCCGCCGCCAAGGCGGTCTCGTCGAAGAAGCCACCGCCGAAGAAGGAGGAGGCCGAGGAATCGGCCGCCCCGCCCCCGAGCCGGTCGTCGAGACGACTCCCGACGCGCCGGTTGCGCCCGACGGCGTCGCCGGTTGCGCCGGCCGCCGAGGCCCCCGTGGCCGCCGAGGAACCGTCGCCGACCGAACCCGCGCCCGTGGTCGACCCCGCGCCTCCCGCCGCTGCCCCGGCTGCCGAGGCGCCCCCCGACAAGCCCAAGCGCGTGGTGACCTCCAGTGGGAGCGTCAAGCCGCCGAAGCCGGCTCCGGTCGTCGAAGAGCCCGCAGCCGCGAAACCCAAACTCGAGAAGAGCCCACCCAGCCCGCACATGGACCTGGGCGCGCCTCCCGAGCGCCGTCAGGCGGCGGCGCCCGAGAAGATGCCCCGGTCCAATTCGGGCAAGATCATTCCGCCTCCACCCGGACCACCGCGGTCCGGGTCCGGTCGACCCATTCCGGCCCCGCCCGGAGGTGGCCGCGCGCCCGCAGCGCCCAGCAGACCGGCCGGGGGCGCGCCCCAACGCCCGGGTCCCCGTCCGTCCGGGGGCGGCGGTGGCCGTCCCGGCGGCATGCCGCGCCAGTCGGTGCCCGGTGCCGGTGGCCGAGGTCCCGGTGGTGGTCCCCGCGGCGGTCCGCGCCGACCGCGTCGCAAGGGGCGGCGTCGCCGCAACCGCGAAGAGCTTCAGCCGATGGACGTGCCCACCTACACCCCCGAGGACGCGGCCGTTCCCGAGGGTGTAGTCGTGATCGAGCGCATGTGCACGCCGCTGGACCTCGGTCCCCGGCTCAACCGCACTGCGGCCGACGTCGTGCGATTCCTCATGCAGCAGGGCGAGATGGTCACCGCCACGCAGTCCCTGTCCGACGACATGATCGAGCTGTTCGCCGCCGAGGTCGGCGCCGAGGTCAGGCTCGTCGACCCCGGCGAGGAGCAGGAGGTCGAGCTCCAGAAGGTGCTCGAGGTCCCCGACGACGAGGGCGTCGATGTCGAGTCGTATCCCCACCGCTCGCCGGTCGTCACGGTCATGGGTCACGTCGACCACGGCAAGACCAAGCTCCTGGATCAGATCCGATCGGCCAACGTCGCCGAAGGCGAGGCCGGCGGGATCACCCAGCACATCGGTGCCTACCAGGTCGAGCACGACGGCAAGCCGCTGACGTTCATCGACACCCCCGGCCACGAGGCGTTCACCGCCATGCGGGCTCGGGGCGCCGGCGCCACCGACCTGGTGGTGCTGGTCGTTGCTGCCGACGACGGCGTCATGCCACAGACGATCGAGGCCATCGATCACGCGCGCGCCGCCGAGGTGCCGATCATCGTGGCGATCAACAAGATCGACCGCGAGAACGCCGATCCCAGCCGGGTGATGACCCAGCTGGCCGAGCGCGATCTGGTTCCCGAGGCGTGGGGCGGCGAGACCGTCATGGTCGAGATCTCCGCGCTGCAGAACCTCAACATCGACGAGCTGCTCGACAACATCCTGGTCCTGGCCGAGATCGAGGATCTCCGCACCCCGTCCGAGGGACGGGCCACGGGCGTGGTGCTCGAGGGCAACCTGGACATCGGTCGAGGACCGGTGGCCACCGTCCTGGTCCAGCGCGGCACGCTCAACGTGGGCGATCCCATGGTGGCCGGCCCTGCATGGGGTCGGGTCCGCGCCCTCATCGACGACAAGGGCAACCAGGTCAAGCAGGCCGGACCCTCGGTGCCGGTGCAGGTCCTGGGGCTGTCCGACGTGGCCTCGGCGGGCGACGCGTTCGTGGTCGCTCCCAGCGAGAAGGTCGCCTCCAAGGTGGCCGACACCCGCGAGCACCGGCAGCGCCAGATGAACCTGGGGCGCGACGCGGCCGCCGTGGCCGGCGGCGCCAAGCTCGAGGACATCTTCGATGCGATCCAGGCCGGAAAGACCGCCACCCTCAACCTGGTGTTGAAGGCCGACGTGACCGGTTCGCTCGAGGCGCTCACCGAGAGCCTGAAGAAGCTCGAACGTGACGAGGTCAAGCTGGCCTTCGTGCTGCGCGGTGTCGGCGGGATCACCCCCACCGACATCCGCCTGGCGGCGGCGTCCAGCGCCACGATCATCGGCTTCAACGTGCGGCCCGATCGGAAGGCACGACAGGCGGCCGAAGAAGAAGGCGTCGAGATCCGCACCTACGAGATCATCTACAAGGTGCTCGAGGAGATCGAAGCCGCCATGCTCGGCATGCTCGAACCCGAGTACGAAGAGCTGGTGACCGGCGATGCCGAGGTCCGAGAGATCTTCGGCGTGCCCCGCGTCGGCAAGGTGGCCGGTTGTTATGTCACCAACGGCGTCATCACCCGTGGCTCGAAGGTTCGGTTCCTCCGCGAGGGCACCATCATCTGGAAGGGAACCGTCAGCTCGCTGAAGCGGTTCAAGGATGACGCCCGCGAGGTCCAGTCCGGCTTCGAGTGCGGCATCGGTCTCTCCGACTTCCAGGATCTCAAGGCCGGCGACATCATCGAGACCTACGAGGAGCGGGAGATCCCCCGAGAAGCCGCCCACGCGTCCTCCGAGTAGCCCCGTAGCCTGCTGGCGTGGCGGATTTCGTCGTACTCACCTTGACCGTCGAGTTGTATCTCCCCGAGAGCGGATCGCTCAAGGCGAAGCGCTCGTCGGTCAAGCGCGTGCTCGAAGGAGCCAAACGGCGTTGGTCGGTCAGCGCCGCCGAGGTGGGCGGTCTCCGGTCGTGGCAGCGCACGGTGCTGGCGTTCGCCACCGTCAGCAACAGCGCGTCGAACGCACAGGACGTGATGGACGACGTCGAGCGGTGGGTGTGGACCACCCCCGATGCCGAGGTCCTCCAGACCCAGCGATACTGGCTCGACACCGCATGAGGGGCCCGCTGTCCCTGTTCGCTGAACTCCTGGGGAGGAGCTGATGGCACGACGACGGAATCCACCGAAGTCATACCGGCGCACCGATCGCTTGAACGAGCTCCTGCGCGAGATCATCGCCGAGGAGCTCGGCCGCATCGATGACGAGGACCTCGAGCTCGTCACGATCACCGGTGTGACCGTCGACGACGAGCTCACCGTGGCCACGGTCTACTTCTCATCGCTCCTGGTCGACGGCGAGGCGGCGGTCGACGGCGGAGTCGGCGACGAGGCCGCCGTGGCCGGGCGCCTCGAGTCCCATCGGGTCGCACTGCAGGGAGCGATCAACCGGCAGACCCGGCTTCGGCGGACCCCGATCCTGAGCTTTCGTCCCGACTCCGGCGTGCGAGAGGGCGCCCGCATCGAGGAGATCCTGCGCCGGATCGACGAGGAACGCGACCCATGACCGACGGGTTCGCCGTCGTCGACAAGGCGCCGGGGATGACCTCACACGACGTCGTCGCCCAGGCCCGTCGGCGATTCGGAACCCGAAAAGTGGGCCATGCCGGCACCCTGGATCCCGACGCCACCGGTGTGCTGATCCTCGGGGTGGGTCGGGCCACCCGCCTGCTGCAGTTCCTGACGGGTATGAACAAGTCGTACGACGCCGAGATCCAGTTCGGCGTCGAGACCAGCACGCTCGACGCCGCGGGCGACGTCATCGCGACGCACGAGATGGGTCCCCTCGATCCCCGAGAGGTGCAGGAGGCGGCAGCCGCCTTCCTGGGCGACATCGAGCAGATCCCGCCGATGGTGTCGGCGATCAAGATCGACGGCCGCCGACTCCACGAGCTGGCGCGGGAGGGCGAGGAGATCGACCGTCCTCCGCGGCCGGTCCACATCGATCGGTTCGATGTGGAACCGATCGATGTCGAAGCCGGACGGTGGCGGGCCCGGATCGACTGCTCGTCGGGCACCTACGTGCGGACCCTCGCCGCCGATCTCGGGACCGCACTGGGCGGGGGCGCCCACGTGCACACCCTGCGTCGCACGGCCGTCGGGCCCTTCACGCTCGATCAGGCCGCACCGCTCGACGACGCGACGATTCGGCCGCCGGTCGAGGGCCTGTCGCACATGCCCCAGGTGACGGTGCCCGACGACGTGGCCACCTCGGTGCGCTACGGCCGGGTGCTCCGCCCGGCCGAGCTCGGCGTGGCGGGTGACGGACCGTGGGTGGTGCTCGACGGCGGGGGAGCGGTGCTGGCGGTCTACCGCCGGCACAAGGAGACCCTGGTCAAGCCGGTCATGGTGCTGGCCCCGGCACCCGGTCCTTCGGAGGGAACGCAGGCCTGACCGGTCGCGGACGGGGTGCTGGGTAGGCTCACGGCCCCATGGAGATCATCCGCGACCCGAGAGGGTGTCCGCCGCGTCCCGCAGGCACCGCCGTGACGATCGGGGCATACGACGGCGTGCATCGGGGCCATCAGGCGGTCATCGCGGCGGTGCGCGAGACCGCCCGGCGGCGCAACCTCGAGACCGCGGTGGTCACCTTCGACCGGCATCCCGCCAGCGTCGTGCGGCCCGAGTCGGCGCCGAACCTGCTGACCGATCTCGACCAGCGGCTCCAGTTGCTGGAGATCGCGGGGGTCGATCTGACGGTGGTCGTGCCCTTCGACGCGGAGCGGGCCGAGGAGTCGGCCGAGGACTTCATCCGGTCCGTCCTCGTCGAGTGCCTTTCGGCCCGGCTCGTCGTGGTGGGCGCCGACTTCCACTTCGGCCACCAACGTCGTGGCAATGTCGAGCTCCTCCGCTCCGAGGGGGCCCGCCACGGATTCGACGTCGAGGGCATGGAACTGGTCGGCGCCGACTGGCACGAGGCCGCACCGGACGGCCGGGTCTCGTCGACGCTCATCCGCCGGAGCCTCATCGAGGGTGATGTCGCCCGTGCCGCCGCACTGTTGGGGCGTCACCACGAGGTGCGCGGCACCGTCGTGAAGGGGGACCAGCGGGGCCGCACACTGGGGTTCCCTACCGCCAACCTCGAGATTCGCGATCGGATCCAGCTGCCTGCCGACGGCGTCTACGCCGCGTGGTACGTGCGACCCAACGGGGACATCCATCCCGCGGCCGCCTCCTTGGGCCGGCGGCCGACGTTCTACGACGACCAGCCGCACAGCCTCGTCGAAGCGCATCTGCTGGATGTCGATCTCGACCTCTACGGCGAGCGCGGCGGCGTGCAGTTCGTCGAACATCTGCGGGGTCAGAAGAAGTTCTCGTCGGTCGACGACCTCGTCGAGCAGATGCACCGCGACATCGAGCGAGCCCGTACCATCCTCGGTGTCGGGGGCGAGTGATCTCACGCGGGCGCCTCCGTTCGCCGATGGGAGCCACGTGACAGCAGTATCCGATCCGGTCCCCGGGCCCGAGGTCGAGACCCCGACCGAGGAGATGGCCGACGCCAGCGGCGCCACCCCACGCTTGGCCCGGCACCGGATCACGCTCTCCGACGGTCACGAGGTGGGCATCAGCGTCAGCGGGCGAGGCGTCCCGCTCGTCGTGGTGCACGGCTTCACCGCCGAGGGGCTGCTGTACGCCCAGACGCTGAGTCGCCTCGTCTCGATGGGGTTCAAGGTCATCGCGGTCGACACCGCCGGCCACGGTGCCACGCAGGGCCTTCCGGCCCGGGGCGCCGATCTGGGAAGCTACGCCGAGCTCCTGGGGCGCACCCTGCGCGAGCTGGGGGTGCGCCGGGCGATCCTGGCGGGGCACTCGATGGGTGGCCGCCTGGTCACCCAGCTGGCGGCGACGGATCCCGACCTGGCCGTGGCGGTGATCCTGCTGGACGCCATCGTCGGCGACACCTGGGATCGTATGGTCTACCTCTTCCGCGTCGCTCCACCGGTGCTCTCGCTGGTCGGCGTGGCCCTGGCCGTCGACAGCTTGACCACCCTGCCGATCCTCCAGGATCCGGCTCAGGCCCGGAAGCTGAGCCGCCTGTTCATCCCGGCCCTGATCGGACATCTCCTGCGTCCCTGGCGCATGATCGGGCCGTCGATCTCGATCCTGCGGTCGCGCAGCAGCCGAATCCATCTCGACGCGTTGGCCGAGGCCGCCGTGCCGGTCTTCGCCATCCACGGCGACCGTGATGTTGCGGTGCCGCACCGCACGGCCCGCGATGCGGTGCGTCGAGCCGACGGGAACCTCATCACGGTGCACGGAGCGTCCCACTCGTGGCTCCTGAAGGATCCCGAGACCCTTCCGTCGATCGTCTCGGACCTGTTGCCCGCCGAGCTCGGGTTCGCCATCCGGGACGCCCTGGCCGAGGCCGGCGTGGATTCGTCCGAGCGGGTGCTCGACGACATCGAAGAGGCGCTGTACGAACCCGACGCATGGATCCACGAGCTGACCCCGACGCTGAAGGCACACGGCCCGGGCGATTCGATCCTGACCGAGCTGCGCCAGCCCCGCTACCTGTGGAGTCGTGAGCGGGTGTAGGAGTGCGGCGCCCAGGGAGAGCACGGGTTCCCCCGCGACGCCGGTGCGCACCATCGGGAACGTTTGTGCACCGAGCAGCAGCTGCTAGCGTGACGGCGTGGCGCGACCGCGCCCCGGGTGGTGTCCTTCCCGAGTATTCGTACGCGATGCTCTGGTCAGGCGCCTCCCAACCCTCCACCACTGCGTCTGACGGCGCAAGACCGGTCCGCCGGGGCACCCGTGTCCCGTGCCCGGTGTTGACGCGTCGAGAGGCCGGGTCGGATACCCAACCGGAGACCATCACATTGTCGAAAGCCAACAACCTGCCGGAGAAGGCAGGCACCATCGCCGAGAATCGGTTGCACGAGAGTGACACCGGTTCACCCGAGGTGCAGGTCGCACTGCTGACCGATCGGATCAACCATCTCACCGAACACCTGCGGGTCCACAAGAAGGACCACCACAGCCGGCGTGGACTGCTGATGCTGGTCGGTCAGCGTCGTCGATTGCTCGACTATCTGCGCAGCAACGACGTCGAGCGCTACCGGGCCCTGATCGCCAAGCTCGGGCTCCGGCGCTGAATGGGAGCTCAGTGGACAGAGCCGGAGCGAAGCTCCGGCTCGCTGAGCTCCGAAGGACCCCGCCTTGGCGCGGGGTCCCAGAGATCTCTGCGAGGACGCGGTCCATTCAGGCCGCTTCGTCGCGTTCTAGGCTCCCCTCACGGGAGTTCGGAGCGGCTCGGTTGAGATCGAGCCACGATCGCCGGAGAAGGCCTCCGACGATCTCACCGGGAACGACCCGGTACACCATCTGAGCCGAGCGGCTCAGAGGAAGGAACCACACCATGGCGGAAGCCATCACTGTGACCGGTCCCATCAGTGGGACCGACCTCGAACTGGAGTTCGAGACCGGCAAACTGGCCGGACTCGCCGACGGAGCCATCAAGGCTCGGCTCGGCGACACCATGATCCTTGTGACCGCAACCGCGGCCAAGTCCGTTCGGGAAGGCATCGACTTCTTCCCCCTGACCGTCGACATCGAAGAGCGTATGTACGCCGCGGGCAAGATCCCCGGTTCGTTCTTCCGACGAGAGGCACGCGCCGGTGATTCGGCCATCCTCACCTGCCGGTTGATCGACCGGCCACTGCGCCCGTCGTTCCCCGCCGGGTTCCGCAACGAGGTCCACATCGTCGGGACCGTGCTGGGCGCGGACCAGTCCAACCCCTACGACGTGCTGGCCATCAACGCTGCGTCGGCGGCCCTGTCCATCTCGGGCATCCCGTTCGACGGTCCGCTCGGAGCGGTGCGCGTGGCGTACTCCACCGAGGGCGAATGGGAAGCGCATCCCACCTATCAAGAGGGCGACATGTCCACCTTCGAGATGGTCGTCGCCGGACGCCAGCTCGATGACGGCGACGTCGCCGTGATGATGGTCGAGGCCGGTGGCACCGAGAACGCCTGGGCCTACTACGAGAACGGCGCCCCCAAGGTCGACGAAGCCGCGCTCGCCGCTGGCCTCGAGGCGTCGAAGCAGTGGATCAAGGAGAGCATCGAGCTCCAGAAGCAGCTCATCGAGAAGGTCGGCGTCAAGCCCACCGTCGAGTACGTCGCCCAGACCGACTACACCGACGAGATGATGGCGGCGGTCCGCGAGGCCGGCGCCGACCGGCTGGCCCAGACCCAGACCATTGCCGACAAGGCCGAGCGGCAGGCAGCCGAGGGCGAAGCCCGCGACGCCATCCTCGCCGAGGTCGGCCCCAAGTTCGACGACGTCGACAACTCGACCAAGCTCCTCAAGGCTGCCGTCCGTTCGCTGACGAAGGAACTGGTGCGGCATCGCATCGTCACCGAGGGACTTCGCATCGACGGGCGAGCGACCGCAGACCTTCGTCCCCTCTCCGCCGAGGTCGGCGTCGTCCCGACGGCGCACGGCTCCGGTCTGTTCCAACGCGGTGAGACCCAGGTGCTCAACGTGACCACGCTCGGCATGCAGCGCATGGACCAGATGATCGACGGGATCAGCCCCGAAGAGCGCAAGCGGTACATGCACCACTACAACTTCCCGCCCTTCTCCACCGGAGAGACGGGATTCATGCGAGGCCCCAAGCGCCGGGAGATCGGCCACGGCCTCCTGGCCGAGCGGGCACTGTTCCCGTTGGTGCCGTCGCTGGAGGAGTTCCCGTACACCATTCGGACCGTGTCCGACGTGCTCGCCTCCAACGGTTCGACGTCGATGGCATCGGTGTGCGGCTCGAGCCTGTCGCTCATGGACGCCGGCGTGCCCCTCAAGGCGGCGGTCGCCGGTATCGCCATGGGTCTCGTGCTCCACGAGGGCAAGTACGTCACGCTGACCGACATCCTCGGCGCCGAGGACGCGTTCGGCGACATGGACTTCAAGGTGGCTGGGACCTCCGAATTCGTCACTGCACTCCAGCTCGACACCAAGATCGACGGCATCCCCGCCGACGTACTCATCGGTGCGCTGGAGCAGGCGAAGGAAGCTCGGCTGAAGATCCTCGAGGTCATGGAGTCGGCGATCGCCGAGCCGCGACCCGAGGTGGGCAAGACCGCTCCCAAGATCGTCAGCTTCGAGATCCCCATCGACAAGATCGGTGAGGTCATCGGGCCCAAGGGCAAGGTCATCAACGCCATCCAGGCCGAGACCGGCGCCGACATCAGCGTCGACGACGACGGCACCGTCGGCGTGGTGGCCATCGCCTCCACGTCCAGCGAGATCGTCGACGAGGCCGAGCGCCAGATCAAGCTCATCCTCAACCCGCCCACGGCCGACGTCGGTCAGACCTACACCGGCAAGGTGGTCAACATCACCAAGTTCGGTGCGTTCGTCAACATCCTTCCGGGTCGTGACGGTCTGGTCCACATCTCGAAGTTGGGTGGCAATCGCCGCATCGACCGGGTCGAGGACGAGGTCGATCTGGGTGACGAGATCGAGGTCCGGGTCGACGACGTCGATCCCCAGGGCAAGATCTCGCTGACCCCCACCTCGTACGAGGGCGGCGGCGACGACGAGGGTGGCGGCGAGGATCGTCCCCGAGGCCGCGATCGCGGCGGACGGGGTGGTCGGGACCGTGACCGGGGCGGCCGTGGTGGCCGCGATCGTGACCGGGGCGGCCGTGGTGGCCGCGACCGGGACCGGGATCGTGGCGATCGAGGCAGCAGCCGGGGCGACAGCGACGCCGAGTCGTCGTCGAGCTCGGATCGGGTCGAAGTCAGCTTCGAGGACAAGTTCGAAGCGGGCCTCGAGGACGACCTCGGCGACCTGGGCCCCTCGTCTGGCTCCCGGCGTCGCAGCTGAGCTCGTGATCCGGGTCGGAGTCTTCGGCGCCGGCGGACGGATGGGCTCCACCGTCTGCCAGGCCGTCGACGACGCCGGCGACCTCCAACTCGTGGCCGCGGTCGATCCCCATCATGCGGGGATCGACCTGCGGCAGGTCGCCCCCGGGGTGATCGAGGATCTCCCCATCGCTGGATCGGCCCAGGAGATGATCGACCAGCAGGTCGATGTCGCGGTCGACTTCACCGAGGTGGGCGCAGCCCGGGCCAACCTGGCCTTCATGGCCGAGCACGGCATCCACGCCGTGGTCGGCACCACGGGGTTCGACCGAGCCGACCTCGCCGCGCTCGAGGCGGCATTCGTCGACAGCAACTGCCTGGTCGCTCCCAACTTCGCCATCGGCGCGGTGCTGATGATGCGCTTCGCCGAGATGGCGGCCCCCTACTTCGACAGCGCCGAGGTCATCGAACTGCACCACGACCAGAAGCTCGACGCACCGTCGGGCACGGCGATGCTCACCGCCGAGCGCATGGCAGCAGCATCCGACGACTGGGCCCAGGACCCCACCGAGAACGAGGTCCTTCCCGGCGCACGGGGAGGCCCGGGCCCGGCGGGGATCCACGTGCACTCCATCCGGCTCCGCGGCCTGGTGGCGCACCAGGAAGTGCTGCTGGGAACCACCGGGCAGACGCTGTCGATTCGGCACGACTCGATCGACCGGTCATCGTTCATGCCGGGCGTGCTGCTGGGAGTCCGCAAGATCGCCGACCACCCTGGCGTGACGATCAGCCTCGATCCGTTCCTGGACTGATCGCCCGCTCCTGGCGGGCCTCGGCAGTTCAGCGAACGAGCGTCGCGCGGTTCCGATCCGCCGAACTCCTGCCGGAGCGGTTAGTCCTCGACGGCGTCGCTGTCGGCTCCGTCGCGCTCGGGGGCGACGGCGTCGTCGCCATCCTCCAGCTCGGAGGGAAGTCGGCCGAGATCGCGGTACTGGCCCAGTCCGGCGAACAGCGCGGCGCCGATGGTGAAGGCCAGGAACCACGGGCGATAGTCGGTGATGAAGCCGTCCACCGCCGTGACCTGGACCTCGGCCCAGCCGGCGAACTCGCGGATGATGAACAGCCGCACGAGCGTGCCGGCGATGTTGACGGCGAAGAAGTTGCGAGGCCGCATGCCCGACGCACCGGCGAGGAGGCAGATGATGTTGTTGGGGGCGATCGCCACCAGCGGGTAGGCCGCGTACCGGAACCACCCCTCCAACTGCGTGATCAGCGTGGCGGCCGAGCTCGAGCGGTGCTCGGCCCACTCGATGGCGCGGTGACCGTAGAACCAACCGAGGAGATAGAAGAGCGGGTCCGACAACAGCAGCCGAACCGTGCCGACGACGTAGTACTCGACCGCACCGACCTTGTTGACCACGAGGAGCAGGATGCGGTTCCGGGCGTTCATCGCCATGAGCAGAAGCGGATGACTGTCCTTGAGGGACGGTGAGATCGAGTCGCCGATGATGGAGACCGCGACCAGGATCGCCAGCGGCGTCATGATCAGCCAGAGCGTGCGCTTGCTGGGCGCGGGCCGGATGGGCCGGTCCTGGTCCGTGGTGCTGGGGGCGGAGTCGGGGTCTCCTGCGGTCTCGTCCAAGGTGAGCCATTGTGACACGGGATGCGGTCGGTGGTCGTGGGCCCTCCGGCTCGGTCTGGGTAGGGTTCCGGGATGGAGGGGATCCTCACCGTCTCGGTGGTGCTGGCCAACGTGCTCGGCGCCGTCATGGCGTTCCCGCAGGCGATCCGCCTGGTGCGGACCCGCCACACCGAGGGGGTCTCGCCGGTCTGGGCCGGGATCAGCGTGGCGGCCAACACGTGGTGGATCGTGTACGGCATCGGCACGGGACTGTGGGAGGTCCTGCCGGTCTCGACGATGTCGGCGATCGCCTATCTGATGATCATCCGGGTGCTCGGCAGTGTCGACCCGTCATCGCTGCGACGGGTGGCCCTGGGCTTCGTCGCGGTGGCGATCGTGCCGGTTCCCGTGCTGCTCACGCTGGGATGGCCCGCGGTCGGCGTGGTCGTCGGGCTCCTGTACGGCGTCCAGCTCGCTCCCGCCGTGATCAGCGCGTATCGCACGACCATCCCGCTCGGGATCTCGCCGGCCACCTGGCTGCTGGCGTGGAGCGAGGCGTTCCTCTGGGGCGTGTACGGCGTCGGCACCGGTGACATCGCCCTGATCTCGGCCGGTCTGGTCGGCGTGGTGATGGCCACCCTCATCCTGGTGCGCCTCGTCGCGGTCAGGAACCGCATGCTCGAGCCGGTGCCCACCCGGGTGGCGTCGTGAGCGGGTCCGAGACCGAGAACATGCGCCGCCTCGAGGCGATCGTCGCCGAGCTGCCCGAGGCCGAGCGCATCGACATCGAGGCATGGGACGACCACCCGGCGTTCAAGGTGCGGAAGAAGAACTTCGTCTTCGCCGATGGGTGCGGACCTCGTTCCCGAGGGGACCGGCAACGCCTGGTCGCTGGGAGACTCGACCGGTTCCGCCACGTTCTGCTTCCAGGTCGATACCCCCGGTCCGTACGAGACCCAGACGGTCAACCAGGCCCCCGATCAGTTGAGCAACTCGTTCTCCGTCGAGGCCGACGGTCAGCCCGCCGTGCTCTACGACGTCCGGGCCTCGACCGGCTTCGAGGCCGACCAGGTCAACGATCGCAACGTCGCAGACCCGGTCGTGATCGATCTGCCGGCCGGCGACCACGTCGTGACCTCCCACCACCGCGAGGACGGCACGGTGCCGGACACGGTCACACTCCAGGCGGTGGCTCCGCCCGCGTGGTGCCTCGGAAGCGGCGCGGTCGAGTTGTGCTTCGCCGTTCCGTTCGCTGGGACCTACCGGATCGAGACGACCGACATCGCTCCCGACCAGCTCAGCAACTCGTATTGGGTCTCCCTCGACGGCGGCGCGGTATGGCTCGACGACGTCGAGGCCACCGGCACGTTCGCGACGCACCTCGTCAACGACCGCAACGGCGACCCCATCGAGGTCGCGCTGACCGCGGGCGATCACACCCTGGTGGTCGCCAACCGCGAGGACGGCACCACGCTGGACCGCGTCCGCCTCGTCCAGCTCCCCTGAACTCCGAGCAACCCCGCCGCAGCGAAGCGCCTTCTCGCGGGGTCCCGTAGGCTCGGCGGCGCGCCGACGGGGCGCCCGTCATCCAGGGGGAATCCAATGCAGGGACTGATGCAGGACCGGCCGCTCGTGCTGCCGCACTTCTTCGATCGGGCCGAGCGGCTCTTCGGTGACAAGCACGTCGCCACCAACGGGCCACAGGGGATCCAGCGGGTGTCCTACGGCGACTGGGCGGCGCGGACCCGCAAGCTGGGTGGTGTCCTCGATGCCCTGGGCATCAGCGAGGCCGGGCGGGTCGGCACCTTCGCGTGGAACACCGGCCGCCACCTCGAACTGTGGTTCGGGGTGCCCTGCACCGGCCGGGTGCTGCACACGCTCAACATCCGGCTCTTTCCGGAGCAGCTCACCTACGTCGTCAACCATGCCGAGGACGAGGTGATCTTCGTCGATCAATCCCTGCTGGGACTGATCGCTCCGCTCATTCCCACCTTCGAGACCGTGCGGCACCTGGTCGTCATGCCGGACGTGCCGGGCGAGCTCCCCGAGCTCGACGGGGGTCCCGAGGTGCACGAGTACGAAGCCCTGCTGGATGCGGCCGGCCCGGTCGAGTTCCACGTCGCGGACGAGCACCGTGCCGCATCCATGTGTTACACGTCGGGCACCACCGGCCATCCCAAGGGTGTCGTCTACTCCCACCGCTCGACCTGGTTGCACACGATGGGCGCCATGCAGGCCGACAACCTGGGCGCCATGGAGAGCGACACCATCCTCCCGGTGGTACCCATGTTCCACGCCAACGCCTGGGGCCTGGCCCACGCCGCGGTCGCCTGCGGTGCCAATCTGGTCATGCCCGGTGCGGACCTGTCCGCTCCCACGCTGGCCGGTCTGATCGAGTCCGAGCGCGTCACCATCGCCGCCGGGGTGCCCACCATCTGGATGGGTGTGCTTCCCGAGCTGGACGGGCGCGACGTGTCGTCGCTGCGAGCCATTCCCTGCGGTGGCTCGGCGGTCCCCAAGGTGCTGTCCGAGGGGTTCCGCGAGAAGATCGGCATGCCGATCCTGCAGGCCTGGGGCATGACCGAGACCAGTCCCATCGCATCGGTCTGTCGCATCAAGAGCACGCTCGACCTGTCCGACGACGAGGCCGCCGACCTGCGCACCACCGTGGGCCAGGTGGTGGTCGGGGTGGACTTCCGGGTGGTGGGACCCGAGGGGGAGCAACCGTGGGACGGGGAGTCCAGCGGCGAGCTGCAGGTGGCCGGACCGTGGATCGCCGCTTCGTACTACGACGACGATCGCTCGCCCGATTCGTTCACCGACGACGGGTGGCTCCGGACCGGCGACGTCGCCACCGTCGACCCGCACGGGTACATCCGCCTGGTCGACCGCACCAAGGACGTCATCAAGTCGGGAGGGGAGTGGATCAGCTCGGTCGAGCTGGAGAACGAGATCATGGCGCATCCGAAGGTGACCGAGGCCGCCGTGATCGGCCTCCCGCACGAGCGCTGGGGTGAACGCCCGCTGGCGTGTGTCGTGGCCGCCGACCCGGACGACCCGCCGACGAAGGCCGAGATCCATGCCCACCTCGAGGGCCAGGTGCCCACCTGGTGGTTGCCGGACGATCTCGTCGTGGTCGACGAGGTGCCGAAGACCTCGGTGGGCAAGTTCTCGAAGAAGACCCTGCGCGAGCGGTACGAGGCCCACGAATTCTCGACCTGATCGGCCACCGGCTCACGACCATCGTCACCGACACGATGACAACGATCGACCCCCATTAGCCTGGCGTCGTGTACGCGTTCGCTCGGCGGCCTCTGTGGATCCTGTCCCACGTGCTGGTCGTCGCGCTCCTCCTGACCATGGCGGCCGCCGGGGTGTGGCAGCTGCAGCGCCACAACCAGCGCCAGGAGCTGGCCGACCGGGTCGAGTCACGCGCCGATGCGCCGTTCACCGAGCTGGGCAACGTGCTGACCGACCGGACCGGCGACGCCGAGTACGACGCCATCGAGCTGACCCACGTGATCCTCCGGGGAAACTGGATCCCCGACGAGCAGGTCGCGGTTCGCAACCGCAGCCTCGGCGGATCGGCCGGGCTGTGGGTCATCACCCCGCTCGACCTGGGCAACGGCACCGCGGTGGCGGTCAACCGGGGGTTCGTCCCGTCCGGGTTCCCGATCCCCGAGGCACCTGAGGGAGAGGTCGAGCTGACCGGGTTCCTCCAGCAGACGCAGACCAGGGAGAGGATCGGTCCCAGCGACCCGGCCGAGGGAACGCTCGAGGTCATGAATCGCGTCGACCTGGAACGCCTCGACCAGCAGACCGACCTGCCCCTGCTGGGAGCGTGGGTCCAGATGGGTCGCAGCGACCCCCGGGCGCCGGATCCGTACCCCGAGCCCCTGCCGCGGCCCACGGCCGATGGTGGCCCGTCCCACCTGTCGTACGCCGGGCAGTGGTTCGCGTTCACCGTGATCGGACTGATCGGCTACCCGCTGGTCCTGCGGCGCATCGCCCGGGGCCAGGGTCGCGCCGACGTGCCCGACTGGGACGCTCCGATCGACCGTCGCGACGGCGACGGGCCGCCGCCGGGGACCCCGCAACCGGTCCGTCCCCGCACCATGGACCAGATGGTGCGGCCGTCCGCCGGCGGCGAGCGCTGGAACTGACCCGGTGACCCCGGATCCGCCGAGCACCGAGTCCTCCGGCGACGCTCGGACCCGGATCCTCGAAGCCACCGTCGCGCTCAGCGGCCGGCACGGCATGAGCGGGTTCAACGTCGAGGCGGTGGCGTCCGCCGCCGGCGTGTCCCGAGCCACGATCTACCGTCACTTCACCGGCGGTCGCGAGCAGATGATCACCGAGGCGGTGTCCTTCGAGGTGAGCCGGTTCATCGACGGACTCGGCCTGGACGACGACGGCGATCTGGCGTTGCGCGAGCGCCTGGTCCAGGTGCTGATGCGCGGCCGGGGCGAGATCGCCGGCCACCAGGTCCTGGGCCAGCTGCTCGTCCGGGAGCCCGAGGCGGTGATGGCCCGCCTGGAGAATGTGCAGCCGATCTTCCAGGACGTGATGGCCGCGGCCCTGGCTCGCCATCTCGAGCACGAGGAGCTCAGGCCCGATGTCGATCGGACCGAAGCCGCCAACCATCTGGCCCGGATGGTGATGTCGTACGTGACCAGTCCCGGCATGTGGGACCTGAGCGACGAGGCCCACGTGCGCACCCTGGTCGACGCCGAGCTCTTGGGGGCCGTGCTCGCCTGATGGCGCTCGACCGGGCCCGTCGCCTCCCGCCCGCCCGAACTCGTGGCCACCCGACCCACTTCTGGGCCTGACGGCCGCGACATCGGAGCGGGGCGGGCTCATGTGTGACCAAGGTCACCACTCGAGGGGTTCCAATGAGACGCTCGATGTCTTATTGTCTCGCCTATGTCCACCCCGCGCGGCACCGCCGCCCTGGATCGCACCGATCCGGCCCCGCGCTCCGGGTCGTCGGCGTTCGCCGCGCTCTCCGCCCGCGAGCGACTCCTGCTCGCCGCGATGGAATGTGTCGGGCAGTGGGGCGTCACCAAGACCACCGTCGACGACGTCGCCCGCGTCGCCGGGTGCGGTCGGGCCACGGTCTACCGCCTGTTCCCCGACGGCAAACCCGAGCTGTTCCGCTCGGCCGCCCAGGCCAACATCAGCCGGCTCCTGCACCAGCTGGGTGAGGAGCTCCGCTCGGCCGAGTCACTCGAGGAGCTGGCGGTGTCCGGCGTCCATGGCGCGGCCGCCTTGAGCGCCGAGAGTCCGGCGTTCCAGTATCTGCTCGAGCACGAGCCGCACGTCGCGGCACCACACCTTTCGTTCCAGCGGCTCGAGCTCCTTCTGGCCACCGCCCGCGTCGTCCTCGGCCCACTGGTGCAGCGATTCGTCGATCCCGTCACCGCCGACCGCCTGGTCGAGCTGGGGGCACGCGTGGTCGTCACCTACACCTTCCTGCCCGAACCCGGCCTCGATCTGACCGATCTGGCCACGGCGCGGCGCGTGACCCGCCGGTACATCCTCGAACCCCTCGCCGCGTCGCTCGATCCGTCCGAACGATCCACCGTCCCATTCCTCGATCAGCCCACCCCCTGACCCATCGTCACAGGAGCATCCCTTTCCATGAGCACCACTGAGAGCACCGGCCCGTCCCAGAACCAGGACATCATCGGCCGCACCGACATCAACGATCTCGAAGCCATCCTCTCGGTCTCCAACACCGACGCGGACGCCACCATCCGTACCGTGAAGGACAACGCCGACGCGATCTTCACGTGGGACTACGACAAGGGGAGCCGACCCGGCCTCACCAAGCTCTACGAGAAGGCCAAGGGCGCGCAGTGGAACGGTGAGACCGACCTGCCGTGGGAGCTCGAGGTCGACCAGGAGGCGGTCGCCATCGCCAACCAGGCCCAGTTCAACGGTGGGAACGGCGCCATGCCCGAGTTCGACGTCGCCGGCACGCCGTTCGAGAAGTGGACCGAGAAGGAGTGGCTCGAGGTGGCCGTCGAGTCGCAGAACTGGACGCTCAGCCAGTTCATGCACGGCGAGCAGGGCGCCCTGCTGTGCACCGCCAAGATCGTCGAGACCGTGCCGTGGATCGACGCCAAGTACTACGCCTCGACCCAGGTCATGGACGAGGCCCGCCACGTCGAGGTCTTCGCCAAGTACCTCAACACCAAGCTCAGCGGGCACTACCCGGTCAACGCCCACCTGGGCATGCTCCTCGACGACATCGTCCAGGACAGCCGGTGGGACATGACCTACCTGGGCATGCAGATCATGGTCGAGGGCCTGGCGCTGGCCGCCTTCGGGTTCATGCACCAGCTGACCACCGAACCGCTGCTCAAGCAGCTGCTGCGCTACGTCATGAGCGACGAGGCCCGCCACGTTGCCTTCGGTGTCATCACGCTGAAGGACTACTACCAGGAGCTCACCACGGCGGAGCTGATCGAGCGCCAGGAGTTCGCCTTCGAGGCGGCGGTCCGCATGCGGGACCGGTTCCTCCAGCAGGAGGTCTGGGAGCGGATGGGCGTCCCGGTGAAGGACGCGATCGAACTGGTGCAGCGCACCCCCATGCAGCAGGCCTTCCAGGTCATGCTCTTCGCCAAGATCGTGCCCAACTGCCGCAAGCTCGGTCTGCTCGACGCCGGCGACGGCTGGCTGCGGCAGAAGTTCGGCGAGCTCGGCGTGATCCAGTTCGAGGACTGGGCCGACACCGAGGAAGAGGTCGATGCCTTCGCTCTGGTGGGGCTCGACAAGGCCTGATGCAGGCTGCCGCCGCCGAGGCTGAGCTCCACCCGGTGGAGCTGAGCCTGCCCAGAACCGGGTTCCGGTAGGGTCAAGGGGTGGATCCTGCTGCTTCGCCGCGCTTCGGCGCGGTCCTCACCGCCATGGTCACCCCGTTCGGGGACGATGGCGCCCTCGACCTCGAGGCGGCCGCCATCCTGGCCCGTTGGCTGGTCGACCACGGCAGTGACGGCGTGGTCATCGCCGGGACCACCGGCGAGAGCCCGACGCTGACCGTCCCGGAGCAGACCGACCTCTTCGGTGCGGTGCGCTCGGCCATCGACGGCCCGGTGGTCGCCGGGGCCGGGAGCAACGACACGGCCACGGCGTCGGCGATGCACCGAGCGGCCAGTGAGGCCGGCGTCGACGCCATCCTCAGCGTGACGCCCTACTACAACCGTCCGTCACAGGACGGTCTCTACGAACATTTCAAGGCGACCGCGGCCAACACCGATCTGCCGGTCATGCTCTACGACATCCCGGTGCGGACCGGCCGCAAGATCGAGACGTCGACGCTCCTTCGGCTCTTCGACGACGTCCCCAACATCGTCGCCGTCAAGGATGCGGCCGGCAATCCCGCCGAGACGGCCCGGTTGATCGCCGAAGCCGGTGACCGGGTCGAAGTCTATTCGGGCGACGATGCCATGACCCTGCCACTGCTCGCCGTGGGCGCCGTCGGCGTCGTCAGCGTCGCCTCCCACTGGGTCGGCCCCGAGATGGCTGCCATGGTGGCCGCCTTCCGGGCCGGCGATGTCGACACGGCTCGACGACTCAACCGGACCATGCTCGAGTCCTTCGACTTCGAAGCCGGTCCCGACAGTCCCAACCCCATTCCCGCCAAAGCGATGCTGCGGCATCTCGGCCTGCCGGTGGGTTCCTGCCGGCCTCCCATGGGCCCCGAGCCCAAGGGGCTCGACGTGCGGGCGGCCGAGGTCTGGGATGCGGTGCTGGCCCGCCGCTCCAGCGACACTCAGTGATTTCCCCGACTCTGCCGACAGGACTGCGCACATCATGACCACACCCGTGACCATCACGTTTCTGGGGGGACTCGGTGAGATCGGCCGCAACTGCGCCTGTCTCGAACACGACGGCCAGGCCGTCCTGCTCGACTGCGGGCTCGAGTTCTCCGACGACAGGTCGCCTGGCGTCGACAAGCTCATCTGCGACTTCCGCTACCTGCACGAGATGGGCAGCGAGCTGGTCGCCGTCGTCGCCACCCACGGGCACGAGGACCACATCGGTGCCATCCCGTCGCTGCTGCGCGAGTTCGCGGTGCCGATCTACGGATCCGAGATGACCCTCGGCCTGGTGGAGAGCAAGCTCGACTCCGAGGGGCTGACCGACCGCACCGAGCTGCGATCGGTGGCCGACAACGCCGCGTACGACATCGGGCCGTTCGAGTTCGAGTTCCTCCCGATCACCCACTCGATCCCGCACGGCTTCGCCAGTGCCATCCATACCGAGCACGGTGTGATCCTGCACTCGGGCGACTTCAAGCTCGATCTCGCACCGGTCGACGGACGCATGCCCGATCTGAGCCGGATCGGCGGCCTCGCCGCCGGCGAGGGGATCCGCCTGCTGCTGTCGGACTCCACCAACAGCGAGTCGGTCGGATGGTCGACCTCCGAGACCACCATCGGCGCCTCGTTGGAAGAGATGATCCTGGCCCGACCGGATCGCCGCATCATCGTCGGCACCTTCGCCTCCCACCTGCATCGGGTTCAGCAGATCGTCGACGCCGGACTGGCCGCCGGCCGGTCCATCGTGCCGCTCGGGCGCTCGATGCACCGCAACCTGGGCGTCGCCCGCGACCTCGGCCTGGTCAAGATCCCCGATGAGCGCGTGCTCGACATCGAGGACATCCAGCAGCTCGAGCCGCACGAGGTCCTCATCGTCGGCACCGGCTCCCAGGCCGAGCCCCGTTCCGCGCTGTCGCTGATGGCCGAGGGCGAGAGCAAGTGGGTCGAGATCGGCGCCGATGACACCGTCATCCTCAGCTCGACGCCCATCCCGGGCAACGAGCGCCGGATCACCGGCGTCATCAACTCGCTCATCGACGTCGGCGCCGAGGTCATCCATTCCGGCACCCACACGGTCCACACGACGGGCCACGGCAAGGCCGACGAGTTGAAGACCCTGCTGACGGTGGCGCAGCCCGAGTACTTCACGCCGGTCCACGGCGAAGCCCGGCATCTCCAGCGTCACGGGTGGTTGGCCGAAGGGGTGGGGATCGACACCGATCACATCGTTCCGTGCCGCGACGGCGATCAACTGGTGGTCGACGAGGACGGCGTTCGGCGCCGGGACGCCGTGGCGGCACCCGGACCGGTCTACCTGCACGGCAAGGGCACGGTCGGTCGGGGACTGCTCGACCAGCGCATCCAGCTGGGCCAGGAGGGGTTCGTCGCCGTGTTCCTCACCGTCGACGGGGCCAGTCGTTCGATCCTCTCGGGGCCCGAGGTGGTCTCGCAAGGGTGGGTCGACGGCGACGGCGTGCTCGATGCGCTGGCCGACGCGATCGCCGACTCGCTCGACGACGTGCTCGACGGTGACGACGAGGTCACGGTGTCGACGCTGGAACGAGCGGTACGACGCACCGCGGGTCAGTGGGTCAACGCCCAGACCGCACGGCGTCCTCCCATCGTTCCGGTGGCACATCTCATCGAATCCTGACGGCCTCCACCATGGACCCCGCCGGTCGCCGTATGCTCGCCGTTGACTCTCCGACGGCGGTGGAGAACAGTGATGAACAGCGAGAGGGGTGTCCCCGCGGCGCCCGACGAACTGGACGTGGGGTCGCTGTTCACGCGCCTGCGCCTGGGCTTCGCTGTGCTGGACGTCGAGGGTCGCTACCTGTCGGTGAATGCCGCGGTGGCCGAACTGCTCGGCGCCCGGCCCGCCGAGCTCCTCGGAACGGTGGCCACCGAGCTCCTCGGTGACGAGCTGGAACGGCTGCTCTCCGAGGACAGCCGCAGCAGCGCCGCCCGGACCCGCACCCGGCGGTTGCTCAACGGGGGAGGGTCCGAGCGCTGGGTCGACGTGCGGTTCGGCCCGATCCACGGCGCCGAGGGTTCGGTGGCGGCCATCGCCTGCCTGGTGACCGATGCGACGGCGCGCGTGGCGGCCGAGCAGTCGCTCACCCGGACCCGTCGCCAGCTCCGGCTCCTGATGGACGCCACCGAGGATCTGGTCGTGGTGCTCGACGCCCACGCCGACGTCCTCTTCACCTCACCCAGCGAAGAGCGCCTGCTGGGCTACGCCAGGGAACAGCGGATCGGAAAGAGCTTTCTCGAGGTCGTCGCCGAGGTGGATCGGGCCCACGTCATCGCCCTGCTCGACCGGGTGGTCGCCCAGCCCAATGCCCAGCAACCGGTCACCGTCGAGCTCATCCACGCCGACGGGTCGGCCCGGCAGTTCTCCGGCACGCTGGTCAACCGGCTCGAGGACCCGGCGGTGGGTGGCGTGGTCTTCACCGGCCGTGACGACAGCCGTCAGCACCGCGGCGAGGCGGCCGAAAACGACCGCGAGGAGCGATACCGCAATCTGGTCGAGGACTCGCCCCACGCCACGCTGGTGGTCTCGGACCACCAGATCCTGTTCGCCAACCGAGCGGCTGCGGCGCTGCTGGGCGTCGAGGACGCCGAGGTCCTGGTGGGCCGCCGGCTCGACGCCTGGGTACCAGCGGAGGAGCTGGCCACGATCGATCCCCGCACCGGCTCGGGACCCGAGGCCCAGTCGTTGGAGGTGCGGGTGGACGGAGCCGATGGGCCCTCGTTCGTCGCGCTGGTGGCCCGGCCGGTGTCCTTCGCCCGGCGCGAGGCTATTCAGATCGTCGCCTGGGACATCACCGACCAGAAGCGTGCCGAGGCCGACCTGGCCTACCGGGCGGCGCACGACGCACTGACGGGTCTGCCCAACCGCAACCTTCTGGCCGACCGCATCGAGCGCAGCGTCGCCCGGCGGCTGCGCGACGGTGGCGAGACCGCGGTGATGATCGTCGACCTCGACAACTTCAAGGTCATCAACGACAGTCACGGGCACGCGGCCGGTGACGCCACCCTGGTGGCGGTGGCCCAGCGGCTCGAACGGGTGGTGCGGCCCACCGACACCGTCGCCCGCCTGGGGGGTGACGAGTTCGTCGTCGTGTGCGAGATCGGACGCGCCGACGAGGCCGAGACCATCGCCGACCGCATCGTCCGCACGCTGGGTCGACCGATCGTGGTGGAAGGGGTCGAGGTCGTGGCCGGAGCATCGGTGGGTGTCGCGCTCGACCGCGGCACTCGATGATCGGCCCGCCGACCTGCTGCGCCGAGCCGATCACGCGATGTTCGAGGCCAAGAAGGGCGGACGCGGTCAGTGGCGGGCGGCGGCCCATCCCGAGCTGGAGGCCGACCCGGGCCTGGGGGTCACCGAGTCCCGGGCGCCGGACACCCCCGCCTGAAGCTCCACGGTTCGCGGCGCGCGCCCCGCCCGCCGCGATGCCGGCTGCTCTCACGGTGCACGGTCGGATGCGCGCGCTTCGCTGCCGAAGTGCGCGCGAAGAGCGCGAGCCCCACCGGTGTCCGTGGTATTTCTGGCCAGGAGTGCTAGGTTTCGGCGCGGTGGCTACCTCAACCCGTCGGAAGACAACGTCCACGAACCGTCGATCCGGTGCCGGCAAGCCGGCTCGATCCGGGTCCGCCAAGGGCACGCGCACCGCCGCGTCGAAGAAGACCGAACCGATGCTGCGCCGTGCCCTGCGCCAGACCACCGATGGCCACGGCGCCGACGCGTGGGGTCTGGTCATGATCGCCTTGGGCGTCCTGCTGGCGATGGGGACCTACCTCGGATGGGCCGGGGCGGCCGGTCAGGCGCTCGACGAGGGCGTCGGTGCCGCCGTCGGCCTGCTGCGCTACCTGGTGCCGGTGGCCATCATCCTGGTGGGGGTCGCCTTCGTACGCGGCCCCCAGGACACCACCGAGATCCGAGCCGACCGCACCATCGTCGGACCGACGCTCCTGCTGCTCTCGGTCTGCGGACTGCTCCACCTGTTGGGCGATCAACCGGCCTGGAACGATCTCGACGGCCTCCGCGAGGCGGGCGGGTTCGTCGGTGCCGGTCTGGCCATTCCCCTCGAAGCCCTCATGGCCGTCCCGGGTGCGGCGCTGGTCCTGACCGTCCTGCTGGTGTTCGGCGTGCTCCTCGTGGCCGAGACCACGGTGCGGACGGTGGCACGCGTGTCCGTGACGATCCTGACGCCGCTCTGGGCCGGCCTCACCCGGGCCCTCCAATCGCTGTTCGTCCTTCCCGAGGATCAGCGGCCGGCCGCCGCCGGCGGGTCCCCCGCCGACGGGCCGCGCGTGCTGGTCGACGGTCGCCCGATCGGCGAGACCAAGGGCGCGGCGTCCCAGGCCCCCGAGCCCGGCGCCGACGCCTCGCTCGAGCTCGACCTTCGGGACGAGCCCGCCAAGACGAGGAAGAAGCCGGCCGCGAAGAAGCCGGCCAAGGACGCCACCGCCGAGATCGACCTGCGGGGCAAGCTCGACGATGCCCCGACCCCCGTCGGCCCGTACGCGCTCCCGGCGCTGTCGCTGCTCGAGCGCAGCCAGACCCGTGACGTCGATTCCGCCTCGGTCGAGGCCGCCGGGCATCGCGTCGTGCGGGCGCTGGCAGAGCACAAGGTCGAGACCCGCCTGGTCGGCGCCATCGTCGGGCCCACGGTGACCCGCTACGAGCTCGAGCTCGGCCCCGGCGTCAAGGTGGCCAGGGTCACCTCGCTCCACCGTGACATCGCGTACGCCATGGCGGCCCCCGACGTGCGCATCCTGGCGCCCATCCCGGGCAAGCAGGCCATCGGGGTCGAGGTGCCCAACGTCAGCCGCGATCTGGTCGCGCTGGGCGACATCCTGGGGTCCGACGAGGCCCTCAACGCCACCGAGCCGCTGCAGGTCGCCACCGGGCGCGACATCCACGGCCGCTCGGTGATGATCGACCTGGCCCAGATGCCGCACATGCTCATCGCCGGCGCCACGGGCGCGGGGAAGTCGTCGTGCATCAACTCGCTGCTCACGTCGATCCTCATGCGCAGCACGCCCGACGAGGTGCGCCTCATCCTGGTCGATCCCAAGCGGGTCGAGCTGGGCCAGTACAACGGCCTGCCCCACCTGCTGACCCAGGTGGTCGACAAGCCCAAGAACGCCGCCAACGCACTGGCGTGGGCCGTCCGCGAGATGGAGAAGCGGTACGACCTCCTGGCCGAGGCGGGCTTCCGCGACATGAAGGGCTACAACGAGGCGGTCGACTCGGGCGAGATGGCCAAGCGGATGGCCAAGCTGATCACCGCCGAGGACCGGCCCGAGCCGGTGCGTCTGCCCTACATCCTGATCGTCATCGACGAGCTGAACGATCTGATGATGGTGGCGGCCCGCGACGTCGAGGAGTCGATCTGCCGGATCGCCCAGATGGCCCGTGCCGTCGGCATCCACCTCGTGATCGCCACCCAGCGGCCGTCGGTCAACGTGATCACCGGCGTGATCAAGGCCAACATCCCGGCTCGCCTGGCGTTCGCGGTGTCCTCGGCACAGGACTCCCGGGTGATCCTCGACCAGATCGGGGCCGAGAAGCTGGTGGGCAAGGGGGACATGCTCCTCATGGACGGCAAGTCCAACGTGCCGTTGCGCCTCCAGGGGTGCTGGGTGACCGAGGACGAGGTCCGCCATGTGGTCAAGGCCTGGAAGCAGCAGGCGCCCGAGGTGGTCTACGACGACGCGGTCCAGGAAGCGGCCGAAGGGTCCGCGGGCGTCGCCGGCGCACCCGGTGGGGGAGGCGGCGGCGGAAGTGACGACGACGACCTCCTGGGCCAGGCCATGGAGTTGATCGTGCGCTCGCAGCTGGGGTCCACGTCGATGCTCCAGCGCAAGCTGCGGGTCGGCTTCGCTCGCGCCGGCCGACTGATGGACCTGCTCGAGCAGCAGGGCGTCGTCGGTCCCTCCGAGGGGTCCAAGGCCCGAGAGGTGCTGATGACCGTCGAGGAGCTCGAGGGCGGTCCGGCTCCCCAACCGGACGGTCCCGAGGAATCCTGACCGGGCAGTAGCATCGCCCGGTGCTCCTCGAATTCGTCGCTGTCGCCGCGGGAGTCGCAGCGCTGTGGTGGGGCGGTGACCAGTTCGTGATCGGGGCGGCCCGCGTCGCTTCGGTGTTCCGGGTTTCGCCCGTGGTGGTCGGCGCCGTGCTGGTGGGGTTCGGTACCAGCGCCCCGGAACTGTTGGTGTCCGGTGTCGCGGCCGGTCAGGGCGACCTGGATCTCGGCGTCGGCAACATCATCGGGTCGAACCTGGCCAACCTCACGCTGGTTCTCGGAGTGGCGTCGATCATCGCCACCATTCCGGCGACGCGGGCATCGGTGCGGCGGGAGGCACCGCTGGCGTTGGGCGGGATGGTGCTCTTCGCGTTCTTGGTCCAGAACGGCCTCACCAAGGTCGAGGGAGGGATCCTGGCCGTCGCGCTGGTCGTGTCCTTGTCGATCATCATGAGCGGCGCGCGGGACGACCGGATGCCCGCAGAGGTCGGCGAGCTGATCGGCGGCGAGGTGCAGGCCAACCGGGAGCTGGGACGCACGCTGGTGGGCCTGGTCGTCATCGTGGGGGGTGCCTGGTTTCTGGTGTGGGGGGCGGTGGGTCTGGCCGACCGGCTCGGCCTCTCGGGCGGCTTCGTCGGATTCACGCTGGTGGCGATCGGCACGTCGTTGCCCGAGCTGGTCACGGCCGCGGCCGCGGCCCGACACGGTGAGAGCGAGCTGGTCCTGGGCAACCTGCTCGGGAGCAATCTGTTCAACTCGCTGGCCGTCGGGGCGACGATCGCGCTCGTCGGGAGCGGCGAAGTGTCCGACGCCAAGCTCGTCGTGTTCGGGTCGATCGCCATGGTCTTCGTCGCGGCCCTGATGTGGGTGTTCATCATCACCGATCGCAAGCTGAAGGAGCTGGAGGGCATCGTGCTCCTCCTGCTCTGGGTCGCCACCCTTCCGTTCGTGTATTCGCCGGCCGAGGAGGACGCGCAGCCTGCCGAATCGCCGACGGCGTCGAGTAGCGTTTGAGGTCATGGACCTCGACATCCTCGCCTCCGGCCTGCAGTTCCCCGAGGGGCCGGTGGCCATGGACGACGGCAGCCTCATGGTGGTCGAGATCCAGCGCGGCACCCTGACCCGGGTGGACGCCGACGGTGCGGTCGAGGTGGTCGCCGACTGCGGCGGCGGACCCAACGGTGCCGCCGTGGGTCCCGACGGCGCGATGTACGTCTGTAACAACGGCGGGTGTTTCGAGTGGACCGACCTCGGTGGGCTCACCATCCCCGGACCGCTGCCCCGCAGCTGGAAGGGCGGGTCCATCCAGCGGATCGACCTCGCCAGCGGTGAGGTGGTCACCCTCTACGCCGAGTGCGACGGCCGCCAGCTGCGGGCGCCCAACGACCTGGTGTTCGACCGGCACGGGGGGTTCTGGTTCACCGATCACGGGGTGCGGGCCGAGCGCAGCAGCGATCGGACCGGTGTCTTCTACGCCAAGGCCGATGGCTCGTCCATCACCGAGGTGATCTTCCCCCTCGACGCTCCCAACGGGGTCGGGCTGTCACCGGACGGCGCCCGCGTCTACGTGGCCGAGACCCACACCGGCCGCCTGTGGGGCTGGGACGTCACCGGTCCCGGCGTGGCGGCCGCCGATCCCGCGGCGCTCAACGCCGGCGGCGAGCTGCTGTGTGGGCTCCCGGGGATGCAGCTGTTCGATTCGCTGGCCGTCGACGCGGCCGGCAACGTCTGTGTGGGCACGCTGGTCAACGGCGGCATCACCGTCGTGGCGCCCGACGGCTCGAAGCACGAGCACGTCGCCATGCCGGACATGCTGGTGACCAACATCTGCTTCGGCGGTTCCGACCTGACGACGGCCTACGTCACGCTGTCGGGGACGGGACAGCTCGGCATGGGCCAGTGGTCCGGGCCGGGGCTGGCGCCGGCCCACACGGCATAGGCGTGACCGCTCGCGTGCTCCTGCCCCGGCCGCGGGTCCGGTGGAGTACCGGCCTGCGCGTCCTGGGATGGTCGGTGGCCGCCGTCCTGGCCGTCATCGGCACGGCCACCGGAGTCGCCGGCCTGGGGAGCATCCTCTTCTTCTTCGTCCTCCTGGGCGGTATCGAGCACCTCTTTCCCCGGCACTCGCAGCCGGTGAACCGCCCCGGCCTCGTCGTCGACCTCCTGTGGGCGGCGGTCGGGACCTGGGCCAGGCTCATCCTGATGGGTCTCGTGCTGCTGGTGATCGCCGGCGCGGCGGGCATCACCGGGGAGGACGGCATCGACGATCTCCCCGGACTGTTCACCGACCAGTTGGGCGAGCTGCCCCCCATCGTGCAGGCACTGTTGGGCGGGGCCATTTACGACCTGATCCTCTACTGGGCCCACCGGATCTTCCACGAGGTGCCGCTGCTGTGGCGTTTCCACGCCATCCACCACTCGATCCGGGTGATGGACTGGGCGGCGGGGGTGCGCAACCATCCGGTGCAGGAAGTGGTGTTCTTCGTCGTCCCCGCCGTGATCGTGGTGGGGCTGGGTTTCGACCCGCTCGTCATCGGGGCGGTGGCGCTGGTGTTCGTCGTGATCGTGCCGTTCCTCCACACCAACGTCAGCTGGAGGCTCTGGCCCCTGCGGGGAATCGTCGTCACCCCCGAGTACCACCACTGGCACCACTCGCAGGCGCGCGAGGCGTGGGACAAGAACTACAGCGCTCACCTCCCCGTCTGGGATCTGATCTTCGGCACCTACCACATGCCGAAGGATCGACGTCCCGGCGGCTACGGCTCGCCCGATCCGGTCCCCGAGGACTTCGCCGGGCAGATGCTGTATCCCTTCGTCCCCGGGCGGTTCAAGACCAGTCTCGAACATCCGGGCACGGCGGTGAAGATCCCCGGTGGGGTGGTGTTCACGCCCACCCGGTCCGAGGTCATCGGCTCCTGAGCGAGCTCCCTAGACTCGCCGCATGACGACCGCGCCGGGCGATGCCAGTCCTCCGGACGACCCCATTCTTCCGGACGACCCCATTCTTCCGGACGACAAGGACTGGACCTGGGTGCTCCGGCGGCGATGCCCCGAGTGCGGGTTCGATGCCACCGCGCACGAGGTGGGTCGGACCGGTGCCGCGCTGCGGGCCAACGCGGCGGCCTGGCCTGGCGTGCTGGCCGGGGAGGGCGTTCGGGACCGGCCGGACGACCGGACGTGGTCGCCGCTGGAATACGGCTGCCATGTGCGGGATGTCTTCGCGCTCTACGAGCGTCGGCTTCGGATGATGCTGGACCAGGACGATCCCCTCTCTCCCAACTGGGATCAGGACGAGACCGCGGTCGAGGAGCGCTACCTCGAGCAGGACCCGTCCGTGGTGGCCGAGCAGCTGGTGGCGGCCGGTGAGGCGTTGGCGGCCCGTTTCGACGCCGTCCGAGGGGAGCAGTGGCAGCGCCCCGGCCGTCGCTCCGACGGTGCGTCGTTCACCGTCGACTCGTTCGCCCGGTACCTGCTCCACGATCCGGTGCACCATCTCTGGGACGTGACCGGCCGCACCTGACTCCCGGCTGACTTGCCTCGCCTGACGGTCAGCGGCGCGTCAGGCGGTGTCGTTCACCGTCGTCCCTGCACCCGGAACTGCGAGGACGACCATGAACGCACCCACGACACCCGCATCCCGGCCCTTCGGGCTGCTGTCGATCTCCCTGGGGCTGATGTTGCTCGTCGCGGCCTGCGGCGGTGGATCGGGAGGAGAAGCGGCCGTGGACTCGGAGGCGGATCGCGACGGCGAGGGCACGAAGGTGGAGTTCGATCCCGCCGACTTCGTCGACCCGACGCTGGACACCAATCCGTATCACCCGCTGAAGCCCGGGCTGCAGTGGGTCCGCGGCGGCACGACCGAGGTGGGATCGCGCGTCGTCCCCCACGAGATCATCACCACGATGACCGACGTCATCCGGACGATCGACGGCGTGCCCGCGATCGCGATGCTGGACGAGTCGACCGACTCCGGAGAGGTCGCCCAGGTCGGTATGGACTATCTGGCCCTCGACAAGGACGGAAACGTGTGGATCATGGGGGGCTACACCGAGGAGTTCGAGGGGGGCGAGTACACCAACACCGAGAGCGCGTGGCTCGGCGCCGCCGACGGTGCGGAGATCGGCATCCTGAGCCCGGGGGAGGTCACCGCCGACACCCCCCGCTGGTTCATCGCGGCGGCCCCCGAGGAGGACGCATCGATCGGTGAGCCGGTCGAGGTGGGCGTGACCGAGTGCGTCGAGTTCGGCTGCTACGACGACGTTCGGGTGGTGCAGGAAGGTGAGGTCGGCGCTCCCGACAACGAGAACAAGTACTACGCACCCGGGGTCGGCGTGATCAACAACGTCCCCTTGGACGCGAGCCTGCACAAGGACCGCTTCGAGTTGCTGAACTTCGTGGAGCTGAGCCCCGAGGGACTCGACGAAGCCAGCCAGACCGTGCTGGACCTCGAGGCGCACGCCCGTGAGACCGCCGTCGACGTGTTCGGCTCGGCGCCCGAGTCGCAGCGGGCCAGGTGACCACCGCACCCATCGTCGAACTCGGCGACGTGTCCAAGTCGTTCGACACGGGGAGCGGGACGGCGCCGGTCCTGTCCGGTGTCGACCTCACCCTCGAAGTCGGCGACAAGGTGAGCCTCATCGGGCCGTCGGGGAGCGGGAAGTCGACACTGCTGTCGCTGATCGCCGGGTTGCTCCGGCCCGATGCGGGAACGGTGGAGATCGACGGCGCCGCGATGAGCGACCTCGACGAGCACGCCCGCGCCGAGATCCGGGCCCGCCGGATCGGCATCGCACTCCAGTCCGACAACCTCATCCCGTTCCTGAGCGCACGGGAGAACGTCGAGCTGGCCCTGGCGTTCGGGACGCCCATCGGACGGCGGGCGGGCCGGGTCCGAGCCCTCGAACTGCTGCAACGATTCGGCGTGGCCGACCGGGCGGGGCACCGTCCCCGCCACCTCTCCGGCGGTGAGGCGCAACGGGTTGCCCTCGCCGTCTCGATGGCGAACGAGCCGGCCCTGCTGCTGGCGGACGAGGTCGTCGCCCAGCTGGACGGCGACACCGCCGCCCGCGTGGTCGAAGACGTGCTCGTCGCCGAGTTCGCGGTGCTCTTCGTGACCCACGACGTGGCGCTGGCCGATCTGGCCGATCGCCGCTTCGCCCTCGTCGACGGCACGGTGCGACCCCGATGAGCCCGACCAACACCATTGCGGCACGTGACCTCGTCGTCGAGCATGCCACCGAGGCCGGAACGGTGCGGGCCCTCGAGTGCGCCGATCTCACGGTCGGGGGCGGAACCAGCCTGGCGGTCATGGGTCCGAGCGGGTGCGGGAAGTCGACCCTGCTCGGCGTCCTGGCGGCACTGGCGGTTCCGACGGAAGGCACGGTCACGATCGGCGACGAAACCGTCTCGGCGCTGGGGGAGCCCGATCGGGTCCGCTTCCGCCGCCGGGCGGTCGGGATGGTGTACCAGGCGGACAACCTCCTCCCGCACCTCACGGTCGAGGAGAACGTCGGACTCCAGCTGTCGATCTGCCGTCGTGAGATGAACAGCGGTCGGGCCGCCGACCCCGACGCCGTGCTCGATCGACTGGGGATCGGTGCGCTCGCCGAGCGACTTCCCGACCAGCTCTCCGGGGGCCAGCGGCAGCGGGTTGCCGTGGCGAGAGCGATCGTCCACCGTCCTGCGGTCATCCTGGCCGACGAGCCCACCGGCGCCCTGGACGCCGGCACCGCGGCGGTCGTGATCCAACTGCTGGTCGAGGTGCAGCGCGAGATCGGGGCGACGATGGTCGTCGTCACGCACGATCCGGCGATCGCGGCACACCTGGATCGAACGGTGCAGCTCGCTCGGCCGAGCCCGTCCGGGGAGCTGGCCCATGCTGGCTAGGTACGTCGTCGCCGACCTGGTCCGCAACCCCCGCCGCACGCTGTCGACGATGGTGGGGGTCACCCTGGGTGTGGGCCTGTTCTGCGGGGTCCTCTTCTTCGTCGACGGCCTGTCGGCGTCGATGACGCAGCGCGCCGTCGCTCCGCTTCCCGATCGACATGCAACGGATCGTCACCGGGCGAACCGGCGTCGAGCTGGTGCTCACCCAGGCGTTCGACCCCGGCGGAACGGTGACCGCCGGCGACCGGGCGCAGGTCCGGCTCGAGATCCACAACGGCGGTTCGGTTCCGGCCAACGAGGTCACCGTGCGCTCCGCGCCCGGGGGAGCGCTGCGCTACGTGAACGGCTCGGCCGAGATCGACGGGACCGCGGTGACCGGGTACGACGACAACCCGTTCGCCCATGGCTCGGGCCCGACCGGGTTCAATCTGGGGACGGTCCCGCCCGGTGAGACCCGTCACATCGCGTACCTGGTCGAGGCGCAGGGCCCCGGCACGCTGGACGACACCACGATCTCCTCGGCGTACTCCAGTCGCGAGTCGGTCAACCTGGTGGCGGCAAACGAGCCGGCGGAGGTCGCGCTGGACCAACTGGTCCAGGCCGTCGCCCAGGTCGATGGCGTGGCCTACGCCGGCCAGCTGTCGTTCGTGGACCTGGGTTCCGGCACCCTGTCATCGGCTGGTGTCGCGGCGACCGGTCCGGTGAAGGTCTTCGGCTTCGACGCCGACTACGCGGCCCGTGACGACACGGTTCGCATCGTCGCAGGCCAGCTGGATGCGGCCGGGGCCGTGGTGAGCGCCGAGGCCGCCGACGCCATGGGGGCCGGGATCGGTGATCCTCTCGCCGTCGCCCTGCCGGACGGGTCGACCCTCGACCTCGAGGTCGGTGGCATCGTCGATCTGAGCGAGTCGCGATCGCTCTTCGCCAGCCGGCGCGGCGGCGACCTGGAGACCTTCGTGTACTCCCGCAACTCGATCGTGGTCGATCCGGCGAGGTTCGACGAGACCGTGCTGCCCGCGTTCCGGCGAGCCGTGACGGCGCGAGGGGCCCGGTTGAAGAGTCCGCCCGTCCGCGAGGTCGACGTCGTGCTCGATCGCGCACCCCTCGACGCCGATCCGGCGAGCGCTGCGGTCCAGACCCAGCGGATCGGGGAGGAAATCTCCGCGGTCGCAGCCCACCAGGACTTCCTGCTCGACAACATCACCAACACCCTCGACGTCGCTGCCGCGGACGCTGAGGTCGCCAAGCGCCTGTTCGTCTTCCTCGGCGTACCCGGAGGCGTCCTCGCGGCGATGCTGGCGGCCTATGCCGGGACCGTCCTGGCGGATGCCCAACGCCGCGAGCAGGCGACGCTCAGGATCCGGGGCGCCAGTCGCCGGCATCTGCTCCGCATGCTGGCCGTTCGCACCGGCCTGCTGACCGCCGTCGGGGCCATCGTCGGGCTTGCCATCGGCTACGCCGCAGCCAGCGTGATCCTGGGTCAGGAATCGCTGAGCCGGGCCGCCACGTCCAGCCTGGTCACCTCGGCGGTCCTGGGCACCGTCGGCGGGTTCGTGGCCACCGGCGCGGCCCTGTATCTCACCGGCCGGCGGTCGATCGACCGTGAGATCAACGAGGACCGGGCCCGGTTCGCCTCCAGGCCGCCGCTGTGGCGACGAGCGGGCCTCGATGTCATCGGTGTGGTCGTGGTGGCGATCGGAACCCTCGTCGCCATCCGCGCCCGCGCCTTCGACGGTGCGCCGGGCTCGGTCTACTTCGGCCGGTCGGTCGAGCTGAACCTGGCGCTCCTCGTCCTGCCGGTGGCCGTGTGGATCACCGGGAGCCTGCTGGCCGCCCGGGTCTTCGGCTCGGTCCTGGCGCGGAGCCAACCGCGGTCGACGAGCTCGCTCGGCCGACCTTTGCCCAGCCTGTACCGACTCAGCGTCAGCCGGCGGCCATGGGCGATCGGCAACGGCGTAGTGATCGTCTCGTTGATCGTCGCTCTGGCGACCAGCCTGGCCTCGTTCACGGCGTCGTACGACGTCGCCAAGGCGGAGGATGCCCGCTACGCCAACGGCTCGGACATCCGGATCACGCCGAGCCCGACATCGCCCCGGACCTACGAAGCGGCCGACGCCGAGCTGTTCCGCACCGAGAGCGTCGGGGACGTCACGCCGGTCGTCTACGGCGTGCACAACGTCATCCTGCGCAGCGAGCGCACGTCGGATCCGGCCAATCTCGCCGCCATCGAGCCGGCATCGTTCGCCTCGGTCACGCCGGTCGCCGACACCCACTTTCCCTCGGGTGATGCGGCCGGGACCCTGCAGGTGGTGGCGGCCGACCCGACCGCGGTGCTGGTCAGCGAGGACATGGCCGGGTTCCTCCAGGCCGTGCCGGGCGACACGCTCGACGTGCTCCTGGCCCGCGCCACCGACGACCAGATCGAGGTCGAGCTCCGTATCGCGGGGGTCTTCGAGCGACTCCCGGGATTCCCCGACGGCGCCGACGCCGTCATGTCGATCGATGCGCACGCGGCGGCGGTCCCTGCGAAGGGGCCGGACTTCTTCCTCGCAGCCGCGGTGGGGAGCGGTGACGCCGGTCTGGAACGGGCGCTGGCGGCTCTCCACGAGGGCCGCGGAGCGACCGACGGGCTGCAGTTCGACACCCGGCTCACCACGCTGGCCCGGGACCAGTCCAGTCTCGCCGCGTTGAACATCGCGGGGCTGGTGGATCTGGACTCGGCTTCGGCCCTGGCCATGGCCGTCGTCGCGATCGGGATCTTCGTGTTCGGGCTCCTGCTCCAACGACGACGCGAGTACGTGACGCTCCGAGCTCAGGGGCTGGAGCCCGGGACCATCCGGCTCCTCATCGCCGCCGAGGCCGGCACGGTGGCGGCCGGCGGGGTGATCGCCGGCCTTCTGGTCGGGGGAGCGATGGGCTACTACTTCGTCACCGTGCTCCGACCGCTCTTCGTCCTGGTTCCGAGCTACTCGGTCCCCCTCGGCGCGGTCGTGACGCCCGTCCTCCTCGTCTTCGCCGCGACCCTGGTGTCCTCGGTCGTCGGTTCCCGCATGGTGAACCGGCTCGAACCGACCGAGCTGCTCCGCGACGAGTAGCTGGTCGGTGTGGAAGATCTCCCAAGGAGCCCGCTCCCGCGCGAGGCACCGGTCAGCGGGGTCCCCTCAGCCGGGCGCGGCGATCGCGACCTCGGGGCCCAGCGTCCCGCCGTGGAGTTCGAGGTCGTGGCCGCTCCAGAACCGTCCGGGGTCGTACCAGTTGGACGGCTTCTTCGGGTCGAGCAGGCCCATCTTGCGGTAGGTGATCGCCACCAGCTGCGCGCAGTAGACGGCCGTCTCCGAGGCCTCGCGTCGTAGTCGGCCCGAGACCCACTTGCCGGCCAGCTGGCGGGTGCGGGGGAAGGGACGGCCCTGGTAGGCGGCGATCACCCGGAGGAGCTGATCCTCCATCTCGGTGGTGATCTCGGCGTCGAGGTGGCGCACCCAGGCCCGCTGGTCGTACTTCTCGGTCCACACCTCGATCGCGTCGCTGAGCAGATTGAGCTGGGCGCCGCGGTTGCGATCACCGGTCCAGACGTCCTCGAGCGAGCGGCCGATCTCGGTGTGCCAGAGCAGGGGCGGGAGATCGTCGAGGGCCACGGCCATCGCCACGTGGTTGACCGGTGAGGTCGTGGCCACGTGGATGGCACGGTCGGCCAGCTTGCGGCCCCGGAACAACCAGATGTCCCCGGTGTGGGCCCGTTGGAGCGCCTCGGCGGTCGACAGCTCCGACTCCGGCATGGAACTACCCTACGAGGATGGAGCTCAAGAAGGTGGTGATCGCGCTGTTGATCATGGCCGTTGTGATCGCCCTGGGCTCCGGCGCGGCGGCCACGAAGAAGCGACGGGAGTGGAAGGCCTACGACACCGACGAGGTGCGGGCAAAGCTCCACGAGCGCTTCGCCGCCGCCGGGGTCGAGGCGCCGTCGCCATAGCCGGGGCCGGTGCTCGACGGCGTCGTCGGTCGGCAGGTCGTAGGCTTGACGCCTCATGAACCACGACCGGCCTCAGCGCTACTCGCTGATCACCTTGGGCTGCCCCAAGAACGAGGTCGACTCCGAGAAGCTGACCGGTCTGTTGGATGCGGACGGGCTCGTCGAGGTGGACGATGCGGCCGACGCCGATCTGGTCGTGGTCAACACCTGCGCGTTCATCGAGGCCGCACGGCAGGAGTCGATCGACACGGTGTTGGCCGTGCGCGACCTGGCGCCCGACGCCGAGGTCGTCGTCACCGGGTGTATGGCCGAGCGCTACGGCGAGGAGCTGGCCGACGCCCTGCCCGAGGTGCAGCGGGTGGCCGGGTTCGGGGTGCCGGTCACGATCGGGTCCAAGCCGGCGGAGGGTGGCGTGGTCACGGACCTCGCCGGATTCGACCTGCTGGAGCTGCCCCGACCCCCGGCCCGGGCACCGTGGGCGTACCTGAAGATCGCCGAGGGCTGCGACCGCAACTGTGGTTTCTGCGCCATCCCGTCGTTCCGGGGGCCGCAGCGATCCCGGTCCATCCCCGACCTCCTCTCCGAGGTCGACGCCCTGGGGGCGCCCGAGATCGTGCTGGTCGCTCAGGATCTGGCGTCGTACGGGCGCGACCAGGGCCAGGGTGAGCGCTCGATCATCCCGCTGGTGCGGGCGGTGGCCGAGCGGGTCGAACGGGTCCGGCTGTTGTACCTCTACCCCTCGGACCTCACCGAGGACCTGATCGACACCATCATCGACACCGGCGTGCCGTATTTCGACCTGTCGCTGCAGCACGTGTCGCGGCCGCTCGTGCGACGGATGCGGAGGTGGGGTGAAGGTTCGGTGTTTCTCGAACGGATCCAGCGCATCCGGCGCCTCGCCCCCGACGCGGCGCTGCGCTCCAGCTTCATCGTGGGCTACCCCGGCGAGACCGAGGAGGACCAGGACCAGCTGCTGGCCTTCGTCGAAGAGGCGCGGCTCGACTGGTGCGGGTTCTTCTCGTACTCGCGAGAGGACGGCACCTACGCCGCCGACCTCGACCAGGCGGTCGCCGGCGGACTGGTTCGGGAACGGCTGGCCGAGCTCACCGAGCTCCAGGATCGGATCACGGCCGAGAAGCGGCTCGAACTGATCGGGAGCCGGGTCGAGGTCCTCGTCGACGAGCCCGGTGTGGCCCGCAGCCACCGGGAGGCGCCCGAGATCGACGGGATCATCGAGGTAACGCCCACCCTCGCGGTCGGGTCGTTCCATAGTGTGGAGATCACCGACGCGCGCGGGCCGGACCTGATGGCGGGCGAGACACGATGACCGAGACCGACAGCGAGAAGACCTTCGGGCCTTCGGCCCTCGCCACTCCGGCCAACGCGGTGACCATCGGGCGTTTGCTGCTGTCACCGGTCGCCTTCGTCCTCATCGTGAACGAGCCGTCGTCCTGGTCCACCGTGTCGGTGTGGTTCGTGCTCTCGACCACCGATGGCGTCGACGGCCACATCGCACGCCGGCAGGGCACGACCCGGTCCGGCGCGTTCCTCGACCCGCTTGCCGACAAGGTCCTCTCGCTGGGCGGGATGCTCTCGATGGTCATCGCCGGGGTGTTCTGGTGGGTGCCGGTCGCCATCATCGTCGTGCGCGAGGTGGCGATCAGCGTGTTCCGCTCGTACTGGTTGCGCCGGGGCTTGGCGGTGCCCGCCAGCAAGGGCGGCAAGATCAAGACCTTCCTCCAGTTGGCCGCGGTGGGGTGGGCGACGCTGCCGTGGACCTCCGACATGGAGTGGCTGTGGAACGGCACCCTCTGGGCTGCGGTCGTCATGACCGTCGTGTCCGGCGTGCAGTACCTGGTCGACGGCGCGTCGGCCACCACCGACCAGGGGGAGATGCCGTGACGTTCCGCTGCTCGGTCGTGGCCATCGGAACCGAGCTGCTGCTGGGCCAGATCGTGGACACCAACTCGTCGTGGATCGGGGAGCAGCTGGCACTGGCCGGGATCAACAGCCACATCCAGATGAAGGTCGGTGACAACCACGACCGGATGGTCGACATGTTGGGTGTGGCGCTCGACCGGTCCGACGCGGTGATCGTCTGCGGCGGCCTGGGGCCGACGCAGGACGACATCACTCGCGACGCCATCGCCGAGGTGATGGGGGTGGACCTGGTGCGCGACGTCGAGGTCGAGGACCGGATCCGGGCCATGTTCGGCAGCCGCGGCCGCGAGATGCCGTCCAACAACCTGCGTCAGGCCGACCTGCCCGAGGGGGCCCGGGCGCTGCCGGTCCAGCCCGGCACGGCGCCCGGTCTGCGCTGTCCGGTCACCGCCGGCGGGGTCGAGAAGGTCATCTACGCCGTTCCCGGCGTGCCGTTCGAGATGAAGCAGATGGTGGGCGAGTGCGTCGTGCCCGAGCTGGCCGAACGGGCCGGCGTGTCCGCCGTGATCCGCAGCCGAACGCTCAAGACCTGGGGTTGGTCCGAGTCGGGTCTGGCCGAGCGGCTGGGACCGCGGATCGAGGAGCTCGACGCCGCCGGTCATGCCACCATCGCCTTCCTGGCCAGCGGCATCGAAGGTCTGAAGGTGCGCATCACCGCGAAGGCGTCGAGCGAGGACGAGGTGCAACAGGTCCTCGACGCGGAAGAAGCGGTGATCCGGCCGCTGATCGACGAGATCATCTTCGGGGTCGACGACGACACGATGGAGTCGGTGGTCCTGGACCTGTGCCGGCAGCAGGGGCTGACGCTGGCCGCCGCCGAGTCGCTGACCGGGGGACTGATCGGGAAACGCATCACCGATGTGCCCGGTGCCAGCGACGTGTTCCGCGGCTCGGTGGTCTCCTATGCCTCCGGGGTCAAGCGCGAGGTGCTGGGCGTGGGCCCGGGTCCCGTCGTGTCCGAGGAAGCGGCGGGCGCGATGGCGCTGGGAGCATGTCGGGTGCTGGGCGCCGACGTGGCGGTGGCAGCAACGGGCGTGGCCGGGCCCGACCCGCAGGAAGGCCAGCAGCCGGGCACGGTGTGGCTGGCGACCGCCGTCGGGGGAGACGTCGAGTCGACCCTGATCCGCCTGCCCGGCGATCGCAACCAGATCCGCCAGTTCTCCGTCATCAGCGTCCTCAACCTCCTGCGGTTGCGACTGCAGCGTTGAGTGCGCTGCGCGAGGATGCGGGGATGGATCCCGCTGCACACCTGACCCACCTGCGCGCCGACATCGACCGGATGCTGGCGGTTCCCGACGACGCCGACGGCAACGCGGTGGCCAACTGCCCGGGCTGGACGGTGGACGAGCTGCTGGGCCACGTCGCCGGCGTCTACACCTTCGCCACGCAGAATCTGGCCGCTGACCCGGGCGCCGAGCTGCGGACGGACGTGTCGCTCCCGGAAGGACTCGCAGGGCGGGCACTCTTGCAACGGTGTGCTGACGCGCTCGTGGACCAGCTCGAGCGCGTCGATCCGACCGAGCACCGACCCAACTGGGCCGGCCTGCCGACCGCCGAGTTCTACTTCCGCCGGATGGCGCAGGAGAGCGCCATCCACCGGTGGGACGCCCAGCTGGCGGTGGGCGACCCCGATCCGATTCCGACCGAGCAGGCGGTGGACGGCGTCGACGAGCTCTTCGAGGTGTTCCTGGGTCCCTGGGCCAAGGCGAGGGGCATCGTCGGCGACGGTGAGTCGGTCCACCTCCACGCCACGGACGCGGACGAGATCGAGGGAGGGGAGTGGACAGTGACGTTCGTCCCGGCGGGGGTCGATCTCGAGCGAGCCCATGCGAAGGCGCAGATGGCGGCCAAGGGCACGGCCTCGGACCTGCTGCTGTTCTCGTGGAACCGCCGCCCGGTCGAGCTCGACGTCTTCGGCGACCCCGATCTGCTGGCGTGGTGGCCCGCCCGCGTCACCATCTGAGCACGCTGGGGGTCAGGCACTCAGCGTGCTCACCTCGCTCGGTGACGGCCGAGGCGCCGCTGCTGAGTAGCCTGTTTCTGACGCCCCGTCAGACGGGGCACGAGCGACAGGGAGGCCGCCGTGGCCATCGTGACCGAGGGAACCGCCACCGCCGAGGGGCGCCGGGTGCTGGAGCTGGTCAGCCCGGCCACGCTCGAACCGATCGGCAGCATCGAGTGCGCCACCGAGGACGACGTGGCCGATGCCATCGCCGCGGCTCGGGCCGCCCAGCCGGCATGGGCGGCACTGTCGTTCGACCAGCGGGCCGCGTACATGGATCGGGTCCGGGCCTTGTTGATCGAGCGCCAGGAGGAGATCATCGACGCCGTGATCGCCGAGTCGGGCAAGGCCCGGACCGAGGCGATCAACATGGACATCTTCGCCGGCTGCGACAGCCTCTGCTACTACGCCAAGAACGCCCAGCGGTTCCTGTCGCCCGAGAAGCAGAAGCTGCACGGGATGCTCCGGTTCCTCAAGAAGGCCACCATCCACTACCAGCCGCTCGGGGTCGTCGGCGTGATCACACCCTGGAACGGGCCGTTCATCCTCACGCTCAACGCGTCGGTCCAGGCTCTGATGGCGGGCAACACCGTGGTGGCCAAGCCGTCGGAGGTGACCCCGTTCGGCGGGAAGATGGTCGGCGAGCTCTTCGCCGAGGCCGGGCTCCCTCACGGCGTGTTCAACCTCTTGCTGGGCGACGGTACGACCGGGGCCGCGCTGGTCAACGGCGGGGTGGACAAGATCCACTTCACCGGCAGCGTGGCCACGGGGCGCATCATCGCGGAGGCCTGCGGTCGCCAGCTGGTGTCCTGCACCCTGGAGCTGGGCGGCAAGGACCCGATGATCGTGCTGGACGACGTCGATGTCGACATCGCCGCCGGGGGAGCGCTGGCGGCGGCCTTCATGAACACCGGTCAGTACTGCTGCGGCACCGAGCGGGTCTACGTCCAGCGCTCGATCGCCGACGAGTTCACCGAGAAGGTGGTCCAGCGGGTCGAGGCGCTCCGCCAGAGCGATACCGGGGAGTTCGACGTCGGCGCCATCTTCTGGGATCGCCAGATGGACATCATCGAGGATCATCTGGCCGACGCCGAGGAGAAGGGGGCCACCGTCCTCACCGGCGGCCGGCGCAATCCCGACCTGAAGGGGCTGTACATCCAGCCCACGGTGCTCGTCGACGTCGATCACTCGATGAAGATCATGAGTGAGGAGACCTTCGGTCCGATCATCCCCATCGTGGCCGTCGACTCCGAAGCCGAGGCGATCGAGATGGCCAACGACACCGACTACGGGCTCAGCTCGACGGTGTGGAGCGGCGATGTCGAGCGGGCCGAGCGGGTGGCCGGCCAGCTCCACGCCGGGAGCACGTGCATCAACGACATGGCCATCACCTATGGCGTACCGCAGGCGCCCTTCGGCGGTCGCAAGGACTCGGGGGTCGGGGTGGCCAACGGTCCGGCCGGGCTCCGGGGGTTCTGCCACCCGCAACCGGTGATCGTCGACCGGCTCGGCGGCAAGCAGGCGGCGGCCACCTACCCGTACCGATTCAAGAACGACAAGGTGACCCAGCGGATCATCAAGGTCCTGTGGGGCACCCCCCTCGGCCGCTGGCTCAGCTGACCGCTCCGGAATCTGCGCCTCTCTGCGTCGACTGAGTGGACGTGGATCGGCACAGATTCCGACGAGCGGGTGGGGTCAGTCGTCGGCCGGGTCGCGGTCCAGGCGAAGCGACGCCGAGTTCATGCAGTAGCGCTGGCCGCTGGGCTGCGGGCCGTCGGGGAACACGTGGCCCAGGTGGGCGCCGCAGTTGGCGCACACCGCCTCGGTCCGCACCATGCCGTGACTGGCGTCGGTGCGGGTCTCGACCCGGTCCTCGCCGATGGCCTGCCAGAAGCTGGGCCAGCCGGTGCCCGAGTCGTATTTCGTGTCGCTCGTGAACAGCTCGGCGTCGCAGACGATGCAGTGGTAGGTGCCGTCGTCCTTCATGTTCCAGTACTCGCCGGTGAATGCGGGTTCGGTACCGGCGTGCTGGGTGACGTCGAACTGCTCGGCGGTGAGGCGGGCGCGCAGCTCGTCCTCGGTGGCCTCGAAGGTCATGAACGTGCCTTTCTGGCTTGGTTGACGATCATCGTGTACCCCCTGCAACGCCCCGAGCGCCGCCCTCGTTCCCGCCGGGCCGAGAAGTTCTCGATGGTCCTTGCCCGAACGAGTGTTCGCACTTACACTGCTGTCATTCGCACCGGCGCCCCTGCCACTGTCACACCCCCTTCGTAGGGTGATCGGCACGGCGGCTTCGGCCCCAGACCATCGGACGGGTTCCGTCCCCCACCATCAGCACACAAGAGGAAGGTCCCGCCCAGTGGAGAAAGAAAAGGCACTCGACATGGCTCTCGGCCAGATCGAGAAGCAGTTCGGCACCGGTTCGGTCATGAAGATGGGCGAGAAGACGAGCATGGAGATCGGGTCGATCTCGACCGGCGCTCTGGCCCTCGACATCGCCCTCGGGATCGGCGGGCTGCCCCGCGGCCGCGTGGTCGAGATCTTCGGCCCCGAGGCATCGGGCAAGTCCACGCTGGCCATGCACGTCGTGGCCGAGGCGCAGCGCAACGGCGGCATCTGCGCCTACATCGACGCCGAGCACGCCATGGACCCGATCTACGCCCGGGCCATCGGGGTCGACGTCGACGAGCTGTTCATCTCCCAGCCCGACACGGGCGAGCAGGCGTTGGAGATCACCGACACCCTGATCCGCTCGGGCGCGCTCGACGTGGTGGTGATCGACTCGGTCGCCGCCCTCACCCCCCGGGCCGAGATCGAGGGGGAGATGGGCGACAGTCACGTCGGGTTGCAGGCCCGGCTCATGTCCCAGGCGTTGCGCAAGCTCACCGCCAATCTCAACAAGACCGACACCATCTGCATCTTCATCAACCAGCTGCGAGAGAAGATCGGGGTCATGTTCGGCTCACCCGAGACCACCCCGGGCGGTCGGGCGCTCAAGTTCTACTCGTCGGTGCGCATCGACATCCGCCGGATCGAGGCCATCAAGGACGGTGTCGAGGTGGTGGGCAACCGCACCCGGACCAAGCTGGTCAAGAACAAGGTGGCGCCGCCGTTCCGGCAGGCCGAGTTCGACATCATGTACGGCAAGGGCATCAGCCGGGAAGGTTCGGCACTCGACATCGGGGTCGATCTGGGCATCATCAAGAAGTCCGGCGCCTGGTACACCTACGAAGGTGAGCAGCTCGGCCAGGGGCGGGAGAACTCCAAGAACTTCCTGCTCGAGAACCCCGAGATCATGGTCGAGATCACCGACAAGATCATGGTCGAGGCCGGCATCACCGGTCAGGACGAGGACGAGATCGATCTCACCGATGGTGACGAGTTCTCCGACGCCGACAACGAGCCCATCAGCCTCGAGGACTGACCACGTTCCGGGCCGTCACGGGCTCGCCGATACGCTGAGCCCGTGACCCGGACCTTCCACATCCGCACCTACGGGTGCCAGATGAACGAGCACGACAGCGAACGGATTGCCGGCCTCTTGCTGGAGGACGGTCTCGAGGTCGCGGCGAGCGAGGCCGACGCCGATGTCGTCGTGCTCAACACCTGCTGCATCCGGGAGAATGCCGACAACAAGCTGTACGGCCACCTGGGCGAGCTGAAGGCCCGCAAGACGGCCGATCCCGACTTCCAGGTGATGGTGGCCGGTTGCCTGGCCCAGAAGGACCGGGACCGGATCCGGGAGCGGGCTGGTCACGTCGACGTGGTCTTCGGGACCCACAACGTCGGTCGGGCCGCCGAGTTGCGCCGGGCGGCCGAGACCGGCGGACCGATCGTCGAGATCCTCGAGGCCGTGGCCACCGACGATGCCGAAGCGTTTCCGTCGGCCTTGCCGACTCGCCGCGAGCTGGCCCATGCCGCCTGGGTCACGATCCAGGTCGGGTGCGACAATCACTGCGCGTTCTGCATCGTGCCCGCCGTGCGGGGCGAGGAGATGAGCCGTCCGTTCGGTGAGCTCGTCGCCGAAATCGAGACGCTGGCCGCTGACGGCGTGCACGAGATCACCCTGCTGGGCCAGAACGTCAACTCCTACGGGCGAGATCTCACCCTGCAACTCCGGGGCCGGACCGAGCTCGGGCCCGATGCCATGGCCGTCACCGGGCGCCGCTGGGTGGACGACGGCGATCGGCGACCGCGGCCCTTGTTCTCCGACCTGCTGCGCTCCGTGGGTGCCGTCGACGGGGTCGATCGGGTTCGCTTCACCAGCCCGCACCCCAAGGACCTGCGGGCCGACACCATCGAGGCCATGGCCGAGACCCCGGCGGTGTGTGAGCACCTCCACTTCCCACTCCAGTCGGGCAGCGATCGGGTGCTGGCCGCCATGCATCGGGGCTACACGGCCGAGCGCTACCTCGAACGGGTGGTCCAGGCCCGCGACGGGATCGACGACCTGGCGATCACGACCGACATCATCGTCGGCTTCCCGGGAGAGACCGCCGACGACTTCGAGGCCACCCTGGCCGTGGCCTCCGAGGTCGGCTACGACAGCGCCTTCACCTTCGTCTTCTCGCCCCGCGAGGGCACCGAGGCGGCCGGCCTGACCGACCGTTTCGTCGACTCGGGCGTCGCCGCCGAGCGCATGGCCCGCCTCCGCGTGGTCATCGAGCGATCGGCCCTGCAGCGGAACCAGGACCGGGTGGGGCGGACCGAGGAGCTCATCGTCGAAGGGCCCAGTAAGAAGGACCCCAGCCGGCTCACCGGCCGGACCCGGCAGAACAAGCTGGTGCACTTCGACGCCCCGCAGGCCTATCCGGCCGGTTCGGTCGTGCAAGCCACCGTCACGAAGGCCGCACCGTTCCACCTCAGCGGCGAGCTCACCCAGGTGGTACGGATCCCGCGCCGACGCCGTGTTCCCATCCCCGTGCTGTCCGGTTGACCGTGCCCGTCGACCTGCGTTCCGACACCGTGACCCGTCCCACGGCCGCCATGCGAACGGCCATGGCGCAGGCCGAGGTCGGCGATGACGTCTTCGGCGACGACCCGACCGTGCACCGCCTCCAGGACGCCGCCGCCGAACGGCTGGGGAAGGAGGCAGCCCTGTTCGTCACCAGCGGCACGCAAGCCAATCTGACGGCGCTGCTCAGTCATTGCCAGCGGGGCCACGAGTACCTGGTCAACCAGGAGGCCCACACCTACAAGTGGGAAGCGGGCGGGGGAGCGGTGCTGGGTGGGATCCAGCCCCAACCGGTGGATTTCGCGACCGACGGCACGGTGGCGCTGGACCAGCTCGCAGCCAAGATCAAGCCCGACGACCCCCACTTCGCCATCACCCGGCTGCTCTGCCTCGAAGACACGCACCACGGGCGGAGCGTGCCGCCGGCCTTCCTGGCCGAGGCGACGGCGTTCGCACGAGATCGACGTCTGGCGGTGCACCTGGATGGAGCTCGGTTGGGCAACGCCGCGGTCGCCGAAGGGGTCGACCTGAGCGGGCTCACGGCCGGCGCCGACACGGTCTCACTCTGCTTCTCGAAGGGACTCGGTGCACCGGCGGGGTCGGTCATCGCCGGTCCCCGGGAGTTGATCGCGAGGGCGCTCCGGTGGCGCAAGATGCTGGGCGGCGCCATGCGCCAGTCCGGCGTGCTGGCTGCCGCCGCGCTGCTCGCACTTGACCGGCACGTCGATCGACTGGCCGACGACCACGCCCACGCCGATGCGCTGGCCGCCGGGCTCCGCAGCTTGGGACTCGACGCCGAGGCCCACACCAACATGGTGTTCGCGTCGATGGGGGATCGAGAGCCGACCGCCCTGGCCCAGGAGCTGGCCCGGCGAGACGTCGTGGTGCTCCCGGGTCCGGTCCTGCGCCTCGTGACCCATCTCGACGTGCGTGACGACGACGTCGCCACCGCCCTCGCTGCGTTCGCCGCCGCCCTGGACTCTGCCGACCCGTGAACTCAGGCGAGGCGCCGTGTCGCCTGAGTTCACGGGTCCGGCGCTCGGTGGACCGGTCAGGCGGCCAGAGCCAGGTCCAGCACCTGGGCGATGTCGTCCACCAGGTGGATGGTGACCGCTTCTCGTACCTCATCGGGTAGCTCGTCCAGGTCCCGGCCGTTCCGGGCTGGGAGAATGACGTCGGTCATGCCGCCCCGATGCGCCGCCAGGACCTTCTGCTTGACGCCCCCGATGGGGAGCACCCGCCCCTGCAGGCTGATCTCGCCCGTCATCGCGACGTGGGGACGCATCGGTCGATTCGACAGCAGGCCGGCCAGGGCGGTGGTCATGGCCGTGCCTGCGGACGGTCCGTCCTTGGGTACGGCGCCGGCCGGAAAGTGCACGTGGAAGTGCCGATCGAAGTCGGCGTCGATGCCGAGCTCGGCAGCGTTGGCCCGGAGATAGGACAGCGCGATGCGGGCGGACTCCTGCATCACGTCGCCCAGCTGCCCGGTCAGGGTCAATCCCGGCTTGCTGTCGGCCACGTTGGACTCGACCAGCAATACGTCGCCGCCGGCGCCGGTCACCGCCAGTCCCACGGCGACGCCCGGTCGCAGCTCGCGAGCGGTGACGTCGTCGCGATCGATGGGGTGGCCGAGGAGGTCGGCCAGGTCGTCGGTGTCGATCGTGAGCGGCGCCTCGCGTCGCTCCAGCTCGATGTCGGTCACCGCCTTGCGCAGCAGGCGCTCCAGTCGACGGTCCAACCCTCGCACCCCGGCCTCTCGGGTCCAGTCGGCCACCACGGCTTCGAGGGCCGCATCGGAGATCGTCACCTCGTCGGCGTCGATCCCCAGTGAGGACTGTTGGCGGGGGAGGAGGTGGGTTCGGGCGATCTCGAGCTTCTCCGCGTTGTGGTAGCCGTCGATGGTGATGATCTCCAGACGGTCCAGGAGCGGCCCGGGAATCGTCTCGAGCGTGTTGGCCGTGGCCAGGAAGACGATGTCGCTCAGGTCGAGCTCGAACTCGAGGTAGTGGTCACGGAAGGTGTGGTTCTGGGCCGGATCGAGGACCTCGAGGAGCGCGGCCGACGGATCGCCCCGCCAGTCGCTGCCCACCTTGTCGATCTCGTCGAGCAGCACGACCGGGTTCATCGATCCGGCCTCGGTCAGGGCTCGCACCACCCGCCCGGGTCGGGCGCCGACGTAGGTGCGCCGGTGGCCTCGGATCTCGGCCTCGTCGCGGATGCCGCCCAACGACAGGCGCACGAAGTCGCGGCCGAGGGTGCGGGCGATGGACTCACCGAGCGAGGTCTTGCCGACTCCGGGTGGACCGACGAGGGCCAGGATGGTGCCACCCCGACGGGGGCCGCCCACCCCGTCGTCGGCTGCCTGGTCGCCGGGAGCGTCATCGCCGGAGCCTGAGCCGGCGTTGCTCGCCCGAGTCCGCTGACGGGCGCGCACGGCCAGGTACTCGACGATGCGGTCCTTGACCTCGGCCAGTCCCGTGTGATCGGAGTCGAGGATGGCTCGAGCCTGGGCCACCGCGGGCTCGTCGTCCTGATGGCGACCCCACGGCAGCTCGAACACGGTCTCGAGCCAGGTCCGGATCCAGCTGCCTTCGGTGCCCTGGTCGCCGGCGCGATCGAGCCGGTCCAGTTCCTTCTGCACCGCGTCGCGGACCGTTGACGGCAGAGCGTCAGCGAGCTCGTCGAGGCGAGCCTGGAAGTCGTCTCCCGACTCGTCGTCGCCCAGCTCCTTGCGAATGGCCGCGAGCTGGCGGCGAAGCATGGCCTCGCGCTGCTCCTGTTCGAGCCCTTCGGTCACGTCGGTGCGGACCTTCTGGCGGAGCTCCAGCTCGGCCAGCGCCTCGGTGGCCCACTCGGTGGCCAGCACCAGCCGGTCGTCGACCGCCGTGGTCTCCAGGAGCTGCACCCGGCGCTCGAGTGCGAGGTCGGGCCAGTGGCCGATGGAGTCGGCCAGCAAGCTGGGGTCGGTCACTCCGGAGAGGGCCGATGCCAGGCGGCGCCCTCCGACGTGCTCCAGCAGTTCGGCGGCCACGGCCCGATAGCGGGCGGCCAGGTCGGCGGTGGCGGCGGTCGGGTCGTGGTCGATCACCTCGGACTCGATCCACAGGCCTGGCTGCTCGGTCGCCGTGGCGGCTCCGAGGCGGGCGCGGCGACCGGCGTGGATGGTGACGGCGTCGGTGCCGTCGGGGAGGCGGCCCCGTGAGGCGATCGACCCGATCACCCCGACCGTCGCGAAGCGGTCGTCGAGCTTGGGGACGAGGAGCACGGGTCCGTCGCCGGCCGCGTCGATGGCCCGACGGGCGGCATCGGACTCCAGGGCGATGGTGAGCACCGTGTCGGGCAGGGCCACGCCGCCGGGGAGAGGGACCAGGGGGAGGGTCTGAGTGGACGGGGAAGTGGGGCGCACGAGCAGCTCCTGGGATCGGGGGAGGGGTGTGGTTGCACTCCTACCCAATTACTTGATTACACTGAACGTACCTTCCGGCCCGGAGATTCCCACCTCGGCCGGAATTCTCCCGCCCCCGAGCCTGCTGCGAGGTCCCACGGATGCCCATCAAGACCTGGACGAACGAGGAAGTCACCAGCTGGTTCACCGGTCAGGTGCCCGACGACTGGTTCACCGAACCGGTACGCGTGAGGATCGATCGGGAGGAGATCATGGTGATCGGCTCACTGGCCGTGCCCCAGCAGGGCGACGATGTGGCCGAGGCCAGCCGCATCGACGCGTTCCGTGAGGAGACCCGTCAGGCCCGGATCCGCATCGCCGAGCGGGCCGAATCCGCCTGGGGACGCAAGGTGTCGTGGGGGGCGAGCTGCGGCGAGACCGTGATGACCTTCACCACCGCGGCCGTTCCGGTCATGACCCGGCTGCGGATGGACGAGCGGGCGGTCCTGGACACCCTCATCGGCGCGGGGGTGGCCCGAAGTCGGTCCGATGCGTTGGGATGGTGCGTCCGGATGGTGGCTCGCCACGAAGAGGAGTGGATCGGCAAGCTCCGCGAGGCCATCAGCGGGGTCGAGGCCGTGCGCAACGAGGGGCCGGCGGCCGACCAAGGGTGAACACGGACGTGAGGCGGGTTGGGTGCCACCGGTCCCGTCGTCCGATCCGGTACCGTCCTGCGCCGTGACCTCTCGTGTCGGTGTCCCCTGGCGGACGATCGTGATCTGTACGGCCCTGATCGCCGCGTCGTGTTCCGGCGGCGACTCGTCGGCCGACGCGGAGGGCCCGACCGGCACCGAGGATGGTGCAGCGACCACCACCATCGAGGCCGACTCCGGCAGCGGCTCCACCACCGTCGCCCCCAACGCCACGACGACCCTGCCGCTGCTGACGCTGCCGCCGCTTCCCGAAGGCGAACGGGATGTGACCGGAACCGGCGGACCGCGAGCCAGCTACACCGCCACGTGGCAGATCCGACCCAAGGACGGAGCGCCCTACGGCTATCTCGTGGCCAAGGACGGCACGAGCCGCACGGCCTACCGGTTCTCCGACGTGCTCTACGTCGATGACCAGGGGCTCGACTACGTCTGCGTCGGCCTCGGGGGCGAGCCTCGCTGTGCGTTCGCCGCCGACACCGGCGCCAATACGCTGGTCGTCGACGGAGGCCGGGTCCGGGTGCAGGAGCTGGGCCCCTTCGCGTTCACGAATCTCTCGTTCATTCCGCAGGAGCTGGGCTCGGATGCGGCCGGACTCGACATGGGGCCCCGGGTCGTGGGCCGGCTGCCGACCAGCTGCGTGACGATCACCCCCGGGTACACGCTGGGACGCTTCGCCGGAGCCCAGTACTGCGAGACGAGCACCAACGTGGTGGCGTGGTTCGACCGCACCGGCGACGGTGCCCCCGAGGTCGAGCTCACGCTCTATGACCCCGAGGTCAACGCCGGGCTGTTCGAACCGCCGGTCGCTCCGGTCGAGGATCCGGCGCTCTTCGCCGAGCTGGTGGGGTCGATCGAGGTCTGACCCGCCGACGGAGCGGATGACGGTGCCCTCAGCGGGTGATGGTCACCGGGGTGCCGAGGGGGACCGTCGTGGCCATGTCCTCGATCACCTCGTTCTCGACCCGCACGCAGCCGTGGCTGACCGTGGTGCCGAGGGCATCGGGATCGTTGGTGCCATGGATGCCGACCACGCCGTTCCCGCCGTTGAAGCTGTCCAGCACCTCGCTGAAGCCGGAGAGTCCGAACGCATAGGGTCCGTAGCTCCCGGTCGGGTCGGGTGGCTGGAGCAGTTCGGCCAGATAGAACTCGCCGAACGGGGTGGGCGTGTCACCGGTGCCGACCGCGATGGCGGTGGACAACACGAGCTCGTCCTGCTCGTAGACGTCGAGACTGAAGTCGGACGCACTGATCTCGATCCGGTACGGGTTGACCGAGAGCTCGACCTGGTCCGAGCGAATCCATCCGGTCGTCCCGTTGGGTCGGACCGGCAACATCACCTCGAGCCAGGGATCATCGGCGGCCGCTACCGGGGAGAGCGCTCGTAGCACAAGGGCGCCACCCGATGCGATGGGGTTGGCCAGTGTGGCCACGGGCTCAGAGGTCTCGTCGGGCTCGGTGTAGGCCGTGAGCTCGCTGACGTCGGCCCGCGCCACCAGCGTGCCCGGGGCCGACGTGGGTTCGGCGCTGGGCACCGTCGTCGCCGATGCGCGGACCGAGGTGGTGGGTTCGGGCACTGACGACGACGACGACGCCGACACCTGCGGCCGCTCGGGCGAGCCGCAGGATGCCAGCGTCGTCGTCAGCAGGATGGCCGACCAGGCGAGCGTGGCTCGCCTCCGGAACGTGCTCAGGTGATCAGCCGGTGAAGGTGGGCTGCGCCGCGGTGGCGGCCTGGACCGGCGTCTGGGGGAGCGGGGTCTGCGTCTCGGGCAGCACCTCGGTGGGGACCTCGGTCGTCGGCGGGACTTCGGTGGTGGCCGGCGCCTCGGTGGTCGTCGTGGGGAAGACCGGGTTGGAGCAGTCGAAGGCCAGCTCGAAACCGGCGCTGCTGACGCCGTTGGGGCCGAACCGGAGCTGGACGACCACCGTCTCGCCGAGCGTGATACCACCCTGGATCACGTTGACGGACAGCGCGTCGGACTCGAAGTTCTCGACCGTCTCGCTCCACGTACCCGAAGTGATGATGAGGTCGTTGTCGGGGTGGACGGACTCGTTGTTGGTCTCGATGAGCTCGGCCTGACAGGTCGCTCCGACCAGCTCGTCCTCGACCGGCGCGGTTGCGAGGGTGGTGATCGAACCGGGCTCGCCTCGGATGCCCCGCTCGTTGTCGATCGGGATGATGATGTCGTCGATCGCACTCGCCGGAGAGGCGAACGACATGAGGGCGAGGGCGAAAAGTCCTACGGCGAGGACCGAGATGATACGACGCATGGTGAGCTACTCCGCTTTCGTGCGCTTCGGGGATTGTGGAGCAGCCGAGACTAGCGGACCGTTTCCGGCGATGCGCAGTGGTCGGTTCACGAATGCGGCGATGTCGCGGAGCGCGCGGCGGCGACCACCGTCTGAAGCATCTCGGGCCGGTTTCCGGTGTGGTCGACGAGTTCGATCGGCACGCCGGGATGGCGGGTCCGAGCCGCCTCGACGAGCGCGGGGATGTCGCGATTGACGTGGTTGCCGGGGCCGAGGAAGTGAGGGAGCACCGTGATGTGCCGGGCACCGTCGATCACGGTGGCGTCGATGACGGTGGGGAGATCGGGCTGGGCCATCTCCAGGAAGGCGGGACGGACGGTCTGTCCGGTTTCGGCTGCGACCGCGGCCGCGAGGTCGCGGTGCGCTTCGAGGGCGGGTTCGGCTCGGGAACCGTGGGCGAGGAGGATGAGGACCTGCATCGCTCCGAGGCTATCGACGCCGCCCGGCACGCACGTCGGCCATGGCTCAGTGCCGTGGGCGGGGTGACCTCCGTTTCCATCGATGAGCTGACGGCGTCGGACCTGACGGCGCCCGGCCCGACCCTGGTGACCGGGCCTACGCGCCACGCAGGAGCACTGGGATCCGGAGTTCGTCGTCGATCAGGTGGGTTCGATCGAGGTCCCGATCCGGCGCATCACCGGTGGCGACTGCATCGGCTCGGCGGAGGAGACGATGTCGGTCGCCGCCTCCTACGAGGAGATCCGGGAGCCCCTCCCGGCGACCGGTATCCCGTATCTCGCCGAGCTGTCCTACGACGACCACTTCCCTGCGCTCGCACGGCGGTTGGTCGATCCGCCGGCGCTTCCGGGCGAGACCTTCGGGTCCCGCGTGATGTACTTCGGGCGCGGGGTCAACTCACAGATCCACTACCACCCGACCGGCAGCGCCATGCTCTTCGCTCTCCACGGCCGCAAGGTGGTGCGGCTCTACGCTCCCGATCAGACCCCGCATCTGGCCAAAGTGCCGGGTCGGAACTTCAGCAGCGTGCAGGTGTCCAGTGTCGGCGAGCTCACCGACGAGTTCGACGCTGCGGCCTATCCCGACTTCGCCGACGCCGAGTACGTCGACTTCACCGTCGGTCCGGGCGACGTGCTGTTCATCCCGATCTACTGGTCGCACGGCATCCAGAACCTGGACGAGATCAGCCTCACCGCCGTCTACTTCTGGAGCCAGGACTGGCGCTACACGTGGCGCGATTTCGCTCCGAAGCAACTGCCGCCGCCCGGGATGCGGGTCGACGACGCCCGCGACGTCGCCCGACGATACGTCGTGAAGCCGGCGCGCAAGGCGGTCAAGCGGCTCGAGCGCACGTGATTGCGGGTCAGGGGCCCTCGGAGGCGTCAGCGGCGGTGCGGGTCCCGTCCTCGACGGCCGTGAGCACGATCTCCGGGAACGACACGACGTCACGGAAGCCGGCGCCGTTCAGGACCAGCGCCTCGACGGGGCTCTCCGCCTTCTCCCTGAGCAGACGACGGAAATCGTCGATGCGGAGGTAGCACAGCACCGATCTCGACGAGCCGAGGTACTCGAGCGGTGGTTGTCCGCACACGCGTTCGAGCGGCACGCTCACGGAATGGAGCAGGTCGAGGACCGTTTCGTCGATCACGGCCACCCATGCCTCGACGTCGGCGAGCAGTGACCACCAGTACGTGGCGTGGAGCATGGAGGCGCTGTAGAAGGAGTTGTGCGGCTCGCCCCGGTACGGGGCGCGTACGCCGAGTGTCGCGATGTCCCACGTCACGGTGGACCGATCGTCGAGCAGCGGGTCCTGGCTTCGAAAGTCGGCCCGGGAGAGTCCCCAGGAATCGGACCGGCAGGCGTCGCGAATGGACTTGAGTCCACACGGGGTGCCGCCGTGGATGATGCGGACCGCCCCGGCCACGGCGCTCTGCTCGTGATCGACGAGGACGATGAATCGACTCGCGCCGTCGTACGGGCGGTACTCCCGCTCGAGCACGTCCTCGGTGTTGTCGAAGAACTCGAAGAGCACGTCCCGCTCGAGGATTCGACCGAGCTCTGATCGTTCGTCGCCCGGATCGAGGAGGTAGATGCCGAACGAATGGCTCCCACCGCGTTCCGCCTGAAGCGAGCGGCACATCACGGCTTCGTCGGTGAGGTCTAGACGTCCCGCCACTCGATTTCGCTCACATCGAAGAAGTCACGGGTGAACACGAGTGCCTTGCGGCTGTCGTAGTCCTTGCACGTGTAGATGTCGACGCTGATGAACAGGTCGGGGTGGTCCCAGGCGTAGATGTGCGCCCCGGAGGTTTCCCAGTGGATCCATCCGGCCCATCCGTACTTCTCCGAGAGGTGCGCCACCGGTTCGGCGATGGTGCGCATGCCGATGACCGACGACAGTGCCGCGAGGTAGCTGGAAATCATCTCTGCGTCGGCGGGGGCGCGCAGTCGAGCCTCGATGATCTGTCGCTTCCGGAAGATCCCTGGAGCTAGGTCATGCATCGCGTCCTCGGTTCGTTCGCTGTACGAACCTCCGCCTGCGCTGAATCTAGTGGCGGCCAGCCGCCGCTTCCCAATCAGGGACGGGACGCGGGTGGACCTCAACAAGCCTTGGCTCGTACCGATTGTTCTGGATGCGGCCCCGTCCCTCCAGTCACGTGACTGCCACGCTCCTCCTGCTCGGCGTCACGCTGGCGGCAGTGGGTCCGACCGGTGTTCAGGAGATCGCCGCGGTTGCGATCGGAGTCGCGGTCTGCGTGCTCGGGGTCGGAGCAATCCGGCGCAACGGCGGTGAGACGAAGCTTCCCTGGGTTCTCGTCCACATCGGAGCGACCGGAATGCTGGTCAGCTTCATCGTGCGCGGGATCGACGGATCGATCTCGGGTCAGACGTTCGCCTTCCCGTCGGTGGCCGATCTTGTCGCGCTGCCCGCCTACGCCATGTTGATCGCCGGCGAGTCCGCCCTCGCCAGCGCCCGGCGCGATCGAACGGTCAGGGCGAACACCCTCGATGCGCTCATCGTCGCTGCGGCATTCGGCTTCGGGCTGTGGGTACTGTTGATCGCGCCGATCATCGCCGACGAGTCGCTGTCGGTCGTCGCCCGATTGCTCGACGCCGTGTATTCGTTCCTCGACATCGCACTGGTGGCGACGACCGCACTCCTGGCGTTCGGGCCGGGCCGGCGGAACCGGACCTATCGGATGCTGGCCGGTTCGATCGGCGCGATCCTCGCGCTCGACATCTTCGTGTACATGGCGAATCGCGGCTATCCAGCGGAGAGCCTCCTGAGCGTCCTCGCCGCCCTTGCTCCTGCGCTGTATCTCCTGGCGCTCACCCGCCCCGACCTGGCCGAGCTCTCGACGAGGATGCGAGCTCCTGCGCCGCGACTCACGATTGGTCGTTTGATCGCGATGGCTGCGGCGCTGGCGATCGCCCCGCTGCTCGTCCTGGCTCGCGACGCAACCGGGAACGGCCCGCCACTCGCGGTGTATCTGGTGGGCTCGCTCTGTCTGTCCGCCCTCGTTCTGGCTCGACTGGTGGAGCTGTTCCGGTCGAAGGAGGTGGTCGCGAACCAGGAGGCTGCGCTCCGATCGGCGGCCAACCTCTTCCTGGGCGCGGCGGATTCCGAGGAGGTGGGCCGTCAGCTCACCCAATCTGTACTGGACGTCACCGGCCGATCCGCCGTCTCATCGGTCCAGCTCATCGACGACCGGGGCCAGTCCATCGGGCGATGGGTCGCGCCAGGGGAACGGACCTCTCCGATGGCTGGCGGGCCCGAACTGGTCGAGACGTCGATCGATCTCGGTCGAGGCCACGGTATGCGCGTCGAGATCCTCACCTACCGACCCGTGCCCGAGGATCTGATCCAGACCCTTCGCGCCTTGGTCGATCAAGCGGTGCTCTGCCTTCGGTCTCTGGCCCTCCAGGACCAGCTCTATCGCGAGCGGTCGGAGCAGCGGTTCAAGACGTTGGTCGAGAACTCGACGGACATCGTCTTGGTGTTGAACCGCCAGGATCAGGTCTCGTTCGTCAGTCCCGCGGTGGAGCTGGTCCTCGGACGCAGCGAGGATGACCTGCTCAACACCGGACTGCGGCTCCTCGCCGACGGGGACCACCGGGTTGCCGTCGACCGGTTCCTGCATGCGACACGGGCGGGCACGTCCCTCAAGCCGATCGAGGTCCAGATTCGACGGGCCGACGGTGCGCTGCGCTGGTTCGAGCTGCTCGGGCGAGACCACACCGACAACGAGGAGATCGACGGGCTCGTCGTGACCGCCCGCGACATCACCGATCGGAAGGCGGCCGACGATCGGCTGGCCCGGAGCGAGGCCCGATTCCGTTCGCTCGTCCAGCACTCGTCCGACGTGATCGCCGTCATCGACGGGAGCGGGTTCTTCGCGTTCGTGACCCCGTCGGTCACCTCGGTTCTGGGCTACCGGCCCGACTCGCTGGTCGGCACCACCGTGTTCGATCTCGTGGCGCCCGGTCATCGTGACCGGGTGGAGGAACGGCTCGCACTGATCGGTGAACCGTTCACCCAGGTCGACCTGGAACTCGATGTGAAGGCCGCGTCGGGCCGCTACCACACGCTGATCGTCACGCTCACCGACCTGCGTGATGAGCCTGCCGTCGACGGCATCGTGCTCAACGCCCGCGACGTCACGCAGCACCGCAGTCTCGAGAAGGATCTCGAGCACCAGTCGATCACCGATCCGTTGACCGGTCTCCCCAATCGAACCGGGTTCATCGACACGGTCCAGGCGGTCCTCGACAACCCGAACGCCCCCAGTCCGACGGTGCTGCTGCTGGACTTGGACGACTTCAAGGTCGTCAACGACACGCTGGGCCACGGCTTCGGCGACGACATCCTCACCGTCGTCGCCGATCGGCTGCGCACCAGCCTGCGCCTGTCCGACCACGCTGCCCGTCTGGGCGGCGACGAGTTCGCCGTGCTCCTGCGCGACGCCTATACCCAGACCGACGTCGAGCAGGTCACCGAGCGACTGCTCGAGGACCTCCAGGCGCCGCTCCTCGTGCGGGGTGAGGATCTCAGCCTGTCGGCGAGCATCGGCGTGGCGATGGCCGGTGACACGGACTCGGCCGAGGATCTCATCCGCAACGCCGATGCGGCCATGTACCGGGCCAAGGACGCCGGAAAGAACCGCTTCGAGATGTTCGAAGAGCAGATCCACACCGACATGATCGAGCGGCTGGAGCTGAAGAACGATCTGCGGCGAGGTCTGTCCAACGACGAGCTCATCCTGCACTATCAGCCCATCGTCAACCTTGCGACCGACCGCATCACCGGAGCCGAGGCCCTCGTCCGTTGGCACCACCCGCGTCGGGGCGTCCTCGCCCCGGGCGCGTTCATCGAGATGGCCGAGGAGAGTGGACTCATCAACCGGATCGGCCTCTGGGTGTTCGAGAAGGCCTGCCGGCAGGTGATGGAGTGGAACGAGCGCCGCGAGGACGGCGATTCGATGACGATGAGCATCAACCTCTCGGCTCGGCAGCTCGAGACCGACGAGTCGGTGGACGAGCTGCTGGCCATCGCGAACCGGCTGGAGGTGCCTCGGGAGATGATCGTGCTCGAGCTGACCGAGTCGGTCCTGATCGAGGATCTCGCCGACCGTGCCCGCCTCGGTCGGCTCCAGTCGGAGGGGTTCCGGCTGGCGGTCGACGACTTCGGCACCGGCTACTCCGGTCTGGCGTACCTCCAACACCTGCCCTTCGACATCATCAAGGTCGATCGCGCCTTCGTCAGCGGCGTCGACACCAACATCAACCGGGCGACGTTCCTCGAGAGCATTCTGGATCTGGCCAAGGGGGTCGGGGCCAAGACGGTCGGCGAAGGGATCGAGGGTGGCGGCGAGCTCGATCTGCTCAAGAAGCTCGGGTTCGACTACGGCCAGGGCTACTACTTCAGCCGACCGGTGCCCCATGAGACGTTCGCCACGATGATCGGTCTGGAGCAACGGGCGACCGTCTGACCACCGTCGACGACCGAATCGGTCAGACCGCGCGCGCCTCGGCTTCGTCGCGGTGGGCCCGGTACCACTCGATGGTGCGCACCAGCCCCTCGTGGAAGCCGGTGGACGCCGTGAATCCGAAGGCCTTCTTGGCTCGTGTGGGATCAACGGCTCGGCGGGGCTGCCCGTCCGGTTTCGATGCGTCCCAACGGATCTCTCCGGCGAACCCGGTCAGCTCGGCGATCATCTCCACCAGCTCGGCAATGGTGCACTCACGATCGGCGCCCAGATTGACGGGCTGCTCGTCGTCGTATCGCTCGGCGGCCAGAACGATGCCTTCGGCCGCATCGTCGACGTAGAGGAACTCACGACTGGCCGACCCGGTGCCCCACACCTCGATGTGGTCGGAGCCCGCCTCGGCTGCGTCGACGCACTTCTTGATGAGGGCCGGAATGACGTGACTGACCGCGGGATGGAACTTGTCGCCCGGCCCGTAGAGGTTGGTCGGCATGAGGTAGATGGCCGACTGCCCGTACTGGGCCCGGTTGGCCTGGAGCTGGACGAGATGGGCCAGCTTGGCGATCCCGTAGGGCGCGTTGGTCTCCTCGGGGTACCCCTGCCAGAGGGACTCCTCCTGGAACGGCACCGGGGTGATCTTGGGGTAGGAGCAGATCGTGCCGACCATGACGGTCTTGGGTGTCCCCTGGCGGCGTGCCTCGTCGAGCACGTAGGTCCCCATGAGGAGGTTCTCGAGGTAGAGCTCGGCCGGGCGGGCCTGATTGGCGCCGATGCCCCCGACCCGCGCGGCCAGATGGATCACCAGCTCGGGCTGATGGGCATCGAACATCGCCGCAGCGGCTTCTGCGGAGCGGAGATCGAAGTCACTGCTGGACGGGGCGATCACCGAACCGGCACCGTGCCGTTCCAGTGCCGCCACCACCGAATGGCCCAGGAACCCCGCACCGCCCGTGACGAGCACCCGCCGCTTGGCCCAGAACTCGGACATGCGACGACTGTAGTGGTGGCCATGCCAGAATCCCCTGATGTCCGACCCGGTGTCCGTCGCTCTCACCATGGAGCAGCTGTGGCACAGGGTGCCCGGTGGCACCGCGGTCGCGGCGCTCGAGCTGGCCGGTGCCCTCCGGCGGCGCGACGACGTCGTTCCGGTGGGGGTGGCCGCACGCCACAGCAGCCAGCCGCCCCGCGCCTTCCGATCGCCCATCCCGATCCAGTCCCTGTCCCTCCCTCGGCTCCTGCTCTACGAGTCCTGGGCGCGGCTCCGCCGACCATCGGTCGAGCGCGCCACGGGACCCGTCGACCTCGTCCATGCCACCGCGGTCGCCGTCCCGCCCGCCACGGTCCCCGTCGTGCTCACCATCCACGACCTGGCGTGGCGCCACGAGCCGGACCACTTCACGCCGCGGGGCGTGCACTTCTTCCGGCAGCACCTCGCGGTCGCCAAGCGCGACGTGGCGCTGGTGTTCTGCTCGTCGGAAGCCACTCGGCGGGACTGTCTCGAGGCCGGGTTCGAGCCTGAGCGACTGCGGGTCGTGCCATTGGGCGCCCGCTCGATCGAGACCACCCAGGAGGCCGTCCATCTCGCCCGCGCCAAACACGGCCTGCGGAGGCCCTACGTCATGTGGGCCGGAACCCGGGAACCCCGCAAGAACCTGGCCGGCCTGTTGGCCGCGTTCGTCGAGCTGGACCGCAAGGATCTGGACCTCGTGTTGGTCGGCCCGCCGGGCTGGGGCGACGAGATCGACACCGTGATCGGCGGCATGACCGGGCGCATCCACGTGCTCGGGTTCGTCGACCGGGCCGAGCAGGCGGCGCTGTACGCCGGGGCGGCCGTGTTCTGCTTCCCCAGCCTGCGAGAAGGGTTCGGGCTTCCCGTGCTGGAGGCCATGCACCAAGGGACACCGGTCGTGACCTCGCTGGGGACGGCGACCGAGGAGGTGGCGGGCGACGCTGCGAAGTTGGTGGAACCCCGCGATCCCTCGATGATCGCGGCCGCGTTGGCCGACGTCCTGGACGACTCCCGCCTGGCCCGCGACCTGGGGCGGATGGGCCGGGCCCGCGCCGCCGAGTTCACATGGCGGCGGAGCGCCGAGCTCGTGGTCGACGGCTACCGGGAGGTGCTGCGATGAGCGTCCGCGTCGCCGTGAATCTGCTGTGGCTCCGTCCCGGCGTGGTCGGGGGGAGCGAGGAGCTGATCTGCGGCTATCTGGCGGCGATCGCCGACCGGCCCGCACCCCCTGGCGGGCCCGAGCTCGACCTCACGCTCTTCGTCGCGCCGGGGTTCGACGAGGCCCATCCCGATCTGGCCGAGCGGTTCCCCACCATCCCGGGACCCGATGTGCCGTTGGGCCGACCCGGCCGCGTCGGGGTCGAGAGCGTCTGGCTGCCGCGTCGCATCAGCGACTTCGATGTCGTCCACCATGCCGGCGGGACCCTCCCGGGACGGGCCCGCCCGGCGTCACTGGTGACGCTCCACGACCTCCAGCCCCTCGATCGCCCGGAAGCGTTCGGCGTGGTCAAACGACGGTGGCTCCAGCGCCAGCTCCCGGGTGCCGTCGACGGGGCCGATGCCGTTCACGTCACGACCCGCTTCGTCGCCGACGGGGTGGCCGCCCGGTTCCCCCGCGACGCCGCCAAGGTGACGGTCGTGCCGCCGGTGGTCCCTGACCTCACCTCGGACCCGTCGGGCGACCGGAATCGGCTGTCCCGGCTGGGGCTCACCGGTCCGTTCGTCCTCTATCCGGCCATCACCTACCCCCACAAGAACCACGGCGTGCTCATCGACGCCGTCGCCCGATGCCGCGCCGAGCACCCCGATCTGCAACTGGTGCTGACCGGGGGTCCCGGTCCCGACGACGTCGCGGTTCGGCAGCGGCTGACCGCCGCCGACCGTCACCTCGGGCGGGTCGCCCGCGAGGACCTCGAGATCCTGTTGCGGCAGGCGGCGGTGCTGGCCTTTCCCTCCCGCTACGAAGGGTTCGGCCTCCCGGTCATCGAGGCGATGCGAGCCCGGACGCCGGTGGTGGCCTCCAGCGCCGCCGCGCTGCCGGAGACCGTCGGGTCCGCCGGTCTGGTGGTCGACCCCGACGATCGCGACGGCTGGGTCTCGGCCATCGGCCGCGTCCTCCAGGGCGGCGCGGACGTCGACCGGATGGTGGCCGCCGGGTCGGCGCATGCCCGGTCGTTCGATGCCGGCCCGGTCGCAGACGAGTTGGCCGATCTCTACACCGGGGTCGCCGCGCGACGGAGCGACGCCTGACGTGAAGCTCCTGGTCCTCTGCCCGCACTTCCACCCCGACGTCGCGCCGACCGGCGAGGTGATGACCCGCTTGGTTGCCGAGCTGGCCGCCCGCGGCCATCACCTCGAGGTCGTCACATCGCTGCCCTGGTATCGCAACCACCGGATCGAGTCCGGCTGGGAGGGGAGGGCGATCCGGTCGGAGACCACCGGCTGGGGACGACTGGTGCGGGTGCATCCCTTCCCGGGCGGCGACCGGTCCAGTCTGATCTCCCGAGCGGCGTCGTTCGCCGGGTTCACGGCGCTCGCCGGGCTGCGGACCATCCTGGCCCGGGGTCCATTCGACGTGGTGATCGCCATGAGTCCACCGCTGACGCTGGGGCTGCCCGCGTGGGTGGCGGCCCGTCTCCGCCGCATCCCGTTCGTCTTCAACGTCCAGGACGTCTTCCCCGACGTGGCGGTCGAGGTGGGCGCGCTCCGTTCCCGGCGGGTGATCGTCGTCCTCGCGGCCCTCGAGCGCCACGTGTACCGAACCAGCGACGCCGTCACCGTGCTCTCCGAGGATCTCCGTCGGAACCTGGTCGAGAAGATCCGCTCCCGCCCCGGACGTGGCGGGTCCACCGACAAGATCCGGGTGATCCCCAACTTCGTCGACACCGATGCCATCGGCGTCCAGGATCGGCGCAACGCCTACCGGGACGAATACGGTCTGGGCGATCGAACGGTCGTCATGTACGCCGGCAACGTCGGGTTCTCGCAGTCGCTCGATCTCCTCGTCGATGCCGCTCGACGGATGGCGGACCGCACGGACGTGGTGTTCGTGGTGAACGGCGGGGGGTCCGCCATGGACCAGCTGGCAGCGTCAGCCCGCGAGCTTCCCAACCTCGTCCTGGTCCCGTTGCAGCCCCGGGAACGACTCCCCGAGGTGCTGGCCGCAGCCGACATCCACACCGTCCTGCTGAAGGCGGGGTTGGCCAAGGCGTCGGTGCCGTCCAAGACCTACAGCGTGCTGGCCGCCGGTCGGCCGGTCGTCGCCAGCCTGGACGACGGCACCGAGGTCACTCGCATGCTCGACGAGTCGGGCGGGGGCGTCAGTGCGGCGCCCGACGATCGTGAGGGCTTCCTGGCTGCATTGACCGCGTTGATCGACGATCCGGATCGCCGGAGGGAAATGGGCCGGTCCGGCCGGCAGTGGGTGACGGGGAGCGCCTCGCCGGCGGCCGTCGCGGCCGCGTACGAGGCCCTGTTCGAGCAGTTGGTCGCCGGTCGCCCCGGTGGTCAAGCCTGACAGGCCCGGCCCGCTACCCTGATCCGGGTCATGAGCAGCTCATCTTCTGCCAAGAAAGTCCGCAAAGCCGCCCGCGCCGGTGGGAGCAGTGGTCCGTCCACTTCCCGGGAACGCAACCTGGGGTTTCCTCTCGCCATCGCCGTCATCTGCATCCTCGGCGTGGCTCTCGTCGCTCTCTCCAAGGCCGACGACGGGGACGGGACGGCCGCCTCGCCCGACGACACCACGGTGGCGGCCGACCAGTTCGCGGCCACCTACGGGATCTTCGACTGCACCGAATGGGTGGCGACATCGCTGCCGAACCCGGAGACCGACCAGGACTTCACCATCCCGCTCAGTTCCGAGAACGCCGAGCGCAACGGACGGCTCGACCGGTGGGGCGAGGAGGTCGGTCTGGAGATCTCGGCCGACGCCCTGGTCGTCAACAGCGTCGACCCGGTCATCGAGCGGGCCGCCGGCGACGACTGCGAGGGTGAGGAAGGAGCCGTCTCCCTCACCGTCTGGTCTTCCAACGACGAAGCCGGCGCCGCCCTCGACGAGGTCGAGGTCCAGACGATCACCGACGAGCCCGGTGCCTACCGACCCCGCAACGGTGACCGCATCGCCATCGTGTTCGCTCCCGAAGGCACCGAGGTCGACGAGCCGCCGGTACCCGACGGTGCCAGCGCGACGTCCAGTACCACGACCGCTCCGGCTGACACGAGCGAAGCCGAGCCGGGGTGAGAGCGGTCGTCCTCGTGGGCGGCTTCGGCACCAGACTCCGGCCACTCACGCTGTCCCGACCGAAGCCGCTCCTCCCGGTCGTGCATCGGCCGATGCTCGAGCGGTCCATTTCCGGACTGGCCAAGGCGGGCGTCGACGAGGTCGTTCTGGCACTCGGATTCCGGCCCGACACGTTCGAGCGGGCCTTTCCCGATGGTCAGGTCGACGGCGTCCGCCTGCGGTACGCGGTCGAACCCGAACCGTTGGACACGGCCGGGGCCGTGCAGTTCGCGGCGAGCCAGGCGGGGGTGGACGAGCGGCTGCTCGTCCTCAACGGTGATGTCCTCACCGATCTCGATGTGGGCCGGTTGATCGACCACCACGAGCGCTGCGGGGGGCAAGCCACCATTCACCTCACCGAGGTCGACGATCCCAGCCGCTTCGGGGTCGTGCCGATCGACGCCGAGAATCGGGTCGAGGCGTTCGTGGAAAAGCCCCCGGCCGAGTCGGCGCCGTCGCGCTGGATCAATGCGGGGACCTACGTGTTCGAGCCCGAGGTGCTGGTGGCGATTCCGGCGGGCCGGCCGGTGTCGATGGAGCGCGAGGTCTTCCCGCAGCTGGTCGAGGCGGGGCGGCTGTACGCATTGCAGGACGACTGCTACTGGATCGACGCCGGTACCCCGCGGGCGTATCTCGACGCCTCCCTCGACCTGATCGACGGCACGCGGGACACCGAGCCGGCGGTGCACGACACGGCCACGGTCCACCCGACCGCCACGGTCCGCCGCTCGGTGATCAGTCGTGACGCCACGGTGGGTGCCGGGGCCAGCGTGCTCGACTCGGTGGTTCTCGACGGGGCGCAGATCGGACCCGGAGCGATGGTCGAGGACAGCATCATCGGGCCCCGCGGTCGGATCGGCGCTGCAGCGTCGCTCTCCGTGCTGTGCGTCACCGGGGACGACACCCGGATCGCCGAGGGGTCGACCCACATCGGGGAGCACCTCCCCGCGCAATGAGCCACGTGGTCGTGGGAGGGGCCGGATTCATCGGCTCCCATCTGGTCGAGCGACTCCTCCTCGAGGGGCAGACCGTCGTGGTCGTCGACGACCTGTCGACCGGCCGGCTGGCGAATCTGGCCGTCGCACGCGAGTCGGGTGGTGCGTTGCAGATCCACCAGCACCGCATCGGCGACGACGGCACCACCGAGCTGCTGGCCAAGGTCGGTCCCGACGTCGTCACCTACCTCAGTGGTGCTGGTGGGCAGGGGGCCGCAGCGTCGACCGAGCTCGCCGGCCTGCTCTCGCTCCTGCAGTCGGCGGCCGCCACCGGCGTGGGGCGGATCGTGGTCGCCCTGGACGCCGCTGCGCTCTATGAGCCGACGCCCGATCGTCGGCGGCTGACCGAGGCCGAAGCCACCCAACCGACCGTGGCGGGAATCGGCCCGCGCGCTCTGCTGGACGCTCTTGCCGCGTATCGCCGCGATCGTTCGATCGAGTTCGTGGCGTTGGCGCTGACCAGCGTCTACGGCCCCCGGATGCACCCGGCGGCCGGGACGGGCCTGATCGACCAGCTTGTCGAAGGGTCCACCACCGGCGGGTCGTGCGAGCTCCGGCCCGACGAGGTCGCCCACGATGTCGTCTTCGTCGATGACGTCGTCGACGCGCTGGTGCGGGCCGCTGAGCGGGGATCCGGACTGCTGGTCAACATCGGATCCGGTCAGGCGGTCGCGGCCGAGCAGGTCGCCTGGGCGGCGAGCGGGGTCGGCCTCGCCGTGACCAGCACGGCGTCGGGCCGGGACACCGGCCATCAACTGGTGCTGGACGTGAACCGGGCCCGGATTCATCTCGGCTGGCGGCCGTTCACCGAGCTGGGAGAGGGGCTGCGCGCCACCCTCGAGGGGCGAGCCGGGAGCTCGCCGACCACATGAGCCTGGATCCGTGCACCGTCGTCACGCGGAGCCACCTCGTCGCCCGGGCGCTGTACGCCCGCGCCGCCATGGGCGGCACCGTGGAGCAGCGAGGCGCGGTGCACGTTGCGTTCTCGGGCGGCCCGGCGGCGTCGTTCAACACGGCGTTCGTTCTGGAGCCGCTCGCCGCACCCCGGTCCGAGCTCCGGGACTTCGTCGCCTGGGCGGAGACGCTCGCCGTTCCGTACCACGTCTACCTGCGTGACGGGGTGGACGCCGCCGCCGAGGAAGCCCTGCGATCATCAGGATTCTCGCTACTGGACACCGAGCCCTGGATGCTGGCCGATCCGATCGCCGACGATGCGGCGGACGGCGAACGGACAGCTTCCTTGGAGATCCGACCGGTGGCCGACGCCGGCGGGTTCCGTGAGCACCTGGTCACTGCGGCCGATGCCTTCGAGATGGAGGCCGGGCAGGTGATCGGGGCCTTTCCCGAGGCCTTGCTCGCCGACGATCGACTGCTCTGGTTCACCGGCTACGTCGAGGACCGACCCGTCGCGACGATGGCGGCGGTCCAGGCCGACCAGGTTCTCGACCTCCAGAACATCGGGGTGGTCGAGGATGCCCGTCGCTCCGGGTGCGGATCGGCCATGACGCGCTACGGCCAGCGCCTGGCCCACCGGCGGGGGTGCGTCAGCGTGTCGCTGCAGGCGAGCCCCATGGGCGAACGCCTGCATCGCAGACTCGGGTTCCGGGCGGCCTGCCACTACCGGGTCTTCGCCTCACCACACCGGGATCGGACCCGGTAGCGGTCTGTCCCCTCCGACACCGATCAGCGGGTCCCCTAACGGAACAGGTCTTCGGCCGGTCGACGGAGCAGGTCGTTGCGTACGTCGCCGTCCCCGAACCACGTCGGGTCGACGCCCCGCACGATCGCGACCGGACAGCCGGTGGCCTTGCCCATGACCAGCTCGGCGGCGGCGGCCAGCTCGTCCGCCACCGCCACCTCGGTGACGTGGAGCTCGTTGCCCAGCGCGTCGTCGGTGCCGCGCAGGTCGACGACGGGTCGGATCCCTGCGGTGCCGATGGCCACGTCGGTCACGCCGCGCCGCCAGGGTCGTCCGAACGTGTCCGAGACGATCACGGCGATGTCCAGGCCGGTCCCGGCCTTGACCCGGGCCCTGATGCGCCGAGCCGACCGGTCGGAGTCCTCGGGGAGCAGGGCGACCGTGCCGGCGGCGACGTTGGACCGGTCGATGCCGGCGTTGGCGCAGACGAAGCCGTGTGCGGTCTCGGTGATGACGAGGTCGCCCCGGCGCCGCAACACCCGTACCGCTTCACGTTCCACCAGCGGCTTGTGGCTCAACGGGTCGTCGGGGTCGACCTCGACGATGCGATCCTCGGCCTTCGAGACGATCTTCTGGGTGACGACCAGCACGTCACGGTCGGCGAGCTCGGCGTGGTCCATGATCGCGGTGGCCACGTCGTCGCCGGGAACGATCTCGGGGATGCCTTCGACGGGGATCAGCTCGATGCGGCTCACGGGCATGCGTCGAGCGTAGTGAGGGCCAGTGCCCGGGCCCGGTCCGGGTCTCCCATGATCGTGTCGGTCACGACGGGCTCGACGCCCAGCGCCTCGATCCGCGGGGCATCAGCGGCGTCGGCGTGATCGATGACCAGGGCGGCGGCCAGGGGGGCGTAGAGCCCGGCGACGCCGACCGCGTTCGCCTCGTGGCCCTGCTCACGCATCAACCGCTCGGCCGGTCCCTTCAGCGCCGCTCCACCGACGAGGGGCGAGATGGCGACGCACTCGTCGCGGCGGGTGACCAGCGCTTCCCGGAGAGCCGGGATGGCGAGGAGCGGCCCGATGGACACGACGGGGTTACTGGGGGCGATCACGATCGTCTCGGCTTCGGTGAGCGCCTCGAGCACACCGGGGGCCGGGGTGGCGGACGCCGCACCGTCGAAGTCGACCGCCTCGGTCTCGACGGCGTGCTGCCGTCCGACGAAGTACTCCTGGAAGCTGAGTGCCTCCCCGTCGGTGGTGGTGATCATGGTGCGGACCGGGTCGTCGGTGGACGGCAGGATCCGCAGCCTCAGTCCCAGAGCGCGGCTGATCTCCCCGGTCACCTCGGAGAGCGCGGCACCTTCGGTCAGTCGCTGGGTGCGGTAGAGGTGGGTGCCCAGGTCCCGGTCGCCCAGCCGGAACCAGCTCTCGCCGCCCAGCGTTTCCAGCATCGCCATCGCCTGCCAGGACTCGTCGGCCAGGCCCCAGCCCCGGCCGGGGTCGATGCGATCGGCCAGGGTGTACGTGACCGTGTCCAGGTCGGGACTGATGTGGAGCCCATGGAGGACGAGATCGTCGGCGACGTTGACGATCGCAACCACCGATCCAGCCGCCTCGGGCCCGATCGCGTCGAGGAGACCGCGCAGGAACCGTGCTGCGCCCACCCCACCGCAGAGCACCGCAATGGGTGCGGCGCCGCCCATCGGGTCAGGAGATGCCGCGCAGCTTGCCGGACAGCAGGTCGAGGTCGGCATCGACCATCAGTTCGACCAGTTCCTTGAACGAGGTCCGGGGCTTCCATCCGAGCTGGCGAGCGGCCTTGTCGGCGTTGCCGACCAGCAGGTCGACCTCGGCCGGACGGAAGAACTCCTGGTCGACCACGACGTGGTCCTCCCAGTGCAGGTCGGCTCGGGCGAAGGCCAGCTCGCAGAACTCGCGCACCGAGTGGGTGGCGCCGGTGGCGATGACGAAGTCGTCGGCCCGGTCCTGTTGGAGCATGAGCCACATCGCCTCGACGTAGTCGCCCGCGAATCCCCAGTCCCGTTGCGCGTCCAGGTTGCCCAGGCGCAGCTCCTGTTCCATGCCGAGCTTGATCCGGGCGACCCCGTGGGAGATCTTCCGCGACACGAATTCGAGCCCCCGCCGCGGGCTCTCGTGGTTGAAGAGCATCCCCGAGACCGAGAACAGGTCGTAGGACTCCCGGTAGTTGACCGTGATCCAGTGGCCGTAGACCTTCGCGGCGCCGTAGGGACTGCGGGGGTAGAACGGGGTCGTCTCGCTCTGCGGCACCTCGACGACCTTGCCGAACATCTCGCTGCTGGAGGCCTGGTAGAAGCGGATCGACGGATCGACGATCCGGATCGCCTCCAGGAGCCGGGTGACCCCGAGGGCGGTGGTCTCCCCGGTGAGCGTCGGCTGATTGAAGGATGTGGGGATGAACGACTGGGCCGCCAGGTTGTAGACCTCGCTGGGCTCGTACTGGCGCAGGGCGTGGATCATCGAGCCTTCGTCCAGCAGGTCGCCGGGGCAGAACGTGATGGTGTCCTGGAGGTGGGCGATCCGTTCGAAGTTGACCGTCGACGATCGGCGGGCCATGCCGATCACTTCGTAGCCCTTTTCCAGCAGGAACTCGGCCAGGTAGGACCCGTCCTGCCCGGTGATCCCGGTGATGAGCGCACGCTTACTCATGGGGTGGCGTTCCTCTCTGGATCCGACGGGGAGAGCTCCCCGGCCGGGTCGTCCTGTTCGGTGCGGGCCTGGCGACGGGCTTCGTCCAGCAGGTCCTGCAAGGTCGTTCGAAGGGGGATCGAGGGCTCCCAGCCGGTCGCCTGCCGCAGCCGCTCGTTGGAACCGCGCAGCACCGGCACATCGACGGGGCGCACCAGATCGGGGTCCTGCACCAGTTCCATCGGTGCGGTGGCCAGGCCGAGGAGCTGATCGGCCAGTTCCTGCACCGCCAGGTCGTGACCGGAGCAGACGTTGTACGGCCGTTGCGGCCGGCCCTTCTCGATCAGCAGTCGGTAGGCCCGCACGACGTCGCGGACGTCCGTGAAGTCCCGCCGGGGGGACAGGTTGCCCACCGCCACCGTCCGTCCGCCCGAGATCTCGTTGTGGGCGATGCGATGGGCGATGGCCGGCGCGACGAAACTGGTCCGCTGACCCGGCCCGAGATGGTTGAAGGGTCGGACCCTGATGACCTCCAGCCCGTGACCCAGGAACGCCTGCTGGGCCAGTGCGTCCGCGGCGACCTTGCTGGCGGCGTACGGGGAGACGGGCGCCAACGGTGCGTCCTCGGTGAGCGGAAGATCGGCCTCGGTGACTCGGCCGTAGACATCGGCGCTGCTGACGCAGAGCACCCGGCCCACGCCGGCCTCACGGGCGGCGACGAGGACGTGCATCGTGCCGACGGCGTTGGCCAGGAAGGTGGACTCGGGGTGCTCCCACGATCCGCCGACGTCGGCGTCGCCGGCGAGGTGGTAGACGGCGTCGGGGCGCACATCGTCGAAGAGTTGGATGACGTCGCGGGCATCGAGCAGATCCGGACCACCGGTGCTGCGATCCCAGCCGACCGCCGAGTCCCCCTCGGTCTCGAGGTGACTCATCAGGTGGCGTCCGACGAATCCGTCGGCTCCGGTCACGAGCGCGCGCATCGGTGGATCCTAGTGGTGTGCGGTGGACCGGCCCGTCCTGGGGCCGGTCCACCGTCCTGCCGGTCAGGTCGCGTCGGCCAGGGCCAGCATGTGGTCGCACAGCCGGTCCACGGTGCGATCCCAGTCGTAGCGGGCGACGATCTCGTGGGCCCGCTCGGTCTGGCCCCGCCGCAGCTCGTCGTCGCCCAGGAGCGCGTCGACCGCCTTGGCGATGGCTTCGGCGTCGCCGACCGGCACGGCGGAGACCCCGTCACCGCAGACCTCGGTGATCGCGGGCACCTCGGTGGTCACCACCGGTGTTCCGACCGACATCGCTTCCAGCGGCGGCAGTCCGAACCCCTCGTAGATCGACGGATAGACCAGGACGCGGGCCGAGCGGAGGAGCTCGCACTTCGTGGCCTCGTCGACCGCACCGGTCCGGATGATCCGGCCCCGATGCCGGCTCTTGGCCACCGCGGCCGTCAATTGGGCGGCGCCCCAGCCGTCCGGACCGGCGATCACCAGGCGGAGATCCGACCGATGCGGTGCCAGCTGGTCGAAGGCGGCGACCAACGTGGGGAGGTCCTTGCGGGGCTCGATGGTCCCGACGGCGAGGAGGAACTGATCGCCGATGGCATCACGGAGCCGTTGGGGGATCGTGCCGTGGCCCACCGGCGTGAACCCCAAGGGGACCACCGCCACCTGATCGGGCCGGATGCCCAGCGTCTCGACGAGCTCGTCGCCGATCGCCTGCGTCGGCGTGTGGAAGAGCGCGCCGCGTCGAGCGGCTCGGCGCAGCAGCGTCGGATACTGAAGGGTGTCGGAGGTGCACAGCTCCGGGAACCGGACGGGGGTCAGGTCGTGGACGGTGGCCATCTCCGCCGCATGAAGGGTGGGTGGTGACAGGAAGTTGGGCCCGTACGAGACGTCGACCGGCCCGGTGAACCGCTCCAGGTGCGGAACGTCGAAGTGCCGCCACATCGCCCGCAACGGCCGAGCCGGCATCGGGGTTCGGCAGAGCTCCACGCCGCGGGGCGAGACCCGGCGGAGATGGCCCCGCTCTCGCCAGCTGGTGGCGTACACGCACGTCGAGATCTCTTCGTGGTCGGAAAGGCGTTGCAGTACCTGCTCGGCGAAACGGCCCACACCGGTGCGGTGGCCGTAGAGGGAGGTGGCGTCGAACGCAAGCCGCATCCGATCCATGATGGTCCACCGCCGTGCTCCGTCGGCGGCATGGCGGACGCGTCACCGGTGCCCGGGGCGTCCGAAGGGAGGCGTGTAGCCTGCCGGAGTCGTGGATGGAGAGTCGGATACCGCAGAGGCGGAGCCCCTGTCGCCGCCGGTGAAGCCGACGCTTCCACCGGTCGTGCTCGTGATGGTCACCCACGACCCCGGCGACTGGTTCGAGGAGACGCTGCTGAGCGTCGAGCAGCAGGACTATCGCGATCTGTCCCTGCTGGTCATCGACACGAACAGCGCCACCGACCCCACGCCGCGGATCGGCCGGATGCTGCCGTCCGCGTTCGTCCGTCGGCTCGACGAGGATCCCGGCTTCGGGGCGGCCGCGAACCTTGCGTCGACGATGGTCGACGGGGCGGCGTTCCTGCTCTTCTGCCACGACGACATCGCGCTTCAGCCCGGTGCGGTGCGATCCATGGTCGAGGAGGCCTTCCGGTCCAACGGTGGCCTGGTCACACCGAAGATCGTCGATTGGGACGACAACGACCGGATCCTCTCGGTCGGCATGTCGGCCGACAAGTTCGGGTATCCCGAGACCTTCGTCGATCCGGGGGAGCTGGACCAGGAACAGCACGACGCGGTCCGAGATGTGTTTCTTGCACCCGGAGGATGTGTCCTGGCCCGGGCCGACCTCTTCGCCGAGCTCGGCGGGTTCGACGACGGGATCAGCCTGCTGGGTGATGCGCTCACCCTGTCGTGGCGGGCCCACATCGCCGGGGCACGAGTGATCGTGGCGCCCGAGGCGGTCGTGCTCCATCGACAGGATCTCTCCGCGCGGTCGCCGATCACCGATCGTCGAGAGCTCGAGCATCGCCACCGGCTGCGCAACGTCCTCTCCAACTACTCCTGGTTCCACCTCCTCCGGGTCCTGCCGCAGCAGTTCCTGCTGGACCTCGCCCAGATCTTCGGCTCCCTCCTGCGCGGCCGACCGGGCCAGGCCGGCCAGCTGCTACGGGCCGCGGGCTGGAACCTGCGAAATCTCGGGTCGATCCGGCAGAACCGGCGCGCGGTGAGCGCGATCCGCCGTGTCCCCGACAGCGAGGTGCGGTCGCTCCAGACGCGGGGGAGTGCTCAGCTCACCGCGTTCCTGCGCGGGCGGTTCGGCGACGGTGACGACCGTCTCACCGATCTGGCCAGCCGCGGTCGCGGGATCGGCGCCCGACTCCGGGATCCCGAGCTCCGACCCGCCGTCGTCGCGGCCGTCCTGCTCGTGCTCGTCGGCGTGATCGGCAGCCGGCAGATCCTCACGGGCGGCATGGCGCAGTTCGGCGAGTTCGCCGGGTTCGTCGAGTCGCCGCTGACGCTGTTCCGCGAGTTCCTGTCCTCCTCGCAGGCGTCCGGGGTGGGGGCCGACGGCGTGCCGCCGACCGCGTTCGGACTCCTGGGCGCCGCAGGCGGAGTCGTGCTGGGGAAGATGGCCTTCCTCCGTACCGTGTTGTCGATCGGGCTCTTCCCGGTCGCCGGGTGGGCCACCTGGAGCCTGGCCCGACGGCTCGGGTTCTCGCCCGTGGCCGCCATCGTCGCCGTCGTGGCGATGATGGCCCTCCCGCTTCCGTACAACGCGCTGGCCACCGGGTCCTGGTCGGGGCTGCTCGTCTGGGCGTTCGCCCCGATCCTGCTCTACGGATGTGCGATCGCGCTGGACGCCCCGTCCGACGGGCCCGACGGGACGGATCACCCGGCTCGATCACGATGGCTGACCGTCATCGGCCTCGGGCTCGTGTTGTGGCTGGTGACCGCGTTCGTCCCGTTCGCCTTCTTCACCGTGGCCACGGTGGTCCTCCTGCTGGTCATCGGGTCGGCCCTCGCCGGCCGAATGTCCGGCGTGCGCGAGTTGATCATCGTGGGGCTGGGTGCCGGCGTCGTCGCCGCCGTGCTGCACCTGCCGTGGATCATCGGTCTGGTGTCCGGCGGGTTCACCTGGGCGTCCGTGGGCGGAACCCGTTTCGGGGGCGACCTCACCGCTGACCAGCTCCTCCGCTTCTTCACCGGGCCCCACGGCGCCGGATTCGCGGGGTGGGCGTTCCCGGTCGCCGCCGTGACGGCGCTGCTCATCGGACGGCAGTGGCGGCGGGTGTGGGCCATCAGGCTCGCCACGGTCGCGGTGGGGTCCTGGCTCCTGGCCCTGGTCGCCGAGATGGGCGCTGCGCCCTTCGGGCTCCCTCGGCCCGAGGTGCTCTTGGCACCTTCCGCCGTCGCCGTCGCGCTCCTGGTCGGCATGGCGATGACGTGTTTCGAGCTCGACCTGGCCGAAGCCCGGTTCGGATGGCGGCAGGTGGCCGTCGGCGTCGCCGCGGTCGCCACCGTGGCCGGCACCCTGGTGTGGATGGCCAGCGCCCTCGACGGGCGCTGGGACAGCCCGGACGATCGGGTCACGGCTCGGCTGGCGCTGTTCGAGCAGGATGACGAGGCCTGGTATCGGACCCTCTGGCTGGGCGAGTCCGACGAGCTGCCCATCGCCGGCGAGCCGATCGAGTCCGAGCTCGCCTGGGGACTGGTGGACGCGGGTCCGCCGACGGTCCGCGATCGGTTCGTCGACGAGGATGCGGCGACGTCGACGATCGGCAGCGCCCTGTCCGACGTACTCGACGGCAAGACCCAGCGCTTCGGTCCACTCCTCCTCGGATCGGGCGTCAAGTACGTCGCGATCCCGCTTCCCGGGGGTTCGGAGGACATCCCGCCCCAGCTGGCCGGTGTCGCAAGCCAGCTGGATCAGCAGCTCGACCTGGAACGGTTGAACGTCACCAGCGCCATGATCGTCTACCGCAACACGGCCTGGGTGCCCGTCGTCGCCTCCGTCCCGGCCGACGCGCTGGCGGCGAATCGTTCGTTCGAAACGGCGCTGGCCTTTCCCACCGAGGACGCCGAGGTGCGCCTGGCCGATGACGAACCGGCCGGGTCGGTTCGATTCGAGGGCCGGACCGACGACACCGACGAGGCCCTCCTGGTTGGATTCGGTGCCGGAGGCTCGTGGGATCTCAGCGTCGACGGCGACACCCTCGAGCGCGAGCAGGCGTTCGGGTGGGCGAGCAGCTACGCCCTGCCGTCGGGCGGAAGCGACGACCTCGAGTTCCGACGGCCGCTGTCGCCGGTGCGCATCCTGTCGGTCGTCGGCCAGGTCGTGATCCTCATCGGCCTGGGGGTGGTCGCGTTGCGGGTCGGTCGGACGCGGCGTTCGAAGCGTCCCGAGGACCCCGCTCGTCTCGTGCTGAGCTCGTCGGCTGAACCGGCCGACGCTGCGGAAACGGGTCACGACGAGCCCGACGCTGACGACGACATCGACGGGCCACGTGCCGATGCCGACGCCGATGGCGACGCAGCCGAAGGGGCGTCGTCGTCATGAGGTTGCCCCGATGGACCGTGGTCGTGGTGCTCGCCGCGTTGGTGGCCGGCGGCGTGGCCATCGATCGCGTCACCGACCGCGATCCCGAGAGCCCCGTGGCCGTCGCCGTCGACCCCGTGAGCAACGCCGTGACCAGCGGATCGGCGCTCAGTTCGGCCTGGTACTGCGCGGCGGGCAGCGCCGGAGACGGCAAGCACGAGCAGACGGTTTTCGTCACCAACCTCGGGACCCGTGAGGTCAGCGCAGCCGTCTCCGTCTACACCGCCACCGGTGACCCCGTGGGCCGGGATCTGATCGTCGCTCCCGACACGACCGTGACCGTCGTCGCCTCCGAGTTGGTGACCGCCGGTACCGCAGCGGTTCTGGTCGAATCCCCGGGCGACGATCTCCTCGTGGAGCACCGCATCGTGGCCGAGACCGGCGTCGCCGCCGGCGCGTGTGCATCGACCACGTCCGACGAGTGGTATCTCCCGTGGGGGACGACCCGGAAGTCGGCGGTCGAGACCATCTACATCTTCAACCCCCAGTCGGATTCCGCCGTGGTCGACGTGACCTTCGAGACCGACGACGTGGATCGTGATCCCAACGCCTACGACGGCCTGGTGGTGAACGGCCGGTCGGTCGTGGCGCTCGACATCGGGCCCGAGGTCAACCGGCGCGACCTGGTCGCCGCGTCCGTTCGGGCGCGTAGCGGTCGCGTCGTGGTCGAGCGCGTGCAGGAACTCGACGGCACCGAGGGGATCGGTGGACTGGGTCTCAGCCTGGGCGTGCCGGGCGCCGCGCCCGAGTGGTGGTTCGCCGACGGGGGAGCGATCGAGCCGGATGGAGCCGATGCGTCCGGCGAGGGCGAGGAACCCACCCCCAGTACGACGGTCGCCGAGGGCGAGGCCGAAGGCGATCCCGAGCTGGACGCCCCGATCGACCCCACCCGCGTGGAACGATTCGCCATCCTCAATCCGGGAGAGACCGATGCCGAGGTCCTGGTCGACGTCCAGACGGTCGGGGTGGAACCGTTCGAGCGGACGGTGCGCAGCGACTCGGTCATCATCGTCGAGACCACCGGCTCCAGTCGCGTGCCACTGGGCGCCCGCTACGGGGTGTCGGTCGTCTCCGACAACGGCGTGCCGATCGTGGTCGAGCGCGTCCGTCACGACGCGGACGGAGCGGGACTCGAGATCACCAGCGGACGGTCCCGGCTGGCCACGTCGATGGTCGGCGGCACCGTGCCCCTACCCGACGAGCTCACCCGTGGCGTGATCCTGCACAACCCCAGCTCCGAGTCCCTCGTCGAGGTCACGGTCACCACCTCCGACGGGTCGATCATCGAGCGCGAGGTCGATCCGAACGCCTGGGAGCTCTTCGAGGTCCCGGTCGGCCTGGTCCGGGTCGAGGCGAGCCTTCCGGTCGTGGCCGAGCTCGAGGTCCGGGGCGACGGGTGGGTCACCAGCTCGACGCTCGTACCCGTCGTCTGACGACATGGCCCGCGTCCTGCTCGTCCTCGTCCTGGTCCTGATCGCCGTCGGGGTGGCCGCGTGGGTCGGCCGACGCGAGGAGCAGGGCGGTCCGGTCACGACCCGCGGGAGTCTTCCCAGTCACATCCGGCGCTCCGATTTCGACCGACCGGACGCCCCGTGGCTGGTCGTGCTCTTCTCGTCGGCCACCTGCGCGTCGTGCGCAGAGGCTCGTCGGGTCGTCGAACCCCTCGCGAGCGCCCAGGTGGCGGTCACCGAGGTCGAGTTCACCGCGCAGCGGGCGCTGCACGAGCGCTACGACATCGACGCCGTGCCCTCGGTGATCGTCTGCGACGCGTCAGGCGCGGTGCGGGCCGAGTTCCTGGGACCGCCGACGGCCGCCGATCTCTGGTCGACGCTCGCCGAGGTGCGAGATCAGGAGATCGACTGACTGTCGTGCTCGACCTCGACGGCGGTGGGATCGAGCATCTCGTCCGATCCGGCCTCGTCGTCTGAGCTGACGGCACCGCTCCCGGCGGCCACCTCGATCAGCCGGGAGACCTCGGCGCCTTGGATGGTTTCGTGCTCGAGGAGGCCTCGGGCCACCAGGTCCAGGGCGTTGCGATGCTCGGTGAGCAGATCGCGACAGCGTTGCTCCTGGGTCCGCAGGATCTGCTCGGTCTCGGCATCGATCAGGCGGGCGGTCTCGTCGCTGTACTCGCGCGAGTGCATGAGGTCCTCACCCAGGAAGACCTCGCCCTGACTGCCCCATGCCATGGGACCGATCTCGGAGCTCATGCCCCACTCACGGACCATGCGGCGAGCCAGTTCGGTGGCCTTGACCAGATCGTCGCCCGCTCCGGTGGAGTACCAGTCGAAGACGAGTTCCTCGGCGATGCGACCCCCCATGCGCACGACCAGCGAGTCGGCGATGTAGTCGTGGGTGTAGATGTGGCGCTCCTCCAGCGGGAGCTGCTGGGTCACGCCCAGCGCCATTCCGGTCGGGATGATGGTGACCTTGTGCACGGGGTCGGCGTGTTCGAGCACGGCGGCGCAGATGGCGTGGCCGGCCTCGTGGTAGGCGACCGCCTCCTTCTCCTCGTTGCTGAGCACCATCGACTCGCGGCCCTGTCCGATGAGGACCCGGTCCCGTGCCTTCTCGAAGTCGGCCAGGCTGATCAGGTCCTTGCCCTCGCGCACGGCGAAGAGGGCGGCCTCGTTGACGAGATTGGCCAGGTCGGCGCCGCTCATGCCGGGGGTCCCGCGGGCGACGAGGTCGAGATCGACGTCGTCGGCCATGCGCTTGAGCTTCACGTGCACGCCGAGGATGGCCCGTCGATCCGAGAGCTCGGGGAGCGGGACCACGACCTGGCGGTCGAAGCGACCGGGACGGAGCAGCGCCGGATCGAGGATGTCGGGTCGGTTGGTGGCCGCCATCATGACGATGCCTTCGGTGGGCTCGAACCCGTCCATCTCGTTGAGCATCTGGTTGAGGGTCTGCTCACGCTCGTCGTGGCCGCCGCCGAGCCCGGCGCCGCGCTTGCGTCCGATCGAGTCGATCTCGTCCACGAAGATGATGGCCCGGCCCAGTTTGCGGGCCGACTCGAACAAGTCCCGGACCCGGCTGGCACCGACGCCGACGAACATTTCCATGAAGTCCGAGCCCGAAACCGAGAGGAACGGGACGCCGGCCTCGCCGGCGACGGCCCGAGCGATCAGCGTCTTGCCCGTTCCGGGCGGGCCGACGAGCAGGACGCCCTTGGGGATGCGGGCCCCGATCTCGGTGAACCGTTCGGGGTGCTTGAGGAAGTCGACCACCTCGGTGATCTCTCGTTTGACGCCGTCGTAGCCGGCGACGTCGTCGAACATGGTGGCGGGGCGTTCGGTGCTGTAGGTCTTGGCCTTGGATCGGCCGATCGACATGATGCCGCCCACCTGACCCTGGGCCCGACGCTGCATCCACCAGAAGAAGCCGATCAGCAGGCCGATCGGCAGCAGGAGCGGGAGCAGGCTCATGAAGAAGTTGGTCTGCGGCGTCTTGGGGTTGATCTCGACGCCCGCCGCCTCGAGCGTGGCGCGGTCGTCGTCGGAGAATCCGTCCAGTCCGACGCCGGTCGTGGTGAACTTGTCGCCTTCATCGGGACCGCTGCTGAACTCGCCGGAGATCTTGGCCGTCGTGTTGTCATAGTCGATCTTGTCGATTTCCTCGGCCTTGGCCCGCTCGAGGAATTCGCTGTAGGAGAGCTCGGTCGACGACGAGCCCGGGAGTGCGAACGGTGCCAGGAAGCTGGCGGCGACCAGGCCGATCAGGACCCAGATGAGCCACCGCGGCCAGTTGCCGGGCAGGCCGCCGGACCCGCTGGAGCCGCGGTCACCGTTGCCGCGCTCGTCCGAGCCGCGGTCGTCCGCAGCACCCTGATCGGCGTCGTTGGGGGGCGGCGGTGGCGGGGGAAGAGGTGTCGGCGGCTCCGAGGACATGGCACCCATGCTAGGGGCGCCGGACGCCGGTGCGGCTGGCGGTCGGGCCCGGTGCTCCACCACCGAGTCCGTCGGGGCCGCTACCGTCCCGGCCATGCTGCAACGTCCTTCCTCCTCGGCTGATCGCTCCCGCGATGTGGTGCGCCGATGCGCCCGTCCCCTGTGCGGGGTCGAGGCCGCCGCCACGCTCACGTACGACTACGCCAACGCATCGGTGCGCATCGATCCGGCCTCGGTGGTCGGGCACCCGATGGACCACGATCTGTGCGCCGATCACGCCGATCGCCTGGTCGTGCCGCGGGGCTGGGAGCTCGAGGACCGCCGGCAACCACCCGAGCCGCTCTTCCGGGTCAAGAGCCTGGTGTCGGCCGGATCCGCTGCCGTCTGACGCTTTCACGCCCTCCGGCCTGGGTAATTCCTCCCAAGCGACGGCTTTCTCGCCGATTCCGCTCAACGACCGCGCTCGGTGGTCGATGGAGCTGCGGAGTTCGGGGCCGATCAATGGAGGTAAGCGGTGGAAGCCCACTGTTCACAATGCGGTACACCAGTCATCGAGATTCACCTGGCCGGCGGGCCGTCCAGCATGACCATGCGGTCGTGCTCGACCTGCGACCACCGTTCGTGGTATCGCCACGGCGTCGAGGTGCCGCTCGAGGGTGTGTTGGCCACGCTGGGCACACCGCCGCGTCGGTCGATGACCGTCGGGGTGTCGTAGCACCCGACGCAGCATGGCACGACCCGTGGGGCGCCTCTGGAGTGGCCACGGCAGTCGGTAGGCTTGAGGCGGCAACACCCTCCCGCGTGTGCTCCGAGCCGACAGGACCGACAGGACCGAGATGACCGACGCCAGCCCGGTGATCGAGCGGGTGCGCCAGACCGACGAGCTCGACGAGGTCGAGTCCGACCCCGAGGCGTGGGTCGTCGAGCGCAAGCGGCACCACGACGAGCCCTCCCGATTGGATCGCGTCCGCGAGCTGATCGCCGATCGGTTCACGTTCGAGGTGGGTCTCACCGTCCTCGTCGTGGCCCTGACGACGTGGTACGTCTATCTCCAGCTGGGCCCGGTCTGGGTCGACAGCACCCCCGCCGGCGGTGACATGGGGGCCCACGTCTGGGGCCCGGCCTTCCTCCGCGATGAGCTGTTGCCCCGGGGCCGCCTCTCGGGGTGGACCCCCGACTGGTACGCCGGATTCCCTGCATTCCAGTTCTACATGGTCGTGCCGTCCCTGCTGATCCTGTTCCTCGACCTCTTCCTTCCGTACGGGGTCGCGTTCAAGGCCGTCGTGGTCGCCGGACCGCTGGCCATGCCCGCGGCATGTGCGATCTTCGCCTGGCTGGTCGGGTTCAAACACCCCACTCCGGCGATCTTCGGCCTGGCCGGCGCGCTCTTCCTCTTCGACACCTCCTACACCATCTACGGCGGCAACCTCGCGTCGACCATGGCCGGCGAATTCGCGTTCTCACTCGCGTTGCCCATCGCCATCGTCTACCTGGGCGTGATGTGGCGTGGGATCCGGACCGGTCGGCATCGGGCCCTGGCCGCCGGGCTGTTGGCGCTCACCGGGCTGTGTCACATCATCCCGGCCTTCTTCGCCCTCGCCGCCACCGCCGTGTTCTGGCTGTTCCGGCCCCGGGACGCCAAGCCGTGGTCGTGGTGGAGGGTGAGCAGCCTGTGGTGGCTGGCGACGATGGGATCGGTCGCGGCGCTGCTCTCGGCGTTCTGGGTCGTGCCCTTCGCCGGTCGCCGCGCGTTCGTCAACGACATGGGGTGGGAACGCACCACGCTCTACGTCGAGAACCTCTTCCCCGAGGATCTGCGCTGGCTGGTCCTCCTCGCCGTGGTCGGAGCGGGTGTCGCGATCTACCTCCGCCACCAGGCCGGTATGGCCATCGTGGCGCTCACGGTGGTGGCGGCCGTCGCGTTCCGGTTCATCCCCGACGGTCGGCTCTGGAACGCACGCGTCCTGCCCTTCTACCACCTGGCGCTGTTCTTCCTGGCGGCCATCGCCGTCGCCGAAGGCCTCCGTCTCCTGGCCAGGTGGGTGACTAGGACGGTCGCGCCGCTGTTCCGGGCCGATGCCGAGTCGCCGACCGCCAGAGCATCCCAGTCCGTCGCGGTCCTGGCGCTGGGCTCGATGCTGGGCTTCGGCGCCCTGGCGGTGGACTTTCACGAGCCCTGGTTGCCCTTCTCGCACACCGGGGCGGACGGAGCGTTCCGATTCGCCGGTACCACCGACCGGCAGGCCAACTTCATCCCGTTCTGGGCCCAGTGGAACTTCTCCGGGTACGAAGGCAAGCCCGCCTACCGGGAGTACCACGACATCGTCCAGGCCATGGACGACATCGGCACCGAGCACGGCTGTGGCCGGGCGATGTGGGAGTACGAATCCGAGCTGGACCGCTACGGGACCCCCATGGCCCTGATGCTGCTGCCGTTCTGGACCGACGGCTGCATCGGCTCGATGGAGGGCCTCTACTTCGAGGCATCCACCACCACGCCGTACCACTTCCTCAACCAGGACCAATTGTCGACGGCGCCGTCCAACGCGATGCGCGATCTGCCGTACGGGGCCGGGCCGCCCACCGCCGACGACTTTCGGCTGGGGGTCCAACACCTCCAACTGATGGGGGTCCGGTATTACATGGCCTTCAGCGATTCGATGCTCGAGTTCGCCCGGGCCCATCCCGACCTGACCGAGCTCGAGGGTGAGGGTTCACCACCTTGGACGGTCTTCCAGGTGGCCGACAGCGATCTGGTCGTCCCACTCGAGCATGAGCCGGTCGTGTACAACAACGTCACCGACGGCGCCGAGCGATGGCTCGAACCGGCCGTGGCCTGGTACCAGGACCCGGTCGCCCAGGAGGTCTTCTGGGCGTCCTCGGGACCCGACGACTGGGAGCGACTCCCCGTGGGCGACACCGCCCCCCGCGCCCCGCTGCCGCCGGTCCAGGTCACCAGCATCGAGACCGACACCGACCGGATCAGCTTCGAGGTCGATCAGGTCGGCGTTCCGGTCCTGGTGCGGGCCAGCTACTTCCCCAACTGGAAGGTGTCCGGCGGCGAAGGCCCGTACCGGGTCACCCCCAACCTCATGGTGGTCGTGCCCACCGACACCCAGGTCGATCTCGAGTACGGCTGGACGGCGCTGGACATCGGCGCCTGGGTGATGACGGTCTTCGGAATCGTGGGCATCGTCGTCCTGGCCCGCCAGCCCGCGGTCCGCGAAGGCTGGCCGATCATCCGGCGAGATCTCGACGAGACCGATCTCCAGCACGCGGATCCCTCCGAGGCCGACGTCGAGGGAAGCGATCCCGTGGCGCGTGAACCGGACGCCGTCGATCCCGACGCGGTCGAACCGGACGAGCCCGACGATCTCGGGCCGGAGGAGTCCGTCGACGAACCCGTCGAGCCCCCTGCGCCCTGATGATCACCAGGATCAAGCGGCTCCTGGTGGGCGGGTCGCTGGCCACGGTGATCGATTTGGGCTTGTTCCTGGCCCTGTACCTCGCCGCTGACCTCATGCCCCTGGCGGCGGACCTCGTCGCCGTGTCGGTGGCCAGCCTCTTCTCGTTCTGGTTCCACCGGGTGCTGACGTTTCCGGGCGATCCCAAGGTGCGCTGGATGGCTCGGCCCGCGACGGTGGCGGGAACGATGGTCGTCGGTGTCCTGGTCGACGTGGCGGTGCTGGGGGTGCTCAGGTGGGTGATCGGCGGCGGTGTCGCCGCCACGATCGTCGCCAAGCTCGGAGCGCTCGCGGTCGCAGCCCTGGTCCGGCTCACGTTGTACCGGCGCACGCTCCTGTCACTGGTACGGGACGACATCGAGACGCCGGTGGCGCGTCCCGGGTTGGTCGGCGGACCCCGGCTCTCGGTCGTGGTGCCCGCGTATCGAGAGGGTGACCGCATCGCCGACACCCTGACCCGATTGCGGGCGGCCTTGGCCGAGGTCGAAGCCAGAGGAGGTCTGGAGCTCGTCGTCGTCGATGATGGTTCGGCCGATGACACCGCAGACCAGGCCCGCGCCGCCGGCGCCGATCGGGTGCTCGTGTTCGAGGCCAACCGGGGCAAGGGAGCGGCCGTTCGGGCCGGCATGTTGGCCGCCGAGGGCCGGACCATCGCCTTCATCGACGCAGATCTGGCGTACAGCCCGGCCCAGCTGATCGAGCTCCTCGAGGCCGTCGAGGGGGGCTGGGACGTGGCGGTCGGGAGTCGCCAGCACACCGAGACGACGACCCTGGTGCGGGCGGGGAGGCTCCGTGAGCTCGGTGGGCGCGCCGTCAACCTGCTCACCCACCTGGTGCTGCTGGGCCAGCACCGCGACACCCAGTGCGGGATCAAGGCCATGCGCCGCGATTCGGCCCGGGCCATCTTCGGTCGAGCTCGCGTCGATCGTTTCGCGTTCGACGTCGAGATGTTCTACCTGGTCGAGCGCTACCGCTTCTCGCTCACCGAGCTTCCGGTCAAGGTCGTGAACTCCGAGCGATCCACGGTCCAGATCATCCCGGCCACCATCGGCCTGGTCGGCGACCTGTTCCGGATCCGGGCCCGGGCGCGGCAGGGCCTCTACGATCTCGATCCCGCCGATCGCGATCGGCTGGCACGGTCCGACCCGGAGCCTCGGGTCGCTCCGCCCTCCACCCCATCCCCCAACGTTACGGTGCATCGCCATGGTTGATATCGACGCAGTCTTCAAGGCCTACGACGTGCGCGGGCTCGTCCCTCAGCAACTCGATGCCGAGCTGTGCGGGCGCATCGGAGCAGCGTTCGCCAAGTTCGCCAAGAGCGACGACGACTCGGTCAACCGAGTGCTGATCGGGCGGGACATGCGGCCCAGCGGGACCGAGCTGGTCGCGGCGTTCGCCGCCGGGGTTCGCTCGCAGGGACTCGACACCGTCGAGCTGGGTCTCGCCTCGACCGATCTGCTCTATTTCGCTGCGGGATCGCTCGGCTCCCCTGGCGCAATGTTCACCGCATCGCACAATCCCGCCGGCTACAACGGCATCAAGTTCTGCCTCTCGGGGGCCCGTCCGGTGGGCGACGAGACCGGTCTGGCCATCATCAAGGAGGACGCCCGGACCCAGCTGCCGCCCGTCGATCCTGCCGGGACGGCGTCCGAGATGGACCTGTTGGACGCGTTCGTCCGCCACGTCCACGGCTTCGTCGACGTCGACACGTTGCGGCCGCTGAAGGTGGTGGCCGACGTGGCCAACGGCATGGGAGGCCTGGTGGTCCCCGCCGCGTTCGAGGGGCTGCCGTTCGATCTCGAGGTCATGTACCCCGAGCTGGACGGCACCTTCCCGAACCATCCGGCCGACCCCATCCAGCCCGAGAACCAAGAGGACCTCCGGGCCCGCGTGCTCGAGGTGGGGGCCGATGTCGGGCTGGCGTTCGACGGCGACGCCGACCGGGTCTTCCTGGTCGACGAGAAGGGCAACGGCCTGTCGGGTTCCACCACCACGGCCCTCGTCGCCGCATCCGTCCTCCAACGCAACCCCGGGGCCAAGGTCATCCACAACCTGATCTGCTCGCGGGCCGTGGCCGAGGTGGTGTCCGAGCTGGGCGGCGAACCCATTCGTTCGCGGGTCGGCCACTCGTTCATCAAGGCGGTCATGGCCGAGACCGGTGCCGCGTTCGGCGGCGAGCACTCGGCGCACTACTACTTCGCCGACAACTGGCGGGCCGACTCGGGGCTGATCGCCTCGCTGGTCGTCCTCGAGGTGCTCTCCGAGACCGGCCGACCGCTCAGCGATCTGCGCAAGGACTACGAGCGCTACGCCGCCTCGGGAGAGATCAACACCAAGGTCGACGATCCGCTGGCGGTCATCGAGCGGGTGGCCGCTCGGTTCCCCGAAGGTGAGCAGGATCGCCTCGACGGCCTCACGGTCCAGTTCGAGGACTGGTGGTTCAACCTGCGCCCCAGTAACACTGAACCGCTGCTGCGGCTGAATCTCGAAGCCGCCGACGCCGACGCGTGCGCCGCACACGTCGCCGAAGTCCGCTCACTTCTGGAAGGTTGACCATGGCGCTCGATCCACAGCTGCTGGAGGTGCTGGCGTGTCCCGAGGACAAGGGCCCGCTGCTCTACTTCGAGGGTGAGGAAGCCCTCTACAACCCCCGTCTCCACCGTCGGTACGCCGTGCGCGACGACATCCCGGTCATGCTGATCGACGAGGCCGAGACCGTCGACGATGCCGAGCACGCGCGCCTGGTGGCCAAGGCCGAGGCCGAGGGAATCGAGCCGGCCTGGACCGACGCGTGACCGACCGCCATGACTCGCTCGACATGCTGGGCGCCACCCTGGGCTTGCCCGAGCAGTTCGACGAGGCGCGGCGCACGGCCACCGATGTCGCCGGCGAGGCGGAGCATCTGCCGCGCCGCGACGATCTCGACGCCGTCGTCGTGGTGGGCATGGGCGGCAGCGGAATCGGCGGCGACGTGCTCGCCGCGATCGGGGCGAGCAGGCTGACGTGTCCGGTCGTCGTGTCGAAGGAGTACGAGATCCCCTCGTTCGTGGGTCCGCGCACGCTGGTCATCGCCGCGTCCTTCAGCGGCAACACCGAGGAGACGCTCGAGGCGGTCGCCGGAGCGGACGAGGCCGGTGCGCCATGGGTGGCGCTCACCGCCGGTGGCCGGCTCGGTGAGCGGGCCACCGACGCAGGGCGTCCCATCCTGCCGGTCGATGCGACGATCCCCATGCCGCGGGCCGGCATCGCAGCCGTGTCGGTCCCGCCGATCGTGCTGCTCGGAGCGCTCGGTGTCCTGCCGGGCGCCCCCGACCTCCTCGATGCGGCGTCGGCCCAGTTGCACGCCCGTCGCGACGCATTCGTCGCCGACGACAGCGAGATCGTCCACCTGGCGGCGCACATCGATCGCACCATGCCGCTCGTCTACGGGGGCGGCCACGTCGGGCGGGTCGCGGCGGTCCGTTGGAAGAACCAGGTCAACGAGAACGCCAAGGCGCCGGCCTTCGCCCACTCGGTGCCCGAGCTGATGCACAACGAGATCTGCGGGTTCGGCCAGCACGGCGACATGACCCGCCAGGTGTTCAGCCTCATCGAATTGCGCCACTCGGGTGAGCACCCCCAGATCAGCCGGCGGTTCCAGCTCCTGCGGCCGCTGATGGACGAGGTCGTGAGCCACCGGTTCGTGGTGGAGGCCGAGGGCGACGGCCCGCTGGCCGAGCTCTTCGATCTGGTGCTCTACGGCGATCTCTGGTCGCTGCACCTGGCGTTCAACGAAGGGGTCGACCCGGGGCCGATCCCCGTGCTGATGGATCTCAAGGCGGCCCTGGCCCGAGAGCCCTAGAGGCCTCGCGGATCGGTGCTTCGCACCCGGTGCGGTTCAGGCGCCCAGGTAGGCCTCGATGACCCGAGGGTCGTCGGCCACCGCGTCGGCCGGGCCCTCGGTCACCAGGCGACCCGATTCGAGGACGTAGGCCCGATCCGCCACCGCCAGGGCCACCGAGGCCAGCTGCTCGACCAGCAGGATGGTGAGTCCTCCCGCGGCCAGATCGGCGATCACATCGAACAGGAATTCCACGACCCGGGGCGCCAGCCCCAGCGAAGGCTCGTCCAGCAACAGGCACATCGGTCGAGCCATGAGGCCGCGGCTGATGGCCAGCATCTGCTGTTCGCCCCCCGAGAGCAGGCCGGCCAACTGGGCGCGGCGGTCGCCCAGGACGCCGAAGCGCTCGTAGGCCTCCTCGAGGTCATCGGCGACACCGGCGCGGTCCCGTCGGCGACGGAACGCGCCCAGCGTCAGATTCTCCTCCACGGTCATCCCCGGGAACACCCGTCGCCCCTCGGGAACGTGGGCCAGTCCCAGGCGGGCGATCCGCTCGGGCGGGAGCCGGTCGATGGCCCGGCCGGCAAGCTCGACGCGGCCGGATGACCGCTGGAACTCCCGGACTCCCGACAGGGCCCGCAGGGTGCTGCTCTTGCCGGCGCCGTTGCCCCCGATGATCGTGGCGATCTCGCCCGCGTGGACATCGAGATCGAGGCCGTCGACGGCCCGGGCCGCTCCGTAGGTGACGGTGAGCCCCCGTACCGTCAGCAACGGTGTCGCGGCAGCGGGTGGGTTCATGCCGTGCTCCCGAAGTAGGCGTCGACCACGGCGGGATCGGCGCGGACCTCGCTGGGGGAGCCCTCGGCGATCTTCTGGCCGTGATCCAGCACGGACACCCGGTCGGCCACGTCCATGACCAGGTCCATGTGGTGCTCGATCAGCAGGATCGTCAGGCCCTCGGCCCTGAGCCGTTCGGCCAGGAGCGCCAGTTCGGTGACCTCGCTCGCCTGCATGCCGGCGGCCGGTTCGTCCAACAACAGCACACGCGGTGACGCCATGAGGGCACGGGCGATCTCCAGGCGACGGAGATCGCCCAGTGGGAGCTCGCCCGCGGTCATGTCGGCCCGATCGGCAAGGCCGACCGTTTCCAGCATCTGCTTGGCCTTCCGGGCCGACTCCGTCCGCTCCCGCTGCGCCGATGGCAGGCCGAGCATCGCGGCCCCCGGGCTGCCCGTGGTCGCGGCATGGCCGCCGGCGGCCACGTTCTCCAACACGCTCATGGTGCGCCAGATCTGGAGGTTCTGGAAGGTTCGCCCCAGGCCGAGCGCGGCGCGCCGGTGGGTGGGCAGGCCGGTGATGTCGGTGTGACCCAGCCGGATCGAGCCTCGGTCGGACCGGTAGAACCCGGTCAGGACGTTGATGAGTGTGGTCTTGCCGGATCCGTTGGGGCCGATCAGCGCGTGAATCGTGCCTGCGGCCACGGTCGTCTCGACCCCGTCCAGCGCGCGCAGGCCGCCGAAGTCCTTCGTCAGTCTGTCGACGGCCAGGAACGCGCCGTCGACCTCGGAGGTGATGCTCGTCCGCCGGCCCGAGTCCCGGTCGGGCGCGGGCTCGGAGGCGATGGCGGCCGAGCGGGGGAGCGAGGAGGGGTTGCCCTCCCAGCCGAGGCGCCGGCCGACGTTCCGGAGGAGGCTCAGCAGGCCGCCCGGGACGAACAGCACCACGAGGAGACCGACAACGAGCACGATCTCGTCCTCGTTGTTGCGGAAGGATTCGCCGAGTCCGTCGCCTGCGGCCTGCGGGCCGAGCTCGAGGAAGAAGGTGCCGAGGATCGGTCCGACGAAGCCGCCGATGCCGCCGATGAAGGCGGCGAGGACCTGGCGGATCGACTCGAAGGCACCCACCGAGTTGGTCGAGACGTCGGCGACGTTGGGGCTGGCGGCCTTGATGGCGCCCATCAGCGCCACGATGGCCGCCGAGAGGGCGAAGGCACCGACCTTCACGCCGTAGGCGTCGATCGCAGCGGCTCGGGCGGCGATCTCGGAGTCCCGGACCGCGTTCATGGCGCGGCCCCAACGGCTGAGCCGGAGGTTCCACGTGAGCGCGATCGCAATGCCGAAGCCGATGGCCGTGAGGTGGTACTGGCCCAGGAACTCGTTGTTGCGAGCCAGCGGCCCGAGCTGGGCCGGATCGATCGTGCCGGCCGTGGGGGCCCGCTCGAAAAGGCTGGGGAACACGCCGGAGATCGTCAGGAACAGGCTGCCGAAGGCGAAGGTGACGACCGTGAGGTAGAAGCCGCGGAGGTGGCAGCAGAGCAGGGCGAGACCGACCCCCACCAGCCCGCCGACCAGGAATGCGAAGGGCAGCGCCCAGACACCTCCCAGTCCGAGCTCCTCGGCCCAGATCCCGCCCGCGAAGAGCCCGATCAGCACGAACGCCGCGTTGCCGAGGGACAACAGTCCGGTCTGGCCGATCAGGACGTTGGCGGCAAGCGCAGCCGCTGCGAGCGCCATGGCCTCGGTGCCGGCCAGGATCCAGGTCCGGTCGTCGGTCATGGTGAGCGGGACGGTCAGCTCGCCGACGACGACGACGGCGACGACCAGCGCGGCGAATCCGACCGCCGGCCACCATGCCGATGCACCCAGGGCGGGCCGGGCGCGCCGCGGACTCATACCTTCTCCACCTGCGGCTCGCCGAACAGTCCGGTGGGCCGCAGGGCCAGTACGGCGAACACGGCGAACTCCTCCCAGGCCGCCGGGTTCTCGATGAAGCCGATGTCGGGCCCCCACACCGCCAGGAGCGACCGGACCAGCCCGATCACGTAGCCACCGACGATGGCGCCCCGCGTGCTGCCCAGGCCGCCGAGGACCGCCGCGACGAAGGCCTGGATCCCGATGACCGGGAACGTCTGTGGACTGACGCCGGTGTCGGCGCCGATCAGGACACCGGCGACCGCTGCCAGCCCGCCGGCGAGGGCGAACGAGCCGATGACCACCTGCCGGGGACTGATGCCCACCAGCGACGCCATCATCGGGTCCTGTGCGACCGCCCGGAACGCTCTCCCCAGCACCGTGCGGCGCTGGGCGATCTCCAGGACGACCAGCACCAGCATGGCCCAGGATCAGCACCAGGGTCGGCGCGTCGATCGTCACACCTTCGACCGGCTGCGACCCGGTCCAACCGCCGATCGAGTCGACGAACTCGACCCCTGTCGGCTGGGTCCCGTACCGCTCGGCGAGCACGCCGTTCTGGATCAGCAGGCCCAGAGCCGCCGTGGTCAGGATCCACGCGACATCGGTCTGTCGAGCCCGGCGACCCAGCGGCCAGATCCCCAACGCCCACACGAGCAGGCCGAGGACGGCCGCACCGAGGCAGGCGACGAGGACGCCCAGCCACGGTGCCGCTCCCAGGTGTGCGGGGTCGACCGCGTCGAAGAAGAACCAGGCTCCCGCCAGCAGGAGCGCTCCCTGAGCGAAGTTCACGACGCGGCTGCTGGCGTAGATGATCGTGTAGCCGAAGGCCACCAGGGCCAGGATGGACCCGACGACCATCGTGCCGCGGAGCACCAGCAGCAGGTCGGTCACCGGCGTGACTGCGCCCGCTCCGGGCGGCGTGGTGCCAGGGGGATCGGTGGCGTCAGTGGACCTTGCACGCTGTCGTCATCTCCACATCGGCCCCGGTGGCATCGGTGGGGTCTTCGTGCACTGACACCCGTAGGCGCCGGTGAGGATCTCGTCCATCAGCTCGGGAGCGGCGGTGCGGTTCGCCTCGAGGGTCGGTCGGACCAGATGGACCGGTGCGAAGTCGCGGCCCACCAGATTCCCCTCCCACTCCCGGCCGAGCTCGTACGGCGGGTCGGTGTCCACGGGGTTGGATCGCTCGAGGGTGATGAGACAGAGGTCCTCGGGCCGGTTGCGTTCATGGCGTTCCGCCGTGAACGAGAAGGGGACTCGGGTGGCGAACTGGATCGAGTCGAGCGACTCGATGGCCGCGACGACCTGCTGCCGGTCGGTGGCCGATCCCGCCTCTCGGATGCCGGCCAGGAGGGTTTACAGTCCGTCGGCCGGTTCGTTCTCGCCTGCGATGAAGTTGGGCTCGTCGGTGTGCTTCTGGCCCATCTCCACGATCGGGACGTTCGGGACGTTGAGCACCCCGCCCAGGGTCCACGCCGTGATCGAGCCGGTCTTCGCGGCATCGCCGGCCAGGTCGACCCAGACCGGCTCGCCCATGTTGGCGGGCGTGCCGAACAGCTGCGGCGCGAACGTCGACGGGTCCTTGGCGGTGGGGCTGTCGACGTATCCCAGTCCCTGGGCGTCGAGCTCCCGCGCGATCAGCGCCGTCTCCTCGGGCCCGCCGGCGATGATCACACTCTGCGCGTTGGTCTCCCGTAACTGGCTGACCAGCCCGCCGAAGTCCTTCTGCCCCAGGCTGTAGCCGATCTCGGGAGAGGTCGTGATGCCGAAGCGGTCGGGAACCTCGGCGTAGATTCGCCCGACGTCCTGGGCGTAGGGCGCGGTGAGCAACACGTCGTGGACGAGGACGGTGTCGGCGTAGTTGCGGTCGTCGCTGACGTAGCCCGCGAGCTGGTCCAGTGCGCCGTCGACGCTCAACAGGAACTGGAAGATCGAGCGGGGGCGTCGGGGGCGGGCCACAGGTTGTCCGAGACACGCAGATCCTCGAAGACCGAGATGATGGGCATGTTGTCGCGTTTGATCTGCTCGGCCAGCGGTCGCAGGCCGATCGCCGTGCACCAGAGGATGCCGGACAGGTTCTCGGTGCTCGCCAGCTGGGAGTAGGCGGGTTCGGTCGCGGCGGTGAGCTGCTCGCCGGGAGCGTCGACCTCGATCGTCCGGACCTTGCGCCCGCCGACCCCGCCGGTGCTGTTGATTTCGGCCACCGCCGCTTGGAGTGACCGCCGGGTCACGTCGCCGATGAAGGTGAAGGCGCCCGAGAACGGAGCCACGACGCCGATGAGGATCTCGTCGACATCGGTGATCTCGACCGCGTCAGCCACCGTGGAGCCGACCGTGCCGCCGACGGTGCCGTCGGGAGCCGAGACGGTGGTGGTGGACCCCGCGGGCGAACCGTCCTGTACGGACTTGTCGCCGCAGGCCGACAGGATCGTGGCCGCTCCGGGCAGGAAGAGCATCCCGGCGCCGGCGCCAGCCATGCGCCGGATGGCGTCCCGGCGGGACAACCGGATCCCGGGCCGAACGTGGGTCACGCGGCGCGGACGGTCGGGCTGATTCGGCATGGTCCCCCCTGAACACTTGCCGGCGCGTGCACCGTAGTGCAGCTCGGCTTCACGGGGACAAGGATCCGTTCGACCCGTGCCGATCGGCGGCCGGGCGCGTACACTCGACACTCGACCTCACGGTCTTCGGGCTGTCCTGCACGGTGCCAGCTGGCCCCAGCCCACATCACCCGGCGCATCCGCGCCCCAGGACAGCTGCGCACCAACGCGCCCGAAGGAGTACCACCGTGACCACACCCGACTACAAAGTCGCCGACCTCTCCCTGGCCGACTACGGCCGCAAGGAGATCCGACTGGCCGAGCATGAGATGCCCGGGCTCATGGCCACCCGGGCCGAGTTCGCCGACGACCAGCCGCTGGCCGGCGCCCGCATCACCGGCTCGTTGCACATGACCATCCAGACCGCCGTGCTGATCGAGACCCTCGTCGCCCTGGGTGCCGAGGTCCGCTGGGCGTCGTGCAACATCTTCTCCACCCAGGATCACGCCGCTGCGGCGGTCGTCGTGGGCCCCGACGGCACCCCCGACGCCCCCAAGGGGGTGCCGGTCTACGCCTGGAAGGGTGAGACGCTCGAGGAGTACTGGTGGTGCACCCAGCAGGTGCTGATGTGGCCCGACGGCGGCCCCAACATCATCCTCGACGACGGCGGCGACGCCACGATGCTCGTCCACAAAGGTGTCGAGTTCGAGAAGGCGGGCGCGGTGCCGGCGACGACCGATGACGACTCCGAGGAGTTCGGCGTGGTGCTCGAGCTGCTTCGGGCCTCGCTGGCCGAGGACGCCGACCGCTGGACCACGATCGCACCGGCGATCAAGGGCGTGACCGAGGAGACCACCACGGGCGTGCATCGCCTCTACCAGATGGCCGAAGAGGGCTCGCTGCTCTTCCCGGCCATCAACGTCAACGACTCGGTGACCAAGTCCAAGTTCGACAACCTGTACGGCTGCCGGCACTCGCTGGTCGACGGCATCAACCGGGCCACCGACGTGATGATCGGCGGCAAGGTGGCCGTGATCTGCGGCTACGGCGACGTCGGCAAGGGGTGCGCGCAGTCGCTGCGCGGCCAGGGCGCCCGTGTCGTGATCACCGAGATCGACCCGATCTGTGCGCTGCAGGCGGCGATGGAGGGCTTCCAGGTCGTCCGGCTCGAGGACGTGCTGGACACGGCCGACATCTTCATCACCACGACCGGCAACTACGACATCATCACCGCCGAGCACATGGCCCGCATGAAGCACCAGGCCATCGTGGGCAACATCGGCCACTTCGACAACGAGATCGACATGGCCGGCCTGCAGAAGATGAGCGACGTCCAGCGGGTCAACATCAAGCCGCAGGTCGACGAGTTCGTCTTCCCCGACGGCCACTCGGTGATCATGCTGGCCGAGGGTCGACTGCTGAACCTGGGGTGCGCCACCGGTCATCCCAGCTTCGTGATGTCCAACAGCTTCACCAACCAGGTGATCGCCCAGATGGAGCTGTTCATGAACACCGACGAGTACCCGATCGGGGTGTACACGCTGCCCAAGCTGCTCGACGAGAAGGTCGCCCGGTTGCATCTCGATGCGCTCGGCGTGCGGCTCACCGAGCTGACCCCCGAACAGGCCGACTACATCGGCGTGCCCGTGGGCGGTCCGTACAAGCCGGAGCACTACCGCTACTGAACCCTCTCGGGGTCAGGCACCGAGCGGGTTCAGTTCGCCCGGAACCGAGCCCCTAGGGTCGAGCGATGGAGCATCTCGCCGGCAAGGTGGCCGTGGTGACGGGTGCCGCGTCGGGGATCGGGCTGGAAATGGCCCGGCGCCTGGCGGCGGCCGACATGAACCTGGTGATGGCCGACATCGAGGTCGAGCCGCTGCACGCCGCAGCGGCCGACCTCCAGGCCACCGGCGCCACGGTCCTGACCCACGTCTGCGACGTCAGCGACGGCGACCAGGTCGATGCGCTGGCCGAGGCGGCCGTCGCCGGGTTCGGCGCGATCCACGTCGCCTGCAACAACGCCGGGGTCGGCAGCGGGGGACCGATGTGGGAGTTGACCACCCATGACTGGGAGTGGGTGCTGGGGGTGAACCTGTGGGGTGTCATCCACGGTGTCCGGGCCTTCGTGCCGCGGATGATCGAGGCCGGCGAGGGGCACGTGGTGAACACGGCTTCCATCGCCGGGCTGACCTCGGCGCCGTTCATGGGGCCGTACAACGTCAGCAAGCACGGCGTGGTCACGCTGTCGGAGACGCTGGCCCGCGAACTCGCGGTGACCGGTCACGACGTCGGGGTCTCGGTGCTGTGCCCCGCATGGGTCAGGACCCAGATCCACCAGAGCGACCGCAACCGCCCTGGGGACCTCATCCCGCCCGAGACCACGGATGAGGTCGACGGTCCGGCCGCAGGGATGGCGGCGATGATGGCGTCGGTGATCGAGTCGGGGATGGATCCGGCGGACGTGGCCGATCGTGTGCACGACGCCATCGTGGGGGACGAGTTCTACATCCTCACCCACGCCGAGTTCGTGCCCTTCGTCGAGGCCCGCCACCAAGCGATCGTCGACCGCGGCAGTCCCCTGACCTGACCCCGCCCGGCCCCTCGAACCGCCACCGCCGGACTCGGGGGATCTCGCCCGAGGGCGCGGGACGAAATCCCCCGAAGTCCGGGCGGGGGAACGGGTCAGCCGGTGAAGGTGGGCTGGGCGACCGTGGCGGCCTCGGCCTTCGCCTGCGGCAGCGGAGCCGGCACCGTCGCGGTCTCGGCCAGGACCTCGGCCGGAGGCTGCGTCGTCGGCGCGGCGGTGGTCGTGGGCGCGGCCGTCGTGGTCGTCGTCGGTGCCACCGTCGTGGTCGCCTGCGGTTCGGCACACTCGGAGGTGAGGGTGAGCCCGCCACTGAACACGCGGTGCGCTCCGAGGCGTACCTCGATCAGGACGCTGTCTCCCAGCACGATCTCGCCGCCGCCCCGGGTGGTCTGGTCGGCCGTGGCCTCGACGTCGGCAATGACCAGGGTCGCTCCGCCACTGGTGATGATCAGGTCACTGTTCGGATGCGGCGAGCCGTTGTTCACGCCGGTGACGGCGAGCTGGCAGACCAACCCGACCTCGTCGGCTTCGACCGGCACCGTGGTCATCTCGATCACGTCGCCGGGTTCACCGCGCACGACGGTGTCGATCGGGATGACCAGGTCGTGAATCGCTCCCGCAGGGAGCGCTGACCACAACAGCAATACCACCACCGATCCGATGGCCACCATCACCATGCCAATGGGATGTGTCGGACGCATGGCACGCACCTCCAAACAGGGGAGACCGCCCGCCGTACTTCTGATGGTACGCCTCATCGACCCGGTGTCCAGGACTCTTCGCGTGCCTCTTGTCACACCCTCGCGGGATGCTGGACGGGTGTTGTTTCCTCCCACCTGTGCCATGTGTCGGGCGCCCGGCGCCGTCGTCTGTCCGGCGTGCTCCCGCACCCTGCAATCGGCCCCCGCGACCCCGCCGGTGGCCGGCCTCGACTCCCTCGTGGCGCTCTTCGACTGGGACGACGCCAGCCGGGGGTTGGTCACGGCGCTCAAGTACCGGAATGCCAGGGCGGTGGCGCCCTGGGTGTCGGCCCGAATGGCCGCCGCGGCGTCGGGGCCGGTTCGGTCGGTCACCTGGATCCCCACGACGCCGCAGCGCCGCCGTCGGCGGGGCTTCGACCAGGCGGAGTTGCTGGCTCGGGCCACAGCCCGGCGGTTGGGGGTGCCGGCGGCGCGCCTCCTGGTCCGCGACCGCGGGCCGGCCCAGACGGGGGCACCGGCCCATCTGCGGCGTCGCGGCCCTCGGCTGCGGGTGCGACGGCCCGTGCGGGGTCCCGTGCTGCTGGTCGACGACGTCTGCACCACCGGTGCCAGCCTGGGTCGAGCGGGTCAGGCCCTTCACGCAGCGGGGGCCGACGCCGTCCACGGACTGACCGTGGCTCGGGTGGCGTGACGGTGGGCCCGCTGGCGTACGATCAGACGTGGTGCACATCGCACCCTCGAAAGGAGTTCCCAGGTGGACGTCTCGGTCAGTGGGCGCAACGTGGATGTGTCGGAGCAGCTGCGGCTGGTGGCGGAGGAGAAGATCGGTAAGCTCGATCGGTTTCTCCGCGGACTCGAACGCGCCGAGGTGCATTTCATCCGGGAGAAGAACCCACGGATCGAGGAGCCCGAGATCTGTGAGGTCACGCTCGTGGGGCACGGCCATCACGTGCGCTGCAAGGTCAGGGGTGTGGACGAGCAGCAGGCGCTGGATCGCGCCGTCGACAAGCTCGAACACCAGTTGCACAAGCTCAAGACCAAGCAGAAGCGCTACGACAAGCATGCCAAGAGCGGCCACGGCATCGAACCGGCCGAGCTCATGCCCACCCTGACCGACCCCGAGACCGCCGACGAAGAGGTGGCCGCCGAGCTCGGCTACCGGATCGTCAAGGTCAAGCACATCGAGGTGGACGACCTGACCCCGTCCGACGCGGCGCTCCAGATGGACCTGGTCAATCACCCCTTCTACTTCTTCACCGACCGTCAGACCGGCAAGCCGGCGGTGGTCTACCGGCGCGACGACGGCGACGTCGGCCTGCTCATCAGCCAGGACTAGTCATCGCCCGCACTCCGGGCGAGAGCGCCCTGCCGGACGCGGCGGACAAGCCGGCTGCGGTCCGGTCCATGTTCGACCGCATCGCCCCTCGCTACGACGTCCTCAACCGGGCTCTGACGTTCGGGCTCGACACCCGTTGGCGCACGCGTGCCGTGACGGCGCTGGGCCTGCGACGCGGGTCGGTCGTGCTCGACGTCGCGTGCGGCACCGGCGATCTCTGCCGGGATCTCGCCGAAGCCCAGCTGGTTCCCATCGGGATCGACTTCAGCTTCGGCATGCTCGATGCCGCCCGCACCGGTGCCCCCCTCGTCCAGGGCGACGCGCTCGGGCTCCCGGTGGCCACGGCATCGGTCGACGGGGCCATCAGCGGCTTCGCCCTGCGCAACTTCGATGCGCTTCCCCCCGTGTTCGCGGAGCTCGCCCGGGTGACCCGGCCCGGCGGTCGTATCGCCCTCCTCGACGTGGACGAACCCGACCATCGTGTTCTGAGGTGGGGCCACGGGGTGTACTTCGGCCGGGTGGTGCCGTTCGTGGGCGGGGTGGTGTCGGACAAGGAGGCCTACCGGTACCTGCCCGAGTCGGTGGTCTACCTGCCCGATTCGGATGAGATGTGCGCCATGCTCGAACGGGCCGGCTTCGTCGACGTCGAGCACGTCCGGTTGACCGGCGGGATCAGTCAGCTGCTGCTGGCCACCCGCGGCTGAGGGGAGCGCGGTCACGAGACCGCCAGCGCCACCCCGACCGCCAGCGCGATGCCACCGCCCAGGAGGATGCGCCCGGTGATGCCCAGGACCTCGATCAGCGCGGGACCGGTGGCGCCGTTGCCGACCTTGCGGATCGCGATGGCCCCGAGCGGCATGACGACCAGCCCCAGCAGGATCGGCCAGCCCCAGATGACGGCGGCGACGATCACGAGCAGTCCGGCGCCGGCCAGGCTGGCGTCGTACAGCAGCCGGGTCCGTCGGTCGCCGAGCCGGACGGCGAGGGTTCGCTTGCCCATCCGCTCGTCGGTCTCGCGATCCCGGAGGTTGTTCACGACGAGCAGCGCCGACGAGATCAGGCCGATCGCACTCCCGAGCACCAGGGCAAGGGGAGCGACGCTCCTGGTCTGCACGTAGGTCGATCCGGCGGTGGCGACGAGCCCGAAGAAGACGAACACCGAGAGCTCGCCCATGGCCCGGTAGCCGTAGGGGTTGTTCCCACCCGTGTACCCCCAGCCGGCGGCCACGGACAGGGCGCCGACCAGCAGCAGTTCGGGGCCCACCACGAGGGCGAGCCCACCCCCCACGACCAGCGCGACGCCGAAGGACAGCAGCATCGCCCGCTTGACCGCTCCCTCGCTGGCCAGGCCCGAGCCCACCAGGCGGACAGGCCCCACCCGGTCGGGACCGTCCAGGCCACGGCGACCGTCGGCGAGGTCGTTGGCGAAGTTGGTGGCCACCTGAAGGGCCAGCGCCACGACGAGCGCGGCCGCGGCCCGAGGCCACGAGATGGGACCGTCGTCGAGCGCCACGGCGGTCCCGACGGCCACCGGAGCGATGGCGGCACCGAGGGTGCGGGGACGGGCGCCCTGGATCCAGATGGTGACGCCGGGGGAGGACCCTCTCGTTGCCATCCGGTCAACCTACCCACCGGATATGGATGCGCTGACCTCCACCGGGTGTGGGTTTCCGCATCCATATCCAGCGTGCCGGGGAGAGGGGGCCGGGGTCGGTAGACTGGCCGGCTCATGGGAATCTTCGATCGTGTCCTCCGCGCCGGTGAGGGCAAGAAGCTCAAGGCCATCCAAGCGCTGGTGCCCGACATCAACGCGCTCGAGCCCGAGACCGAGGCGCTCGACGACACCCGTCTGAAGGCCAAGACCGGCGAGTTCCGCCAGCGGCTCGACAACGGCGAGGAGATGGAAGATCTTCTGGTCGAGGCCTTTGCCGTCGTCCGCGAGGCCTCCAAGCGCGTGATCGGCCAGCGCCACTACGACGTCCAGCTCATGGGCGGCGCCGCCCTCCACCTGGGGTGGGTGGCCGAGATGAAGACCGGCGAGGGCAAGACGCTGGTGTCCACCCTGCCGGCCTACCTCAACGGCCTGACCGGCCGAGGCATGCACATCGTCACGGTCAACGACTACCTGGCCAGCCGCGACGCCGAGTGGATGGGCGAGATCCACCGCTGGCTCGGGCTGACCGTGGGGCTGGTCGTGCCCGGCAACTTCGACCGGGAGTACAAACGCGCCCAGTACCACTGCGACATCACCCACGGGACCAACAACGAGCTGGGCTTCGACTACCTCCGCGACAACATGGCGCTCAGCCGTGCCGACCAGGTGCAGCGGGGCCACGCCTACTGCCTGGTCGACGAGGTCGACTCGATCCTCATCGACGAGGCCCGCACCCCGTTGATCATCAGCGGCCGGGTCGCCGACGCCGCCAAGCTCTACTACGACTTCGCCGCCATCGTCCGCGGCCTCAAGCGCGACGAGCACTACGACGTCGACGAGGAGAAGCGGGTCGTCTCGCCGACCGAGGACGGGATCGAGGCGGTCGAGCGGGCCATGGGCGTCGAGAACATCTACGACGGCGTGTCGCAGAACCTGGTGCACCAGCTGGGCGTGGCGCTGCGGGCGAAGGAGCTCTTCCACCGCGACAAGGACTACCTGGTGACCGACGGTCAGGTGAAGATCGTCGACGAGTTCACCGGGCGCGTCCTCGACGGTCGGCGCTGGTCCGACGGCCTCCACCAGGCGGTCGAGGCCAAAGAGGGCGTCAAGATCAAGGAAGAGAACCAGACGCTGGCCACCGTCACGCTCCAGAACTACTTCCGCATGTACGACAAGCTGGCCGGGATGACCGGTACGGCCGAGACCGAGGCCGCGGAGCTGAAGAGCACCTACGGCCTGGACGTCGTGCCGGTCCCGACCAACAGGCCCATCGTCCGTGACGACGCGGCCGACCTGGTCTACAAATCCGAGGACGGCAAGTTCGGTGCGGTGGTCGACGACCTGCTCGAGCGCTACAAGGTCGGCCAGCCGGTGCTGGTGGGCACCGCGTCGGTCGAGCACTCCGAGAAGCTCTCGGGCATCCTCAACAAGCAGGGCATTCCCCACCAGGTTCTCAACGCCAAGCAGCACACTCGGGAAGCTCACGTGGTGGCCCAGGCCGGTCGTATCGGCGCCATCACCGTCGCCACCAACATGGCGGGTCGTGGGGTCGACATCGTGTTGGGGGGCAACCCCGAGATCGGGGCCGAGATCGAGGTCCGGGCGCGGGGGGTCGACCCCGAGAGCGACGAGGGTCAGGAGCTGGTCGCCAAGCTCCATGCCGAGTTCGAGGGCGAGATGGCCCGCGAGGGTGAGAAGGTGCGCGAGGTGGGTGGCCTGCACGTGCTGGGCACCGAGCGCCACGAGTCCCGCCGCATCGACAATCAGCTCCGAGGTCGCGCCGGCCGCCAGGGAGACCCCGGGTCGTCCCGTTTCTACCTGTCGCTCGAGGATGACCTCATGCGGCTCTTCGCCACCGGCGCGATGAACTGGGTCATGGACCGGGCCCTGCCCGACGACGTGCCCATCGAATCCAAGATGGTGTCCAAGTCGGTCGAACGGGCACAGAACACCGTCGAGCAGCGCAACGCCGAGATCCGTCAGAACGTGCTGAAGTACGACGAGGTCATGAACGAGCAGCGCAAGGTCATCTACAAGCGGCGCGATCAGATCCTCGACGGCGAGGACCTTCGCGAAGAGGCCACCGAGGCGCTCGACCGGGCCATCAGCCACGTGATCGAGACCTACTGCGTCGCCGACTACTCCGAGGAGTGGGACATCGACGGGCTGTTGGGCGAGGTCCGCAACGTCTGGTCCACCGAGCTCACCTCCGAGCAGCTCGCGGCGGCCGATGTCACCGACGATCTCCGCGAGCTCCTTCTCGCCGACGCCGCCCAGCACTACGAGCAGCGCGAGGAGGTGGTCGGGTCCGAGATCATGCGCGACCTGGAGCGCCAGGTGATGCTGCGCATTCTCGATCGCCGCTGGCGGGACCATCTCCAGGAGATGGACTACCTCCGCGACGGCATCGGCCTGCGCGCCATGGGGCAGAAGGACCCCCTCATGGAGTGGCAGCGCGAGGGCTTCGAGATGTTCGGCCAGATGATGGACAACGTCTCCACCGACTTCGTCACCTACGTGCTCAACATGAACATCCAGGTCAAGCCGCCCGACGAGCAGGCGGACGAGCCCAGCGACGTGGCCAACGTGTCGTACTCGGCCCCCGATTCGCCGGTCCAGGGCCTCGCGGCGGCCCAGGCGGCCCAGCCGGCCGCGCCGGCCGATCCCGCGGCCCTGCCGTCCACCGGTCCGGCACCCAACGAGCCGCAGGTCAACACCCCCGTGGTCAAGTCCGATTGGGACAAGACCGGGCGCAACGAGCCCTGCCCGTGCGGATCGGGCAAGAAGTACAAGCACTGTCACGGCCGCTGATCGGCACCCCGTATGCAGGAACATCACGACCAGATCGCCGCGCTCGCCGACCGCTTGGCCCAGGCCCGGCGGTATCTGCGCATCGACGAGCTGCAGATGCGCAAACCCCAGCTCGAGGCCGAGTTCGAGAAGCCGAACCTGTGGGACGACACGAACGCGGCCCGTCGTCTGCAGACCGAGCTGGCGGCCGTCAACGACGACCTCGACCTCTTCGCCCGGCTGGAGCAGGGGATCGAGGATGTCGCCACCCTGCTGGAGCTGAGCGAGGAGGACGAGGCCGGCGGCGAGCCGGCGGGCGAGACCGAGGCCGAGATCGCCGAGGCGGTCGCAGCATTGGCGGCCGAGTTCGAGGAGCTCGAGCTGCGCTCGATGTTCACCGGCGAGCACGACGCCGGCGACGCGGTCTGCTTCGTCAAGTCCGGCGAGGGGGGCACCGACGCCCAGGACTGGGCTGGACTGCTGCTGCGCATGTACCGCCGCTGGGCCGAGCAGCGCGGGTTCGACGTCGAGATCGAGTCGGTCAACGAAGGGCAGGAGGCCGGTATCTCCTCGGCCGAGTTCCTGGTGCGGGGCCGCCACGCCTACGGCCTGCTCCAGTCCGAGCACGGTGTCCATCGACTGGTCCGGCTCTCACCGTTCAACAAGGACTCCAAGCGCCAGACCGCGTTCGCCTCGCTCCAGGTCGTGCCCTTCTTCGACGAGGTCACCAACGAGGTCGACATCGACGAGAAGGACCTCCGCATCGACACCTATCGCTCCTCGGGTGCCGGGGGCCAGCACGTCAACGTGACCGACTCGGCGGTTCGGATCACCCACCTGCCCACCGGCATCGTCGTGTCGTGCCAGAACGAGCGCAGCCAGCACCAGAACAAGGATCGGGCCATGCAGATCCTGGCGGCGCGGTTGCTGGATCTCGAACGGCAGAAGCGCGAGGACGAGCTGGCCGGCATCGCCGGAGAGGCCAAGGCGGTCGGGTTCGGCAGCCAGATCCGCTCGTACGTGATGCAGCCCTACCAGATGGTGAAGGATCTGCGGAGCAGCCACGAGACCGGCGATGTCGAATCCGTGCTCGACGGTGATCTCGACCCGTTCATGGAGGCGTTTCTCCGCTGGAGGCGCTCCGGTGACTGATATCTCCCGGCCCGTGCCACCACTTCCGGCGCCGAGTGGGCCAGACTCTCCCGTGGTGTCGCCATGATCAAGCTCAACAACGTCTCCAAGGCCTACAAGGGCGATGTGGTCGCGCTCCGCGACGCGTCCGTCGACATCGCCAAGGGCGAGTTCGTCTTCCTCGTCGGCGCGTCCGGTTCGGGCAAGTCCACGTTCCTCCGCCTGGTCAACCGCGAAGAGCGGCCGACCGGAGGCGAGATCTGGGTCGCCGGAAAGAACACCAACGAGCTCAGCTCCTGGAAGGTGCCCTACCTGCGGCGCAACATCGGGTCGGTGTTCCAGGACTTCAAGCTGCTGCCCAACAAGACGGTGGCCGAGAACGTGTCGTTCGCTCTCGAGGTCATCGGCCGACCCCGCCACGTCATCAAGTCGCAGGTGCCCGCCATCCTCGAGCTGGTCGGGTTGGCCAAGAAGGTCGATCGGTTCCCCGACGAGCTCTCCGGCGGTGAGCAGCAGCGGGTGTCCATCGCCCGAGCCTTCGTCAACCGGCCGTTGATCCTGCTGGCCGACGAGCCCACCGGCAACCTCGACCCCCAGACCTCGGTAGGCATCATGAAGCTGCTGGACCGCATCAACCGCACCGGCACGACGGTGGTCATGGCCACCCACGACCGCGGCATCGTCGACACCATGCGCCGACGCGTCATCGAGCTCGACCGTGGCCAGATCGTGCGCGATCAGGCCCGCGGCGTCTACGAGTAGGGACTCCCCATGGCCAAGATCATGTACGCGCTGCGTGAGACGGCGACCAACCTCACCAGGAACGCCACCCTGGCCGTCGCCACCATCCTCTGCGTGGGGATCTCGCTGGCGCTGCTGGGGTCGGCGTGGGTCACCCGCCTCGGTGTCGAGAACGCCGCGGCCCGCTTCGCCGACGACGTCGAGTTCATCATCTTCCTCGACCCCGACGCCACCACCGCACAGGAAGAGAGCGTGCGGGCCTCGCTCGACGAGAACCCGCTGGTCGAGACGTTCACCTTCTTCGACCGCGATCAGGCGTTCGAGGAGTTCAAGGAGCTGTTCGCCGATTCGCCCGACCTGGTGGCCTCGGTGACCCCCGACATCCTCCCGCCGTCGTTCCGGGTGAAACCCACCGAGCTGGACACGTCGGCCATCCGTGAGGTGGGCGAGGGCTATGAACTGGTGCCCGGCGTGTTGCGGGTCAGTTTCGCCGACGAGGCCGTCGAGCGGGTCAAGCGGCTCAGCGACAAGTTGAGCGTCGGGATGTTCCTGGCCGCGGGTGTGCTGCTGCTGGCCGCGCTGTTCCTCATCCTCAACACGATCCTGGTGGCCATCCGTTCGCGACGGCGCGACATCGAGGTGATGAAGTTGGTGGGCGCGTCCAACTGGTTCGTGCGCGTCCCGTTCATGCTCGAGGGGCTGATCCAGTGTCTGTTCGGCGCCGCCATCGCCGTGGGCGCGACGGTGTGGTTGGCCAACGCGCTGGAGGACGAGTTCGCTTCCGACGACCTGCCGCTGTTGGCCGGCTTCTCGATCAGCAGCAGCGAGGTGTTCACCACCAGCATCTGGCTGGTCGTCGTGGCGGTCGTGATCGGTGCGATCGGCTCGTTCATCGCCGTCACCCGCTACCTCGACGTCTGAGATCGGGCGCCCTGTCGGGCGCCTTGGGAGATCGGCGCACACGCCGAACTCCAGCGGTGCTGAGCACTCTGGGGGTCAGACCCCGAGCGTGCTCAGCCGATTGCCCTGATTCCGGCCGTGACCCCGGCGGCGACGAGCAGCACGACCGGGAACGGCGCCTTCTTCCACGCCGCGATCGAACCCGCCACCACGCCGGGCAGGCGGGCGTCGACCGAGATGGCGCTGTCGACCCCCACCGTCTGGACCACCACCAGGGCGGCCAGCAGGGCGGGCGGGAAGAGATCGAGCACGGGGGACCATCGTTTGATCCCGGGCCGGTCGCCGATCACCAGGTAGCCGGCGGCCTTGATGGCGAAGCTGCCCGCGGCCAGGCCCAGCAGGGCCATCCAGCTCACGGGGTGGCCTTCCGGTCAGTCGTCCACCGGTCGTGGAGCAGGACCGGCACCACGCCGAAGGCGGCGAGGATCACCGGAAGTCCCGGCGGCGTGAAGGGAAGGGCGACCAGCGCGATCAGAGCGCCCCACCCCGCGGCGGCGAGACCCCGGCGAGTCCGAGCCAGCGGCAGGAGCATGGCGACGAAGCCGGCCGGGAGCGCGGCGTCGAGGCCGAGCGTTTCCGGGTCGCCGATGATCTGGCCGCCCCAGGCGCCGATGGCCGTGCCCAGGTTCCAGAACAGGTAGACCGACAGGCCGGCGGCCCAGAACGCCTCGATGGCGATGTCGTCATCGTCCCGGGCGGCCGACATGGCCGTGGACTCGTCGATCACGAGCTGGGTGGCGAGCACCCGGGGTCGGAGGCGCTTCCCGAAGCGGGCGGCGAGCGTGGCGCCGTAGACGCCGTTGCGGGTGGCCAGCAGCAACGCCGCACCGATGGCGGCCGCCGTGGTCCCACCCGCGTCGATCACCCCGATGGCGGCGAACTGTGATCCGCCGGTGAACACGAGGAGGGACATGGCGAGCGCTTGCCAGGGGCTCAACCCGGCCTGGACCGCCAGGACGCCGAAGGCGACGCCGAACACGCCGATCGCGGCGCCCAGCACGATCGCGTTGCGGACGTGCGGTCGGTGGAGCATGGGGGAGGAGCATAGGATCGGATCCAGTCGAGCCAGGGGGTTGGAATGCACGAGGTCCAGGCGGTCGTCGCCACCGCGGAGAAGGCGCCGGTCACGCTCGCCACCATCCAGGTACCCGATCCGGGGCCCGGCGAGGCGCTGGTGAACGTCAAGGCGTGCGGCGTGTGCCACACCGACCTCCACTACCGGGAGGGCGCCATCAACGACGAGTTCCCCTTCCTGCTGGGTCACGAGGCCGCGGGCACCGTCGAAGCGGTCGGCGACGGCGTCTCCGGCGTCGCTCCGGGCGACTACGTCGTCCTCGCCTGGCGAGCGCCCTGCGGCACGTGCCGAGCCTGCCGCAAGGGGCAGCCGCACTACTGCTTCGACAGCGGCAACGCCACGCAGAAGATGACGCTCGACGGGGTCGAGCTCAGCCCGGCGCTGGGCATCGGTGCGTTCGCCGAGAAGACGCTGGTGGCCGCGTCGCAGTGTGTGAAGGTCGATCCGGCGGCTCCGCCCGAGGCGGCCGGACTGATCGGGTGCGGGGTCATGGCCGGCTTCGGCGCGGCGGTGAACACCGGCGAGGTGCAGCGGGGCGAGACGGTCGCCGTGTTCGGGTGCGGTGGTGTCGGTGATGCCGCCATCACCGGGGCCGCGGTGGCCGGCGCTCGCAAGGTGATCGCCGTGGACATCGACCCCCGAAAGCTCGAGTGGGCCAAGGAGTTCGGTGCCACCGACACGGTCGACGCCTCGAAGGAGGACCCGGTCGAGGCCATCAAGGCGCTGACCGACGACCTGGGCGTCGACGTGGCCATCGAGGCCGTCGGGCGGCCCGAGACACTCGTGCAGGCGTTCTACAGCCGGGATCTGGCCGGCCGGCTCGTCCTGGTGGGCGTGCCCGATCCGTCGATGACCTTCGAACTGCCCATGATCGAGTTCTTCGGCCGGGGCGGTGCGCTCAAGCCCAGCTGGTACGGCGACTGCCTCCCCACCCGGGACTTCCCGATCCTGATCGACCACCACCTGTCGGGGCGGATCGACCTCAACCGGTTCGTCAGCGAGACGATCGGCTTGGCCGAGGTCGAGGAGGCGTTCCACCGCATGGAGGCCGGCGAGGTCCTGCGATCCGTGGTGGTGCTGTGAGAATCGACCACGTCCTCACCAGTGGGATCTTCTCGATCGACGGCGAGGACTTCGAGGTCGAGAACAACATCTGGATCGCGGGCGACGACCGCGAGTGCATCGTGATCGACGCCGCCCACGACCATCGACCCATCGTGGAGGGGGTCGGCGGCCGTGCGGTGAAGGCCATCGTCCTGACCCACGGCCACAACGACCACATCAACGCCGCGGCCCAGCTGGCCGACGCCGTGGGCGGGCCGCCGATGCTGCTGCACCCCGACGATCGGATGTTGTGGGATGTCGTGCATCCCCACCGTGAGCCCGACGACGAGCTGCGGGCCGGTCAGATCATCTCGGTGGGCGGCAGCGACCTTGCGGTGCTGCACACCCCGGGCCACAGCCCGGGCGGCTGCTGCCTCTCGGCGCCCGCCGACGGCGTGCTGTTCTCGGGCGACACGCTCTTCAACGGCGGCCCGGGAGCGACGGGACGCTCGTTCAGCAGCTTCGAGACCATCATCGAGAGCCTGCGGCGCGACGTGATCGGTCTTCCGGGTGCCACGCGCGTGCTGACCGGCCATGGCGACGAGACCACGGTGGGGGCCGAGGCGGCCCACTTCGACGAGTACGTCGCCCGCGGGCATTGAGCCGCAGGGATGCCGAGCCGCTGTGCCCGGTGCCGGCGGCGGGGAAGGTCGTGGCGGCCGAGCTGGACGGCGAGCCGGTGGTGGTGTGGACCGACGCGGACGGTGAACCCTGCGTGATGGCCGGCCGCTGTCCCCACCAGTGGTCGCCGCTGGACGTCGACGGCAGCGTGATGGGCGACGAGCTGGTCTGCGTCACCCACGGCTGGCGCTTCGACCGGTCCGGTCGAGGCACCAAGCGCAACGTGCTGGGGCGCCGGGATCGGAAGGGCGACATCGAGGTGTACCGCCACCGGGTGCAGGACGGGATGGTGGTTCCTGCGGACTGATCCGAGGAATCCCCGGCCGGGCCGATCGATCGCCCGGTGTGGCTCAGTCGTCCTCGGAGGGGACGACCACCACCGGGCACTTGGCGTGGCTGACGACCTGCTGGCTCACCGAGCCGAGCAGGAGGCCGGTGAACCCGCCGTGGCCTCGGGTGCCGACCACGATCAGGTCGGCGTCATCGGACGCTTCGATCAGGACGCGTGCCGGGGAGCCCTCGCGGACCACACCTTCGAACCGGACCCCCTCGGGGATCTCGACCCCTTCGAGGATGTGATCGAGCCCTTCTCCCGCCGCGGACTCCATCTCCTCGATCGGGGGCAGCGGAACACCGCCGAAGGGAGCTGGGGTGGCGGCCAGCGTGGGGTAGTGCCAGGCGTAGATGCCGACCAGGTCGGCATCTCGACGCTGCGCCTCTTCGAACGCGAAGGCGAGCGCCTTGGCGCCGCCGCCGGAGCCATCGATACCAACCACGATTCGATCAGCCATGGGAGTCCCTTCTTGCCGGTCGGGTCGAATCCTACGGTAGGGCCGAGGGTAGGGTTGAGCCATGCCGGACCGCCCTCCCTCCAGCGAGCCACCAGCGGTGCTGGCGTCCGACGCCGAGCGGACCGACGTCGTGCGGGTGCTCGAGCAGGCGATGGCCGAGGGGCGGCTCACACCGGTCGAGGCCGAGGACCGCATCGAGGCCGCCTACGGCGCCCGGACGATGGGTGAGCTCGAGGTGCTGACCGCCGGACTGCCCGTGGCCTTCGGTGCGTCCACCCCGGCCCGCCCGGTGCCGCAGCGGTCGATCAAGCTGGTGGGCGACGTGAAGCTCGGCGGCGCGCTGGCGGTGGGGACGGTGCTGCACGCCACCGCGTTCCTGGGCGACGTGGTGATCGACCTGTCGTCGGCCACGATCCCGCCCGAGGGCGTCGAGGTTCGGGCCTCGGTGGGCATCGGCGACGTGCGGGTGATCGTGCCCGACGGGGCCACGGTGAAGATGCGGTCGTTCAACGTGATCGGCGACCGGGTCGAAGCGGTCACGCCTCCCATGCCCAGCGGACCGGTCGTGACCGTGCGGGGCCGGGCCATGATCGGTGACATCGAGGCCTATTCGGTCTCCCACATCCCGCCCGGTCGGCTGCGCCGCGCCTGGGAGCGCCTCCGCCGCCAGACCTCCTGACCTCCCCGAGCCCAGGCCAGCCGAAATTCCGTCCGAAGGGTCCGGAATGCGGACCTTTCTCGGGGTGAGTTCGCCAGAGGAACAAGGAGTGCGCATGAGGACGATGGTGGTCGAGGTGAACGGCGAGCCGTACTGTCGGGCCGGGGTTGACGAAGGAGCGGTGAGCGCGTTCGTGTCACACGTCAACATCCCGGACGAACCCGGTGGAACGGACGTCGGGTCGACGATGTTGACGGTGAGCGGCTTCGTCCGAGGCGACTCGGGTGAGCCCGAGGACCAGACGGCGGTTCACTGGGGCGACATCGGCGCCACGCTCCGGGCCGGCGACGTGGTCACCGTGCGCTTGGTCGATGCCGACGATGCGGACCCACCGGTCGAAACCGAGATGCTGCCGTCGCTGGACGGATGAGTGGCGCCGGCGGGACGCGGGCGGCGGGCGTGCCCGAGGAACGCAAGGGCGAGGCGGCACGAGGCCCGCGCCGGCGAGACGCGGGCGGGCGGCGTGCCCGGGGAACGCAAGGAAGAGTGGAGCTGGAGGGAATCGAACCCTCGTCCGTCGGGTGACGACCCGCTGCGCTACGACCATTCCCGATTCGTGACTTGCGGTTGTCGCACCGTCGGGTCGGCTGGGGCGAACCCCACCGCCGGGTCTTTCCCCGATGTCAGCGGTCTTTCACGCCGTCAGCGGTCTCTCCCTGCCGTCCTCCACTACTTCTGTTGCCGGGCTGTAGTGAACGGGCCCCGCGTGCCATCGCTGGTCGCGAATCTCTCTACTACTTGTCCCCTAGGGGTCAGGCAGCGAGAGCAACCGAGTCATTGCCGGTTGTTGGTGTGCCCCGTTTAAGGAGTCTGAGCAACTCCGGTCGCACAACATGGCCATCCGGTCCCGGCGTCGAAACCGATCAGCCCCGTGTGCATCTCGATTGTCAAGGAACGCGCTTCGAAATGCCGTCCCAGGGTAGCGGCCCGGGTGCGGAAGCGGGCCCGGGCTCAGCGCCGGCGGCGCCCCGAGATGGCCCGGCGGGCCTCCATCTCGGCGTCTCGCTTGGCGATCACGTCGCGGCGATCGACCTTGGTGCGCCGGCGGCCCAGGGCGATCTCGACCTTGGCCCGACCGTCCTTGAAGTACAGCGACAGCGGCACCAGCTCCAGGTTCTCCCGGTCCAGCCGATCGCCCAGCCGGTCGATCTGGCTGCGGTGCAGGAGCAGCTTCTTCTCGCGGTCGGGGTTGTGGCCCATGGCCGAGCCGCTGTGGCTGTAGGGCGCCACGTGCAGCGAGTGGAGCCACGCCTCACCGTTGCGGATGCGGGCGTAACACTCGGCCAGCTGCACCTTGGACTCGCGCAGGGACTTGACCTCGCTGCCCTTGAGCACGAGACCGCACTCGACGGTGTCGACGATGTCGTAGTTGCGGCGGGCGAGGCGGTTGGTCGCGACGACCGTGGTGCCGTCGGTAGCCATGGGCCAACGATAGCCTCGGCCCGATGCTGCACCTCACGGAATCGGCGCACGCGGCGATGGTCGGCCACGCCTACGACGGGCTGCCCGACGAGGCGTGCGGGCTGCTCGTCGGGCGCCTGGCACCGCCGTCGGTCGTGCGGTTCCATCCCTCGGCCAATCTGGCTCGGTCCTCCAAGGTGTACACCGTCGATCCGGCCGAGCACCTGCGGGCCGACCGGGCCGCCGAAGCCGATGGCATGGAGATCGTCGGGGTGATGCACAGCCACACGCACACCGATGCGTACCCCTCGCCGACCGACGTGGCCCAGGCACCCGATCCCGGGTGGCACTACGTGATCGTGTCGCTCCGCGACGGCGCTCCGGTGGTGCGATCGTTCCTGATCGTGGAGGAAACCATCACCGAGGAGTCGATCTCGCTTCGAGCGCGGTTAGAATTCCTACCCAACAGGTCAACAATTGCCCGGAGCGTCCGCTCCGGGTCGCTCAGCCCCAGGAATCGGTATGACGACCGCCTCGATCGAACGCACTCGCCGCAACGTGCACCGCTCGGTGATGGAGCTCATCGGCAACACGCCGATGGTGGATCTGTCAGCGCTCAGCCCGAACCCCGACGTCGAGATCATCGGCAAGCTCGAGGGCAACAATCCGGCCGGATCCATCAAGGACCGCATCGCCCGCCAGATGATCCTCGAGGCCGAGGCCGACGGCACCCTCACCCCGGGGCGCACCATCATCGAGCCCTCGTCGGGCAACACCGGGATCGCCATGGCCATGATCGCCCGGCTGCGGGGCTATCCCATCAAGATCGTGCTGCCCGAGAACGTCTCGATCGAACGACGTCAGCTGCTCGAGATCTTCGGCGCCGAGATCATCCTCTCGCCCGGCGGCGAAGGCTCCAACGGTGCGGTGAAGAAGGCCCAGGGGCTGGCCGAGGAGCACCCCGAGTGGGCGTTCCTCTACCAGTACGCCAACGAGGCCAATCCGCGGGCCCACTACGAGACCACCGGTCCCGAGATCCTGCGCGACGTTCCCGACATCACCCACTTCGCGGCCGGCCTGGGCACCAGCGGCACGCTGCTGGGCGTCGGCACCTACCTCAAGGAACAGAACCCCGACATCGAGATCCACGCCATCCAGCCCCCGGTCGGACTCACCGTCGAGGGACTCCGCAACCTCGAAGAGGGCTACATCCCGCCGGTCTACGAGAAGTGGGGCGGCGACTCGCTGCTGAACGGCAACCGGCTGGTCGGTCCCCGCGAGTCCATCGAGTGGACCCGGCGGCTCAGCAGCGAGCTGGGCGTGTTCTGCGGGATCTCCGGGGGTGCGGCGGTGGCCGGTGCGGCCAAGCTGGCCGAGCGGGTCGACCGGGCCGTCATCGTCGTCGTCCTGGCCGACGGCGGCTGGAAGTACCTGTCGACCGGCGCCTGGACCGATCCGCTCGACGACGTGGTCGAACGCGCCGAGCGCATCATCTACTTCTAGGCGGCCGGACCATCGTGGCCTCGGGCCTAGCCGGTGAAGGTGGGCTGGGCGACGGTGGGCGCTTCGGCCGTCGCCTGCGGCAGCGGCCCGGTCGTCACCGGGAGCACCTCGGTCCTGATCCCCGCTACCTCGCCCGCACACACGAACGTGGTCTCCCACGGCACGATGCTGTTGCCGAAGGGTAGGGGTTGGGGGACCAAGCCGGGATCGAGCACGGTGGCGTGGACCGCGGTGACGTCGGTGGCGGCGCTGGTGAGGACGATCTGGCCCAGCGGCGCGCCCGGCCGGGACGCGGCGACGGCGTCGGGAGTGACCGGATCCCTTGGTGGGATCGGGGAGCCGGGTCCGGGGATCAGCTCGGTGGCGATCTCGTCGGGGAGCGTGCCGTTCGACTGCCATTGGGCGCCGTCGGGCAGGTCGGGCATGGCCTGGCTGACCACCTCGTCGGCGCTTCCGTAGCCGAGGGCGACGGCGAACCGCTCGGCGGGAGCCGTGTCGTTGCGATCCAGCGAGTTCTGCAGGTGGTCGTCGAACGAGATCCCGAACACCTGGTACACGCCGGGGGCCAGGGTGCCGCCCATCGGGACCGTGAGCTGGTCGATGCGGGGTCCGCCGTTGGTGGAGGACGCAGGGGAGAGGTTGTAGATCCCGTTCTGGAACCAGAACCCGCCGGTCTGCCGAAGGAAGTTGACCGTGTGGGTACCGTCACCAACGCCGCAGCCGACCGAATCGGCGGGCTCTTGCTGCGCCTCGGTCGACTGGATCGCGGTCATGCCGCTGAGCAGGGTGAGTGCGAGAAGCGCGGCGCCGAAACGTCGGGTCACTCGAGAGAACATGGGTGCATCCGCCTTCGCATCGGGTTGAAACGGCCCGGCCGTACCGCCTTCGACGGGACACGGCCGCGCCCGGCGCCACCGGACGCGATGTCTCGCCTCGCTGCCATGGTACGCACGGCTCGACGGCGAGGGAAAGCGTTGATCGGCCAATCGGCGACGGTCGCGCGCCGGCGGGCCGTCCCGGGCGGCCTGTGGACCCTGCCCTAGCATCGCCCGATGGCGGTGCGACCGATCGGCATGTTCGACAGCGGGTTCGGCGGGCTCACCGTCGCCCGGGCGTTCATGGACCTCTGCCCCAACGAGTCACTGGTCTACTTCGGTGACACCGCCCGGTATCCCTATGGCCCGCGACCGCTGGACGAGGTGCGCACCTTCGCCCACGGAATCGCCGAGCGGCTGGTGCGCGACCACGACGTGAAGTTCCTCGTCGTGGCGTGCAACACCGCGTCGGCGGCGGCGTTGGACGAGCTGGCGCGCGACCTGCCCATCCCGGTCATCGGCGTGATCGAGCCGGGGGCACAGGCCTTGGTATCGGTGACCGAGACCGGGCGCGTGGGAGTGATCGGCACGGTCGGTACCATCGCTTCCGGTGCGTACCAGGCCGCGGTTCGGCAGGTCGATCCTGGCATCGCCTTGGAGTGCGGAGCCTGTCCGGGCTTCGTCGAATTCGTCGAGCGAGGGGAGACCACCGGTGATCAGATCACGATCCTGGCCGAACGCCTGCTCGCACCGCTCCGCCGGGCCGACATCGATGCCCTCCTCCTCGGCTGCACGCACTATCCCTTCCTGGCCCGCACCATCGGCACGGTGATGGGCTCCGACGTGGTGCTCGTGTCGTCGGCGGACGAGACCGCGTTCGCGATCCGGCGCATCCTGGAGGACACCGGTATGGCCGCCCCGGAGGGCTCGGAGGCGCACTATCGCTTCATCTCCTCTGGCGATCCGGCGTGGTTCGAGGCGCTGGGTCGGCGCCTGCTGGGGCCCGAGCTGGCCACGGCCGATGGGCACACATGGGACTGAGCGTCACCGTGCTGGGGTGCTCCGGGACCTACGCGGCTCCGGGCGGGGCCTGCAGCGGGTATCTCGTCGCCAGCGACACGACCCGGCTCTGGGTCGACGCCGGCCCCGGCACGCTGGGCAACCTCCAGCTGCACGTCTCGCTGGACGAGCTCACCGGCATGGTGGTGAGCCACGTCCATCCCGACCACTGGCTCGAGCTGCTGGTGCTCTACAACGCCCTCAAGTGGTACCGGCCCCGACCCCAGCTCCCGGTCTACACGACCGAGGCGGTGGCGGCGGCACTCCGGGGCTTCCATCCCGAGGACCTCGACGTCGTGTTCGACCTCAACGTCATCGACCGCACCAGCAGGATCACCATCGGCGACATCGACGTCCGCTTCTCGCAGACCGACCATCCGGTCGAGACCCTGGCGATGCGGTTCGATCACGGCGAGTCGTCGTTGGTCTATTCCAGCGACACCGGTCCGGGGTGGTCACTGGCCGAGCTGGGCCCGCACATCGATCTGGCTCTGTGTGAGGCGACCATGCTCGATGCCGAGCGGCCCGACGATCTGCCCCACCTCTCGGCGCTCCAGGCCGGGCTCGACGCCAAGGAGAGCGGGGTGGGGCGTCTGGTCGTGACCCACTACTCGCCCGACGGCGACCCCGCCGACTATGAAGCAGAGGCCCAGGCCGCCTTCGGCCGCCCGGTGCACATCGCAGCACCCCACGAAAGGTACGACGTATGAGACCCGATGGCCGTTCCGAGGACGCCCTCCGCCCGGTGACGTTCGAGCGTGACTACACCGAGATGGCCGACGGGTCGGTGTTGGTCAGCTTCGGCCGCACCAAGGTGCTGTGCACCGCGTCGATCGACGACGACGTGCCCCGCTGGATGCGGGGGAGCGGCAAGGGGTGGGTCACCGCCGAGTACTCGATGCTCCCGGGCTCGTCGCCCGAGCGCATCCGGCGCGAGACGGCCCGGCCCAAGGGCCGCACCCAGGAGATCCAGCGCCTCATCGGCCGATCGCTCCGTGCGGTCTGCGACATGGAGCTGCTGGGCGAGCGGCAGGTGACCGTCGACTGCGACGTCCTCCAGGCCGACGGTGGCACCCGCACCGCGTCCATCTGCGGTGGGTACGTGGCGCTGCACGATGCGCTGAGCCGGCTGGTGGCCTCGGGGCAGCTGGCGACGCACCCGCTGGTCGAGCCCTGCGCGGCGATCTCGGTGGGCATCGTCGACGGACGGGCCCTGCTCGACCTGCCGTATGTCGAGGACGTGGCGGCCGAGGTCGACATGAACGTGGTCATGACCGGATCGGGCAAGTTCATCGAGGTCCAGGGCACCGCCGAGGGCGAGGCGTTCAGCCGAGATGACCTCGATGCCATGCTGGCACTGGCCGAGAAGGGCATCGGCGAGCTCGCCGCCATGCAGCAGGCCACGGTGGATCAGCCGCCGGCCGCCCGCCTCGCCGAGCGGTGAAGCTGGTCCTGGCCACCGCCAACCCCGACAAGGTGGCCGAGATCGCCGCGATTCTGGGGCCGTCGGTCGAACTCGTGCCGCGTCCGGCGGATCTGCCCGACGTGGTCGAGGACGGCGACACGCTGGAGGACAACGCCCGCTTGAAGGCCGTGGCGGTGGCACGCCGCGGCCGGCGCGGCGGCGGTGGCCGACGACACGGGGCTGGAGGTCGACGCGCTCGACGGCGCGCCCGGAGTGCACTCGGCCCGCTTCTCCGGCGGCGACGCCACCTACGAGGACAACGTGCGCCACCTGCTGGCGAAGCTCGACGGCGTGCCGGTCGAGAAGCGGACGGCCCGCTTCCGCACGGTCGCCATGGTCATGACACCCGACGGAACCGAGATCGTCGGCGTGGGCCAGGTCGAGGGCCGGATCATCGCCGAGCCCAGGGGAGCGGGCGGCTTCGGCTACGACCCGGTGTTCGCTCCGACAGAAGGTGACGGCCGCACGTTTGCCGAGATGTCCGACGACGAGAAGCACGAGATCTCCCACCGCGGGAGAGCCTTCCGGGCCTTGGCGGTCGCCCTGCCCGACGCCCCCTGACGAGCACACCGGGGGTCAGGCCCCATCTGTGCTCGTTGGGATTCTCACCGTCCAGGATCCACGACATCTTCGAAGGCACCGAGCAGATCCAGCAGCTGGTGATCAGCCGGGCCCACGCCGGTCGGCGCTGCGCTGGCCCGACCTGGCAGCCACCCCGTACGCGGAGGGGGAGTGATGCACCGGCGCGATCCCTTGACGAGGTCGCTGGCTGACGAGACGTGAAGCGCACCCGGGGACACCACCACCGCTCGACCGGCTGACGCGCGGCATCTACGGCATCATCGTCCTGACCGCCACCGTCGGCGAGCTGCGCCTCCACGAGGCGAGCTGGACGTGGCGATCGCCCTCGTGACGGGCGGCGCGGGCATGATCGACCGGATCACCAGCGGTCCGACCGACGGGGCGCCCGCACCAGGTTCCCCCCACCCACCGGTAAGGTGACCAGACCCCGAACCGGCGGAATCGCCCCATACTCCGAGGAGTCAGCCCCCGTGACCGTGCCTTCTTCCGCGATCCCTGAGATCGTCGCCAACGGCGCCACCATGCTCGATCCGTCCGCCGACATCTACAACCGGCTGCTCAAGGACCGGATCGTCGTCCTGGGCTCCGAGGTCAACGACACCGTCGCCAACACGATCATGGCCCAGCTCCTCTACCTCGAGGGCCAGGATCCCGAGCGCGATGTCTGGCTCTACGTCAACTCGCCGGGTGGTTCGGTCACCTCGGGGATGGCCATCTACGACACGATGCAGTTCATCGCCCCCGACGTGGCCACGATCTGTGTGGGCCTGGCCGCTTCGATGGGCCAGTTCCTGCTGTGCGCCGGCGCTCCCGAGAAGCGGTATGCGCTCCCGCACGCCCGCATCATGATGCACCAGCCCCTGGGCGGGGTGCAGGGCCAGGCGTCGGACATCGCCATCCAGGCCGAGCAGATGGTCTACGTCAAGCGGCTGATGGCCGAGCGCATTGCCCACCACACCGGCCAGGACGTCGAGCAGATCGAGGCCGACTCCGACCGCGATCGATGGTTCACCGCCGAAGAGGCCAAGGAGTACGGCCTGATCGACAGCGTGATCAACAAGCGGGGCCAGATCGACTAGCCCGCGGGAGGGCGGTCGAGGAGTTCGGCGAAGCCGAACTCCCAAGGAACCGCCCGGAGGGCGGTTCCCGCTAGCCCGCGAAGAGTTGGGTGACGTACAGCTTGCCGTCGCTGCCATAGGCCGATCCCACCCCGAAGGCCCGGAACGACGGGTTCACCATGTTGCTGTAGTGCCCGGGGGAGGCCCGCAGGGCGTTGTGGATGCCGCTGACCGTGTGGCCCCGGCCCACGTTCTCACCCACCGTGCGGTAGCCCGACGGCGGTCGGCTGGACGTGTACGAGTGGAACAGCCGGCCACTGCGGGCCATGGACTCGGCGTGGGACTGCGCCATGGCGCTGAGATCGGCCTCGAGGGTGAGGGTCGATCGGCCCACGCCGGACCGGGTGTCGTTGACCGCGATGGCGCTGCTGAACGCAGCTTCCTGGCACCCGACGACGGCCAGCAAGGCCACCGCCACGACCACGATCAGGCCAGCGCGCCTGGGAGCGCGTCGAGCAAGAGTTGTCGGAGGAAAGGTCATGCAAGGTCCCGCCTTGTATTGCGATTGAATGACGACTGAGATGAAACCGTAACACAGGCCGCCACCTATGGTGTTCGATCCCAGCTCTCTCCGCGGGACGATAGTGGTGTGTGACGACGCCCGCCACATGCTCGCAACGCGAGCGCAACGGTGTGGGGGATCTGTCGGCGGTTAGATGACGATCATGAGTCCGGGCCGGCCAGCAGATCGACGCCACAGCTCTCGGCGGCCGACGCGGCCAGGGCGGCGCCGGCCTGGGCCACGGCCTCGAGGTCCAGCGGCGCGTCGGATCCCGCTTCGGACACGACGGTCGCCGCGTCGGCCATCGTGCGTGCGGCGTCGGCGGCCTCGGTCGGAGCCGTCCGAGCCACCTGTTCCCACAGGTCGAGCGCCGACTCGACCTCGTCGGGCTCGGCGTCGGGTCCGATCGCCGCACCCTCGGCGGCCAGGGCCGCCAGCGCATCGCAGTAGCCGAGGTCGGTGTCGTCGTCGTCCCCGCAGCCGGTCACGACGAGCAGCCCGATGGCAGCCACGGTGGTCACCGCGAGTCGGAACGACGTGCGCAAGGGTGGACCTGCGGTCAGTGCTGGGCCGCGGTGGCCGTGGCCCGGATCTCGGCGACGGCGTGATCGAGGCCCTCGGGATCGCGGAACAGCGCCGACCCGGCCACCAGCACGTTGGCGCCGGCCGCGGCCGCGCCCGCCGCGGTCTCGGGACCGATGCCACCGTCGACCTCCAGGTCGATCGTTCGGCCCGACGCCTCGATCATGGACCGGACCTCGGCGATCTTCGGTTCCATGGTGGCGATGTAGGACTGGCCGCCGAAGCCGGGGTTGACCGTCATCACCAGGATCAGGTCGCACAGGTCCAGGACGTGTGCCACCGCGCTGGCCGGCGTGGCGGGGTTCAGCGCCACCGCAGGCCGGGCGCCCAGCTCCCGGATCCGGCCCAGAGTGCGGTGCAGGTGCGGGCAGGCCTCGGCGTGGACGATCACGATCTGGCAGCCGGCGTCGACGTACCGATCGAGCATCAGGTCCGGGCTCTCGACCATGAGGTGGGCCTCGAACGGCACCGAGACCAGGTCACGGGTGGCGGCGATGACGTCGGGGCCGAAGGTGAGGTTGGGGACGAATTGGCCGTCCATCACGTCCCACTGGATCCGATCGACACCGGCCTTCTCCAGGGCCTGGCACTCCTCGCCCAGTCGGGCGAAGTCGGCCGGCAGCACCGACGGGGCGATCTCGATCGGGGGGAGCACACCGGTCACGGCGCGATCGTAGTGCCAGAATCGGCGGGGCCATGCGGTACCGTCCCGCCGTGCCTGCCACGACGAGCCCCGGTCAGCCCCTTCCCGATCGTCTGACCCTGGAAGCGGAGCGGATCGCCGTCGGCGGCGACGCCATCGGTCACGCCCCGGACGGTCGGGTGGTCTTCATCTCGGGTCTGCTGCCGGGGGAGAAGGGGACGGTGAGGCTGCGCAGCCATCGGGCCCGGCACGGCTTCGCCGATGTGGAGACGGTCCTCACCCCCTCACCGGACCGTCGAGAACCGCCGTGTCCCCACGTCGCGACGGGGTGTGGCGGCTGCGACTGGCTGCACATCACCGACGATCACCAGCGGCAACTACGGCGCGACATCGTCGCCGACGCGTTCGCCCACAACTCCGGTCTGACCGTGCCCGAGATCGCCACGGTGGCGCTGCCCGAGACCGGTTACCGCACCACGATCAGGATCGCCGCCGGGCCGGCCGGCGCCGGGTTCCACGCTCGTCGCAGCGACCGTCTGGTGCCGGTCGACAGCTGCCTGGTGGCCCATCCCCGGGCCGAGGAACTCCTGGTGGAGGGCGACTTCGGCGAAGCGGTGGAGGCCATGATTCGCGTCGGCGCCAACACCGGTGACCGGCTCGTGCTGGCGTCACCCACCGCCGACGGCGTCCGCATGCCCGACGACGTTCTGGTGGTCGGTCGCGACGAGCTGAAGGCCGGGCGACGAGCCTGGAGCCACGAGGAGGTCAACGGCCACCGGTATCGCATCTCGGCCGATTCGTTCTTCCAGGCCAGCGCGGTCGGCGCCGCCGCGCTGATGGACGTGGTGGCCGAGGCACTGGCCGGGTGGGACGGCACCATCCTCGACGCCTACGCCGGGGTCGGCCTGTTCTCGAAGCCCCTCGTGGCCGACCACCAGGTCATCGCCGTCGAGCGGTCGTCATCGTCGACCGCCGACGCCCGGATCAACCTGGGGCCCGGCGCCCGGGTCATTCGCACCGCGTTCGAGCGATGGCGACCCCGTCAGGTCGATGCCGCCGTCGCCGATCCGGCCCGACGCGGTCTGGGCAAGGCCGGTGTGACGCGGCTGTTGGCCGCGGGGCCGCGGCGGATCGTGCTCATCTCGTGCGATGCGGCGTCGGCCGCCCGTGATGTGCGGCTTCTGGTCGAACGGGGGTCTACGGTCATGGCCATGACCCTCGTCGACCAGTTCCCCGGAACCTCCCACGTCGAACTCGTCACCGTCCTGGACGGCCCGGCCCGATGAGCAGGGACGACCCGTCATCCGAGCCGGACACCGGCGCCGAACGTCGTGCGATGAAGGTCAACCTCCAAGAGGCGTCGGACGCCCAGTTGATCGTCCACATCGGGCGGTACGAGCAGGCGGCGCTCGCCGAGGCGTACCGTCGTCACGGTGGCTCGGTCTCGGCGCTGGCCCAGCGACTCATCCGGCGGCCTGATCTGGCCGAGGAGGTCGTCCAGGAGATCTTCGTCCGCCTCTGGAACACCCCGGAACGGTTCGATCCCGACCGGGGGTCGCTGCGCGCCTTTCTCCTGTCCCAGACCCACGGGCGGTCGATCGACCTCATCCGCAGTGAAGAGGCCCGGAAGCGGCGCGAACAGCGAGACCACCAGCGCACCGTCGACGCCGGGTACGACCTCGAGCACGAGGTCATGGATCTGGCCGTCGCCGGACGGGTGAAGGAAGCTCTGAAGGACCTCCCCGAGGGGGAGCGGTCGGCCATCGTGATGGCCTACTTCGGGGGCTACACCTATCGCGAGGCGGCCGAGATCCTGGGCGACCCGGAGGGCACCGTGAAATCCCGGATCCGGTCGGGACTGAAGAAGCTCCGGGGTTCCCTGGTGGACGTGGGCGGCGACGTCCCATGACGGGCGCGCAATTCACGGACGCGGAGCTCGACGAGCTCCTGGGCGCGTACGCCCTGGATGCGGTCGACCCCGACGAGCGGTTGGCGGTCGAGGACTACCTGCGGGTCAACCCGCGGGCCCGAGCCGAGGTGGCCGAACATCGTGAGGTGGCGGCCCAGATGGCCTTCGAGGGCTCCGCCGCGCCGACCCACCTCTGGTCCGCCATCGAAAGTGCACTCGACGAGGCGCCGACCGAGATCACCTGGTTGCCGTCGCTCCGCCATGCCGATGACGCCTCGCGCCCGACCGGTCAACCGGTGGCCAACGGCTCGGAACCGCCGCTCGCCCCGGTGGTGCCGATCCGAAAGGGTCCGCTGCGCGCCGGGGTGGCCCTGGCCGTCGCCACCGCTGCCGCCATCCTGATCGCCGCCGGGTTCGCCGTTGCCCTGGGCCAGAACGACACGCCCTCGTCGGCCGAGCGGGCCATCGCCGCCGTCGAAGACGATCCCGATGCCCTGACCGGGTCGCTGGTCGCCGAGGACGGCGCACGCACCGCCGAGGCCGGCCTCAGCACCGACGGCGTCGGGTACATCGACGGCAGCGATCTGCCCACGCTGGATGAGGGTCGCACCTACCAGCTGTGGGGCGTCTCCGGTGATCTCGTCATCTCGCTCGGCGTGCTGGGTCCCGAGCCCGAGGTGTGGGTCTTCGAGGCGGCCGAGTCCGTCGACGCACTGGCACTCACCGACGAAGCTGCTCCCGGGGTCGTGTCGTCGTCCCAGCCGGCCGTCGTCGTCGGCGAACTGGCCTGACCCCACTCCGGTTCGTGTGGCCCGTCAGGCCCGGAACCGGCATCTGCGGTCGCGAGCTCGGTCAGGGGGAGGCGAGGATCTCGGCGTAGGTGGCCGGGTCGACGTTGCCGCCGGACAGGATCACGCCGCCGACCGCACCGCCCTCACGGCGGGCCACGGCCAGGGCCGCCGCTCCCGACGGTTCCAGCACCAGGCGGAGATGCGAGGCGGCCCACCGCATGGTGGCCCGTAGCTCGTCGTCGGTCACGGTCTCGATCCGGCTGACGGTGTGCTGGAGCACAGGAAAGGTCACCCTGCCGGGCGTACGGACCCGCAGGCCGTCGGCGATCGTGTCGGGCGGAGGGACCGAGCGGCGCTCGCCCGCGGCCAGCGACCGGCGGGTGTCATCGCCGTCTGCGGGTTCGATGCCGACGATCTCGGTGTGCGGTGAGCGGTCGGCGACGAGCGCGGCGCAGCCGGCCATCAGGCCGCCGCCGCTGACCGGAGCGTAGAACCGCTCGATCGCCACCGGCGCGTCCTCGAGCAGTTCGAGCGCGGCCGTTCCCTGCCCGGAGGCGACGAGCGGGTCGTCGAAGGGTTCGACCAGCACCAGGCCGTGCTCTACGGCCAGCTGGGACGCCCGCTCGGCCCGCTCGGCGCTGTCCGGCCCCACCTCGACGACGACGGCGCCGTCGGCTTCGGTGCGCTGCCGCTTCAGCGGAGGCGCATCGTCGGGCATGACCACCGTGCAGGCCACCCCGGCCAGCCGGGCGGCTCGGGCCACGGCCTGGGCGTGGTTGCCCGAGGAGTGGGCGACGACGCCGGGACAGTCGGCCGGCAGGGCCAGAATGCGATGGGTGGCGCCCCGGAACTTGAACGAGCCGGTGTGCTGGAGACTCTCGGCCTTCAGTGCGAGCGGGGTGCCGTCCGCGGCCTCGGCCGGCAGGGTCGGCGTCCGGAGGACGTGGCCGCGCAGCGTGTCGGCGGCGGCCCGCACCGCCGCAGCCGTGATCGCCGAGGGTCCGGCCGGGATGGTCATGCGCGGGCGAGCTCGGACAACGGCACCACCCGGGTGGACATGGGCGCAGGGGTCTCGGCGGGCAGGAACCAGCGGAACCAGATGACGCCGCTGCGGTGGCCGGCGGTACTCAGCCAGTTGGGCACACCGGGATCGGTGGCGGCCACCACCAGGCGCCAGGTGCCGTCGGGTTCGGCCCGGGCCTGGCTGCCGTTGAGCGTGACCTGTTCGTAGCGGTAGTCGAACCCGGCCAGGAACGGATTCCACAGGCACACGTTCCAGAACGCACAGTCGGGGGAGTGGCCCTCGATGATGAGCGCACGGTCGTCGTCGAGCTCGAAGCCACCGAGCGCGTAGGCGGCGTCGCCGGCCGCCCATCCGTAGGTCACCTCGGGCACGGGATAGGGCTCGTGCACCACGTTGCGGTGCTCCTCCAACGACAGCGGCACGATCGACGTGAGGTCGCGCACGAAGTTGGCCGCCTTCCGCAGCCGGCGGGCCAGGTCGGTGTCGTCCAGGCGGGGCGGCCCGGGCGGATCCCCCAGCAACTCGATGCTCCAGTCGGTGGGCCGGTCGCCCTGCGGGTGGTTGACGTAGTCGCGGGTGACGACGTCGGTGGCGCCCTGATCGGTCCGGATCCCCTGCCCCGGTTCGACGTCGGGGCCGACCAGCAGCTCCCACGCTCCGCCGGGGTCGGGCGGAAGGTCGCGGGTGTTGACGATCCCGACGATGCGGTCCGACCAGCGACCGTCGTCGGGTCCGGCGTAGACGGTCACCGAGGTGTAGACGGCGTCGCCCACCGTGGCCCGGATGCGGTAGGTCCGGGCCGGGTCGATGGGGCAGTGGCGATAGCGCGAGTCGCTGTTGTCGCCACCCCAGCGCATGGTCGGCGCATCGGGCCCGGCGATCGTGGCCAGGACGGGTCGCAGCGGGTCGGCGTGGACGAACGCCGTCATGGCCACCTGGAGCACGGTGGGGAGGAAGAGATAGCCCTCCAGGAGGGTGGCCGGATCGTCGATGGCCCGGTCGCCGTCGTAGAACGAGCCGTCGGCCGACCGCAGTACCTCGAGGAGCTCCCGATAGGCGGCGGCGGAGGCAGGTCCCGTGCGACGGGGCGGATCGGAGTCGGTCATCGGCAAATCCTAGAACCTGTCCGGAATCGTCCTGGGTCCCGCCCGCCCGGGATGCCAGACTCCCTCGATGCTGACCCTGCGCGCCGGTGCCCGAGCCGGTCTCCCCATCGCGATCGGGATCGTGCCGTTCGGACTCGTCGCCGGCGTGGCCGCCACCGACGCTGGGATGGGGCTCGGCGGCGCGGTGGCATGGTCGGTCGGGGTGTTCGCCGGAGCGTCCCAGCTGGCGGCCATCGACCTGCTCGACTCGGGTGCCTCGGCCCTGGTGGCGGCCGGCGCGGCGCTGCTGATCAACCTCCGCTTCCTCATGTACTCGGCGTCGCTGGCGCCCTACCTGGCACCGCAGTCCCTGGGGCAGCGCCTCGGGGCGGCCTACCCGCTCACCGACCAGGCTTTCGGGCTCTCGATCGGCGCGTACGTCAGGGAGCCGCTGGCGACCGGGCGCGAGCGCCTGCACTTCTACCTCGGTTGTGCTGCCCTGTTGTGGACGGTCTGGCAGACGACGACCGCGATCGGTGCGGTGGCGGGATCGACGGTGCCCGACTCGGTGCCACTCGACTTCTCGATTCCCCTGGTCTTCCTGGCGCTGCTGATCCCGTCGGTCACCGACCGCCCCACCGTGGTGGCCGCAGCGGTCGCCGGCGTCGGAACGGTCCTGGCGGGTGAGTTGGGCGCCGGCAACGCGGCGCTGGTCCTCGGCGTCACCGCCGGGATCGCCGCCGGCGCGGTCGTGGAGCTGACCCGGGGGTCCGACGCGTGACCGCCCGGGTCTGGACTGCGCTGATCGCCGCCGCCGTGGGAACCTACGTGATCCGAGCTTCGTTCCTCGTCGTGGCCCGCCGAATGGGTGAGGTCGGCCCGGTGGCCACGGCGATCCTGCGCATGATCCCTCCGGCAGCGCTGGCCGGACTGGTCCTGCCGGCGTTGGTGGCCCCGGACGGCGCCGTCGATCTCCCCAACCCACGGCTGGTGGCGGGGATCGTCGCCGCGATCGCCGGGTGGTGGTCGAGGCAGACGCTCGTGACCCTCGGCGCCGGCCTCGGCACGTTGCTCCTGTGGGAGGCGATCGCCGGCTGAGCCGCCGCCGGTCCTGTCGCCCCCCGATGGCTCAGGCCTCGTCGACCTCGTCGTCGGCGAGCAGGGCGGCCAACGTGCGCCGGCTGTGAAGGGGAACCGCGATCACCTCGGCCTCGAGCCCCGCGGTGCGGGCGTCCTCGAGCACCCGGGCCAGGGCGGCGGCTCCCGTGTAGTCGATGCGTCCGGCCTGGCCCAGGTCGATCACCAGCCGCTCGGCGTCGGGGTGGTCGGCCAGGTGGTCGATCAGAAGATCCTCCAGGGCCGGGGCCGACACGAACCAGATCACCCCGAAGGGCCGGATCGTGAGCGTGCCCGCCTCGTAGTCGACGTCGGCCCGCATGGAGGTCTCGAGCCAGAGGTGGCTGACGATGGCCAGCCCGACGCCGACCAGGATCCCGCGGTCGATGCGGGGCGCGGTGGCGAGCGTGACCGCGAACGTGGTCCATGCCAGCGCCGCCTGCTGCGGTGACGTGCTCCACAGGCCGATCATGGCGCGGGCCTGGACCAGCTTGTAGCCCGCCCAGAAGACGATGGCGCCCAGGATCGCCCGGGGCAGATCCTCGAGGATCGGGGAGAACGGCAGGAACAGCAGGAGCAGGAGGCCGGTGATGGCGCCGCTCCAACGCGTGGTGGCGCCCGCCAGCCGGTTCAGCGCGCTGCGGGAGAAGGAACCACCGACCGGGAAGGCGCCGGACACCGAGCTGGCCAGGTTGGCGACCCCCTGACTGACCAGTTCCTTCGAGGCATCCCAGTGTTGCCGGTCCGCGCTGGCGAAGGTGCGGGCGATGGAAGAGGGTTCGGCGAAGCCGACCAGGGCGATGACGATGCCGGGGACGATCAGGCCGGCGGTCTCGTCCCATGGGAAGTCCCCGCTGAGCGAGATGAACCCACCGGGGAGCTCACCGATCGTGCTGCCGGCGTAGCCTCCCGCAGCGGTGAGGATCGTGCCGAGCGCGACCGCGACGAGCACACTGGGGAAGAGGCGGTGGATCTTGGGCCCGACCAGCATGATGATGAGGGTGGCCACGGCCAGCGCGAGCGCGGCGGGCTCCCATTCGCCCGGGTGGGTGAGGGTCCACCAGCCGCGGGCGAGCACCCCGTCACCCTCGGCCGTCACGTCGAAGATGACCGGGAGCTGCGAGTCCAGGATCAGCACGGCGGCGGCCGACGTGAATCCCAACAGGACCGGCTCGGACATGAGGTATGCCACCGGTCCCAGGCGCAGCAGGCCGAGGACCACTCGGGTCACGCCGACGATCAACGCGAGCAGCGCTGCCAGCTTGATGTAGTCGGTGCTCCCGGTGGGGGCACGACCTTCGAGCGCCCCGAAGGTGAGAAGGGCCATCATCGCCGTCGGTCCGGTCTGGAGGTAGGGCGACGATACGAACAGAGCGGCGAGCAGCGGCGGGAGCACGGACGCGAACAAGCCGACGTAGGCGGGGAGGCCGGCCAGCTCGGCGTACGCCATCGACTGGGGGAGCAGGACGAGGCCGACCGAGGCCCCGGCCACGACGTCGCCCGAGGTGGGACGTCCCAGTCGTTCGAGCCAAGCGGTCACCGATGCAGTCTGCCGGACGGGTCGGGTCGGAAGCCGCATCGTCGCCCGGCCGGCGACGGATCGCGTCGTGCGTGGCAGGATGGCGCATGGCCCTTCAGCTCCGCCTCGGCGGCCACCCCTTGCCGCCCCTGTCCCGGTTCCGCATCTACGTCTGTGGGATCACGCCGTACGACACCACCCATCTCGGGCACGCCTCGACCTTCACCTGGGTCGACACGCTGGCCCGAGTGCTGGACCACGCCGGCGTGCAGGTCCAGCTGTGCCGCAACGTGACCGATGTGGACGATGCGCTCGTGCACGAGGCGGCGCGGCGCAACGTCGCCTGGCAGGCGCTGGCGACCCAGCAGACCGCGCAGTTCGAGGACGACATGCGCAAGCTTCGGGTGCGTCGCCCCTCGTTCGAGCCACAGTCACGGGAGTACATCACCGAGGTGGTCTTCCTGGCCCGGGCGTTGCTGGACACGGGCGCCGCATACGAGCGGGACGGATCGGTGCTGTTCCGGGGTGCGGAGGTGCCGGACCGGGCCGGTCTGAGCCGCGCCGAGGCCGAGGCGGCGCTCGAGGCCACCGACCATCCGCGGCTGGGCGAGGATCCGCTGGACGTCCCGGTCTGGCACGCGTCGTCGGGTGGCGATCCGGCGTGGGACAGTCCGTGGGGACCGGGACGGCCGGGCTGGCACGCCGAGTGCGCGGCCATGGCGACCGCCATCCTCGGTCTGTCGGTGGACGTGCACGGTGGCGGCAGCGACCTGGCCTTCCCCCACCACGCCTACGAGGCCGCGCTCGTCGAGTCGGCCACCGGGGTCGCCCCGTTCGCCCGGGCGTGGATGCACATCGGTGAGGTTGGCGTGGGGGGCGAGAAGATGGCCAAGTCCACCGGCAACCTGGTGCTGGTCTTCGATCTGCTCCAGGAGTGGCAGCCCGAGGTGATCCGGTTGATGATCCTGGACCGCGCCTGGAGCTCAGCGTGGTCGTATGAGCCGGCCTTGCTGGACCGGTCCGCGGCGCGGCTCGACGACCTGCGGTCGGCGGCGGGGCGAGGGGGCGACGACGACACCGCGACGAGCGAGGTGCTCGCTCGGCTCTGTGACGGGCTCGACGTCCCCGGCGCACTCGCGGTGGCCGAGGAGTCGGGTGGCGCCGCTGCCGGTCTGTGCCTCAGCCTGCTGGGGCTGACCTAGCCGGACGTCCATGGGCTGGTTCCCGGGTCAGCCGGTAGTCGGCCGGGTCGAAGTGCCGGGTGAGGCGGCGGTACGACCCGGCTCGGCCCGACCAGTTCTGCGTGTTGCGGCCGTCCTCGGTCGTGTACCACGAGTCGCATCCGGCGGCCCAGACCGTCTCGGCCAGGTCGGCCTGGACGGTGTCGTTGTAGGCGCGGGCCACCTGCGGGCGGACATCGACCGATCGCACGTCGGAGTCACGCAACAGCGCGGCGGCCTGGACGACGGAAGCGATCTGCGACTCGATCATGTGGAGAATCGAGTTGTGGCCCAGATTCGTGTTGGGGCCGTAGAGGATGAACAGGTTGGGGTAGTGGGGAACGGTCATCCCGAGGTAGGCCTCGGCCCCCGCCTCCCAGTCGCGGTGCAGGCTGCGTCCCTCCCGACCGATCACCTCCATCGGAACCAGGAAGTCCGATGCCCGGAACCCCGTGCCCCAGACGATCGTGTCGACGCCGATCTCGCGTCCCGTCGCGGTGCGGACACCGGTGCCCGTGATCCGCTGGATGGGATCGGTGATCACCTCGACCTTCGGCTCGACCAGGGCGTGGTACCAGTCGTTGGACATGAGCAGTCGCTTGCAGCCCGGGGGATCGGTGGGGGTGAGCGCCCGCCGCAGCTCCGGGTCCTTCACGACGGCGTCGAGGTACCTGCCCTGCGCCAGTGCGACCATACGGGCACCCGGTGAGCGGGCCCCGAACAGCAGCGAGAAGCGGGCGTCGAACCGGGCGAAGATCGACTGGCGGTAGGCCCGCATGAGGCGGGGGTGGCGGCGGAACCGCTCCTTCTCGTGTTCCGTGAAGGCTCGATCGGGTTTGGGCAGCACCCACGGAGCGGACCGTTGGAAGACGAAGAGCTCGCCCACCTCGTCGACGATCTCGGGGACGAACTGGATGGCGCTGGCACCCGTGCCGATCACGGCCACCCGCTCGCCGGAGAGTCGATGGTCGTGGTCCCACTCGGCCGAGTGGAACTGCGTGCCCCGGAAGTCGTCCCGGCCGGGGAGGTCCGGATAGCGCGGGAGGCGGAGCTGGCCCGTGGCGGCGACGAGGACCTCGGCGTGGTGGAGGGTGCCGTCGTCGGTGGTGAGCTGCCAACGGGACCTGACCTCGTCCCACTCGGCCCGCACGATCCGGGTGGTGCATCGCAGGTGCGGTGCGAGGCGGTGGCGCTCGGTGACGTCCTCGAGGTAGGCGAGGATCTCGGGCTGCGGGCTGAACTTGCGCGACCAGTGGGGGTTGAGGTCGAAGGAGAACGAGTAGAGGTGCGACGGCACGTCGCACGCGGCGCCGGGATACGTGTTGGCCCGCCAGACGCCACCCACGCCGTCGCGGGCCTCGAAGATGGTGACGTCGCGGTGACCCGACCGCAGCAACTCGATCGCCATGCCGATGCCGCCGAACCCGGCGCCGATGATGGCGAACGAGGGATCCGGGTGCTCGGTCACGAGCGCGAGGTTACGACCCCGGCGCGTCGGGTGCCGTCTCGGCGACGTCGTGGCCGGGAGCGCCGCCGCCGGGTGCTCCGCCGGCCGGAGACTTCGACGATCGGCGTTTCTCCAGCCAGGGACTGATGATCGGAACGTCCCAGTCCTTGCCCGCACCCCGGCGCATGAAGGGCTGTTCGATGAAGATGTGGAGCAACCAGGCCGCAATGGTGGCGGCGATCGTGCCGCCGACGACGGCGACCGCCCGGTGCCAGTTGTTCAGCGAATCGCTTTCGGCGATCAGCCACGACGGACCGGCGAACGGAAGATGGGTCACGTAGAGCGAGTACGAGAGGGCGCCCAGCCACAGGGCCCAACGTTGCTCGAGGATGTGACTCTTGGCCCCCGGGGGCCGCGCTGCCGCCCAGACGACGAAGCAGGCGCCCGATACGGCGACCGGGAAGGCCTGCCACTGCAGCCAGAAACCCAGTTCCAGATCGAGGTCGATGTCGTCCATGCTGATCCAGTCGAACAGACCCCCCTGGAACATGCTGGAGCGACCGAGCCCTCCGACGAAGAAGAGCACGGCCGCCGCGACACCCCATGGCCCGGCCCGTCGGGGCAGCCCCCATCGGTGCAGGGCCAGCGCGGTGAAGATGCCGAGGAGGATGGCGTCGAACCTCATGTCGGTCCGGAAGTAGGCCATCTGGAACGCCGAGTCGGTCGAATAGTCCAGCCGGAGCCGGTTCGCCCACACCAGAAGGGACCCGACCCCGGTCACGATCATCCCGACCTTGACCGGGTCGCGTTTCGCGACCCGCCACAGCCCCAGCATGAACACCGGGAGCAGGAGGTAGAACTGGAACTCGATGTTGACCGTCCAGAGGTGCGAGAACACCGAGCCGCACATGCCGTCGGCCTGGAAGAAGTTGAGGACGAACACCAGGTTGGTGGCGGCCGCGACCAGCGGGGTGGCGTCGGTCTCCCGGCAGCCCTCGCCGTCGCCGCCGACGATCTCGACCTGCTCGCCCTGATCCAGGGCGCCACCGGACTCGTCGGCGGTATCGGCCGGTGGGAAGAAGAACACGAGCAGGAGCAGGGCGCCGAGGCCGACCGTGTAGATCGTGTTGGTGGGCACGACGCGGAACACCCGACGCCGGACGAAGGTCCGCGCCGGATGGTGGTCGGCCTCGTACCGGCGTTGGAGCCACAGCGAGGTGAGGAGGAAGCCGCTCATCGTCATGAACAGCACGACCAGGCCGTAGCCCCACATCTGCCAGATCTTGTTGTGGCCGGTCATGTGGTAGAGCACGACCACCAGGGCGCCGATGCCACGCATGCCGTCCAGCGCCGGCAGCGCACGCATCTTGAACTCGATCTTCTCGCGCCGCGGTGCGGGTTCGCCCGTGGGGTCGTCGTCGCCGGGTGGGCCGCCGGACGCCGCGGTCGCGTCAGTCGTCATGTGTGATCCCCCGCACCCGCCGGACGCGCCACCGGAGCGCGACCGTGTGTTGACTCTGTGTCGGCCGAGGATACGACCGGAGTGGCCCGCGCCTCAAAGGGGAAGCGGTTCGGAGACCTCGTCGATCGCAGCGGACAGCTGGTTTCGGAGGGTCCCGACGACGCTGACGCGCGTCGTGCTGTCGCCGGCGGGCCGAGCCGTCACGATCACCTTGTCCTTGTGGTAGGCCAACAGGGCCAGCAGGCCGAAGGGGAAGAACACGATGGCGATCACGAGGGCCCACACCGGCACCCGTCCCCGGGAGATCTCCAAGATGTTCCCTTGATCCGGCGCAGTGACCCGATAGCCGCCGAGCGCTTCGATGTCTCCGGCGAACTGTCGGATCCAGTCCGATGGCAACGCCCGCACGATGACCTCCCGGTCGATGGTGGTGGCTCGCGGTCCCCGGATCACCACGGTGATGACGAGGACCACCTGCAGGAGGAGAAACCCCAGCGGGAGGAGTTCGGCGGTACTCAATGATGCAGTCATGGGGCAGAATCTAGGTCACGGGCCCCGCACCCGCTCGGGGTCAGGCACCGAGCCGATTCACCCCGTGGGCCGACGCCACCCGTTCTCGGTCGGCTCACGCCGGTCCGGAGGCGTCGAGGCGTTGGGGGACCATGTCCCACCGGTCGAGCAGGGTCAGGCTGTCGCCGACCCACCCCGTCTGGTCGGGGTCGCACGCACACAGCGCCACCGCCGCCTCGACCATCGACTCCATCGGTTCGAATCGGCTGGGGTCGAAATCGGAGCCGAGGATGGCGTCGGCTCCTTCGCTGCGGACCGCGGCGCGGGGCCGGATCGCGTTGACGCGCACGCCGGTGCCGTGGGTTTCCAGCGCCAGTGCATTGGTCAGCCGATCGAGCGCGGCCTTCGAGGCGCCGTAGTAGCCGGTGGGAAGGGCGTCGCGAAACGGTGGTCCGGGTTCATGGCGGGCGCTGCCGCTGGTGAGGTTGACCACCCACCCCTCACCGGTTTCGCGCATGGCGGGCACCGCCTGTTGGGCGAGATCGAGCGGTGCCTCGACGTTGAGCTGCCAGGTGATGGCCCGCCGCTTCGATGGGTAGGTGAGCAGCGGCCCGTGGATGGATGCGGCCGCGTTGTTGACCAGCACGTCGACGGGTCCGCCCAACGCTGCGGCCGCCCGGGCGACCAGATCGGCCCGGGCGTCGGGTGAGGCGAGGTCGACGACCAGCGTCGCCACCCGGTTGCCGAACCGTCCCAGCACGGCGGCGGTCTCCTCGAGGCTGCCGGCGATCTCGTCGCGCGGTGCCGCGGTTCGTGCCGCGATGGCGACGGCGGCGCCCTCGGCGGCCAGGCGCTGGGCGATGGCCGCGCCGATCCCGCGGCTGGCGCCCGTGACCAGCGCCCGACGTCCGATGAATCGTTGCATCAAGCGAGTCTCATCCAGCCCGTCAGGTGCCGGCGATTCGCAGGAGGGTCTCGAGCCGGCGCAGGTCGGCCACCTCGGCCTCGATCGGCGCGACGACGAGCTCCGCCGCGACCTCGTCCACCGCGTCCTGGATGCGTGACCTCGCCGCGGTCGCCCGTCGGCGGGCTCCGACGCCGGCGAGCAGACGTGAGATCCATGCCGTCAGGAGGCCCATCAGCACCCCGCCGATCAGGAGGGCCGTCGGCACGGGCACATCGCCGATCTCCGGGAGGGGGAGCTCGGGCACCTTGGCCCACTCGAGCGCGGCGATCCCGACCAGCCAGACCAGTCCGGCGACGGCGGCGAGGCCGGCCAGGCGTTGGAGGAACGCGGCCAGCTTCCACCATCGGGGTAGGGACGTGGGCTCGAGGGTGACCGCGGCGACGGTCTGGCGAGCGGTTCGGGTGAGCGCCTCGGCGTTGCGGGTCGCGGCATTGCGTCCGACCGCCTGCCACGTGGGCGACTCCGAGGGCACCGCCTGCTCGACATACGTCCGAACCGCGGCCCGGATCCGAGCGCCGTCGACCGAGGTGGCCTGGGGGTCCGACGGCACCGGATCCACGGTCTCGGGGCCCACGGTGGCCGATGCGGCCGAGGCCGCTCCGGTCGACCGCAGGCTGCGCAAGGGGTCGCGGCGGACCGCGGAGATCCACCGGGTCACCGGCCACCCGGTGCGCATCGTCGCCATCCGCCGGTGGGAGGCGGCGAGGGCCTCGCACGCCGTATCGGCCCCGGCGGCCGCCGCCAACTCCGTCGTCAGCCGGCCCCGATCGCCGGCGACGCCGGTGGCGGGAAGGTCAAGGTGGAGCGCATCGTCCAGGTCGCGGGCGGCGGTGCTCACCGCCAGCACGGCGCGATCGACCGCGGCACGACGCGTGGCGACCACGTCGGCGAGGCGCACGCGGAGCTGCTCGATCCCGGTACCCGTGGCCGCGGACACCGGCAGCACGGTGACGTGGTCCAGTCCGTCAGCCCGGAGGATGGCGGTCAGCTCGGCCAAGCAGATCTCGAGTTCCGCAGGCGTGAGCAGGTCGATCTGGTTGAGCACGACGATGATCGCCGCGTCCTGGCCGGCGAGATTGCGCAGGTAGTGGTGGACCGAGGCATCGGCGTACTTCTGCGGGTCGGTGACCCAGAGCAGCAGGTCGGCCAGGTCGGTGAGCCGCTCCATCTCGAGTTGGTGGGTCCGCTCGATCGAATCGTGGTCGGGGAGGTCGACGAGGACCAGCCCGCTGAGGTCGACCGCGTCGAGCGGAGCGGAGGAGAGCGGTGCGGGATGGGCCGAGGGGATCTCGAGCCAGCGCAGCAGCGGTTCGACGTCGGGCCCCCAGACCGCCGCCGTCGCCGCGGCGGTGGTGGGGCGGCGCAGGCCCGGAGGGGAGAGCTCGCCTCCCGAGAGGGCGTTGAAGAGGGTGGACTTCCCACCGCCGGTGGGGCCGGCGATGGCGACCACGGCGTGGTGGGTTCCGTGGCCGAGCCGACCCCGGGCCCGCGCGCACACCGCTCCGGCCTCGTCCAGCTGGGGGATCGCCACCCGCGCCCGAGCCAGCTCGACGGACTCCTCCAGCGCCGTGAGTCGTTTCTCCAGGGTCGGCTCGCTCACGTCACGCTCTCGGTGAGCAGCTCGACGGCCGTATCCAGTCCGGCGGCGACCCCGGGCGAGGTGGCCTCGGCGGCCAGTCGCAGATGGAACCTCGACGCATCGTCGGCCAGGAGCCGTCGGATCCGCACCTCGAGATCGCTGCGGGCCTGCTCGACCAGGTCGCGCACGGCCTGCTCGCCGAACACCGCGGTGAGGAGAGCGTGGGACGCGGCGCCCGTGCCGGAGGCGACCACCACTTCACCCCCGGTGAGGCCGCCGGTGTGGGCGAAGACCGCGACCATCAAGGCGAGGCCGACGGTGTTGACGCCGATCGAGAGCACGCGGGCCAGCACCTGACGGCTCTTGCCCTGGTCGCTGATCAGGGCGACCACCGAGGCGCTCCACTGATCGATCTCGGCGCGGGCCCTGACCGTCAGGTCGGGGTCGGATCGGGAAAGGCGCACGTCGTCGCCACCCAGGAGGCCGGCCCCGGCCGGGGTGGCGCGCCACCGTTCGACCACGGCGAGCGACGCCTCGTCGGCGTGGAGGATGATGCCGCGCTCCATCTCGGACGTGAGCTCTCCGGTGGCGGCGGCCGTCTCGGATCGCCGCCCGAAGGCGCCGGCGACGGCGTCGCGGACCCGACCCACCTGGCGCTGGACGGTGCCGATGATCTTCCCGGTGCCCACCAGCTCCTGCCAGCGGACCAGCACCTCGCCGTGGAGGGCTCGCCCGGCGACCGCTCGTTGGGCGATGGCCTCGGCCGCTTCGCCGTACGCCTCGTCGACGGCGCGACCGAGGCGTTCGGCCGCATCGAGCTGGTCGTGGACAGCGTCGGCGATCGTGCGGGTCCGCGGCAGCAGGCTGCCGAGCGCCCCGTCGAGGGTGCGCTGTGCGACCGCGGCCCGTGCGTCGGCATCGGCGGCCAGTCGACGCACCCAGTCCGAGACCGCGCTGAGGTCGACGCCGGTAAGCAGGCCCGTCTCCGACTTCGGCCCCTCGTCGATGACGAACAGGTCGGCCGACGCCAGTCCGGCTTCGTGCATCAGCTCGCGTAGGTGGGTCGAGACATCGTCGCGGGCACCGGGCGGTACCCGGTTGAGCACCAGGGCCACGACGGTGCCGCGCTCGGCCGCCGTGGACAGCACTTCCCAGGGGATGGCGTCGGCATACCGAGCCGCCGTCGTGACGAACACCCACAGGTCGGCGGCGGCCAGGAGCTGTTCGGCCAGCGAGCGGTTGGCCGTTTCGACCGAGTCGATGTCGGGCGCGTCCAGCAGGGCGAGGCCGGGCGGGAGGGCTGTGGTGGAGTGGATGCGGAGCGTCCCCGTCCGGGCCTCGGAACGACCGTCCTCTGCGATCCGCTCCAAGCCGGGAAGGACCCGGTCGGAGGTGAACCACCGCTGGTCCTCGACATGGCAGGCCAGCACCGGCGTGCGGGTGGTGGGGCGGCGGACGCTGGCGGCGGACACCACGTCGCCCAGGATGCTGTTGAACAGCGTCGACTTGCCGGCGCCGGTCGAGCCACCGAGGACCGCGAGGAGCGGGGCGTCGAGTTGGGCCAGGCGGGGCAGGAGGTAGTCGTCGATCTGGTCGAGCAGCTGGGCGCGCTGGTGGCGGGCCCGCTCGGCGCCGCTGGTGTCGAGCCCGAGCGGGGTCTGGGTGAGGGCGATGCGGAGCTGTCGGACCGCGCGCGATCGCTGCTCGACGCTGGCGGTGCTGCTCATGACCCCTCGATCCTGCCACGGCGATCTGGGACCTGCCGCAAGCGGCGTCGTAGATTCTCAGTCCTCATGTTCCATCGCCTGCTTCAGTGGGTCTCTCGCACGGTGGCGGAGCGACCGGCCCTCACGCTGGTCGCGGTGGCGGCGCTGACCCTGGTCTTCGGAGCGCTGGCCGGGGAACAGCAACTGGAGGCGGGCGCCTCGCCGTTCCAGGTGGAGAGCCAGCAGGCCGACGACCTCGACACCCTCAACGACACGTTCGGGGCGCAGAGCGCGCTGACGTCGATCCAGATCATGGTCAACGCCGGCGAGGGTGGGAACGTCATCTCGGCCGAGGGGGTGGCGGTGGCCGACCAGATCCGCTCGATCGTGCTCGACGTGCCGGCGGTGCAGGAGTTCCTGAGCGACGACCCGCAGGCGATCGTGTCCTACGCCGATCCCATGCGGGTCGTGCTGGAGCTCTTGGGCGCCTCCGTCGAGTCCGCCACCGACGAGGAGATTCGGCGAGCGGCCGCCCTCGCATTCGCCGATCCCGAGCGCGGCTCCACCGCGCAGCTCCCGTATTCGGTCGATCTCAACACCGAGACGGCCACCGCCCAGGCGGGTGTGATCCTGGTGCGGCTCGGCTCCGCGACCGACATCCCCGACGTGAGGGAGGCCTCGCTGGCGGTTCAAGACGCACTGGAGGAGCGCTACGACGGGCCGGCCACCGTCGACCCGTTCAACTTCCTGATCGTCAACGCCGCCATCAGCGAGGCGTCGCTGGCCGAGATGCCGCGGTTGATGGGCATCGGGCTGGTGCTGATCGTGATCATCCTGACCCTGCTGTACCGGCGATTCAGCGATGTGGCGCTGGCCCTCCTGGCCCTGGTCGTCGCGGTGGTCTGGATGACGGGCCTGACGGTGCTGGTCGGCCCCAACTACCTGGGGCTGACGGGGAACTTCACCCAGATCTCGGTCATCGTGCCGGTCTTCCTGATCGGTCTCGGCGTGGACTACGGCCTCCAGCTGACGTTCCGCAACCGAGAGGAGCGCGCCGGTGGACTGACACCGACGCAGTCGTCGGCTCGGGCGCTGTCAACGGTCGGGGCGGCCCTGGGCCTGGCGACCCTGACGACGATGATCGGGTTCTTGACCAACGTGGCCAGTCCGTTGCCGCCGATCCGCGACTACGGCGTGTTCGCCGCGCTGGGGGTGCTGGCGGCCCTCGTCGTCTTCGTGCTGCTCGTGCCATCGGCTCGGACCCTGCTGGACAACCGCCCCGCCGCTCGAGACGGGGTGGGCACCTCGTCCGGCGGTCAGGGACTGGGGATGGTCGGTCGCTTCGCTCGCGCCATCGGCGACGTCGGCATGGCCGCGCCCGTGGTGACCATCGTGGTGGCGGTGCTGTTGACGATCGGGAGTGTGGTCGCGGCGCTCGAGATCCAGACCGTCTTCGACGCCGACGAGTTCATCCCGGACGGGACCGACATCGAGCGGGTGGTGGACGATCTCGTGGCGCTGTTCGGCGGTGACCTCACCGAGCAGAGCTTCCTGCTGATCGAGGGTGACCTCAGCAGTCCCGACACCCAGGCCGAGCTGGACGAGGTGGCGGCTCGTGTCGCGGCGCTGGATGGCACCCGCCAGACCGGCTCGGCATCCCTGGTCACGACCGAGATCGCCGGCGACCAGCAGCTGGGGCTGATCACCGTTCCCACGACCGTGGGCCAGGACGGGGCCCGGGCGCTGGCCGACCAGTTGCTGGTCGTCGCCGCGCCGCTCGAGGACGCGGGACTCGAGGTGCGCGTCGCCTCGGACGACCTCCTGCTGCACGAGACCAACCGGCTCCTGGCACGGTCGGGACGGCGCGGCATTCTCCTGGCGCTGCTGGCCGCGACGATCTTCATCACCGGGTACTTCGGGCTGGTCGACCGCCGTCCCTGGTTGGGGCTGCTGTCGATGACGGTGACCACGATGGTGGTGTCCTGGACCGTCGGCTCGATGTGGCTGTTCGGTATCGACTTCAACATCCTGACCGTGACCCTGGCCTCGGTCGCGGTGGGGCTCAGCATCGACTACGGCATCCACATGACGCACCGATTCATCGAGGAGATCGCCGACACCGAGCTGACGGTGAAGGAGGCGCTCGACGAGGCCCTGTCCCACACGGGAGCGGCGCTGACCGGGTCGGCGGCCACGACGGTCGCCGGGTTCGGCGTGTTGATGTTCTCCGGGTTGGTTCCCATCCGTCAGTTCGGCACGCTGATGTCCGTGGCGATCGTCTTCGCACTGATCGGGTCGGTGCTGGTCCAACCCGCCGTCCTCCTGTTGTGGGGTCGGCGGCGGCTGCCCCGTGAGCGCGGGGAAGCGTGACCGACCGACCGGCGCCCCTGCCACTGACGCGAGGTCGGATGCTGCGGCGCGGGCTCTTCCGGCGCTGTCCCGTCTGCGGCACCCATCCTCACTTCCGCTACGGGCTGATCCTGCCCGACGACTGCGACACGTGCGGCCTGCACTTCGAACGGGTCGAGGGACACTGGCTCGGCAGCCTGGGCCTCAGCGTGATCGTCTCGTTCACGCTCCTCTTCTTCACCCTGGTGGTCGGGGCGGTGATCACCTATCCCAAGATCGCCGTCGTGCCGATGATCGTGGCCGGGCTGCTCGTGGCCATCGTGTTCCCGCTGCTGTTCTCGGGCACGGCGAAGACGCTCTGGACGGCCATCGACATCTCGATGCGCCCCCTGGAGTTGGGCGAGGTGGCGCCGGGCTGGGTGCTGCTCGGTGCTGACGACGACCCGCTGGTTCCGGACGAGGCGGCCGACGGGACGCCGCTCGATCAGGGCGACGCGTAGCCGCCGGGGTTCTCCGACTGCCAGCGCCACGCGTCGCGACACATGTCGGCCAGCGTCAGCGTGGAGGACCACCCGAGCTCGGCGTTGGCCTTGGCCGGATCGGCCACGCTGGCGGTGATGTCACCGGCTCGACGGTCGATGACCCGGTAGGGGAGCGTGCGGCCGCAGGCCTCCTGCAACGCGGTGCGGACCTCGTGGACCGACGCACCCCGACCGGTGCCCAGGTTCCAGGTGCGGGCTCCGGGGTCGTGCTGGGTCAGACCGTCCAGCGCCGCCAGGTGGCCGCGGGCCACGTCGACCACGTGGACGTAGTCGCGCACGCCGGTGCCGTCGGGTGTGTCGTAGTCGTCGCCGAAGACCAGCAGCTCGTCTCGGCGGCCCACGGCGACCTGGAGCAGGTAGGGCATCAGGTTGTTGGGGATGCCGTGCGGATCTTCGCCGATGACACCGGACGGGTGCGCACCCGCGGGGTTGAAGTAGCGCAGCAGCGCGACCCGCAGCGTCGGCCGGGCCAGGGCGGCATCGGTGAGGATCTGCTCGACCATCAGCTTCGTCCAGCCGTACGGGTTGGTCGGCGACACCGGGGCATCCTCGGGGATCGGCACCGACGCGGGGTCGCCGTAGACGGTCGCCGACGAGGAGAAGACGATGGTCTCGCAGCCGTGGGCGGCGCACGCGTCGATCAGGTTCAGCGAGCTGTCGATGTTGTTGCGGTAGTAGCGGACCGGTTGCTCGACGGACTCGCCCACCGCTTTCAGGGCGGCGAAGTGGATGACCGAACCGGGGAGGTGCTCGGCCATGACCCGGTCCAGGGCCGGAGCGTCACACAGGTCGATCTCGTGGAACGCCGGCCGCGTGCCCGTGATCTGCTCGATGCGGTCGATGGTGAGGGCCGAGGAGTTGACCAGGTTGTCCACGACGACCACCTCGTGGCCGGCGTCGAGCAGCTCGACGACGGTGTGGCTGCCGATGTAGCCGGTGCCGCCGGTGACCAGGATCGGTTCGCTCATCCGCCCAGGTTGCCCGCTCGGCCCCCGCAGGCGAAATTTGGGCATGCGCCCGCACCGGGGTGGCGCGGTTGCCCGAGTTTCGAGCGGAGGGGGCCCGTCAGTCGGGGCGGACGCGCAGGATCGGCCCGTCCCGGAAGATCGGCGTGACGGCCGCGCCCGCGACCGCCCCGATCTCGGCGTAGAGGTCGGCCGGCACCGAGATGTCGGCCAGGTAGTGCTCGCCCACCGCCGGGGATCCGACCAGGCCGGTCTTGGGGAGGGCCAGGGTCAAGGTGGCGGTGGCTCGGATATGGGCGCCGAGGGCGAGGCCGGTGGAGACGTCGACCCCGCTGGGCGCGTCCAGCGAGAGGATCGGTGCGCCGAGCTCGTCGAGTGCGTCGATCAGCTGCGCCGCCCGGCCCGACGCCTGGCCCTCCAGCGCGTAGCCGATGACCGCATCGATGATCAGGTCGATCGGTGCCGCGTCGGACTTGGCGATCGGGACGGAGTCGAGGAAGGGGAGACCCATGCGGTCGAGGATGGCGAGCTGGTGGGCCGGCACACCGCGGTAGGCGTCGGCCGGCCTCGTGGTCACGACGGAGACGGCGAGACCGGCGTTGTGGAGATGCCGGGCCGCGACCAGGCCGCCTCCTCCGTTGCCGCCGGTACCGGCCGCCACCAGGACGTGGCCCGGAGTGAACCGCTCGCGGGCCAGGCCCCATCTGTGCTCGTTGGGAGTCGACGGGTGCTCGTTCGGGGTAGCCGCGCGGACGAAGTGTCAGCTAGTATAGACACTATGTCCACATTCTGGCCGTCCGTCGGCACGATGTCCCCCTCTTCGCCCGTGATCGAGGCGCAGGGGCTGTCCAAGTCCTTCGGTGCCGTTCCGGCCGTCCGGGATCTGAGCTTCTCGGTCGACGCCGGTCAGGTGCTGGGCCTGCTCGGTCCCAACGGGGCCGGCAAGACCACGACGATCAACATGCTGACCACCCTGATCCCCATCGACTCGGGCGCGGCGTCGGTCAGCGGCTACGACGTGGCCGGGCGCCCGTCCGTGGTGCGACAGCTGATCGGCCTGGCCGGGCAGGCCGCAGCGGTCGACGAGAAGCTGACGGCGCGCGAGAACCTCGAGCTCTTCGGCCGGCTCTACAAGCTCCCGAAGCCTCGCCGCGCGGCCCGTATCGACGAGCTCATCGAACGGTTCGACCTCGGCGGGTTCGCCGATCGGGTTGCGGGGACGTATTCGGGGGGCGAGCGGCGACGGCTCGATGTGGTCGCCGCGCTGGTGGCCGACCCGCCGGCGCTCTTTCTCGACGAACCGACGACCGGGTTGGATCCGCGCAGCCGGGTCGAGCTGTGGGACGCCATCCGGTCGCTGGCGTCCGATGGCGCCGCCATCGTCCTGACCACGCACTACTTGGAGGAGGTCGATCAGCTGGCCGACCAGGTCGTCGTGGTCGACCGCGGGGCCGAGGTCGCGTCCGGCAGTCCCGAGATGCTCAAGCGGGACCTGGGGGGCGACGTGCTCGAGGTGCGGTGCGCCGATCCCGCGTACGTGGCCGTCGCCGCCGACCTGTTGGGCGACGTGGACGGAGCGGTCGTCGATGTCGCGACCGGTCGACTCGATGTCCCGGTGGCGGACGGCGCCGAACGATCGCTGGCGTTGCTGCGGAAGCTCCAGGACGGTGGGGTCGCCATCGCCGACTTCCAGCTCCGGCGACCGACGCTCGATGACGTGTTCCTCACGCTCACCGGGGCGCCGGCCACGCCTGGTGCCGAACGTCGACCTGAGGAGGCCGCATGACCACCGTCGACACGCCGGTGTCGACCGCGAGGGTGGTTGACGACCCCAGCCCGTCGGTCCGGTTGCGATGGGCGGTCGCCGACACCAACGCGGTCCTGTGGCGCGACACCATCCGCACCCTTCGGCAGCCGGAGATGCTGACGTTCGCCGTGGTGATGGGGTCGTTCTTCCTCGTCCTGTTCAACTACGTTTTCGGCGGCTCGATCGGTGCCGGGGCCGAGATCGACTACCTCCAGTTCCTGGTGCCGGGGGTGCTGGTCATCACCGCCCTGAACGGGGCGCAGCAGACCAGCATGGGGCTGGCCGCCGACCTGACCGAGGGGGTCACCGAGCGGTTCCGGTCCCTGCCGATGAGCCAGGTGGCGGTGATCGCCGGACGAACGCTGGCCGACGCCGCGCGCAACGTGGTCGGCCTGACCCTGGTGGCGCTCCTCGGCCTCTTGATGGGGTACCGCTTCGGGTCGCTGCCGGGTGCCCTGGGCGCGGTGCTGCTGGCCACCGGGATGGGGTTCGCGTTCTCGTGGATGGGTGCCGCGATCGCGGCGAAGGTCCGCCAGCCCGACATGGTGGGGATGCTGTCGATGTTCTGGCTGTTCCCGATGATGCTCGCCAGCACGGCGTTCACCCCGGCCGAGACCATGCCGGGCTGGCTCCAACCGTTCGCCCGGTACCAGCCGGTCTCGGTGACCGCCGATGCCGTTCGCGGTCTGGCCGATGGTGCTGTCGGCAGCGGGGATCTCCTGCTCGCGCTGATGTGGATGGTCGGCATGCTCGTGGTGTTCGTCCCGCTGTCGGTGCGGCTGTACACCAGGGCCGACGGGTGACCGATCAAGGGGCCGGTGGGTCGATGGGGCCGGTCTCGACCCGGGATCGGATCATCCACGCCACCCTGGTCCTGATCAGCGAGCGCGGCTTGGGCGCCGTGACGATGTCCGGGGTAGCCGAGGCCGCCGGCGTCGCCCGCCAGACGCTGTACAACCACTATCCCGACGTGGACAGCATCGTGGCCGCCGCCATCTCGCAGCACGCCGAGGAGAGCGTCGAGCTCCTGAATGCGGCGATGCGGGTGGTCGAGGGGCCGGTCGACCGACTCGAACAGCTGATCCGCCACGTCGCCGCGACGACGGCGCACGCACCGCACGCTCTGGACGTGCGCCACTCGTTGTCGCCCGAGGCGCGGGCGTCGTTGGTCGCGTTCGACGGGGCGCTCGATGCGCTCGTCGCCGAGATCCTGGACGAGGGACGGTCGGCCGGGATCTTCCGGGTGGATCTGGACGATGCGGTCGACACCGTGCTGGTCCGCCACCTGCTGGAGGGAATGTCGGCTCTGATCGCCGAGGCGCCCGACCGCGGCGCCGAGATCACGAGCGCCAGCACCCGAACGATCCTGGCCGCCTTGCGCTGATCCCAACGAGCACACCGGGGGTCAGGCCCCACCTATGCTCGTTGGGATGGTCGAGGGGGCGGACGATGTCGAGATCGTCACGTTGCGACTCGGGTTCGATGCCTTCCAGGCCGGCATTGCCGCCGAGGCCTGCCGGGACCAAGGCTTCAAGGTCGAACTGCTCCGGTCGGACGATCAGGGCGCATTGCCCGGCAACCTTGCGGCTGTCCGCGCACCGTCTGCTGGTCCGGTCGGATCAGCTCGAAGGCGTGCGACGCATCCTGGCTCGCTCCGGCTACGACCCCGAGCAGGGCTGATTCCCGACTTGCGGCCATCAGGCCCAGAACCGGGTCGCACGGCCGCGAGTTCGGGTGGGTCGGGGCGAAGTGAGCACGCTGGGTGCCTGACCCCGAGCGTGCTCAGTTGGTGATCTCGGGGGCGGGGCGGCAGGGCTGGCCTCGCAGCGACGGGCACGGCGGCGCCTCTGCCGGCCATCCCTCCAACGCCGGTACCACCGGCAGCACCACCCGCGACGGGTACTCGGCCGAGTGGTGGATGGTGTTGGTGACCTCGCCCTCCGGCTCCAACAGCTCGAACTTCCAGCGCGGCCGGGAGCCGCCCGGCGTGTCGATGGCGATGCGGATCTTCGAGTCGGCCCGGAAGATGTGGCCCATGTTGAAGATCTCGATGCGCATCAGCGTCGGCTCGCCGGGCGTGAGCGGCTCGTTCTCCTCCTCGACGTGGTGCTGGACGGGAAGCAGCTCGGTCGATTCGTCCTCGTCGAGCGCCCGGTGGCTGGCTCGCAGCCAACCGGCCTGGACGTAGTACTCGGTGCCGTCGGGGCGCACCTCGCTGACGGTCACCTCGAGGTCGGTGTCGTCGGCGGTGGACTCGACCCACAGGTCGGCGCTCGCCGGGCCGAGCAGCACGGTGTCCTCGGCCAGCGCGGGCGTCTCGAACGTCACGGCGGTTCCGTCGGCGGGAACCGGCCAGTCGTACTCGGGCAGGTTGCCGAAGATGTCGGTGCTGCCGCCGTCGAAGGTCGTCACGCCGCCCGCGTCGGGGTCGAACCGGTAGCCGCTGGCACCGCCGTCGTCAGAGGGCTCGTCCCGTGACAGCGAGCCACCGGGCTGGAGGTACCACGGCGTCGCCACGGTCTCGGTCAGCGGCCACTGATCGAAGGTGGCCTCGTACGTGCCGACCGGGGCACCCACCGAGTCGGAGCCGAAACCGCTCTCGAACACCACCCGGACGGGAGGCTCGGCCTCGTAGGTAGCCAACGCCTCGGCGTGGTCCATGCCGCTGAACCGGTTGGGCGGGACCTCCAACGGCCAGCCGAACGCCAGATCGAACAGGATGCCGCCGAACGAGAGCACCACCGGCGGCAGCTCGGGGCGCTCCTCGGCGACGTAGAGATCGAGGAAGTCGTTCATGGCCGGCAACGTCTCGGGTCCGAATCCGTCGGCATGGGTGCCGTTGAACATCGTCACCCGGAGGGGATCGGTGGTGAACTCGTCGAGCATGTTGGCGAAGTGGGGTCCGGTCTGCTCGTCATGCCAGGCGCCGGTGAGGAAGACCGGGACGTCGATCTGGTCCACGAAGGTCTGGGGCACGGTGTAGAGGTAGTCCTCGTCGTACCAGTCGATCTCCCGGGACAGTTCGAGGATGTCCCGGTTCTGGCCCCGGAGCCGCTGGTTCTCGGCGCACTGCGAGGTGCCGCCGTCGGCCTCCTCTTCGGCCACCACGGTCTCCTCCCACCCCTGGCCGTACGGGTCGGCGTTGTCCAGGACACCCTCGGCCCACTCGGCGGCGAACCCGTTGTTGTAGATGCCGCCCGGTCGCAGGGTGCCTCGATAGGTGTCGTCGATGACCGAGAGTGGGGTGATGGCCGCCAGGGACGGCGGGTTCGACCGGGCCACGTAGAGCTGGCTGATGCCCGGGTAGGACAGGCCGACCATGCCCACCTGACCGCCCTTCACCCAGTCCTGGGCGGCGACGGTCTCGATCACGTCGTATCCGTCCAGGACCTGCAGCTCCTCGTAGAAGTCGTAGGCGCCCCCCGAACAGCCGGTGCCGCGAATGTTGACCGCCACGACCGCGTAGCCCAGCACCGACGCCAGGAGCGATCCGGGCTGGGCCGGCACGCCCTCGCAGAAGGTCGGCAGCGCGGCCAGCAGCAGCCCGCCCTCGTCGCAGAGTGCGTCGATGTCGACGGCGTCGGTGTCGCCCACCAGGCTCTCGATGGTGCTGGTCGGGTTGGCGGGGTCGTACCCCGAGTATTCGACCACGGTGGGGTAGGGGCCGTCCTCGGGGGGTCCCGGGAGGTAGACGGTGGCCGAGAGTGTGGTGCCGTCGCGGGTGGTGATGTAGCCGAAGCCCGGCTCGAGGACCTGGTCGTCGTAGAGCGCCTGATCGGGGATCGACGTGCGGTCCATGACCGTGATCGCGTCCGAAGCCGCTCCGTCGCCGGCCGCGACGGTGTAGCCGTCCCCGGGCTCGATCTCCCGGAACAGCAGGGAGCCGGCCTCGTCCGAGACGCCCTCGGCAACGGCGGCGCCGTCCCCATCGAGCAGCTCCAGCTCGGTCTCGGGCTCGGTGCCGACGACGGCGACCTGCTCGACGCTGCCCTGCACCGTCGCGTCGAGGGAGCCGGCCGGCTCCGACGGCGGGTCGGCCGCGGTGTCGCCGTTCTCGTTCGGGGCCGTGTCCGAGGTCTCGCCCTGCGCGTCGGCCGGCTCCTCCGAGGTGGAACATCCGGCCAACCCGGGCAGGGCCAAGCCCAGGATGAGAGCGAACAGCAGCCGGTATCGCATCACGTGGTCCCCCGTTGGTGTGCGATGTTGCAGCGACGATACGCGCGGCGTCTCCGGGCTGCACATCACGACCCGGTCGCGGCTCCGACCCGGTCGATCGCGGGCCGAGAACCCGGAACCGGGCCCGGTGGCCGCGAGGTCGGGGTGGGGAGGCGAGGTGAACCCGCTGGGTGCCTGACCCCGAGAGGGTTCAGGTGGTGACCGTGACCGGGATGGCGTTGAGCGCGGTGTTGCCCGACAGCGGATCCACGACGCCGGCGTCGGTCAGCACGTTGCTGTTGACGCCCGGCCGGGCCTGGGCGATCTCCATCGCGGTCCCCGGTCGGTCGTGGCCCCACCCGTGGGGGAGGCTCACCACTCCCACCATGATCTCGTCGGTCACTTCGACGGTCGCCTCGATCGACCCGGCGGCCGACGTGACCGTGGCCGTGTCGCCCCCGTCCAAGCCACGGCGCGCGGCGTCGTCGGGGTGCAGCTGCAGTGTGCACCGCTCGGCGCCCTTCACCAGCACCCTGACGTTGTGCATCCAGGAGTTGTTCGACCGCAGGTGGCGGCGACCCACCAGCAGCAGCCCGTCCGGATCGCCGGCGCCGTCGGTCAGCTTCTCGGCCAGGCGGCCCAGATCGTCGATGACCGGATCGGGCGCCAGCTCGACCTTGCCCGATGGCGTGCGCAGGCCGTTGGGCAGTTGCGGCGTGAGCGGGCCCAGGTCGACCCCGTGGGGGTTGTCCTGGAGCACGGCGAGGGAGAGGCCCTCGGGGAACGCACCGAACCCGTCGCCGTACGGTCCGAGGCGGAGCATCGCATCGACGACGCGATCCTCGGGTGTGTCGCCGTCGAGCCGGTCTCGCAGCTCGGCAGGATCGCGTCCGGCGACCGCCGAGTCGGGTCGACCGACCGCGGTCGTGAGCACCGTGTCGATGACCAGATCGTGGACGGCGGCGGGGTCGGCGTCGGCACCGGCGCCGCTCAGGATCAGTGCCAGTCGGGCGAGAACGTCGCTCTCGGACGGCGCATCGGTGGCGAAGACCGGCGGCGACCAGTTGGCCACGTTGCGGACGGCGAGCGTGGCGAAGGCCAGGTCGTAGTGACTGCGCTCCAGGGCCGACGGTGCGGGGAGGATGATATCGGCGTACCGGGTGGTCTCGTTGCGGTAGATGTCGACCGACACCATGAAGTCGAGCGAGGCGAGTGCCTCCTCCATGCGCTGCGAGTCCGGGCACGACAGCGCAGGGTTGCCCGCCACCGTGATGAGGGCGCGCACCCGTCCCGGTCCGTCGGTGAGGATCTCGTCGGGCAGGGTGGCGACCGGCAGTTCGCCGCGGGCTTCGGGCAGATCGCGGACCCGGCTGCGCCACCGGCCCAGCGAGAATCCGCGGCCCCCCGGTGCATCGGGGACGGGGCGCCCCGTGGCCGACAGCGCGAACATGGCGCCGCCCGGTTCGTCGAGGCTCCCGATCAGCGTGTTGATCGCATCGACGGCCCACGATGCGACGGTTCCGAAGCGGACGGTGTGGGTTCCGATCCGACCGTAGACGGCCGCCGTCGGCGCGGCGGCCAGTTCGTGGGCGATCCGTTCGGTCACGGCGGGTTCGATCCGGGTGACGCCGGCGACGGCCTCGGGCGAGAACGGCTGGACCGCAGCGGCCAGCGCTTCGACGCCGACGACGTGGTCGGCGAGGCGCCCGAGCGTGACCAGGTCGTCGCGGACCAGCACGTGGAGCAGCGAGCACAGCCACGCCGCGTCGCCGCCGGGGCGGATCGGGACGTGCTCGTCGGCCGCCTTGGCTGTCCGGCTCAGCCGGGGATCGACGACGACCAGCCGACCACCCCGCTCCTGCAACGCCTCGAGCCGCCCCGGGAAGTCCGGCGCCGTGCAGAGGCTGCCGTTGGACGCCCACGGGTTCGCGCCCAGCATGAGCAGGTAGTCGGTCCGGTCCAGGTCGGGAACCGGGATCGTGTTGGGACTGCCGAACATCAGCCCGGCCGACACGTGCTTGGGCATCTGGTCGACCGTGCTGGCCGAGAAGAGGTTCTGGGTGCCGGCCGCCTGGATCAGCGGGCGGTTGTAGATGCTCCCGGCCAGCGTGTGGACGTTGGGGTTGCCCAGGTACATCGCAAGGGCGTTCCGGTCTCCCGCCTCCAACACGGCACCGAGCCCATCGGCCACCCGAGCGAAGGCCTCGTCCCAGGTGATCTCCTCGAAGATCGGGGACCCGCGGTCGTCGGTTCCGGTGCGCACGAGCGGGGTGCGGAGCCGGTCGGGGTCCTCGTGGAGGTGGCCCAGGGTCGTGCCTTTGGGACAGACGAAGCCGCCCGAGAAGACGTCGTCGGCGTCGCCCCGGATGCGCCGCACCGCGCCGTCGGTCACGGTGATCTCCAGCCCACAGGTCGCCTCGCACAGCGGGCAGGTCCGGTGGACGACACGCTCGTCGGTGGTGCTCACGGTTCCCCCTCGTCGATCGGGGCGATGCTACCGGCCCGCTCCCACCTCCGAAGCTTGCGAGTTCGGGGTCAATGCTCGTCGAGGCGGCTGACCAGGACGGCGAGCTCCACGCGCTTGCGGATCTCGAGCTTGGCGAAGATGCGACGCAGGTGGGACTCGACGGTGCGGGACGAGACGAACAACTCGGCTCCCGCTTCGGCGTTGCTGTGACCGCTCGCCACCAGGCGCGCGACCCGCTCCTCGGCCACGGTGAGGCTGCCCCAGCCCGACACCGGGCGGACCGCTCGCCGACCCACCCGACGAGCCGGCGCACCGACCGGTGAGGGCAGAGCCGCCATCCGGTCTTCGCTTCCGAGCATCGCGGCCAGCTCGTCGGCCCGAGCCCGCAATGCCACCGTTTCCTCGGCGTCGGTGGTGATCCGGAGCGCGTCGAGCAGACACTCGAGTTGGTCGGGCCGCTCGAAGATCGCTGCGAAACCGTCGGCGGCCTGTCGCAGCACGCCGACGTCGCGGTCGGCCAGCCCTCGGCAACGCATGGCGTGCGCGTCGATCCACGGTGCTCCGGTGGCGGCGGCCCGCTCGGTCACCGATGCGGCGATCGCCGCCGGCGTCAGATCATCTCCTTCGGTCTGCTGGAGCACCCGGATCAGCGCCGGTCCCGCGTTGATCCAGAGCGAACCGGGTCGGGCCTCCCACACGTCGGCGAGCCGGACCCGGGCCCCGTCCAGGTCGCCGCGAGCCTCCAGCAATGCGCCCCAGCTCCGGCACAGGCCAGGAACCGAACGGGCCGGTCGGTCGCCCAAGAGGTGGAGCGCGGCCTCGAGCGACGCGGACGCGGTGTCGAGGTCGCCCCGCCCGATCGCCAGCACCATGCGGGTCGAGTGCAGATCGACACCGGCGACGACCGCACCGCTCTGCTCGACGTGGGCGAGTCCCCGCTCGATGTGGTGAGCGGCGTCGTCGCCGCGGCCGAGGCGGGCGCTGATGATCGCGGCGGCGGCGCAGTAGGTGCTGTCGTCCCAGGCGGTGGTGAGCCGGTCCGCCAGCGAGCGGCCCTCGGCCAGGGTCACCAGCGCGTCGTCGGGTCGCCCGGCGTCGGCGAGTGCCATGGCGTAGGTGGCGTGGGGATGGCGGCGAAACGCCTGCCACGTTCCCATCCGTTCGGCCTCCCGAACGGCGCGGTGCGCGAGGTGGACGATCTCGTCGGCCGGAACCGTTCCCGCCGAGGCGCCGGCGAGGACCTGGTAGGCGACGGTGCGGGCGATGGGATCCCCGGCGGCGCCCTGACGCTCGAGCACCCCACGGGCCAGCTCGGCGGCCCGGTCGGCATCGCCGAGCCCGGCGTAGGCGGCGGCGAGGTCGGCGCTCAGGCGGTCGCACTCGACACCTCCGCGGCAGTCCTCGAGCCACGGCTCGACGTCGGCGATCAGCTCGTTCCATCGGGCCCGGTGATAGCGGATCTCGGTCAGATCGGCCCGCAGGTCCCCGATGTCGGCCGACCCGGCCATCGAACCGAGCGAGCCGGCGGCGGCTTCGGCATCCCGGAATCGGCCCGAGCGCACCAGGGTCCGGACGTGGCCGACCGCCAGGCGGGTCCGGTCGGCGACGGCGGCGCGATCGCCGACGAGCCCGTACAGCTCGAGGGAGCGACGGTCGTCCTGCCGCTCCAGCTGTCGGGCCGCCCGCATGCGCAGCTCCAGCCGCTCGGCGGCGTTGATCGACCGGCAGATCGCCTCGCTCATGATCGGCTGGGCGAAGACCAGCTCGTCGCCGCCACGGTCGTGGAGGACGCCGTCGCGCAGCAGCTCGTCGACGGGGTCGATCAGCGTGGGCAAGGGCACGTCGAGCACGGCGGCGACGTGGTCGATTCGCACGCTGGTGCCGAGCACCGCGGCGGCTCGCACCAGCGACCGTGCGCCCTCGGTGAGCTCGCCGAGGGATCGCTGGACGACGCGACAGAACCCCACCGGCAGCGTGGCGTCGGCGACCTCACCCTGACCGAGCCGGCCCTCGGCATCCAGAGCCTCGATCAGCCGCGCGCTCAGGAACGGGTTGCCGCCGGTGCTGGCCAGGAGCTCGACGAGACGTGGCCCCGGCGGGCACCCGATGGCCGTGGTGGCCAGTTCGACAAGGGCGTCGTCGTCCAGCGGTCGGAGCACGATGTGGTTCCGGGCCGACTCCACCAGGCGGGCGGTGGTGGCAGGCCAGTCGGTCGCGGTGGCGACCAGCGCGATCGGGAGCCGCTCGGTCAGGCGTCGCAGCGCGGAGACCAGCTCCTGGGTGCCGTCGTCGGCGAACTGGAGGTCGTCGACGGTGACCAGGACCGGCGCTGTCTCGGCGAGCCGGACGAATCTGGCGACCAGTTCGTCGTGACCCCCGCTCCCCGGCGATCTGCCGGCGGCGTCGCACACCATGAGGGCCTCGAGCACGGGTCCGTGCGTCCGTTCCCGGGCCAGGCGGGTGCAGTGGAAGGCGATGGTCGCCACGTCCTCCCGCCGGGCGACGCCCTCGGCGGTCTCCAGCAGCAGGCTCTTGCCCGATCCGGCCTGCCCTTCGATGAACAGCGCCGATCCCGAGCCCTTCGACGCCGCGACGACGGCACGGTCGAGTCGGGCGTGCTCGGCGACCCGTCCCGCCGGTGGTCGTTCCTGGGTGTGGGTTCCTGTCGTGGACACGACCGTGTGATGCGCGGTGGTGGGGCGGGAGTTCGCGGGTGCGACCGATGTCACTCCGGGCGCGGCCATGAACCGGTTGGCCGACTCCGACAGGTGGGCCGACCAACCGGTTCGATCGCTGCGGTCTCACGGCGCCGGCATGCACTGCTCCACGCCGAAGTCGATGACCGCATGACCGGCATCGGCTGCGGTGATGCAGATGGCCGTGGCTCCCGCCGGACGGTTGCTGGGTCGCAGCACGTTCTCGGACCGGTAGGGCGAGACGTCGGTCAGCTCCCAGGGTCCGGATCCCTGCGTCCCGGCGTTCTCCACGCCGACCGTGTCCCAGTAGAGGTGGACGTGCTGGGCGTTGACGTCGGCGGCGAAGTTGGCGGCCCAGGTGATCTCGTACGCATCACCGTCGGCGACGATCGACTCGATGGTGGTCTGGATCCCGGGGTCGGCGATCGTGGTCGGTGGCACGGTGCTGGACCCGACCGGCGGCACCGTGGTGCTGCCGGGGGGCACCGAGGTCGGCGGGACCGTGGTGGCCACCAGGGTGGTGGACGCGCCCGGTCCGGCCGGCTTCTCGTCGTCCGGCGACAGGGCGAACGCCGCGCCGCCGAGCAGGACCAGCGCCGCGGCGACGGCCAGGAGCACCGCGACCGGCTTCGAGGATCGGCGGGTCCGGGTGGGGGCCTCGTCGAAGCTCGTGGCGGGCCCCGGGCCCGATTCGACGGCCGCCACCACCGGGACGACGGCCGGGCCGGGGGGAGGGGCCGCCTCGACTTCACGCGACGGCGGCGCCGGCGCGGTCGGCACGGCACCGTCGCCGTGCTGCAGTTCGGCGTGCAGGGCCGCGCCGAGGGCGATCGCATGCTTCGGGTGGGTGTCGACCGCGACCGGCCGGCCGAACTCGGCGCTGACCAACTGGCCGACGAGTGGGATCCGGGACGACCCGCCGACCAGCACGACGGCACTCACCTCGTCCGGATCCACCGAGGCGCTGCGCATGGCCCGTCGCGTCGCGTCCAGCGAGTCACTCAGCGTCGGGCGGATCAGGCCCTCGAGCTCGGAGCGGGTCAGGCGCACCTCGGTGTGGAGGCCGGGGAACGAAACGGGGATGAGGGCTTCCGTGTCGGCCGACAGCGCCTCCTTCGCGTCGACGCAGTCGTTCCGCAACCGGGACATGGCGGCGACGGTGCCGGCCTCGTCGGGGTCCAGCTCGTGCAGGGCCGGCCCGACCATGTCGACCACGTAGTGGAAGACGGCCTCGTCGAAATCGATCCCGCCCAGCCGCTCGATTCCTTCGGGCTCGCCCAGGATCTGGAAGGACTGCTCGGTCTTGCGGAGCACGGCTGCGTCGAAGGTGCCGCCGCCCAGGTCGTAGACGACCACGACCGAGCCGGGTTCCACCCGCTGCTGGCTGGCGTAGAAGATGGCGGCCGCTTCGGGCTCGCGCAGCTTCGCCGCTCGGAGATCGGCTCGGCGGACGGTCTGGTCCAGCAGGTCGAGCTTGAACGCACCCCAGTTGGCGGGGTGGCAGACGGTCAGTCCCTCGGGCTCGGCGCCCTGGAGCTCGACCACCTGGTCGTAGACGCACCGCAGGAGCTTGGCCGAGAGGCCGTCAGCCGAATACGGCGTTCCGCCCAGCAGGATCGGCGTGGTGTCGCCGAAGCGCCGCTTGAACTCGCGGGCGAAGCGGCTGGAGTCGGTCGCGGCCCGGCGGAGCGCCGCCTCACCGGCCAGGACGGTCTCGTCGTCGCGCAAATAGACCACGGAGGGGATCGTGGCGGTGCGGTTGCCCAGATCGATGATCTCGGCGCGGTGGTCCTGTGCGACGCCCGCTGCCACGTACGTCGTACCCATGTCGATACCCAAGAAGTAGCTCACGATTGGCTCCCTGTCGTTCCTGTCGGGGACGCACTCAGCCTCCGCTCATCGCCGCGCCGTGGCATCGGTCGAATCACGCAAACCACCGGGTGTCGTGGGTCACACGCAGGTGCGGATCTGCGCATCGGGATTGCGTGGTTCGACCGATGTGCCCCCGGGTCGGGTTCTTCATCGTGGGACAGGCCGACGAGGCACCCCAACCACGAGACCACACGAAGGACGACACTCCAATGGCATCCACCCGGCAAGCAGAAGCACACGCGGTCGAGCAGAAGAACCTCTGGGAGACCTTCCTGGAGCTCTTCCGGGACGACGAGGCGCAGGCCCGGTTTCGTGAGGACCCGGCCAAGTACCTGGCCGAAGAGGGCCACGGCGACGTCGACGCCGCCGACGTCCAGGACGCGGCCACCCTGGCGTGGGAAGAGGTCAACTTCGGCCCGCAATCACAGTCCGGCGGGTCGCTGTTCAACAGCGGCGGCAACACGGTGAACCAGTCGGGTGCGGTCGGCCACGGCGCATCCTCATCCGCCGGGAGCGCGTCGCCGGGCTACTCGGCCCCGCCTCCGTGCCCCCCGCCCCCTCCGGCCGACCTTCCCCCGGCCGAGGCCGCGGTGTACTACGTCACCCAGCACAACAGTCACGTCGAGAACAACAGCTACGTCGACGATCGGGACATCAACCAGGACAACTCGATCAACACGCAGGTCCAGGCCAACGGCGACGTCGACCTCAGCATCGACCAGGACGTCATCAGCAACAGCGGCGACGGTTCGGTGACCGGTCAGGACATCGACGATGTCGGTGTCGTCAACGGCGACGGGATGGCCTTCGGTGACGCCGAAGACGCCAACATCGCGGTCCTCGAGGGTGACGGCACGGCCGTGGCCAACGATGACGGCTCGGTCAACACCGGCGAGTTCACCGGCGTGCAGGAGTCGGGCGACGGCGACGTGGCCATCACCGATGCCGCGGTCGGATTCGGCGATGGTGCGGTCACCAACACCGACATCGGCCCGGGTGCCGCCGTCGGTGAGCACGCCACCTCCAACCAGGTGAACGTCACCGGCAACGACAACGCCGTCGCCGTCGACGACAGTCGGGCCGCCACCGACAACGACGGCCTCGACCTCGACCTGGACATCGGCCCCGACATCTTCGTCGACCCGACGAGCGTGCCGGCGACTGTCGAGGAAGAGGGCTCGTCCGAGCCCATGAAGGTGGCCGACTTCGACGATCCGCAGCTGGCGGCCATGGAAGCGACCGCCTCCGAGCCGGCCGACGCCGTCGAGGACTGAGTGATTCAGGGGCGGGGCGGTGAGGTCGCTCGGCGTGCTCGCCGCCTCGCCCCTCCCTATCAACCCGACCGAAGGAGAGGATCACCATCATGGCACTGACACCACCAACCACCGACCAGAGCCTCTGGGAGACGTTCCTGAACCTGTTCCGGAGCGAGGAGGAACAGGCCCGCTTCCGCGAGGATCCCGACCGGTACCTGGCCGATCACGGCCAGGAGGGCGCCACCTGCGGTGACGTGCAGGACGCGGCCACGCTGGCCTGGGAGGAAGTCAACTTCGCCCCCCAGTCCCAGTCCGGCGGCTCGACGTTCCACAGCGGTGGCACCACCGTGCACCAGTCCGGAGCGGGGGGCTCGGCTCCTGCGCCGAGCCCCCCGCCTCCTCCGGCGCACGTCTCGCCCGCCCAGGCCGCGGTGTACTACGTCACCGAGCACAACGAGTACGTCGAGAACAACAGCTACATCGACGATCGGGACATCAACCAGGACAACTCGATCAACACCCAGGTCCAGGCCAACGGTGATGTCCTCCTGGACATCGAGCAGGACGTCGTCGCCAACAGCGGTGACGGTGCGGTGACCGGTCAGGACATCGAGGACGTCGGTGTGGTCAACGGTGACGGGATGGCCTTCGGCGATGCGGAGAACGCCAACGTCGCCGTGGTCGAGGGTGACGGCACGGCCGTGGCCAACGATGACGGTTCGGTCAACACCGGCGAGTTCACCGGCGTGCAGGAGTCCGGTGCCGGGGACGTCACCATCGACGACGCGGCCGTGGGATTCGGCGCCGGTGAGGTCGCCGACACCGACATCGGCGAGGGTGCAGCCGTCGGTGCCGGGGCGACGGCCAACCAGGTCACCGTCGACGGCGACGACAACGCGGTCGCCGTCGACGACAGCCACGCGACGATCGACAACGACGTCTTCGACGTCGACGCCGATCTGGGGCTTCCGCTGGAGGACCCGATCGGTCGGGCGGCGCTGGCCGAGGTGGCCCAGGTCGAGGAGTTCGAGGACCCGGCGCTGAGCGCCCGTGAGGCGGCGCTGGAGGAGGACGATCTGGCCGACGAATGATCCGCTTCCGGTCTGGGGAGTGGGCGGGGTGATCCCGCCCACTCCTCGGACCGATGTGCGCCGGCGCGAACTCGAGGCCGGTTTCGTGCATCTCCACGACAGAGCGTCGCCGTGGCGGCGCCGTCTCCCGACAGGACCCCGACCCGACAGGACAGGACTGTGAGTGAACAGGCACCCGCGGTGCTCACCAGGCCGGCAGGCTCCCAGCCGCCCGCCGCCGTGACCACACTCGAACTCGGCCTCCAGGCTGCCGAGGCGTACGGCCGCTCCGATCTGTACGCCCGACTCGAGGCGGCCCGAGACCGCATGATCGGATCGGCGCTGACGGTGCTGGTCGTGGGCGAGTTCAAGCAGGGCAAGAGCAGCCTGGTCAACGCCCTGATCGGTCTGGACGTCTGCCCGGTCGACGACGACGTCGCCACCGCCGTGCCGACGGTCGTGCGCCACGGCACCGCCGTCGACGCTCGGGCCGAGCGGGCCGAGGACGGGACCTGGGAGCCCATCGACATCGATCGGCTGCGCGAGTGGGTGTCCGAGGCGGGCAACGCCGGCAACCACCGACAGCTCCGGAGCGTCGAGGCCACGGTGCCCAGCCCGCTACTGGCCAAGGGGTTGATCCTGGTCGACACACCCGGTGCCGGCGGGCTCGACTCGTCCCACGGAGCGGCGACAGCGGCTGCCCTCCCGCTGGCCGAAGCGGTCATCTTCGTCACCGACGCCAGCCAGGAGTTGACCGCACCGGAGCTCGAGTTCCTCCGTCAGGCTCACGAGAGCTGCCCGACCGTGGTCGTCGCCCAGACCAAGACCGATCTCTACCCCGCCTGGCGGGACATCGTCGAGGAGAACGAGCGGCACCTGGCCGAGGCGGCGATGGACCTGCCGATTCTCCCGGTGTCGTCCCTGTTGCGCCGCGAAGCGGTCCGTCGGGCCGACCGCGACCTCAACGGCGAGTCGGGGTTCCCGGTGCTGGTGCGCCACCTCGAGACCGACGTGCTCGCCCGGGCCGGCGAGATCGCCTGTCTCGCGGCCCAGTCGGATCTGCGATCGGTGACCCGTCAGCTGGCCGCCCAGTTCGAGGCCGAGCTGGCCCCGCTGGAAGACCCCTCAGCGACCGCACACCTCACCGCCGCTCTCGAGCGGGCCAAGGCCCGTGCGGATGACCTGAAATCGCGCAGCGCACGGTGGCAGCAGACCCTCGGCGACTCGATCACCGACCTGACCGCCGACACGGACCACGATCTTCGGCAGCGGACCAGGATGATCCTCCAGCAGGTGGACGAGGCGCTCGACGAGCACGACCCGGCCGACATCTGGAACGAGTTCGAGCCGTGGCTCCAGCACCGGGTGGCGTCCGAGCTGGTGGAGAACTTCCGCCTGCTCGCCCATCGGGCGGAGATCGTCTCCGAACGGGTGGCCGACCACTTCGCGTCAGAGGAGGCGTCGGCCGGCGTCGAGGCCCTCCGGGTGCACCTCTCGGAAGAGGTCTTCCGGTCCGTCGCGGCCCCCGACGGCGAGTCGGCGACGAAGAAGGAGAAGCGGCGGGACAATGCGCTCGCCGCGGTGCGTGGCTCCTACAGCGGGGTCCTGATGGTCACGATGATCGCCGGAATGGTCGGGATGACGGCGATGGCACCCCTGAGCCTGGCCATCGGCGTCGGGCTCGGTCGCAAGTCGATGAAGCAGGAGAAGGAGCGGCAGCTGCTGACCCGCCGCCAGTACGCCAAGAACAGCGCTCGCAAGTACGTCGACGACGTGAGCTTCATCGTCCAGAAGGACAGCCGCGACGCGCTCCGTCGGGTGCAGCGGACCCTCCGCGATCACTACACGACTCGCGCCGAGGAGCTGCAGCGGTCGGTGACCGAGGCGTTCATCGGGGCCAAGCGTGCGGTCGAGGTGGAGACGTCCGACCGTGCCGCGCGGATGGGCGATCTGCGAGCCGAGCTCGGTCGGATCGCACAGCTGCAGGAGCGGGTCGAGGCCATGGCGGCGTCACCCAAGGCACTCGAGGAGGCCTCCCGATGACGACCGAGCGCACGTTGCTGGCTCAGGTGGCACATCTGGTCGACGCCGCATCCGGGCAGCAGGACCCCGAGGCCGCCGCCCGGGTGGACGCGATCGCCGCCCGGCTCCGGGAACCGGTCCGGGTCGCCATCGCCGGCAAGGTCAAGGCCGGCAAGTCGACCCTGCTGAACGCCCTGGTCGGCGAGCAGCTGGCACCCACGAACGCCACCGAGTGCACGCGGATCGTCACCTGGTACCGGGACGGCCACACGTATCGGGTGACGGCCCATGCTCACGACGGATCGAGCCGGCAGGTGCGGTTCCACCGCGACGACGGCGCCATCGAGGTCGACCTGGACGGCGCCGAGGCGGAGGAGCTCGAGCGGCTGGAGGTCACATGGCCGTCGCGGCGGCTGAGCGACATGACGTTGATCGACACGCCGGGCATCGAGTCGCTGAGCACCGAGGTGTCGGCTCGTTCCCATCGGTTCCTCGTCGCCGACGACGACCGACCGACCCAGGCGGACGCCGTCGTCTACCTGATGCGCCACATGCACGGGACCGACCTGCGGTTCCTCGAGGCGTTCCATCAGGGAGACCTGGCTCACGCCGCGCCGCTCAACGCGATCGGCGTGCTCTCCCGGGCCGACGAGGTCGGGGCCTGTCGACCGGACGCCATGCAGTCGGCCTACCGGATCGCGGCGCGCTATGCGGTCGATCCCCATCTCCGACCGTTGTGTCAGACGGTGCTCCCCGTCGCCGGTCTGGTCGCCGAGGCCGGGTGCATGCTGACCGAGCAGGAGTTCCGGAACCTGGCTCGCCTCGCCGCCGAACCCCGCGAGCGTGCCGATGCCATGTTGTTGACCGCCGACCGGTTCCTGGCCGATGACGCCGACTCGGCGCTGGTGCCGATGGAGCGGCAGCAGCTGATGGAGCGCCTCGGGCTCTTCGGCGTTCGGCTGTCACACGCCTTGTTGCGGGTGGGCAAGGCCTCGACCAGCGCCGAACTGGCCGCAGAGTTGTCGCAGAAGAGCGGCGTCGTCGCCCTCCGCCAGGTGCTCCTGAGCCAGCTGGCCGGTCGGAGCGACGCGCTGAAGGCGAAGTCGGCGATCCAGGCCCTGGAGGCGGTGCTCCGTCGTTGGCCCACCGACGATGGCCACCGGCTGCTGGCCCGGCTCGAGGACCTGACGGCGCAGACGCACGTCTTCCAGGAGATGCGGATCCTGGACGCGCTGCGCAAGGGCGTGGTTGCGGTGCGGGAGGAGGAGTTCCTCGAGCTCGAACGGCTGCTCGGCGCTGCGGGAACGACGGCCCCCGAGCGGCTCGGCGTCAGCGGCGACGCCGAGCACGGTGAGCTGCACCGGTCGGCGCTGGATGCCCACGCCCGCTGGCAGCGCCGGGCCGAGCACCCGATGAGCTCGCGTGCGGTGGTCGACGTCTCGAGGGTGGCGACGCGCACGTGCGAGTCCCTCGTCGCCCAGCTCAACCCCCCGCTCCCTGCGAACTCGTAGACGTTGCGCGTGAGAGACGCGCGTGCGCTCCGCGTTCGGCCTCAGCGGGTGGTGATCCAGCGGTCGACCAGGTCGGCCAGGATGGGCAGGCTGACCGTGCCGGAGCCCAGGACGACGTCGTGGAAGTCGGCGATGTCGAAACGGTCGCCCAGCTGGTCCTGCGCACGGGCCCGCAGCCGGAAGATCTCGCGCTGACCCAGCTTGTAGGACAGGGCCTGGCCGGGCATGGCCACGTAGCGGTCGATCTCGACCGCGATCGTGTCCGGGGCGATCGGCGTGTTGGCCTGCATCCAGTCGATGGCGTGTTGCCGGCTCCAGCCCAATGCGTGGATACCCGTGTCGACGACCAGCCGACCGGCTCGCCACGAGTCGGCCACCAGCATCCCGAGCCGATCGAGCACGCCCGAGTAGAGGCCCATCTCGTCGGCGAGGCGCTCGGCGTAGAGGCCCCACCCCTCGACGTAGGCGGTGTTGGCCATGGAGCGGCGCTGGAAGATCGGCACGTCGGGGAGCTCGGTGGCGATCGCGATCTGGAGATGGTGGCCGGGAATCGATTCGTGGTAGCCGATGGCCTGCGCCTCGACCCGGCTCTGCTCGGTCGGGTGGTGCGTGTTGACGTAGTAGGTGCCGGGCCGATCGCCGTCGGGGCTGGGCGGCCAGTAGTAGGCCGGCGGCATCGCCGCCTCCATGAACTCGGGCACCGGTTCGATCACGCAGTCGGCCTGCGGCACCACGCCGAACCAGTCGCCCATCATCCCCTTGGCCCGGGCCAGGCTGTCGGCCGCGGCGCTCAGGATCTCGGCCCGGTCCTCGTACCGCAGATCCGTGTCCGAGCGCAGGTGGTCGAAGATCACCGCCAGGTCGTTCGTGGCGAAGCGCTCGGACCCGATGGACCGGTATTCGTCCGCGAGCGCGGCGATCTCGTCCAACCCGATCCGATGGATCTCGTCGGCACCGAGCTCGAGGGAGGTGTGCCGGCGGATGGCTGCCTCGTAGAGCTCGGGACCGTCGGCCAGGTGGCACAGGCCGGCGTGTTCGTCGTCGCGCGCCACCGGGAGCAGCTCGTCGTTCATCCGGGCCCGGAATCGCGCGAACGCAGGGCGGACCTCCCGGGCGACCACGTCGGCGAGCGTGGCACGCCACTCGGCCTCACCGTTCCAGTCGGGGGACCGCCGACCGACGTGAACACGTCCTGGTCGGCCGGGGTCGCCAGGTACCCGTCGAGCTGCATCAACGACCGCTCGATGGAGAGTCCGGCCGGCGTCCGCCCCGCGTCGAGTCCCTCGTGGAAGCGTTGCATGAGTCCGGCGAGCGTGGCCGACATCTGCCGGTAGCGGTCGGGAACCTCGGTGGCGCACTCCGGGTCGGGGTAGGTCGTCTGCGGGGGCAGCTGGAGGTACATCGCGTGCGGCCCGGTCATCTGGTTGGAGGCCAGTTCGATCGTCCGGAGGTCGATCGACTCGATCTCGTCGGTGATCTCGGCTCGCAGCAGTCCTGCCGTGACCCGCTCGCCGAGGGAGAGCTCGGTCGTGTCCAATCCCGTCACACCGTCGAGGAGCTCGGCCAATCGGGAGCGGGTCGTGGCCTCGTGCTCGGCCGTCCAGTCCTCGATGGCGCCGCAGAACCGGAAGTCGCCCTCGATCGGGGCCATGGAGGGTGTGGTCTCCAGGCGGAGATCCCAGTAGCGCTGCGCCAGGTCCTCGAGTGGTGTGGTCACGGTGGTGATGTCCCTTCGGCGCGGTCCTTGGCCGCATGTTCGGCACCCTGCTTCGCCGTACGTTCGGCTCCCTGCTTCGCCGCATGTTCGGCACCCTGCTTCGCCGTACGTTCGGCACCCTGGACCGTAGGAGAGATCTCGGCCCGACTGGCCAGCCAGGCCCCCGCGAACACCAGGAGCATGCCGATCGCCGAGACGATCGCCACCGACTCGTCGAGGAGGCCGATCCCGAGGGCGGTCGAGACCACCGGGATGATGTAGGTGATGATCGACCCCCGCGTGGCGCCGACCCGGGCCATCAACGCCCCGGCGGCGACGAACGCCACCCCGGTTCCCAGCGCTCCCGCCGCGAGGACGGCCACCAACGGGCCCCAGGCGAACTCCGATGACGGAAGGCCGGCCAGGCCCAGGGGCAGCACCATGACCAGCGCCGTGGCCGCGACCCGCACCATGACCTGGAGCGAGTGGTATTTCTGGGTCAGGGGGACGGCGACGTTGGCCGCCACGCTGTACGACAGCATGGCCAGCATGACCAGGACGACACCGAGCGCCTCGCTGGACCCGCTGCCCAGCGACGGAGCCCCGATCAACACGATGCCCACGAAGCCGATGGCCAGTCCGACCGCCTGGCGGGCTCGGGGCAGCCGCCGGAGGAGGAGGGCGGACAGCGCCGCGGTGGTGATGGGCATCGAGGCGTTGAGCATCCCGGCCAGGGTCGAGTCGATCCACTGCTGGGCGATCGGGAACATCGTGAGGGGGAAGGCCATCCAGCAGAACCCGAGCAGCCAGAGGCGGGGCCAGTCCTCCCGGTCGACCGGCTCGCGCGCCTTGGGAAAGGCCACCAGTGCGAGGAATCCGAAGCCGATCCGCCCCAGCGTCACCACCGATGGATGGAACGCATCGAGCGCGATCTCCATGAAGAGGAACGAGGCGCCCCAGATGCCGGCGGCGACGAGGAGCAGGCCCCAGTCCCCGGGGGTGAAGGCCCCTCGGTTCTCCCCTTCGCTGGTGGTGACGAGACCGCGGGAGGACATCCGCCAGACGCTACCGGCGAGGTGCTGATTGTCCCAGGGGAAGGGGACACCGCATCACGAGGCCATGCGTCGCCGGTGGACCTCGCCGATCTGATCGATCATGCTGGCCCGGTGCGACGCGGCGACACGGCGACGGCCGGGGCGATGGGGTGAGGGACCTCCTGGACGACATCGATCGCTGGCGGTCCGACGGTCGGTCGGTGGTGCTCGCCCGGTTGGTCGGTGTTGCGGGGAGCGGGCCCCGGGCCGCCGGTGCGGCGATGGCGGTGAACGATCGGGGCGAGGTGGCCGGCTCGGTCTCGGGTGGCTGCGTCGAGGGGGCCGTCGTGGCCGAGGCCCTGGACGTGCTCGCGACCGGGGCGCGTCGGATCGTCCGGTTCAGCTATTCGGACGACGATGCCGTTGCGGTCGGCCTCACCTGCGGCGGCACGGTCGAGCTCTTCCTCGAACCGTTGGACTGGTAGCCGGCCGGTGTCGACGCCGTCGTATCCGGTCCTGGCCGAGCTGATCCGAGCCGACCGGCCCGTGGGCCTCGCCACCGTCGTCGACGGGGTCGGGGTGGGGGCCAAGGTCCTGGTCCAGCCGAACCGACCGGCGATCGGTTCGCTGGGTAATCCGGAGCTGGATCGCGTCGTGGGGCGCGACGCGCTCGGTGAGCTCGACGCCGGTCGGAGCGGAATGCGGTACTACGGGCCTCAGGGGCAGGCCGGCGAGGAGGCGGTCGCTGTCTTCATCGAGTCGTTCGCGCCGCCGCCCCGCCTGCTCATCTTCGGAGCGGTCGATGTCGCTGCGGCCCTGGGCCGCCAGGGCAAGCTGCTGGGGTATCACGTGACGGTCTGCGACGCTCGTGAGGTGTTCGCCACCCCCGAGCGGTTCCCGATGGTCGACGAGGTGGTCGTCGACTGGCCGCACCGGCTGCTGCAACGCGTGGGCGACCAGCTCGGACCCGCCGACGCCGTCTGCGTGCTGACCCACGACGTGAAGTTCGACGTTCCCGCGCTGCTGGCCGCGCTCGACACCGACGTGGGCTACATCGGTGCGATGGGATCGCGCCGGACCCACGCCGACCGGGTCGCGCGGCTCCGTGACGAGGGTGCCGCCGGCGCCGACCTGGCGAGGATCATGGCGCCGATCGGCCTGGATCTCGGCGGGCGCACCCCCGAGGAGACGGCGGTCTCGATCGCGGCCGAGATCATCGCCGGTCGGACCGGCCGTCGGGTCCCGTCGCTGCGCGACGGTGACGGACCCATCCACCCACCGACTCCGGAAGCGCCGGGCGGATTCCTTGGCCACAGGTGATGTGACGGTTGTCCCTCCGGCTTCCACCGACGGGGTCGCGCGTGGTCCCATGGAGCCATGAACCTGCGTGGGTGGCGACTTCCGGCGGCGCTGACGGTGATCGCCGTCGGGCTCGTCGTCACCGGGTGGGTCCTGTTCTCGGACGACACGACCACACCGGTGGCGGTCGAGTCGGGCGTCACGACCGTCGAACGGGCCACGACGTCCACGGTCGCCTCCACATCCACGTCCACCACGAGTACCACCAGCACCACGACGAGTACGACGACCACGACGACGTCCACCGTTCCGCCGACCACCCGGCCCGCACCGCCACCTCCCCCCACCGCCCCGCCGCCACCGTTGTCCGTGGCGGTCACCGGCGACTCGATGTCGCGGGGGATTCTCACCCCGATCCGGGCTGCGCTGCAGAGCGCCCGGACCCTGGTGGATCATCAGGGCGCCGGCGGTTTCCTGATCGAGGAGACCCGGGTGGCCCTGGCCGAGCGGCTCCGGACCAACCCTCCCGATGTGTTCGTCATGCTGCTGGCCACCTGGGAGAACGGGGCGCTCCAGAGCGGCGAGGTCCTCAACCCGGCCGATCCGGCGTGGCCCGAGCTCTACCGCCGTGACTATCTCCAGCCGTGGATCGACCAGGCCCGAGCGGCCGGGTCGGAGATCATCTGGGTGGGTATGCCGCTGACCCGCCATGCGCCCACCTCGGCCCAGAACCAACAGCTCAACGCCATCTGGCGCGAGGTCGCGGCTCGGGAACCGCACGTGTTCTGGGTCGACGGGCCCGGGATCCTGGCCGGACCCGACGGCGGCTACCTCGAGATCGACTCGTCGGTCTCGCCACCCCAGCGCCTGTTCAATCTCGACGGTCTGCACCTGTGTCAGGAAGCGTCGCTGCGCCTGACCGAACCCGTCCTGGACCTCTTGGCCGACCGCTACGGTGCGATGACCAACCCGGGCTGGCGGGACACCGACTGGCGCTCCGATCCCGAGGCGTACAAGCCGGGGGAGTGCCCCGCCCCGGGCTGAGGCACGGCGACCGATCCGGCGACCCACCACTAGGGTCGGCGTATGCGTGCGATCGTCCTGAACTCCTACGGCGGCCCCGAGGTGCTCGAGCTCCTCGACGTGCCCGCACCCGAGCCCGGGCCCGATGAGGTCCTGGTCGACGTGGTGGCCACCGCCCTCAATCGGGCCGACCTCCTCCAGCGGATGGGGCTGTACGCCAGTCCGCCGATGGAACACGAGATCCCCGGTCTGGAGTTCTCCGGTCATGTGAGCCGGGTGGGGGAGCGGGTCCGGTCGGTCGAGCCCGGTCGGCCGGTGATGGGCATCGTCGGCGGCGGGAGCTATGCCGAGCAGGTCGTCACCCACGAGCGCATGCTGCTCCCCGTGCCCGAAGGAGTGGCTCTCGACGATGCCGCCGCCCTGCCCGAGGTGTTCCTGACCGCATGGGACGCCCTGGTGGTGCAGGGCGGGATGACCTCCGGGCGGACCGCACTGGTGCACGGCGGTGCCTCCGGGGTCGGCACGGCGGCCATCCAGCTGATCAAGGCGCTGGGGGGCTCGATCATCGTGACGGCCTCCACCCGGAAGGTCGAGGCGTGTCGGGTCCTGGGCGCCGACCTTGCGGTGGACTACACCGCGGAGGACTTCGTGGTGGCCGTCGACCAGTTCACCCACGGCGAAGGGGTCGACACCGTCCTGGACGTGATCGGCGGCGAGTACGTCGACCGGAATCTCGACTGTGTTCGCACCGGCGGACGCATCATCCAGGTCGGCCTGATGGGCGGCGGCGCCGCCGCGGTCAACGTGGGCAAGCTGCTGATGAAGCGGGCCACCCTCACCGGCACGACGCTGCGCTCACGACCGATCGAGCAGAAGATCACGCTCAGCCAGCGGTTCGCCCGCGAGGTGCTGCCGTTGATCGCGCGGGACCAGCTGCGGCCGGTGATCGACTCGCGGTATCCGCTCGCCGAGATCGCCGCGGCCCACCAGCACATGGCCGACAACGCGAACATCGGCAAGATCGTCATCGACGTCGTCTGAACGCCCGAAGTCGGTCAACGAGTTCTGGCATCGGAGCGCGATACGCCGACGATCGCTGAACTCGCAAGGCCCGCCCGCGGGGCGGGCCCGTCAGCGCTGGTCCATGGCGACGTAGTCGCGTTCGTCCTCGCCGATGTAGAGCTGTCGGGGTCGGGCGATGCGCTGGTCCTGGTCGATCAGCTCGGACCAGTGGGCCAGCCAGCCGGCGGCGCGGGGGATGGCGAAGAGTGTGGTGTACATGTCCAGGGGGAAGCCCATGGCCTGGTAGATCAGACCTGAGTAGAAGTCGACGTTGGGATAGAGCTTGCGACTGACGAAGTAGTCGTCGTTGAGCGCCACCTCCTCGAGCTTCAGGGCGATGTCGAGCATGGGGTTCTTGCCGGTGACGGCGAAGACCTCGTCCGCGGTCTGCTTGATGATCCGGGCCCGCGGGTCGTAGCTCTTGTAGACGCGGTGGCCGAACCCCTGGAGCCGGAACTCACCCGCCTTGACCTTCTCGAGGAAGGGGTCGACCTGATCCATCGATCCGATCTGGTCGAGCATTCGGATGACGGCTTCGTTGGCGCCGCCGTGGCGCGGGCCGTAGAGGGCGGCCGTGGCTGCGGCCATGGCCGAATACGGGTCGGTGTGCGAGCTGCCCGCCACGCGCATGGCCGTGGTGGAGCAGTTCTGCTCGTGGTCGGCGTGGAGGATGAACAGCACGTCGAGCGCCCGGGACAGCACGGGGTCGGGCTCGTAGCGGGGCTCGGCCACCTTCCACATCATCGACAGGAAGTTCTCCGGGAACGTCAAGGAGTTGTCCGGATAGATGAACGGCATGCCGACGCTGAATCGGTGACAGCCCGCGGCCAGCGTGGGCATCTTGGCCAGCAGCCGGATGATCTGCTTGTTGCGGCTGTCGGCGTCGAAGATGTCCTTCGCCTCGGGATAGAAGGTGGACAGCGCGGCGATGGCCGAGACCAGCATGCCCATGGGGTGGGCGTCGTGATGGAAGCCCTCCATGAACCGCTTGCGCACGTTCTCGTGGATGAACGTGTGGTACGTGATCTCGTGCTTCCACGCGGCGTACTGCTCGGTCGTGGGCAGGTCGCCGTAGATCAGCAGGTAGGCCACCTCGAGGTAGGTGGACTGCTCGGCCAGTTGTTCGATGGGGTACCCGCGGTAGCGCAGGATCCCGGCCTCGCCCTCGAGCATGGTGACGGCGCTCGCGGCCGCCGACGTGGTGGTGAACGCCGGATCGTGGAACCACACGCCGGGGAGCAGCTTCTTCCACTCGGTGCTGTCGATCCCGCCGTTGACGATGGGGATCTCGGTGGATTCGCCCGATCGGTTGTCGGTGATCGTGATGCTCTCGGCCACGGTGGGATGCTCCTCGGGTCTTCGCCGGTCTCGAGTGGCGCGTGCGCGCTGACCGGCTCGTGGGGTGATGTTGCGTCGAGGTCCGATCCTATGACCTCGACGCGTCGACCACGTACGTCGGCCCGCCACGGCTGTCGCCGGCCTCAGGCCAGGGTGACACTTCCCTGGTCGCCGGCGTGGGTCCGGAGCACGTCGACCAGCACTTCGAGCACGGCGCGGCCAGGGGTGGAGAGCATGCCGCGCTTGCGTCGGGCCACACCGACGACTCGATGGACGCCCCCGTCCACCGGGATGCGCCGCCAGGTCCCACCGATCCATCCCGGCGCAGCGGTGGCGGGGACGATGGCCGCGCCGAACCCGCTGAAGGTGAGCGACGCCAGGAGCCGCATCCCGTCGATCTCGGCCCGGGGGGTGAGCTCGATGCCGCGTTCGGCGCACGCGGCGTCGAGGTCGTCGCGAAAGCTGGTGCCCGGGGCGGGGAGCAGCAGGGGTACGCCCGCCAGATCGCCCAGGTCGACCCGCTCGCGATCGTGCAGGGGATGGCCTTCGGGGGCGATCAGGACCGTTTCCTCGTCGAAGAGAGGGTCGAACGTGATGTCCGGATGGTTGGCGGGCAGATTGATGACGGCGAGGTCGAGGGCGCCGGCGACCAGTTGGGGCACGAGGCTGGTGGTCGTGGCGTCGAGGACGACCAGATCGATGCGTGGATGAGTGTCCGCCAGCGCCTGGAGCAGGGGGGACACCGCCCAGCGGGCCACCGTCCCGATGATGCCGACCCTGACCCGCCCGATGACCTGGTCGCGGAGGGAGGCGACGTCGGAGCGCAGGTCCTCGAGCTCGGCCTGGATGCGGCGGGCCCGATCGACCACGGCCTGCCCCTCGTCGGTGAGCAACCCGGTCGACCGATCGATGCAGGTGGCGCCGACCTCGCGCTCGAGGCGGGCGATGTGGGTGGAGACGTTGCTCTGCACCGTGTGGAGCGATCGGGCCGCGGCCGAGAACGAGCCGTGGTCGGCGATGGCGACGAGCATCTCGAGCTGGCGGAGGTCCATCGCCCTGAACGATACCTGATATCGCAAACAACTGTTGGAATGATGGACGGGGATCGGGCATGCTTGGGGTGCACATCAGCGCGGCACCCCCCCGCTCCGCTGGTGGTGCGGCTCCGGGCCCCCAACCATCCCCCCCCTTTGGTCGGGACCCGAAGCCATCGAAGCGAGACCGACCACTTCCCCCCCCGGTCGGTCTCGTTTCGCGTGCGGGCGGATGCGGGTACGGTCATCGCCATGACCAGTGCCGCTGCCATCTTCGATCTCGATCGGACCCTTCTGGCCGGGGCGTCCGGCCCGGTCATCAGCGCCGCGATGCGCGACGTGGGGGTGCTCACGTCGGGGCCGATCCCCGGCGAGGGGGCGGTGTTCAAGCTCTTCGACCTGATCGGCGAGAACCGGCTCTCGATGCGGATGGCCCGGGAAGGGGCTCGATTCGCCAAGGGGTGGGACCGCGAGGCCGTGCGCGAGGCCGGCCGGCGGGCCGGGCCCGTACTGGCGGCCGAGGTGCAGCCCTACGCGCTGGCCACCATCGCCGAGCATCGCGATGCCGGCCGACCGGTGATCATGGCCACGACCTCACCGTTCGACGTCGTCGAACCGCTGGCCGAGATCCTCGGGATGGATGCCGTCGTCGCCACCCGCTACGGCGTCCAGGGGGACGGCACCTACGACGGCACGATCGACGGCGAATTCGTCTGGGGCAAAGGCAAACTGCGGGCCGTGCGATCGTGGGCGGGCGCCAACGGCGTGGTGGTGAGCCAGAGCTGGGCGTACTCCGACAGCTGGTACGACCTGCCCTTGCTCGACGCGGTGGCCAACCCCACGGCCGTCAATCCCGATCCCCGGCTGCGGGCCATGGCCATGGCCCTGCGCTGGCCGACCACCCACTTCACCGCGCCGGCCGGCGTCCCCCGGTTCGGGGGGATCGAGCCCCAGACCGTCGCCATTCCCTTCCTGCGGCCCGAGCTGTTCCCCTACGCCCGGTTCGACATCGCCGGCACCGACCGGATCCCTCAGCGGGGACCGGCCATCATCGTCGCCAACCACCGCAGTTACTTCGATCCGGTGGCCATGGCGCTGACGACCGCCAGGGCCGGCCGTCCGGTGCGGTCGCTCGGAAAGAAGGAGGTCGTCGACGCCCCGCTGGTCGGCGCCCTCGTCCGGGCTGCCGGCGTGATCCGGGTCGACCGGGCGACCGGTTCCGACGAACCGCTGCGGGCCGCGGTCACCGCGCTGCGCGCCGGCGACATGGTCTCGCTCATGCCACAGGGCACCATCCCCCGCGGTCGAGCGTTCTTCGATCCCGAGCTGAAGGGACGGTGGGGTGCCGCCCGGCTGGCCGCCATGAGCGGCGCCCCGGTCATTCCCGTCGGGATCTGGGGGACCGAGAAGGTGTGGCCCCGTTCGTCGCGACTGCCCGACGTGCTCAACCTGACCAGCCCGCCCGACATCAGGGTCCGGGTCGGTCCGGCGGTCGACCTGGACCTGACCGATCCCGACGAGGACACCACGCGGATCATGGCGGCCATCTCCGACCTGCTCCCCGCCGAGGCCCACCAGCGGCACGAGCCCACGACCGAAGAGCTGGCCCGCACCCTGCCGCCGGGCTACGAGGGCGATCCTGACGCCGAGGTCGAGCGCCGCCCCGGCACCGACTGAGGGGAGCCCTGCGGGCTCCTTGGAGTTCAGCGTTGCTGAACTCCGGACCTTCGGCGAGCGCTGCGCGCCAGCCTCGTCGATCTCACGAGTTCGTCTGGGCCCGGATGATGTTCAGCGCGCTCCCGGCCCGGAACCAGGCGATCTGGTCCTCGGACATCGTGTGGGTGCAGCTGATCTCGACGACCTGACCGTCGGGCTTGGTCACCGTGACGGTGACCGGCTGGCCCGGGGCGAGGTCGGCCAGTCCGACGATGCCGATGCGATCGTCCTCGCCGATCACGGCGTAGTCGGCCGGGTCGGCGAACGTCAGCGCCAGGACCCCCTGCTTCTTGAGGTTGGTCTCGGCGATGCGTGCGAACGAACGGGCGAGCACCGCCTTGGCGCCGCGGAATCGGGGTTCCATGGCGGCGTGCTCGCGCGAGGACCCTTCGCCGTAGTTCTCGTCACCGACCGCCACCCAACCCTGACCGGCCTCGTGGTAGTGCTGGGCGATCTCGGGGAACGGCTTGGTCCGGCCGTCCAGCTGGTCCTTGCCCTCGCCGGCGACGCCGGTGTACGCGTTGACCGCACCCAGGAACAGGTTGCCGGAGATGTTCTCGAGGTGACCCCGGTAGCGCAGCCATGGTCCGGCCATGGAGATGTGGTCGGTGGTGCACTTGCCGGACGCCTTGACCAGCACGGGCAGGTCGGCGACGTCGTTGCCGTCCCAGGGCTCGAACGGGGTGAGCAGCTGGAGCCGTTCGCTGGTGGGGGAGACCACGACCGGGATCTCCGACGGGTCGGCGGCGGGGGCGATGAAGCCGGACTCGCCGGGATCGAAGCCGGCGGCGGGGAGCTCCTCGCCCACCGGGACGATCAGTCGGACCTCGTCGCCGGCATCGTTGGTGAGCGTGCCGCCGATGGGGTCGAAGTCGAGCGTCCCGGCCAGGGCCAGCGCCACCACCGTCTCGGGTGAGGTGACGAACGCGTAGGTGGTGGAGAAGCCGTCGTTGCGCTTGGGGAAGTTGCGGTTGTACGAGGTGACGATGCTGTTCTCCTCGCCCTCGCTGACGTCGTCGCGCGACCACTGCCCGATGCACGGTCCGCACGCGTTGGCCAGCACGGTGGCGCCGATGCGCTCGAAGTCGGCCAGCAGGCCGTCACGTTCGATCGTGGCGCGGACCTGCTCGGAACCGGGCGTGATCAACAGTGGGGCCTTGCTGGTCAGCCCGTTGTCGGCAGCGTGGCGGGCCAGGGACGCGGCTCGGGTGATGTCCTCGTAGGACGAGTTGGTGCACGACCCCACCAGCGCCGCACTGACCTCGAGGGGCCAGCCGTTGTCCCTGGCCTCGGCGCCGAGGGCGTCCACGGGGCGGGCCAGATCGGGCGTGTGGGGGCCGTTGATGTGTGGCTCCAGCGTCGACAGGTCGATCTCGATGACCTCGTCGAAGAAGCGGCCGGGATCGGTGAGGACCTCGTCGTCGGGTCGGAGGTGGTGGGCGACCGCGGTGGCGGCGTCGGCCAGCGCCTCGCGGCCGGTGGCCTTGAGGTACCGGGCCATGGCGTCGTCGTAGGCGAAGAGCGAGGTGGTGGCACCGATCTCGGCGCCCATGTTGCAGATGGTGCCCTTGCCGGTGCAGCTGATGGAGTCGGCGCCGGGTCCGAAGTACTCGACGATGGCTCCGGTGCCACCCTTGACCGTGAGGATGTCGGCCACCTTCAGGATCACGTCCTTGGGGGAGGTCCACCCGTTGAGCTCCCCGGTCAGGTGGATGCCGATCAGCTTGGGCCAGCGCACGTTCCACGGGAACCCGGTCATGACGTCCACGGCGTCGGCGCCGCCCACGCCGATGGCGACCATGCCCAGGCCGCCGGCATTGGGGGTGTGGGAGTCGGTGCCGATCATCATCCCGCCGGGGAAGGCGTAGTTCTCCAGGACGACCTGGTGGATGATGCCGCTGCCGGGCTTCCAGAAGCCGGCGCCGTAGCGGGAGCAGGCCGACTCGAGGAAGTCGTAGACCTCTTCGTTGTTCTCCAGTGCGGCCAGCAGGTCGACCTTGCCGTCGACCCGGGCCTGGATCAGGTGGTCGCAGTGGGTGGTGGTGGGCACGGCCACCTCGTCGAGGCCGGCGGTCATGAACTGGAGCCACGCCATCTGGGCGGTGGCGTCCTGCATGGCCACCCGGTCGGGTCGCAGGTCGACGTAGGAGGCGCCGCGTTCGAGCTCGGCGGTCGCCGGGTCGTCCAGATGGTTGATCAGGATCTTCTCGGCCAGCGTGAGGGGACGGCCGAGGCGCTGTCGGCCCAGCGCGAGCCGTTCGTCGAGGGTGGCGTAGACCTGGTTGACCAGTGCGATGGGGGTGGAGGCGGCGACGGCCATCGGTGGGCTCCTGTATCGGAATGGGGCGGGTCCGTATCTTCGCGCGTCCGTCGCTTGTATACAAGTGCGATACAACCTAGGCTGGGCCGATGCGCACCATCCGGTACCGGGAGATCGCCGACGCCATCCGGCTCCGGATCGAGGCCGGCGAGTTCGGTGCCGGCCGGCTCCTGCCCAGCGAGGCCGCACTGGGTGCTGCGTATCAGGCCAGCCGGGTGACCGTCCGCCGGTCGCTCGAGGTGCTGCGCGACGAAGGCCTGGTCGACAGTCGCCAGGGGTTCGGCTGGTTCGTGGCCGCCGACCCGCTGCGCCAGACCCTGGCCCGCCTGGGGACCATCGAGCACCAGCTGACCGAGTCGGGCCGGGCGTCGAGCCGTCAGGTCATGGAGTTCGGGTTCGTCGCTGCTCCCCTACGAGCCCAGGCGGTGCTCGGGGCGACGACCGTGCTCGAGGTGCGACGACGCAATCTCGCCGACGGCGAACCGTTCGCCCTGGTCACGGTCTGGTGCCCCGAGGATCTGGGAGCCGAGCTGTCGCGCGCCGACGTCGAACGGCACTCGTTCCTGGCGTTGCTCTCCGTCGAGCTGGGCGGGGCCACCCAGACGATCGGCGCCTCGGTCGCCGGCGCCGACGAAGCTCGAGCGCTCGACGTGCCGGTGGGCTCGCCGATGCTGCGGTGCGAACGGATCACCCGCTCGGTCGACGGGCGACCGGTGCTGTTGAGCGAGCACGTCTTCCCCGCCCACCTGACCGAGTTCGTCGTCGATCTTCCCCATTCGTCCCCGTCGATGGCGCCCAGCGGGCTGCGCTTGGTCGACGGGGGGGCCGCAGCGGCGCCCGCCGCCGACATCGACGCCTCGGTCGGAGTGGACGGCTAACTTCACGGGATCAGCCCGCCGATGGGCCCGTTGGAGGATTCCCACCCATGAGAACCGCAAAGCTCCTCGTCGCCGTCCTGGCGCTCGTGCTCGTCGCGGCCGCGTGCAGCTCCGGCTACGACCGGGGCTCGGCCTTCGACGATCTGACCGGCGACGACTTCGGTTTCACCGACGAGCAGGCCAACTGCATCCTGGACAAGGTCGAGGCCCAGGACCTGGAGGACGTGGTGGTCGAGGACGACATCGACAACGTCGATCCCGCCGACGTTGATGCCGTGTTCAACATCTTCGGGGAGTGCACGCTCGGTGACCAGTTCACCGACGAGCTCGACGATGCGGTCCAGGAAGAGACCGGCACCGAGACCGGCTGAGTTCGGTGGCCGACACACCGCCGCTGTCTCCCTCGGAAACTCCCTCGAAGCGCCGCTGGATGGCCGCGGGCGCCCTCGTGGTGGTCGCCCTGGTGGCGATCGGCCTGGTCGTCGCGCTCGTCGGTCGGGACGACCCGCCGCCCTCGACCGCCGAGTGGGCCGAGGCGTTCGCGGTCGAGTCGGTGGTGATCGTCGATGCTCGCATGGCGATGGACGAGGCGGCGCAGCGATCCAAGGGTGCGGCCTCGGTGCGCTGTGAGGCGATCCTGGAGGATCCGGCCGTCGACGCCGCGATCGAGTCGATCACGAGCGCCCCCGACGAGGCCACCGAGGAGCAGGCGGCGGAGTGGGAGACCACCTTCCGGGAGGGTGCCGAGTTCTGCGTCGCCGGCGACCTCGACGAGGCCGATGTCCGGTTCGATCGAGCCGATGAGTTGCTCCTGATCCTCGGGGAGAAGGCCGACGTCGAGGTGGACATCCCCGGGTACGACCGCACGGCGGCCTTCGACGATCTGACCGGCGACGACTTCGGGTTCACCGACGAGCAGGCCAACTGCATCCTGGACGCGGTCGAGGCGGCAGGCGTCGAGGACGTGGTGGTCGAGGACGACATCGACAACGTCGATGCAGCGGATGTCGAGACGGTCACCGACATCTTCGGCTCGTGTGTCATGGGTGACCTCTTCACCGAGGAGATGGATGACGCCATCGACGACGCGGTCGATGACGAGACCGGCTGACGCACGGCGTTCCCGAACGGGACGCGCTACAGCTCGGGCCAGTGCACCTTGGGGGCCCGGCGGCGGGAGCGGTGGTCGTCCAGGGCCCAGGCCCGTCGCCAGCCCGCTCCATCGGGGCCGACCAGGCTGGGAGAGTCGCCCCGAGCCGCACGCTGGCGCGCCTGCCACCAGTCGGTGGCGGTCTCGTCGGCCAGGGCGGCCACGGCGGCCTCGACCCGCTGGGCAAAATCGCGGCGGTGCTCGCCCTCGTGCGCTCGCAGGGGTGCGCCCACGTTGACCGTGACCCTGTTGCGGCGCGGCATCCACTCGCCCTTGGGCAGGATCCGCCCCGAGCCCTCGAGGTGGATGGGAACGATGGGGACGCCGGCCCGGATCGCCAGCCAGGCCGCGCCCGGACGGAACGAGCGTCCCCACCCGTCGGGGCTACGTCCACCCTCGGGGTAGAGCATCAGGCTCCAGCCGTCGGCCAACAGCTCCTCGGCCTGCTGGCTCGATCGGCGCGACACCTTGGTGCGTTCGATGGGAATCGCGTTCAGCACCAGCGAGGCACCCGCGGCGACGGCCCGGTGTTCGAAGAAGTGGTCGGCCGCGGCGCCCACGACCAGGCGGCGCCGCCAGGGTCGGGGGACGACCCGCGACAGGATGATGGTGTCGGCGTGGCTGTGGTGATTGCTGACGAAGAGGACCGGCTGGTCGCGGTCCAGCCCGTCCAAGCGGTCGAGACCGTGGATGCCGGGGTCGGCCAGGGCCCGCACGACCCCCCGCCCGATCGTCTCGTTCAACGCGGCCCGGGCGGCCCGGGCCGGGGACTCTCGGGCCCAGTCGTTCTCGTAGTGGATCCCCATCGAGGGCTCCCGGGGCGCAGGCTCGACGCCCACCGGCTGGGCGGGTGGTGACAGGGGGAACGAACGCCGCCGCCACGCCGCGGTCGGCGACGGCAGGCGGACCGAGCGGAGCCGGGTGAGCAGGGAGCCGTCGGAGTCGCGACCGGCGCGGTCGCCGGTCATGTCACGTCGGCCATCAGGATCGGCGGGTTGTGGACGTGGGTGATCGAGGGCTGCGGCCCCACGACATCGTCGGCGATCTCCAGGGCGTCCTGCAGCGTCGATGCGGGCCGGAATCCCAGCCGGCGAACCGCCCGGGTGTCGCCGCCGACGACGATGACCGAACCGAGATGGGACAGCGCATGGCTTCCCCAGTACCACATGTAGAACGGGTGGACGCCGTGGTAGGCGTACGAAGTGCGGTACAGGTGGCGATACCACTCGTCCTCGGCGTACTGCTTCTCGTAGCGCTGCTCGATCTCGTGGGGATCGGTGGTGTCGGCCAGCACCTGCTCGAAGAAGTCGATGTAGCTGGGATGGTGGACCGGGTGGAACTCCCAGGGGGTGGGGTGGCTCATGATGAGCACGCCGCCCTCGCGCACCAGCGGGCGCCCCCTGTACAGGTTGAAGAAGTAGCCCAGCCCCAGGCACATCACCAGGATCGGATTCATGATCGAGTTGACGTTGTAGGGGCAGATGTACGGCAGGCCCATGGTCAGCACGTCGGCCTGACCCTCGATGGGCACCAGGTGTTGGCGGTAGACGTTCGCCGTCGTGACCTTGTGGACGGCTTCGATCTCGCCGGCCTGCACCGAGGTGAGCTCGTAGGGGGACTCCCAGGCGTTGAAGATCCGGCGGCGGGCCCGCAGCGGCATGCGCCCCAGGCCGGCCTGCATCGCCATGAACGTGGCGCGATCCCGGCCCGACCACTCCCACTCGCGCTTCTGCAGGACCGACAGGGGACCGGACCGTCCGAAGGTGTTGTTGTTCACCGTGGTCTCGATCTGGAAGATCTTCACCCCGGCGTCGCGGATCACCGCCCCCTGGCGCCAGTTGGAGCGGTGGAGCTCGCTGCTGTCCTGGTCCATGAAGCTGCGCGACCGCTGCATGGTGTCGACGTTGTGGTGGTGGCGCAGCGCGGTGTAGCCCGACAGCCCGGTGGCGGTGCTCTTGTGGCCGCCGTCCATCGCGACCAGGTTGAGGTTGACGTAGACGATCAGGTCGCTCTCGGCGGCCCGCCGGTTCATCTGGACGTCCTCGCCGTGCGGCGTGGTGCCCAGCAGGCTCATGCCGTCGGGGTCCTCGGCGTCGTGGTTGTAGATCCGTCCCGACGGGGCGAAGGCGTCGTAGACGCGATCGCCGACGGCGTGGCGGAGCTCGTCCTCGGTCATGCGTCGATGCAGGGCGAGGGCGGCGATCAGGTGGATGTCGTCGACACCGGCCTCGGCGGCCAGGTCCAGCACCGCCTCGATGACCCGCTGGCGGACGTCGGGCCGCCGCATCTTGGGGAGGGGCAGCGAGATGTCGTCGAACGCGATGGTCAGCTGCATGTCGGCGTGGAGCAGCGCGGACAGGGGTTCGGAGTCGATGGGATGATCGAGCGCGTGGCGGATGGCGCCGTCGGGGTCGTCGAGCCCGGCCAGCGGTTCGGCGGGATAGAGCACGCGCGACCGGCCCGGCGGGAGCTTCTCCAGGCTGAACCCGGGGCCGCGATGGAACAGGATCGGCGGGGTGGAGCGGTCGACGTCGAGCACCAGGCCCGGACGAGGCGAGACGGCGGTCATGCGGTTCTCCGTGTGGGGGCGAGCGGCAGCAGGCGACGGGGCGCGCTGTGGTCGGGTTTGAAGTCTTCGACGAGCCAGCCCCGCTTGCGGGCGACGGTGGCCAGCCTGGTCTCGGGGTTGACCGCCACCGGGAACCCGACCGCTTCCAGCATGGGCAGGTCGCTGCTGGAGTCGGCGTAGGCGACCGCCTCGCTCAGGTCCAGATCGTGGTGGGTGGCGTAGTCGATCATGGCCTGGGCCCGCGCTTCGGCGGTGGGCGGCACCGCGGTCAACTCACCGGTCAGCTCGCCGTCCTCGCGCCCCAGTCGGGCGCAGACGATGTCGTCGAACAGCGGGGCCAGCGGTGCGACGACGATGTCCAGCGCCCCGGTGATCAGCAGGGTGCGATGGCCCAGGCGGCGGTGCTCGCGCACGCGGCGGATCGCGGCGGGAAAGGCCTTGGCCAGGATCAGGTCGCTGAAGAGCTCGACCGAATCGGCTTCGAGCTGCTCGACGGGCGCTCCCTCGAATCGGCGGTAGAAGTGGCGGAGGAAGTCGCTGCGGTCCCGGCGGTCCATGGCGAGCAGGGACGGGGCCTCGGCCACGAGCTTGGCGGTCAGCCGGGCCCGGTCGGCGCGGTCGAGGCGGCGCGACGCCAGCCACGCGTACGACGTGACGACGTTGGAGGCGATGAGTGTGTTCTCGAGGTCGAAGGCAGCCATGTGTCGATCGGGGGACAGGACCTGGCCCCGCAGCCGCTTGGCCCGGTTGGTGACCTTGCCCCCCGGTTCGGTCCGTACCCGGGCGTGTTTGACCACCGAGGGAAGGTGCACGTCGCGCACGTAGTGATCCCAGTCGATGACGCGTGGGTCGAAGCAGAACTCGTCCCGGTCGGCGGCGTCGAGCGACTCGTGGCGGTCCAGCAGCCGGTCGACGCCGTAGATGGCCTCGCACTCGGTGTACGCGCCGTAGAGCGTGACGTAGCCCAGCGCCCGCTCGGCCTCCTCCCGGCGCTCCTCGAGCCGGGCGGCCAGCTCGGCCTGCCGCCCCCGTAGCGGCAGGCTCTGGAGGCCCTTCTCGGCTCGGGTGAGGACCTTCGTGGCCCGTTCGAGCTGGGTCTGGACCCGACCCCGGCCGGGAAAGGACCACTCCGGCACGGCGATGGGCTGATCGTTGCGGTCGTACACGGGGTGGGCCCCGAACCAGCCCTGGACCAGTTCGACCAGGCGGCGGTAGCGCAGCGGGTTGGCCGCCCCGGACGCGACCTGCACGATCGCCGGCTCGGCCAGGGTGCCGTCGGCCTCGAGCGCCGGGCCGCGCGCGGCGGCGTCGATGATGGCGGCCACCACCAGGTCGACGGGGATCACGTCGACGACCCCCTCGGGGACGCCCGGGAACTCCCGCAGCAGGCCGCGTGCGTACGAGATGATGACCGGCTCGGCCATCCGGAACCCGCGGATCCAGCCCGGCGCGGGCTCGGCCAGGGCGGACTCGATGATCGACGGGCGCACGATGGTCACCGGAAGGTCGCCGCGCTGGCCGAGCAGGGCACATTCGCCGTGGGCCTTCGTGTAGGCGTAGGCGTCGGGCCAGCCCAGCGACGCGGCGCGCGACCGCCCGGCTTCGACCATGCGGTCGGTGACCCAGCGGTCACGCAACGTCTCGGTCTTGGCCGCCAGCAGCGGCCCGCCGGCCGGTCCCAGCTCCCGCCGGGCCTCCCGGGCGAAGTGGGCCAGCTGCTCGGGCGTGCGGCTCTCGGCCTCGGCGTCGGCCCGCACCCGTCGGGAGGCGTCGACCTCGTCGCGCCAGTCGACGTCGACGAAGTAGGGACTGTCGGCGACCGGGGCCTCGGGCGCGGAGCCTCGGTGGTTGCCGGCGACGTAGCAGGTCGACACCGCCACCAGGTGGGGGGCGACGCCGAGGTCGGCGAGCGCCGCCGCGAGACGGGACGGCCCCAGCAGGTTGACCTCGACCGCCAGATCCAGCGGCGAGTCGAACGCAACGGCCGCCGCGGAATGGATGACGATGTCGGCGCTCGCCAGCGCCGATCGGCCGTCGTCGTCGAGCCCCAGCCCGTCGGTGCCGACGTCGCCGGCGATGGCCGTGACCCGCTGCTCGACCATCTCGGCGAAGCCGTCCTTGCCCAGCTGCTCACGGAGGCGATCGAACGCGTCGTTGCGGATGATTTCGCGCCGGACCCGCTCGGCGGGGCTCTTGGTCCGGCCCGGTCGGACCAAGAGGATCAGCTCGCAGTCGGGAACCGATCGCAGCAGCCGCTCGATCAGGGCGGTGCCCAGGAAGCCGGTGCCGCCGGTGACGGCGATGCGCTTGTGGGCGAGCGACGTGGCGATCACGGGTCCCTCTCTAGCATCGGGCGGGGGGTCACGCGAACCAGCCGACGGTTCAGTCGGTGCCGGCGAGCAGGCGGTCGGCCTCGTCGAGCGCCTCGTCGATCACGGCCAGACCCCGCTGGAGTTGCTCGGTGGTGATGGGCAGCGGAGGGGCCAGCATGACGACGCTGGCGGCGCCCGGCATGCAGTAGACCCCGCGCGCCATCGCGCCAGCGAGCACCGCCTGCTTGGCCGTGGGCCCGGTCGGTGGGGAGAACGCGTCGTGGACCGGGGCCAGCGAGTCCGGGTCGGTGACCAGCTCGATGCCCCAGAACAGCCCCAGGCCGCGCCCTTCGGCCACCGACGGGTGGCCATCGACGATCCCGGCGACGCCCTCGGCCAACTCGGCGCCGCGCCGGCGGGCGTTCTCGACCATCCCCTCGTCCCGGTAGGTCTCGATGGTCGCGACGGCAGCGGCACACGCCAGGGCGTGGCCGCTGTAGGTCAGGCCGTGGGCCAGGAACCGGTCGTCGAGTCGCTGTGCCACCGCGTCGGTCACCACGGTGGCGCCGAGCGGGACGTAGCCGCCGTTGATGCCCTTGGCCAGCGCCATGATGTCGGGCACGACGTCCCAGTGGTCGCAGGCGAACCACTCGCCGGTGCGGCCGAAGCCGGTCATGACCTCGTCGGCGATGAGCAGGACGCCGTGGCGATCGCAGATCTCGCGCACCGCTCGCAGGTACCCGTCGGGGGGCACGATCACACCACCGGCACCGGGGATGGGCTCGACCACCACGGCGGCCACGTGGTCGCCACCGCCCTCGCTGCGGATGGCGTGGTCGACCGCGTCGGCGCAGACCAGATCGCACCCGCTCCGGTCGGCGCAGCCGAACGGACACCGGAGCGGGTAGGCCTCGGGCACGTGGGTGACGCCGCTGATCCCGGGCTCGTTGGGCCAGGTCCGGTAGTCGCGGCCGACGGTCATGGCCCCGTAGGTGGCGCCGTGGTAGTCCCGCACCCGGCCGATGATCTTGTGGCGGCCGGTGGCGAGTCGGGCGATCTTGATGGCGGCCTCGACGGCGCCGGCGCCGCCGGTGGAGAAGAACGTGTGGTCCAGGTCGCCCGGCGTCACCTCGGCCAGCAGGCGGCCGGCGCGGGAGGCGGCCTCGGTGGCGAACGGGGTGGCGGCGAAGGGGAGGACGCCGACCTGCTCGATGATGGCCTCGACGATCCGGGGGTGCCGGTGGCCGGGGTTGGCGTTGGCGAACTGCGAGGTGAAGTCCAGGTAGCGCCGCCCGGCATCGTCCCAGAACTCGCACCCCTCGGCGCCGGTGACGACCAGCGGCCGTCGGGCCGAGTTGACCATCCAGGGGTGCAGGACGTGCTCACGGTCCCAGCCCAGGATGTCGCCGGGCTCAGTCACGCGACGTGCGCCGGTGCTTCTGGCGACCCTCGTGTCGCTCGACGGCCAGCCGGGCCAGCTCGGTGATCAGGTCGCGGTAGCCCAGACCGGTCGCCTCCCACAGTTTCGGGTACATCGAGATCGGCGTGAACCCGGGAATGGTGTTGATCTCGTTGAGGAGGAAGCCACGACCGGATGCTTCGTAGAAGAAGTCGACCCGGGCCAGACCGGCGCAGCGCAGGGTCTGGAACGAGCGCATCGCCAGGGCCCGCACCTCGGCCATTTCGGCGTCGTCGAGCGGCGCCGGGATGAGCAGCTCGGCGGCGCCGTCGTGGTACTTGTCGTCGTAGTCGTAGAACTCGCCGCCGGGGCGCACCTCACCGGCGACGGACGCTCGCGGCTCGGCGTTGCCCAGCACCGCCACCTCGATCTCGCGGCCGTCGACCGCTTCCTCGACCACGGCCACCTCGTCGTAGCTCAGGGCCAGCTCCAGGGCCGAGACCAGCTCGGTCTGGTCCATCGCACGGGAGACGCCGACCGACGAGCCCATGTTGGCGGGCTTGACGAACACCGGGAACCCGAGCTGATCGGCGACCCGTTGGCGGAACCCGGCGTCGTCGGTGCCGGCGGTGGTGACCAGATGGCGGCACTGCGGGATGCCCGCCGCCGCGATGACCTCCTTGGCCATCGCCTTGTCCATGGCGACCGCGGATCCGAGCACGCCGGAGCCGACGTAGGGGACGTTGGCCAGATCGAGCAGGCCCTGGACGGTGCCGTCCTCGCCCAGGGGGCCGTGCAGCAGGGGGAGGACCACGGTCGTGAGGGGCTCGTCGTGGGGCCGCAACACCGGGAACGGCTCCACCGGCGGGCCATCGGCTCGGACGTGGGAGGGGAGCGAATCGGCGCCCTGCTCGAGCGCCGCCAGCGCATCGGCGGCCCGGACCCACTGGCCGTCGCGGGTGATCCCGATGGGGACGACGTCGAAGCGGTCCGGGTCGGCCGCCGCCAGGACGTGGCGGGCGGTCACGCACGAGACGTCGTGTTCGGCGGACTGCCCGCCGAAGAGAACGAGCAGCCGGACGCGTCCGGCGGGGGTGTCATCGGCCATGGGGTGCCACTCCTGGGGCAGAATCGCTTGGTGCGACTGTACGCGTCCGAGATCGCCGCCGTGGCGAACGGCCGGCTCCATGGAGACGACCACGCCGTCGACGGCGCGTCGATCGACAGCCGTGAGGTGCAGGCCGGGCAGCTGTTCGTGGCCGTGGTCGCCGAGCGGGACGGTCACGACTTCGTGCCCGCCGCCATCGAGTCCGGCGCGGCGGCGATCCTGGCGGACCGTTCGCTGGAGGTCGACGTCCCGGTCATCGAGGTCGCCGACACCATGACGGGACTGGCCGCGGCCGGGCGACTGGCTCGGACCTGCCTGCCCGATCGGATCGCCGGGGTGACCGGATCGGTGGGGAAGACGTCGGTCAAGGATCTGACCGCGTCGGTGCTCGGCACCAGCTTCGTCACCGCCGCGAGCCAGCGCTCGTTCAACAACGAGCTGGGGGTGCCGCTGACCCTGCTGAACGCGCCCGGCGACACCACGGCCGCCGTGATCGAGATGGGCGCCCGTGGCCGGGGCCACATCGCAGAGCTCTGCGGGATCGCGACGCCCACCATCGGGGTGGTCACCGCCGTCGCCGCGGTCCACACCGAGCTGTTCGGGACGCTGGAGGACATCGCCCGGGCCAAAGGTGAGCTCGTCGAGGCGCTCCCGACCGACGGGTTCGCCATCCTGAACGCCGACGACCCGGCCGTGCTCGCCATGAGGGCCCGCACCGATGCGACGGTCGTGACCTACGGCGAGGCGGGCGACATCCGGGCGGCCGAGGTGGAACTGGACGCCGAGCTCCGGCCGCGGTTCGTCATCGAGTTGGATGGGGAGCGAGGGGCCGTGCACCTCGGGGTGAGCGGACGCCACAACGTGTCCAACGCCCTCGCCGCGGCGGCCGTCGGGCATGTCTGCGGTATCCCGCTGCCGGTGATCGCCCGGGGCCTGGCGCAGGCGGCGCTCTCGCCGTGGAGGATGGACCTGCGTCGCACGGGCGCGGGCGGTGTCGTCATCAACGACGCCTACAACGCCAACCCGACGTCGATGCGGGCCGCGCTGGACTCGCTGGCCGCCTTCGACGCCGACCGGCGCATCGCCGTGCTGGGAGGCATGGGAGAGCTGGGCGAGGGCTCCGATGCCGCCCATCGCGAGGTGGCCGGCCATGCCGCAACCCTCGGCATCGAGGTGATCGCAGTGGCGTGCCCCGCCTACGGCGGAGAGGTCCGGCACGTGGGATCGGTCGCCGAGGCCCGGGCCGTTCTGGCGCCGGTCGGGGCCGGCGAGGCGGTCCTGATCAAGGCCAGTCGTGCGGCCGGACTCGAGCAGCTGGCCATCGGCCTGACCCCGCCGCCACCCGAGGCCGGCGACGGCGAGGGCTGACGACGTTCGTCGTCCTGGTCCCCGAAATCCCCGACGGTTCCTACTACAGTCGTGCTCACGAGTTCGCGCTTGGCGGTTGCCGACTCGTGCCGGTGGTCTCGTGGCCACTCGGTTGACGGTGTTCCCGGGCGGGAAGAAGGGTCAATCCACTCCGATGAGCGACCTCACGGTGTTGTTGTTGCTGCTGGTCTGCGGTGCCGCGCTCCTGTCCGCCGTTGCGGCGGTCCTGGCTCCGGGCCGGCTCTTCCGGGCCGACCCGCCCCCCAAGCCCGAGTCGGCCCATCGCGCCAAGCGACGGGTGAAATCGGGCACGACCCGCACGTAGGTCGCGCCGGCGTCAGTCCAACACCAGCTCCGCTGCGGTGCGGAGCAGATGCGGGTCGCCTCCTCCGGTGACCAGCAGCGTCGTGACCGGGCTGGCCTTCCACGCGTCGAGACGTTCGCGAATGCGATCCAGGGGACCGCAGAGGGAGATCGCGTCGGCGAATGCGTCGGGCACCGCCGCGATGGCCTCGTCGCGCTTGCCGTCCATGAAGAGCTGCTGGATGTGCAGCGCCTCGTCGACGTAGCCGAACCGTTCCATCAGTTTCGTGTGGTAGTTCTGGCCTTTGGCCCCCATGCCGCCGATGTAGAAGCCCACCATCATCTTCACCGGCAGCAATGCGGCATCGAGGTCGTCGTTGATGTTCATCTGGACCATCGCCGCGATCTCGAAGTCGTCGGACGCCCCGGCCAGCTGATCGGCGTAGACGTCCTGATGATGCGGGCTGTAGTAGAGCGGGAGCCAGCCGTCGGCGATCTCGGCCGTCTGGGTGACGTTCTTGGGCCCTTCGGCGCCGAGGTAGATCGGCACTCGGCGGCGGAGCGGATGGGTGATGGACTTGAGCGGCTTGCCCAACCCGACCGACCCGGGACCGTGGTAGGGGTGCTGGAAGAACTCGCCGTCGAACTCGACCGGCTCCTCCCGGGCCAGCGCCCGGCGGATGATCTCGACGTACTCCCGGGTGCGGGCCAGGGGGCGGTTGGAGGGCTGGCCGTACCAGCCTTCGACCACCTGCGGCCCCGAGACGCCGAGCCCCAGGATGACCCGTCCGCCCGAGAGGTGGTCGAGGGTGAGGACGTGCATGGCGGTGGCGGTGGGGGTTCGGGCGGCCAGCTGCACGACCGCGGTGCCGAGCTTGATGCGCTCGGTGTGGCCGGCCAGGTAGGCCAGCGGGCCGAACGCGTCGGATCCCCACGCTTCGCTGGTCCAGACCGAGTCGTAGCCGAGCCGCTCGGCCTCCTGGGTGGCTTCGATGAGATTCGGCGGCGGAAGCTGGCCCCAGTAGCCCCAGATCAATCCCAGTTTCATGATGGTCTGCTTCCCCTGTCGATCGACGGCATCCGCGTGTGGCATCGGGTGTGTGACCCGGGGGTCGGGCCCGAGAGCCGGCGGTGGAGGCGATGCTACGGTGCGGCGCCGTGACGAGCGCACTCCCGCGATGACGTCCTCGAGCGCACCCCGGCTGGCCGTCGGACCCGAACCGGTGCGCGACTGGGTGCGTGCCGCGGTGGAGGCCGGTGGGGCCCGGATCGTGCCGGTGGACCGGGCCGAAGGGTTGGTCTGGGCCCGACCCACGGGTGCCGACGAGCTCGTTGCGGCGCTGGCCCAGGGCCCGGACGTGCGCTGGGTCCAGACGCCCTTCGCCGGCGTGGAGCCGCTGATCCATCTCATGGGCGACGGCCGGACCTGGACCTGCGGCAAGGGCGTGTACGCCGAGCCCGTGGCCGAGATGGCGCTGACCCTGGCGCTGGCCGGCATGCGCGGCCTCGGCACTTTCGCCCGGGCTCGTAGGTGGGAGCGCCCCCAGGGGGTCAATCTGCTGGGGGCCGACGTGACGATCCTGGGCGGCGGGGGGATCACCGAGTCGTTGCTCCGGCTGCTGGCGCCGTTCCGCGGTCGGGTCACCGTCGTCCGTCGCTCGGTGGCGCCGATGGACGGTGCCGACCGGGTGGTCGAGCCCGGCGAGATGGCCGGGCTACTTCCCCGGACCGACCTACTGGTGCTGGCGCTGGCCCTCACGCCCGAGACCGAGGGCATCATCGGTGCGCCCGAGCTCGCCGCGCTGCCCGACACCGCGTGGCTGGTGAACGTGGCGCGGGGGCGGCACGTACGGACCGACGCGCTGGTCGAGGCGTTGGCGTCGGGTTCGATCGGTGGTGCCGGGCTGGACGTGGTGGAGCCCGAGCCGCTGCCCGACGGTCATCCGCTGTGGACCGAGCCGCGTTGCCTGCTCACCCCGCACGTGGGCAACACACCCCGGATGGCGGTGCCGTTGCTGTCGGCCCGGATCACCGAGAACGTCCGCCGGTTCGCCGCGGGCGAGCCGTTGCTGGGCCTGGTCGACCCCGACGCCGGCTACTGATGGGTCCCAACGAGCACACCGCGGGTCAGGCCCCGAGCGTGCTCGTTGGCACCCCTGTCGGGAGATGACCCGGCCCCGGACGCGACCGTAGCCACCGTCTGCGCCGCTCTCGGTCGGACGAACCTGGTGTGCTTCGGTGTCTGGGATTCCCGCGTGCACAGCAGCAGCGACGGCTGCGGGAAGGGCCCGACGTCGAGGCGCATCCGATGCTCGTTTGGAGCGGGTCAGGCGATGGCCACGGTTCCTCGGCCCGGGCCGCGAGGGCCCGGGTGAAGGCCTACAGGGGAGGAGATCGTTCGATGGCTCGTCCCATGGTCCGGTGTACCTCCTTGTGATCCTCATGGTGATCGGGAGCTTCCGGTGCCCTCAGAGGGCAGTGACAGGATCGTGCGCTCGTTGCGACTGTGTGTCAAGGGTCACACTGCTAAAGAACGAATTCACAAGCGGCTGATGACTCCGGGGTTGAGAATGCCGGCCGGATCGACGGCCGATTTCGCTGCGGCCAGCACCCGACCGACCGGTTCGGGCCGCTGCTGCCGGTACCACGGGTGATGGTCCCGCCCGACCGCGTGGTGATGGGTGATGGTCCCGCCCGCGGCCGCCAGCGCGTCGCCGAACGCGGCCTTGAGCTCGTCCCACACGGCCACCTCGCTGCCGGGACGGCCCGGGGCGATCACGCTGAAGTACGGGGCCGGACCGTCGGGATAGACGTGGGTGAAGCGGCAGGTGATCCAGCCGCCGGGGCCGCAGATCTCGTCCATCGCGGTGCGAGCGGTCTCGGTGATCCCGGCGTGCAGCTCGGCGAAGCGGTCCCACGTGCACGCGGTCTCGAACGTCTCGACGATGGCGCTCATGCGCACCAGTGCGTCGCGGCCGTACGGCGCTCGGAGGAACGAGGTGCGCCACGCGCCCACCGCACCGTCGGCGGCCGGCCGGTCCTCGGGGCCGCTGCGCCGCACGCCGGCCGGGACGGTGCCGCCGTGGTCGGCGACCAGCTCCAGTGCTCGATCCATCCACGGGTCGACCGGGTGGTCGGCACTCTCGAAGCCCAGCACGAGCAGCGCCGACCCGTCGTCGACGCCGGCACCGGTGAGGGCTTCGGTCGGATCGAGGAGTCGGCAGTTGGTCGGGAACAGCGCCGACTGGGAGAGGGCCCGGACCGCCTCGGCGCCGGCGGCCAGGTCGGCGAAGTGGACGCCCGCCGAGGTCTTCCACCGCGGGCGGTCCTGCAGTCGCATCCACGCCTCGGTGATGATGCCGAGCGAGCCCTCGGAGCCGCAGAACAGCCGATCCGGCGACGGGCCGGCGCCGGATCCGGGGAGGCGGGCCGACTCGCTGATCCCGGTGGGTGTGACCACCCGCATCGACTCGACCAGGTCCTCGATGTGGGTGTACACGGTGGCGTAGTGGCCGCCGGACCGGGTGGCGAGCCAGCCGCCGAGGGTGGAGAACTCGAACGACTGCGGGAAGTGGCGCAGCGTGTAGCCGTGGGGTCGCAGCTGGTCCTCGAGCACCGGGCCGAGCGCCCCGGCCTGGATGCGGGCGGCCCGGGAGACCGGATCGATCTCGAGCACGCGGTCGAGGCCGGTCAGATCGATGCTGATCGCGCCGGCGAAGTCGTCGCCGACGTCGGCCTCGACGCCGCCGACCACCGACGATCCACCGCCGTAGGGGATGGCGGCGATCGTGGCGTCCGAGCACCAGTCGAGCAGCGCCACCACCTGGGCTTCGGTCACGGGGCGCGCCACCAGATCGGGCGGGTGATCCAACTGGCCCCGGAAGCCGCGGACGACGTCGCGGTAGGACTTGCCGAACGTGTGGGACGCCCGGGCGTAGGGGGTGTCGTCGACCAACGGGGCCAGCGACGCCGGCGGGCTGACCCGGGGTGCCGGCAGGTCGAGATCGTCGAGGAGAGGCGGATCGGCGAGCGGGACGTCGATCCCGAAGGCGGCCGCGACGCCGGCGCACAGTCTGCGGGCGGTGGCATCGTCCAGCGCCTGATCCTCCCAGCCCCATCCCCACCAGCTGCGGCGCCGGCCGCTCGCGGGCCCGGCCGTCACGCCGGGAGCTCGTCGGGCGGGATGGGCGAGTTGGTCATGTTCCAGTCGGCGAGGCGGTCGGCGTCGCAGTCGGGGCACAGGTGCACGACCCGCAGCGACTGGATGGAGAGCTGGGTGCCGCGCGACTTGTCGAGCACCGCCTGCATGGCGGCGCGCACGTCGGTGCTGCCGCAGGTGGGGCAGCTGGGACTGGGGTCGCGATCCCAGTTCAGCCCGCAGCGTCCGCACGTGATGGCGATGATGTCGTCCCGACGTGTGCCCGACAGGTCGTCGTCCTCGCCACACTGGGGGCAGATGATCTCGAAACTCATGGTGCGAGCGTAGGTCGTGAACCGACATGATCGGGAGGTGATGTCTCCGTGACCCGCAACGCGTACGCCGTGCTCGGCGTGGCTCCCGACGCGTCCAACGACGAGCTCCGAGATGCCTTCCGGACGCTCGCCGCCGAGCTGCATCCGGACCGTCACCAGGACACGCCGGTGGCCACGAAGGACCAGATCGCCGCCCGGATGGCCGAGGTGACCGATGCCTGGCGGCAGGTCTCGACCCCCGAGAGGCGCCACGCGTACGACCTGATCCGCGCTCGGGAGGTCTCGGCTCCCAGTGCGGTGCCGCCGACCGTCCGGTCGACGACGGTGTCTCGCCGCCGGCCGAGGCCCCGCCCGGTCGTCGATCGCGGCCGCCGGGTCTCGGATCTGATCCTGCGGCCCGCGGTGGTGGCCGGTGCCGGCCTGGCGCTCGCGTTGGTGGTCGTGATCGTCGCGTTCCTGGCTGCCAACGACGACGGGGCTTCGACGCGCTCCGAGGACGACGTGGTGGGCCGGTGTGTGTTGCCGCCCGAGGACGGTCTGGTGACCTTCGCTCCGGCGGGATGCGCCGACGACACCCTGCTGATCCTCGCCCGCGTGTTCGACCCCGAGGTGTGCACGGCCGGCACCCTGGCGGTCGGGCTGGCCGACGATCCCGGGTTCATCGTCTGCGTGGTGAGCCTCGAGACCTGAGCCGGGCGGCGGTCAGTTCCGGATACGACCTCGCGCCGGTCCGAGGACGGACCACAGCAGGCCGAGCAGTGCGCCGGCTGCGATGATCGCGTACGGCGTGAGCGTTCCCAGGGCGATCTTGGCGTAGCTGAACAACAGGACGGCGACGGCCAGCCCGACCAGGAGACCGCTGAAGAAGCCCAGGATCGGGCGGCGCTGGATGTGGTAGGTCTTGCTCATACCGTTCCCTCCCCGGGACCGACGGGCGGGTCCGGAGGCGGCTCCGGCACGTCGGGCGGCGAGATCGAGCCCGGGCCGTCGGTGGTGGGGCCGTCAGTGGTCGGCGCGACCGCAGGTGGGCCCTGGGTGGCGGTCGGGGCGGCGGCGGCGCCACCGGCGGATGCTTCGGGCACCATCGCGGCGGCGACGGGGACGGCCTTCGGCGTGGCGAACCCAAGACCGAGCAGACCGATGGCTCCAGCTGCGAGGCCACCGATCCACGGGATGGTTCCCGTGGGGCTGCCGATCAGCTTGATCCAGCCGTCACCGGTACAGGTGCCCCCGTCGGACGTGAACGTGCCATTGACCTTGACCAGCCCGGTGATGTCGGCCGGGAAGATGTCGGCCATGTCCTTCACGCCCGAGTCGCTGCGCTCGTCGTCGTCGTTGGGATCGGAGTCGTCGAGCGAGCCGACGCCGGCCACCAGGAAGTCCACGCTCCAGGAGTGGTTGGTGGCGGCCATGGAGGTCTGACCGGACCAGGCGACCGATCCCTGGGAGTCGAGCTCGAACGGGTTGCCCTTGGTGCCGTTGTCGACCGAGCTGTTCTCGGGGATCTCGATCGCGTCGATGGCGAGACTGGCCGGATCGTCGGGGTCGACGCCCGACGCGAACGATGCCGCGGTGGCCGAGCAGCTGCCGTTGATGGTGGCGGCGTCGGCCGGCCGGGCGGTGAGCAGCAGAGCAGCGGCAGCGAGCAGGAGGCAGACGCCGACCAGCGCCCCCCGAGGGGCTCGCGCGGTGAGCGATCGGGCCATGGAGGTCCTCCTTCTCGACGGACGAGACTCGCACCTCCGGCCGTCTCGCGGAGGCGGCGCGAATCCGTGATGGTCACCCTAGACGTCGTAGTCTCGGCGATATGGACTTTCGCGATCACACCGTCGCCGAGCTCGCGGCCGCCGTCCGTTCGGGGGCGCGGCCGGCGCTCGAGATGACCGAGGCCGCCCTCGCCCGCATCGCTCGGCTGAACGCAACGATCAACGCGTTCGTGGCCGTCGACGAGGACGGGGCCAGGGCGGCCGCGTCGGCGCTGGACCAGCGCATCGCGGCGGGCGAAGACGTCGGGCCGCTGGCCGGCATGCCCATCGGGGTCAAGGACCTGGAGGATGCCGAGGGCTTCGTCACCACCAACGGATCGGCCGTGCACGCCGATGATCCTCCGGCCGCGCAGGACTCCCTCCTGGTCGAGCGCCTGAAGCGGGCGGGCTGTGTGGTCGTGGGCAAGACCAACACGCCCGAGTTCGGTTTCAAGGGCGACACCACCAACCCGGTCTTCGGCCCCACCCGCAACCCGTGGGACACCACTCGGTCGGCGGGCGGCTCGTCGGGCGGCACGGGAGCAGCGCTGGCGTCGGGGATGGTGCCCATCGCCACCGGCTCGGACGGCGGTGGCTCGATCCGGATTCCCGGGTCGCTCTGCGGCTTCTCCGCCTTCAAGCCGTCGGTGGGTAGGGTACCCAACCGGACCGCTCCCGGCTGGCTCGACCTGTCGGTCTCCGGGCCGATGGCCGTACGCGCCCGCGACGTCGCCCTGGCGCTCGACGCCGTGGTGGGTCCGGATCCTCGTGACCGGGCGTCGCTACCGGCGTCGGGCCGGCCGTGGCTCGACGGGGTCGACGCCGCGTCGCTGCCCGACCGGGTGGCGTGGTCGCCGACCCTCGGATACGGAACGGTCGACGCCGAGATCGCCCGTGTGTGCGCGGAGGCGGTGGCGACCTTGGAAGCCGCCGGCGTCGAGGTGGTCGAGGTGGAGCAGGTGATCGACCAGGACCCGGGTTTCGACTGGGCCCGAATCTCCGGGTTGTGCAATCTCCGCTCGTTGGACGACGTCGACGGGACCGACCGGTGGGAGCTGGTCGATCCCGAGCTGCGGGCGCTGATCGACGTCGTGCGGGAGACGACGACACCGGTCGATCTGATCAAGGCGATGGACCGCGGGTTCGAGCTGCACCAGAGTGGTGGCCGCCGCGCTCGAGGGAGTGGCCGTCCTGGTGTGCCCGACGGTGGCGGGCCAGACGGGCCGGGTCGGGGAGTACGGCACGCTCGACGGTGAGCTCGAGGGCAACTGGGTGCAGTTCACCTACCCGTTCAACATGACCGGCAACCCGGCCGGCACGGTGATGGCCGGCCTGACCGGCGACGGCATGCCCGTGGGTCTGCAGGTGATCGGTCCTCATCTGGCCGATGCGCAGGTGCTGGCCGCCATGGCCGGATTCGAATCGGCCCTGGCCATCGAGCAGTGGGCGTCGATCGACTGACGACCGCACTCCGCCGGGTCCTCACAACCGGACCGGACAGACCGATGGTGGCGGGTGAGTTCCCTCCATCCCCTGGACCAGAAGCGACGACCCGAAGTGATCGTTCGCCTCCACTGCCACGAATGCCAGGTCGCCTGGTCGGGCACGCGTGACTCCTCCTGCTGGGTCTGCGACGGTCCCGGCCGGACCCACGAGGCTTCGGTGCTCTCCCGCCGGAGCCGCTGAACTCTCTAGAGTGCCCCCATGGTCTGGCAGCGCGCGATGGTCACGGGAGCCTCGTCGGGGATCGGTGAGGCGATCGCGCGGCAGCTCGCGGCGCAGGGGACCGATCTGGTGCTCGTCGCCCGCCGCCGTGACCGGTTGCAGGCGTTGGCCGATCAGTTGCTGGTCGACGTCGAGATCGTGGTCGCCGATCTGGCCGACGATGAGCAGCGAGAGGCCGCCGAGGCCCGGTTGGTGTCGGAGCAGGCGCCGATCGATCTGCTGGTGGCCAACGCGGGAATCGCCTGGATCGGTTCGATCCTCGACAGCGAGGTCGACGATCTGGACCAGATGATCCGGCTGAACGTGTTGTCCCTGGCGCGCCTGGTGCACCTCGCGCTTCCCGGGATGGCGGCCGCCGGTCGGGGCGGGATCCTGGTGACGTCATCGACGGCGTCGTTCCAACCCACCCCGTTCAGTGCCAACTACGGCGCCACCAAGGCCTTCGTGACCAGCCTCGCCGAGGCCGTCCACGCCGAGATGGATGGCACCGGAGTCCACGTGACCGCCCTGTGTCCGGGCCCGACCCACACCGAGATCGAGCAGGCCAACGGCGTGGCGACGACCGCGCCGGACTTCATGTATGCCGACGCCGGCGACGTCGCCCGGGCGGGCCTGGCGGGCCTGGCCGAGAACGATGCGCTGGTCATTCCCGGCGCCGGCAACAAGATCGGGGCGATGCTCCCCCGCCTGGTGCCGCGCTCGGTGACCCGGCGGCTGGTGAAGCGGCTCTACGAGCGCTTCGCGGTCGAGTAGCGCCAGGTCGACGCCAGGGACAGGGGAACGGATGGACATCTCGCGGTGCGCCCGGTCCCGCGAGACCGACGGGCTCCAGCGGCGGATGGCGGCGGTGCAGTTTCCCGGGAAGGAGCCGGTGCCGCTGGGCCTGCTGAACAGTCGCGGGTGGTGCACGATCCCGACGAGACGTTCGCCGACCGACCTCCTGGCAAGCGCTGCGCTGATGGTGGAGGAGGCCGTGGACTGGGTCGCCCTCGCCCTCGGCCCGGGTCTGGCGCTGTTCGTCGCGATCTCGATCCACATGGTGGTCGCCTTCTCGGCCTTCTGGGCCCGGTCGCGGTCATCGGGACGACGGTCGCGCTGCTGACCTCCTCGACGCTCTCCTCTGCTCGGGGTGCCCGGTCCGCCCGGTCGATGACGACGGGATGATCGCTTCGCTCGGCTGTGGCTCCTGCAGTCGGTCGAGGAACGCAACCGTGAGGGCGCCCGTGATCAGGCCCAGACCGACGCCGCCGAGGACGTCGAGCGGCAGGTGCGCGCCGACGTACATCCGAGAGACCGCACTCGTCGCGGACGCGGCGTAGAGGGCCGCTGCGGCGCGGGGTGAGACGGCTCGGCTTCCGATCATCGCCACGGTCAGCGACACCGCTGAGTGACCCGATGGGAATCCCAACCCGGTCTGGTCCTTTCCCCGGACCTGCACCCCGGCCAGGTGCCGGGCCGGACGGCCCCGTCCCACCAACGGCTTCATCAGCTTGACCCCGGCCCATATCCCCGTACCGCTCGCGGCGACCGCCGCGGCCGTGACCCGCTTGCCAGCCAGTCCGAACGCTGCCGCCACGCCCAGCGCCCCGCCCAGGCTGCCCATCTGCATCACCGGCCAGACCGGAACGACGATCACATCGGCGGCTCGGTTACAGGCCCGGAAGATGTGTTCCTCACCGGGTGAGACGGTCCCCTTCCGGCTTCGCCGTGCCGCCGTGGCAAACAGGGCCAGCCCGCAGGTCAACGCGGCGACGGTGCTCGCGGGCGATGGTCCGGGGGATCGTGTCGATCGGTCCGGACCCATCACACTTCGAAGGCCTCGTTCTGCTGCTGCAGATTCTCGTTGAGGTCGTCGCGCGAGATCAGGAGCAGCGAGTCCAGCAGGTCGTCGGCGTACTCCTTGTCGCCGAATCCGTCGAAGTCGAAGCGCGCCGTGACACAGCCTCCCCTGAAGACGAAGTAGCGGGTGCTCTCCGAGACCGCCGGCGATCTGGTCGATCTCTTCATAGACCTCGACGTCGTCCTGCTCGGACGGCAGCCGACCGACACCACTCACGTCGCATCGGTCGCTGTAGGTGAAGGTCGCGGCGCCGAAACCGGCGCGGTCCGAGTCGAGATTGACCTTGGTGCCGTTGTTGTCGATCGACACAGAGCTCACGCTCCACCCGCCGGGAAGACCTTCGAAGCACGGGACCACGGCGGCATCAGGGACGGACTGGGCGACGAGCACGAGGTCGTCGGGACAGGTGGGCTTGCCGAGGATCGTCTCGTCGCCACAGCCGGCTGCCGCCAGTGCAACGACGGCAAGCCCGATGACGAGGGTGCGTCTCATATCAGTCCGATCCCATCGAGGTTGGCGAGCACGACCGAGACGACGGCGGCGAGCAGAAGGGCGACGGTCGCGGTCAGGAGCAGTCGTCGCCAGCTCCAGCGCTGGATCTTGACCCGTGGCCGGGCGGGGAGGAGCGCCCGGTACTCCTCCAGGAGCGACCGACTGTCGTCCCGTAGCTGGCGACGGAGTTGTGACGGCAGGGTGATCCCGCGGGCCGCAGCGAACGCCTCGGCGAGCTCGGCCTCAGTGAAGAGGAGACGGGCGCGTTCCAGTACGTGTCCGGGCGACGAGTGGAGCGCCAGGATCAGCATCATGTTGGCCAGGTCGACGGCCTCGCGCCACGGCGACGGTCGGACCTCGCCGAACGCGACGTCGATCAGATACACCTGCTGGTCCTTCACCATGACGTTGGCCGGCTTGACGTCGCGGTGCGCCAGGCCGCTCGTCCAGAGCGACCTGATCGCACCCAGTGCGCTGTCGATGACCTGGTCGTCGAGCTCGACCTTGTCGATCTCCTCGGCGCCGTCGAGGAAGTCGGTGAGGATCAGGTACTCGCGGTCGGGGGTGATCTCGACGATGCCGTGCGGTTGGGCGGTGGCGATGCCGCCATTGCGCATCAGGTGGAGGAGGTAGTCCTCGTACTGCACCAGACGGCGGACACTCTTGAAGCTGTTCTCATCCTCGAGGCGGCCATACCTGAGCTCCCGACCGATCTTGTACCAGCGGTCCGATCGCAGGTGATTCCGGGCGTAGATCTTCCCGAACAGCTGGTGCTGCTCGTAGTTGTCGATGCTGAGCAGGATCGGCGTGGAGCCGGCCGAGCCCTCGAGCCCCACCGGGCGGAGCTTGGAGACGTGGAGGCCGAGCTGGCTGCCGACGGCCTCCCGGATGGCTTCGGCCCGGGCGCCGGTCACGTCGAGATGAGCGGTGCGGCCCTTCCGGTACGCGACGGGAAAGGCCGCCTCCGGCACGAACAACCGGAGGAGGAGGAGAGGGACCGCGGCCCCCAGGATCGCGGCGAACAGCACGTCGGTCGGGTGGTCGACCCCGAGGTACACCTGGGCGGTACCGAACACGAAGATGATCACCGCGGTCACGACGTAGCCCAGTCTTCGCCACGGCCCCGAGGGAACGGCCATGGCGCAACTGCCGACGAGGATGGCGGTGAGCGTGGCGATCGGCGTGGAGGGATGGGCCCATCCCGCCCACTCACCGAGGAGCTCGACGCCGAACGGCCGGGGCCGCTGAATGGACCACGCCAGGAGATCGGAGACAGCGGTGACGATGATGGCCGAGGCGAAGAAGGCCAGGAGGTGCCGCCAGCGCCGTGACAGGACCATTGCCGCGATGGCGGGCCATCCGACGAGCGGGATGAGCCAGTGCAGGCCCATCCGCTGCACCTCGCGGGCGAACGACGTCATCCGGTCGGTGCGGCGGTCGATCAAGGGCTGCATCAGGTCCAGGTCCAGCTCGGTGAACCAGACCCGCGGGCCCTCGAATCCGATGGTGGCGAACCAGACGATCGACGCGGCGCCGAGCGTGATCAACCAGTAGGTGCCGGTTCGGTCCCACTCGCGGGGGAGTGGCGGCGGTTCTCCGGACGGTCGTCGATGGCGCCGGACCGGCGCAGCGTCGAAGGTGACCGGTTCGGCCTCACCCGGCGTCCGATTCGGGGCCAGCGTGCCGTCAGACATCGAACTCGAGGCCGTACACCTCGCGCAGCCCGGCCAGGCACAGCGGCCGGTCCGGGCACTCGGCGGGTCCACCGAAGATGAGCGGGCGGTCGATGGTGGTGAGATCCGAGATGGTGGCCAGGCCCAACGTCTCGGCGTCCACCGCTCGCACGTAGAAGCCGTTCTGGCTCTGGGCCTGGGCCGGCGTGAGCAGGGCGATGTCGCGTTCGGCGGCTGCGGTCGTGAGCGCGTCCAGGCTCTGGTCGAGGTCGCTGGTCGGTTCCCCGCCCAGATGGGTCAACATCGAGCCGACGAACTCCGGCACCACATCGAGGTCCCCGTCCTCGAGCGCCGGGAAGTACACCTCGCGGAACCCGAGATCGTGCGTGTGCTCCGCTTCGATCCCTGCGCCCCGTAGCGCCTGGGTGTAGAGCTCGGCGACCGCCTCGGACTCGGGGAACGAGGCGCTTCCCACGGTCAACGGGAACATCCCACCGACCGCAGGGTCCTTGGCCGCGGGGATGCCCGCCTCGTCGAGAAACTCGGCCGCCACCTCCTTGGTGTTGACCCCGCCGGCGACGAGGGCGACGATGGGTTGGATCGACTCGGTGGTCAGCGCGGCGGAGACCGAATCGAGCGCCGTGGCGATGGGGTCGTCGAGAACGTCCGATCGGACGGCCGGGATGATGTTCTCGACCGGCTGCAGGCCTCGGTCGTCCTCGAGATGGACCCACCCGTAGGTGGCCTCTTCTGCGCTGCTGGTGAACAGTACGGCGACGTCGATGTCGCCTTCGGCCAGGGCTTCCTTGGTGAGCGGCCCGCCCGCGTCGAGGGCGACGAACTGATGGGTGAAGGCGGCGCGCTCGGTCGGGGACACGGAGGTCGACGGGGCAGTTCCGTCGCCGTCGTCTGCGCCGCACGCGGCTCCGAAGAGCGCCAACGTCAATACCAGGGAGGCTCCGCGCCGACCGATCCGAGCCATGGCTCGCACACTATGCGCGCCCGACGGCTCGAGCCCGTGTCGTCCCGCTCCCGCCATCCGAGATCGGGGTATAGGTTCGACGGAAAGCCCGACGAGGAGGCTGCCGTGAACGCTGAGGTGACGACGGGAGCGAAAGCGGGCGAAGGGCCGGGCGAGCCCCCGACCTCGTCGGAGCCCGGCCGAGCGGCCGCCGACGATCACGGAGGCCCGACCTTCGAATTCATCGGGCGTCACATCCGCGTCATCGTCATCGCGGCGCTGGTGCTGACCGTCCCGATCACCGTGCTGGCCGCCAACGGTGAGACCGAGGAACCCGACTTCGCTCCCTCCGGGGAGATCTACGACACGCTCGACCTGGTGGCGGAGGATCGGCTCCAGCCGACCGAACCGGTGGCGCGGGCGCTGTTCATCGTGGAGGGCCCCGACGGCGGTGACGCACTCACCCGCGATGCGTTGCTCGAGTGGAAGACCAACGCCGACGCCCTCCGGGCTGACCCGCCGACCCTCGGGGACGACGACCTGCCGCACCTCGCGACCCAGTTCGACTTCGACCTGGGCGTCGAGATCGATGGGGTGTACTCGATCGCCGACGCGGTCGACGAGCAGCTCGTCGAGGACGGCCTGGCCGGCGGGCTGGCCGATCCGGCGGCGACCGACGCTGACGTGAAGATCGCCCTGGCCACCATGCTGGCCGACGATGGGCCGACCACCCAGCTGCGGTTCACGCTCTCCCAGCTGGTCCGGTCCCGGTCGGGAACCGTGGGAGATCAGGAGCTGGTCATCTGGGAGGCCCCCGCGTTCACCTCGACCGTCGTGTACGACGTCGAGTCGTTCGACCCGGACGACTCGCTCGGGGATTCCGAGCACGGCATCGAGATCGAGACATGGATGCGCAAGGTCCAGACCGCGCTGCGAGGCGACCAGGCGGCGATGGAGGCCATCGGTGTCGTGATCGACCCCGATCTGGTAGCGGAGGAGTCCCTGGCCGCGTCCTCGCCCTTCATCCTGCTCGCCGTCGTCTTCATCGTCCTGCTGGTCGGCGTGTTCATGCGGTCGTACTGGGCGTCGGCCTACGTCGCGGTGGGCTTGTGTCTGACGCTCTTGTGGTTCGCCGCCTGCACGACGCTGCTCGGATTCCAAGGTGGGATGCTGCTCGGGTTCATCGTCCCGATCTCGGTCATCAGCTTCGGGGTCGACTTCTTCTTCCATGCCACCGGACGGACGCGCGAGGAGCAGGCCGCCGGGTGGAATCGCAACCGTGCCTACGCGATCGGGCTCACCCTGGTCATCCCGGCGTTGACACTGGCCGTCGTATCCTCGATGGCCGCGTTCGCGTCGAACGGCGTCTCGGGCGTCGAGGCGATCATCCAGTTCGGTTTCGGCGCGGCCATCGCCCTGGCGTGGGGGTATCTGTTCCTGGGTCTGCTGGCCCCGAAGGTGCTGCTGGCCACCGAGGCGAACCTCGGATCACCACCGGCCGACCGGGGCTTCCTGCGGTTGGGTCACCGCCTGGGGTTCCTGCTGATGGTCCTGGCCGGAGGAGCGGCGGTGACCTTCACGGTCGTCATGCCCCCCATCGGCTTCGCCGTCATGCTCGTCTTCCTCCTCCTGTTCGTCGCGCTGCCGTACGGGGTCACGAGGCGGTCGTACGCGAAGTCGGCGGAGGCCGGGAAGCCGGTCGACGACTCCGTGCGGGGGGTCGGAAAGGGCCTGGTCGGAGCCGGTGCGGTCGTCCACTTCCTGGCGCGGTGGCGCGTCGTCACGCTCCCGGTGACGTTCGTGCTGGCGATCCTGGGATTCGTCGCGTTCACGCAGGTCGACGCCGAGTTCTCGTTCACCGACTTCTTCCCCAGTTCCAGTGATCCGATCCAGAGCTTCGACAAGCTCGAGACCCACCTGGGCGAGAGCACGGGTGGGTCCGGGCTCATCTACATCGAGGGCGATCTGACCGACCCGGCCGCGCTGGTCGCGATCGAAGGCGCCATCGCCTCGCTCGATGCCTCCGACGCCGAGCTGTCGCGCGATCTCGACCAGGAGCTGGTCGTGCCGCAGACCGCCGCGTCGCTGGCCCGCCTCGCCGTTGCCAGCGACGCGTCCCGTGCCGCCATCGAAGAGGGCACCGGGGTGGCGATCGGTGACGCGGTCGAAGACCTGAGCAGCGAGGAACTGGCGGCGATCTATGACCACGCGCGCACCGCAGGTCTGGTGAGCGAGGAGGGGGCGTTGGTGTTTCCCCCGAACGCGGCGCAGGCGACCGTCGACGATCTGGGCGACGGAACCTACGCGACGCTGATCCAGGTCGGGATCACCACGTTGACCGACGATGCCATCATCCTCGACGTGCGCAGCACGCTGGACGACGCGGCCGAGGAGCTGGAGACCGGACCCGCCGGCCGGGCGTTCACGTTCGTGAGCGTGTCGGGGGAGACGATCGTGAGTCAGGACCAACTCGACCAGTTCACCCAGGCCATGTTGCTGTCGCTTCCGGTCGCCGTCGTACTCTGTTCCCTGCTCGCCATGGTCTTCATGCGCTCGTTCAAGTACGGCGCCACCGCCGTGGTCCCGGTCTTGCTGGTCGTCGGTTGGGTCTACGGATTCATGTACCTGTTCGACTACAAGATCAACGTCGTCACGGCGACCATCGCCGCCATCGCCGTGGGGGTCGGCATCGACTTCTCCACGCACTTCACCATGCGCTTCCGCGAAGAGTTCGAGGACGAACCCAGCCGGTTCCCGGCGTTGCGCCGGGCGGGGGAGGGGACCGGTGGGGCGTTGTTGCTCTCGGCGGTCTCGTCCATCGGCGGATTTCTGATCATGAGCCTGGCTCCGATGCCGATCTTCACCACGTTCGGCATCCTCACCGCGGTGATGATCTTCTTCAGCGCCGTCGTGGCCCTGTTCGTGCTCCCGAGCCTGCTGCTGTTGGTGACGCCGTCCCGCAAGGGCGCCGAGCGCGAGCGGTTGGAGGAGGCGGCCACCCATGGGGCCTGGGGCTACCATCCCCACGAACGAGAGACCGCGGAACGCACCCGTCACACCAGCTGAATCGGGGGTGTCCGCCTGCCGCTGTGACGGGCGAGTCACTTCGGATTCGGCCGCGGCTCAGCGAGCTTCGAGCTCCTGGGCGACGAGGGCGGCGAGGCGGCGCAGCTCGGCGAGCTGGTCGTCCCGGAGCACTCGGGGGCGGTGGTCGATGACGCACAGGGTCCCCGGTGTGGTTCCGTCCGACAACGTCAGGGGGGCACCGGCATAGAACCGGACCCGGGGATCGTCCACCACGAGCGGGTTGTCGGCGAAACGCGGGTCGTCGAGCGCGTCGGGGATCTGGAAGACGCCGTCGCCGAGGATGGCATGGGAGCAGAAGGCCATCTCTCGCGGCGTCTCGGTCGCTTCGAGACCGCGAGCCGATTTGAACCACTGCCGGTCCTCGTCGACCAGGCTGATCAGGGCGACCGGCACGTCGAGCGCTTCGCTCGCCATCGCGGTGTAGCGGTCGAAGCGCGACTCGGCCTCCGTGTCGAGCACGCCGAGGTCGTGCAGCGAGCGGAGACGGGCCGTTTCGTCGTCGGGGAGAGGGGCGGGCCGCCAGCGGCAGGCCCGGCGGAGCAGCCAGGCGCGCAGCTTGGTGCGGATGTATCCGTTGCTCGCGGGCCAGACGAACGAGTCGGTGATGTCGAGATCGTCGGCGCCGATCGGTCCGGTGCCTTCGGCGCTGACGGCGATCAGGCTGATGGCGCCGTCCGGTGGTGTGTCCAGATCGCCGATCGCCCGGGCGAACTCCTTCACGACGCTGCCGTCGGCGCTGTCCTCGAGCACGACGATCGCGGGGGTCCGGGTCCGGGCGATCACGATCGCCTCGTCCTGGTCGGTCGTCTCCCAGATCTCCAGGCCCTCGTCCTCACCGGCACGTCGGAGAATGGTGGCGATCTCCGGATTGCGCACGGCGAGCAGCACGCTCTGGCGCGTGGCCTCGAGGGCGGGGTCGTCCATCGCCCCGGAGACATCAGCGACGAGGGTCGCCCTCGAATCGCTTCGGAGCTCGATGGTCGTTCCTTCGGCGGCGGCGAACACCGAACCCTCGTACCCGAGCGTCGCGGCACGATCGTGGGCCAGCCGGACGATGTCGTCGACCGAGTCGTCGTTTCGGCTCGGGTCGTGGTGGAACAGCGCGACCTGTCGTGCTTCGGCACGATGGGCCACCGCGACGACGTACTCCGTGGTGCTGTGGCCCCAGCCGCTCTTCTCCGGGTACTCGGCTGCGACGTACTGAGCGTCGTGGATCAGCAGGTCGGCACCGTGGAGGAAGTCGGCGTGGTCGAGGTCGTGTCGGCTGGTGGCCAACTCGTCGCCGGCTGCCAGCTGGCGGTCGTGGGGTTCGTGGTCCGAGGCGTACACCAGGGTGGCCCCGTCGACCTCGAGGCGGTAGCCGAGGGTGAGGGACGGATGGTTGAGGTACCGGGTCGTCACTCGGATGTCGCCGATCGTGAACGAGCCCTCGACCAGGTCGTGGTATTCCGCCGTCGCGGCGAGCTGCTCGATCGAGACCGGGAAGTAGGAGTACTGCATCTGCCCGGCCAGGGTCTCGCCCAGCGAACCGGCCAGACCGCGGGGGCCGTAGATGTGCCATGAGCCGTTCGGCTGGAACAGGGGAGCGAAGAACGGGAGACCTTGGATGTGGTCCCAGTGGGTGTGGCTGATGAGGAGATGACCTTCGATGGGCGCGTCGCCACGACGAGCCATGAGGTCTTCCCCCAGGCCGTGGGCGCCGGTGCCGCAGTCGAGGACGACGACGGTCCCGGCGTCGGAGCTGACCTCGACACAGGAGGTGTTGCCTCCGTACCGGAGCGTGGTGGGACCCGCTTTGGCGATGGATCCCCGTGTTCCCCAGAAGGTCACCTTCATGCCGCACGTCCCCACCCAACCGTACGTGACGAGCGGCCCCACGGCGATCGAGCGCACTCCTCGTTCCTCCGACTGCGAATCGCCGTGCCGGGTAGGGTGGGAAAGGCAAATGCCGGCGCCGCGTCGGTTGGGGGGAAACGACCATGGCCAAGTACGTGATGATGTGGCAAGCGCGTGACGGGGGAAGCGCGGCGGACAACGAGGCATCGGCCAAACGCAGCCTGGCGGTGTTCTCCAGCTGGACGCCTCCGGGCGACGTGACGTTCGTGGAATTCCTGACGCGTGCCGACGGGCAGGGGGGCTTCGCGGTGGTCACGACCGACAACCTGGCTTCGCTGACCGCCGAAATGGCCAAGTTCGTGCCGTACAACGAGTTCACGCTGTACCCGGTGCACGAGATCGCCGACGGTGTCGGGCTGAGTGCGGAGGCGGTCGCCTTCCGCGAGTCGGTCAGCTGATCCTGGTGGGCTCACCCACCACCGGTCGCCTCCTGGGGAGTGGCCCGCCTGGCCGATACACGGGCTTGTAGACGCGCGCTCGGGCGAGAAGGTACGTCCCCGTCGCGATCGGGATGGCCAGGGCGGCAAGCAGGAAGATCACGACTGAACCCGCCGAGCGTGCCGTGCCTCGCCGATTCGGGCCTTGCCCCCGCCGGGACAGATCGCTCGCTCCATGGGCTCGACGATCGCGCGCGCTCGACGGCGCTTCGCGGATGGTCGCACTTGCGGTCTCGACGCGAGAAGCGACCTGCGACGAACTGCTCAGTCGCACCGACGGATGCCCGGCGCCGTCGCGACTGTTCCGGACCGCGGGCCGGGTGGGCTCACTCGGAGAACGCCTGGAGCACGTCGAGCACGGTGTCGATGTCGGCGGGGGTGTGGTCGGCCGAGATCTGGAAGCGCACCTCGTCCTCGCCGCGGGGCACGACGGGATAGGCGAGGCCTGTCGCCAGCACGCCGCGCCCGTGAAGGTGTGCCACGAGCGACCTCGTCCGGTCCGTGTCACCCACCAGCAGCGGCACGACCGGGTGCTCGCCCGGAATGGTCTCGAAGCCGAGCTCGACGAGGCCCGACCGGAACCGCGCGGTCATCGCCCGCAGCGATTCCAGAAGTTCGATACCGGCGGCGCTGTCGAGGAGGTCGACCGCCGCGTGCGCGGCGGCCGCCTCGGCCGGGGTGATCGGGTTGGAGTACACGTAGGTCGCAGCGGTCTCCCGCAAGTAGTCGACGAGGTGCCGGCTGCCGACGACATAGCCTCCGTTCACACCGAACGCCTTTCCCAGCGTGCCGACGAGCACGTCAGCGCGTGCGCCGGTCACCTCCTCGGTCCCTCTTCCGGTCGCTCCGAACGCGCCGACGCCGTGGGAATCGTCGACCACCACGACCACGTTCTCCGGGTATCGGTCGTCGTGGTGCTCGCTCGTCGTCATGATCCGGTCGAGCGGGGCGTGGTCGCCGCGCATGCTGAAGACACCGTCGGTGACGATGATGGCTCGCCGTGCCGACGCCGCGTCGGCCGCGAGGGACTCCGCGAGCCGGGTCACGTCGAGGTGTGGATACACGCGCTTCTGTCCGGGCTGGGCGAGACGGGTGGCGTTGATGATGCAGTTGTGATTGAGCTCGTCGCTGACCACGACCGTCTCGGGCGTCACGAGCGACGGGAGGACGGCCATCACCGTCGCATACGCCGAGCTCACGACCATCGCCGCCTCCCGCCCGTGGAAGGCGGCGAGGCGCTGCTCCAGTTGGATGTGAGGAGCGAACGTGCCGCTGATGAACCGCACCGCCTGCGGGCCCGTTCCGAACTCCCGGGCGGCTCGCTCCTCGGCGGCGATGATCTCGGACCGCAGCGCCATTCCGAGGTAGCCGTTCGAGTTCATCCGGATGAACGCTCGGTCGCCTTCGCCGGCGAGGAGGAATCGCGGCCCGTCCGCCGCGGTCGGGGGAAGGATCCCGGTGATCACGCTCTCCCGGTTCTTGGCCGTACCGGCCCGTTCGAGGTCGCCGACCCTCTCCATCAGCAGCTGGTCGAGCCGATCAGTCGGCATCGCCACTCCTCGTCTCGCGCTCGGTCAGCAGGGCAAGCATGTCGGTCGTCGTCGCCGCCAGATCGTAACGGGGCTGCCAACCCCACTCGGAGCGAGCGGCCTCGTCGTCGATCGAGCGGGGCCAGGAATCCGCGATGGCCTGGCGGATCGGATCGACCCGGTAGTCGATGACGAAGTCGGGGACGTGTTTGCGGATCTCGGCGGCGAGCTCGGACGGCGTGATGCTCATGGCCGTCACGTTGAACGCGTTGCGGTGACGGAGGCTGCTGGGATCGGTCTCCATCACCTCGATCATCGCCCGGACCGCGTCGGGCATGTACATCATGTCGAGCTGCGTGTCGGCTCGGAGGTAGCAGGTGTACCGTCGGTGGCGAACCGCATGGGAGAAGGCCTCGACGGCGTAGTCGGTCGTGCCACCGCCCGGTGGTGCCACGGCGGAGATCAGGCCCGGAAGACGCAGGCCACGGGTGTCGAGACCGAAGCGCGAAGCGTAGTAGTCACAGAGCAGCTCGCCGGCGACCTTCGTGATGCCGTACATCGTCGTCGGGCGCTGCACCGTGTCCTGCGGCGTCTCGTCCTTCGGCGTGCTCGGACCGAATGCGCCGATCGAGCTGGGATGGAACACCGCGCAGCCGCGCTGCCGCGCCACCTCGAGCACGCGGTAGACTGCCACCCATGTTGACGTCCCATGCGGTGCGGGGCCGCTCCTCGGCGACCGCGGAGAGCACGGCGGCGAGGTGGTAGATCGTGTCGATCCGGTGGTGTCCGACGACGGACTCGATCTGACGCAGGTGGGTGCAGTCGAGGTACTCGAACGGGCCGTCCGCCGTACCGCCGGTCGGCATGCGGATGTCGGACGCAACCACGTGCTCCACGCCGTGGCGCTGGCGCAGCGCGGGCACGAGCTCGGAGCCGATCTGTCCCAGAGCCCCGGTGACGAGGATCCTGCGCATCGGCCGAACCTAGTCCACGGCCTGCGCCGTGCCTGCGAAGGATCGGTCGCGCTCGACCGGTCGGAAGTGGGCCACTCGTGTTCGAGTCCGCAACTATGGTCGGCCGGATGAAAGCCACCTTCGTCGCGGTGCTGGCGTCGATCGCACTGCTCGGTGCTGCGTGCTCGTCCGATGACGATCCCGGGGACCAAACGAACGACACCGGCGCAGGTACCACCACGAGCCTCGTCGATGACGGAGGCGTCACGACGACCCTGGCCGACGAGGCGGACGATGGTGGGAGCCTGACGGACGTGAGGGTCACGTGCCGTCGGGGCGAGACACTGTCGTCGTTGCCGGTCGATCCGGCCTCGATCGGATTCCTGGACGGCGCACCGGACGAGACCGTCTGGGCCGAACGAGTGGTGACGATCGAGAACGGTTCAGGCGACGGCGTCGAGATCGGATCCGGATTCACGGTTCGCTATCTGGATGAAGGCGGTGAACTGATCGGAGAGGAGCTCCTGACCGATCCGTTCCCGCCGGCCTTCTCCGCCGGTCCTGAACAGACGGTCAACCGGTTGGCCCTCCGCTTCGACGTCCCCTCGCGAGAAGGACTGGTGACGGATCCGGAGTTGTCTGCAGAGCTCTTCGATCGGCTCGACTCGTGCGAGGTGGGCGAGGAGGTGCCCGTCGAGCCGCTGGACCCCGCCGGTCTCGTCGACCCCGAGTTCGACGGTCAGATCGAGCTGAGTGGGTGCGGACTGAACGAGACGGGCGACCGATACGAGGGTACGTTCACCGTTACCAACGGTCTCGACCGACCTGTGTCCGTCGAGGCGAGTTTCGAGATTCTGTCCTCGGACGGGGAACGGCTCGGCATCGGAGGCAACGAACCCGAGTCCGTCCCGCCGGGGGAAGGTACGGAGATCGAAGGCTGGGCCGCGGCATTCACGGTGTACGACCTCGACCGGGCCGCACGCTGCGAGTTGTTGAGTCTCTCCGTCGACTGAGTCGGGATGACCCCCCGGCTCCTCACTTCGAGGGCGGCGGGGGCGTCGGCGACCACGAGGGTTCGAACGCGGCCTGCTCGAGGAGACGGGCCATCCGGTGATGGTGTGTCACCAACCCGGGGGCCGGACGACTGCCCCCTGTTCGTCTGGAGCCACTCGCCGAACGCAGCCGAACTGGACGGGTTCGCGGCACTGGTCGAGGCCGCTGCCCGCACCCGCCCCGACGGTGGCTCTCAGCGGTCGTCGAGCCAGAGGTCGAACCAGGCTGCGTTCATGCCTCCCGTCGGTTGGTGGTAGCGCGGGTCGGGTTGGCCGATGATCGAGGGGAGCATGGGACGACCGTCGGCGAGCCGGTCGACGACGTCGACGGTGACGCGGAGGTCCCCGTCCTGGCCCATCGACCGGGCGTGGCGGTGGAAGGCGTGCACATTCTGCACGGGGACGATGCCATCGTTGATTCCGGCGATGATGTAGCCGGGCGGGTCGGTCGGGTCGAAGTGGGTGATGGGATTGGACCGTTCCCGGTCGGTGGCGAACTGGTCGCCCATCCAGACGGCGCCCCAGCGGGCTCCGTCCTCGAACGAGGTCCAGTCGAGTGGGGCGGAGATGGCCACCCAGGCATCGACGGTGGGCAGCTCGGAGAACACCGGATCGCTGCTGTTGGCGGCCATGCCGGCGAGCGCCGCCATGGTCCCACCGGCCGAGCACCCCACCACGGCGACCGTGGCGGTCGAGAGTCGGTAGGCCGGACCATGCCGGTAGACCCAGTTGAGGGCGGTGGCCGCGTCGGCCATGGCGGGGCGGAATCCGTTCTCACCCAAGCTCTGCGGGAACGGCCAGCCGATCGGCCCGGCTCGCACCAAGACCAGATCACCGTCGGCGTCGCGTTCCACCGGGGGCAGCCGGTGGTTGATGGAGACGATCGAGTAGCCCCGATGCAGCTGTCGCTTGATGTTGCCGAGGTTGCCCAGTGGGTACTTGTCACCTGACACGTACCCGCCGCCGTGGATGTACACCAGGGTCCCTCGGTTGCCGCCGGCCCGGACCCGGTAGACGTCGAGCTCCTGGGAGCCGCCGCACCGCTCGTCGGATCCCGATGGGCAGCCGCGCTCGGACCCGTAGGCAATGTCCTCGAAGGTCGGTTCGACCGGCGTACCCCAGGTCCAAGGCACGAGCTGATGCGGTTCCGGATCCGGCGCGTCACAGGCCGAAACCAACAGCGTGAGAAGAACACCCACGCCCAACACCCGTTGGATCCTCATGGCGGAATCCCTTCCCCGATCACACTCGCACCACGACGTCCCGCCGGGTAGAGGCCGACGTCACCAAAGGTGGAGGTCGCCGACGCTCAGGGGGACTCGGCGATGTCCAAGGGCCTGGCGGCGCGCGGACCTTGGACCCTGGGCTGGAGCAAGGGATCCTGGCATGGTGGGAAACGTGCCCATGATCTCCAACCCGTCCCTGACCGTGCTTGCCGTGGCCGGTCACCCGGGACAGCGGCGTCTCCGCGTCGTGTACGTCGTCGGCTGTGACCCGGCCGACCCGGCGGCCGGTCACCCCGTCGCAGAACACATCGCCATCCACGCCGTCGACGAGCATGATGCGGCCGTCCGTCCGCGCCAGACGCCGATCCTGGAGGTGGACGACACGTTCGTCGTCGCAGCCGGGACCCATCCCCGTTCGATGGAGCACGTCATCAACCGTGTCGATCTCGATGTCGAGCAGGACTGGTGGGCCAGCGACGACGGCGGAGAGCCCCAGGCCATTGCGGAGTGGCTCGACCACGTCGCCGCTGACATTCGACTCGAGTTCGTCGGGGAACGTGACCATCGACGCGACGACGCCGACCGTGACCGGCTCCTGGGGGGCATTGGGGCACGACTGAGCCGTCCGGTCACCACGCACGATGGTGGTCGTCCGAAACCGGCAACCTCGCCCGGGTCCTCGGCTTCGCCCTCGCAGATCTCCTGCCGGTGGTCGTCGCCCACCTGCGGTCGCGCCAAGCAACTCGCGGTGTGACGCATGCCGAACCCGAGAAAGGCCGCGATCCCAAGGGGCACAACGTGGGCGATGCGAGACTTGAACTTGTGACCTCTGCCGTGTGAACGATCCGACTCCGAACCAGAGCGGCCCCGACGGATGAGGGACGGAAGTGATTTCAAGGATCTGGACGAGGGCGAACCCCAGGGACGTGAGCGTCCGCGGCGATATGCGCGCGATGGCGACCCGCACGATCGACGATGCTCTGGGCCGGCAAGCAGTCGAAGCCACGATGGCTGTTGTTGCATATTGCTAGCGATCTGGTAGCATCTTGCGACACATGCGAACCTTGTATCTGCGGAACGTGCCTGATGAGGTCAGTGAGCGCCTCGAGCGGCTTGCGACGCGCGAGCGCATGTCACTGTCGGCATTCGTGATCCGCGAGCTGGCGGAGCTGGCGCGACGAGCGGACAATGCCGCGCTATTGGGCGATCTCCCTGATGCGGGGATCCGGGCCGATGATGTGGTGGCTGATCTGGATGCGGGTCGTTCGAGTCGGTGATGGTGATCGATGCCTCGGCCGTCGTGCTGGGGCTGCTCAACGATGCGGACGCGCGTCGGGTGATGACCGATGAGGCCTTGGCCGTTCCTCATCTCGTCGATTCGGAGGTCGCCCATGCCTTGAGGGGCCAGGTGGCGGGCGGTGTGGTCAGCGAGACCACGGCGAGCGAAGCCTTGGGGCGCTGGGCTCATGTGGGTGTCATCCGGTTCGCGGCGGTCGGGCTGTTGGGGCGGGTCTGGGAGCTCCGGGAGAACGTCTTCGCCTATGACGGGACCTATGTCGCGCTGGCCGAGTCGCTCGACTGCCCCCTCGTGACCGCTGATGCCCGGCTCGGTCGGGCGCCGGGCCCGCGTTGTCCCATCACGGTGCTGCGATCGTGAGCAGCTGACCGCCCTCCTGTGCTTGTCGATGGCAGGTGGGGCCTACGCCGCTCCGCGCGAACTCTGCCCGTTCCGGGCCAACGGCCGGGAGGGCAACGAAGCGCCTGGGTGAGTCCCGCCGGGTGGTGTAGGTCGGCCTGACCAGCCCGGGTCCCCCGGGGTGGGGTGGCCACCGTGCGATTCTCAGAAGTGATTGAAGCTACTGAGAGGAATCGCACGATGACCGATTATGAGTCTGCCCTGTCCGAGCTCGGCGCGCGTCTCACCGACACGACCTCGCCGCTGGGGGCGTCGTTGGCCGAGATCCTGGCCGACGCCATCCAGGAGCTGGTCGAGGCCGAGGTCTCGGCCCGGATCGGTGCCGAGCCCCACGAACGCACCCTGACCCGCACCGACGCAGCGCAATGGGCATCGCCCCAAGGTGGTGTCGACCCCGGCGGGGGATCTCGAGGTCAAGATCCCCAAGCTGCGGCAGGGGTCGTTCTTCCCTGAGTTGCTCGAACCGCGCCGGCGGATCGACAAGGCCTTGTGGGCGGTGATCATGACCGCCTACATCACCGGCACCTCGACCCGGAAGGTCGACGACCTGGTCAAAGCCCTGGGCTGCGACTCCGGGGTCTCCAAGTCGACGGTGTCGCGGATCTGCAAGCACATCGACACCGACGTGGCCGTGCTCCGCACCCGGGATCTGGGGCATCAGCCGTTCGTGTACGTCTGGTTCGACGCCACCTACGTGCATGTCCGCGAGCACGGCCAGGTCGTCTCCAAAGCCGTCGTGATCGCGACCGGCCTGCGCGCCGACGGGCACCGGGAAGTCCTCGGCGTGGACATCGGGGACTCGGAGAACGAGACGTTCTGGACCGAGTTTCTCCGCAGCCTCAAAGACCGCAACCTCGGTGGCGTGCGCCTGGTGGTCTCCGACGCCCATGCCGGCCTCAAGGCCGCCATCCGGCGGGTCATGCAAGGCGCCTCCTGGCAACGCTGCCGCGTCCACGCCCTGCGCAACCTGCTGGCCGTGGCCCGGCCCGGCCAGCGGCCCGATGATCGCCGCGCTGGTGCGGACCATCTTCGCCCAACCCGACGCCGACGCAGCCCGAACCCAGCTGACGAGCGGTCGCTGACGCAGCTCTCAGCGCCCGCCGGAGACGTTCGACCAGGCTGAGGCCATGGAAACCGACCTCCTCGCCTACACCGTCGTTCCCGGCCGGTCACTGGTCCAAGATCTGGTCCAACAATCCGATCGAACGCTTGAACCGGGAATTGAAACGGCGCACCGATGTCGTGCAGATCTTCCCCAACCCCGAATCAGTCATCCGCCTCGTCGGCGCTCTCCTCGTCGAGATCAACGACGAAATGATCGCCGCACCACGCCGCTACATCGCCGCCGCCTCCGTCACCGCCATCCTCGAGCATCGTCAGGAGGTAACCTCACTCCCCGCAGCACCCCGAACCTGAACAACAGAATCGCACGGTGCACCTACACCACCCGGCGGGACTCAATCCTGTCGCGTGCTCGGCCGACGAACCGTTGGCGTCGCGCCAGCGAACACAAACTGTCACCACCAGTGCGACCCCGATGAGCTGAACCGCCCCGAACAGGAAGTCGTCGGGGTCCTTCGGCCAAAGGGCCAGCACCCCCAGTGTCATCAGCGCTGCCGCGACGACGTTGACACGCCGATTCGGGCGACGAGGCAAGATCCGCGCCAATACGACAACCGAAACCAGGAACACCAGCACGAGCCCGGACCCGAGGAGGGTGCTGTCGCTCACCTGTGTGCCGTACACGGTCCCATCGTGTGCGAGTTCGTCCACGAATCCCGGCCGGAGGACCTCGTGGATATCGCGGAACAAGTTGAGGAGCAGCACGGCGATCCATAACGTCGACAGCAGCGCTGGTGTGTCGGTCTCTCGGACGTCGCGACTCAATTCTGGCTGCCCCGAGGATGGATGTCGGACCTTTTCGTGCGCTGTACGGTTATGCATCTCGAGCAATATAGTACGGTGTACGTAAAGGTGCAACCCGACTCGCGAGTCGCTGAAAAGGGTGTGATGGGACGACCCAAGAAGTTGCGAGAAGGCGACGCCGTGCTCACCCACGAGCACATCGTCACGACCGCGATGCGACTCGCCGACGCCGACGGCATCGAGCAGCTGAGCATGCGACGACTCGCCACCGAACTCGATTGCGGTGTCATGTCGCTGTACCACTACATCGCCGACAAGGAGGCGCTCATCGAGGCACTCGTCGACGAAGTCGCCGGCCAGGTCGTGCCGCCTCCCGCCGGCGTTGCGTGGCGCACGGCGGTGCGGCACATCGCGGAGTCGACCCTCGAGGCGCAGCTCCGACACCCGTGGGCGATTCCCGCCTGGTCGACATCATGGCCGGGTCCGTACCGGTTCGGTCTGGTCGAACAACTCCTCGACGCGCTCGCCGATGCCGAGCTGCCACCTGACATTGCCGATCTCGGGTTCCATGCCGTGACCAACCATGTTCAGGGCTTCGCTCAGCAGCGGATCTCGTTCGGCCAACTCGAATCACGCGCAGAGGTGACCCGCGAACGCCTGGAGGCGATGCTCGCCCAAGGCGAGTTCCCACGCGTCGCCGAACACATTGAATTTCACCGTTCCGACCGCATCGCCCACGACGAGTTCGGGTTCGCCCTCGACCTCATCCTCGACGGCCTCGAGAGATCCGCCGACAGATGACCGCGCCCGCCCAGTGACGTCTCCACGACACGTGCGTGCGTGCGGTGACCAGGCTCACGCACCGTCGATCGCCACGCAAGGGGGCCGCGATCGCTCTCGAACACGCCCGGCACCACTCCAACTCCACCGGCGCATAACCGGCAATCCCGATCGTTTGCTGCTCGCCGATGCGGGTCGCGAAGGTGCTCGGTATCAGCGGGCAGAATCACGTCGGGGGTGCTCTTGGCCGCGCAACAGTCCGGCCCCGCTGCAGGTCACGGTGCCGTTTGCGAATGCGGTGTTGCGGGGAGCGCGACCCGCGCAACGACCGACACACCTTCTTGCAGTCTCCGGGCTGAGCAAGGCGGTTCGTGGTTGGGGACTTTGGCCGGTAGCACGTCACCCCTCGTTGCGAAGCGATGTACGGTGATTGCTCGACAGGGAAGGGGTGGATATGCGAAAGCTGCTGTTCGGATTACTGGTGGTGGCCATGGTGGTCGCCGGGTGCGGCGACGATGACGACGCGAGCGGAGACGAGGGTGGTGGCGCATCGGTCAGCGTCGTGCTGTCCGATCCGTACGGCCCCGACTTCACTCCAGGTCAGATTACCGTGGAACCCGATCCGATCTCGGTCGACGCGGGCAGCGTGGAGATCGTGGCCAAGAACCAGGGTGCTGACACCCACGAGTTGGTGATCGTGAAGGGTGACGACCCAGCGTTACTTCCGGTCGACGAATACGGCGGGGTGATCGAAGACGACCTGCCCGAGGACGACCTCATCGGCGAGATCCCCTTGGTCTTTCCCGGGACCGAAGAGTCGGCGTCGTTCGATCTCGATGCCGGGAGCTACATCCTCTTCTGCAGCATCCTCGCGCCATCTGCGCCCCCACAGAGCCACTTCGTGGGTGGAGATGGAATGGTCAACACCCTCACGGTGACCTGACCACGAGCCCGGCGGTGATGGTGGGGTTGGTGGTGCCGTCTTGGACCTGCAGGGCCAGGGTGCGCTCGAGCGGTGCCGACCGCAGACATGGTCGACCCGGGTTCGGTCTCCGAGACAAGACCTGCGAGGCCACCGGCGTCCCGTGACCTCTGCCCACTTCAGGAGTCGGGCCCGCAGACAAACGAATCGCCGCAATCCCGAGGAGCCCGACTGGCCGAAGTGGGTGTTGACTTCTGAACTAGTTCAGATATCGTGTCGGTATGAGTGTTGTGGAGCGTCCCTTCTCGGAGTTCTTGCGTCAGCCGAAAGGCGTTGTGGCTGAGTTGGCCGAGCACGACGTGGTATTGCGGCGCCGGAACGCGCCGGCACTGCGCCTGACTCAGGCCGACCGCGACGACGAACGTTCCGAAGCGTTCGAGGCGCTGGCTCGTCTGTTGCGGAACCTCGCCATGCACAGTCCCGAAGCGCTCGAGGTGGCTGTCGATGACGTCTTCGCCTGGATCACGTTCTTGCCGAAGACGGACCGGGAGCTGTTCGTCGAGGACCTGACCAGGACGCTGGTGGGGGCGGCGGCGGTCGAGAACTATTCGCCGGTCGCTCAGCTGCTACGTGAGTGGAGGGCGACCGCCGAGATCCACGCCGACCCGAAGCTCGCCGGGCGACTCGGTGGGCCGATCGAGGCCGCTGGTGACCGGATCGTCGCTCCGATCGGCTGAGCGGGGATGGCGAAGTGGAAGGACCGGGTCGCCCCGCCTCCACGAGCTGGTGGTTGGGACTTCCGCCATGCCAACAACGATGCCGTCAAGGGCTGGGATCAGATCTGTGCCGTTGCCGCTGCCAATGCTCGGTCGGCGTGGGAGAGGATCACCACCGATCCACGCCGGCGAGACGGCCGGCAGCATCGGTTGAAGGGCTCACTTGGCCAGCGCAGGGTCAACGGTGTCGACATGGAGCAGTGGCAGTACGAGGTCACCGCGGGCGGTCGGCTTTGGTACTGCATCGACGACAAGGCGAAGACGGTCTGGCTCACCGACGCCCATGTCGGTCATCCCAAGGCCACGGAGTAGCGGCGGCCCGGATTGGCTGAGGTGCTCGGGAGCGGAGTCCGGTCGGCGTGGGTTCGCTATCCTCGTCGAGCCGCCGCCAGGGGGCACGAGATGGCCCGGCGCCGCCGAGGAGAGCGCCCGCACATGACCTACCGAAGGATGATCCGCCCGGCCCGATGACGGGGCCGGGAGCCAAGAGCAAGCCCGGCCAGCTCCGCCGTCAACGGCGCATACGCCAACATGGCTGCTGGGATCACTTGATCGTTGCGCCACTGTGGGTTGCCTACGGTGCCAACCTCGGGACCCTGTTGCGAACGTGCGATGCCGTCGGTGCCTGTATGGCGGTGCCGAAAACCGAGCATTACCACGCGGCGCTCGACCACGGCGACACCTTGGTGCGCCGCCCCCATCTCCACTGGGTACGGCGATCAAAGCTCGGTTGGGTGGAGGGGCAGCGCTCGGCCGGATGGCGGGTCGTCGCCGTGGAGCTCGCCGATGATGCCACTCCACTGACGCGACTCGAGCCGGCCCGGCAGCGCACGGTGGTGCTCCTCGGCCACGAGCGCAACGGTGTCCCCGAGGAGGCTTGGCCGTTGCTTGACGAGATCGTCGACATTCCGATGGTCGGGAGGGGAGCGAGTCTCAACGTCGCGGTCTCCGGCTCGCTCGTCCTGTACCGGCTCGCCGGACTCGCATGAGGCAGGGCCGGCACTATGGAGAGCGTGGGTCGGACGCCGTTGTCACCGACACGTCGGCAGTTCAGACCGGGTGGTCGTCCTGGTCAGATGTTGGGCGGGCTGTGGTGGGTGCGCAGGCGGAGGCCAGCGTTGAGGGCGATGTACAGCCCGGCGACGGCGCAGGCGGCGCCGCCTGCCGATGGCGTGTTGGGTGAAGGTGTTGGTGCCTTCGAGCGGCGGGTTGGGCAGGAGCAAGGCGATGAGGAACAACCCGGCGGAGATCCAGAGCGAGCGTGTCACAAGGGGAGATCAGCTGGACTGCGGGCATATCAGTCCCGTGCGTCGAAACGGCGGGAAAGCTCGCATGCGCGGGTTGACGAGGACATCTTCAGTCGTGGATGGGTCGGCCGATGCTCGCGCCATATCTGCGCCATGAGGGCGCTCCTGGTGACAGCGCGACCCGGCCCCAGCGGACGACGGCGATGCCCTTCCGGGACATCACGCCGACAAACCACGACCTTCAGCCTCTTCGTCAGGCCGGAGATCCGGTAGCCCCGGAAGCGTGCACGGAGACTGCGCGGTGTGACTCTCGGGCGCCGCGGGTGGGCGGTGCGCCTTCGAGGCGCCTTCTTGGCGCTATCCAGGACCGAGGCGGCCGTGCACAATCCGGGCAATGGGTCATCCATACGCATCCAATCCCGGGCCGGGGCCGTCCACGCCCGAACGGGGGGACCATGCCTGATCCGTGCGTGTTCGTGGTCGCGACGTATGTCGATCTGGCCGAAGCGGGTGCGGATCATTCGGCGGTCCACCAGCTCTCCTCGGAGCTCGGCTCGTCACAGACGCTCGACGCCGTGACCATCGGGAGGAAGGTGTCGGGTGAGATTCGTTTCGACCGGCGGACTGCGCAGAGTTCCGGGTCCGATACGCCCGCAGGCGTCGACGCGAGCCTGGCTCAGGGTCTCGCCTTGGCCATCTATCCGTCGGTTGGTGCCGACGTTCCGAGAGCATGGTTGGCCCAACACGAGACCCTCTCTGCGGTTGCCGGTGAGGTGGCGCGGGGGCTCGGTCGCGACGTGATGAGGGACCTTGGCCGGCACCTCGACAGCGCAGTGGCGGCGCTCCTGGTCGCCGCACCGTCCGCGCTCGAGTCCCGCGTCGGCGAGGCAATCACGAGAGCAAGCTCGGTGATGGTGCGAACCGCCACCATCGATGTCGCCCTGATCGAGCGGGCGAGCCGTTCAGCGCAGCGCGCCGCGTCGCCGACGCACGAGCGATAGTCGCCGTCAGCCGAGGTAGCCGAGCGAGCGGGCCTTGGCGACGGCTTCTCGCCGACCGTGGACGTTGAACTTGTTGTAGAGCGTGACGGTGCGCTTCTTGACGGTCGCCGGCGCGATGTACAGCTCTCGGGCGATCTCCTTGTTCGACATCCGTTCCGCGAGCAGCTTGAGCACGTCGAGCTCGCGGCCGGTCAGCTGCGGACCGGTGTGCACGGTGGTCACCGTGCCGGGAAGTGCTCCGTCCGCGTCGTGCCCGGTTGTTGCCGGCTGGATCGCGTCGATGATGGTCCCGGCGTGCGCCAGTACCTCGCCGGAGACGTCGAGGCGGGATACCAGCGGAACGAGAGCCGGACCGAGATCTGCGAGCCTCCGGACCATTCCAGCCCTCTGCGACAACGTGATGGCGGACGTCAGCACCTCGAGCGCTCGATCCTCGTCACCTCGGGCGGCGAGGTCCAGGGCCTGTTGTCCGAGCAGCCGGATCGTGAGGGGGGCGTGGTGGTTGCGAGTGGCGGATGCGAGCGTCTGCTCGAGAAGCCGCCTGCCCCGCTCGGCGTCGTCAGGTGAGGCCAGGAGGGCCCCGACCAGCGTGGGCGCAAGGTCGTAGAACATGAAGCGGTGGCGCTCAGCGTCGATGTCTGCGGTCCGCGCCCACCGCAGAGCGGCGGCATGGCGTCCGCTTCGCAGGTCGAGTTCGGCGAGGAACGCCAGGGCGACGGGCTGGTGGAACTCGCTGCTCGTGTCGAGCACATGTTGCATCATGGCGGCGGCTGTGTCGTCGGCCTCGGCTTGGCGACCTTGGGCGTGGGCACTCAGCGCCAGCGCCATCCCGGCCTGCATCGGCGCGATCGTCGCCGCGACGAGTCGGAGATCGAGCGTGATGGCCAGGTGTTCGTCGGCCTCTTGCAGCCTGTTGCGTTCGTACGCGGCGATGCCGAGGAAGTAGTGCGCCGCCGCAGTCGTGTCCTCGAGACCGAAACGCTTCCCAACGGCCGCCATTCGGGTCGCGTGCCGTTCGACGGCGTCGAGGTCGCCTTCGAGCCAACCCAGGTAGGGCATGGCGAATGTCAGCGGATCGAACGGGGCGTCGGCGAACCGTTCGTCGCCGACCGCCGAAGCGGCGAGTTGGTGCGCTTCCGCCGAGCGGCCGGCGCCGGCGAGAGCGATGACCTCGAGCACATAGGCGAATGCGAGATTTCGGCCCGGTCGGTGGGCCAGGAGTCGACGGGCGGTCCGAGCATCGTCGATGGCCCCTTCGAAATCGGCCCTCAACAGCTTCGAATACGCGCCGCGGAGCTCCGCGATCTGAGCCCGCAGCTCCGACGACCGCGTGGTTTCCTCGTTGCCTGAACGATCGAGAATGCGCTCGGCTCGATCCAGCATGATGTTCATCTCTTTGTGGCGCGACTGGACTTCACCGAGCAGCCACGCGCGGAGGACGAGCAACGCTGCGTCGTCGTGGACCACGTCGGCGGGGACCATGGACACGATCTTGTTGAGCTCCACCCAGCGCTCCTCGTCGATCAGGTCGAACCCACGGTCCGCGGCGAGTGCTGCCATGGCCGCATGATCGCCGGCCAGACCGAGTTGTTGAATGGCGTCTTCGACCATTCCGTGGTCTTGGAACAGACGGGCGGCGGTTCGGTGCACCTCTTCGACCGGCCCCATCGATTCGACCCCGCGCGCCTGCCGCCAGCGGTCGAGCAGCCGAGCGAACACGTGGTGGAAGCGAAACCACTCGCCGTCATCGTCGAGGGCGATGATGAACATGTTGCGACGGCGAAGCCACTCGATGAACTCGGCGCCGGTCACCAGCGGCGATCCGGGCGCAACCGCGGCGATGACGGCTTCGCTGAGCGGCGCGCTGAAACGATCGAAGGGTGACACCGCGAGGAGGTACTGCCGTATGGCTGGCGGGACACCTTCGAGCACTTCGCTGACGAGGTACTCCTGGGCTGCATGGTCGAGAAAGCCGACACCGGCGATCGGTCGACCGGCCCCCGAGACGCGTACGGCTTCGGTCGCCAACCGCACGCCGACCGGCCATCCCTCGGTCGACTCGGTGAGCGCCCGGACATCTTCGGCCGGTAGGGCGTAGCGCAGCACCTGCATCGCAAAGGCCTTCATCTCGGCCTCGGAGAACACAAGGTCGTTCATGCGTAGCTCTCTGAGCTGCCCACTCGCGCGGAGCGCCGCTGTCGGGAGCTCCGGGTCATGTCGGCTGATGATCACGATGTTCGCGGACGTCGAGGGATGCCGGAGGACGTCCGACATCATTCGGTGGACCGCCGGCGACGTGATCTCGTGGTAGTCGTCGAGCACGATCACGATCGGCTGCGTGAGCTCGTCCAGCTCATTGGAGAGCTCCGTCGTGAGGACGTGCTCGTCGGGGAGCTGCGCGGCCTTCGCCATCTGTGACGTGACTTCCAACGCCTTGGGGATGACGCGGCGCACCGCTGCGGCGAGGTGGATCATGAATTGGCGAGGGTCGTCGACGGTGGAATCCAGTGAGAGCCAGGCGCAAGGTCGGTCGAGCGTCTCGCACCACTGGCTGACGACGACGGACTTGCCGAAACCGGCTGGGGCGGTCACCAAGGTCGCTGCCCGGCCGAGGTCGTCGTCGAGTACGGCGTTCAGACGGGTTCGTGCCACCGCATCCTCGGGTGGTGCCGGACGATGGAGAAGCACCGAGCGAACCAGGTACGCCGAAGCATCGACCTCGGCGAACGCCTCGGTCATTCCTGCCGCCCGAGCGCTGGAGCCAGAGAGTTGTCGAGTGACGGACCGAACACGGGTTTGACGTTATCGGTCGCCCGCGTGCTGCGGCATCGCAGATGACCGTCGTCAGCCGTCCTCGGCGGTCATCCGACCGTCGTCGATGGCTTCGGTCATCGACGCGAAGTCGAGATCGTTCTGATCGGCGTAGGTGAATGCGAACTCGGTGAGCGCACGGTCCATCACCGAGCCGGTGCCGAGGTAGCTGCTGATGGCGATCGGGTCGCTCGAGCGGGCGTGCGCATGGGCGAGACTCCAGCCGCAGATCTGGGCGTAGACGCCGAGACGCCGGTGGCTCATCGTCTCGACGTCGGCCGAACCCTTCATGTCGTGGTACTGGCGCCAGTAGTAGTGGTGACCGGCTTCGCTGCTGGACCATCCGAGGAGGGTGTCGCCGGACGCCTGGATCAGGCGCTGGCCCTGGACCACCCGTTCGCCGGGCGTGTCATAGGTGCTCGGTTTCAGGTGGGCCTCGAGCACCGAGGCGCCGGCCTCCTTGACCTGCAGGAAGAGCGGGTCCTGTTCGTCGCGCCCCTCGAACAGCGCGAGCAGGCAACGGGTGCCGACGCTGCCGACACCGACGACCTTGAGGGCGACGTCGATCATGCGATACCGGTTCAGCAGTGCCTTGCGGTCGTCGGTGATCGAGCTGCGGTAGAGCTCCCAGCTCTGTTCGACCTGGTGGCGCAGCTCGTCGGCATCGTCACCGGCGATGTTCCGAAGGGGAACGAGCAGCGGTGGGCTGCTCGCGATCCGAAGTGCGCCGTCGGCTCGTTCGGTGAGCTTGGTCATGGCCTTCAGGTTGTTTTTGGACCGCGCCTTGGCGGCACTTTTCGACAGTCGCTTCCGATCGCTCTTCTTGTCGAGCGCATCGGTCAACTGGTCGACCGAGAGCTGGGCGTACCAGACGTCGAGTGCTGCCTGCTTCGCGAAGTACGCCATCGCGGTCCGGTACGCTTCCGCCGACGCCATGACCGCATCGCGTGTCGCCTTGTGACCGAGGCCGTTCGCGCGGCCGGCCAGGGCGAAGCTCGCCGCCAGCCGCTTGACGTCCCACTCCCAGGGCCCCGGAAGGGTCTCGTCGAAGTCGTTGACGTCGAACACCAGGGTCCGGTTCGGTGATGCGAAGGCGCCGTAGTTGGAGAGGTGGGCATCGCCGCAGAGCTGCGCGTCGATTCCGGACACGGGGGTGGGAGCGAGGTCGCCGGCCATGATCGCCGCCGCGCCGCGGTAGAAGGCGAACGGCGACTCGGACATCCGTCCGTGACGGATCGGGACGAGCTCCTGTAGCCGGCTCTGGTCCTGGGCGGTGAGCACGTCGACCGGATCGGGACGGTCCGCCGCAGGCGACCAGTCGGCGTGACTCGACCGCGGCACCTTCTTGCGGGCCTCGCGCCCGCGCTCCTTGCGCTCCTCGACCGTGAGGTGTTCGTGCTGGTGGGTCGCTGGTGAATCTGGCACGTCGACCTCCGAGGTCAGTGAGCGGACGGATCGGTTGGCGCGGCATCAGGCTGCTGGTCGTCGCCGAAGAATCCGACCGCTGCGCAGTTCGCGGGTCAGGTCGAGTCCGATGGCCATGACCGGCGCCGCCAGGATCAGGCCGATCATGCCGGCCACCATCCCGCCGAACGTGGTCGCCAGCAGGATGGTCAAGGGGTTCATGTTGAGGCTCGTACCGAGGAGCTTGGGCTGGAGGAGGTTCTCGAGCACGACCTGGGCCACCATGACGACCGCGAAGGCGGCCACGGCCATGCCCACCCCGCCATCGCCGAGCGCCATCAGCACGGCGAACGCCCCGCCGATGAACGCGCCGATGTAGGGGATGTAGGCCCCCACGAAGTTGACGACACCGATCGCCAGCGCCCCGGGCACCCCGAGGAGGTACACCCCGATCGCGATGGAAACGCCGTTGGTCAGCGCAAGCGCCGTCTGTCCGGCGAAGTAGGACTGGACGTCCTTGATCGACTTCTCCACGATCTTCTGCGCAGCGGCGCGACGAGCCGGGTCCGACCGACGGCCCACCCAGTTCCGGGTCATCGTCGGCCCGTCCTTCAGGATGTAGTAGAGCACCATCGTCCCGAGGACCAGCCCGGCGATGAAGGTGCTGGCCGAGTCGAAGGCGGTCGCGAGCACGGTGGCGATCCCGTCGCGGGCGACGGGCGCCGCGTCCTGAGCGGTCGAGTCGACCTCGTCGACGGCGTCGGTGCTGATGGGGAGGTCCGCCACCCACGTCTTGATCTCGTCGACGGCGTTGCTGAGGTTCTCGCTCAGCGCTTCGCTCTGGCTCCCCAGTGCCTCCGCCGTGATCAGAGCGCACCCCGCGAACACGACGAACAGCCCGACGACCACGATCCCCGAACCAGCGGCTCGTTTGACGCCGTGCTTCTCGAGCCACGTGACGATGGGCGCACAGACGACCGCCACGAAGATTCCGACGGCGAGAGGGGCGGTGATGTCGCGCGTTGCGGCGATCAGGACGATGATCAGAGCGAGCGCGACCATCAGTCCCACGAACATCCAGCTGTTGGTGCCGACACGACGCAGCCACGGCAGTACCTCGAAGTGCACCTGCTCGACGGGATCGTGGTCCGGGCTCGATGCCGTCGACGACTTCACATCACTGTCAGCAGCACTCTCAGCACTCTCAACACTCTCAGCCAAAGGGGGTCTCCTCACTGTCCGTGGCGATCGGGTGCCTCCGTGGGCTGCCACTCCCGGCGGATGAGCGCACCGCTCAGCGAACGCGCCGAACGATCTCCACCATCCTCCGGTTCGGGTGGCGGCGCAATCGCCATATGGGAGACGCGAGGGAGCAACTCTCACCCCCGCGTGCTCCCTGGAGGCACCGATTTGGCGCTACCGGACAGCCCGGCGTAGGAGGAAGATCGGTGACGTGCCAGATGACCGGGTAGTGACACGACCCGTATCGAGGGTGAGGCTGGAATGACGACAACCGACGATCCTGCGGCGACGCCGGACGACGCTGCTGCCGGGGCTCCGGGCGGCGGCTCTCGTTCCAGCGGGATTCAGGTGTTCTCGGCCCCGTCGGATGCGCCACGGGTCCGGTGGAAGACCGATCTGATCTCGGCAGCCTTCACGGCTGCCCTCCTGTTCTTCCTGATTCTGGTCGCCGGCCAAGGCTCCAGTTTCGACGACACGACCCTCGAGTTCGTGGGAGGACTGCCCGGCTGGCTGCTCTGGCTCGGCCAGGCTGCGTACGCCGTCGGCGTGGTGTACGGCGTGGGGTTGTTGATCGGCGTGGGGATCTTCGCCAAGGGCCGGTTGAACGTGTTGCGCGACATGGTGCTGGCGGCCCTGTTCGCCGTGGTGATCTCGTTGGTGCTCACGTGGCTCATCAACGATCGGTGGCCGGAATTTGCGTTCTTCAACCTGAACGAGACGCGCAGGACCTTTCCCGCCTTCTTCGTCGCGACCGCGGCGGCGACCCAGGCCGCCGCCTCCCCGTGGCTGACGGCTCCGATGCGGAAGCTCGGCTGGACGTTCATCCTGGCCGCAACCGGGGCCTCGGTGCTCGGGGCGGTCACGACGGTCAGCGCCTCGCTGGGAGCGTTGCTCGTCGGCCTCTTCGCGGCGGCGATCACCCGCTACGTCTTCGGAACCTCGGCGGGACTGCCCTCGACCAACCGCATGCGGGCCGGGTTGGCCGACCTCGGTGTCGAGATGGACACGTTGAGTTACTTCGACAAGCAGCCCGAGGGCTCGATCGTGCTGTCGGGCACGTCGGTTGCCGGCAGGCCGTTGTTCGTCAGCGCACTGGGCCGCGACTCGTGGAGCACCCGCCGGTGGACTCGGCTCTGGAAGGAAGCCTGGTACCAGGATCAAGGTGCGCAGTACGGATCCGATCGCCGCCAGCAGGTCGAGCACGAGTCGCTGTCCCTGCTGCTGGCCGAGCAGAAGGGAGTGTCGGTGCCCGGATTGGTCACGGTCGGAATGACCTCGCTCGATGACGCGATGTTGGTCACCGATCTCTTCGACCACACCTTGGCCGACGTGGCCCTCGATGACATCGATGCCATCGATGACGATGTGCTCGACGAGGTCTGGGGGTTGGTGGACCGGCTCCATCAGGCCGACATCAGTCACGGGTCGATCGACGGTGTTCATTTCTGGTTCGACGCGGCGGGTGATCTGGAGTTGACCGGCTTCGCCGACGCGGCGATCCACCCGACCGGGGATCAGTTGCAGCAGGACCTGGCGGCGACGTTGGTCATGACGACCTTGGGAGTCGGTGCCGATCGCGCCATCGCAGCCGCTCGTCGGGCGAAGGGGGACGATGCGATCGCGGCCATGCTCCCGCTCCTCCAGACCGCCGCGCTGAACGGCCGCCTGCGTCACAACGTCAAGAAGCAGAAGCTGAAGATCAAGGATCTCCGCAAGCAGACCGCGGCCGCCCTGAGCGTGGATGTTCCAGAGCCGGCGCAGCTGACGCGGGTCACGTGGAAGAGCGTCCTGATGGTGGTCTTCATCGGGTTCGCGGCGTACACGCTCATCGGCGGTCTCGCCGATGTCGGCTTCGACACCATCGTCGACACCTTGTCCGACGCCCGATGGGGGCTGATCCTGATCGGTCTCATCCTCGCCGGGGCCACCAATTGGAGCGACGCCGTCGCGCTAGCCGCGGTCTCGCCCAAGCCGGTCCCGATCGGTGTGACCACCGTCGAGCAGTTCGCGATCGGTTTCGTCAACATGGCCGTCCCCTCCGCCGCCGGTCGGGTGGCGACCAACGCCCGCTACTTCGAGAAGTTCGGCATCAGTGCGGTGACCTCCACCACGACCGGAGCGATCACCGGACTCGTCGGGTTCGTCGCCCAGGCCGTCCTGGTCGCCCTGACCATCATGGTCGGGGCCGGCAGCATCGACTTCTCCGAGATGGAGGGCGGAGGTGGAGCGATTCGCCTGCTGGTGATGGCGATCGCCATCTTCGTCGGTGTTGCCATCGTCGTGGCGCTGGTGCCGAAGTGGAGGCACTGGGCCGAGGACAAGCTCCGCAAGCCGATGTCGCAGATGGGCGACGCGCTGAAGATGGTGAAGGATCCCAAGACCGCGGTCACTGCGCTTGGCGGTTCGCTCGGCACCGAGATCCTCTACGGCGCCGGGTTCGCCATGTGTGTCCTGGCCGTCGGCGGATCGATCACCCTCGGCGAAGCCGTCTTCATCAATGTGACCGTGTCGCTGTTCGCGGGCCTGATGCCTGTCCCCGGCGGTGTCGGCGTGACCGAGGCGGGCATGACGGCCGGCCTCACCGCGATCGGCGTCGACAGCGACGTCGCGGTCTCGGCCGTGCTGATCTACCGGCTCATCAGCTACTACATCCCGCCGGTGTGGGGATACGTGAGCCTGCAATGGCTCACCCGACACGACTACCTCTGACGGTTCATGAGGAATGGCTGGAGCGGCGTCGGCGCCGAGTCCGGGCCTTTCGGCCCATCGGGTCAGCCACCGCGGTGATCGCCGCCGCCCTCTGGCGGGTGGTCGCCGCTGGCGCCGTGGGGTGCCGCGAGTCCTGTGACGTTCACGTCCGGGACGCTCAGCTCGATCTCGGCGGTGCTCAGGGCTGACATCGTCGCTCGGATCGCCCCGTCGGTCACAGCCGACGAGCCGGACATGGTCGACGGGTACCAGTAGCTGATCGACAGCGTGATCGCGTTGTTGGTGATCCCGGTCGCCTCCACCGCCGGCGCGGGATCGTCGAGGACATGGTCGACCGCTCTGATAGCGGTGGTCACCGCGGAGGTGATCGCGTCGAGGTCGGTGCTCGGGCGAACCTCGATGTCGAAGCTTGCCTTTCGACCGTCGGTCGAGCTGTACACCATGATCGGATTGCCGAGCACCTGATTGTTGGAGATGTACACAAGAACGCCGTCACTCTGGCGGAGTGTGGTGGATCGCGCGCCGATGCTCTCGACCGAGCCGCGGTACACCGAGGTCATGATCTGGTCCCCGACGGAAAAGTGCGGCCGAGCGACGAGCAGGATGCCGGAAGCCGTGTTCTCGATCATCGGCTTGATCGCCAACGCCCCGATGACCAGCGCGAAAACGAAGAGCACCGACAGGAAGCCGACATTGAGCCCCAGGATCCCCGCCGCCAAGGCGATGCCGAGCAGGTAGACGAGCCATTTCGTCACCCGCCCGAGATCGGACGCGACCTCGGGCGACGCGATCCCTGCTTTCCTCAGCGCTTGCCTGATGGTGCGGGCAGCGAGACGAGAGAGGACAAGGGTGAGGGCCACCACGACCGCTGCCGCCAACAGGTCCCAGCCGGTCAGGTCCCCCTGGTTCAGCGAGTCGGCCACCTGCTGGGCGGCGTCGCTCGCCTTGTTGGAGATCACACCGAGCATCGACCGCGCACCTTTGCCTCGTGGTCCGATCCTGCGTGGCTCGGCTTCGCCCCGGTAGCCCCAAGAAGGTGCTGTGGGGGTGCATCCCCGTGGCCGAACGACCGGGCCGGTGAGGCCGGGGGAACGTTGCACCACCGCCCCTCGAATCGCCAGCGGGAGTACTCCCACGAAGCGCCGTTCGGGTGCTGGTGAGCGAGGGCGCGGTGGTCCAGGATGAGCGACGATGGTGCAGCGACTGACCTTGCCGGAGAAGCCTTCTGGCTTCGGGCGTTTCGTGCCCGGCGTAGCCAGCATCGCGACGGGTGTGCGGCACTCGGCTGGTGTCGACACTCGTGCAGCCCTGACCGTCTGGGCCGTCGTGGTGCCGCAGTCGCTGGCCTATGCCACGTTGGCCGGGGTGCCCTCGGTGCACGGGTTGTACGCGGCGATGGCTGCGCTGGCCGCCTATGCGGTGTTCGGGACGTGTCGTGACCTGAACATGGGGGCGGAGTCGACGGTGGCGCTGATGGCGGCGGCAACCGTTGCCCCGCTGGTCACCGATCCCGACAGCGCTGCCGAGCTGACGGCGCTGGTGGCCTTGCTGGTCGGCGGGTGGTGTGTGCTCGGGTTCGTGTTCCGGCTCGGGTTCATCAGCGAGTTCCTGTCCCGGCCGATCCTGGCCGGCTACGTGTTCGGGTCCGGTGTCATCATCGTGATCAGCCAGCTCGAGGCGTTGTTCGGGCTGGACGTCGACACCGACCTCTACACCACCGATGTTGGTGCCGTCGCGCGCAATCTCGGTGACGCTCATGGCCTCACGACGCTGATCGGGCTGGCAACGGTCGTGCTGGTGTTCGGGATGCGCAAGCTCGTCCCCATGATTCCGGCGCCGCTGGTCGCCGTGGTGCTCGGGATCGTGGCGGCCACGGTGTGGAATCTCGACACCGAGGGTGTGGCGGTCGTAGGGAGCATCACCTCGGGGGTCCCGGTGCCGGGGCTGCCGGACGCATCGTTCAGCCAGTTCACGCAGCTGCTGTTGCCGGCGCTCGGGATCGCACTCCTCGCCTACCCGGACAGCTTCTTGACGGCCCGATCGCTGTCGACGGCGGGCGGGTACACGCTCGACGCCGATCAGGAGTTTCTCGCGATCGGAGCATCGAACGTCGCGGCGGGGTTGTTGCAGGGCATTCCGGTCAACGGCAGTCAATCGCGCAGCTACGTACAGCGCGACGCGGGAGGGAAGTCCAACCTCGTCGGGCTGATCTGTTCGGCGTTGGTGCTGGTGACGCTGCTGTTCCTGACAGGGCTGTTCGAGCAGCTCCCGCTGGCCGTGCTGGCGGGCATCGTGATCGTCGCCGGGCTCGGCCTCTTCGAGATCCGCGATTTCCGGGCGTTGTGGCGGATCAGGCGGTCCGAGTTCTGGCTCGGCACCATCACCGTCATCTCGGTGCTGGCGTTCGGCATGCTCGGTGGGATCGCGTTCGCCATCGGCCTGTCAATGCTGGTTGCGTTGACACGGCTGATCCGGCCGCACACCGCCGAGCTCGGGCGGGTCGAGGGCACCGATACCTTCCGCGATCTCGATAACCATCCCGACGCCCACCGCATCCCGGGTCTGTTGATCTACCGGATCGACGACGAGCTGTTCTTCGCCAACACCGCCTTCTTCGTGCGCGACGTCGAGCAGCGCCTTGCGGAGTCGGAGCCACCGGCCGAGACCTTGTTGATCGACGCCGAGGGGATGTCCGACATCGACACCACCGCGACCCAACAGCTCGGAGAGCTCCTGGACACCCTCGACGCCGCGGGTGTCGACGTGTCGTGGGCGAGGGTGCGCCAGCCGGTCTTCGACATGTTGGAGCGGTCCGGTTTGATGAAGCGGATCGGCGAAGACCACGTGTTCCTCGAGGTGGACGACGCCGTCGCGAACTTCCTCGACCAATGAACACGCCGTCCGACGAAGAACAGCACGATGACGAGCACTGGGATCGCCGAGTCGATCACACTGCTTGCGCGCGGCGTCTACCCGGCTGGACCCTTTACGGGGTGTTCGTCCTCTCGTTGACCGGCTTCGTCTGGATCGTCGTCCTCGCGTGGAATCGCCGACCACGGCGAACATGGCACGTGCCGGCCTGGCTCGCGGGTCTCGTCGTCGCCACCATCGTGACGCTGGTGCTGGCGCTGGTCGGCATGTTGCTCGTGCGGCGGGAGACCATCGAGCAGTGGACCGAATTGCAGGACTCCGACTGGAATCCGCTGGTTGCAGTCACGGTCGCGGGCCATGAGTATCCGCTCACGTCCGAGACGATCCTGATGTCGATCCTGCTGGGAGTCTTCGCGGCGATGCAGTTCGCGGCGTCGATCATGACCGACGCCGAGCTTCAGAAGGTCTACTTCAAGGGGGTCTATGACGATGCCCGCGAGGTGCTCGCGGTGCGTGCGAGGTATCGCGAGTACTTGTCCCGGCACGGGTGACCATCGCATCACCGAAATGGGGTTACCGCCAGGCCGCCTCGGTCTCCTACGTCGAGATCGTCTCGTGCCCGCACCGTCGCGACAGCACCGCCGAGCACCTCGCCTGGGCCGGTGGCATCCTCGGCGGCGGGCTCGTCGGTCACGGCTCCCGCTGCGCCCCGTCTGTCCTCAGGATGCCGAGGCCTTCGGCGCTACTGCTGGCGACCGAGAGCGGGGCATGTCCTGGTTCCCAGCGGACGTCGTCGATGATCGCCCCCTCGACGTCGCAGTGATCGGCCACCGTTTCGGTGAAGTCGGCGCCCGTCAGATCGGCACGTGCGAATTGGGTACCCCAGCGGCGCACGACTCGATGGGCGAGAATCGCGAAGGGAACGGTCGCGCGGGTCGTTGCGCAACGCCCGCTTCGAGATCAGGACCATGGACACGCTGACCACCAGCGCAGCGAGCCCACCGTTGGCCCGCCCGGCGGCAAGACCACCGAGGACCGCCACGATCGCAATGCCCCACGCTCCGAGCGAACCTCCGACGACCCGGCCGACGATGCCCGAGATGACGGCGAGTCCAAGTACCAGCGCAAGGCCGACGCCACGCGCCGCAACCGCCATGTCGACCTCGCCCCAGATCAGACGAACGACGAGGCTGGCCGTGAACACCACCGCGAAGGTCCACAGATAGGTCTTGATCGCCGCGTCGATCCCCTTCCAGAACATCACCGCGACGAACACGATCAGAATGATCAGGATGCCCGCCGCGCTCGAGGGCCGCTCCCAACCCGGGCCGTACAGTCGGTCGCGCACCGCGTCGATCGCCAGTCCTGCCGCCGCGCCGAACGCGGTCGACACCGCAAGCGAGGCCACGAGGATCATTGCGCCGGCCGCTGGTGACACCCCGAGTCGAGCATTGCGGAAGTTCGCGTTCGAGAGGTCGGTCTCCGTGAAATCGGTGCCGCGCAGATCGGCGCCCTGGAAGTCGGCGGCCTGCAGCTTCTGCATGGCGAAGGATTTGCGACGCAGATCCTCGTTGCGGTGGTCACTACTCATCGTTCGTGCTCCTCGGTGGGAGTCGTCACTGACTCGAGAGCCGGGATCGTGGTGCAATTCTCCCGCCACCGGACCCGTACCAGCTAGCCCCACAACGGTGCGTCGAGGGTGTAGCTGCGACGGTGCTCGCGGCCATCGCCTGTTCCGGGTTCAGGCGTTGACGTAGCCGAGGGCGTGGGCCTTGTCGACGGCTTCGCGGCGGCCATGGACGTTGAGCTTGCTGTAGAGCGAAACCGTGTGCTTCTTCACCGTGGCCGGCGAGATGATGAGTTCCCGGCCGATCTCCTTGTTGGAGTATCGGGCCGCCAACAGCCGCAATACCTCCAGTTCGCGCTCGCTCAGCGCCAGTCCGTCGGCGACCGAGGCGAACTCGTCGGACGCAGCGTTGGGCCGGTCGACGTCGGAGTGGACGTCGATCGCTGCGAGGATCGTGCCGCAGTGGGTGAGGACGTCGCCGGTCACCTCGAGACGGTGGAGCAGCGGCCTGAGTGGGGGTCCGAGGTCGGCGAGACGGCGGACGATCCCACCCTCTTGCGACATACGGACGGCCGACTCCAGTGCGTCGAGCGCACCGCAGTCATCGCCGCTGGCTGCGAGATCGAGAGCCCGGAGGCCGAGGAGCCGGATGGCGAGTGGGCGATGGTGACGTTGCCGTGCCGACCCGAGTGCCCTGTCGAGCAGTTCGCGACCGCGGGGTGCGTCGGGTGGGGAGGAGAGGAGGACTTCGATGAGCGCTGGTGTGGGGTTGAACCACATGAATCGAAAGCGCTCTTCGGGGAGGACCACGCTGCGGGCCCAGTGCAGCCCCGGCGACGGCCGGCCACGACGGAGACCGAACTCGGCCATGAAGGCATCAGCCGCCGGTTGCAGGAACTCGCTTTGGGTGTCGAGTACGAACTGCGCGGTGGCCTGAGCGGAGGCGTCGGCCCCTTCCAGGCGACCCAATGCCAATTCCGTGAAGGCGAGGGCCATGCCGGCATGTGCTGCATAGAGCGCCTTCGTCGCATAGCGCCGGGCGAAGGTGATCGACAGGTGGTACTCGGCGTCGGCCAGCCGGTTCCGCTCGTACGCGCACGTCCCCAGGAAATAGTGGGCGAGCGTGTCGAGGTCCTTCGACGTGGGCCGCTGATCGGTCGACAGCAGCTGAGTCGCATACCGCTCCACGGAGTCGAGGTCGCCCTCCAACCAGCCGAGGTACGAACGCGACAACACCATCGGATCGAAGGGGCTGTCAGCGAACCGGGGGTCACCGACCACGGAGTCGGCCAGCCGATGTGCTTCCTCGGATCGACCTGAGCACGCCAGGGCGTTGACCTCGACGACGTACGCAAGCGCCAGGCGCCGTCCGGGGTGGTCGGTGAGCAGCCGTTGTGCTGTCCGAGCGTCGGCGATGGCGCCGTCGAAATCGGAGGTGATGAACTTCGAGTACAGGGCACGGAGCGTCGCGACCTGGCCTCGCAACAACCGGTCGGTGGCCCGGTCGCCGTTGCGCCGGCCGAGCAGAACCTCGACGCGATCGAGGATGGCATCCAGCTCGCGGTAGCGCGACCCGTTCTCGCCGACCACGCACGCCTGGAGCAGGAGAAGGTCCGGGTCGTCGTGGAGCGTGTCGGTGGGGATGAGCGACATCATGCGGGCGAGTTCCGCCCACCGCCCTCCCTCGATCAGCCGACCGCCGTGGTCGGCGGCGATGACGGCCAGTTCGTCATCGGCCCCGGCCAGGTGCAGCTGCACGATCGCTTCCTCGGCCATCCCTTGATCGAGCAACACGTCGGCCGCAGCTCGGCGGACTTCGTTCTCGGAGTAGTCACGATCGGAGTCCGTCGAGGCCCTCCAGTCGGCGAGCAGACGGGCGAACAGATGATGGAAACGGAACCACTGGCCGGTCTCGTCGAGCTGGACGACGAACAGGTTGTGCCGGCGGATCCAGGCGATGAACTCGGCGCCGCTCATCCGGCGCGGCCACGATCCGGATGAGCGGGTCGCGACGGCCGCATCGCAGATCGCGGCATCGAATGCATCGAAGTAGGACGCCACCACGAGGTGCCTTCGAACCTCGACCGGGACCCGTTCGAGCACCTCGGCGACCAGGTACTCCTGAGCGGCCTGGTCGAGGAATCCGGCGCCGACCAGGTCGTCGCCGCCGGAACGCAGGCCCTCGACGGCCAGACGTGCCCCTGCGGGCCAACCCTCGGTCGAGTCGTGGAGGTCTCTGACTTGTTCGGACGGGAGCGAACGGTGCAGCTCGTTTTCGAGGAAGGTCTCGAGCTCGTCGGGGGAGAAGGCAAGTTCCGGCCCGCGCAGTTCGACGATGTGACCGTGAGCGCGGAGCGTTGAGATGGGCAGTGGCGGCTCCTCACGGCTGATGATGACGAGGTGGAGTGCCGGTGATGGATGCCTCAAGAGCTCGGCGACGACGTGGTGGACCTTCGGCTCCTTGACCTGTTGAAAGTCGTCGAGGACGACGACGATCGGCTCTGGCAGCTCGTCCAACTCGTTGGAGAGTTGGGCGATCACGGACTCCTGGGTCGGTAGCTGTCCGCCGAGGGCCATCTCCGTGACGACCTCCAACGCGTCGGGGACGACGGTCCGAACGCTCGCCGCGAGGTGCATCAGGAACCAATGGGGATGATCGATCGCCGAATCGAGCGACAACCAGGCGACCGGGCGTTCGACGTGTTCACACCACTGGCTGATCAGGACCGATTTGCCGAATCCGGCCGGAGCGCAGACGAGGCTGGCCGGGCGCTCGAGGGCCCGGTCGAGGACAGCGTGCAGTTCGGATCGAAGCAGCCCACCGGGAGGGGGCGCGGGCCGGTGCAGGAACGCTGAACGAACGGGAAGATCGAGTCCGACTTGCGTCCGTCGGAGTACCGGTCATGCTGAGACCGCAGACATGACCTCAGCTTCGCGTCCCGTCAGCCGGATTCACAACCTCCACCGGAGGCGGCCCAGATCCCTCGGACGTCCGAGTGGACTACTGGACGAGTTCGATGTCTTCGAGGCGCCAGGTCTGGTCGATCCAGGCCTGCAGGGGCCCGTACAGGCGGAAGGCGATGAACCAGCTCTTGCCGGGGATCGTCTGGAGCCAGTTCTTCTCGTGGCCGGCGGGGGCCTCGGGAGCGAAGTAGATGTCGAGTGAGCCGTCGGCGTTGGTCTCGACGCCCTCGTCCTGGCTGCCGAGTGTCGGGAACTGCTGATCGGTTTGGAGCTGGGATCGGGTCTGGGTGTCGTACATCGTGACCGCCCAGAAGTCGTTGACCGGCGGGTTGGCCGGCACGTTCAACTTGTAGGTCTTGGAACCATCGAGCACATTGCCTTTCGAGTCGATCGCAGCCATGGCGTAGTCCGAACCGCCACCGGCGATCGAGACCGCCATCGCCGGCGACACGCAGATGTAGCCGAAGTGGAAGAAGACGCGCCCTTCGAGGTCGCGGGCGCCGTTGTGGGTGTAGGTGGTTTCCTTGTTGGCATACCCCATCACCCAGGTCTTGTTGCCCTCGTAGACGAACTGTCCCGGATTGCGCGGCGAGTAGCTGATCGCACGCGCTGCGGCGTTACCGATCGCTGCAGCATCGGTGAAGACCTTCTTCATCCGCGCATCAGGAGCAAACGGCTTGCCCTTCACGATGCCGACCGCAGCCATCATCCCCTTGGCCTCCGGGCCGAGGAAGTCGTCGGGTTCGCGCTGGATCACGGCGTGCAGCTTTTCGAAGAAGCTGTCGTCGTTCGGAACCACGGTGTTGATCTGCTTGCCAGAGACGTTGATGAACTCCATCGCGGGCGGATTCGATGCGTTCGCCAGCGAGTACACCTTCAGGTTGTTCTTGATGTGGTCGGCGGCAACCTTGACACCGTTGTCGATGTTGCCGCGCATGAACAGCCACACACCGTTGGTGTTCGACTGCACGACGAAGTAGCCGTCCGGGACGTCACCGGTGTGGCCGGGTGGGAGCACCAGGAACTTGCCGCCCTTGCCCTTGTCGGGACCTGCCTTGCCGAGATCGGTCATGTACAAGAAGCCCATGTCGTCCAAGATCCCCAGCATCCCGCTGGGAAGATCGACCACAGTCGGCCCGTCGGCTTTGAGATCGAGCCACCCGATCGCGTACATCGTCGAGGTGTTCCCGGTCAGCACCAAACCCGTCGAGTCCAGCAACGTGTCGAAGAGGCACACCTTGTTGGACGCGTCCGCACCGGCCGCGGCCTGGCCCACACGAAGCGCTTCCATCGACATCGTCGGGATGCTGTTCAAGAACACCTCGACCGCCCGCGACCGATCGAGATAGTCGTACACGTTCGACACGGTGTCAGGCGTGGCGACGCCATCGAAATACTCGAGTGTGCCAATCGAGCTGTCCACGCTGTCGGGCGCAGTGAGGCTCGCCGGGATCGGGGTGGTCATCTTGTAGTCAGTCATGGGTCGAGTCTCCCTCTGCCACGCCGGCGGTGCTAGCTCCATCAGGGTGATGTCGGGGTGCAATCTCTCACTACGCCCTCCGATCACCAAGGGGTCACGACGCAGCTCGACCTCCGGATCGGCGCGCCCCCGACCGTCGCTTCTACGACTGCCTCGAGGGCGCCTGGAGCCGGTCACGCTGGACGTGCTGCTTCAGTGGCTTGGCTTCGGCCAGATCGCCGGCCTTCGATACGTGCTCGGCCCAGTCGGCGTAGCGGCTTGCCCCAGTGCTGGCGGTCAGTCCGTGTGCATAGACGCTCGTGAACACCGTGATCGCGGCGATGGTGATGATGAGCTCGGTCCCGGGAAGATCGGCCTCGGTCAAGACCAGGACGGAGAAGACGATGGTGGCCAGACCTCGCGGGCCGAACCACCCGATGTACGCAACCGTCGGCCAGCGCATCCCGGTGCCGATGAGCGCCAGCGCGACCGGGCCGATGCGGGCGACGGTGAGCGCCAATGCTGCCATCACCCAGACCTGCCACGTGCTGTCCACGAGCGCCGGACCGATCACGACCGCACCCACCAGCAAGAAGCTGATCTGGGTGAGCGCAGCGCCGAGGTCGTCGGTGAACGCTTCGTTGCCGGCCAGTCGTCCGCGCACACTCTCCCCGTAGGTGAGACCGCCGACGAAACAGGCGATGAACCCGCTACCGCCGAATTGATCGGCAACGGCGAAGGTGATGACGGCGATTGCGCCGAGGGCGATCTGGCTCCACGAGGTGCCCATCCATCCGGCCTTGCTCGCCCGGGTCAACAGCCACGCGGCGACGATCGCGACGGCGACGCCGACCAGGACGGCGACCCCGATCGCTTCCACGAAGGTCGACACGACGGCTTCGCCGCTGAGCCCTTCGCCGGCGAATCCGATGAAGAGGAGGATGAAGGGAAGGCTCACCCCGTCGTTCAGCCCCGATTCAACATCGAGACCGGTGCGCACGCGCTCGGGAACACGCGGATTGGAGATCACGGCCTGGCCCAGGGCCGCGTCGGTGGGGGCAATCATCGCCGCGACGATGGCCGCTTCCCAGCCGCTGAGGCCGTCGAAGAGGAGCACAGCGATGAGCCAACCCGTGGCGATCGTCAGGGGCAGGCCGATGCCGAGCAGACGCGCCGGAAGACTGACGTCCTTGCGCCACGAGGAGGGGTGCAGCGCAGCGGCGTCCGTGTAGAGCAGGAGCGCCAGTGTGCCCTCGAGCACGACGTTGACCACCCGGGAAGCGGAACCGGACCCGATCTCGATGAGTCCGAAACCCTCCGAGCCGACGAGCAACCCGAGAGCGACGAAGACCATCGGTCCGGTGACCGCGGTCGACGACAGACGCCGCTGCACCAGCGCCCAGCCCAGGACGGACACTGCGATGAAGACGATCGCCCACTCGCCCATGGTCTCTCACTCTCCCAACCCGCGCCTGTAGCGCTTCGCTCAGCGTCATGTCGGTACGACCAACATCGCATCAGGCCCCGTGCAACGAAAGCGCCAAAAGGGCGGTGATGCGGCGTATACGGGGGTCGCACGCTCGCCGGTCAGGTCCTCCCAGAGTGCGCCCTGACGCCACGCCGCCCTGCCTGGGTACGCCATGACAACTCCCTTTTGGCGATTCCGCCGGGATCTCCGTTCGGTCAAGGTGGTGGAAGGTCAGCTCGACCTGACCCAGACGACCACCCTGACCCTGAGAGGTGTCCCATGTCCGAGACCTACGTACCGCAGAACCAGCCGAGCGGTTGGGCGATGGGATGGGCGACGTTCGCCGCGATCCTGCTGATGCTCGGCGGCGTGTGGGGGGCGATCGTCGGTATCGCCGGCATCGCAGAGGACGAGTTCTTCGTCGTGACTCCCGACTGGGTGTTCCAGTTCGACGCCACCGCGTGGGGCTGGATCCATCTGATCGCCGGGATCGTCCTGTTCCTGTCCGGCATCGGGATCTTCTCCGGGAATGTGCTCGCCCGCACGGTCGGCGTGATCGTCGCCGGAGTCAGCGCGATCGTCAACTTCGCGTGGATGCCCTATTACCCGGTCTGGTCGATCGTCGCGATCGCGGTCGACATCGCCATCATCTGGGCCCTGACCGCACACGGCCGGGACCTGGCAGCGCGATGAGCGACTCCACCTCGTCCCCGCCTCCGTCGGGGACCGAGGCTCCGGCGGCGACCGAGGCACCGGCCGCAACCGACGCACCGGCTGGGGGTGATGAGTCGGGTGGGTGAGGCGATCGGCGCGATTCTCGGCTCCGCAGTGGGCGTGGCGATCAGCCCGGTGCCGGTGATCGCGGTGATCCTCATGCTGTTCTCGCGGTCGGCGACCGTGAACAGTCTGTCGTTCCTGTTCGGCTGGCTCTTGGGGCTCATGGGTGCCGGACTGATCGTGCTGGCCCTGGGGTTGACCGCCTCGGATGGCGCTCCCTCGACCACCAGCGGTGTCATCAAGATCGTCATCGGACTGTTGTTCGCCGGGCTCGCGGTCAAGCAGTGGAAGAGTCGCCCCAAGGCTGGCGTGACGCCCGAGCCGCCGGGCTGGATGTCCGCCATCGACGACTTCAGCGCACCGAAGTCGTTCGGCGTTGCCCTGCTGCTCTCCGCGGTCAACCCGAAGAACCTCGGTCTGACGATCGCCGCAGCGGCGAGCATCAGCGCCAGTGGGATCAGCTCGGGCGACGAGTTCGTCGTGCTCCTGGTGTTCGTGTTGATCGCATCGATCGGCGTGGCCGCACCGGTCCTGTTGAACCTGATCCTCGGCTCGAAGGCCGAGCACACCCTGACCGAGATGAAGGAATGGCTCGTCGCCAACAACGCCACCGTGATGGCGGTCCTCTTCGTCGTGCTCGGCGCCAAGCTGCTCGGCGACGGCATCTCGATCGTCGCCTGACGCCGGCCTGGTCAGGTGTCGCTGCTGCCCTTGGCCCGCGCGTTCATGCGTCTGGCGTGACGCTTCGCGACCTCGTTGAGCGTCGCACCGATCAACGAGATACCGCTGAAGATGTAGAAGACGGTGAACAGCTTCGATACGTCGGTCGATGGCGAGAGGTCGCCGAAGCCGACCGTGGTCAGCGCCACTGCGCTGAAGTAGAACGAGTCGACCCAGGTCCAGTCCTCGAGCGCGTGGTAGACGACGGTGCCCGCGCCCAGCGCGAACAAGCTGAGGGCGCTGATCACGCGTGCCGCCTTCTCCTCCCAGATCGCCTTCTCCGACTCCGATGACGGCGCACCGGGCGTGGCCGTCTCGGCGTTCGGCGGAGGGGGGTCTTCGAGTCTCACTCATGGGCGGTGCTCATCGGCTCCGCCGAACCTACGCGAGCAACTCGAAGTCGTTGAGGACCCAGGTCTTGTCGATGTACCCATCGGTTGGCCCGTAGAACCGGAACACGACGAAGAAGCCGATTGCCGGATCGGTCTTGATCCAGTTCTTTTCCTTGCCGTCCGGTGCGGTTGCGCCGAAGTGGATGTCGACCGAGCCGTCGTCGTTGACATCGGGATCACCCAGGCTGCCAACGGTGATGTTGCCGCCGGAGTCGAGCAGGCTGCGGCTGTCCGGGTTGTACGCGGTGACCGCCCAGAACCGCTTGACGGGCGGCTTTGCCGGCACCCGAAGTCGGTACTGCTTGTCGCCGAGGAGGTAGTCGCCGTCTTTGTCGCGGAACGCCGTGAGATACGACGTCCCCACGCCGGGCGTGGTGGAGAGCAGGCTGGGTGAGACGCAGATCGCCTGGTAGAGCCAGAGCGTCTGGGCGTCGATGTCGACGATCTCGTCCACCATGAACTCGGTGTTGCGGATGAACATCTTCTCCCAGTGCCGGTCCGGCCAGTAGCGGATCTCGGGGTCGCGGGAGGCGTAGACGATGGCGCGCGACATGGCGACGCCCTGCCGGGCCGCCTGGTCGAAGATGCCCTTCATGCGGTCGTCCGGGGCGAACGATTTGCCCTTCTCGATGCCGAGCGTCGCCAACCGCCCCAGGAGCTCGTCGTCGAACAACTCAGTTGGCTCGTACTGGATGACCTCGTTCAGTACGTCGTAGACGGAGCCGTCCTCGGGGGCCAGGGTGTTCGCTCCGATTCCGGAGATGTTGGTGGCCGTGTTGTCACGAGGTCCGCTCGCGAGCGGATACACCTTCAGCCGGTCCTTGAACCACTGCACGGCGGCGTCGCCGGTGCCGACGTCGAAGCCGCGCATCATGGCCCAGATCCGGTAGCTCGGTGAGTGGACGACGAAGTGGTCACTCGGCTCGTCTCCGGTGTACCCGGGCGGCACGAAGAGGTACTTGCCACCCTTGCCCTTGTCGGGTCCGGTCGGACCGAAGTCGGTGAGGAACTTGAAGTACGCATCGTTGGCGTTGCCCATCATGCCCGCGGGGATCTCCACCACGGTCGGACCGTCGATCTTGAGGTCGAGCGACGCAACGGCGTAGACGGTGCTGTTGTTCCCGGTGAGGTAGTTCTCACTGGGGTGCATGAAGTCGGCGAACACGCCGATGTCCGACGAGGTCGTGAACCCGAAGTCGCGGATCTGCGCCTTCACGATGCTGTAGACCGAGAGCGCCGGGTAGAAGTCCATGTAGGCCTGGGTGGCGCGTTGGAGGTCCAACTCGTCGTAGATCTTCTTGGCTGACGCAGCCGTTGGGAAGGATCCTCCGACGAACTCCAGGGTGCCGAAATTGGTCTCGATCGTGTCGGACGCCGGAGTGAAGTCGGCCGCAGTCTGCTTCTTTCCCGCCGACTCGAACAGGTTCGTCGATGGTTTGGTTGATGACACGGCTGTGACTCCTGTGGTTCTTGTTTGGTTCGTTCTCGGCGCCGCTGCTACGTGACGAGCTCCACATCGTTGGGCACCCACGTCTTGTCGTTGAAGGCGTTGAGCGGGCCGTAGTAGCGGAAGTACACGAAGAAACCCTGGTCAGGCAGGGTCTTGACCACGTTCTGCTCCGGAATGCCGTCGGGCACGTCGGTCGCGAAGTAGATGTCGACCGAGCCGTCGTCGTTGGTCACCGGCGGCGGGTCCTGCTGGCTGCTGATGCTCGGGTACGGCTGGCTCTGGATCTCGCACCGGCTCCAGGGGTCGTACACGGTCACGGCCCAGAAGAGCGCCACGGGTACCTTGGGTGGCACGTTGACCTTGTAGGTCTTGTTGCCATCGAAGAAGTCGCCGTCGCTGTCCTTGTAGGTCGTCTGATACCGGGATCCCTTGCCCTCGGGCATCTGGGCCGCCATCGCCGGCGTGATGCCGTCGGCCGTGAAATGGAACACGGTGCGGGCCTCGAGGTTGATGTAGTCGTCCTGGTAGAAGGTCGAGTTGTTGGTGACGTAGGGGCTTTCCCAACGTCGATCCGGATAGACGGCCGCCTGGTCGTCGCGACAGTCGAAGGCGATGACCCGGGACATCGCCACGCCCTCGACGGCGGCCCGGTCGAAGATCTTCTGCATCCGGGCGTCGGGGCTGAACGGCTTGCCGTTCTCGATGCCGAGCGACGCGAGCCTCCCGAGGAGCTCTCGGCCGAACGCGTCTGCCGGTTCGTAGTTGATGATCTGATGCATCCACTCGAACGCCGAACCGTCCTCGGGAACCAGCGTGTTGATCGGAACACCGGAGACGTTCGTGAAGCGCCCTTCCCGGGGGCCGGTCGAAAGCGGATAGACCTTGCAGCCCTCACGAACGAACTTCATCGCCTTGTCGCCGAATCCGACCTCGGCGGCGTTGGCGCGGATGAACGAGAAATTGACGTAGGTCGGTGAACGGAACACGAAGTAGCCGTCCGGTACGTCACCGTCGTAGCCCGGCGGAAGCACGAGGTACTTGCCGCCCTTGCCCTCGTCCTTACCGGTCGGGCCGATGTCGAACACGAACTTGAAGGTGTGATCGTCGAGCGGTCCCATCACGCCCGGCGGGACCTCGACGACGGTCGGCCCGTCGACCTTCGTGTCGACCACGATCATGACGTAGATGCTCTCGGTGTTGCCCGTCAGGAAGAGCGCCTTCGAATCCAGCCGGTCCGCCGTCACGGACACATGAGAGCAACTGGCGGCGCCGTAGTCGCGTACGACCCCGGTGAGCATGCCGTGCATGGAGAGGGCCGGATACATGTCCAGGTAGAGCTGGGTGGCGCGCTGCAGATCCAGCTCGTCGTAGACGTTCCGCACCGTGTCGTCGGTCGGGTAGCCGCCGACGAAGTCCAGGTTCCCGAACCGGGTCTTGATCTGCCCGGGGGCCGGACTGAAGTCCTTCGACTGTGGTGCGCCAGTGGCGTCGAAGATGCTGTTGCTTCCCATGACGGATTCCTTCTCTCGATTCGGTTTTGAGTTGGCCTACCGGACGGGTCGCAGGGGGTGCTGCGACCCATCCGGCAGATCGGGTGATCAGGAGTCGACCGCGTCGCCGATCTCGTCGTCGGACTTCGCCAGCGCCTTCTGGAGCTTGTCGTAGTCGTCGGAGTCGATGGCTTTGTTGATCCGCTTGGATGAGTTGCCGAGGGCCTTCTCGACTCGATCGAGGTACTTGTCGTCGATCACGACGACGACCGCCGACGAGTTCGGCGGCAGGTAGTCGTCGAGCTCGACGCCGAGCTCCTTCTCCTCGTGCTTCTTGGTGAAGTGGCCGAGCAGTGCGCCGATGCCGGCGCCGATCGCGGTCGCGGCGAGCAGTGGCGGGGCGAAGAGTCCGACGACGAGGCCGACCCCGCCGCCCATCACTGCGCCGGCGCCGACGGTGCCGTCGCCCTTCTCCAATACGTCGACCTTGCCGTCTGCGTCGCGGCTCATCACGACCGCGGCGACGACATCGAGGTCGTCGCCCTCGGCGTCCTTCAACGTCTCGAAGTCCTGCTTCGCCGACGCGGCATCGGAATACGCTGCCACGTACAAGACGAGGTTCTGTTCAGCTGCCATGAGTTTTCTTCCTTTGTTCTCGGGTGGTTGGGTTGTAGGGGAACGGGTGACGAATTCGAGACGTCGGTCCGTCGAACGTCATTCGACGAATTCGTCGGGTCGAGCCACGAAGTAGATCAACATGCCGAGGACCGGTATGAACAGCACCAGCAGCACCCATCCGAATTTGCCGAGTGCGCCGACGTCGGGCCGCATGAAGATGTCGACCACGGTGTAGATCCACGCGATCGTCAGCGGGATGAAGATGAAGAAGATGAAGAAGAAGTCCCAGAAGGCCATGTGTCCTCGATTGATGTAGTGGAGAACTCGTCGTTGGTTCCTGCGAGCAGTTTCGTCGCCTCAGGCCGGCGGCACATCCTCCAAAAGGGCGCCTCGGAGGGGTACCGCATCGCTCAGCTGTCCGCCGCGGCCGTCTCGACCGCATGACGGACGGTGTCGAAGATCCGTTCCTCTCCGATCTGTTCGAGGTCCCCTGTGGTCTCGAGCAGCTTCCTGGCGCCCATGTGGAGGCGGGCCAGCGCGAGCTCTACCCCGTAGCGCTGGCAGTATCTGAACGTGGAGGTCAGTGCGGCCGCCCCGGTGCTGTCGAAGTGGGGCATCGCCTCGCAGTCGATCACCAGGGTCTTCGGGAGGGTGTCCTTCGCGGCAGCGGCGATCAGCAGGTTCTTGGCGTCGTTCTCGAAGGCGTCGGCGTTGGAGTAGATCAGCGGTGCGCTGTAGCGGAAGATGATGACGCCGGGCACCGCGTGGGCGTCGGTTTCGCCGGTGCCCTTGTAGTGGCCGTACTGCCACCGCATGATCTGGAAGTCACCCGTCGAGTCGTCCTTTCCGAGGACGGCTGCACCCGGGAAGCTGGCCCGGTAGACGAGGTACAGGATCGACGCCACGATGCCCGTGATCATGGCCGGCAAGAGGTCGAAGCCGAGGACGACCAGGCCCGTGAGCGCGCCCAGCGTGAAATCGACCTTGTCGTCGATCCGCCAGAGCCGTTCGAGTTTGGCGGGGCTGGCCGAGCCCCACATGGCGGTGATCACGACCGCGGCGAGCACGGTCTCGGGAAGCCACTGGAACGCGGGGGAGAGGACGGCCAGCGTGAGGAGCACGATGGCGGCCAGGAACACATTGGACATCTGCGACTTCGCTCCGGCGGTCATCGCCGCCGACGACTTCGAGAGGCTGCCGGCCACGGCCATGCCGCCGAGGATGCCGGCGCCGATGTTCCCGACGCCGTACGCCCGGAACTCCTGGTTGGTGTTGAGGTCGTCGTGGGTCTGTTTCGAGATCACTGACGAGGCGCCCCATCCCTCCGAGAAGCCGACCAGCGCCACGACAGCGCCGCCGAGCAGCAGCGTCAGCCAGTCCGAACCCGAGATGCCGCTCGGGATGGCGAATGAGGGCAGGCCCTCGGGGATCTCGGCGACCAAATCGATGTCGGGGTCGGCCACGGCGACGAACACCGAGCTCAAGACGACCGCGGTGAGCGCGGCGGGCAGCCGCGGGATGAAGCGCTGGATGGCGAAGATCAACACCACGGATGCGACACCGAGTGCGGTGGCGGTCCAGTTCCAGTCGCCGATGTCCGAGATCACCGACCACAGCTTCTCGAAGCTGTTGCCGTCGCCGCCGTCGACTCCGAAGAGCTTGCTCAGCTGCCCGATGATGATCTGGATCGCCATTCCGGTGATGAATCCCGCCATCACCGCTTTGGAGATGAAGTTGGCCACCCAACCCATGCGCACCAAGCCGGCGACGACGAAGACGACACCGGCCGTGAGCGCCAGGGCGGAGGTCATCGCCACCGCGGTGTCCTGGTCGCCGCCCGACAACCCGCTGACGACGCTCGCTGACACCGCCGCGACGGAACCGGCGGCCCCGAACACCAGGAGCTTCGACCCGCCGAAGAGGGCGTAGCCGATCAGTGCGAGGGGTGCGGCGTACAGTCCGATCTGGGCCGGCACGCCGGCGACGGACGCGTACCCCATCGATTCGGGGATCAGCAGCGCCGCGACACTGACCGCGGCGATCAGGTCAGCGGCCGTGTTCTTTCCCCAGTTGTACTTCCCGATCCAGACGCCGGCCGGAAACCAGACCTGCATCTTGCTCGGCGCCGTCGGCACCGCGTCGGGCTTGTGCGCGGCGGTCGCTCCGCCCGAGCCCGCATCGTCTCCGGCCATGAATCCACTCCTCGTTTCGGTGGCTGACGGACCCTCGCCGGGTCGCCTCGGGAACGCCCCGGGCCGCGCACCGCGCTGCTGCACGACCCGGGGTTCGCCCGGGGGGCGGGGTCAGCCGATCTCTTCGATCTCGCCGACCTTCCAGCTCTTGTCGAAGAACGGCTCGAGCGGGTTGTAGAGCCGCAGGATCGTGAACCAGCCCTTGCCGGGCATGGTCTGGATCCAGTTGGGCTCCTTGCCGACCGGAGGTTCCGGACCGAAGTAGATGTCGTAGGTTCCGTCGGCGTTCGCCACAGCAGCCGGGCTGGGGAACGACTGGCTGCCCGCGCGGGGAAGCGCTGTGGCGTCTGGAGCATCGAGCGGGTCTGGTTGTCGTACACCGTGAACGACCAGAAATTGTGCTCCGGGATGTTCGGCGGCAACGTGCACTTGTAGTTCTTGGCGCCGTCGAAGTACTGCTTGTTGCTGTCGTAGGAGGCGACCAGGTACTGCGAGCCCATGTCGGGCAGCATCATGCACATCGCCGGCGTGACCCCGGTTGCGATGTAGAAGAACCAGGTGCGGGCGTTCAGGGTTCGGTAGCCGGTCGCTGGGTACGGAACGATGTTGCCGTCCTTGACCACGGGCGGTGGTGTCTGGAAACCCGAGCCCCCGACGAACAGCCCGTTCATCCACGCAGAGTCGGGGTAGTAGCCGAGACCGTCCTCGTCGCGGATACGCCAGTTCAATGCTCGCCCGGTCGCACAACCGATCGCCGCCGCGTCGGTCAGGATCTTCTTCATCCGAGCGTCGGGCTCGAACTTCTCGCCCTTCACGATGCCGATCGCGGCAAACGAGCCGACGATCTCGAGCGAGAGCTGGCCGCTCGGCTGCGCCTGCACGACCTCGTTGAGGAGGTCGAAGTACGTCGCGTCACTCGGCGGGATGGTGTTGATCTCCAGCCCGGTGCCCTCGGTGTAGCTGACCGGCTTGATCTCGGCCGGCTTGGCGGGTAGCGGGCCACCCTCGAGCAGGGTGGCGATACTCGTGCCGTAGCCGCCCGGCGTGTACGGGTAGATCTTCAGGTGCGACTTGATCGTCGCCACCGTCGGCGCCGGGTCGTTGTCGACCATGAAGCTGCGTCCGAAGGCAATGACGTTGTTCGTGGTCGGCCGTCCGACGTGGTAGCCGCTGTCGGGAACGGGGCCGTCGTAGTCGGGCGGGAGCAGCAGGAACTTGCCGCCCATCGAGCGATCCGGTCCGGGCCGGCCGAAGTCGATCACGTGCAGGAACCAGAAGTCGTCGAAGAGACCGAGTGCGTCCGGTGGTGTCTCGACGACCATCGGCCCATCGGAGAGATCGATCACGAAGATGTAGTAGACGGTGTCGGCGTTGGCGGTGAGGAACAACGACTGGCTGTCCATCAGACCCGAGAACAGCAGCACGCCGCCGTTGTCCTCCACGCCGACGGCCTTCATGCCGTTGTGCATCGCTTGGAGCGACACGAGCTGGTAGGCGTTGTTGTACGTCTGGACCGCGTGGCTGAGGTCGAGGTTGTCGTACACCTTCTGCACGGTGTCGTCCGACGGCGCGCCGTCGGTGAACGTCAACTCGCCGAGCGAAGAGTCGAGCGTGTCGGGGGTGGTGAGGTTCTCCGGAATCACGGTCATGTTCCGATCCTTGTTCTCGGTCAGGTCGGTTGTGCGCCTTCGCTGTCGAGCCTGGTCCGCTCACACCGGCGGGCTAGCCCCGAAAGGGTGCGCGGGAGGCGTAGGTGGTCGCCGAACTCGGGGGTCTTCACCACGCACGGCCGTCGGATCCGTCCGCATGCTCCCTTCGACCACCCACCTGGGGCTACTCCGTCGGCAGTCGGAGGTGGATGATCGAAGCGTCGGCAGGCGAGTTCGCCTTGCGCGACCTTCCAGCACCCCGGAGAGGACCGCCACCATGAACCAACCCAAGATGATCACCCAACAGCCGGTGATGAAGACGACGATCCCGATCCCGGAGAACCGCACGACACCGGACAAGGTCGAGACCTCGATCGGAACACTCGACTTCTTCGATGGCGTCCCGGTCGGCGAGACGAAGGACACGCTCGTCGACTTCGTCGAGCGCGGTCGGGCGGTCGAGGCGTTCATCAACCTGACCCCCGCCGCGTCGATGTACTCACTGCGGCAGGGTCATCGCGATCTGGGCCTCACCGAGTGCAACCAGATCTTGATCGCCGAAGAATTGGGCGACTCGAAGCCACTGGTCCTGACCTGGAACAACACCTCGCTGTACACGTGGGGGTTCCTCGACCTGAAGAAGGACGGTCCGACCGTCATCGACATCCCGCCCGACGTGCTGGGCATTCTCGATGACATGTACTTCCGCTACATGAGCGACATGGGTGCGGCCGGCCCCGACCACGGCAAGGGCGGCAAGTACCTCGTGCTCCCTCCGGGTTATGACGGCGATGTGCCCGACGGGTACTACGTCGTGCAGTCGCAGACCTACTGCGTCTGGAACTTCATGCGTGGATACGTCCGGGGCAACGTGCAGGATCCCGACAACGTCAAGAAGGCGTCGGACAACATCAAGCAGAACCTCAAGGTGTATCCGTTGTCCAAGAAGGACGATCCGCCGGCGATGGAGTTCAAGAACATGTCCGGCCTGGCGGGCTACAACACGATCATGCCCAACGACGTCGGCTTTTTCGACGTCGTGGACGAGATCGTCCAGGAAGAGGCCGACGGTTGGCTCGACCCCGAGTTGGCCGGACAGCTGCGGGCGATCGGGATCATGAAGGGCCAGAAGTTCGAGCCCGACGCACGACGGAAGAAGCTCCTCGCCGACGCGGTGGCGATCGGCAACGGGTACGCCCGGGTGAACACCGTGTATCCGCAGGACGAGGGGAGCTACATCTACCACGACGAGCACACCGAGTGGGTCATGGCGTATCCCGACAAGGACACCACGTTCCTCCAGGCAGGCGCCCGCCGCATGGACGGCCGGCTCTGGATGCACTACAACGCGGTGTGCGTGACCCCGGCGATGGCCGTCACCAAGCCGGGCGCCGGATCCGACTACATGATCACCGGCCTCGACGGCAAGGGTCGTCCGCTGGACGGCGCCAAGACCTACAAGCTGCACCTGCCGCCGAAGTTCCCGGTCAAGGACAACTGGTCGGTCACCATCTACGACCCCCAGACCCGCAGCATGCTCCAGACCGACCAGCCGTTCGCAGGAATCAACAGCCTGAGCGCCGATCAGAAGCAGAACGACGACGGTTCCATCGACGTCATCTTTGCGCCCGAGGCGCCCAAGGGCATGGAGAAGAACTGGATCCAGACGATCCCCGGCAAGAGCTGGTTCATCCTCCTGCGCGCCTACGGGCCACTGGAGCCGTGGATCGACAAGACCTGGCGACCGAGCCAACTCGAGCTGGTCAGCTAGCGGGACGACCGCCGCGGGAAGCGTTCATCACCATGCGGCGCCTTCGGATCCGGCGCCGGCTTGCCGCGCCGCGTCGACGTCGGCGGTGAAGGCTCGGGCGAGGTGTCGGTCGCGGTCGGTGCTCGCGAACCGTTCTCCCTCCCTGCCCAGGCGCAGCAGCGCGGCGGTGACCGTGCGGTCCTGGTTGCCGTAGAGCAGGATCTGTCGACCCGCCGCATCGAGGAGGTCACCCATGGTGTCCTCCTCGACGACGACGGACGGGGAACCGTCGCTTTGTTGCCGGGTCCGGATCCCGAGCTGGCTGCGTGACAACTGGGCGAACACGGTGGTCAGCACCTCAGTGCACTCGACTCCGGTTCTGGGATCGTTGACGGCGGGGGACAGGGCCATCAGCGCGATGTCCACGAGCACGCTGATCGTGTAGCCCACGTCGCTCTCGGGGTCCCTGGTCCGGGCGATGGTCAGACAGTCGGTGAGATCGTCGGGCCGGACCGAGTTCGAGGCCGACACCCAGCCGATCGGCTCGCCCTGAACGACCGGCCGGCCCGTCCCGGTCGCGATGACGACACGCGCATCGAGTTCGGTCGCCAAACGGTGCAGGCGGTCGGTGTCCACTCGGACGACGTAGCCGTCGTCGGGTGACACGAGCTCGGTCGCCTCGGCAGGGCGTTTGACGTCGACGTCGTCGACGATCACATCGTGACGCAGCAGGTGTTCGTGCGCCTTCACGGCTCGGAGGATCCGCCTGGCGATCCAGCGGATCGCTCGGTCGACGCGCATCGACTGCAGCGTGCGGTTGATGTACACGACGATGAGCACGCCGGTGATCACCAGGAGCGCCACACTCACCGACATCGTCAGTGGCGGTGCGAGATCGTCACCCCCGCGACCCCGCAGCAGGACCTGACTGGTGACGATGAATGCGGCGGTCATTGCGAAAACGCCGAGGACCCACTTGTTGGCGCTGCTCCGAAGCTTCATTCGCAGCAGTCGGGGCGAGAACTTGCTCGCCATGTTGCCGGTCGCCAGTGCCGTGAGGGCCAGCACCATGCTCAGACCCGTGAAGACGAGCGCCAGCGCGTTGAGCAAGGAGGACCGCGCCTGCGTGATCGTGATGCCGAAGTCGGCCGGGTCCGGAGCGGGCCCGTGCCGTTCGACGACGAACGCCAGAGCCATTCCGCCGACGGCACCAGCGACCGCGATGAGTCCCTGATCCTCTTCGAGCGAGTTGCCGAAGTCGCTGAGCAGACCTCGAATGTTGCGCATGGTCGGTCTCCGGGCGCGGGGTGGCACGGCTTCCTTCGATCCTCCCCTGCGATGTTCCGGCGGGATAGCCCCAAGAGGGTGCGACCGGGGAGCAACGGTGGGTCAGTGGTCGCCGGGACCCCGAACGAGCGCGGACCTCAGCGGACGACAACGGAAGTCGTCCCAACGATCCGGACGACGACGAACCGCAACGGACGTGAGCGTCCGCGCGTATCAGAGCGATGACGGCGACGTCCCGCTGCACTGGGCCGAGGCGTACACGTCCAGGTGGATCAGTCGCCGCGCTGGGTGAGCTGTTCGAGGATGTCGGCGTCGACGAGGTCCTGGGGGCGTCCGCTCGCGCGTTTGTTGGTGATGAGGTCATCGGCAGAGATGAATCCTGCTTCGATGCCGCCGACATCGACGATGACTCGGTTGGCCCAGCAGTCCTCGAAGGTCACGCCTGAGACCGAGGTGAGGAGATCGATGCGGATCGGCGGGTACCCGAGTTGGACCACGACTTCGGGCTCGAGGAAGTCGTCGGCAGTGAGTCCGACCGATGCCATGCCGAAGTCTTCGAGTGCTTGGATGAGATGGTCGGCGTTGGTCGGGTCGATCAGGACCCAGACGTCGAGGTCTTTGGTGGCGCGGGGGTGGCCGTGAGCAGCGACGGCGTATCCGCCGACGATGAGGAATTGGACGTCACGTCGAGCGCAGCACTCGATGAACTCGATGAAGTCGGGTGTCAGGAGTCGCATCGCTGCATTCCAAACTGAGCTCGGTCGCCATGGCGAGCCGCTCCTCGATCGGCCGATCGTGCCAGTAGTCGACCCAGGACGTATCGGGCTCATGAAGTGGTCGCTTGGTCGCGACGGCAACGATCCGGCTCACGGACACAGTGTACCGAGGCGCGGTTCGCCGGCCGCGGGTCCTGGGACCTGGATGTCCTCGACACGCCGACCAACAACACCGTCCAACTCACCTTCACCACCGAGCCCTGACTACCGCCGCTTCATCGCGAGGCATGTGGCCGAAGGCGACACGCCGACCACTTCCATGGTCGGTCGCCCGAGCACGTCCAGCATCGTCGTCGCCCCCGATGCCACCACAACGTCGAGCTGCTCCGAGTCGTGGCGCCGGTGGCGCGGCCATCACCGCTCGGAGTGCCGGTGAAGACCGATCCGCCCTGACGCGCGCTCACAGCGACGCTCCGCCCGCGACCTCTGCCCGATCCGGGCGCATGGTCGAGAAGACAACGAATCGCCCGAGAACCCGCGCCATATTCGCGCCATCAAACCCGCCGCCGCGGCCTACGAAAAGGCCGCGATGCCAAAGGGCACAACGTGGGCGATGCGAGACTTGAACTCACGACCTCTGCCGTGTGAACGATCCGACCCCGAACCACAGCGGACGTCAGCGGACGAAGACGGAATCGATTCCAGCGATCCGGACGACGGCGAACCCCCACGAACGTGAGCGTCCGCGCGATGGACGCCGCTCTAGCCGGCTCATCTTGGCGGAGCTCACGGCGACGTTCCTCAGCCCCGGGGGCGGTCGACGGGAGGCCAAAGGCGTTTCGACCGGTAGCCGACTCCCTGCGAGTCGCAACCGATCTGTGGTCGGATCTCCCGACGACCGTGCGTTACTGGCCCCCTGACGTGAGCACAGTGGTGTCGAGCTCGACTGAGCCGATCGCACCACATGTGGCGTCGAACCGGCTCACGACCGACGCAGCGCGTTAGCGTCCGCGCGGTGTACACCGAGGTCGCGCTCCGAGCCGGCGAACCAACCGCCGCCGACGGCATGGCCTTCGCTCGCTACGCCGACATCGCCGCTGAGGGCTTCTTCGGCAAGCTGCTCGGCCCGGCGGCCGAGCGGATTCTGGTGGAGACCTACGTCCGTCCCGGCCACGACCTGTCCTACGAGCGCACGACCTTTGCCGATCTGAACGGCCGGGCGGCGGGGATGCTCGTGTCGTTCACCGCGACACAGCATCGCGAGTCGGACGACCGGGCACTGCGGGACGCGGCCGGCCGGCGCATGATCGGGCTCGACATCGCCCGCCTCGTTGGCCGGCGCATGTTCCGCTTCCTCGACACCATCCCCGACGGCGATTACTACGTGCTCCACCTCGCGGTGGACGACGCCTGCCGGGGCGAAGGGGTGGGTCGGCTACTCCTCAACCACGCTGAGCAGCTTGGCCGCGATGCGGGATGCAGTCGCCTCTCACTCGACGTATCGGTCACGAACGAGGTCGCCTTGCAGGTCTACGAGCGCGTCGGTATGGCGACCGAGGCCCACTCGCCCCGGATGCTGTTCATGTCACGGCTGCGCTCGTGCCGGATGACAAAGCCACTGTGAGCACTCGACCATCCATCCGCGCATACCACGAGGCGGTCGTCGCGATGCCGACGAGGTCAGGAACTGCATCGCTGATCTGAGCCAAGAGGTTGAACGAGAACATCTGCACCGGGGGGACTTGCTGCGCAGTGGCCGCCGGCACTCCAGGCACGGATCAACAACGGCTCGGCCCGGGTGTGTTTCGGCGTCAGGCGCATCCTCGCGACCTCTGCGAACCAGCGTTCTGACCACGCCCGCCGGGTCTGTCAGTTCGTGTGTGTAAACGGCGTGGCCTGAGGGTCCGCGACCGTGGGTCGTGGGCTGGAAAGGATCACGTCTGTGACCACACGAAGAGAATCCCTGCCGGCGACGACTACGGGGGAGCTGGTGCCCGCGGCGTCGCCGGGTGAGTTGGTCGTCGGTGACGACCTGGGCTTGTTGGCTGACCAGCTGGTGGACCAGGCTCGCCTCGACGGTCGTCGAATCGCTCGTAGAGAGCTTCAGTACGAGCAAGGCAGGGGCTTGGAGGGCGCGCCCGCCTACACCAACCCGGTCACGTCGTGACGACGGGCAATGGCCTGTGCATCATCAGTTCTCTCGGGATGAATGTAGGTGTAGCCGAAGTCGTGTCCTGGTGGGCGATTCAGGACGATGAGGCCGGCCTCTGCGACCTCGACCCAGAATCGCGCCAACGACTCGATCTTGGCTGCAATCGCCCGCCACGCCGGTTCGGACCCGAAGGTGAGGTCGATCCAGAGCACCCGTCCCTCCGCCGGTCCATCGAGTTCGACCACGAACATCCCGTTGGCAAAGACGACGTATTCGCCTTGAGGCACGTCCCCTGGTCTGAGTCCGTAGGGCGAATCATCGCTGATGAACTCGCCCTGGGCAGCTTCCCAGGACTCCTTTGTCATCGCCGTGACCTCGACGAACCGACTCAACGGAAGAAATTCACCGTCGAACAGGCTCAGTCCACCGTTGGTCACCGACCAGAGTTCACGGATTTCCTCGGGCATGCGACGACCGAGAGCGGTCTCGACCTCGACGAAATCCTCGTCGGTGGCTGGAGGGTTGAGTGGCGGCAGCTGGTGCTCCGACTCGGCCTCTACCGCTGCTCGCCATCGGTCGACTAGTTCATCGAAGTCAGCCATCAGCGGACCCCATCGCAGAGATGCCTACTTCCAAGGTCAGCGCTAGCCGGCTGCGGGGGGTCTGCAACGAGTTGGTACTTCGGGACAGGGATAACCAGGAACGGCTCGTGCTGGTCTCGATCGAGTTCGCTGGAGTTCCTCCGTTTTCGTGAGACACCTGAGCCCGGGAGAATCGGCCCTCGCGGTGCCGGGAGATCCAATTCGCAGTGGATGTCGACCTCTGCGTGAGGGTGAGGGTTTCAGGGGTGGACGTGGCTTCGAAGCCAACCGCTCGCGCCACGCCGACCCGCGTGCTCACCGAGGGCCACGTTGGCCTCATTCTCCTCACCGAACGTCGGGAGACCCCGACGAGCGTCGACCAAAGCGGCCGAGCGCGTGACCCGGCCCCCAGAACAACCCTCGACGGCACGGCCCGCGACGTCTGCCCGCTTCAGGAATCGGGCGTGATATCAAACGAATTGCCGAAATCCCGCGCCATATTCGCGCCATCGAACCGCGACACCCGACGTCCGGAGAGGCCGCGATCCCTGTCATTCCAACGATCTTTGGTGGGCGATGCGAGACTTGAACTCACGACCTCTGCCGTGTGAGCGATCCGACCCCGAACCAGAGCGAACACCGGCGGACGAAGAGGGAAGTCATTCCAACAGTTCGGACGACGGCGAACCCCCACGTACGTGAGCGACCGCGCCATATCCGCGCCATGACGGCGGGCCGAGAAGCCGAGGCCGTCGACGGTGTCGGTGCTGCGCGGCGGTCTACGACTCCGGTTTCCGGGCCATCGCCGTCGACGCCGGAGGCGGGCAATGCTTCGTCGTCGGGGTCAACGGCGGATTCCAAGCGCTCGAAGGCCGGCGCGATGCCCTGACTCACTCGCAGGGGCCGCGGTGGGGCGGCTCTGAGTCCGTTCTGGCGGGCCAGCGTCACGTGCATCGCCAGGTGGTCGGACACTCAGTCCGGGCTTCCACTGCTGGTGCCGAGCCGCACGACCTAGGTGGTGGTCATGGCGGGAAGTGGTGGTGTGAACTCGAGTGGCACGCACGGCCGACACTCGGGATCGACATCATCGGGCCAGGTCGCTCGGCCGACGTAGTGGATGCCAGCGACCTGATCTGCCCTGTCGGCGGGCCGGTCTCTTTCACAGACGACTGGGGAGCACCCCGCTCAGCCGGCCGAACGCACAAGAACAACGACCGTCTTGGGTTGACTTCTGGCTCGGCCCAGCCGAGCCGGCCCTCCATCGCGCGGATGCGCGCGGACGCTCACGTTCGTGAAGATCCGCCGTCGTCCGGATCGTCGGATCGACTTCCGTGGTCCGCCGCGAGGGATCCGGGCCGGTGCGCCGCTCAGCCGGGTTCGTCGGGACGGGTGCGCTCGGCTGCCTCGACCAGCGCAGCGAACCCGTCCAGCTCGGCCGCGTTCGGCGAGTGGCCCCAGACGAACAGGCTCTCGAGCAGGTCGGCGTAAGCCTGCTCCTGACCGGGCCTGACCGCCGCGGCGATCGGCACGTCGTCGGGGATCGTCTCCTTGTAGGTCTCGAGGATGCGGCGGTGGTACTCCCGGTCGAGGTCGAGCTTGAAAACGACACCGTGCGCTCGGTTCACCTCGTCGCAGGATCCTTCCTCCAGCAGGGGGCAATAGTCCTGCGCACCCGGACCGTGACAGACCATCACGGGATGGCCCGTCCCTTCGAGCAAACCGCGTTCGAATCGCTCGTGGTCACCGGGGGTCACGTCGAGGATGGGGCCGGGCGTGTCACTCATGGTGGCAGTCTCTCCTTCCACGACTCGGTCAGCAAGGGCACGAAGTCCCATCCCGGCCGCTCGGAGGTGCCGCGCCATCGGACAGCGACGACCTCACGGGAGCCCTGGGGCGAAGTCCACCTCGAGCCAGGTGAAGTCGTGGTTCAGTTCGCTGAGCGCCGAGAGCGGAATGCTCGGCCGACTCGGACTGAGCGGGTCGACCTCGATGACGTCCCTCAGGAAGAGGGGGCTGATGTTGTCCGTCAGGGTCGTCCGCGGTACCGGGATGGCCAGAGGGTCGAGCGTGGGGTCCATCTCGGTCCAGGACTCCACCACGTCGTCCTCGGACCGCCAGGCGATCCAATGGAATGACGCATCCGAGAGGTACGCGTAGATCCCGGGTCCGTCCGGGCCGTCCGTCTCGACATGGTGCACCGCATGGCTGGTGACCTGGAAATCGCCGAACTCCGGGACCGGGTCGAACGACAACGGGTACTTGTGGGTCACCACGGTGTCTCCGGCTCCCGGCAGACCGTCGTGGCTGGTGTCGACGAGCTTCGCGATCAACACATCACTGGTCTCGTCGTAACCCGCCAAGCCGTCGACGCTGGTGTACGCAATCGCCAGGGTCCCTTCGGGTAGCGGCGGAGGGGGAGGTGGTGTGCACGCGACACCGGCGACGAGAACCACCACGACAAGCACCACCATCGCGTTACGCACGGCTTTCTCTCCTCCGTGTTGCGCCGCAGAGACCGCTCGTCACTCGCTTGCTCAGCGGATCCCTCTGCCACTCGCTCACGCTCATCCTCCCAACCGTGATGGGGCCGGACCAGGGTCCAAGGACCTCTGATCGCCGGAGAGGGGTGCGATTCGACTTCGACGCGATCCCGGACCTCGACCCCCACCATCCCGATACGCTGCTGGACGAACTTGACCTCGACTCGCTTGCTCTGCTTGAGATCTTCTATTTGCTCGACGAGGCCGCTGGTCACGAGATACCGGATGAGCTAGTTCCGAGTCTGCGAACGATCGGAGATATCGCGGACATGCTGGGGCAGCTTGAGGCAGGCAACCCGGGCTGATATGCGTTTGAAAGCCGAAGAGCTGATATCTCTGCTCAAGGTCCGCGTAGTTCCAGGTAAGGACTCCACCCTCCTCGCCTCCAGCCACGTTGCCTCCGAGTGGGACTGGCGACGCTATGACCAGCACGGGCCGTGGGATGAGCAGCTGGACCCGGTGCCGATCCATGGCTGGCATCGGACCGTCGAGTTGACGGTCGGGTCGTGGCTCGAGATCGACATCGGCGAGCTCGCCGGACCGCCAGCAGACTGTGGAGTTCCCCCGTTTCGTGAGACACCTGAGCCTGGGAGAATCGGCCCTCGCAGTGCTGGATGGGTCGTTGCATGCGCTGGCCACGAACCCGGCGACCCGCAGTCGGCTGATCCGCTCCGACGACCCTCACAAGAGGTTGTTGGCGCGGGTCTGCACCGCCGCACAGCACCGACAGCGCGGTGCCGGGAGATCGGTCCGATGCGTTGAGGATGTCGACCTCTGCGTGAGGGTGAGGGTTTCAGGGGTGGACGTGGCTTCGAAGCCAACCGCTCGCGCCGGGACTCACTCGCGTAGGAAGGAGCAGGGCAGTGCGGATGGCGCTTGTGTCGCTCGCCAGGTTGAGGGCAGTGATCGCCGGCCCGAACGGCGTCTCGGTCCTACGCCGACCCGCGTGCTCACCGAGGGCCACGTTGGCCTCATTCTCCTCACCGAACGTCGGGAGACCCCGACGAGCGTCGACCAAAGCGGCCGAGCGCGTGACCCGGCCCCCAGAACAACGCTCGACGGCACGGCCCGCGACGTCTGCCCGCTTCAGGAATCGGGCGTGATATCAAACGAATTGCCGAAATCCCGCGCCATATTCGCGCCATCAAACTGCGACACCCGACGTCCGGAGAGGCCGCGATCCCTGTCATTCCAACGATCTTTGGTGGGCGATGCGAGACTTGAACTCACGACCTCTGCCGTGTGAGCGATCCGACCCCGAACCAGAGCGAACACCAGCGGACGACAACGGAAGTCATTCCAACGATCTGGATGACAGCGGACCTCCACGAACGTGAGCGTCCGCGCGATATCCGCGCGATGAAGAGCTCGATCAAGTCCGCCCTCTGCGCGATCAGTGCCGGCGGGGTTTCGGGCTAGTGCCGTGACCGGAAACGTTCGCGCGGGTGTTGGTTCATGCGGCTTGTGTGGTGGGTCGTCCCCATCGGTGGCCTTTCTCGGCTCTGACTCGGGCCCGTTCTCGGCGTTGAGCGAGGAGGAGTTCGGGGTTGCTGCCGTGGGTGTTCCGCCATCGGAGGTGGGCGTGGAGTCGGCGGGTCAACACGACGTGGTTTGGGTGGTTCGAATTGTTGAGCACGAACTCGCGTAGGGGCCCGAAGTGGGCTTCGATCGGGTTCGCCCATGAGCTGTAGGTCGGCGTGAAGCACAGCTCGACCCGGTTGCGTTGGGCCCACTGGCGGATCGTGGGTCCCTTGTGCGCCGACAGGTTGTCCAAGATCACGTAGATCTGTTCGCCGTCGGGTCGCCGGGCCGGGATCGAGCGCAACGCCTTGAGCGTGTTGGTCGCACCCTTGCGGTGGCGGACCACGCCGAAGAGTTCGTCGTCGCCGATCGAGTAGCAGCCGTGGAACTGACGGACCCCGTGCCGCTTGTGGTAGTTGGCCGGCTGTCGCTGTGGCCGCCCGGCCGGGGCCCACGCCGATCCACCGGTGGGGCGGATGGCCAACGGCCCGAACTCGTCGAACGCGAAACACCGATCCGGACACCGCTCCAGGACCTCCTCGATGCGATCCAGCTTGGCGTCGCGGTCCGGGTCGTTGGACTCCTTCCAGGTCTTGGTCCGCTGAAAGGTGATCCCATGGCCAGCGAGGATCTCCCGCAGCCGCTCCCGACCGATCACCACCACCCGGCAGTCGTTGCCGCCGAGGTAGTCGACAAGCTTGCGGATACTCCACCGGGTGAAGGGCTGACCCAGGGCTTCGGGACGCTGGTTGGCCGTCTCGACGATGAAGACCTCATCGTCAGTCGTGATCCGGCGGGGACGGCCACCCGCCCACTGAGGGTCCAGCGACGCCATCCCCTTGTCATTGAACCGATGAATCATCTCCCGGACCCGATCCTCAGACGTGGCAACCAGCTCGGCGATCACCGGCACCGTGTTCCCACCCCCTGACGCGTGGATCACCACCGCCCGCCGCCAGCGCACCACCGACGCCTTCGATTTCCCGCTGCCCCGACGCACGATCCGCTGCAACTGCTGACCCTCATGATGACTCAAACGACGCACACGCAAGGATTCGACATACCCCGATCAAAACACCCCACCACCCCCAAGTGGTGGACGCGCCACCCACCCGAACGTTTCCGGTCAGAGCGCTAGCCCGGAAGCCGCCACTCGGAGGTGGGTCGGATAGGCCCACCGACACGAACCCCCAGGGAAGCCTGGTCACTCGAGTGTCATTGGTGCACCCGCTGCAGGTCACGGTGCCGTTTGCGAATGCGGTGTTGCGGGGAGCGCGACCCGCGCAACGGCCGGGCACCGTCTTGCAGTCTCCGGGCTGAGCAAGGCGGTTCGTGGTTGGGGACCTTGGCCGGTAGCACGTCACCCCTCGTTGCGAAGCGATGTACGGTGATTGCTCGACAGGGAAGGGGTGGATTATGCGAAAGCTGCTGTTCGGATTGCTGGTGGTGGCCATGGTGGTCGCCGGGTGCGGCGACGATGACGACGCGAGCGGAGACGAGGGTGGTGGCGCATCGGTCAGCGTCGTGCTGTCCGATCCGTACGGCCCCGACTTCACTCCAGGTCAGATTACCGTGGAACCCGATCCGATCTCGGTCGACGCGGGCAGCGTGGAGATCGTGGCCAAGAACCAGGGTGCTGACACCCACGAGTTGGTGATCGTGAAGGGTGACGACCCAGCGTTACTTCCGGTCGACGAATACGGCGGGGTGATCGAAGACGACCTGCCCGAGGACGACCTCATCGGCGAGATCCCCTTGGTCTTTCCGGGGACCGAAGAGTCGGCGTCGTTCGATCTCGATGCCGGGAGCTACATCCTCTTCTGCAGCATCCTCGCGCCATCTGAGCCCCCACAGAGCCACTTCGTGGGCGGAGATGGAATGGTCAACACCCTCACGGTGACCTGACCACGAGCCCGGCGGTGATGGTGGGGTTGGTGGTGCCGTCTTGGACCTGCAGGGCCACGGTGCGCTCGAGCGGTGCCGACCGCAGACATGGTCGACCCGGGTTCGGTCTCCGAGACAAGACCTGCGAGGCCACCGGCGTCCCGTGACCTCTGCCCACTTCAGGAGTCGGGCCCGCAGACAAACGAATCGCCGCAATCCCGAGGAGCCCGACTGGCCGAAGTGGGTGTTGACTTCTGAACTAGTTCAGATATCGTGTCGGTATGAGTGTTGTGGAGCGTCCCTTCTCGGAGTTCTTGCGTCAGCCGAAAGGCGTTGTGGCTGAGTTGGCCGAGCACGACGTGGTATTGCGGCGCCGGAACGCGCCGGCCCTGCGCCTGACTCAGGCCGACCGCGACGACGAACGTTCCGAAGCGTTCGAGGCGCTGGCTCGTCTGTTGCGGAACCTCGCCATGCACAGTCCCAAAGCGCTCGAGGTGGCCGTCGATGACGTCTTCGCCTGGCTCACGTTCTTGCCGAAGACGGACCGGGAGCTGTTCGTCGAGGACCTGACCAGGACGCTGGTGGGGGCGGCGGCGGTCGAGAACTATTCGCCGGTCGCTCAGCTGCTACGTGAGTGGAGGGCGACCGCCGAGATCCACGCCGACCCGAAGCTCGCCGGGCGACTCGGTGGGCCGATCGAGGCCGCTGGTGACCGGATCGTCGCTCCGACCGGCTGAGCGGGCATGGCGAAGCGGAAGGACCGGGTCGCCCCGCCTCCACGAGCTGGTGGTTGGGACTTCCGCCATGCCAACAACGATGCCGTCAAGGGCTGGGATCAGATCTGTGCGGTTGCCGCTGCCAATGCTCGGTCGGCGTGGGAGAGGATCACCACCGATCCACGCCGGCGAGACGGCCGGCAGCATCGGTTGAAGGGCTCACTTGGCCAGCGCAGGGTCAACGGTGTCGACATGGAGCAGTGGCAGTATGAGGTCACCGCGGGTGGTCGACTCTGGTACTGCATCGACGACAAGGCCAAGACGGTCTGGCTCACCGACGCCCATGTCGGTCACCCGAAGGCCACGGAGTAGCGGCGGCCTGGATTGGCTGAGGTGTTCGGGAGCGGAGTCCGGTCGGCGTGGGTTCGCTATCCTCAGCACGCCGCCGTGAGGAGGCACCAGATGGCCCGGCGCCGCCGAGGAGAGCGCCCGCACATGACCTACCGAAGGATGATCCGCCCGGCCCGATGACGGGGCCGGGAGCCAAGAGCAAGCCCGGCCAGCTCCGCCGTCAACGGCGCATACGCCAACATGGCTGCTGGGATCACTTGATCGTTGCGCCACTGTGGGTTGCCTACGGTGCCAACCTCGGGACCCTGTTGCGAACCTGCGATGCCGTCGGTGCCTGCATGGCGGTGCCGAATACCGAGCACTACCACGCCGCGCTCGAGCGTGGTGACACCCTGGTGCGCCGTCCCCGAGGAGGCCTGGCCGTTGCTCGACGAGATTGTCGACATCCCGATGGTCGGGCGGGGGGCGAGTCTCAACGTCGCGGTCTCCGGCTCGCTCGTCCTGTACCGGCTCGCCGGACTCGCATGAGGCAGGGCCGGCACGATGGAGAGGGTGAGTCATTCGCTGTTGTCACAGGCAAGTCCGCAGTTCAGATCCGGTGGTCGTCTGCGGCGTCGCTCTGGCAACCAGCGGCCGCCCGTCCGAGGGCGAGGGCCAGGCCGTCCAGGTCGATCTCCGCATGGATCTTGTATCGGCCGGTCCGGGTCCGACCTGACCACAGTGCCGGACTCGTTCCGGAGGCTCATCGCGCACGCCGACCAGAGGACATGGATGGCCGGGGTTCGGAAGGGTCAGGAGCCAGTGGTAGGCGCGCTGGGGCGGGGAACCCGCCGCGACGTCGGTTCGAGGGCGCCAGCCCTGGTGACCGTTCACGCCTGTGGTAGCGGGCTCGCTGACTGGTTGGCGAGGATCGCGGCGCGACGCCCGCGACCTCTGCCCGCCGGGCACGTGGTCGAAATGGCCACGAATCGCCGCAATCCCGCGCCATATTCGCGCCATCAAACCCGCCGCACGCGACCCCAGAACGGCCGCGATCCCAAGGGGCACAACGTGGGCGATACAAGACTTGAACTTGTGACCTCTGCCGTGTGAACGATCCGACCCCGAACCTGGGCGGACGTCAGCGGACGAAGACGGAAGTCGTTCCAACGATCCGGACGACCACGAACCCCCACGAACGTAAGCGTCCGCGCCATGAAAGGCGGCTGCACGAAGTGTCTCGGGCGCCCGCGGGCCGACCGATCGCGGCGCTGGGTGCCCGGACGCAGCTGGGACCGGGTGAGGAACTCGCGCTTCCCGCGGGGGTCGCGGCCGACGTACACCTCGCCGATCCATCGCAGAGTCGTGACCGTCCTCGACCGCACGGGCATCTCCTGCCCGCCTGCGAGACCAAGGTCAACGAGCCCTTCGATGACATCGCTCGCAATGCGCTCACGGACCGTGTTGCGACGGCCACCGAATCACCAACCGCTGGTATCCAGCGCCATATTCACGCCGTACACGTGGCGGACTCGACGTCCCGACCTTCATGGCCAGCCAGCCCTCAGTGGAGACATGATCCTGATCCCCGGCGAGATCCGCGATCCCGAGCGCGACGACTGCCAGCGGCTCGACTGGGTCGGCATGATCGTCTGACGAGATCCCGGACGATGGTCTGTCAGCGGTCGTCGAGCCACAGGTCGAACCAGGCTGTGTTCATTCCACCGATCGGGCAGTGGTTCCGCGGGTCGGGTTGGCCGATCACCGAGGGGGCGATGGGTCGTCCGTCGGCCAGACGGTCGACGATGTCAACGGTCACGCCGAGGTCACCGTTCAGGCCGATCGACCGGGCGTGTCGGTGAAACGCCTGCACGTTCTCGACAGGGACAATGCCGTCGTTGACCCCGGCGATGACATAGCCGGGCGGGTCTTCCGGATCGAAGTGGTTGATCGGGTTCGACCGGTGCCTGTCGCTGGCGTAGTCGTCGCCCATCCAGACCTTCGCCCACCGCGGTCCGTCGGCGAACGAGTCCCAGCTGAGTGGCGCCGAGATGGCCACCCAGGCATCGACGGTCGGCAGGTCGGAGAAGATCGGATCGGGGCTGTTGGCCGCCAGGGCGGCCAGCGCCGCGATGGTCCCGCCGGCCGAGTGGCCGACCACGGCGACCGTGCCGGTCGAGAGCCCGTAGGCCGGACCGCTCTCGTAGACCCAGTGCAGCGCAGCGGCCACGTCGGCCATGGCCGGACGGAACCCGTTCTCACCCAGGCTCTGCGGGAACGGCCAGCCGATCGGCCCGGCTCGCTCCAAGACGAGCTCGCCGGTCGCATCGCGCTCGACCGGGGGCAGCCGGTAGTTCATCGAGACGATCGAGTAGCCGCGGTGCAGTTGTCGCTTGATGTTGCCCAGATCGCCCAGCGGGTACTTGTCGCCGGCCACGTATCCGCCGCCGTGCAGGTAGACGAGGACCCCTCGATTGCCGCCCGTCCGTACCCGGTAGATATCGAGCTCCTGTGATCCGCCGCAGGGCTCGTCGGATCCCGAGGGGCATCCGCGCTCGGGCCCGTACGCGATGTCACAGAAGGTCGGTCGGACCGGCGAACCCCAGCCGAGGGCGACGAGCTGGTGAATCTCCGGGTCCGGCGCGTCGCATGCCGAAACCAACAACAGCACGAGGACGAGGACGCCCACCACCCGAACACCCCTGTTGCGGCCACGGCTCTTGATCGGAGCGGTCCGGAGCAGAGCAGAACACGGTCCCTGCTGCGTCTGTGTCCTCGTCGTCACACTCAATTCCTTCCTTCCTTCCACCTCCATCGTGCGGGATCGTGGTTGTGGCTGGTCAGTGGCTCGGTGTGAGAGCGCTCTCGCCGTGGCGTTTCTCCGGTCTCAGCCGGGTCGCGCAGGATGGCGACCCGGCTGAAGAATGTGAGGCCACCGGCGGACTATGGACGGCATGCCACGTTCGGCGTGCACTGGCAACCACCGGGTCAGTGGGCGTCGCAGACCTCGAACGCCAGCTCGACGGCCTCGGCCGGTGTGAGTCGACGGCCGGCGTCGACCTCGATGTCGAATCGGTCACCCAGCTCCCGGCGGACCGTGGCCACGTCCAGCCGATGCAACTCCACGAGCGACGGCGCGTACAGGGCAGCGCCGGCCGTCCACAATCGCACGGCCTGCGCCACCTTGCCGCGGGCGCCCACCACGCCAGCGAGAGACCGGAGGGTCAGCGCCAGCACGAATGCGTTGTGCTGTGTGAGGCTGCGTCTCGCCGTGCGCAGCAGCGGCTCGGCCAGGTCGAGGTCGGACTGGCCCTGCTGGGCTCGGGCCAGCCGCAGGAAGAACTCCGCTCGATCCACGAACGCCCACGATCCGATGGCCCGGCTGTGGTCGAGCCAGGCGGAGGCGGCCGCCTCCATGGCCGGCACGGCGCCGGTGGCCCAGGCCACCATCGTCCGGATGAAGTACACCATGGCCAATCCTTCGGCGTCGTCGCCGTGGGTCTGTTCGGCCTCGTCGAGCCACGCCGGGTCGATGTCGTCGAGCCGGTCGTGGTTGAGCAACTGGATTGCCATACCCGTGAGGGCTTTCGCCCGCAGGCGGCGGAGCCCCAACCGGTCGCAGAGGTCCAGGACCTCGAGGTAGGAGGCGAGACCGACCTCGATGTCGGCGGACTCGATGGCCCGCTGGTCGAGCGCAACGGCCAGGCCGGTCTCGTCGCCGGCCGCGCGGTACAGGTCGATGGCTCGGTCCAGAGCGGCTCTGGAGCGGTCTGGATCACCCGATGCATGAGCCGGCCAGCCGAGCTGGAGCAGGGCCCGCGCTCGGAGGGCATGCGGAGCGTCGACGCCTCGCTCGATCATCTGCTCCAGGGTCTGAGCACATGCGCGCTGATCCCCGCCCCAGAGGGCTGGGACCGCCGCAGGAGCGAACTCCAGCGCGGTGGCCGGGTCGTCGTGCTCCTGCGACCACCCGACGGCGGCCAGGAGACTCGGGCCGTCGCGCGCGGCCCGCGCCACCCAAGGGGTGACGTACACGGTGTCGAACTGGTCGGCCACGCGACGAACTACCCCGCGAAAGTGGTCGGCGTGGGCCTGGCGGGCCTGGTCGAGCTCGTCGCGTGCCTCGAGGTGCTCCCGCCCGACCTGGCGCAAGCTCTCCAGGAGTCGGAATCGTCGCTCTTCGGCTGCGTCCACCACGGGGACCACCAGCGAACGATCCACCAGGCGGGTCAGTCGGTTCTCGACTTCGGACTCTGCGATGCCGGAGCTGACGCCCATCGCGATGGCAGCGTCGAGGTCGAAGCTGGCGGGGAACACGGCGAGTCGATCCAAGAGCCGCCGGTCGGCCTCGTCAAGCAGGTCGCAGCTCCACTCGATGCTCGTGCGCAGGGTCCGGTGGCGGGGGTCGCCGGCGGCGGGCCCCTGGGTGAGCAGGCCGAGCCGGTCGTCCAGTCGCTCCAGGATCTGTGCGGGGGAGAGGTGGCGGACGCGAGCCGCGGCCAGCTCGATCGCCAACGGCACGCCCTCAAGGCGGCGGCAGATCTCGATGACCGCCGCCATATCGTCACGGGTCTCGAGCCGACCGCCGTGATCCTCGGCCCGCTGGACGAACAACCGGACGGATGCAGCGCAGGCCGCCTCCTCGGGCGTCATTCCGGGTCTCGGTGTGGCCAAGGGCTCGACGGTGACGTGGAACTCGCCGGGCACGCCCAGCGCGACCTGGCTCGTGGCGAGGACGGTGACCCCCGGTGCCGCCTCGAGGAGGTCCACCACCAGTTCGGCGGTCTCGGCGGCCAGGTGCTCGCAGTTGTCCAGGATCAGCAGTAACCGCCGCATCCGGAGGTGCGCGACGAGCGCCTCCCTGGTCGAGAGGTCACCGGCCGGTGCGACGCCCAACGTGGTAGCGACCTGTGCAGGGACCCGACCCGGCCGATCGACCGACGCCAGGTCGACCCACCAGACGCCGTCGTCCTGTGAGGGGACAAGGGCCCGTCCGGCTTCCAGCGCCAAGCGGGTCTTCCCTACGCCTCCCATCCCGAGCAGCGTCACCAGTCGATGCTCGAGCACCCGTTTGGCCACCAGTCGGGCGTCCTCGCCCCGGCCGACGAGAGAGCTGAGCGGCGCGGGGAGGTTCTCCGGCGGCGGGGGAGGATCGGCCTCGAGGCGCTCGTCCTGGAGGAGCATGCGGCTCTCCAGGCGCTGCACTTCGAGCGACGGCTCGATCCCGAGTTCCTCGCGCAGTCTCCGCCGGAGGCGCTGGTAGGCACGCAGGGCGTCGGCCTGCCGCCCGCACCGGTAGAGGGCGAGCATCAGCTGGGCCCAGAAGGGCTCGTGGAGGGGCTGCTGCGCGACGAGCCCCTCGAGCTCGGGGATGACCTCGTCGGGGTGGCCGAGCGACAGCTCGGCGTCGATGTGGCCTTCGAGCGCCGTCAGTCGCAGCTCCTCCAAGCGAGTCACCTGGCCCTGCCGGAACGGGCCGTCCGCGCAGTCCGGCAGGGGTGTTCCTCTCCAGAGGGAGAGCCCGTCGTCGAAGAGCCGGGCCGCCCGAGCGTGCTCCCCAGAGCGTGCAGCCTGGCGCCCTGCTGTCACCAGGTCTTCGAAACGACAGGCGTCGACCTGACTGCGCTCGACGCGCAGGGTGTAGCTGCCGGTGTCGGTGCCAACCGCGTCGGCGCCGATCGCTCGCCGCAGGCCGGAGATGTGCCCTTGGAGGGTCTTCGTCGCGGTACCCGGAGGCCGGTCGCCCCACACCGCCTCCATGATGCGGCCGACGGGCACCGGGTCGCCCGCCCGAAGGGCCAGGGCGGTCAGGACAGCGCGCTCTTTGGGTGCATCGAGCTCGACGGGCTCGTCGCCGGACACGATCTCGACCGGACCCAGCACCGACACTTGCACCCCTGGAGCCTACCGACTGGCCGAGCGGCGACGCCGACACGGGGATCGGGTGCCTCCACCGAGATGCCACCGTCTCCGCACCACACGCGGTGATGCTGCAAGCGAGTCAGGAAAGGGCTGATCAATGGCGATCCGTGCTGGTGGAGCGACCGACCGTCCGACGGGTGGCAAACGCGACATCCTCGGGCTGTGGATCGGCAACGGCGGCGAAGGAGCCAAGAACTGGCTCCAGGTGCTGACCGAGATCGAGAACCGCGGCTTGCGTCGCGGCCCTACGGGACGCCATGGCCCGCGACCTGCGGCCGGTGTACACGGCGATCAACGAGGCCGACGCCAAAAGCGGCTGGTCGTGGTCCACGCGACGTAGGGCGACGAGTATCCGGCTATCAAGAGCCTGTGCGAGGACCCTTCCGCGATGATGGGTCAGTGAACTCTACTGCCCCCGCTCTGCGCCCTGCCCGCCCGACCTCCGACGAGGGAGTCGCGTTCGCGGGCTACCTGGACACCGCGGCCGACGGCTTCTTCCGGGCGACGCTCGGGCGTCAGGTCGAGCGGATCCTTGCCGACGCCTATCAGGAGAAGGGCCACGACCTCCCCTGCCAACTCGTCACATTCGCAGAACGAGGTGGGCAGATCGTCGGCATGGCATCGGACTGCACGACGGAGGAGCATCGCCGGGGCTCGGACGAAGTGCTGAGGCAGGCCGCTGGCACGATCCGAACGACGTGAATGGCCATGGCTCGTTCCTGGGACGTCCCGTGCTTCGATTCATCGACCGCGTACCCCGAGTCGCCCCACCCGCCGTTCATGCCGGGCATGCGAGCGCTGCGAACGGTCAAGCAGGTGTGATCGTGAGCGACAGCGCCGCAACCCCACAAGGCCGCTGACGCATCGCCCCACCGACCTACACCGCCCACGCTCAACCGTCCCCACCCCGACCGCCCTGAAGCGCGATTGCGCAAACGTCCCGTCGTCGAGATCTTCCATGTCTTCCACGCATGTGATTCTCGGCCATGTGATTCTCGGCTCAGGGGCGGCTGGGGGCCGATGGGCCACAGCACGACCCTTCTCCTTCGGGTCGTGCTGCGGGTTCTGTCATCCGGTGTACTGCGGGCTGCCTTGTTGGGCCTGTGCGGGCTGGGTGGCGGGCAGTTCCTCGGTGGGCGTCTGCCCTACAGGAGCGGGCTCGGGCTGGGCCTGGAGTGCCCCCGAAGCGGGCTCACCGCTGAGACTGCAGTGGGGGACTGGCGCCAGGAACCCGTCACGCCCAACGCTGAAGACCCCACCTGCCGCCTCGCATTCGTCTCGCTGGGCAATCAGGGCCCTGAGTTCCAGGACCTTGGCGTATTCCTGCGGGTGGTCGAGCGAGCACCCTTTGGGGGCTCGGGGTCCCCAATCGAACCACTCGCCGCCACGAGCTTCGCACTCCGCAACCGGGTCGTCGTCTTGGGCGTATGCGACGCTGGCAAACAGCAGCACGCTGATGGCAGCGACGGCGGTGAGCACTCGCAGAAGGTAGGTCCTCATCTTGTGTTCCTCCTCTCTCGTCTGTCTTCACTCCAAGTGTCGACCGTCCGGGTGGTGTGCCGGTGGTGTGCCGGTTTTGACACGTCCGTCGACCACGCCTCCCGAGCCGAACCGATGTCAACGTCCCAACACGCAGTGATCGACAGGCCGCTCGGCTGCCAGGTCGTCGTAGGCGGTCGGAGACCTCGGCGAGGCGGTCTCCGAGCCAGCGACCTCTGCCCGCTTCGGGAATCGGGCCCGACACGACACGAATCGCCCGAATCCCGCGCGATATTGGCGCGATGAAACCCTCCGCTCGCGACCCGGGAATGGCCGCGATCCCAAGGGGCACAACGTGGGCGATACAAGACTTGAACTTGTGACCTCTGCCGTGTGAACGATCCGACCCCGAACCAGAGCGAACGCCAGCGGACGAAGACGGAAGTCGTTCCAAGGATCCGGACGACGACGAATCCCCACGAACGTGAGCGTCCGCGCGATATCCGCGCGATGGTGACCGGACCTGGAGCATCTTGGGCGTTTCGAGGGGTTGGTGGCCGCCGCTTGCCCGGAACTACCCGCAGTGAACGGGTCAGAAGGTTTCGCCCACCTCCAGGAACGAGACGTTCGAGAAGCTCGCCGTCTCGATGGCCTCGCGGACAACATCTGTGCAGAGAACCCAGGCCGGGAACTCGTGTACGCGGAAGATGTCTGCGTCGGCGAGATCGGCTGCGCTCACGTGGATGCCCGCGTCGGGGAGTCGGTCAGTCTTGAACCTCGCCAGGAGCTTCAGATCTTGGTCGAAGTGGCTGTCCCAACGCTCGACGCCGTAGAGCTCCCATCGCTGATCGCCGCACTCTGCGCATGCATGCTCCAGCTCGGCGGTCGATCGATCCCGATCCATGCCGACCCGTGCCGTGACCCACAACTCATGGAGTGAAGGGCCGTCGTAAGGCAGCGGAACCCGCGTGCCCCCCCTTCGGGCCATCCGGATCCTCGACGACCTCGAGCGGTCCCGGTTCGAACCCCTCGAACCGGCTCAGGGCCCCGAGCGCGCCGTCGGTCACGACCACCTCGCTGCCGAACCCGGGCCAGGTGAAGTCACCGATCCTGTCCGAGCCGGGCTCCCAGGCCATCACCAGCGGCTGCGCTCGGACCTGCCGGGAAGCTGTACACGAGGGGCACACACCGTCCGGCGCCCCACCGACCCATGCGTCCCGACGGCCAGTCGCGGCGAACCGGTCGTCCCGGGGGTCGCTGAACCGCCAGATCCTCACGCCGATCATCCCAGCCGGTAGATGTCGATGCCGAACTGCTTCGTGCCCTGGTCCCGCAATCTCACGATGAGATTCCCCCTCTTTGGCGGAGCGGAGACCGTCACTGAGTCGTGTCCTTCAGGGCAGCTGCCGTGCAGCTCAGGCCTCTCGTTGGTCGACCTCGCGCAGTAGCTCGGCGAGTAGATCAGCGAGCTCCTCGGACGTCTCGACCTTGCCGGACCTCGAGAATACGAGATCGACCGATGTGATGTCGTTGACCTCGACTTCCGTCTCACCCGATTCCCATACCGTCAGCTGGCCGGCTCGGTGGAGGCCCTCTACTTCAACCCAGGCCGATCGCTTCGGCAGTCCCTGCTGGGACGAACCGAAACGGACCTCGAGACGCCCCCCTCCCGCGGCGACCCAGCCCTCATACCAACCAAGGAGGAACTCAAGTGGAGCCATCATCACTCCTTCGTCCCTCATGCTCGATGTTGAACGCCGAAACAGGACGCAGCAGCGGCTTCACCCGTGCCGTTGCGAGCACATCGAGACGGTGGCCGGGACCAGGCACCCCGGCACTTTCTGGTGCGGCCTGCAGCGAAGGGAGCCCGGGAGGGGAGGTCGAACTCGGCTCGGCAGGAATCCGGAGCGGCCTGATGGTGGTGCACGTCACGGTCGGCCAGCGGACTCACATAGGCGGTGCTACCAACGTCGACCGGGACGGAGCCACTCGTAGACCAGGGCCACGTGACCTCTGCCCACTTCGGGAATCTGCCCGCCACCATACGAATCGCCGGAATCCCGCGCGATATCCGCGCGATGAAACTTGCCTCGGAGGACCTCGATAAGCCCGCGATCCCAAGGGGCACAACGTGGGCGATAGAAGACTTGAACTTCTGACCTCTGCCGTGTGAAGGCAGCGCTCTAGCCAGCTGAGCTAATCGCCCTGGGAGTCGCCGATGATAGCGGTGACTCCGTGTGCGACCTAGGCGAACAACGAGGTGACGCTCTCCACACCCGATCCTCTGGCGGCTTCGATCAGCGCGATCGACCCGTCGCGGAAGCGAATCGTCGTGGGGTGGGCCAGCTTGCCCTTCTCCACGGAGATGCCGGTGACATCACCGATCGGCCACTCGGCAGCGATCTCTTTCGGCTTGCCGGACATCTGGGCGACAGGGCAGACGATGACGCGCTGTGACGTCACGGCCAGGAACATCTGGCCTTGGGGATACCCGGCGGCCATGCCGTGCGTGCACGGCGCGTCCGTGGCGGTCGCCGTCGCGACGGCGGCGCCCACCGCACCCCCGACGCCGGCTCCGATGGCCATGCGCGTCACGCTGCCGGTCGGGTTCGTGGTGCACGCACCCCGGATCTCCTCGCCCGGCGCCAAGCCGAGCTTCGCCGCCGACTTCCGAATCTTCTTCTGCACGTTGACCAGTGCCATCGCTATCGCCTCTGCGTCGTCGATCTCCCTGGTCCATCGGCCGCTGGCCCGTTTCGCTTGAGCATCGGAATCTCGGCCTCGGAAAGGCTGTCCTTCAGTCCTGGCGAGGCCGAGATTTCTTCGGAAGGGGGTGCAAGGTTCGGGGGTGACCGTGCGTCGGTGTGGGTGATGGGAGAATCTGCTCACATGACGAAAGAGCCCGAGATCGCTGCTGAGACGGTCGACGTCGATGCGCTCTACGTCGACGAGCGACCGGGTCTGGTGCGGCTCGCTTTCCTGCTCACCGGATCGTCCGAGACGGCCGAGGATGTCGTGCAGGATGCGTTCGAGCGCTGCCTGTCCCGGCTCGACGAGGTGGACAAGCCCGGTGCCTACCTGCGGACCGCGGTGGTGAACGGCGCTCGGTCGAAGGTCCGGCGCGAGCGCAGTGCCCCCGTGCTGCCGGCCCCGATGCACGCTCAGCTGGGCGAGAGCGCCGTCGAGCTCTGGGCTGCGCTGCGAACGCTGTCCGAGCGTCGCAGGACGGCAATGGTCCTGCGCTACTGGGTGGACCTGCCCGTCACCGAGATCGCCGAAGCCATGGACTGCCGGCCGGGCACCGTGTCTTCGCTGTTGCACCGCGGCCTGGCCGATCTGCGCAAGGAGCTGGCCGATGACTGACGAACCGACCGACGACCTGGAGCAAAGGCTCCGACGGGACCTCGGGGAGATCGCTGAGGCCGTACCGGTGGGCGAGCCTCCATCCTCGTCAGCGAACGTCGTGCCGATCACAGCGGTGGGCGACCGGCGCCGTCGCCCGGTGCTCGCCATCGCCGGCGTGGTGGGCGCGGCTGCGGCGCTGCTGATCGGCGTGCTCATCTGGCAGGGCGGCGACGATCCGGCCGAGAACGTGGCGACTCAGGATCCCACCACCGTGCCCGCGACGTCCGAGCCGGCCGTCTCGTCGACGGTTCCCGGGTCGACGATCCCGCCGGCGACGACCGTCCCGCGTATCGGACCGGCGGCGGGGTGCCCAGAGCTTCCGGCGCTGGCTGGTGCCACGGTCCAGGGTGAGACCGTCGACCCGGCCATCGAACTGGCCCAGCCGCCCGAGTCTGGGTTCTTCGGAGCCGGCGAGGGTGGCGCCGAGAGCTACGCCGAGAGCGAGACGTTTCAGGTGGCGGCCGCGCTGCCCGTGCGTCCGGTGATCGACTTCGTGGGCGAACGCACTGCGCAGGAGGGACCGGTCCTCCTGTGGTGGGCCAGCGACGGCCGGGTCGAGGCATGGGTCTCGGCTGATGGGTGTGACACCCTCGGGATCTCCGTCACGGGCGGGACCCGTGATCAGAACGCGCAGGTGGCGGTCGAGCTCGCCTTCGTCGTCGCCGACGAGGCGGGTCTCGACACGACCGAGGAGCCGGCGACCGACTGCCCCGAGCCGGGCGCAGAGCCGGGAGCCGCGCCGATGCTGTTCTTCTACTGCCCGTTCGACGACGTCGATCAGATCCCCCGACCGGTGGCGCCGAGGGATCCGTTCCTCGATACGCCGACAGAGGTGGTGCAAGCGCTGTTCGACGCGAACCCTCCCGCCGGCTGGGGAACGGGCATCCCTCTCGTGCTGCGAGGCGCGAACGTGGAGGTGACCGTCACCGAAGGCGGGATCGCCGGGCTCAACGTCGACTACGACTTCGAAGCCGCGCCGATCAACGGCTTCTCCACCAGCTTCATGTCGATCGCCTACAGCAACCAGCTGCAGGCCACGCTGTTCCAGTTCCCCGAGATCGAGGCCATCGACTTGGACACCATCTGCTGCGGCGAGTGGGGCGGTCTGGCCGCCAGAGCCGACTGGGAGGCCTGGCTCGCCCAGGCACCCGGCTAGACGCAAATCTGTGCCCCGCGGTGTCGATCCAGTCGACATGGCGAGGCGCAGATTCGTCGGTGGGGCGGGGGTCGGTAGCCTCCCGATGTGATCCTGATCGACGCCGAGCGCGTCTCCATGACTCGGCCGGGTCGGCCGTTGCTCGACGACGTGTCGGTCACGGTGGCCAGCGGCGACCGCCTGGGGATCGTGGGCATCAACGGCACCGGGAAGTCGACGCTGCTGCGCATCCTGGCCGGCACGCTCGAGCCCGAGTCCGGCACGGTCCGGCGGGGCCGCGACACCCGGGTGGCCGTCCTGGACCAGCATCCGCACCTGGGAGTCGGCACCGTCCGAGAGGCGGTCGGTGAGGGGTGGGAAGCCGAGTCGGTGCTGGACCGACTGGGCATGGGCCCACTGCTGGACACTCCGGTCGCCGAGCTCTCCGGCGGTCAGGCCAAGCGCACCGCCCTGGCCCGGACGCTGCTGGCCGAGTGCGACCTGCTGCTGCTGGACGAACCCACCAACCACCTGGACATCGACGCCATCGCCTGGTTGGAGGATCGGCTGGCGTCCTTCCGGGGCGCCATCGTCATCATCACCCACGACCGGCACGTCCTCGACCGGGTCACCAACCGCGTACTGGAACTGGAGCGGGGCGCCTCGTACCTGCACGACGGCGGCTATCAGGGCTATCTCGAGGGCAAGGCCGAGCGCGAGGAGCACGCCGCCAAGGCCGAGTCGGTGCGCAAGAACCTGGCCCGCCGCGAGCTGGCCTGGCTTCGCAGGGGCGCTCCCGCCCGGACCAGCAAGGCCAAGGCCCGCGTTCGCACGGCGACCGAGATCACGTCGGTCCAGCAGGAGAAGACCGCCCGCGACGACGACCTGGACCTGCACGTCGACGTGCCCCGTCTGGGCGATCAGGTCATCGACCTGGAAGGAGTCGGGCACACGTTCGGCGGGGACGCTCCGCTGTTCGAACGGCTCGACCTCTCGCTCCATCGCCGCGAGCGGCTCGGCCTGGTCGGGGTGAACGGGTCGGGGAAGTCGACCCTGCTCGACATCATGGCGAAGCGCATCGAGCCCACCTCCGGCCAGGTGGTGTGGGGCTCGACCGTGCAGCTCGGGTACTACGACCAGCTCGGTCGGGAGCTGGACCCCGGCCAGCGCGTGCGTGAGGCGATGACCCCTGGTGGGGGAGAGCCGGACTGGCGGGTGGGGCGCCTGCTGGATCGCTTCTGGTTCGACAGCGACTCGCAGTGGGCGCCGATCGAGCTCCTGTCGGGCGGAGAACGGCGCCGGCTCCAGCTGCTGCTGGTGCTGGCCGATCGGCCCAACGTCCTCCTGCTGGACGAGCCCACCAACGACTTGGACCTGGACACGCTCCGGACGTTGGAGGACTTCCTCGACGGCTGGCCCGGCGCCCTCGTCGTGGTGAGCCACGACCGCGCCTTCCTCGAGCGCACCGTCGACGACGTGGTCGTGATCGAGGGCGGCAAGGCCGGTCGCCTTCCGGGCGGCTATGAGGCGTGGGAGACGCGGCGAAAGGAGCAGTGGCGTGGTGGGTCCCTCCGCACCCAGGAGCGACCGGCCAAGTCGAAGAAGGCCGCAGCGAAGGCCGCCGAGCCGGACGGTCCATCGGCCGGCACCCTCCGCCACCGGGTCAAGCAACTGGAGAAGCAGATGCGCCCGCTGGAACGCCGTCGCGACAAGCTGCACGAGGCGCTGGAAGGTCAGCAGGACTACGAGCGCATCAGCGAGCTCGGCGCCGATCTGACGCAGGTCGAGCAGGACCTGAACCGGCTGGAGGACGACTGGCTCGACCTGAGCGAGCAGCTGGAGCGATGACGGCCGGGGCGAGCGCCGAGGTCGCGTGGCGCAGTCCGTTCACGAACGTCGAGGTGCATGCGATGGACGCCGACTCGTTCGGGACACGGCGCTTCAACGAGTCCGAGTGAAGCGGGGAGGACCTCACGGCTCGGCACAGTCTGGGCTGGGTCACGGCTCGCTCCATGGGTGGACTGGTCGGATTCCGCAACGTGCCGTGGGACGGGCTGGCCCACGCCTGGCTCCAGGACGTGATGGTGAGGCGAGCGGCGCGGCACCAGGGGATCGGAACCCGCCTGGTCCGCGTTGCTCGCGATGGGGCCAGGGCGGCCGGATGCGAGTGGTTGCACGTCGACTTCGACGATGAGCTGAAGGACTTCTGCCTGAACGGCGGCGGCTTCGCACCCACCAGCGCCGGCCTCCTTCGGCTGGACTGAGTGGCGGTAAGCCTCGCCGGCAATCCGTTCGAGGGATTCCTGGTTTCGGGGTTGTGTGGGCGTGGAACGGCGACTAGTATCGAACATACGTTCCCCTTCAGCCTGTTCGGGCCGAAGGGCAACGTTTCAGCCCCGGTGGGTTCTTCGTTCGGTGGACCAGGTGTGAAGGCGGCGGTGATGGCGCTCGCGATGGACGGTGATGTGGCGACGGTGTCGGCGTCGGATCCGGTGGCGGTCGCGGCCCGGGTCCGGTTCCTGGAGGCGGAGATCGCGGGGATGCCGGCTGAGGCGGTCGAGGCGTTGAGTGCCGATATTGGGACGGTGCATTCGTGGTTGACGGGGGTGTTGGCCAAGACCACGGCCCGCTCCCGGCGCCTCCAGCAACAAGGCCGGCGCTCGGATCCGAAGCAGACCGCGGCCAAGGCCGGTCTGGGGGACCGCGACGCGGCCAGGGCGGCCAAGCGGGGCGATGCGATGCAGAAGATGCCCGAAGCGTTGGGTGCCCTCGAGGACGGCACGCTGGGGGTGGGGCACGCGGATGTGTTGGCCAGCCAGGCCGACCGGCTGTCGGGTCGGGAGAAGAAGGCGTTCGAGGAGCAGTCCGACCAGCTCGTGGCCGACGCGGTGGCGGAGGGCCTGTCGGTGCGGGCGTTCGAGTCCCGGTGCCGCCAGCTGGTGGACCGGCTCATGGGTGATGACGGGATCTCGGAGCTCGAGAAACAACGGCGGGCGTCGCGGGCGTGGAAGTTCACCGACCCGGCCACCGGGATGAAAGGGATCCATGGTGAGTGGGATCCGCTGCGGGGTGAAGCGGTCCATCGGGCCCTCGACGCCGAAATGGCGGCCCGCATCGCCGCCGGGGCCAAGGCCATCACCAAACGGCAACGAGCCCAGGTCGCGGCCGAAGCCCTCCACGCCCTGATCTGCGGGGAACGCGTCTCCCGAGCCGAGTCGGGCGGGGTGATGGTGCTGATCGATCTCGACGCCATGGTCGACGGGAACGCGACCAGCCCCGACGGGCAGCGCCGCACCGCGGAGACCCAAGGTGGCACGCCACTGCCGGCCGAAACGATCCGCCGCATCGCCTGCGACGCCGGCATCATCCCCGTCGTCCTCAACGGTGAAGGCCAAGCGTTGGATGTGGGCCGCGAACGCCGGCTCGCCACCCGCGCCCAACGCATGGCGCTGCGAGCCCAGTATCCGACCTGTGGCATGGACGCCGACTGCAACGTGCCCTTCGATGACTGCCAGATCCACCACATCAAACCCTGGAAAGACGGCGGCCACACCAACCTCGACCTGATGTGCCCCGGCTGCGACACCCACCACCACCTCGTCCACGAAGGCGGCTGGACCCTCACCCGCCAACCCGACGGCACCTGGCAACTCAACCCACCCCAACGACCACCCCCGTGAACGGGGCGGGGCAGGAGGGATCCGGGCGGATGGCGACGGCCCGGAGACGCAGCGGCGCAGGCTGGGCCATCATGGGGCGGTGAGTTCCGCCGTCACCCCAGGCGCGTCACCATCGACCGCCGATCTCGCCGACCGGTACGCGTCCGTCATGCCGTCGTTCCTCCACCCGCTCTACGACGACGCCGTGTCGATCGACCGAGGCGAGGGGGGCTACGTCTACGACCTCGAGGGCAACCGCTACCTCGACTTCTTCGGCGGCGTGCTCACGACCATGATCGGCCATTCCCACCCAGCCGTCGTCGCCGCCGTGCAGGAACAGGCGGCCAAGGTCATGCACACATCGACGCTGTTCCTCAGCGAGCCGATGATCCGGCTGGCAGAGGAGATCGCTCGGGTCTCGGGCATCCCCGACGCCCGGGTCTTCTTCACCACCTCGGGAACCGAGGCCAACGACACCGCCCTCCTCCTGGCCACCAGCTTCCGCAAGAGCAACCAGATCCTCGCCCTGCGCAACAGCTACCACGGCCGGTCCTTCACCACGCAGGCGGTCACGTCGCACCGCAGCTGGCGCTCGACCGCCACCAGCGGGCTCTCGGTCAACTTCGTCCAGGGCGGCTACCGCCTCCGCAGCCCGTTCCGTGGACTCGACGACGACGCCTACACCGGAGCCTGCGTCACCGACCTGGTGCAGACCATCGACATGATGACCGCCGGCGACGTGGCGGCCATGATCGCCGAGCCCATCCAGGGGGTCGGCGGGTTCGTCGTTCCCCCGGACGGGTTCTTCGGCGCGATCCACAAGGTGTTGGACAGCCACGAGATCCTGTTCATCAGCGACGAGGTGCAGACCGGGTGGGGTCGAACCGGCGACCACTTCTGGGGCTACCAGGCCCACGGGATCGTGCCCGACATCCTCACCTTCGCCAAGGGCGCCGGCAACGGACTGGCGCTGGCGGGTGTCGTCGCCCGAGCCGAGATCATGGACACGATCGATGTCAACTCCTTCTCGACCTTCGGCGGTAATCCGCTGTCGGCGGCCGGTGGACTGGCCACGCTGGCCGTCGTGCTCGGCGAGAACCTGCAAGCCAACGCCCAGGAGCGTGGCCGGCAGATCGAGGCCGTGCTCGACCCGATCGTGGAGGCGACCGGCTGGATCGCCGAGCGGCGAGGCCGGGGTCTCATGCACGCGCTGGAGATCGTCCACCCCAGCGGGGAGAGCGCAGGGGAAGACCTGGTGCCCGACAAGCAGCGCACCGCCCGTCTCGTCGAGACGTGCCGAGCGGGCGGCCTGCTCCTGGGGATGGGCGGGCTCTACGGCAACGTCGTCCGCATCGCCCCGATGCTCAACGTGAGCGAGGACGAGCTGGCCGAAGGGCTCGCCGTCCTGGGCGATGCCATCGCGTCGGTCCCCTAGTTCGAAGGCCTGGTGCGCTCGTTGGGGCCGTTGCTGCTCTCGATCGAGAGGTCGGCCGGATCGATCGCCAGGTGCGAGCGGTTGCGGCCGTGTTCCTTGGCCTCGTAGAGCGCCGAATCGGCCCGGGCCAGGACGTGGGTCCATTCCTCGCTGATGCGCCGCTCCGCGACGCCCGCCGAGAAGGTGACGGGTAGCTCGGGCGAGTCGGCCCACGCCTCGCGGATGCGGTCGACGATCGTCAGCGCCGCACTCGCCGGACCGTCGATCGCCAGGCAGAACTCCTCACCGCCGTACCGTGACACGAGGTCCCGGTTGCGCATCCCGTCGGCCAGCACTCCGGCCGCGGCCTGCAGCACGTGGTCGCCGGCGATGTGACCGTAGGTGTCGTTGTAGGACTTGAAGTGGTCGAGATCGATCAGGACCACGGTGTAGATCGCCGAGTCGGTCTCGCTCATCTGCTTCGTGAGCCCGCGCCGATTGTTGATCCCCGTCAGCGGGTCGGTGTTGGCCCGACTGGCCAGACCCTCGATGTTGCGCTCACGGATCGCGACCTGGCCGAGCAATTCCGCCGCGGCGATCGCCGCCTCGGGCTTCACCTCTCCGATCAGGACCAGGTAGGACGGATCGCTACCGCCGTTCTCGTCACCGAGCGGGTGCAGGCTGAGCCTCTCCTTCGTTCCGGACGATTCCCTGAGATGGTCGGCCGCCGCGGTGTCCGGCACGAGATACGCGGCATCCGCGCCCGTGAACAGCATCAGGGATTCCCGCCCGGCCTCGAAGCCCTCGGACAGCCGCTCGGTGCCGGCCGCGACCCGGGCCAGCGTGCCGTAGTCCTCGGCCAGTTCGGCGCCGTGCTGGACCGATCCGATGATGAAGTGCAGACACGAGGCCAGGACCAGGGAGAACCCCGCGTAGAGCGCGGTGAGCGAGGCGAGCCCCTGCCACGGAAGGCCATTGGCGAACGAACCGATGGCGACACCGGCCACTCCCATCGCCCACGCGGGCAGGGCCACGTCGAGGGTCCGTCGCATCGCGAGCGCTGCCAGGAGCACGACGGGGAAGAGGAAGAGCAGCTGTCCGTAGGGGTCGTTGCTGCCGATCACGCCCATCGTCGACGCGGCATTGGCGGTCAAGGCGGTCAAGAGGATCAGGTGGGTCGACGCCTCGTCGTCCCGGGAACCCTGGTACTGGAGAAACAGGAGGAAGGCGAAGAGCACCAGGGCCACGGCGACCGCCCACCAGCGAATCGGTGTGGTCCGGGGAAGGAACAGGGCCGCGATCGCGACCGGTCCCGCCAGCGCGCTGCGCAGGGAGAGCCCGGCCCGAAGTCCGGCCGGAAGGAGCCTGGATGGGTTCCTGGTCACCATCAGGACAACGGCATGCGACACCAGGGCCCACGAGAGGTCGTTCGGCCGCATCCGTGGGCAAAATCCCCATCTTCGGGACGGCGCGCGTACGCTCGCCATCGTCCGAATCCGGACGACGCACCAGGCAGGGGGATGTCGTGACGACCGAGCGAGCCAGGGTCCGGGCCGAGGTGAGAACCGAGCTCGTCGGGCCGGACGGCTTCTTCGAGACGACGAACGAGGTTGTCCGCGGCTGGCCGGTCGAGGTGTTCGCGAATCGGGCCCGATCGGTGCGCGAGATGGTGGCCAACACCGAGGGTCACGGCGACAACGAGTACATGGTGCTGGACGACCAGCGCATCACCTACCCCGAGTTCCGGGCCCAGGTTGCCGCGGTCGCGGCCGGGCTCACCGCCCGCGGGGTCGAGGCAGGCGACCGGGTCGGGATCTTCGCGGCCAACCGCCCGGAGTGGGTCGTCGGATTCCTCGCCGCCGCGTCGATCGGCGCCATCACCGCCGCCTACAACGGGTGGTGGACCCCGACCGAGATCCAGCACGCCACCGAGCTGACCGAGCCGAAGGTGGTGCTCGGCGACGCGAAGCGGCTCGATCGCCTGGGAACGGTCCCCGAGGGCACGACCGTGCTCGACATGGACGTCGACTTCGCCGAACTCCTGGCCACCGTGGCCGACGGACTCCCCACCGTGCCGCTGGCCGAGGACGACCCGGGGTTGATCCTCTTCACCAGCGGGACGACGGGACGGGCCAAGGGAACCCTGATCAGCCACCGGGGGATGATCGGCTTCGTCCAGTCGGCGTTCTGCGCCGGGGCCGAGCGCATGTTCGTCGAAGACCGGCTCGGCAACGCCGCTCCGGCCGGTCGCGGCGACCAGATGGCGATCCTCATGACCTCGCCCCTGTTCCACGTGTCGGGGCTGTTCGCCGGCGTGCTCATCGGCATCAGCACCGGCGCCAAGTTGGTGTTCCGCTCCGGCCGGTTCGACCCCGAGGACGTGCTCCGCATCATCGAACGCGAGCGCATCACCAACTGGGCGGCCATCGGATCGATGGGTCCGCGCGTCCTGGACTGCCCCGCCCTGGCGAACACGGACGTGAGCTCGGTGACCAACATCGGGTTCGGCGGAGCCCCGGTCACCCCCGAGCTCCAGCAGCGCATGCGCGACGCCTTCCCCAACGCCGCCACCAGCGTCGGCATGGGGTACGGATCCAGCGAATCGGTGGCCGTGGCAACGATGATCGGCGGTCCGGACCTGGTGGACCACCCGCTGTCCTGCGGCACGACGACCGCCACGTTCGAGATCGAGATCCGCGACGAGAACGGCCGGCCCGTGCCCGACGGCAGCGACGGCGGTGTCTTCGTTCGCAGCCCCTACACGATGCTGGGGTACTGGAACGACCCCCAGACCACCGCCGCGACGCTGCACGATGACGGCTGGCTGTCGATGGGTGACATCGGCCGGATGGAGGAAGGGTTCCTCACCCTCAACAGCCGAGCCAGAGACATGATCCTGCGCGCCGCGGAGAACATCGCGCCGGCCGAGATCGAGCTGCGCCTGGCCGCTCACCCCCAGGTGGACGAGGCGGCGGTCGTGGGGGTCGACCATGCCGAGCTGGGGCAGGAGGTCAAGGCCTTCGTGGTGCCCCGGTCCGGCGCCACGATCACCGAGGCCGAGCTCGAGGCCTGGGCCGGCGAGACACTGGCGCCCTACAAGGTGCCGTCGCTCTGGGAGATCACGACCGAGGAGCTTCCCCGCAACGCGGCCGGCAAGGTGGTCAAGACCGCACTGACCGGCGAGCGGGCGCTGGACCAGTTCGAGGACGAGGAGAGCGTGCCGAGCTCGGGTCATGGCTGATCCTCTGCCCGACCTGACCGGTCAGGTCGCGCTCGTCACCGGGGCCAACCACGGCATCGGCGCCGCCACGGCCGTGGCCCTGGCGCGGGCCGGGGCCGACGTCGCCGTCAGTTTCCTCCGGTTCGATGGACCGGACGACGATTCCGGCCGTCCGGACGCCTACGCGACCGAGCGCAGCCGGGACGCAACGGCGGTGATCGAGGCGATCGAGTCGACCGGCCGTCGCTCGATCACGGTCGAGGCCGACCTGACCGACCCGGCGGTCCCGGCTGCGCTGTTCGATCGCGTCGAGGACGGGCTCGGTCCGGTGTCCATCCTGGTCAACAACGCCAGCAACTGGCGGAAGGACACCTTCGGATCGGCGGGTCGCGATGCAATGGGCCGACCGACCGAGCGTGTCAGCGCCATCACCGCCGACGCCCAGTTGCTCGTCGACGCACGGGCGAGCGCGCTGTTGATCGCCGAGTTCGCCGACCGTCACGTCCGGCGGGGTGCTCGGCGGGGTCGCATCATCGGGCTGACCTCGGGCGGATCGATGGGCTTTCCGGGCGAGGTCTCCTACGGCGCCGCCAAGGCCGCGCTCGAGAACTACACGATGTCCGCGTCCGTCGAGCTGGCCGACCACGGCATCACCGCCAACATCGTCCATCCGCCGGTGACCGACACCGGGTGGGTGACCGATGCGGTGCGCAAGTTCGTCGCGACGTCCACCGATCACGTGCATGTGGCCGAGCCCGACGACGTGGCCGGTGTGATCTGCTGGCTCTGCGGGGACCGGGCTCGCATGGTCACCGGGAACGTCATCCGCATGCGCTGAGCTCCTGAGTGCGCCAGCGGGTTGCTCCGGTCACGAGTACGGTCGGCGCCGTGGAGAAGCTGATGTACCTGATGTGGGACCGGCCCAGTCGAGACGGCCGGGAGCTGCGCGAGACGATGCTGGACGACGTGGCGCCGCGGCTGCGGGCGCTGGGTCCGGCCGGCCTGTCGATCGACCTCGACGACGACCACGCCACGGCTCCCACCGGTGTGCCGACGCCCGACGGTGAGCTGCCGATGCGGGCCGTCGTGTCGATCTGGCTGGACAACCAGGACGACCGCGGCCCCTTCGAGGCGATCCTGGCCGAGCAGGGCACCCGCCGGGCCGGCTACCTGGTCACCGAGTCGCTCTTCTCGGCCGGGCCGCACCGTCCGAACGGGGAGCGGGCGCCGGGTTTGATGACCGTCACCGTGTTCGACCGCAGCCTCCGGCTGGACGACGAGGCGTTCTTCGGCCTCTGGTACGGCCATCAGTCACCCATGTCCGAGTGGATGCAGCCCCGGGTGCGGTACGTGCGCAACGCGGTCGTGCGGGCGGTCCTGCCGGGATCGCCGCCGTTCGCGGCCATCGTCGAGGAGACCTGGCCGTCGCCGGATCACATCACCGACCCCACGCTGGCATTCGGCACCGACGATCCCGACGTGATGGGGGAGAACATCCGGATCATGCTCGACAGCGTCGCGCTCCTCGCCGAGATGGACACGCTGCGCAGCGTCACCATGAGCGACTACCGCCTCGACCCTGCATGACACCTGCGGTCACCGCGCTCGAGCGGTTGGGGGTGTCGTACCGGGTGCTCGAATATGCGCACGACCCGAGGGCCGAGGCCTTCGGGGCCGAGGCGGCCGAGGCGCTCGACCTCGATCCGCACGCCGTGTTCAAGACGCTCGTCGCCCGGCTCGACGACGACGAGCTGGCCGTGGCCCTGGTCCCGGTGACGACCACCCTCGATCTGAAGGCGCTGGCGCGGGCCGGCGGGAGCAAGCGGTCCGCCATGGCCGATCCGGCCGATGCCGAGCGGGCCACCGGCTACGTGGTCGGCGGCATCAGCCCGCTGGGGCAGAAGAAGCGGCTCCGGTCGTTCATCGACGAGTCGGTGACGATCCTGGACGAGTGCTTCGTCAGCGGCGGTCGTCGGGGGTTGGAGCTGGCCCTGGCCCCGGACGACCTGGTGAACGCGATGTCGGCGGTGGTCGCGTCGATCGGCGCAGAAGCGACCTAACGAGCACAACGGGCGTCTGACCCCGTTTGTGCTCGTTAGAGGGGAGCGGGCTCGGGCGAGGCGGCGACGAGGGTCGAGTGAGCGATGGCCGTACCGGCGCCATAGCTGATGCCCACCTCGCGAGCGTGTTCGGCGATCGAGAGCGAGTCGAGGCCCAGGGCCACCAATTCGAGGCCGAGGTCATCGGTGAGCTCGATCAACGAGCTCACCGCCAGCTCACACCGCGGATCGGTGAGGGTGTGGGCCAGCGAGCCGGCGAGTCGGATGGACGTGACCTCCATGCGACTGAGCTCGACCAGCGAGGTGTGCGCGCTGCCGAAGTCGTCGATGGCGGTGCACACCCCCAGCCGTTGGAGCTCCTCGAAGAACCGGCTGGTCGACGTGGCGTCCCGCAGCACGAGGGACTCGGGCACGTGGATGCACAGCCGCCTCGGATCGAGCCCGGAGTGTTCGAGGGCCAGGGCCACGTCGGCGACCAGCCGGGGGCTCTCCAGGCTGGTCGCCAGGACCCTGATGCCGACGGTCCACGTGGCATCGGCGGCGTTGCGGACCACGGCCTCGCGACAGGCCTGGTCCAGACCCCAGCGCCAGAGCACGCCACCGAACGACGCCAGTCCCAGCAATCCGTCGAGGTCCCGCACCAGCAACGTTCCGTCGTCGGGGTGGTGCCACACGATCTCGGCATCGGCTCCGACGGCCACCTGATCGGCCAGACGCTCGATCGGTCGATACTCCACGGCGATCTGACCGGACGCCAACGCCCGGCCCAGATCCCCGACCAGCCGGATGCTCTGGTTGGTGGTCTGGCCGTTCTCGGCGCAGTAGGTCAACGTCCTGCGATGGGCCCGCTTGGCGGCGTACATCGCCAGGTCGGCCCGGGTGGTGAGCTCGGTCGTCGTGGCACCGTGATCGGGGAACAGGGCGATGCCGATCGACGCCGCGCAGCGCACCTGGACGGCACTGAGCTCGACCGGCTCGCTGAAGGCACGGTGGATGTGCTCGGCCACCGACGACGGGTTCGTGGTGCCGGCATCGGCGATCAATACCGAGAACTCGTCGCCTCCCTGGCGGGCGACGAAGTCGTCGCCGACGGCGGCGCGGAGCCGGTCGGCAACCTCTTGGAGGAGTTCGTCGCCGGCGTCGTGTCCGAAGAGGTCGTTGACCTCCTTGAATCCGTTCAGGTCGAGGGTCAGCACGGCAAGGCGACCGTCCATCTTCCGGGCGTGTTCGAGTGCCTTGGTGAAGGCGGCGGCGAAACTGCTCCGATTCGGCAGTCCGGTCAACGAGTCGGTGGCGGCCAGAGTGCGCATCAGCGCGGCGACCCGGACCTCGTCGCGCATCACGGTGCCCAGCGCGAACGTCGTCCGGACCGCACTGATCGCGTACACGATCACCGTGACGATCCCGAAGGGAATGGATCGCAGGATGACGAATCCGCCGGCGACCGCGGTGGTGATCGCGATCCCCAGCAGGGTCAGGTTCCGGCCGTGCATCAGCCTGACGAACGTCGCCGTCATGATCGACATGATCAATGCGGGGAAGAGCAGGAGCGGCACGAAGATCGGCAGGGCCATGGGGGAGAGGATGTCGGCGAGCCCGAGGAGGGCGGGCGGCGACTCGCGCCGCTTCGCCCGTGGGTAGGTGATGATGGCGATGAAGAGGACCAGCGCCATGTAGCCGAAGAGCCATCGCCGAGCGCTGTCGGTCAGGTCGACGGTGAAGAAGATGGCCGCCGCCAGGAGCATCGTGTTGGGCCACCGGGTGCGGTGGAGCAGCATGTAGAGCTCCGGTTGCCACGCCGACGGCTCGGTTCGACTCCTGAGATTCGTCTCCACACGGTGGCAACGGTCCGTACGACCCAGCGCTTGACGGGTGGACCTGCCCAGCATGGCCGCACTCACCGACCGGTTTTCGTCTCTGTCTATCGAGCACGATGGGGCCTGACCCCCGGTGTGCTCGTTGGGACGCGGGGTGTCAGGCCTCGAGCAGGGACAGGGTGTCGAAGTCGTCCACGTGGGCGGCGTGACGCTCGGCCATCACGCAGAACATGGCGTCGCCACGTTCGTCCTCGCTGACCAGGGCGGAAGCGACCACGGCCATGTGCAACCCGGCGACGGCGTGGAGTCGGTAGTCGGACCAGCACTGGTCCCAGGTCATCAGGCCGCCGGTCCGCTCCTCGAGCAGCGCGTGGTAGCCGCGGACCAGCTCCTCCTCGTGGGCACGGCGATCCTCGGTGCGCAGGCTGGCACCGCAGAAGTACGACACGTCGGACACCGGAGGACCGTGCCCGACGGTCTGCCAATCGACGGCGACCACACCCTGGGGCCCGAACATCAGATTGTCGAGCCGGTAGTCGCCGTGCAGCAAGCGGTACGGGGGGGCCGCCAGGGCCAGCCACTGGTTGACACACTCGCCGAACCGTCGCGCCGTCGCCATCGTCTCGTCCGGCAGCCTGTCGGCGTAGCGCTCGACGAACGCAGGCAGCAGGGCGAGGTACAGCCCGCCCATCGCCTCGGCTCCTTCCGGTCGTTTGGCCACCAGCCACCCGGTCGATTCCAGATCGGCCAGGTCGGGTGCATGCAGCCCGACGAGCTCGGCCAGGGCGGCGCGGGCCTGATCGATCGAGCACCCGGCGAGCTGGTCGCCCACCTCGGCCGGGGCCAGGTCGCCCATGAGGATGGCGAAGTCGCCGGAGGTGACGTCGAGCTCGGCGTGGTGGCAGGTCGGCATGCTGATGTCGACCCGATCGGCCAGCTGGTGAAAGAAGTTGACCTCGCGGACGTAGGTGCCGGTGAGCAGACCGGCCATGCGGCTCTGCTCGTCGTCGGAGGCGAACTTGCCCACGATGGTGTCGGGTCCGGGAGGTCCGTCCCACGTCAGCTGGAACCGGAAGGTGCGGCCCACCTTGCCGGCACCGATCGCCGTGGCGGTGAAGCCGGTGATCGACCCGCCGTCGGGCACCGATCCCGACGCGGCGAGCCGCTCGGTCAGCCATTCCGAGGTGACATCGCTAGGGTCCATGGCGACCCACCCTAGGCAACCGTCGCCTGGCCCACCCGAGGAGCACACCGTGGCCGACTGGACCGAGTCCGACGTCCCCGATCAGACCGGACGACGTGTCCTGATCACCGGAGCCAACAGCGGACTGGGATGGGAGAACGCTCGCGCCCTGGCCGGCGCCGGAGCGCACGTGGTGATGGGCTGCCGGAATCCACAGAAGGCCGAGGACGCGCTGCAACGACTGCTGGCGATCCACCCCGATGCGTCGGCCGAGATCCTGCTGATGGACATGGCCGATCTGGCGTCGATCCACAGCGCCGTCGAGCGCGATGGCGACGCTCCGCTCGATCTCCTGATCAACAACGCCGGCATCATGGGCACCGACAAGGCGACGACCGCCGACGGCTTCGAGTCCCAACTCGGCACCAACCACCTCGGGCACTTCGCGCTGACCGGACTGCTGCTCGGTCGCCTCGACGCCGCGCCGGCCGCACGCGTGGTGACGGTCAGCTCCTTCGGGCACCGACCGGGGAAGATCGACTTCGACGACCTCCAGAGCGAGCGGGGCTACAACCGGTGGGTCGCCTACTTCCAGAGCAAGCTCGCCAACCTGCTGTTCACGTACGAGCTCCAGCGCCGGCTACAGGCGGCGGGGTCGACCACCGAGGCGCTCGCCGCCCATCCCGGGGGCTCCAACACCGAGCTGGGCAAGAGCCGTGACGGCAGCGGCGGGTTGACCGCCAAGATCATCGCCTGGGGTGAACCCATCGCCGCCCGTCTCATGCAGTCGGCCCAGATGGGAGCGCTGCCCACGCTGCGCGCCGCGGTCGACCCGGCGGCGAAGGGCGGCGAGTACTACGGGCCGGACGGGTTCATGGAACAGAAGGGCCATCCGGTGGTGGTCGAGTCGACGAAACGGTCGCACGACCAGGTCGTGGCCCGGAGGCTCTGGGATGTGAGCGAGGAGCTCACCGGCGTCCACTACGAGTTCTGATGCGGCGGTTCAGCCGTCGTCGTCGCTCTTGCCTTGGCCGCAGTCGCCGCGATCGCGTTCGCTGCATGGGTGACCTTCGACTCCGAGATGGAGGCCGACACCACCTCGGTCACCACCAATGGTGCCCTCGGAACCGTCGATGACGGTTTCGGGTTCGAGGTGTTCTACCTGCCGTGTGCACCGGGGGAGCTGACGGTGAGCGTCTCGCTTTCCGCGTACATCGATGCTCGCGTGCGTGACGTCCAGATCGGGTGGCTGGATGACGCGTGGACCGACTTCGGCTGGGTCGAACGAGCGTCCGTTCGAGTCGTCGGTGGTCTGCCCGGCGCGGAACCGCGCGAACTCGACGGTGTCGATATCGCAGAACTCGACCGTGGCGAGGTGATCGAGCTGCGCTCCACCGTGGACCGCTGCTCGCCGCCCTGGCCGGCGGGGTCGTCGGCGGTCGCATCGGCGAGACCGGAGCCGGCACGGGTGTCGGACTCGCCTGGATGCACTGCGCGGCGCCCGCCGACACCGAGCTCATCTCGATCGAGCTGGACCGGCCGCGGGCCGAGGCCACCGCCGAGCTGTTCGCCGACCACGCCGACGTCACCGTGCTCTGCGGTGAGGCCAACGAGTTGGCCCCACACTGGCCGTTCGATCTCCTGGTGCTCGACGCCCCGGGCGACACGGGTCCGATGAGTGATGGCGAGGTCGATCCCGTCGATGCGCTCACGCCACCGGGACGATCGTCAAGGACGACTTCTGGCCCATGGTCGACTGGCCACCCCAGACCATCGACGGGATCAAGGACCAGCTGCGCCGTCGGCTCCTGGAGCATCCGGCCCTGTTCAGCACCGAGGTGCGGGTCGCCGAGGGCTTCGCCGCGTCGTCGGCCTCCGCCGGCCTCCTACAACTCTCTGACGGCATCGGTGACGCCGTCCCATGTGTCGGCGGCTTCTCGGACCTGGCCGAACATCCACTGGTTGAGATCGTTGGTCTCCATGAGCTCCGCGGCGAGGGTCCCTTGATCGAAGTAGAGGAACCGCGTCCCACCCATGTCCCCCTCGTGTCCCACCGTCCACCCGGCGTCGGCCGCGGCGGCGACCACGCCGTCGTAGTCGTCGGTCCACCATGCGTGATGCTGCAACCCCTCGCGTCCCGAGTCGAGGAACTCGCGGTACATCGACGGCTGGTCGTCGTGCGGCATGATCAGCTCCAGTTGGAGATCTCCCGAGTTCGCCAGTGCGATCGAGATGCGCGGGTTCGACGGCTGCCCACGGTGAACGAACCCGTCCAGATCGAGGTCGCGCAGGCAGATCCAGGGTCCGACGTTCATCTCGGTGGCGAACCAGTGAGCGGTGGCATCGAGGTCGCGGACGACGTAGCCGTTCTGGCGGATGGCGCCGGGAAGGATGGGCATGGGAGAGCTCCTGACGGACAGGTGGCGACGGTAGGTGGTGGTCTGCCCAGCGTGCCAGGCTTTCTGTTGGGAGCGTGGTACAGATGAAGGCCATGGTCTCCAACAGCGCTTCCGACGCGGCGCAGAGCGTCGTCGACGCATTGAACAAAGGGAGCGTCACCGGCTGGGATCTGCTGGCCGCGGTGGTCGTGATCGTCGTCAGCGTGCCACTCGCCCGTCTTGCTGCGGCGGCGGTCCGGCGAGCGTTCGATCGCGCCGGTCTCGGCTCCAACGACGCCGCCGCAGATCTCGGCCGACTTGCCAAGTGGCTCGTCTATCTCTTCGCCTTCGCCCTGGCGGCGAGCATCCTGGGGGTCAACGTCGGATTCCTGTCGGTGCTGTTCGCATTCGCGCTCGTCATCGGCGTTCTGGTGTTGAAGCCGATGGTGGAGAATTCGGCGTCGGGCATCCTGCTGCTCGCCCGACCGTCATTCGGCGTCGGCGACCAGATCAGGACGTCGGAGTTCCGGGGCACCGTCGAGGAGATCGGCAGCCGTTCCACGGTGCTGCGACGAAGCGACGGCGTCAAGGTGTACGTATCGAACAACCAGGTGCTCGGCAGCCCGATCCTTGTGTACAGCTCGGCCGACAGCCGCAAGGCGAGTTTCGACGTCCGGGTTCCGGCCGGCACCGACCTCGATCACGTCACCTCGGTGTTGACGACAGCGGTGACCTCCGTCGACGACGTCGTCGACGACCCGGCTCCGGCGATCCAGGCGACGGCTGTCGCCGACAACGCGGTCACCCTGTCGATCGGCTACTGGTTCCCGTCGTCCATGGAGAGCGGTTCGAGTGTGACCGACGCAGTGGTCCGCTCGACGATGGCGGCGCTGAGGAAGGCCGACATCGTGCTGGCCGTGCCCGAAGCGAGGGTGACCGAGCGGACGACAACCTCGGGTGGGTCCGGGAGCGGCGCTGACGGCACCGGTGACGGCGGCGAGACGAGCGACGACGATCCCAACGGGGCGGCGTAAGGACGGGCGGTGGGCGCGAAGGTTGCCGGATACGGATAGCGCACCTCATCGGGCGGGCGTACGGTCGTCAGCGATGGCTGACGCGGCTGCAGTTCCCGACCGCACCGGTGCCGTTCTCCCGTTCTGGGTCAGGCGCGTCGGTCTGTTCAGGGGGCTGTTCGTCGGATCGGACGAGGACGATCACCGACACCGCCCCGCCTGCCAGACCGCTCCTCCTGGCCACGACGCTCGGCGGGATGCTCGCGGGCATGATCGGCCTCGTCCTCGCCGCACCCTCCTCGCGATGGCCAAGGACGTGCACAGGAGCTGAACGCCTCGGGGTCCTTCGACGAACCCGAGGCCGGTGCCGACACCGGCTGACCGGGTTGCCCCAACCTGCGCCCCCGGCTCCGCCGAGAGTGCGGGCCTCTGCGGTTCCGGTGCTGCGCTCCATTGTCGAGAGCATTGGTGATGCCCTCTCAGGTCGTCGGGGGAACCTCGGGCGCCACGGAGTCGGCGCCGTGGCATTTCTTGAACTTCGTGCCGCTGCCGCAGGGGCAGGGGTCGTTGCGGCCGACACCCGCGTATCGCTCGGCCTTCCGGGCGGCGAGCACCGCTGGCAGTTCGGCCGGTGCGCGGTCCTCGCGCAGCAGGTCACACATGATTCGCATCGGTTCGTCGATGTGGTTGAAGAAGTGTTTGTAGCCGGCGCACAGGTAGTTCAGCCCGGGCTCGCCCGTCGGGGGTGTCGGTGAACCGGTTCTTCGGGCAGCCGCCGTGGCAGGCGAAGCGCACCTCGCAGCTCCGGCAGAACTCGGGCAGCGTGTCGCGCTTGTCACGACCGAACTGGACCTGCCGTTCCGAGCGCACCAGGTCCCCGAGCGGGGTCTCATTGATGTTGCCCAAGAGGTAGTCGGGCTCGACGAAATGGTCGCAGGAGTAGACGTCGCCGTTGTGCTCCATCGCCACCGCCGCACCGCAGGTCTCGGAGAACACGCACACGCCCGCCGGCTCCCCGTACCAGTTGGCCAGTGCGGTGTCGAAGTGCTGCACGTAGACGTCGGCCACGTCACCCTTGGCCCACTCGTCGAAGATCGTCGTCAGGAATCGCCCGAACGCCTCGGGGTTCACCGTGCGGTCGGTGACGCAGTTGCCCTCCAGTACGTAGAGCGGTCGTTTCTCCGTACGCGGCTCGTCCCCGGTCTTCCAGCCGAGGTTGGCGATCTGCAGCATCGTCTCGGTCGTCCGCTCGACGATCGGGATGAACTGTATGAATCGAACGCCCATGTCGTCGCGGAAGAACCGGTACACGTCGAGGCCATGGTCCTGGTTGCCGGCGTGGACCGTGCACAACACGTTGACGTCGACATCGGCTGCCTTCAGGTGCTCGTACCCGGCCATCACGCGGTCGAACGAGCCGAGGCCGCGCTTGTCGACCCGGTACTGGTCATGGAGCTCCTTCGGTCCGTCGACCGACAGCCCGACGAGCACGTCATTGGCCTTGAAGAACTCGGCCCAGTGCTCGTCGATCAGCACGCCGTTGGTCTGGATCGTGTACTGGATCCGCTGGTGCGGCTGCTTGAGCTGGTCGACCAGCTCGACCGACCGGCGAAAGAAGTCGAGTCCCATCATCGTCGGCTCGCCACCCTGCCAGGCGACGGTCACGTCCGGCGTGAGGTGCGACTCGAGCAGCTGGCGCAGGTAGGTCTCGAGCAGCTCGTCGGCCATCCGGAACCGGTCGCCCGGGTAGAGCATCTCCTTCGACAGGAAAAAGCAGTACTCGCAGTCGAGGTTGCAGATGGGCCCGGTCGGCTTGGCGAGCACGTGGTAGGCGGGAGCGAAGGTCACGTCGGCTCGCCCCGGTCGTTGCACGGGAGCGTCACGTCGGGGTGCCGATCGGCGAACTGGCCGGCCATCGCTCCGGTGAGGGGCGTCATGTCGGTGGGTTCGACCTGGACCACTCCGTCGAACTCGTGGTCGATCTCGTAGATCGTCCAGTGCATGGCGGTGAACACTAGCGCCGTCACCACGAGCACCCCGATCACGGTCGGCCGTGAGCAGCGTGCCGTACGGCTGGTCGGTGTCGCCGCTTCCTCGAGGTCGACGACGCCGTTGCGCACTACCTCGCGAGCGGCGATGGCGCTGCGGAGGCCGACGAACCCGGGCGTGACGACGTGACTGGTGGCGGCACGGAGGGCGGCGGGTGAACCTCGACGGCCTCGACGAGTTGCTGGCCGGCAACGAACTCGACTGGGGCGACGTCGGCACCGCCGCCGCCGATCAGCGGCAACAGCCACTGAGTGTCCCGGGCCGCCTCTCGCGCTCGACGCCAGAGCCATCGTGTGGGTCGGTGTTTGCTCACCGCTCACTCCTCTGCGGTTTCGCCGGCGTCCTTCATGCGAGCCTCGGTCTCGACTCGTCGCCAAGGGAGCATGCCGTCGACCTCGATGTCGAGTGAGAAGCTGAGGGCGATCCGGACGGCGACGAGGATGCCGAGCACCGTGACGCTTTCGAACGACGCCTCGACCGTGATCGTCTTGATGATGTCCGCGGCGACCAGGATCTCGAGCCCGAGGATCAGCGGCCGGCCGAAGTCGCGCCGGACGTCGGCGAAGAACAGGTTCAGGTTCTGGTAGCCACGGATGCCCGTGACCATTGCGACGAGCGCGCCGACGACGATGACGGCCACACCGACGGCCTCGAAGGCCTTGGCGATGTTCTCCATCGTCTCTTCGAACGTCATCGTCGGGGCCCTCGGTCGGGTCGCTCATGCTCGACGTCGATGTTGCCCTCGAACCCTACAGGGACGGCGGAATGGCTTGGCCATCCGGCTCCACCCGGGGGGTGGGTCAGCTTTCCGCGATGTCGCGACCATGGGCGGTGAGCGCCCAGATGATCGCGATGCAGATGGCGATGATCGACCACACCGGATAGTACGGCAGCCAAGCGAAGTTCACGATTGCGGCGAAGCCGGCCACGACCACGCCGACGGTGCGCGCCGCCAGGTTGGCGGAGAAGATGCCGACCCCGGAGAGGATCAGGACGATGCCCAGGATGAGGTGGATCCATCCCCTCGCGGTGATGTCGAGCTCGAGGACCCACCCCTGGCCGATCACGTAGAACTCGTCGTTGACGATTGCGACCAGGCCCTGGATCACGTCCATCACACCGATGATGATCAACATCACCCCGGCGAACGCGGACCAACCGACCGCCCATTCGCTCTCGTCCGACTCTGCTCTCATCTCGCTCATCGTCATCCCTCCGAACGGCACGAAGCGTGTCGCGTCGTGCGGTCGAGTCATCAGCTCGGCCTGAGGGTGGATCGACCGGTGATGGGCCCGCTATCCGGAAACGGCGTGAATCATCCCAGCGCCGCGAGCGCACGGGCGAAGTAGTCCCGGTCGGCGTCCTCTCGCGGGCGGCGAAGCGCGTTGCGGTCGGCAATGTCCGACGAGGCGCGCATGAGTTCGGCGATCGACCGCACGCTCATCCATGGCCACATGGCTGCGCAGCTTCGGAGAACGGCGCGCTCCTCCGCCTGACCGGTCGACCGGCATGCCAGGCTTGCGTCCATGGAGCTCACCGATCGTCGCATCCTGATCACCGGACCTACCAGCCAGGTCGGGCGCCCCGTCACCTCGGCGCTTGCTCCCCGAAACGAGGTGATCGGACTGGCCCGCTTCAGCGACGACGCCGCTCGCGCCGACCTGGAAGCCGTCGGGGTGCGGTGTGTCCCGGTCGACCTCCTCGATCCTGACTTCTCGGCCGTTCCGACCGATGTGGACGTGGTGCTGAACTTCGCGGTCACCAAGACCGGCGACTTCGCCGACGACCTGGCGGCCAACGCCGAGGCGACGGGCCTCCTGATGCATCACCTCGACTCGGTCGACGCCTTCCTGCACTGCTCGTCCACCGGGGTCTACCAGCCCGACGGGCCGCGGCCATTCACCGAGGAGTCGCCGTTGGGTGACCACCACCGCGTGATGTTCCCCACGTACAGCATCGCCAAGATCGCCGCCGAGACGATGGTGCGCTTCGGGGCCCGGGCCTTCGGCATTCCCTCGGTGATCGCACGCCTCAACGTGCCCTACGGCGACGGTGGGGGATGGCCGTGGCTGCACATGGAGATGATCCTGGCCGGCCAGCCGGTGGTGATCCATCCCGACGGGCCCAACACCTTCAACCCGATCCACGACGACGACATCGCGGCGTCGATCCCCTCGCTGCTGGATGCGGCGGCCATCCCCGCCCCGACGGTCAACTGGGGCGGATCGCAGACCGTCAGCATCGAGCAATGGTCGACCTACCTGGCCGACCTGATGGGGAGGCCCATCTCGTTCGAGACGAGTGAGGCGGCCCTCAGCTCGGTGCCCGTCGACACCACCCGGTTCGAGGACCTGCACGGGCCCACCACCACCGACTGGCGGGACGGGCTGCGCCGGATGGTCGAGCACCTCCACCCCGAGCTGGACCTCGTCGACGTCGGGACCGGCCCGTGATCCTCGGCTCACGGTTCACCTCGTGAGCCACGCGGGTCACACCCACGGGCCCCGTCCCGACGCCGCCGGGCGGCGGGGGGCGCTCAATCTGGCGCTCGGCGCCAACGGCCTGCTCCTCGTGGTGCAGGTCGCCGGCGGGATCATCTTCGGATCGCTCGCCCTGCTGGCCGACTCGGTCCACCAGTTCGCCGATGTCCTCGCGCTGATCATCGCGTTGGTCTCGGCGCGGGTGGCCGGACAGGCCGGTCCTGCCAAATGGACCTATGGGTTGCGCCGGGTCGAGGTCCTGGGCGCCGCGGTCAGTGGAGGACTCCTCCTGGCCGGTGCCGCCGTCGTCGTGCTCGAGGCGTTCCGTCGTGGCGACTCCACCGAGCTGATGGGCGGCGGAGTGATCGTCCTCGGGCTGGTGGGCCTCGCGGTGAACGGCTTCTCGGCCTATCGCCTGTCGCGGGTCGCCGGCGGCAACCTCAACCTGCGGTCGGCCGTGGTGCACCTCGCCGCTGACGCGGCCGGATCGGTCGGTGTGCTGATCGCCGGGCTGGCCGAGGTGGTGGCCGGCGTGACCTGGGTGGACACCGCGATCGCGCTGCTCATCGCCGTGATGGTCGTGTGGTCCGCGGTCCGGCTCCTGCGCGAGGCGTGGGTCATCCTGCTGGAGGCCGCGCCCGAGGGCATCGACATCGACGGGTTGGCCGAGCTGCTGGGCGCCCACGACGACGTGTCCGACGTCCATCATCTCCACGTCTGGAGCATCGACTCGGAGACCGTGGCGCTGACCGCGCACGTCAAGGTGGACAGGGACGATCTGCACGGGGCGCAGCAGGTGGCGGACGAACTGGCCGGAATGCTCAGCGACCGGGGGATCGACCACTCGACCCTTCAGGTCGAGTGTCACGAGTGCGACTGACCCCGGGAGGGGTCGGTGAACTCAGGCGGCGTCGCTGTCGGCGAACGCCTCTTCGAGGTCACGGCGGTGGGCGTCTTCGATCGCCTTCGCCCACTCGTCGTCGCTGACGCGCTCGTCAGATTCCGTCAGGAACCAACGCTGTTCATCCATGCCCTGCCGCCTCCGTCCCAGGCAACGGGAACCGTTGCCACTCCTGGGGAGTAGTCAAGCGGATCCGACCGACGGACCGATGACATCGAGGTGACGAACCTGTGTCACCTGCCGCGGAATCGGGCTATCGGACGCAGATGACCGAGGATCCGTGGCCGAACAGGCCCTGGTTCGCGGTGACGCCGGCCTTTGCGCCCTCGACCTGGCGGTCGCCGGCCTGGCCCCGCAACTGCCAGGTGAGCTCGCAGACCTGGGCGATGGCCTGGGCGGGGACCGCCTCGCCGAACGCTCCCAGTCCGCCGCTGGTGTTGACCGGGATGCGGCCGCCCAGGGCGGTGTCGCCGTCGCGGAGCAGCTTCTCGGCCTCACCCTCCTTGCAGAGCCCGATGTTCTCGTACCAGTCCAGCTCGAGGGCCGACGACAGGTCGTACACCTCGGCCAGGTCCATGTCGTCGGGACCCATCCCCGCTTCCTCGTATGCCGCGGCGGCGATCGAATCGCGGAACGACGGACCCACCTGGGCCACGCCCGCCGCCGAGTCGGTGGCGAAGTTGGGCATCTCGATGACGCTGTTGGGGAAGTCGGGCGTGACGGTGCTGATCCCGCGCACCCGGACCGGATCGGTGATGCCCTTGCTGCGGGCGTACTCCAGGCTGCACAGCACCAGGGCCGCGGCGCCGTCCGAGGTGGCGCAGATGTTGAGCAGCCGGAGCGGATCGGCCACGACCGGCGACGCCAGCACATCGTCCATGGTGAAGGCCTTCTTGTAGCGGGCCTTCGGGTTGAGCGCCCCGAGCTTGGCGTTCTTGACCTTGACGGCGGCGAAATCCTCCTCGGTGGCGCCGTAGAGGTCCATCCGGCGCCGGGCGTACAGGCCGAAGTAGGTCGGGTTGGTGGCGCCGAGCAGCCGGAAGCGGAGCCAGTCCGGATCGTCGCCGCGCTCGCCTCGACTGGGGGCGAGGAACCCCTTCGGCGTCGTGTCGGCCCCGACGACCAGGGCCACGTCGCACACGCCCGCCAGGATCTGGGCTCGCGCCGAGGCGATGGCCTGGGTCCCGGACGCGCACGCGGCATAGCTGGTGGAGATCTGCACGCCGGTCCAGCCCATCGCCTGAGCGAAGGTGGCACCGGCGACGTACCCGGGATAGCCGTTGCGTACCGTCGCCGCGCCGGCGACGAACTGGATGTCGCGGTAGTCCACGCCGGCGTCGGCGATGGCATCACGAATCGCGCCCACGCCGTAGGTGACGAAGTAGTTGCCCCACTTGCCCCACTCGTGCATGCCGGCGCCGAGAACGGCGACTTCTTTGTCCCTGGCGGCGTCGCTCATCGATCGCTCCCGTCGCTGTCGGTGGGCTTCCACTTCCACACCATGTACCGGTGCTCATCGTCCTCGTACAGCACGTCGGCCACCAGCTCCATCTCCATCCCCACCTCGAGGTCCTCGACCGCGACGTCGGCCACGACCTGGCCCAGGACGACCATCTGCTCGTCGGCCAACTCGACCGCGGCGATGGCGAAGGGCTCGAACGGGTCGGTCACCGGGAGGTACGGCTCGGGGGGCTGGTACCCGGCGTTGGTGTAGGACCAGAGCGTGCCGGTGCGGCTGAGTGCCACCTCCTCGAGCGGGCTGTCGGCGAAGCCCGGGACCCGTGACATGGTGCGCTCAGGGGGAAAGAAGTAGGTCCCGCTCCTGGTGCAGCGGGTGCCGATCAGGTGGGGCGGATCGGCGTCGGGGGCGAACCAGCCTTCCATGGCCGGCACGGCGGTCTTGGTGCCGGCCGTGTCGGTGGTGGGGGAGGGACTCTCGCTCACGCGGGGCTCCTGACTCGGTGGACTCGGGCGATCGGCGGTGCGTCGAAGCGGGGTGACGCGCCGTCGCCATCGTAGAACACGTTCTAGTTCCGGGTCGCCGCCGGGCCCCGCCCCCTGGGGTCGGACCCCTCCGGGTCGGACCCGGAGGTCATCACGACGCCGACGTGGCGGCCTTTCGGAACGCCGGGGCCTCGCCGCCGCCATGGACCAGGATCGACCCGCCGCTGACGTAGGACGCCAGGGGTGACGCCAGGAACAGGCAGGCGTTGGCGATGTCCTGGGGCTCGCCCATGCGGCCGAGGGGGACGGTCTCCGCCACCGCCGCGATGCCGGCCTCGTTCCCGTAGTGCAGATGGGCCTGCTCGGTCCGGATGAGTCCGGCGGTGATGGCGTTGACCCGCACCTTCGGAGCCCACTCGACCGCGAGCGTGGTGGTCAGGCTGAGCAGCCCGGCCTTGGCCGCACCGTAGGCGGCCGATCCCGGCGACGGTCGGACGCCACTGACCGAGGCGACGTTGATGATCACACCTCCCTCGTCCTGGCCCTGCATGACGGCATTGGCCTGCTGGGCGAACGTGAACGGGGCGGTGAGGTTCAAGGCGATGATCGACGCGTTGAAGCGGGGTGAGACCGTGGCGCTCTCGGCCTCGGGGGCTCCGCCCGCGTTGTTGACCAGCACGTCGAGCCGGCCGGTCCGCTCGACGGCGGCCGCCACCACCGCCTCGACCTGCTCGGGGTCGCGCACGTCGGCGGCCACGAAGATCGCCTCCCGATCACCGGCCCGGGGCAGCCAGTCGGGATCACTTCTTCCGCACACCACCACGTCGGCGCCGCGCTCGAGGAAGGTCGTACTGATCACCCGACCGATGCCCTTGGTGCCGCCGGTGACGATCACCGTCTTGCCGGTCATGTCCAGGTCCTGGGCGGGGGCCTCGTCGCTCATGCCTACCTCTCGGCTGTCTCGTCGCTGGCGGTGCGGATGGTCGCGATCCGGATGAGAGTCTGCCAGGTTCGCGCCACGAGGAGCTTCAGCGGGTCGGCACGGAGCGAAGCTCGAATTCGCTGAACTCCCAGGGTGCGCCAGGGCGCGTAGCGCCTCCCCGCGCAGGCACTAACCTGACGGGTCGTCAGATTGGGAGTCACCTTGTCGATCACCACCACCATCTCCGACGGACTCGCCGAGGTCGTCATGGACGCCCCGCCGGTCAACGCGCTCACCGTCGCCGGCTGGTTCGAGCTGGCCGACCAGGTGACCGCGGCCGGTCGCGACGAGGAGGTGGCGTGCCTGATCCTGCGGGCCGAAGGCCGGGGATTCAACGCCGGGGTCGACATCAAGGAGATGCAGGCCACCGAGGGGTTCGACGCCCTGATCGGCGCCAACAAGGGCTGTTTCACCGCGTTCAAGGCCGTGTACGAGTGTGAGGTACCCGTGATCGCCGCGGTCAACGGGTTCTGCCTGGGCGGCGGGATCGGGCTGGTCGGCAATGCCGACATCATCGTGGCCGCCGACGACGCCACCTTCGGGCTCCCCGAGGTGAAGCAGGGAGCGCTGGGGGCCGCCACCCACCTGGCCCGCCTCGTGCCCCAGCATCGGATGCGAGAGATGGTGTACACCGCCGAACCGGCGACCGCACAAGAGCTGGCCGGGTACGGATCGGTGACCCGCGTCGTGCCCGCCGACCAGCTGCTCGCCGCCGCTCGCGACATCGCCGCCAAGATCACCCGTCACTCGCGCACCGTCATCCGCGCCGCCAAGGAATCGCTCAACGGCATCGACCCCGTCGACGTCAACCGCAGCTACCGGTTCGAGCAGGGATTCACGTTCGAGCTGAACCTCAGCGGCGTGTCCGACGAAGCCCGCGATGCCTTCGTCGAGAAGCGCGACGCCGACTTCGACCAGTAGTACTCGACCCCGGATCTGGAGCAACCGTGCCCGACAAACGAATGACCGTCGACGATGTGGTCGGCGAACTGTCCGATGGGATGACCATCGGCATCGGAGGCTGGGGATCCCGCCGCAAGCCGATGGCCCTCGTCCGCGCCATCGTGCGGGCCGGCCTGTCCGATCTCACCATCGTGGCCTACGGGGGACCCGACGTCGGCGTGCTCTGCCGCACCGGTCAGGCGAAGAAGATCGTCAGCGGGTTCGTCTCGCTGGACACCATCCCCCTCGAACCCCACTACCGGGCCGCTCGCCAGGCCGGCTCGATCGAGGCGATGGAGCTGGACGAGGGCATGTTCCTCCTCGGCCTGAAGGCCGCGGCCTGGCGGGTGCCGTTCCTGCCGACGCGGGCCGGGTTGGGCTCCGACGTGCTCAACCTGATGCCGCAGATCAAGACGGTCACCAGCCCCTACGACGACGGCGAGGAGCTGGTGGCGATGCCGGCACTCACCCTCGACGTCGCACTGATCCACATGAACCGGGCCGACGCCGCCGGCAACGGCCAGTACCTCAGCGAGGATCCGTTCATGGACGACCTGATGGCCCGCGCCGCCGACCGGTGCTTCATGAGCGCCGAGCGCATCGTGCCGACCGACGAGCTGGCCTCCGGCGGTCCGGTCCAGACTCTGAAGGTCCACCGGCTCGACACCGACGGAGTGGTCGAGGCCCCGGGAGGGGCACACTTCACCGAGTGCCCGCCCGACTACGGGCGCGACGAAGCCTTCCAGAAGGCCTATGCCGCCACCGCCAAGACCGACGAGGACTGGGACGAGTTCCGGGCCGGTTGGCTCGACCTGAGCGAATCCGACTACCAGGCCCGCCGGGCCGCCGAGGGGGACGAATGAGCGAGCAGACCAGTACCCAACCGGCCGTCGAGCTGCCCCGCGCCGACCTCTGCGTCACGGCCATCGCCGACGCCTTCCGGGGTGACGGCGAGCGGCTGTGCAATCCCATCGGGAACGTCCCCCTGATCGGCGGGCGCCTGGCCCGGCTCAGCTTCGAGCCCGATCTGGCCATCACCGACGGCTTCTACGCCACCCTGGCCAACACCCCGCCGCTGGGTAGCACCGATCGGGTCGTCGAGTACCACAACCCGTACCGTTCCATGTTCGACCTGCTCTGGCAGGGCAAGCGCCACGTGATGATGGGTGCCACCCAGGTCGACCGGTTCGGCAACCAGAACATCGCCTGCATCGGCGACTGGCACCAGCCCCGCGCCCAGCTCCTCGGCTTCCGCGGCGCTCCGGGGAACACGATCAACCACACCACCAGCTACTGGGTCCCCAACCACAACCCCAAGGTGTTCGTCGAGGAGGTCGACGTGGTGTGCGGCATCGGCTACGACCGCGCCGCCCAGCTCGGTGAGCAGGCGGCCCGGTTCCACGAGATCCGCCGAGTCGTGTCCAATCTGGGTGTGTTCGACTTCGAGACTCCCAACCACTCGATGCGGCTGCGGTCGGTGCATCCGGGCGTCACCGTCGACGAGGTGGTCGAGGCCACGGGGTTCTCGCTGGTCGTGCCGGCCGAGGTGCCGACCAGTCGGGTGCCCACCGACGAGGAGCTGGCCATCATCGAGCAGCTCGATCCCGACGGGCTTCGCCACCGAGAGGTGCCCGCGTGAGCGAGGACCACGCCGGGTCCGGTCCGGCCGCGCTGACCACGGCGTTCTGTGAGCTGACCGGCATCAGATTCCCGATCGTGCAGACCGGCATGGGGTGGGTGGCCGGCGCCACCCTCACCGCGGCCACGTCGGGAGCCGGGGGGATGGGCGTCCTGGCGTCGGCCACGATGACGCTCGACGAGCTGCGGGCCGCCATCGCCAGGGTGAAGGACCGCACCGACCAGCCGTTCGGCGTCAACCTGTTGCCGAACCAGCCCGACGCCGCCGAGCGGATCGACCTGATGATCGCCGAGGGCGTGCGCCTGGCCAGCTTCGCCGCCGCCCCCAAGCCCGACATGGTGGCCAAGCTCAAGGACCACGGCATCGTCACCATGCCCACCGTCGGTGCCCCCCGGCACGCCGAGAAGGTGGCCGAGATGGGCGTCGATGCGGTCATCGCCCAGGGCGGCGAGGGCGGCGGGCACACCGGCTCGGTGCCCACCAGCCTGCTGCTGCCGGCCGTGTGCGAGCGGGTCGACGTGCCCGTGCTCGGCGCCGGCGGGTTCCACTCCGGGCAGGGCCTGGTGGCCGCGCTGGCGTGGGGCGCGGCCGGCATCGCCATGGGCACGCGGTTTCTGCTGACCCGGGAGTCGGGCGTGCCCGACAACGTCAAGGCCCTCTACCTCCAGGCCGGGCCGTTCGACACGGTCGTCACCACCGCCATCGACGGAGCCCCCCAGCGGGTGATCCGCACCGAGATGATCGACGAGCTCGAGAAGGCGTCGGTATTGACCCGGTTCCCCAAGGCCGCGGCCAACGCGCTGCGGTTCCGGGCGCAGACCGGCGTCTCGTTGCCGGACCTGGCCCGCACGGGGCTGGAGATGAAGAAGGACCAGGACCTCACCTGGAGCCAGGTGGCGCTGGCGGCCAACGCGCCCATGCTGACCAAGGCCACCATGGTCGACGGACGGCCCGAGGTGGGCATCCTGCCGACCGGCCAGGTGGCCGGGGTGATCGACGCCCTTCCCACCGTCGCCGAGGTCGTCGAGGGCATCGTCGACGAGGCGCGTGCCACCCTGAAGCGCCTCGGAGCCGACCGATGAGGAATCTCGGCCTCCATATGGCTGCTGAGCGCACTTGCCGAGGCCGAGATTCTGCCATGAGCGGGAGTTGAGATGGATCTGACGTGGACCGAGTCCGAGGAGCGGTTCCGGGCCGAGGTGCGGGAGTGGCTCGAGGCCCACGTGCCGGCCGAGCCGCTGCCCTCCGGTGACACCGAGGACGGGTTTCGCCGGCACCAGGAGTGGGAGAAGGAGCTGTTCGACGCTCGCTACAGCGTGGTGTCCTGGCCCGAGGAGTACGGCGGCCGGGGTGCCTCGCTCTGGGAGTGGCTGATCTTCGAGGAGGAGTACTACCGGGCCGGTGCACCCCAGCGCGTCAGCCAGAACGGCATCTTTCTGCTGGCCCCCATCTTCTTCGAATACGGCACCGACTGGCAGAAGGAGCGTTACCTGCGGCCCATGGCCGAGGGGGTCGAGCAGTGGGGCCAGGGCTGGTCCGAGCCCGACGCCGGCAGCGACCTGGCTGGGATCAAGAGCCGGGCGACGCAGGTCGACGGCGGCTGGCGGGTGACGGGACAGAAGACCTGGACCACCCGGGGCGCGTTCTGCACCCACATTTTCGGGCTGTTCCGCACCGATCCCGACGCAGAGCGTCATCGGGGGATGAGCTACCTGCTGATCCCACTTGATGCCGAGGGCGTGACCGTCCGCGGCGTCAGCAGGCTCGACGGCGATGAAGGGTTCGCCGAGGTGTTCTTCGAGGAGGTCTTCGTGCCCGACGAGGACGTGCTGGGCGGCGTTGACGAGGGCTGGCGCGTGGCCATGACCACGACGTCGTCCGAGCGGGGTCTCACCCTGCGGAGCCCGGGGCGGTTCATGGCCGCCGCCGATCGGCTGATCGACCTCTACCACCGGACAGGCCGCGGCGACGAGCGTCTGGCCGACCAGGTGACCCAGGCCTGGATGGACGCCGAGGCGTACCAGCTCTCGACCCTCCAGACGGTCACCAAGATGCTCGACGGGCAGCCGATCGGCGCCGAGTCGAGCCTCAACAAGATCTTCTGGTCCGAGATGGACGTCCGCATGCACGAGACCGCGCTCGAGCTGCTGGGCGCACGAGCCGAGCTGGTCGACGACAGCCCCGGCGCAGTCGACGGCGGCGGCTGGATGAAAGGGTTCCAGTTCGCACTGGCCGGCCCCATCTACGCCGGGACCAACGAGATCCAACGCAACGTGGTGGCCGAGCGGGTGCTCGGGCTGCCCCGGAAGTAGAGGTCGTCGTGCAGTTCTCCTTCACCGAAGACCAGCGCCTGTTCGCCGACACGGTGCGCGATCTACTGACCGATCAGTGCCCGCCGACGCGGGTGCGGGCCGCATGGGAGGGCACGACCGACCGGGCGCTCTGGTCCCAGCTGGGCGAGATGGGGGTCCTCGCGCTGATGGCGCCCGAATCGGCCGGCGGCATGGGGATGTCCGAGCTGGATCTGGTCCTGCTCCTGGTCGAGACCGGACGCTGCGCCATGCCCGACCCGGTCGTCGACACGGCGGCCGTGGCGGTCCCCCTGCTGGCCGAGGCCGAGCATCCGGCGCTCGCATCGGTGGCCCGGGGTGAGATCGCCGTGTCGGTCGGGTTCGAGAACGATCCGATCGTGCGCATCGACGCCGACCGGCTGCTGCTCCAGCGGGACGGCGCCTGGCATCTGGTCCCGGTGGACGCCGTGAACGCTACGCCCGAGACGTCGGTCGACGGCGCCCGTCGGATGGCCACCATCGAGTGGAGTCCCGGCCCCGACAGCCTGATCACCGACGATGCGGCCGCTGGCGATCGAGCCTTCGATCGGGCCGTCCTGGGCACGAGTGCGCAGCTCGTGGGTCTGGCCGACCACCTGTTGGCGGTCACCGTCGAGTACGTCCAGGAGCGAGAGCAGTTCGGTCGGCCCATCGGCAGCTACCAGGCGCTGAAGCACAAGCTCGCCGACGTACTCCTGGCGCTGGACTTCGCCCGGCCGATGGTGGCCCGCGCCGCCTACTCGCTGGCCCACGGCGACCCGTCGGCCGGGGTCCACGTGTCCATGGCCAAGGCCTACGCCTCGCAGGCCGGGCTGACCGCTGCGACGCATGCCCTCCAGTGCCACGGCGCCATCGCCTACACGGTCGAGTACGACCTGCACATGTGGATGAAGCGGGTCTGGGCGCTCAGCGCCCAGTGGGGCGACGCCGCCTGGCACCGCCGCCGGGTCGGCGCCGCGATCCTCTGAGCTGAATCCTCTCGGGGTCAGGCACCCGGCGTACGCAGACCAGAAGTGAGCACGCTCGGTGCCTGGCCCCCAGCGTGCTCACCGTGTCGAAACCGTGACGAAACCTTCCCGGCGCAGGCCGCCCCCGCTAGGGTTCGGCCAGACGTGACCCGGGTCACGTCTGTTCCCTAGCAAAGGATTTCCCTCATGCAACGATCGGCGCTGTGGCGGTTCCTCGCCCTGTTCCTTGCGCTCGGCCTCATCGCCGCGGCGTGTTCCGACGACGATGACGACTCCGGTGAGGACACCGGCGGTACGACCTCGGAAGAGACCGGCGAAATGGAAGACACCGCCGACACCGAGGAGATGGAGGACACGGCCGACACCGACGCCGCCGGCGACACCGAGGACGTCGAGCTGGTCCAGGACGGTTCGCTGCTCGACGCGGTCAAGGAAGCCGACGTCGTGAAGTGCGGTACCCGCGATTCGTTGCCCGGCTTCGCCGTGCTCACCGATGACGGCGACCACGTCGGCTTCGACGCCGACTTCTGCCGTGCGATCGCCGCCGGAGTGCTCGGCGACGCCACCAAGGTCGAGTTCGTCGATCTCGAGACCGAAGATCGGTTCACCGCCCTGCAGTCCGGAGCGGTCGACGTCCTGGTGCGCAACACGACCTGGACTGCCTCCCGTGACGGCGGCGAGGGTGCGACCTTCCTGCAGCCGAACTTCTACGACGGTCAGGGCATCATGGTCGCCGCCGACAGCGGATTCTCGTCCATCGAGGACCTGGACGGCGTCATCGTCTGTGTCGCTCAGGGAACCACCACCGAGGGCAATGCGGCGTCCGAAGCGCAGCGGCTCGGCCTCGACTGGGAAGTCCGTGGATACGCCGAGGTCGACCTGATCCAGGAGGCGTTCATCGCCGGCCAGTGTGATGCCTGGTCCTCGGATGTCAGCCAGCTCACCGGCCTGCGGTCCGAGTTCCCCGACGGGCCCGAGGCGCTCGTGATCTTGGAGGACGTCTTCTCCAAGGAACCGCTCGCCCCGGCGGTCGCCGACGGCGACACCGACTGGGCCCAAGCGGTCAACTGGATCATCCTCTCCACCATCCAGGCCGAGGAGTTCGGCATCGACTCCAGCAACATCGACACCTTCAGCACAACCGAGGACCCCAACATCCAGAAGTTCCTCGGCCTCGAGTTCGAGGACGATGACGGTTCGGCCACGCTTGACCCGGGGCTCGGTCTTCCGACCGACTTCGCCGCCCAGGTGATCACCCAGGTGGGCAACTACGGCGAGATCTACGCCGAGCACATCGAGCCGCTCGGCCTCGAGCGCGGGGAGAACGCACTCTGGATTGACGGCGGTCTCATGTACGCCGCTCCGTACAAGTAGCCCACGTCTGAGCCTATGACGGGGTCGGAGCCGGCAGGGCTCCGACCCCGTCGTCGGGCGATTCCAGAGGTCGCCATCGTCCATGCCCGCATCGAGTTCCACATCTGAGCGTCAACCGTCCGACGCTCAGATCGCCGCGACCGCTCGCCCGCCGCTGTGGCGCGACGTCCGGGTGCTGCAGTGGGCCTTCCAGATCGTGGTCGTGGCCGTCAGCCTGCTGATCCTCTACTGGCTGTACGACAACTACCGGGTCAACTCCGAAGAGAAGAACATCCCGACCGACTTCGGGTTTCTCGACAACCCGGCGTCGTTCACCATCCCCGGCAACTCGATGTCGCAGAGCGCCCCGGTGCGCGACGCGATGGTCGAAGGCCTGCTCAACACCCTTCGGGTGGCGCTGGCCGGCGTGGTCGCCGCCACCATCCTGGGCACGATCATCGGTATCGCCCGACTCAGCACCAACTGGGTTGTCAACAAGATGGCGGCCACCTACGTCGAGGCGGTGCGCAACATCCCGCTCTACATCTTCCTGCTGTTCGGCAATCTGGTCCTCATCCTCAACGTGTTCCCGGCGATCCAGGAGGCGTGGGAGCCGCTCGGCGTGTTCGTCATCAGCAACCGCGGCCTCGGGATCCCGTGGTACGAGGGCGGGTCCAACGTCGGGCTCCTGGGGTTGTGGATCGTCGGTCTCGCCGCCGGGTGGGCGGTGTCGCGGTGGCGCCACGCCGTCGCCGACCGCACGGGCGACCTGGCTCGGGCCGGTCTGTGGGGTGGGCTCGTGTTCCTGGCCATCCTGTTCGGCGGGTTCTTCGCGCTCGGCTACTCGGTGACCACGCCCATGGTCGAGGGCCGCAAGATCGAGGGTGGCATGGGGATCGACCCCTCGTTCTTCGCGCTGTTCTTCGCCCTCGTGATCTACACGGCCAGTCACATCGCCGAGATCGTGCGCGGTTCCATCCAGGCCGTGCCGAAGGGGCAGGGCGAGGCGGCCAGCGCGCTGGCGCTCAGCGGCTTCCAGCGCATGTGGTACGTCGTGTTGCCCCAGGCCTTTCGCATCGCCATCCCTCCGCTCGGCAACCAGTACCTGAACCTCATCAAGAACTCGTCGCTCGGCGCGGCGATCAGCTACGCCGAGCTGACCCTGGTGGCCAAGACGACCGTGGGGAACGGTTCGCCCGCCGTGCCGGCCTTTGCCCTCACGATGGTGATCTACATCGCCATCTCGCTGATCGTGTCGGCCGTCGTCAACGTCGCGAACCGACGACTCGCGTTGGATGAACGATGACCTGGCTCCGCCGGAATCTCTTCCGGACTCCCCTCGACGCGGCGATGACGATCATCTTCGGTTCCGTTGCGATCTACGGCCTGTATCGACTGCTGCTGTTCGTCTTCGTCAACGGTCGATGGGAGATCGTCCGGGTCAACGAGAAGCTCCTACTGTTCGGCCGGTACCCGTCCGAGCAGCTGTCCGATCTCGCCGTGGCGGGAGTGATCCTGGCCCTGTGGGGTGGCCTGGTCGCCGGCCTGGTCGGCGGTCGCCAGTTGCGGGCCGGCACCGCCTCGTGGGTGGGGCAGTCCAGCCGTGACCGGGCGCTGGATCTGTTCGAGCGATTCTGGATTCCCGGCGCCGCCGTCCTCCTGCTCCTCGCCATGGCCACCACGGCCGGCCCCTGGCTCGCTGTGCTCGCCGCGGTGGTGGCCGGTGGCCTCGGCCGGTTCGTCGGCGCGCTGATCGGAAGGGTCAAGCTGAACCGGATCGCGGTCATCGTGCTGACGCTGGTCATCTTCGCCCTCCCGGTGGGTACCTACCTGTGGATCGTCGGGATGGTCGGCTACGACGACTGGGGCGGCTTCATGCTCAACGTCTTCCTGGCGTTGTGCTCGATCGCGCTGTGTTTCCCGCTCGGGATCCTCCTCGCTCTGGGGCGCCGGTCGAAGCTCCCCCTGATCCGGCTGGTGAGCACGACCTACGTCGAGGTGGTGCGCGGCGCTCCGCTGTTCGTCCTGCTCCTGCTGGCCAACGTGGCGCTCGAGTTCTTCGTCCCCTCCAGCCTGGCCCCGTCGAAGGCCACCCGGGCCATCGTCGTGTTCACCATCTTCACGGCCGCGTACATGGCAGAGATCGTCCGGGGCGGGCTCCAGTCGGTGCCGCGAGGCCAGGAGGAGGCAGCCAAGGCCCTGGGCCTCTCGCCGGTCCGCCAGACGTTCCTCATCACGCTCCCGCAGGCGCTGCGCAACGTCATCCCGGCCCAGATCGGCCAGCTGATCAGCCTGTTCAAGGACACGACGTTGGCGGGCGCGGCCATGGGTCTGTTCGAGATGGCCAACGTGGCCGCCGCCATCCCGGCGCAGGAGGAGTTCCGGGGGCAGGGGCTGATCGGTGAGACATTGGCCATCGCGGCCTTGTTGTTCTGGGTGGGGTCCTACACCATGAGCCGGGAGAGTCAGCGGCTCGAGAAGAAGCTGGGAGTTGGTACGCGATGAGTGACGCAACCACCGAGGTCTTCGCCGACGCCACCAAGGCGGCCGGTACCGGCGAAGCCATCATCGAGATCGTCGGGATGGACAAGTTCTTCGACGACTTCCAGGCGCTGAAGGACATCAACATGGTGGTCGGTCGCCAGGAGGTGGTGGTGGTGTGCGGGCCGTCGGGCTCGGGTAAGTCCACCCTCATCCGCTGCATCAACCGTCTGGAAGAGCACGACGACGGTCGCATCGTCGTCGACGGCATCGAGCTCAGCCGGGACATCCGCAACATCCAGGAGATCCGCCGCGAGACCGGCATGGTCTTCCAGAGCTTCAACCTCTTCCCGCACCTTTCGGTGCTGGACAACGTCATGCTGGCTCCGCGCAACGTGCGGAAGATCCCCAAGGCGGAAGCCGAGGAGCAGGCGCTGGCCATGCTCGATCACGTGCACATCCTCGATCAGGCGTACAAGTATCCGGGTCAGCTCTCGGGCGGTCAGCAGCAGCGGGTGGCCATCGCCCGGGCGCTGGCCATGAAGCCGAAGGTCATGCTCTTCGACGAGCCCACGTCGGCGCTGGACCCCGAGATGATCGGCGAGGTGCTCGACACGATGAAGGACCTGGCGCAGGGGGGGATGACCATGATCGTGGTCACCCACGAGATGGGCTTCGCACGCGAGGTGGCCGACCGGGTCGTGTTCATGGCCGACGGCCAGATCGTCGAGGTGGGCACCCCCAAGCACTTCTTCGAGAACCCCTCCGAAGAGCGCACGAAGCTGTTCCTCAGCCAGATCCTCTGAACCTGAACCCGCTGGGGGTCAGGCACCGAGCGGGTTCACCTTCTGGCTGCACGTGCACCTGAACCCTCTGGGTGCCTGACCCCGAGAGGGTTCAGTAGGTGGCGAGGTCGGTGAGGGCGGCCGCGATGTCGTCGACCTGGGGGAGGACCGCGTCCTCCAGGACCGGGGCGTAGGGCACGTGGGTGTCGAGGGCGCCGATGCGGCGGACCGGTGCGTCCAGCTCGGAGAACAGCTCCTCGGCGATCCAGGCCGCGATCTCGGCGCCGAAACCTCCCGTGACGACGTCCTCGTGCACGACCAGCACCCGGTTGGTCCGGGCTACCGACTCGGCCACCAGCTCGTGATCCCACGGGGCGAGCGTCCGCAGGTCGATCACCTCGGCGGACGGCGCGCCGTCCCGCGCCGCGGCCGCAAGAGACTTCTCGACCGTGGCGCCCCAGGACACGACGGTCACGTCGCTGCCGGCACGGCGGATCTCACCCCGGCCGAACGGCAACACCCAGCCGGTCGGAGGGTACGGGTCCCGGGCGTACGGCTGGCGCAGCAGGTGTTTGTGCTCCAGGAACAGCACCGGGTCCTCGTGAAGGAACGCCGACCGCAGGAGTCCGGCCGCATCGCGGGCTCGGGACGGGAACGCCACCAGCAGCCCGGGCACGTGGGTGAACAGGGCCTCGCCGCACTGTGAGTGCCAGATCGATCCGCCCTGGAGGTAGCCGCCGATCGGCACCCGGATCACCATCGGGCAGTGGAATCGCCCGTTGGACCGCCACCGCATCGTGGCCGCCTCGGTCTTGATCTGCTGCATGGCGGTCCAGATGTAGTCGAAGAACTGGATCTCGGGGCAGGGCCGCAGCCCTCGGATCGCCTGCCCGATCGCCCGGCCGATGATGTTGGCCTCGGCCAGCGGCGTGTTGTAGCAGCGCGCCACGCCGAAGGTCCGCTGGAGGCCCTTGGTCGTCCCGAAGACCCCGCCCTTGCCCTCGAGGTCGGCCATGAGCGCCTCTCGAGCGTCGGCCACGTCCTCACCGAACACCCGGATGCGCTCGTCGCGCTCCATCAGCTCGTGGAGGCAGCGGGTGACCGCCTCGCCCAGCGCGACCGGTTCCTCGTCGGGGTCGGCCGGCGGCGGCGGTTCGGCCTGGTAGGGGAGGTCGGGGAGGGCCACCACGTGGCGGGTGACGGTCGCCGGGTCGGGCCGCTTCGCCTCGAGCGCCCGGTTGGCCGCGTCGGCGACCGTCCGAGTGGCTTCGGCACGGACCTCGTCGATGCCCGACCGGTCGAGGATGCCGGCGGTGAGCAGCTCGCGCTCCATCCGGCCGATCGGGTCCCGCTCGGCCTCGTCGGCCAGCTCTTCGGGGAGTCGGTACTTGCTCTGTGTGTCGGCGCCCGAGTGACTGTACGGCCGGGTCACGTCGGCGTGGATCAGGGCGGGGCCCACGCCGGCCCGCACGTGGGCGATGATCTCGGCGCCCCGCTCCCTGACCTCCATGTAGTCGGTGCCGTCCATTCGATGAACCTCGAGCCCGGGGAAGCCCCTGACCAGCTCGGACACCGGCGCCGGGGCCTGATCGCTGGACGGCACCGAGATGGCGTAGCCGTTGTCGGCCACGAGATACACCACCGGCAGGTGCAGTGTGCAGGCGGTGTTGAGGCTCTCCCAGAATTCGCCCTGCGACGTGGCCCCCTCGCCCAACGACACGTAGGTCACCTCGTCGCCGTGGGCCCGTGTGCCCGGCATGCCGCGGCGGGAGATGTAGCGGGCGGCCTCGGCGCAGCCCACCGCGGGAAGGCACTGGCTGCCGGTGGCGCTGGTCTGGGTCACGACGTTGAGCGCCGGGTACCCCCAGTGGGCCGGCATCTGGCGACCGCCCGAGGCGGGATCGTCCGCCGACCCCACCGCCTGGAGCATGATCTCGTACGGCGACACGCCCAGTCCCAGCATCAGGGCCTGGTCGCGGTAGTAGGGGAAGAACCAGTCGAAGCCGGGCCGCAGCGATCGGGCCAGGGCCAGCAGGACCGCCTCGTGGCCGGCGCCAGAGATCTGGAAGAACACGTGGCTCTGCTTCTGGAGGGCGATCTCGCGGTCGTCGAGCGAGCGGGAGATGCACATCCGCCGGAAGTCCTCGAGCATCTGGGCGATGGGAACACCCCGGTGGTTCTCGGTCACGCTCCCACCTCGGCGGCCCAGTCACGCTCCTGGAGGATCTCCCGGATCCGGGCCATGAAGGCTGACGCGTAGGCGCCGTCGAACGCCCGGTGGTCGAACGAGAGGGCCAGGTTGCCCAGGGGATGCACCGTCAGGCCCCAGGCTCCGCCGGGTTGTCGGATCGCGGCCGGCCGCATGGCGACGCCGTCGGTGCTGAGGATGGCCACCTGGGGTTGGGCGATGATCGGCGTGGTCAGGAGGGTGCCGTACCCGCCGGCGTTGGTGATGGTGAAGGTGCCGCCGGTGACGTCGTCCGGGGCGAGGGAGCCGGCGCGTGCCTTGGCGGCCTGGTCGGCCATCGCTCGGGTCAGGGCCGCCAGCCGCAGGTGGTGGGCCTGGCGGATGACCGGCACGATCAGCCCCTCGAAGTCCAGGTCGACGGCGATGCCGAGGTTGACTTCGCGGTGGACGACGAGCTCGTCGTCGCCGACCGACGCGTTGATCGACGGGTACTCGCCGATGGCGTCGACCACGGCCCGGGCGATGAACGGGAGGTAGCTGAGGCCGACGCCCTCGCGCTCGCGGAACGCCGCTTTGTGGTCGGCCCTGACCTGTTCGACTCGGTGGTAGTCGACCTCGACGGCCACCAGCGTGTGCGCCGAGGTCGCGAGCGACATCACCATGTGGGCGGCCGTTCGCCGCCGGATCGAGGTGAACGGGATCACCTCGTCGTCGCCGTCGACCGGAGGGGGCGGACCGGCGGGAGGGGGTGTGGCCCCGGAGTCGGGCGGTGCGGAAGGGGCGGGCGGCGGAGCCACCGGAGCCGGCGGGGGGAGGGCACCGACCCGGCCCGGCGGGCGTGGGCGCGCACGTCGGCGGCGGTGAGGCGGCCGCCCGCTCCGGTGGCCTCGATGTCGGCGGGATCCAGCCGGTGCTCCTCGAGCAGCCGGCGCACCACGGGCGAGAGGAAGGTTGCCGACCCCGTGGTCGTGCCGGGTCGGTTGGGCGCTGCCGGAGCCTCGCGGACGTCGACGGCGGGTTCGGTGCGCTCCGGGTGGGGACCGGGCCCGGACGGTTCGGGTGCATCGGGATCGTTCACCACCGGCGCCGTGGCCGCGGGTGCGACGGAGGCCTCGTCGGACCCGTCAACGGTGTCGCGGGCACCATCGCCGATCCGCGCCAGCGCGGTTCCGACGGGAACGGTGTCGCCCTCGGGGATCAGGATCTCGTGCAGGACGCCCGACGCCGCGGACGGGATCTCGGTGTCGACCTTGTCGGTCGAGACCTCCAGCAGCGGCTCGTCGATCTCGACGTGGTCACCGATCGTCTTCAGCCAACGCGTGACGGTGCCCTCGGTGACGGTTTCGCCCAGCTGAGGCATGCTGATCGTCGCGATCGTCGTTCCCCCTGTGACCGGGTCGAGCCTACCCCTGCACCCGCCCGAGCGAGCGCCGGCCGGGATCGTCGAGCCACGGGCGCCCGCGATACCGTCGACGGCGTTCGGGACCACCCCCCAGGAGTCACCCATGGCCGAGGCATACATCGTCGACGCGGTTCGCAGCCCGGTGGGCAAGCGGGGCGGAGGGCTCAGCGAGGTCCATCCGGCCGACCTCGGGGCCCATTCGCTGAAGGCGCTGATCAACCGCACCGATATCGATCCCGGCGCGGTCGAGGACGTGGTCTTCGGCTGTGTCGACACCATCGGCCCGCAGGCCGGCGACATCGCCCGGACGTGCTGGCTGGCCGCCGGGCTTCCCGATCACGTGCCCGGTACGACGGTCGATCGCCAGTGCGGGTCGTCGCAACAGGCGGTCCATTTCGCGGCGCAGGCCGTGATGAGTGGGACCTCGGACCTGGTCGTCGCCGGCGGGGTCCAGCAGATGAGCAGCATCCCGATCAGCGCGGCGATGCTGGTGGGGGAGCAGTACGGCTTCACCGATCCGTTCTCCGGCTCCTCCGGCTGGCTCGCCCGCTACGGCGACCAGGAGATCAGCCAGTTCCGGTCGGCCGAGATGATCGCCGAGAAGTGGGATCTCAGCCGTGAGGCCATGGAGGCCTTCGCGTTCGAGAGTCACGAGCGGGCCATCCGTGCCATCGACGAAGGCCGGTTCGACCGCGAGATCGCCCCGCTGGGCGACGTCGCCGTCGACGAGGGGCCCCGGCGGGGCGGATCGATCGAGAAGATGGCGCAGCTCGCCACGCTGGTCGATGGCGGCCGGCTGACCGCCGCCCTGGCCAGCCAGATCAGCGACGCGTCGGCGGCGCTGTTGATCGCCTCCGAACAGGCGGTGGCCGACCATGGGCTCACGCCGCGGGCGCGTATCCATCACCTCAGCGTGCGCGGCGACGACCCCGTGTGGATGTTGACCGCCCCGATTCCTGCCACGCGGTATGCGATGGAGAAGTCGGGTATGAGCCTCGACGAGATCGATCTGGTCGAGATCAACGAGGCGTTCGCCTCTGTCGTCCTGGCCTGGCTGGCCGAGACCGGGTATCCACACGAGCAGACCAACGTCAACGGCGGAGCGATCGCCCTGGGTCACCCGCTCGGGGCCACCGGAGCCCGTCTCATGACCACCCTGCTCAACGAGCTGGAGCGCACCGGCGGGCGCTACGGCATGCAGACCATGTGTGAGGGTGGCGGCCAGGCCAACGTCACCATCATCGAACGGCTCTAGCACGAGCGCTCGACCCGGCCGGGCTCAGGGTGCGGTGACGAGGAGCTGAGCCTGGTCGTCCAGGATGGGCATCACGGTGTCGCGATCGGCCGAAGGAAGGCGGAACACCACTTCGGTGACACCGATCTCGGCGAAGTGGGCAAGCTTCTCGGGGCTGGGGAGCGACCCGAACGGGACGACGTGGAGGTCACCGACCTCGCGGCCGGCGTCGGTCCACTGCTGCTGCAACGCAGGGATCGCGGCGGTGAGTCCGGCGCCGCCGATGGGGATCCACCCGTCGGTGTACTCGACGATGTGGGAGAACAGCTTGGGGCCGGCACCCCCGCCCAGCAGGACCGTCGGTCCACCGGCGCGGTGGGGTTTGGGGTACTGCCAGCTGGGTTCGAACGAGATGAACTCGCCGTCGAAGCCCGCCACATCGTCGGACCACAGGGTCCGCATGGCCAGCATCGTCTCGCGGACGACCGCCCGCCGATGTCCGTAGTCGATGCCGTGGTCGGCCATCTCCTCGCGGTTCCAGCCGAAGCCGATGCCCAGGACGAAGCGCCCTGCCGCGAGCCGGTCCAGCGTGGCCGCCGCCTTCGCCGTGGTGATGGCGTCGCGCTGGGCGACCAGCGCGATTCCGGTGCCCAGCGCGATCGTCTCGGTCACCTGGGCCGCAGCCGCCAGCACGACGAACGGGTCGAGCGTGCGGCGGTACTCGTCGGGGAGCTCGGCGTCGCCCGTGGGCGCGGGCGTGTGACGGCTCACCGGGATGTGGGTGTGCTCGGGCAGGTAGAGCGAGTCGAAGCCGCGCGCCTCTGCCTCGACGGCGAGCCCGATCGGGTCCATGGACCGATCGGTGGCAAACATGGTCACCCCGTAACGCACGGGACGATCTTATGGTCGGGGCCTGCGACCCGCGCTGACGTCGAGGGGACTAGATCTCGTAGAGGCTGCACCCGACCTCGGCAACCACGGCTCGCCCGTCTTCTGTCGTACCGGTGAATGCGACGACCGCGGCGTTCCCCGACGGTTCGTCGACGTAGGCGACGCTGTCGACGGTTCCGTTGGTGGGAGCGGCGTCCGTTTCACGAATGCTGAGGATCGTTCCCGAGGTGATGCTGAAGTTCATTTCCTGGGCCGGGCCGGAGGCGACGTTGTCCATGATCACGAGGGTGTCGAGCTCTCCGGTGGAGACGTCGCCCACCGGCTCTGCCCCATTGGCCCGGGAGATCTCGCATTCACCCGCGAACCCGGGGTTCTCCACGCCATCGATGGTGAGGGTCCCGGTTCCGACCGCAACGGCCGCGCCCGCATCGCCTTCGTCACCTGCGTCTTCGGGGTCGGACTCTCCTGTCGTCGCTTCGCCGGTGTCACCGGATGTGGTCTCGGCGTCGGTGGACGACTCGGCCGGGTCGCTGGCTTCGGAGTCGTCCGAGGAGCCGCAGGCCGCAATGGTGAGGGCGAATGCCAACGCAAGGAGCGCGGCTTTGACGGGGGGTCGTTGCTGCATCGACGAAAGCTACCAGGGCAGCGCCGTCTGGCGAGGCCCCGTGTCGATCGGCTCGCCCGGGTCGAGGCGAGCAGGAGGTCAGCTGACCAGCTCGGCCACCTTCAGCAGCCAGCGGCCACAGAAGTGGCAGCGCTCGGCCTTGCCCTGGCTGAGACCTTGGCAGTGGCGGCAGGCCTCTGCCTCGCTCTTGTGCGTGTCGTGCATGACCGGCTCCCGGGTGACGTCTCTCGTCGTCGTTGACGAATGCATCCACAAGAGGGTGCCGAACCCGACGCCGGCTCGCATAGGCCGAAACGACCAGCGGGGTGAGCCGTTCTGCTCACCCCACCAGGCCGGGCCACTCCTGGTCGAGGTGGCCCTCACGGGCCAGCCACCGCAACGCGTCGTGGATCGTCGTGCGAACGGGGCGGTACTCCAGGCCGAGCACGTCGGCGGCGTGGCTGCCGTCGGTGACGACGTTCTTCGTGGCGTAGGTCATGGCCTCGTGCGTGAGAGGGAAGGCGACCGGACGACCGATGGCGGGGACGGCGTCGACCAGGCGACCCAGGCCGCGGAGCACGGCGCCGGGAATGCGAATGCGCGGCACGTCACCCTGCACCAGGTCGTCGAGAAAGCCTCCCATTCTCGTCCCAGGGCAGGTAGCCGGACGACAGCATCAGCCGCTCGCCGACCACGCGCCCGTCCACGCACCGCACGGCGGCCTCGGCCACGTCGCGCACATCGACCACGTTGATGCCGCTCGAGGTGTTGAGGGTGGCGTCGTTGATCCAGTACGCCAGCGCTTCGTGGGTCTGATCGACCTCGACGGGGAGACCGCCGTAGATCCCGACCGGGTAGAGCAGCGTGACGGGGGCGCCGGCGGTCTGCATCCCGCGGACGAACTGCTCGATGGCGACCTTCGAGGCCGCGTACCCGCCGGCGGCCCGGGTGAGCGGCGTGGTCTCGGTGATCGGCGCTCCGTCGGTGAGCGAGAACACCGCTGCCGATGACAGGTGGACGATGGGGTTCGCGCCGGCTCGGGACGCCTCGCCGAGGACCACCTCGGCGCCGCGCTGGTTGGTGTCCGCGGCCGCGGCAGCACCGGCGCGATCGAGGGCCACCACGGCGGCGGTGTGGATGACCGCGTCGCACCCGGAGACCGCCTGGGCCACCGTGTCGCGATCCGCCATGTCGCCCCGGACGACCTCGGTGTCCGGGCTGCCGTGACCGGCCAGGACCCGCTGGGTCTTCTCGGGGCTACGGACCAGGCCGCGCACCGAGTGTCCGGAGGCGACCAGGGCGGCGACGACATGACTGCCGACGTACCCGGACGCTCCGGTCACCAGGACGCGCATCAGGTGGGTGCTTCGGTCAGGAGAGCCGCTCGAAGATCATGGCCATGCCCTGGCCGCCGCCGACGCACATGGTCTCGAGGCCGAACTGCTTGTCCTCGTCCTCGAGGGCGTGCAGCAGCGTGGTGGTGATGCGGGCGCCGGTCATCCCGAAGGGGTGACCCAGGGCGATGGCGCCACCCTTGACGTTGAGCTTCTCCCAGGGGATACCGAGCTCGTCGGCGCTGGGGATGACCTGGGCCGCGAACGCCTCGTTGATCTCGACCAGGTCGATCTGGTCCATCGTCATGCCGGCGCGGGCCAGGGCCTGCTTGCTGGCTTCGATGGGACCGAGGCCCATGATCTCGGGGTTCAGTCCGGACACGCCGCTGGACACGATGCGGGCGAGAGGCGTCAGCCCGAGCTCCTTGGCCTTGGTGTCGCTCATGACGATGACCGCCGCAGCGCCGTCGTTGAGGGGGCAGGCGTTGCCGGCGGTGATGACACCGTCGGGCCGGAACACCGGGTTGAGCCCGGCCAGCTTCTCGACCGTCGTGCCGGCACGGGGGCCGTCGTCCTTGCTGACGACGGTGCCGTCGGGTGTGGTGATCGGGGTGATCTCGCCGTCCCAGTAGCCATTCTCCTGGTTGGTCACGGCCCGCTGCTGGCTGAGCGCAGCGAACTCGTCCATGCGCTCGCGGGGGACCTGCTTGTACGAGGCGACGTTCTCGGCGGTCTGACCCATGGCGATGTAGATGTCGGGGAGGCCGGCGGGCGGGCTCCAGGCGCCGGCGCCACCCTCGGCGGCCTTGGCGGTGCGTTCGCCGGCCTCGGCGAACGCGGGGTTGATGGGTCCACCGTCGGCCATCCCGTTGACGTACCGGCTCACGGTCTCGACACCGGCCGAGAGGAAGATGTCGCCTTCGCCGGCCTTGATGGCGTGGGCGGCCATCCGCGTGGTCTGGAGAGAGGACGAGCAGTACCGGTTGACGGTCACGCCGGGCACGTCGGGCATGTCGGCCATGACGGCGGCGACCCGACCGAGGTTGTAGCCGGATTCGCCGGCGGGCTGGCCGCAACCCAGGATGAGATCCTCGACCAGATTGCGATCGAGGGACGGCACCTTCTCGAACACGGCGTTGATGATCGTGGCCATCAGATCATCGGGCCGGACGTCGACCAGCGATCCCTTCTGGGCCCGCCCAATGGGGCTGCGGGCGGTCGAGACGATCACGGCTTCTGTCATCGGGTGCTCCTCGAGACTCGGGGGAATCGAGCCAGCGTAGATGGTGGTGCGGGTGGCTTCGCCATCCGCACGGGCATCGCCGGTCGGCCTATTCGTACATCTGGAAGGTCGGCGGTCGCTGGCGCAGCCGGTCCTCGTTGGCGACCGCGATGTGCATGGCGTACGCGTCGTTGGTCGAGATGGCGAAGTTGCCCGCTTCGGCCTGGTCCAGGATCCGTTCGGCCACCACTCGGGGGTCGGCGCCGGCGGCCGCCGTCTCCACCAGCGCCTGGCCCACGGTCCGCACCGCCTCGGTCTCGGCCCGCCCGTTCAGGTGCTCGGGTCGGTTGCGCTCGCTCTTGCCGATGCCGGTGTCCACCGCGGCGGGAACGATGACCGAGGTGCCGACCCGATGGTCGGGCTGCATGGTCAGGTCGTGGTGCAGCGCCTCGGTCAGGCCGACGGCGGCGAACTTCGACGTGACGTAGACACCCGACAGCGGCGCCGAGACCATCCCCGCCAGCGACGCCGTGTTGAGGACATGGGCCGGTAGGCCGGCGGCGAGCATACGGGGGACGAAGGCCCTGATGCCGTTGGCGATCCCGCGGACGTTGACGTCCATGACCCACTCCCAGTCGTCGTCGGTCGACTCCCACACCAGACCGCCGGCGAACACGCCGGCGTTGTTGCACAGCACCGCCACGGGGCCGAGCTCGTCATCGAGGCGTGCGGCCAGCGCCTCGACCGCCTCGCCGTCGGTGACGTCGAGCGCGACGCCCTCCGCCCGGCCACCGGAGGACTCGATCTCGCCCGCCGTGGCCTCGGCGCTGGCCCCTTCGATGTCGGCAGCGATCACGATCGCGCCGCGTCGGGCCAGCGCGAAGGAAAGACCCGCGCCGATCCCCGATCCGGCCCCGGTGACGACAGCGGGTCGATCGGTCAAGTCGATGATCATCGGACGGACGCGGGGTGCAGGGTGCGAGGGGATGTCATGGGCTTCAGCACAGCACACGAGAAGGATGCAGCTCTATCCATCGGTTGGGCGCACGCTGCCTCAGGTGAGTTCGGTGCCGTCGGGGCGCCAGATGTGGAACTGCCTGTCGTCTTCGAGGGTGATGGTGAAGTGGTGGTTCTGTTTGAAGAGGTTGTGGGGTTTGCACAAGGGGGGTGCGTTGGCTTGGTTGGTGGGTCCACCGCGACCCCATTCCAACGCGTGGTCGATCTCGCAGTCGGGTGACGGGGTGTCGCAGGAGAGCCAGGTGCAGACGGCGCGGGCCAGGATGGCGGCGTCGCGGGCCGATCCGGTGAACAGGCGGGACTTGCGGCCCATGTCGACCACGACGCCGCGGGTGTCGAAGACGACTCGGCGGAGGTGGCCGGTGAGGGCGGCGCCGATGGCGTCGTGGGGGTCGATGGGTTTGCCCGTCAGGGTGGAGCAGCGTCGGGTCCGGTAGGCGGCCGGATCCGCTTCGGCCGCATCACCACCGGTGGTGTCTCCGGTGGTGGTGTGGGTGGTGAAGGTGTTCCAGTCCATGACCAGGTTGAGGACAGGGTCGATGTTGACGTCGTCGGGGGCGTGGGCGATGGCGGCCATACACATGGCCCACCAGGCGTCGGCCCGCCGCTGCCCCGGGGTTCTGGGCAGGTGGTCGGGGGTGGCGGCGTCGCCGTGTTCGGCGCGGGCTTTGTCCCAGTCGACGGCGGTCTCGGCTTTGGTGAACGCTTCGTGGAGGTCGGCGGTGATCGATCCCATGCTGGTGCCGAACTGGCCCGAGAGGCGCCAGCCCCGGTCGAATTCCTGGGTCATGCGCACGTCGCGCCGATCGTGGGCTTGGCGGGCCCGGTCGGTGGCGCCGTCCTGGTCGGCGTAGTCGCGCCAGGCTCGCACCAGGATCTGGAACTCCCGGAACGTCGAAGCCTGAGCGTCCTCGAGGAGGAGGTCCTGGGCGTCGGCCATGAGGTGGCGGACCCGGGGGTTGGCGTGGGTGCGGGCCAGTTCCTCGACCTGGCCGGTCCCGATGGTCCCCGCCTCATACGCCTCAGCCACCTTGGGCAGGTCGCGCAACATGCGCACCGTCTGCCAGCGGCGATGCGCCTCGAACCCCGGCAACTGGCCGACGTGGCCGACCATGGCCTTGGCCGACAAGAACCCGTCGGGCCCATACACCCGGCGGCGGTCGACCGCGTCCAACACCTTGGCCTCGACCGCCCCCAGACGACGGCCGGCCTGGATCAGCGCGGGCATCGCCGCCACCAGTTCCGGATCGGTCGCCGTACCCAGATCCAGACCGTGCAGATCGGCGAGCACCCCGTGCAAGCGGCCGGTCAGATCCCCCAACCGCTCAAGCCCGGACACTCCGCCGACTGCCATACCCGATTGTCCCATGGGGGTGTGACAGTCGAATGCAGCTCCCGGGTGCTGTGCCAGAAGGCCCGCGCGCTGGCAGGAATCGGGATCGGATGGCTGCCTGGCCGGGGCGATCGTGGACCGACCTCAGCCCATCCAGAAGCCTTTCCGGTGGGAAACACCGAGGACATGTCGGCAACTCGGGCAGACCCACGCGAAGGCCGTTCCGTACACCGCGTTCATCCGCTGCTGAACAAGACCCTTCAGCTCCTTGTCGCAGTGAGGGCAGAGTGCGGCGAAGTCCTCTGGTGCTTCGACCACGGGGAGCGTTGGACGTTTCCGAGCCATGGGAGCCGACGCTACTCCGTGCGTCGGGTTGGCTCGGGTCCGTGTTCCAGCGGTCCAGCGGCGGCCGAACGAGCACGCTCGGTGCCTGACCCCGAGCGTGCTCGTCACACGTCGAAGCGACCGGCGTACGGTGGCGTCGTGAGAGAGCGCGTGGTCGTGGTCGGCGGTGGGATCGGCGGGGCCAGTGCCGCGCACGCACTCCTCGCGCTCGACCCCGGGCTCGAGGTGATGCTGGTCGAGGCCGAGGGCCAGCTGGCCCAGCACACGACCGGGCGGTCCGCCGCCCAGCTGATCGAGAACTACGGGGCCGCCGCCATCCGCCCTCTGACGGCGGCCAGCCTGGAGTTCTTCCGCCGCCCACCGTCCGACCTGGTCGACGGTCCGCTCCTCGGGCCCCGACCCCTGCTGACGGTGGGGCGACCCGACCAGGCCGCGTCCATCGCTCGGACCCTCGGCGAAGGACAGGCGCTCAGCGCCACCATCACCGAGCTGGACCCGGACGAGGCCGTGCGGCTGTTTCCCGTCCTGCGCCGCGAGCGGGTCGACCGCGCCGTTCTCGAGCCCGACGCCGCCGACATCGACGTCGCCGGACTCCATCAGGCGTTCGTCCGCGGGTTCCGGCGGCTCGGCGGCTCGATCCGCACCTCGGCCCGGGTCGACGCGGCTGTCGCCGATGGCGATGGCTGGCGAGTCGAGACCACCGACGGCGACCTCCACGCCGATGTGATCGTGAACGCCGCCGGCGCCTGGGGCGACGTGGTGGCCGAGCGGGCCGGCATCAGCCCGATCGGCCTCCGGGCCCTGCGCCGGACCGCCTGCATGGTGACCGGCCCCGAGGGCTCATCCGAGTGGCCGCTGCTGGCGGATGCCGACCACGAGTGGTACGTGAAGCCCGACGGTCCCCAGCTGCTGTGCTCGCCCGGTGACGAGACGCCGTCGGAGCCCTGCGACGCCAGACCCGAGGAGCTCGACGTGGCGTTGGCCATCGAGCGGGTGAACGAGAACACGACGCTGGCGATCAGGTCGGTGAACTCGGCCTGGGCCGGCCTCCGGACGTTCGCTCCGGACCGAGCGATGGTGATCGGTCCCGAGCCCGGCCGACCCGACTTCGTCTGGTGCGTCGGGCAGGGCGGCACCGGCATCCAGACCGCCCCGGGCGCCGGCCGATTGGTGGCCGACCTCGTGGTCCGGGGCCACCCCGATCCCGAGACGTTCGACGCCGTCGGGCTCGACCTGCCGGGGTTGCTTCCCGACCGCTTCCGTTGACCGCGGAGTGCGATCGAACAGGTCAGGTCACGGGCTCCAGGTCGGTGAGGAGCAGCGCGGACCTCTCGCTGATCGACGCCGGTCCGCTCAGGTCCATCGTGCGCTCGATCCGGAGCGGGACCAGGGTGGCCTGGTCAAGCCAGTAGTGCTGGGTCCACGATCCGGCCATGCCGCCGTCCATCGTGTAGGTCATCTCGACCGGGAGCGCCGATCGGGTCTCTGCCCCGACGGTGACGTCCTCGACCGCGCCGACCACCGCGACGCCGGTCGCCTCGCCGGTGGTCTCGACGACGGCGACGGAGACGTCCATGTCGCACGCGAGATCGGTTCGGCTCCCCGGCGTCCGGTCGTTCACCACGACGGCCGGATCGCAGGTCATGTCGATGGTCGGCGAGAGCGCGCCGAACTCCATCTCCTTGCGGTGCCGCGCCATCGACACGATCCCCGCATCGTCGCACAGCGTGGTCCGTTCGACGTGCTGGTCCACCAGGTTCAGGGTGATCTCGAAACACCCGACATCGGTCGTATCGATCCCGACGTTGACCGTTTCGGGGATGGCGCGATCCTCGTCGGTCACACCGCCGAACCCCACGGACTGGGTGCCCTCGACCGTGTACTCGTAGACACCGGTCGCGGGTGCTCCGGAGGCGGCAGCAGCCGCGGCGGCGTCCGCGTCGGCCTGCCGTCGCGCTTCGAGGTCGGCGCGCGCTTCCTCGAGCGTCACCGGTGTCGAGCCTCGGGGCCAGATCAGCCAGGCCGCGATCACCGCGACGGCCAAGACCGCGACGGCGATGCCGACCGCAACCGTACGGGCCACGTCAGGCGCGCTGGCTGGACACGGGGACGACCTCGCCGGTCATGTACGACGAGAGGTCACTGGCCAGGAACACCATGACGTTGGCGACCTCCCACGGTTCCGCACCGCGCCCGTAGGCCTCGGCGGCCTCCAGTTCCTCGAGCAGCCCCGGCGGCATGACCTTCTCCAGGAAGGGGTGGGTGGCCAGACTGGGAGCGACCGCGTTGACCCGGACGCCGTGCTCGGCCGCCTCGACCGCCGCACATCGCGTCAGCGCCATCACGCCGGCCTTGGCGGCGGCGTAGTGCGCCTGCAGCTCCTGGGCCCGCCAGCCCAGGACCGACGCGTTGTTCACGATCACGCCGCCCCCCTGGCCGTACATGACACCGAGCGCGGCACGGGTGCAGCGGAACGTGCCGTTGAGCGTCACGTCGAGCACGACGTTCCACTGGTCGTCGGTCATCTCGTGCAACGGGGCATTGCCGCCCAGGCCCGCGTTGTTCATCAAGACGTCGACGCGGCCCAGCTGCTCGACCGCACCCTGGAACAGGCCCTGCACGGTCGCCTCGTCGGTCACGTCGCACACGAGCGTGGCCGGGGTCGAACCGGTCTCGGCGCCCAGCCGCTCGGCCGCCTCGCCCAAGCGGCGTTCGTGGAGATCGCTGATCATGACGGTGGCGCCCTCCTCGATGCAGCGGCGGGCCACGGCGTAGCCGATCCCCGTGCCGGCGGCGGCGGTCACGACGACCGTGCGGTCGGCGAGGAGGTCGCGACCCGGCGGGTACGGCGGGGGCGGAAAGGCCATGGTGGGCTCCTGGTTGTCGAATCGGGGAGGTCGGTCAGCGAGGCTCTCGGGGCAGGCCGAGGGCCCGCTCGCCGATGATGTTGCGCTGGATCTCGTTGGATCCGCCGTAGATGGTGTCGGCGCGGGTGTAGAGGAAGAGCCGCTGGTCGGCGTTGGGCTCGTAGCCGGGGGCCTGTTCGGTCACCAGGCTCTGCGCTCCGGCCACCTCGACCGCCAGCTCGCCCATCCGGCGATGCAAGCTGGCCCAGAAGAGCTTTCCGATCATCGCCTCTCGGTTCAGCTCGGCGTGCTCGTCCACCGACAGGGTGCGCAAGGTGTTCCAACGCATCAGCTGGAGCTCGGTCCACACCGCCATCAGGTCCTGCCGCACGGTCGGGTCGTCGATGGCGCCGTTCGTCCTCGCCGTCTCGACCATGGCCTCGTACTGGTTGAGGAATTCCAGCTGCTGGCCCAGCGTGAGCGTGCTGCGCTCGAACGCCAGCGTGCCCATCGCGACCTTCCAGCCCCCGTTGACCTCGCCGACGATCAGGTCGGCCGGCGTGCGGGCGTCGGTGTAGTACACCTCGCTGAACTCGCTGTGCCCGGTGATCTGGCGGATGGGTCGGATCTCGATCCCGTCGGTGTCCATGTCGATGAGCAGGTACGAGATCCCGCGATGCCGGGGGGCGTCGCGATCGGTCCGGCAGAGCACGAAGCACCAGTCGGAGATGTGGGCCAGCGAGGTCCAGACCTTCTGGCCGTTGATCACCCACTGGTCGCCGTCCAGCTCGGCCCTGGTGGAGAGGTTGGCCAGGTCGCTGCCGGCGTCTGGTTCGCTGTAGCCCTGGCACCAGATCTCGGTGCCGGCCAGGATGCCCGGCAGGAACCGCTGTTGCTGCTCGGGGGTGGCGAAGTGGACCAGCGTGGGGGCGACCAGGCCTTCACCCACGATGCCCACCCGCCCGGGACCGCCGGCACGGGCGTACTCCTCGTGGAAGATCATCTGCTCGCTGAGGGTGAGGCCGCGCCCCCCGAGCTCGGTGGGGATGGCGATGCCGATCCAGCCGGCGTCGCCCAGGCAACGCTCCCAGACCTTGCGCTCGTCGATGAACATGTGCTCGTCGCCGGGCCCGCCCCGATGGCGGAGGTCGGCGAATCTTCCGTTGAGCTGCTGGGCGAGCCAGGTGCGTAGCTCGGAACGGAACCCCTCGTCGGCGGGGGAGAAGCTCATGTCCACGGCCGGTCACGGTAGCTGACGACCCGTCAGATCCGGCAACGCCCGGCCGCTCGGCGGATGATTGCCGGGCCGGGGTGCGAGCAGGCCGAGTGCGACGCCGAACCGGCCGACAGCGTGGCTGCCCGGCCGGTTCGACGCCGAAAGGTCCTGCGCCCGCCCGCTGGAAGCCACTCCGTCGGTCAACCGCCGCCGAACATGAGCCCGGCGGCCTCCTGGTCGGACCACGACGTGGTGTGGGCATAGAGTTCGATCTCGATGGACGAGCTTCCACTCACGGCCGAGGAGTGCCGCGTGCTGGGCAGCCTGATCGAGAAGGCGGCCACGACGCCGGATCAGTATCCGCTGTCCTCCAACGGGCTCCGCACCGCGTGCAACCAGAAGACGGCCCGGGATCCGGTGGTCGCCTACGACGAGCGCCTGGTCGACGCCACCGTGCTCTCGCTGCGCGACAAGGGTCTGGCCCGCACCATTCGTGGCGCCGGCCAGCGGGTCTTCAAGCACAAGCACACGGCCGACGAGGCGTGGGCGCTCGATCCCAGCCAGCTCGCGGTGCTGGCCGTGCTCATGTTGCGCGGGCCCCAGACCGCGGGCGAGCTCCGCACCCGCACCGAGCGGGCCCATGGATTCGCCACCACCGACGGGGTCGACGCGGTGCTCGACGATCTGTCTCGACGGGACCCGCCGCTGGTACGGATGGTCGGCCGCAGGCCGGGACAGAAGGACGATCGGTGGGAGACCACCGCCCTTCCCCGCGGATCCGGCGAGGTGGCCGGCACGACGGCGGGGCGCCCGGAGGCATCCGAGGCCGACGCGCAGGGGTTCGGGGCACACCGTCCCGGGGGACATCGCCCCGGGGGAGAAGGTCCCGCGGAGCAGGGTCGCGAACACCCCGATCGAGACGTACGGCGGGCGCCGACCAGCGACGTCCGCCGGCCCGACACGGCCCGACCACCGCAGGCGGGCGTCGACGAACTGCGCCGCGAGGTGGCCGAGCTGCGCCGGCTGATCGAGCGGGTCTGTACCGAGCTGGGCATCTCGATCGACGAGGGTGCCGGGTAGCGTCCAGAGCATGCAGTTCACCGATGAGCACGACATGTTCCGCCGGACGGTGCGGGGCTTCGTCGAGAACGAGATGAATCCCCAGGTCGAGGCGTGGGAGGAGCAGGGAACCTTCCCCGCCCGCGAGGTGTTCACCCGGATGGGCGAGCTCGGGCTCCTCGGCCTCGAGTACGACCCGGCCTACGGCGGCCAGGGGGCCGATCACAGCTACACGGTGGTTCTCGGCGAGGAACTCGGTCGGATGCACTGCGGCGGCGTGCCGATGGCCATCAGCGTGCAGACCGACATGGCCACCCCGTCCCTCCACCGGTTCGGCACCGAGGAGCTCAAGCAGGAGTACCTGGTACCGGCCCTGACCGGAGCCCACGTGGCCGCCATCGCCGTCACCGAACCCGACGCCGGATCCGACGTGGCCGCCATCCGCACCCGTGCCGTGCGCGACGGCGACGAGTGGGTCATCAACGGCACCAAGCTCTACATCACCAACGGCACGCAGGCCGACTGGCTGTGCCTTCTCTGCCGCACCAGCGACGAGGGCGGCTACCGCGGGATGTCCCAGATCCTGGTCCCCACCGACGTCGACGGCTTCCGGGTCAGCAAGAAGCTGGACAAGCTGGGCCAACGCTCGTCCGACACCGCCGAGCTGGTGTTCGACGACGCCCGCGTGCCCGCGGCCAACCTCATCGGGGCCGAGGGCAAGGGGTTCCAGCAGCAGATGATGCAGTTCCAGAACGAGCGCATGATCGCCAACTACCTCTCGGTCGGCTCCATGGAGGTCGCGCTCGAGCGCACCGTCGATTACCTGCGCGAGCGGCAGGTCTTCGACCAGCCGCTGGTCGACTTCCAGCACATCCAGTTCGAGCTCGCCGAGCTGTACGCCGATCTCGACATGGTCCGCCACTACAACTACGCGTGCTGCGACGCCTACCTGCGGGGCGAGGACACCACCTACTTCGCGACCGTCGCCAAGCTGAAGGCGGCCCGCGTCGCCCGCCGCGTCGCGGACACCTGTCTCCAGTTCCACGGTGGCGTCGGCTACATCGAGGAGACGTGGACGGCCCGCTATTTCCGCGACTCCCGGCTCTGGTCCATCGGCGGCGGCGCCGACGAGGTCATGTTGCGGACGATCGCCAAGATGAAGGGCATCGGTTCCTGAACCGGAGCGTCGTGATCTGGAGCGGGGGCGAGGCCCTCGATCCGGCGCGGCTGGCCGGTCTGGCCCGGCGCATCGAGGGGTCCCGGGCCGATGATGCGGCGGTCCACATCGCCGCCGACTCCGGGCTGGACCACGCGCGGGCCGCCGGGTGGACGGTGGACGTGGGGGTCGGCGATTTCGACTCGGTGTCCGCCGATGGGCTCCGCCGTGCCGAGCAGGACGGGGTCGAACTGATCCGACACGACGTCGACAAGGAGCAGACCGATCTCGAGCTGGCCCTCAGCCTTGCGGTGGAACGCGGCGCACGAACCGCGTTGGTCGTGGGGGGTTCGGGCGGCCGCATCGATCACTTCGCCGTCAATCTCGGGGTGGTGGCGTCGCCGACGTACGCGGATCTCCGGATCGAGGCGTGGATGGGCGCGGCGACGGTGTGGGTCGTCCGGGGTGAGCGACGGTTCGAGCTCCCACGTGGTGGCCTGCTCTCGCTGGTGCCGATGCACGGTCCGGCCGACGACGTCGAGACCGAAGGCCTGCGCTGGCCGCTCCGGCGGGAGACCTTGCCCCCCGGTACCGGGCGCGGCCTGTCCAACGTCGTGGACGCCGGTCCGGTCCGCATCGTGGTCGGTCGCGGTGTGCTGTTGGCCGTCGCCCCGGGCGGCCCGGAGGGAGCGACGTCGTCGCCTTCCTGCTGAGCGCGCCACGAGGATACGCTGACGAATTCACGCGCCGTGCCTCAACCCCCACGCCGCGTGGTCGATTGGCTTGGTCAGCATGCAGATGAGAAGAAGAGCTCCGTGGGCGGTGCTCGGCGTCGCCGCGCTTGCGGCGGCGTCGATGTCGACGACCGCGGCCCAGGCCAAGGACGACGGCTGCCTGCCGCCGCGCGATCCCAACGCGCCCACCACCACGACCACCACACTCGTGCCGCCCACGACGTTGCCGGGGACCACCACCACGCTCCCGCCGTGTCCCACCACGACCCTGCCGCGTCCCACCACCGTCCTCCCGCCGGTCACGGCCCCGCCGCCGCCTCCTCCGCCCGGTCAGCCGCTGCCGCCGCCCGCCCAGCCGAATCAGCCGGCCGCCGCGCCCACGACGGCGCCCACCACCACCGCCCCCGTCGAGGAACCCCCGATCCAGCGCGTCGGCTACTACGCCGATCAGCCCGAGTTCACCCGACGGACGACCGCCGACGCCGACGCACTGGGCAAGGCCCGGCGCCGTCGCAACGAGGCGGCGGTCGCCGTCGAGAACGCCAAGCAGGACATCGCCCGCACCGAAGCGGAGCTGGCCGTCGAGGAGCAGCAGCTCGGTGCGCTCGCGGCGGCCGAGCGGGCCAAGGCCGACGATCTGCTCCACGCCACCCGCAACTTCGAGACCCGCGTCGTCGACGCCTACGTGCGGGGGCGCCCGGTGCCGCTGGCCGTTCTCCAGGGTTCCGAAGAGATCGCCGATGTCGTCAGCAAGATCGTGATGCTCGAGCAGGTGCTCGAGGAGGATCACGCGGTGGTCGCCGAGTACGAGGCGCTGCGCGATGAGGTCGGCGCGGTCGTGGCCGCCGCCGTCGCCCGGCTCGACGATCTCGAGGGCCGGCTGGAGATCGCCAGGGACTGGCTGCGGTTCAGCGAGCTGACCTTGGCCGAGGCCGAGTTCGAGATCGACGTTTGGGCCGCCAACTCCGACACCTACGTGCCCGGCTTCGTCTTCCCGGTGGCGTCGGAGTACAGCTTCATCGACAGCTGGGGATTCCCCCGTGGCCCCGGCACCCCGTGGGAGCACTGGCACGAAGGGGCCGACATCTTCGCACCCACCGGCACGGAGTTGTTGGCCGTGGAGTCGGGCATCATCAGCCGGCTGGCCGACGGCGGGCGCGGCGGTCTGGCGCTGTACATCGAGGGGCAGAGCGGGTCGAAGCACTACTACGCCCACCTCGCCCGCTACGCCGACGGCATCGCCGAGGGCCGGCCGGTCACCGCCGGTCAGGTCGTCGGGTACGTCGGCGACTCCGGCAACGCCGCCGGTGGCCTCCCGCACCTGCACTACGAGATCCATCCCGGCGATCGGCCCGTCAACCCCTACCCGCTGCTCGCCACCTCGTCGCGCCGCCAGACGGCTCGACTGGCCTCGCTGACCGGGTCCGCGTCGCTGCTGGCCAGCGTGGCCCCGGACGGTGCCGGGTCGGGTGACTGACGACCCACGTGGCGGTACGGCACGGCGGGTGATCGCTCGGTTGCGTCCTCCGACCGTGGGTGATGGGCGCCAGCGCGTGCCGTCGCTCCCGCCAGCGGAGCTGATCGAGGTCCCCGGGCGGGGTGAGCTGGTGGTGCGGCGGCGGTCGCAGGCTCAGGACTCGGATCGGCCGACGGTCATGCTGGTGCACGGCGCCGGCAACACCGGCGACGTCATGTGGTACCGGACCCACGAGCTGCTCGCAGACGTGGCCGACACGGTCTCGTTCGATCTGCGCGGCCACGGGCGCGGCTTCCGGTCCGACACCGCGCCGTCGCTGGATCAACTGGTCGACGACGTGGTCGCCGTCGCCGAGCGGCTCCAACTGGAGCGGCCCGCTCTGGTGGGGTACTCGCTCGGTGGGGTCGTCGCCGTCGCCGCGGCGGGAGCGCGACCCGAACGTTTCGGGGGGCTCGTCGCCGCCGGCACGCCGATCGCGGCCCCGGCCGGTCGATGGCTCCTGGGGCTCTTCTCGGCGCGGTCCGTGGCGGTCGGGGCGCTGGATCTGGGTACCGGGGTCGGGGGCTACGCCCGGTTCCTCCGTTCGGCCGCGGAGGCCGACCCGGTCCTGCGGCCCCATGCCGCGTGGCTGGCCGGCGAGGTCAGCCGCACCGATGGGGCTTACCTCCATCGCCTCTTCCGCAGCATGGCGGGATTCGATCTGACCGCGACGGCCGCCCGGGTCACCTGTCCGGCGGCGGTCGTCGTGACCAGCCGCGACGAAACCGTCGATCCGGCCGGGCAGCGTCGCCTGGCCGATGCGCTGGCGGTGGGACGGGGGGCCGGTGATCCCGTCGCCGCGATGGAGGTGGATGCCGGTCACGGGGCTCCTCTCATCGAAGCCGACATCTTCGATCCGGCGCTGCGAGCCGCCGTGGTGGCGGTGCTGAGCCCCTGATGGGGGTCGACCAGTCGCTCCGGTGGTTCGGGGAGGTTGGTGCCGGGCTGCTGGCTGGTGAGCACTTCGTGTCCCTGGGGCCTTTGGGATTCCTAGGGCTAGATCGTGCCCCGGTCGGTTGGTTCGGGCTGCCCGTCAAGCGCTCATGGGGTGTCGTGCTTCGAGCACTGGTCCATTGGGTCGCCGCTGGGATGCCCGCTGGCTCAGCCATTCGGATCAACCAGAGGAGCACCAGATCATGACCGTGTTTGTGGGCGATGACTGGGCCGAGGCCCATCATGACGTCCATCTCATGACCGGGGCCGGCGACCGGCTCTCGGCTCGCCGCCTGCCCGAGGGGTTGGAGGGCATCGCGGCGTTCCACGCGATGGTCGCCGGGCATGCTGATGATCCCTCCGAGGTGGTGGTGGGGATCGAGACCGAGCGGGGCTTGTGGGTTCAGGCTCTGGTTGCGGCGGGGTATCGGGTGTATGCGATCAATCCGTTGTCGGTGTCGCGCTATCGGGACCGTCACCACGTGGCGGGCGCGAAGTCCGACCCGGGCGACGCGAAGGTGCTGGCCGATCTGGTCCGTACCGATCGGCACAACCACCGCCCGATCGCCGGGGACAGCGACCAGGCCGGTGGGGTGAAGGTCCTGGCTCGGGCTCATCAGAACCTGATCTGGGACCGGACCAGGCACACCAACCGCCTCGTCGGCTACCGCCTCGTCGGCTACCTCCACGGCTGCCTCCGCACCCGCACCCCCTACAACGAACCCACCGCCTGGGCCCACCGACAACCGGAACAACATCCAAGATCGCTGCTTGACAACCTACGACCCTGGGGTGGCTAGGACGAGCGGCGGACGGCGGGCGACCGCGTCGGGTCGTGGTCGGCGTGGCACCACCAGCGGCCACCGCCCGGTGGTGCACCGGGGTGCCGGCCCACGGCCAGGGCGAGCCCGAAACACGCGCTGAGGTGGTCGGCGGTGAGCACCTGCTCGACCGGGCCCGCCGCAACCACCGTGGCATGGCGCAGGAGGAGGGCGTGGGTGGCGGACTCGGGAACCTCCTCCAGATGATGCGTGACCAGGACCAGCGGCGGGGCGTCGGCGGCGACGCTCAGGCGATCCAGCGTGCCGATCAGGTCCTCGCGGCCGGCGGGATCCAGCCCGGCGGCGGGCTCGTCGAGCAGGAGCAGATCGGGTCGGCGGACGAGCGCCCGAGCCAGCAGGGCGCGTTGCCGCTCGCCACTGGAGAGCGTGCCGAAGGCTCGGTCGCGGTCGATGGCCAGCCCGACGCGGCCGCAGGCTTCGTCGGCGGCGGCGTGGGCCTCGTCGTCGTACGAGTGCCACCAGGGGGCGAGCGCGGCGTGCCACCCCGTGACGACCACGTCGTGCAGCGTCAGGCCGGGCTCCAGCTGCTGGGCCAGCCCTTCGGCGCCGTACCCGATCCGCTCCCGCAGGCGCCGGACGTCGGTGGTGCCCAGACGCTCGCCGAGGACCGTGACCGACCCGGTCGACGGGTGGGTGCGCAGCGCGGCCATCGCCAGCAGGGTCGACTTCCCCGACCCGTTGGCGCCCAGGACCACCCAGCGTTGATCGGCATCGACCGACCAGTCGATCGGTCCGACCAGCGTGGTCGAGCCGCGGGTCACGGTGGCGCCGTCCAGGCTCAGCACGGTCGGGCGGTCCGGAGGGGTGGCGTCGGGGGTGCGGGGCACGGCGCCGAGCGTAGAAGACCGGCGGCATGGGGATTTCAACCCATACGCAAGGGGTCGGGCGGCCCATGTGACCGGGGCGCCGTGGGAACAGACTGGTGGTCGAGCGCACAACCAGTGCTCCACTCCCTGTCATGCGGTTCGTCCACTACCCCCGGGCGGGCCGCATGCAGCGTTTTGGCCTCGATCTCACGAGTTCAGACCGCAGCGCGGACCAGGGCGGCGACGGCGGCGAGTGCCGACAGGGCGAGCACGGCGGATCTCGTGTACCCGCGGTCCAGGAACCGGGCCACCCTCCCCGAGAGCAGCAGGCCGATCACCGTCCCCGGGACCAGGGCCAGGCCCCGACCGACGTCGGCCGTGCCCATCTCGCCGAACAGCGCCAGCGCCACGAACGAGAACCCCACGCCGACGGCGAAGAAGCGGGCCAGCGTGCGGCGGACGACCGGACCCTCGGACGATTGCATGACCAGCGCCATGGGCGGACCGCCGACGGCGATCGACGTGGCCGTGAACCCCGACGCCAGGCCGCCACCGAACAGATTCGCCCGGGTGGGGCTGACGTGCACGCCCGAAGCCGAGATGGCGACCGCCACCAGGATCGCCGTGGCGAAGAACCAGGTCAGTGCGTCGGTGCTCAGCGCCGCGACCAGCGCCGCTCCCAGCAGTGAGCCGGGAACACGGCCGACGAGCGCGGGTACGACGCGGGGCCAGTCGCCTTCGCCCGGCTCGCGGACGATCATCATCAGGTTGAGGGCCAGCGCACCGATCAGGGCCGGGCCCGGGATCAGTTCCGGGTCGAGCAGGACCAGCACCGGCACGGCCAGCAGGTTGCCGCCGAATCCGATGCCGCCCTGCACGATCGACCCCACCAGCATCGCGGCGTTGGCCAGGACCCACTCGAGGAGACTCACGGAGTGGCACTGTCGGGTGGTTCCGGGACCTCGTCGCCGGCCGGGCCGGGCCGCCTGTTGCCCTGATGACCCTCGGCGTGGGCGGTCCAGGTGGCGAAGGACTCGGCGTAGCGCCCGCCCCGGGCCACCAGCTCCTCGTGGGTCCCCAGCTCGGCGACACCGCCCTCGTCGATGACGGCGATGCGGTCGGCCCGCATGGCCGTGGCCAGGCGGTGGGCGATCACGATGGCGGTTCGGCCCTCGAGCAGGACGTCCAGGGCTCGCTCGACCTTGGTCTCGCTCTTCAGGTCCAGGTTCGACGTTGCCTCGTCCAGGATCAGCACCCGGGGTCGGGCCAAGAACGCTCGTGCCAGGGCCAGGAGCTGTCGTTCGCCGGCGGAGAAGGAGGCGCCCCGTTCGTGCGCCACGGAATCGACGCCGTCGGGCAGGCGGTCGAGCAGGTCGGTCAGGCCGGTCAGCTCACACGCCTCGGCGATCTCCCCGTCGGTCGCGTCGGGCCGGGCGAAGGTGAGGTTGTCGCGGATCGTGCCGGCGAAGAGGAACGGCTCCTGGGGGACGATGCCCAGCTGCGATCGGAGCGACGCCTTCGTGACGTCGCGCAGGTCGTGGCCGTCGACCGTGATCCGCCCGCCCTGCGGGTCGTAGAAGCGTCCGACCAGCTTGGCCATCGTGCTCTTGCCGGCGCCGGTGGGTCCCACGAAGGCGAAGACCTCGCCCGGGGCGATCCGCAGCTCGGCGTCGGTGATGACCGGACGGTCGGGGTCGTAGCCGAAGGACACGTGCTCGAAGGCGATCTCGCCGCGCAGTTCGGGCAGCGCGACCGCATCGGCCCGCTCGACCACCGAGGGCACCTCGCCCAGCAGGCCGCGCAGCTTCGTGACCGCCGCCTGGCCCTGCTGGTACTGGTTGTGGAGCTGCACGAGCTGCTGGATCGGCGCGAAGAACGCGTTGAGGAAGAGGATGAAGGCCACCAGCTCGCCCAGGGTGAGGGTGTCGTTCAACACCATCGTCCCGCCGACCGCCAGCAGGATGCCTTGAGCGACGACGCCCAGGCCCTCGACCGTCGGCCCGTAGATGGCGCCGATGCGGGCCGTCTCGGCATTGGCGTCGAAGTGTTCGCCCACCAGGTTGTCGTGAGTGATCTGGTTGTGGCGCCGCCGGTTGGTGGCGGTGATGACGCGGATGCCGGCCAGGTTCTCGCTGAGGTCGCTGAGGACGGCCGCAATACGATCGCGGACGTTGCCGTACGCACGATCCGACGCGGTCCGGAACCAGAGCGTCATCAGCGTGGTGAAGGGGACGACCACGAGGAGCGTGATCGCCGCCAGGACGGGGCTGTAGAGGAACAGCACGACCGTGACGGTCACCAGCGTCAGGGCCTGGACGGCCATGCTGACCAGGCCTTCCTGGAACAGCACCGCCAGCGAGTCGATGTCGCTGGTCATCCGCGTCATGATCACGCCGGCCTTCTCGTCGGTGTAGTAGGACAGCGACAGCCGCTGGAGGTGGGAGAACACCCTGATGCGCAGGGCCTTCATCAGCCGCTCACCCAGCCGGGCGGTGAACGAGATCCGGGCCGCTCCGACGCCCGTGTTGAGGACCACGGTGCCCAGGTACAGGCCGGCGGCGATGGCGACCGCGGAGAAGTCCCCCGGGATCACGCCGCGGTCGATTCCCAGTTGGGTGAGGATCGGCCCCGCCTGGAGGGACAGGGTCTCGATGACGACGAGGACCAGCGCCAGGGCCAGACCGCCCCGATAGGGGCCGAGGAAGGAACGGAGCGTGAACGGCGGTTCCTCGGAGAGCGCCTGGCGGAAGGTGATGTCGGGCTCGGGATGATCGGGCTCGCGGTCCAGGATCGTCTCGACGCGCGTCTGGAGTTCCTCGGGCACCCCTGCGAACGGCAGTCCGGCCGCGGCGCTGGTTGCGGCGCCGGTCGGCCCCGCCATCGGCGATCCCGCCGGCGGCCCGAAGCTCATCCTCTGCGTTCCCCGGCCACGCAGGCCGTGCCGTCTTTGCGTTCCCCGGCCCCGCAGGCCGTGCTGTCTTTGCGTTCCCCGGCCCCGCAGGCCGTGCGCCTCACGACGGTGGACGCGCTCACACCCATGCCTCTTCCTCTTCCTCTTCGGCCTCGTCCTCTTCGACGTGGGCCAGGACGTCCACGTAGCGCGGTTCGGTCGCCATCAGCTCGGCGTGCGTCCCGGTGGCGACGGCCCGACCGCCCTCCAGGAGGACGACCCGGTCCGCCAACGCGATCGTCGACAGTCGATGAGCGATCAGGATCGTGGTCCGATCGGCCAGCATGTCGTCGAGGGCGGTGTGGATCGCCTCCTCGACCTTGACGTCGATGGCGCTCGTGGCGTCGTCGAACACCAGGATCGGCGGATTGACCAGCAGGGTCCGGGCGATGGCCAGACGCTGGCGCTGGCCACCCGACAGCGTGTAGCCCCGCTCACCGATGACCGTGTCGTAGCCGTCCTCCAGGTCACGGATGAAGTCGTCCGCCTGAGCGGCCAGAGCCGCCGCCTCGATCTCGGCTCGGGAGGCGTCCGGACGCCCGTAGGCGATGTTGTCGGCCACCGAGACCGAGAACAGGAACGGCTCGTCCAGCACCATGCCGACGTTGTAGCGCAGACTGGGCAGGGTCAGATCCCGGACGTCGTGGCCGTCGATGATGATGGCACCCCGGGTCACGTCGTAGAAGCGGTCCAACAGCCGCGTCACCGTGGTCTTGCCCGAACCCGAGCGGCCCACCAGGGCCACGGTCTCGCCGGGGGAGATGTCCAGGTCCAGCCCGTCCAGGATCGGCTCGTGGCCGGCGTAGGCGAACCCGACGTGATCGAAGCGGACGTGCCCCTCCGGCCGATCGAGCGAGACGGCGTCCGGTCGGTCGACGATCTCGACGGGTTCGTCCAGGATCTCGTAGATGCGGTCGGCCGACGCCGCCGCCCGCTGCGCCAGCATCAGGAAGAAGCCCAGCAGTCGAAACGGGGTCTGGAGCAACAGGATGTAGGCGTTGAAGGCGACGAGTGTGCCGACCGTGAGCTGCCCATCGATGACGAGCCATCCCCCGTACAGCAGCACCAGCGCCAGGCCCACCCGCGGCAGGTTCTCCATCACCGGGGCGTATCGGGCCCGGGCCTTTGCGGTCTCGACCGTGCTCCATCGCAGCTTCTCGGCCGCTCGGGCCAGGGTCGAGATCTGCCGTTCCTCGGCGGCGAACGACTTCACCACCCGCACGCCGCTGACGTTCTCGTCGACGATGGTGGCGACGTCGGCCATCCGTGCCTGGGTGATCCACGACAGCGGGAACACCTCGTTGCGCAACTTCACGCCGACGACGTAGACGATCGGCAGCGTGGCCACGGCGACGATCGTGAGCCCGACGTCGATGCTCAGCATGTAGATCAGCGCAACGGCGAAGCTCAGGATGCTCAGGGCCATCAGGGGAGCGAACGCGAGGATCATCTGCACCGACCGGATGTCGGAGTTGGCGCGCGAGATCAGCTGACCGGACTGGACGCGGTCGTAGAACGAGAACGACAGCCGCGACATGTGACCGAACAGGATGGAGCGGAGATCGGCCTCGATGTGGTACGCCAGCCGGAACAGGCCGTTGCGGTAGAAGAACGACAGGATCGCCCGGGTCAGGCCCAGTCCGACCAGCATCCACACGTAGGGCGCCAACGCATCGGTCTGGGCCTCGAGGGCCTTGTCGATGGCGGCCCGGACCACGGCGGGCGCCACGACCGAGGTTCCCATCGCCACGAGCGCCGCCAGGATCGAGAACAGCGCCAACCACGGGCGAGCCAGCGCGACCGGCAGCACCCGGCGGATCCAGCCCTTGCTCGTGTCGGCGTCGATCGTGCGGCGCGGGGGCGGATACTCACGACCGACCGCGACCGGCTCGAAGCGGTGGGCCGGGGATTCTCGGGGGTGGGTGGGGGAGTCGGTCGTGATGGCAAGAGGTTGGCAGCGGTCGGATCGTTCCGGCGAATACCGTCCGGCCGGGGCTACGATCGGATGGTCCGTCTCAGCCCCCGGTAGGTCTCCATCGGTACTGCCCTCGGCCTCTTGGCCGTTCTCCTGCTCGTCGGGCTGAACGCGTTCTTCGTCGCCAGCGAGTTCGCGCTCGTCGCCGTCGACCGGGGTCGGGTCGAGCAGCGGGCCCGGGCCGGGAACCGCACGGCCCGGGTGGTCAGCTCGTTGCTCAAGGAGCTCTCGTTCCACCTCTCGGGCGCCCAGCTGGGGATCTCCCTGTCCTCGCTGGTCCTGGGTTTCGTGGCCGGACCGGCGGTCGCCGGGCTGCTCGAAGCACCCCTGGACGCGCTCGGACTGAGCGGCACCGGCCTCTCGGTGGCCCTGGCGCTCGTGCTCGCCACCGGGTTCCAGATGGTGCTGGGCGAGCTGGTGCCGAAGACCGTCGCCATCGCTCACCCTTTCGCCACCGGAGCGGTCCTGGCCCGTCCGACCCACTGGTTCGGGGTGGTCTTCGGGCCCCTGACGCGTGCGCTGAACGGCTTGGCCAACTGGACCGTTCGCAAGCTGGGGGTCGAGCCGGTCGAGGAGCTCGCCTCGGTGCGATCGATCGAGGACCTCGAGTTCCTCATCCGCTCGTCGGGCGAGGGTGGGGGCATCGACCTGAGCGACGTCCAGCTGCTGACCCGCTCGATCCGTTTCGCCGAGAAGGACGCGGCCGAGGTCCTCGTCCCCCGGGTCGATGTCACGGCGGTGCTGGCCGACGACACGGTGGCCGATCTGGTCGCCAGAGCGGGGGAGACGGGGTACAGCCGCTTCCCCGTGGTGGTGACGGATCTGGACGATGTCGTCGGTGTCGCCCATGTGAAGGCCGCCTACGACGTCCCGCGAGACGCCTGGGCCCGGACCCCCGTCGAGACGATCATGTACCAGGTCCGGGCCGTACCCGAGAGCCGCGGGCTCGAGTCGCTGCTCACCGATCTCCGCTCACGCGACGGGCAGCTCGCGGTGGTCGTCGACGAACACGGCGGGACGTCGGGCATCGTCACGCTCGAGGACGTGCTCGAGGAGATCGTCGGCGAGATCGACGACGAGCACGACCCGTTGACCGATCAGGCGCTCACGCCCGTGCGACCACCCGGGGTGCACGAGCTCGAAGGCTCGCTGCATCGGGACGAGGTCGATGAGGCCACCGGGTTCGCCTACCCCGATGGCGACTACGAGACCATCGCCGGATTCCTCCTCGATCGCCTCGGTCACATCCCCGTGGTGGGGGAGCGCGTCGAACAGGACGGGTGGATCGTCGAGGTTGCGGGCATGGATCGACTGCGGATCGCGACCGTCCGGCTGACCGAACCCAGAGTGCGTCGCAACGAGGACGACGCGGGATGAGTGTCGTCGCGTCATCCGGCCTGCCGGTCGCTCTCGCTCTGGTGATCGCCGTGGTGCTGCTCGCCGCCAACGCGTTCTTCGTCGCGGTCGAGTTCGCCCTCATCGCCGCGCGTCGCGGCACCCTCGAGGCGCGCGCCGCCGAGGGGAATCGTCGAGCCCGCGCCGCGCTTGCCGCCGTCCGCGACGTCAACCTCCAGCTGGCGGGCGCCCAGCTGGGCATCACCATGGCCAGCCTGGGCCTGGGGTTCGTGGCCGAGCCTGCGATCGAGTCGTGGATCGAGCCGCTGCTCGACGGGATCGGGCTACCGCACGGGGCGGTGCCGGGCATCGCGTTGGCCATCACGCTCTTCCTGGTGACGACGCTGCACATCGTGCTGGGCGAGATGGTGCCCAAGAATCTGGCCATCGCCGGCCCTGAACGCACGCTGCTCGCACTGGCGGGCCCGTACCGGCTGTACGTCATGATCGCCCGGCCGTTGATCGCGGTGACCAACGGCGCGGCGCGGGCCGTGCTCTGGGTCATCCGGGTCGAACCGCGGGACGAGCTCAGCGAGGTGCACACCGCTGATGAGATCGCGTCGATGGTCGGATTGTCCCGCGACGAGGGGATCATCGAGGACTTCGCCCACTCCCTGATGGCCGGAGCACTCGATCTGGGCCGGCGCCCCGTGAGCTCGGTGATGATCCCGTACACCGAGGTCGTGACGGTGCACCGCTGGCAATCGGTCGAGGAGGTCGAGCGGGTCATCGTCACCAGTGGTCACAGCCGCCTCCCGGTCATCGGGCACTCGATCGACGACGTCGACGGGTTCCTCCACGCCAAGGACATGCTGCAGCTGCCCGAGGTGGCGCGTCAGCATCCCGTTCCGCTCTCGATCGTCCGCCGGATGCCGGTGGTGCCGGTCGACGCCGCGCTCGAGGACGCCCTCCGCACGATGCGCCGGTCGCGGCGCCATCTGGCCGTCGTGCGGGATACCGAGGGTGCCACGGTGGGGTTGCTCTCGCTCGAGGACGTGCTCGAAGCCCTGGTCGGCGACATCCAGGACGAGTCCGATCGTCCCCGGGTCCGCCGCCTCGGCTTGGCGGCCAACCGACCCTGACAGGCGCGATCGGGCGCAGGCTCGATACCCTTACCGCCCCGTGGCCCGTCTCCTGCGCGTCGCCCTGTGCGCGATCGTGTTGGTGCCTCTGATGCAGGCGCCCGTTGCGGCTCAGTCAGAGCTGGAATCGGCACGCGCCCGCGCGGCCGAGGCGGTCGACGACTTCCACGAGTCCGAGGAGCGTTTGTACGACCTCGATCAGGAGATCTCGCAGCTCGAGACCGAGGTCGCCGAGGCCGAGACCGCCCAGGCCGAGCTCAATGCGGTCGTACAGGAGCTGGCGCTGCGTCGCTACACCGGCGAGCGGCGACTCGACCTGGGGACGGTCGCCGACGCCAACGACCAGGCGGTCGCCGATGCCCTGGTGGCGGCCGTGCTCAAGACCGACAACGACGTCCTCGACGACTTTCGCACCATGAACGAGGACCTCGCCGACGCACAGTCCGCCCTGGACGATCGGCGCGCCGAAGCCGCCGCCGTCCGGGAGGAGCTGGCCGGCCGGGTCGAGGCGCTCAACGAGGACGTCGCCCGACTCGAGGAGCTCGAACGGATCCGCCTCGAACAGGAGCGCAAGCGACGCGAGGAGGAAGCCCGCCGGAAGGCAGAGGAGGAGGCGGCCGCCGCTCGAGCCGCGGCCAATCGTGCGTCCTCCGCCGGTGCGTCGTCGTCCAGCGCATCCGGTTCGGGCTCCTCGGGCTCCTCGGGCTCGTCGGGCTCATCGGGATCGTCCGGCTCCGGAGGTTCGCCGACTCGATCCGCGGCCCCGGTCGCAGCCCCCGCCCCTTCGGGTGGCGGCTTCGTCTGTCCGGTTCCGGGATCCAGCTTCAGCGACACGTGGGGGGCGTCCCGATCGGGCGGGCGCAGCCACAAGGGCGTCGACATGATGGCGCCGTCGGGAACGCCGGTCTACGCGCCGGTCGGGGGCACGGTGAGCCACCGCTCCAATCGGCTCGGCGGGCTCTCGTTCCATCTCAACGGCGACGACGGCCACTACTACTACGGCACCCACCTGTCGGCCTACGGCAACGGTGGACGGGTCAGCGCCGGCACGGTCGTCGGCTACGTGGGCAACAGTGGCAATGCCCGCTACACCGCGGCCCACCTTCACTTCGAGGTGCACCCCAACCATGGCGGGCCGGTCAACCCGTACCCGTACGTGCGACCGGTCTGCTGATCCGCTCGTGGGGACCGCGGAACTCGCCGACCTCCTCGCCGATCGCCTGAACGCCGAGATCCGGGATCTCCGCCGGTTGTCCGGGGGTGCGTCGCGCCAGACCTGGTCCTTCGACGCCGTCGACGACGAGGGCTCGGTGCGGGAGCTGGTCCTCCAGCAGGAACGGCCCGGCGCCCTACCGGTGGGGGGCGGTATGGCCACCGAGGTGGCCGTGGTGCAGGCGGCTGGCCGCGCCGGGGTCCCGGTCCCCACGGTGGTCGCCGACGCGACCGGCGACGGTTCGTTGGGCGCGGCCGGGATGGTGGTCGAGCGGCTGGCGGGGGAGGCCATCCCACGTCGGATCCTTCGTGACGACGCGTTCGCCGAGGCCCGGGCCGCACTCGTCGGCCAGTGCGGAGCCGCCCTGGCGGCCGTCCATCGCATCCCGCTGGACGACGTGCCGCCGCTCACCGATGTGGACCAGTTGGAGTTCTACCGAGGGGTGATGGACGCCCTCGGTGACCCGCATCCGACGCTGGAGCTGGGCTTCGCGTGGTTGGAGGAGCATCGACCGGTCTCGGGGGAGCGGGCCGTCGTGCACGGCGACTTCCGGCTGGGCAACCTGCTGGTCGGGCCGACGGGGCTGGTCGCGGCGCTCGACTGGGAGCTCGTCCATCTGGGCGACCCGATGGAGGATCTGGCCTGGTTGGCGGTGCGCGCGTGGCGATTCGGCGCGCCGAGCGCGGTGGCGGGCATGGGGACCCGCGACGAGCTGGCGACGGCCTACGAGGCGGCGGGAGGGCCGCCGGTGGACCTCGACGCCATGCGGTGGTGGGAGATCCTGGGCACCGTGAAGTGGGGCGTGATCTGCATGATGCAGACGTCGAGCCATCTCTCGGGTGCCAACCGGTCGGTCGAGTTGGCGGCCATCGGCCGGCGGACCTGTGAGGCCGAGTACGACCTCATGCTGCTCCTGCGAGAGATGGGAGTCGGGGGATGACCGAACCGCACGATGCGCCCAGCGCCGTTCAGCTGGTCGAGGCGGTGCGCGAGTTCCTGGAACACGACGTCCGTGACGCAACCGATGGCCGGGTCCGGTTCCACGCCCGGGTCGCGGCCAACGTGCTGGCGATGGTCGGGCGCGAGCTGGCGGAAGGCGACGAGCAGCGCTCGCAGCATCACGACCGGCTGGCCTCGCTGGGCGTGGGCGACGACGCCGAGCTTGCAGCCGCCATCCGGTCGGGTGCCATCGACGTCGAGTCGGCCGCGCTGGTCGACGCCCTGTGGCTGGCGACCCTGGCCAAGGTGCGCGTCGCCAACCCCGACTACCTCGAGCCCGCCGACCGCCTCGAGTGATGTCCCGCCGGCCGCCCCACACCCGAAATTCCGTCCGAACGCGTCGGAAACCGACGCGAATGGACGGAATTTCGGTCGGGTCGGTCGGGTCGGGGGTCAGGCGCCGATGGCGTGGTAGCCGCCGTCCACGTGGACCATCGAGCCGGTGGTCATGGGGAACCAGTCCGACAGCAGCGCGACGCACGCCTTGGCCACCGCCGACGAGTCGGTGACGTCCCAGCCCAACGGGGCCCGCTCGCCCCAGGCGTCCTCGAACTGGGCGAACCCGGGGATCGACTTGGCCGCCATCGTCTTCACCGGCCCGGCGGCGACGAGGTTGCAGCGGATCTGCCGAGGACCCAGCTCGCGGGCCAGATAGCGGTTGGTCGACTCCAGCGCCGCCTTGGCCACACCCATCCAGTCGTACGCCGGCCACGCCACGGTGGCGTCGAAGTCCAGACCGACCAGCGACCCACCGTCGGTCATCAACGGCGCGGTCAGCTCGGCCAGCGTCTTCAGCGAGTACGCCGAGATCTCCAGCGCCACCGACACGTCGGACCAGCCGGCGTCGAGGAATCCGCCGCCCAGGCAGGCCTCGGGGGCGAACCCGATGGCGTGCAGCGCTCCGTCCACGCCTCCCCACGAGTCGGCGAGGTGGTCGCGGACCGATGCCACGTGCTCGGGCTCGGTGACGTCCAGCTCCAGCACCTCGGGTTCGGTGGGGAGCTTGCGGGCGGTGCGTTGCGTCAACCGGAGGCCGCGGCCCGCTCCGGTAAGGACGATCTCGGCGCCCTCCACCTGAGCCAGCTTCGCGACCCCGAAGGCCAGTGAGGCGTCGGTCAGCACGCCCGTGATCAAGATGCGCTTGCCGTCCAGCAGTCCCATGTCCAGCTCCCGAGGTCGTCGATGCAGCGTGGCAGACCCGCACCGCCTGGGTGACGTTACGCAGCCGCCGGTGCCCGTGCGGCTGGGAAGCGTCGCGAGCGGGTCGGTACGGTAGCCCTATGCATATTGGAGTCTTGGGAGGAACCGGTCCCGCCGGAAGTGGCCTCGCCGCTCGGCTGGCGTCCGTCGGATTCGAGGTCGTGATCGGCTCGCGGTCGAAGTACCGGGCCATGGAGAAGGTCGACACGCTCCACGCCAAGTGGGAGGGGCGTGAGCTCCCTCTCGTCGGGGGTGACAACGAGCACGCCGCCGCCTGCGACGTGGTCGTCATCGCCACCCCGTGGGATTCCGCCGCCTCGACCGCGCTCGGGCTCGAGCGCAGTCTTCGGGGCAAGGTCGTCATCTCGATGGCCAACGCTCTGGCCAAGGTGGGCGACGAGTTCCAGCCGCTGGTCCCGCCGCGGGGATCGGTGGCCGGCAACGTCCAGGCCGCGGTTCCCCGCTCGAGGGTGGCGGCAGCGTTCCACCACGTGCCGGCCCGTGAGCTGGGCAAGATCGACGAACCGGTGGAGAGCGACGTGCTCGTGTGCTCCGATCACCCGTCCGCCACCGAGGCGACGGCCGAGATCGTGGGCAAGATCCCCAACATGCGCCCGCTCGACTCGGGTGGCCTGTCCAACGCCGCGCCGATCGAGGCGTTCGCCGCGGTCCTCCTGCAGCTCAACGTGCGGTACAAGACGCGCGCCGCGGTCAAGTTCACCGGTCTCGACGACATCTGACCGACCGGCCCCTTCCGGCGCACCGATAGGGTCGGTTCCCATGCGTCTGTTCGACACGGCACGTCAAGCCGTCGTCCCGTTCGAGCCGGGGCCCATCGTCACGATCTACACGTGCGGCATCACCCCGTACGACGCCACCCACATGGGCCACGCCGCGGTCTACCTCACCTACGACGTGCTCCAGCGACGCCTGCGCGATCTCGGCCACGAGACGCGGTGCGTCCGCAACGTCACCGACGTCGACGACGACCTGCTCCGCAAGGCCCGGGAGCTCGGGGTCCACTATCTCGATCTGGCCGCCGCCGAGACGGCCCGATTCGACGACGACATGGCCGCCCTCGACATGCTGCCGTCGTGGAGCGAGCCGCGGGCCACCTCGGCCATCAGCGACATCCGCGGCTTCATCGGCATGGTCCTCGACCGGGGCCATGCCTACGAGTCCGGCGGTGCCGTCTACTTCGACGTCGGCAGCTTCGACTCGTTCGGCACGGTCAGCCATCTGGACCGTGCGACCATGCTGACCCTGGCGGCCGAGCGCGGCGGCCACCCCGACGATCCGAACAAGCGGGATCCCCTGGACTTCGTGCTCTGGCAGCCGTCGGCGCCCGACGAGCCGTCGTGGGACTCGCTCTGGGGACCGGGGCGGCCGGGGTGGCACATCGAGTGCTCCGCCCTGGCCATGCGGGAGCTGGACACGACGATCGACCTCCACGGCGGCGGGGCCGACCTGATCTTCCCCCACCACGAGTGTGAGCGAGCCCAGAGCGAGGCGGCGACCGGCGAGCCCTTCGTCCGGCACTGGATGCACCAGGCCATGGTCCGGATGGACGGCGAGAAGATGTCCAAGTCGTTGGGCAACCTGGTCTTCGTCTCCGACCTGCGGCTGGAGCACGATCCCCGGGCGATCAGGCTGACGGCGGTGGCGAACCACTACCGCTCCGAGTGGGAATGGACCGACGATGCCATGCCCCGAGCCGAGGCCCGGCTGCGGGCCTGGACCGAGACGGGAGCCGGCGACGCCGCGCTCGAGGATGTGCGCGCCGCGCTCGACGACGACCTCGACACGCCGACTGCGGTCGCCGCCGTCGACGCTGCCGCCGCGGCCGGTCACGGTGTGGCCGCGGCCGCGGCACTGCTCGGCGTCGATACCCTGAGCTGACTCCGCCGCAAAGAATTCGCTCGAAGCACTCCCGAAGATCGCCCCGGTCGTGCACAATGAGCGGTGACGGGGGAGACAGGGACACAAGGGGAGAGGGGGACAACGTGGGTCGACAGTACGGACAGCTCTACGGCGTGGCGATGAGCACGCTGAGGCCGGTGTTCAACTTCTTCTGGCGGTTCCGCGTCGAGGGTCTCGAGAACGTCCCGACGTCGGGTCCGGCCATCATGGCGCCCAATCACACGTCGGTCCTCGACTCGTTCTTCCTGCCAGCCGTGCTGCCTCGACGGATCACCTACGTCGGGAAGGCCGAGTACATGGACGACTGGAAGACCAAGCACCTCTTTCCGGCGCTCGGCATGATCCCGATCGATCGCGGCGGCGGTGACGCGGCCGAGCGGGCGCTGTCGGCGGCCCAGGGCGTCCTCGAGGACGGCGAGTTGTTCGGCATCTACCCGGAGGGCACCCGATCCCGCTCCGGTGACCTCCACCGCGGCCACACCGGCCCGGCCCGACTGGCCCTGCGCACCGGCGCGCCGATCGTGCCGGTCGGGCTGAGCGGCATGGTCGACATCCAACCACCCGACGCCAAGGTGCCCCGCCCGTTCCGTACCGCCCACATCAAGATCGGCAAACCCATCGACGTCGAGCGGTACCGCGACCGGGCCGACGACCGCCTCGTCCTGCGGCAGATCATCGACGAGGTGATGTTCTCGATCCGTGACCTCTCCGGGCAGACCTACGTCGACAGCTACGCGACCAAGAAGGCCGAGCCGGTGCCCACGCCGGTCGCGGCGACGGCCGGCACGAACGGCGACGGCGAACCGGCGCCCACCGAGATCGTGATCGAGCCCGACCTCGCGGCCGAGGATTCGTCCGCCTCGGTGCTCGTCATGCGGCCGCTGGAGCTGGCGGTCTAGCCCTCGGACCTCCTCGCGGGTAATGCCACCGGGCCGGTGGTCCCGCCCCGGTACGCTCGTCGGCCTATGGCCGACATCACCGTGACGCTGCCCGACGGATCCGAGCGCTCCCTCCCCGACGGCTCCACCGCGGGAGACCTGGCGGCCGAGATCGGGCCGGGCCTGGCCAAGGCGGCACTGATCGCCGTGGTCGACGATGAGCAGGTCGACCTGGACCGACCGCTGCCCGGCGGCGCCACGGTCGAACTGGTCACCGATCGCACCGATCTGGGCGTCGAGACCCTGCGACACTCCACGGCCCACGTGTTGGCCCAGGCGGTGCTCGACCTGTGGCCGGGGGCCACCTTCGCCATCGGACCGCCGATCGAGAACGGCTTCTACTACGACTTCGATCTGCCCGACGGGGCCACGTTCTCCGATGGCGATCTGGAGCGCATCGACGCTCGCATGCGAGAGATCATCGATGCCGACCAGGCGTTCGAGCGGGGCGAGGCGACGGCGGCCGAAGGGCTGGAGCTGTTCGCCGACCACCCCTACAAGCGCGAGATCATCGAGAAGGTGGACGACTCCGAGGTGGGCGGCGACGGATCGGTCTCCTACTACCGCAACGGCGAGGGATTCGTCGATCTGTGTCGGGGACCCCACGTCCCATCGACCGGCCGGCTGGGTCACTTCGCGCTCCAACACGTGGCGGGCGCCTACTGGCGAGGCGACGAGAAGCGCCCCATGCTCCAGCGCATCTACGGCACGGCCTGGGCCACCAAGAAGGACCTGAAGGGCCACCTCCACCGGCTGGCCGAGGCCGAGAAGCGGGACCATCGGCGCCTCGTGGCCGAGCTGGACCTGCTGTCGTGGCCCGAGGAGCTGGGTCCCGGGCTGGCGGTGTGGCATCCCAAGGGGGCCACCGTCCGCCGCATCATCGAGGATTACGCCCGCGACCGGCACGAGCGTGGCGGGTACGACTTCGTCTTCAGCCCCCACATCGCCAAGTCGGTCCTGTGGGAGACCAGCGGGCACCTCGACTTCTACGCCGACGGCATGTACCCGCCCATGGAGATGGACGGCGCCACCTACTACCCGAAACCCATGAACTGCCCGTTCCACGTGATGGTCTACCGCAGCCGGCAGCGGTCCTATCGCGACCTGCCCCTGCGCATGTTCGAGCTGGGCACGGTCTACCGGTACGAGCTGTCCGGAGCGGTGCACGGGTTGCTGCGGGCGCGTGGGTTCACCCAGGACGACAGCCACATCTTCTGCACCCGCGAGCAGATCGCCGACGAGCTGGCGTCGCTGCTCGAGTTCGTCCTGTCGGTCCTGCGGGCGTTCGGGTTCGACGAGTTCTACGCCCGGCTGGCCACCAAGCCTCCCGAGAAGTCCGTCGGTGACGACTCCCAGTGGGACGAGGCCATCGCCGGGCTCCGCCACGCGCTCGATGTGGCCGGACTCGACTTCGAGCTGGACGAGGGCGGGGGCGCGTTCTACGGACCCAAGATCGACGTCGACGTGACCGACGCCATCGGGCGACGCTGGCAGCTGTCCACCCTCCAACTCGACTTCAACCTGCCCGAGCGGTTCGGGATCGACTACGTCGGCGCCGACGGTGAGCACCACCGCCCCGTCATGATCCACCGCGCCCTGCTGGGTTCGCTCGAACGGTTCTTCGGCGTGCTGATCGAGCACTACGCCGGCGCCCTGCCGACGTGGTTGGCCCCGGTCCAGGCCCGCGTCCTGCCCGTGGCGGCCGACCACCAGGACTACGCCGACGAGGTGGTGGCGCGACTCCGGTCCGCCGGCGTTCGGGCGGACGCCGTGGTGGCCACCGAGCCGCTGGGCAAGCGGATCCGCAACGCCAAGATCGAGAAGCTCCCGTACGTGCTGGTCGTCGGCGACGACGATGTCGCTGCCACGACCCTCGGGGTGAATCCCCGTGGCGGCCAGGTCGAGCGCGACGTACCGCTGGAGACCTTCGTCGAGCAGATCGTGGCCGAGTCGCAACCCGACCGGGGCTGACATGGCCGACGCCTCGTCCCCGTCCGCCGGCGCCGGCATCCAGCGGCTCTGGGCCGGCTGGCGCATTCCCTACATCGAAGACGGGGGCGCACCGGCCATCGATCGACCCGACGGCATGACGCTGTTCGAGTCGATCCTCCACTCGGGGTTGCCCGACGAGGAGACCTACGTCGTCTGGCGGGGTCGGTCCTGCTTCGCGCTGCTCAACGCCTTCCCCTACACCAATGGCCACATGATGGTGCTGCCCCAACGCGGTGTCGCTCGGCTCGACGACCTGACCGCCGACGAGTTCGACGAGCTCTGGGCCGGTGTGCGCGACGGGGTGGCAGCGCTCGAGCGTGCCTATGCCCCGGACGGGGTCAATGTCGGGCTGAACCTGGGCGAGGGCTCGGGTGCGGGGGTGCCCGATCACCTGCACGTGCACGTGCTTCCCCGCTGGCAGGGCGACACGAACTTCACGGTGACCGTGGCCGAGACCAAGGTGCTGCCCGAAGCGCTCGACGCCAGCTGGTCCCGGGTGTCCGGAGCCTGGCCGGCGCAGTGAGGTCGGCGGGAGCGTGGTCCCGGAAGTAGCCTCGGCGCCGTGAGTCCCGAGCCCTTCTTCACCGACGACGCCGACGATGACGCCGGCGAGACCGTCGATGACGGGGCCGCGGCGGTCGACGAGTCCACCGTCGAGGAGGGTGACGTCCTTCCTGCCGAGCTCGATCCGCGGCAGGTCACCGGTCCGTACGAGTTCCCCGACAACAGCCGGCGGCGCATCCCCGGCCTGATCTACCTCGTCATGGCGGGGATCTGCGCCATTCTCTGGCTGCTGGCCGACGGCGATTCGCCACTCGTCAACGACGGGATCCTGTGGGCGGCCGGCGTGCTCACGGTGGTCGGCCTGTACCACCTGATCGCCGGCTGGAAGCTGGGGGTGGACGAGGGGGAGGCGCTCGTCGCGGCCACGCGCCGGGTCGGGTTCCCCGTGGGGCATGCGTCGGCGCAGATGGGGTGGCGGGGCTATCTGTCCAAGCCCACCTGGCGGATCCTGCTCTACTCGGCCGACGAGCCACCCTCGCAGCGGGGGCTGGTCCTCGTCGACGGGCAGGACGGCGACATCATCGACTGGATCGTCGAGGACAACCCCGAGGACTGGAGTGAATTCGTCTCGTCTGCCGACTGACGAGATCCCGGTGGTCAGCCGATCGAGCGCAGCCGGTCCACCGCCGACCGGACCGCTTCGCTGACGAGGGTGACGGCGCTGATCGAGCCGCCGCCGGCGACCGGGCCGGACTTGGCCCACTCCCGGGCGTCGGCCGACTCGACGAGTGCGGCGTAGGCGGTGGCCTCCTGCTCCAAGAGCGTGACCGCGTCGTCCACGGTCAGTCCGGGCGGCACGTCCCATTCCCGGGATCGGCGGTCGAGCACGCCCGGATGCAGCGGCGTGGACGCCCCGCTGAGGACGGCCGTCGTCGCCTGGTGGAACAACGTCAGTTCGGCGGTCGTCGCCGCCACCTGCTCGAGCGGACTGGTGCCGTCGGGCCCCACGTGGTCGGCTCGGGCCTCGATCGCATCCGTCGGCGCCGCCGCGTCGTCGGCGTCGGCACCATCGTGCGCGCCCGGGCCGGCGGCGCGGGCGATGGCCTCACCGAAGCGACGGGGGAGGGAGCGAAGCGCCACGGCGGCGTCCGCCGGGGCGAGGTCGGGCTGATCGGTCATGGTCGGCCACGCTATCCGGCTCCCCAATGGGCGTGCCCAGGTCGGTCCGACCGCGTGCCGAGCGGTCCGTGTCCCTACACTGGGGGCCGCACTGCGCTATGCTCGCGAGAGTTAGCAATTGATCGCGACACATTCTCACCTGGAGACGACATGCTCGACGGCCGCTGGAAGACCAACATCGAAGCCGGCCTCAAGCCGGTTGGTCGAAGCATCCGTCGCGCCGGGATCCGGGCCGACCACCTGACCGCGCTGGGCATCGTGATGGCCACGGCCGCAGCGGTGGTCATCGGCAACGGGTGGCTGACGCTCGGGTTCGTGCTCCTGGTCGCCACCGGGATCCCCGACGCACTCGACGGCGCGGTCGCCAAGGCCTCGGGCACCACCGGGCCGCGCGGCGCGTTCTTCGATTCGGTCTCGGACCGCCTCACCGACGCCCTGCTCTTCGGCGGGGTGTCCTGGTACCTCCTCAGCAACTTCGACGGCCGCATCGGCCTGCTGCCCATGGCGGTGTACGCGGCGGCCAGCCTCGTCTCCTACCAGCGGGCCAAGGCCGAGGCGCTCGGGTTCGAGGCCAAGGGCGGCATCATGGAGCGGGCCGAACGGTTCGTCTTCCTGGGGTTCGGGCTGCTGTTCAATCACCTGCTCATCGCGACGCTCTGGGTGATGTTCGTCCTCACGGCGTTCACGGCCGTGCAACGCTTCGTCAAGGTGTGGCGTCAGGCCGAACGGCCCCAGGCGCCGACCCGCCCGGCCCGGCCCCGACGTCGCGAGCGCGTGCCGCGTACGACCCGCCGATGGACCGGTCGGCAGAGCCAGCAGCGTTCCTCCCAGGGCAACTGACCGCGGGCCATGGCCCCGCCGGTGTACTGGGCGTACCGGGGTGGGGCCGCCGTCATCCGACGGCTCCCCCCGCCCGTCACCCAGGTTCTGGCCCGGGGCGCAGCAACGGGCGCCAAGTACGCATCCCCTGAACGGCGTCGGATCGTCGCGCGGAACCTTCAACGCGTGTACGGGCCCGACTACGGCGGCGCCGAGCTCGAGCGGTCGGTCCAGCAGACCTTCGAGTCCTACGCCCGTTACTGGGCCGAGTCGTTCCGGCTGCCGTCGCTCTCCAAGGCCCAGCTCGAGGCGGGCTTCACGTTCACGGGCTACGAGCACATCGCCGAGTGTCGCGACCGCGGGCTGGGCCCCATCCTCGCCCTGCCCCACCTGGGCGGGTGGGAGTGGGCCGCGTTCTACGTGACCGAGGTGCTCGGCATCCCCTGCACCGCCGTGGTCGAGCGGCTCGATCCGCCCGAGCTGTTCGAGTGGTTCGCCGACTACCGCCGCTCGATCGGCCTCAACGTGGTCCCGGTGGGACCCACTGCGGCCGCCGAGGTCGCCCGGGCCGTGAAGGACCGCCACGTCGTGTGCCTGCTCAGCGACCGCGACATCACCGAGCACGGCGTCGAGGTGGACTTCTTCGGCGAGCGGACGACCCTGCCGGCCGGTCCGGCGCTGCTGGCGCTCCGCACCGGAACCAGCCTGATGCCCGCCGCGATCTACTTCCGTGGCGCACTGCGCCACGCCGAGTTGTGCGCCCCTCTCGAGGTGGAACGCCGGGGCCGTTTGCGGGACGACGTGGCTCGGGTCACCCAGGACATGGCGCACGCGCTCGAGGAGCTGATCCGAGCCGAGCCCGAGCAGTGGCACCTCATGCAGCCCAACTGGCCGTCCGATCATCGGGCCGTCGGATCGGAACGGTAGGGCCTCGACCGCTCGACATCGGTAGTCTGTGCTCATGCGCATCGGGCTCGTCTGTCCCTACAGCCTGACCATTCCCGGCGGCGTCCAGGGGCAGGTGCTGGGCATGGCGCGCGCCATGCGCGGCCTCGGGAACGACGTGCGGGTGCTCGCGCCGTGCGACGGCCCGCCGCCCGAGTCGGGCATCACCCCGCTGGGCAATTCCATTCCCACCGCCGCCAACGGCTCGGTGGCCCCGCTCGCTCCCGACCCGGCCGCCCAGCTGCGGGTCATCAGGGCCTTGAACGACGAGCAGTTCGACGTCGTGCACGTCCATGAGCCGATGGCACCCGGTCCCGGCATGACCTCGCTGTTCGTCAAGACGGCCCCGATCGTCGCCACGTTCCATGCCGCCGGCCGCATCGACCTCTACGACCGCGCCCGTTCCGTGTTGCGCCGGATCGCCCGCGGGATCGACGTGCGGTGCGCGGTGTCGCCCGAGGCCGAGGACATGGCCAAGAGTGTGGTGGGCGGTGAGTTCCGGCTCGTCTTCAACGGTGTCGAGGTGGATCGCTACGCCAAGGCCACCCCCGCACCGACCGACGGACGGACGATCTTCTTCATCGGCCGGCACGAGCCGCGCAAGGGGCTCCAGGTGCTCCTCGAGGCGATGACGCACCTGCCGGGCGACGTCCGCCTCTGGGTGGCCGGATCGGGTCCCGACACCGCGACCCTGCAGCGCCGGTGGAGCCACGAGCCGCGCATCGAATGGCTGGGTCAGATCTCCGATGCCGAGAAGCGGGCCCGCCTGGCCGGCGCCGATGTCTTCTGCGCCCCGTCGTTGGGGGGCGAATCGTTCGGTGTCGTGTTGTTGGAGGGGATGGCGGCCCACACGCCGGTGGTCGCCAGCGATCTCGCCGGCTACCGCAACGTGGCCACGGACGGCACCGACGCCATCCTGGTCCCACCCTCGGATCCCGAGGCGCTGGCGGCGGCGATCGGCTCGGTCTTGGAGGATGCATCGGTGGCGGCGTCGCTGATCGCCGGAGGCGAGCTGCGGGCCGCCGAGCTGTCCATGGAGAACCTGGCTCGGCTCTACCTCGACATCTACGCCGATCTGGCCTGACCCGCCGCCAGGCGTCCACCGGCGGGGTCCCATAGACTCGCCCGCATGTGGATCTTCATCATCCTCCTGCTCGTCGTCGTCCTGGTGGTCGGCGGCGGCATCCTGCTCTACAACGGTCTGGTCAGCCAGCGCAACAAGATCGAGGGCGCATGGGCGCAGATCGACGTGCAGCTGAAGCGGCGCTACGACCTGATTCCCAACCTGGTCGAGACGGTCAAGGGCTATGCCTCACACGAGAAGGAGACCCTCGACGCCGTCATCACCGCCCGCAACGCGGGGATGACCGCCGATGGGGCCCACGATCAGGCCGAGGCCGAGAACATGCTGACCGGTGCGCTCAAGTCGGTGTTCGCCCTCAGCGAGGCCTACCCGGATCTCAAGGCCAACCAGAACTTCCTCAATCTCCAGGAAGAGCTGACCGGCACCGAGGGTCGGATCGCCTACGCCCGCCAGTTCTACAACGACGCCGTCCGGACCTACAACACCCGGATCGAGACCTTTCCGGGCAACCTCGTCGCCGGGAGCTTCAACTTCGGGCCCCGGGAGTACTTCGAGGTCGACGGCGACGCTCGCGGTCCCGTGAACGTCGAGTTCTAGGCCCACCGCGCGTCACACACCCCCCCCGGATTCCTCAGCCTCAGGAGGCTCCTCTGTATCCCCAGGTCGCCCAGAACAAGCGACGATCGATGCTGCTCGTCGTCGGGTTCTTCATCTTCACCCTCTTCGTGCTCCTGGTCGCGGTGTCGTTCGTCGCCACGGGTCCGAGCATCATCGTCATCGCGGTCGTCCTCGCGGTGGGGACCACCTGGATCAGCTACTGGAAGTCCGATGCGGTCGCGCTGCGGATGAGCCGGGCCAAGCCGGCATCGATCGAGGCGTATCCCCGCTACCACAACCTGATCGAGGGGCTCTGCATCGCCTCGGGTCTGCCCAAGCCGCGGCTCTACGTCATCGACGACCCGGCGCCCAACGCCTTCGCCACGGGCCGGAACCCCAAGAACAGTGCCATCGCGGTCACGACCGGCCTGCTCGAGAAGATGAACCGCATCGAGCTCGAGGGAGTGCTCGCTCACGAGCTCTCACACGTCCAGAACTACGACATCCTGATCAGCACCATCGCCGTCACGATGGTCGGGATCCTGACGCTCGTGGCCGATCTGACCTTCCGGACCATGTGGCTCAGCGGCCACCGTCGTCGGGGCAGCAGCGACGCCCCCGGTGTCGGCGCCATCCTCGCCATCCTGGGCATCGTCATGCTGGTGCTGGCGCCACTCATCGGCCGTCTCATGCAGGCCACGGTGGGGCGCAGACGCGAACAGCTGGCCGACTTCTCCGCCGTCGAGATGACCCGCTACCCGCCGGGGCTCATCGGTGCGCTGGAGAAGCTGCAGGAGGACACCACCATCGTGCAGTCGGGGTCCCGGGCGACCGCTCACTTGTGGATCGAAGAGCCGATGGCCCAGCATGCCCAGGACGGCAACCTGTCCCGGGTGAACCGCATGTTCGCCACCCACCCGCCGCTCGAAGAACGCATCGCCGCCCTCCGGGAGCTCTGACACCGTGACCCTCCGACGCACCCGGCCGCTCCTGAGAGCGGCCGCTCTCCTCATCATCGCGGCGCTCGTCGCGGTGGCCTGCGGCAACGACGACGATGCGGCTCCGGTCACCACGACCACCACGACGACGTCGACGTCCACGTCCACCACCAGCACGACCGTGGCCCTGGGACCGATCGCCCCGCTGACCGGAGCGCCCACGCTGGCCGAATTCGCCGACAATCTCGACCGACCGGCCATGGCGGTGAAGATCCACAACCAGGACGGTGCCTTCCCCCAGGCCGGACTGGAATTCACCGACCTGGTCTACGAGGAGCTCATCGCCAGCAGCGCCACCCGGCTCATCGCCATCTTCCACTCGCTCGACGCACCGACCGTCGGCCCGATCCGTTCGGCTCGCACGTCGGATCCGCCCATCCTGGCCAACCTCAACACGCCCGGGTTCGCGTACTCGGGTGCCAACCCGGGAACGTTGTCGCGGGTGCGCAACGCCGACCTGATCGGCATCATCGACACCCGACCCCAGATCTACCGCGATCCCAATCGCCCGCCGGCGCCAGACAACCTCATGAGCAGCACCGAGGGTCTCTACGAGCTGCTGGGGGACCGCGGTGGGGTTCCCACGGCCATCCTCCCGTACGTCGAGGAAGGCGCCGCTGCCGGCGACCCGGTCGACGGTGCCGAGGTGCAGATCAGCAACAGCTACCGCGTCCAGGTCGCCTGGGACGAGGAGCGGGGCGAGTGGCTCCGCTGGCAGCTGGGCGGCCCGCACACCGAGGTGGTCGACGGAGGCGAATTCGGTGGCCCGGTCCAGCAGGTCGGCACCGCCAACGTGGTCGTCGCCGACATCCCCTACGGCACCAGCACCGTCGACGAGCGCACGCCCGAGGCCGATCCCATCGGTGAGGGTCCGGTCTGGATCCTGTCCGAGGGCAAGGTGGTCTCCGGACTCTGGCGCCGCCCCACCGAGAGCGACCCCTGGGAGTTCGTCGACGGGAACGGGGCGCCGCTCGGCGTTACCCCCGGACGCACCTGGTTCGTCCTGGCCCGGTCGGGTGAGGTCACCCCCCTGAGCGCCGAGGAGATCGCCGACCTCCCGCCCCTCGAGTCATGAGCGTCGCAACGCCGGTTCGGTGGACAAAGTTCGTCGGTCGCACCGGCGACGCTCGTAGAATCCCGGTATGAGCGACCCCAACCCCGCCGTGCCCGGTCGGACCACCGGCTCGGACCTCGTCAAGCGAGGCCTGGCCGAGATGTTGAAGGGCGGCGTCATCATGGACGTCGTCGACGCCGAGCAGGCCAAGATCGCCGAAGACGCCGGTGCGGTGGCCGTGATGGCACTCGAACGCGTCCCTTCCGACATCCGCAGCCAGGGCGGGGTCGCCCGCATGAGCGACCCCGAGATGATCGAGGGCATCCAGGCCGTCGTGACCATCCCGGTCATGGCCAAGGCCCGCATCGGCCACTTCGCCGAGGCGCAGGTGCTGGAAGCGCTCGCGGTGGACTACATCGACGAGAGCGAAGTGCTCACCCCGGCCGACGAGGCCCACCACATCGACAAGTGGGCGTTCACCGTCCCGTTCGTGTGCGGGGCCACCAACCTGGGCGAGGCGCTCCGGCGCATCAGCGAGGGTGCGGCCATGATCCGCTCGAAGGGCGAGGCCGGCACCGGCAACATCGTCGAGGCGGTGCGTCACCTGCGCTCGATCATCGGGGACATGCGCAAGGTCACCCAGGCCGACTCGGCCGAGATCTACGACTGGGCCAAGCAGCTCCAGGCGCCGGTGCCGCTGGTGAAGGAGATCGCCGAGACCGGCCGTCTGCCCGTGCCCATGTTCTGCGCCGGCGGGATCGCCACCCCGGCCGACGCCGCCCTGGTCATGCAGCTCGGCGCCGATGCGGTGTTCGTCGGCTCGGGCATCTTCAAGAGCAGCGAGCCCACCACCATGGCCAAGGCCATCGTCGAGGCCACGCTCAACTACACCGATCCCGCCATCCTGGCCAAGGTCAGCCGCGGGCTCGGCTCGGCCATGCCCGGACTCGAGATCTCGCAGCTCGAGCAGACCTACGCCGATCGGGGCTGGTGATGCGTGCCACCGCCCAACCCCCAGGATCCCGGGATGAAGATCGGCATCCTCGCGGTCCAGGGAGCGGTCCAGCTCCACGCTGACACGCTCGATCGGTGCGGCCTCGCCCCGGTCGAGGTGCGCACCCCGGCCCAGCTGGCCGACGTCGACGGGTTGATCATGCCCGGGGGCGAGTCCACCACCATGTCCATGCTCCTGGAGCGCAGTGGGCTCTTCGACCCGCTGGCCCAACGGATCCACGACGGGCTGCCCGTCTTCGGGACCTGCGCCGGGATGATCCTGCTGGCCGGCGGAGTCCAGGGTGGCCGCGACGATCAGCGATCGTTCGGTGCCATCGACATCGACGTCGAGCGCAACGGGTACGGACGCCAGCGCGAGTCGTTCGAGGCGCCCATCGACCTCGGCGACGGGTCGACCCCGTTCCCGGGCGTCTTCATTCGGGCGCCGCGGGTGCTCCGAGCCGGACCATCCGTCGACGTCCTGGCCCGCCTCGACGACACGCCGGTGCTGGCCCGATCGGGGTCGGTGCTGGTCAGCTCGTTCCACCCCGAGCTGTCGGGTGATCTCCGCCTGCACCAGCGCTTCCTGGCGCTGGCCGAGGACCACCACCGCTGAGCATCAACGAAGGAGAGGCTGCATGTCAGGTCATTCCAAATGGGCGACGATCAAGCACAAGAAGGGCGCGGCCGACGCCAAGCGCGGGAAACTCTTCGCCAAGCTGATCAAGCAGGTCGAGGTGGCGGCGCGTCAGGGCGGCGGCGATCCCGACTCGAACCCCACGCTGCGGACCATGTTCCAGAAGGCCCGCGACAGCTCGGTGCCGTTGGACACGATCGAGCGAGCGGTCAAGCGGGGGACCGGTGAGCTCGAAGGCGTCGAGTACGAGCAGGTCACCTACGAGGGCTACGCACCCAACGGTGTCGCGCTGTACGTCGAGGTGCTGACCGACAACCGCAATCGCTCGGGTTCGGAGATCCGCACCCTGCTGACCAAGAACGGCGGTTCCCTGGCCGAGCCCGGCGCCGTGGCGTGGCAGTTCGAGCGCAAGGGGGTCGTGATCGTGCCCCGGTCCGTCGACGAGGACGAGCTGATGATGGTCGCGCTCGACGCGGGGGCCGAGGATCTGGCCGACGAGGGCGACACCTGGCGGGTCACGACCGGTCCGTCGGATCTCCCGACGGTCCGCGAGGCGCTCGAGGCGGGTGAGGTGCCGTTCGAGAGCGCCGACCTGACCATGCTGCCCAGCAGCACCGTCGAGCTCGCTTCGGCCGAGGACGCCAAGGCTGTGCTGCGGCTGATCGACCTGCTCGACGACCACGACGACGTGCAGGACGTCTACGCCAACTTCGACATCCCCGACGACGTGCTCCAAGCGGTCAGCGTGTGACCGCGGACCTGAACGACCTGACCGCGCTCCGATCGCTCGGAACGGGCGGACCGCTGGTTTCGCCGCTCGGTCTCGGCACCATGACCTTCGGGGCGGAGACGCCGGCCGACGAGGCGCATCGCCAGCTCGATCGGTACGTCGAGGCGGGAGGAACGTTCATCGACACGGCCGACGTCTACTCGGCGGGTGAGTCGGAGCGGATCGTCGGCGAATGGCTGGCCAGCCGCGGCATCACCGACGAGGTGGTGGTGGCCACCAAGGCCCGCTTCCTGCCGCCTCGAGGATCCCACGGTGCCTCGCGTCGGGCGCTGCAGCGATGTGTCGACGGGTCGCTTGACCGGCTCGGGGTCGATCGCATCGACATGTTCTGGGTGCACGGGTGGGACGAGTTCACGCCCGTCGAGGAGACGCTCGACACCCTGTCGTCGATCGTCCGGACGGGGAAGATCTCCCACATCGGGTGGTCCAACGTGACGGCCTGGCAGCTCCAACACATCGTGACCACCGCTCGACTCCGCGGCCACGTCGTTCCCCAGCGCTGCAGCCGCAATGGAACCTGCTCGACCGCTCGGTCGAGATCGAGGTCGTGCCCTGCTGCCTGTCCGAGGGCCTGGGGATCGCCCCGGTCGCCGTTGGGTGGAGGGTGGCTGACGGGCAAGTACCAACGGAACCGACCGCCGACGGAGCGACGAGGCTGGGACGTCCGAGGTCGTCGCCACTGGGTCGAGGCGTGACGACGGGCGCGCACCGACCGGCAGCCGGCGAGGTGAACAGGCGGTCCTCGACGCCAGAACGGGTGGCCGGCCGTCATGGCGTCCCGATGCGACCACGTGGCCATCGTTGGTCCCGGCGCGCGACCGGGTGCGCGACGGGCTGTTCGGCGCCCGAGGTCGGCACGGTCTAGCTGGATGAGACCCGAGTCGACGGCTTCGCTGCGGCTGACCCGGTTCCAGTGCTCGAACGTCGATCCCACCGAGGTGTAGGCGCTGGCGCGCATCCCGTTCTGAGCACTCGTGCTGCGGCGAACGGCGCCCCGGTCGTGCCGAGGGACCCAGGCGGGAGCTCGAACGCCGCCAGGTGCTGTCGCGACGAGGCGGACCTCGACGCGCTGGCGACGGCCTCCGATCCCCACCTGCCCGAGTATCCCTACGGGATGATCCGGCGGATCATGGACGTGACCGTGTGGGACGACCTTGGCCTCCGTCTGGAGCGGGAGTACCGCGGCCTCGGCCGGTGACGAGCGCGCCGCACGACACTGCCACCCCAGCCCGAACTCGGGGGAACGTGCTTCGGGGGTGAAGCGAATCCCCCGAAGCTCGGGCGTGAGTTCGGTCGCGGTGGGTCGCGAAATGGCCGAGACTCCCGTGACCGTGTATCCCTGAGTCCGTGAAATCCGAGCCGATGAACAAGGCCGAGCTGCGCCGCCGAGTCGACGAGATCGACTGGTTCCACAAGTACGAGATCGTGCCCGGCGTGATCTCGCCGGGCGTCTATGAGCCGCAGATCCACCTGGAGCGCGGCTGCCTGCCCGAGGACCTGACCGGTCGGTCGGTGCTCGACATCGGAGCGTGGGACGGGTTCTTCAGCTTCGAGGCCGAACGGCGTGGCGCGTCACGGGTCCTGGCCAGCGACTCGTGGGCGTGGCAGGGTCGCAGCCCGCTGCCGCCGAAGCCGGGCTCGTCCGAGCCGGCGTTCGGGTCCAAGCGGGGGTTCGAGCTGGTCCACGAGATTCGCGACTCGAAGGTGGAGAGCACCGAGGTCGACGTCATGGATCTGGACCCGGCCGACGTCGGCACGTTCGACGTCGTGCTCTTCCTCGGGGTTCTCTACCACCTGCCCCACCCGTTGCTGGCCCTGGAGAAGGTGGCCAGCGTGGTCGCCGACGGTGGGATGGTGATCATGGAGACGGTGATCGATCAGATGTTCACCCGCCGGCCGGCGGCCGCCTTCTATCCGGATGACGCGCTCGCGGGGGACGACACCAACTACTGGGGAACCAACCTGGCTTGCAACATCGGCATGATGCGCGCCGCCGGCTTCTCGAGCGCAGAGACCCGCTGGTACACCAACTTCCCGACCCGGGTGGGTCACTACGTCAAGCAGTTCGCCAAGGGCAACCGGTTGCCGTTCGTGCAGGCGATGAACACCGGTCGCGGCGTCTTCTACGGCTACAAGTAGAGGAACGCTGCGGAGCCGCCAGGTGGAGCAGCGGTGGGGGTGGGACCCGGATGGCGAAGCCGGCGCAGCGGATTATCGCTGCGCCAGGGAGGACCGTTAGGAACGCTGCGGAGCCGCCAGGTGGAGCAGCGGTGGGGGTGGGACCCGGATGGCGAAGCCGGCGCAGCGGATTATCGCTGCGCCAGGGCACTCAGACCTCGTTGGCGACGCCGAGGAGGCGGCCGCGGCGGACCGAGCGGACGCCGCGGCTGAGCGAGATGCCGGCGATCACCCAGGCGATGGCGCCGATCACGAGCGGCGACGTCGACCCGCCGAAGAGGGCGCCCGACGACTGGCCGTAGGCCACCAGGATCAGCGGCAGGCTGATCAGGCCCGATGCCTGCTGCGCGGCGGCAGTGGAACGCACCCGGGCCGACAGGCGGAGCACGAGCGAGAGGGTCAACGCCAGGAATGGCGGGACGACCCACAACATCAGCATCCACCACTCGGCGGTGGGGAAGAACCACCCGCCCACCTCGGGTCCGACGATCAGGTTCACCATCAGGGAGTACGCACCGAACCCGACGATGGTGGTGAAGTAGCCCGGCGTCAGGCTGGCGATGAGCTTGCCGACGTAGATCTCACGGGTGGAGGCGGGGGAGTGGGCCAGGAACTCGCCCGTGCCCCGCTCGCGCTCGCCGACGATGGTGGCGGCACCCACCGCGGTCGAGATGGTGAGCGGCACCACCACGGCGATGGGGGCGAACAGATACACCGCAAGGGCGTAGGCCGAACGGGCGGACGGGGTGTCGCCCTGGATGCGCTCCTGTGCGGTCTCGGGCAGCACCTCGAGGGCGTCGCTCACGTTCTGCACGGCTTCGACGTCGCCCAGCGCCGTGATGCTGAGCAGCAGGATCGTCGGGATGATGAGGAAGAACAGCCCGCCCAGGATGCTCATGGGGATCCAGAAGTCCTTGGCCCCGATCAGCTGCTTCAGATCGGTCTTCGCGACGGTCCAGGTGCGGTGCCAGTTCATCGGGCCTCCGTTCCGCCGATGCTCGGAGCGGTGACGCCCCGTTGGTCTCCTCGTACGGCGAAGTACAGGTCCTCCAGCGTCGGTTCGTGCGGATCGACACGCGTCACCCGGACACCGCGGGCGACGAGCAGCTCGACCAGTTCGGCGACCGAGCCAGAGTCGCGGAGGGTGACGGTGGCCCGGTTCGATGCCGGGTCGTCACCGCGGTGGTAGGTGGACACCCCGGGGAGTCCGGCCAGGTAGTCCAACTCGGCCGGCTTCTCGGCCGCGAAGTGGACCACCGGCTCGGGCCAGTAGTGGCGGGTGAGGTCGTCGGGTGCGCCCTCGACGAGGGCGTGGCCCTGGTCCAGGACGACCACGTGGTCGGCCAACCCCTCGGCCTCGGCCAGCAAGTGGGTACACATCACGACCGTGTGGCCCTCGTCGGTCATGTGCCGGATCATCTCCAGCACGGCGACCGAGCTCTCGGGGTCCAGGCCCGAGGTGGGCTCGTCGAAGAGCAGCAGCTCCGGCTCGTGGAGGATCGACCGGGCCAGGGCCAGTCGGGTCTTCATGCCGGTCGAGTAGCCGCCCACGTGGTGGTCGAGGGCGTGGGCGATCCCGAATCGGCCGGCGGCCTCGGCGATACGGGCGTCGAGGTCGCCCTGCACCTCGTACAGCTCGCCGGAGTACCGGAGGTTGTCCCATCCCGACAGCCGGTCGTACAGGGCCGGCTTGGCCGAGACGACACCACACCGACGGCGGACGTTTTCGCCGTCGGCGCTGGGGTCCCGGTCGAAGGTGACGACGCGGCCCTCGGTCGGCTTGAGCGCACCGGTGACCACCCGGATCGCCGTGGTCTTGCCGGCGCCGTTCGGGCCGAGCAGGACCGTGATCCGGCCCGTGGGGACCTGGAACGTGAGGTCGCGCAGGGCCTGGACGTCGCCGAAGCGGTGCCCGACCGCGCTGAGAGCGACCGTGGTGGGGCCGGCGACGGTCGGGGCGGGGGGCGCGACGATCGCCGGGGCGGTCGGGAGGGCTGCTGGCGCGCCGGGAGGAAGGGTGGCGGGAGTGGTCACGCATCTCCATCGGGCGCGGGTGGGGCCGACTTGAACCCGCCTGCGACGATCGTCGGGCCCGACGGTGGTGTCTGGCGGGGCCGCCGCCTCCGACTAAGGTCGTACACATGTTCGTTCTCGGGATCGATCCCGGTCTGTCGCGCTGCGGCTACGCCGTCGTCGCTCCGGGCCGACCACGCCCCACGCCCCACGCGGTGGGCGTCCTGCGGACCTCCACCTCCGACGAGCGGGCCGTCCGATTGGCCGAGCTCCAGACCGAGATCCGCGCCCTGGTGGCGGAGTTCTCACCGTCGGTCGTGGCGGTCGAGCGGGTCCTGTTCCAGGTCAATGCCCGGACCGCGATGAGCGTGGCCCAGGCGGTCGGGGTGATCATGGCCGAAGCCGCGTCCGCCGGGCTCGCCGTGGCCGAGTACTCACCCAACGAGGTCAAACAGGTCGTGGCCGGCTGGGGCGGCGCGTCCAAGCTCGAGGTGCAGCGAATGGTGCAGACCCAGCTCGGGCTCGCAGCCCTTCCCGAACCGCCCGACGCGGCCGACGCCGCGGCCGTGGCGCTGTGCCACCTGGCCCACGCACCCATGGTGGCCCGGCTGGCGCGGAGCCGTCGATGATCGGGTCGCTGCGAGGTTCGGTGGTCGATCGCGACCCGGCCGGGGAGCTCCTGGTCGACGTCGGCGGCGTCGGCTACCGGGTTGCGGTCACGCCCACCACGCTGACCGACCTGGGTGCGCCGGGCACCGAGGTGTTCCTGTGGATCCACCACCACATCCGCGAAGACGCACAGGTGCTCTACGGATTCGCCGAGCGGGACGAGCGGGTCGTGTTCTCCACGCTGCTCCAAGCGCACGGGGTGGGCCCGTCCCTGGCCCTCAACATCCTGGCCGTGCACGACCCGGGCGGACTGCGTCGGATCGTCGCCGAGGAGGATGTCGGCGCTCTCTGCCTGGTCCCCGGCGTGGGCAAGAAGACCGCTACCCGCCTGCTCATCGAGCTGAAGGGCGCGCTGGACATGCCCGATCTCGATCTCACGGCCACCAACGTCGGTCGGTCGCAGGACGGCGGCGACGTCGAGCCGCGCTCCCGCGCCACCGCCGAGGTGCGCGAGGCCCTGCTCGGCTTGGGCTACGGCGGCGACGAGGTGGTGGCCGTCCTGCGCGAGGTGCCGGCCGACCAGGAAGCGGCCGAGATGCTCAAAGACGCCCTCCAGCGCCTGGCCACGTGGTAGGCCGGCACCATGCGTGACGAGATCCTGTCGGCCGAGCCCGTGGTCGAGGAGGAGATCGACGCCGGCGATCCGCTGTCCGCCGAGGGTGGGTTGCGGCCGCGGTCGCTGGCCGACTTCGTGGGTCAGCCCGAGCTGAAGAACCACCTGCGCATCGTGCTCGAGGCGGCCCGGCAGCGCAGCCAGGCGGTGGACCACCTGCTGTTCGCCGGTCCTCCCGGCCTGGGCAAGACCACGCTGGCGGGCATCGTCGCGGCCGAGATGGGCGTGGTCCTCCACGTCACCTCGGGTCCGGCGCTGGAGCGGGCCGGCGACCTGGCCGCCATCCTCAGCAAGCTCGAGGACGGCGACGTGCTGTTCATCGACGAGATCCACCGGCTGTCCCGGGCCGTCGAGGAGGTGCTGTATCCGGCGATGGAGGACTTCGAGCTGGACATCCTGGTGGGCAAGGGACCCGCCGCCAGTTCGATCCGGATGTCGCTGGCGCGCTTCACCCTGGTCGGCGCCACGACCCGCACGGGGCTCATCACCGGACCGCTCCGGGACCGGTTCGGCCTGGTGGCCCGCCTCGAGTACTACGACGCCGTCGACCTGGAGTCCATCGTCATCCGTGCCGCCGGCATCCTCGGCGTCCCGGTCGACCCCGACGGGGCGCGCGAGATCGCCCGTCGGGCCCGGGGCACGCCACGCATCGCCAATCGGCTCCTGCGTCGGGTTCAGGACTACGCCGAGGTCGATGGGAGCGGCACCGTCGACCAGGCCACCGCGCAGGAGGGACTCGCCATCTTCGGTGTCGACGACCTGGGCCTGGACAAGGTCGACCGGGCCATCATCGGTGCGCTCTGCCGCCGCTTCGGGGGCGGACCGGTGGGTCTGTCCACGCTGGCGATCAGCGTCAGCGAACCCACCGAGACCGTCGAGGACGTCTACGAGCCGTTCCTGATCCAGCAGGGACTGTTGATGCGCACCCCGCGGGGCCGCGTCGCCACCGAGGCGGCCTGGTCGCATCTGGGGCTCAACGCACCGGTGCGGGCACCCGGCTCGGATCCGTCGCTGTTCGAGTGATGCGGACCGACCGGTTCGACTACCACCTGCCGCCCGACCGCATCGCACAGGAACCGGCGGCGGTGCGGGACCAGGCGCTTCTGCTGGTCGACCGTGGGCCCGACCTCGCCCCCCTGCATCGGCGAGTCACCGACCTTCCCGGTCATCTGGCCGCCGGCGACCTCGTGGTGGTCAACGACACCCGGGTGCGCCACGCCCGGCTCGCCCTGCGCAAGCCCTCGGGCGGCGCGGCCGAGGTGCTGTTGCTGCGCCCGCTCGGTGACGGACGGTGGGAAGCCCTGATCGGGGCCAACCGTCGGGTCGAGCCCGGTGTCCACCTGACCAGCGACGACGACCCCACCCTGATCGTCGAAGCCCTCGACGATCTGGGCGAGGGACGCCGGCTGGTGCGGGTCGAGGGGCTCGGATCCGACCCCGAGGCCCGACTCGAGCACGTGGGCCGGCTGCCCCTGCCCCCGTACATCACGGTGCCGGTGGCCGACGACCAGCGCTACCAGACGGTCTACGCCCGGCAGCCCGGATCGGCGGCGGCGCCGACGGCCGGACTGCACCTCACCCCTGATCTCCTCGACCGCATCGAGGATGCCGGTGCATCGGTGGCGGCGATCCAGCTCGATGTCGGGCTGGCGACGTTCCGTCCCATCGCCAGCGACGACATCGCCGATCACACGATGCACACCGAGCGGTACCGGATCGCGTCGGACGTGTGGGACCGGGTCGGCGCGGCCCGGCGGGTCGTGGCCATCGGGACCACGACGGTGCGCGCCCTCGAGTCGGCGGCGGTCACCGGGGTGCTCGACGGCAAGAGCTCGCTGTTCATCACTCCGGGGTTCGACTGGCGGGTGGTCGACGTGCTGATGACCAACTTCCACCTGCCGCGGTCGTCTCTCCTGGTGCTGGTCGAGGCGTTCGTCGGGTCCCGCTGGCGAGCGCTGTACACCGAGGCGTTGGCCCGCGACTACCGGTTCCTGTCGTTCGGCGACACGATGCTCCTGGAGCGCAGCCCGTGACGCTCTCGCTCCGGTTGGGCGCCTCCGACGGCGCGGCTCGCGCCGGGGTCATCACCACGGCGCACAACGAGATCCCGACCCCCATGTTCATGCCGGTCGGGACCAGGGGGTCGGTGCGCACGGTGGACTCGGCCGATCTCGAGGGACTCGACGCCCCGATCATCCTGGGGAACACCTATCACCTGATGCTGCGGCCGGGCGCTGATGTCGTCGCCGACCTCGGTGGCCTGCACGGCTTCATGGATTGGCATGGCTCGGTGCTCACCGATTCGGGCGGCTATCAGATCTTCTCGCTCGAGCCGAAGATCACCGACGAAGGGGCCACGTTCCGGTCGACCTACGACGGCACCACCCACCTGCTCACCCCCGAGTCGGCCGTGGACATCCAGGTAGCGCTCGGCAGCGACATCCAGATGGTGCTCGACGTCTGCTCACCGCTCCCGGCGCCACGAGCCGTGCTGGCCGACGCCGTCGATCAGACCGCTCGGTGGGCCGAACGGGCCCGGCGTCGGTTCCTGCACCATCGGGCCGAGGGATTCGTGCACGGGGTCCCGCTCAACCAGTTCGGGATCGTCCAGGGCGGCGTCGATCCCGACCTGCGTCGCGACAGTGCCCGCCGGACCGTCGAGATCGGCTTCGAGGGCTACGCCGTCGGCGGGCTCTCGGTGGGGGAGGAGCGCAACCTGCTGTTCGACGCGCTCGATGCCGTCATCGACCAGCTGCCGGCCGACCGGCCCCGCTACCTGATGGGCGTCGGCGACCCGATCGGCATCATCGAGTCCGTCGCCCGTGGCATCGACATCTTCGACTGTGTCCTTCCCACCCGCCTGGCCCGTCACGGGACGGCGCTGACCGACCGCGGTCGGCTCAATGTGAGCCGAGCCGAGTACCTCCGTAGCGACGAGGCGCTGGCCGACGGCGGCCCGGCGGCTCGCTACTCGCTGGGGTATCTCCGGCACCTGTTCAAGGTCGGAGAGGCCAGCGCGTCCCGGCTGTTGACCCTGCACAATCTCTGGTGGCTGCTCGGTCTGGTCCGACGGGCGCGGTCGGCCATCGAGGACGGCACGTTCGAGACATTGCGGGGGGACATCCACCAGGTGTGGGATGCCGACTAACCTTCCCAGGTCCCACACCCGACCCCCCGCCCGGAATGACGCAACTCATCGTCTTCGCCGCATTGATCGGCCTCATGTACGTGATGCTGATCCTGCCGCAGCAGCGGCGGGTCAAGCGGCATCAGGAATTGATCGCGTCGCTGGAACCCGGTGACGAGGTGATGACCACGGCCGGCGTCTACGGCACGCTCACCTCGATCGAGGGGGACACGGCCACGCTGCTGGTCTCTCCGTCGATCGAGATGAAGATCGCCATCGGGTCGGTCGGCCAGTTGGTCGGCGACGAGTCCGACGACGAGGACGGCGCCGCCGACGAGGACGACATCGCGTGAGCGCCGGACAGTCAGATCACGGGCGCAAGCGCCTGATCTTCATCGTCGGCGCCACCATCGTCGGCATCGTCGTCACCCTCGTGGCGGGCTGGACGCCGCTGTTGGGCCTCGACCTCCAGGGTGGGGCCTCGGTCGTGCTGGAACCGGTCGTGCGTGAGGGCGAGGACGCCGAGATCACCGACGAGGCGCTGGACCAGACCATCGAGATCATCCGCAACCGGGTCGACGGGTTGGGCGTGGCCGAACCCGAGATCCGCCGCCAGGGCGACGCCGTCCAGATTCAGCTTCCCGGCGTCGAGAACCAGGCCCGTGCGCTGGAGCTGGTCGGCACCACCGCAGAGTTGCGTTTCCGGCCCGTGCTGTCGGTGACCCAGACCGCCGGATTGGGTGAGCCGGTCCTGCTGGCCGATCTGTTCCCCGAGGACGGCACGCCCACCGGCTCCACCACCAGCTCGACCACGTCGACCACCACGACCTCGACGACCACCACGTCGGTCCCCGCATCGGAGACCACCGTGGCCCCCACCACCACGACCCTGCCCGACGGCAACGAGCTGACCGAGGCCGAGCTGCGCGAACTGGACGACCAGCAGCTGTTCCAGCTGTCGCTGGAGCAGGCCGAGACGCTGAGCGACGACCAGTCCGCGTTGATCGAGAACATCCTCGAGGAACGGGCCCAGGAGCAGATCGACGCCATCCTCGACGAGGTCACCCGGCCCGAGGACGACCAGGCCGACCAGGTCGTGCTCCTGCCCGAGGTGGTCGACGGCGAGGTCGTCGCGCTCTACACCCTCGGTCCCACCGTCCTCACCGGTGAGGCGCTGGAGACGGCCAGCTTCTCCCAGCAAGCGATCGGTTCATGGCAGGTGAACCCGGTCTTCAAGGGCGGCGACGACGGCATCGGCCTGTTCAACGCTGCCTCGGCCACCTGCTTCGGCGGGGCCAACCCCGAGTGCCCGGCCCAGCCCGGCGGGACCAACGGGCAGCTCGCCATCGTGCTCGACTCGGTCGTGGTCTCCGCCCCGGAGATCAACGCCGGAAGCTTCGATCGCGATCAGATCCAGATCTCGGGCAGTTTCGGCCGGGACGAAGCCGACGACCTGTCGCTCCAGCTCCGGTACGGCGCCCTGCCCATCGAGCTGGCGCCCCAGAGCGTCGACTCGGTGTCGGCCTCGCTCGGCAACGACGCGCTGCGTGCCGGGATCATCGCCGGCATCGTCGGTCTGATCCTGGTGGCGACCTACATGATCGCCTACTACCGCCTGTTGGGCGTCGTGGCCGTGCTCAGCCTCATCATCTCCAGCACGCTGCTCTGGGTCATCATCTCCTTCCTGGGCAGTACGCAGGGGCTGGCGCTCACGCTGGCCGGCGTGACCGGCATCATCGTGTCGATCGGTGTCTCGCTGGACTCCAATGTGGTCTATTTCGAGCATCTCAAGGAAGACGTCCGCAACGGCCGGACCCTGCGGACCTCGGTCGAGCGCAGCTTCACGTCGGCGTTCAGCACGATCGTGAAGGCCGACGTCGCGTCCCTGATCGCGGCCGGTGTGCTCTGGTTCCTGACCGTTGGTGCGGTGAGGGGTTTCGCGTTCTACCTGGGTCTCGCCACGCTGCTCGACCTGCTGGTCTCGTACTTCTTCATGGGGCCGGCGGTGCAGATCCTGGGCACCAATCCGAAGTACTTCGACCGCCCCAAGGTGTTCGGCATGCCCGAGCCCCGATCCGATGAGGCGGTGGCCTGATGTTCTCCAAGTACTACCGCGGCGACGCCAACATCGACTTCAAGAAGCTGTGGCCGAAGGCCCTCGCTCTCTCGCTGTTGCTGGTGACACTCAGCGTCGGTTCGTTCTTCGTGCGCGGTCTCAACCTGGGGATCGACTTCGAGGGCGGCGGTGTCTGGGAGGTCCCCGACGAGACCAGCTCCGTGTCCGATGTCCGCGACGCCCTGCCCAGCGGAAAGCAGGACGCCAAGATCCAGGTCGTGACCGGCACCGAGGGCCGGCGCATCCGCGTGCAGTCCGACCTCGAGGAACTGGGACCCGAGTCCGAGTCCGTCACTCTGGCGCTGGCCGATCAGGCCGGCGTCGACCCCGGCGAAGTGAGTGTCAGCCTGGTGGGTCCGTCGTGGGGCGAGGAGATCACCAGACGGACCTTCGAGTCGCTGGTGGCGTTCTTCGTGCTGGTGGCGATCTACATCGCATGGCGCCTGGAATGGAAGATGGCCGTCGGCGCGCTGGTCGCAGTGGCCCACGACATCATCATCTCGGTGGGCGTCTACTCGATCTTCCAGCTCGAGGTCACGCCGGCCACCGCCATTGCCTTCCTGACCATCATGGGCTACTCGCTCTACGACACGATCGTCGTCTACGACAAGGTCCGGGTGAACGAGGCTCGGGTGGGCCACAAGGGCCGTCACACCTACGCCGACCTGATGAGCTTGTCGATGAACCAGGTCATGATGCGCTCGATCAACACGACGTTCACGTCGGTGATCCCGGTCCTGTCGATGCTGCTGGTGGGGTCGCTCCTGCTGGGCGCCGCAACCCTCCAGGAGTTCTCGGTGGCGCTGCTGATCGGCTTGTTGGTCGGTGGCTACTCGTCGATCTTCGTCGCGGCACCGGTCGTCGTCGCCCTCAAGGAGCGCGAGCCCCGCTACCGCGAGGCGAAAGCCAAGGCCAAGGCCACCGGCGAGGCCGAGTCCATCGTGACCTCCACCTCGGACGGCGACGACCGCACCGCACCGAGCCCTGCGGCCGGAGGGACGCTCATCCAGCCCAAGGCCCGCAAGAAGGGCCGGCGGCGCTAGGGCGGGGAGCCGTGGATCGGTGTCGGATCCGCCTGGGTACGCTGATCGGAGCATGATGGTCGAGACCTCCCTCCTGGACGAGCGCTGAACGGTGGCCACCGTCACCCGCGTCCTGCCGTGGCGCCGCAACGCCGACCCCGCCGCCGTTCAGGTTGCTCCGCTGGTGGCGGCGTTCCGCGCCCATCACGGGCACAAGCCCGACGACCGGATCGAGCGGGCCTATCGGTTGGCGTCGGAGGCGCACGAAGGCCAGTTCCGCAAGTCGGGTGAGCCGTACGTGCATCATCCGCTGGCGGTGGCCCACATCGTCGCCCAGCTGGGTCTGGACGAGACCACCATCGCTGCGGCGCTGCTCCACGACTCGGTCGAGGACACCGGCATCGAGCTCGACGACCTGCGCCAGCAGTTCGGTGACGACCTGGCCGAAATCGTCGACGGAGTCACCAAGCTCGAGCGGGTCAAGTTCGACACCAAGGAGGCGCAGCAGGCCGCCACCATGCGAAAGATGCTGGTGGCGATGGCCAAGGACCTGCGGGTCATCATCATCAAGTTGGCCGACCGACTCCACAACCTGCGGACCATCGCCGCCCTGCCCGACTGGAAGCAGACCCGTACCGCCCACGAGACCCTTGATGTCTATGCGCCGCTGGCCCACCGGCTGGGCATGCAGGAGATGAAGACCCAGCTCGAGGATCTGTCGTTCGCGGCCCTGCACCCCAAGCGATACGCCGAGATCGATCACATGATCCAGACCCGGTCACCGGAGCGCGACCTCTACGTCGAGCAGGTCGTGGGCATCGTGCAGGAGCGGCTGGCGCAGAGCAACGTCGATGCCGAGGTGACCGGTCGGCCCAAACACCTCTGGAGCATCTACGAGAAGATGGTCGTGAAGGGTCGGGCCTTCGACGACATCTTCGATCTCGTCGGGATCCGGATCATCGTCTCGAACCTGCACGGCTGCTACGGGGCGCTCGGCGCCATCCACGGCCTCTGGAAGCCGGTTCAGGGCCGGTTCAAGGACTACATCGCCCACCCCAAGTTCAATCTGTACCAGTCCCTGCACACGACGGTGATGGGGCCGCAGGGCAAGCCGCTCGAGGTGCAGATCCGCACCTCCGAGATGCACGGCCGGGCCGAGTTCGGGGTCGCGTCGCACTACGCCTACAAGGACAGCGACGTCACCGCCGACGGCACCTGGTTCGACCGCATCCTCGAGTGGGAGTCAGAGACCGAGGACCCCGGCCACTTCATGGCGAACCTCAAGCTGGATCTGGACCAGGACGAGGTCTTCGTCTTCACCCCCAAGGGCGAGGTCGTGACCCTTCCCGTCGGGTCCACGCCCATCGACTTCGCCTACACGATCCATACCGAGGTGGGTCACGCCTGTATCGGCGCCCGGGTGAACGGTCGGCTGGTCCCCCTGGAGACACAGCTGGTGTCGGGTGACACCGTCGAGATCTTCACGGCCAAGGGGCACGCCGGCGGGGGACCGTCGAGGGACTGGCTGGACATGGTGGCCACCCACCGGGCGGCCAACAAGATCAAGCAGTGGTTCTCGCGGGAGCGTCGTGAGGACATGGTGGCCGCAGGCCGCGACGACGTGATCAAGGCGATCCGTCGCGAAGGACTGCCGGTCCAGCGGATCACCAAGGGTCCGATGATGGCGGACCTGGCCGAAGGCCTGAACTACGCCGATGTCGAGGCGCTGTTCGCCGCCGTCGGTGAGCGTCATGTGTCGGCCAACTCGGTCGCCGCCCGCGCGGCGAAGGCGCTTCGGGGCGGTGAGGACGGGAGCGAGGAACAGATCCCCACGACCGCCCGATCTCCCCGGAAGGGCCGACGGACCCGAGCCACCACCCACGGGGTGCACGTCGAGGGCCTCGACGACCTTCTGGTGCGGCTCTCCAAGTGCTGCACGCCGGTGCCGGGGGACGAGATCATCGGTTTCGTCACCCGCGGACGGGGTGTCTCGGTGCACCGGGCGGACTGCGCCAACGCCGTCTCGCTCAGCGACGGGCAGGCCGATCGGGTCATCGACGTCGAGTGGGACGACGACAGCGAGGGAACGTTCGTGGCGTCGATCGAGATCAAGGCGCTTGACCGCTCCGGCCTCTTGGGTGACGTCACCACCACGCTGACCGATCATCACGTCAACATCGTGGCCGCCAACACCGCCACCGGCGGCGACCGGGTGTCGACGATGCGGTTCGAATTCGAGCTGGGCGACCCCGGCCATCTCGACTCGCTGATCGCCGCGGTCAAGGGCATCGAGAGCGTCTACGACGCGTACCGGGTGGTGCCGGGCAAGGGCGGGTGAGCTACGACCAGGTCACCGTGGCCCGCCCCACCGACGCCCTGGAGGCCGCGATCGACGGCAATCTTCCTGGCCGAGGCCGCCTGTCGAGTTCGGCCGAGCCTGCCTTTGCCCCGGTGCTAGCTTGGCTCGCGGTCCGCTAGTGGGGGTATGGGATAGTGCGAGTTCGGGTCTCTGTTGTGTTGCTGGCCGCCGCTGTGGTCCTCGTCGGTGCGTGTTCGGACGATGACGACGACACCGACGGGGCGGCAACGACCACGACCACGACCAAGACCGAGGCCACCACTGCCAGCGGTGACGACGGTGGTGGCGGATCGGTCAGCGTCGTGCTGGCGGACCCCTTCGCCGGGCGGGTGGAGTTCGCCGTGGAACCGGATCCGTCGTCGGCCGTGGCTGGCAAGGTCGAGCTCGTGGCCGAGAACGTGGGCGGGGACGTTCACGAGTTGGTGATCGTGAAGGGTGACGATCCTGCGTCGCTTCCGGTTGACGGAAACGGCGTGGTGATCGAGGACGATCTCCCCGCGGGCGACTTTGTTGGCGTGATCCCACTGGTCGATCCCGGTGCCGAAGCGTCGGCGTCGTTCGATCTCGATGCCGGGAGTTACATCCTCTTCTGCAACATCTTTACGCTCGGAACCGGCGACAGCCACTTCCAGGAAGGCATGGTGAGCACTTTCACCGTGACCTAACCGATCCTGGACGGGCTCGGCGAACTGCTCGGCTCCACCAGCCCGCGGAGAGATCCGAATCGCCATGGCCATCCAGTAGGGACGCGTTGACCGGGACTCGCCCCGGGCGTCGAGAGGATAACTGTGGGCACAGCGCTCTCCTCGCCACCGCGCCACGCCTGGGATGTCCGGGATGAGCACAGCGCATACCCCCAGATAGACGACGCGTATCGGGTGGTGCCGGGCAAGGGCGGGTGAGCGCAAGCCCTGACCTCCCTTAGGGTTCTCGCCGGGTTGCTCGTCGGCAGGATCGAGCACAGCGCTCGTCGAGGTGATACTTGCGGGAACAGGCACCTAGCCGATCGTCTTGCGGGTCAAGTGGAGCGCGATCAAACCAATGTCCCGTCGGCGGCTGCCAGCCTCGATGAGTTCCAGGTAGTCCAGCTAGCCGGGGGTGGTGACGTATGAAGGACCTGGATCTCGAGCAGCTCGCTTTCCGGGGCGTGAACTGCGGCCTGACGGGCGTCGAGCTCCGCCCGGACGCGGATGATGAGCTCGTCGAGCGTCGCCTGGGCGATCACGGGATCGCGGTCGGACACCTCGACCAGCATCAGAGGGTCCTTGTCGTCGACGGTGATGGTGTAGTCGGGGGAGAAGCCGGCGGCCTCGAGCTCGGCGCGGACCTCCGCGGTGCCGACGATGAGCGCGAGGTTGGCGAGGGTCGCCTGGCGCGGGACGGTCGGCCCGTCAGCCGACCCGCTCTGGAAGAGGACGCCGTCGCTGGCGGCGATCACCATCGACGCGCTGGCCCGATAGTCGCGGTCGCCGCGACCTGCGACGAACATCGCGGCGAGCGCGAAGCCGGCCAGGACGGGTACGACGATGTACCAGCGCCGCCCGAGCGCCTTCGCCGACTCGCTCATGTCCACTGTGATCCCGTCGCTCAGAGTGGTGTGACTACTCGTACCTAAGGCAGATCGCCGGGGCACCCGCAAACCTGCCGGTGCCCCGAGGGTACCCGCAGGGGTGAAGGGTGGGCCCTCGCCCCCGGCCAACCGGGACTAGCGAGTGGCACCGCAACTGGTCAGCGTCGTCTGCCTGCGGGCTTTCGCTGCACAACCACCTAGTTCGGCAGGGGCCTGAATGGCGGGCCCGCCGACGCGTTCATGTCGCCATGTCGCTCGGCGGGTCCCGCCTCAGGTCGGTGGTGGCTCCCAGTGGTGCCCCTCGCCCCCGGCCACCCGGGACCAGCGAGCCGTCGGCCGGTCCAAGAGGCCACGGCTGTCACGCGATGAGGTCAACGTGCCGTCAGGGGCGTTGACCACCGTCTCCTGCTCGTCCTCGCCGACACGATGAGCACGCTCGCCCGGACCGGGCGTCGAGCGCATAACTGTGGGCACAGCGCTCGCGCGGAAACCCGCTCAGGTAAGGCAAGTCGGTGGTGGGCACAGCGCACACCCTCAGATAGACGACGCATACCGAGTCGTGCCCGGCAAGGGCGGGTGACCAGCCACCAGCTGTCGCTGGAGAGCCGGTACGATTCCCGCCCGAATCACCGGCGACCGCCGGTCCCACCACCGACTCGGGAGCTCGCCCTCGGGATCGTCCCCCTCCTCCCCCCGTGACCGCCGGGCTCATCGACCGACGAAGCCGCTCCCCGAATCCCGACCGATCGGCTGACCCACTAAGTCTCGGAGAGCTCTCATGACTCGTACAGGATGATGACCGAGGACTTCGATACCTGGTATGCCGACCTCCGCCCCGCGATGGGTGTCGCGTTGGCCGCGTGGTGCGGCGACGCGTCGGTCGCCGCGGACGCGCTCGACGAGAGCTTCGCCAGGGCGATCGAACGGTGGGACCGGGTGCGTCGCCTCGATTCGCCGGCCGGTTGGGTCTGGCGGACGGCCACCAACATCGTGCGTCGCCGTGAGCGTCGCCATGCGATGGAAGCACGTCTCCTTCGACGCCAGTCGTCACCGGACGCGGGTGCACCCGATCGTGTCGAAGACGATCTCGACCTGCGCCAAGCCCTTCGCGCCCTGACCGAGCGGCAGCGTACGGCCGTTGTCCTGTACTACGTGGCTGATCTTCCGGTCGCCGAGGTCGCGCTCGCCATGGGTGTGGCCGACGGCACGGTGACCGCCACCCTGCACCAGGCGCGCCAGCGCCTGAACGACGCACTCGTTCCCGCTCCATCCGGCGCACCAGTCACCGTCACCTCCGAGGGAATGGACCCATGACAAACCTCGAAGAACGTCTCCGCTCGTTGCGGACCACCACGGTCCCGCCCGGCCCGGAGCCCCACGTCCTCCAGGCGACAGCCGATGGCCGGCGCCGCCGCCGACGGCTCGCCGCAGCCGGCTGGGTCGGCGCGATCCTGATCGCAACGGTCGCAATACTCGGATCGCTCGATGCTGACGACAAGGTGCGGGTGGTCGGCGACCAGCCTCCGACCTCGGACGAACCGTCGCCTGGCGAAACGCCGGCGGTGCGGACCCTCGGCGGACTCGAAGGCGTCACGGTCGAAGTCGATCCGACCCGTGATCTCCTCGATGGCGCGACGCTGGACATTCGGATGTACGGCCTCGACCGGCTGACGGATCCGACCATCGTGCTGTGCGCGGGCGACGTCCGGGAGGACACCGTCTCGGACCGGTGCGAACTCCGACCGCTCGACCGCCTGTCGACCAGCGACAGCTACGTCGAGGTCGCAGCTCGTCGAACGGTCGAGGCGCGACGCGTGATCCACCTCGCCGAGCCGTTCGACTGTGCGACTGAACCGGCGGGCTGCGTCCTGGCGGTCGGCAACAATGACCTCCCGGCCCGGGCCGTGCTGACACCGCTGACCTTCCGCCCGGTCCCAATGCCCGAGCCGGTGGTCTGGGTGGAGCCCGACAGCGGGCTGCACGATCTCGATCCAATCACGGTCCGCGCCACGGGTCTCCGGGCCGCCAGCTCGTACTCGATCCAGATCTGCACTGCGGGCGAGGACAGCGTGTGTGACCACGTCACCGATTCCGCCAGGTTCGACGAGCAGGGAAACGTGGAGACCGACACGTTCGTCCGCGCCGCCCTGTACACCGAGAAGGGCCGAATCGACTGCACCGCCAGGCCTTGCGTGGTCGCCCTGAGAGAGGACTTCGACCGTCCGGCAGTCGCGACGCCGATCACCTTCGCCGAAGATGCGGTCGCGCCCGTTCCTGCCCTCGAGCTCGATCCCCCCGGGCCCTACGTCGACGGCCAGACGATCACGGTGCGGGGTTCGGGCTTTCTCCCCGGGTTCGACCTCACCGCGAAGATCGGACAATGCCCGGCCGACAAGGACACCGCGGTCGAGCTGAGGTGCGAGCCCATTCTCGAGAAGATCATCGTGGACGCCGACGGTCGCTTCACGACCCAACACACCCTGTCGGAGACCTTGATGGTCACCGACTCGTGCACCGATGAGCCGGGTTGCGTCCTCGGCTGGGTCCTCCACCACGGTCCCATCGTCGCGATCGCCGAGCTCACGTTCGAGGACTGACCGGGGCGGTCTCCTTCGGGGTCCGCCGGCAGAGTTGACCGGCCATCGTCGAGGCGATCTGCGTGATTCGATGGCGGTGATCAGGGGTGAGTCGGGTCCGCGGCGTGTGCGACCTCTCCGGGGCTGATGGAGGGAGGCGTGGGGTGTGGCGCGGCTCGGGTACCCTGCTCTCGGAACGAGGCGGATCGGATCGCGAGGAGCGCACGTTGGCGGCGACAGTGGATTCGCCTGCATGGCGATAGGGACTCGATTCAACGACGTCCAGTCGTTCGACGGAACGAGCCTGGCCTGGACCTCCTCCGGTGACGGCGACCTCGCCGTGGTCCTGGCCAACGGAATCGCCTGCACCGACACGTACTGGACCTTCCTCTACCCCTACCTCGCGGAGCGCGGGCACAAGGTCGTCTTCTGGGACTACCGGGCGCACGGGCGCTCGGGGCTTCCGGTGAACCCCAACGAGATCACGCTCAGCTCCCACGCCCGCGATCTCCTGGCCGTCGCCGGCGCCGCCGGAGTGGAGCGCGCGGTCCTCGTCGGTCACTCGATGGGAGTGCAGACAATCCTCGAGGCGTATCGCATGTCCCCTTCACTCGTCGCCGGCCTCATTCCGGTCGCGGGCCCCTACGAGCACCCGGCGAAGACGCTCTACGGACAGCCGATCTGGCAGTATCTCTTCCCGTTCATGGAGCTGTCGGTGATGCCGGTCCCGTGGCTGACCAGGGCGGCGTGGCGTTCGCTCACCGAGCAGGGCGACCTCATGTACTGGTCGGGACGCATGGGACGGCTGATCGGTGGAAGAGCCTCCAGGGAGCTGATGGCCGAGTATTTCGCTCACCTCTCGGAGCTCGACCCGCTGATCTCGTTCCGGATGGCCAAGGCGATGGGGGATCACTCAGCGAAGGACCTCCTTCCCGAGATTGAGGCGCCGACGCTCGTCCTGGCCGGGGCCAAGGACGTGATGACGCCCCCGATGGTGGCCGAGGAGATGGCGGAGAGCATCCCGAACGCCCGCCTCGAGATCCTCTCGAAGGGGTCGCACACCCTGCCCATCGATGAGCCGAACCGCGTCAACCGCCTCGTCGAGGAGTTCGTCACCGAGGTCGAACAGGCCGAACGCGCGCGCATGTGAGCGGAGACTGCCCCCTCGCAGCGCCCCGCAGCGGCGCGATCAGCCAAGTCCCGTCGGAGCCGTTGAGCGGCTTCCTCGCATGTGGCCGCAGCCGGGGTGGCTGGCGAGATCTCGACCGATCCTCGCGCCGACAACTGTGGGCACAGCGCTTGGGCGGAACCCCGATCTGGCAAGGGGAGTCGGGGGTGTGCAGAGCGCACACCCCGGGATGGGCGACGCGTACCGGGTGGTGCCGGGCAAGGGCGGGTGACCGCGATCCATTGCCCTGCCTCGGGAATGGCCTGGCTGCCTCGCGCCGTCGGGACGCGGACCTTTGCCCCTGGGAGTGAACGCCTACCTGCGGGAAGATGGTGGGTGCCACCGATCATGGGAGGGGGTCGAGGGTGCGTTGGGTTGCCATCGTCCTCGCTGTGGTGCTCGTTGCCGCCTCGTGTGGAGACGACGACGATGAGGCGAACACCTCCACGACGACGACCGAAGCCGCTGCCACCGACTCGACGAGTCCGACAGAGCCGCTCGAGACGACCGCGACCGGAACGATCAACCTCTCGGTGCAGGACTGGGCGGGCGTGAGTGGGTATCGGCTACTGGCCGGGGTCCGGACCGGGGGCGATGCGGGTGAGATCGTCGGCGGGGCGTTCTGGACGATCATCGACAGCGACCCATTCTCCGGCGAAGACGTCGTGCACCCGGCGTACCACGGCGACGTGGAGCCAGAAGGCGCCGAGACCTGGGCGGAGGGCGACTACCTCTGGGACGAAACGGCGCTTCTCGAGCCCGGCACCTACGTGATCGATTTCTGGGCGAACCCCGGAGAGCTTGCGCCCTACGGGAGCCACCTCCCCGCCGAACCCATCGAGCGTCGGTGCTGGGTGGAGGTCCGGGTCGAAGCCGGCGAAGCGTCGACCGTCATTCTCTCGGAGATCCCCGCGCCAGCGACGAGCTCAGGAGCCCCTGAATTCGAGCGATGCCCGATGGTGGACTCGTAGAGGCGTCGGCGACATCGTTGGGCAGTGGAGGTTGGGGGAGTGATGGGGCTTCTGGCTCGGGACGTACCCCTGGAGGCGATGTCCTGCCGGACGGGGAGTGATAGGGGAGCGTCGTCGTGCCCGGCACGGGTGGCCGAGCCGGATCCCGCCTACTTACCGCGGTAGGGAGCCGGGCCGCGGTAGTTGTTGAACGCGTCGCCGGCCAGGACGACGGTCTTCTCGGCGGGGTCGTCCGGGTCGTAGGACACGATCTCGTTGCCGCCTACGTTGGTCCGCGCCACGACGATCTGGTCATCGGTGACCCACGACGGCTCCGAGTAGCCGGCACCCGGCAGGCCGGAGCCGTCGGCGGTTCGCGCCGAGTTGGCGCCGTCGAGATCGCCGACCGCGTTGTCCCAGTCCAGAACGCCGACCATGCGGAGCGCCGCCAGGCGCATCCCGTTCGGGCTCACGTACGGATCCCAGTCGCCTTGTTCGGGCCGGCCCTGGGCCGAGTCGTCGGAGAGCTGGGTTTGGCCCGAGCCGTCGCTGTTCATGATCCACGGCTCCTGGCTCGCAAAGCCGATGCCGTCGTCGATGCGAATGAAGACGATCCGACCATCCGGGTGCCACGAGGGGTCGATGCTGTACTGCGTGCCGTCGGTGAGGCGAGTGTGGCCGGTGCCGTCGATGCGACACTTGTGGATCGAGAAGCTCGCCTCGCCGGTCACCCGCGCCGCGAAGACGAACTCCGTTCCGTCGGGGCTCCACTCGAGGTGGCCCCAGTCCACGTAGTCGAGCTCCTTGTTCTGCTCATCGCCCGGCGTCAGCGACAGAATTCGGGATGGGTTCGATCCGTCGATGTCTGCGATCCAGAACTCGTCCACGAGGTTGCCGGTGTGGCCCTTCACGTCCGACGCGTAGAGGATCTGCGACCCGTCCGGAGATGGCCGGGGCCAGTGATACCGACGCTCTCCGAACGACTGAAGCGCCACGGGAGGCGACGAGCCATCGATGGGGGCGACGCCGATCACCGATCCGTCGCCTGCCGCGTCGTTCGTGAACCACTCGAACGCGATCATGTCCGCGGCCCGAGCCGGCGGTGCCGACGTCGTGCAGGATGTCGCCACGATCGCCAGAGCGCCGAGCACTGCCATCGCCAGCGACAGCAGCGGCCTCCGACCGACCGTCCGTACCAGGATCCCCATCACTCCGACCTCCGACCGCGCACGCTGCTCCGAACCCACAGCGTCGGACGTTCCTCGCTCTCGTTGAGGAGACATGGATCGATTCCTCCTCCGGGTGGACGGTGCCGTTACCGGTCGAGGGCAGCGAAGAAGACCATCAGGGTCGTGCCGAGCTTGTGGGTCTCGGCAAAGGTGAGGTCGTAGTACTGGCTGAGCCAGTCGAGGGCGTGCCGCTCGTCGGTGGTCCACACCGAGGTGTAGCTGACCGGACCGGACACGTCGGGCCGAGGCCGCAGCGGATCGGATCCCGTGGTCCCGGCGATGCCGTGGATGAACCGCAGGGCCATGATCCCTGTCTTCTGGAGCTGGTCCCGGGGGATGCCCCAGTGCCGGGCAGCGAAGATCAGGTTGGCGTGCTCGGCCTGCGTGTACGCGGTCGTCACCTCCGACATGGGAGGAATGGCAACCGGCAGCGAGGACACGGTGCGTCGGGTCCGCTGATCGGTGATGACCACGTTGATCCGGGCAGGGGCGGCATGCCCGATGGGCTCGATGAACGAGAGATCGCGCAGGCCCTCGGGCGTGCCGATGGCACAGAACTGACCGCCGCGGAGCCGACGTCCGGTGTCCGCGTCGTAGAGTTGTACCCGGGTCCGAAGTTCTCTGCAGACACCGAGGTTCTTCCACCGGGCGAACAACTCGGGGTCGTACGACTCCCAGTTGGACACATCGAACTCGTGGCGGACGTACCAGCCGCTTGGCGTGGAGTAGGCCTTCCGTCCGGTGAACGTGACCGTGGGGGCAGGCAGGGCAGGGGGACGGGCTCGTCCGGGGTCGACCTTGCCCGGGGGCAGCTCCTCCGCCCCGCAGGTCACGATGTTCAGGCACGGCTCGGGGCGTGGGATCGGCGTCGATTCCGCGGCGCTGGCCGCCGGGATCGCCGTGGCGATCACTGCGACGACCATGCCCAGACCGACGAGGGCTCGCCTGAGCACCCCTCCGGTCCGGGTCGTCTCCTGCTCGGCTGCGCTGGTCGTCGACATCGTGGTTCCTCTCGAAGGGCGTGATCGCCGGTCTCGGCGGGCTCACCACCTTTGATGCGGGGAGGGGCGGTCGAGTTCGCGGAGACTCTCGATCCCTGTCCGGTGGCTGATCACCTGCGGCCCGGCATCCGGACGGGTCGCCGGCCCCGTACACCTGATGGAGCCCGTCCATCGGCGTCTCGAAGGAGCCCGAGAATGTTCAGCCGAACACACCCCATCCTCAAGATCCCCTCCCCCTCGTTTGCCGGCCTCCCGGCCGCCGAGCTGGAGATCCTCGACCACAACTCCACGATGCTGTCGATGGGGACCGGTCGGGTGGTGCTCCGGCAGGGAGAATGGGGCCGCGAGGTCTTCGTGGTCTTGAACGGCGAAGTGCAGGTGGAGCGCGACGGTGCGCCGGTCGCCCGCCTGGGCGCTGGAGCGGTCGTGGGAGAGCTGGCACTGCTGCACAACACACCTCGGAACGCCACCATCCGCACCACGACGGAGACGGCGGTGCTGGTGCTCAACCGACGAGAGCTCGCCACCGTGATGGGCCGCTGTCCCACGTTCGCAACCCGGATGACGACCGAAGCCGACTCGAGGATGCTGGACGTCGCCGCCTAGCGGTATGCCGCCGCGTCGGCTGAACGGAGTTCGGTCGCCTCATCGAGGAGCGTGACCATCCGCTCGCGAACCCTTGCGGTATCGGCCGCCGGGTCGCCGTCGGTGGCGGTCAGGTGGTCATCGCCCAGCACCAGCACGTGATGGCGCCGACGAGGGTTGATCCCGAATCGTGGATACCGCTTGCCTTGGGGCCACACGAGATCCGTTCCAACCAGTGCGAGCGGCCAGATCCCCACGTTGCAGTGGTCCGCCAGGCGGGCGGCGCCAGTCTTGAATCGACCGAGGCTCGTCGGATCTCCTCGGTCGCCCGACAGGACACCTTCGGGCATCACGAGGATCGGAATGCCGGCGCCGAGCACGCGGCGGGCGCCTTCGAGATGGACGGCGGCGTCGTTTCGGTCCATCGGGATCGCTCCCGCCGAGCGGAGCAGCATGCCGATGAAGCGACGATCGAACCAATGCGCGGCCACGATGACCCGCGGATATCGGCCCAGCCGGTGAAAGACGACGAGGCCGACGATCGCGTCGAAGAAGCTTCGGTGATTGGCGACCACCACGGCGGTGCGGTGTCGTTCGGCGATCTGGAGATGACGCGCATCGATGTGAACGAACGGCTTCACCAGCAGCGTCACGAGCATGGCCACGATGCGATAGGCCCACGGGCCTTCTCGCGGAGCTCGCTGCTCGGCCGCTTCTCCGTGCTCGTCGCCGGCCCGGCGAGCCCACGGAACTCGTCCGTGCTGAGCACCCATTGCGCCGACGCTACACCTCGCGCTTCGCTGCCCCGCTCCGCATCGGGTGGGAGGCGTTCGAACCGGTCGACGTCCTTCCCTTCGATGACGAGCCGGACCTCGAGGACGCCCTCCGAGGGGTCGTCGCCGTCCGGGCTGACTCAGGCCGTGGTCAGTGCGAGGCCAACCAGGAGTCGCCGAGGGCGAATTCCTGGATCAGTTGCTTCTCCACGATCCCCTTCGAGAAGTCGGCGAGCTTCCCGCCGACCAGGGGCACCTTCACCTCGATCTCGACGGTGACCTCGTAGTGGGTGTCGTCGCCGTCTGGGGTGAGCAGCGTGGTGCCGGCGATCTCCACGGGCGCACCTTTGGTGTCGAGGACGAACTCGCCTCCGTAGGTGCCGTCGCCCCGGTCCTGCCAGCGGTCGGTGGACACCACGGTGTTGCGGGGCTTGACGAACTTCTTGGCGAAGCCGGGGATGCCGTCGACGTCGACCTCCCGGGTGACCACGATCCGCAGCTCGTCGTCGGTCCGTTCCTCCTCGAGCACGGTGACATCGTGGTGCCCCATCCCCTCGAACTTGGCTACGTGGCTGGCCGGGTCGTGGAACATCTCCCAGCACTGGGCGGGGGATGCTTCGAACGTGTGGTGCATGACGGTGCGCATGGGCGCATTCTTGTCGAAGTCGGGCGGATCGGGCCTCGTCTACCATCGACGTGGATCAGCGCCTCGACGGATCGGGAGCGGTGCGATGGAACTGACCCGGACCCAACTGGCGGAGTGGCGGCGCGACGGATGGCTCCGGTTGCCGGATGCGATTCCGCTCGAGCAGCGCCGGGACGTGGCGGCATGGGTCGACGAGCTCGAGGGGTGGGCGACAGCCCGAGGGCCGGCGCTGCACCACTTCGAGCAGACCGAGCGCGGCCCGGCGCTGGCGAGGACCGAGCGTTTCGCCGACGATCATCGGCAGCTCGGCGACTTCGTTCGCGGCGGGGTGATCACCGACGTGCTCCGACCGCTGCTGGGCGAGCCGGCCGTGCTGTTCAAGGAGAAGGTGAACTACAAGCAGCCCGGCGGCGCCGGGTTCGCCCCACACCAGGACGCGACGGCGTATCGGTTCGTCGACCACCACATCTCGGTCATGATGCCGCTCGATCCCGGAACCGTCGCCAGTGGATGCCTGTACTTCGCTCCCGGTCACCAGCAAGGGCAGATGGAGACCGACGACCGGGGTCGCGTGGCCGAAGCGGTCGTCAGGACGCTCGATTGGCGACCCGTCGAGGTCGACGTCGGCGATCTCGTCTTCTTCGACTCGTATGCGCCCCACCACAGCGGGACCAACACGACCGACCGGGCTCGTCGGGCCCTCTATCTCACCTACAACGCGATCTCGGCGGGCGATTTCCGCGAGGCGTACTACCGCGACAAGGAAGGGGAGTTCGAACGGGGTGACGGAACCTTCGGCGGCGAACGGGTGCGCATCTCGATCAGCGACGACTTCCTCGGGCGACCCGTCGAGGTGATCCCCGATGGCCGCTGAATCCGTCGACGACGTGCTTGCGCTCTACGCCGGCGAAGAGGCCCAGGTGTGGTACGACGAGGCGGTCACCGAGCTCGATCACGCACTCCAGGGCGCCGCCCTGGCCAGAGCCGAAGGTGCCACCCCCGAGTTGATCGCGGCCGCACTGCTCCACGATGTCGGTCACCTCGTGATCCACGACAACGTGCCGATCGACCACGAGGTGCGGTTCGACCACCATCACGAACGGGCGGGAGCGGTGTTCCTTGCACCGCTGTTCGGTCCTGAGGTCACCGACCCGATCCGGCTCCACGTCGCGGCGAAGCGCTACCTGTGCGCGGTCGATTCCGCCTACGGCCCGACGCTGTCGCCCTCGTCGGTGCGGAGCCTGGCCGTCCAGGGCGGCCCGATGTCGGCGGAGGAGATCGAGGCGTTCGAAGATGCGCCCCACTTCCGTGCTGCCGTCCTGGTCCGCCGGTGGGACGACCGGGCCAAGGTCGCCGGTGCCGAGGTCCCCCGGATGGAGACCTACCGGGAGCTGCTCGAGTCGTTGGTGTAGATGCCCTCTGCGCCTCGCACGAGGCTCACCCGGTTCTGAGGTTGCCGGTGATCCCGGTCCGGTACAGCTCGTCGAAGTGGATCCACTCGGGTTCCCCGTCGACGAGCGCGCGGAGCTTCCCGGCCCAGCGCTCCGTCTCGATGCGTTGGTTGTTCCGTTCGGCCTCCTGTGCCGGCGTGAGATCACCGTCCACCTCGGCGAACTCGGCCAGGATCATGTACCGCCCCGGATCGTCGCGATCGGCCAGCAACCGGGTGCCGATGTAGCCCATCACGTCGGTCGTCGACTGTCCCTCGTCCCACTCGGCGAGCAACTCGCTGAGGCCGTCCGGATCACTGCACCGAACGCTGATTCCCTGTGCGAACCTCATGTGTTCTCGGTTCCTTCCGTGTCGACCACGGTCAGCTCGACGAGCCGAGCGACGCGGCGAATTCCTTCTGAACGTGTGACATGCCCGCAACGTCGAACGCCCCGGGGGAGCCCGCCCTGACGGCGCGATCCGACTTCGGGTCGAATCCCAACTCCGCTCGGACCTCATCGACGGGGCGGTCGGCGAACGCGTGGTAGTCGACCTCGAGGAGGTCGTTCCCCAGTCGATCGCACAGGACCCGGCCGCGCCTCAGAGCGTCAGCGATCCGGATGTGCATGTCGGGGCTGTCGAGTCGACGCTCCTGGAGGTCACCGGTGAAGAACCCCGCATCGGCCACGTACCCCGTCTCGAACAGGCCGACGAGGGTGGCGAGCCATGCGAAGCCCTTCGGGTCGGGGTCAGCCCTTCCGATGAGCGCAAAGACCTCGAACTCGCCATTCAGATTGGTTCCATAGTCGGCCAACACATGCACGAAGTCATGCTGGGCGAGATAGGCCGACGCCCCGCCGATGGATCCCGGGAGGCCGAAGCCCCGACTCCGGTACATCTCCCACACCGACCGGCCGAGCGTTTCGCGAGGCAACTCGGCGAAGGCGAGCCACCGCTCGGCCAGCGGCGCATCCTCGACGCCGGCCGACAGCTGGTGTTCGAGCCGGACGCTCGTCTTGAGCTGGTCCATCCGGGCCATTTCCCAGTGCTCGGCGAACCCGCTGTGATGCAGATCGAGCCAGGCGAGGCCGAACCCTCCCTGCGCGTAGCGTCGTGCGACTCGGACGAACTGGTCGTCGACCCCCATGGCCCGCGCGTAGGCGGCGACCCGGCGAGCGACGACCGGCGGGATCGGGCGAAGGATCAGCTCGCCCAACACCATGAGATGGGCAACCCGCCGGCGGAAGTCTTCAGGACGGTCGGTGAGGGCATCGGCGAGCGACTCGGCGGACAGCGGATCGAGGGAGCCGAGGTCGGCGGAGACATCCACGAGCGCCTCCAAGACCGCCTGCAGGAGGCTGATCTGCACGGGCTCCAGTCCACCCTCGGGTTCGACTGCGGTCGCGACACCGCGTGCGATGAGTGTCCCTTCGTCGACCGGGACGGTCCCGCCCGGTGAACCTGCTGCACCCACGTCGCCCCCCGTCAGCGGTGGAATCTCCTGTTCCATCACGAGCATAGGACTTCCCGCCGGTCGCTCGGTTCGCTCGTCTCTGCCCGCCGGGAACGGCCCGACCGCGCCAGCGCCGGATCGTCGCAGGCCTGGCAGAATCGGGTCCCTGAAGTACCAAGCCTTCATCTCCTACAGTCACGCCGCCGACGATGACCTGGCTCCTGCGCTCCAGCAGGCCCTCCATCGCTTTGCGAAGCCCTGGTATCGCATGCGCGCCCTGCGCGTGTTCCGTGACAAGACCGGGCTTTCGGCCTCGCCCGAGCTGTGGCCCAGCATCGAAGCCGCGCTCCGCGAGTCGGAACACCTGATCCTGCTCGCGTCCCCGCGAGCCGCAGGGTCGGAGTGGGTGGAGAGGGAGATCGACTGGTGGCTCGAGCACCGCTCTCCGTCCACGCTGTTGATCGCGGTGACCGAGGGCGACATCGCCTGGGGCGAGCAGGGCGATGGGTTCGACCCGACGCAGAGCAGCGCCGTGCCCGTGGTGTTGCTCGACGCGTTCCCCGCCGAGCCGCTGTGGGTCGACTTCCGATGGGCGGACGCGAACGCGCGGCTGTCGACCGACGACCCGGCCTTCGCCGATGCGGTCGCCGACCTGGCGGCACCGTTGCATGGTCGTTCCAAGGACGAGATGATCGGCGAGGATGTCCGGCAATGGCGCCGGACCCGTCGGGCCGTCACCGGGGCGGTCGCCGGGTTGGCGTTGCTCGCGATCGCAGCGACCGCCGCAGCGGTGTTCGCGTTCGACCGTCAACGGGAGGCCGAACGACAGCGCAACGTGGCGGTCGTGGCCCGGGAAGCCGAGGCCGAGCAGCGCGTCGAGGCCGAGACCCAGGCGTCGCTGGCGCGGTCCCGGCAGTTGGCGGCCGAGGCGCAATCCTTGGCTGACGACGAGCTGGACCTGGCGCTCCTCCTTGCCGTCGAGAGCTACGAGGCGTCGCCGACGTCCGAGGCCAGGGCTGTGCTGTTGGACACGACCCGTGCGGCCCCCTCGTTGGTGCGATTCCTGGCAGGCCACGAGCATCCTGTGCGCGCCATGGCGTCCGAGACCGGTTCCGGATCGCTCATGTCGGTCGATTGGGAAGGGGAGGTCTGGGTCACCGATCTTCAACACGGAACCTCGGAGCGACACGAGGTGCCCGGGTTCGACACCGATCGGGCGCCGACGCCGCGACCGGGCGGCGACGGTGTGGGGTTCATCGACTCAGACGGCCAACTCCGGCTCTGGACAATCGGTGCGGACCGAAGCGAGGCCGTGGGCTGGGCGCCGGTCCTGCCGCCCGACTCCACCTTGGGATTCAGCTCGGACGGTCGGTACATCGCCGCCGTCAGCACCGTCGACCCGTGGTCGACCTATGTGATGGAGATCGAGACCGAGTCGGTGTCGATCCTCGCCGGGCCCGGCCACGGACCGCAGGGCGTCAGTCTCCAGACCTTCCTGGGACCGGCCCGCGTCGCCTTCAGTCCGGACGGCCGGTGGCTCGCCGTGGTCGACGAGCTCGGGGGGCTCGAGGTCCGGGACCTCACCACCGGTCAGCTGTTCGAGGTTGGCCAGGCCACGTCCATTGCATTCAGTCCCGACTCGACGGCGATCGTGGTTGCCTCCGTGGGTACCGAGGTGTACGTGCTGGCTCTCCCCAGCATGGAGAGGACCGCCATCAGAGAGCCGGTCGACCCGGGGTCCACGCTCGACCTGCAGCCGTTGGCGTTCCGGTCGGACGGCGCCGCCTTCCTGCTCGGCTCCTCCGACGGGTCGGTGCGAGCGTGGGCGTGGCCTCTGGACGCAGCAGAGCCGGACGTGATCGGTCGCACGAACGGCGGGGGTCGGGTGATGACCCTCGCGTTCGCCGACGACACGACGGTGCTGGTCGCCGACGAAGGTGGCTCGATCGAGCAGTGGGACCTCGAACGGCCCGCCACGTCGGGTCACGCCATGAGCGGCGAGGTTGCCCGGGTGGGCGCGGTAGCGGTCTCGCCCGACGGCGGTCTCGTCGCGGCAGGTGGCTGCGAGTCTCCGGCTCCCGAGCTCCCACCCAACCAATACGAAACATGTGTCGGTGCCGTGTGGATCGAAGCGACGGCCGGTGGTCCGGGCACCCTGCTGTTCCCCGGAGGCGGCGAGGTGATCGCCGCGGCGTTCACGCCGGACGGTCGCATGCTGGTGACCGGAAGCTGGGACACACCGGTGGTCGCCACCGATCTCGCCACCGGAATCAGCGAGGTGATCTCCGATCGCCCTGCGGTGGATCTGGCGGTCAATCCGGTGAGCAGCGACGTCGCGTTCGTGGGACTCGATGGCTCGTTGCAGGTGACTTCGATCTCCGGAACCGGCGTCGAGCTCCGTGCGCCACCGGACGACCTGGGCGCCGAACTGCGCGGAGGCTTGGCATTTTCGCCTGACGGGAAGGAGCTCTACGTGGCCTTGGGTCGGGGGACGGTGTCGAGATGGGATCTCGACACCGTCACCGAGACGACGGTGATCGAGCTCGGCGAGGAGGACCTCGTGGACATGATGGACCTCGCCGTCAGTCCCGACGGCAACACCCTTGCTGTGACGTGGTCCGATGCTGGCGGGGACCCCATGATCCAGCGGTACGAAATCGAGAGTGCGACCGAGTCGTTGCCGGCGATCACCGATCGCCGATTCCTGGGCGGCATGGGGTTCACCCCGGACGGGGCGAGTCTGGCGTACTCCTCCAACCGAGGTCTCGTGTTGTGGGACGTCGATCGCCACAATCCGATCGGTCTGCCGCTCGAGCCGGGCTCAGCGGCCCGCCACGCCGTCGCCGTGGGCGGACCTCCGGAGGCGCCGATCGCGGTGCAAGCCGACGTGAACGGGGCCACGTGGTGGCGCTTGGCGGACGACCACCTCATCGAGGTCGCGTGTGCTCGGGCCAACCGGACGATCGAGGACAGCGAATGGAGTCGATTCGCCACGTCGGCCGACGAGCCCAGTGTGGCCTGCACCTAGCCCGCTCCTCGCGCCTGTGGAGCGGCGGGGTTGACGGGTGCATACTCGAAGGTGTGTCAAGCGAACGTTTCGAGCTGACCAGCTCGACCGTCCGGGCCGACCATCTGGCCCGGCTCGACCAGCTCGCTGCTCGAAAGGGCGTGGGGCGCTCTGACCTGTTGGGCAGGGCCATCGACGCTCTGCTCGCATGCGACGACCTGTCCGGCGGATACGTCGGGGTCCGGAACGGCCTGTCGGTCGAGGGGCTCGTCACCGAGGAGATCACCGCCCCTATTCGCTCGGACCACCTCCGCCGGCTGGACCTGATGGCCCAGCGACGCAGCGTCGACCGGTCCGAGCTGATCGGCCGGGCCATCGACGCCTTCCTGGCGAAGGAGGCGATGATCGGAGCGTTCGGGGTTCCCGGGACGGCGGCGTGGTTCGCCCCACCGAACGACTCGTCGATCTGGGCCACCCTCCGATCGACGGTCGGAAGCCGCAAGCGATCGGACCGGCCCGGGCGCTCCGCTCGCGCTCGCTCTGGGGATGCGGCACGGTGACCCCACCGGGGGTCTGATCTCCGGTTCAAGATTGTTCGGATTCGGGGTTGCGCGGGTCAGGGTGTGGGGGTAGTGTCGAACATACGTTCCCCTCTGACGTGAGGCTCTCGAGCCGGTGCGAGGAGGGGAGCGTCTCAGCCCCGGTGGGCTCTTGGCACGGTGGACCAGGTGTGGAGGCGGCAGTGATGGCGCTCTCGGTGGATGGTGATGTGATCACCGTGGAGGAGTCCGATCCGGTGGGGGTCGCGGCTCGGTTGCGGCAGCTCGAGGACCACATCCCGGGTATGGATGCAGAGCAGGTCAAGGAGCTCGGTTCCGAGATGCGAACGGTGCAGTCCTGGCTGTCGGCGTATTTGGGAAAGCTCACCGTGCGAGCCGCGACGCTGCAGGCCCAGGGCAAACGGGCCGATGCCAGGGATGTGGCGGCCGAGGCGGGCCTGGCCCCTGGTGAGGCGGCCAAGGCCGCGATGCGGGGCAAAGCGATGCAGCAGATGCCCGAAGCCTTGGGTGCGTTGGAGGATGGAGAGATCGGCGTCGGGCATGCCGACGCCCTGGCCCGGCAGGCCAACCGGCTGTCGGGGCCGGAGAAGAAGGCGTTCGAAGCCGAGTCCGAGCGGCTGGTCGCCGACGCGGTTCGTGAGGGCTTGTCGGTGGCGGCGTTCGAGCAGCGGTGCCGTGACCTGGTGGACCGGTTGATGGGTGACGACGGGGTCGGTGAGCTGGAGCAGCAGCGCCGGAACTCGAGAGCGAGAGCCTGGGTCGATGACGCCACCGGTATGACCCATCTCGCCGGTGAGTGGGATCCGGTTCGCGGTGAAGCGGTCGCCACGTCGTTGAAAGCGGAGATCGCGGCCCGGGTGGCGGCGGGGGCGAAGAACATCACGCCCCGTCAGCAGGCCCACCTCGCGGCGGCGGCGTTGCACGCCCTGATCTGTGGCCAGCGGGTCTCCCGGGTCGAGTCGGGGGCGGTCGGGGTGTTGATCGACCTCGACGCCCTCGTCGACGGCCACGCCACCGGCTCCGACGGCACCAGGCGAACGGCCGAGACCCACGGCGGGACGCCGTTGCCGGTGGAGACCATCCGCCGGATGGCGTGTGAGGCCGGGATCATTCCCGTCGTCCTCGGCGGCGACAGTCAGCCCTTGGATGTGGGGCGGGAGCGCCGGTTGGCCACGAGGGCGCAGCGGATGGCGTTGCGGGCCCGCTATCCGACCTGCGGCATGGACGCCGGCTGCAACGTCCCCTTCGACGACTGCCAGATCCACCACGTCAAACCCTGGAAAGACGGCGGCCACACCGACCTCGACCGCATGTGTCCCGGCTGCGACCACCACCACCACCTCGCTCACGAAGGCGGCTGGACGTTGACCCGCAACCCCGACGGCACCTGGCACCTCCACCCACCCCAACGACCACCACCATGAACACCAAGCTTGGGGTCAGACCCCTCCAGGGTCAGACCCCAGAAGCCGCGCACGCCCCGGGCATAGCGGTCCGGTCGGCCGGGCCGGGCACGGTAGTGTCTCCCGGTGGCCGAATCCCCCCGATTCCGCGCGCCTGCGGCGACCCAGGACATCCTTCCTCCCGAGTCGGCTCGGTGGGAGGCACTCCTGGCGCGCTTCGCACAGCAGATGGCCGATGCGGGGTACGGGCTGCTCCAGAGTCCGATGTTCGAAGAGCTCGGCGTCTTCCAGCGGGTGGGCGAGGGCACCGACGTCGTCCGCAAGGAGATGTACGAGTTCACCGACCGTGGCGGTCGCCAGATGGCGCTGCGGCCCGAGGGCACCGCATCGGTCGTGCGCGCCTTCAACCAGCATCGACCGGCCGCGCCGTGGAAGGTCTGGTACGCCGCGCCCAGCTTCCGCTACGAGCGCAAACAGGCCGGCCGCTACCGCCAGCATCACCAGCTCGGGATCGAAGCGCTGGGATCCGACGACCCCGACGTCGACGTCGAGGTCATCGTGCTCCTGGCCGACTTCTTCCGATCGCTGGGCCTCCAGCAGGTCGAGCTGTCGATCAACTCCATGGGAGCCCCACGCGACCGGGCGGCGTACGTGGACGACCTCCGATCCTGGCTCCGCGAGCGTGAAGACCAGTTGGACCCGGCCGACCGCGAGAAGGTGGCCGACAACCCCATGCGAGTCCTGGACTCGAAACGCGAGCAGACCCAGGCCGCCGTGGCCGACGCTCCCCGCATCGTCGACGCGCTCTCGTCCGACGCCGCCGACCGATTCCGGCGGGTGCGGGAGGGACTCGACGCGGCCGATGTCGCCTACCGGGTCGACCCCGGCCTGGTCCGCGGCCTCGACTACTACACGCACACCACCTTCGAGTTCGCCGGTCTGGCGCTGGAGTCGGCCCAGAACGCGCTGGGCGGCGGCGGACGGTACGACGGCCTGGCCGAGGCCCTCGGCGGACCGGCGACCCCGGGCATCGGTTTCGGTGCGGGGATCGAACGCACCCTCCTGGCCTGCGATGCCGAGGGCGTGTTCGGCGCGCCCGACCGCGCCCCCGACGTCTTCATCGTCGACGTCGCCGGCGGGGCATGGGCCCGCGACCTGTCGGTCCAGCTCCGACGAGCCGGGATCAGCGCCGACCGGGCGTTCGACGACCGGTCGATGCGGTCCCAGATGAAACTGGCCGACCGGTCCGGCGCCCGCTGGGCCATCATCGTCGGAGAGGACGAGGTCGCCGCCGGCCAGGTGTCGGTGCGCGACATGCACGCCCCCGACGGCGACCAGCAGCGCATCGACCGCAACGCCCTGATCGACCATCTCGAATCCCGAGCCTGAGGACAATCCGTGAGTATGAGAACCGACTACTGCGGCGCACTCCGTGCCACCGACGCCGATCGCTCCGTGGTGCTGTGCGGCTGGGTCGACCGACGGCGGGAACACGGTGAGCACCTGGCGTTCATCGACGTGCGCGACCACACCGGCGTCATTCAGTGCGTGGTCGACGGCGACCACGACCTTCGGGCCGAATTCGTCGTTCGGATCGAAGGAACCGTCCGCATCCGGCCCGAGGGGACCGAGAACTCCGAGCTCGTGACCGGCGAGGTCGAGGTGGGCGACTGCACCGTCGAGGTCCTGGCCCAAGCCGAGCCGCCACCCTTCCCGCTCGACGAGCGGACCGAGGTCGACGAGAACATCCGGCTCCGCCACCGTTACGTCGATCTGCGTCGGGCCCGGCTCCAGCGCAACCTCCGGACCCGATCCCGGGTCAACAGCGCACTGCGGGCCAGCATGCAGGACCAGGGGTTCACCGAGATCGAGACACCGATGCTCATCGCGTCGACGCCCGAGGGCGCCCGCGACTTCGTCGTGCCCTCCCGGCAGCACCCCGGCTCGTTCTACGCCCTCCCGCAGAGCCCGCAGCTGTTCAAGCAGCTCTGCATGGTCGGCGGGGTCGACCGCTACTACCAGATCGCTCGATGCATGCGCGACGAGGACCTCCGCGCCGACCGCCAGTACGAGTTCATGCAACTGGACGCCGAAGCCAGCTTCGTCGATCAGGACGACGTGCTCGAGTTCATCGGAACCGCCGTCGGTGCTGCGGTCCACGAGGTCACCAACGAGATGATCGGCGAGATCCCGCACATGACGTGGCTCGACGCCATGGAGCGCTACGGCTCCGACAAACCCGATGTCCGGTTCGGGATGGAGCTCGTCGAACTGACCCCGCTGTTCGAGGCGACCGAGTTCAACGCCTTCAAGGCCGACTGTGTCAAGGGCATCTGCCTGTCGGGTGGGGCCGAGCTCACCCGCAAACAACTCGACGCCCTCACCGAGAAGGCCCAGAGCTGGGGGGCCAAGGGTCTGGCCTGGTTGCGGGTCGAGGCCGAAGGTCTCAACTCGCCGATCGCCAAGTTCCTCTCCGAGGACGAGCTCACCGGGCTGCGCGAGGCCACCGGAGCGGTCGAAGGCGACCTGATCCTCATCGTCGCTGATCGACGCCGCCTGGCCCGGCACGTCCTGGGCCTGGTCCGACTCGAGCTGGGCCGCCCGCCGATCGACGAAGGGGGACTGCGCTTCCTGTGGATCACCGAGTTCCCGCTCTTCGAGGACCTCGCCCCCGACGGGAGCCCGATGCCGGCCCACCACCCGTTCACCATGCCCCACGACGAGGACGTGCACCTGCTGGACGGCACGGGCGACGCGCTCCTCGAGGTCCGCTCGCAGGCCTACGACCTGGTCTGCAACGGCTGGGAGCTCGGCTCGGGCAGCGTCCGAATCCACCGCAGCGACGTCCAGGAGCGCATCTTCACGCTGCTGGGGATCGACGAGGAGCGGGCCCGAGAGCGCTTCGGGTTCCTGCTCGATGCGTTCCGGTACGGCGCGCCGCCCCACGCCGGGTTCGCCTTCGGGATCGACCGGCTGGTGGCGTTGCTGGTGGGAGAGGAGAACATCCGGGAAGTCATCGCGTTCCCCAAGACCCAGTCGGGCGCCGACCCGTTGACCAAGGCTCCCACCCCGATCGACGACGACCATCTCGCCGAGCTGGGGCTGCGGGTCCGTCCCGTCAGTTGACCCCGACCGTCGGCGACATCGGCGTCGGCGGATCCTTCGGCGGCACCTCGATCTCGACCAGCACGAACGGCTGCGCGGTGCCCCGGTAGACCCCGGCCTGACGGGTGAGATCGGTGTGGACACCGCGGAACGTGGCCTGGAGAACGACCGGGCCCCGGTGGGCTCGGATGCGGTCGGCCGACTGTGGCCGCACCACGAAGCCGCGCTGCTCGAAGTCCATGGTCACCAGGTCGATCACGCCGTCGACCGTGACGCCGTCGACCGCGAAGCACACCGGCCCGGTGCCCTCGTCCAGATCGGCGTCCTCGTCGAACAGGCGCCAGAACCGGACGGTGCCGGGGCGTTCGGCCAGGGCCGAGCGCGACGAGCTCGGGGTCGAGCGCGCCGCCAGCGACGTCGACGACCCCAGTTCGCCGGTGGACAGGCCGGTCGTCGTACCCACCAGCGCGCCGGAGGCGGCGGTGACCAGCCGGCGCCCGCCGCCGTTGGCCGCCGTTGCGGCGGTGGCGTCGGCGGGGCCGTCGGAGGCAGCGTGCTCGTCCGCATCGCCCTCGCGTGCGAAGAACGGCTGTTCGGGCGATGGCGCGGTCTTCCGTCGGCGCGACCAGGCGATCGCGAGCGCCGCGAGCAGCACGACGGCCACCCCGGCCAGGACGAAGATCAATGGCTCCACCACGAACCATGGTGCCGCCCGGCGATCCGCGATTGCAAGGGAGCGACCCGCCCGAGCCGGTCCGGGAGACCGGCCCCGCGCCGTCCCGTAGGCTCCCCGCATGCCGGAGGACCTGTTCGCGCACGCGGCCGAGGAGCGCCTGCGGCGCACGGCGCCCCTGGCCGACCGGCTCCGGCCCCGCGATCTGGACGACGTGCTCGGCCAGGATCATCTACTGGGCGAGGGGAAACCGCTGCGGGCGCTGATCGACCACGATCGGCTCTCCTCCACCGTCCTGTGGGGCCCGCCCGGCACGGGCAAGACCACGTTGGCCCGTCTCATCGCCAGCCGCACGGCCAAGGCCTACGTGCAGCTCAGCGCGGTGTCGGCCTCGGTCAAGGACGTCCGGGCCGAGCTCGTCAACGCCCAGCAGCGCCTCGGCGAGCGAGAGCAGGGGACCATCCTGTTCCTCGACGAGGTCCACCGCTTCAACAAGGCCCAGCAGGACGCGCTGCTCCCGGCGGTCGAATCCGGGTTGCTCGTGCTGATCGGCGCGACCACCGAGAACCCCTACTTCGAGGTGAATCCGCCGCTGCTGTCCCGTTCGACGATCTTCCGGCTCTTTCCACTGGACGACGACGCGGCGCGCCAGCTGGTGCAGCGCGGGTTGGAGGCCGAGGAGGCGACCGCCGACCATGACGCCGTCGATCACCTCGTCTCGCGGGCCGGCGGCGACGGCCGGCACGTGCTGACCAGCCTCGAGGTGGCGGTCGCCCTGGCCGCCGCCCGCTCGATGCCGCCCCAGATCACGCTGGCCGATGCCGAGAACGCCCTGGGGGCGAAGGCCCATCGCTACGGGCGCGACGAGCACTACGACGTGATCAGCGCCTTCATCAAGAGCATCCGGGGCAGCGACCCCGACGCGGCGCTGCACTGGATGGCGCGCATGCTCGAGGCCGGCGAAGACGCCCGATTCGTCGCCCGCCGCCTGGTGATCGCGGCGTCGGAGGACATCGGGATGGCCGATCCCACCAGTCTGCTCATCGCCGACGCGGCCGCCCGCGCCGTCGAGTTCGTGGGGCTCCCCGAGGCGACGCACGCCTTGGCGCAGGCGGTCGTCCATCTCGCCACGGCCCCGAAGTCCAACCGGAGCACGGTCGCCTTCGGGCGGGCCCGCACCGACCTGCAGCACCTGCCGACCGGCGAGGTGCCGCTGCACCTGCGTGACGCCAGCTACCGCGGCGCCGCCTCCCTGGGCCATGGCGAGGGCTACGACTATCCTCATGATCACCAGGACGGTTGGGTCGACCAGGAATACCGGCCGGACGAGGTCGCCGATCGGGTGTACTACGAACCCACGGGCCGGGGGTACGAGGCCCAGGTCGCCGAGTTCATGGACATGTTGAAGAAGGAGCGGGATCGCCGATGACGAAGAACGAGGTGCGATTCGTGCTCATCAGCCTGGTCGTCCTCCTGCTGATCACCACCGTCTACCTGATGTGGGGATGAGCGCCGCCGATCTCGTCCTCGTGATCGCGGTGATCGCCCTCGTCGTCGCCGGGTGCGCCCTGCTGGTGTTGGTGTCCCGCCTGATCCGATCGGTGCGCCAGTTGGAGGTGGCGTCCGCCGAGCTCCGGGTGCGGGCCGACGAGCTGACCCAATCGCTGGATCGCACCGCCGCGTCGGCCCAGGCCGATCTCGACCGGGTCGACTCGTTGCTCGACGCGGCCGAATCGGTGCAGCACGCCGTCGACGGGGTCGGTCAGCTCACCCGCGACTCGGTCGCCACCCCGCTGATCAAGGCGCGAGCCTTCGTCGCCGGAACGTCGCAGGCCGCGCGCCGGCTGGGGCGCCCCAACAGAGCGAGGGGCTGATGTTCAAACGACTGCGCTGGATGCTCCTCGGGGCCATCGGAGGGGTCTCCTCGTCGGTCTACGTCCAGCGCCGGGTGCGCGAGCGCATGGACCGGCTCCAGCCCGATCACGTCGCCAAGCGGGCGCTCAGTACGGCGCAGAACGTCGGGCGCGAGGTGAAGGGTGCGGTCACCGAGGGTCGCCAGGCCATGCGGGCCAAGGAGATCGAGCTGCGCGACGGATACCTGTCCGACCGGGCCTGAACCCTCTGGGGGTCAGGCACCGGGAGGGTTCACTCGTGGGATCGCGCGGTGCGGACCCAGCTGCCATGGAGCGCGGCGTACCGGCCCTGCGCCGCCACCAGCTCCTCGTGGGTGCCCTGCTCGACCAGTCGACCATCGTCGAACACGAGGATGAGATCGGCTCGCTCGGCCGTGGACAGGCGGTGGGCGATGGCGACGGTGGTGCGATCGGCGGCCAGGCGGTCGAATGCCACTCCCAGCATCTGTTCGGTCTCGGGATCGACCGAGCTGGTCGCCTCGTCGAGGACCAGGAGGCCGGGATCGGCGAGCGCGGCGCGGGCCGCGGCCACCAGCTGACGCTCTCCGACCGAGAGCTGCTCGCCGCGCTCGCCGACCGGTGAGTCCAGGCCCTCGCCGAGGCGGGACACCCACGGGTCGAGCCCCACCGAGGTCACCGTGGATTCGATGTCGGCGTCGCTGGCGTCGTGACGTCCGTAGGAGATGTTGGTCCGCACGGTGGTGTCGAACAGGAACCCGTCCTGGGGCACCATCCGCACGGCCGCGTGGCGGGCATCGGGGGAGACCTCGGGCAGAGCGACCCCGTTCAGACGGATCTCACCCGACGTCGGATCGGTGAGCCGGACCAGCAGGCGGGCGAAGGTGGTCTTCCCGCTGCCGGTCTCTCCGACGACGGCCACCGAGGTCCCGGCGGGAATCGTCACCGACACGCCCTTCAGCACGGGCGGACCCTGCTGGTAGGAGAACCACACGTCGTCGACCACGACCTCGACCGGTCCAGCGGGAGGAATCCGGCCATCGACGGGCTCGGTCACGGTGGGCTCCTGATCCAGGAGACCCAGGACCTTGTCCCACCCCGCCAACGCGGTCTGGGTCTGGTCGAGCACCTCGCTGAGCTCGGCGATCGGACTCTGGGCCAGATTCAGGAGGAGGAGCATCGCCACGACCTCGCCCAGATCGAGTCCCCATCCCAGTCCCCACTGCAGCACCGAACCGACCATGACGATGAGGGCGAAGGCGCCGAACAGGTCGCCGACGGTGAACAGGATCGAGAAGTACTTCGCCGTGCCCAGGGCGGACTGATACTCGCGGCCCAAGGCGTCGTCGAGTCGTTCCGAGGTCCGATCCGAGACGCCGTACACCCGGACGGTCTCGCTGCCCGCCACGACTTCACCGGTCAACGCCAGCACCTGTGCGACGCGCGTGCGTCGCAGGGCGTAGGCCGCCACCTGACGTCGCTGCAACCACGCCAGGATCGGGAGCATCAGCGCGTAGCAGACCGCCGAGATGAGCATCAGCTGCCAGGAGTAGAAGGCCATCACCACCACGACCCCGACCAGCAGCGTGCCCTGCACGATCCATGCCAACGCACCCCAGTCGAGGAACCGGGCGATCGTGTCGACGTCGCTGGTCACGCGGGAGACCAGCTCGCCTCGCCGCTGCTCGTTGAGGTCGGTGAGGCTCAGTTGGTGGGCACGCCGGAACGCCTGGACCCGGAGGTCGTAGAGGCTCTGTTCGGCGGCGCGGATCATCCGGAACTTGGCGATCAGACCGCTGACGCCGACCAAAAGGATCACCCCGATCGCGGTCAGAACGGCCCGATTGACGAAGGAACGGTCCAGGCCGTCGGAGAACCCGTGGTCGATCGTCTGCTGGACCAGGATCGGGATCACCAGGCGACCCGCGGCCTCGGCCAGGCCGAACAGTGCCGACCACGCCAGCCCGGCCCGCAGGGCCGGGGTCTGCGCCAGACCCCGCCGCAGCGTGCTCATCGCCGCGATCCGCTCGGGCTCGGGGTGCGCAGGCTCGACCGGGGCGGTGGTGGCGGTCACGAGACCATGCCGCCCGCGGTCTCGTAGGCCTGCACCAGCGCTGCGTAGTCCGGCCGGGACAGGAGCTCGTCGTGGGTGCCGGTGGCGGCGACGCGCCCCCCGCTGAGGTAGACGACCCGATCGGCGAGCCTGATCGTCGACAGGCGCTGCGCGACGACGAGGACGGTGGCCCGGGTGGTGCTGAGCCGATCGAGAATGGCCGTCTCGACCACCGGATCCACCGCCGAGGTGGCGTCGTCCAGCAGGAGGAGGCCGGGGCGGCGGGCCAGCGCTCGGGTCAGGGCCACTCGCTGTCGCTGACCGCCGGACAGGGTCACGCCCCGTTCTCCCACCACGGTGTCGAACCCGTGGGCCAGGGAGTTGATGAAGTGGTCGGCCCCGGCGGTGGCGGCCGCTCGATCACGGTCGAACGGGTCGATGGTCAGGCCGAGCCGTATGTTCTCGTCGATGGAATCGGCGAACAGGAAGGGCTCCTGCAGCGCCAGCGCGACGCGGTTGCGCAATGAGCCGGGTTCGACGTCCTGGATCGGGGTCCCGGCGAGACGAACCGACCCCTCGGCTTCGACCAACCGGGCGATGGCGCGGACCAGCATGCTCTTGCCCGATCCGGTGCTCCCGACCAGTGCCACCGTCCTCCCCGCCGGTACGTCCAGATCGATGCCGTCGAGGCGCACGGCGTCGCCGGCGGTCACCCGCAGGTTCCGCACCTCGACCGACAGTGGACCCTGGGGCAGCTTGACGCCGCCGGTGCGCAGGAGTGGGTCGTCCGGTTCGGCGAAGAACCGCTCGAGCCGATCGCGGGCCACGGTGCCGGTCGGCACCGTGGAGAAGAAGTAGCCCAGGACGCGCACCGGGAACGCCAGGATGCCGAAGAGGGCGACGGACTGCACCAGCTCGCCGGTGGTGATGGCGCCGGAACCGATGCGGTTGGCGCCGACCAGGAGCAGGACGACCACCCCGATGTCGGGGAGTACGCCGAGCGCCTGCTCGTAGACGGCCCGGACCTGCGACTGGAGCACCCGCGACCCCCGGAGCTTGTCGGTGACCGCCGCGAAGCGCGCCTCCTCGGCCGCCTCTCGCCCCAGCGTCTTCACGATGATGGCCCCGTCGAAGCTCTCGTGGGCGATCGACGAGACCCGACCGACGTCGCGGCGGACCCGGATCGCCGGTTGCTCGATGTAGTGACCGAAGATGCGTTGCATCACGGCGATCACCGGGAGCAGCACCGCGCCGACGACGGCGAGGGCCGGGTCGACCGCGAACAGGGCGATGAACGCGAAGACCAGGATGGAGAACGCACCGATGCTGAAGGGCAGCGGCATCAGGGGCTCGGTGGCGGCCTCGGCGTCGCTGTCGACGTGGGCCAGGAGCTGGCCGGTGGGGGTCGACCGCAGCCGTTCCAGGGGGATGCGGAAGAGGCGGCTGCTGACCCGACGCTGGAGGATCCGCTTGGCTCGGGCGGTCCCCATGCCACCGAAGAAGCGCCGGACGATCACGCCGGCCGAACGGATCAGGGCGACGACCGCCACCGCGCCCACGATTGCCACCGTCGTGCCGTCATCACTTCCGGTGCCGTCGAAGTAAGGGACCAACACGTCGTCGATGACCCGACCCAGCACGACGGTGGCCAGCACGGAGAACGCCGCGAAGACGATCGAGCCGGTGATGGAGGCGCCGAGCACGACCGGTTCGGCTCGGAGGTACTCGCCGACGTAGGTGAGCCCGCGACGAAGGAGGGTCCGGTCGCCGCTCACGCAGCCATCGTGTCGATCACACTCGCCATGACCCTCGTCCTCTTTCACCGGCGACGTCCACCGGGTGCGCACCATCCGGTGGGCCTGGCAACCTACCGGGCGACCGGCCCGATCCCCGAGTGGGTAAATGGCCCCGGACACCCGCCCGGTAGGCTGGACGGTTCATGCATGCCAACGAACTGCGCCGTGCCTTCACCGACTTCTTCGTCCAGCGCGGCCACACGGCGGTGCCGTCGGCCAATCTGATCCCCCACGACGACAGCCTGCTCTTCGTCAACTCGGGCATGGTCCAGTTCAAGCCGTACTTCCAGGGCGAGGAGCCGGCGCCCTACCCGCGGGCGGTCAGCATCCAGAAGTGTGTTCGCGCCGGCGGCAAACACAACGATCTCGAGGAGGTGGGCCGTACCTCGCGCCATCTCACCTTCTTCGAGATGATGGGCAACTTCAGCTTCGGTGACTACTTCAAGGAGGACGCCTGTGCGTGGGCATGGGAGTTCTCCACCGAGACCCTGGGACTCGACGCCGACCGGCTCTGGGCCACCGTGCACCACACCGACGACGAAGGGGCCGACATCTGGCGGGACCGGGTCGGCATCCCGGCCGACCGGATCCAACGCCTGGGCGACGAGGACAACTGGTGGCGGATGGCCGACACCGGTCCCAATGGCCCGTGCTCGGAGCTGCACTTCGACCGCGGTCCGCAGTTCGGCGACGACGGCGGCCCACTGGCCGACCCGGCCGGAGAGCGCTTCTTCGAGTACTGGAACCTGGTCTTCATGCAGTTCGATCAGGCGCCCGACGGAACGCAGACGCCGCTGCCCCGGCCGTCCATCGACACGGGGGCGGGCCTGGAGCGGATCGTCTCGATCCTCCAGGGCGTCGACTCGGTGTGGGAGACCTCGGAGTTCGTCCAGTTGCTCCGGTCCGCCGCCGCCGCCACCGGCGTGCGGCCCGGGTCGAGCCCCGAGCAGGACGTCTCCTTGCGCATTCTCGCCGACCACGCCCGCTCCAGTGCGTTTCTGATCAGCGACGGTGTGTACCCGTCCAACGAAGACCGCGGCTACGTGTTGCGCCGCATCATGCGCCGGGCCATCCGCCACGCCTATCTCCTGGGTGTGACCGACGTGGTGACGCCGTCCATCATCGAGACGGTGGTCGAAATCATGGGTCCGGACTACCCCGGTCTGGTCGAGAACCAGGCCGTGGTGTGCGAGGTCGCCGAACGCGAAGAGGTCCGGTTCCGCGAGACCCTGCGCACCGGCTCGGCCATCCTGGACACCGAGCTGGAAGCAGCCGGCCAGGGTCAGCTCAGTGGCTCGGTGGCGTTCCGGCTTCACGACACCTACGGCTTCCCGTTGGAGGTCACCCAGGAGATCGCCCGGGAGCGGGGTGTCGACGTGGACGCCGCGGCGTTCGACGTCGAGATGGCGGCGCAGCGGGAGCGGGCGAAGTCGGCCCGTCACGACGCGATCGCCGACGCCGACGGCGAGGAGTTCGCCGCGCTCGTGGCCAAGCACGGACCCACCGAGTTCGTCGGCCGGGACCGTGACGTGGCCGACGACGCCACCGTGCTGGCCGTGGTCGAGGCCGGTGAGGCCGGCGTGGTCGTCGTGCTCGATCGCACGCCGTTCTACGCCGAGTCGGGCGGCCAGATCGGTGACACCGGAACCATCGTGGGTCCCAACGGCCGCGCCGAGGTCACCGACACGACGGTCGTCGCCCCCGGCCTGCACGGGCACCACGCACGGATCACCGACGGTGCGATCGCCGCCGGTGACACGGTCTGCGCTGCCATCGACGGCGACCGGCGGGCCCGGATCCGCCGCAACCACACCGCGACCCATCTCCTGCACTGGGCGCTGCGGTCGGTCCTGGGCGACCACGTCAAGCAGCAGGGCAGCTACGTCGGGCCCGACCACCTCCGGTTCGACTTCAGTCACTTCGAGGCGCTCGAGCCCGAGCAGATCGCCGCGATCGAGGATCTCGCCAACGCCGAGATCCTGGGCAACGACGGCGTCGACCACTTCGAGACCACGATGGCCGAGGCGCAGGAACTGGGTGCGATCGCCTTCTTCGGCGACAAGTACGGCGACGTCGTGCGGGTGCTGCGCGCCGGAGCGCACTCGATCGAGCTGTGTGGCGGGACCCATGTCGGTGCCCTGGGTGACATCGGACCGGTCAAGATCGTCAGCGAGAGCAGTATCGGCTCCAACATGCGGCGGATCGAGGCCATCAGTGGCACCGGCCCCATCGAGCGCCTCCGGGCCGAGGAGGCCACGATCGAGCAGGCTGCGTCGCTGCTCGGTGTGCCGGTCGATGACGTGGTCGGCGCCATCCAGCGTCGGGCGGCCGAGATCAAGGAGTTGCGCAACGAGGCCAAGACCTTGCGGCGCAGCGTGGCCCTGGGGGCCAGCCGCAGTCTGGCCGCCCGGGCGGTCGACGGTGTGGTCGTGGCGCGCGTCGACGACATCGAGCGTGGCGACCTGCGAGAACTGGCGGTCGCGGTCCGCGATCTCGACGGCGTCGAGGTGGTCGTCCTGGGCGGTGCACCCGCTGGGGGCGGGGTGGCTCTCGTGGCCGCGGTGACCGAGGGATCGGGACGGCACGCCTCCGATCTGCTGTCCGAGCCCGCCTCGATGGTCGGGGGCGGCGGTGGCAAGGATCCGCAGCTGGCCATGGCCGGCGGGAAGGACCCCACCGCCATCGACGCCGCTCTCGATCACGTGCGTGGACAGCTCGACCTCACCGGGTGACCGTGCGAGCCCTCGGAGTCGACCTGGGTACGAAACGGATCGGGTTGGCCATCAGCGACAGTGCCGGCACGGTCGCCACGCCGATCGGAGTCATCCCGCGCACGTCCGATCCCGTCGCCCATCGCCGGGCGATCGCGGCCGAAGTGGCCGAATGGGAGGCCGAGATCGTCGTCGTGGGGCTCCCCACCAGCCTCGACGGCAGCGCCGGACCGGCGGCCGAGGCGACGATCGCCGAGTGCGCCGCGCTGGATGACCACCTCTCGGTGCCGGTGGCCACCTACGATGAGCGGCTGACCACGGTGGTCGCTCAACAGCACCTCCAAGCCCAAGGTGTTTCGACGCGGGAGCAACGGACGATGGTGGACGCCGTTGCTGCTGCGGTGATGCTCCAGGGCTGGCTGGACCACCGCGCATCCCCCAGCCAGGAGTAGTCCGGTGGCGGACACCCACGACCCGATCGTCGACCTCCCCGAAGAAGGGGACCACGACCGCGAGATCCCGCCCCGGCAGCCGGGTGACGAGATCGACCTCGAGCCGCCCCGGCAGGCGCCGGTGTTCACGGCCGATCCCGACGCCGACGACTACCTGGACGACGACGAGTTCGTGCGCATTCCCCGCACCGGGAGCCCCCTGCTTCGGGGGCTTCTCATGCTGGCCGTCCTGGTCCTCGTCGTCGGAGGTGCGCTGTTCGCCAGCTGGAGCTGGTTCCGCACCCAGATCGACGGCAAGGGGGTGACCGGCGAGACGGCGGTGGTGACCGTCGAGCCCGGGTCCACGGTGGGCGACGTCGCCGGTGTGCTCGAGGACAGCGGGATCATCGAGAACGCCACCATGTTCCGGTACTGGCTCACCATCACCGGCAAGGACCCGGTGTTCCAGGCGGGCAACTACGACCTGCTCGTCGGGGGGTCGTTCCAGGAAGCGCTCGATCAGCTCGACGGCGGTCCCGCCCCTCCCGACTTCGACACCGTGACCGTTCCCGAGGGACTTCGGGCCGAACGGGTCTACGAGGTCATCGGCGACGGCTCCGACGCGGTGACCACGTCCGATCTGGCCACCGCCTCCGTCTCCGGCGAGGTCCAGGTGCAGTACAAGCCCGATGACGCACCACCGGGTCTCGAAGGATTCCTGTTCCCCGAGACCTACCAGTTCGACCGCGAGGGAGCCACCGCCACCAGCACGCTCCAGCGCATGGTCGACCAGTTCGACGTCGTCGCCAACGACGTCGGGCTCTCCCAGTCCGCCGAACGGGTCCTGCTCGATCCGTACCAGACGGTCATCGCGGCGAGCCTGATCGAGAAGGAGACCGCCGCCGACGAGGAGCGGGGCAAGGTGGCGCGCGTCATCTACAACCGCCTGGCCCAGGGCATCCCGCTGGGGATCGACGCATCGCTCATCTACGTGATCGAGCCGCTTCGGACGTTCTCCGGCCAGCCGGGCTCGCCCGACGACCCCACCTTCGGCCTCACCGAGTCCGAGCTCGAGTTCGACACCCCGTACAACACCAGGATCAACGAGGGGCTGCCGCCCACGCCGATCGCCTCGCCGGGGCGGGCGTCGCTCACCGCCGCCCTCAACCCCGAGGACGGACCCTGGCTCTACTACGTGCTCAAGTCCTGCGACGGGACCCACCTCTTCACGGACAGCGCATCCGAGTTCGAGAACCAGAAGGCCGCCAGCCGCGACGCCGGGATTCTCGACGGCTCGGGCTGTTGAGCGTCACCGCCCGCACACGCGTGGCGGCCGTCCTGGGGGATCCGGTGCGCCACTCGTTGTCGCCGGCCATCATGAACGCCGCGTTCGGCGAGATGGGCCTGGACTGGGCCTTCGTGGCCTTCGAGGTCGGATCCGGCGGGGGAGCGGGTGCGCTCGACGCCATCCGGACGCTGGGGCTCCGGGGCTGCTCGGTGACCATGCCGCTCAAGGAGGAGATCGCCGACGCGCTCGATCGCCTCGACCCGCTGGCGCAGGCGCTCCGGGCGGTCAACTGCGTCTACCGCGACGACGATGGGCTGGCCGGCGCCAACACCGACGGAGCGGGGTTCTGCGCCGCGCTGGCCGACGCCGGGGTCCCCGTCGCCGACCGTCGGGTGGCGGTGCTGGGCGCGGGAGGGGCGGCCCGGTCGGTGATCGCGGCGCTGGCGGCGGCAGGTGCGGCCGAGCTGGTCGTGGTGAACCGCTCGCAGGATCGGGCCGTGCAGGCGGCCTCACTGGCGCCCGCGGCTCGCATCGGCGACGCCGACGACCTCACCGGTGCGGACATCGTGGTCAACGCCACGTCGGTCGGCATGGGTGACGGGGCAGTGCCGTGCGATCCCGGTCGGCTCGGCCCGGACCAGGTCGTCGCCGATCTGGTCTACGAACCCATCGAGACGCCCCTGCTCGCCGAGGCCCGCCGGCGGGGCCTCGCCACGGTCGACGGGGTCGGCATGCTGGTGCATCAGGCGGCGTTGGCGATCCGGCTCTGGACCGGGCGAGACGCCCCGATCGACGTCATGAGCGCCGCGGCCCGCCGGGCCCTCGCCGATCGGTCCACCGAAGAAATCTCCTGAAGTGCTGAAGTCGGGCTGGCCGGTGCCGACGGAAACGGGGTCAAGCTCATTCCTTCTGGAGGCCCCTCGTGGCTCTGCACGGCTCTCTCGACAGTTTCACGATTCCCGAGGTGCTCAGGCTGCTGGCCGGCACCGAGAAGTCCGGGTACCTGGCCCTGACCGGTGATCGCGGCAATGGTGGTACCTGGCTCGATGACGGCCATCTGATCGGTGGTCGCGCCGACGCGGCCCAGGGTGATGCCGAGATGGTCGACATCCTGTTCGAGCTGCTCCGGTTCGAGGTGGGCGAGTTCTCGTTCGAGGAGGACCGCGAGTGTGCGACCCCGAACGAGCCCGTCGACGTCGACGCCCTGCTGGGTGCGGCCGAGACGATGCTGGCCGAGTTCCGGCGTCTCAAGAAGGTGGTGCCGTCGTTCGACCACGCCGTCGAACTGGTCCCCAGCCTTCCGAAGGAGAAGGTCGAGCTCAACCAGGGCCTCTGGGACTCGATCGTGGCCGCCGGCCGATGCCACACCATCCGGGACATCGGCTCCGCCCTCGAGCTCGGTGATCTCGAGCTGCTCCGCGCCATGCGGGACCTGGTGGAGGCCGACCTGGCCACCCTGACCGAACTGACCGAGCAGGCCGAAGCGGTCGTGGAGGACGAGGCGGTCGAAGCGGTCGTCGAGGAGGCCGAGTCCCCCTTCGACATGGCCGAGCCGAACTGGAAGGACAGCTCCGCTGACGAGGAGTCGCAGACGGACCCGTCGCTCGGTTCACCGTTGGACGGTGCCCCGATGGACGCCGATGGCCGAACCGACGCATGGGGGATGCCCGAGCCGGGATCGGTGACCGACGACGATTCGCTCGTCGCCTCGCCCTTCGACGAATCGGTAGCGGACGACTCGGAGACCCATCCGTTGCAGCCGATCGCCTACCAGGGTGTCACCGCGTTCGACAGCACCCTTCCCCCGGCCAACGACGGCGCATGGGGCCCTGGCCTCGTCGCCCCGGTCCCGAGCGACGGCGAGTCCGACCTCTCGGTCGAGCCGGTCGCGGTCCTGGACGAGTCCAACGCCGCCGCCGACATGGCCCGGCAGCTGGCCAACCTGAGCCCCGACGCCGCCAAGGCCGTCGCCGCTGCGGCGGACGCGTCCAACGACGAGGAGCGAGAGGCGGCGATGGACGCCCTCCGGGAGGCCAACGTGCCGCCCGAGAGCGTGGCCGAGTTCCTCGGTATCGCTGACGACTGAGTTCCTGATGGTCGACGTCATCCTGGCCGTCGTCCTCGCCGCCGCGGGAGCGGTTGCGGCCCGCCTGGTCCTGATTCCCATGATCGAGCGCTCGTGCGCCGACCTGGTGATGGACGAGGAGACGATCGAGGAGCTCAACGCCGAGCCCGGCGTCCCTCCCGGTGCGACGGTGGGGCCGCGGGCCGCGCTGGCGATCCAGGTGGTCACCGCGTTGCTGAGCGCGTCCGTGGCGTTCCGCTTCGGGCTGTCGCCCGCGCTGGTGCCGTATCTGATCGTGGCCGGTCTCCTGGTGGCGCTGTCCACGGTGGACCTGTATCAGTTGCGAATTCCGGACCGGATCCTCTTCCCCGGCCTCGGGATCACGGCGCTGGCGCTCATCGGCGCCTCGCTGCTCGGCGAGGTCAAGCTGAGCTGGATCGGCGCCGTGATCGGCGCACTCGCGTACTCGGGCGTCCTGGCCCTGACCTGGCTCATCTCGCCGCGCGGGATGGGCTTCGGCGACGTCAAGCTGGGCCTGCTCCTGGGGATGGCCGTCGGATGGCTCTACGTCCCGCTCGTGCTCTTCGCCCTGGGCATCGGGTGCGCTATCGGTGCGCTCATCGGCGGCTGGCTGATGATCGTCCGCCGCCGCAGCCTGGCGTTCCCCTTCGGCCCCTCGCTGGCGGCCGGAGCGGTCGCCGTGATCCTGGCCAGCCAGCCGCTGGTCGATTGGCTGCAGCGGGGAAGCTGACACGCTCTACCCTGGCGCCATGCCGACCGACCGCCATCTCGTCCTCGTCGGCGTCATGGGATCGGGAAAGACGGCGACGGGTCGACACCTCGCCGAACGGCTGGCCCGCACCTTCGTCGACACCGATGCGCTGATCGAGGCCGAGGTGGATCTCACCGTGGCCGAGTTCTTCCAGCGCCACGGGGAGCCCGCGTTCCGGGAGGTCGAGCGCCGGGTGGTCGCCGATGCGCTGGAAGCGCAGGAGAGCACGGTCATCGCGACCGGGGGTGGCGCCGTGCTCGACGCCGGATCGCGCACCGCGATGCACGAGCGGGGGACCGTCGTGTGGCTCGATCCACCGATCCCCAGGATCGTCGCCCGCCTCGCTGACGACGGCAGCCGCCCCCTGCTGGGTGGGCAGCCGATCGCCGAGCGGTTGGCCCAGCTCAGGGACGAGCGGGCCCCGTGGTACGAGGCGGTCGCCCATACGCGCGTGGCGATCGACGCCGACGTCGTTGCCGTCGCCGATGCCGTCGCATCGGCCGTCGAGACCCTCGAGGCCGCATGATCACCGTGCCGGTGCCCCTCGGCGAACGCTCCTACGACGTGCTGGTCGGTCGCAAGGTCCGCGACCGCCTCGAGGGGATCCTCCCCGAAGGCGCCCGCCGGACCGCCGTCGTCACCCAGGCGTCGATCCCGTGGTGGGTCGACCCGGGCATCGAGCACGAGACGTTCCTGATCGCCGAGGGCGAGGAGGCCAAGACGGTCGGCACGGTCGAGGACCTGTGTCGCCGGTTCAGTCGGTGGGGTCTGACCCGCTCCGACGTGGTCATCGGCGTCGGGGGTGGGATGGTGACCGACGTGGCGGGATTCGCCGCCGCGGTCTACCACCGGGGCCTGCCGGTCGTGCACGTCGCCACCACCCTGCTCGGTCAGATCGATGCCGCCATCGGGGGGAAGACGGGCGTCAACCTCCCCGAGGGCAAGAACCTGGTGGGAGCCTTCTGGCAACCCCACGCCGTGCTGTGCGACACCGAGATGCTCGACACGCTGCCGCCGGCCGAGCTGCGCAGCGGTCTGGGGGAGGTGGCCAAGTACCACTTCCTGGGGGACACCGGTGTCGGCGGCGGTGAGCTGGCCGACCTGCCCCGCGACGAACAGGTGGCGGCGTGCGTGCGGATCAAGGCCGCCACGGTCGCTGCCGACGAACGCGAGGGGGGCCGCAGGGCCCTGCTCAACTACGGCCACACGTTGGCGCATGCCATCGAGACCGCCGGCCATCACGAGCTCCGCCACGGCGAAGCGGTCGGCGTGGGACTGGTGTTCGCCGCGGTGCTGGCCCGCCAGGCCGGACGCATCGACGACGCGAGAGTCGCCGAACACCGCCGGGTCGTCGCCCGGTTCGGTCTTCCCGATCGGGTCCCCGAGGGTCTGGCCGACGGTCGACTGATCGACCTCATGCGCCGGGACAAGAAGGCCACCTCGGGCCTGACGTTCATCCTCGACGGACCGGACGGCGTCGAGGTGGTCCCCCAGGTTCCCGAAGACGCCGTGCGCGCCGCGCTGGCCGCCATGAAGGCACTCGAGTGAGGAGCACCCTGTGACCACCATCCAAGCCCTGAGCGGACCGAACCTCGATCTGCTGGGCACCCGCGAGCCCGAGATCTACGGAGCCGAACGGCTCGAAGATCACGTGCACGCCATGGTCCAGGCCGCGCACGTCCACGGACACGAGCTGCTGCACCACCAGACCAACCACGAGGGCGAGATGGTCGAGCGGGTTCACGAGGCCATCCGTGCCGAGTCGGGCGCCATCATCATCAATCCCGGCGCGTTCACGCACTACTCGTGGTCGCTCCACGATGCGCTGGCCGCGTTCCCCGGGCCGGTGATCGAGGTCCACCTCTCCAACCCGGCAGCGCGGGATGCGTGGCGGAGCACCTCGGTGGTGGCGCCGGTGGCAACGGCCACCATCTCCGGACTGGGCGGACGAGGGCTGACCATGGCCGTCGACGCGGTCGCACACCTGCTGGCGTGACGCCCGACCCGCCCTCCCGCGGCTCGCGCCCGGTCGGCGCGGCCGGAGCGCTGCCGCCGATCGATCGGTCGATCCACCGACGCCGGGTGCGGGCGATGATCGGTGACGGGACCGACGCGGTCGTGGTCACCAGCGGGCCGAGCATCCGCTGGCTCACCGGGTTCACCGGAAGTGCGGGGACCGCGGTGCTCACCGCCGACGACCTGCTCCTGGTGACCGACGGGCGGTATGCCGAGCAGGCGCGGGACGAGGTCGACCTGGACGCGGTCACGGTCGTGGTGACCCGGGAGCTCCAGGACCCCGTTCGGGAGGCGCTGGGGTCGGCGCTGACCGTCGGGCTCGAAGCTGACGACGTCAGCTGGCAGTTCCAGCGGACCCTCTCGGAACAGTGGCTGCCCGGGGTGGACCTGATCCCGGTCGAACCATCGCTGCGGACGTTGCGATCCGCCAAGCAGGACGGTGAGGTCGAGCGCATCCGCCGCGCCGCCGCCATCACCGACGGGGCGCTGGCCGAGGTGCTCACCGCCGGTCTCACGGGACGGACCGAGGCCGAACTGGCCTGGAACATCGAGGGCCACATGCGGGCCGGTGGTGCCGACCGGGCCGGATACGACCTGATCGTGGCCTCCGGGCCCAACGGCGCCCGGCCGCACCACCAGACCGGGTCGCGCCGGGTGCGGGCCGGCGACCTGGTCGTGATCGACATCGGCGCCGAGGTCGACGGCTATCGCTCCGACATGAGCCGGACCTTCGTGACGGGGACACCGACCGATCGCCAGCAGTCCCTGCTGGACGCGGTGACCCGGGCGCAGGAGGCGGGTGTCGACCTGGCTCGCGTCGGCACGGTCGGTTCCGATGTCGACCAGGCCTGCCGGGACGTGCTGGCCGCCGACGGTCTGGCCGAGGCGTTCGTGCACGGCGTGGGCCACGGCGTGGGCCTCGAGATCCACGAGCCGCCCATGCTGGGGCGACAGTCCGGCGCGGTGCTCGAAGCCGGCTGGGTCATCACCGTCGAGCCGGGTGTCTACTTCCCGGGTGAGGGCGGCGTACGGGTCGAGGACACCGTGCTGATCACCTCGGGCGACGCGGAGCGGCTGACGAGAGCCGCCAAGGAGCCGGTCGTGGGCTGAGGTGCGCCACCTCGCGCCCGACCCGGGTCGACACCCTGCTCGGTCCGGGCACTACCGTGGCGCCCCGACGCCGCCGGACCCGTGCCGGCCCGTGCAGAGAGTGAGCCCCATGGCATCGGTATCCACGAGCGACTTCAAGAACGGCATGACCCTCGAGATCGACGGCGATCTGTGGAAGGTCATCGAGTTCCAGCACGTCAAGCCCGGCAAGGGCCCGGCGTTCGTGCGCACGAAGATGAAGAACGTCCGGGCCGGCGCGGTGGTCGAGCGGACCTTCCGGGCCGGCGAGTCGCTCGAGCGGGCCGTCATCGACAAGCGCGAGAAGCAGTACCTGTACCGCGACGGCGACGGATTCGTGTTCATGGACAACGAGACCTACGAGCAGGCGTCGGTGCCCGAGGCGCAGATCGACGACGCCGCCAACTACCTGATCGAAGGTTCCACCGCCGTGCTCCAGATGTTCGGCGACGAGGTGGTCGGTGTGGATCTGCCGGCCGCGGTCGAGCTGGAGATCGCCGAGACCGAGCCGGGGATCCAGGGCGATCGGGTGTCGGGTGCCCGCAAGCCCGCCACGCTGGTGACCGGACTGACCGTCCAGGTGCCGCTGTTCGTCGAGCCGGGCGAGCGGGTGAAGGTGGACACGCGCTCGGGTGAGTACCTGTCGCGCGCATGAGCGACCCCGCGGAGCGGCGCCTCGCGCCGGGCTGGGGCCAGAAGGCGAGCCGACGACCATGAGCCAGACCCGGCACACGGCCCGCGAGCGGGCGATGGGACTGCTCTACGAGGCCGAGCAGAAGAACCAGCCGGTCGCCGACATCCTGACCGAACTGCCCACCGCTCCCGACCCGTTCGCGGTCGATCTGGCCACCGGCGCCGACGAGCGGCGCGACGCGATCGACGAGCTGTTGGGCCGGTACGCCAAGGGCTGGGCCGTCGATCGCATGCCCGCCACCGACCGTGCCATCCTGCGCATGGCGGTGTACGAGCTCCAGGAGCGCCCGGACGTACCGACCGGGGCCATCATCAGCGAAGCGGTGGCCTTGGCCGGCGAGTTCTCCACCGATGAGTCGAGCCGCTTCGTCAACGGCCTCCTGGCGAGGATCGCCGAAGAGGTCCGCCCCGCCGACTCGTAGGAATATGGATGCGAAAACCCACATCAGGTGTGGGTTTTCGCATCCATATCAGGGTGGGTCAGGGGAGCAGGTACTCGATGTAGCCGTTGCAGTGGAGGGTTTCGGTGTTTTCGTAGCCTCCGGCGCAGCCGTTGGTGGTGTCCCAGTGGCCTTCTGAGTAGCCGAGTTCGGATTCGATGCGGGTGCCGTCGACGGAGATGGCGTCGATGCGGAGGTCGCGGGCTGATCCGTTGTTGTTGGTGAAGCGGACGCGGATGGTTTCGTCGGTGAGGGTCGACGTGTGGGTGTGGGTGAGGGTTTGGAAGACGCCGTTGGTGAGGTCGCCGCCGATGGTGGGGAAGATGGCGACGGTTTGTCCGTCGATTTCGAGGGCGGCGGCTTCGGTGCCGTCGAGGCCGGCCGCGTAGATCTCGATCTCCGAGCCCCCACCGGCGCCGCTGTCGAGCAGGTACTCGATGTAGCCGTTGCAGTGGAGGGTTTCGGTGTTTTCGTAGCCTCCGGCGCAGCCGTTGGTGGTGTCCCAGTGGCCTTCTGAGTAGCCGAGTTCGGATTCGATGCGGGTGCCGTCGACGGAGATGGCGTCGATGCGGAGGTCGCGGGCGATCCGTTGTTGTTGGTGAAGCGGACGCGGATGGTTTCGTCGGTGAGGGTCGACGTGTGGGTGTGGGTGAGGGTTTGGAAGACGCCGTTGGTGAGGTCGCCGCCGATGGTGGGGAAGATGGCGACGGTTTGTCCGTCGATTTCGAGGGCGGCGGCTTCGGTGCCGTCGAGGCCGGCCGCGTAGATCTCGATCTCCGAGCCCCCACCGGCGCCGCTGTCGAGCAGGTACTCGATGTAGCCGTTGCAGTGGAGGGTTTCGGTGTTTTCGTAGCCTCCGGCGCAGCCGTTGGTGGTGTCCCAGTGGCCTTCTGAGTAGCCGAGTTCGGATTCGATGCGGGTGCCGTCGACGGAGATGGCGTCGATGCGGAGGTCGCGGGCTGATCCGTTGTTGTTGGTGAAGCGGACGCGGATGGTTTCGTCGGTGAGGGTCGACGTGTGGGTGTGGGTGAGGGTTTGGAAGACGCCGTTGGTGAGGTCGCCGCCGATGGTGGGGAAGATGGCGACGGTTTGTCCGTCGATTTCGAGGGCGGCGGCTTCGGTGCCGTCGAGGCCGGCCGCGTAGATCTCGATCTCCGAGCCCCCACCGCCGCCGCTGTAGGTGGCCGTGAGCGTCGTGTCGTCGGACCCGACCACGATCGACTGGCCGGCCGTGCCGCCGATCGACCACGACTGGAAGGTCTGCCCGCCCTGGGGGCTCGGCGCGTTGATCGAGCGGGTCGAGTTGACCGGGGCCTCGACCTGGAACGGCGTGGTGGCGGTGATGCCGTTGTAGTCCAGCTCCAACCCTGAGGGGATGCTGTCGAAGGTCAGGGTCACCTCGGCCGGGCGAACGTCCACACAGTCCTGGCCGGTGAGGCCGCCGCTGTCGGTGACGGTGAGGCACAGGACCACGTGGCTGTGGTCCTCGTGGTCGCTGTAGTCGAACGAGCCGGTCGACCCGGTGACGCCGTCGAAGAGCGGATGGAGGTGCCCGTCGTGCGAGATATGGGCGTTCCAGGTCATCGATCCCGGTGGGATCGTTCCGTCCTCGGGGTCGGTCCCGGTCCCGGCGTAGGAGACCGGGTCGTCGATCGAGAATCGGTCGGTGGCGACCGGCGCGGTGATCGACGCAGTCGGTGCGGTGTTGTCCGCCGTGACGGTCAGGGTGACCCGGTCCGTCGCACCCGACCCGTCGGTCACGGTCAGCGTCACGTCGTACGACCCACCCGTCGGGTAGGTGTGCCGGGGATCGACCTCGGTGCTGGTCGTCCCGTCCCCGAAGTCCCAGAGGTGGTCGAGCGATTCGGCATCGGGGTCGTAGCTGAGCTTGCCCTGGAAGTCGACGGTGAGCGGCACCGGGCCGGACTGCGGCGTGGCCCCGGCCACCGCAACGGGCGGATGGTTGCCGTCGCCCACGTAGCGCAGCCGCTTCACCTGACCGGTGAGGATGCTGATGTAGTAGAGGTTCGTGTCGGGGCCCGCCACCATCTCCACCGGCCCGTCGGCGTCGGTGGCGAAGTCGTGGACGGTGGCGTTCCCGCCGGCGTCGAAGGTCAGGTACTTGATCCAGTCGGCGGCGTAGTCGTTGATGAACAGCGCCCCCTGGAACTCGGCGGGGTAGGCGGTGCCGCCGTAGAAGGCTCCGGCGGCGGGCGACCCGCCGAACCCGGTGGTGTCATAGGCGTGGACCGCGGGTTGGGCCGTATTGGACCCGTAGTAGATCTGGCACTCGCTCAGCGCCGCATACCCGCCCTGTTGGGCCAACACACCGTTCGCGCCCTCGTAGCAGGGCCATCCGAAGTCGTGGCTCCCCGTGTTGATCTCTTCCCACGTGGCCCACCCGACATCGCCGATGAAGGGTTCGCCCGAGACCGGGTCGATGGTGAACCGGAAGGGATTGCGCAGTCCGTTGGCGTAGACCTTGGATCGGTTGGCGCCGGCATCGCCGTTCCAGTGGGGGTTGTCGGGAGGTCCCTCGCCGGTCCAGGGGTCGATCCGGAGGATCTTGCCGGCCATCGAGTCCAGGTCCAGCGATCGGAGGGCTCGTGGATCGACGGTCGTGTAGCTGGCGCCGTCGCCGTTGCCGACGTACAGCATGCCGTCGGTGCCGAAGCGGACCGAGCCGATCGTGTGCGATTCGCCGTCGGCGGGAAGGCAGTCGCGGAGCGGATCCCCGGTGGCCTGATCCTCGCAGGCGGTGACGAAGGGAGGGTCGAGGAAGTCGTTCATCGGAGCGGCGAGGTCGCCGATCGTGGCGGCGGTGCTGTTCGAACCGAGCAGGACGACCTCGGTGGCGGGCGACGCGGTGCGGTGATCGTCGGTCGGATCGGCACTGACGCGGATGAGCCGGGATGCCCGCTTGCCGCGGCCGTCGGGCCCGCCGCGCCCGGGCGGGTTCTGGTACACCTCGGGCGGGTCGTAGGTGAACAGCAGGAAGACGTGCGGCGTGACCGGCCAGTCCGGGTGGACGGCGATGCCGAGCAGGCCGCGATCGCGCACACCGTTGACCTGGGCCGAGATGTCGATGAACGGCGTCGGGAGGAGCCCGGCTGCCGGGTCCCACATCCGCACGACGCCGCTCTTCTCGGCGATGAGGAGGCGGCCGTCGGGGGTCCAGGCCAGCCCGACGGGCTCACCCAGACCCGAGACCACCGTGTCGGTGACCCATCCGGCAGGGAGCTGGACGGCGGCATCCGCCGACCGGGGTCCGGCGACGTCCACCGAGACCAGGGCACCCACCAACAGCGCCACCACTGCGAACACAGCCGCGACGCGATGTCGCCCTCGACCGTTCTCCATGACTCGCCCTTGCCGCTTGCGTCCGCACTCCCCGCCCTTCGACGCTACCGCTCGCAGGCCGCGGCCGACCAGAGTCGATGGGCCCATCCCGGCTCCAGCCACGGGGCCCGGATCGGCGCCGGCTCCGTGACGCCGCGCGTCCGCCCCAGACGCTACGATCGGCGGCGACCGTGAAGCGGGTCCGGTGAGGCCCAGACGGATGAGGAGACTGCGTGGCCGAACGCGAACGGCGGATGACGCCCCCATTCGGGGGCGTTTTTCATGCGAAGAGCAAGGTGATGGACGGCGACGACCTCCATCGGGCCACCTGGCGGATGGCCCATGAGATCATCGAGCGCAACCACGGCGCCGACGAGCTCGTCCTGATCGGGCTCCAGACCGGCGGGGTGCCACTCGCCACCGATCTGCGCGCCGCCCTGCTCGACATCGACGCCACGGAACCACCGCTGGGAACTCTCGATGTCGTGTTGCACCGCGACGACATCGGCATCCGGCCGGTCATGCCCGAAGCGGCGACCGAGATCGACTTCGACGTCGACGGTCAGATCGTCATCCTGGTCGACGACGTCCTGTTCACCGGGCGCACGATCCGCGCCGCCCTCGACGCACTCCACGACTTCGGTCGGCCCCGATCCATCCAGCTCGCCGTCATGGTCGATCGCGGCCACCGGGAGCTGCCGATCCGCCCCGACTTCGTCGGCAAGAACCTCCCCACCCGGCGCGACGAGGTGGTCAACGTGACCGCCGACGGGGTCGAGCTGGGGGAGATGGTCAAGTGAACCATCTGCTGTCGATCGCCGATCTCGACGCCGACGACCTCGAGCAGATCCTGCGGATGACCGACAGCTTCGTCGAGGTGTCGCAGCGGGCCATCCCCCGAGCGCCCGCGCTGCGGGGGCGCACCGTCGCCTGGTTGTTCTACGAGGATTCGACCCGCACCCGGCTCTCGTTCGAGGCCGCGGCGCGCCGGCTGTCGGCCGACACCATGAACTTCTCGGTGTCCTCCTCGTCGGTCAAGAAGGGCGAGTCGCTGCGCGACACCGTCCAGACCATCTCGGCGATGGGGGTCGACGCCATCGTCGTCCGTCACTCGTCCGCGGGGGTCCCGGTACAGGTGACGCAGTGGACCGAAGCGTCGGTGATCAACGCCGGCGACGGGTGGCACGAACACCCGACCCAGGCGCTGCTCGACTGCTACACCCTTCGCAACCGGATCGGCAGCCTGGCGGGGAAGCACATCGCCATCGTCGGCGACGTCAAACACTCGCGGGTGGCCCGGTCCGACGTGCTCGCCTTCACCACCCTGGGTGCCACGGTGACGCTGGTGGCACCTCCCACCCTCCTGCCGCCCTCGACCGAGGGGTGGCCGGTCGACGCGACCGACGACCTCGACGAGGTCCTGCCCAAGCTCGATGTGGTCTACCTGCTGCGGATGCAGAAGGAACGGATGACCGAGGCGCTCGTGCCGTCCCTCCGTGAGTACACCGCCCGGTTCGGGCTGACCCGCCGCCGGGTCGACGCGCTGGGGGCCGAGGCCGTGATCATGCACCCCGGTCCCATGAATCGCGGCGTGGAGATCGCCGGCGACGTGGCCGACCTTCCCCAGACGCTGGTGATCGACCAGGTCCGCAACGGAGTCGCCGTGCGCATGGCGGTGCTGTTCCTGGTGCTGAGCGCCGACAACGAACCCGGCCTGGCGGCCGCGAAGGAGACGGAACGATGACCATCGTGGTCAAGGGCGGACAGCTGATCGACGTCGACGGTGTCCGTGACGGGCTCGACCTGGCCATCGAGGACGGCCTCATCGCCGGCGTCGGCACCGATTTGGACGGCGACGTGGTCGTGGACGCCGGCGGGTGTGTCGTCGGTCCCGGCCTGGTCGACCTACACGCCCACCTCCGCCAGCCCGGCCTGGAGGAGGCCGAGACGATCGAGTCCGGATCCCGCGCCGCGGCCCTGGGCGGGTTCACCGCGGTGGTCGCCATGCCCAACACCACCCCCGCCATCGACTGCGCCGCCGTGGTGCGAGAGGTACAGGACCTGGGCCGTGACGCCCTGTGCGACATCGAGGTGTCCGGCGCGATCACGGTGGGCCGGGCCGGCGACCAGCTGGCTCCCATGGCCGAGATGGTCGAGCTCGGGGTGCGGATCTTCACCGACGACGGCACCGGGGTGCAGGATCCCGCAACGATGCGCCGGGCGATGGAGTACGCGTCCGGCCTGGGCGTGCGCCTGGCCCAGCACTGCGAGGACAGCTCGCTGGCCGGCGACGGGGTCATGCACGAAGGCGAGTGGTCCAGTCGACTCGGACTCCCGGGTCAACCGGCCGAAGCCGAGGAGCTGATGGTGATGCGCGACATCGCGCTGGCCCGCCTCACCGGGTGTCCCATCCACTTCCAGCACCTGTCGACCCGGCGATCGGTGGCGATGGTCGAAGCGGCACGGGCCGAAGGGCTCGACGTGACCGCCGAGGCCTGCCCGCACCACTTCACCCTCACCCACGCGGAGCTGGCCGCGTACGATCCGCTGTTCAAGGTCAACCCGCCGTTGCGGACCGACGACGATGTCCGTGCGGTGATCGACGGGCTGCGCTCCGGCGTGGTCGACGCGGTCGCCACCGACCATGCGCCGCACACGCCCGAGAGCAAGGAGCGCCCGCTCGACGAGGCCCCGCCGGGCATGCTGGGACTGGAGACGGCCCTGCCCCTGGCGCTCGAGCGGCTCGACCTGCCCCTGGTCGATCTGCTGGCCCGGATGTCCTGGGTGCCGGCCCGGATCGGTGGGATCGGCGACCGGCACGGCGGTCCGCTCCGCGAGGGACGACCGGCGAACGTCGTGGTGTTCGATCCCACCGCTCGGTGGATCGTCGATCCCGATGCGCTGGCCAGCCGCGCCCGCAACACGCCCTACGCGGGTCGCGAGGTGACCGGCAGGGTGCGGCATACGATCCGCCACGGAGAACTGGTGGTCCACGACGGAGAGGCACAGCGATGAATCCCACCCCGGAACCGGCCGTACTCGTCCTGGCCGACGGCACCACCTTCGAGGGTGAGGCGGTGGGGGCCACCCCGCCCGGTGGGGTCGTCACCGGCGAGGTGGTCTTCAACACGGTGATGGCGGGGTACCAGGAGGTCCTGAGCGACCCGTCGTACGCCGGCCAGCTCATCACCTTCACCTATCCCCATCTGGGCAACTACGGCGTCAACGAGGCCGACGACGAGTCCCGGCGGCCCTTCTGTCGCGGCGTCATCATGCGCGATCTCATCCGTCGGCCCAGCGGCGTGCGCAACCAGGGCGACCTCGACACGTGGCTGGCCCAGCGCGATCTGGCCGGGATCTCCGGCATCGACACCCGGCGACTGACCCGTCACATCCGCGATGCCGGTGCCATGCCGGGAGCGTTCGGCACCGCCTCCGAGGTCGAGCTCAAGGCCGCTGCCGCGGCCGAACCGGGAACCGACGGTGTCGACCTGGTGGCCACGGTCACCTGTGACGAGCCGTACGAGGTCGCCGCCGCTCCCGATGCGCCGCCCCGGCGCATCGTGGCACTGGACTTCGGTATCAAGACCACGATCCTGCGTCACCTGGCGCACCTGGGCTCCATCCAGGTCCTGCCCGCCACCGCCGGCCTCGACCAGATTCTCGCTCACGAGCCCGACGGCGTCTTCCTGTCGAACGGCCCGGGCGATCCCTCCGCGGTCGCGGTCGCGGCCGACACCATCTCGGGCCTGCTCGGCGAGGTTCCGGTCTTCGGGATCTGCCTGGGCCACCAGTTGCTGTCCACGGCACTCGGCGGCGGCACCTACAAGCTGCCGTTCGGCCACCACGGTGGGAACCATCCGGTGCGCGACCTGCCGACCGGCCGGATCGACATCACCAGCCAGAACCACAACTACTGCGTGGCCGACGAACCCATCGACGGGGCCATCATCACCCACCGCAATCTCAACGACGGCACCATCGAAGGACTCGCCTGTCCCGATCTGCGGGCCTTCTCGGTGCAGTACCACCCCGAAGCGGCACCGGGTCCCCATGACGCCGCCCACCTCTTCGATCGATTCGCCGACCTCATGGGAGCCACCGTCTGATGCCGCGCCGCACCGACATCGAGTCCATTCTGCTCATCGGCTCCGGGCCGATCGTCATCGGGCAGGCGTGCGAGTTCGACTACTCGGGGACCCAGGCGTGCCGGGTGCTGCGCGACGAGGGCTACCGGACCATCCTGGCCAACTCGAATCCGGCGACGATCATGACCGATCCCGACTTCGCCGATGCCACCTACGTCGAGCCGCTCGATCCCGACGTGCTCACGGCCATCATCGAGCGGGAGCGGCCCGATGCGGTGCTCCCCACGCTGGGCGGCCAGACCGCGCTGAACCTCGCCATGGAGCTGGAACGCCGCGGTGTGCTGGAGCGGTACGGCGTCGAGCTCATCGGGGCCGACGCCGAGGCCATCGCCACGGCCGAGGACCGCGAGCAGTTCAAGGTCGCGATGACCGAGGTGGGACTGGCGGTCCCCGAGTCGGGAGTGGCCCACACGCTGGAGGAGGCCCACCAGGTCGTCGAGACCATCGGCCTGCCGGTGGTGGTCCGGCCTGCGTACATCCTGGGCGGTCGAGGAACCGGGATCGCCTCCAACCCCGAGGAGTTCGAGCGCATCGCCACCGGCGGCCTCGACGCGAGCCCGATCAGCGAGATCCTGATCGAGAAGTCCATCGCCGGGTGGAAGGAGTTCGAGCTCGAGGTCATGCGCGACCGGGCCGACAACTGCGTCATCATCTGCGCGATCGAGAACCTCGATCCGATGGGGGTGCACACCGGTGACTCCATCACGGTGGCGCCGGCCCAGACGCTCAGCGACGTGGAGTACCAGGTCATGCGCGACGCGGCGTTCACCTGCATCCGGCGGGTGGGGGTCGAGACCGGCGGCTCCAACGTGCAGTTCGCCATCGATCCGGAGTCGGGCGACATGGTCATCATCGAGATGAACCCGCGCGTCAGTCGGTCCTCGGCGCTCGCCTCCAAGGCGACCGGGTTCCCCATCGCCAAGATCGCGGCGAAGTTGGCCGTGGGCTACACGCTCGACGAGATCCCCAACGACATCACCCGGGAGACCCCGGCCAGCTTCGAGCCCACGATCGACTACGTCGTCACGAAGGTTCCCCGGTGGGCGTTCGAGAAGTTCCCCGGCACCAGCGGCCAATTGGGAACCTCGATGCAGTCCGTGGGCGAAGCCATGGCGATCGGCCGCACCTTCCCCGAGTCGCTCCAGAAGGGCATGCGCTCGCTGGAGCAGGGGCGGTTGGGACTCAACGCCGATCCCGGCGAGAGCGAGTTCGATCACCTCGACGACGAGGCGCTCCTGGCCGCGGCGGCCATCGGCACGCCCGATCGCCCCTTCCAGCTCGAGTCGGCCCTGCGCCGTGGCCTCGGGGTCGACCGGGTCTACGAGGCCACCAAGGTCGACCCGTGGTTCCTCGACCAGATCCTCCAGATCGTCGAGCTCCGGGCCGAGGTGACCGACCGGGGCTTGGCGGCCATGGATCGCCCCCTGTGGCGACGGGTCAAGCGGATGGGGTTCTCCGACGGTCAACTGGCCTACCTGCTGGGTGGGGACGAGCGGACCATCCGGGCCGAGCGCGAGGCCGCGGGAGTCCTGCCCACCTTCAAGACGGTCGACACCTGCGGCGCCGAGTTCGATGCCGAGACGCCGTACCACTACTCGACCTATGAGGAGGAGAGCGAGGTCCGCCCGTCCGATCGACGCAAGGTCATCATCCTCGGGTCGGGTCCCAACCGGATCGGGCAGGGCATCGAGTTCGACTACTGCTGCGTCCACGCCTCGTTCGCGCTGGGCGACGCCGGCTTCGAGACGATCATGGTCAACTGCAATCCCGAGACGGTGTCCACCGACTACGACACCAGCGATCGGCTGTACTTCGAACCGGTCACCTTCGAGGACGTCAGCAACGTCATCGCCGCCGAGCAGGCCAGCGGTGAGGTGGTGGGTGTCATCGTGGCCCTGGGGGGCCAGACCCCGCTGAAACTCGCCGACCAGCTCCCGCCCGACCTCATCCTGGGGACGTCACCGGCATCGATCGATCTGGCCGAGGACCGCGAGCAGTGGAACGCGCTCTGCGCCCGGATCGAGGTCCCCCAACCGCCCGGCGGGACCGCCTCCAGCCTGGACGAGGCCCTGGAGATCGTCGGGGGCATCGGCTACCCGGCCCTGCTGCGCCCGTCCTACGTGCTCGGCGGTCGGGCGATGGAGATCGTGTACGACGACCAGCAGCTCGAACGGGCCATGGCCGAGCTGGCCGGATTCGGGTCGCTGGGGCGCGAGGGCGGGCTCAGCAGCGAGCGGCCGGTGCTGATCGACCGGTTCCTCGAGGACGCCACCGAGGTCGACGTCGACGCCCTGCGCGACGCCACGGGCGAGGTGGTGATCGGGGCCGTGATGGAGCATGTCGAGGAGGCCGGGGTGCACTCCGGCGACAGTGCGTGCGTGATCCCCCCGCCCACCCTTTCCGTCGACGTGTTGGCCACCATCGAGCGGCACGCACGGCACATCGCCACCGAACTGGACGTCCGGGGACTCATCAACGTGCAATTCGCCGTGAAGGACGACGAGGTCTACGTCATCGAAGCCAACCCGAGGGCCTCGCGGACGGTGCCGTTCGTCGCGAAGGCCACCGGGGTGCCGCTGGCCAACCTGGCGGCGCGCATCATGGTGGGGGCCACCATCGAGGAGCTCCGGACCGAAGGACTCTTCGTGTCCCACGTCCAGGGCGACCACGTGGCGGTCAAGGAAGCCGTGCTCCCGTTCAACCGCTTCCCCGAGGCCGATGCCGTGCTCGGCCCCGAGATGCGATCGACCGGCGAGGTGATGGGGATCGATCTCACCTACGGGCTGGCGTTCGCCAAGAGCCAGATCGCGGCCGGCGAGCGGCTTCCCGACGGCGGCACGGTGTTCCTGTCGCTGGCCGACCGCGACAAGGAGGTGGGCATCGAGGTGGCCCGCCGCTTCCGCGCCCAGGGCTTCAGGCTGGCGGCCACCTCGGGAACGGCCGAGCGGCTGCAGCTCGAGGGCATCGAGGTGGAGACCATCGTGGCCAAACTGGGGGAGGGCACCGGGACCGACGCGGTCGAGCTGATCTCGTCCGGCAAGATCGATCTGGTCATCAACAGCCCCCGGGGCCGCGGCCCGCGCGCCGACGGGGCCCACATCCGTTCGGCGGCCGGCGAATGCGGCGTCCCGCTGCTCACCACGGCGGCCGCGGGTCTCGCCGCGGCCATCGGCGTGGGCGACTGGAACAAGCACGCCCTTCAGGTTCGGAGTCTCCAGGAGTTCCACCGCGGCGTCGGCGCCGATCAGCTCGTGCTCGAGCCGTGAGGTCCCGGTCGGCCGGACCGGCCGCGGCGTCGGCGGTCGATGCGACCGTGCGGGTCGGGACGGTCACGCTTCCTGCCCCGGTCATGACCGCCTCGGGGACGGGCGGTCACGCCACCGAGCTCTCGGTCGGGATGGACCTGTCCGCCCTGGGCGCCGTGGTGGTGAAGTCGCTGTCGGCCGAGCCCTGGGCCGGGAATCCGGCTCCCCGCCTGCTGCCCACGGTGGGCGGCATGATCAACAGCGTCGGCCTCCAGGGGCCCGGCATCGCCGCGTGGTTGCGCGACGACCTCCCGACCCTGGAGGCCTCGGGGGCGCGCGTCGTGGTCAGCATCTGGGGCCGGACCGTCGACGAGTATGCGGCTGCAGCGGCGGCGCTGGCCGATGCCCCCGGCTCGATCGTGGCGGTCGAGGTCAACGTGTCGTGTCCCAACCTCGAGGATCGCTCGCGGGTCTTCGCGCACGACCCGTCGACGACGGCGGCGGTCGTCGAGGCCACGGCAGCCGTCGGAAGGCCCCGGTGGGCCAAGCTCAGCCCCAACGTCACCGACCTGGTGCCGATCGCCGCGGCCGCCCGTGAGGCGGGTGCCGATGCCGTGACCCTCATCAACACGATGATGGGCATGGTGATCGACGTCGAGACCCGCCGTCCGGCGCTCGGCGGCGGCGGGGGAGGGCTGTCGGGTCCGGCCATCCACCCGATCGCGGTGCGGGCCGTCTATGACTGTTTCCACGCGATTCCCGATCTGCCGATCGTCGGCGTGGGAGGGGTGGCGACAGCGCGCGATGCGGTGGAGCTACTGCTGGCCGGAGCCGCCGCGGTGCAGGTCGGGACGGCGTCGTTCGCCGATCCGTCGGTGCCGCGACGGATTCAGGACGGCGTGATCGAATGGTGTGCGGCGCACGACGTCGGCCGAGTCCAGGACCTGACCGGAGGATCCCATGTCCACTGAAGTAGCCACCGACGACGTCAAGGCGCGCCTCGCGCTCGCCCTGGACGTCGATGACCTCGTCGAGGCGACGAGGCTGGCCCGCCAGATGCAGGACTGGTTCGGCGTGGCCAAGATCGGGCTGGAGCTGTACACCGCTGCGGGTCCCGACGCGATCGGCAGCCTGATGGATCTGGGGTACGACGTCTTCTGCGACCTGAAGCTCTACGACATCCCCAACACGGTCGAACGCACCGCCCATGTGCTGGGCGCGCTCGGCGTCAGCTATCTGACCCTGCATGCGCACGGCGGGCCGTCGGTCCTCCGTGCCGGTGTCGAGGGCCTGGCCCGGGGCGCGGACAACGCCGGTCTTCCCGCTCCGAAGGCGCTGGCGGTGACGGTGCTCACCAGCGATGCCGATGCTCCGCCTCACATCATGCCCAAACGGGCGGCGATCGCCGTCGAGGCCGGGTGTCAGGGGATCGTGTGCGCCGCGGAGGACCTCGGCGACGCCCGCCAGCTGGCCCCCCGGCTGCTCCGGGTCGTGCCCGGCATCCGGCCCGAGGGGAGTGACCATCACGACCAGAGCCGGGCCGCCACCCCTGGGGCGGCCGTCCGCGACGGAGCGGATCTCCTGGTGGTCGGGCGGCCGGTCACCCAGGCCGACGATCCGGCGGCTGCGGCCTCGGCCATCGCGGCCGAGGTCGCCCAGGCGCTTGACGGGTAGGGCGGTTCCATGTCATCGGACCCCGCCCGGGACGCCGCACTGGCGAAGGCAGCCGAGCTGCGACGGGTTCGCGCCGGCATCGTCGACGCGGTCGCCGACGGCACCGTCACACTCAGCGGGGTCTTCCAGCGCTCGGCCGACCAGCCCATGGTGGCCGGGATCAAGATCTTGACCGTGCTCGAGACGGTCCCCGGTGTGGGGAAGGTGCGCGCCCGGCGCCTCCTCGAAGCAGCGGGAATCGACGAGGCCGAACGGATCGACCAGCTCGATGACGATCGTCGAAGGGGTCTGCTCCAGGAGCTCGAGCGGTGAGTGCCCGTCCAGGGACTCGGCCGTGATCGTCGTCCTCAGCGGGCCCGGCGGCGTGGGCAAGGGCACCGTCGTCCGAGAGCTGATGGAGCGCGACCCCAGGTTGTGGCTCAGCCGGTCGTGGACCACCCGCGAGCGGCGTCCCGGCGAGGATCCCGACGCGTACCACTTCGTGACCCGCGACGAGTTCGACGCCCACGTGGAACGCGGTGGGTTCCTCGAGTGGGTCGACTTCCTCGACTACCGGCAGGGCACCCCGCATCCCGAACCGCCCGAGGGCTGCGACGTCGTGCTCGAAATCGACATCGTGGGCGCGGCGACCGTGTCCTCGATGGTCGACGATCCGCTGTGCATCTTCATCGACGCCCCCTCGCCCGAGGAACAGCAGTCCCGGCTGGAAGGTCGTGGCGATCTCCCCGAGCGGGTGGCGGCCCGGATGGCGAAGGCGGTCGAGGAGCGCCGGTTGGCCCGTGAGCTGGGCGCCGAGTTCGTGATCAACGACCGGGTCGAGCAGGCGGTCGCCGACCTGGAGGCGCTCATCCGGCGCCGCCGCGCCGGCGCCGATCAGCCGCCCAGTTCGTAGGCGACGAACCCGGTCGGGAGCCGGTGGGTGCGTTGGAGCGTCAGCCCGGCGGCCCGGAAGAGCGCCTCGTGCTGCGCGGTGGTGCGCTCCCGACCGCCCGCCAGCGTCAGCATCAGCAGATCGCTCGCGGCGGCGAAGGAGTCGTGGCCGCGGGCGGGTCGGGTCGTCTCGACCACCAGCGCACGCGCCCGGCCCCGCAGCGCGGCCCGGACGTGGCGGAGGATGGTGACGGCCTCGTCGTCGGCCCAGTCGTGGATGATCGCCAGCAGGAGATAGCGGTCGTGATCGGCCGGGACGCCGTCGAAGAAGCTGCCGCCCACGATCGAACACCGCTCGGCCAGCGGCCCCTCGCTCAGGGAGGATCGGGCGGCGGCCACCACCGCGGGCAGGTCGAACAGGGTGACATCGACGCCCGGGAGGTGCTGCAGGAGGAGGTGGCTGGTGGCGCCGGTGCCTCCGCCCACGTCACAGATCGACGTGACCCCGTCCCAGTCGAGCGAGGCGATCAGCGCCAGGGTCTGAAGGCCGGCCCCCGCCTCCATGGCGGCGTTGAAGCTGGCGCCGGCATCGGGATCGACGTCGTTGACGTAGGCGAAGAACTCGTGGCCGGTCGCGGCGACGATGCCCGGCACCGGGTCGTCGGGCGAGAACGCCCGATCCGTCGTGCGGCACGCCGACCAGAACCAGTCGCTGGACAGGAACTCGACCCAGGCCCTCCAGGAGCCCGGTCCGGGTCGGAGCGCGATCGTCGTGGCGTTGGGGGCGAAGCGCCCGTTCCGGCGGGCGGCGACGAACCCGCGGCTGGCGGCGAAGTGCAGGAGCCGGTCGAGCGCGTCCGGATCGACGTCGCAGGCCGCGGCCAACTCGGTCGCCGACATCGGGTGGTCGAGCTGCTCGGGGATCCCCAGCTCGACCAGCAGGCCCAGCGCCCGGTTGTCGTACAGGGACAGCACCGACTCGAGGATGTGGACCGGTGGCGGGGCCATGGTTCGCGACGCGGAGCGGAATCGGTCGCGCACCCGCCCGACGGCCCGGGTGGCCATCGCCGGGGGCAGGAACGGAAGGCCCAGGATCCGCTTGAGCTCGGATCCGGCCGCCGCTCCCGCGTCGGTCCGGCGTCGATCGGCCATGCTCCAGCCTCGTCGCACGGGTCCGGCGACCGCAAGGGGCTCGGACTACAGTCGGCGCATGGCACGTGACCGATATCTCGACGATCTGGCGAAGGTCCCGCTCTTCGCCGAGTGCTCCAAGAAGGACCTGACGGAGATCGCGCGGTTGATGACCGAGCTCGAGCTGAGCGAAGGCCAGGAACTCATGCACGAGGGCGGTCGCGCCGGTTCGTTCGTCATCATCGAGTCCGGCACGGCCGACATCGTCAAGGACGGCCACGTGGTCAACACCGTGGGCCCGGGCGACTTCGTGGGTGAGCTCTCGCTGATCCTGTCGCATCCGCCCAACGCCACGGTGCGGGCCACCTCGGACATGGTCGTCCACGTGGCCGACCGCTCCGGTTTCTCCCAGCTCCTCGAGGAGCCGGGCCTGGCCAAGCGGGTCCTGACCGTGGTGGCGCAGCGGCTGGCCGACGCCACTCCCGACTCGCACTGAGCCGGTCAGCGGGTAGACTCACCCGTTCCCCGCGTTCAGCGCGCGCCCCCGCATTCCTCAGCCTGGAGACCGCCCCCGTGCCCGAGCGACACGACACCATGATCAACCCGATGGTCGAGGATCTCCTCGACCGCTCCGGTTCGAAGTTCCGGCTCGTCACGCTGGGTGCCCGGCGGGCCCGCCAGATCAACTCGTACTTCAACCATCTCGGCGAGGGCCTGGGCGCCGCCGTGCCTCCGCAGGTCACCTCGGTGGCCCGCAAGCCCCTGACCATCGCCTTCGAAGAGATCGCGGCCGACAAGATCGTGCCCGTCGATCGCACCCCCGAGGAGATGGAAGCCGCGGCGCAGGCCGGTCTCGACGCCATCCGCGGTGCTGAATCGGCCGAAGAAACTGCCGACGAGTAGTCCATGTTGACCGGTCGACGCGTCGTGCTCGGCGTCACCGGCGGAATCGCCGCCTACAAAGCGGTCGAGGTTTGCCGCCGCCTCGTCGACGCGGGCGCACACGTGGCGCCGGTCCTCACCGAGGGCGCCACCCGGTTCGTCGGCGAGGTGACCTTTTCGGCCCTGGCGTCGCAGCCGGTGCAGACCGAGATCTTCGGCGGCGACGACCCCATCCCGCACACCCGGCTGGGGCAGACCGCCGACCTGGTCCTGGTGGCGCCGGCCACCGCGCGCCTGATCGGTTCGTACGCGGCCGGGATCTCCGACGATCTGCTCACGGCGACGCTGTTGGCCACGCGGGCGCCGGTGCTGATCTGCCCGGCGATGCACACCGAGATGTGGGAGCACGCGGCGGTCCAGGAGAACCTCGACACCCTGCGCCGTCGGGGCGTCGAGGTCCTGCCTCCCGAGTCCGGCCGCCTGGCCGGTGGTGACCTCGGTGCGGGCCGGCTGGCCGCACCCGAAGCGATCGTGGCCGCGGCGACCCGCATCCTCGGAGCCGCCACCTCCAGCCTCGCCGGCACCAAGATCGTCGTGACCGCCGGCGGAACCCGCGAACCGATCGACCCGGTCCGGTTCATCGGCAACCGAAGCTCGGGCAAGCAGGGCCACGCGCTGGCCGCCGAGGCGGCGGCCCGAGGGGCCGAGGTCACCCTCATCACCACGACCGACCCCACCGCCGCCTCCCACGGGATCGACGTCGTCCGGGTCGACACCGCCGACCAGATGGCGTCTGCCGTGTTCGATGTCGGAGCCTCGGCCGACGTCGTCGTGATGGCCGCCGCGGTCGCCGACTTCCGCCCCACGACCGCGGCGGGAAACAAGCTGAAGAAGCACGACGGGCCGCCCCAGGTGGTGCTCGAGGCCACCACGGACATCCTCGCCGAGCTGGGCCGGCGCAAGACCACGGGTCAGACCCTGGTCGGGTTCGCGGCCGAGACGACCGACGTTCTGGACAACGCCGCGCTCAAGCTGGCGGCCAAGAACGCCGATCTGCTCGTGGCCAATGACGTCTCGGCGGACAACGTCGGATTTGAGCACGACACCAACGAGGTGGTGATCTTGTCCGCAAACGGATCGACACCAGTCGCGCTCGCCGACAAGCGAGCCATCGCCGCTGCGGTCCTCGATGCCGTCGAAGAAATCCGCGCCGGTTAGCGGCGATGCACAACCAGGAGCAGATACTTACGTGAAGAACTTCACATTCACCTCCGAGTCGGTGACCGAGGGGCACCCCGACAAGATGGCTGACCAGATCAGCGACGCCGTCCTCGATGCCCTGCTCGAGCAGGACCCGATGAGTCGGGTCGCCTGCGAGACCCTCGTCACGACCGGCCTGGCCATCGTCGCGGGCGAGGTCACCACCGAGGCCTACGTCGACATCCCCGGTGTGGTGCGATCCACCATCAACGGGATCGGCTACGACAACGAAGCGTTCGGCTTCGACGGCAACACCTGCGGTGTGATGGTGACGCTCGACGAGCAGTCGCCCGACATCGCCCAGGGCGTCGACGACTCCGAAGAGGTCCGGGCCGGCACCGCCGGCGAAGAGGATGCGCTCGACAAGCAGGGCGCCGGCGACCAGGGCATGATGTTCGGTTACGCGTGCGACGAGACCGACGTGCTCATGCCGCTGCCGATCCATGTGGCCCACCGGATGGCCGAGCGCCACGCCGAGGTGCGCCGGGCCGGGACCATCCCGTACCTGCGTCCCGACGCCAAGACCCAGGTCACCTTCGACTACGAGGACGGCAAGCCGGTGCGCCTGCGGGCTGTGCTGGTCAGCACCCAGCACAACGATGGCATCGACCGCGACACGATGATCCGGCCCGATCTGATCGAGCACGTCATCCAGCCGGTCATCCCCGAGCAGTTCCGCGGCGACGACTTCGAGGTGTACGTCAACCCGACGGGTCGGTTCGTGATCGGCGGTCCCGTGGGCGACGCAGGTCTGACCGGTCGCAAGATCATCGTCGACACCTACGGCGGCATGGGCCGTCACGGTGGTGGTGCCTTCAGCGGCAAGGACCCGTCGAAGGTCGACCGGTCTGCGGCGTACGCCACCCGTTGGGTCGCCAAGAACATCGTCGCCGCGGGTGCGGCGACCCGGGCCGAGGTCCAGGTCGCCTACGCCATCGGTATGGCGTCACCCGTCTCGATCATGGTCGAGACCTTCGGCACCGAGAACGTCGATCCCGAGGCCATCGCCACCGCGGTGCGCGACGTCTTCGACCTGCGTCCCGCCGCCATCCTGCGCGACCTCGACCTGCGCCGTCCGATCTTCAAGCAGACCGCCGCCTACGGCCACTTCGGCCGGACGGGCGACGGCTTCACCTGGGAGCGCACCGACCGGGCCGACGCCCTCAAGCAGGCCCTCGGGCTCTGATTCCGGCAACTGAACCCTCTCGGGGTCAGGCACCGAGCGGGTTCAGATTCCCGGCGTCGGTGAACCCTCCAGGTGCCTGACCCCGAGAGGGTGCACGTCGTGCGCGTCCTGCCGGACGTGTCCGCCCTCGACCGCACCTTCGACTACACGGTCACCGATGAAGAACGGGCGCGGGTCGACCTCGGCACGATGGTCCGGGTCGAGCTCCACGGTCGGCGCATCGGCGGATGGATCGTGGGCCTCGATGTCGAACCCGACACGAGCCTGCGGCTGTTGCCGGTCCGCAAGATCCGGGGCCTGGGACCGACCGAGGACCTGATCGAGCTGGCCGACTGGGCCTCGTGGCGGTGGGCGGGGCGGCGCCGCCGGTTCCTCGGGGCCGCGTCCCCCGAGCGGGCCGTGACCGGGCTCCCCGCGCCGCGCCCGTCGCCGCCCACCGCAGGACCCGGCCGCGAGCTGGCGGCCGAGGCCCTGAGCCACCCGCTGGCGGTGTTGCGCCTGCCGCCCGCGGTCGACCGCGCGCCGGTCGCGCTGGCGGCCGCAGCCTTGGGGAACGCGCTGCTGCTGACGCCCACGCAGGCCGACGCCCAGCGCCTGGCGGGGCGGCTCCGGCGTGCCGGCGTGCAGCCGGCTCTGGCCCCCGACGGGTGGTCCCAGGGCCGGGCGGGCGCCACGGTCGTGGGTACCCGCGCCGCCTCCTGGGCGCCGATGGCGGACCTGGCGGCGGTGGTGGTCTTCGACGAGCACGATCCCGCGCTCAAGGAGCAGGCCACCCCCGCCTGGAACGGGCGCGACGTGGCCGTCGAGCGGGCCCGGCGCGCCGCGGTGCCCTGCCTGCTGGTCTCTCCCACCCCATCGTTGGAGGCCCTCGATCTGGGTCCTCTGGTGGCGCCCTCGCGATCCGAGGAGCGGGCCGGCTGGCCCGCCGTCGAGATCCTCGACCGCCGCAAGGACGATCCGGTGCGCGGCGGCCTCTTCGCCGAGGGACTGACCCGGCTGGTCCGCGGCCGGCAGCGTGTGGTGTGCGTGCTCAACCGCACCGGACGGTCGAGGCTGCTGGCCTGCGCCGCGTGCGGGACCCTGGCCCGGTGCGAGCAGTGCGACGCAGCGGTCCGTCAGCTGGACGAGTCCGCGCTGGTGTGTGCCCGCTGTGGCACCGAGCGGCCCGTGGTGTGCCCGGCGTGCGGCTCCGAGCGGTTGAAGAACCTCCGGCAGGGGGTCACCCGCGCCCGGGAGGAGCTCGAGGCGCTGGTCGGCGAACCGGTGGGCGAGGTCACGGGCAGCAGCGAGCAGGTGCCCGACACCCGTGTCGTGATCGGCACCGAGGCGGTCCTCCATCGGGTGGCGCACGCTGAGGTGGTGGTGTTCCTCGACATCGACCAGGAGCTCCTGGCCCCCCGACCGAGGGCGGCCGAGGAGGCGATGACCCTGGTGGCCCGGGCGGCCCGCCTGGTGCGGGGACGGCGGGACCGGTCGGTGGGCCGGTTGGTCTTCCAGACCCGCAACCCCGGCCACGACGTGCTCCAGGCCGCCCTGCTGGCCGATCCGCAGCGGGTGGCCGACGGGGAGCGACGGACCCGGACCCTGCTGAGGTTCCCACCCGTGTCGGCCATGGCCCGGGTGTCGGGTGAGGCGGCGGCCGCCTTCGTCGAACGGCTGGGGTCGCCGCTGGGGATCGAGGTCCTGGGCCCGCACGACGAGGCGTGGCTGGTCCGTGCCGCCGATCACACCGCCCTGTGCGACGCGCTGGAGGTGGTGGAGCGGCCGCCGGGCCGGCTCCGGCTCGAGGTCGACCCCCTGCGCTGGTGACGGCCCACGCCTTCGGCCGGCGCGGTGGGGGGGCGACGTCAGTCGCGGTCGGGCCGGGACGACAGCGACCGCCGCCGGACCTCCCAGATCGCCATCGCACCCGCGGCGGCGACGTTCAGCGAGCCGACCCGGCCGAGTTGGGGCAGGTAGATCACGCGATCGCAGGCGGCGAGCGTGGGCGTGGACAGGCCGCGGTCCTCGTGGCCCAGTACCAGGCACACGTCGCCCTCCAGCCCGGCGTCGTGGGCCGGGTCGGCGTCGTGGGCCAGTTCGACCCCCACCACGTCGTAGCCGGCGTCGCGGGCCAGGGTGACCGCCGTCGGTCCGTCGGCGGCTTCGGCCCAGGTGAGGAACCGCTCGGTTCCCATCGCCGTGCGTCCGACCTTGGGATCGTCCAGCGGCGGGGTCGGCGGCACGGTCCAGACCGCGTCGACCCGGTAGGCCGCCGCGGTGCGGACCAGGCCGCCCACGTTGAACGGTCCGGCGACGCCGTCCAGGATCAGCGCCAACCGGGGGAGCGGTCGCTTGCGCCAGCTGCGATGCAGCCGCTTCAACTCGGTGCTGGACAGGGCGCTCATGCTCGGGCTCCCACCTCGAGGAGTCGGTAGCCGCCCCGCGACAGCCGCCGATCGACGGGGAATCCCCTGGTGGTCAGCGATCGGGCCAACGAATCGGCGCCCAGGTTGCGGGCAACCACCAGCGTGGCCGAGCCGTCGGCTTCGAGTCGGTCGAGCCAGTCTTCCAGGAGAGCGTGCAGGGCCGGCTTGCCGACGCGGATGGGCGGATTGGACCAGATGGCGTCGAATCGAAGCAGCGGATCGACGGCATCGGGTGCCGCCACGATCACGTTGTCCAACCCCAGGCGGCGGGCATTCTGCTCGCAGAGGTCGCGGGCTCGTCGATTGACATCGACCGCCCACACGGTTGCGTCGGGGAACCGAAGCGCCAACACCACGGCGATCGGCCCGTACCCGCAACCGAGGTCGCAGAGCCGGTCGGGCGAGACGGCCGGGAACCGACCCTCGAGCAGCAGCAGCTTGGTTCCGGCATCGATCCGATCCCGCGAGAAGACCCCGCGGTCGCTGATGAGTGACACCGAGAGATCGGGAAGGGTCAACGACACCGTGGTGGGATCGGAGGCGGCCTCGGGCTCTTCGCTGAAGTAGTGGCCGGCTGCACCTGGCGTCACGCCGAGCTCGTCTCGGACTCCGGCGCGTCGGGTTCCGCCGTCTCGGAGTCCGCGTCCTCGGCCTCGCCGTCGCCCAACCGGCGAAGGGCCTCGATCTCGGCGCCGACCAGGACCGACAGCACGCTGAGCATCAGCCAGATCAGCAGGATGATGAGGCCGGCGAGCGTGCCGTAGGTCTCGCCGTATGAGGCGAAGATCCGCGAGCCGAACCGGCTGAGCACCGCCGAGAGGCCGAGCCACATCGTGGTCGCGAAGATGGCGCCCGGGACCACCAACCGCCAGTGCTCGGTGGGCACGTCGGGGCCGACCTGGTACAGCAGGGTGATCGCCACCACGACGATCACGGCGAGCAACGGCCATCGGACCCACAGCAGGACGCCGATCGATCCGTCCGCCAGACCGACCCACTCGAGGATCGGCGGGAGGAGCCCGAGCCCCACCATCGTGAGCGCGACCACCACGATGGCACCCAGCGTGATGACCAGCGCCAGGCCGCGGAAGACGACGAATCCCCGCTCCTCTTCGGTCTCGTGCACCGCGTTGATGCCCTTCATGAGGTTGCTCGTCGCCCCGGAGGCCGACCAGAGCGCCAGCGTGATGCCGATCACCGCCGAGAGCCCGAGGCCGGAGGTGGCGGTCAGGTCGGTGAGCTGATCGCTGATGAAGTCGCCCGAGCCCTCGGGCAGTTGGTCGGCCACGTCCTCGATCTGCTGCTGGATCTCGTCGGGATCGGCCACCAGTCCGTAGAGCGAGACGGTGGCCAGCAGGGTCGGGACGATGGCCAACATGATGTAGAAGGCGATGCCTGCCGCGAGAATCGGGAGGTGATGGCGCTTCATCCCGTCACGAACGGCCTTGGCCGTCTCGACGAGGTGGCTGGTGTCTGGCATGTCCCGGGTGCCCCTTGGCTCCGATTCGGGTGGATGGTGCGGTGCACCGGCGACGGTAGCCTCAGACCGTGGCCTCCAACCCCATCCCCCCTCCCGACGCACCGTCCCGAGCCGCCGGCGCGGGCGCGATTCGCATCGTCGGCGACCCGGTGCTGGCCAAGCGGGCCGAAGAGGTCGATGACATCGACGCAGCGCTGGTGGCGCTGACCCGTGAGATGCTCACGACGATGTACGACGCGCCGGGCCTGGGTCTGGCCGCACCGCAGGTGGGGGTCAGCCGCCGCTTCTTCGTCTACGACGTCGGTGATGGGCCGGCCGTCCTGGTCAACCCCGAGATCACCGACACCGACGGCGAGTGGGCCTTCGCCGAGGGTTGCCTGTCGATTCCCGAGCTGACCTTCGAGGTCATCCGGCCCAAACAGGTGCACGTGACCGGGCGCGATCTCGACGGCAACGAGGTGTCGATCGAGGCCGACGAGCTGCTGGCCCGCCTGTTCCAGCACGAGCTCGACCACCTCGATGGGGTCCTCTTCCTCGAGCATCTCGATGACGATCAGTCACGTGAGGCGAAGCGGTTCGTGCGCGACCTGCGGATGCGGGCGGCGCGCCCCGCCCCGTCCACTACGGTCGGCCTGCAACTTCCGTGACGGGGGCCCTTGCACCACCATCGAGCGTCGCCTTCCTCGGGACGCCGGCGATCGCCGTGCCCCTGTTGCACGCCATCGTCGATACGGGCGTCGACGTGTCCCTGGTCGTGTCCCGAGCCGATGCCCGTCGAGGCCGCCGCGCCCATGCGACGCCCAGCCCGGTGAAGGCGGCGGCGCAAGAGCTGGGGCTGGCCGTCACCGACGACCTGAACGCGGTGGTCGACGCACGGGTCGATCTGGCGATCGTGGTGGCGTACGGCCGCATCATCCCCGCCGCGCTGCTCGGCCGGGTGCCCATGGTCAACGTGCACTTCTCCCTCCTTCCACGCTGGCGCGGCGCCGCCCCGGTCGAGCGGGCCATCCTGGCGGGCGACGAGGTGACCGGCGTGTGCCTCATGGAGGTGGCCGAGGAGCTGGACGCGGGCGCCGTCTACTCCCGGGCCGAGGTCCCGATCACATCCTCGACCACGGCCGCCGACCTGCGGGATCGCCTGGTCGACGCCAGCGTCCCGCTGCTCCGGGACGCGCTGACGGCCGGCTTCGGTGTTCCCCAGCCGCAGGAGGGCGAGGCGGTCTACGCCGACAAGATCACGTCCGATGATCTCCACCTGGACTGGGAGCGGCCGGCGGTCGAGCTGCACCGGATCGTCCGGGTGGGTGGGGCCTGGACCACGTTGGCCGGCAAGCGGTTCAAGGTCTGGGACAGCTCCGTGGTCGCCGACGATCCCGACGGTGCGGGCCGTCCGGGAGCGCTGTGGGGCACGCGGGTGACCTGCGGCCAGGGGGCGTTGGACCTCCGCGAGGTGCAGGTCGAGGGCAAGGGACGGGCCGACGCGGCCGCGTGGCGGACCGGCGCCCGCGTCGACGACGGCGTGGTCCTGGGTGGCTGAAGCGCCGGGTGCCCGGGTCGAGCCGGACGCCAGACGGGTCGCGGTCGACCTGCTGGTGCGCGTCGACCGCGATCGCGCCTTCGCCAACGTGCTCGTCCCGAAGAGCCTGGAGCGCAGCTCGCTGAGTGCGCGCGACCGGGGGTTCGTGACCGAGCTGGTCTACGGCACGATCCGCCGGCAGCGGGCCTGTGACCATCTCGTCGATCGGTTCCTGCACCAGCCCGAGGTCGACCCCGGTGTCCGGGCGCTCCTCCGGTTGGGCGCCTACCAACTGGTCTTCCTGGGCACGCCACCGCATGCGGCCGTGTCCGCCACGGTCGAGGTGGCGCCCAAGCGGGTGCGCGGCCTGGTCAATGCGGTCCTCCGCCGGGTGGCCGAGAACGAACCCGGCTGGCCCGATGACGCCACCCGCCTGAGCTATCCCGACTGGATCCTGCGACGACTGGCCGACGACCTGGGCGCCGACGACGCCACCGGCGCCCTCGAGGCCATGAACCAGCCGGCGTCGGCCCGGACCCGGCCCGACGGCTACGTGCAGGACGCCGCCTCCGAATGGGTCGTCGGCGAGGTCGACGCCGGTCCCGGGCAGACCGTGGCCGATCTCTGCGCCTCGCCGGGCGGCAAGGCGACCGCCCTGGCCGCCACCGGGTCCGTCGTGGTTGCGGCCGATCGTGGGGCGGGCCGGGTGCGGCTCCTCGCCTCCAATGCCGACCGGTGGGGACACGGTCGCACCCTGGTCGTGCGAGCCGACGCCGGTGCCGCACCCCTCCGGCCCGGCGGGTGCGACCGGGTCCTGGTCGACGCGCCCTGCTCGGGTCTGGGTGCGCTCGGGCGACGACCCGACGCCCGGTGGCGCATCGACGAGGCCGGTGTCCGGCGCCTGGCCGCGCTCCAGCGACGCATCCTGGCCGAGGCGATCCCGCTGCTGGCCCCGGGCGGGCTGCTCGTCTACAGCGTGTGCACGATGACGGTCGACGAGACGGTGGCGATCGATCGGTGGCTGGGCACCGACCATCCCGAGATGGAGCCGGTCGCCCTGCTGGGAGACCGGTGGCGACCCTGGGGGAGGGGCGGCCTGGTCCTGCCCCAGGACGAGGGCACCGACGGGATGGCGGTGTTCCGCTATCGGCGCTCCGACGACGACGGCGGCGGCGCGGCCGGCGACAACGCCGAGGCGTAGGGGATGACGTCGCGAATCGAGGCCAGCACCGGCCAGTGGGCGTCGCCCTCGTGGTGCTCGTGGGCCCACGTGACCGCGTAGGGAATCTGGACGGCGTGCGCGCCCAGCTCGAGGACCGGCAGGATGTCGGACCGGGGCGAGTTGCCGACCATCAGGAACCGATCCGGTGCGATCCCGAGCTCGTCCAGGATGCGCCGGTAGGTGGCGCGGTCCTTCTCGTGCACCACCTCGGTGGTCTCGAAGCGCGGGCCCAGCCCGCTGGCCTCGATCTTGCACCACTGATGGTAGAGATCGCCCTTGGTGATGAGCACGAGGCGGACTCGTCCGGCCAGGGCGTCCAACGTCTCGACCACACCGTCCAGCAGTTCGACGGGATGATCGAGCAGTTCCTTGGCCATGGTCAGCAGCTCGGCGATGGCCGGACCGGGGAGGTCGCCGTCGCTGGCGTCGAGGAGGACCTCCAGCGACGAGAGCGCGAAGCTCTTGACGCCGTAGCCGTAGCGGGTGAGATTGGCCCGCTCGGTGGCCAGGAGGCGTCGGTCGAGCTCCTCGGTGTCGAGCCATGGAGCGGCCAAGGTCCGCAAGCGGTCCTGGACCGCCTGGAAGTGGACCTCGCTGTGCCACAGCGTGTCGTCGCCGTCGAAGGCGATCACCTCGGTGCCGAGGGGGTCGGTCATGGGGCGAGTCTGGCAGGTCGGGGCCGACCCGGACGTCCCGGGTAGGGTGCCGCGATGAGCACGAACGACCGAGGTCCCTGGCCGGTCAAGATCCTCACCGTGTCCGACGGGGTGGTGGCGGGCACCCGGGAGGATCGATCGGGTGAGGCGCTCGCGGCCCACCTTGCGGGCGCCGGTTTCGACGTGGCCGAGCGCCGGGTGGTGGCGGACGGGGTCGACTCGGTGCGAGACGCCCTCGTCGACCTGGCGGCCGGTCACGCCGGGCTGATCGTCACCACGGGCGGCACCGGGTTCGGGCCCCGCGACCTCACGCCCGAGGGCACCCTTGCAGCCGTCGACCGGCAGGCTCCCGGTCTGGCCGAGGCGATGCGGCTGGTCAACCCGCTGGGCCGGCTGTCCCGGGCGGTGGCGGGGACCCTGGGGACGGCGCTGATCCTCACGACCCCCGGGAGCACCAAGGGATGTGTCGAGACCCTCGACGCCGTCCTCGACGTGGTGCCCCACGCCCTGGACCTGCTGGCCGGCGGCCGCCCGCACTGACGCTTCCCCGCCGGACTCCCGAACCGCCAACCGACCGGGCCGGTTGAATTCGACCACGGTCGTGGTTACGATCGACCGGTACCATGAGCGCCGACGCCCCCGAAGTCCCGACCGTCGCGGCGGACGAGCGCGTCATGGCCGACGCGATCGCCCTCGCCGACCGGGCCCGGTTCTGGGCGTCGCCCAATCCCTGGGTCGGCGCCGTGGTGGTGGCGTCCGATGGCGGCCGCCACGGCGGCTTCACCGAGCCGCCGGGTCGTCGTCATGCCGAGCGGGTGGCGCTCGACGCCGCCGGTGATGACGCCGCCGGGTCGACGGTCTACGTCACGCTCGAACCCTGCGCCCATCACGGGCGCACCCCGCCCTGTACCGACGCGCTGATCGACGCCGGAGTCAGCGCGCATCGTCGTGGGCGTGACCGACCCCGATCCCACGGTCGCCGGTTCCGGGATCGCCCGGCTGCGCGACGCCGGCATCCAGGTCGACGTCGGGGTCGGCCACGACGCCGTGACCGCCCAGCTGGCCCCCTACCTGCATCACCGGCGCACCGGCCGGCCGCTCGTCGTGCTCAAGCTGGCCGCCACCATGGACGGGCGCACCGCCGCCCCCGATGGCAGCAGCCGGTGGATCACCGGCTCCGAGGCCCGGGTCGACGCACACCGGCTGCGGGCGGAGAGCGACGCGATCCTCGTCGGCGCCGGCACCGTTCGAGCCGACGATCCCAGCCTGACCGTGCGGGACTGGTCGCCCGCCGCCGACGTCGCCCGGCCCGACGGCGGACTCGATCCCCGGCGCATCGTGCTGGGCACCGCGTCGGAGGACGCACGGATCCAGCCCGCCACCGAGGCCTCGGGCGAGCTCGAGGACCTGGTGGGGCAGTGGGGCGCCGAGGGGATCCTGCAACTGATGGTCGAGGGCGGCGCAGGTGTGGCGGGGGAGTTCCACCGCCGCGGCCTCGTCGACCGGTATGTGCTCTACCTGGCCCCGGCCCTGCTCGGCGGCGACGGGGGCGCCCCCCTGCTGGGCGGTCCGGGAGCGGCCACCATGGCCGAGCTCTGGCGGGGCCGGATCCACTCGGCGACCCCCATGGGCGCCGACCTTCGCATCGAACTGCGGCCCGATGGTCGCCGAGAGGAGCGCTGACATGTTCACGGGCATCGTCGAGGAGCTGGGTCGCGTCGCCGGCCGCCGGGGTCCCAAGCTGCGAATCGACGCCACCGTGGTGGTGAGCGATGCCTCGATGGGCGACTCGATCGCCGTCAACGGGTGCTGCCTCACGGTGGTCGCGTTCGACGCCGAGGCCGGGTGGTGGGAGGCCGACGTCACCGACGAGACATTCGCTCGCACCAATCTCGGTGCGCTCGAGGAAGGTGACCCGGTGAACCTCGAGCGGCCGGTCCGCCTGGCCGACCGTCTCGGGGGTCATCTGGTCCAGGGTCACGTCGACGGCGTGGGCGAGATCGTCCGGCCCGGGCCCGATCTGGAGATCCGGGTCGACCCGGCGCTGTGCCGTTACGTGGTGGAGAAGGGGTCGATCACCGTCGACGGCGTGAGCCTGACCGTGGTCGAGCCGCGCCCGGACGGCTTCACCGTGGCGGTCATCCCGCACACGACCGACGTGACCACCCTGGGCCACAAGGGGCCCGGCGATCCCGTCAACATCGAGGTGGACGTGATGGCGAAGTATGCAGAACGGCTGCTGGTGGGGCACGCTGGACCCGATCCGGGAGCGGCATCGTGAGCACACAACCAGAGGGCTTCTCGACGATCGAAGACGCCGTTGCCGCCATCGGTCGAGGCGAGATCGTCGTGGTGGTCGACGACGAGGATCGTGAGAACGAAGGCGACCTCATCATGGCCGCCGAAGCGGCCACCCCCGAGAACCTGGCCTTCTTCGTCCGGCACACCTCCGGGGTGATCTGTGCCCCGCTGACCGGCGATCGCCTGGACGAGCTGGATGTTCCGCTGATGGTCAGCCAGAACACCGAATCGCACCGCACGGCCTTCACCCAGAGCGTCGACTTCCGGCACGGCACCAGCACCGGGATCTCGGCGGCCGACCGGGCGGCCACCATCCAATCGTTGACCGACCCGGGGACTCGGCCCGGCGATCTGGCCCGTCCCGGTCACATCTTCCCGCTGCGCTATGCCGAGGGTGGGGTCCTGAAGCGGGCCGGCCACACCGAGGCCGCCGTCGATCTGTCCCGCATGGCGGGCATGTACCCCGCCGGTGTCCTGTGCGAGATCGTCAACGACGACGGCACCATGGCCCGGGTGCCCGAGCTGATCGAGTTCTGTCGGAAGCACGAGCTGCATCTGATCTCGATCGCGGCACTGATCGGCTACCGCCGGAAGACCGAGAAGCTGGTCGAGCACATGGCCGAGGCGCGGATTCCGACGTCGATGGGCGACTTCACCTGCCACGTGTACCGCAGCGTCCTCGACGGTGAGGAACATGTGGCCTTCACCCATGGGCACATTCTCGGGTCCGACGACGTCCTGGTCCGAGTCCACAGCGAGTGCCTGACCGGTGACATCTTCGGGTCGCTGCGCTGCGACTGCGGTTCCCAGCTCAGGGGTGCGCTCAAGCAGATCGCCGACGACGGCACGGGGGTGCTGGTCTATCTGAGGGGCCACGAGGGCCGTGGTGTCGGCCTGATGCACAAGATCCGGGCCTACACGCTTCAGGACGAGGGGCTCGACACCGTCGACGCCAACACCCAGCAGGGGCTGCCGGTCGATTCGCGCGAGTACGGCATCGGGGCGCAGATCCTGGCCGATCTCGGCGTCACGACCATGAGGTTGATGACCAACAACCCGTCGAAGTACGGCGGGATCGAGGGCTTCGGTCTGACCATCACGGATCGGGTGCCGCTGGACACGATCCCCAATCCCGAGAACATCGAGTACCTCAGGACCAAGCGGGAGCGGATGGGCCACATGCTCGAAGGGCTCGACGAAGCGCAGTAGGCGCCGATGGAGAGGTCGCGTCGTGACTCTGGAGGACCTATGTCGTTGACGACCCACGAAGGGCAGATGGACGGCACCGGCATGCGGATCGGGATCGTGTGCGGTCGGTTCAACGATCTGATCACCACCCGGCTGCTCGATGGTGCCGTCGACAGCTTGCGCCGGCACGGGGTCAAGAAGTCGACGATCACGGTGGCCTGGGTTCCCGGGGCGTTCGAGATCCCGTTGGCGGTCAAGACCATGGCGGCCTCGGGCGACTACGACGCGGTCATCGCGCTCGGCGCCGTCATCGAGGGTTCGACCGACCACTACGACCACGTCGCCGGCCAGTGCGCCGCCGGGATCCAACGGGCGCAGCTGGACACCGGCGTGCCGTGCATCTTCGAAGTGCTCACGACCCACACCATCGAGCAGGCCATCGAGCGGGCCGGCACGAAGGCCGGCAACAAGGGCGCCGACGCGGCCATGACGGCGATCGAGATGGTCGACCTGCTGCGCAAGCTGCACTGAGTCCCGTCCCGACTCGAAACACCCCCGAGTTCGGGTCGGTTTCCGGACCCTGCGGACGGAATTTCGGGCGGGGGTGGGTGGGGGTCAGTCGGTGTCGACGAGGGTGCCGGCCAGGTTGATCAACCCGGCGGTGCTGCCGTCGGTGCTGATCGCCTGACGGGTGATCACCAGGCCGGCGTCGGGGTCGACGCTGATGAACTGGCCGCCCATGCCCATCGCCGCGAACGTGTCGGGTGAGCTGGGCCAGGTGGGCTCGGCCGGATCGTTCCGCCACCAGAGGTAGCCGTACTTCTCGTTGGTGGGCACCGGCTCCAGTGCCGCCTCGATGTACTCGCTCGAGATGATCTCTTCGCCGTCCCAGGTACCGTCGGCCAGCCACAGCAGGCCGTAGCGGCCCATGTCGCGGCACGTCGATTCGATCCCCATGAAGGTCAAGGCGTTGCCGACGTCGTCGGTGAGCCACGTCGAGTCGGCCATGCCGATGGGCTCCAGCAGGTTGGTGGTGCCCCACTCGGCGATGTCGGGCTCGTCCAGCGCTCGCTCCAGGACGGTCTCCAGCGTCTGGATCGCCGAGTTGTTGTACTCCCACTCGGTGCCGGGTTCGTGGGCCTGGTCCAGGTCGATCGAGAACGCCGACTTGTCCACCGCCCGGGTCGCCATCTCGACGTAGTCGGTGGTGAAGTCGTAGAAGCGGCCCGAGTCGTTCTGGAGCAGGTCCTCGACCAGCACCGCTTCGCTCTCGGTGCCCTGCCACTCGGTGATGTAGTCCGACGCCGGGTCGCTGACGGCGAGCTGGCCGGCGTCGCTGGCGATGCCCACCAGGCCGGCGGTGAACGACTTGGTGGCCGAGAACGTCTGCTGCTGGTCGGTCGGCTCCTTGTCCCAGTACCACTCGCCGACCATGCGACCGTTGCGGGTGACCATCAGACAGGTGCTGCCGGAGGATTCCGCCTCGCTGACCAGCGTGGCCAGCACTTCCTCGTCGATGCCCATCTCGGCTGCGTCGGCGCTGTCCCACTCGGCCGCCGGGAACACCAGCTCGGCGGCCGGCAAGGGGGGAAGGGTCGCCGCGGTGGAGGTCGTCGGAGCCGCTCCGTCGGGGGTGGCGTCGGCGGTCTCCTCGCCCGATGTCGAGCAGGCTCCCGCCACGAGGGCGGCGACCGCCACGGTGACGAGGAGGCGAGACAACCGCAGCTCGGACATGGCGGAAAATATGGCACCGATGCCGCCGCCGGTGCACGTCGGCCGCGTTCGGCCCCGTGGGCCCGCGGCGATACGGTGGCGACCATGTTGCGCCTCGTTCTCCCCAAGGGCTCGCTCGAGAAGGCCACCCTCGAGTTGTTCGCCGCTGCCGACCTTCCGGTGTCCCGTAGCTCCGACGTCCAGTACAAGGCCACCATCGCCGATCCGCGTATCGACGAGGTGCGGATCCTGCGACCCCAGGAGATCGGCGGCTACGTGGCCGAGGGGCTCTTCGATCTGGGAATCACGGGGCGCGACTGGGTGACCGAGACCGATGCCCAGGTCGAGTCGCTCGGCGAGCTGAAGTACTCGAAGGCCACGTCGCGACCAGTGCGCGTCGTCGTCGCCGTCCCCCAGGACAGTCCGGTCGACTCCGTCGCCGATCTGCCGCACGGGCTCCGGGTTTCCACCGAGTATCCCGAGATGACCCGGCGGTTCTTCGCCGACCGGGGCATCGACGCCGACATCCGGCTCTCGTACGGCGCGACCGAGGCCAAGGTGCCCGAGATCGTCGATTGTGTCGTCGACATCACCGAGACCGGCCGGGCGCTGCGCGCCGCCGGCCTGAAGATCATCGACACCATCCTCACCAGCTACACCGAGCTGGTGGCCAACCCCACCTCCTACACCGATCCCGACAAGCGCCACGCCATGACGCAGATCCGCACTCTCCTGTTGGGTGTGCTGGACGCCCGCGGCCACGTGTTGGTCAAGCTCAACTGCCCGGCCTCGTCGCTGGACGCGATCATCAAGCTTCTGCCGTCGATGAAGGCGCCCACGGTCAACGAGCTGTTCGGCGACCAGGGCTACGCGGTCGAGACGGTGGTGCCGAAGACCGAGATCAACATCCTCATCCCGGCGTTGTGCGACGAGGGAGCCAGCGACATCGTCGAGCTCCCCATCGCCAAGATCGTGCATTGAGGGAAGCCGCCAACGGCGCTTCGCACCAGGGCGGCTCCTCGGGAGCTCGGCGCGACGCCGAACTCCTGGACGAGCGGCGGACCGGTTTCGTCAGTGCGTTCGATGACGATCGGGGCCTCGGGGTGATCACCGGCGACGACGAATCCGAGATCGGCTTCCACTGCACGGCCATCGCCGACGGCACCCGCACCATCCAGGTCGGGGTCGAGGTCAGCTATGTCACGCGCGCCCGGCACCTGGGTCGGTGGGAAGCCAGCGACATTCGGCCGATGGAGGGCGTCGCAGACCCCCTCAGTCGAAGCTCCCGCCCCGGCCCTTTCCCTCGAGGAACGGCACGACCCCCTCGATGAACTCGGGCGCCGTGATGGTGTCGAGCCCCAGGTCGGTCTCGTTGGCCAGCGCCGATCCCAGGTCGAGGTCCCACTGGAGGTACGAGGACCGCCGATCGTTGCGCACACATCGCTGCGGGAAGGCGGCGATCTCCTGCGCCAGTTGGACAGCGCCCTCCAGGGCCCGGCCCGGCTCGGTGAGCCGATTGGCCAATCCCATCTGGCGAGCTTCCTCGCCGGCCACGCCTCGGCCGGTGAGAATCAGATCGTTGGCGTTGGACTGGCCGATCAGGCGCGGGAGCCGGACGGTGCCGCCGTCGACCAGCGGCACGCCCCAGCGCCGGCAGTACACGCCGAAGACGGCGTCGGAGGCGGCGACCCGGAGATCGCACCACAGCGCCAGTTCGAGCCCGCCGGCGACGGCGTGGCCCTCGACGGCCGCGATGACCGGTTTCGTCCGTCGCAGGCGGGTGGGCCCCATGGGTCCCACGGTGCCGATGATGGTCTTGGCCGACTCGGGGACCACGGCGTTGCCGTCTCCGGCCGCCATGGACTTCAGGTCGGCGCCCGAGCAGAACGTGCCCTGCGTGCCGGTGAGGACCGCGACGTGAGCGGATTCGTCGGCGTCGAACGCGACGAACGCCTCGTGGAGTGCGGCGGCGCTCTCCCGGTCGACGGCGTTGCGGACCTCGGGCCGATCGATGGTGACGATGGTGACGGGACCGTCGGAGGTGGTCTCGATGCTCACGCCTCGTCTGCTCCTGAGGGCTCCTGGCCTCCCTCGGGTGTCCCGGACTGGCCGGCCTCGCTGAGCTGCACGAAGGCCATCTGGACCTGTCCCAGCGCCTCCTTGAGGGTGGGCTCGGCCTCGCCGAGCCGGCCGGCCAGCGTCTCGACGACGGCGCGCATCGCATCGATCGCCACGGTTGCCTGGGGGAGGTTCGGTGGCTGCTGGGACAGATGGATGGCGGCCAGCTCGTAGAAGCCCATCACGTGGTTGGCGATGACGTCGGAGGCCGGTGCTGCGGCGACGCGACGCTGGACCTCGGCCATCTCCGCGGCGGCGGCCTCGAGCTGCTCGCGTTCTTCGTCGGACAGCTGCGAGGGGTCGATGCCCCCCGGGAGGCCCGGCGGTGCCGGGGGAGGGGTCGCCGGCGCTCCGGGCGGGTCGCCCGCCGGCTCGGCGTCGCCGCCTCGAGGGACTTCGTGTTCGCCGCCAGGGGTCCACAGGCTCATGGGGTTGGGCTCCTTTGGTTCCGGGTCTCTGGTTCCGGGTCGTACCGCCCAACGTGTTCGCCGGACCGCCGTGGTACTCTATTGGCCACAACTGAAAACGGAAGTGGGGGCACCGCCGGTCCTGCCGGCACCGCCTCCCACCTGGCCACAGGGCGAGCCATCCGGCCCGCCCCCGGTGCGCCCAGGTCGATCGAAGAGTTCGCCCCTCGGGTGTGACGCGGATGTCGACTTCCCTCGATGTCCGCGTTTTTCGCGTCCTGACGCCGGCGTGGGCATCGATCGCCAACCATCATCATCCAACCGACCAACAAGGAGCATGCGCTTTGGGGAGTGATCGGCCATAGCTGCGCCGTCGAACAACGAGCCGCGGATCAATGATCGTATTCGGGCCCGCGAGGTCCGACTGGTGGCACCCGACGGTGAGAACATCGGCGTGCGTCCTCTTCCCGAGGCGCTCACGATGGCCCGTGAGATGGGACTCGATCTGGTCGAGGTGGCCGACAAGGCCAACCCGCCGGTCTGTCGCATCATGGACTACGGCAAGTACAAGTACGAGAACGCGCAACGTCAGAAGGAGTCCCGCAAGAAGAGCACCAACATCGTCGTCAAGGAGATGAAGTACCGGCCGAAGATCGGCAAGGGTGACTTCGACACCAAGACCCGCAAGGTCGAGAAGTTCCTCGGCGAGGGTCACAAGGTGAAGGTGACGATCATGTTCCGAGGGCGGGAGATCCATCACCCCGAGCTCGGGAAACGGATCCTGGACAACGTCGCCGAGCGGGTGGCCGACGAGGCCCTGGTCGAGCTCTATCCCAAACTCGACGGTCGCAACATGATCATGGTGCTGGCGCCGGACAAGAAGCTCCAGAAGGCCAAACGCAAGCGGCTCGAAGAAGAAGCAGAGGAAGCACGACAAGCAGAAGCGACGGAAACCGAAGAGGACACATCAGAGGCGCCGGCTGAGATCGAAGCACCGGTCGACACCGAAGCAGTGGTCGACACCGAAGCAGTGGTCGACACCGAAGCAGTGGTCGAGACCCCGCCGGTCGAGGCCATCGCCGAGACCGACGACTCCAGCGCCTGATCTCCTCACCGTCGCGCTGCCAACGGAGGACCCCCATGGGCAAAGGCAAGATGAAGACGCACAGCGGCGCCAAGAAGCGCTTCAAGCAGACCGGTTCCGGTCGGCTGATGCGCCGCAAGGCCAACCGCAACCACATCCTCGAGAAGAAGAGCTCGGCGCGCAAGCGCCGCCTCCGCGAGGACATCGAGGTCTACAAGGGCGACGACCATCGCGTCCGCAAGCAGCTGGGCATCTGACCGCCCGCCCACCGAAGTTCTCCGGGCGAGCGGTCGCCCTTTCGTCCCCGTCGATGCGGTCACCGCACCTCGTCCGCCGACCGACACCAACCGAACGACATCGAGGAGTGAGCCATGGCACGGGTCAAGCGCGCTGTCCACAGCAAGAAGCACCGTCGCGCCACGCTGGAGCGAGCCAAGGGGTACTACGGCAACAAGAGCCGGTCCTACCGCGCCGCCAACGAGCAGGTCATGCATTCGCTGCACTACGCCTACCGCGATCGGCGGGCCCGCAAGGGCGAGATGCGGCGGCTCTGGATCCAGCGGATCAACGCCGCGTGCCGGATCCACGGCACCACCTACAGCCGGTTCATCGCCGGGCTGAAGGCGGCCGACGTCGAGGTGGACCGGAAGATCCTGGCCGATCTCGCCGTCCACGACGACGATGCCTTCGCCGCATTGGTCGAGGTTGCCGCGTCGGCCGACGGCGCAGCCGACGACTGATCACCACCGCATGACCCGGCTCTCGGCCGGAAACGAGCGCGTCAAACGGCTGCGCAAGTTGTGCCGGCGCCGGTCGGTCCGTCGGGACGAAGGGCGCTTCGTCGTCCACGGGGCGACCCTGGTGGGTGAAGCGCTGTCGAGCGACCTGGCCGTGGACGAGGTCTTCCTCTCCGAGCCGCCCGATCCGGTCCTGGCCGCCCTGCTCGATGCCGCAGATGTCCAGCAGTTCGAGGTGGACCCCAGTGTCCTCCAGAAGGCGGTCGACGTCGTGACGCCGCAGTCGGTGGTGGCGACGGCCCGTCTGCCCGACGACGCGCTCGACCGGGTTCTGGCGCCGGCTCAGGGCCTGGTGTTGGGGCTGATGGGAGTGGGCGATCCGGGCAACGTCGGAACGTTGATCCGGACCGCCGAAGCCGCCGGGGTGCGCGGGGTCCTGGTCGGACCCGAGACGGCGGATCCGTTCGGACCGAAGACCGTGCGTGCGTCGGCGGGCTCGGTGCTCCGTGTGCCGATCGCCTCGGTCGCCGATGGCGAGGTGGAGGAGTTCGGGGCCCTCGGCTGGAACGTGGTGGTCACGGTTGGCGACGGCGGTGACCCGTTGGAAGCCCACCCGTGGGCGCCGGCCACCATCGTGCTCCTCGGGAACGAAGCGGCCGGGCTGGCAGCCCGGACCGTCCAGCGGGCCGACGCCGCGATCACGATCGACCACGAGCCCACCGTCGAGTCCCTCAACGTGGCCACCGCGGGTGCCCTGGTCATGTTCGACTGGCGGCGACGAGCACGCGCCGGGACCTGAACCCGCTCGGGGTCAGACCCCGACAGGGTTCAGGTCAGCTCGAGGACCCGCTCGGGGTCAGACCCCGACAGGGTTCAGGTCAGCTCGAGGGAGGTGGCCTACGACTCGGCGTTCTCCAGCAGCGTCAGATAGACGAGCAGGTAGGTGGCGGTCCGCACCGCCTCGGGACGATTGATCGAGAAGTGGTCGGCGGCGATGTCCACGACCTTCATCCCGGAGCCCGGGAACTCGGTCACGAATTCGTACGGACCATCCACGGCGGGGACCGGATCCAGCCGGCGCTTCCCGGCGTCACCCTCGAGGGCGGACAGGTAGCCCAGCAGCAGCGCTGCCTTTCGTGAGAACTCCTCGGGTGTCCATCCCCGGTACTGAGCCGCCCACTCGACCGAGGCGTAGTCGTTGCCGGTGTAGCCGACCGACACCGCCGGGTGGGCGGGCGGTGCGTCGGGACCGAGGGCGATGCGCTGCGGTCGGAGCCCGTCGACGTACTGGTACAACGAGCCTCCGGGGCATCCGGTGGAGCCCACGTCGCGGTGGCCGACCACGCGGTTCAGCCCGACCCTGGTCCCCTTGGGAATGCTCGACGATCCGCCCGAGGTGTACGTGAGCGTCGAGTTGGGGTCGACGTTCTCGAACGCCAGCTTCCAGCCTGCGACGTCGGCGATGGCCGCCCGCGCCGCCGACGACGGGGTCGCCACGTCGAAGTGGCCGAGCAGGGCGATGCCGACGCTGCCGGTGTTGAACCCGCCGGCATGGGCCCCGATGACGGGAAGCTCGACGCCGCCACCGCGTCCCTCCCAGATGCGCCCGAACCGGTCGACGACGAAGTTGTAGCCGATGTCGTTCCAGTCGTTCGCGTCCATGTGATACGACTGGATCCCGCGCAGGATCCGGGGGACCTGGCCGGCGCTGTAGCTGTTGTGTGCGGTGCTCCCGGTGTGGTGCACCACGGCGAACTGCACGCCCGAGGAAGCGGTGCGGGCCGGTGCGGCGGCGGTGCGAGCGCCCCATTCGGAGCGGAGCCTGACGTTGGGTCCTCCCGTCGCTGCCTCGGCGCTGGGGGTGGAATCGGTCAACGTGATCGAGGTGTTGGTCTCTCGCACGAGGTGGAGCTCGGGCTCGCGTGCATCGGCCGGGATGACGAGCTGGACCTCGCTGGCGCCGTCGATCCAGACCGGTTGACTGATCTGTTTCCCGGAACCGGGTCCGTCCGGACCCTCTTCCATGCGGTCGACCGGGGACCAGGCGCTCCAGACTCCGTCGTGGAGCGAGCGAATCCAGTACGCCGACCGGGCCGGGGTGTCGGCGTGATCGTGGCCGTCCTCGCCGCCGGCGTGGGAGACGCCGACCATGACCACCGAACCGTCGACGGGCCGGTGGATCACCTGGCCATCGACGATCGGGAGCGCATCGACATCGGCATCGGCCTCGACCAGGGGAACGGGCGTGATGCCGAGGGTCTCGGTGTTCATCTCCTTCGCCTCGGCGACGCCCACGTCGGGCCCGACGATCAGGGTGGCGGCGATCACTGCGGCGATGATGATCGGGCCGACACGGCGACGAGCAGCGATCCGAGCGTGAGGGCGAAGGGGAAGGTTCATGATCTCCGGTGACGAGGAGGTTCGTCGATAGGTTCGCCCGCGGCACCAGGGTACCGGACCGTTCGGTGCTCCCGGACCGCGGGGCGCAACGAGCACACCGGGGGTGAGGGCCCTGCTGTGCTCGTCAGTCCAGCTCGGATCGCAGGCTGCGGACCATCAGCCGCTCGTAGAGGCCCGGTGCGACGAAGCTCAGGAGGGCGCTGGTCTTGCCCACGGGCGTGAGCACCAGCCGACGCCGGCCCGAGCGGGCGGCCTTGACGACGGCGGCGGCCACCTCGTCGGGCTGACGGAGATTCCCGACCTTCGAACGCGGTCGGTCGACGCGCTCCCCGTCGGCCCCCAGCGTCGAGGCCTCGAGGCCGGACTCGACGAAGGACGGGCACACCATCAGGACGCCGACGCCGTACTCGGCCAACTCGGCGCCCAGGCTCTCGAACAGGCCGTGCAGGGCGTGCTTGGATGCCGAGTAGCCGGTGCGGCCGTAGAGGGGCGCCACGCCCGCGATGCTGGACACCGTGATGATCAGGCCCCGGCGGGCGATCAGATCGTTCAGGCACGCCTGCGTCACGTGCACGGCGCCGAACAGGTTCACCTCCATGACCCGGCGGAACACCTCGGGCCGGGTGTCGGCGAACGCACTGCGATGGGTGATTCCGGCGTTGTTGATCACGACGTCCACGGGTCCGAGGTCCTCGTGGACCCGGTCGACGGTGGCGGTCACCCGTGCGAGATCGGTGATGTCGCAGGGGAGCGCCATCGCCTCGACGCCGGTTCGACCGAGCTCGTCGCACGCGTCGAGCAACGGGCTCGAGGGCAGATCGACCAGGGCGATCCGGGCCCGCTCCGCCCCGAACGCGTGCGCCATGGCCCGCCCGATGCCCCCGGCCCCGCCGGTGACGACCACGGTGCGCCCGTCGAAGTCACGCCTCGGCAAGGAGACCCCTTGATCGTGCGTAGAGCTCGAACGCCTCCCGGCTCGTGAGTTGCGGCGTGTAGCCGAACTCCTCCTTCAGTCGGCGATTGGAGAGCACGGGCCGATGGCGGAGGAAAGCGACACGCTCGGGACCGTTGTCGGTCATCCCGAGCCGCTGGAGCACCCACAGGGCACCCCGTACCACGGACGCCGGCAGCGGTACGTACGGCTTGCCCATCATGCGGGCGATCTCACGGGCCGTCACCGCGCCGTCGCCAGCCTGGTTGAACACGCCCACCGTGGCGGAGAAGACCGCATCGACCAGGCAGGTCACCAGATCCTGGTCCCAGATGAACACGAACGGGGCCGACGAGCCGGCGATTCCCAGCACGATCGGCTTCTCGAAGAGGTCGGTCACAGGACTGTGGACGTCGGTGCCCACGATGGTGCCCGGCCGGAAGACCACCTGGCGGAGCTCGGGATGATCCTCCCGATGCCGGGCGAGCATGACCTCGACCAGCCGTTTGTGCTTGGCGTAGGCGAACTCGTCGTTTCCCCTGAGCGGGTCGTCCTCGTCGAGCCACTCGGGATTGTCGGCGTGGTACCCGTAGGCGGCACCGCTGGAGGTGACGACCAGTCGGGTTGCGCCGGCCTCCTCGCAGGCGTCGAGGACGTTGCCGGTGCCGTCGACGTCGACGCGATACGCCAGGTCGGCCGGCGCTCCGTCCGGGGCGCGGACGATCGAGGCCAGGTGGACGACCGTGTCGATGCCGTGTCGGCGGAACAGATCCCCCAAGGTCGGGTCGCAGATGTCGCCCTGCTCGTAGGTGACGCCGTCGAGTCGATCGGTCGGGCCGACCTCGGTCCAGTCCAGGGCCACCAGTTCCGACAACTGGTGGCGCCGCTCCGCCAACGCGGCGACACAGAGGTGGCCGACGTAGCCGGCCGCCCCGGTCACCAGGACCGCGGGACCGGAACCCATCAGGCGCCGGGCTCCTGGTGCATCGCCTTGAAGGCCTCCAGGCCCGGCGCGAACAGGTGGAGCTCCGGATCGACGTCGACGTGGACGACCGACGGCAGGCCCGAGTCGATGCAGCGCCGCAGCACGGCGTCCAGTTCGTAGGGGTCGGCCACCCGCTCGCCGTGGCACCCCATGGCCCGGGCCACCTCATCGAAGGCGATCTCCTCGAAGTCGGCGTTGATGGTGCCTTCCTGCTCGGTGCCGATCGTCGACCGGAGATCGTCCATCCCGACCGCCTGGGTCAGTTTCACCATGCCCCATTGCCGGTCGCAGAGCACGACGTAGGTCACGGGCAGGTCGTTGCGCAGTGCGGTCTCGAGCTCCTGCAGGTGGAAGCCCATCGCCCCGTCGCCGATGATGCACACCACGCGCGCGTCGGGCCGGGCGACCTGCCCGCCCAGCGCCTGTGCGACCCCGGCGCCCAGCATCCCGAACTTGAACGTCGACAGCAGGGCGTCGGGCCGGTTGATCTCGGAGAAGAAGTTGGCCCAGACCGCAGCGTTGCCTCCGTCGAACACGTAGACCGCGTCGTCGCCGAACACCCGTAGGCACGAGGTGGGGACGTGCGAGCTGTGCATGGGGCTGTCGGCGCTCAGGAGCGCCAGGTCGAGCTCGGCTCGGACCTGGGCGGCGGCGTCGGTGAGCTCGGTGGTTCGGTCACGGTGGCCCCGGAGCTGTTCATCACCCGGTGGTGTGGCCCTGAGATCGGCCGCCAGCGCGGCCAGGAACGCTCCGGCATCGGCCTGGACGGCCAGGTCGGCGGCCTTGTTCAGACCGAGGATCTCCTCGTCGATGTCCACCTGGATCATCTGTTGAGCGTCGGGTGCGCCCCAGTACGGCGGCTTGCCCCACCAGTCGGTCTCGCCCAGACGTGAGCCCACGACCAGCACGACGTCGGCCTCGCTCCGGGCCCGGTTGACCGGCTCCATCGCCCAGATGGGCAGCAGCTGCGGGTGGTCGTCGGCCAGCGCGCCGCGCCCGGCCCAACTGGTGGTCACGCTCGCTCCGAGGGATTCGGCCACCTCCCGGAGCGGGCCGGAGGCGCCGGCGTGCAGCACCCCGCTCCCGACGTGGAGGTGGGGCCGGTCGGCAGTGCGGAGCAGTTCGCCTGCCCGCTGGACGTGGTCGGCGGAGGGGCCGACGGGCCCGGTGCGCCGGTAGGCCGAGGGGGAGCGGAGATCGAGGTCGTCGGCCGGGAAGACGCCGTTCATGATCGCCTCGGAGACGTCCAGGTGGACCACCCCCGGGCGTCCCCGCCAGCTGATGCGCGCCGCTCGTCGTACCAGCTCCGGCAGCCGTTCGAACGACGGAACCGATCCGCTCCACTTGGTCATGGCCCGGGTGACGCCCGTCTGGTCGAAGTACTGGTAGGTGCCGCCCCGATCGGGGTAGGCGATGGGGGAGCGCCGGCTGGAGGTGATGAGGAGGACCCGGTTGCCCTCGCCGTTCTCGACCGCGACGCCGGGGAGGATGTTGGCCACGCCCGGCCCGTTCGAGGCCATGCACACGCCCAGCTTGCCGGTCAGTCGTGCGTAGGCGCCCGCCATGTGGGCGGCCGAGGTCTCGTGGCGCGGCGACACGAGCCGGATGCCGTGTTTCTCGAAGCTGCCGAAGAACCCCATGTACGTGCCGTCGACGATCCCGAAGACGACCTCGACACCTTCAGCTGCCAACATCCGGGCCAGAACTTCTCCACCGACCGACTCCGGCATGCGGTTCCCTCCTCTGCCGCGGGTTCCCCGACCGACGGCGATCCGAATCTAGACCGCCCCCGTCGGTCCGACCCGGGTCGGAGCTCAGGACGGCGCGCCCGATGCTGATCAGGGCTTCGTGGCGGTGATGACGAAGGCGGGTTCGCCGCCGATGGCCCGGTGGTCGGGAGTGGCGTCCGCCAGTCCGGCGTCGGTGAGGAGGGCGGCCATCTGACCGGGGTCGACGAACTCGGGCCCGTGGTCGTGCTCGCCGCCCATGCCGTGGAACGAGTGGTCGTCGTCCCCGAAGTCCTCGTCGATCAGCAGTAGCCGTCCGCCGTGTTTCAGCACCCGGGCCAGCTCGCCGGCGGCACCCTCGAGGTCGGGGACGTGGTGCATGGCGTTGAGGGAGAGCGCGGCGTCGATGGACTCCCGGGTGAGCGGGAGGCGTTCCGCCGACCCGGCACGGACCTCGATCGACCGTCGGGCCCGCTGCCACAGCCGGCGGGTGCGGACCGCGGCGCGCATCGAACGGGACGGATCGACGGCCACCACCCGGCCGGAGGGGCCGACCCGTCGGGCGGCCTCGATCGTCGCCGGCCCCAGGCCCGCTGCCAGATCGAGCAGGTGCTCGCCTGCTCCGGGATCGAGGAGATCGACCGCGGCGCGGTTGACGTCGGACGACCAGAAGTGGCCGGCCGCAGCGAGCGCGAGGCGCGGCGTCAGCTGATGGTCTCCGTGATCGTGGTGATCGTGGTGACCGTGCGTCATGGTCCGTCGGGCTGCAGGTTCTCGAGGAAGGCGCGGGCGACCGGTGCGGCGTCGCCGCCGCCGGTGCCGCCTCCCTCGATCACCACGGCGAACGCGACCGTGCCGGGAAGGCCCTCGCCCTCGGCGAAGCCGATGAACCAGGCATGGGTGTTCAGTTCGGCGCCCGTGCCGAACTCGGCCGTTCCGGTCTTTCCGCCGACGGTCAGCCCGTCCACCGCGGCGGCGGTGCCGGTGCCGCGATCGACGACCTCCAGCATCAGCTCCCGCACCTCGGGCGGGAACGCGTCGGGGACCGAGGTGGTCTCGGCGCCGTCGTCGCGGATGAGCCGCGGGGGGTTCCAGGTGCCGGACTCGGCCGCCGCGGCGACCGTGGCCATGTGGAGGGGGCTGGCCAGGACCTGCGCCTGGCCGATCGACGCGGCGCCCAGCTCGACGCGACCGGTCGGCAACGGGAAGACGCCGCCCACCGATGCGGTGCCGATGTCGTACTCGACGTCGAATCCCGCGCCGGACGCGGCTGCGTCGAGGGCCTCGGCACCCAGGTCCTGGGAGAGGGCGATGAAGCCGGTGTTGCACGAGTTGACGAAGACCTCGGAGAACGGGACGTCGCCCAGCGACTGACCCTCGAAGTTGCGGATGGTGTTGCCGTTGATCACGATCTCCGATGGACAGGGCACGATCTGGTCGGTGGTCACGCCGCTGTCGAGCAGCCCGGCGGTGGTGACGACCTTGAAGGTCGAGCCCGGCGGGTACTGGCCCAGGAGGGCACGGTTGAACCCGTTGGTCGGCGTGCTGGACACGGCCAGGATCTCACCGGTCTGGGGATCGATCGCCACCAGCGCCGCCGGTTCGGGTGCGTTGGCCAGGGCTGCGTCGGCGGCGAGCTGGACCGGGACCGAGAAGGTCGTCGTCACCGGCTGGGGGTCGACACCCTCATTGGACAACAGCGTGCCGACGACCGTGTCACCCTCCAACAGCTCGATGGTGTGGTCGACCCCACCGGCGAGCGTCGCCTCGTACTCGGCCTCGAGCCCGTTGCGCCCGACGATGTCGCCGGCCTCGTACCGGTCGCCGAGCTCGTCCAACTGTTCGGCCGTGATCTCACCGATGTCGCCGATCGTCTGTGTGGCGAAGGTCGACGAGGGCAGCTGGGGCTCGCTCCGGTCGGCGAACACCAGGCCCGGCACCGGGTAGAGGACGTCGCGGTGCACGTCTTCGTACTCCTGGACGGGTAGCACCGCGATGGGTACGCGACTGTCGGCGGTGACCCAGGGCTGGCTCAGTGCCGCCTGGGTCTCGGCGGGCGGGATCCCCAGCTGAGATTCGAGCGTGGCCTCGACGACGGACTGGTCGGTCATGCGGGACGGCTGGATGGCCACCTCGATCACGTCGCTCCCGGCCCGGAGCGGCTGGCCGTCGCGATCGAGCAGCGCGGCTCGATCGCCGGTGGACCGCACGCGACGGATGGTCCGACCGTCGGTCAGTTCGGGGTGAATGACGGTCGGCGAGTAGTCGAGCACCCACTCGTCGTCCACGGTCCGCGTCCAGGGCAGGGTCACCACGTAGCTCAAGGGGCCCATGTCCTGGACCTCCAGCCGGACGCCGAGCCGGGAGATCGCCGTGGTGGAGGTCTGGAGCACGGGCGGAACCACGGTCACGGAGATGTCGTCCACCTGGGCGGTGGAGAAGAAGTCGGTTGCCGCCTGGCTGGCGGCAACCTCGGCCGATGATTCGCCGTCGCCCGGCACCACGGTCAGGACGTCGAGATCGCCGAACCGCTGGTCGGCCAGCGCCGTCGCCCAGGCCCGGGTCTCGGCCAGGGGGCGGGACGGCTCGGGCTCGCTGCGCACCAGGACGTACCACGCCGCGATGCCGCCCAGGACCACCACCAGCACCAGGCCGCCCAGCACGAACGGCATCGCGGATCGTTTCGGGGGGCGGGAACGGGCCACAGTGGTCCGACGCTACCGGAGCCGGTATGGCGCCTGGTGCCGGGTCCGGGCCGGGTATGCCGATACCGAGTTGACCGGGCGGGAGGTGGCGACGCAGGCTTGGCCCTTCATGACCGACCCATCCGCTTCCCCCGAGACGGACGCCTACCAGGACGAGGTGGCGGCCCGCATTGCCGCCGCCGACGATCTGACGGCGCTCGACGAGATCGAGCGCTCCGTGCTGGGTCGCAAGGGCGAGCTGGTGGCGAGGAAGAAGGCGATCGGCGAGCTGCCGCCCGATCAGCGCAAGCAGGCCGGGCAGGCGCTCGGCGCACTCAAGGCGGCGCTGACCGAGGCGGTGGAGAGCCGTCGGGCCGCGCTCGAGGCGGGACGGCAGGGCGCGCAGGAGGCCGCCGAGCGCATCGATCTGACCGAGCTGCGGCCGGAGGGCCGGCTGGGTCACCTGCACCTGGTCACCCAGGCCATGCGCGACCTCGAGGACACCTTCGTCGCCATGGGCTTCGAGGTCTACGCCGGCC
>CAVONU010000005.1:0-483153 GCA_963697385.1 uncultured Acidimicrobiales bacterium
CAGTGGGTGAAGGACCACCGGTCGTTCTTCCTGCCGCTGACGGCAGGCGAGATCCCTGTCGGTCGCAGCCATCAACCGTTGGGCAAACGATTCGCCCGACTACGAGGCTGCGGCGAAGAGCGAGTTTGCGTCGGCCGCCGACTCATTCCTCATCGCCCACGCCGTCGCCGATGGGCACACGGTCGTGACCCACGAGCGCATCAGCGATGGCCGTCGAAAGATCAAGATCCCGAACGCAGCAATCGCGAACGGAGTCCGCCACATGAACCCCTTCCAGATGCTGCGTGCCGAAGGTGCGCGCTTCGTCCTCGGCGCGACGACGACCGCGAGCGCCTGAAGCCGCGGTCCGTGCGCGATCGCAGGAGCGCGCAGCTGCCCGATGACCGCAGAAACGCCTCCAACTGGGTGGCGGCACGGCGATACCCGCGCGATCGTCATCGTCACTGGGTCGACGCATACGCCGAACACGGGAACTCCAGTCGGCAAGCGGATGGCTACCACTGGGACGAGCAGATGTTGCGCTCCTCATCTGCCAATGGCCACTCGGACTTCGCCGTGATGGCCAGGAGAGATGACCAGCGATTAGTGGCGGACATCCACGGAAGCACCCTTCGCGCGGCCAGAGACAGCCCGGCCACGGTCGGCACAACCAAGTGCATCCACGAGAAGCCCAGGGCAAACGCCAGCATGCGATCCCGTTCCCCCAGACCGCTGAGGGTCGGAGAGTAACTCGGGCGACCAACGATGCCGCGATGCTCAACCGCAAGGCGGCTGAGCTTCCCCGCGGAACGCACCCCGGAGGTCGTCGCCAAATGCCGCAAGGCGAGCCGTGGGCGATTGTCCCCACTTGCCCTCGGTGTCGACCTACATCACGTGGACGGTGTTGACCTTCACTGTGATGTTGGTGCCGTCGTCCCAGACGGTGCCCTCCATGCTGAGGTCGCTTGGTCCTTCCTCGTCCAAGTCCGACGACGATCCACCAGCATCCCGGATCAACGGTCGCCCCGCGCTCCGAATACGCCCAGGCATCGGGTGGGAGGTCGACGAGCTTCCCTGGATAGTCGTCGATCCAGGTCCCGATGCTGTCGTCGGTGGGGCCGGTTGCCAGGGCCACCAGTCCGTCTCGGGCCAGTCCGGCGTGGTCACCGATGACGAGTCGGTGGGCGATCGCAGTGAGGGTCGGCCTCCACCGGTGAAGGATCGGTTCGTCCGGCGGTTGTGGGGTTCGAGCGGTCAGCGGAGTCTGGACGCGAGCCGGGGTCGGTGGTCAGCGACTCCAGAAGCCGAGGTCGAGTCGATGAAGGTGGCGGGCGTGGCCCGGTACGGCTACCCGGGACCGCTTGGACGACCATCGGGCCAGGAGGACCGTGGCGGGCACAGACACCAGCGCCAAGCCTGTCGCCGCGGCCAGCGAGATGGGCACCTCGACTTCTGCGACGAGCACGCCGATCACTCCGACCACCGCGGCGAAGACCACCGCCGGCACGACGACGGCCGGTTCGAATCGCGGCCGGCCGACCCGCCGCCTGGCGTGGATCGCCCTGAGCAGGACAAGAGCGAAGGTGAACACTCCGATGTAGATGGCAATCCCGACGGGGATGACGCGGGAGCCGTCGGGCTGGGTGACGAGCAGGGCACCGATCGACGCCGCAGCCAGTCCCGCCGCGACGCCGAGCAGCGCGTTCGCCGTAAGCCACAGCCGGGGCTTGCGCCCCGATGTTGCCTCGGCGAGCGCTTCGGACAGCTCGCTGACCGGTCCCAACTCGTCGACCGGATCGCCACCGGTCAACCGCACGTGCTCGTCGAGCTCGGCAACGATCTGGCCGATGCTGTCGCCGTCGATCCCCTTGCCCAGCAACGCCTGGGTGAGCCGCTCGAAGTAGACGCGCCGATCTCGTTCGGACTGGCGTCCGGCCGGTGGGGGGAGCTGGGTCATGTCGGACTCCGATCGGGCTGGCCGACCAGCATGGAGACGCCGGTGACGAATCGGGGCCACGCCGCAGCGATGGACTCTGCTGACTTGCGGCCATCTGCAGTGAGTTCGTAGTACTTACGGTTCGGCCCTTTGTCACCTTCGGCCCACGACGGCCTCACCAAGCCGTCGTCCTCGAGCCGCGACAGGATCGGATAGAGCGTGCCGCCTTTCGGCCGAGTGAAGCCTGCCTCCTCGAACCGGTAGGCGATTTCATAGCCGTAGGCCGGAGCGGTTCGCAGGACACCGAGGACGCACGACTCGATCATTCCCCGGAGCCATCTCGTCTGTGCTTCGTCCACCGCCCTCACTGCTACATCGTAACTCTACCTAGACGGCCCTGGCCAGCCTCAAACGGCGTGCGGCACCGCCATGGAATCGCTCCTCCTTCTCCTCCGGCGCAACGCCCTCGACGCAGTCCCGCTCTGCCGCGGGTAGCGGTGAAAGGTTGGTGGTGACGAACGACTGCACCACCGTCTGCACCGGCCACTGCACCGGATGCTCGGGTGGGGCGGTGAATAGTCGGGTGCTGATGGTGGTCGGTCGCGTTCGGCTTCGGATCGTCGCCGCCCGTGGGTGTGAATCGCATTCCGATAGGAGCCAGTGAGCATCATGACCGAGGAGCACTCCTTGACGATTCCGGAGGCGCCGGTGCGGCTGCGCGTCTCGCGCGACGCCGCCTATCAGGCCGCCCGCCGGTACCGGCACACCGGCGGCCGCGACGGTCTGCCCAACTTCGCGATCGGTGGCTCCTGCTGAGTCCCGATCGCCGCCCTTGACCGCATGGCCGACCTCGCGCTGCCTTCCGCGACCTCCTCGTAGGACCCTCGGTCTGGCCTGGTCTTCGACTGCACTGTGCTCTCGGTTGTGATCGTTCACACCAATGCACCAGGGTGCGCTGCCGAGGTGAGGACGTGCCCCGGGTTCCGACGAAGCCGTGGCAACGGCAGAAGGGCGAGGTCCAGATCCAGGGGCAAGGGCTGGCTCAGGCTTTCCTTGCGAAGCGGTGGTGGGCCGACTGGGTGCTGATCCCGAACGCTTCGCCGACCCGTTCCCACGTCAGCTCATCCTGATCCCGAGCCAGGGCCACCTCGCGGGCTGCGAGGACCTCGAGCGCTTCTTGTGCCTGCAACGCCAGCACTGCCAGTGCCAGAGGCTCGGGTCGACTCCGTAGCCGGCCGGTGCTCGGCTCCCGGTAGCGGCCTCGGGGGAGGTCGAGGTCCTTGCCGAGCTGCAGGAGTGCCCGTCGGGTTGCGTCGAGGAGTGCGGGGTCAATGGACTTGGGTCGGGGCGGTCGCCCCACGCGTCGCGCCATGAAGGCCAGCGTAGAGGTCCTTGGTCAGATTGAAGCTGAACCGGACTCGCGTCTGGCTACGTCGACCGCTGAGGAGCTGAATCCCGCGCGACATTCGCGCCATGGATCCTGCTGCGCGCTCGTCGGCCCGGTCGCAGTCTCAATGGGCACAAGGTGGCCGACGCAGGACCTGGGCCGAGGACCTCTGCTGTGTGAACGATCCGACCCCGAACACGAGCGAACACCAGCGGACGAAGACGGAAGTCATTCCAACGATCCGGACGACAGCGAACCACCACGAACGTGAGCGACCGCGCGATATCCGCGCGATGAAAGGGGTTGGGGATTGGTTTGGTCGGTCAGCCGCGGACGCGCCAACCGTGGCTCGGCCGGCGACAGCGCGGCCATGGAATCACTCTTCGCCCTGTTGCAGAAGAACGTCCTCAACCGACGCCGTCGCTGGGAGACGCGCAACCACCTCCGAATCGAGATCGTCACCTGGATCGAACGCATCTACCACCACCGTCGACGCCAAGCCCGACTCGGCCGATCAACCCTCATCGAATACGAGATGATCATGACTTCACAGACGGCAGCCGCCGCCTGACCAACCGCGTCACCTCAACGCGCGAGCGTCACCGTGAGGGGACCGGGCCCTCGGCCAGAGGGTTACGGTCCGGTCCCATCGTCGAGCAATGACCCGCTCTCCGCGTGGCCTTGTGCCTGCTGCCGCACCTGTCGCGCTCGTCGCTGCTGGTTTCCATGCGCGCGAGGTCCCGCCGTCGCGGACCGCCATCCAATTCCGCATCGGAGTAGCGCAGCGTGGACGTTCGTCGTGGCAGATCCGGGTGTCGCCGGATTCGAGGGCGAGGAGATCCTCGAAGTCCACTGCCTCGAGGAAGCACTCAGCTCAGCTCAGACTGCGCCGCGGTGAGGCCCAGGTGCTCAGCAAGCGTGTTCACCACCTTCTCGCAAGAAGCCTCGTCGTCGAAGACCTTCGACCTGGTCCGCATTCCCGGGTTCGGCGGCACGTGTCGGATCTCCGTCATCTGCGGTGGCAGCGGCGGCGGCGCCCGGAGGAACGTTGCCGCGGCCAGCGATCTGTGAGACATAGGCGGTAGCGTCGCTGGTGGCGGTCGGCCAGGCGCGCACGGGGAGGCCCAGCTCAGGGTCAACATCGATGACGAATTCCTCGCGGTCGATTGCCAATCTGGCACAGGTGAACATGCCGAGGGCGGCGATGTCGACGAGTTCCGCCACCTCGTCGGTCTGCGGATAGTTGCCATCGACCAATTGGGGGCCGAGCGGGAGGCAGTCGGTGACACACACCGTGCCGACGATACGGAAATCCCCGTACAGCCGGTCGGCGTTTGCGATCCAGACCTGTTCGAGTTCGGCCAAGGTCGTTTCGATCGTCAAGCGATCAGACTCGGTGTACCTGGCAAGCGGCGGAGCATCGGGGCGCGACTCGCCGAGTTCGTTGGCGTAGTTGATGACCCAGCTGTCCTGGGAGTCGCTGGTGGGTACGCGAGCTGGCCTTCTCGATTCGGCACCGTCAACCGGATCGCGTCGCACGGGCATCGAGATGGGTCCTGTCGAGGGTTCCGGCGTGGCGTCCTCGCTTCCACTGTCGCTGCCGCAACTCGTAGCGACGACGATGACTCCGACTGCAGCAATCCGGCCGATACGCCCGGCCAACGATAGCCCTCGCGAACATGTCTGCACTGCTCGATTCCTGACTCGTCGTCGACCGGTCGCACTCTTGCATCGACAGAATCAGAGACGCACTGTTGGAACTTTCCACCGAGGACGCCTGTCGTGCGCTTCGGGCCACCTAGAAGCAGTGGTGCGCACCCTGGAGCACAGCACCTTGTTGGACCAGATCTTGGACCAGTGCCCGGCCGGGAAGGCGGTGTTGGCGAGGAGGTCGGTTTCCATGGACCCCAGCCTCACGGAAACATCGTCGGCGACTGCTGAGAGCTGCTCACCGACCGCTCGCAGCTGGGTTCGGGCCGCTTGGGCGTCGGGCTAGGCAAGATGGTGCGGACCAGGGGCGGCGATCATGGGCCGCTGGGCGGGCCGGGCCACGGCGAGGAGGTTGCGGTCCTTGAGGCTGCGGAGGAACTCGGTCCGGAACGTTTCGTTCTCCGAGTCCCCGATGTTCACCCTGAGGACTTCCCTATGGCCGTCGGCCCGCAGGCCGGTCGCGATGACCACGGCTTTGGAGACGACCGGGCCGCCGTCGCGGACATGCACGTAGGTGGCGTCCAACCAGACGTACACGAACCGCTGATGACCCAGGTCGCGGCCCCGGGGATGGCGATGTCAGCGTCGATGTGTCTGCAGATCCTCGACACCATGGACTTGGAGACACCGGAGTCGCAGCCCAGGGCCTTGACGAGGTCGTCGACCTTCTTCGTGGAGGTGCCGGTGGCATAGGCGGTCATGATCATTGCCCACAGGGCCTTGTCGATCCGCCGGCGCGGTTCGAGCAGCTCCGGGAAGAACGAGCCTTGGCGGAGCTTGGGATGCCGATCTCGAGATCCCCGGCCGGGGTCGAGACCGCCTTCGCGCGGTGTCCATTGCGCTGGGTGGTGCGGGTCCGGGTCCGTTCGTGGGGCTCGGCGCCGATCCGGGCCGATACCTCGGCCTCGATCAGCTCCTGGATCGCGTCAGCCAAGATCTCGGCCAACGACGCCCCCATCGGCGAGGTCGTCTCAGTGAGACGCGCGCCGAGCTCGGACAGGGCAGCTCATAGTCGGTCATCGTGCGAGCAGCCGTGATCTGCGTGATCCCATGGGTGGGGCCCGGGGCCCACTGCCAGCGGCGGAAGCGTGTTGGTTCAGGGGTGCTGTTGGGGGTGATACGGTCTCGGCGGGCTTGACGGGAGTGGCTCGTTCGGTGAAGTGGGAGAGGGGCGTCCATGGTTGGTCGTGTGCGTGGTGTGGTGTCGGTGTGAACCGCCCTGGGTTTGATGGAGACTCAGTGGTTTGGTTTTCCATCGCCGCTTGGGGCGGCTGAGGTCATTCTAGCATCTGGGCTGGTTGGCGAACTGGTGTTCGATCGCCAGTGATCTTCGTATTCGGCGGGTGGGACGTCTCCGCAGTGGCCGTGGAGCCGGTCGTGGTTGAACCACCACACCCAACCCAGGGTGGCCAGCTCGAGTTGGTCGACGTCGTCCCACCCGTTGGTGTCGGGCCCGTAGACACACTCAGCCTTGTAGAGCCCGTTGGTCGTCTCAGCCAGGGCATTGTCGTAGCTGTCGGCGACGGTGCCGATCGAGGGACGAGCTCCGATCTCGTCGAGCCGTTCGGTGAACCGCACCGACGTGAACTGGGACCCGGCGTCGGAATGAGCGACGAGCCCGACCAGGCGTCGGTTGCCGCGCGAGCGGCGGGCCATCTCCAGGGCGTCGAGGACCATGGTGGTCTTCATGTGCGACGCGACCCGCCAGCCCACGATGCGGCGGCTGAACGCGTCGACGATGAAACACACATAGGCCATGCCCGCCCGCGTTGGAACATAGGTGAGATCGGTCACCCACAGGGCGTCAGGCCGATCGGCGGTGAAGTCCCGCTCGACCAGGTCCGGTGCCCGCCACGCGTCAGGATCCTGGCGGGTCGTGAAGGTCTTCCGCCGGCGCGACACACCGCGGATACCGAGCTCGCGCATCAGCCGGGCGGTCTGGTCGCGACCGATATCGTGGCCGGCCCGGCGGGCCGCCTTCCAGAGCTTGTGGGCCCCGTAGACCTTCCGGTTCGCGACCCACAACACCATCAGCACCCGCATCATCACCACGTCACGAACGGCACGAGCCGATGGCGGGCGCCGCTTGGCCGCGTAGTAGGTGCTCGGAGCCACCTGCAGGGTCCTGCAGATGGGCTCGACCCCGAGCTCGTCACGATGAGCGTCGATGAACTCGACCATCACTTCTGTCGGCGGTCGAGCTCCGCCCCGAAGAAATGCGCCGCCCGCCGCAGAATCTCATTGGCCCGAGCCAGCTCACGGTTCTCCTGCTCCAGCTGCTTGATCCGCGCTGCGTCTCCTGTGGTCGTGCCCGGCTTCTCACCATCATCGATCTCGGCCCGCTTCACCCAGCTCCGGACCGACTCCACCCCGATCCCCAACTGGACCGCGACCCGCTTCACGGTCCCGTGATCAGTGCCCAGCTCCGCTCGCAGCTGGCGCACCATCCGCACCGCCTGATCCTTCTCTGCATCCGTGTACCGACGCGTCGTCGGCTTCCCCGGTGACATCTCATGTGGCATAGCTCCATCCTCGTTTCCAAGGTCAGGAGCCTCCAAGAAACCCAGGGCGGTTCAGTGCTGACGGGAGTTGCGTTGCTGGCGTCGCTGCTGTCGGTCGAGGTGACGGAGTCATCGCCAGCGGCTGCGAACGCAGTCATCGAGTTCGAGTGCTGGTTCAGGGAGTTGCCAGCCAGCCAGGGCTATGGCGTTGGTTGGGAATGGGAGAGTGCGGCCGACACTGACGAGCACCGGGTGCTGCGGTCTATTGACGCCGGGGCGATGGAGCATCGGGCCGTGGTTGACGATGGCGAGACTGAGTGGCAGGACACTGATGTCGTCGCTGGTGCCGCGCAGTTTCGGGTCGAGCGAGTAGACGCAGCCGGTTCGACGGTTGCGTCCGCCGACTGCGTCGAACTCGAGAGCGAGCCGGTCGACGCCGCCTCCGCTGGACTTCCTGTGCTGCCCGACGGAACGCCGGGTGTGGACGCAGCTGGTGCCAGCCAAGCAGCGATTCCTCCAGCGGTTACGAACGTGCCAGGTGAGGCGCCGTTAGATGTGTGCGAGGCGGGCTTCGGTATGAACCTCGAGGTGCCCGACGGGACCGCAGCGGTTGCCTATGTGGATATCCCAGCCGGTGCGACGTTGAAGCTGGATTTGGTGAACCGCAAGGAGAACCCGGACTCTAGGGGAAACTGGACGGGGTTCTTGGCGATCGCCTATATGGGCCCTGATGGTTCGTGGCAGGGCAACGCCTCGGGGAACCTCTATTTCGGTGCCCCGTACTGGTGGAGCCAGCACGAGTACACCCAGCCAATGACGATGTACACCAACAACGGCCCCGATGCGAGGTTCTTCCTCTACGGGCAGACGTCGACACAGGTCTCGGTCAACTGGCGTGACGAGGCTTCATGGTACGTCAACAACCTGAGCTTCGAGGACGCACAAGGCAACTTGATTGGCCGACCTTGTGATGTAGCCGGAACGTTCGCCTGCGAGGCGCAGGGAGGAACAGCGTACATCGCTGAGCCGATCCTCGTTGATGGGGAGATTCGTCATGGCTGCTACGACCTGAGTGGGGGCTGCGCGGCTGAGATCGCACCGGTCATCGATGCGGTCGCGAACTGGGCGTGCGAGAACGACGAGTTCCTTGAGGACCTCATGGCTGTCGCGCAAGTCACAGTTGTCGTGCTCGGCACGGTGGTATTGATCGGTCCTGCAGTTGGCGTGGCGACTGCGTTGACCTCGGCGGCCAGCCGAACAGCTGTGCAGATCGCGACAGGACGGATCGCGGCTGGAACGCTGGCGAGCGAGGCGGGCGCCGCCAAGATATGGGCAATCCTCGGCACCGGTGTTGTCGCTGCCGGCGCACTCGTCCTTGCCGGGGGATCGATCCAGACGCTTGGATCCCGGGAGAGTGCGACCCCGGTCGACATGCCAGATCCGGTCGATTGGGTCGAGGACTTCATCGACGGCGGAGTGACTGATGATCCGCCGGCCTACGAGGTCGACCAGGGGATGGTGGTGCCGGCTGGCGGGTCAGGGTTGGAGCAGATTCTCTACGACTCGTCAGGCTACGAGGAAACCGATATCAATGTGGACCCGAATGATCCGGGCCCGGCCCAGGGTCGTGCTCGTGATGCGATCAAGTTTGCTCTCGGTGCGTGTTCTGTGATCGTAGCGATGCAGAACATCCCACTTCCGACCCTTCAGGAGCTCGCCGATGCGGCGGGCATACCGGGCGGACACGCAGTCACTTCGTATGACGACCGGTGGGTCCCGATGGCTGATGGCTCCAAACGGCATATCTGTACCTATATTGCGATCTATGTCCCGGCCAGTGCCACACTCCCAGGCGGTTTCAAGATGGCCGAAGAGACCATGCACCACAACGAAGTCCTCTATGGCGCCGATGCGAGGTGGACTCAGTACCACTCCGGGGATCAACCGACCATCCCGAGAATGGGCTGGATGGTGTTGAACAGCGACGACAAGCCGACGCCCCACCCGGACAGGAAGTGGTATAGAGACGAGCCGTATCGGTGCCGTACTACGAAACCGAACGGCTGTGACGAGTTCCCGTGGTTTCAGACTCAGCAAGGTGGGCGGCCCACGAACCCCGCTGACCAACCTCATCTGCGGATCATCGACGGGCAGCACAATACCAATGGTGGAAGCGGTCTTCAATCGTTCTACAGCGATGGCCGCTGCAACATCAATCAAGCAGTTCATGAACCGTTCCTCGTGATCCCCGTACCGAACGACATGCTCGTGCCTGACTTCACGCAGCCGGCGCCAATCGAGCTGCGCTCCAAGTACCTGTGTTCGGGGATCCGCCAGTGATCGGGTTCGCCGAGCTCCTTGGGAGATACCGGACGGCCGTCGAAGAGGGCTCGGAGCACCGGTTGCCGCCGTTGAACCCACCGGCCACCGAGCAGGATCTGGTGGCTGCGGAACAGGCGCTGGGCCAGACCTTGCCCGAAGAGGTTCGGGAACTGTGGTCGGTGAGCAACGGCGGCGAGAGCTTGATGCACGAGGACTTCTACCCCGTGAGTCAATTCGTCGAGCACACCGAGGAAACGAAGCTGCATTGGGCCAACGCGCTGGCCGAGTTCATCAGACCGGGGAAGGAGGGCGCTGTCCCTCCGGGCGGGTACGTGACGGTGGCGCACACCGACGCCACCAAGGTCACGGTCGATCTCGGCGAGCCTGGGCCTCATCCGGTCCGTGGCATCGATCTGACGTTCATGTCCGGCCCAGCGTGGCAGGCCCTCGCTCCTTCGCTCGAAGCCTTCGCGCTCTTCTGGGTCGACATGGCCGAAGCTGGCTACATGAAGCTGCTCCATGCCTCACACCTCGAGTACGGCTACACCGTGGTGCGCCGAGAGTGCATTGAAGACGCCCAGCCGATCGCCCGCCGCTACGACATCAGGCACCTCGTCTAGGTCGGGTTGGCATCTGGCGGTTGGAGTTCCCCCGCTACGTGAGACACCTGAGCCTGGGAGAATCGTTCTCGGAGGGAGTGCACGGTGGTCATACATCGATATCCCAGGGAGTTCGGTCGCTAGACGGTCGGGTTGTTCCGGTCATCTGATCGACAAGCCCTGTCGGGTGGTGAGTCGCCGGGGATCAGTGGATCTTCGGAGAGAAGCGTCGGGTGAGGGCGGGTAGGTCGCGGACGCCGGACCGCGAATCGGCGGTGTTCTCGTGGAAGGTGGACGCGAAGGCGCGGACGCGACGAATGTGTTCACAGACTTCTCGCTCCCTGCGGGAGCGCAGCGGTGAGCCACTGCGCATTGACACCTACGCGTCAACTGCAACTGATCTGCAGAACGAGACTCTTGACCGCTTCGGCCAAATCATATTCAATCTGACTCACAGAGGAGTGCACCAATGGTCGGCACCGACCTTCGAGACACCAACGGCTGGATCTCCAGCCACGACCCCCTGACCGTGATCCCGCTCACCGATTCGGTGATCGACCAGCTGGGTCACGACGTGCGCAGTAGCTACGTCGAGACGTACTGGCTTCCGATCCTCGGGCCATCGGCCATATGGGCCTCTCGCAGGCTGGCTGGATGGCTCGAGAGCAGTCCCGATGGTGTGGACGTGCCCCTGGAGCCGCTGGCTCGCTCGCTGGGCCTTGGGGGCGGCACCGCCCGGCACGCCCCCATCGTGCGCACCCTGGTGCGCCTGGTCGACCTCGGGCTGGCCTCGATCGGCGGCAGCACCTATGGCATCCGGACCACGTTCCCTCCGCTGCCGGCCCGTCACGTCAGCCGGTTGCCCGCCTACCTCGTGCACAGCCACGAGCTTGAGCTGGAGGGGAGCCGTTGAACGATCACGAGATCGAGGAGGGGCGGGAGGGTTGGGGAAGCCATCTCGCCCCTCCCGAACCACCGTGTGAGTGCGTGGTGCAGCCGACAGTGCAGTCCGAATCTGTCTGCACCGGCGACTGCACGGCCCACTGCACCGGCGACTGCACCACCGACCGGATCACCCTCGTCGGTGTCCGGGGCGGATCGGGGACGAGCACGATCGGTGCGGCCCTTGCGTTGATCAGCCGGGCCATGGTCCGCGCCGAGCTCGTCACGGCGGACCCGGTACTCAGTGCTGCGCTCCTCGGTGTCGGCCCGCCCGACCAGCTCCCCGCCGAGGTCCTTGGCCGGCTCGTCGTTGCGCAGGAGGCTTCCGGCGAGGCGGAGCTCACGATCATCGAGACCGGCACCGCGACCGAACCATCAGTTCGCCCGAGGGGCGGCAGGAGAGCTCCGCCTGGGCATCCTGCGGAGCCCCTGCTACCTCGAACTCCGGACCCTGCTCGCAGGCCAGCACGGCCTCGACGGGCTCGTCCTGGTGGGCGAGCCGGGCCGGGCCCTCACCGAGCGAGACGTCACCGACGCCACTGGCCTCGACGTCGTCGCCACGGTGCCCGTCACGCCCGGCGTCGCTCGTACGATCGACGCCGGCCTCCTCGCCACACGTCACGCGAGCCAGCGCGAGTTCGGCGACCTCCGTCGCTGGCTGACACCGCAGCTGCTCGACCCCTTCCCGAACCGCCCGCCACCCAGGAGAGCCACTGCACCAACCCAGCCCGAAATGACCGGCACAGACTTGCCAGTTGCGCTTTGCGCAACTGGCTGGAGCTACCTCGAGCGGTTGGTGAAGGAACTCCATAGAGGTGGGTAGCGGCACGCGTCGCTCGCGCCTGCCCTCGATTCGCTCATCCCATCGGACTCGGACTGCCTGCTTGATCGGCGCTCCTGGACCACCCGCGACGAGTTCAGGATCGCGATCGTGCCGCTCGTCCACCACCACCGCCGGTCAACCTGCACGATCGAGTATTCGGCCTCCACGGGCGTGCCAGGGCAACTGCGACGCACGATGAGCCGGGAATCAAGGTAGGCCGCCGAGTCCGTGCCGGCGACCCAATCCCTCGCCGATCCTCCCCGCCATCTACGGGACACACCGCTAGACCGAGTCCGTCCGTCCGGACAACCGTTCACAGATGTCTGAGAGGGTGACACCTTGTCTAGAAGACCCGGCGATCATCACGGTCTTGCCTGATCGAAAGGTGAGGCGCACGACATCGCCATAGGGCGGGTAGTTGACCACCTCTGCCGTATGCACATCTGAAACCGAAGAATGCTCCCAGCCGAACACCCTCGACACGAAGAGCCGGCCATCTTCGTGGAGCACCATTCGTGGCTTGCGCACGCTCTGCACTACCCCTGGGATGAGTCCTATCGAAACGCAGACGAGTATCACGCCCACCCAGGGGGTCGGTGAGTCCCTTCCTACCAGGTGGAGATTGCCAGTAATGAAGCCAGCCCCACCGACGAGCCCGATGGCGACAATCGAAGCCATGGCATACGTGACCTTGCGATAGGACCAGACCTCGAGGCTCTGTCCGACATGAGTTGGATCCTCACTCATCGTCGACCAGTAGGAATCGTCCTACGCCGTTTGCGGAGTCTGCTCGGTGGTGCGCCGGGGCGGTCCGCGTCGAATCATCTGCCATGCGGATCTGGCGTTGCCGTCCCGGTCTCGCAGTGAGCCCGGTCACGGTCGCGAACGCCGTCGTTTCGGTACCCACAGCTGCCACCCGCCAGCGTCGGATGGCGGATGCACATTGGTCGTAGAACGACGTTGGGGGGTCGTCGAAGAGCGGCACGTGGACGCCGATCATGCCGTTGCCGCAGTGCGTCATGTCCCCATCGACGCGAGCTCGCACGTCGAAGGCGAGCACCACGGTTGCAGCCACCAGACCGAGACAGAGTGCGTCGCGACCCGCCTCCGCAACGGCTGGGTCGCCCATCGCCGCGTTGCGGCTACACGTTGACGCATCCGCCCAGGGTGCCAGATGGCCCACGGCTCGCAAGATCGTCGAGGCGCGAGCGCTCGACGACCTTCAGGTGAACTCGGCAGGAGGGCGGATGGTGCGCACCGAACGCCTGCCCATATCGACCTGGGGCATCGCCCCGAGGGTGGCGGGTGACACCGTCGCTCACGTTCGATTCACCGATCACCCGCCCAACATCGGCACCCTTGATCGCGCTGCCGCGGGTCGGACGGCGCAAGGCCCTCCAATCGCGGCCGCCATCGACGTCGAGGTGCACGAGTCGGACCCCGCCGTCACCAGCGACTCGCCAACCCCCTGCTGAACGCCCGTTGCCCATCCAAGGGTCGAAGCAGGGCACATCGAGCCGGACCAGCCGCCGGAGAGATCGCTGCTACGACAGGTCGGACGGCCGCAGGCGACCCGCCCGACACCTCTTGTGGCCATTCCTAACCGCGCGGCGCACAGAAGAAGTTCCATGGCTTCGCCGGTCCGACGGCGACGGTGGTCGGGGACGATGCAGCTTACGCCCGACCTGGCGCAGTCGGCAGTGCAGCGCACCAGTCCGGGCCTGCGGCCTTCGCCACGCCGTCCGATGGCGCATTCGGCGTGCCGGCGAGCAGTTGTGAGGTGAGACCCTCGACGAGGTGTGCCGGCATCTCGGAACCGACGGACGAGACTGGCCCTGCGTCTGGTCAGCCGGTTGGGCGGTCGGCTACGCGGCGTCGTCGCCTAAGAGGTCGCCGATAACGTCCGCTGCGTCTTGGTCCTTCTCGTCGAGCGCGTGCGCGTAGATGTTCAGCGTGGTTGACGTGTTGGCATGGCCGAGTCGTGAGCTGACGGTGTTGATGTCGACGCCGGCTGCGAGGAGTTGGGTCGCATGTGCGTGTCGGAGATCGTGGAGGCGCACCCGACCCTTGTGTGACGGCAAGCGGCGGAAGGCGCTTGTGACGTTGTCCGGGTGCAGCGGCCGGGAACCATCCAGGGCATGGGTGAACACGAACCCATCCGGGTGGAGGCGCTCGGCAGCTTCTTGTGCTCGATCCGCCATGGCTCGATGGTGCGTCTCCAGCAATGCGACGGTTGTCGGGTCCAGGGTGAGCTTTCGAGTTTCGCCGGTCTTGGTGTCCTTGATGGTGATGCCGCCAGCGGTTGCCACTGCGCTGCGGCGGACCCGGAGGAGGCGGCGGTCGAATCCGAGATCGTCCCATTGCAGGCCGCAGAGCTCGGCGCGGCGCAGGCCGGTCGCGACGGCAAGGCGGACGAGTACTCCGAAGGAGGGGTCGTAGCGGTCTGCGTCCGCGAGGATGGACCGGATCACGGCGATCGACGGGGGTTGGATCTCCTTCTGGCGAAGCCGCGGCGGGGTTGCGTTGACGGCGGGGTTGTGTTCGATCCATCCCCACTTCACGGCCTGCCGGAGGGAGCGCCGGATGATGGAGTGCACCTGGCGCACCGATCCAGGCGACAGACCGGCCTCGCGGCTCAGGGCCAGGTAGAAGTCATCGAGCTGCGGAGTCGTCAGCTTGATCAGCGGGACCGGGCCGAGTGCGGGGGCGATGCGCTTGTCGATCAGCCGGCGATACTCGCGCAAGGTGGTGGGAGAGAGATTGTCTCGGGCATGGTCGGTCCATCGTTCGAGCAAGTCGGACACTGTTGTGGCGGTGCCGGTGAGGCGCCCTTGTTCGACGTCGTCGAGGAGCGATCGCAGCGCACGTGAGGCTTCACGTTTCGTCCCATGAAAGGTCTTGCTTCGTTGACGTCGTCGTCCGGTGAGCGGATCCCGGCCCAGGTCGACAACGAGCTCCCAGACACCGGGCTTCCGTGAACGCATGTGCCCTCTCATGATCCGAGCGTACGACACGATTTCGAGCGAGTGGTTGGATCCACGTTGGATCGGCGTGACCGCTCCCGGAAGAACGAAACCCCAGTACGGGCAAGATCGTTGCCAGTACTGGGGTTCCTGGAGTACGCCCCCTGGGACTTGAACCCAGAACCTGCGGATTAAGAGTCCGACGCTCTGCCAATTGAGCTAGAGGCGCGTGAGATCGTCGAGGATACTCGACAATCTGTCAGGGTGATCGAGGGGATTCGAACCCCCGGCCTCCGCGACCACAACGCGGCGCTCTAACCAACTGAGCTACGACCACCAGGAAGCTCACGAGTATACCCACCCGGCCCGATCCCGCTGCCGGGGTTGCCGCTCCGTGTGGGCGACACCCGTTCCGGGACCGAAGACCCTGGTGTTGCCGGCCGGCCGGGACGATGATCGGCTCATGAGCGAAGCCGCCGCATCCATGCTGGCGCTCCTGCGCAAGGTGGTCCCGCCCACCAGCCGGGTCACCGGTGCGATCTCGGGCGACCAGTGGTCCAAGCCCACGCCGTGCGAGGAGATGACCGTTCACGAGTTGGCCGCCCACCTGGCCGGAGGACTCGAGCAGTTCGGCGACGTCGCCGTCGGGCTCCCGGTGGACGTGACCGCCATCACCGAGGTCGAGCCGGGCGAGGTCAGCGCACGTTTCGATGCGGCCGCCGAGCGGATGCTGGAGCAGTGGTCGGGCCCGGGCGTCGCCGACGTCGTCTACCCCATGCCCTGGGGTGACACGCCGGGCGCCAACCTGATCGGGTTCATGGTCATCGAGGTCGCCACCCACGGATGGGACCTGGCTCGCGCCACCGGGCAGGACCTCGGCCTCGACGACGACACCGCCGGCTCGGTCCTCGAGCTCGCCCAGAGCTTCGACGACGAGTCGATCCGCGTGCCCGTCATGTTCGCCCCGATCGTCACCCCGCCCGAAGGCGCCTCGGTCACCGACCGGTTGGCCGCCTTCCTCGGGCGGAATCCGAAGGACTGGAGTACGTCATGATCGACTGCGAGGTGATCGACCTCAGGCCGCAGAAGGCGGCTGTGGTGAAGGCGCAGGTCGGCTTCGACCAGTTGCCGGACTTCTTCGGCCAGGCGTTTCAGGCGACGATGACCGCGATCCAGCGGCAGGGCCTGAAGGCCACCGGACCGCCGTTCGCCTACTACCCGGCCGCTCCGACGACCGTCGTGACCCTCGAGGCCGGCTTCCCCGCGTCGGATGCGGTCGATCCCGACGGCAGGGTCGATGCGTTCGAGCTCCCGGGCGGCACCGCGGTGACGACCACCCACTTCGGGCCCTACGACACCATGGAGGAGACCTACGAACGGATGCGGACCTGGATGGCCGACCACGGCTACGAGCCCTCGCCCGGCATGTGGGAGGTCTACCTCACCGATGCCGAGGACGAGCCCGACCCGGCCCGCTGGCGCACCCGGATCGTCTGGCCGGTGAAGAGCGGCCCGGTCGGCCGACATCCGAATGGAAACGATCCTGCGGCGACGCATCGGTAAACTGCACGCTCGGACTGCCCCTGTAGCTCAGTCCGGATAGAGCGACGGGTTTCTACCCCGTGGGCCGCGGGTTCGAATCCTGCCGGGGGCGCGATGGCCGAGCGGTCTCCGCTGCTCGGTCGGCCACGACCCGCTCGCGGGTCGGCACGTAGAAGAGGATCGTCCCCACCCCGACCACGCCGGCCGACGCGACGACGATGCGCACGAGCGTCGCATCGATGAGGAGACCGGCACTGATCGAGACCACGATCACCACGACGGCGATGGCGTAGGCCTTGGTGCGGCGCGGCATCCCGAGCCCGGCCCGGTAGTCGCGCACCATCGGGCCGATCGTGGGCAGCTCCAGCACCCAGCGCTCGAGCCGCGGGCTCGACTTGGAGAAACACGAGGCCGCGATGACGAAGAAGACCGTCGTCGGCAGCCCCGGCACGACCGCACCGAGCCCGCCCATCCCGACCGAGACGATCCCGATGCCCGTCCACATGCCGCGCTCGGCCCGGCTGCGCTGGGGAACCTCGGCGCCGGTGTCCATCGCACCAGTGTCGCAGCTCCGCCTCGCCGGTTCTACGCGAAGAACTCCTTGGTCTCGTCTTCCCGGAACCGCACCACCGCCAGCGCCGAGGCGACGATGCCGATCGAGACCAGCACGACCAGCGATAGCCAGAGGTCGGGCAGGCCGCCCGACTCGAGGAAGATCGAGAGGTGGCCCTCCATCGCCCAGTACTGCGGCGTGAGCGGAGCGACGGCCTGGGCCCACCCAGGAAGCTGCTCGATCGGGATCAGGGCCCCGCCGATCCCGCCCAACACCAGTGCCCCGATGTTGACCAGTGCCTGGAGCTGGTTGACGGTGCGGAGCGTCGCGGCACCGAGGAGCACCATCGACACCACACAGAACGCGAACGCCCACACGAGCAGCCCCAAGGCCACCGGCGACCCGCCGTTCAACCGGAGTCCGAACACGAGCCCGCCGGCCAGCAGCAGCACGGTCTGATACGCAGCGTGCACGCACGTCCAGGGGATGGCGAAGCCGATCAGGATCGCCCTTGGGCTCGCCGGCGACGCCCGCAGGCGGTCCCATGTGCGCCAGCCGTGCTCGCGGTAGAGGGCGAACGCGGTGCTGCCGGCGACGAAGAACCCGAACAGCACGATCTGGCCCGGGACCACCTGCTCGGCCCCGTCGGCGCCCGGATAGCCCGACGCCGCCAGAGACAGGCCCATCGTCTTGCGCAGGAGCGGCATGATCGCCAGGGGCATCCCGAACATGACGACGAGGAAGATCGGGTCGCGCCGCAGGATCCGGAACTGCAGCTTGGTGACCGCCAGCACCGCGCTCACGCATCATCCCCGCTCAGCGTGACAGCATCGTCGTCCATCGCGCTGCCGGTTACGGTCAGGAACACCTGCTCGAGGTCGGGCTGGATCGACTCGACCGCCACGATGTCCTCCGACGCGGCGCCCAGTCGGTCCACCAGCCCGGCCACATCGATCTCGCCGACGATGCGCCACCGGTTCGAGCCCAGCGGTCGCACGTCGAATCCGGTGAGCGCCTCGTGGTCGGCCAGCGACGCGCCAGGTCGAGACTCGACGTCGAGCCCGACCTCTCGGTTCGCGGCGACCAGCTCGCTCTTGGTGCCGCGACCGAGGATGCGGCCCTCGTCGATGATGACGATCTCGGCGCCGAGCGCTTCGACCTCGGGCAGGTAGTGCGTCGTGTAGACGACCCCGGCGCCGTCCTCGGCCAGCGCTCGGACCGATTCGACCAGGTGATTCCTGGTCCCGACATCGGCGCCGACGGTGGGTTCATCCAGAAGGAGCAGCGGGGGAGTGTGCACCAGCGCGCAGGCCGTGTGGAGCCGGCGGGACTCACCCCCTGAGAGCTGCGTCCCTCGTCGATCCATCAGGTCGCCCAGGTCGAGGTGGTCGGCGACCAACTGGGCCCGCTCCCTCCGCTGCTGGCGGCCCAGACCGGCGATCTCGCCGAAGAACTCGAGGTTCTCCCGGACCGTCAGCACTCGGTAGATGCCCGTCTCCTGCGGAGCGATGCCGATGCGTTCGGCCCCCACCGAGCGATCGGCGAGCACGTCGACACCGTCGACCGTGACCGATCCGGCATCGGGATCGAGCAGCCCGGCGATGATCGACAGCAGGGTGGACTTCCCGGCGCCGTTGCGTCCCAGGAGCGCCACGATCTGCCCGGCCTCGACCGACAGATCCACCCCGCGGAGGGCCCGAACGTCGCCGTAGCTCTTGGCGACCCCCTCGGCGCGCAGCATCCGGTCACTGTGGTGGCCACCCCGCCCCCGCGCAAGCGGTTTGTGAACCCTCTCGGGGTCAGGCACCCAGAGGGTTCACTTTCGCCCGGGTCGGCCTGACCCGAGCAGGCTCGGTGTCGCTCGGCCGGGTGTCAGTCGTTGTCGACGACGTCGAGCAGGACGTCGGTCCGGATGGGACTGCCACCGAACGTGCCGACCGCCTCGCCGGTGAACCGCGCTCGTCCGCCGGCGAAGAACAGCGCCCCGGTCAGTTCGGTGTCGCCGACCAGGACGTCAGGCGGGAAGCCGGGCGAGCTCTGGGTCACGGTTTCCACGAACGTGCCGGTGGCCGGGCACCAGCCGTTGGCGGCCGGCCGCACGCAGTCGAGGTCCGACTGCCAGCGGAAGTCGAAGGTGCCGCCCCCGAGGTCGAGGTGGGCCGTGATGTCGAACCGGTTCGAGTCCGCGGTGGTCACGACCGAGCCGTCGACCTCCCACACACCGCCCAACGGGCTGTAGGGAGTGGTGCCGGGCAGTGAGACCGGCGGCGAGGCGTAGATCTCACTCCCGTTGAGGCCGTAGATCTCGATCAGCTGGTCCGGCGGGCCCGGTGGGTCGGGTGGTGGGGTACACGCGCTCCCCACGAGGACGAGCGAGGCGATGCCGCCGAGGATTCGGACGAACCACGATGAACGCATGGACTTGCTCCTGGCCCCCGCCGAGGTGCCGCCCAGCGTGGCAGGCCCCGTCGATCTCGGCAACCGGCCCGAGGGCTCAGGTGGTGGGGCGGGGTTCGGCGCGGTGCCAGTGGTAGCGGCACAACAGCTCGTAGGTGACCTCGGGTTCGCCGCCGGTCAGCTCCAGCTGGGCTTCGCCCTTGTCGGCGTCGGTGGTGTCGCCCACCACGATCAGGGCGCCGTCGTACACCTGCTTGCCGTCGATGAGTCGGGCGTTGTGCGTGGCCCGGCGCCCGCACCAGCAGCGGGCCTCGACCTGGATCTCGGAGCGCTCGTCGGCCAGCTCCAGCAGGCGGGCCGACGCCGCGAACAGCTTGCCCTGGAAGCTCGTGAGCAGGCCGAAGGCATACACATCGACGTCGTACTCGTCGACCAGCTGGGCCAACTCGTCGATCTGCTCCAGCTCGTAGAAGTGGGTCTCGTCGGCCACGACGTAGTCGATGGAAGCGGCCGGTCGTCCCTGGAGCACGAGCCCGACGATGCTGGTCCCCGGACGGACCTCGGTCGCCTCCTTGCTCACTCCCAGGCGGCTCGACACGACGTTGCCCTGTCGGTCCAGCTGGGTGATCAGCCGGCCTCGCATCCCACCGCTGGACAGGTTGTGGTGGATCTGCAGCGCCTGGGTGCTCTTCCCTGAGCCCATCGTGCCGAAGAAGAACCGCAGGCGCGATTCCGGCCGCTCCTCAGGCATCGTCGTCGGCCACCCGCAGCGCACCGCTGGGGCAGTTCCGCACGATCTTGACGGCCGCGTCATCGGCCAGGTCGTCCATGCCGGGGAGGGCGACGACGAGCTCTTCGTCGTCGAACGCGAACGCGTCCGGTGCGTCGGCCACACACTTGCCCGAGCTGAGGCACTCGTCGCGATCGATCAGGATCTTCACGTCTCTCAGCCGTCCACCCGGTACTGCACGGCGGTGCGAGCGGTGAGGATCGGCCTGATGTGGTCGGCGATCACCCGTTGGTGCTCGGCGTGAGCGGCGTAGGCCCGGTAGGCGTCCTCGTCGGCGAAGTCCGCCACCACGCAGTAGTCGTAGTTGCCTTCGGAGAGGCCGGCATCGTGGCCGTGCTCGAACCTCTGGATCTCGGGGATGTGGTCGGGGAGCGCGTCGAGCTCCTCGGCCACCTTCGCCTTCAGATCGTCGGGGACCCCATCGGCCCAGGTCAGCATCACGCAGTGGCGGATCACGGTCGCGCTCCTTCGGTCGTCCTCATTGAAGCCCGCCGTACACCCCGCCGTCGACCGGGAGCGCCGCCCCGGTGATGTACGCGGCCGAGGTCGAGCACAGGAACGCGATCACCCGGCCGAAGTCGTCCGGATCGCCGATCGTGCCCGCCGGCACCTCGGAGGCCACCTGCTCGAGGTCGTGACCCATGGCCGCGGTGAGCCGGGCGGTCTCGTGGTAGCCGGGCTGGATCGAGTTGACGGTGATGCCGTGGCCGGCCACCTCGCGGGCCAGCGTCTTGAGGAACCCGGTCACGCCGGCCCGAGCGGTGTTGGACAGGATCAGGTTGGCGATGGGCTGGCGCACGCTGATCGACGTGATGGCCACCACCCGGCCCCAGCCCTGCGCCTGCATGGCAGGAACCGCCGCCTTGCACATCGCCACCACCGACGTGAGGTTGAGGTCGAGCGCGGTGGCGTAGGCGTCGACGGGGGTGGAGGCGAACGTTCCCGGTGGCGGGCCGCCGGCGTTGGTGACCAGGACGTCGATGCCCCCGAGCCGGTCCGTGGCCTGCGCGACGAAGTCGGCCGCGCCGTCGGGGGTCCCCACGTCGGCCACCAGGCCGATGGCATCGTGGCCGACCTCGGTGGCTGCCGCCTCGATTCGGTCCGCATCTCGGCCGCACATCACGACCCGGCACCCCTCGGCGGCCAGCGCCTTCGCGGCCGAGAGCCCGAGGCCCGCCGATGACGCCGCGATCGCTGCTCGTTTGTCGGTCAGGCCCAGATCCACGGGCCGCAGAGTAGCCTCGAGCCGCGGGTGAACGCCGTTCAGCCCGGGGTGGGAATCGGATAGGGTCGGAGCCGGCGTCGCAGGGCGCCACGACCGGTCCGGTTGGCGGATCGGACCGAGAAGGGGGACCTGGCTCATGGGCGCGACGCTCATCGAACACGGCACCGTGATCGACGGCACCGGGGCCGATCCCACGCCCGCCACCGCCGTGCTCGTCGACGGCGACGAGATCACCGCCGTCGGCGCCGACGCGGTGGCCGCCGCGCCTGCCGATGCCGCCCGGATCGACGCCAGCGGGTTGACCGTGATGCCCGGCCTGATCGACGCCCACTGTCATGCGACCTTCGACGACGTGCAGAGCAACGACGAGCTGTTCTTCCACCGCGAGCCGGTTCGCACCACCCTGCTGGCCGCCCACAACATGCCGAAGTTTCTCCTGGCGGGCGTCACGTCGATCATGGACCCCGACACCGCCCACGGCATGGGCCCGGCACTGCGTGACGCCATCGAAGCCGGGGTGGTCGAAGGTCCCCGCATGGCCACCGGCGTCCAGGCGTTGCTCACGTCGGTCGGCGGTACCGCCGGGCGCCTGATCCCCGACGACGGCCAGGTCGGCTACGCGCAGGTGGTCAACACCCGCGACGAGATGGTCACCTGGACCCGACGCCACATCAAGCAGGGTGCGGACTGGATCAAGATCCACGCCACCGGGTCCATTCCCACCCGGCCCGGCGAGCTCCAGGTCTGGTCGTTCGAGGAACTGAAGGCGGTCTGCGACACCGCCCACGAGCTCGAGGTTCCGGTCACCGCCCACTGCCGCAACGCCAGCAGCACGCTGGACTCGGCCCGGGCCGGTGTCGACCTCATCCTGCACGGGTCGTTCATGGACGAGCCGGCCCTCGACGCGGTGGTCGAGGCCGGAGCGGCCGTCTGCCCCACGTTCACGTTCCTGGCCAACCTGGCCGACCACGGCCCGGCCGTGGGCGCCGGGGTGGGAATGCGCGACATCTTCCGGGGCGAGATCGAGGCCACCGCCGCCATCATGCGCAAGGCCTACGACCTGGGCGTGCCGCTGCTGTGCGGCTCCGAGAGCGGTTTCGCCCTCACGCCCTACGGGCACTGGCACGCCCGCGAGCTCGAGGTGTTCGTACGCGACCTGCAGCTCACCCCGCTCGAGGCCATCACGTGCGCCACCGCCAACAACGCCCTCGCCATGCGGCTCGAGGGCCGCCTGGGCACCATCGAGACCGGCCGCCTGGCCGACGTCATCGTGGTGGACGGCGACCCCAGTGCCGACGTCACGGTGCTCCAGGACCGCTCCAACCTGCGGCACGTCGTCAGCCGGGGCGTCCCGGTCGACCTGGATCGCCCCTGGCCCTCGCGCAAGCCGATGGCGGGGGAGAAGGTGGCCAACTGGGCCGACGAGATCCTCACCTGGGACCGCGCCCAGCAGTGAGCCTCATGTGCCCGATGGACCCGCTTGCACCCGCCCCGTCCCGAACTTTGGGCAACGACCCCACACATATCCGGGTATCTGCCCAAAGTTCGGCGAGGGGCGGCGCGGGGTGGTCGCGGTGACGCGGACGGTGTTGGTCACGGGTGCGGCCCGCGGGATCGGTGCGGCCCTGGCGCGTATGTTCGGGGCCGAGGGGGCGCGGGTCGGCGTGCTCGACGTGGACGCCGACGGGGCGACCGCCGTCGCCTCCGACCTGGCCGACGGCGTGGCGCTCGTCGCCTCGACCACCGACGAGGATGCGGTGGCCGCCGCCCTCGACTCGTTGGGCACCCCGGACGTGGTGGTGAACAACGCCGGGATCGTGCGCTTCGGGCCGCTGGTCGACCTCTCGGTCGACGACTGGCGGGCGGTGGTCGACGTCAACCTGACCGGCACCTTCGTGGTCTCCCGAGCCGTCGCCGCTCGGCTTCAGGCCGAGGGCCGGCCCGGGTGCATCGTCAACGTCACCAGCATGAACGGGGTGGCCCCCGGCCCCAACGCCGGCGCCTACGGATCGACCAAGGCGGCCATCGCTCTCCTGACCCAGCAGATGGCGCTGGAGTGGGGTGGCGACGGCATCCGGGTCAACGCCGTCGCTCCCGGCTTGATCGACGCCGGCATGAGCGAGCCCATCTACGCCGACCGCGCCACCCGAGAAGCGCGTGAGGGCAAGGTCCCGCTCGGCCGATTGGGCACCGAGGCCGACATCTGCGGGGCGATCCGATTCCTGACGTCGGACGACGCGGGGTACGTGACGGGCCAGAACCTGCTGGTGGACGGCGGCGTGACCATGGCGATGATCGCCAACCTGCCCCGACCGCAGGCGGTGGATTCCGTCGGCCATGGCGGCCGAGCGGAGAACACCGTCGGCCATGGCGGCCGAGCAGAGGACACCGTCGGCCACGGCGGAGTCGAGGACGGCGAGTGAACGCGGTCCTGCTCACCGGTGGATGGGCCCACCCGGCCGAGGCGACCTTCGAACCGTTGGCCGAGATCCTGGGAGCGGCGGGATTCGACACGACGATGACCGAGTCCGTCGACGCGCTCGTGCCGCTGTTGGCCGAGGGCGCCGACCTGCTGGTCGTCAACGCCTGCCGGTTCCGCATGCTCGATCCCCGCTACACCGAAGCGCAGCGCGAGGAATGGGCCACCGCAGCCACCGGGCTCGTCCGCCAGGCCATTCGCAGCCATGTCCACGCCGGCCGGCCGCTGCTGGGACTTCATGCCGCCGCCATCTGTTTCGATGACTGGCCCGAGTGGGCGGACCTGCTGGGCGGCGCGTGGCAGTGGGAGTCGTCCGGCCACGGTCCGGTCGATCGATTCGAGGTGACGCCCGTGCCGGGTCATCTCCTCACCGACGGCGTCGAGCCCTTCACCGTCGAGGACGAGTGCTACGAGCACTTGGCCGTCGCCGACAACGCCACCACCATTCTCAGCGCCGAGGTCGACGGCCAGACCCACGCCCTGGGCTGGGTTCGCGAGGGCGGCTGGGGTCGCGTCGCGTACAGCGCGCTGGGCCACGATCGCCGGTCACTTGCGGAGCCCGCCCATCAGCAGCTGCTCGGTCGGGTCATCTCGTGGCTGACCGAAGGAACCGGTAGATGAGCACCCGACCGCAGGGGACGACATGACCGACGAACCGAACGTGCTGACGATCACCACCTACGAGATGGCGCGCGAGGCCTACCGCACCAAGGAGCTGCGCCAGGCGCTCTATGACGCAGGCGAGGTCATCATGGGCGACGTGCTGGTGAACCTGCACGGGACCGACCATCGGGACCGGCGCCGGTTGGAGAACCGGCTCTACCGCCGGGCCACCTTCCACGAGTACGAATACGACCTGTTCCCCGAGATCTTCGAGACCACGCTGGCGCCCCACCTGGCCGCGGGCCGGGCCGAGCTGGTCGATCTGGGTCACCAACTGATGATGAACCTGGCCGCGTACACCGCCGGAGTCGATCGGCCGCTGGGGACGCCCGGGGAGACCGCCGAGCTCTACGAGTTCCTCAAGGTCTTCATCGAGGGCGCCACGCTGGCCCACTACACCGGCGATCGCGAGGCCAAGGCGGCCGAGGTGCGGGCCGCGTTGGAGACGTTCGACGCCGACTTCCTGCAACCCAGCATCGACCGGCGGACCGCACTGCTGGCCCAGCTCGACGCCGACGAGATCGACGAGTCGACCCTGCCCCGCGACGTGCTCACCGTGCTACTGCGCAACGAGGACAAGCTCCACCTGCCCCACGAGGTGCTGCGGCGCGAGATCTCGTTCTACCTGCTCGCCGGCGCCCACACGTCGGCCACCGCCTTCACCCGGGTGATGCACAACCTGTTCCAGTGGCTCGAGGACCATCCCGAGGACGCGGCCCGTATCCACGACGACCGTTTGTTCGTGCAACGGGCCACCCACGAGACGGTGCGGCTCCAGCCGTCGTCGCCGGTGGCGATGCGCTGGGCGCTGGCCGACATCGAGTTCTCCGACGGCACCACCGTGGTCGAGGGGGACAAGGTCGTCATCGACCTGCTGCAGGTCAACCGTGACCGTGCGGTCTTCGGTGAGGACGCCGACGAGTTCAACCCCGACCACAGCTTCCCGGACGGGGTGGCGCCCTGGGGCCTCTCCTTCGGCCTGGGCATGCACGCCTGCATCGGCCAGGACCTGGCCGCCGGGGTGGTGGCCGGCAGCGACGACGCCGAGGACCACCTCTTCGGGTTGGTGCCGGTGGCGGTGCAGCGGCTGTTCGACGAGGGGTGCCGGCCCGATCCCGACGACCCGCCCGAGATGGACCCGTCCACCACCCGCCCCTACTTCGGGCGCTACCCGGTGTTCTTCGGCCAGGGCTGACCGATGGCTGACCGCAGCACGGGCCTGGTCGATGTCCACGCCCACGTGGTCCTGGAGGGTGCGTTCGGTCGCGCCGGTCGCCACGGACCCGAGCTGTCCGAGCTGGCCGACGGCACCCCTTGCTTCCGGGTGTGCGACTACGTGCTCGAAGGCGTGCGCTATCGCCAGAGCCCGTTCATGGACCTGGACCTCCGGCTCGAGGCGATGGACCGGCGCGGCATCGGTCTCCAGGCGCTGTCACCCAATCCGCTGACCTACTTCCACGGCATCGAGGCACCGCTGGCGGCCGAGTTCTGCCGCTGGCACAACGACGCCATGGCCCAGCTGGTGGCCCGGGCGCCCGATCGCCTGGTCGGGTTCGCCCAGCTGCCGATGCAGGACCCCGGCGCCGCGCTGATCGAGCTGGACCGGGCGGTGGGCGAGCTCGGTCTGGCGGGCGCCTACGTCGGGACCGACTTCGGCCGGCCCTTCGACGCGCCCGAGCTGGACGAGCTCTACGCCGCCGTCGTGCGGCTCGGGGTGCCGTTGCTGATCCATCCCGCCCCGCCGGGCGTCGACGGCCCGGCCCCGCTGGCGCGACTGCAGCGGCTGGACATGGACCTGACGGTGGCGTTCACGCTGGGGGAGTCCGTGGCGGTGGCCGAGCTGGTGTTCGGCGGGGTGCTCGATCGGCATCCGCAGCTGGACGTCTGCCTCTCCCACGGCGGCGGCGCGACCGCGGTGTTGGCCGGGCGGCTCCGGCGCATCGGCGCGGCGCGGGCCTGGGCGGCCGACGAGGGCATCGACTCGGCGAACGCGGTCGACGAGCGACTCGGGCGGCTCTGGTTCGACACCCACCTGGGCGATCGGGCCGCCATCGACCTGCTGGCCGCGCAGGTGGGCTGGGACCGCCTGGTGCCGGGCACGAACTTCGCCGGCTGGGACGATGACGCCGACCACCACCCGCTGGGCGATCGGGCCGAGACGTGCAGCGACAACGCCCGCCGGCTCCTCCGCCGCTAGCGCGGTGCTGGCTCAGATGAAGATGGTCTGGGCGCCCTCGGAGAGCCCGATGAACTCGGCGGCCGAGATGATGCCCTCGACGCCGTCGTAGAGATCGTCCTCGGTGAGATGCTGCATGTCGGCGGACATCCGGCAGGCCCACAGGTGGCCACCCATGTCGGCGACCATGTCGATCATCTCCGGCACCTCGGGGATCTCGATGGCGTCGATCTGCTTCTTCATCATCTTCGTCGCCATGCCCTGCATGCCGGGGAGGCCCGAGAGCCAGGTGGGCATGTGGGTGGCCGGGTTGCCGACCGCCGAGAACTTGAGGTCGTTCATCGTCTCCTTGTTGATCATCTCGAAGCCCCAGAAGGTGAAGAAGATGTGGCACTCCACCCCCTCTTCGAGGGCCGCGTAGGCCAGGATCAGGCCGGGATACGCCATGTCGAGCGACCCCTTCGAGCAGATGATGGCCAGCTTGCGCTCGGTGTCCTCGTCTTCGGCGAAGCTGGGCATGGGTGCGGATTGCAGGTCAGTCATGGGGGGTCCTCTCTCAGACGCATCCGACGGGCTTGGGAACACCGGCGATGTACGACATCTTCTTGGCGGGCTTCTTGGGGAAGAGCTGGAACAGCTCCTTGGTGGGGAATCCACCGGTCTTCGACACCTTGCGCAGCGTCGGGGTCACGCCGGACTCGGCTTGTTGCTCACGGATGAACCGGAGCGGGCCCCAGTGGGCATCGGTGAGCTCGATGCCGATGTTGGCCGCCAGCTCCTTGGCGATGTCCTCGTTCCACTGCTGGGGGTCGGTCATGAACCCTTCGTCGTTCAGGTCCACTTCGGACCCGGCGATGGTTGCGGTGGGCATGGTTGTCTCTCTTTCCGGGTATGGCTAGACGTTCTCGGCGGCGGAAAAGTCCTTGCCGGCCTTCTGCATGTGGTTGGGGACGGGCAACTTGTGGCCCGGGAGCAGCATGGTCCAGTAGATCTTCTCGAAGGCCAGCTTGCCGAAGTGGTTGGCTCGGGTCTCCTTCATCAACCAGAACGGGCCGACGGCGGGGACCGGGTAGGTGCCGGGCAGCGGCTCGGTCTCGTAGTTGAAGTCGATCAGCATGGCCTTGCCGCCGCCGCTCTCGACGAAGCAGTTGGCGTGACCGTCGAACTGCTCGGGGAGCGGCTTGCCTTCGATGTGGGCGGCGAAGTTGTCGCAGAACACGTCGACCGAGAAGTGCGCCACCGAGCCCGCCTTCGAGGTGGGGATGTTGGACGCATCGCCGATGGCGAAGATGTTGGTGTAGCCGTCGGCCAGGAAGGTGTGCTTGTCGACCGGCACGTAGCGCAGCTCGTCGCCCAGTCCCGACCGCTCGATGTATTCGGCGCCCATGTTGAGCGGCACGGTCACCAGGAGGTCGAAGGGCACCACGGTCTCGTCGTAGGCCGTGATGGTGCCGGCCCCGCCGTCGATGGACTCGACCACGAAGTCGGGGACCATCGAGATGTTGCGCTCCTCGAGCATGCCGCCCAGCACCTTGGTGGCGACCGGCTTGGTGAAGGCTCCCGAGAGGGGGGTGACGTAGGTGATGTCGATGGCGTCGCGGATGCCGAGCTTCTTGAAGTGGGCGTCGGCCAGGAACGAGAACTCGAGCGGCGCGACGGGGCACTTGATGGGCATCTCGGTGATGTGGACGACGAGGCGACCCGTGTGGAAGTTCTCGAGCGCGGCGGCCAGCGCCTTGGCGCCCTCGAGCGTGTAGAACTCGTGGACGGTTTCGCGCCAGCCCGGGCCCGTCGTCCCGGGCGTCTCGTCGGGCACGACATCGGCACCGGTGGCGATGATCAGCTGGTCGTACTCCAGCGTCTGACCGCTGCCCAGCACGACCGTGTTCTCATCGGGCTTCACTTCTTGGATCGAGGTCTGGACGTAGTGCACCCCCTTTGGCAGGGTGGTGGTGCGTTCCTTCACCAGGTCGTCGGGATTCTCGCCGAACGGAACGAACAGCAGACCCGGTTGGTAGACGTGGGTCTCGTGCTCGTCGACCAGCGTGATCTCCCAGTCGTCGTGCAGTTGGTGGTGGAGCTTGTGGGCCAACATGGTCCCAGCGGTTCCTGCTCCGAGGATGACCAGTCGGTTCATCGGACCTCCAGGGGGGGGATAGCTTCGACCATACCCCCTCAGGGTATTGGTCCGGCTATTTGGACGAACCTTCCATCGGCACCTTTCGCGGCGGGTGCAGGAGCCGGTTCAGAAGATGGTGTAGCCCCCGTCGACGATGAGGTGATCGCCGGTGTGGAACGTGGGCTCCGGGTCGGCCAGATAGACCGCGGCGGGCCCCATTTCCGCGGGGTCGGCCCAGCGTCGTGCCGGGGTCCGTCGGACGGTGACATTCCGGAACGCCTCGTTCTGGTAGCCCTGCTCGGACATCTCGGTTCGGGTCCAACCGGGGCAGAGGGCGTTGACGCGAATCCGGTGCCGGGCCAGGCCGACCGCCATCGAGCGGGTCAGCGCCAGGACGCCCGCCTTCGACGCGCCGTACGCGGCGTTGTGAGGGGCGCCGTGGAAGGCCGAGGTCGATGCGATGGTGATGAGGGCCCCTCCCTCGCCCCGGTCCACCATGTGCCGAGCCGCAGCCTGCAGGCACAGGAACGCGCCGTCGAGGTTCACGGCCGTCACCGCCCGCCACTCCTCCAGCTCCACGTCCAGCACCGACGCGCCGCTGCCGCCGCGACCGGCGTTGGCGACGAGGATGTCGACCTTGCCCAGGACGTCCACGCTGTGGGCCATGGCCGCGTCGACCTGGGCCGAGTCCGAGACGTCGCAGGTCGCGGCGGTCGTCCTCACGCCGAGCGCAGCGAGCCCCGCTGCCGCGGTCTCGTTGCGCTCGGCGCGGCGGCCCCACACCGCGAGGTCGGCGCCGGCCTGCGCCAGCGCCTCCGCAATGCCGTAGCCGATGCCGTCGTTGCCACCGGTGACGACGGCGACCAAGCCGGAGAGATCGGTCATGGGAATGGCTCCTCGATGGGTTCGGCGTCGGTGACAGTGTTCCTCCGGCCCCGGGCCCGGCGCCAGCACGAGTCAGCGGACTATGCCGGCTGCTCGAACCTGCGGTCGCGGACCGCTTCGGCCAGCGAAGCGGCCAGCGCATCGGCCGCGGGGCCGATCCAGTCCGCGTCCTGGGCTTCTGACGCTGAGCCACAGGCGACCGCCGTCGGGCCAGTAGGTCAGGTCGAGGACACCGCGGATCCGGCGCTCCGGCTTGAAATGCCAGTGGATCGAGTCGGGGAACGACGTGTGGGTCGTGGTCAGCGTCACCAGCAGGCTCTGCCGTTCGGCGGCAGCCAGGACGACGGCGACGACGGCGTCGCGGTCGGCTGCCGTCATCGCGGGGCACGGAATCTCGATGTCGATCGACTTCTTGGCCGTCGGGGTCACCGCCTCCCATGCTGGTCTCATGGTGCGGCGAAGGCCAACGCGCTCAGCCCTCACCACGTTCGCGGAAGCGAGGCGCGAAGCGGGTTCGGGAACCAGAGTCCGAGGTGGGACGACCTGTTGGGGTATGAGTCTCTCTGTGGGTATGAACCTGTGCGCGCCCCGGTTCCGCCTTCGATGGCTGGCGTTGGCCCTGGCCGGGATGGTGCTGGTCGGTGGCTGCGGCGGGGGTGACGGTGGCGGTGACGCCGACACGCCCGAGGCCCGCGGCGAGCAGTTGGCCGAGGACAACGGATGTGTCGCCTGTCATGGGGCCGGCGGCGTCGGAGGTGTGGGCCCGAAGTGGACCGGCCTGTTCGGCTCCGAGCGGCGGCTCGAATCCGGCGAGGTCGTCGTGGCCGACGGCCCCTACCTCGAGCGGTCGATCGCCGAACCGAGCTCCCAGGTGGTCGAGGGCTACACGATCGAGATGCCCGAGAATCAGCTGTCCGCGTCGGAGATCGATGATGTCGTTGCGTACATTGAGTCCCTCTCATGACGATTCGATCCCTCGGTCTCCTCGTGCTGATCGCCGTGCTCGCCGTCATCTCGGCGTGCGGCGACGATGATGCGGCCTCCGGCACGCTGGCCGGGTATGTGCGCGAGCCCACCCCCGTCGTGAGCCAGCTCTCGTTGCCCGACGTCACCAACGGGGGCGAGCCGTTGACGTTCCAGGCTCCCGAGGGCCAGCTTCTGCTCGTCTACTTCGGCTACACCTCGTGCCCCGACGTGTGTCCGACCACCCTCTCCGACGTCCGCACCGCTCTGGCCGAGCTCGACGAGGAGGATGCCGCCACCATCGACCTGGCCATGGCCACCGTCGATCCCGAACGCGACGTCGACGAGGTCATCGGCGGGTATGTGCAGTCGTTCGTGCCCGATGCCCACGGTTTGCGCACCACCGACGACGCCGAGCTGCGCGCCGCCGCAGACGCCTTCGGCGTGGAGTACCGCGTCGACACCAACGACGAGGGCGAGGTCGAGGTCGTGCACAGCGGCTCGCTCTACGTCGTCGACGATCAGGGTCAGCTCGTCCTCACCTGGCCGTTCGGTACGCCGGTGGACGATCTGGTCAACGACTTGCGGCTCCTGATGGCGGCCCCGGTGTGACCCGGTCGATCCGCCCGGTGGCGCTGTTGGCCACGGTCCTGATGCTCCTGGTCGCCGCCTGTGGTGACGACGACGCCGCCCTCGACGTCGACGAGGCCGGAACACAGCCGGCCGACTACAGCTACGTCATCCCCGTCGGCGCCGGCGAGGCGCTGGACCGCGGCGAGCCGCTCGAGATCCTGCCCGCCGAGCTCGAGGTCGAACTCGGCGAGGTGATCGAGATCCGCAACGAGGACGACCGCGGCCACACGGTCGGCCCGTTCTTCGTGGGCGGGAACGAGACCCTCCGTCAGCAGTTCACGTCGCCGGGCGAGTACATCGGCATCTGCACCGTCCATCCGTCCGGTGAGATCGTGCTCACCGTCGTATGACCCAAGGTCGAGGTCTCGGCGTCCGCTTCACACGGATCCTGCTGGTGTCGCTGGCGGCCATGGTCGTGCTGGGGGCCGACCCGGCCGCGGCCGATCCGCCCGGCCCCACCGACTACCAGACCGAGGTCGTCTCCATCGAGCCGCCCGCCGACATCGAGATGGGCGTGATCGGGGGCGACAGCTTCCTCGAGCTGACGGTGGTCGCCCCGGTCGACGTGGTGGTCCTGGGTTACGAGGGCGAGCCGTACCTGCGGTTCGATGCCGACGGGAGCGTGTACGAGAACCTGCGGTCGCCCACCCGCTACCTGAACGAGGACCGGTATGGGGCCCGAGAGATCCCATCGGACGCGTCGGCCGACGCCGAGCCCGAGTGGGAGCGGGTCGACGGCGACGCTCACTACGCCTGGCACGACCACCGGGCGCACTGGATGAACCCGTCCCGCCCCGTGGGTCGCGGGCCGGGCGATCAGATCCTCGAGGCGGTCGTGCCCATCGAGGTCGACGGCCGGCCGGTGGCGGTCACGGTCCAGTCCACCTGGCTCGCCGCCCCCTCGGTCTGGCCCGCCGTGCTCGGCGGGCTGGTGGGCGCCGCGCTCGTGGCGGCCGGCCTGCTGCTCGCCGGGGGCCGGTTGGTGGGCCTGCCGCTGGCGCTCACGGCCGCGGCGGCCCTGGCCATGGGATGGTTGGCCTTCTCCTCCGTTCCCCCCGAAGCCGGAGCGTCGCTCCTGCTCTGGGCGCTCCCGGCCACCGCGCTGGTGATCGCCGCCGCCGGTGCGGTCGCGCTGGCCCGGGGACCGTCGTTCATGGGCGCGGCGCTGATGGCGGCCGGGGGCCTCGAACTGGTCCTGTGGGCCTGGATCCGCTGGGACGCCCTGGTGCGCGCCATCGTCCCCACCGACGCTCCCGAGAGCCTCGACCGGGCGGTCGTCACGGCAGCTCTGGTGGTCGGGCTCGGCAGCCTCTTCGTCGGCGCCCAGCGACTGCTGCAGTCGAGTCGCCCCGCCGCTGCTACGCCGGTTCCGTCGTCGTGACGTCGAGATGCTCGTCGAGCAGGGCGGTCAGCTGATCCACGCGCAGCTCACCGGCGTGGGTATGGACGACCTCGCCCGACGATGACACGAAGATGGTCGAAGGCATGCTGGTGACAGCGAGCTCCCGGCTGAGCTCCGAGCTCGAATCCAACGCCTGAGGGAACTCGATGCCCAGATCCTCGATCATTGAGGCGGCAGCATCGACATCGTCACCCTGGTTCACCCCGATGATGGTGACGTCGCCCGCCGATGCGCGGCTGACCTGATCGAAGGCGGGGAGCTCACGACGGCACGGAGCACACCAGGTGGCCCACAGATTCAGGACCAGGGGCGTGTCCCGGGCGGCGGCCAGATCGATGGTACCCCCGTCGAGGGTCTCCAGCTCGAGGTCGGGCAGGGCCTTCGCACCGGGAGTACTGCAGCCCCCCAGAAGGAGGAGGGCCAGCAGCACTCCCGCGGTGCGGTGCGGCCTACGCGTCGCGGACCTCGACCGAGACCTGATGCTCTTCACCGTCGTCCAGGATCAGGGTGAGGTCGAATGAGGTTCCCGCCTCCAGAGGCTCGGCCAGCTCCAGCAACATGATATGGATGCCGCCCGGTTCCAGACTCACCGAGCCGCCGGCCGGCACGTCGATCGACTCGATCGGCTGCATCATCATGGCGCCGTCGCTGTGACCGTCGTCTTCCATGGGGCTGGTGTCGGCCATGTCGTCTTCCATGGCGCTGGTGTCGGCCATGTCGTCTTCCATCTCACCGGTGTCGGCCATGTCGTCTTCCATGGCGCCGTCGGCCATGGTCGTCTCGTGGAGCTCGACCCGGGCGGCGATCGACTCGTCGACCGACGCACCCACGATCGACACGCCGTCGTCGCTCTCGACGGTCATGTAGACCGCACCGGCGTCGGCCATGGCCGGACTGGTCCGGGCCCAGACGTCGGAGGTGTTGATCGCGCCGGCGTCGTCGTCACCGCAAGCAGCGGCGAAGAGGGCCACGACGGCGACCAGGGCCAGGGGCCCCCAGGCGCGGCGGCGGGTGGGACGAGCGGACGGGGCGTGGGGGTGCATGACTCTCCTCGGAGCGATCGATGTTCCCCTGTGGGGTCGGTCGGCCACCGACTCGGGTTCCCGATGTGACAGCTGCCACGTGCAACCTCCAACGAGCACACCGGGGGCCTGACCCCAGCTGTGCTCGTTAGGCGAGGTGGGACGAGGAGCGCGGCGATTCGTCGAGCGCCTCGAGGAGGTCGGCGCGGGCCCGGGAGACCCGGGACCGGATCGTGCCGACCGGGCACCCGGCCACCTCGGCCGCCTCGGCGTAGGGGAGGCCGAGCAGTTGGGTGAGTACGAAGGCTTCGCGTCGGTCGGGATCGAGAGGGCGCAACAGGTCGTCGACCTCGGCCCAGGGGCCGTCGAGCGACGACGCGTGCTCGGCGTCGGGGTCCAGGGCCCGCAGGTGCTGGCGGGCCCGCACCCGGGAGCGGGTGGCGTCGGCGCAGGTGTTGCGGGCGATGGCCAGCAGCCAGCTGCGCGCCGAGCCGTCGCGCCGGAAGCCGGGCAGCGCCCGGAGCGCCCGGAGGTAGGTGTCCTGCACGAGGTCGTCCACCGTGTCGGGGTCGCCGAGGAGCCGGCACAGGCGCTGGACGCTCTCGTGGGTTTCCCGCACGAACTGATCCATGGCGTGCACGTTGCCGTCACGGGCGGCAAGGGCAAGCTCGGTCCAGCGGTCGATCACCCCGCCAGCTTGCCCGGCTCCGGGAACCCGCGGCCACGCGGGAACGACCAGGAAGACATGGAATCGGCAACCTGCGGGGTGATGCGCGACCTGATCTCGGCGCGCGCCGACGGGGAGCTGACGCTCGAACTGGAGCCGCTGGTGGAGGCCCACGTCGGCCAATGCCCGGCCTGCGCCGACTTCGCCGAGGGAACACACCAGGTGCGCCGGCTCGCCGGGCTCCACCTCACGCCGCCGGCCACCCCGGCCGAGGCGGTCGTGCAGGCCGTTTCGGTCCCCGACGTGGGGAAAGGAGCCTGGGTCCGGATCGCGCTGGGCGCGGTCGGGCTCACGCTGCTGCTCCGTGGACTCATCCTGATCGTCACCGGCGACCTCGACGGAGCCGGCGATCATGTGGCCCGGCACCTCGGGGCGTTCGGCGCCGCGCTCGCCATCGGCCTGGTCTACGCCGCGTGGCGGCCCGAGCGGGCGCTCGGGTTGATGCCCCTGGCGGGTGTGCTCGGTGTGCTGCTGGCTGCGACGGCGGTGATGGATGTGGCGACGCGCCGCAGTGATGCCCTGTCCGAGGCGACCCACCTGGTCGAGGTGATCGGCATCGTGCTGCTCTGGATCCTGTCCGGTGGTCGCTATCGCCTGGGCCGCTGGTGGGACCGCGTTCGAAACCGTTCCTCGGGTCCCGACCTGCGGCCGGTGGAGGAAGCGCCGGTGACCGACCGCTAGGGACTCAGGCCGGCGAGGGAGAGCCGGTCTGCTCGGCCGCATCGGCCGCTTCGAGGAGCTCGGCGATCCCTTCCTCGATCCCGTCGGCGAACACATCGATGTCGTCGCTGGTGTCGTAGTCGCCGGTGAGACCGAAGAAGAGCTGGTGGTTGTAGGAGAAGACGGCCACCGTGAGGCGCAGATCGTTGCGCAGCGGAAGATACGGATACGCCTCGACCATGGGCCGATCGAGCAGATACAGCGTCATCTGTGGGCCGGGCAGGTTGGCGCTGATGGTGTGGATCCCCTCGACCTCGCCGACCGCGCTGGTCGCCGCCCTGGTCCCCAGCGCCAGGAGCAGAGGCGGCGAGAACCCGGAGAGGGAGGTGAGGATCTCGCCGGCGACCGCCTGGTCGGTGTCCTTCAGGCGCTCGAGCTGTCGGGTGATGAGCTCGAGGGCCTCGCGCGGGTGGTCGACCCCGACCGGGAGATCGGTGAACGTGGCCGACACCGTGTTGTCGTACTCGTCCTGCTCGTCGGTGCTGTGCACCGATACCGGCACGAAGGTCCGCACATAGCGCCGCTCGACGGTCTCGCCCCGATCGAGGAGCAGGTTGCGGAAGCCATGGGCGATGGCGGCCAGCACCACGTCGTTCACCGAGCCGGCCAGCGCGGTCCGGATGCGCTTCACCGACGACAAGGGGACGCGCACATCGTGCCAGCGGCGATGCGGGCCGATCGGGCCGGTGAGGCTGCCGGCGCCGCGCTCGGGTGGGGCCAACGCGCTGAGCTGGAACAGGGAGTGGCTCATGTGCTCGAAGGCGCGGCGCGGGCGATCGAGGACGCCGGTGACGGCGCGATACTGCTCGATCGGGCTGGTGGCCAGGTCCCGGCCGGCCCCGAGGGTCAGGTCGAGACCGGAGGGCTCTGGGCGCGGGTTCCACGCCTCGGGCTCGACCCCGTCGGTGTGGGGCTCGCGCGTGAGCATCAGGGTGAGGATGTCGTTTCCCTCGATGCCGTCGACCAGCGCCTGGTGCACCTTCGACACGAGGGCCCAGCGGCCACCGCTCAGGTTCTCGACGATCCACAGCTCCCACAGCGGTTTCGTGCGATCGAGCTGCTGTGACATGAGCCGGCCCATCAGGTTGCGCAGCTGCTCGTCGCTGCCCGGCTCGGGGAGGGCCGCGTGACGGAGGTGGTACCGGATGTTGAAGTGCCCGTCGTCGACCCACACCGGCCGCTGGAGGCCGAAGGGCACCCGGCGGATCTTGCGCCGGTAGCGGGGAACCCGGGGCAGCAGCGTCGCCACGTAGGCGAGGATGTCGTCGTAGGAGGGTGCCGGCCCGTCGAAGATCCCGATCGACGCGAGATGCATGTGGTGGACGCCGTCCTCGAGATCGAGGAACCGGGCATCGGTGGGGGTCGTCCGATCCATCGGGCCGACCTCAGTTCCAGCCGGCGGCCGGATCGGCCGGTGGTTCGCCGGACGACGAGATCGGAACCACCGTGCCCGTCCGGTCCTGGTCGGACGGCGACTCCGTCGCTTGTTGGCCTGCCCGCTTCAGGATGTCGACCTGCTCCGCGATCGACGGGCTGGACAGGCGGCGCAGGGCCGAGGCCCCGGATTGGAGCATCACCTGCACCCGCTTGCCCGGGTCCATCGGGTTGAAGCCCATGACCCGCGTCTCGTCCAGCGTCGGCTCGAAGATCAGCGTCGGGATACCGGCCGCTTCGATCGGCTCCAGCTCCGAGCGAAGGCGGCGGGCGAAGTAGCCGCGGCCCATGGGCGGAAACGCTCGAGCGGCACCCGTGGTGCCCGACATCGGGGCGATGGCCACCACCAGGTCGAGGTCGCGCCCGGCCAGGAGATCGGCGTTGGTGGGGGAGATCACGCCGCCGTCGACGTAGCGCTCGCCGTCGATCTCCACCTGGCGGAAGTAGGTGGGGATGGCGCACGAGGCCTCGACCGCCGTGCCGACATCGGTTTCGGGGGCGCCGTCGGTGCCGAAGACCACCAGTTCCCCGTCGCTCAGGCGGGTGGCGCAGATCCAGAGGTCCTTGTCCGGCCACGCTGATCCGTGCAGTGCACGCGCGTGTTCCCCCATCACCGAGGTGTGGACGCGACCCTCGGGCAGCACACCGGCCAGGAACGGCCCCAGCCGGATGTCCCAGGGGGGAAGCAGGCTCTTGACGGCGAGGGGGACCGAGGCCGGCAGGGGGAGGAACGAGGTGACCGACGAGCGGGGCTCGGGGGTGGTCATCCGCTCGAGCCGTCCCATCACCTCGGGGTTGGAGGGGGCCTCGAGCACCCGGGAGATCAGTTCGGAGGGCTCGCCGCCGCCGCGGACCACGGCGCCGATCCCCGATCCCGCCGACGTCCCGATGATCACGTCGGCCTCGTCGGGGTCCCACTTGGTCACGCGGTTGATGGCGGCCAACACCGCTGAGTGGTACGCGTGGCCGACAATTCCGCCCGCGCCGAGGACAAGTGCAATGTTCACGTCTCACTCCTATCGGACGGGGAGCAGGAATGAATAGAGGACAACGTCCCTAGCACACGGTCGAGCCGGTTCGGTGCGACGGCGCTGGACCTTCGGCTCGACCGATCGGGCCGCGGTACGCTCGTGAAACGACTCGACCGAGTTCGCGGAGGCCGAACCCCTGCGCCGATGACCGACCAGACCGAGCCCGCACCTGGCGGGCGCAGAGGGGACGAGGCCATCGCTTCGCCAATTCCCGACGTGGTCGGGCTCGACGATCCACGGGCGCTCGACCCGGAGCTGGCCGGCGCCAAGGCCACCAACCTGGCTCGGGCGGCCGTCGGCGGGATGCCGGTCCTGCCCGGGTTCGCCCTCACCACTCGTTCGTTCACCCCGGCAACGATGGGTCGGGACGGTGCCCATCTCGATCCGGCGGTCATCGACGTGCTGCGCAACGCCTGGGTGCGCCTGACCGACGAACACGGGGAGCCCCTGGTCGTCCGCTCGTCGTCGACCATCGAGGACGTCGGCGAGTCGTCGATGGCCGGGCAGTTCACGTCGGTGCTCGACGTCTCCGGGTGGGAGGCGTTCCTCGATGCGGTGCGGACCGTCCTGGCGTCGGCGCGCACCGCGACCCCCGGCCAGCCGCCACTCCCGATGGCGGTGCTGGTGCAACGTCAGCTCGACGCCGACTGCGGCGGCGTGCTCTTCGGGCTCGACCCGGTCTCGGGCGATCCGGACCAGGTCATGGTCGAGGTCGTCCCCGGTGGACCGGAAAAACTCGTCAGCGGCACCGCCACGGCGGCGTCCTATCACCTGGGGCGGCACGGCCGGCTGCTCGACACCGATGATCCCGACCAGCCGACCGCGGCTGGACCGCCACCGGCGCCACGAGCTGGCCGCGCTGGCGCGCCGGGCCGGCGACGTGTTCGACCGACCCCAGGACGTCGAATGGGCCTACGACCGCGACGGTCGCCTGTGGCTCCTCCAGAGCCGCCCGGTCACCGCGACCGGCACCCTGCACACCGCGTCGGGCCCCGTGCTCGGGCCCGGGCCCGTCGGAGAGACGTTTCCCGATCCGCTCGAGCCGCTGGAGGAGGATCTCTGGATCTCGCCGCTACGCGACGGGATCATCGCCGCCCTCAGGGTGACCGGGGTGGCGACCGAGCGGCGGATCCGGACCTCGCCGGTCGTGCTCACCGTCGGGCGGCGCGTCGCCTGCGACCTCCAGCTCCTCGGCGTCGACCCCGAGGAGCGCTCGGCGTGGCACTGGCTCGATCCCCGTGAACCGGCCCGACGCGTGCGGGCGTCGTGGCGGGTGGGCCGGCTGCGGGCCATGCTGCCGCAGGTCGCACGGCAGGAGCTGCAGCGGGTCGACGCGAAGCTGGCTGCGGTTCCGCCGCTGGACCGGTTGGCCGACGATCAGCTCGTCGGCCTGCTCCGCCGCACCCGCTCGCTCCTGGTCAGCATCCACGGGCACGAGGTGCTCGCCGGCACCCTCCTCTCGTCGAAGGCGCGCCCCCTGACCGGGGCCGGACTGGCCCTGGCCGCGGTGGCGTCGGGTCAGGAGCGGGGCTGGACCGACGGGCAGATCATCGCCCGGTCGCCGGTCGCCCTGGCGTTGCTGGCGCCGCGCATCGGGCGGTCGCCGTCTCTCCCGAAGATCCCATCCCGCACGACCGGACCGGCCGAGGTGGTCGATCTGTCGGCTCGTGAGGGTCTCCGACTCCGGGCCCGGTGGGCCCAGGAGCTGACGGTCCGGGCTTCCCAGGAGCTGGGTCGGCGCCTTCACGACGCCGGTCGCATCCCCACCCCGGCGTCGGTCTCCTGGCTCCGCCTGGACGAGCTGGACCGGTTGATCTCGCCGGTGGGCGCGGACGTGACCGTGACGCCGCCCGCCGAGCCGGGGGCTCCGCTCCCGACCGCCTTCCGGCTGACCGAGTCGGGCGGGATCGCCGCGGTCGCCCGGCCCGGGGATCGAGCCGACGGACGGGGCGCCGGGGGAGGTCGGGGCGAGGGGCCCGTGGCCCACGGCACCCCCGACGACCCGCCGCCGGCCGGGAGCGTGCTGGTGGTGCAGACCCTCGAGCCCGAGCTGGCCGGCGTCCTGCCCGACCTGGCCGGCCTGGTGTCCGAGACGGGCAGCACGCTGTCGCATCTGGCGATCCTGGCCCGCGAGTACGGCGTCCCCACGGTGGTGGCCGTTCCCGATGCGTTGCGGCGGTATACCGAGGGCGAGTCGCTGCTGGTCGACGGCGACACCGGCGAGGTCCGACCGACGGCGGCCGCTGGTGCGTCGTCGCGCGACGATGGGGCACGCTCCGATCGCCCGGAGGAGGAGGTGATCGCATGAGCGCTGAACGCCTGGCCCGCCTCTCCGGCCGGCTCCTCGGCCTGGTCGTGCTGATCGTGTCTGGTAGCTATCTCCTCATCTACCTCTATCGGTGGGAGTGGAACCGGGCTCTCGTCGCCGGGATCTTCTTCGTCAGCGCCGAGGTGGCGATCGCCTCCGGGGTCATCCTCTCGCGGCTACGAGCCATCGAGGACCACCTGGCCCGCGGTGGTGGTGCCGCACCGGTCTCGGCGACGGCCTCTCCCGAGCGACGGTCGCCGTTCGCCTGGCTCGAGCCGGACCCGAGCCGCATGGGGGTCTTCATCCCGGTCCTGCTCGGTGCGGGCGTCATCCTCTCGACGGTGGCCTTCCTGGTCGAACGGATCGCCCGCTTCACCGCCGCTCCGGTGGCCGAACACGACCTGGCCGACCGATTGGCCACGTTGGCCCCCGCCACCAAGGGGCTCGTGCCGCCGGTCGGTGCCGCCCCTGAACCTGCGCCCGCGGTCGGGGATCCGGGCACTCGCCGTGGACGCGATCCCCTCCACCGCACCGCACTCTGGGTCACGGTCGTGGTCGTGGTGGTCGGGGCGGCGATCGGGATCGATGCGCTCCGCGACGCCACCATGAGCACGCCGGAGCCCGTCGACGAGAACGCCGTCTTGGTGCTCACGCTCGACGTCGACACGCGGGAGGCGTTCGGGTCGGTGGACGACCTGGTCGAGGCGCTCTACGTGGACTGTCGTGTCCGGCTGCCCAACGAAACCCGACTCATCGAATCGGCCGAGACACCCGAAGCGTTCGGCCGCCTGGTGGTGGCTCCGGCGCTGGGATCGACGACGCAGCGCCGCTTCGTCGGCTGCCTCGAGGACGCCACCATCGACCGGGTGAATGCCGAGGTCGTGACGGCCGAGCAGGTTGCGCTCGAGGATCTGGAGCGCATGGACGACTAGTGCCGTGACGCGGCAGTGGTGGCGGTTTCGCCACGAGTGCCCACCTTCACCGCCAGGCGTCGGCCTCTTCTTCGCCGTCGACGGAGAAGGTGTACGACAGCAGTTCGTCGTCCTCCCAGGTCCGGCCGCCGATGGTGACCGTGATCTCGGTGCCGCCGTCCTCCACGTCGACGGTCGAGAAGCGGCCGCCGCCCGGGAAGGTGCCCTCGCTGTAGGGGCCGCCCTTGTCGGATCCGGGACGGTCCAGCGACGCACCGTGGAGGACGGGGAATCCGGCGCCACCGCTGCTGGAGTAGTCGCTGTTGGTCCCGTCGTCCGCCGCCACCATGTGGGCGTCGCCGGCCAGCATCAGGAGTCCGTCGATCTCGTTCTCGGCGATGAAGTCGGCGATCTGCCTCCGCTCGTGGTCGTAGCCGCCCCAGTGATCGGCACCCTCGCTGGCTTCGGCGATCCAGGGCACCGAGTTCACCCAGATGATGAGCGGGTGGGTCTCGTCGGCGGCCACCAGTTCGTCCATGAACCAGGCGAGCTGGTCGGCGCCGAGCATGGTCTTGTCGGGTCCGTCGGGATCCTCCTTCGGGCTCCGGGCCGACCGGGTGTCGGTCACGATGATGCGGGCCCGACCCATCGTGAAGGCTCGGTTGATGGGCTGTTGCCCGTCGCGTGCGAGCGGATGGGAGGGGACCACCTCGCGGTAAACGGTCTGCGCGGCGGGCCGGCTGTCCGAGGTGGAGTCGGCGTCGTTGGGACCGAAGTCGTGGTCGTCCCAGACGTAGTCGACGGGCACCGAGCGATACAGCGCCGCCGGCCCCGGTTGGGCGAACACCCCGTCGTAGAGGTCCCGGAAGCGCTGGCGGTCGTTGGTGGCGACATCGCCGTAGTGGAGGTCGCCGGTCATGAGGAAGAGGTCGGGGTCCAGCTCGCGGATGGTGTCGAACACCGCGCCGTTGGAGCCGATCCGGGCGCACGACCCCGCCACCAGCGAGAACGACCACGGTCCCTCGTCGAAGGTGGCGAACGTGCCGATGCGGGCGGTGTCGAGCGAGCCGTCGACCTCGACGCCGTAGTGATAGGTCGTGGCGGGAGTGAGGCCGTCGGCGGCGAAGGCGACGAGGCCCGGGTCGTCAGCGGAGGCCGGCAGCCCGTCGAACCAGGCAGGATCGCTCAGATCGGCGGTTTCCGAGACCGCGAGCCGGGTCGTTGCTCCGTCGATGACGCGGGCCCGCACCTCGGCATGGTCGGTGGTGATCCCGCCGGACCACACCCACTCCACGGCGCCGTCGGGTAGCCGGGGTTCTGCGCTCGACGGGTGAGTGGGCCCGAGGAGTGCGTCGTTGATCCGCACCGCGCCGATGGCGCTGCCGACGAGGATCGTGACCAGCACTGCGAGCAGCCCGAAGACCTCCCACAGGGGTTTGTAGCGCTGCCACAGGAGCCAGTAGAGGGAGGCCGGCCCGAAGAACAGGAACAGCATGAGGAAGGAGTACGGGGGATCGTGGAACTGGGCCGACCAGAGCGCCATCCCGGCTCCGGCGGCCGCCATGACGGTGGCGCCCTGGATCTCCCACTCCAGCGCCAGCACGAATCCGATGCCGGCGATGAACCACAGGCCGAGTTCGATGGCGGATTCGGCGAACCCCTCCTCGCCCAGAGCGGGGAGGCCCTCGGTGAGACGCCACCCGAGCCAGGCCAGCATCCCGAGTCCGCCCAGCCGGGCCATGCGCCGGATCCACGGCACGGCCGAGTCGCGGACGTGGTGGCTGCCGAGCGGGCGTTTGGCGGCGGCGGTCTCGGTCATCGGACGGGGAACGAGGTGGGTGGAGCGGGTGAAGGGAATCGAACCCTCATAACCAGCTTGGAAGGCTGGGGCTCTAGCCGTTGAGCTACACCCGCGGGACTCCGCAGGTTACCGCCCCCGCCGCCCGCCGGTATCGAACTTGCGGCACTGGTGTCCGGAAACGAACTCTGATGCCGCAAGTTCCCACGGTGGTGACGAGGGTCCCCGAACTTGCGGCACTGGTGTCCGGAAACGAACTCTGATGCCGCAAGTTCGGAGGGGGGCGTCACGTTCAGCCGCCTTTCACCTCGGCTTCGGCCTCGGCCACCCGTCGGATGGTGCGGGCCAGGGCGTCGGGAGTGACGCTGATCGTGTCGATGCCCTCCTCCACGAGGAAGGCGGCGAACTCGGGATAGTCCGACGGCGCCTGGCCGCAGATGCCGATCTTGCGGTCGCACGCCTTGGCCGACTGGATCACCATGGAGCAGGCCCGCTTCACGGAGAGGTCCCGCTCGTTGAACAGGTGCGCCACCGACTCGGAGTCCCGGTCGACGCCCAGGGTCAGCTGGGTCAGGTCGTTGGACCCGATCGAGAAGCCGTCGAACACCGCGGCGAACTCCTCGGCCTGGAACACGTTGGCCGGGATCTCGGCCATGACGTACACCTCGAGGTCGCCCTCGCCCTGCACCAGCCCGCCCTCGTTCAGGACGTCGATGACCGCCTGGCCCTCCTGCGGAGTCCGGCAGAACGGGATCATCACCTTCAGGTTGGTCAGCCCCATGTCCTCCCGCACCCGCTTGACCGCTCGGATCTCCAACTCGAAGCCCTCTCGGTAGTCGGGGTGGTAGTAGCGGCTGGCGCCGCGCCATCCGATCATCGGGTTGGGTTCGTCCGGCTCGAAGTCCTCGCCGCCCAGCAGGTGGGCGTACTCGTTGGTCTTGAAGTCGCTGAACCGCAGGATGACCGGCCGGGGCCAGAACGCGGCGCACAGCGTGCCCACCCCCTGGGCCACACGGTCGACCAGGAACTCGGTGGGGTCGTCGTAGCCGATGGTGTGCGCGTCGACCTCGCGTCGGACGCCGGGATCGAGCGTGTCGCGCCGGGTCAGCGCCAGCGGGTGCACGCCCACGTGGCTGGCGAAGATGAACTCCATCCGGGCCAGCCCGATGCCTCCCGACGGCAGCTGTGCGTACTTGTACGCCACCGACGGGTCACCGATGTTGAGCATGATGGCCGTCTCGGTCTCGGGCAGCTGGGTGAGGTCGAACTCCTCCACCTCGAACGGGACGGCACCGTCGTAGACGATGCCGACCTCACCTTCGGCGCACGACACGGTGACGGTCTGGTGGTCGACGATCCGGTCCTCGATGTCGCCGGCGCCGACGATGGCCGGGATGCCCAGCTCGCGGGCGATGATCGCCGCGTGTGAGGTGCGTCCGCCGCGCTCGGTCACCAGCGCGGCGGCCCGCTTCAAGATGGGCTCCCAGTCGGGGTCGGTGATCTCGGTGACCAGCACTTCGCCCTCCAGCAGCTGGTTCATGTCGCGCGGGTCTTCGATGCGACGGACCTTGCCGGTGGCGATGCGCTCGCCGACGGCCAGACCTTCGACGCGCCGTTCACCGGTGCCGGTCAGGCGGAACACGGTGGTGGTCGTGGTCGACTTCTGGCTGTGCACCGTCTCGGGCCGAGCCTGGACGATGAAGAGCTCTCCGGTGATGCCGTCCTTGGCCCACTCGATGTCCATCGGCGTGGGCGTACCGCGTTTGGTCGAGTAGTGGTCCTCGATCACCATGGCCCAGCGGGCCAGGTCGAGGACCTCGTCGTCGGTCAGGCACAGCGAGGCCCGCTCGACGTCGGTGGTGCGCACGTTGGTGACCCGGTGGTTCTGCGGGTCGTAGATCATGCGCAGTTCCTTGGCGCCCACCTGCTTGCCGATCACTGGACGGAACCCGTCCTTCAGCCGGGGCTTGTGCACGAAGTACCCGTCGGGGATCACCCGACCCTGCACCACGTTCTCGCCCAGGCCCCAGGCCGACGTCACGTACACCACGTCGGGGAAGCCCGAGTCGGTGTCCAACGTGAACATGACGCCGCTGCTGGCCAGATCGGAGCGCACCATGCGCTGGATGCAGGCCGAGAGGGCGACATCGGTCTGCCCGATGTTCATGTCCTCGCGGTAGCTGACCGCCCGGGCCGTGAACAGGCTGGCGAAGCAGCGCCGGATCGAATCGAGCACGTCCGCATCGCCGTGCACCATGAGATAGGTCTCCTGCTGGCCGGCGAACGAGGCCTCGGGCAGGTCCTCGGCGGTGGCGCTGGACCGGACGGCCACGTCCACGTGACGCACCCCGGCTTCCTCGGACAGCTGCTGGTAGGCGGCGAGGACGTCGTCCTGGAAGTCGTCGGGCAGCTTGCCGCTCAGGATGAGCGAGCGGATCTGTTTCGTGCGTGCCGCCAGATCGTCGACGTCCGAGCGATCCCATCCGTCGACGATCGAGGCGATCTCGGTCTCGAGGTCGTTGACGCGTAGGAACTCGCGGAAGGCGTCGGCCGTCGTCGCGAAGCCGTTGGGGACCTTCACCCCCTTGCGGTCCAGCTCCTGGTACATCTCACCGAGCGACGCGTTCTTGCCCCCGACGTGGGGTACGTCGTCGATCCCGATCTGTTCGAACCACTCAACGTTGCGCATGTGGACGACCATAAGCCAGCGCATTCCGGGCCCGGTAGGGGCCAATGTCCTCTCCTCGTGGGCTCGGCGGCGCTGGCGGGTCTAGGGTCCCAATGTGGGCCAGGTCCTGACGGCCGAAGGGCTCGATGAGGTCATTCGCGCCCTCCGAGCGGAGGGGCGCCAGGTGATCGGCCCGCGCGTCCAGGACGGGGTGATCACCCACGACGTGATCGACTCCGCCGGCGATCTGCCCGCCGGGTGGACCGAGGAGCAGGACGGCGGCCGCTACCGGCTGGCTCCCACGGGGACCGACGAGGTGTTCGCCTTCTCCAGCCCCGCCACGGCGTGGAAGCGGTACCTCTACCCCGAGCGCACCCTGCTCATCCGGGCTCGTCGCGACGGTGACGCCGTCCAGGTGATCGAGCCCGAGCCCGAGGCGCCGTCGGTGGCGTTCTTCGGTATCCGGTCGTGCGATCTGGCGGCGCTGGGTGTCCTCGACAAGGTCTTCCTCGACCCCGGGGCCACCGATCCCACCTACGCCGCCAATCGGGCCGACGTGTTCATCGTCGCCGCCGCGTGCGCCCACCCCGGCGGCACCTGCTTCTGTGCGTCGATGGACACCGGGCCCAGCCCGCGGTCGGGCTACGACCTGTCCGTCGCCGAGCTCTACGCCGACGGGCAGCACACCTTCCTGGTCGACGCCGGCAGCGAGCGCGGCGAGGCGCTGCTGGCCCGGGTCTCGGCCCGCCCGGCGTCGGCGGCCGACCAGTCGATGGCCGATCGACGACACGCCGACGCGGTCGCGGCGATGGGGCGCCAGCTGGACCCGGCCGATCCGCCGGTGGCCGCCCGGCACGTCGACCACGAACGATGGGACGACGTGGCCGAGCGGTGCCTGTCGTGCGGCAACTGCACCATGGCGTGCCCCACCTGCTTCTGCAGCACGACCGAGGACAGCACCGATCTTGCCGGCCAGCAGGCCGAGCGGTGGCGGGTCTGGGACTCCTGCTTCACCATCGACTACAGCCACCTCTACGGCGGCTCGGTCCGCACCAGCACCAAGGCGCGCTACCGCCAGTGGCTCCTGCACAAGCTGGTCACCTGGCACGACCAGTTCGGCACGTCCGGCTGCGTCGGGTGCGGGCGATGCATCACCTGGTGTCCGGTCGGGATCGACCTCACCGCCGAGATCGCGGCCCTGGCGCAGAGCCAGGCCGGCGGCGAGAAGGGCTCGTCGTGAGGTCCATCGCCGATCTCCTCGACGAGCAGCCGTTCTTCCGCGAGTTCTCACCCGAGGCCCAGGCGCTCATCGCCGGTTGTGCCTTCAACGTGCACTTCGCCGACGATCAGCGCATCCTCACCGAGGGCGGCGAGGCTGATCACTTCTACGTCATCCGGTCGGGTCGGGTGGCCATCGAGGTCGACGACCCGCGCCGCGGCCCGCTCGTCATCGAGACCATCGGTCCGGGACAGATCCTGGGCGTGTCGTGGCTGCTGCCGCCCTACACCTGGACCTTCGACGCCCGGGCCGTCGATCCGACCAGCGCGATCTGCATCGACGGTGCCTGCCTGCGGGGCAAGTGCGAGGAGGATGCCGTCCTGGGCTACGAGTTCTACAAGCGCTTCGCCGGCCTGTTCCACGAGCGCCTGCACGCGGCCCGCCTCCAGCTCCTCGACCTCTACCGCCACGAGCAACCTGAACCCTCTCGGGGTCAGGCACCGAGAGGGTTCACCTCGCGACAGGCGGGAGTCGGACGATGACCGTGCTGTCGGCCTCACCCGGCACCCTCGGGCCGATGACCCCGGTCATGTACCGGGTCGAGGCCCGGACGATCGATCTCGACGACACGGCCACCCTCGCGCTGGCGCCGGTCGACACACCGATCGAGCGACCGGTGGCCGGGCAGTTCAACATGCTGTGGGCCTTCGGCATCGGCGAGGCGCCCATCTCGCTGGCCGGCGCCGACGGCGACGTGCTCCACCACACCATCCGCCGGGTCGGCAAGGTCTCCACCGCGCTCTGGGCCGCCCGCGAGGGTGACCTGATCGGGATGCGGGGACCGTTCGGCACCGGCTGGGGACTGGAGGCCGCCAAGGGTCGTGACATCCTCATCGTGGCGGGCGGCATCGGCCTGGCCCCCCTGCGCTCGGTGGTCGAGGAGCTCATGGCCAACCGCCAGGATTACGGCCGCGCCGCACTGCTGGTCGGGGCCCGCGGGCCCGACGGCCTGCTCTACCGCGACCTGCTCGAGTCCTGGCGCAGCCGGCTGGACATCGAGGTCGAGGTCACCGTCGACACGGCGCCGCCCAGCTGGCGGGGCAACGTCGGCGTCGTCACCAAACTCATCGACCCCGCCCCGGTCGATCCCGAGCAGACCACCGCCTTCGTGTGCGGGCCCGAGGTCATGATGCGGTTCACCGCCCAGGCCACCGCCGCCCGCGGGGTCCCGCGGGACCAGATCTTCGTGTCGCTCGAGCGCAACATGCACTGCGCCATCGGCCACTGCGGACACTGCCAGCTCGGTCCGGCGTTCGTCTGCAAGGACGGCCCGGTGCTGCCGTGGCCCACGGTCGAGCCGCTGATGCGGGTGAGGGAGCGATGAGTGCCGCCAAGCCGTCGCTCGCCGTGTGGAAGTTCGCCAGCTGTGACGGATGCCAGCTCACTCTGCTGGACTGCGAGGACGAGCTGCTCGCCGTGACCGAGCAGCTGGAGATCGCCTACTTCCTCGAGGCATCCAGCGCCACGGTGGCCGGCCCCTACGACGTGTCCCTCGTCGAGGGCTCGATCACGACCCCCGACGACGTCGAACGGATCCAGGAGGTGCGGCGCCAGTCCCGCTTCCTGGTCACCATCGGCGCCTGCGCCACCGCCGGCGGCATCCAGGCCCTGCGCAACTTCGGCGACGTCGAGGAGCTCATGCGCATCGTGTACGCCACGCCGTCGTTCCTCTCCACGCTCGACACGTCCACGCCTATCTCCGAGCACGTCGAGGTCGACTTCGAGCTGCGCGGCTGCCCGATCGACCGCGGCCAGCTCCTCGAGGTGATCAGCGCGTTCCTCATCGGGCGGCAGCCGGTCGTGCCCCGCCACAGCGTCTGCATCGAGTGCAAGCAGAAGGGCAACATCTGCGTGATGGTCGCCCATGGCACCCCGTGCCTGGGCCCGGTCACCCAGGCGGGATGCGGGGCGCTGTGTCCCACCTTCCACCGGGGGTGCTACGGCTGCTTCGGCCCCATGGAGACCCCCAACACCGAAGCGCTGGTCGGCGCCCTGTCCGCCATGGACATGGACGAGGACGCCATCAGGCGCTTGTTCCACACCTTCAACGCCTGGTCCGAGCCGTTCCGGGGCGTGCCGGTCGATCCACCCAGGAGGCGCACGTCATGACCCATCGAGCCACCGGCGGGCGGGCCCTCAGCACCAACGCCCTGGCCCGGGTCGAGGGTGAAGGGGCCATGCGGGTCGAGGTGCGCGACGGCGAACTGGTCGACGTACAGCTCAACATCTACGAGCCGCCCCGGTTCTTCGAGGGGTTCCTGCGCGATCGGGGCTTCACCGAGCCACCGGACATCACCGCCCGTATCTGCGGCATCTGCCCGGTGGCGTACCAGATGAGCGCGTGTGCGGCCATCGAGGACGCCGTCGGCGTCACCGTCGACGGGCAGCTGCGGGCCCTGCGCCACCTCCTCTACTGCGGAGAGTGGATCGAGAGCCACACGCTGCACATCCACTTCCTGCACGCGCCCGACTTCCTGGGCTACGACAGCGCCGTCGACATGGCGGCCGATCACCGCGGCGTGGTCGAGCGCGGGCTCGAGGTGAAGAAGATCGGCAACGAGATCCTCGAACAGATCGGCGGCCGGGCCATCCACCCGATCAACGTCAAGGTCGGCGGCTTCTACCGGGTGCCCACCCGCCGAGCGCTCCAGCCGCTGCGCGACCAGCTGGAGCGCGGCCTCGAGTTGTCGATCGAGGTGGTCGAGTTGGTGGCCACGCTCGACTTCCCCGACCAGGAGATGTCGTACGAGCTCGTGTCGGTCGACCACCCGACCGAGTATCCGATCCTGGGCGAGCGCATCGTGTCCGACCAGGGACTCGACATCGGGGTCGCGGAGTTCCTCGACCACGTCGAGGAGCACCACGTCGAGCACTCGACCGCCCTGCACGCCCGGCTCCTGGAGCGGGGCGAGTACCTGGTGGGCCCGCTGGCCCGGTACTCACTGCGCTCGGACAAGCTCAGCCCCGCCGCGTCCGATGCCGCCCGTGCCGCGGGGCTCGGACCCACCTGCCGCAACCCGTTCCGGAGCATCGTGGTTCGGGCGGTCGAGGTGGTGCACGCCTTCGAGACCGCCATCGCGCTCATCGACCAGTACGAGCAGCCCGACGCTCCGGCGGTCCCGGTCGAGGCCCGGGCCGGGGTCGGCCACGGCGTGACCGAGGCACCCCGGGGCCTGCTCTACCACCGCTACGAGATCGACGATGCCGGGCTCATCCGCGACGCGGTGATCATCCCGCCCACCTCCCAGAACCAGGCCACGATCGAGCACGACCTGTGGCACTACGTCGAGCGGCACCTGGACCTGCCCGACGACGAGCTGCGCCGCAACGCCGAGGTCACCATCCGCAACCACGACCCCTGCATCAGCTGCGCCACCCACTTCCTCGATCTCACCGTCGTGCGCTCTTGATCAGCGCTGGCGGGGGAGCGGCGGCCCGGTGATGGTGATCGGCATCGGCAACACGATGCGGCGCGACGACGGCATCGGGATCGTCGCGATCGAGCGGCTGGCCGACCGGATCGCCGGCGACGCGGCTGACCTCGTGACGATGGACGGCGAGAGCACCCGGCTGATCGAAGCCTGGGCCGGCGCCGACCGGGCGGTGGTCGTCGATGCCATGCGCTCCGGCGAACCAGCCGGCACCGTCCGTCGCATCGAGGTGGGAAGGGACGCGCTGCCGTCCTGGGCGCCCGGTGCCAGCTCGCATCACGTCGGGTTGGCCGAGGCGGTGGATCTGGGTCGGGCGCTGGACCGATTGCCGGCGCACCTCGTCATCTACGCGGTCGAGGTGGAGGACGTGTCGGACGGCGAGGGACTGTCGCCCGCCGTCGAGCACGCCGTGCCCGAGCTGGTGCAGCGACTGGCGGCCGAGCTGGATCTGGGGTCGATAGTCGACCCTGGCGGTGCAAGATCGACCCCAGATCCGCCGGGGTGTGACGGATGAGGACCCGGCAGCGACTGGACGTGACCGGGGTGGTCCAGGGTGTGGGGTTCCGGCCGTTCGTGCACCGACTGGCCGGCGACCTGCAGCTCGGCGGCTTCGTCCGCAACGAGCTCGGGCGAGTGCACATCGAGGTCGAGGGTCCGCAGTCGGCCGTCACCCTCTTCAGAGCGTTGCTCCGTGAGCAGTCGCCTCCGCTGGCCGCGATCGACACCGTCGCCGCCGAGGTCATGGCGCCCCGGGGACAGGAGAGCTTTCGGATCGAGGGCAGCGCCGACGTCTCACCTGACGGCGACCTGCCCGTTCGGATGGTTCCGGCCGACGTGGCGACCTGCGACGACTGCATCGGCGAGCTCTTCGACCCGGCCGACCGGCGCTACCGCCACCCGTTCATCACGTGCACCAACTGCGGACCGCGATTCACGATCATCACCGAGCTCCCGTACGACCGACCCAACACGACGATGGGGGGCTTCGAGCTCTGCCCGGCGTGCGCCGCCGAGTATCACGACCCGGCCGACCGGAGGTTCCACGCTCAACCGCTGGCCTGTCCGGGCTGTGGGCCCCGGCTGCGCTACGAGGACGATGGCGGCTACGTCACCACCGGGTCCGACGCGGTGATCGCTGCGATCCAGGCCGACATGGCTGCCGGGAGGGTCGTGGCGATCAAGGGACTGGGTGGCTACCACCTGGCCTGCGACGCAACCGACGAACGAGCGGTGACCCGGCTGCGGCAGCGCAAGGAGCGGCCCGACAAGCCCCTGGCGGTGATGGTGGCCGACCTCGACGCCGCCCGAGCCCTGGCCCATGTCGACCCCATCGAAGCCGAGGCGCTGTGCTCCCCCGCGCGCCCGATCGTGCTGCTGCGCCGACGGCCCGACGTCGCCTTGGCGCCCGGCGTTGCGCCGGACAACCCGATGGTCGGGGTGATGCTGCCGTCGACGCCGCTCCATCATCTGCTGTTCCGTGTGTCGCCCAGCCGCCCGACCGGCGTGCCCGGCGTGCTGGTGATGACGAGCGGCAACCTCGTGGAAGAGCCGATCTGCTACCGCGACGACGAGGTCCGAGAGCGGCTGGGCTCGATCGCCGACGGCTTCTGCGATCACGACCGGCCCATCAACGCGCCGTGCGACGATTCGGTCGTCCGCGTGATCGGGGGGGCGGCCGTGCCGATCCGTCGCAGCCGCGGCTACGCGCCGGCGGCGTTCGCACTCCCGTTCGCCGTCGGGCCCACGCTGGCCGTCGGCGGCGAGATCAAGAACACGTTCTGCGTGGCGGACGGTCGCCACGCCTGGATCAGCCAGCACATCGGTGACATGCAGAACCTCGAGACCGTGGATGCGTTCGAGCGATCGGTGCGGGACCTCCAGTCGTTCCACCACATCCGGCCCGAACGGATCGCCGTCGACGCCCACCCCGGCTACCACTCCCACCGGTGGGCCGCCGAGCACGCCGCAGGCCGGCCGCTCGTCGACGTGCAGCACCATCATGCCCACCTGGCCGCCCTGATGGTGGAGCACCGGTGGCCGCAGGATCAGCCGCTGCTCGGGTTCGTGTTCGACGGCACCGGCTACGGAACCGACGGTGAGCTCTGGGGCGGCGAGGTGCTGCTGGCCGACTTCACCGACGCCCAACGGCTGGGCGCGCTGGCCTCGGTGCCGCTGCCTGGCGGCGAGGCCGCCGTGCACAATCCGTGCCGGGTCGCTCTCGCCCATCTGGCCGCGGCCGGCATCGGCTGGGGTCCCGACTTGGCACCGGTCGCCGCCTGCGACGCCACCGAGCTCCGGGTCCTGGAGCAGCAGGTGCGCGACGACTCGGGTCAGCCTCGCACCACCAGCATGGGTCGGCTCTTCGACGCCGTCGCCTCGCTGCTCGGGCTCCGGCACCGGATCACCTACGAGGCCCAGGCCGCGATCCAGCTCGAGTTCCTGGCCGCCTCCGCGTCGGTCCCGGCCGACGGTTTCGCCTTCGGCCTCGACGACGGCCGCATCGACCCGGCCCCGGTCCTGCACGCGATCGTCGACGGCGTCCGAGCGGGCACCGATCGAGCGTCGCTCGCCCTGGCGTTCCACCATGCCGTCGTCGACGCGATCGTCAGCGTGGCCGGCGACGTGCGTTCCGAGCGCCCGGTGCCGGCCGTGGGGCTCACCGGTGGCTGCTTCCAGAACGCGCTGCTCACCGACCTTGCTGCGATGTGCCTGGTGGACGAGGGCTTCGAGGTGCTCACGCACCGACTCGTGCCGCCCAACGACGGTGGCATCGCGCTGGGCCAGGTGGCCGTCGCTGCGGCGCGGGCCCTCGCGACGACGACCGTGGATGGTGGTGCCTGATGTGCCTCGGGATTCCTGGTCGCATCACCGAGACCCACGACGATCGGGGCACGCCGATGGCCACGGTGGACTTTGGCGGCGCCAGCAAGACCGTGTGCCTGGCCTTCGCTCCCGACAGTGGCCCGGACGACTGGGTCATCGTGCACGCGGGCTTCGCCATCGCCACGCTCGACGAGTCGGCCGCCCAGGAGTCGCTGGCCCTGTTCGCCGAGCTGGGCATGGTCGAGCTCGGCGATGACGCGGAGCCCGGTGGGGGTGCCGGGTGACCACCCATCTCGATCGGTTCAGCGACCCGGAGCTGGCCCGGGGTCTGTTGCGAGAGATCGAGCAGACCGCGACCCGGCCGTGGTCGATCATGGAGGTCTGCGGCGGCCAGACCCACGCCATCATCCGAAACGGCATCGACCAGCTGCTGCCCCGGGGGGTCGAGCTGATCCACGGGCCCGGATGTCCGGTTTGCGTGACGCCCCTGGAGATCATCGACCGGGCGCTGGAGATCGCGGCCCGGCCCGGGGTCATCTTCTGCTCGTTCGGCGACATGCTTCGCGTGCCGGGCAGCGACGGCGACCTGTTCCGGGTCCGGGCCGAAGGCGGCGACGTCCGGGTGGTCTACTCGCCGCTGGACGCCGTCGCCCTGGCCGAGGAGCACCCCGACCGTGAGGTCGTCTTCTTCGCGGTCGGGTTCGAGACGACGGCGCCGGCCAACGCCATGGCCGTGCACCAGGCTCGTCAGCGGGGTGTCGGAAACTTCTCGCTCCTGGTCAGCCACGTGCTGGTGCCGCCCGCGCTGGAATCGATCATGGCGGCCCCCGATTGCCGCATCGACGCGTTCCTCGCCGCCGGGCACGTCTGCACGGTGATGGGCACGGCGCAGTACGAGCCGATCGCCGCCGTGCACGGCGTACCGATCGTGGTCACGGGGTTCGAAGCGCTGGACGTGCTGGACGGCATCCGCCGGGCCGTGCGCCAGCTGGAGGAAGGCCGAGCCGAGGTGGAGAACGCCTATCCCCGGGCGGTCCGCCGTGACGGGAACGAAGCAGCGCAGGATCTGCTGGCCCGGGTCTTCGAACCGACCGATCGTCGGTGGCGTGGCATCGGCACCATCACCGACAGCGGCTGGCGTCTGGCGTCGGAGTACCGGGCGTTCGACGCCGAGGAGCGGTTCGGGGTGGGGGAGATCCGCCGCGAGGAACCGTCGGCCTGCCGAGCGGGGGACGTGCTCCTGGGACTGATCAAACCCGACCAGTGCCCGGCGTTCGGGACCGAGTGCACGCCCCGGCATCCGCTGGGGGCGCCGATGGTGTCCAGCGAGGGTGCCTGCGCGGCCTATCACCAGTATCGGAGCCATCGGCAGGAGCCGGTGTCGGATGGCTGACGGCTGGACCTGCCCGCTGCCGTTCCGCGACCACGATCGCGTCACCCTCGGCCACGGCGGCGGTGGCGTGCTGACCGCCGAACTGGTCGAGCTCGTGATCCTGCCCGGCTTCGGCGAGGCCGCGGGCGACGCCACGGTCGACGCCGCCGTGCTCGACGTGGACGCGGGACGACTGGCGTTCACGACCGACGGGTACGTGGTGCGGCCGCTGCGTCTTCCCCGGTGGCGACATCGGGTCGCTGGCCGTCAACGGCACCGTCAACGATCTGGCCATGGCCGGAGCCCAGCCCCGGGCGCTGTCCGCCGGCTTCGTGCTCGAGGAGGGGCTGGAGGTCGCCACGCTGCACCGGATCGCCACCTCGATGGGTGCGGCGGCAACGGCCGCCGGGGCGACGATCGAGGCAGGCGACACCAAGGTGGTCGAGTCCGGCAACGCCGACGGGATGTACATCACCACCGCCGGCGTGGGGGTCGTGCCCGTGGGGGTGGACGTCCGGCCCGAGCGGGCGATCGCGGGTGACGTGATGATCGTCAGCGGCAACATCGGCGAGCACGGGATCGCGGTGCTGAGCCAGCGCGACGGGCTCGAGTTCGGGACCGAGCTGGAGTCCGACACCGCCGCGCTCAACGGCCTGGTGGCGACGATGCTGGACGCGTGCCCCGACCTGCACGTGCTCCGTGATCTGACCCGGGGCGGGCTGGCGGCGGCGCTGTGCGAGATCGCCCAGACCGCTGCGGTCGGGCTGCGGTTCGAGGAGCGTCGGGTGCCGGTGCCGGGTCCGGTCGCCGCGGCGTGCGGGTTCCTCGGCCTCGACCCGACCCACGTGGCCAACGAGGGCAAGCTCGTGGCCATCGTCCCGGCCGCCGACGCCGACGCAGTGGTCGAGGCCATGCGAGCCCACCCGGAGGGGACGAACGCGGTCGTGATCGGCACCGTCACCGACGACCACCCCGGCACGGTCGTGTGTGCGACCCCGCTGGGAGCCTCGCGCATCGTCGACCGCCCGCTGGGCGAACAGCTCCCGAGAATCTGCTGACGGCTGCGGCAGCCAGCCCCGTCGGGCCGCGCTCGCTGATCTCCCCCTCTCCCCTCCCTCCCTCCCTCCGAAACTTGGGCATCCACCCCACCTATGTGCGGGTACCTGCCCAAGTTTCGATGGAGGCGGGGGAGGTCACGGGTCGCTCTGAGGCAGACTCGATCCGTGATCCAAGCGCTGGTGTTCGACTTCGACGGGCTGATGCTCGACACCGAGGGGCCGTTGGTCGAGTCGTGGCGGGTGATCTACGAGCGGTGCGGTGTCGAGCCCATCACGATCGCCGAGTGGGCCGGATCGCTGGGGCTGGACGACCAGGATCCCGCCAAGCTCGACCCGCTCAGCCGGTTGGAGCGGCTGACCGGAAGGCCGGTGCCCGAGGAGCTGCAGGCGGAGCGACGCCGAATCCGTGACGAGACGGTCGACGCCGAGCCGATCCGACCCGGGGTCGAGGCGCTGCTCGACCAGGCGGAGCGGCTCGACATCCCGGTCGGGATCGCGTCGAGCTCCCCGGTCAGCTGGATCGAGCGGCATCTGGGGCCACGGGGGATGCTCGACCGATTCGCCGCCATCGCCTGCGCCGGCGATGGCATGCGGGGGAAGCCCGACCCGGCCACGTACCTGCGCGCGTGCCGATCCCTCGACGCGGATCCCGGTCGCTCGGTCGCCCTCGAGGACTCGCCCAACGGCGTTCAGGCGGCCAAGGCCGCAGGCATGACCTGCATCGCGGTCCCGAACGGCGTGAGTCGGGATCTCGACGTCAGCCACGCCGACGTCGTGGTCGCCACCCTGCTCGACATCGATCTGGCTGCGCTCGACCTCCCATGACGGAAGGGGGCGCGGACGATCCCCCTGGTGACCGCCGCGCCGCGGCCACGAGCCGGCGCCGGCGCCTGTTCGTCGTCGCCATCGCCGTGCCGACGTTGGGGTCGTCATTGGGCATCGACGGTGGGGCGATCTTCCAGATCCTGGCCGTCGAGGACCTGGGCCTCGGTCCCACGGCGATCGGGGTCGGCCTGGCGCTGAGCACGATCTCGATCCCGTTTCAGATCCGAGCGGCTCGGACGGCACTCGGTCGGGCGGTGCCCAACCTGCAGCTCTTCTTCCTGTCGTTCGCCGTGTTGTGCTGGCTGCTCGCCGGTCTGGTCGTCTTCGCGACGCCGGGTGGCACCGTCGCCCACACGGCGCTGGCCATCGCCGTGGTCGCCGAGATCTCGTTGTCGGTGCGGTACGCGACCGCATGGCAGCCACTGCTCGGGTACACCCTGACGACACGGGACCGGCAGCGGGTCAACTCGTGGGGGAGGGCGAGCGGAAGCGTCACGATGATCGCCGTCGTGGTGTTGTTCGGGGCGGTCGCCACCGATCCGAGGGTTGCGGTGTTGATCGGTGTGGGTCTCGTCGCCCTGCTGACGTTCGGTGGATGGCCGCTGATGGTCACCTATGCGGCCGAGGTGATGTGGCCGGACGTGAACCTCGGATTCGTCGCCGCCGCCCAGGTGGGGGGAGGGGTGCTGGCCGCCGTGCTCTGGCGACCGACGACGAGTCGGCTTCGGCGCCGCAGCCGAGCGGCGGGCGGTCTCCTCCTCGCCGGCGCCCTCACCTTCACCGTCGTTCCCACCCCGGTCGACACGCTCGGCGCAGGTGTGGTCGTCCTGGCCCTGGTGGCCGTCGCGGCGGCGTCGCTCGCCACCATCGGTCTGGGACTCCTGGAGCTGACCCACCTCCACACCACCGCCGGCACCGCCGTCCGCCGGTTGACCATCTTCGATGTCGTCGCCTCGACGTCCGCCCAGGTCGGGTTCCTGGCGTCGGGTCTGCTCATCTCGCTCAGTGCCGACGTGACCTGGACCATCGACCCGTATCGGCTCTATCTCCTGGCCGGTGCTGCGCTCCTGTCGGTTGCCCTGGCCCGCCTGCCGGTCATGAATGGGTCGTCGCCGGGTCCGGGGTCGACGATCGGGTGAGCGACGGGTCCGACCTCATCGAAGCCGCCGCCGGCCCGAGCGCCGACCTCGACGCGGTCGCCCTCGCGGCGCTCGACGCAACGGCCTGTGGCGAATCTAGCTACTTGCCCCTGAAATAGTCGGTTTCGGGGGTGCTCGCGATTCTTGTCGGGTTCCGGGATGATGGCTCCGAGACCTGAGTTGAGACCTGAGGATCGGAGCCATCATCCCGTGTTGAGAACCGTATGTGATCGGCCGACGTTGTGGGAGGCACTGCTGCCTCCGGAGGCGTTGGTCATGCCCGCCGAGCTCGTCGCGGTCGATGAGCTGCTCGATGACCCGCGGTTCTTCGAACCGTTCCGTGAGCACTTCGATCCGGTCTGGGGTCGGCCGTCGATTCCGATCGAGACGTACCTGCGGTTGATGTTCTTGAAGTACCGCTACCGGCTGGGCTACGAGACGTTGTGCGCCGAGGTGACCGACTCGTTGTCGTGGCTTCGGTTCGCCCGGATCCCGATCGGCGAAGCAGCGCCGCATCCGTCGACGTTGATGAAGATCACGACCCGCTGCGGACCGGAGTTGATCGAGTCGTTGAACGCCACGCTGCTCGCCAAAGCGGTCGAGGCCGGGGTGGTCGAATTGGAGTGGCTGCGGGCTGACACGACCGTCGTGCCGGCCGACATCAAGTACCCGACCGACTCCGGGCTCCTGGTCAAGGGCATCACCAAGGTCGCCGGTCTCGTCACTCGGATCCAGGCTGGCGGTGTCGCTCCGCGTACCGGCTTCGATGATCACACCGCCGACGCCCGTCAGGCCGCGCACCGGATCGGCTCCAAGCTGCGCCGACGCTCCGATGAAGCCAAGGTCGAGGTGCTTGCCATCACCGGCGAGCTCGTCGACCTGGCCGAAACCGCAGTTGGACAGGCCAAACGCGTGCTCGGCAACGCCCGCCGGGTTGGCGACCGGCCAGTGAAACGGCTCCGGCGGATGCTCGCCGATCTCGATCATCTCCTCGACGCGCTCGGCCAGATCATCGCCCAGACCCGCATCCGTCTCGCCGGTGAAGTCCCACCATCGAAGACCCGTCGGGTGTCGCTGTGTGATGGCGATGCCCGCCCGATCCGCAAAGGCAGCCTGGCCAAGCCGACCCAGTTCGGCTACACCGCGCAGGTCACCGACAACCGCCAAGGCATCGTCATCGACTTCGAGCTCGAAGCCGGCATGCCGCCCGACGCGCCCCGTCTCGCACCCGCCGTCGAACGAGCAATCACCGCCGTCGGTGTCGTTCCCGACGCAGTCACCGCCGATCGCGGCTATGGCCAGGCATCAGTCGACCAGGAACTCGACGCGCTCGGTGTCGAGTTGGTCGCGGTGTTGCGAAAGGGCAAGACCAGCCAGAAGCGTCAGGCCATTGAGCAGGCCGACGACTTCGTCGAACTCGTCAAATGGCGCACCGGATCCGAGGGCCGGATCGCCGCGTTGAAACGACAATACGGACTTGACCGGGCCCGCATCCGCGGCCTCCCCGGTGCCCGCACCTGGTGCGGATGGGGTGTGCTCTGCCACAACGCGATCAAGATCGCCGCCCTCACCATCTGACCGATCGCGGTCGCGACAACCCGAGCCGATCACGACGACAGCTTCGACGCGCCCGCCCACCGTTCGGCAACGGATCAAGATGCAACCCATGCCGCCGAACAGCCACTTCTTCAGGACGAAGTAGCTAGCGGGGCTATCTAGGAGGACGTACGATGGAGCTGTGCGAGCGCCGGAAGATGCTCAGGCGAAGTGGCTACGGGGGATGCTCGATGCGTGCGTGCTCGGCGTACTGCGAGCCGCTCCGGCCTACGGGTATGAGATCGCCTATCGGTTCGAGGAAGCGGGTTTGCCTCGACCAAAGGGAGGCACGCTCTACCCGATTCTCTCGCGGTTGGAGGGCGAGGGCCTGGTTGAGCCGACATGGGTCGAGGGGGAGAAGGGCCCCAGCCGCAAGTATTTTGCCCTTACACCAGCGGGTCAGACCACCGCAGAGACCGTCGAGGAGGCATGGTGCCGCTTCGTCGTCAGCGTGTCGGCGCTGGTCGGCCAACCCGAGGGAGGTGCGACGTGACTCACCAGCCGCCGCCACCGCCGGGGGCACGGTCGGAGCGAGACCGTCGTCTCTATTTCGAGCACCTGACCGAGGCGCTGCTGGCCAGGGGAATGGAGGGTGGCCAGATCGGCGAGTTGGTGGCCGAGCTCGACGACCACGTGTCCCTTGTCGGCGGCGACCCGGTGGTGGAGCTGGGGCCGGTCAGCGACCTGACCAGGGCGCTCGCCGAAGCCACGACGAAGGCCCGGCCATGGTCGTGGCGGATCATGAACATGCTGCTTGGCGTGGCGTCTGGTTTGACCGCCGCGGGGATCGGAGCCCTCCTCGTCACCCAGTCCGACGGAGCGCGGGTCCTTCCGCTCGGGATCGCGGTCTATACCGCTGTCGTGGTGCTCGCCTGGATGCTGATCAGGGCGACCAGGGAGAACCGGCTGGTCGGTCGATCGCGGGTCGTACGCGCTCTCTGGCCGATCCTCGTGCTGACGTCGTGCGCTGTGTTGTGGACCCACTTCGTTGGCTTCGCGGAGGTGCCCGTCCCTGCGTTGACGGCGTTGGGCCTGGTGCTCGTCGCGGCGCCGGTCGCCGTCATGGCGGGTGTGTGGGTCCACCGATGGTCGCGGGTGGACGTTCCTGGTCGAGCCTGGCACCTACAACGCCTGGATCTGGGCTGGTGGAGTCGCCAACGGCAAAGGTGAGCCGTTTCCTTGGTGACGAGCGGCCACGAACGGTGATGTCATGGACCTGAGCAAGGCTGAGTAGCCGGGTTCGAACCTGATCTCGTCGCCCGGACTCATCCGGTCCCGGGTTTGCACTTTGAGGTGGTCACTGCTGGCGGCCAGGATCTCGACGCCTCCCGGCGCGCGCAATGGGCGAAGCTGCGAGCATCTGAGTATCGCCGCGGCAGGTGGTTCAGGCGGTGGGGTCGCTGACCTGGCCGAGGAAGAGGACGAGTCCGCTGTCGACGTGGCGGACGAGGTAGAGGAAGGGCTGGTCGGCGGCGACGGTCAGCGTCGGTTCGGGGCCGGCGGACTCCTCGAATCCGAACGCCGTGGCCGCGGCCGCCACGGTGCCCCATTCGTCGACGGTGATGTCGGCGCCGTGGACCGCTGCACCGAGGAACGCGTCGGGGGAGATCCCGGGGTAACTCCCCGGGGCGGCGCCGATGCCTTCCAGCCAGGGCAGGAGGTCGAGCTGCTCGGTCGCATCTTCCCACGGAGGCAGGAGGAGCTCGAACGGGCCGGCGGTGAAGCCGTCGTCGATCTCATCGAGGAGGTCGCCGCCCAGGCGGTCACGGATGCCGACGAAGCGACCCTCGTCCGGGACGATCACCAGCATCGAGTACTCGCCCCCGGCGTAGGGAACCTCGGCGCCGACGTACCCGTCACCGCTACCACGGCGGCTCTCGAGCTCGAGCTCCTGCATGAGCTCGACGTCCACCGTGGACCCGTCGAGTCGGGTGAACGGTCCGTCGACCGGCCCGTACTTGCCGAACGGCACCGCCCACGGAGCCTTGAAGTAGAGCGCATCGGTCAGCACCAGCACCGTCTCACCGGTGATGAAGCCCTCCGGGAGAAGGTCGAGGATGAGTCCTTCGGTCCGGCCGTCCACCCACCCATTGATGGTGTCGCGGCTCCCGCCCGGGTCGTCGGCGAAGTCGAGCGGCTCGACATCGGATCGGTGGTAGTCGCGCAGCAGGTCCGTCCACGCCCGGCCGGGCTCTACGCCGAGGCGAGGCCAGATCCGGTTGGCCAGGGTGACCGTGATCTCCTCCTCGGCGTCCGCGGCGTCGGTGAGAACCTCGTCGACGGCCTTCCACTCCTCGTGGACGGCCAGTCCAGCGGTGAAGCCGAGCGCTTGATCGATCGCCGCCACGGTCGCGGTGTCGCCGGCGTCGCGAGCCATGAGCAGCGTGTGGCCGATGCTCGACGGGCTGATCACCGCGTTTGCCTCGTCGCTCAGATGGTCGGCCCACAAGGCCCAGCCCACCTGGTTCATGGCCGAGACCACGTCGACCCGCTCCATCGCGGTCGGACTCGGCGACCCGGCCGGCGGCTCGACGGCGGTGTCGGGAGTGGTTGTCGTTGCGGGAGCCGAGCCGGAATCAGGGTCCACCGCGGTCTCGTCCGAGCCGCAGGCTGCGCCCACCAGCGCTAGCGCCACGAGTGTTGCGGCAATCGACTTCGCGCGAGTCTTCCTCACACTCGTTCGACGCTTGATCGGCGGTCCGGGTTCCCACCACGGAACATGCATGCGGAGACCCACATCAGACGTGGGTTTCCGCATCGGCCGGGTCGGGATGACTGGATTTGAACCAGCGACCCCCTGCTCCCAAAGCAGGTGCGCTACCGAGCTGCGCCACATCCCGTGACCCGGCAAGGCTACCGGGTCACGGTCCGGCGCCGGAGCCGAGATCCACCCGGATGCTCGCATCCGGTGCGTGTCGATCCGGTCGCCCCCAGTACACTCGGCCGCCGTGAAGTCGACACTCGCCCCCGTGCCCGTATCCGAAGACGCCGACGCCGACGACGGCGAAGCGGCGGCCAACGAGAACCTGGTCAAGGTCTCCGTCGAGGTCGACGAGGCCGAGTTCGAGGAGGCGGTCGACGACGCCTTCCGTCGCATCGCCCGCGAGGTCCGCATCCCCGGCTTCCGTCCCGGCAAGGCTCCCCGCAAGATCCTCGAGTCCCGCATCGGCATCGCCGTCGCCCGCGAAGAGGCACTGCGCGAAGCGCTTCCCGAGTACTACGCCCGCGCCGTGCGCGAGCTCGACGTCGACGTCATCGCTCCTCCCGACATCGACATCACCGACGGTCACGAGAGCGGCCCCGTCGTCTTCGATGCGGTCGTCGAGATCCGACCCGAGGTCAGGGTGTTCGGCTACGAGGAGCTCACCGTCGAGATCCCCGCACCCACCGTCTCCGACGCCGAGATCGACGAGCAGGTCGACCGGCTCCGATCCACGTTCGGCTCGCTCGAGACCGTCGACCGGCCCATCATCGACGGGGATCACGTCACGATGAACATCGCCACGACCCAGGGCGGCGAACCGCTCGACGGCCTGACCGCCGACGGCTACGTCTACGAGGTGGGCAAGGGCGCCATCGTGGCGGAGATCGACGAGAACCTCCACGGCAAGAAGCCCGGCGACGTCGTCGAGTTCGAGGCCGAGTACCCCGATCCCGATGCCGACGAGGACGACCTCCACTTCCGCATCCTGGTCAAAGAGGTCCAGCAGACCGTGCTGCCCGAGGTCGACGACGCGTGGGCCGACGAGGCGTCCGAGTTCGAGACCGTCGCCGAGCTGCGGGCCGACTTCGAGAACCGCCTGGCGATGAGCAAGCTGCTCCAGGCCAACATGGCCCTGCGCGAGAAGACCGCCGAGGCCGTCGGCGCTCTGGTCCACATCGACATCCCCGAGGCGCTGCTGTCGGCCGAGATGGAGCAACGGCTCCAGGAGATGGCCATGCGTCTCTCCCAGCAGGGCATCGACCCCGAGCAGTTCTTCGCCTCGCAGGACCGCAACGCCCTCACCGCCGAGCTCCGCGAGACCGCCGAGCAGTCGGCCCGTGTCGACCTCGCCCTGCGGGCGATCGCGGCCGTAGAAGAGCTCGAGCCCACCGACGACGACCTCGAGGCCGAGTTCGCGACCATCGCCGCCCAATGGGAACAAGACGTCGAAGCGGTGCGTCACGAGTTCGAGCACCACCGAGGGCTCGGGACGATACGCTCGGACCTCAGGAAACGCAGCGCACTCGAGTGGGTCCTCGAACGGTGCGAGATCATCGACGAAGATGGCAACCCCGTCGACCGCGACGATCTCGAGTTCCCGACCGAGGACTCGGCCGAGAGCGCAGCGGCGGAGGAGGGCTCAGCGGAGTCCGACACCGAGACCGCCGAAGCCCCCGACGCCGAGCCCGAGAAGGACACCGACTGATGCAGGCCTGGAACTACCTGGTACCGACCGTCGTCGAGCAGACCAATCGCGGCGAGCGCGGCTACGACCTCTACTCGAAGCTGCTCAAGGAGAACATCGTCTTCCTGGGCACGCCCATCGACGACACCGTGGCCAACCTCGTGTGCGCCCAGCTGCTCCACCTCGAGTCGGACAACCCCGAGAAGGACATCAACCTCTACATCAACTCGCCCGGTGGTGACATCAACGCGCTGTTCGCCATCTACGACACGATGACCTACATCCGGCCCGACGTCGCCACCATCTGTTACGGCCAGGCCGCTTCGGCCGCTGCCGTGCTGTTGGCCGCCGGCGCCAAGGGCAAGCGCTTCGCCCTCCCCCACGCCCGGGTGTTGATCCATCAGCCGTACGCCGGCGCGCAGGGGCAGGTGTCCGACATCGAGCTGGCCTCGCAGGAGATCCAGCGACTCAAGACCGCCCTCGAGGAGATTCTGGCCGACCACACCGGGCAGGATGTAGCAAAGATCCACACCGACACGGACCGCGATTTCGTGATGACCGCCAAGGAAGCCGTCGAGTACGGCATCATCGACGAGGTGATCTTGGCGCGCGACTCGGTCGACACCTCAGGGCCCATCAAAGCCGTCGGTTCCTGAACCGACGAAGCAGGGGAGAGCAACGTGGCAAAATTCGGCGAGGGGGGCGAGCTCCTCAAGTGCTCGTTCTGCGGTAAGTCGCAGAAGCAGGTCAAGAAGCTCATCGCCGGCCCCGGCGTCTACATCTGCGACGAGTGCATCGACCTCTGCAACGAGATCATCGAAGAGGAGCTGGCCGAGACCACCGAACCCCGGTTCGAGGAGCTCCCCAAGCCCGCGGAGATCCACGAGTTCCTGAACGACTACATCATCGGTCAGGAGCACGCCAAGAAGATCCTCTCGGTCGCCGTCTACAACCACTACAAGCGGGTGCAGTACGGCATCGGTGAGGATCCCGACGTCGAGCTGGCCAAGAGCAACATCATGCTCATCGGCCCCACCGGCTGCGGCAAGACTCTGCTGGCCCAGACCCTGGCCCGCATGCTCAACGTGCCCTTCGCCATCGCCGACGCCACCGCCCTCACCGAGGCCGGCTACGTGGGCGAAGACGTCGAGAACATCCTGCTCAAGCTCATCCAGGCCGCCGACTTCGACGTGAAGAAGGCCGAGGCCGGCATCATCTACATCGACGAGATCGACAAGATCGCCCGCAAGAGCGAGAACCCCTCCATCACCCGCGACGTGTCGGGCGAGGGCGTGCAGCAGGCGCTGCTGAAGATCCTCGAAGGCACGGTCGCCTCGGTGCCGCCGCAGGGCGGCCGCAAGCATCCGCACCAGGAATTCATCCAGATCGACACCACCAACATCCTGTTCATCTGCGGCGGAGCCTTCGCCGGGATCGACCAGCTGATCGAGAGCCGCGAAGGGGCGGGCGGGGTCGGCTTCGGTGCCGACGTCAAGACCGCGGCCGAGCGCGACGAGGCCACCTACACCCGGGTTCTTCCCGAGGACCTGCTCAAGTTCGGCTTGATCCCCGAGTTCATCGGCCGGTTGCCGGTCATCGGCGCGGTGACGCACCTCGACCAAGAGGCGCTGGTGCGCATCCTGATCGAACCCCGCAACGCGTTGATCAAGCAGTACAAGAAGTTCTTCGAGCTCGAGGACGTCGAGCTCGACTTCACCGAGGACGCGCTCGAGGCGGTCGCCGACCAGGCTCTGCTGCGCGGTACCGGCGCACGCGGCCTGCGGGCCATCCTCGAAGAGGTGCTGCTCCACGTGATGTACGACCTGCCCAGCCGCGACGACGTCGGCAGCTGCGTGGTCGACGCGTCCGTGGTGAACGACAAGGTCAATCCCACGCTCGTGCCCAAGGACGCCCGGCAGCAGGACCGGCCCCGCCGCGCCGCTTCCTGATCTGATCTCCCGTTGAGCATCGACACCGCTCGGCGGTGGCTGGACTCGCACCTCAACCGCGAGGCCACGGCCGGTCTCACCGAAGGGCTCTCGCTCGCACCGATGGAGGAGCTGATGCGCGTGCTGGGCGACCCCCAGCACGCCGCTCCGGTCATCCACCTGACCGGGACCAACGGCAAGGGCTCGACCGCCCGCATCATCAGCTCCCTCCTGGTCGCGGCAGGGCTCTCGGTGGGCACCTACGGCAGTCCTCACCTCCAGCGCATCAACGAGCGCTTCTGCTGGAACCTCCGCGAGATCGAGGACGATGATCTGGCTGCGGTGCTCGAGCAGCTCCAGGCGCTGGCGCCGCTGGTCGATGCGCCGCTGTCCTGGTTCGAGCTGACCACCGCGGCCGCGTATCGATGGTTCGCCGACATCGCCGTCGACGTCGCCGTCATCGAGGTCGGCCTGCTGGGGGAGTGGGACGCCACCAACGTGGCCGACGGCCAGGTAGCGGTGATCACCAACGTCACCCGCGACCACACCGACGGCCAGGGCGATTGGCGACGGAAGGTCGCCACCGAGAAGGCCGGCATCATCAAGCCCGGCGCCACGCTCGTCCTGGGCGAGACCGACCCCTCGCTGGCCGATCTGTGGGAGGGGGCCGACGCCGTCGTCGTTCGCGACCGCGACTTCGGGTGCGAGAACGACCGCCTGGCCGTGGGCGGTCGGCTGGTCGATCTGCGCACGCCCGAAGCCACCTATGACGAGGTCTTCCTGCCGCTGCACGGAGAACACCAGGCCGAGAACGCCGCACTGGCGGTCGCCGCCTGCGAGGCGTTCTTCGGCCGGCCGCTCGCCGACGAGATCGTGCGCGACGGTCTGGCCAACGTCACCATCCCCGGGCGCTTCGAGATCGTGGGCCGAGACCCGCTGGTCGTCATCGACGGGGCCCACAACCCGGCGGGTGCCACCGCAACGGCGAAGACGCTCGTCCACGACTTCGATCCGGCCGGCTCCCGCATCCTGGTGTTCGGCATGCTGTCGGGGCGCGACCCCGCCGAGGTGCTCCGCGCCTTCGCCGCCATCAACCCCGACATCGTCCTGACGGTCACTGCGCCGTCCCCCCGGGGCGTGCCCAGCACCGAGCTGGCCGACCTCGCCGCCGACATGGGTCTGGCGGCCGAATCGTGCGGCTCGGTCGAGGCCGCCATCGCCCGCGCCTTCGCCGTCGCCGCCGAGGAGGACGCCATCCTGATCAGCGGCTCGCTCTACGTCGCCGGCGAAGCCCGCACCCATCTCCTCCCGCCCACCCCTCCGGAATCTCGGCCTGCGGAGGGTCGCTGAGTAGACCTGCCGAGGCCGAGATTCCCGAAGCGCTAGGGTCGCCGGCCATGGATCGAACCTTTGTCATGTGCAAGCCCGACGCCGTCGAACGGGGGCTGGTCGGCGAGATCATCCGCCGGATCGAGCAGCGCGACCTGCGCATCGTGGCCCTCGAGCTGCGGACCATCGACGAAGCCACCGCCACCCGGCACTACGCCGAGCACGAAGGCAAGCCCTTCTTCGCCGACCTCCTCTCGTTCATCACCCGCGGCCCGGCCGTCCCCATGGTGGTCGAGGGCCCCGAGGACACCTGGCAGGTCGTCCGCACCATGATGGGCGCGACCAACCCGCGCGAGGCGGCCCCGGGCACCCTCCGCGGCGACCTGGGCATCGAGTTCACCGAGAACCTGGTCCACGGGTCCGACGGCCCCGACAGCGCCGCCCGCGAGATCGCCCTGTTCTTTCCGGAGCTCTGACCATCGCGTTCCCCGGCCACGCGGGCCGTGCTGCGCTCGCAACCGGCCCGTTTCCGACCCGTCCGCTCGCTGTGGTCGGCCGACCACAGCGCGTCGTCGTTTGGTTGCGGTTCGATGACGAGGCATAAGCTCTAGGGGTCCTCATTCCGCGCGCTCTGAACGGCGCCGTGGAACCTGCCAGGATCTACCGGTCCTGTCACCCCGCCCCTCCTACGCCGCAGGAGATGTCATGGCTCGAAGCCTTCACTCGTTTACCGGAATGCTCGGGCGCGACATGGCCGTCGATCTCGGGACCGCCAACACGCTCGTCTACGTACGGGGCGAGGGCATCGTGCTCAACGAACCGTCGGTGGTGGCGGTCAACGCCCGCGACGGCCGACCCCTGGCGGTCGGCATCGAGGCCAAGCGCATGATCGGCCGTACCCCGGCCCACATCAAGGCGATCCGTCCCCTGAAGGACGGCGTCATCGCCGACTTCGACATCTGCGAGAAGATGCTCCGCTACTTCATCCAGAAGGTGCATCACCGCCGCTTCGCCAAGCCTCGCATGGTCATCTGCGTGCCGTCCGGCATCACCGGGGTCGAGCAGCGGGCCGTGCAGGAGGCCGCCGAGTACGCCGGCGCCCGCAAGCCCGCCTACATCATCGAAGAGCCCATGGCCGCGGCCATCGGTGCCGGTATGCCCGTGCAGGAGCCGGCCGGCAACATGATCGTCGACATCGGCGGCGGCACCACCGAGGTGGCCGTCATCTCGCTCGGCGGCGTGGTGGCCAGTCAGTCCGCACGCGTCGGCGGCGACGAGCTCGACGACGCCATCGTGCAGTTCATCAAGAAGGAGTACAGCGTCGCGCTCGGCGAGCGCACGTCCGAGCACGTGAAGATGCAGCTCGGTTCGGCGTGGCCGCTGGAAGAAGAGATCTACGCCGAGATCCGCGGCCGTGATCTGGTGACCGGGCTTCCCAAGACCATCGTCACCTCCACCAGCGAGATCCGTGACGCCATCGAGGAACCGGTCACGGCCATCGTCGACGCGGTCAAGTTCACCCTCGACAAGACCCCGCCCGAACTGGCGGCCGACATCATGGAGCACGGCATCGTGCTGGCCGGCGGCGGCGCCCTGCTGACGGGGATCGACGCCCGTCTGCACCACGAGACCGGGATGCCCATCGTGATTGCCTCGAACCCGCTCGACGCTGTTGCGTTGGGTTCGGGCCAGTCGCTCGAGGAGTTCGACGCTCTGAAGGGTCTTCTGTACTCCTCGACGAGCGGTTGACCCCCCGCCACGTGGGTGGCTCGGGTCGGTCACGCTCCACGATCATCATCCTGGCGCTGGCGTCGATCACCCTCCTCACCCTCGACTTCCAGGGGGTGGGCATCGTCGACGGTGTGCGCGACGGCGCCCGCACCGTGTTCGGACCGGTCGAGTCGGCCGCCGATGCCGTGGTCGACCCGTTCCGCGACGCCTGGAACGGCGCGTTCCATTACGACGAGCTCGAGGCCGAGAACGAACGCCTGCGGGGCCAGCTCGAGGAGGTCGCCGGCGACGAGGTCGCCCTGGACGAGGTGACCCAGCAGTTGAAGGCCCTGGAGGAAGAAGTCGATCTCAGTCCCCCCGCCGGCTTCCGCGCGGTCGCCGCCCGCGTCATCTCGCAGCCGTCCTCCAACTTCGATCGCACGATCGAGATCGACGTCGGGTCAGAGGACGGCATCGCAGAGAGCATGCCCGTCGTCACCGGGGCCGGACTGGCCGGACGGGTCTTGCGGGCGTCGGGCGACCGGTCGGTGATCCAATTGGCCAACGACATCGACTTCGCCGTCGGGGTCCGCCTGGTCAGCACCCGCGACGTCGGTCTGGCCCGCGGCCAGGGCCAGGGCACGCCCCTGATCATCGACGACGGGTCGGTGGAGGTGGACAGCGACGTCGAGACCGGCGAGAACGTCGTCACCAACGGCGGGGTGCGCAGCGCGTATCCGTCGGGCGTGCCCGTCGGCAAGGTCACCTCGGTGGAGCGCAACCAGCTGGGGGTGCCGACGGTCGAGATCGATCTCGTGGTCGAGTTGTCCCGACTGTCGTTCGTCTCGGTCCTGGTGCCCGAAGGCGGCGGCTGATGGCCACCTCGCGGGTCCTCTTCGTCATCTTCGTGATGTTGATCCTCCAGACCACGGTGCTGGCCAACTTCACCGTGATGGGCGTCAGCGTCGACCTGGTGTTGCTGGTGGCCTTCTCCGCCGGTGTCGTCGCCGGTGCCCAACGGGGTGCCGTCATCGGGTTCGCCGCCGGGCTGACCCACGACCTCGTGCTCGAGTCGCCGTTCGGGCTCTCGGCGCTGATCGGCGCCCTGGTCGGCTTCGCGGTGGGGTCCGTGCCCTCGTTGCTCGACCGGTCGGTCCGTTGGCTCCAGATGCTGGCCGCGGCCGGGGTGAGTGCCGCTGGGGTCCTCGCCTATGCGATGGTGGGCGAGATGCTGGGCAAGGACTACCTGTCGCTGGACGTGGCGCGCATCGCGCTCGTCGTCGGACTCCTCAACGGGCTGCTGGCTCCGCTGGGGAATCGGGTGCTGTCCTGGGCCGTCGTCGATGACGCCGCCGTGGCCGAGGCGATCGGATGAGCGAAGAGGCGCCCCCGGGGTCATTGGTCCGGCTCGCCGTCCTCGGCCTGGTCGTGTTCTCGATGTTCGCGACGCTGTTCGTTCGGCTGTGGTCGCTCCAGGTTCTGAGCGTCGAGGACTTCGAGGTGGCCGCCATCGAGAACCGCTACGAGACCCTCCCGGTGCGGGCACCACGGGGACGCATCCTGGACCGCAACGGCAAAGTGCTGGTCGACAATCGCGTCTCGGTCGTCGTCACCCTCGACCCCCAGATCCTCGACGAGGAGTTCTCCGAGCCGGCCGATCGCATCCGCTACATCGGCCGGCTGGCCGGCGACCTCCGCTCGTTCGGAGTGCAGGTGACCGCTCCCGAGATCAACGAGCGACTCGACGACTCCCAGTACAGCCCCCTCAGCCCGCGACCCATCGCCGAGGACGTTCCCGAAGACGTCGAGATCTTCCTGGGTGAGCACGCCAGCGAGTTTCCGGCCACAGCGGTCGAACGTCGCACCGTGCGCACCTACCCCTACGGGAAGCTGGCGGCGCACATCCTGGGCTACGTCGGGGCCCTGAACGAAGAGGAGTACGACCGCGAATCCCGGGTCGACAACGAGAAGCCGTATCAGGTCGACGACGAGATCGGGAAGACCGGCGTCGAGCGGGTGTTCGAGTCGTGGCTGCGGGGCACACCGGGCGAGCGGGTGGTCCAGGTCGACTCGGCCAATCGCGTGGTCGGCGAGGTCGACAGCGAGGGCGTCGATGCCCAGCCCGGCAGCGACGTGCGGCTGACGATCGACATCGACCTGCAGGCCGCGGCCGAGGAGGCGCTCGAGGAGAAGCTGCTCGAGCGCCAAGAGGTCACCAACGACGACGGCCTGCTCTTCCCCGCTCCGGCGGGAGCCGTCGTCATGGAGGACCCCCGCGACGGCGATCTCCTCGCGGTGGCGTCGTACCCCACCTATGACCCGACCGAGTTCCTCGGCGGAATCTCCGAGGAGCGGTTCAACGTCCTGAACAGCGAGGAGAACGGCGCCCCGCTGTTCAGCCGGGCCATCCAGGGCACCTACGCGCCGGCATCGACGTTCAAGCTCGTCACGGCATTCGCCGCGCTCGACAGCGGCATGATCACCCCGGAGACGACGTTCGAGGACGAGGGCTCGTACACCCTCACCGACTGCACGGGCAGCAGCTGTGAGCGCACCAACGCCGGCGGGGTCAGCAACGGCACCGTCGACGTGCGCCGGGCGCTCACCGTCTCCAGCGACGTCTTCTTCTACTGGATCGGCGAGTCGCTGTGGCGCGAGGAATCACTGCCGGCCAACGGCATCCAGGAGACCGCGGCGATCTTCGGATTCGGCGAGGAGACCGGCGTGCCGTTGCCCGAGGCGTCGGGGGCCGTGCCCACCCCCGAGGAGCGCCAGGCGCTGAAGGACGAGAACGCGGCGCAGGACCCGCCCGGCCCGTTCATCCCCGGGTGGCGAGCGGGCGACAACGTCAACCTGGCCATCGGACAGGGCGACCTGCTGGTCACGCCGCTGCAGCTCAGCAACGCCTACTCGATCATCGCCAACGGCGGCACCCGGTTCCAGCCCAACATCGCCGATGCGGTCGTCGAGATCGACCGCCAGACCGGCGAGCAGACGATCATCCAGGAGTTCGGCCCGCGAGGCGACCCGGGTCGACCTCACCGCCGCCCACCGCGAGCCGATCATGGACGGCCTGCGCGGGGTGACCATCGACGAGGAGGGGACGGCCTTCCAGGCGTTCCTCGGATTCGATCCCGCCTGGCCCGTCGCCGGCAAGACCGGAACGGCCCAGGTGGTGAACAAGGACGACACCTCGCTGTTCGTCGGATTCGGTCCGGTCGAGACACCGCGTGTCGTGGCCACGGTGGTGCTCGAAGAGGCCGGCTTCGGCTCCGAGGCCGCGGCGCCCGTCGTGCGCGCGGCTGCTCGAGCTGGCGTCGGACCAGACGGAGCTACCGGTCCATCCCACGGCCGGCGAGGTCGACGACCCCGCCGGCGCCTACGACCGCCTGTGGGCCGCGCTCTGGCAGGACCCCGACGCCGATCCCGACGATCAGGCGGACACGGGTGAGGAAACCGACACCGACGGCTCGGGCGGCGGGACGGACTGATGACACTCGCTGCACCTCCGGGCTCGAGCCTGCGGAAGGACCCGTCCGCACCGTGGCGCTACCTCGATCTGGTCCTCCTCTTCTGCGCGGGCACCATCGCCACGCTGGGCGTGCTGACCGTCTACTCGGCCACCAAGGGCTCGGGGCCCATCGTGGACACCTCGGCCGCACAGCGCCAGGCGATCTTCGTCGTGCTGGGCGTCGGCGTGATGGCGGTGACGGCCATGATCGACTACGAGCTGCTGCGCCACTGGGCTCGCGCCATCTACGGCGGTGTCCTCGTGCTGCTCGCCGCGGTCCTCCTGGTGGGGGCCGAGGTCAAGGGCATCCGCGCCTGGTTCCTGATCGGTCCCGTCCAGCTCCAGCCGTCCGAGCTGGCCAAGGTGGGACTGGTGATCGTGCTGGCCTGGTACATCGCCCGCCAGCCGGCCGTCCTCCCGCTGCGATCGGTCGCGGTGGCGCTGGCGCTGGCGGCCGTGCCGATGGCCCTGATCCTGCTCCAGCCCGACCTCGGGACCATGCTCGTCTTCGCCGTGACCGTCATGGGCATGCTGCTGGTGGGCGGGATCCGTCCCAAGCACATGGTCGTGCTGTTGCTGTTCGGCGCCATCGGCGTCACCGCCATCCTCAGCTCGGGCACGCTCGAGGACTACCAGACCGACCGGCTCACGGTCTTCGTCGACCCCGAAGGAGTCGACGAACAGGTGCGCTACAACCTGGCGCAGGCCCAGATCGCCATCGGCTCGGGGGGCATGCTCGGTCAGGGCTGGGCGAGGGCTCGCAGACCCAGCTCGACTTCGTTCCCGAGCAGCAGACCGACTTCATCTTCACCGCGGTGGGGGAGGAGCTCGGCTTCGTCGGGGCCGGCGCTGCTGCTGGTGCTCTACGGCCGTGCGTCGTGGCGGATCTGGCGGACGGCCCAGCTGGCCCGGGATCGATTTCGGGATGCTGTCTGCGCACGGGCGTCACTCTGCGTGTTGGCCTTCCAGGTGTTCCAGAACATCGGGATGACGCATGGGCATCATGCCGGTCACCGGCATCCCGCTGCCGTTCATGTCGGCGGGTGGTTCCTCCACGCTGGCCTGGTTCGTCCTGCTCGGCCTGGTGCTCAACGTGCACATGCGCCGCTTCCGCTGAGCCCGCTCGGGGTCAGGCACCCAGAGTGCTCACTGCCTGTTGAGCTCACTGAGCACGGAAGGTGCCTGACCCCCAGCGTGCTCAGTTCGGTCACGCAGGGTGGGCGGGTCGCTCCATCGCGTGAACGCAGGGTGGGCGGAGGTGACCGAGTACAGTGGCCGGAACATGTCCACCCTCTGGCCCCAGCTCGAACCGCTGCTGGCCAAGGTCCAGAAGCCGGCCCGCTACATCGGGTGCGAAGACGGCGCCCAGACGCCACGACACCACCCCGAGGCCGGCGGCCTGGCTGCTGATCTACCCCGACACCTACGAGATCGGGCTGCCCAACCAGGGCCTGCAGATCCTCTACGAGATCCTCAACGAGCGCGACGACGCGGTGGCCGAGCGGGCCTACGCCCCATGGGCCGACCTCGAGGCCGAGCTGCGCGCCGCCGGCCTGCCGCTGTTCTCGGTCGACACCCACCGGCCGGCCGGCGACTTCGACGTCCTGGCCTTCAACCTGTCGGCCGAGCTGACCTACACCAACCTGCTCAACTGCATCGACCTGGCCGGCGTGCCCGGTGCGCGCGGCCGACCGGCGCGGCCGACGCACCCGCTGGTCGTGCGCCGGCGGGCACTGCACCTACAACCCCGAGCCGCTGGCCGACTTCCTCGACTTCGTCGTCCTCGGCGACGGCGAGGAGGTCGTCGGCGAGATCACCGAGGTCGTCGCCGCGTGGAAGGCCGGTCCGGGCGCGCGTCGACCGCGAGGGCGTCCTGCGCGCCCTGGCCGGCGATCGAGGGCGTCTACGTGCCCGTCGCTGTACGACGTCGACGCTACGACGGCGGCCGCGCTGGTCGTCGGTCGAGCCCCGGTACCCCGACGCGCCCGGCGCTCGTCGAGAAGCGCACCATCGCCGACCTGGCCGAGTGGCCGTACCCCAAGAACCAGCTCGTGCCGCTCACCGAGGTGGTGCACGACCGGCTCAACGTCGAGGTCTTCCGGGGCTGCACCCGGGGCTGCCGCTTCTGCCAGGCCGGCATGATCACCCGGCCGGTGCGGGAGCGCCCCGCCGAGCAGGTCCGCACCATGGTCGACCGAGGGCCTGCGCCGCACCGGCTACGACGAGGTGGCGCTCACCTCGCTGTCCACCGCCGACTTCTCCGGCATCGACGAGGTCGTCGCCGACACCGTCGACGACCCGGCGACGTGACGGCGCCGACGGTGTCGGTCTCGCTGCCGTCAGCCTGCGGGTCGACGCCTTCACCGTCGGCATCGCCGCCAGATCCAGAAGGCCCGCCGCACCGGGCTCACCTTCGCCCCCGAGGCCGGCACGTGGCGCATGCGCCAGGTCATCAACAAGCTGATCCGCGAGGAAGACCTCTACGGCGCGGTCGACTCGGCCTACTCCCAGGGCTGGCGGCGGATGAAGCTCTACTTCCTCACCGGGCTGCCCACCGAGACCGACGAGGACACCCTCGGCATCGCCGAGCTGGCCCGCAACGTGCGTCGAGATCGGCCGACGCGCACCACAAGAACCCGTCGGTGACCGTGTCGGTCGGCGGGTTCGTGCCCAAGCCGTTCACCCCGTTCCAGTGGTTCGGGCAGAACACCGAGCGACGAGCTGCAGCGCAAGATCAACCTGCTGCGCGACGACCTGCGGCGCGACCGCGGCGTCCAGCTCAAGTGGCACGACCCCAAGGCCACGCTGGTCGAGGGCATGCTCAGCCGCGGCGATCGCCGCCTCGGCGCCGGTCATCGAGGACGTCTGGCGCCACGGCGGCACCTTCCAGGAGTGGTCCGAGCACTTCGACCTCGACCTGTGGCTCGAGGCCATCGAGCGGGCCGGGCTCGACGATCGACTGGTACGTCCACCGCCACCGCACCGAGGACGAGGTGCTGCCCTGGGACCACCTCTCGGCCGGGCTCCACAAGGACTTCCTCTGGCAGGACTGGCGCGACGCCCTCGACGAGGTCGGCCTCGAGGACTGCCGCTGGACGCCCTGCTACGACTGCGGCGCCTGCACCGGCTACGGCGATCGAGCACGTCGTGGCCTCGGCCGCGCCCCCGGCCGGCGGCAGCCAGGGCACCGGCCAGGACCTCGACCGGCCCCGGGCCAGCCGGTACCGGTCGGCATCCGGCGCCGACCGCAGGAGCCGTCGTCATGAGGCTCCGGATCCGCTTCACCAAGCACGGCAAGGTCCGCTTCATCGCGCCACCGCGACATGGCCCGGATCTGGGAGCGGGCCATCCGCCGGGCCGCAGCTGCCCATCGCCTACACCGAGGGGTTCTCACCCCGCCCGAAGCTGCACTTCGGCCTGGCGCTCTCCACCGGCCACGAGTCCGACGCCGAGTACATCGACATCGACCTGGACGTTCAGGCGGATCGGCGATCCGCGCCCCGGTCCTCCAGCTCGACACACTGCCCGAACGCCTCTCGGCCGTGCTCCCCGACGGGATCCGGGCCACCGCGTGCGGCAGTGTCGAACGTGGTGCACCGTCGCTGCAGGCGGCCGTGACCCACTGCACATGGCAGATGACCTTCTCGACCTCGCCGGACGTGCTCCGGCAGCGGGTCGACCAGATCCTCGCTGCCGACCAGCTTCCCCTCCGTCGGGTCCGCAAGGGCCGCGAGCGTGTCGATGACGCTCGCCCCGCAATTCTTGCGGTCGAGATCGACGAACGGGATTCCAGCGGGGGCACGCTCCACGTCGAGCTCGCCACCCAACCGCGTTCGCTCCGACCCGCCGAGTTCATCGAGCTGCTCACGCTGCCCGATGAACCGGCAGACGAGGTCCGAGTGCGACGCGTTCACCAATGGACCGGGTCCACTGGCGCCCGACGAGCTCCGCTCGAGTCCCCGCCCTCCGCGGCCGGGACCGGCGACGACCTCGTCCGTGCGACATGGACCGCGCATGCATCGTTGCGTGCGTCATGAGGAAGGAACGTCACCATGTCCGAACCAGAGGGGCTGGACCGCCAGCCCGAACTCCCCGATCGTCACATCGAGGGCAGACCGAAGAGCCGCGACGCCGCTGAGAAAGCGCTGATCCCCAAGAAACCGAAGATCGGCGACAGCCGACCCGCGCCCGGCGGGGCACCGTCTCCGGGGGGCGGGCGCAGCGGTGGCGGCCAGAACGGCGGCGGCTCGGGCGGAGGCGGCGGCAACCGCAAGCGGCGCCGACGCGGCGGTCGCGGCCGCGGCGGCCAAGGAGGCGGCCAGGATCAGGGCGGGGGTGGCCAGAATCGTGACCGCCAGGGCGGCGGCGGGCCAGCGCAAGCAGGGCGGCGGAAACCGCCAGAAGAACGTGGCCCCGGTCGAGGCCGTCACCCCCGACGAGCCCGTCGAGCTGGACGAGTCCGACATCAAGCGCCGCCGGGGTCGACGCCGCAAGGGCCGTCCCATCGGTCGCTACCAGATGTGCGTCAGCCAGCAACCCGAGGGCACCCACATCGCGGTGCTCGAGGGCCGGTCCCTCGTCGAGCACTACGTCTCCCGCCCCACCGACGACATCAACCAGATCCACGGCAACATCTACCTGGGCCGGGTCCAGAACGTGCTCCCCGGCATGGAGGCGGCGTTCGTCGACATCGGCACCCCCAAGAACGCCGTGCTCTACCGGGGCGACGTGCAGTACGACCAGGAGGACATCGTCGAGGGCGGCAAGCCGCGCATCGAGGAGCTCCTCAAGGCCAAGCAGACCATCCTCTGCCAGGTCACCAAGAACCCCATCGCCCACAAGGGCGCTCGCCTCACCCAGGAGGTCTCGCTGCCGGGTCGTTTCGTGGTCCTCGTGCCCAACAGCGCCACCTACGGGATCTCGAAGCGACTGCCCGACGACGAGCGCAAGCGCCTGCGCAAGATCCTCGACAAGGCCCGACCCGAAGGGTCACGGCCTCATCGTGCGCACCGCGGCCGAGGGCATCACGGCCGAGGAGATCACCAACGACGTCGCGCCGGCTCGAGCAGCAGTGGATCCAGATCAAGGAGCTGGCGTCGAAGGCCAAGGCGCCCAGCCTGCTCTACCGCGAGCCCGAGATGGCGCTGCGGGTGATCCGCGAGGAGTTCAACAAGGACTACCGGGCGGTGGTCATCGACGACCCGACGCTGCACGAGGAGGTGCAGGGCTACGTGGCCAGCATCATGCCGGCGCTGGCCGAGCGGGTCACGCTCTACGACCCCGTGGCCGAGCAGATGTCGCTGTTCGAGCGCTACCACGTGCACGAACAGCTGGCGAAGGCGCTGGATCGCAAGGTGTGGTTGCCGTCGGGCGGTTCGCTCATCATCGAGCACACCGAGGCCCTCACCGTGATCGACGTCAACACCGGCAAGAACGTCGGCTCCTCCAGCCTCGAGGAGACCGTCACCGCCAACAACAAGGAGGCGGCCGACGAGATCGCCCGACAGCTGCGGCTGCGCGACATCGGCGGCATCATCGTCATCGACTTCGTCGACATGGAGGTCAAGAAGAACCGCAAGGAGGTGCTCAAGGTCTTCAAGGAGGCGCTCGCCCGTGACAAGACCCGCACCCAGGCGTTCGAGATCTCCGAGCTGGGCCTGGTCGAGATGACCCGCAAGCGCATCGGCGAGGGACTGCTCGAATCGCTCTCGACCCCGTGTGAACCCTGCGAGGGCCGGGGCGTCCAGGTCGCCGCCGAGCTCCTGGACCGGATCTGACCCCACCGCACCGGTCCTTGGAGACCGATCCCCCAAACCGCTAGAGTTTCATGGTTTCGTCCCAGAGGTCGCACACATCATGTACGCAGTCGTTCACACCGGTGGCAAGCAGTACCGAGTCGAAGAGGGCCAAGAGCTCGAGGTCGAGCTCGTCGGCGAACCCGACGCCTCGGTCGAACTGGCCCCGGTCATGGTCGTCGACGGTGACACCGTCCTGGCCACGCCCGATCAGCTCAGCGGAGCGTCCGTGCGGGCCGAGGTGGTCGATCACCACCGCGGGCCCAAGATCACCGGCTTCACCTACAAGAACAAGAGCAACCAGCGGCGGCGGTGGGGCCACCGCCAGGAGCTCAACACCATCCGTATCACCGAGATCTCGAAGGGCTGATCCACCATGTCCAAGACCAAGGGCGGCGGCTCCACCCGGAACGGCCGCGATTCACAGAGCAAGCGACTGGGCGTCAAGGCCAGCGACGGCACCGTCGTCCAGGCCGGCGCCATCATCGTGCGTCAGCGCGGTACCCGCATCCACCCCGGCGAGAACGTGGGCAAGGGTGGCGATGACACCCTGTTCGCCACCAGTGACGGCCAGGTGCGGTTCGGAAGCCGCAAGGGCCGCAAACTGGTGGACATCGTCCCGGACGGCTGACCGGCGCGGCGGCTCGTCCCGCCGCCTTCCAGCGCCCCCCATAGGTAGACCTACCCAAATGGTGGGCCTTTTGGGTACAAGTGCTCAAGAAGCCGTCCGACCCTGTCGAAAGACGAGCTGTGGGTGGATTGCGTCACGGGTCGTCCGTGGTGCAACCGGAGCCATGGCGAGGACGAGATGTCGGCTGAGAAGCGGAACGAGCGAGGCGCATTCCTTCCCGAGTACGCGCTCGTCTTCGCGGTGTTCGCCCTCGGACTCATGGGGGTGGCCGGGGTCATCCACGAGCGGACCTCGGACTTCTACGAGGGCTCCAGCTCGGGCATCGGCGCCGTGCCCGCGTACGAGGTGTCGCGTACGACGCTCGGGTGGAGTCCCACCACGACGCTGCCGGTGACGATCCCGACGACCACCACGACCACCACGACGACGACGACGACCACGACCACCGTCCCCTCCTCGACCTCGACGACCTCGACCACGTCGACGCCCTCGTCCACTTCGACGACGGTCGCGACGCCGCCGACCACGTCCGGGCCGACGACGACGGTGGCGCCGACGGTCAACACCTTCGTGTTCAAGCTGGAGGACCGGTCGTACAACGAGAGCGACGGCGACTGGCGGGCTCGCGTGCGCATCTCGCTCCACCGGAGCGACAACGGCGCCAACGTGTCGGGAGCGCTGGTGTCCGGCAGGTTCGTCACCGCCGACGGCAACACCCGGAACCGGAGTTGTACGACCAACAGCGCCGGGCAGTGCCAGATGGTCTGGGGCAACCGGAAGAACAACGACGACCCGACGACCTTCACCGTGACCAACGTCTCCTCCACCCCCGGGTGGGATGGCGTCGGGGCCAGCATCACCCTGGAGAAGCCGTGACCCACCCCACCCCCACCCGTCTCCGCTGTCGGGGGCTGTTCCCCTTCACGCGTCGCCTGCGAAAGCGCAGCGAGCGTGGCGCAGCCCTGATCGAGGCGGCCATCGTGCTGCCCGTGCTGCTCCTCGTGGTGTTCGGCGTGTTCGAGTTCGGCTTCGCCTTCAAGAACTCGCTCACCCTCACCTCGGCCACCCGCAGCGGCGCCCGGGTCGCGTCGGCGCTTCCCCGCCAGACCGACTACGAGATCAACACCGCCGCCGCCGTCCGCGGCGCCCTGCTCAACGCGTTCCAGTCCGGCGAGATCGAGTACCTCTCCATCTACAAGGCCGATCCCGTGACCGGCGGGCCGTCCGACGGCAGCGACTACGAGACGTGCACCCAGTGCTACCGCTATGTGTGGGACGGCACCGCTTCCGGAGGTGAGGGCGACTGGGCCTACGTCTCCGGGACATGGCCACCCTTGACCCAGGCGGCGTGCGGCGCCGACGGCAGCACGGACTACATCGGCGTCTACGTCCGAGCGAGCCACAACTTCCTGACCGCTGCGTTCGGGTCGAGCAAGACGCTCACGGCCCACACGGTCATGCGGCTCGAGCCGGTACCGACCTCTGGGGGTCTCACATGCGAGCCGTAGGTCGCGTGCGGAGGCCGACGTGGTTGGGCGGTGAACGCGGGGTGGCGCTGCCGACGACGATGATCCTCCTCATCGTCATGCTGGGCGCCGCCGGATTCGCGATCGACGTCGGGCACTGGTACCTCACGGCCAATCGGGCCCAACAGGCGGCCGACGCCGGCGCGCTGGCCGGTGTGACCAAGCTGCCCCTCGACGAGCCCGGCTCGCGCGTCACCGCATTCGAGGCCGCCGGGGCCAACGGGTTCAGCTCGAGCGACATCACCATCGAGGACGGGAACAGGGCCAATCAGCTCCGCGTGACGGTCGAGCGGACCGTCGACAACTTCTTCGCCGGACTGTTCGGCGTCAATCAGACCACCATCACCCGGACCGCCCTGGCCGAGTTCCAGGGCCCGTCGGTCATGGGCAGCCCCAACAACTGGCTGGGCAACAACACCAGTCTGGCCCACGTGCAGCCGGAGTACTGGCTCATGAACGCGGCCCCCGGCTCCTCGCCTTCCGCGGTGACCGCTTTCAGGCCTCCAACGGGTCGAGCGAGTACGACCCCAACGGCTACACATACAAGCTCGACGTCAAGTCGGTTCCGGCCAGCGGGGACCTGGTCCTGCAGGCGTTCGATCCGGGCCAGGTCGACGTCGGCTTCACCGGATGCGGCCGCCTGCCCACCGACTCCCTGAACCAGGAGCTGGTCAACGACCATCCGGCCCTCTACGGAAACGGTGGCACCTACACGAAGCCGGGGGAGAACGCCCGGGAACGGTACGAGCGGGGACGGTGGGAACCCAACGTCGTCGTCGGTGGGGTCGTGGTCTCGCCCTCCGATCACATCTACTGCACCGCCGACAACGGGTCGGTCGACGTCACCACCTTCATGCTGCGAGCTCCCGACCTGACCCCGCAGAACGACCTCGACAATCCGGTCATCTACAGCGGTACGTGCGAGCCCCGCCAGTTCCGAGGCTTCTCCGACACGGGCGGCGACAACATCCACAGGTACCTCGACCCCGACGACGGCTGGCGCGACGGCGACCACGCCGAGTTCGCGGGCCAGTTCCGCCAGTGGGTGACCCTGTGCTCGGTTCCCAACAACCTGGTCGAGGTGGGCCAGTACATCCTCCAGGTCCGGACCAACTCGCCAATGGGGAGTCCCGAGTCCATCGGCGGCGGCGGCGGAAGCGGCATCAACAAGTACTCCCTCCGGGTCGGATTCGGCACTGCCGGCCTCGAGACGTTGGACGGCTCCAGCGTCAGCATCGCGGCCACCGGTCGGCTTCCCATGTTCGTCGGGGCCGTTGCGGCCAACACCGAGTTCTTCCTCACCCGGGTGCCGCCGGCCGCCAACGGGAGCTTCATCGAAGTCTCGTTCTGGGACGTCGGCGACGGCGCCGGCAACGGTCACATCCAGGTGCTCCCACCCATCGAGTACATGAACAGCGACGGGACCTACGGGCCGGCCGGGACCAACGTGTTCCGGGACTGCATCTGGGAGGACACGATCGGTACGACCGGTGGTACGCCCAGCCCTGCCAACGACTGCACGCTCGACAACGTCAACACCTCCTTCAACGGCGATCTGGTGACGGTGTACGTCCCGTTGCCGTCCGACTACGACTGCGCGATCGCCAGCAACCTCGGCTGTTGGGTGAAGCTGCGCTTCCAGTGGGACTCCGGTGCCGACGTGTTCGACCACACCGTCTGGAGCGCGGGCCTCTCCGGCGACCCGATCCGCCTGGTCGAGTAGACGGGAGCCCGCCGGAAGCGGGCTCCTCGGGACTTCCAGCAGAACTCCTGGGACGGTTGAAGGGCGCTTCGCTCCCGGACGGGTTCCTTGGGAGTTCCTGCGGAACTGGTGGGCAGAATCACCCAGCCCGGTACGAGCCTCGTTGCTCAAGGCCCTGGGCCGTTTGGCCGAGACCTGAGCATGCACTCGAAACACCGTCCTGAACGTGGTGCAGTGGTCGTCGAGTTCGCCCTCGTCCTCCCCGTCTTCCTCATCCTGGTGTTCGGAGTGATCGAGTTCGGCTGGGCGTTCTCCCAGCAACTCGACGTTCGCCATGGTGCCCGCGAGGGGGCCCGGCTGGCCGCGGTGAACCACGGGCACTACGACGAGAGCGACGCCGAGCGGACGCCGTCGGCACAGACGACCGCACTCGTCACGGAGATCTGCTCGCGGATGGATCGTGACGGCGAGGCCGTGGTCACGATCAGCGGCGGCGGCGACGTCGGCGACGAGACCGAGGTGACCGTGCTTCGTGAGCTGGACACGCTGACCGGCTTCTTCGACGGCTGGCTCGGTGGACGTGAGATCGAGTCGTCCGTGAGCATGCGTACCGAGCAGGACGCCACCTGGCAGGCCGCGACGGCGGCCGACTGCCCGGAGGAGACCACGTGACGCGGCTCCGCCGGGCGCCGCGTGAGCGGGGCGCCATCCTGGCCATGACACTGATCATGTTGCTGGTCCTGCTGGGGTTTGCGGCGTTCGCCGTCGACCTCGGAGCCCAGTACAACCTTCGTCGTCAGGGACAGTCGGCCGCCGATGCCGCAGCGTTGGGCGGGGCCCTCGAGACCGCTCGCTCGGGCGATCCGCAGGCGGTGCTGGACGATGTGATCGATCGGGTCGCCGACGTGATGGATCGCACCATCGTCGCGGCCGACTGGTCGGCCTGCACCGATGACGGTCATCTCGGGAACGAGAGCGGCCACACGGCCACATCGTTGGGGCTGACACCTGCGACGGAGTGTCTGTCCTTCTCCGTCGAGTTCGACACCGTCAGGGTCCGCGTGCCCCGCCAGACCCAGGCCACCTACTTCGCTGGAGTCTTCGGCGTGGACGAGACCTCCGCCACGGCCGTCGCCGAAGCCGGAATCGTCGGGACGGCCAGCGACACCTCGCAGTTCGTCCTGCCCTTCGTCGCCCTGGCGGGAACGACCGCCGGGACCCAGGTGTGCCTGCGGGACAGCAGTGCGAAGGATCCGGCCTCGCTGATGCAGGGCAACGGGCCGGGCGTGGCTCCGTCGCCGGGACCGCTGCCCGACCCGTGCGACTCCGACGTCTTCCCGGCCAGCACCTCGACGTTCGGGACCTACAACCCCTTCGAGTACAACGGCTGTGTCCAGGGCCCCGGCAACCAGTCCATCCTCCGCTCCATCGCCCGCGGCCTGGACCATCCGACCGGTGTGTTCGGCGACTCGGCTGCCGACCCGGTCATTCCTCCGTTCCCGGTCGTTCCGGTCGGCGGTGACTGGTCCGGAGCGGAGTCGCTCCGGCAGAGCACCTATGGCGATGTCCGTCTGCAGGGTGGGGCCGGTTGTACGGTGGCGTTGCCCAACACGCTCTCGCTCGACACCGGCTTCAACGCCGGAGGCCTGCGCTGCGCCCTCCTGTCCGATGCCGGCACCCCGGTGTGCCTCGGGGAGACGCCCCGGTTGCGGCGGGGCTCCTTCGTGCAATCGACCTATCGCTTCCACGGCGAGCCGATGGACAACACGCCCCTGTGGGACTTCTTCGTCTCCGACATGAGCGCGCAGCCGACCTCCTGCCAGAACCTGGTGACCCACAAGGACGACACCGGCGTCCTGGGAGCCAGCTGGGACTTCTACGACAAGCACGAAGGCCTCTTGCAGTGCATCACCGACTGGACCGAGGGAACCCATCCCGAGCTGGTCGACCCGTCGATCGTCCACTCGGCCCGCTTCGCCTTCATCCCCCTGGTGGCCGAATCCGAGATCTCCGGTCCCGGTCGGGTGCACATCAACTCGTACGTGCCCGTCTTCGTCGACCGGCTCTACTGGAAGAAGAAGGGCACCGCCTGTGACCCCCTGGACGGCCGCGAAGTCGAGTACCGGACCCACCAGGCCGGTCAAGCCTTCTCCTGCGGCGACTGGGGGAGCGGCAAGGTCGACCGGGTCTCGTCCGTGGTGTTCAAGTGCGCCATGCTCCCCGAATCGCTGTGCAAGTCCCTCGGCTTCGGCTACAGCCCCGGCGGGGACATCGGTGGCACCCAGCTCGAGGTGCGGCTCAGCGAATAGGGGAGCCCACCTTGGGAGCCTGCGGATTCGTCATCTCAGAGCCCGTAGGCTCTGCAGTCGTGTCCGGGTTCGTCGACGAGTGTGGTCTCTGTGTGAAGGGTGGCGACGGCGGTGCCGGCGCGGTGTCGATGCGTCGCGAGGCCCACGTGGCGAAGGGTGGACCCGACGGCGGTGACGGCGGGCACGGCGGCTCGGTATGGTTGCAGGCCGACCACAACGTCGCATCGCTGCTGTCGTTCCGGGACCATCCGCACCGCCGAGCCGGCAGCGGGGCCCACGGTCAGGGCAAGCGGCGCCACGGCGCCGGTGCCGACGATCTGATCGTGCACGTCCCGGTGGGCACGCTGGTGCGCGATCCCGACGGCACCGTCCTGGCCGATCTCGGTGTCGACGGCCAGCGCTGGCTCGCCTCCAGAGGGGGGACCGGCGGCCGGGGCAACGCACGGTTCCTGTCCAACTCGATGCGGGCTCCGAGCTTTGCCGAGCAGGGCGAGGTCGTCGCCGAGCAGTGGCTGCGGCTCGAGCTCAAGCTCTTCGCCGACATCGCGCTGGTGGGATTCCCCAACGTGGGCAAGAGCACCCTGATCGCACGGATCAGCGCGGCCCGGCCCAAGATCGCCGACTATCCCTTCACCACCCTCGAGCCGAATCTCGGTGTGGTCGACCTCGACGACGGCGCCTCGATCATCGTGGCCGACATTCCGGGGCTGATCGAGGGCGCGGCCGATGGGAAGGGGCTCGGTCACCAGTTCCTCCGTCACGTCGAGCGGGCGCGGGCGCTGGTCGTCCTCCTGGACGCAGCAGAGTGGGACGGCACGTCGATGGACGAGCAGGAGCGGATCCTGCTGGACGAGCTCGGTCGATTTCGCGCCGATCTCCTCGATCGCCCCCGCCTCGTGGTGGAGTCCCGGATCGATCTCGTCGACCGACCGCCCCGTCGAGCGCTGGCCATCTCGGCGGTGACGGGGGAGGGGATTCCCGAACTGATCGGCGCGATGGCGTCGCTGGTGGTCGATGCCCGTGAGGCCGACCCGGTGGCCGCCGAGGAGCTGCCGGTGATCCGTCCGCACGTCCCCGGTGTGTGGGTCGATCGGGGCGACGACGCCGTCTTCGTGGTGCACGGTCGGGCGGCTCGCCGGGCGGTTGCGCTGTCGGACCTCACCGACGGTGACGCTCAGGTCTACATGCGCAAACAGCTGAAGAAGGTGGGGGTCGACCGCGCGCTGGCTCGGGCCGGCGCCCGGCCCGGCGACACCGTGCGGATCGGCGATCTCGAATTCGACTACGAGGCCGACGAACCACTGCCCTGACCTGAGCCGGCCACTACCCTGAATCGGTGAAATCAGACGCCATGACCGTGGTGGCCAAGATCGGGACGTCCTCGATCACCGACGACCATGGCAACATCGACCCGGCCGCGGTGGCCAAGTTCTGCCACGAGGTGGCCCAGCTGCGCCGCAACGGCACCCGGGTCGTGGTGGTCACCTCGGGCGCGATCTCGGCGGGCCTCCCGGTGGTGGATCTCCACGGGCCCCGCCGTCCCCGCGATGCGGTGACCCTCCAGGCGGTGTCGGCCATCGGCCAATCGCGCCTGATGCAGGTCTACAACGAGGCCTTCGGAGAGCTGGGGATCGTGTCGGGCCAGGTCCTGCTCGCGCCCCTGGACTTCGGGATCCGGTCGCAGTACCTCCACGCTCGGGGCACCTTGGAGCGCCTCCTCGAGCTCGACGTCGTCCCCGTCGTCAACGAGAACGACGCCATCGCCGACGACGAGATCCGGTTCGGGGACAACGATCGGCTCGCCGCGCTGGTGGCCCACCTGGTGGGCGCCCACGTGCTCGTGCTGCTCACCGACACCCCCGGCGTGCTCACCGCCGACCCCCGGTTCGACGAGACGGCCTCGCTGATCGAGGAGATCGTCGAGATCGACCAGCAACTCGAGGCCGTCGCCGGCCGGAGCAGCTCCGATCGCGGCAGCGGTGGCATGGCCGCGAAGCTGGCCGCCGCCAAGATCGCCAGCTGGTCGGGCGTCACGGCGGTCATCGCCGACGCGGGCCGCGAGGGAGTCCTAGAGGCGGCCGCAGCCGGTGAGGCCGGTGTGGGCACCGTCGTCCGCCCCCGCGGCCTGCGGATGTCGGCCCGCAAGCTCTGGATCGCCTTCGCGGTGGCTCCGAGCGGCACGATCGAGGTCGACGAGGGGGCCAGGGCGGCGCTGGTCGACCATCAGCGATCGCTCCTGGCGGCGGGGGTGACCGGCGTGCGCGGCTCGTTCGACATCGACGAGGCCGTCGAGATCGTCGGCCCCGACGGCGCGGTGTGCGCCAAGGGGATGGCCCGCGTCGGCTCGACCGTGCTGGACGGCCTCCGCGGCCGCCACAGCGACGACCTCCCCGACGGTGTCGCCCGCTATGTCGTCCACCGCGACGACCTGGTGGTGCTGCCCTAGCTGGTGGCGGTCTCGCCGCCGCCTTCGGGCGTGGTCTCCGAGGCCGGCTCGGTGGCGGTGGCCACCTCCTCGGCTTCGGTGTCCAGTCCGAGCTGGGAACGGATCTCCTCGAGCCGGGTCTTGGCCTCGATGTTCAGCGCCTGCTGCTCGACCTCGATCATCTTCGACTCGACCGTGGCGCCCTCGAGCTCGGAGGCTCCCTGCGCCTTGGCGTACCGCCGCTCGATCTTGTCGCGGACCTCGCTGAACGTCGGCACGTCCTCGCCCACGGTCTCCTGCAGGCTGCTCATCGCCGTGTTCATCTGCTCCTGCATCTTGGCCTGATCCAGCTGGCTCAGCAGCTGCTGGCGCTCGGCCAGCTTCTTCTGGAGAGCCATCGAGTTCTGGCTGACCGCGGCCTTGGCCTGGTCGGCGGCCTGGGTGGCCTGGAGCTGGAGTTGCTTGAGATCCTCGACCTCACCCTCGATGGCGATGAGCCGATTGGCGAAGGACTCGGCGGCGTTGGTGTATTCGGTGGCCTTGGCCGTATCGCCCGTCTTCTGAGCCTCGTCGGCCATCAGCACGGCCTGGCGGGCGTTGGCGTTGAGCTTCTCGTACTGCTCCATCGCCCGGTTGAGCCGCATCTCGGTCTGCTTCTGATTGGCGATGACCGATGCCGCCTGCTCCTTGAGGCGGCGGTGCTGCTCCTGCGCCTCCTGGATCGCCTGCTCGAGCTGGACCTTCGGGTCGGCTCGCTCCTCGAGCGTGCCACCGAGCTTCGCTCCGAGATACTTCCACCAGCGCTTCAATGCCTTGATCATGCGGTGGACTCTAGTGGTGTGCCGCGTGGTTGGCGACGGGGGCCCGCCCGGCGTTCAACGTCGAGCGAGACGCCGGCGGACCGCGTCGAGCGTTTGCGCAGCCTGCGGTGGACCCTTGACCAGGCTGACGCTCACGTAGATCACGCCGCCCAGTCCGACGACGGCGACGACGGCGACGATGGCGGGCCAGCCTTCGGTCAGCTCGCCGAGGATGGCCATGGTCCCCAGGCTGACCGCGGCGGCCGGGAGCGAGCGGGCCACGCTCCGCCAGATCCGGATCTCGCCGCCGACCGCGGTGCGGAGCCGACGTCGGAGCAGCCCGAACTCGAGCCAGGCTCCGACCGCGGATCCCAGCGCCAGGCCGACGGCACCCAGGGTGCCCCACCCGAGGTCGGCGGCGACGCCCTGGTCGATGTCGGGGAGGGTGCCGCCGATGGTGCCGTCGGGCGACACGATCACCCCGTCCAGCGGCACCATCAGGGTCAGGCCGACCGCGGCCGCCACCGCCACCCGGATCGCGGCGATGACAGCCGGCCCGCGGACGTCTCCCTTGGCGTACAGCGCGTTCTGGACCAACCGGCTGGCCGAGATGCCGAGGAGTCCCAACGAGTAGGCACCGAGCACCAGGGTGACCACCGTCGTGTCGGACGGGCCGAACTCGCCCCGCTGGTACAGCGCCGCGACGATCGTTCGGCCGGCCGCCAGGTAGGCGGCGACCACGAAGGCCACGAAGAACCCGACGCGCTCGAGGCCACCCTGCACGCGGCGGATGACGGCCGGCTCGTCGTCGGCGGATCGGGAGAGCTCGGGGAGCTCGGCCGCCGCCACGCTCATCGCGAACAGGCTGATCGGCAGCAGGTAGAGCACCTGGGCGTAGCCCAGTGCGGCCACGGCGCCGGTGAAGAGGAAGGAGGCGAGGAGCAGATCGAGGTAGGCGGCCAGCTGTACGACGCCCCGGCCCAGGACGGCCGGGGCGAAGCGGGAGAGCACCTCGTCGACGCCGGGGTAGGCCCGACTGATCGAGAGCCGGAGATCGGGGGCCACGGCCCGCACCGAGGGGAGCTGGATCAGGAACTGGAGGACGCCGCCGATGACGACGCCCCAGGCCAGCGCTTCGGCGGCCGACCGGGTGGACCACCCGAGGATGGCCACCATGCCCAGGACGACGATCTGGGCCCCGTTCCAGACGGTCGGGGCGACGTACGACAGGAAGAACTTCCGGTGGCTGTTGAGGATCCCGAGACACCAGGCCGACAGCACCAGGAACCCGGTGCCGACGAACATCACCCGGGTCAGGCTGACCGTCAGTTCGAACGTCTCGCCCTCGAACCCCCACACCAGGAGGGACACGATCGGCCGTGCGGCCACGACCCCGATGACCACGATGATCGCGGAGGCCAGCCCGAGGAGTCCGCCGATGGCGCCGGCGAGCTGACTCGACCGCTTCTCGTCGCCGGCCTCCAGCGACTGTGAGTAGACCGGGATGAACGAGGCCGACAGCACTCCCTCGCCCAGCAGGTTCTGGAGGAGATTGGGAATGCGGAACGCGGCGACGAAGGCGTCGGCGACGCCCCCGCCGCCCAGCACGGCGGCGGTGAGCTGGGTCCGGATCAGCCCGGAGATGCGGGAGAGGAAGATGCCGGCGGAGACGAGCGTGGCCGCTCGCTGCGATCGCCCGGATTCCGGACCGGCCGTCGGGTCGGTGGTCACCCCGTTCCGAGCGTCGGGCCCTCGGTGTCATCGAGCGCCTCGCGCAGCGACTCGAGCTCGTCGACGAGGAGGGTCATGTCCTCTTCGACCGTGGAGAGGGCGAGATCGTCTCCGAGCCGGGCCGACACGTCGATCGCCCGGGTGACCGAGTGCTCGAGCCGGGTATCGAGGATCTTCAGTCGCCGCTCCGCGTCCTCGAGCACGTCGCCCAAGTGGTCGCTGGAGACCAGCTGGCTCTGGAGCGACTCGAGTCGGCGATCGTTGTCGGCGTCGGGGCCTTCGGCCGCGATCTCCTCGATCTGCCGCTCGATCTTGTCCCGCTTGATCGTGCGGCGGGCGTCGGCGATGGCCTGGCCCCGGCGTGCGATCCTCCAGCACTCCTCGACTCCGGCGTCGATCTGCTGACCCATACCGCGGAGCCGGTCGGAGATCGGGCCGTCGTCCAGGGCCTCGATGGTCGAGCGGAAGCGGTTGCGGGCCTGGAGCGCGTCGCGGACGAAGAAGCGCCACGGTTCGTTGAGGGCGAAGGGGTCGATCCGCTCGGTATCGCGGTGCCGGATGATGATCGCCGCCGTGAACCCGAGCCCGTAGCCGACGAGCAGACCCAGGATCAGTCCGGGGAGCCGGGCCGCAGCCAGGCCGACGGCGCCCACCAGGACGGCGATGACCAGGATCAGGGGATGGAAGAAGCGGCGATGTCGGATCATTCGTGGAGCACCTCTCGGTGATCGAGCGACTCGCCGGGGTCGGGGATGTCGTCGGCGGTGAGTGTGATGAGCTCGTCGTCGGTGGGGTCGTCCATCTTGACGATCCGGGTCGCCTGGCGGGCCACGGCCGACTCGAACAGGTTGCGGGCGAGCCGACCGTTGCCGAATCCCTTCGTCCGCGGTTGGGCGTCGAGCCAGGAGCGGATCGCTTCCTCGGCGGCGTCGTCGGCGTCGTAGTGGGACTTGTCGGCGATGAGCCCGAAGATCTCGACCAGCTCGTCGGTGTCGTAGTCGGGGAATTCGATGACCTTCGGAAAGCGGGAGCGCAGCCCGGGGTTGGCGTCGATGAACTCCATCATCTCGACCGGGTACCCGGCGGCGATGCAGACCATCGACTTGCGCCGGTCCTCGACCAGCTTGACGATCGCGTCGATCGCCTCCATGCCGAAGTCGTTCTCGCCGCCGCGGGCCAGCGCATACGCCTCGTCGATCAGGAGCACGCCCTCGTCGGCCTGGTCGAACACCTCGCGCACCTTGACCGCGGTGTGGCCGACGTAGCGGGCCACCAGCCCACTGCGATCGGTCTCGATCAGGTGGCCGCGTTCGACGACACCGAGGGTGCGGTAGATCTGGGCCAGGAGTCGGGCCACCGTGGTCTTCCCGGTGCCGGGATTGCCGGTGAAGACGAGGTGCCGGGACTGGTCCATCACCGGGAGGTCGCGTTCCTCCCGCAGCTTCTGGACGTGGAGCAGGTCGGTGACCAGCTTCACTTCGCGCTTGACACCGTCGAGGCCGATCAGCTCGTCGAGCTCGTCCAGGAGCTCGTCGATGGGACGTGGCTCGCCCAGGTCGGCGTCGGCGGCGGCCCGGGGGTCGGCGGGATCGGAGGTGGCGGCCCGGCTGGCGGTGACGCCCCGGCCGCGGATCGTTCCCAGCAGGAGCGAGCGGAACTTCTGGATGGCGGCGAGCTCGGCGGCCGAGGTGTACGGATCGAGGGAGACGACGGTGTGGGCCACCGCCATGGCCTGCTCGTAGTAGACGTACGAGTAGTTGCTGCCCTCCCGGCTGTCGGTCTTGACCAGGATGTCGAACAGGACCGACGGCTCCTTGAGCCAGTCCTTGGCCCCGCGCAACGTTCCCTCGGCCCGCAGCCGTGTCCGATCGACCCCGGCGAGCTGGGGGATGAGATCGGCGTAGGCGAGGAGGAAGGCGTCGACCTCCTCGTCGGTGTGGACGTCGTCGGCGTCGATGAACGCCGACGACAGCTTGAACGACTCCAGCGCGACGTCGCGACGGAGCGAGGACCGGTCGAATCCCTCGAGCCGGTCCACGATGACGTCGAGTACGTCGCTGAGCGTGTCGACGTAGGTGTCGACGGCGGCCTTGAGCCCCTTGTCCGCGTTCATCCTCGCCGGACGATACCGGGCCGGACGGTCCGGCGCGAACAACGGCGATACGCTTCGGGCGATGTCCCCCGATCCCACCATCCCCGAACTGGCCCGGCGGGCCAAGGCGGCCAGTCGCCTGGTCGCTCGATCATCGACCGATGTGCGCAACGACGCGCTGGTCACCGCAGCCGATCTGCTCGTCGCCGACGAATCCGCCGTCCTCGGCGCCAACGAACAGGATCTGGCCAACGCTCGGGCCAACGGTGTCGCCGCCACCCTGCTCGATCGCCTTCAGCTGACCTCGACCAAGATCGCCGGGATGGCCGACGGTCTTCGGCAGGTGGCGACCCTTCCCGATCCGGTTGGTGAGGTGCTCGACGGCTGGGTACGTCCCAACGGGCTCAAGATCAGCCGGGTCCGCATGCCCCTCGGGGTCGTGGCCATCATCTACGAGATGCGGCCCAACGTCACCAGCGATGCCGCCGCGCTGTGTCTCAAGTCCGGCAATGCCGCGTTCCTGCGCGGTTCGTCGGCCGCCATCGCCTCCAACACGGCCATCGAGGCCATCCTGCGCTCGGCGTACGAGAAGGTCGGCCTCCCCGCCGATGCGCTGGTGTTGGTCCCCGACACCACCCGTGAGGGCGCGGTCACGTTCATGCAGCAACGGGGATTCGTCGACTGCCTCATCCCCCGGGGCGGACCGGCGCTGATCCAGTCGATTCTCGACCATGCCACCGTGCCCTACGTGATCGACGGCGACGGGAACTGCCACGTATACGTGGACCGTGCCGCCGATCTGGCGATGGCCACCGACATCGTCGTCAACGCGAAGATGCAGCGTCCCTCGGTCTGCAACGCCATGGAATCGCTGGTCGTCCACGCCGACGTGGCGGCGGAGTTCCTGCCGACGGTGGCGGCCGCTCTCGCCGGGGTCGCACTGGTCGGCGACGACCGGGCCCGGGGGATCGTTCCCGAGATCGGTCCGCTCGAGGAGGGTGACTTCAGTCGGGAGTTCCTCGAGCTGAAGGCCTCGGTGCGGGTGGTCGACACCCTCGACGAGGCCATCCAGCACGTCAACGAGCACAGCTCGGGGCACAGCGAGGCGATCGTCACCGCCGATCTCGGTGCGGCCGAGACGTTCCTGGATCGGGTCGATGCCGCCGCGGTCCTCGTCAACGCCTCGACCCGCTTCGTCGACGGCGAGGAGTTCGGGTTCGGGGCCGAGATCGGTATCAGCACGCAGAAACTGCACGCTCGTGGGCCGATGGGACTCCGGCAGCTGACGACGGCCAAGTACGTGGTCCGCGGCGAAGGACAGACTCGGTCTTGACCGAACCGACGTCGACAACGGGCCCCACCTCGATCCAGTGGCTCTTCATCCTGCTCGGGCTCGGAGCCCTGGCCATCGCGCAGCCCCTGTTCACCGTCTTCAGCGACGCGCCCGAGCTGTTCGTCTTCTACGGGGCCGACACCGCCGATCTCTGGATCCTGGCGGCCCTCGCCGTCTTCCTGGTGCCCGTGGTGATCTGGGTGTCGGGTTGGCTCGTCGGCCGGGCCGACGGCCGCGCCGGCGCCCTGGTCCACCTGGCCGGCGCCACCGTCCTGACCGCGGCGCTCGGGGTGCAGATCGCTCGAACCCTCGGTGCCGAGCGCTCGTTCGTCCTGGCCGTGGCCGGCGTGGGCGCCGGTGCGCTGGCCTGGTTCTCGCTCTCCCGGGTCCGACCGGTTCGCGAGTGGGCGATGGTGCTGGCGCCGGCGGGTCTGATCTTTGCCGGTCTGTTCCTGTTCACGTCGTCTCCGGCCCGGGCCATCGCCGGTGCCTCCGAGTCGACCGAGCCGATCGAACCGGCGGCGGTCGCCGACGATCTTGCCCCTCTCGCGATCCTGATCCTCGACGAGCTTCCGACCCGCTCGGTGGTCACCGACGACCTGCAGCTCGACGCGTCGGCGATGCCCAACCTGGCCGCCTTCGCGGACGATGCCACGTGGTACCGCAACCACACGACGGTCGCCGAACAGACCACCCAGGCCGTTCCGGCCCTGTTCAGCGGGCGCTATACCGAAACGGCCGACCAGCAGGCGCTCTGGTTCGATCACCCGGACAACGTCTTCCGCCTGCTGGAGTCCACGCACTCCCTGCAGGTCAGTGAGGCGCTCACGCAGGTCTGCCCGCCGGATCTGTGCAGCCTCACGCCCGAACCCGCCACCGGTGACGAATCCGCCGACGCGTCGACCGAGGACGCACCGTCGGCCGCATGGCGACGGCTCTGGACCGACGCTCGCGAGGTCGTTTCCCAGCGGGTCTGGCCCTGGACCGAGCCCGAAACCATCGGCTTGGACCGGTTCGCCGATCTCGACGGCGGGTTCCCGACCTTCGAGGCACAGGGCGCGGTCGAGATGCTCGACCCGGTGGCGCGGTTCTTCGGCTTCGTCGGCGCGGCGCAGCCGGGGCGGTTCGGCGACTTCCTGCAGGCGATGGAGCCCGGGGATCCCGAGCGTCCTTCGGCGCACATCTTCCACCTGGTCCTGCCCCACCAGCCGTGGCTCTTCCGGGGTGACGGCACCCAGCGCGAGGCCGAGGTCGATCCCAGCTATCTGGGGTACGAAGGTGGGCGGGTGCTGGACGAGCCGTTCGCCCTCTCGGTCGGACGCTCCCACCATCTCCAGCAGGCCCAGTACGCCGACGGCCTCGTCGGCTCGTTCCTGGCCCGGCTCGAGGAGCTCGGCATCTACGACGACGCGGCCATCGCGATCGTGGCCGATCACGGCATCTCGTTCGAGCCCGAGACCCCCCAACGCGCGGTCGGCGACGGCAACGACGCCGAGATCCTGCCGACGCCGCTGCTGGTGAAACTGCCCGGTCAGTCCGAGGGAACGGTCAGCGATGCCCAGGTCGAGCTGGTGGACGTCCTGCCGTTGGTCACCGACAGCGTCGGGGTGAGCATCCCATGGGAGACCGACGGGGTGCCGATCGGCGAGCGCCGCGGGCCCACCCGCTACCTCGACGAGGACGAGGGGATGGCCAGCGTCGACCACGAACAGCTGATGGCCGACCTCGCCGCCGCCATCACGATCGATCAACGCCCCGAGACCGTCCTCGCCGACGCCGGTCTCGCTCCCGACCAGGCCGTGGTCGTCCCCGATGGTGACCCGATCGCGGTCGAGGTGCCGCTCGACGACAACATCCTGGCGATGGCTCCCGACGGCGTGGTCGCCCTGGGGCTGCTCCGCGGCAACGAGCTGGTCGCCGTCGGCATGGCTGCGGCGTCCCGGAAGGTGGTCGTGCCCGTGCCCGAGGAGCTCTGGGGGACGTCGCCCGACGGGCTCCAACTGGTCCCGGTCGCACCCGGTCCCGGCAATTGACCGGCCGATCGTGAACTCGCCTGCGTCGACGACGGGCCCCACCTCGATCCAGTGGCTCCTCATCCTGCTCGGCCTCGGGGCGTTGGCGATCGCGCAGCCGCTGTTCACCGTGTTCGGTGACGCCCCCGAGCTCTTCGTGTTCTACGGGGCGGACCGGGCGGATCTCTGGATCCTCGCCATCGTCGGTGTGGTGGTGGTCCCGGGGCTCATCTGGCTCGCCGGCTGGCTCGTGGGGCGGGTGCATCGGGGGGCCGGTTCGCTCGTTCACCTGGCCGGGGCGACGCTGCTGGCGGCGGCGCTGGGCGTTCAGCTGGCCCGAGCCCTCGACATCGACCGGTCGATCGTCCTGGCTGCCGCCGGTGGTCTCGCCGGGCTGGTCGCCTGGTTCGCCCTGTCCCGCGTCGCTCCGATCCGCGAGTGGGCCATGGTCCTCGCCCCCGCCGGCCTGGTCTTCGCCGGGCTGTTCCTCTGGACCTCGGCGCCCGCCCGAGCCATCGACGGCGCCGCCGAGTCGTCCGATCCGATCCGCCCGACGTCGGTCGCCGACGACGTGGCGCCCCTGGCGATCCTCGTCCTCGACGAGCTCCCGTCACGATCGATCGTGACCGATGAGATGGAGCTCGACGACGCGATCGTTCCCAACCTCGCCGCGTTCGCCGAGGACGCGACGTGGTACCGAGGCCACACGACCGTGGCGGATCACACGACCCAGGCCATCCCCGCGCTGTTCACCGGTCGCTACGCCGAGTCGACCAGCCAGGACGCCCTCTGGTTCGACCACCCCGAGAATCTGTTCCGGCTGCTGGCGTCGACCCACTCGCTCCAGGTCAGCGAGGCCATCACCCAGATCTGCCCGCCCAGCATCTGTCGCCTCGACGAAGGCGCGGACGGCGGTGAGGTCGCGTCGACGGAAGCGGCCTGGCGGAGCTTGCTCGACGACACCAGAGAGGTGGTCCTCCAGCGGGCGTGGCCCTGGAGCGATCCCCAACCCATCGGCCTGGACCGCTTCGCCGACACCGACGGCGGGTTTCCGAGCTTCGAAGCGCAGGGGGCGGTGGACGTGCTCGACCCGATCGCCAAGTTCTTCGGCCTGGCGTCGTCGGCGCAGCCCGGTCGGTTCACCGAGTTCCTCGAGTCCATGCAACCCGGCGATGCCGGTCGGCCGCCCGCCTACATCTTCCACCTCGTGCTGCCGCATCAGCCGTGGCTGTTCCGGGGGGACGGCACCCAACGTGAGGAGGTCGACGCCTCCTACATCGGTTACGAGGGTGATGAGGTCCTCGACGAGCCGTTCGCCGTCTCGGTCGGTCGGAGCTTCCACCTGGACCAGACGGCGTACACCGACGCGCTGGTCGGCGCGTTCCTGGGCCGGCTCGAGGAGATCGGGATGTACGACGACGCCATGGTGGTGATCGCCGCCGACCACGGCATCTCGTTCGTTCCGGGCACCGCGCAACGCGCCGCCGGTGCCGGCAACGAGCCGGAGATCCTGCCGACGCCGCTCCTCGTGAAGCCCCCTGGTCGGGTCGACGGTGAGATCAACGACGACCAGGTCGAGCTGGTGGACATCGCCGGACTGGTCGGCGAACAGGTGGGTGTGGGGATTCCGTGGGAGATCGACAGCGTGCCGATCGGCGGTCGCAGCGGCGACGCCTCCTACATGGCCGAGCAACGCGGGCCGATGCGTGTCGACCACGAGCGCTTGATGACCGATCTCGCCGCGGCGGCCAGCTTCGACCAGAGCCCCGAGCGGCTGCTCTCGGAGGCCGGCCTGGCTCCCGGCCAGGCCGTGGTGATCGCCGGCGGGGAACCGATCCCCGTCCCGGGGCCGCTGGAGGACGTCCTGCTGGCCCTGGCGCCCGAGGATGCGGCCGGGCTCGGTCTGCTCCGCGACGGCGAGCTGGTCGCGACCGGGATCGCCGCCGGCAGTGGAAAGGTCGTGGTCCCCCTGCCCGACGAGCTATGGGGGACGTCGCCCGAGGGGCTGCAGTTGGTCCCGATCGGGCCCGGTCCCGGCGATTGATCGGCCGCTGACGGCCACCGGTATGGTTGGCCGATGGATTTCCGCTTCGATTCCGTCCCTGGAGTGCGCGAGGGTCTGCGCAAGGTCGACTATCTCGCCGACGAGGGCATCGCCGGCATCGTCTACCTGGCCGACCGGCTCCAGAAGCCGGTGCTGGTCGAGGGACCGGCCGGCACGGGCAAGACCCAGCTGGCCAAGTCGGTGGCCGAGATCACCAACAGTCGCCTCATCCGGCTCCAGTGCTACGAGGGCCTGGACGAGTCCAAGGCGCTGTACGAGTGGAACTACAAGAAGCAGCTGCTCCGCATCCAGGCCGAACGCAACAAGGACGGCAGTTGGCAGGATCTCGAGGAGGACATCTTCTCCGAGGAGTTCCTGCTGACCCGGCCGCTGCTCGAGGCCATCCGGGCTGAGGATCCCGTCGTGCTGCTGATCGACGAGGTCGATCGGGTCGAGCTCGAGACCGAGGCGCTCCTGCTGGAGATCCTCAGCGACTACCAGGTCTCCATCCCCGAGCTGGGGACGGTCGAGGCCACCCAGGTGCCGCTGGTGTTCCTGACCTCGAACAACACCCGTGAGCTCTCCGAGGCCCTCAAGCGGCGCTGTCTGTTCCTCCACATCGACTACCCGGACCTCGAGCGCGAGAAGGAGATCGTGCTCACCAAGGTGCCGGAGATCTCCGACAACCTGGCCGACCAGGTCGCCCGGATCGTGCGGTCGATCCGACAGCTCGAGCTGAAGAAGAGCCCGTCGGTGTCCGAGACGCTGGACTGGGCCAAGACGCTGCTGCTGCTGGGCGTCGAGACCGTCGGCGAGCAGGAGGCCACCGACACGATCAACATCCTGCTCAAGTACCAGACCGACATCACCAAGGCGCAGAAGGAGTTCACCCAGAACTCGCCGTTCGACGACGCCAGCTCGGGCTCGTGACCACGGCCCAACCCACGCTCCCCATGCTGGAGCTGCTGTCGGGCTTCATCCAGGAGCTGCGCGAGGCCGGGCTGCCGGTCAGCCTCACCGAGAACCTCGATGCCATGGAGGCGGTGCAGCACATCCCGATCGAGGATCGCGAGGCGTTCAAGTACGCGCTGGCGGCCACCCTGGTCAAGAACCACGCCCACTGGCGCGCGTTCGAGACCCTGTTCGAGGTCTACTTCTCGCTGCGGGGCAAGGAGTTCGCGCTCGATCCCGACCAGCTCGACGAGTTGCTCGAGCAGCTGGAGGACGGCGAAACCCCCGAGATGCCCGGGGCCGGCCAGGACGGGGCGGGTGGCAGCCAGATGTCGCCCGAGGAGCTGGCCGAGATGCTCTATCAGTCGCTCATGAAGGGCGACCAGGGCATGATGCGCGCCGTGGCCCGCCAATCGGTCAAGCGGTTCGCGGGAATGGAGCCGGGCCGACCGGTCGGCGGCACCTACTACCTGTACCGCACCCTGCGGCAGCTCGACCTCGACTCGGTCATGGACCGGCTGATGCAGCAGGCGCACGAGGATGCCCCCGAAGACCTCTCGCCGCTCGAGGAACGGCTCGAGAAGGACGAGTTCGAGCACCGGATCGACGACCTGAAGAAGGAGATCGAGGCCGAGATCCGTCGCCGCCTGGTCGCCGACCGGGGTGTCGAGGCCATGGCCAAGACGCTGCGCAAGCCGCTGCCCGAGGATGTCGACTTCATGCACGCCTCGCGTGAGGAGATGGCCAACCTCCGTCGAGCCATCTACCCGCTGACCCGACGGCTGGCGGTGCGGTTGGCCCGCAAGCGGCGGCACGGTCGCAAGGGCCCGCTGGACTTCCGCAGCACGGTCCGGCACTCGTTGTCGTACGGCGGCGTTCCGGCCGAGCCCAAGTTCCGGTATCCCAAGCCGTCGAAGCCCGAGATCTTCGTCATCGCCGACATCTCGGGGTCGGTGGCCTCGTTCGCCCGGTTCACGCTTCACCTCGTCTACGCCATCTCCAACCAGTTCTCGAAGGTGCGGGCGTTCGTGTTCATCGACGGCCTCGACGAGGTCACCCGGTTCTTCGAGCAGACCGAGGACATCGCCGACGCCGTGCACCGCGTCAACACCGAGGCCGACGTGGTCTGGGTGGACGGTCACAGCGACTACGGGCACGCCTTCGAGGTCTTCTGGCAGCAGTACGGCAAGGACGTGGGCCCCAAGACCACCGTGATGATCCTGGGCGACGCCCGCAACAACTACCACTCGTCGCAGAGCTGGATCATCAAGGAGATGGAGCACCGGGCCCGCCACGTCTACTGGCTGAATCCCGAACCCCGGAGCTACTGGAACACCGGAGACTCGATCGTGGGGGAGTACGGCATCCACTGCGACGGCGTGTTCGAGTGCCGCAACCTCCGCCAGCTCGAGGGGTTCGTCGACCACCTCGTCTAGCTCCAGCTACGGAGCGGCGATCCAGGGGGTCACCGAGTCGACGAACAGTCCCGGGAGTCCGCCGGTGTGCACGAAGACGGTGGGCCGGTCCCGGTCGATCGATCCGCTCCGGGCGGCGGCGATCAGTGCCGCCATCGCCCGGCCGGTGTAGACGGGGTCGAGCACGATGCCCTCGGTAGTGGCCACCAACCGCAGCGCGTCCATGGTGAGCGCGGTCGGCCGCCCGTACGGGTCGGGCTGACCGGGAGCGACGGCCGGTGCCCCGTTCGGGGCCGATCGGCCCGCCATCGACGCGGTCGCCGCGACCAGCTCTGGGATCTGCTCCTCGATCCCGGGCACGGCGTTGACATCGACGCCCATCACGTCGGCGTGGTCGCCACAGCCCACGGCCAGTCCGGCGTAGGTCCCGGCGGTGCCCACCGCACACACCACCAGCGGTGCCACGGGGAACGCAGCGCGGATCTCGTCGGCGGCGACGACGTACCCCTGCGCTCCGACCGCCGACGAGCCGCCGCCCGGAATGACGTAGGGCACCCCTCCAGCGCCGCTCACCTGGTCGGTCACGCCGGCAACACCGGCGGGCACGTCCTCCCGGTCGGCCACGACGTGGGTGGTCAGGCCGAACAGGTCGTCGAGGACGAGGTTGCCCTGCGATCGCTCGGGCGGCCGGCCGTAGATCACGCCGTGACAGGCCAGGCCGTGCCGGGCGGCGGCCGCGGCGGTCATCCGCACGTGGTTGCTCTGGAGGGCGCCACTGGTGATCAGGGCGTCGCAGCCCCGGTCCAGTGCGTCGGCCACCAGCCACTCGAGCTTGCGCGCCTTGTTCCCGCCGCCGGCGATCCCGGTGAGGTCGTCCCGCTTCATCCAGAGCCCGCTCGGCGCGAAGCCCAGGTCGTGCCCGAGGCGGTCGACCGGATGCAACGGGGTGGCGCGGGCGACGAGGTCGACCGGGGGAGCGGTCACGGGAGGGCCCGGATGACGTCGTCCCAGATGGCGAACAAGGGCGGCGCCTGATTCTCCTCGCGGATCAACATGCCGAGTCGCCGGCACCTGGCCAGGACGTCTCGGGCCTTCCGTCCCGGCCACGGTCGGGGCAGGAGCTCGGGGGGAAGGAGCGGGTCGTTCTCGAAGCACTCGCCGAACTGCACGCCGATCCACAGGGCGCCGGGCTGGAAGTCGGCGTCGGTGAGCCGCTCCCGGTGGGACCGCATGTCCTCGAGCCGCTCCGGCACGTCCTGGTACATGTCGACGAACTGCTCGTAGCGCTGGGCCAGCTCGTCGATGTTCCACAGGCGGCGGGCCAGTTCGCGGGGATCACGCTCGTCGCCCATGTGGAGGTCCTGGGTCGTCGCGGTGGTGAGGTGTTCGGTGACGCCGAGACGCTGGGCGGCGGCCCGCACCTGGGGCTCCCATGCGTGGGGGGACACGTAGATCCCGTTCTGGAGCAGCGCCCCGCCGAGACTGCGGAGCTGATCGCGCAATCCGTCGCGTGCGGCTCGTTTGGTCTCGGGGATGGCGAATGCCACCAGGTGCCAGTTGCGGTCCCAGCCCCGACCGGCGGCGTCCTGGGCGAAGGCGAGGCGGTGCCGATCCAGCTGGGTGCCCATGGACGCCAGCCCGGCGTCGGTGGCCCGGAAGACCGAGTCGCGGCCCTCACCCTCCCGGACGTAGAGCCCCTCGCTGACCAGGCGCCGCAGGCACGATCGGACCTGCTCACGGGTCTGGCCGCAGGCATCGGCGACGGGGAGGACCTCGGCGCTCACGATGGTGCCGTCGTGGTGGGCCATCCCCTGCACGAGCACGCGGGTGGGCAGCCCCGCGAGGTCGCCCACCAGCGGGCCCAGCATGTCCCGCGCCAGCGAGCGCTCGCTCCGGTCGGCGGGTGGGTCGGTCGTTTCGGCCACGACCGTCGACTGTACCCTCCTGCTCGATCCTCGGTGGAGCCTCATCCCACGCCCGGTGCGGACGATGGAGACGGGCGGATCCCAGCAGTGGGCCGGCCGGACCCTGACCCGGTCGGCCCACCCGCCGGGGTCGGGCTCGCCGGCCGTCGGCTACCGGTGGTGCAGGAGCTCCGCGACCCGGAACGCCAGGTCCAGCGATTGCCGGGCGTTGAGGCGCGGGTCGCACACCGTCTCGTAGCGCGTGCCGAGATCGGCGTCGACCAGGTCCTGCGCACCGCCCAGGCATTCGGTGACGTCCGCTCCGGTCAGCTCGCAGTGCACGCCACCCGGCCACGTACCGGCGGCGTCGTGGGCCCGGAAGAACCCGCCGATCTCGTGCAGGATCGCGTCGAAGTGCCGGGTCTTGGTCCCGCTCTCCGTCGTGTAGGTGTTGCCGTGCATGGGATCGCACACCCAGACCACGGGATGGTCCGAGTCCCGAACCGCCTCGAGCAGCGGGGGAAGGCGCTCGTCGACCTGGTCGGCGCCCATGCGGGTGATGAGGGTGAGCCGTCCCGGTTCACGGTCGGGATTGAGGCGCTCGCAGACGGCGAGGGCCTCGTCGGGCGTCACGGTCGGCCCGATCTTGCAGCCCACCGGGTTGCGCACCCCGGCCAGGAAGGCCATGTGCGCTCCGTCGATCTGGCGGGTGCGCTCGCCGATCCAGAGCATGTGGGCCGAGCAGTCGTACCACTCGTCGGTGAGGCTGTCGAGCCGGGTGAGGGGTTCCTCGTAGCCCAGGATCAGGGCCTCGTGGCTGGTGTAGAAGTCGACCGCGTGCAGATCGGGTTGGGTCTCGGTACTGATCCCGCAGGCCTGCATGAACCGCAGAGCCCGGTCGATGCCGGCGGCAAGCTCGTCGTACCGCTTCCCGGCCGGGCTGGCGGCGACGAACTCCTGGTTCCACTGGTGCACCCGCGACAGGTCGGCGAATCCACCCTTGGTGAACGACCGGAGCAGGTTCATCGTGGCCGCCGACTGGTGGTAGGCGTCGAGGAGCCGGTTGGGGTCGGCCGCACGGGCCACCCCGTCGAAGGCCGCATCGTTCACCATGTGACCGCGGAAGCTGGGCAGCTCGATCCCGTCGCGGGTCTCGGTGTCGGAGGATCGGGGTTTGGCGAACTGCCCGGCGATCCGGCCCACCTTCACCACCGGTACTCCGGCCGAGTACGCCAGGACCACGGCCATCTGGAGGATGACGCGGAGTTTGTCGCGAATGGCATCGGCCGAGAACTCGCCGAACGACTCGGCGCAGTCTCCGGCTTGGAGGAGGAAGGCCTCACCGGCGGACACGCGGGCCAGCTGCGCAGTCAGCGCTCGAGCCTCGCCCGCAAACACCAGCGGCGGGAGCGAGGCCAGGGCCGATTCCACGCGCTCCAGCTCGGCGGCGTCGGGCCAGTCGGGCTGCTGGAGAGCGGCACGATCGCGCCAGCTCGCCGGTGTCCAGGTCTGTGCGCTCACCCGTTCCTCCGAGTCTCGCCGAGGTGCACCCTCAGGCTAGGCCGAGGGATCTCAGATGAACGAAAGGATTCCCGTGGTATGGAGTTCAGCAGCGCTGCACTCCGAAGGATCGCTCCCGGCGCAGAGCGCCGGTCCCGCGCATCCCTCAGGCGGCGTCGATGGTGGCCGGGTCGGCGGTGTCGCGCACGGTGGTGACCGCCCGCTTGACCAACCGTCGGGCCGCCTCGGCCGTGACGCCCAGTTCCTCGCCCACCTCGCGGTAGCTGCGGCGCTGGCCGTCGAGGAGGCCGAACCGCTGCTCGACCGCATGCCGAGCCCGGGGCTCGAGCACCTCGAGCAGGTCGTGCACCAGCTCGTCGTGGGCCGCGGCCATCACGAGTGTCTCGGGGCCGGGGTTGGAGTCGGGCAGGAGATCGACCAGCTCGTTGCTGTCGTCGTCGCCGATCGTGCGGTCGAGAGAGGTGGGCGTGGTGAGCCGGTGCAGACGAGCGTGCTCGTCGTCGAGACCGTCGCCGTCGCCGGAGACCCGCCGCAGGGCGGCCCGCAGGCTGGCCGACCGATCACCGGGAAGGCGAACCAGGCTGGCCTTCTGATCGAGCGCCCGGCCGATGGCCTGGCGGATCCAGAAGGTGGCGTAGGTGGAGAACTTGAAGCCCTTGCGCCAATCGAACTTGTCGACGGCGTGCTCGAGGCCCAGGTTGCCCTCCTGGATCAGGTCCAGGAGCTCCATGCCGGGGGGAAGGGGGTAGCGGCGGGCGACGCTCACGACGAGCCGAAGGTTGGCCCGGATGAAACGGTCCTTGGCCCGCGCTGCATCGGCGGCGGCCTTGCGCAGTTTGCGGTCGGTGTTGCCCGCTTCGATCTCCGAACGGGCCTGGACCCCTCGTTCGATCACCTGCGCCAGTTCGCGCTCTTCCTGCGCAGTAAGCAGGGCCACAGCCCCGATTTCATTGAGATATTGTCCAACCGAATCGCTCATCGTATTCCATTCAACGAACCGGGGGCCGAGGTTGTTCCCGGATTTCGGTTCTGTTCAGCGGGCCTTCTGGCAACCAATGTGATTTCAACATGCATACGGTGCGAGGTGTTCCGGGGGATGACGTGACCTTCGTCACGTGGGACTGGTGATGCTTCTTTTACCCATCGGCGAGGAAATCGACGTGTTGAGGCGAAATGTCGGCGGGGACCGCCGGTGCGGGTGCCCGGTGCGGCATGATCGGGCGGCGTGAGGGACCATTGTGGACGGGATGAGCGGATGAAGCTCGGCATTTTCGGAGGGACGTTCGACCCGCCCCACGTCGGTCACATCGTCGCAGCCTGCCACGCCGGATGGGCCGCGGGGCTGGACGAGGTCTGGATGGTGGTGGCTCGGGCCCCGTGGCAGAAGGAGGGGACCCGCCCCATCACCGACCCCGCCGTCAGGCTCCGTCTGGTTCGCGCTGCGATCGAAGGCATCGACGGTCTGGTCGCGTCCGACCTCGAGCTGCATCGGGAGGGCCCGACCTACACGATCGACACCGTCGAGCAGATCCGACGGGAACGGCCCGCGTCCGACGTGTCGCTGATCGTGGGGGCCGACGCCGGAGCGGGACTCGACACCTGGCACCGCGCGGGCGAGCTACGGGATCTGGTCGACGTTGTCGTGGTGAACCGGCCGGGTCATGCGCCCGAGGGAGTACCACCGGGATGGTCTTGGCGCTCGGTCGAGATCCCGGGGCTCGAGGTCTCGGGAACCGACCTTCGACGCCGGGTGGCTGCGGGCGAGCCCATCCATGGCCTGACGCCGGCCTCGGTCGCTGTCATGATCGCCGATGAGCACCTCTATGGTTGACCGGCGATGACCACCGTGGGACGGGACGCGACGCCCGACGAGATCGATGAGGCGCCCGCACCGGTCGACCTTCCCGCCGGGGCCGAGGCCCCGACGCAGCCGATCGACGAGATCGTGACCCTTCCCGAACACGGAACCGGTCAGCGAGCCCAGCGTCGCCGTCGGCGCGAGAGGCGCAGCCACCTGGTCACCTGGCTCCTCGGCCTGCTCGGTCTGGCCATCCTGGCCACGCTGCCGCTGCTGGCCCTCGTCGGGCTCAGAACCGTCGACGAGTTGAAGAGCGAAGATGCCCGCACCGTCACGAACGACCCGGACGCTCCGGGCTACGAGGCGTTCACCACGCCCACGCCGACCGGCATCGTGGTCGCGGTCGATGCCCAGGGCCGGCATCTGGGGACGACCTTCCTTGCCGCCGGCGCATCGGGGGGTGGCGCGGCGTTGCTGATCCCGCAGCGCATGGTGGTCACCGTTCCCAGCCTTGCCGCCCCCTGGATGACGGCCCCGAACGGCGCCGAGAACGTCGGGGTCGTCTACGACCTGGCCTACGACGACGCCGGCCTCGACGGTCTTCGGGTCGTGACCGAGGAGATGCTCGGCGTCGTGGCCGACAGCGTCACCCAGGTCGGGCCGGCCGAGTGGGAGTCGTTGTTGCAGGGGGTGGCGCCGATCACGGTGCGGAATCGCAACGAGGTGACCGTCGGCGACACCACCTACCCGGTCGGCGAGCTCGAACTGACCGCCGCCGAGGCCGCCGCCTGGGTGTCGGCCCCCTCCGAGGCCGACAACCGGCTCGACGTCATGGCTCGCCAGGAGGAGTTGTGGAACGCCTGGCTCGCCGCGATCGGCGACGCCGGACCCGAGGCGGTCCCGGGCGAGGCCGATCGCGGCCTCGGCGCCGTGGTGCGATTGATGGCCGGCGGTGACGTGACCTACCCCGACTTCCCCCTGTACCGGGTCCAGGTCGACGACGTCACCGAGTTCGACTCGCCCGAACCCGAGCTGTTGGACGAACTGATGGTCCGGATGGTTCCGTTCGCCGTCGGCACGGGCGGCGATCGGGTCACGATGCGGGTGCTCGACGGTGTGGACGAGCCGGACATCGAATTCGTCGCCGCCGAACGTATGGTGCCCCTGGGGATCAGCCTCCAGCGGATCGGCAATGCCCGAAGCTACGACTACCAGGAGACCGTCATCATCTACTACGACGAGGACATGGTGCAGCAGGCCCAGGACGTCCGCGACGCGTTGGGCGTCGGCGTGGTCGAATTGCGCCCCAATCCCACGTCCGAGATGGATCTGACCGTCGTCGTCGGCGCCGACTTCGTCGCCGCCCAGGGCGAGTAGCGCGATGGCGAAGCAGCCCGAAGCCGCCGCCGAGCGACGCAGTGCCGGTGAGCTCGATGCACCGGATCCGACCGCACTGGCGGTGGCGGCGGCCCGCGCCGCCGACGACAAGAAGGGGTCCGACACGGTCGTGCTCCAGGTGGGCCCGGTCTTGGGCATCGCCGAGTTCTTCGTGATCACCACCGGCGCCAACGACCGCCAGGTCAAGGCGATCGCCGACGAGATCGAGGCGCAAATGGCCGAGGTCGGTGACGTCCGTCCGATCAACACCGAGGGGCTCGACGCCCGGCAGTGGGTGTTGCTCGACTACGGCGATCTGGTCGTGCACGTCTTCCGCGACGACATCCGCGAGTTCTATTCGCTCGACCGGCTCTGGGCCGACATGGAGCGGATCCAGTGGGCCGACCGCGTCGAGGGTTCGGCGTAGGCCGCTCCGACTAGCTGCCGGGGGTCATATCGATGTTGCACCAGGGCATGATCACGAAGTCGATGGCGTCGGGGAAGACGACGACCTGCGGGTCGGGCTCGACGAACTCGGTCCACTCGGTGGCGTGCGAGATGTCGACGCGTTCGGGTGGCACCACCTCGAGCGACGACGACGTGAGTCCGGCGTCGTAGAACGTGCGGTCGCAGACCCCGTTCTTCCAGTAGATGAAGTCGTTGGACTCGACCCATTCCGTCGTGGCCACCGCCGGTTCGGCGTGGTCGGGGTCGAGGTGGATGGTCGCCTCGAAGAGCCCGTTGAAGGTGTCCACCACGGTGTGCACCGAGGTGCCGGTGCGCTCGTGCTCGACTCGTCCCGCTTTCGTGATGACGTCGATCGGATCCATCGATGTGGTGGCGCTCTGGGCGGCCACCACCATGAAGCGGGGGACACCGGCGCGGTCGGAGATGAAGGTGGACCACTCGGCTCGGATACCCCGAGCGATGCCCGACACCCGGTAGACGTTGAGCGTCAACATGGGGGCGGGTTCGTCGCCGACCAGGTGCGCCATCGGGGCCAGCTCGAAGCGACGGGGGAGACCGAATGCGGCCGCGGTGGCGTGAGAGTTCTTCACCCGGAAGTTGAAGTAGACCGACGGCGGCTCGGCCTCGACCGTGAACTTCATCAACGGCTGCTCTTTGCCGGTGGCGATCATGAACGCGTTGCGAAACTGCAGCTGCGAGTACAGGGCTCGCTTCAGGGTGCGTCGCCCCAGTCGGCCCTTCGCGGAGAGCCCGTCGGGCGGAAGCAGATGGTTCGGCGCCATCGGAGGAAGTTAGCGGAGCAGGGCCGAATGCCGGAGAGCAAGACGAGCCCGGCGGATGATCGCCGGAATGGCCACGATGTTTCGGCGAAGCCGAACTCGCATGGAACCCGAAGGGTTCACGTGGAGCTAAGGGGAATTGAACCCCTGACCTCTTCCATGCCATGGAAGCGCTCTACCAACTGAGCTATAGCCCCGGGAGCCTGTGAGGCTAGCACTTCGCGCCGTGGATGAGATGCCCGGAATCCGACGCGGTCGCCCCGTCGTGGTCCGACCGCCGGGCGGGCACGCGAAGTCGAATATCCTCTGCGGCCATGGCCCATGCCTACTCCCCGCAAGCCATCGAGCCGCGCTGGCAGCAGCGTTGGCGAGACGAGGGCACCTACGAGATCGACAACGACGATCCGCGCCCCAAGGGGTATGTCCTGTCGATGTATCCCTATCCCAGCGGAGCGGCCCACATCGGCCACGTCCGCAACTACACCTTCGGCGATCTCCTGGTGCGTTACCGGACCATGAACGGCCAGGGCGTGTTGTCGCCGATCGGCTTCGACAGTTTCGGACTCCCGGCGGAGAATGCTGCGCTCAAGAGCGGCGAGCACCCCCGGCCCTACACCGACGCTCGTATCGAGGAACTGTCGTCGTCGCTGCGGCGCATCGGCGCGGTCTACGACTGGCGCAGGATGGTGAAGAGCCACGACCCCGAGTTCATCCGCTGGAGCCAGTGGATCTTCCTGCGGTTCTACGAGGCCGGGTTGGTCTACCGGGCCGAGTCGCCGGTCAATTGGTGTCCGGGATGTCAGACCGTGTTGGCCAACGAGCAGGTCCTGGCCGACGGCACCTGTGAGCGCTCCGGTGACCTGGTCGAACGGCGCGACCTCGAGCAGTGGTTCTACAAGATCACCGACTACGCCCAGGAACTGCTCGACGATCTGGACGATCTCGAATGGCCCGATCGGGTCAAGATCATGCAGCGCAACTGGATCGGCCGGTCCGAGGGCGCCGAGTTCTCCCTGCCGATCGCCGACGAGGCGGGACGACCCCGCACCGACGTCGACGGCCTGCGGGTCTACACGACCCGGCCGGACACGTCCTTCGGCATGACCTTCGCGGTCATGTCACCCGAACACCCACGGGTGGACGAGCTCACCTCGGACGCGCAACGTGATGCGGTGGCGGCGTTCCGGGCCGACGTCGCACAGCGCAGCGAGATCGATCGGTTGGCCGCGGGCGGCGACCTGGACAAGCGAGGGGTCTTCACCGGCACCAACGTGGTGAACCCCTTCACCGAACAGCCCATCCCCCTGTTCCTGGCCGACTACGTGCTCATGGGCTACGGGACGGGAGCGATCATGGCGGTCCCGGGTCAGGACCAGCGCGACTGGGACTTCGCCACGGCCTACGACCTGGACATCGTGCGGACCGTCCAGCCCCCCGAGGGCTGGGAGGGTGAGGCATACGTCGGCGACGGCCCGGCCATCAACAGCGAGTGGCTCGACGGGCTGGACGTCGAGCCGGCCATCGAGAAGGCGATCGACTGGCTCGGCCGGCAGGGACTGGGGGAGAAGCGGATCAACTTCCGGCTCCGCGACTGGTTGCTGTCGCGCCAGCGGTTCTGGGGCTGCCCCATCCCCATCGTCTACTGCGCGTCGTGCGGCGCCCAGCCGGTTCACGACGACCAGCTGCCGATCCTGGCTCCCGACGACGTCGAGTTCGTCCCCACCGGTCAGTCGCCGCTGCTGTCCCACGAGGGGTTCCTCCACACGACCTGCCCCTCGTGTGGCGAGCCGGCCCGACGCGAGACCGACACCATGGACACGTTCGTCGACTCGTCGTGGTACTTCCTGCGCTTCGCCGACGCGTTCAACCACGACGCACCCTTCACCCCCGAGGCGGTGGCGCGGTGGCTGCCGGTCGACCAGTACATCGGCGGGATCGAGCACGCCATCCTCCACCTGATGTACGCCCGGTTCTTCACCAAGGCGCTGGCCGATCTGGGCTACGTCCCGAAGGACGTGCGCGAGCCCTTCAAGCGGTTGTTCACCCAGGGCATGGTCCGCCTGGGGGGCGGCAAGATGAGCAAGTCCCAGGGCAATCTGGTCGCCCCCGACGAGATCGTCGATCGCCACGGGGCCGACGCCCTCCGCCTGGCGATCCTGCAGGCGAAGCCGCCGGCCGAAGACGTCGACTGGGAGGACTTCGCCATCGAGGGCGCGGGCCGGTTCCTGTCCCGGCTCTGGCGGCTGGCGGTCCCCGACAGCGACCTCGTCCCGCGGGCCCGACACGGAGAGCGCACCGCTGCGGACGAAGCGATCCACCGCTCGACCCACAAGATGCTGGATCGGATCACCTCCGACTACGACCGGTGGTCGTTCAACACCGCCGTGGCAGCGGCGATGGAGTTCACCAACGAGCTCTACCGGTACGTGCAGTCCGACGACGGGCCCCACGGCGAGGTCCTCAGCGACGCGGTGGACGCGCTGCTGCTCGTCCTGGCGCCCCCGGTTCCGCACATCACCGGCGAGCTGTGGGAACAACGTCACGGGGATCACATCCACGAGCGGTCGTGGCCGGTCGCCGATCCCGATCTGCTGATCGACGACACGGTCACCATGGTGATCCAGGTCAACGGCAAGGTCCGCGATCGCTTGGAGGTCACCACCGATGTGTCCGAGGCCGACGCCGAGGCGCTCGCGCTGGCCGCCGAGGGGGTCCAGCGCCACCTGGACGGGCCGCCGAAGAAGGTCATCGTGCGCCCACCTCGCCTGGTCAACATCGTAGTGTGACGCTTGTCATAGCAACGCAATCCGGTTGTAACCCGTAGATCCTCTGGAGAGTCGGACCCCCCGATGGACACTTTCACGCAACGCATCGAATCCGCGGCGGCCCGAGGCCGCGGCGACATCGTGTTCCTCCAGGGGGACGAGGCCGATCGGGTCCCGTGGTCACAGCTGCACGAGGAGGCGCGAGCGATGGCCGCGGCCCTCCAGGATCGGGGCGTGCGCCCCGGCGATCACGTCGCTCTGATCGGACCCACGAGCCGGGCGCTGGTCACGGCGCTCCAGGCCACCTGGCTGGCCGGAGCCGCCACCGTCGTCCTGCCGCTCCCCATGCGACTGTCGTCCATCGAGGAGTTCATCGCGCAGACCCGGGTGCGACTGCGGGCCTCCGAGTCGGTCATCACCCTGATCGACGCCGATCTCGCCGGGTTCATCACGCCCGAGCCCGCCGATCCGCCGATGGTGGGCTTCGAGGAGATCCAGGCCGACGCCGCTCGCCTCGGATCCGGGGTGTTCCGCCGGCCCGACGACGACCCCGATCGTCTCGCCATCCTCCAGTTCACCTCCGGCTCCACCGATTCGCCGAAGGGGGTGACGGTGCTCCAACGGAACCTCGTCGCCAACCTCGACGCGATCCAGGAGCGCACGAGGTTCGTTCCCGACACCGACCGCCTGGTGTCCTGGCTGCCGCTCTACCACGACATGGGCCTGATCGGTGTGCTCGGGCTGACCATGTACTCGGGTGCCGGCATGGTGCTCGCTGCGCCCCAGGACTTCATGGCCCATCCGGCCCGTTGGATGCAGTGGATCTCCGACTACCGGGGCACCGCCACCGCGGGTCCCAACTTCGCCTACGTCCTGGCCACCCGCGGCATGAAGAACGCCGACGAGCCGTTGAATCTCTCCTCGCTGCGGGTCGCGCTCAACGGCGCCGAGCCCATCGATCCCGGCGCCATGCGCGCCTTCGTCGAGGCCGGCGCCCGCCACCAGCTCAACCCGGGCGCGGTCTTCCCCGCCTTCGGCATGGCCGAGACCACGATCGCCGGGTCCTTCCCCGATCCGGGCCAGGGCCTCCGCGTCGACGTGGTGGACGCCACCGTCCTCGAGAACGAGCGCTACGCGGCGTCGGTGCCCGCCGATCACCCCAGTGCCCGCGAGCTGGTCATGCTCGGCCGGGCCATGGACGGCCTGGAGTTCCGCATCACCGACAGCGAGACGGGCCGGGTCCTGGCCGAACGCGACGTCGGAGAGCTCGAGATCCGGGGCAGCTCGGTGACCGCGCAGTACTACAACGACCGGCAGCGCACCCACGAGGCCTTCCGCGACGACTGGTTCCGCACCGGTGACCTGGCCTACCTGGTCGACGGGCAGCTGGTGCTGTGCGGCCGGATCAAGGACGTCATCATCGTCGGTGGACGCAACGTCTACCCGCAGGACATCGAACGGGCCGCGGGCGAGATCGAGGGCGTGCGGACCGGCAACGTCATCGCGTTCGGCGTCGACGGCCGGCGTAGCAAGCAGACCGTCGTGGTGGTGGCCGAATCCCGTTCGGAGGATCTCGCCCTCACCAAGAAGCGGGTGGCCGAACACGCCCGGGAGGCCGTCGGCCTTCCGGTCAAAGAGGTGTGCCTGGTCGCGCCGGGCACGTTGCCCAAGACCTCCTCGGGCAAGCTCCAGCGGCTGCTGTGCAAGCAGCGCTACCTCGACGGCCAGCTCGAGCTGGCCGCCACCTCCCAATTGGCCTAGCCGGATCTGGGGAGTCGCGGCACCGTTTCGTGTCGCTCGGGTTTCTCGATCACGGTGAGTAGGACAGCAGGGTCTTCATGTAGTTGGCCCGCTCGAACGCGTCGGGGTCGGGGGACGACTCCTGGCTGAGGCTGCCGCGGGCCTGGTCGAGCGAGTCGTAGGAACGCTCGTCGAACCATTCCCGGAGATCGGCCAACACCGTCCCCAGGTGGTCCGGTCCGTGTTGGAGCAGGGCCGAGGTCATCATCACGACGTCGGCGCCGGCCAGGATGAGCTTGGTGGCATCGCCACCGGTGTGGACCCCGGTGCTGGCGGCCAGCGACGCGTGGACCCGGCCCCGGAGGATGGCCATCCATCGCAGGACGAGACGCATCTCGGCCGAGGTGCTCAGGATCAGGTTGGGGCTGACCGTCAGGTCGTCGAGGTCGATGTCGGGCTGGTAGAAGCGGTTGAACAGCACCAGCCCGTCGGCGCCCGCATCGGCCAGCGAGCGGACCATGTGGCCGGTCGAGCTGAAGAACGGTCCGATCTTGACCGTCAGCGGGATCGAGATGGCGGCCCGGACGTGCTCGACCAGGCGCAGGTAGGTGTCCTCGACCTCCTCGCCGGTGGCGAAGACGTCGGCGGCGACGTGATACACGTTGAGCTCGAGGGCATCGGCCCCCTCGTCCTGGAGCTCGTTGGCGTAGTAGGTCCATCCGCCAGCGGAGTCACCGTTGAGGCTGGCGATCACCGGGACGGTGAGCTCGGCTTTGGCCCGCCGGAGCAGCTCGAGGTGGTGGTCGACCGGGGGGTGGAGATCATCGACCTCGGGCAGGTAGCCGCCGGCCGCCTCGCCGAACTGCTCGGCGCCCAGTTCGAGCCCGTGGTGGATGGCCATGGTCTCGTGCTCGATCTGCTCCTCGAAGACCGACGGGAGCACCACGGCCGCGGCGCCGGCCGCCTCCAGTCGAAGCAGGGTGTCGATCGAACCGGTGAGGGGCGAGGACGACGCCACCAGCGGGTGGGGCAGCTCGAGCCCGGCGTAGCGGGTGGTGAGGGTGGTGGCCATCAGACGTCCTCCTCGTCGGTGATGCCGTAGGTGGCCGTTCGCTCCACCTCGACCATCTGCTCGTACAGATGCCAGCGATTGTCGATGTCGGCCTGGGCCTGGTCGAGGAGCTGATCGGCGACCGTCGGATTGGCCCGGGCCAACATGGCGAAACGCGCCTCGGTCATGGCGAAGTCCCGGAACGTCGTGGTGGGCTTGCGGCTGTCGAGTTGGAGCCCGTGCTCGCCGTGCTCCTCACGTCTGGGGTCGTATCGGTACAGCGGCCAGTAGCCGCTCTGGGCCGCCATCTTCTGGTGGCCCATCATGTCGCTCATGTCGATGCCGTGGGCGATACAGGGGCTGTAGGCGATGATCAGCGACGGCCCGTCGTGGGCTTCGGCCTCGGCGAACGCCTTGACCACCTGGGTCATGTTTGCGCCCATCGCCACCTGCGCGACGTAGACGTCGCCGTAGCTCATCGCGATCATGCCCAGATCCTTCTTGGCCGTGGTCTTCCCACCCGCGGCGAACTTGGCGATCGCCGCTCGTGGGGTGGCCTTGGAGGTCTGGCCGCCGGTGTTGGAGTAGACCTCGGTGTCCAGGACCAGGATGTTGACGTTGCGGCCCGAGGCGAACACGTGGTCGAGCCCGCCGAAGCCGATGTCGTAGGCCCAGCCGTCGCCGCCGACGATCCACACGCTGCTCTGCACCAGGTAGTCGGCGTGGGTCGCCAGATCGGCGGCACGCGGGTCGTCGATGTCGGCCAGCGCGGCGCGGAGCTCCGCGACCCGCTTGCGTTGGGCGGCGAGCCCGGCGTCGTCGGACTGGTCCGCGTCGAGCAGCTCGCCGGCGAGATCGCCCAGGTGCGGTGCCAGTTGACCGAGCAGGAGCTGGGCCAGTCCTTCGTGGTGGTCGTAGGCCAGGCGCATACCCAACCCGAACTCGGCGTTGTCCTCGAAGAGCGAGTTGGCCCAGGCCGGACCCCGGCCGTCGGCATCGACCGCCCATGGTGTGGTCGGGAGATTGGCGCCGTAGATCGAGGAGCAGCCCGTGGCGTTGGCCACCAGCATGCGGTCGCCGAACAGCTGGGTCAGCAGCTTGAGGTAGGGCGTTTCGCCGCATCCCGAGCAGGCGCCCGAGTACTCGAACAGCGGTTGGGCCAGCTGCGAGCCCTTGACCGAGACCAGGCTGAGCTCGTTGCGTTCGGCCTCGGGCAGGTCGAGGAAGTAGTCGTAGTTGGCTCGCTCCCGCTCCAGATGGGGCTCCTTGGCCTCCATGTTGATGGCGCGGTGCTTGACCGCTTCTTTGCTCTTGGCCGGGCAGATGCTGACGCAGACGCCGCAGCCGGTGCAGTCGTCGGGCGCGACCTGGATGATCAGCTTGGTGCCGTCGTCGGCCCCCTTCCAGTCCTTCGAGGCGAAGCCATCGGGCGCGGACGCCAGGTCGTCGGGGTCGGCCGTCTTGGCTCGGATCGCCGCATGGGGGCACACGAGCGCGCAGCGGTTGCAGTCGATGCAGATGTCCGGGTCCCAGATGGGGATCTCGCGGGCGATGCTGCGCTTCTCCCACTGCGACGTGGCGGTGGGGAACGAGCCGTCGACCGGCAGCGCGCTGACCGGGAGGAGATCACCCTTGCCCTCGATCATCGTGGCGGTGACCCGCTGGACGAAGTCGGGTGCCGCGGTGGGGACGGGCGGCAGCATGGCGATGGCGCTGGTGATGGCGTCGGGAACGGTGACCTGGGCCAGCGCGTCCACGGCGGCGTCGACGGCGTCCTCGTTGCGCTGGAGCACCGCTCGGCCCCGGCGCCCGTAGGTGTCGGCCACGGCCTGCTTGACCGCGGCGAGCGCCTCCTCGTGCGGCATCAGGTCGGCCAAATAGAGGAAGCAGGTCTGCAGCACGGTGTTGACCCGGCCGCCGAGACCGGCGTCGGCGGCGACGCGGTTGGCGTCGACCACCCACAGATCGATCTCGGCCTCGAGGATACGCTCCTGCACCGTCCGGGGGAGGTGGTCCCAGACCTCGTCGGGGCCGTGCGCGCAGTTGAGCAGGAAGGTCGCTCCGTGGGCCGCCCGGTCCAGGACGTCGACCCGGTCGAGGAATCCGACGTTGTGGCAGGCGACGAAGCCGGCGTCGGTGACCAGGTACGGCGCGCCGATGGGGTCGGGGCCGAACCGCAGGTGGGACACCGTCATGGAGCCGGACTTCTTCGAGTCGTACACGAAGTAGCCCTGGGCGAATGCGTCGGTGTGTTTGCCGATGATCTTCACCGAGTTCTTGTTGGCGCCGACCGTCCCGTCGCTGCCCAGGCCGTAGAACAGGGCCCGGGTGACCTCGGCCGGCTCGGACCAGCGACGCTCGTCGACGGTGAGACTGGTGTGGGTGACGTCGTCGGCGATGCCGACCGTGAAGTGGTTCTTGGGTGACTCGGACGAGAGCTCGTCCAGCACGGTCAGGACCATCGCCGGCGTGAACTCCTTCGACGACAGGCCGTACCGGCCGCCGATGACCGACGGGACGGTGCCGTTCCAGTGCTCGACCAGGGCGGCGATGACATCGAGGTACAGCGGCTCTCCGACCGAGCCCGGCTCCTTGGTGCGGTCGAGGACGGCGATGCGGCGCACGCTGGAGGGGAGGGCGGCGACGAACGCCTCGGCGGCGAAGGGCCGGTAGAGCCGGACCGCGATCGCGCCGACCTTCTCGCCGGCGGCGACGGCCGACTCCACCGCCTCGCGCGCCGTGGTGGTCCCCGAGCCCATCAGCACGACGACGCGCTCGGCGTCGGGGGCACCCCAGTAGTCGAAGAGCCGGTACTGGCGCCCGGTCTGCTCGGCGAAGCGGTCCATCTCGTGCTGCACGGCGTCGGGGACGGCGTCGTGGAACGGGTTGGCCGCCTCCCGGGCCTGGAAGAACACGTCCGGGTTCTGGGCCGTGCCCCGCAGGACGGGCGCGTTGGGGTCGAGGCCCCGGTTCCGGTGGTCGTGCACGAGCTGATCGTCGACCAGTGTCGAGAGCGTCTCGTCGTCGACCGGATCGATGGTGTTGACCTCGTGACTGGTACGGAACCCGTCGAAGAAGTGCAGGAACGGGACCCGGGTGGCGAGCGTGGCGCAGTGGGAGATCACCGCCATGTCCTGCGCCTCCTGCACCGACGCCGACGCCAGCATGGCCATCCCGGTCTGGCGGGCCGCCATCACGTCGCTGTGGTCGCCGAAGATGCTGAGCGCGTGGGTGGCCACCGAACGGGCCGCCACGTGGATCACGGCCGGAAGGAGCTCGCCCGCGATCTTGTACAGGTTCGGGATCATCAGCAGGAGACCCTGCGACGCGGTGAACGTCGTGGTGAGCGCTCCGGCCTGGAGGGAGCCGTGCAGCGCACCGGCCGCCCCGGCCTCGCTCTGCATCTCGACCACCTCGGGGACGACGCCCCACAGATTGGTGACGCCGGCCTGGGACCAGCTGTCTGAGAGCTCTCCCATCGGTGACGCCGGAGTGATCGGATAGATGGCGATCACTTCGCTGAGCTTGTGGGCTATCCGAGCGGCGGCCTCGTTGCCGTCGACGGTGATCGGGGTACGCGTCACGCCTCGGTTCCTCCTTGTCGGTCCCCAGTGTCTCGCGGCCGTTGGCAACGCGCCACGATGGAGGGCATCGTAGGACGATCTCCTCCGAAGGAAATGAGGTCGGCATGGTCGACGAGGTACCCGACACCGCGCTCGATGCCGTCGGCCTCGACGTGCTCGACCGCACGACGTGCCTCCGGCTGCTCGCCGAGACGCCCATCGGTCGGATCGTCTTCATCGAGGACGACGACCAGCCCATGGCCCTGCCGGTCAACTACCTGTTGGTCGACGGCGCGATCGTGTTCCGCACGCTCGAGGGTCAGAAGCTGTCCGCCGCCAGCATCGGCCAGCGGGTGGCCTTCGAGGTCGACGACTGGGATCCCGGCCGACGCTCGGGCTGGAGTGTGGTCGTCAAGGGGCGAGCCGAAGAGGTGACCCGGTGGGCCGAGGCCGAGCAGCTGGAGCAGCAGGGCCTGGTGCCCTGGGCCCACGGCGCGTGGCGCACCCTCTGGGTGCGGGTCGTCCCCGACCAGATCACCGGCCGCCGGCTCTGATCCGAGCCGGCGGCCGAACGACCTGATCGGCGTCAGTCGTCGTCCTGGGCCAGGGCCGCCTGCGCCGCGGCCAGCCGGGCGACCGGCACCCGGTGCGGTGAGCAGCTCACGTAACTGATCCCCATGGCGTGGCACAGATGGATCGAGGCCGGGTCGCCGCCGTGCTCACCACACACGCCGCTGACGATGTCGGGGCGCGTGCCCCGGGCGTCCTCGAGTGCGATCCGCATGAGCCGACCGACGCCGGTGTCGTCGATGGTGGCGAAGGGGTTGGTCTCGAGGATGCCTTCGGTGAGGTAGTCCAGCAGGAAGCTGGCCTCGGCGTCGTCCCGGCTGATCGCCATCGTCGTCTGGGTCAGGTCGTTGGTGCCGAACGAGAGGAACTCGGCGTGCTCGACGATCTCGCCGGCGGTGAGCGCGGCCCGCGGGATCTCGATCATCGATCCGAGTGGGATGGACACGTCGACCCCGGTCTCCTCGATGACCGCGGCGATCTCGTCCTCGATGACCTCGCGCTGGGCCGCCAGTTCGGACGCGTGGCCGACCAGCGGGACCATGATCTCCGGCTTGGGGTCGCGGCCTTCCTGGATCCCCTCGATGGCGGCCTCGGCCACCGCCCGGGCCTGCATCCGGGTGAGGTCGGGGATCCGGAGCCCCAGTCGGACACCGCGCAGTCCCAGCATGGGGTTGGACTCGTGGAGGTCGCTGACCTGCCGGAGGAGCGAGCGCGTGGCCGTGAGCTCGTCGACCAGCGAGTCGACGGCGTCGATCGAGTCCGCGTTGACGAGCCGGATCTGGAGGTCGGCCACGGTGTGGATCAGCTCGTCGCGCCCGGGCAGGAACTCGTGCAGGGGCGGATCGAGCAGGCGGATGATGACCGGGAGCCCGTCCATGGCCTCGAACAGGTCGGCGAAGTCCTCGCGCTGGAACGGCAGGAGGGCGTCGACCGCCTCTCGCCGCTCACTCGCCGACGGCGCCGTGATCATGCGCTGCACGATCGGCAGGCGCTCGGGGTGGAAGAACATGTGCTCGGTGCGGCAGAGGCCGATGCCCTCGGCGCCGTAGGACCGCGCCTTGGACGCGTCGCCGCCCTCGTCGGCGTTGGCCCGTACCCCGAGCGTGCGGTACTCGTCGGCCCAGTCCAGCAGGGTCGACAGCCACTCGTCGTCGAGGTCCGGCGGCACCGTCTCGACCTCGCCGGCGTAGACCTCACCGTTGGTGCCGTCGATCGACACCCATTCGCCCTCCCGGATCTCGAGGTCACCGACCCGCACCACCCGGTTCTTCATGTCGATGTCCAGCTCAGCCGCCCCGACCACGGCGGGTTTGCCGAACTGCCGGGCGACCAGCGCCGCGTGGCTGGTGCGGCCGCCGCTGGAGGTGAGGATGCCGACCGAGCTGAGCATGCCGTGGACGTCGTCGGGCTTGGTCTCGGGACGCACCAGCAGGACCTGGCGGCCCTCGGTTGCCCAGCGCTCGGCCAGGTCCGGATCGAGGGCGATCGCGCCGGACGCGGCGCCGGGCGAGACGTTGAGCCCGGTGGCCACCGTGGTGGTGGCGGCTGCCGCCTCGGGGGAGAACTGCGGGTGGAGGAAGAACTCGACCTGTTCGGGGGTGACCCGGTGGACCGCCTCCTTGCGGCTGATCAGCCCCTCGTTGGCCATCTCGACCGCGATGCGCACCGCAGCCTGGGCCGTCCGCTTGCCGGTCCGGGTCTGGAGCAGCCACAGCTTGCCGCGCTCGACGGTGAACTCCATGTCCTGCATGTCGCGGTAGTGCTGCTCGAGCCGCTGGGCGATGTCGGCGAACTCCTGGGCCACCTCGGGCATGTCCGCCGCCAGCTGCGAGATGCGCTCGGTCGGCCGGGTGCCGGCCACGACGTCCTCGCCCTGGGCGTTCATCAGGTAGTCGCCTTCGAGGCGGTTCTCCCCGGTGGTGGCGTCCCGGGACATGGCCACGCCGGTGGCCGAGGTGGAGCCGGTGTTGCCGAACACCATGGCCACGACGTTGACGGCGGTGCCGAGGTCGTGGGGGATGTTGGCCGCCTCGCGGTAGTCGCGCGCCCGTTTGCCCTGCCAGCTCTCGAACACCGCGGTCACGGCGAGGCGGAGCTGCTCGTAGGGATCGGCCGGGAAGGGCGTACGGGCCCGCTGCTCGACGATCCGCTTGAACTTCCGCACGACGGCGTCGAGGTCGACGACGGTCAGTTCGGAGTCGTTGGCGACGCCGCGTTCCTTCCGGTGCTCGGCCAGGACCTCCTCGAACGGCTCGTCGCGCACGCCGAGCACCACGGTGCCCATCATCTGGATCAGCCGGCGGTAGCTGTCGAGCACGAACCGGGCGTCGCCGCTCTGGGAGACCATGCCCTGCACGACCTCGTCGTTGAGGCCGATGTCGAGGACGGTGTCCATCATGCCCGGCATCGAGATCCGGGCGCCCGATCGGCAGGCCACCAGGAGGGGGTTCTCGGGATCGCCGTATTTTTTCCCCGTCTTGGTCTCGAGGTCGGTCATGGCCTCGAGGACTTCGACCCACAGCCCGTCGGGCATCGTGCCGTTGGCGCCGACGTAGGCGTTGCAGGCCTCGGTGGTGATCGTGAAGCCGGGCGGCACGGGGACGCCGAGACGGGTCATGTCGGCCAGATTGGCGCCCTTGCCGCCCATCAGCCCGCGCACGGCCTCCCAGTCGCCGCCGACCCTCGCCTCTGCGGCGTCGAGCTGGTCGTATCGATAGACCCACTTGGGATTGCTCATGGGTGGTGTTCCTCCGGGTGGTCAGGCGTCGTGGAGCGCCCGGATCACCGGGAGCCACGTATCGGGATCGGATTCGTAGGGGGCATAGAACGAGATGCGGTCGACGACGTCGCCGTAGCGAGCGCTGAGCCGGTCGGCGATCTGTCCGGGTTCGGCGACGACGGCGAACGTCTCGAGGATGTCGTCGTCGATCAGTGCCCCCATCTGTTCCCATTCGCCGCGCTTGGACAGGGTGTTGAGATCGTCCTGCAGGTCGCCCCAGCCGTGCAGGTCGAGCACGGGTCGGTAGGCCGGGGTCGATCCGTAGAACGAGATCTGCTGGCGGACGCCGTCCTTCGATGCCGTGAACGACGCCTCGTCGACCCCGGTGGCGACGAAGGCCGGACCGGAGATCTCGATGTCGTCGAGCGTGCGCCCCGCCGCGGCGGCGCCGCGCTCGAGCGCGGGGAGTGTCACCTCGCGCAGGTACTGCTCGGTGGTGAAGGCGTGGCAGAAGAACCCGTCGCAGAGCTCACCCGCCACCTCGGTCATGAGCTGGCCGACGCCGGCCAGGAAGATCTTGGCCGGGCCGTGAGGGTTGGGCCCCGGGTCGAAGAACGGCGTCATCAAGGTGTGCTGGTAGAAGTCGCCCCGAAAATCCAGCTTCTCGCCTTCGTCCCAACAGGCCCAGATGGCGCGGATGGCGGCGATCATCTCCCGCATCCTCGCTGCCGGCTTGGACCACTCCATGGAGAAGCGGCGGGTGATGTGCGGCTTGATCTGGCTGCCGAGGCCCAGGATGAACCGGCCCTGGGAGTACCGCTGGAGGTCGTGCCCCGTCTGCGCCAGGGTCATGGGGTTCCTGGAGAAGGCCACGGCGATCGCCGTGCCGAGCTCGATGCGCTCGGTGTGCTCCGCGGCCAGGGTCAGCGGCAGGAACGGATCGTGGTTGGTCTCGGCGGTCCACAGGCCGCTGTAGCCGGCCTTCTCGGCGCTGATCGCGCCCGCCACGGTTCGAGTGAGATTGGGGTCGGCACCCCCGTCGACGAGCATGGTCGGACCCTACCGGTCCGGCGCTCAGCCGGAGCAAGCCACGGGATCCGATTCTGCACCCACCGACGTCGGGTCGAAGCGGTTCTCGGAGAGCTCGCACGCAGTGCCCACATCGAGCACGTTCCACTCGCGCTGCCACCCCGCCGACGATGCCGCGGCGAAGATCCGTTGCGAGGCGGAGGGGATGAGCAGGAAGACCGGTTCGCCCCTGGCCATGGTGGCCGGCGTGTTGAGCACACCCACGCGTTCGGTCGCCATGGTGTTCCACACGTGAATCTGACCACGACCGTCCCCGACCAGCAACAGTCGGCCCCCGTCGGCATAGGCCAGCGAGCTGGCGCCGCCGGCGTGGGCGCCGAGGGGCCGCGAGCGCGGCTCGCCGGTGTCGAGGGACCACTCGCGGATCCGCTCCTCGGCGGCGCCGGTGGCGAGCAGCTGCCCATCGGGGTGGTAGACGACCGCGAGGAGCGCGTCATCGTCGGCCGGGAGGTCGGGTCGGGAGGAGGCGCCGTCGGACGTGGCGAAGAAGCGCACGACGCCGTCGCCGTGCGCCACCGCGATCTCCTCCCCGTCGGGGCTGATGGCCAGCGCACGGGGCGTGGCGGGGAGCTCGACCGTCGTCGACGGGGTCAGGTCGGTCGTGTCCCAGATCACGAGCTGCCGATCGTCGCCGGCCGTTGCCGCGACTCGGCCATCACCGCTTGCCGCCGCCGCCCAGACGGGCCCGTCGTGGGCGGCGACACTGGCGCGCTGAGCGCCGCCGTCGATGTCCCAGAAGGCCACGGCGCCCGTCTCGCTCCCCGTCAGGACGGTCCGGCCGGTGTCGCCGATGAAGACCACCGAGCGGACCGTGCCCGGGCCCGCGTCGATGGAGAGCGAGGCGTCCGGCGGGAACGTGAGCATGAGACGGCCATCGTCGGTGCCGATCGCAACACCTGCGTCCGGCCGCGTCGCAGCAGCGGTCACGACCCCGAGCTCGGTCCTGGCCTCGACGCCGGCGGGGATCGCTCCGACGAGCCAGGTGCGCGCCGTCTGGTCGTCGGAGAGCGTGACCATGGTATCGCCACCGACCGCAACGTCGAGGATGTCGTCGCGATGCTGGGCGACGGTGGGTTCGAGTTGTTCGCCGGTGGCCAGGTCGAGGGGCACGACCCGCCCCTGGCCGCGGGTTCCGGCGAGCAGGATGCCGTTGGTGGAGTCGAACGCGACGCTGCGCATCGGTGTCCCCGCGTCGAAGGGCTGGGCCAGGTTCGTTTCGGTTCCCTCGACGAGCGCATCGACCTCGACCGTGTCGATGACGAATCCCGAACCGGCGAGGGCCATCAACCCGTCGTCGGAGAACACGATGTCCCACACATCGGCTCCGACGCCGTCCATGGCCTGTCCGACGATGGGCCCGAACACCTGGGCACGGGACGTGATGTCCCAGCCCGACACCTCGCCGGCACCGTTGCCGGCGACGACGATGCGGTCGTCGGGGGTGATCCCGACGCCGGTGAAGTCGCCGGTCCGCTGCGCGAGCGGGTCCCCCATCGCTCGGCGCTCGTTCAGGTCCCACAGCCGGATGGTGCCGTCCTCTGATGCCGTCGCCGCTGTCGTCCCGTCCGACGTCACGTCGACGGACCAGATGACGTCGTCGAGCTCGGCGACGACGACCGGATCACCCAGGCCATCCGGCGTGATCGGCCACTCGACCAGCCGAGCGGAGCCGGACTCTCCGCCGACCGAGTACAAGCGATCGCCGGACGGTCCGAACACGATCTTGTTGACGCCGTCGCTGTGCCCGGTCAGCCGATCGGAGAGGGGCCGCCGCGTGACGGCGTCCCAGAGCTGGACCCATCCGTCGCGGCCGCCGATGGCGAACGTCGCACCGTCGGACGACACGGCGACGCTGAGGGAGTCGCCGACCTCGACCGGCTCGCCGACCGGGAAGATCTGCCCCTCGGCCAGCACCTGCCGGGCTCGGATCAGCGCCTGATCGGCGTCGGGTTCGGGGTCGGCGGACCGCGCGATGCTCTCGGCCGCCACGCGCAGCGCGAGGAACGGGTCCTCGGGGGCGAGCGCATCGGCCCGCGAGCCGAGCGCGGCGGAGAAGGAGTCCTGGGCCTCGGCTTCGGAGTCCTGCGCATCGCCGAGGGCGCTCCAGGCCACGACCGATGCGACGATGGCCGCGGCGGCCAGGCCGCCGAGCGCCGCCGCGCCCCGTCGCCGAAGCTTCCGGAGCCGGTCCGCTCGTTCCCGTTCGGCGTCGAGCGCGTTCCGGCGAGCCGTTTCGGCCGCCTCGACGTAGCTCGACTCCAGGCGGTTGAGTTGGCCCGGATGGGCGGCGAGCCACTCGACCGTCGTGGCGAGGCGGGTGCCCCGGATGAGCAGATCGGGATTCCGATCGGCTTCCACCCATTCGTCGGCGGCCCGACTGATCCGCTCCCGGGTGCGGATGTTGTCCCGCTCCTCCGCCAGCCAGCCCTGCATCCGGGGCCAGGACCGGATGAGCGCCTCGTGGGCGATCTCGATGGACTGGTCGTCGGCGGTCAGGAGGCGGGCGGCGGTCAGCTCCGCGGCGACCCGACGCATCGTCTCGGGTTCGGGGTCGTGGTCCAACTCGTCGTGCTCGATCCGTCGGCGGCTGTCGCTGGTTCCCTCGCCGGGCGTCACCAGGCGGAGCAGGAGCCGGCGAGCCCCCTCGCGCTCCTGGTCGGTCAGCCGCTGGTCCAGGACGTCGTCGGCGGTCTTGGCGATGGCGCCCGCCACGCCCCCGACGGCCTCGTAGTCCTCGAGCAGCATGCGATTGCCGGAGCGCCGGGACCAGGTCTCGAACAGCGCGTGCGACACCAGCGGAAGTGATCCGACGTCCGTTCCACCGTCGGCGAGGACCCGGTCGACGAGGGCGGTCTCGACCTGTACCCCGGCGCGCTGGGCTGGCTCGACGATGGAGCGGCGCAGGTCCTCGCTGCTCATCGGACCGACGAGCACCTGGTTGTCGTTGATGCGATCGGCCAACCACTGGTACCGGGCGCAGGCCGAATAGAAATCGGAGCGGACGCCGATGGCGATGCCGGTGGCGGAATCGATGGTGTCGGTGAGCGTCTCGAGCACGGCGAGGAACGCATCGCGTTCCTCCTCGTCGGGGCAGAGGGTGAACAGCTCTTCGAACTGGTCGACGACCAGGAGGAGCGAGCCGCTGTCGGCCGCTGCCCGTCGGGCGTGACGGGGCTCGTCGCGGAGGGCGTCGGCGCTGAGGGTCGTCTCGCCGGTGGACAGGCGATACGCCAGTTCGGCCAGCGGTTCCCGTCCCGGAACCATGAGGACGACGCGGCCGCCGGCGGGCCGGCTCGCCATCCGATCCTGCACGGAGGGGATCAGCCCGGCGCGCAGCAGAGAGGACTTGCCGCTGCCCGACGGTCCGCCGACCACCAGGACCTGGCCCGGAGCGGTCCGCTCGTCGAGATCGTCGATGAGGTCCTCGCGTCCGACGAACTGGTCCTCGTCGCCGACCTGGAACGGGGCGAGTCCCTTGTAGGGGCAGGCCGCCGTGGTCAGCGGGTCGATCTCGGTGAACCCGGTGATCGACAGCTCGGACGGTTCCTGCTCGAGCATCTGCAGCGCCGCGGTCCGCCACTCGGTCATCGACTGGAAGCGATCGCCCGGCTCGGGCGCGACGCCCTTGGCGAAGAACCGGGCCCATCCGAGGTCGACGGAGTCGAACCGGTGCGGATCCTCGGCATCGGGCATGGGTGACCAGGTCAGGACCCGCCACAGGATGACGGTGGCGGCGTAGACGTCCACCGCGGGGCCGATCCTGGCGCCGGCGATGCGCTGCTCGGGCGCCTGATAGCCGGGCGTGCCGCCCAGCATCGAGGGCAGGTCGCTCTGATCCAGGTCCTTGGCCAGGCCGAGATCCCCGAGCTGGAGGATCTCGTCGTCGCCCACCAGCGGATAGCCGTCACCGCCCATGGGATCGAGCGGCTCGACGCGCCGCCGGCCGCGGGTGTGGCTCCTGACGAGGATGTTGGCCGGCTTGACGTCGCGGTGGGCCACGTCTTGCGCGTGCATGGCATCGAGGCCCGCCGCGAGGGCGTCGATCAGCGCATGGACGCTCTCGGGTCCGGCGCACGACGGGTCCATGGTGACCAGCCGATCCTGGAGGGTTCCCCGGTCGGCCAGGTCCAGCACCAGGTAGGGCCGTCCGTCCTCCAGGGCGCCCACGTCGTGCACGGCCACGACGTGGGGACTGTCCACCCGCCTCAGCAGCCGCCCTTCCCGGGTGAACCGCTCGGTCAGATCGTCGTTGTCGACGAACTGACCGAGCAGGATCTTGATGGCGACCCGCGCATCGAGGTCTTCGTCGACCGCCTCGAACACCTCGGCGAACGCGCCGAGACCGATCAGTCCGTCGATGCGGTAGCGCCCGATGTACTCCGGAGTGGTCAGGAACCCAGCTCGCCCAGTTGGGCGCTCACGTCGACGCAGGTCACCGCGGTGGCGTCGATGACCGCATGGTCGCGGTCGCCCGCGGTCACACAGAGGGTCTCGGAGTCGCCGCGCTCGCTCACCGACGTGGCTTCGGCGGTGGTGTAGTCGGGGTACTCGTCGGTCGGATGCCAGTCGCCCTGGGTGACGCCTCGGTCCGCGGCGTCACTGCTGACCTGATCGGCCTCGAACGAGTCCCAATAGACGTGGAAGTGGTTGCCGGCGATGTCGGGGGAGAAGTTGGCGTCGAACGTCACGACCAGTTCACTCGCGTCGGCGTCCGCGGCGACGCCGGCGATGCCGATCGTGCAGCCGTCGGGCGGGCAGGCGTTCCCGGCACCGTCGTCCGATGTGTCGGTTCCGCCCGAATCGGTCTCCGCGCCCGTGTCAGCTGCGGCGGTCTCGGCGCCGGTGTCGGCGGTGTCGTCGTCGTCTCCGCATCCGGTGAGCACGAGCAGAAGGGCGAATACGGGGACGGCGATACCGAGCGACCGGGTACCACGCTGCTGCTTCATCATCCTGACCTCTTTCTGCGAACAACTGCTCCGAGTTGTCCGCATGGTAGTTCGTTCGGTGGAGCATGTCCCGTGCCCGCTGTACGGTCCGGGGCGAATGGAGACGAGCGGATCCACGGGATCGCCCTTCGGCGATCGAGGCGATGTCCGACGGGTGGTGCGCGAGGCCGGGCGCCTCTGGTCCGCCGGAGACACCATGGCGTTCCATGGTGAGATCGACCGGTTGGCCCGCGAGGCGGCAGCCGGTTCGGCGCTCGCCGGCGAGGCGTTGCTGACGCTGGTGCACCAGTTCGGCTTGGCCCGGCCCGGCGTCGCGACCGTGTTCGGACCGGGCGCGGACGCCGATGATGCGATGGCCGCCGCACTGAGTGCCGTCGAGCGACGGGTCGACCGGTACGAAGGGCGATCCGCGTTCCGCACCTGGCTCTACACCGTCGCTCGCAACGAGGCGCTGATGCTGCTGCGGCGCAAGAAGCCGACCGCCGAGCTCTCCGACGACGTGCAGCCCATGGGCCACATGAGCTCGATCATCGTGAACCGGCGATCGATCGAGCGGGCCATCGACGAGCTGCCCGAGCCCTATCGCACGACGATGACGCTCCGGCAGTTCGACGAGTTGGACTACGAGGAGATCGCGGCGCGCCTGGACATCCCCGTGGGGACGGTCCGGTCTCGGCTGGCCAAGGCCAGGGAGCTCCTGGCCCGCAACCTCGGCGGAGCCTGAAGCACCGCTGCTCGGCGACGCCGAACCCATCGTGACCTCCTCCTGAGCCCGACCCGGTGGGGCCCTTCGGGTTCGGATGCGCGAAGGGGCCGCCGAGTTCGCGACACTATGCACTCGGCAGCGACATCCAAGGGGGGAGCGCTCGGTGCTGGGCCCGATCAAACCGGCGCGAGGACGCCGAGGTCCGACGCGGCGACGAGGATGTCGGCGCGCATGACCCCGCAGGTGCGACGGGTGCTGGGAACGTTCGGTCCCGCCGTTGCACTGGTCGCCCTGCAGCAGATCGTCTACCCGGTGGGCTGGGGCGTGCTGTTGCAGGGCCTGATCCTGGGGCTGCTGAGCGCGATGGTGGCCGTGGGCCTGGCGCTGGTCTACCGCACCAACCGGATCATCAACTTCGCCCAGGGTGAGCTGGGGGCGCTGCCCGCGACGTTCGCCGTGTTGCTGGTGCTCTACAGCGGATGGAACTACTGGCTGGCCGGCCTGCTCGGTCTGTTTGCCGCGGCGGCCGTCGGAGCGCTGGTCGAGGTGGCGTTCGTCCGTCGCTTCTTCACCGCATCACGGCTGATCCTCACGGCCGCCACGCTCGGGATCTCGCAGCTCTTGTTGCTGGGTGCCGTCGCCTTGCCGCTGCTGTGGGACGAGAAGGCCCGACCGGTGCGCCTCGATCCGCCATTCGACCTGACCTTCACGTTGGACCCACTGGTGTTCACCGCCAGCGAGGTCGTCGCCGTCGTCGTCGCCCCGCTCGCCATGCTCGCCGTCGCCGCCATGCTCCGCTACACGACGCTGGGCGTCGCCATGCGGGCCAGCGCCGACAACGTGAATCGCGCCGCCTTGCTGGGCATCCCGGTCAAGGGCGTCCAGACCGTGGTGTGGTCGATGGCCGCGGTCCTGGCGTTCGTCGGGATCTTCCTGCGGGCCGGCGTCTTCGGGCTCCCGATCTTCTTCGCCCTCACCGTCGGCACGATGCTGCGAGCCCTGGCCGCCCTCGTCCTGGGCCGCATGACGAACCTGCCCGCCGTCGCAGCCAGCGCGACGGCGATCGGTGTCCTCGAGGCCGCGATCTTCTGGGAGACGAGCAGCACCCAGCTTCTCGAGCCGCTGCTGGCCGCCGTGATCCTGGTGGGAATGCTGCTGCTGCGCCGGGGGCGTACCAGGGCCGAGAAGTCCGACGCCTCGAGCTGGAGTCTCACCGACGAGGTGCGGCCCTATCCGCGCCAGCTGATCTCGCTGCCCGAGGTGCGGTGGACCCGAACCGCGTGGTGGGGTGCGATCGCCCTGGCCGCGCTGGCGCTGCCCCACGTCCTCTCCACGTCCGACTCGCTCCGGGCGTCATCGGTGGTGATCTACGCCGTCATCGTGATGTCGCTGGTGGTGCTGACCGGGTGGGCCGGTCAGATGTCCCTGGGGCAGATGGGATTCGTGCTGGTCGGCGCTGCCGTGGGGGCCAAGTTGACGACGACCTGGCAGGTCGACATCGTGCTCACGCTCCTGGTCTGCGGGCTGGTCGGAGGACTCCTCGCCGTCCTGGTCGGGCTTCCGGCCCTTCGCCTCCGCGGGCTCCAACTGGCGGTGGTCACGCTCGGCTTCGGCGTCGCCGTCTCGTCCTACTTCGTGAACCCGGAGTACTTCGACTGGGTCCCCCGGGGCCGGGTCGACCGGCTGCCCATCCTGGGCGTGATCGACTGGGAGACGCCGACCCGCGTCTACTACGTGTCGCTCGCCCTGTTCCTGTTCACGGCCTGGATCGTCCGCGGCCTGCGGACCAGTCGCACGGGGCGGGTCATCGTGGCGCTTCGGGAGAACGAGCAGGCCACGCTGGCGTACGGCGTCTCGGCGGTCCGATCGAAGCTGCTGGCCTTCGCGATCTCGGGGTCGATGGCGGCCATGGCCGGCGGCCTGTTCGTTCATCACCAGCACGGCCTCGATCTGGGCGAGACCGGGCCGTACGCCTCGTTCGAGAGCATCAACGTTTTCATCGCCGCCGTGATCGGCGGACTCGGCTCGTTGAGCGGAGCGGTGCTCGGGGCGGTCTTCCTTCGAGCCGGCGACCTGTACCTCTCGGGCAACTGGCGCCTCCTCGTGAGCGGCCTGGGCGTGCTCGCACTGCTGCTGATCAGTCCCGGTGGGCTGGGCGGTCTGCTGTTCCGAGCTCGAGATGCCTGGTTGCGGTGGGTCGCCGAAGCCCGCCGGATCGACGTGTTCGGTCCGGCGGCGGACGACGAGGTCGAGGACGCCGAACCGCCGCTCGAGCCCGAGACGCCGCCGGACCGACCGCTGGAGGCGGCGACATGAGCGGGTGGACCGAGCGCGCCGTTGCACGCGTCCGCCGAGCGCCCGAGGATCTCCGGGCGTGGTGGCCGCGCTTCGCAACCGGCGTCCGGCATCCGCACCGGTGGCTGACCGACCTGTCGGGCGATGGTCCGGTCTATGCGTTGCTGGTGCTGTTCGGCCTCAATGCGGTGGACGAGCTGGACCGCACCGCCTTCGCCATCCTCGTCCCTGAGATCCGCGACTTCTACGGCTTCTCCAACACGGGCATCCTGACCCTGATCGCGCTCGTCGCGTTCGGCGCGCTGTCGCTCCAAGTGCCCATCGCATACGCGGCCGATCGCTTCTCCCGGGTCAGGATGGCCGCCGGCGGGACGGCCATGCTGGCGATCTTCTCGTTCCTGACGGGACTGGCACCGATCTGGTGGGTCCTGATCATCGTGCGGGTCGGGTCGGGGATCGGTCGGGCCGTCGTCGATCCCACGCACAACCCGCTGCTGGCCGACTACTACCCGGTCGAGGTCCGGCCGCGGGTCTACTCGTTCCATCGGGCTGCCAACGCGGTGGGCCAGTTCGTGGGTCCGCTCGTCGCCGGGATCCTGGCGTCGTGGGTGGGATGGCAGCTGCCGTTCCTGGTCTTCGCCGTTCCCAGCGTCCTGATGTTCTTCCTGGCCCTGCGGCTGGTCGAGCCGGTGCGAGGTGCCCAGGAGCGTCGCGCCATGGGCGCCTCCGAGGAAGCGATTGCGACCGAGGAGGAGCCGCCCTCGTTCGGGGAGGCATGGCGTATGACGTGGAAGACCGAGACCCTGCGCCGGATCTTCACGGCGATGCCCTTCCTCGCCGCCTCGCTGATCGGCTTCGCCTCGTTGGCCGGCCTGCTCTACGAGGAGGCGTTCGGGCTGGAGGCGTACCAGCGCGGGGTGGTGGCGGCGTGTGTCGAGCCCATCCAGCTGATCGGGTTGACGATCGGCGCGCGTATCGGCACCCGGCTCATCGCCAGGGACCCGGCGCTGGTCATGCGCTTCCTGGCGCTCGCGTCCGTCGTGGCCTCCGTCTTCTCCGCCGGGTTCGCCGTCGCCCCCAACGTGGCGTTCGCCATCGTCGCCAACGCCGGAATCAGCATCTCCTTGGCCATCGTCGGCCCGGGCATCCTGGCGGTCCTGTCGCTGGCGATCCCGGCTCGTGCCCGCTCGGTGGGGTTCTCGATGGCCTCGATCTGGGTGATCCCGGGGCTGCTGATGCTGCCGCTGATCGGCTGGATCTCCGACAACGTGGGGATCAGGGCCGGGATGCTGATGATGGTGCCGATCTTCGTCGTGGGCGGCCTGATCATCTCGTCGGCCCAGTCCTGCATCGGCCGCGACATCAAGGACTCGTGGACGTCGATGGCGGCGCGGTCCGAGGTGCTGTACGAGCGTCGTCAGGGCCGGGCCAAGCAGCTGCTGGTCCGTGATCTGGAGGTGTTCTACGGCCACCTGCAGGTGCTCTTCGGGGTGAGCCTGGAGATCGACGAGGGTGAGATCGTCGCCCTCCTGGGCACCAACGGCGCGGGCAAGTCCACGTTGCTGAAGGCCATCAGCGGCATCGCCGAGGCCGACCGCGGTGCGGTGATCTTCGACGGGCGTGACGTGACCCACGCTCCGCCGTCGGAGATCGCTCGCCGCGGAATCATCCAGATGCCGGGCGGGGCCGGCGTGTTCGGTTCGCTCACCGTCGAGGAGAACCTGCGGGCCGGCGCATGGACCCAGCGCACCTCCTCCGAGCAGGTCGCGGCGTCGCTGCGTCGGGTGCACGAGATGTTCCCGGTGCTCTCGAAGCGGCTCGACACACCCGCGGCCGATCTCTCCGGCGGGCAGCAGCAGATGCTGGCGTTGGCCATGTCGTTCCTGTGCCGGCCGCGCCTGCTGATGATCGACGAGCTCTCGCTGGGACTGGCTCCGGTCGTCGTCGAACAGCTGCTCCCGATCCTGCGGGAGATGGCCGAGCAGGGGGTGACGATCATCCTGGTGGAGCAGTCGGTCAACGTCGCCCTGACCGTGGCGGAGACCGCGTACTTCATGGAGAAGGGGCAGATCCGCTTCCACGGCCCGACCGCGGAGCTGCTCGACCGACCCGACCTGTTGCGATCGGTGTTCCTCGAGGGCGCCGGTCCCGTCGGCGATGGAACGGCGCCGGGCCTGGCGCCGGCTCGCCCCGCCCGCTCCGGCGAGACCGGTCCGTCGCACGACGAGCCGGAAGCGACACCGCTGCTGGAGGCCACGGGCATCACGTGCAGCTTCGGCGGTGTGCGGGCGGTCGACGGGGTCGATGGTGACGTGGCCCCGGGCGAGATCGTGGGGCTGATCGGTCCCAACGGTGCGGGGAAGACGACGTTGATGGACGCCATCTCGGGGTTCACGCCGTGTGACGCCGGCCGGATCGTGCTGGACGGGATCGAGTTGACCGGTCGGAGTCCCAACGAGCGGGCCGCTTCAGGTCTGGGCCGCTCGTTCCAGGACGGCCGCCTTTGGCCGGCGCTGACCGTGGCCGAGACGCTGGGCGTGGCGCTCGACGGGTCGCTCGACGTGCGGGATCCGGTGCTGGCCGCGCTCCGGATGCCGGCCGCGTACGACTCCGAACGCAAGGCTCGGCACCGGGTCGACGAGCTGATGGAGCTGTTCAACCTGGGCCGATTCGCCGACACGTTCACCGGCGAGCTGTCGACCGGTTCCCGCCGGGTGGTCGATCTGGCTTGCGTCGTGGCCCACCGGCCCAAGGTGGTGCTCCTGGACGAACCGTCGACGGGCATCGCCCAGCGTGAGGCCGAGGCACTGGCCGACCTGTTGCTCCGGGTCCGAGACGACCTCGGTGCGTCGTTGCTGGTGATCGAGCACGACATGGCGCTCCTGACCGCCATCGCCGACCGACTGGTGGCAATGGACGCGGGCCAGGTCGTCGCCACCGGCGACCCCGATGACGTGCTGGCCGACCCGGCCGTGATCGCCTCCTACCTGGGCACCGACGCCGCGGTGATCGGTCGCTCGGGAGAGCGGTGAGCGCCCTTCCCCGCCTTCGGTGGCGGGCTATCGTCGCTCCCACACGTCTCCCGGGGGGAAGCCTGTGACCGACAACGAGGGAACCGGCGACGGGCCGGACCGAGGATCGATGATGCGCCGGTACGGTCCGTTGGCGGCGATCCTGGCCGTCGTCGCCATCGTCGGTGTGGTGCTCGTGGTCAGCGGCGGGGACGGGGACGACAACGCTGCTGAGGACACCGCGGCCAGCGCCTCCGGATCGGACGGCGCAGAGACCGAGACCTCGGACACGGGTGATTCGGCCGACACGGCCGAGACCGGGGAGACCGGCACGGCGGCCGACCCCGACGTCGACACGGGTCCGTGGGGCGACACGACCCTGGCCGACCTCCCCGAGGGTGTCGTTCCGTGGCGGCTGGCGGCCGCCGAGGGTGTGACGGACCAGTACGAATGGGGCGCCCGGTGCGACACCGAGACCGGCACCCTCCTGATGGCGGGCGTCGCCCCGTCGGAGTGTTTCGCCGTCTTCGAGGGCGACAACGGCGGGGCGACCGACGTCGGGGTCACCGAGGACGCGGTTCGCATCGTCCTGTACCAGGGCCCCGAGGACGATGTCATCCTCCGCTCGATCTACGACCAGATCGGCAACGACGACACCAACGCCCAGAGCGCGGAGACGGTGCAGGCCTTCGTCGACTACTACCAGGCCTACACGGAGACGTACGGCCGGAGCATCGAGCTGATCCCGTACGTCGGGACCGGCAGCGCCGTCGACGCGACCGCGGCGCGGGCCGATGCCGCGGCCATCGCCGAGGACATCGAGCCGTTCATGGTGTTCGGCGGGCCGGTGTTGACCCCGGCGTTCGCCGAGGAGCTCGCGACCCGCGAGGTGCCGTGTTTCGCCTGCACCCCGGCCCAGTCGGACCGGTTCTACGACGAGAACTTCCCGTACGTCTGGGACATCGCCAAGGTCTCCGAGCAGAGCCAGCAGCACACGGCCGCCTACGTGGGGAAGCGCCTGGCCGGGCGCAACGCCGAGTATGCGGGCGACGAGGAGATGCACGACACGGAACGGGTCTTCGGCACGGTCCGCGTCCTGACCGGGCCCGACTCGCAGTACACCCACGATCAGTTCTTGGCGCGACTGGCCGAGTACGACGTGACCGCGGCCGAGGACCAGACCTTCGCCGACCCGGTCATCGACCTGGCGGGCAAGGCCGCCACGATCATCGCCAAGCTGAAAGAGGCCGGGGTGACCAGCGTGATCTACGCCGGCGACCCGCTGGCTCCCCAGATCCTGACGGTCGAGGCGACGAAACAGGGGTACTTCCCCGAGTGGATTCTCACCGGATCGGCGCTGGTCGACACGACGGTCTTCGCGCGGACCTACGACCAGGAGCAGTGGGCGCACGCGTTCGGGGTCAGCAACCTCGTCGCTCGCCAGCCCAACGAGAACGCCGGTGCCTACTTCGTCCACGAGTGCTTCACCGGTGCGGCGCCGGCGGCCGATCAGACCGCCGGTGTGCTCATCGCAGCGCCCGCGGTGGTCTTCCCGCTGATGCAGCAGGTCGGGCCGGACCTGACCAGCGACGCCATGATCGAGGTGCTCAGTGACGTCCCGCCCCTGAACGCCGACTACATCACGACGTACCAGATCTCGTTCGGTGAGCAGGGGATCTTCGACTCGTTCGACATGGCGGCGTTCGACGACGCGACCGAGATCTGGTGGGACGCCGAGCTCGTCGGCCCCGACGAGCTCGCTCAGGAGGCCGCGGGGATGTACCAGTACGTCGACGGCGGCGTGCGGTACCTGCCCGACGAATGGCCGGACACCGAACCGAAGGTCTTCGACCTCGACGGCGCTGTCGCCATCTACGACACCCCACCCCCCGGCGAGGAAGCCACCTGCCACCAACCCGGAGGGCCCGAGAACGCGTGAGGCTGCGGAGCCGCCAGGCGGAGCAGCGGCTGGGTTGAGAGCCGGATGGCGAAGCCGGCGCAGCGGATTATCGCTGCGCCAGGGGAAGACCGTTCGTGAGGCTGCGGAGCCGCCAGGCGGAGCAGCGGCTGGGTTGAGAGCCGGATGGCGAAGCCGGCTCAGCGGATTATCGCTGCCCCAGAAGGAGACCGCTCACTCGTCCTGGTCTCTGAGGAACTCCTCGACCTGGGCGGCGAGCTCGTCGCCGCTGGGGATGGGCTCCTCGACGTCGAAGCCGACGTCGTTCTCGATCGCCTGGTCGTAGGCCTCTTCCAGCTGCGCCAGCAGCGCACTGTGCTCGGCCGACTGGCTGACCAGCTGATCGAGCTTGACCCGGGTGGCGGCGGCGTCGTCGTGGAGCGACTCGATCTTGAACCGACGGTCGCCCACGTCACCCGCAGCGTCGATGAGCGCGGCACTGGCGGCGGGGTAGGGCATCCCGGAGGCGTAGTGCGGGACCTGGGCCCACAGTCCGACCGCGTCGATGTCGGCGGCGACGAATCGCTGCTCCAGGGCGGCCTCGACCCCGGCCGGAACGTCGAGGGAGCCACGGGCGTACTGCGGCAGCCGTGCGGCCAGCCGCTCGGTGTTGGCCGTGATGCTCATGCGCACCGGTCGGGTGTGCGGGGTGCCGGCGGGGTAGGCCCCCAGGCCGAGCACGCGGCTGACGCCCAGCTCGGTCGACAGTCCGACGATGTCGTCGCAGAACGCCTGCCACCGGTGGTCCGGCTCCGACCCCATCAGCAGCAGGACGTCGCGGCCGTCGCGGTCGGTGGCGGCGAGCAGCTCGATCGAGGGCCAGGTGAGACCCGTGTTGACCCCGTCGATCAGGTGCATGACCGGCCGTCGGGCCCGTTGGTCCAGGAGCGCATCGGTGTCGAATCGTGCGATCGGATCAGTGATCAGCTGGTCGCGCAGGGCTTCGGCCGCTCCGGCCGCGCCGAAGCCGGCGTCGATCCAACCTTCGAGCGCCACGATCAGGACGGGGTCGGCCAGGGAGGGCTCGGACAGTCGTTCGTACAGCATCAGGGCAACCTTCCGACCGATTCCAGGGCCAGCCCGGCCAGGTACTCGACCTGTCGGGCGAAGGGTTCGTACGCTTCGGCGTCACCGCCGCTGCCCATCGCGCCGGCAACGTAGCGCGAGTACACCCCTTCGATGATGCAGGCCAGCTTCCAGTGTCCGAACGCCACGTAGTAGTCGATGCCGGAGAGGTCGCGCCCGGACGCATCGGCGTAGCGGTTCAGGGCCTCGTCGCGGGTGGGGAACCCGTCGAGCACGGTGGGGAAGTCCCTCGAAAGGGCGTTCTCGTCGTGGGGGTCGCCCCAGTAGACGTGCAGGAGTCCGACGTCGGCGAGCGGGTCGCCCAACGTGCAGATCTCCCAGTCGAGCACGGCGACGACGTCGCCGGTGGCCGGGTCGATCATGCAGTTGTCCAGGCGGTAGTCGCCGTGCACGATCGCCGGGGGACCCTGCGGGGGGATGCGGGCGGAGAGCTGGGCGAAGGCCTGTTCGAGGACGGGCACCTCGCGGGTCTTCGAGTTCTCGAACTGGGAGTTCCATCGCTTGAGCTGCCGCTCGATGTAGGCGTCCTTGCGGCCGAGGTCACCCAGCCCGACGCGGTCGACGTCGACGGCGTGGATCCGGGCCAGGACGTCGACCACCGATTCGCCGGCCCGACGCCGAATGTCGTGGGGGAGCGGCTCGGCGACGGAAGCGTTGCGCACCACGAGTCCGTCGACGTGATCCATCACGTAGAACGGCGCGTCGTTGACCAGTTCGTCGGTGCAGAGCCCGACGGGGGACGGGACGGGGACGTCGGTGGGAGCCAGCGCCGAGATGATGCGGTGCTCACGGCCCATGTCGTGGGCCGTGGCCAGGACCTGATGCAGCGGGGGTCGGCGCAGGACCCAATGGCCGTCGGCCTGGTCGGTGACATCGAACGTCAGGTTGGAGTGGCCGCCGGCGATCAGCGAGAAGTCGAGCGGCGGCGCGAGGTCGGCCATGTGGTCGGCGAACCAGGCCGTGACCGGCTCCCGCCGGATCCCTTCGACGTCCTCGCCCATCCATACTCCCCTCGGGGTCTCGCGTGCCGACTGTCCGGTCACGGTACCGGAGCCTGGCCGACCCCGGCGCCTCGCGCCGTGTCCGGCGGGGGACCCGTGGCGATAGATTGGCCGGGTGAGCATTGACGTGACCGACGCAACCCTCGTAGCCGATGTCATCGAGCGTTCCGAGACCGTTCCCGTGGTCGTCGACCTCTGGGCGCCGTGGTGTGGTCCGTGCCGGACCCTGGGCCCGCTGCTGGAGAAGGTCGTCGACGAATACGACGGCAAGGTCGTCCTGGCCAAGATCAACGTCGACGAGAATCCGCAGGCCTCGCAGCAGTTCCGAGTGCAGGGGATCCCCGCGGTGTACGGGTTCCGCGACGGCAAGAGCGTCGACGGATTCGTCGGTGCCCGCGACGAGCGGGGCGTGCGTGAGTTCATCGAGCGGCTGGTACCCAGCGAGGCCGACAACGAGATCGCCCAGCTGATCGCCGCCGGCGACGAGGCCTCGCTCCGGGCCGCCCTCGAGCTCCAGGCCGATCACGCCGGTGCCATCGTGGCGCTCGCCACCCTGCTGGTTCAGGACGACAAGGGCGACGAGGCGCTCCAGGTGCTCGCTCGTATCCCCGAGACGGCCGAGACCCGCCGGGTCGCCGCCCTGGCCCGTACCGGAGGGGAACCGGCCGACATCCCGGCCCAGCTCGAAGCCCTGCTTCCCACGGTCAAGGACGACGAGAACGCTCGCGCGCAGTTCCTCGACCTTCTCGAGGTGATGGGTCCCGACGATCCCCGCACCGCCGACTACCGCAAGCGGCTCACCTCCCAGCTGTTCTGACTCGGCCGTCCCGCACGGGACGAGCCCCTCCTCGGCGCCCCACACGGGCTGCCCCTGCGCCCGTCGCCCGTGGAGTGACCCATGTCCCGTGTTCCGCCGCTGCCGGTGGACGACGACCCCGATGTCCTGCGGCCCGAGCCGCCGACGACCGTCGCCGATCTGGTCGATGAGCTGCGCAGCCGGATCCAGCCGCGCTCGATCCTGGCGGGTGTCGTGGCAGTCGCGGTGGCCGTCCTGGTCGCCTGGTGGCTCCTCCGGCCCGGACCCGAGCCCCCCGAGCTCTCGCTGCCGATGGCCCGGCCCGCCCCCACCGTCACCGTGGCGCCCAGCACCTCGGCCCCCGACCTGGCGGTCCACGTCACCGGCGAGGTCGCCGCACCGGGTGTGTACCGGCTGGGGCCGGAGGGACTGGTGCAGGACGCCCTGGCCGCGGCCGGTGGTCCCACGGCGGCGGCCGACCTCGAGCGGCTGAACCTGGCCGCGGCCCTGGCCGACGGCATGCAGATCTGGGTGCCCGGCGCGGACGAGGACCCTCCGTCGGTCGTGGGACCCGTCGGTCCGCCCGTGGGTGGTTCCTCAACCGGTGAGGACGGTGAGGAGCCGCCCCCGGTCGTCGACCTCAACACCGCCACCGCCGCCGACCTGGAGCGCCTCCCCGGTGTGGGACCTGCGACGGCGACCGCGATCCTCGACCACCGCGACCAGCACGGCCCGTTCTCCTCCGTCGACGATCTGATCGACGTGCGGGGGATCGGTCCGGCGAAGCTCGAGGCGATCCGTCCGCTGGTGATCGTGTGAGCGGCGTCCGGCGGTGACCGATCGTCAGATCCAGCTCCTGGCGGTGGCCGTCGTGGCCGGTGCGTGGTGGGCGTGGGCCGTTCCGCTGCCGGTGGCCGCCGGGCTCACTGTGCCGGCGCTCCTCAGTCGCCGGCCTCTGTTGTTGATGGCCGGACTGGGGCTGCTCGCCGGCGGTCTGGCCGCTTCCTCACTGCACGGTCTGGACGGAGTGGTCGAGGGGCCGTGGGACGGCCCGGTGACGTTGCTGGAGGATCCCGAGATCGACGGATACGGCGCGACCCGGGCCGTGGCCCGGGCCGGTGACCACCACGTCGAGCTGGTCGCCCGCGGTTCGGGCGGGGGTGCCCTGCGGCGGCGGTTGTCGGGCCAGCGGCTCACCGTCGCCGGGCGGATCGAGCCGTTGGGTCGATCCGCGGCCTGGCTCCGGCACCGGCACGTCGCGGCGCGGCTCAGCCTGGATCGGGTCGGGGAGTGGACCCCCGGCTCGCCGGTGGCCCGCGCCGCCAACGCCTACCGCAGCCGGCTGGCCACGGGGGCCGGCGCCGGGCTGGGTCGGCGCGATGGCTCACTGCTGATGGGGCTCACCGTCGGCGACGACCGGGACCAACCGGCGGGGCTGACCGACGCGTTCCGGGCCAGCGGCCTCACCCACCTCCTGGCGGTGTCCGGGCAGAACGTCGCGTTCGTCCTGGCGGTGGTCGGGCCGCTGTTGGCCCGACTGGGCGGGCGGTCCCGTCTGGTGGTGGCCCTGGCGGTGCTCGCCTTCTTCGCGGTGGTGACCCGCCTCGAACCGTCGGTCCTGCGCGCCACCGCCATGGCGGGCGGAGCGGTCCTGACGCCGCGTCTGGGGTCGCGAGGCCACGGGGCCGCGCCTCCTCGGGGTTGCGGTGGTGGCGGTGGTGCTGGTCGATCCACTCCTGGTCCGGTCGCTGGCGTTCCAACTGTCGGTGGCGGCCACCTGGGGCATCGTCGGGATGTCGGGACCGATCGCCGCCCGGATTCCGGGACCGGTGTGGGTCCGGGAGCCCATCGCCGTGACCGTTGCCGCCCAGGTGGCCGTCGCTCCGATCCAGATCTGGGTGTTCGACGGACTGCCGTTGGCGTCGCTCCCCGCCAACCTCCTGGCCGGCCCGGCAGCAGGGCCGTCGATGGTGTGGGGGATGACCGCCGGATTCGTCGCCGGGTTCACCGGTGACACGGTGGCGATGGTGCTGTTGTCGCCCACGAAGCTGCTGGTCGGCTGGATCGCCGTCGTGGCCGAGCGGTCGGCCGACCTGCCGCTGGGCTCGTTGGGTCGGGTCCACCTGCTGGCCGCCGTGCCGACCGTCGTGCTGTGGTGGGCGATGCCCCGGATGGTGCCGGGGCGGGCTCGCGTGGTGGGCCGCACCCTGGGGGTGGTGGCCGCCGGCGTGTTGGCGCATGCCGCCGCTGTGGGAGGGCTGCCGCGCGACGAACCGCTGGCCGACATCTGGAGGCTGGACACCGGCGCGGAGCCGATGGTGGTGGTGCAGCTGCCGTCGAGCGGGTCGCCGGAGCGGCTCCTCGAGGACCTCCGTCGGGCCGACGTCGGGCGGATCGACGTCGTCCTCGCTCACCGGGGCAACCGTTCACAGGGGCGGATGGTTGCGGCGCTGCACGACCGGCATGCCGTGTCGCTGGTGCTCGCTCCGGCCCATCACCAGGTGGTCACCGGCCGGACGCCGCCGGTGGGGATGGCGGTCACGACGGACGGCGTCGGCATCGAGGTGGTGGCCGCCGACCCCGAGCTGGTCGTCACCGTGGTCGGAGATCGGTCGGGCTGACGGTCATGTCGCTTCGTTCCTGGTCACCGAGGCGACCTCGCAGCGGGTGATGGACGCTGCATCGCTGAACGACGTCACGTCACCGGGCGCGGACTCGCCGGGACGGACCGAATTGATGATCGCGGTGCCGTGGCCGATCCTCACGCCGGCATCGTCCAGGAAGGCCACCTCGATCAGATAGTCGCTGATCTTCGACGACGAGTTGGTGGCGGTGAGCGTGCCGGTGGCGTCGTCGGCGAAGTCGGGCGGTCCGAGCTGGCAGGGGCCGACCTCGGCGAGCTCGTCGGCGTTGGATTCTCCGGCGAAGCGCTCGACGTCGATGACCTCGCATCCCTCGGTGGGCTCCTCGAAGGCGATCAGGGACTCACGGACCTGCTCGTCGGTCCGGACGGAGTTGAGGAAGTGGACCTCGTCGCCCACACGATTACCCGCCTCGTCGAGGTAGGCGGTGGTGACGATGTAGTTCGAGGTCTTCGACGAGTTGTTGACCAGCTCGATCAGGATCTCGTCACCCACCCATGCGCACGACCGGACGTCGTCGATCTCGTCGGCGTCGCCGGACGCTTCGAACTCGTCGTCGGAGCCCAACGGGGAGGTGGCGTCGGGCGACGTCTCGTCGCCCGAGTCGAACGCGACCTCGGTCGCCTCGTCGCTGTCGGAGTCGGCCGTGACGACGGCGACGACGAGCCCGACGACGACGAGTCCGGCCAGGACGAGGCCGATGATCAGTCCCGCCATGAGGCACCCCGACCGCTTCTGCGGCTCGGCCGGTGGTGGGGCGACGCCCATCGGTGCGCCGTAGGGGCCGGGCGCACCGACCGGGGGCGGAGGAGGCGGCGCGGGAGCGGACGGCGGGGGCGGCGCGGGAGCGGGGGCCGGGCCCTGTCCGATGGGCCACCAGCGGCCGTCGGAGGCTTCGTACCAGCCCTCGGGGGGTGTCCCCTCGTAGGTCCGGCCATCCCAGGCCACGTAGCCCATGCTCGATCACTCCCACGTGCGGCGGTTTCGGGATGGTAGTGGTGCGCACGGTGGCCGGCCGTGACCGCACGGGCGAGCGATCGGGCGGAGGGCCCGGATAGGTTGGCCGATCGTGGACGTGCTGGAGCTGGGCCCTCATCATCGGTACGACATCTCGTCTCGCGCCGTGGTGATGGGCATCCTGAACCGCACACCCGACAGCTTCTACGACAAGGGCAGCTACTGGGAGTTCGACGCCTTCCTGGCCAAGGCCCAGGAGCTGGTCGACGACGGCGCCGACTTCCTCGATGTGGGCGGCGTCAAGGCCGGCCCCGGGGACGAGGTCACCGAGGAGGAAGAGCTGGAGCGGGTGGTGCCCGCCGTCGAGGCCCTGGCCGCGCGATTCGACCTCCCCCTCTCCATCGACACCTGGCGGGCCTCGGTCGCGAAGGCGTGCTTCGAGGCCGGTGCGGTCGTCGGCAACGACATCAGCGGATTCGCCGATCCCGACTACCTGGCGGTGTGCGCCGCCCACCAGGCGTCGGTGGTGGCCACCCACATCCGGCTCGCACCGCGCGTCGCCGATCCGGACCCGCACTACGACCATCTCCTGGACGACGTGCGGGAGTTCCTGCTGGAGCGGGCCCGGTGGGCGACCGACGTGGGGATCCCGCAGGAGCGGATCATGATCGACGCCGGTCTCGACCTGGGGAAGACCGAGGCGATGTCCACCGAGCTCCTCCGCAACAGCGACGACCTGGCCGGGCACGGATTCCCGGTCTTCCTGTCGGCGTCCAACAAGCGCTTCCTTGGTGAGCTGGTCGGGACCGAGGTGGATGAGCGACGTGACGCCACCCAGGCCGCGCAGGCGCTCGGTATCGCGCTCGGCTGCCGGGTGCTGCGGGCCCACGACGTCCGGGGTTCGCGCCGGGTCGCCGACGTGATGGCCGCCATCCTGGAGCGACGGGGAGCCGCAGCGTGACCGCTCCGGTGTATCTGCTCAAGGGAAACGACCCGGTGTTGCTGGCGGACCGGGCCCGCGATCTGGTCCACGAGCTGGTGGGCGACGGCGACCGATCGATGATCGTCGACGAGTTCGAGGGCGACGACTACGAGCTGGCGGCGGTGGTCAATTCGGCCCAGACCCCTCCGTTCCTGTCCGACCGCAGGGTGGTGCTGGCCCGCCACGCCGGCCGGTTCACCACCGCCGATCTGGTGGCGCCGCTCGTCGAGTACCTGGCCGACCCGCTGGCGACGTCCAGCATCGTGCTGGTGTGGGAGAAGGCGCCGGCCCAGCAGCGCGTCGGCAACGTGCCCAAGTCCCTGGCCGGTGCGGTGAAGGAGTCGGGGGGCGAGACCATCTCCACCGGGGCGCCGTCGGGGAAGGGACGGTCGTCGTGGGTCAACGAGCAGATCGCCGCCGCCGGCGTCTCGGTGACCGGGGCCGGGGCCAAGCTGATCGAGTCGACGCTCGGCGACGACGTCAACCGCCTGCGGTCGATCCTCGAGGTGCTGGCGTCCACCTACGGACCGGACGAGTCGCTGGGCCCCGATGAGGTCGCCCCGTACCTGGGTCAGGGCGGCAGCGTGCCGCCCTGGGAGCTGACCGACGCCATCGACCGGGGAGACATCTCCCTGGCGCTGGAGAAGCTGTCGCGCATGCTCGGCGCCGGCGGTCGTCATCCGCTCCAACTGCTGGCGTCGCTCCAGACCCATTTCGGCCGCATGCTCGCCCTGGACGGCGCCGCGGTGGGCGGCGAGAAGGCGGCGGCCGAGTACCTGGGCATGAAGGGCTCGACCTTCCCGGCCAAGAAGGCGTTGACCCAGAGTCGGAAACTGGGCTCCGATGGTGTGCGCGAAGCTGCGCTGCTGCTGTCCGATGCCGACGTCGATCTGCGCGGCCGGTCGGCGTGGCCGGGCGAGCTGGTGCTCGAGGTCCTGGTCGCCCGCCTGTCCCGCCTCGCCCGCTGACTGAACCCGCTCGGGGTCAGGCACCGAGAGGGTTCAGTTGGCGGGGGCGCCGACCCATCCCGTTCAGGTCGACGCGATCGGTGCCGATGAGCGATGGTGGAAGCGATCGCGTCCGATCCTGCGGGGCAGGGCGGGCACGGCGCCAATCCCGCACCGCCTACCGGACGATCAGTGCCGTTCCTGGCCCTGCTTCTTCTTGCGCTCGTCGTGCTGCTTGGTGCGTCGGTCGTTCTTGCCGCGGCAAAGCTCGTCTTTGACAATCTCCTCGTCTTCTTCGGCGAGCACCCGAGTCGACGCGAGGACGCCATCGTCGCTCAGGCCTGCGTGATCGGGCTCTGGGGTGTGGGATCGGTCGTGGGCGCGTCCATCGCCGGTATCGGTCGCGGACGACCTGCCGTCATCGCCGCCGCCTGGACGGCGGCGCTTCTTGCCACGACGCCGTGGCGTTGGCTGCCCCCTCCATCGGCGTCCGAGGGGGACGACGGCGATGTTCCGATGTGGTTCGACGGCTCGACGCGCCCGCTGGTCTGGGGGCTGGCCGTCCTCGGTGCCGCCTCCGGGGTGAGTCTGGCGTGGCAGAACGGGCGCACCGCCCGGATCGTCGCCGGCTCTTGGGCGGCGTTGCTTGTGCTCTTGCTGGCGGTTTCCGGGGTCGAATTGCAGAACATCGGCTTCGTGGCGCGATGACGATCCATCGGTGATCGAGTGGCGAGGGCCCTCGGACGACCCGCTCGTGCTGCTCGAGGATCTTGTCGAGGTCGCCGAACGTACGGGATGGTCTGTGCTTTCCGCTCGGTGTCACGCCCATCCTTCGATCAACCTGACCAAAGAGGTTGGGTCCGAACCGACCACGCTCATGGTGGGAGCCACTCCGGACGAAGCGGGCCTTGCCGTCGTGATGCGGGTGGGACGGGACGACCGGTGGTTGAGTGACACGATCGAGCGCTGTTGACCGGCTGGCCCGCTGAATGAACCCTCTCGGTGCCTGACCCCGAGAGGGTTCAGTCGGCGGCCGATCCGGTCGGTGCGACCGATCCGAGTCGCCGGATCGGCGTTCTCGGGGCATGATCTGGCGTGCGGCTGTTGCTGGTCACCCCGAGTGACTCCTACCGGACCGGCGCCTACCTCGACGCGGCGACCCGGATGGGGTGTTCGGTGACCGTGGCGACCGACGCCGCCGTCGCCATCCGCTCGTCGGCGCTGACGACGTCGTTCGCCTCGCCGGGCGAGGCCGCGGACGCGATCCTCGGACAGCTGGACGGACGGTACGACGCGGTGGTCGGCACCGACGGCGCGGCCCTGCCCGTGGCCGCTGTGGTGGCCGGCCGGCTCGGTCTGCGGAACAATCCGGTCGAGGCGGTGCTGACCGCAGACGACAAGCTGCGCCAGCGCCGGACCCTCGATGCGGCCGGAGTGCCCCAGCCCTCGTTCGCCGTCGTGGGCGAGGCGCGGTGGGACGACTTCCCGGCGGTGGTCAAACCGACCGACCGGGCCGCCGGTCAGGGAGTGATCCCGGTGGAGACGCCGGCCGAGCTCGACGGTCCGGTCAGCCGGCTCCGCGCTCTGGTGGGACCCGCTCCCGTCCTGATCGAGGGTCTGGTCTCCGGACTGGAAGTGGCGATCGAGGGGCTGCTGGTCGACGGCGAGCTGCACGTGCTGGCGGTGTTCGACAAGCCCGACGAGACCGTCGGGCTCACCTTCCCCGAGACCCTGCTGATCCAGCCGGCCCGCATCGAAGAGGACGCCAGGTCCCGGGCGATCGAGGTGGTCGAGCGGGCGGCGAGCGCGATCGGCCTGAAGAACGGACCGATGCACGCCGAGTGCATGCTCGACGGCGACCGGGTCTGGTTCCTGGAGCTGGCGCCGCGCACGATCGGCGGCCTGTGCAGCCAGGCGTTGCGGCCGGGGGGTGTGGGCCTGGAGGAGATGGTGATCGGACTGGCCTTCGGGTGTCCGCTGCCTCCCACCGGCGCGGCGGAGCCGAGCGGGGTCCTGATGCTGCCCATCCCGATCGAGGGCCACCTCGAAGCGGTCGACGGCATCGACCGGGCCCGTGCCGTCCCGGGAATCGAGGGCGTGACGCTCACCGTCGGCTCGGGCGAGTTCGTTCGACCGCTGCCGGAGGGCGACCGCTACCTGGGGTTCGTCTTCGCCACCGGGGCGTCCGCCGACGACGTCGAGGCGTCGCTGCGGGCCGCATGGGCCTGTCTGGACGTGCGGATCAGCGCTTCTTCGTCGGGTAGTACGGGTCCGCACCTTCCGTGTGGTCGGTGACGTCGACGACGCGGGCCACGCCGGGCACCTGACGGGTCATCATGGCCTCGACGCCCTGGCGGATCGTGACCTGCGCCATCGCACACCCCTGGCAGCGTCCGGTCAGCCTGACCGACACCACGCCGTCGTCTTCGTCGACGACCTCGATCCGACCCCCGTGGGCGGCCACCATGGGATTGATGTCCCGATCCAGGACCTCGGCCACCGTGGCGGCGCCGGAGGGTGCGAGGTCGAGCTGGTCGCGCACCGGTTCGACGGCCCCCGGTGAGCCGACGGGAACCACCCGACCGTCGACCTCGGTCAGGTCCCCGCCCCTGGCGATGATCGTGCGTCGCAGCGTGGCGCGCTCGTCGGTCGCCGGTGTGGGAGCCGGCTGACCGGACACCCCGTGGTCGAGCGCCCGGTCCAGGTCGGCGATGAGGTCGTCGGGGTGCTCGAGGCCGATCGAGAGGCGGAGGATGTCAGCCGGGACGGGGGTGGACGGACCCTCGACCGACGAGCGGTGCTCGATCAGGCTCTCGGTCCCGCCCAGCGACGTCGCCCGGTGGAAGACCCGCACCCGCGCCGCGGTGGCGATGGCCGCTTCCTCGCCGTCGCGGACCCGGAACGAGAGCATCCCACTGAACCCGTCCTGCATCTGGCGGGCGGCGATCTCGTGGCCGGGATGGTCGGGCAGCCCCGGGTAGAGGACGGAGTGGAGCCGAGGGTCGCCGTGGAAGTGCCGGGCGATGGCCATGGCGGTGGTCGAGCTCTGTCGGACCCGCGGGTAGAGGGTGCGCACGCCGCGCAGGAGGAGCCAGGCCTCGAACCCGCCCAGCACCGCGCCGCTGCTGCGCCGCCAGGCCCGGATGCGCTGCACGAACGGGTCGTCGGTCGCGGCCACGAGCGCCCCGGCCAGGACGTCGCCGTGGCCGTTCAGGAACTTGGTGGCCGAGTGCACGACCAGGTCGGCGCCCATGGTGAGCGGCCGGGTGTGCACCGGTGTGGCCACGGTGCTGTCGACGACCAGCCGGGCATGGCCACGGTGCGCGATCTGGGCGGCCGCGGCGATGTCGGTGACGGCCCACGTGGGGTTGGCCGGGGTCTCGATCCACACGACGCGGGTCCGGTGCGGATCCACCGCCTGCTCCAGCGCGGCGAGGTCGCCGGTGTCGACGTAGGTGACGGTGATGCCCCACGTGAGGGCGAACTCACTGATCCACTTCCGCAGCGCCCAGTACATGATGGTGGGGGCCACGACATGGTCGCCCGGCGCAAGAGCGCAGAACACCGACGTCGCGGCGGCCATGCCGGAGGAGAACAGCAGCGCGCTGTCACCCTCCTCGAGCTCGGCCAGGAGCCGCTCGGGGGCGTCGTAGGTGGGGTTGTCGGCCCGCGTGTACTCGTAGGTGCCGGGGTAGGAGCCGTCGGCGGCGCGCTCGAAGGTGGTGGACGGATGGATGGGCGGGACCAGTGCCCGCGTGTCCGGGTCGACCGAGCCGAGCGCCTGAGCCGCGCGCGACTCGGGCTTCACGGGCGGTTCTTCCGCTGTTTCGCCCGCTGCTTCTGCTCAGCCTGGTTCTGGTTGCGCTTCTGGATGTTGGCCCACTCGTCGCGCAGGCCCACCGTGCGATGGAACACCGAGGGATCGTCGAGGTCGGCGGCGAAGTAGCCGAGCCGCTCGAACTGCACCACCTGCCCGGGCACGACCTCGACCAGGATCGGTTCGAGCTTGGCGTCGGTCAGGGTTTCGCGGGCGTGGCGGTTGAGGCTGTCCAGCGGGTCGGCGCCGTCGGCTCCTGGGTGGGCGTCGGTGAACAGTCGGTCGTAGAGGTGGACCGTGGCGTCCACCGCATGGGCGGCCGACACCCAGTGGATGGTCGACTTGACCTTCCGGCCGTCGGGCGCCGAGCCGCCGGCGGTCTCGGGGTCGTAGGTGCACAGGACCTCGACGACCCGGCCGTCGTCGTCGGTCACCGCGTCCTGGGCGGTGATGAAGAAGCCGGCGCGGAGGCGCACCTCGCGTCCCGGGGTGAGCCGGAAGTACTTGGGTGGGGGATCGAGCTTGAAGTCGTCCTGTTCGATCCAGAGCTGGCCCGAGAACGGGACCTGGCGGGTCCCGGCCGACGGGTCCTCGGGATTGTTGACCGCTTCGACCATGACGACCTCGTCGCCTGGCCAGTTGGTGATGGTGACCTTCAGCGGCCGCAGGACGGCCATCCGCCGCAGTGCGGTGCGGTTGAGCTCGGTGCGGATGAACGACTCGAGCAGCTCGATGTCGTGAGTGCTGTTGGTGCGGGCCAGGCCGATGTGGTCGACGAAGGCCCGGATGGCGGCGGGCGGGTAGCCCCGCCGGCGGAGCCCGCGGAGGGTGGGCATGCGGGGATCGTCCCAGCCGTCGACGTCGCCGTCCTCGACGAGCTTTCGCAGCTTGCGCTTGGACGTGACGGTGTGGGTCAGCTCGAGCCGGGCGAACTCGATCTGTTGGGGCTGCTCGAACGGCAGGTCGAGGTGTTCGAGGCACCAGTCGTAGAGCGGACGGTGACTGTCGAATTCGAGCGTGCAGAGCGAGTGGGTGATCCCCTCGATGGCGTCGGACTGGCCGTGGGCCCAGTCGTAGGTGGGGTAGATGGCCCAGTCGTCGCGGGTGCGAACGTGGTGGGCCCGGCGGATCCGGTACAGGACCGGGTCGCGCAGCATCATGGTGTCGGACTGCATGTCGATCTTGGCCCGCAGCACCCGGGTGCCGTCGTCGTACTCGCCGTCGCGCATGCGGCGCAGCAGGTCGAGGTTCTCCTCGACCGACCGGTCCCGGTGGGGGCTCTCGACGCCCGGTCGGCCGAACCCGCCCCGCTGGTGCGAGATGGTCTCGGCGTCCTGGTCGTCGACGTAGGCCAGGCCCCGGTCGATCAGGTCCTCGGCCCAGGCGTAGAGCTGTCCGAAGTAGTCCGAGGCGTACTTGGGATCGTCCTCGGGGGTGTAGCCCAGCCAGGCCATGTCGTCGACGATCCCGTCGGCGAAGTGCTGCTCCTCGGTCTCGGGATTGGTGTCGTCGAAGCGGAGGTTGCAGCGCCCGCCGTACTGCGCCGCCAGCTCGAAGTTGGTGGCGATGGCCTTGGCGTGGCCGATGTGCAGGTAGCCGTTGGGCTCAGGTGGGAACCGGGTGTGGACCCGACCGCCGTAGGTGCCGGCGTCGAGGTCGGCCTGGATGCGGTCCTGGATGAAGTTGCTGGAGGCGGCGGGTTCGTCCGCGGTCTCAGGCGCCGGAGGGTCGGGCATCGGCGTCCGGGGCGGGGTCTCCCGCCGGTCAGGAACCGGCGCGTTCGACGCGCTTGACCAGGCGGGACTTGTCGCGGGCAGCCTTGTTCTTGTGGATGATGCCCTTCGAGGCGGCCTTGTCGATGAGCCTGATGGCGGCGCCGAGGGCCTCGTCCTGCTGATCGGTTCCGATGGCGGCTTCGACGGCCTTGCGGCTGGTGGCCAGCTCGGACCGGTTGGCCTTGTTGCGAACGCGGCGGGTCTCGTTCTGGCGGTTGCGCTTGATCTGGCTCTTGATGTTGGCCACGGGGGCGGTCCTCGATGACGGGCGATTCACGTACCGGCAGGTCCGGTACAAGGCGGGCCATCGTAGCGGCCGGACCGGGGCGGTGCCACGCTCGTTGGGCCCCGTGCCGCACCCGGACCAGCCGCGACCGGGTCCGCGGTTGGTACCGTTCGGCCGACTCATGGACCTTTCCCTTCTCCGCAACGTGGCGATCATCGCCCACATCGACCACGGCAAGTCCACGCTGGCCGACCGCATGCTGGAACTGTGTGGCGCGGTCGATCCCCGCGACATGCGGGAGCAGTACCTGGACTCGATGGACCTCGAACGGGAGCGGGGCATCACCATCAAGCTCCAGAGCGTGCGGCTGAACCATGCGGGCCACGTGATCAACCTCATCGACACGCCGGGCCACGTCGACTTCGGCTACGAGGTGTCGCGGTCGCTGGCCGCCTGTGAGGGCGTCGTCCTGCTGGTCGACGCGGCCCAGGGGATCGAGGCCCAGACCCTGGCCAACACGTACCTGGCGCTGGACAACGATCTGGAGATCGTGGCGGCGCTGAACAAGATCGATCTGCCGGCCGCCGATCCGGATCGGTACGCCACCGAGATCGAGAGCATCGTGGGCATCCCGGCCGACGAGATCCTCCGCCTCAGCGCCAAGACCGGTGAGGGGGTGCCCGAGCTGCTCGACGCCGTGGTCGAGAAGGTGCCGCCGCCCGTGGGTGATCCCGACGGTCCGCTGCGGGGGCTCATCTTCGACAGCTTCTTCGACCAGTACCGCGGGGTGGTCAGCTCGGTCCGGGTGGTGGACGGGCGGCTGGAGACGCACAGCAAGCTGCGTTTCATGCAGACCGGCAAGGTGCACGAGGCCGACGAGGTGGGGGTCCGCTCGCCCGACAACGTGCCGGTCGACGGCCTGGGCGCCGGCGAGGTGGGCTACCTCATCGCCGGCATCAAGGACGTGGGCGAGGCCCGCTCGGGTGAGACCGTCACCACCGACGTGCACGGGACCGACGATCCGCTCCCCGGCTATCACGAGCCCAAGCCGATGGTCTTCTGCGGTCTCTATCCCATCGACGGCGACGAGTACGGCACGCTGCGCGAGTCGTTGGAGAAGCTGGGCCTCAACGACGCCTCGTTCACCTACCAGGCCGAGACGTCGGGGGCGCTGGGCTTCGGCTTCCGCTGCGGGTTCCTGGGCCTGCTCCACATGGAGATCGTGCGCGAGCGGCTCGAGCGCGAGTTCGGGCTCAGCCTGATCGCCACCGCCCCGTCGGTGGAGTACCAGGTGCAGCTCGCCACCGGCGACGAGATCGAGATCGACAACCCCAGCGAGATGCCCTCGTCCGCCGAGGTGTCGCAGATCTCCGAGCCCCATCTGCGGGCCACCATCATCAGTCCGGCCGAGTACACGGGCGCGCTCATGGATCTGTGCCAGAGCCGGCGGGGCGAGCTGGAGACGATGGAGTACCTGTCGCCCGAGCGGCTCGAGATGATCTACCGGCTGCCGCTGGCCGAGGTGGTCATGGACTTCTTCGACCAGTTGAAGAGCCGCACCCAGGGCTACGCCAGCCTGGACTACGAGGCCGTCGGCTACGAGGTCGCCGACCTGGTCAAGGTCGACATCCTGCTCCACGGCGAGCCGGTCGACGCCTTCAGCATGATCGTGCACCGCGAGGGGTCCTACGAGTACGGGCGGCGCATGGCCGAGAAGCTGAAGGAGCTCATCCCGCGCCAGCAGTTCGACGTGCCCATCCAGGCCGCGATCGGCGGCAAGATCATCGCCCGGACCACGGTCAAGGCGTTCCGCAAGGACGTCACGGCCAAGCTCTACGGCGGTGACATCACCCGGAAGCGCAAGCTGCTGGAGAAGCAGAAGGTCGGCAAGCGCCGGATGAAGAACATCGGAGCGGTCGAGGTGCCCCAGGAGGCGTTCATCGCCGCCCTGCGTCTCGAGGACTGAGGGCCCGCCGATGGGCGCTTCGCGCCCGGGGCGGGCCTTGGGAGTTCCAGCGGACCCGAGCGGAGCTCGGTCCCTCTGAACTCCTGGCCGCGTGGCCCGCCGAGGGGGACGTCAGCTCCTGGCTGGCAGTCGGTATGATCGAGTGCCAGCCACGGCGCCGACGGCCGTGGGTGACGGCCTGATGCGAACGGACCGAAGGGTGTGGTGATGGCCGAGAAGACCGAGAAGGCCAAGGCACCGCTCGACGAACGCAAGTCCGCGATCCTTCGCGCCGTCGTGGCCGAATACATCGAGACCGCCCAGCCGGTCGGGTCGGGCCACATCGCCGGCGCCGAGGGCATCGACGTCTCGTCGGCCACCGTGCGCAGCGAGATGGCGGCGCTGGAGGACGACGGGTTCCTGGCCCAGCCGCACACCAGCGCCGGTCGGGTGCCCACCGACAAGGGCTACCGCTTCTTCGTCGACCAGCTGTCGGGTCCGGGCGTGCTGCCGTCGTCCGAGGCGCAACAGGTGCGCCAGTTCTTCGATCGGGCTCACGGCGAGCTCGAGAACCTGCTCCAGGACACCTCGCGGTTGCTGGCCGGGATCACCGACTATGCGGCGGTGGTGGTGGACGGCACCGCCGAGACCGCCACGGTCCGGTCGGCGCAGATGGTCGGCCTCACCGATCACACCGCGCTGGTCGTGCTGGTGCTCAGCAACGGCGCGGTCGAGAAGCGGGCGGTGGACTGGGCCGGCGAGCTGGACGAATCGCTCATCGACACGGTGACCCGCCGGCTGCGCAAGGCCCTGGAGGGCGTCAGCCGGTCGGCCGTCCCGCTCACGGTGGCGTCCTCGGGCAAGACCGATGTCGACGGTCTGACCGCGGCGGCGCTGGCCGCGTTCGCCGGCGGTGGCGACGACGATCTGACCGATCGGGTGTACGTCGACGGCGCCAGCCACGTGGCCGAGTCGTTCCAGGCGGTCGAGAAGGTGCGCAAGGTCCTGACGATCCTCGAACACCAGCTGGTGGTGGTCAGCCTGGTGCGCGACGTGATCGACCGCGGCCTCAGCGTCGCCATCGGCGCCGAGACCGGGGTCGAGCCGCTCAGCGAGTGCTCGCTGGTACTGGCGCCGATCGATATCGGGGGTGACGAGGCCGGCACCATCGGCCTGCTGGGACCCACCCGCATGGACTACGAGCAGGCCCTGGCCGCCGTGGCGCTCGTCAGCAAGCGGGTCAGCAAGCGATTGGCCGAAGGCTGATGGCCGACTACTACCAGACGCTGGGGGTCGCTCCCGACGCCACACCCGAGCAGATCAAGAAGGCGTACCGCCGCCTGGCCCGCGAGCTGCACCCCGACGCCGGTCCCGGCGACGCCGGCACCGAGGCCAAGTTCCGCGAGGTGACCGAGGCCTACGAGGTGCTGTCCGATCCCCAGCGCCGGGCCCAGTTCGACCGGTTCGGTTCCGACCAACCCGGCATGGGCGACCTCTTCGGTGGGGGCGGCGGGTTGGGCGACCTGTTCGACGCCTTCTTCGGTGGCGACCCCCGCGGCGGTGGCCGACCGGGCCCCGTGTCGGGTCCCGACATCCAGGGGACGATCGTGCTCGACCTGGAAGAAGCCGTGTTCGGCGGCACCCAGCCGCTGTCGGTGCGCACCGCTGTGGTCTGCGTGACCTGCGAGGCGTCCGGGGCCAAACCCGGCACCTACGCGGAGCGGTGCAGCGAGTGCGGGGGTTCGGGCCAGGTGCGGCGGACCCGCCAGTCGATCCTGGGCCAGATGGTCACCGCGGCGCCCTGTCCCCGGTGCGGTGGACAGGGCGAGATGATCGCGTCGCCGTGCGACGACTGCGGTGGCGACGGCCGGGTGATCGAGGAGCGCGAGTTCAGCATCGACATCCCGCCGGGCGTCGACGACGGGTCCACCCTGCGGCTCCCCGGCAAGGGCGCGGCCGGCCTACGCGGCGGTCCGGCCGGCGACCTGTACGTGCAGATTCGGGTGCAGGAGCACGAGCGGTTCCAGCGGCGGGGTGACGACCTGTACGAGGCGGTGCACGTGTCGATGGTCGAGGCCGCGCTCGGCGCCCACCGCAGCTATGAGACGCTGGACGGCACCGAGGACCTGGTCATCCGTCCCGGGACCCAGACCGGCACCGTGCTGCGGCTGCGCCGGCAGGGGGCCACGGTGCTCCAGAGTGGGGGCCGGCGGGGCGACCTGCTGGTCGAGATCGTGGTCGAGACGCCCACCGAGCTCTCCGAAGAGGAGCAGGATCTGCTCCGGCAGCTGGCCCAGATCCGCGGCCTCGATGTGGCGCCACCCGATGAGGGTTTCTTCAGCAAGATCAAATCTGCGTTCCGTTGACCCTCGGCGCCGACGCCCGGCCCCATGTCTTCGTCGACGATCTCGAGGCGCCCGCGCTGAGCGACGACGACCGGCGTCACCTGGAGCGGTCCCTGCGGGTCCGGCCAGGGGACGGGATCACGATCAGCGACGGCGCCGACCGCTGGCGTACGGCTCGCATGGGGGAGCCGGTCGAGGCGGTCGGTGAGATCCACGAGGTGCCTGCCGCACCGCCGACGATCACCGTCGGGGTCAGCCTGCTGAAGGGCCGCAAGCTGGACCTGGTCGTGCAGAAGTTGACCGAGCTGGGGGTGGATCGGATCCAGCTGGTCGAGGCCCAGCGGTGTGTGACCCGCTGGAGCGACGAGAAGGCCGACCGGGTGCTCGACCGCTACGAGCGGGTGGCCCGCGAGGCGGCGATGCAGAGCCGTCGTTGCCGGCTGCCCACGGTCGAGGCGCCGGTGTCGGCGGTGACGGTGCTGGGAGCGGCGGGGGTGGCCGTGGCGCAGATGGACGGGGGAGCGGTGACGCTGGACCGGCCCACGATCCTGATCGGACCCGAGGGCGGTTGGAGCGACGACGAGCTGGCGGCCGCCACCTTCCCCGTCGCGCTCGGGTCCCACGTGCTGCGGGCGGAAACGGCCGCGATCGCGGCCGGCGCCCTGCTGGGCGGGCTCCGCGCCGGCGCGGTGTGAAGGGCCGGTCACACTCCGTCATTGAGCGATCGCTCCCTGCGCGCATACTCTGTCCCGTGGCGGAGCAGAGGGCAGAGGCATCGCGAGAGGGAAGCGAATGAGTGACACCAAGACGGAGGATCGAGCCGCGGCTCCGATCGAGTACGGCCGGAAGGTCGGCGACCGGCTCCGGGCCATCCGTCGCCAGAAGCGACTCTCTCTTCAGGACGTCGAAGAGGCATCTCGCCAGGAGTTCAAGGCGTCGGTCCTGGGCGCCTACGAACGGGGCGAGCGGGCCATCAGTGTCCCGCGCCTGCAGCGGCTGGCCCGCTTCTACAGCGTGCCCGTCGATCAACTGCTGCCCCGCGACGAAGGTCCCGACTTCGGGATCGAGAGCACGACCACGCTCGACCTGACCGAGCGGTCCGGGCCGCCACTGCCCATCACCATCGACCTCACCAGGCTCGAGAACCTCTCGGGCCCCGAGGCCGGCATGCTCACCCGCTACCTGACGATGATCCAGGTGCAGCGCCAGGACTTCAACGGCCGCATGCTCACCATCCGCCGCGACGACCTGCGGGCCATCGCCTGCATCCTGGGCACCGGCGTCGACGGCGCCGGCGGCCGGCTCGACGAGCTCGGACTCTCCTTCACCGCCGGCTGAACTCTGACGGGCGAGGCCGAACTCCTGAACCTCCGACTGAACTCGTCAACTCGGGTGAGGTCTACGCTCGCCTCAGTTCACGAGATCGACGGGGTGCGCCGTGATCGTCGTCTTCGTCCTGGCGATGTTGGTCGGCTTCGGCGGCATGGTCCTGGCCAGCCGACGAGCCGTCACGTCGGCCACGGACCTGGCCGCCGGGACCCAGATCCCACCGTTCTTCGTGGGGATCACGCTGCTGGCGATCGGAACCGATCTCCCCGAGATCGCCAACTCGATTGCGGCCTCGGTCTCGGGCCACGGCGATGTGGCGATCGGCGACGCAGTGGGATCGGTGGTCACGCAGTCGACCCTGGTGCTCGGTCTGCTCCCCCTGCTGGCCGGGACGCTGCTCATCCCCCGGCGCGGGATCGGGTGGACCGGTGCGTTCACCGTCATCGGGCTGGGGATGGTGGCGCTGCTCGCCTCCGACGGAGGGATCAGCCGACCGGACGCGCTCGTGCTGATCGCGGTCTGGGTGGTCGGCTCGGCGGTGATCTACCGCGACACCACCCGGAACCAACAGCTGGCGATCTCCGAGCGCAAGGAGTCGCGGCTGCGCCTGGCGGGCACGACGCTCGCCGCCCTCGTCGTGGTGGGCCTGTCGGCGATGGTCGCGTTGTGGGCCATCATCGGGTTGGCGGAGTGGCTGGACGCTCCCGAGTTCCTCATCAGCTTCTTCGTGGCGTCGGTCGGTACGTCACTGCCCGAGCTGGCTTTCGACCTGACCGCGGTCAAGCGAGGTGCGGTCGCTCTGGCGATCGGCGACGTGATGGGCTCGTCGTTCGTCGACTCGACCATGGCCGCGGGCATCGGGCCGCTGATCGCGCCGACCGAGGTCTCGTCTGATCTGGTGATCACCGCAGCGGTGGCCGCCATGGTGGCGATCGCGGTCGTCACGGTCATGCTGAAGCGCATCGAGCAGCACGACTGGCGCACGGGGACCATCCTGGTGGGGATGTACCTGGCGTTCTTCGTCGTCCTCCTGGTGTAACGAGCACGTTCGGGGTCAGGCTCCGGGTGTGCTCGTTCGGGGCGCCGGCGAGTACCAAAGCCGTTCGGTGGCCGAACCAGCGGCCAGAGAGCCCGAACGTGGGTCTGGTGGCCGCGAGTTCGGAGTGGGTCAGCCGACGCAGACGCCGGCGCGGTTGCTGAGCGACGAACCCCGGCGTCCCATGTTGATCGGGTCGCGGTCCAGGCCGTTGGTGAGGTAGACGAAGGAGAGCCCGGTGCCGGGGTCGGCCCAGGCGATCTGGCCGCCGGCACCCATGTGGCCGAACGCGGCGGGGGTCACGGTCCGGCCGAAGCCGCGCATGGCCGACTGCCCGTCGTCTCCGGCCAGGATCAGGCCGAGCGTACGATTGGACGCCACGCCGACCATCGGGTCCACGAGGTCACACAGGATCTCGGCCGTCCCCGCGTGCAGGACATCCGGGTCGAAGGAGCGGTCGCGGTTCTCCATCAGCGCCTGGAGGAACATGGCAATGTCGGCTGCGGTGCCGACCGCCCCACCGGCGGGGACACCGATGCGGCGGTACCCCGGTGTGTTGAACGCGAGCAGCTCCGCTTCGGTGACGTCACCGATCTGGGCCGGGTCCAGCCCGCCGATGCCGGTGATGGCCTGGAGCTCCTCGGGAGTCGGCAGCGTGCCGACCGGGACCAGCTCGGCGATGTCGTCCTGCTGCGGCTGGGGAACACCCAGCCGCAGCCGGGGGAGACCGAACCGCTCGGTCAGGCGGTCGTGCACGAACTCGCGGAAGTCCATGCCGGTCACCCGTTCCAGGACTTCGGCCAGGACCCAGTGGGCCGAGGTGGGGTGGTACTGGAAGCGAGTGCCGGGCTCCCAGTCCAATCGCCACTGAGCGAAGCGCTGAAGCCGCCGCTCGCGGTCGTCCCACTCCTCCGGAGCGAAGGGAGCGGCCGGGAACCCGCAGGTGTGGGTGAGCAGCTGTTCGACGGTGACGGTGTCCTTGCCGTTGCTGCCGAATTCGGGGACGACGTCGACCACACGAGTGTCCCGACCGACCAGTCGGTCGCCGATCACCAGCCAGAGCGCGGCGGCGGTGATGACCTTCGTGCAGCTGAAGATCAGGTACCGGCTCTGCGGCGTGGCGTCGCCGATCGTGCGCGCTGCGATCAGCCGGCCGTGGCGGGCGAGCGCGATCTGGCACGAGGGCAGAAGACCGGAGTCGATTTCGCGATGGGCCCGGTCGAGCAGGGCGTCGACCTTCTCCGGGTCGGCACCCATCTCCTCGACCGACGCGGTGGGATGGGGGCCGGGTTCGTCGATGCGCTCGATCGTCATCGTCGGGTCTCTGTGCCGTGGTCCACGAGGTCAGCCGCCGTCGCGGTCATCGGCGAGTCGGGCCAGCTCCCGCACACCGGCGACGAAGCCGTCGGCGACCGCATCGACGTCATCGACCAGGTCCGGACAGGCGATGACGCCGACGTGGAGGGTGTCACCCTGGCTCAGCACCGTCAGGTTGAGGCCGGTGTTCGCGATGAGCGGACCCATCGGGTAGGTGGCGGTGACCTCTGCGCCGCCCAGATAGAGCGGCACCGGCGACCCCGCCACGTTGGAAAGGATCGTGTTGAACGTGGACGGGAGCCGATCGATGCCGAGTCCGGAATAGGCCTTGGACGCGCCCCGCATGAGCGGCGGCGGAGCGAAGCCGACCCAGTCCCGGGTCAGTTCGGGACCGAGCCCGTGCGGCGCCAACTTGGCTCTCTCGGTGTGTTCGTGGATCGCCTCGAGGCGCTCGACGGGATCGTCGATGTGGATCGGCAGCGGGATCATGAGATTGGTGGCTCGCGGCGTGAGGTCGTCGCCGTCGGCCTCGGTGCGCAGCGACATGGGCACCGACGCCACCAGCGGCTTGTCGGGGACGGCGGCGCGCTCGGCGAGGTAGTGCCGAAGGGACGTCGCGGCCGCCGCGAGCACGACGTCGTTGACGGTCGTGCCGAACGCCGACCGGGCCCGGCGCAGGTCGTCCAGCCGGCAATCGGCCAGCGCGACGGTGCGCTCTGGCGTGAGGGGGCCGTTGAACGGCGTGCTGGGCGCGGTGAGTGGCGGCGCCGATCCGCTGAGCCGGTTGGACACCGCGGAGAACGCGATCGACGCGACCCGGCCGGTGGTGCGGGCGACCGTCGACGGAAGCCGCCCGACCCGGCCCAGCGCGGCGGTGGCCGCGTCACCGGCCAGGCGGGCGTGACCCGGCTCTTCGTCAGGTCGCCACGGTTCGTCGGGGGGCTCGACCGGCTCGCCCTCGGCGGTGAGGTCGAACAGTGACGCCATCACCTCGCCCCCGGCGGCGCCGTCCATGATGGCGTGGTGGACCTTCGACACCAGCGCCACGGTGCCGTCGGAACGACCGGTCACGATCCACATCTCCCACAGCGGCCGATCGCGAGGGAGGGGAGTGCTGGCCACGTCGCCGATGAACGCCTCGAGGGCGTCGTCCTCGCCGGGCGGCGTCAGCGCGTGCTCATGCACGTGTCGTTCGATGTCGAAGTCGGGGTCGTCGATCCACCGGGGGTGATCAAGCCCCACGAGCACCTCGACCAGGCGCTTGCGGAACGGGGGGATCAGGTGGATGCGCTCGTCGAGCACATCGAGCACCCGGTCGGTCGTCCAGCCCTTGACCCCGGCGGGATCGAGGACGAGCAGGCCGACGACGTGCATGTGCATGCGTGGGGTCTCGGTCTGGAGGAACAGGGCGGGGGCGCCGGTGACGGATTCCATCAGTCGGAGCCAGCCGCCGCAGCGGTGGCGGCCCACCGGTAGTCGGGCTTGCCGCTGGGCTGACGGACGATGTGGTCGACGGTCACGAGCCGGGTCGGGAGCTTGTAGGACGCCAGCCGGTCGCGGCCGTGGTCGCGCACCGAATCGAGCTCCGGGGTGTGTCCGGGGCGAGGTTCGACAACCGCCACAACCCGCTGACCCCACTGCTCGTCGGCCACACCGACGATGACCAGATCGGCGAGATCCGGGTGGCCCTTCAGTGCGGATTCGACCTCTTCGACGTAGACCTTCTCGCCGCCGGTGTTGATGCACTGCGCCGACCGACCCAGTACGACGATCGTGCCGTCGGCCTCGACCGTGGCTTCGTCTCCCGGCAGGGACCAGCGCACGCCGTCCACCTCGACGAAGGTGGCCGCCGACTTGGCGGCGTCGCCGTGGTAGCGGAGCGGAACGCGGCCGCCGCGAGCCAGGCGGCCGACGGCGCCCGACCCGGGCTGAACCGGCCGGAGATCGTCGTCGAACACGGTGGTCCGTTCGTCGACCATGAGCTGTGGAGCCCCGAACGGATCGTTCTCGGGGGGACTGCCCCCCAGCTGGCCGGTCTCGGAGGCGCCGAACGCGTCGACCACGACCAGGTCCGGGAACCGGGCGTGCAGTCGTTCCTTGGTTGACGGCGACAGGATGGCGCCGCCCGAACCGAGCGCCATGAGCGAGGAGGGATCGATCTCCTCTCCGGACCGTTCCACCACGTCGAGGAGGGGTCGAGCCATCGCGTCGCCGACGATGACGAGGATGTTCACCGCCTCGTCGGCCACGAGGCGCCACGTGGTCGCCGGGTCGAATCGCCCGCCGGGAAGGAGGACCAGTTTGCCGCCGCCGAAGAGGGTGTGGAACGCCAGCCACTGGGCGCTGGCGTGCATCAGCGGCGGGACGGGCAGGGCCGCCAGTCCTGGTTCGAGTACCCGGTCGCGCAGCTCGCCGGGTGCGCTGATCACATTGCCGAACTGCATGGGATCGCCGCCCCCCATGGCCGCGAAGAAGATGTCCTCGTGGCGCCAGAGGACGCCCTTCGGCATGCCGGTCGTGCCGCCGGTGTAGACGCAGTAGAGGTCGTCGGCGGTGCGGAGGGCGAAGGATCGCTCCGGCGATGCCGCAGCCAGCGCGGCCTCGTAGTCGTCGCCCGGTCCGGTCGGCTGGCTGTCGTCGCCGTCGTCGTCGACTTCGAGCACGGCCCGGGTCTCGGCCATGGCGGGCAGCGCCCCAGCGACCGCGTCGGAGAACTGTCGGTGGTACAGCAGGCCGACCAGGCCGGCGTCGTCGTAGAGGTGGCGGAGCTCGGCCTCGACATAGCGCCAGTTGACGTTGACCGGGACCGCCCGCAGCTTGAAGCAGGCCAGCATGGCCTCGACGTACTCGGTCCCGTTCACCAGATGGAGACCCACGAAGTCGTCGGGCCCGATCCCGGCCGCTCCCAGGTGGTGGGCCAGCCGATTCGAGCGGGCATCCAGCTCCGCGAAGGTCAGCCGGCGATCACCGGACACCACAGCGGGGGCGTCGGGAACACGATCGGCCACGCTCTCGAAGAGATCCGCCAGGTTGAATTCCACGCCAGCGCTCCTCGGTGCGCTTCCGGGCTGGTCGTGGCTGGACTATACCCGTGCCTCAGGAGTGTGATCTCGACCGTCAGGGGAGGGCTGCTGTGGAGGAGATGACCGGCCTCGACACGCGCTTTCTGTATTCGGAGACGCCGACGGTCCACATGAACACGATCAAGATCGTGGTCGTCGACGTGAGCGCCCGGCCCGAGGCGCTCACGCCGGACGTGTTCCTGGCCCTCCTCGCCGAGCGGCTGGACCGGATGCCGGCACTGCGCCGTCGGGTGGTGACCGTCCCGTACCAACTGGGCCGGCCGGTGTGGATCGACGATCCCCACTTCGATCTGGCCGGTCACGTCACGTGGCGCCGCGCGCCCGATCCCGGCGGGCGGCGCGAGCTAGCGGGCATCGCCGCCGAGGTCCTGGCGGTGCCGCTCGACATCGATCGCCCCCTGTGGGAGATGACCGTGGTCGAGGGGCTCGAAGGGGGCCAGGTGGCCGTCGTCGTGAAGTTGCACCACGCGCTGGCCGACGGTGGCTCGGCGGTGGCGATGCTCCAGAACGCCTTCGTGGCCGACCCCGCGTCGGCCGTCGTCGAGCCCTACCGGCCCGAAGCCGCGCCCTCGGGTCGCGAGTTGCTGAGACTCGCGGCCCGGAGTCGCGCCGGGCAGTTCCGGAGCCTCCGGTCCCTGGGTCGCCGAACCATCACAGGGGTGCGAGCCGCCCGAACCGCCTCCAGCGAGGAGGGGAGCGCTCCGACCACCCCGTTCTCCGGCCCGAAGGTGTCGTTCAACGTCTCGCTCACGGCGGATCGCACCTTCGCCATGACGGCGTTGCCCGTCGATGATCTGCTGGGGATCAAGACCTCGGTCGGGACCACACTGAACGGTGTCTTCCTCGGACTCTGCGCCGGAGCACTGCGACGGTACCTGGCGGCGCTGGGCCGGCTTCCTCCGAAGCCGCTGGTGGCCAGTGTGCCGGTCGGCACCCGCCAGGACCGCCCGTACCTGAGCGGCAATCACGTGGACACCATGTACGTGCCGCTTCCGATCGGTCTGGATGATCCGGTCGAGCGGCTGCGTTCCGTCCACCGGGCCGCGGGGGAGTCCCGCCGGTTCCGTCGGGCGATGGGCCACGAGCTGTTGGAGCAGCGAGCGGCGATGACCCCGCTGAACCTGTACGCGCCGGTGATCCGCTTGTGGGGGCGGACCCGCCTCTCGAATCGGGTGCGGCCTCCGATCAACCTCGTCGCGTCCAATGTCGCGGGCCCCCGCGAGCCGCTGGAGACCGGCGGCGGCAAGGTCAGCGCGCTCTACTCGGTGGGTCCGATCCTCGAGGGCATCGGTCTCAACATCACTGCGTGGAGCTACGTGGATGCGCTCCACGTCAGTGTGCTGGGCTGCCAGGCCAGCCTCCCCGATCCCTGGGCGCTGACCGATGCGATCGAGACCGAGCTGGACGAGCTGCGGGCCGAGGTGCTCTGAAGTGGTGACAGGTTGGATGCGACGGCTCGCCGTGGTCGCGGGGACCGCCCTCGTGCTCGGTGCCTGCGCTGGCGACGACGATCCCGCCACCGGGTCGGCGGCGACCTCGACGACGATCTCGACGACGACGGCCCCCGAGCCACCGGCGTCGACCGAACCTTCGGTCGTCTCGCCTCCGGAGGAGGGGACCGACCGTGTGATCGAGCTACGGCCCGTCTCGGTGTCGGACGATCGTCGCATCGTCGACGATCTGGACCGCGAGGTGATCTTGCGCGGTGCCAACGTGAACTCGCTGGGGGAGTACTGGCAGGGCGATCCCGACCACGATCCGACCGTTCCCGTCTCCGAATCGGACTGGGACGAGATGGCGGCCCGCGGGTTCTCGGTGATCCGGTTGATCATCACCTGGTCGTTGGTCGAACCCGAGCGAGGGGTGTTCGACGAGGACTACCTCGATCGGGTCGACGCCTACGTCACCAAGGCTGCGGAGCACGGCATCTATTCGGTGATCGACATGCACCAGGACGCGTACAGCGCTTTCATCGCCACCGAGGATCCCGGCGAGTGCGGGGAGGGCACACGACCGGGGAAGGGCTGGGACGGCGCGCCGGAGTGGGCGACGCTGACGGACGACCGGTCGACCTGCATCATCGACGAGAGGAACTCGGCCCCGGCCGTCGAAGCCGCGTGGAACCACTTCTACGACAACACCGACGGCATCCGCGACGAGTTCGCCGCGGCCTGGGGTGCGGTGGCCGAGCGGTTCGCCGGGCGGCCCGAGGTGGCCGGGTACGACGTCCTCAACGAGCCCGAGGTGTCACGGCCCGCGGCGGAGCTCGCACCGCTCTACGAAGCGATGCTCGCGGACGCCATCGAGGCCATTCGGATCGCCGAGGCTGATGCCGACTTCGACCATGTCGTGATCATCGAGCCGGCGATACCTGCCGCGGACTTCTCGCGTGGCATCGTCAACCCGGACCCGGCCCGTCTGGGCGTGGATCCGGCCAACGTCGTGTTCGGCCCGCACAACTACGCCGAGTCGATCACCCAGGGCATCCCGATCGAGGGCATGAGCGCGGCCCTGGCCGGCGCCGCCAGCGGGGCCGGTGTGCCGCTCTGGATCGGTGAGTACGGCTTCTGGAACCGGGAGCCGGCCACCCTGGAGAGCGTCGCGGCGCTACGCCGCCGAGGAGGACGCCAGGGTCAACGGCGGCGCGTGGTGGCAGTGGCGTCAGGGCTGCGGCGATCCGCACAGCATCGGATGGGACATGCCCGCCGAAGGTGAGGTCGTGCACCTCAACGTCGTCGGCTGTCCCGGCGAGGTGGATCTCGGGCCGAATGAGGAGTTCCTCTCCGTGCTCGGTCGGGCGTTCCCGAGATTCGCGCCCGGCCGGATCTCGGAGTTGTCGAGCGATCCGGAGTCCGGACGGTTCGTGGTGGCAGCCGGCGGTGCCCCGATAGGCGAGGAGCTCGTGGTGTGGACCCCGACCGACTCCGACACGCACGAAGTCGCCGGCCGCGGCGTCGAGGACATCGAGGAGCGAGAGGTGCCTGGCGGGCGGATCGTCGCCGCCACCGTCGCTGCGCCCGACTACGACCTGACGGTCACCCCGCTGGCGGGCTGACGTAAGGGTCGGGACGGTCCAGCGAGCACGCTCGGGGTCAGGCACCCAGCGTGCTCACCTGCGAAGAGTGGGTCCACTTCCCGAAGTAGTGGGTGCTGTCGAGGACGTCGGCGCCGTCCTGGCCGATCAGGTCGTAGATGCGGTCGGCGTCGATCCCGATCGCTTCGAGCGCGGCGGTGGCGTCGTCGATCGCAACGCCATCGGCGAGCTCGCCGATCGCTGCTTCTGGGGGTTGGGATCGGGTCCCGAGTTCGTTGATGTGATGTCCGGGCGCGGCGGGTTCCTCCGTGTCAGTCGGTGACGTCTCGGCGCTGGAAGATCAGGATGGTCACGGCGAGTGCGACGAGACCCCACAGCAGTGTCATGAGCGCCGATCGTCCGTAGCCGAGGGTCTCGCTGCCGCCGGTGGCGAACGTGGAGAGCACGCCGGCCGGAAGCCAGTCGCCCGCGCTGTCCCACAGGGCCTGGAACACCAGGGTCTCTCCCAGAAGGAAGTAGGCGATCCCGGCGGCGATGGAGATGGCCGACGACCGGGTGGCCAGGCCGAGCAGGGCACCGAACAGGCCGTAGACGACCGCGGTAGCCGCCACGTTGAACACCGATGCGAGGCCGGCCATCACGCCGTCGGTCGTCCACCACGGCTCGCTGTCGACTCCCTGGGGAGTCGGCGAGCACCGCGGAGGCGATGGCCGACGCGATCGCGGCGTAGATCACGCACAACAGCACGAAGATCGACAGGGCGATCGTGATGCCGCCCAGCACGATCGGGCGACGGGATTGGGTGGAGAGCAGCACCCGGATGGACCCGGTGCCGCCGCCTCACCCGCCGCTGCGTCGGCATTGGTGAGGCCGACGATCGTCAACAGGAGCGCGAAGGCCACGATGGTGCCGATCCCGCCCCACAACATGTTGCCGCGACCGAGTTTGGTCCAGAGTTCCGCGAGTTCTGGGATCCGCTCTACGCGCTCGAGACGATGTTCGAGGGCAAGGACACGCTGTAGGTCTCCTGCAGAGGTGGGCGTACCCGCGACTCACCCCTCCGACGTCGGGCGTAGGACGACTCGAATCGAGTCGCCCTCGCTCATCTCCCGGTAGGGGGTGCACTCGACGACCGCGAGCACCGACGGCACCGCGGCGGCGAAGGTGTCGGAGGTGTAGTCCTGGCTGTGGAGACCGTGTTGGTCTTCTGTCGTGGTACCGGCCCAGAGCCCGTGGAGCAGGAGGCCACCGGGTCTGAGCAGCTCGGCCTGTCGTTGCAGTGATCGGGTGAGTTGTTCGGTGGTGAGGTGGTGGAGGACCTTGTTGCTGAAGATGGCGTCGAAGCGCCGGGTCGTGTCGATCGTGACGGCATCGAGCCGGAGGAGCTCGGCCCCGGGGTGCGTCGATGCGTAGCGGTCGAGGAACGCCTGGGATGCGTCCGAGCCGACGGCCTGGTACCTCTGGGCCAGCATGTCGAGGTCGACGCCCGGGCCCATGCCCAGCTCGAGTACCTCCGATCCGGGAGGAAGCAGCAGGTCGAGTCGCTCGATGTGGGTCCGCCCGTCGTAACCCCGGGCCATCGCGACGTACTCCTCGACGCCGTCTTCGGTGTCGTACATGGTCTGGTCGGTCATGGGTTCCTCCAGCGTTCATTGGCGATTTCATGGACGATCATCTCGACGCAGGCTGCTCCTTCGGCCGCGGCGGCGACGAGGCCGCTGAAGCCGCACCGAGGCGAGTGACCGCCGGTCATTCAAGTATGACCGTTGGTCAGTCGTCTGGCAACCCGGTACGATGTGTGATGTGACACGCCTGCCGGACCCACCGCCAGAAGGCCGATTCCAGAGCCCGGAGGTGCGGCGCCGCCAGATCCTCGACGCGGCGGCACGGCTGGCGGTGGACGAGGGATTGGAGCACACCTCGATCGCCAAGGTCGCCGACGCCGCGGGCGTCGCGAAGGGATCGATCTACCTGCACTTCGACTCCCGCCAGCAGCTGCTGGCCGGTCTGCAGGCCGACCTGTGGAGCCAGATGCTCGAACGACCCGGCGAGATCGTTGCCGACGACGAGCTGACGTGGGCGGCGAAGCTCGATGCCGTCGTCGAGCACTGGATGCGATTCGAGTTCGACCGCCACGACCTCTACCACGCTGTGTTCCACACCGTCGCCACCGACAGCGACGAACCGCTCGGAGCGGCTCGGGCACTCATGGGCGACCTCATCGCGGCCGGAGCCGCGGCGGGTGAGTTCGACCTCGACGGGTTCGATGGTGACGTCGTGCTCGAGTTCCTGCTTCACGGCTACGTCGGCCCCTGCTTCCACCACACCGACCCCGAGACAGCGGTCGCCAACGTCCAGCAGCTCTTCCGTCGAGCCGTGGGGGTGGCGCGATGAGGCCCATCGGGTCCCGCATGGAACGAGCACGCTGGGTGCCTGAACCCAATCGTGCTCGTCAGCGGCTCGGCGCCGGTACCGGGGGGAGCGCGATCTGCTGGCCGGGCATGATGAGATCGGGGTTGTCGGGATCGACGAGTCGGTCGTGGTTCGCCTCGCACAGCGTGTGCCAGTAGGCGGCGACCTCGTCGGGTGACGGAACCGCTCCGTGGTCGGCCAGGGTCTCCTCGGCGATGTGCCAGAGGTGGTCGCCCGGAGCGACCGTCCACCAGTCCGTCGGATCGGCTTCCGCCGGTGTGGTGGTGACGGGCTCCGGGTCGAGCGATGGTGGTGGATCGGTCGCTTCGACGCCGGGCGCAGCCGGAGCGGCCGGCACGAGGTCATCGACGCGCGTCAATGTGGTCGTCTCCTCGGCCGACGGTTCGACCGACGCGCCAGGAACCGGTTCGGGCGAGTCTTCGGCAGGGGGAGGGGCCGCGCCCACAGCCAGCGAATGCAGCGAGGTCATGGTGCCGATCCCGAGTCCGACCGACGCGCGGAGGAAGCGCTGGAGCGCCGGTCCTGTGCAGCTCGCCGCCAGGCGGTTCACGGTGCTGGATCGGACCGCGGTCGACGCCAGCAGCAACAGGGTCGCCGCCAGCAGGTACGCCAGCCCCATCAGCACCAGGATGCGGAGCACGGCGAGCAGCCCGTCGGCCGGATCGATCTCACGGAACCAACCTTCGGTCGTCGCACCGAGGCCCGGGAGCGAGGCGGCGGGGATCGACCACACGAGCACCAGGCTCACGACGAGCGCGGAGATCAGACCGGCCAGCCGAGCAGGTCGGATCGGATGCTGGTTCATGGGGAGCTCCCCGTTCCTTGATAGGTGTCGGTACGGTCGCCGTGGACGATGGAGAGCTGGTCGCAGCCGTCGACGGGCTGGGCGCGGAGGTCGACGGCACCGAGCACCCGATCGGCGGCCACCGCCTGGATCGAGCCGGCCTCGGGCCAGGCCCCGAAGAACGTGAGCGCTCCCGACGACGGATCGAGCGTCGCGAGGGTGGCGGCGCCGTCGCAGTCCCAGTCGCCGATCGCCCAGCGGCGTTGGCCGCCGCCGATCTCGTAGCGGACACCCTCGAAGTCCACGAGCGAAGTGCCGTCGATCGGGAGACTCGCCGGCGGCCCGGTCGTCGATGGAGCCGGGGCGGCCGGGGTGATCGACGTGGTCGTCGACCGCGGCGGCGCATCCGCCTGGGTTCGGGGGCGGGTGGACGGGTTCGGCGCCGTCGTCGGTGCTGCTCCGCTGGGTGGGGAGACCGTTGCTCTTTCGGTGATGGCTTGCGGACGGTCGCGTCCCAGGGCCAGGAGTGCCACGACTCCGACCAGGACGACGGCACCTGCGGCGATGAACGGTCGAACGCCGCGCCGCGAGCCCGTGGCTTCGTGAGCGACGGGCGGGCGCTCCAGTCGGCCGGGCCCAGCGCTCGCCTCGGGCGGTGGCGGAGGAGCGGCATCGCCAGGGAGGCGGGCCGCAGGAGCTGCCCCGAGGATGGCCGTGGCCAACGTCGCGGCGTCGGGCCGACGGTCGGGCGCCTCATCCGTTGCGGAACGGGCCACACGGCGAAGCCGCCGCCGGGCAGAGCGAGCGGGATCGGCGGCGGTGGGCTGGTGTCGCTCGAGGAGATGCTCGAGCAGTGCACCGAGGCCGAACACGTCGGTCGAAGGCTCGAGCGGACGGCCGGGCACCGCCGCCGGATCGCAAAAGGGTGGAAGCGGCGGATCGGCGTCGCGGCGCTGCGAGCCGATGGGGCCGGCCGCTCCGAAACCGGTCAGGACGGGTTGACCCGATGGTGGGATGGCCACGCGCTGGGGTTCGATGCGTCCGTGGACGACCCCCAGACCGTGGAGATCGGCACAGGTGGTGGCCAGTGCGGCGAGCACACCTGCGATGACGGCGGTGTCGACGGTTTCACCCTCGGTGCCGTCCCATTCCGCCAGCGTTTGATCGCCACCCGATCGGGTGGTCAGCTCCGTGACGCCGTCCGCCTCGGTGACCCGGATCACCTCGGTCACTCCCGGATGACGCAACATCTGGAGCAGCGACGCCTCGTACCGCAGGGCGGCCCGCCGCCGGGCGTCGGTGGCGCGGCGGGTCGACCGGCCTGCGTCGGCTCTGGCCCCGGACTCCCGCCGCTGTGTCATGCAAGGGAGAATATCGAAACAACATGAAACAACACAAGAGGGGCGCTACTCGATGTACTGACGCGCCGATCCCACCGCGGTGACCGTGACCGTCGGATCGGTTCCGGGAGGGCGCAGGATGTGCTCGACGGGCCGTCGCAGCGCCACGGTGAGCACGATCGTCCCGTCGGTCGCAGTGGTCACGGCGACCGAATCGACCGTGACACCGGCGATGGCGCGCCGCTCGATGGCGTCGTCGACGGTGGCACGGGCGAGCGACTCGTCGATGCGGATCTCGCCGGTCTCGCGCAGGTGACTCACGTCGACGGCCGCACTGAGCGCATCGTTGGCCGCAGAGCGGGCCACGTTGCGGAGCTCGCGCGACTGCATCCGGATCGCCGCTGCGTCCAGGGCGATGGCGCCCAACAGCATCATGACCAGGACGGCGGCCGGCATCAGCATGAGCGAGCTGCCGCGGTCGCCGGATCCTCGGCGGGCGGAGGTCACGGGCACGATCCTTCCACCAGCTCCTCACTGCTTCGATACGGGTCGACCAACTCGCTGGCCGTGGCATGGACGTCGATGGTCTCGCCGATCCGCCCGAGGATCGGGAGGGTGAGCGCAGGGACGGGGTACGCCAAGGTGACCGTGACGCGTTGACAGCGGACCAGGGCCCTGTCGGAAGGCTCGACCTCGACGGAGATCGGGCCGGGATCCAGCCCGAGGTCGGCAACGGTCTCGCGGGCGAGAGCGTCGATGGCAGCGGGATCCAGACGGTCCGCCTCGCTGATCGTCCGGCTCATGACCTGGGCCGCCGAGTCGAGGGTCATCTTCGTATCCACCACCGCCCACGCGTTGACGATGATGAGGATGCCGGCGACGAAGATCAGCAGGCCGAAGGGCAGTACCTCGCTGCCACCGATGAATCCTGCGTCGCCGTCGAGGCGTCGGCGCCGCCGCTGGGCGAGCGGCTCGATCACGAACGAGGTTCCTCGGTGCGAACGCGCACGCTGCGCTCGGTGGTGCCGAACCCGAACCCGCCGGCGAAGGCGTCGGGAAGGAAGGTCGGGTTCTCGACGACGAACGCCAGCTCGACGTAGTCATCGTCGGCGCTGACCCAGCTCCACTCGATGGTGAGCCCGGGGGCCCGGGCGTCGGCGTCGGCCAGGGCCGCGATCTGCGCTGCGGGCCGGTTGCCCTGCGCATCCGCGCTGGCCACGTCATAGGCGGCGTCGAATGCGATGCCCTCGACCATCGTGGTCGTGTACATGGCGAACGCCAGCTGCGTGGCGAACAGCAGGAACACGAGGATGACGGGCAACGTGAACCAGGCGCTGATGAGCGCCGTTCCGGCGTCGCCGCTCAGGCGCGTCGAGCGAGACCCGTGGCCCCGCTGCCGGTGGGCCACGGGTCAACCGCCGTCGGTGATGTTGGTGACCTCGTTGGAGACGCTCTCCTCGACGTCACCCCAGATGGCCTGGAAGCCGACGTACATCAGCCCGCCCAGGACGGCGAAGACCAGCACGGCGATGGCGGCCGAGATGACCCCTTCGCCGCGCTCGTCACTCTCGATGCGATGCCGGAGCACCGTCTGCCAGACGCGGATCGACACGGTTGCCCGGATCGCGGTGTCGGTGATGGTGTGCACTGGTGGTTCCCTCCGTTGTGGGCCGTCGCTTCGGCCCGTTGGAGCGGGCTCCCGCCCGCCTGTTGTCAGCTCTTGAACACGTCCAGGGCGCTCACGAACGGCACCGCCATGAAGATCGCCCCCGGGAGCAATGTCGCGACCGTCACGGGGATCCAGACCTGTTGGGCCCGTCGCTCGATGGTCTCCACGAGCTCCCGCTGCACGTCGCGTCGGATGGTGCGCGCCTCGTCGGCGATGAGGCCACCGAGGTCGCCGGCCTCGCGGTTGAGCGTCAGAACGGCCACCAGCCGCTCGACGGCATCGACCTGTACCACCTCCTGCCATTCCCGCAGCGCCTGGTTCTCGGTGAGGCCCTGCCGGATGCGACGGCAGACGCGGGCGAGGTCGGTGCTGACCGCGCCGTCGCCACGTTCGGCGATTCGGGCCAGCGCAGCCCCGAGCGAGTAGCCCGAGGAGAGGAGCATGCCGAGCTGCTCGGCGACGACAGGCAGCTCGAGGAAGACCCGGCGCTGCCATTCCTCCGACCTCGATGCGGCCTGCTGCTCGAGCACGAGGAACGCGAGCGATGGGGCGGCGATCAGGAACAACAGCGCGAGGAACCCCGGCAGGTCGAGGGCCAGCGAGGCGACCAGCGCCAGGCCGAGCGACGCCGTCGCCCACGCCAGCTGCTTCAGCCGGAACGCGGTGACGTCCTCGTCCGAGTGGATGCGCCGGAGCCGGACGCTGAGCTCCTCGGACACGCCCAAGAGGCGAGCCGCGTGTTCGCCGGTGGTGCGTGCGAGCGGCGCGACGATCTCGCGGAAGCTCTCGACCGAGAGCACGCCCACCCGGCGATGGTCGAGTGGTGAGCGAGGGGAGTACGGACGAAGGCGTTCGGCCAGGGAGGGACGACGGAACCAGCGAAGCTCGGAGAGCAGGAGCGTGGCCCCCGTCCAGCCGATCAAGGTCCCGGCGATGATGACCCGGGTCATCGGTCGAACACCCGTCGCTCTTCGGGCAGTCGCATGATGCGCCCGGACCACAGCCAGCACGCCACGATCAGGCCGATCGCCACCATGGCCATGATCTGGCCCGTCGGCGTGCGGTAGGCGTTGCGGCCTTCGCCCAGCGTGAGTCCGACGATCGCCATCGAGCACGGCACGACCAGGACGAACCAGCGGGCGAACCGAACGCCGGCCTGCTTGGCCCGGGCGTCCTTGCGGCCCTGCGTGTCCTGGATGCGGTCCTCGGCCAGTGATGCCAGCCGGCCGTCGAGGTCTGCGCCGCCCAGCTCGTGTGCGATGAGGAGGGTTTCGCAGCATGCGTCGGCGGTGGGGTCGGCCAGCCGTGCCTTCAAGACCTGAACCGTCCGGGGGAAGTCGGTGGAGATCACCCACTCGCGCTCGGCGGCGAGGAACGCGGGCTGGAGCTCGTCGGGCGCCCGTCGGCCGACGTCGAACAGGGCCTGCGGAATGGAGCGGCCGAGCGCCCCGGTGAGGATCCGGATCTCCTCGATCATCCGAGGCCAGGCCTCTTGTGCCTTGGCCATCCGGCTGCGGCGACGGACCCGAGAGGCGGCGATGGGGAAGCTCGCGGCGAACAAGCCGATCGCAAGCGCAGCGGCGGGGGACGCCAGGACGGCGTATCCAGCGAGGAGGCCGACGACGCCGACCACGGACGACACCGCAGCGAACTCTCGTGGATCCAGATCGGCGAGACCGGCCTGGGTGAGCCATTGGCGTGCTCGGGAACCGCGTTCCCGCGTGGGTCTCGGTGGCCCGGGCCGGAATCCGTCCCACCGGTAGACGATCGCGGTGTAGAGGTAGAAGACGCCGAGTGCCGCGAGCGAGGCGAGTGCGATGGCCATCATGGGGATCGCTCGACGCCGACGAGCGCCCTGAGGTCGTGTCCGGCGCGAGCCATACCGGCCGCGAGGCGGGCGGGCACCTGGCCGGTCCAGGCCAGCGGTGCGTCGCGGGTCGGACGGTGGAACAGGGGCGTGGTCGTGAACTGCGTGGCCTCGGCGCCGCCGGCCAGATCCTCGACCGCGAGGATTTCGGTGACCTGGGGCCCGTCGGGGCCTCGCTCGGTGTGCACGATGAGATCGACCGCCTCGGACACCAGCGCATTGAGTGCGCTCATCGGGAGTTCGTTCGACGTGTCCGCCAGCTGGCAGATGAAGCGGAGGCGGGTGAGCGCCTGGCGGGCCGAGCCCGCGTGCACGGTGGTGAAGCCCTTGACGCCCGACGAGAGTGTGAGGAGCAGGGGGAGGGCCTCCCGGTCGCGAACTTCGCCGACGATGGCGATGTCGGGGGCCATTCGAAGGAACCCGGCCACGAGCCGTCGCAGATCGACCTCGGGCCGGTCGGCTCGAGCCGGTCGGGTCTGCATGCTGGCGACGTTTGCGAGGGGTACGTCGGCCTCGAACACCTCCTCGGCGACCACGACCCGAAGCGATGGGTCGAGCTCGGCGCTGCAACACGAGAGCAGGGTGGTCTTGCCCGATCCGGGTGCACCGGCGAAGACGATGGACTGCCGGGACTGCACGGCGGCGCGGAGGAAGGCGGCGACGGCCGGGGTGAGCATGTCACGGTCGGCGAGCTCATCGAGGTTCCGGAACGCCACGCCGGTGAACTTCCGGATGTTCACCATGATGTGGCCGCCCCGACTGATGTCCCCATGGACGATGTGGAGGCGGGCGCCGTTGTCGAGTTGTGCGTCCTGGAGCCCTTCGGTGGGGTCGAGCTTGCGGTGTGCCGTGCTGGCCTCATCCAGGATCTTGGTGAGGGTCCTGACGACGTGGTCGTCGTCGTGGAACGACTCGTCGTGGTAGCCGCTGGGTCCGGCGTGCCGCTTCACGAAGATCGAGTCGGGAGCGTTGACCATGATCTCCCAGACGTCGTCATCGTCCAGGAGCGGCTCGAGTGGTCCATAGCCCGCAAGGTTCCGCAGGGCGCGCTCGGTGACCCGTGCCGGATCCGGGAGAGCGAAGGGTCGGCTCCCGCGCTTGTGGTCGGCGTTCCACCGGTCGACCTCGTCGGCGACCAGCTGATGCAGCATGCCGATCCCCTGACCGGCCTCGACATCGGTGAGCCGGGCGCGCTCGAGCACGGCGCGTTCGATCTCGACCTGGGGCATCACGTCGTCGCCGGCGGGCCGCGTTGATCCGGAGGAGCCGCTGGGGGAGGTCCGGTCGGTCACGGCCATCAGCCGGCCTCCTCGTCGGTCCAGTGGCCGAGGGAGCCGGGTCGGATCGGTTCGGGGGCGGTGGGGGAGTCGGGCGTCAGGGCACCGACCGATTCGAGGATCGCGTGGGTGGGCCGGGCCATCGATTCTGCGAGGGCAGCTGGGAGCGGGACGCCGTCGAGGAACGCCTCTTCGACGCCGCGCCGGTCGCCGACGTGGATCGGATTGTGCGCCAACCGGTCCGCCCCGACGAGATCGGCGAAGGTCGAGGTGATCGAGCTGCGGGCTCGACTGTTGCGCGGGCTGCGGTTGATCACCGGGACCAGCCGGTCGGGCTCGACGCCGGCGACGAGGAGGCGGCTGCACGTTCGGACGAGGTGGTGGAGCCCGGTGAGTCCCGGCAGGCCGACCGGCAGGACCAGGTCGGCCTGGCCGACGACGGTGCGGGCCATCAGGTTGCGGTCCTCGACGTCGGCCGAGCCGGTCTCGGGCTCGCCTTCCAGATCGTCGTCCACATCGGCGACGACGATCCGGTGACAGCGGCGGAGTGAGCCGATCGCGGCCTCGAACGCCCGCACGCGGATGGCCGTCCAGTCCCGATGGTGCCGCAGCCCGAGGAGCAGGCGGTAGCCGCGGCTCCCGCCGTCGAAGGTCAGCGCACGGATCTCCTCGAGCGTGGGCGTGCCGACCCGGTGGGCGTCGACCAGTTCCTGCACCCCGGGGATCACGTCCTGCGCGTGGTGCATCATCGCCAGATCGGCGTCGAGGCAGAGGTCGGCGAGCGCCACCAGGTTGCGATGTCGGGGGTCCATCGCCAATCCCTGCGCCAGTGCCATGGCCAGCGTGCTGGCGCCCGCCCCGCCCGGTCCGGTGACGGCGATGAGGTGTCCCTGCCACTGGCCGGCGTGATCTTCGCCGAAGGTGGTGCCGGGAAGACGATCGACCTGGCCGATGGGAGAGCTGTGCTGGTGGAGGAGGTCGATCAGCTCCGTGCGCGTGAACCCGTCGGCCAGGGTGGCCGAGGCTCCGAGGTCGGCCCAGTCGCGTTGGCGGACGCCGTCGTCGACCACGAGCACCGCACATCCGGCCTCCCGCGCCTCGTCGAAGAGGTCTCGATCGACCCCGGAGAGCGAACCGTCGGCCAGGAGGGCGGAGAACGCTCTTCCCGTAGCCAACCGAGCGCGGACCTCCTCGGCGCTGACGCACTTGAGGTAGTCGATCGGTGCCATCGCCGAGCTGGCCCAGCGCCCGACTTCCCGAAACCAGCCCGATCTCACGTGGGCCAGCCCCAGCACGACGAATCGTTCGGTCGACATCGGATCAGTCGGTGTCGGCGGGTGAGTCGTCGGTGTCGGCGGCCTGCGCATCGGGCTCGGCCGGCCCGGCCAGGCCGGAGAACTGGCTGGACCGGACGTCGCCCGGTGGTGGGTTGGCCGTCGTGTCGACCAGGGTGAGCGCGCCGGCCGCCCCGGCATTGATGAGGTCGAGCACGGTCTGGTACGAGTCGACCTGAAGATGGACCGCCAGGGTCTCCTGTTCCTGCGCCGTCGGGGCGACCTGGACGATCCGAGCGGACCGGGCGACCACCTCGGTCCGGGTTCGGGCGGTCTCCTCGAAGGTCCCGATGACGTCGACGGTCAGGTTGGCCGTCGCCTGCCCGTTCATGGCGCTGGCTTCCGCGATGTGGACCGTGACCGTCCAGCCGTCCGGTCCGGGGAGATCACCACCGTCGATCTGGCGGTAGTCGTCGACGAGGGCGAGCGTGCCCTCGCGGATCGGGGTCTGGGCGATCCAGCGAGGATCGGCGTCGCGCGTGCTGTTGCGGAACAGGGTGAAGGCGTCGACCTGTTCCGGCAGGACCATCTCGGTGATCTCGAAGTCCTCCATACCCACCACGTCGCCGGCCTGCACGTCGCGGGCCAGCACGAGGTACTCGACCGTGGGCTCGCCGTCGCCGCGGGTCAGGGCCCAGAGCACGCCGAGCGCCGCCAGTGCGACCAGGAGCCCGCCGACGACGGCCCGGCCGGTGGGCAGCCGCCGGGACGGCCCCAGCCGCCTCGGCGCGGGTTCGGGCGCGACGACGTCGTCACCGTTGCTCCGCTCGCTGGCCAAGAACTCGGTAGTCGCCATGATCGCCGTTGGTGGTCGCCGCCCTCAGGCCCCCGCCGAGGGGGCGAAACAAGTACCGGCCATATGCCACCAACGGCGTCGGTCCTTGCGCTTGCACTGCATCCTTGTGCGCCGGATCGGTCTTCGCAAGTGTCTTCCGTGCGAACCGGCCTGCGCCCAGTCTGGTCTCGATGGGGCGCGAAGGCCAGGAAATATCCCGAGAGGTGGTCTACGATGACGGGATGACGTCAGAGAACACCCAGCCCGCGGCGGAGCCCGCCGAGGCCGAGGCGTCGTCTCGACCGGCTGCCGCTTCGACGGCCGACATCCAGTGGGTGAACACCGGCGAGGCGGCCAAGCGGCTCGGGGTCACCACCCGCACGCTCTACCGCTTCATCGACGAGGGGCAGCTGCCCGCGTACCGCTTCGGCCGGGTCATCCGGCTGAAGGAGGACGACATCGCCGCCTTCATCGACGACTGCCGGATCGAGCCGGGCACCCTCGAGCACCTCTATCCCGAGCCTTCGCCGGCCAAGGATTGAGCCCGGCGGGGACTGCCTGCTCGCGGGCTCGAGTTCGCCGGCGCCGGGTTGACCGCGGGCCGAACTGACGTTGGCCTCTACCCCGTTCGGGCGGAGGGTGGCGCGATGGTCACATGGTCAGCCTTGCCGGTCAGGATCCACGAACCGAGCGTCGGCGTCAGGCTGGGTTGCATCGAGTGTTCGCTCTCGTTGGGGTGGTCATGGTCGTGGTGGGGTTCGGCATCGTGGGCGGAGCGTTCTACCTGCACGAGGTCAGCGACGCGGGTTCGGGCCAGTCGGACGCGGCCAGGATGATGTCCGGCTTCATCGCCATGGGTGGGGTGGGGGTGGGGATCGTCGGCGGCGTGATCTTGGTACTGACGCTGCTGGGGGCACTGGTCGCCACGGTCCGAGGGATTCGTTGGAATGACAGCCGCACCGGCCTGCTGGCTGCCACGTCACGGGCGGGACATCACGGCGAGCGCACGTGGATCCAGCCCGGAGCATGGCGACGGGTGCCCGCGGTGCGGTGCACGCGTTGCGGCTCGATCTGGTACGGAGAAGGCCCGATCGAGGTGGGACGATGCACCGATCGTGAACGGGATGCCGAGGGTGTCAGCGGGCGACCGCCAGCTCGGCGATCAGGCCGACCTGAAGGTATGCGGTGGGCGGTGGGTCACCGTCCATCCGCAGGGTGAGGACGTCACGTCCGACCGAACGCAGCTCTCCCACGTGCGGATCGGGGTCGCCGATCAGGCCGACGCGCAGGCGGGGCCGATCCTCGCTGAGATAGTGCAGAGCGTCAGTCAGGTCGACGTCGAGCGTTGCCGGTCGATCGCCGACGGTCTCGGCTTCTTGCGGTAGGGGACGGATCATCCCCAGGGCCCGGTAGGGGACCAGCTGATCGATGCCGGTGTCGGTGCGCAGGATGCAGAAGTCCGTCGCAACCGTGCGCACCACACCTCGGTGGCGCCGGCCGGCCGAGGTCGAGACCACGATCGGCCGGCCTCGTTCGGCCAGGTCGAGCAGCACGCCCGTGAAGCTGGCGTCTTCACTGGCCTGTTGCCGGAGCGATCGCTCCTGCGCCCGCGACCGGGCCGCCTCGTCTACGGTGGCATCGGCCACGAAGTGGGCGAGCGATGCCGACAGGTCGGGCAGGGCGCGCTCGGTCATGGGCAGAGGGTACGACGTGCCGGGTCGCCGGGTCCCGGCTCGGATGTGAAGGGTTGTCGTGACCTACGCCCCTGGCTGTCGGCGTGGCCCGGCGCGACGGTGGCGGTATGAAGGCTCGCCGATGGCTGATCGTGGCGGGAATGGTGGGATTGGTGATCGTGATCGGCGCGGTGATGGCGTTGGTCGGGGGCGGCGATGACCGCCCGGTCTCTACCGGGGCGACCGTCGAGCCGACCACGGTGACGACCGCCACGTCAGTCCCCGAGCCCGCCACGACGACCACGACCCTCGCCACGACGACGATGACGGAACCGCCCACCACCGTGGGGCCCACCGCCGCCGACGACCTCGCTCCGTTCCTTCTGGCGGCGTCTGAGCTGGATGGTCGACTGAAGGGTGCCGCCGCCGCCATCAACGCCAGCATCACCGAGACCGAGTTGGTTGTCGACCGGGCCACGGTCGATCTCGTGCAGGAGACGAGACGGCAGATCGAGGTCGTGGAGGCGGCGATCCCGGCCGGTATGGAGCCCGAACTCCTCCGCTCGACGCTGCTTGTCTTCAGCGACCTGGTGTCGCGGTCGTACGCGATGTCGCGTTGGGACTGGCCCCAGCCGCCCGGCTACGAGACGGTCCCGCTTGTTGAGACCAACGCTCTGTGGTGCCTGGGCAACGGATCGGAGGCTGCGGCACGGTACCCGAGCGACCTCGCGGCGCTGCGTGCCGAGGCGCGGTCGATGGCGCCCGTCTCCACGGTCGGGCCCGACTCCGCCGCGGCGCGGGACCTGGCCGTCCGCACCGCGACCATCGTGAACGCCAACAGTTGCTGTGACGTGTGCGGCGGTGTCGTCGTCGGCGACCTCGCAGAGATCACGTACCTGGACGACCCTCTGGTCGATCCGCTTACCGGTGACCGCATCGACGGCGACATCGACGGGGCACCGTTCCAAGCTGACTATCGGGATGGCGTCGGTTGGACCGTCTCGGTTTTCGTTGGCTGACGACCGCCGCCCGGTCCAGCGCCGTGCGATCGCAGCGCCTGCGTCCGCGCAATTCGGCGTCGGCTGGTCGATGTCGCTGTCCGCTCGCGGGACGCAGGAGGCCGCCCACCGCGTGAACAGGGCGGGTCTGCATGGGTGTCTCAGCGCGGGATGGGGTGACGACGTCATGATCTGCGCTCTCCGGTTCGCTGATGCTCATGGGGGTGGTCGTTGGGGTGGGTGGAGTTGCCAGGTGCCGTCTGGGTCTCGGGTGAGGGTCCAGCCGCCTTCGTGGATGAGGTGGTGGTGGGTGTCGCAGCCGGGGCACATGCGACGGAGGTCGGTGCGGCCGCCTTGGCTGAAGGGGTCGACGTGGTGGATCTGGCAGTCGTCGAAGGGGACGTTGCAGGTCTGGTCCATGGCGCAGGTCGGGTATTGGGCTCGCAGCGCCATGCGCTGGGCCCTCGTCGCCAGCCGTCGCTCCCGGCCCACATCGAGGGGCTGGCTGTCGCCGCCGAGGACGATGGGGATGATCCCCAGGTCGCAGGCGATGCGGCGGATGGTCTCGGCCGGGATCGGGGTCCCACCCTGGGTCTCCGCCACCCGCCGAGCGCCGTCGGGGTGCGCTTCGGTCCGGCCGACGAGGGTGTCGTAGTCGATCAAGACCCCCACTGCCGCGGAGGTGTTCTTGGAGATGCGTTTCCCGCAGATCAACGCGTGCAAGGCTTCGGCGGCGAGTTGGTCTCGTTGGCGGGGGGTGAGGTTCTTGGCCCCGGCCGCGACGCGGGCGGCGATTTCGGCGTCGAGGGCCTTGTGGACGGCTTCGGAGCGGATGGGGTCCCATTGGCCGTCGATGTGGCCCATCCCGGTGTTGGGGTTGACCCATTTGCGGGCCCGCGAGTTTCGCCGCTGCTTCTCGAGCTCATCGACCCCGTCGTCACCGAGGAGGCGGTCGACCAGTTTGCGGCACCGGGACTCGAAGTCGTGCACCGAGAGACCCTCGGCGATGGCTTGGGCCACCAACTGATCGGACTGCTCTTCGAACGTCTTCTTCTTGGATCCCGAGAGGCGGTTGGCTTGGCAAGTCAACACATCGGCATGACCCACGCCGAGGGAACCGTCTTCGAGCGCACCGAGCGCGTCGGGCATCTTCTGCATCGCATCCCCGCGCTTGGCCGCCTGCGCCGCTTCGCGATCGCCCAGACCGGCCCGCTTGGCCGCCTTCTTCGGATCGGACCGCTGGCCCTGTTGCTGGAGCCGTCGGGCCCGGGCGGTGACCTTGGCCAACACGCCGACGAGCCACGAGTTCACCGTCCCGATCTCGGCACTCAACGCGTCGACGGCTTCGGCCGGCATCCCCGCGATCTCCGCCTCGAGCTGTCGGATCCGGGCCGCGATCGCCACGGGATCGGATTCGGTCACCTCGATCAGATCGCCGTCCATTGTGAGCGCCATCAGCTCCGCCTTCACACTTGGTCCACCGTGCCAAGAGCCCACCGAAGGGCTGAGACGCTTCCCTCGTCGCAACGGCTTCGAGGCTCACGCCAAAGGAGAACGTATGTTCGATGCTAGCCGCACGACCCAACCGGCACAACCCCCGATCGGAAGAACTCTCTCGCGCCGCGCCGGGTACCCAATCGCAGCTGGGACCTCGCTCCCACTACCCTTGACCAGACACAATGACGACCGAGCCGCACAAGATCTTCGTTCCCGGGAACCACCTGATGACCGGGCTGCTCGGTGAGCAGGACGAGCTCCTGCGCATGATCGAGGCCGCGTTCGAGCGGACCGACATCCACGTACGAGGCAACGAGATCAACGTCCACGGGACCGACGCCGCCCGCGTCGCCGGACTGTTCGACGAGCTGGTGTCGCTGATGCAGGCCGGCCATCCGCTCGAACCCGCCGGGCTCGCCCGGATGATCGACATGGTCAAGGAGGACGAGTCGGTCACCGAGCTCTTCTCCACCGAGGTGCTCCGCACGGGTCACGGACGGATCGTGCGCCCCAAGTCGGCGGGCCAGAAGCGCTACGTCGACGCCATCGCGGAGCACGTCATCACCTTCGGGCTCGGTCCGGCCGGTACCGGCAAGAGCTGGCTGGCGGTGGCCTGCGCGGTCCAGGCGCTGAAGGACAAGGAGGTCGAGCGGATCCTGCTGACCCGCCCCGCGGTCGAGGCCGGCGAGCGGCTGGGCTTCCTCCCCGGTGACCTGATGGCCAAGATCGACCCCTATCTGCGCCCGCTGTACGACGCGCTCTACGACATGTTCGACCCCGAGGTCGTGCCCAAGCTGCTGGAGCGGGGCCAGGTCGAGGTGGCGCCCCTGGCCTTCATGCGCGGCCGCACCCTCAACGGCAGCTTCATCATCCTCGACGAGGCCCAGAACACCACCGCCGAGCAGATGAAGATGTTCCTCACCCGCATCGGCTTCGGCTCGAAGGCCGTCATCACCGGCGACACCAGTCAGGTCGACATGCCCGAAGGCCGCAGCGGCCTGGACGGGCTGGAAGAGGTCCTGGGCGGCATCGACGGGCTGTCGTTCGTCCGGCTGGGCAGCCGCGACGTCGTGCGGCACCGCATCGTGCAGGACATCGTCGACGCCTACGACAGCGCCGACTCGCGCACCCGTGGGAGCTGAGCCCACGGTGGCGGCGGTGCTCGTCGAAGCCATCGACAGCGAGGACGAGGCCGGTTCCCCGAGCGGTGTCGACCTCGACCGATGGACCGACCTGGCTCGCTCGGTCCTTCAGGGGATGGGGTTCGATCGCCCGGTCGAGATGGGCCTGCGGTTCGTCGGCCGGGCCGAGATGACCCAGTGGAACGAGCAACACATGGGCCACCCCGGACCCACCGACGTGCTGTCGTTCCCGGTCGACGGCGACCCGCGTGCCGGGGCCGCCGACGGTGCCGTCGGTGGTAGGGCATTCGCCGGGGCCGCAGACGAACCTGCCCTCCTGGGCGACGTGGTCGTGTGCCCGGCGGTCGCAGCCGCAGGCGCCACCGAACGATCGGTGCCGGTCGACGACGAGCTGGCCCTGCTGATCGTGCACGGCATCCTGCACCTCCTGGGCTGGGACCACGCCGCCCCGGACGAGGCCACCGGGATGCAGGCCGAGGAACGACGCCTCCTCGACCGGCACCACGTGGTCGCCCCGTGAGCGGCCTCGAGATCCTGGCGCTGACCGCCGCGGTCCTCGCTGCGGTGTTCGCGGCGTTCCTCGCCGTCGCGGAGACCAGCCTGACCCAGATGAGCCGGGCCCGGGCCGCCGCGCTCGTCGACGAGGGCCGCCCCCGGTCCGAGACGCTGGCCCGGCTGGTGCGGCGGCGAGCCCGCGTCCTCAACCCGGTCCTGTTCCTGCTGCTCACCTGCCACCTCGGCGCGGCCACCATCGTCGGCGCCCTGGCCCAGAGTCGGTGGGGGACCGCCGGCGTGATCGGCGCCTTCGTCGTCGAGCTGCTCATCCTCTTCGTGCTGGCCGAGGCCGTGCCCAAGCGGTGGGCCCTCCAGGACCCCGGTCGCGCGGCCCTGCGGGTGGCGCCCATGGTGGACGCCCTGACCCGGGTGGCGCCGCTGCGGTGGATCACCAACGCCCTGATCGCCGTCGCCAACGTGATCCTGCCCGGCCGAGAGCGGCGGGGCCCGGCCACGACCGAGGAAGAACTGCTCGCCTTCGCCCAGGTCGCCGCCGAAGCCGACGTGATCGAGATCGAGGAGCGGGCGCTGATCGAGTCGGTCATCGACTTCGGCGACACGGTCGTGCGCGAAGTGATGGTCCCCCGCACCGACATGATCACGGTTCCGGTCGACGCCACCGTGTCCCAAGGGATCGAGCTGTCGATGCAGCACGGGTTCTCCCGGCTCCCGGTGTCCCGGGAGGGGATCGACGACCTGGTGGGTGTGCTGCACATCAAGGACCTGATGCGGGTCGAGCACGGCGAGGGCGGCGACGGCGAGGTGGCCCCGTACCTGCGCTCGCCCCACTACGTGCCCGAGACCAAGCGGGTCTCCGAGCTGCTGCCCGAGATGCAATCCGAGCCGTTCCACATCGCCATCGTGATCGACGAATACGGCGGCACCGCCGGACTGGTCACGCTCGAGGACCTGATCGAGGAGCTGATCGGGGAGATCGTCGACGAGTTCGACCGCGAGGAGCCGCTGCTCGAGCCGCTCCCCAACGGCGAGGTCCGGGTCGACGCCCGGCTGCCGGTCGACGAGCTCGAGGAGATCCTCCGGATCGAGTTCCCCGCCGGAGACTGGGACACCGTCGGCGGGCTGCTGTTCGACCAGCTGGGCCACGTGCCGGTCGAAGGCGAGCACGTCGAGCTGTCCGGCCACCGCCTGTCCGCCGAGAGGGTCCAGGGGCGACGGATCCAGCGGGTGCGCGTGACCAAGGTGCCGGCATGACCGGGCCCGACGTGCCGGCGTTCGGCGACGGCGAGGACGGCGACTTCCGCTCTGGGTTCGCCACCCTGGTCGGGCGGCCCAACGTGGGGAAGTCGACCCTGCTCAACAAGCTGCTGGGCCAGAAGGTCACCATCGTCTCCGAGCGGCCGCAGACCACCCGCACGGAAGTGCGCGGGGTGCTGCACCGACCCGAAGCGCAGATCGTGTTCGTGGACACCCCCGGGATCCACCGGCCCCGGTCGCCGCTGGGCGGTCTCCTCAACGAGACCGCGGCCGAAGCCGCCCGCGGTGCCGACGTCGTGGTGCTCGTGCTGGACGCCACCGGACCGGTCGGTCCGGGCGACACGCACATCGCCGGGACCCTCCCGGCCGGCAGCATCGTCGCCGTCAACAAGATCGACCTGGCCAAGCCCGACCAGGTCGTGGCCCAGCTGGCCAAGGCCGCCGAGCTCACCTTCGCCGACGACTCGGTCGCCCGCGACAGCGCCGAGTTCGTGCCCATCTCGGCCGCCACCGGCGAGGGGCTCGACGTGCTGGTCGACCTGATCGTCCAACGCCTGCCCCCGGGCCCGCAGCTCTATCCCGACGACATGGTCACCGACGTCCCCGAGGCGTTCTGGGTGGCCGAGCTGGTCCGCGAGCAGTTGCTGGCCATCGTGCGGGACGAGCTGCCGCACTCGATCGCCACCCGGGTCACGGAGTGGGAGTGGCCCCGGGTGCGGTGCGAGATCCTGGTCGAGCGCGACTCGCAGAAGGGGATCGTCATCGGGAAGAAGGGTGCGGTGCTCAAGCAGGTGGGCATCGCGGCGCGCGAGCAGATGCCCGAGGGGGCGTTCCTCGAACTGCACGTGAAGGTGGATGCCGACTGGCAGCGCCGGCCCCGCGCCCTCGAGCGTCTGGGCTACGGCGGCCACCCCATCTGAGCCCGTCCCCTCACCAAAAACCCCCGAGTTCGGGTCGCTTTCCGGACCTTCGGGACGGGATTTCGGTTCAGTCGAGGAGGATGGTGATGATCACCAGATGGGGGAGGACAGCCCGGGCCTCGGCTTCGTCGACGTGCCCATCGGTGATGGTGATGCCGTAGGCCTGGGCGTCGCGCTGATGGTGCTCCAGGAAGCGAACCAGCGTGGGCAGGCCGGCGGGCTCACCGACCGCCAGGCTCGCCCGACCGCGCAACGTGGTACCCGCAAGCCGCAGCTCCACCTGGGGCTCGTCCTGGAGGTTCTTCCACCACGTCCGGAAGCGCTTGGTGATGACAACGACCTCGTCGCCGTCTCGCAGATAGGTGATGGGCGTGGTGTAGCGGGTGCCGCTCCGGCGTCCCGTGAACGAGAGCAGCGCGATGGCCTGGCCGACCACGCGCTGCAGCCCGGGCGTGTGGAGCATGACCTTCATCATCGAGTTGAGCCAGGACGGGGGAGTCCAGCTGGGGAGCTCCGGTGCTTCGGTGGTCATGGGCATCGCTCCTCAGGATGGGGTGGGACCGGGAGGGGGAGGGGGCGGACGGGAAGGTGGGGAGGGCCGGGCATTCCCGGCCATCATCCCGCCGGCGACGGCGCCCGCGATCAGGATCAGTGGGGCCAGACGGGTCAGTCCGGGTGCGAAGAACGCGAGCACGCCGAAGAGGCCTCCGATGACGGCGCCCATGATCGTGCGCCCGACCGCCCCACCCTGGAATCCGAGCACCGCACCGGTCGCCACCCCGCCGAAGGTGAGGAAGATCGCTCCGATGCCCACGGTCAGCTGCGCCTCGCCGCTGACCACCACGATGTTGACGATCATCAGGATCACACCAGGAATCGCCCGATCAGGGCCCCGAAGACCGCCCGCCGACCCCTGTGTGACCGTTCCGGAGCCATCGGTGGAGGATTCGTCGAAGTTCGGTTGGGCGGGGGAGGGGTCAGAGCCCTTGGAGGAAGGTGAGCGCTTGGTCGCGGTCCTTGGTGCGGCGCATGGGCGGGAGGGCCCGGATCAGCTCCCAGCGGTAGGTGTTGGCGCTGGCCAGGCGGGGGTCGAGCACGGCGACGACGCCCCGGTCGGTCGTCGACCGGATGAGCCGGCCCGCCCCCTGCGCCATCAGTGTGGCCGCCCGGGGCAGATCGACCATGCGGAACGCGGCGGCCTTGTGCCGGTCGCGGCGAGCCTGGAGCAACGGATCGTCGGGCCGGGGGAACGGGATCCGGTCCAGCACCACCAGCGAGAGCGTTCGGCCCGGCACGTCGACGCCCTGCCAGAACCCCATGGTGGCGAACAGCGAGGCACTCTCGTCCTCGATGAACCGCTCGATCAGCGCCCGCTTGGTGCCGTCGCCCTGGGCCAACATCGGCCCGGGAAGCCGCCCGTCCAGCAGCTCCTTCATCCGGTCCAGCGCTCGCCAGCTGGTGAAGAGCGCCAGCGTGCGCCCGCCGGCCGCGTCGATCAGGTCGGCCAGCTCGTCGGCGGCCGCCTCGGCGTGCGCCTCGGCCCGGGGGTCGGGCAGGTGGGCGGCGCAGTACAGGAGGCTCTGCTCCTCGTAGTCGAACGGGCTACCGACGTCGGCCAGCTCGCTGCGATCGTCCGGGAGGCCCAGCTCGTCCGGCAAGGTGGCGGGCAGCGTGGCACTGGTGAGCACGACGGTGTCGGTCGTCCACAAGGACTCGATCAGCACCTCGGCCACGTCGATGGGGGCGACCCGCAGCACGACGCGGTCGGGCGGCCCCTCGATCCAGGCGACGCTCTTGGCCTCGTTCAGGTTCAGGGCCCGGTCCAGGTCGTCGGCCAGCGCGGTGGCAGCCGCCATGGCCCGGTTGCGGCGGGCGGTCACATCGGCGTTCTTGGCGCCGTCGATGGCACGGAGTCCGGCGATCAGCGGCTGCAGCGAGGCCCGGCCCAGCAGCAGCGCGTCGTTGATGGGGCCCTCGGTGCCGGGTTTGACCCGGTGGAACCGGTCGTCGTCGAACGCGTCGGCGACCCTGCGGCCCACCTCCTCCAGCGCGTCGACCGTGACCGGGTCCTCGAGGATGGTGCGCGTGACGCGGGCCAGATGCGAGAAGCGACCACTACCGATCTCGAGTCCCGCCGTGTTGGACACCACCTCGGCCAGCTGATGGGCCTCGTCGATCACGACCACGTCGTGCTCTGGCAGGATGGGGGCGTCGCCGGCCAGGTGCAGGCCGAGCAGGTAGGTGTTGACCACCACCACGTCGGCCTCGGCGGCCTTGGCCCGGGCCATCTCGGCGAAGCAGTCCCCACCGCGGGGGCAGTCCTTCGCCCCGGGGCACTCGCGCGCCGAGACGCTGATGGCCGACCAGGCCGCTCCGGACGGCTGGTCGTCGAGCTCCTCGCGATCGCCGCTCTCGCTGGTCTCGGCCCAGGCGGTCAGACGCTTCAGCTCGGAGGGTGAGATGTCGGCGTCGATGCCCGACAGGCGCTGCTGTCCGGCATCGGCCACCTCGTCCAGCCGTTGCCGGCACACGTAGTTGCTGCGCCCCTTGAGCACGGCGTAGGTCACGTCGGGATCCAGGTGCTCTTCCAGGAAGGGCAGGTCCTTGGTGCCCAGCTGGTCCTGGAGGGCCTTGGTGGCCGTGGCGATCACGGTCCGCCGGCCGCTCTGGATCACCGGGACGAGGTAGGCCAGCGACTTGCCGGTGCCGGTGCCGGCCGCCACGGCGACGTGGGTTCGGTCATCGATGGCCTGCGCTACCAGCTGAGCCATCTCGAGCTGGCCCGATCGCCGTTCGCCACCGCCCGGGAGGTGGGCGGTGAGCTCCTCGATCGCCTCGACGGCCGCCGCTCCGGGATCCACCCGGCGACCCTACCGCTGCAACCGGTGCGGCTGGTCGCCCTGCGTCGGCCCCCGACACCAGCCGGGTAACGTCGGGAGGTGATCGATCACGCCAATATCCCCCGCCACGTCGCCCTCATCATGGACGGGAACGGCCGGTGGGCCACCCGCCAGGGTTTGGCCCGGACCGAGGGGCACGCGGCCGGGGAGGACGCCCTCTTCGACGTCGCCGAGGGGGCGCTGGAGATGGGGATCGAATGGGTCACCGTCTACGCCTTCTCCACCGAGAACTGGAAGCGCCCCGCCGACGAGGTCAAGTACCTCATGGAGTTCAACGAGGGCATCCTGCTGCGCCATCGTGACGACCTCCACAGCCGCAACGTGCGCATGCGCTTCATCGGTCGGCGGAACTGGCGGGTCCCCCGTCGGATCCTGCGTCGAATGGACGAGTCGATCGAGCTGACCAAGGACAACACCAAGATGACCTTCACGGTGGCGTTCAACTACGGCAGCCGGCCCGAGTTGGTCGACGCGGTCAAGGCCATCGTGGCCGAGGGGGCCAAACCCCGCGACGTGGACGAGGAGCTGATCGCGTCCCACCTGTACGACCCCGAGATGCCGGAGGTCGATCTGCTGATCCGCACCTCGGGCGAGCACCGAATCTCCAACTTCATGCTCTGGCAGGCGGCGTACAGCGAACTGGTCTTCACCGACGTGTTGTGGCCCGACTTCCGTCGCGAGCACCTCCATCAGGCGGTCGAGGAGTACCAGCGCCGGAACCGCCGCTTCGGCGCACTGGACGAGCCGTCGGCTCGCTCGTGACCGCCCGGCGCAGGACCGTCTGATGCCGCTGTACCGCGACCGCGGCGTCATCCTGCGCACCTACAAGCTGGGCGAGGCCGACCGGATCCTGCACATCTGCACCATGGAGCACGGCAAGGTGCGGGCCGTGGCCAAGGGCGTCCGCAAGACCCAGTCCAAGTTCGGCGCCCGGCTCGAGCCCACGAGCCACTGCGCGCTCCAGCTCTACGAGGGCCGAGAGCTGGACATCGTCACCCAGGCCGAGACCGTCGACCACTTCCGGGCGATCCGTGAGGACTTCGACCGGTTCGCCAAGGCCACCGGCATGCTCGAGGCGGTCGATCTGGTCCTCCAGGAGGGCGAGACCACCCCCGAGATCTACACCATGCTGGTGCGAGCGCTGCGCGCCCTGGCCGAGCGCGATGCGCCGCTGGTGGCGCCGGCGTTTCACCTGAAGCTGCTGGCGCACGACGGGGTGGCCCCGCACGTCGACAGCTGCGTGTCGTGCGGAGAGGCCGACGAACCCATGGTGGCCTTCGATCTCGCCGCCGGTGGCACGACCTGTGTCAATTGTCGTCAGGGGCGTCCGATGACCCCGGATGCTCATGCGCTGTTGCTCCAGATCCTCGGAGGCCAGCTGGGGGCGGCGCTGAACGTCGAGCCCTCGTCCGCCACCCACGAGGTCACCGAACTGGCCACCAAAGCGCTGGAGTACCACCTCGAGCGTCGATTGCGGGCGCACCAGGCGCTGGAGAGGTCCTGAAGATGGCGGAACCCGTCGACCCCGACGATCGTTTCTTCCCGTTCCGGCTCGACCGGCGGTTCTCCCCGCTGTTCGCCGTCCTGGGGGTGAAGGCGGGGGACGGCGTGACCCTGACCTCCGATGACCGGCTGGTGGCGACCTACGGTCGGAAGCGGGTGGAGACCCCGCTGGCCAACGTCGATCACACCCTGCGCACCGGGCCGCACCGATGGTGGACGGCGGTGGGGCTGCGGCTGAGTTTCGCCGACGACGGCCTCACGATGGGGACCAACTTCGAGGCCGGGCTCTGCATCGCCTTCGTCGAGAAGATCCCCAAGGTGCTGGGCCTCCGCGACCACTCGGCGCTGTGGGTGAGCGTCGCCGACCCGGACGGCCTGGCCGACGCCCTCGCCCGCTGACTTCGGAATCTGTGCCTCGTCATGCGGCCTGAGTCGGCATAGCGAGGCACAGATTCCGTAGGGGTCAGGTGGCGCGGACCTCGATGGCGTTGAGCATCGGGTTCTGGGCCGCGCCGTGGCTGAAGACGATCGTGATGAGGCCGTCGCCGTCATCGGTGATGATGAACCGCTCCATGCCGCCGACCTGGTGGCCGTACGTGCCGGACAGGTCGAACTCGTCGAGCTCGAGGACTCCCTCGATGGTCACGTCGAACTGCCGCTCGGTCGGATCGTTCGACCCGGGCCATCCGTTCGCCATGAACAGCCGCAGGTCGACCGTCGCGCCCGGCGTGACCGGAATGGCGTAGGTCATGTCGGGAGATCCGGGTGCCCCGTCGTACCGCTCGGACGTGAACAGTCCCTGGGGCACGTAGGAGGGGAGGGACGGGTCACGCCCGCCAACCGGGAACGAGCCGACGTTGTCCGTGCCCGGCACGGAGAGCCACTGATGGTTGGCCGTCCCGGCGCCGTCCGCCTCCCAGTCCTGGAGGCCGTCGCTCGCCGTGAAGTCTCCGCCACCGGCGTTGATCCGCTCGAGCACCGCGGTGTTCGGAAGGGGATGACCGCTGACCTCGGCCGACTCGGCACCTTCGCCGCCCGCCCCGACGGCGGTGACGACGTAGTAGTAGATGGTCCCGTTGACCGCCGTGGTGTCGGAGAAGTCCGACGTGGTCGCCGGCGTGCCGGTCAGTAGCGTCCCGCTGCCGGCGGTGACCCCCGGGGCCGTCCCCCGGTAGACGTTGTAGCCGGTCGCTCCGGCGGTGTCGGTCCAGTCCAGATCCACGACGGCGTCGCCGTCGATGGCGCCCAGCCCGGCCGGAGCGGCGGGCGGCAGGCTGGTCATGGTGATCGCCACCGCGCCGGACATGACCGCCGCGCCCTGGCCGCCGCTGAAGGCTCCGGTCACGTCGACGACATCGGAGAACAGCTCCGCCGGGTTGCCGTTGATCGTCCTCGTGAAGCGGCACTCGGTCGAGGTGCCCGGAGCGAGGTCGCCCGGGATGGCGAGATCGCACGAGGCGGCGATGCTGGTCGGCGTCCCCGGGAGTCCGGGCCCGTTCAGGCTGTCGACGACGTCGGTCAGCGATGCCGCCTGGCCGTTGGCGGCCGGGTTGGACACGACGGTCAGGAAGTCGACGTCACCCGCCGGCACGGTGGCGGTGTCGACGAGCTCGACGATCTCGACGGCCCGGATCTCGGTGTTCTCGACGACATGGGTGAAGTCGATGTCGACGATTCCGTCGGAGACGACCCGGAAGGCCTTCATCGTCCCGGCCTGGAAGGGCACATCGGCGTCGGCCATGATGTCGTAGTCGTCCAGCGTGAGGACGCCGTCGACCGCCACGTCGAAGATCCGCTCGCCGGGATCGTTGGCGCAGCCGCAGCTCTCACCGAACAGCAGCCGGACCTCCACCGGAGTCCCGACGTCGACGGGGAACTCCCAACCCATTTCCAGACCGGTCGACGGATCCCACCGCTCGGTGACGAACACGCCGTTGGGCACCGATGCGGGGACCGACGAGTCAGGCGTGATCGTCGCTCCGCCGCTGGTCTTCAGCTCGGCGGCGTCCTGGGTGGCGTAGGCGTTCTCGAGGTACGACAGGTCGTCGGCCTCCCAGTCGGGCCCGCCGTCGACCGCGGCCACCAGTCCACCGCCGGCGTTGACCCGGTACAGCGGGTCGCCGTAGGTGGCGTGGTCGACGGTCAAGGGTGCTTGCACCGCGTTGATGGTGAAGTCGGCCTCGTCGAACGCCTCGGGGTTCGTGTAGAGCGTATGGGCGACGTCGGCCACCTGGAGCGTCACGGTGTGCGGGCCGTCGGCCAGGCCGGTCAGGTCCAGCGAGGTGTCGGGCCGGAACACGCTGGTGTGGGGCTGAATTCCGTCGAGGGTCACGTGCACGTGATCGTTGGGGTCGAGGAACCCGTTGAGCTCCCACGAGACGGTCACCTGGTCGTCGTTGACGATCGCACCGTCGGCGGGCTCGATCATCGTGACGCTGGGAACGCCGCTGACACCCAGGATCTCGATGCCCTTCAGCGCCGGATTCTCCACGTTGTGCAGCAGGCGGATGTCGATCGTCCCGTCGGAGGTGACGAGGTAGTCGTGCACGACTGCTGCGCCACTGCCGCCGCCCTCGGCGTAGGGGTCGATGCCGGTCTCGACGACGGTGCCGTCGATCTCGACGTCGATGACGCCGCTGGCCGGGGGCGGTGATGCCGTTGAACAGCTCTGCGAAGTAGAGCCGCAGCTCGACGTCCGTACCGGCGTCGACCGGGAAGGCCCAGGTCATCTCCGTGCCGCCGGTTGTGTCGTAGCGCTCCTGCTCGTAGATCGATTGCGGCGCGGTGCCGGTGACCGTCGGGTGGGTGAGATCCGAAATGCCGACCCCGGGCCCGAAGATGTTGTTCGATCCACCGGTGCGGAACGGCGAGGGAGCGCCATTGGTGTCGGGCGCCCAGTCCGGGTAGGAGGCGTCAGAGGCCGCCGCACCCGCGCCGCCCACGTCGACGCGGTGGATGGCGCTGCCCGGGGGAGCGGTCTGGGTGACGTCGAGGGTGAAGCTCTCGGTGGCCGGCGGGTTGGTGCCGTCGTCGACCTCGACCGTGATGGCGTAGCGGCCCGAGTCGGCCAATCCCGGTGTCCAGCCGATGAGCCCGGTGGGATCGATGGTCATCCCGGTCGGGACATCACCGGACAGCGCGTAGGACAGCGCTTCGGTGTCGTTGGCCACCACGCCGAGGGAGAACGGTGTCTGTTCGGCCACGGTCTGGTCGACGATCGGATCGATCGTCGGCGGGTCGTTGATCACGATCTCGATGTCGACCGTGCCGGTGCCGGCGGCCAGCGACGGGTCGGTGGCGGTGACGGTCACGGTGTAGGTGCCCGGAGCGTCGTTGGCGGTTCCGGTGAGCTCGCCGACCCCACCGCCGAGATCGGCGAAGGTGACCCCGGTCGGCTCGCCGCCGTCACTGGTCAGCACGATCGTGTCGCCGTTGAGATCCGAGGCGTTGACCGTGATCGTCGGGATGGTGGTGCCCTGGTTGACCACCACGGGGCCGGCCGGGACGAAGCTGTCCACGGTCGGCGCCACGTTGGGCGCCGGCACCAGCTCGATGATCTCGATCGACTTGGGGTTGGGGTTGTCGAGGACATGAACGAACTCGATGTCGATGCCGTCGCCGTCGGCGATGACCACGTGATCGGTGACGAACCCGGCGGCTGAGCCGGCCGTTCCGTATGGATCGACGTCGTCAGCCGCCAGCACGCCATCGATCAGAACGTCGTACTGCCGCGCCCCGCCCGACGTGACGCCGTTGAAGATCTCGGCGTGGCCGATGCGGACCTCGACGAGCGAGCCGGGTGTGGCGGCGAAGTTCCAGGTCATCTCCGGTGCTGCGCCCGGGTCCCAGCGCTCGGACTGGAACACGTCGATCGGCGTGGACGCCGGGACGGTCGGGTCGGCGATGTCGGTTACCGGGACGCCGCTGCCGCCGGAGGAAAGGAACACGTTGTTCCCGCCGCCGGTCAGTTCGGTCAGCGTGTTGGGGTTGGGGTTGGCGGACCAGTCCGGCCCGGCGTCCGTTGCCGGGACGTCGGGGGTCGGTCCACCGACGTTGACCCGGCGCAGGACGGTGCCGGCATCGGTCTGGGTCACGGCCAGCGTGAAGGCCTCGGTGGCCGCCGGGTTGGTGCCGTCGTCGACCTCGACCACCAGGTCGTAGCTGCCCGAGTCGTCCCAGTCGGGGGTGAACTCGATCAGCCCGGCGGCGTCGATGGTCATCCCCTCCGGTACCTCGTCGGACAGGGCGTAGGACAGCGGATCGGTGTCCGTCGCGACGACCTGCAGCGAGAACGGAGCGTTCTCGGCCACGGTCTGGTCGGCGATCGGATCGACCACCGGGGCGTCGTTGGCCGGGGTGACATCGAGGATCTCGATGCCCTTGATCGCCGGGTTCTCGATGACGTCGTGCAGGAAGTCGAGGTTGAGCGTCCCGTCGGTCACAGCGACCGTCGTCGACCGTGCGAACGCCCCCTTGGCGCCGGCGACGCCGAAGGGATCGATGTCGTCGAACTCGGCGGGCACCGTGCCCTCGACCGCCACGTCGAAGACCCGTTGACCGGCGGCGGTGACGCCGCTGTAGAGCTCGGCGAAGAGGAGGTTCACCTCGACCTGCGTGGTGCCCGGATCGATCGGGAACTCCCACAACATCTCGGGCACGGCCGGCGGGTCCCAGCGCTCCACGTCGAACACCGCGGCGGGTGCGCTGGCGGGAATCGATGGATCGGTCATGACGATCGGGCCGGGATGGGCACCGCCGTCGGATCCCGCGAACGTGCTGCCGCCCCCGCCGTTGGCGACCCGGTACGGCGACGGTACGGCATCGGTGTCCGCGCCCCAGGCCGGGAGCGACGCGTCAGCGGCGGCTTCGGCGACCCCGCCCGCATTGACCCGGTAGAGCACGGTCGGAGCCGCACCCGGCTCGACCACGGTCAGCTCGAAGGTCTCGACCACGTCGGGGTTGGCCCCGTCGCTGGCGGTGATGGTCACGTCGTAGACGCCGGCGTCACCCGCCAGTGGCGACAGGTCGAGGGTGAGGGTGTAGTCGCCCGCCCCGTTCTCCACCAGCGTGTCGGTGATGAAACTCGACCCGTCGGGCACGCTGGTCACGTCCACCGTGACGGTGTCGCCATCGATGTCGGCGATGTCGGCGATGACCGATTGCGTCGCCCCCTCGTCGATCGAGAGATCGGCGATCGGATCGATCACCGGAGCGTTCCCGGCCAGCAGGTAGACGTCGAGGAAGTCCCAGCTGGCACCGAAGTCGGGACCCGGACCGTTGGACGTGCTGATCACGCCGACGGCGAGGCCTTGCGCATCGGTGTCGTCGAGCCATCCGGCCGGAATGGTGACCGGTGGGCCGACGTCGACCGGCGCGGCCCCACTGAGGGAGATCTGCGGCTGGACGGTCAGTGCCGCCGGGTCGACCACCAGATAGAGGTCCACCGAGCCGGCGGTCAGGACGTCGCCGACCTGGGCCGCTCCGTACTGGGTCGCCGATGTCGCCACCGCGGCTTCCTCCAACAGGACCTGGACACCGCCCGCTCCGCCGTTCGCGTTCACGACGAACTTCAGGTAGTCGTCCTGATCACCGGTGCCGAGGTACACGCCCAGTGACTGGAAGTTCTGGGGCGTGAGACCGTCGAAGAACGGCGGCTCGAGCTGGGTGTGGATCACGAAGGGATCGGTGGTGGCGTCGGCGTTGATGCCGTACTGGAAGGCGTTCTCCTGGGAGTTGACCCCCTGGTAGGCGTCACCATCCGTCACCACTTCAGCAGTGAGGATGCCGCCCGCCCCGCCGGCGGCGAGGTTGTCGGGGTCGAACTGGTCCAGGTAGTCGGTGGCGCCGTTGGTCATCAGACCGGTCATGCCGATGCCGAAGAAGCCGGTCCCGGGGTCGTCGTTCCAGAACGGGCGGTCGACCGGGATGTCGGTGGTGGTGCCGTTGTCCGGGTCGATGGCGAACGCATCGTCGACGTCGGGGATGCCGTCGTCGTCATCATCGGTGTCGTTGAGGTCCGAGACGAGGTCGCCGTCGTTGTCGGGCGGGGTCGAGCCGGCCGAGCAGGGGTTGGTCCCGTTGTCGATCTCGTCGGCGTTGGAGTAGCCGTCGCCGTCGTCGTCGAGCCCGGGGTCGTCGGCACCGGTGCAAGTGCCGAAGTCGACCGGCTCGAACACCGTGATGGTGTCCGCACCGTAGGTCGCGGCCCAGACGGTGCCCGGGAAGGGGTCGTCGTCGCCCTCCGCGATCACGTCCAGGGGCTGGGACCCGAACCCGCCGAACAGCGCTTCCTTCTCCAGGTACGTGTCGCCGGCCGCGTTCATCCCGTAGCGGTAGATGTTGCCGTCGAACGATGCGGTCAGGATGCTGCCCTGGAGGGAGCCGCCGAAGTTGGAGGCGGTGTACTCCGCGATGCCGTTGGTCGACGCATTGATGATGTCGACGTACTTGGCCGGATCGTTGGCGCTGTACTCGCACTCGACCGGGTTGTCCGGGAAGTCGGCCAGCGTCAGACCCGACGGAAGCAGGTCACCGAAGTCGTACGACGCCGTCTCGACCCATCCGCTGCCCAGATCCTCGTAGATGATGACGCCGGACTGGCTGGGGAACGCCCGGATCGGGGCCGGGTGGCCGCCGTAGTAGCCCTGGCCGTCCACGAAGTGCAGCGGATCGCCGTGCCCGTTGCTGCCCGACTCGTTGAACTCGTTGGTGCAGTAGTCACCCGCACCCTGGTCGAACGGTCCGGTGCCCTTGGGGGTGCCGTCCGATGCGTAGACCAGCGGGAGACCGCCCCAGCCGCCGTTGGGGCCGTTGTCCGAGGTGTAGACCTTGCCGTCAGCGGTCACGACCACGTCGAACGGGTTGCGGAAGCCCGGCGCGTAGATCTGCACCGGACCACCTGGCTCGGGGATGGCCTGGTTCTGGCCGTTGTTCCCACCGAACGGATCGCCGACATCGACGGTGCTGTTGAACAGCGGGTGTCCCGCCGCGTACGGGAAGACCGGACTGGTGTTGTCGATGTCGGCCCGGTCGGGGTCGTTCAGCGTGCGCAGGTCGTACACGAACTGGTTCCCGTACCGCTGGTCGGTCGAGACCGGGAGCGCCTCGATGGCGTCGAGGTCGATCGCGATGATCGACGCCGAGTAGAAGTACTCGGGCGTGCCGCTGAAGTTGTTGCCGGGTGCTCCCTTGTTGGCGTGGCCGCCCTGGGCGAGGAGCAGGGTGTTGGTCGCCGGGTCGATGTCCATGCCGTTGCTGGCGTGGTTCTCCTCGGAGCGCGGCAGGCCGCGCACGAGGTCGACCTTGTCCCACGACGACCCGTTCCACGTCAGGCGGCTGACGACGCCCGAGTTGGTGTCCAGGTTGGAGTCGTTGCCCACCGAGATGCGCCAGTCCGACGAGGAGACGTACAGCACGGGATTGGCTGTGGTGCCGGCCACCAGGAGACCGGTGCTCTGGCGTTGCTGGGTGCCATTGTCGGCACCGTCGTCCTGGTGGTTGGGCGTCTGCTTGATCAGGTCGATCTGCTCGGTGGCGACCACCTGGTAGTCGCCGGGGCCGTTGCGCTGCATGGTGTAGGCGAAGATGGTGCCGTTCTGCTGCACGACGTAGAGGCGGTCGTCGGGACCGAATTGCAGCGATGTCGGGTTGTTGCTGCTCTCGCCGCTGAGCCCGGACCCGTCGAACGACACGGGGACGTCGCTGGAGCCGAAGCCGTCGAGGTCGATCACCAGCGGCGAGTTGGTGCCGGTGTGGTCGACGGTGACGGTGCCGGTCTGTGCCCCGGCGCTGGTCGGCGAGAACGTGACGTCGAAAGAAACGCTGCCGCCGGGGCCGAGCGGCAGGGGGCCACCCGGGAAGTCGTCGCTGAACTCGCCCCCGACGGTCGTGACCGAGTTGACGGTGATCGTGGGGTCGCCGACGTCGAAGCCCAGATTGCTGAGCGACACGGTCTGGGACTTGGATCCCGTGACGATCGTGGTGCCGAAGTCGACAGCAGAGGGGCTGGCGCCGAGCTCGTCGGGGCTGGACTCGGCGGAAACGATCTCGATCCCGTTGATCATCGGGTTCTCGACCTGGGCCAGCAGGTCGATGTTGACGACGCCGTCGGACGAGACGAGGTACTCGAGCATGCCGCCGACCTCGTGACCGAAGGTGGGGATGAGATCGAGGTCGTTCTCGACGAGTGCGCCGTCGATGGTGATGTCGAAGACCCGCTGGCCAGCGTTCTGGGTGCAGGCGCAGCCGTTGCCGATGAAGAGCCGGACGAACGTCTGCGTGCCCGCCGCGACCGGCACGGCGTACGACAGGCCGGCGCTGTTGTAGCGCTCGGTGTCGAAGATCGCTCCGGGCACGTAGCTGGGCACGGTCGGACCGGGCTCGACGGCCGGGAATCCGGCCGTGTTCCCGGCTGCGGAGTCCGCCAGCCAGTCGGGTCCGCCGTCGGTGGCGGCCACGGTCGGTCCACCGGTGTTGAGGCGGCTGAAGACCGTCCCGGGCACCGGAGGATCGGTGACCTCGAGGGTGAAGACCTCGTCGTCCGACCCGTCCTTGTCGGTGGCCGTGACGGTGATGTCGTACAGGCCGTCGTCGCCCGCGATGGGCGCGAAGGTGAGCTCACCGGACCCGTCGCCGACGTCGCTGAAGGCGGTGAAGGTCGAGGCATCCGGGTTCGAGGTGTAGCCGAGGGTGATCGGGTCGCCGTCGAACTCGGTGGTCGTGACCGGAAGCGTCAGCGAGCCGCCGATCTGGACGGTCTGGTCGGCGATGACGCCGACGGTGGGCGGCACGTCGGTGGGCGGCGGCCCGGTCGGGCGAACCTCGATGGCGTTGACCTTGGGGTTCTCCACCTGGTGGGTGAAGGTGATGGTCAGCGTGTCGTCGGCCACCACCGGGCTGACGAGCGTGGCGACGATGCCGGTGTCGTGACCGACGAGCTCGTGGACGTCGTAGTCGGCCAGAACCGGTGTGCCCTCGATGTCGACGGCGAACTCGCGCACGTCGTTCGCCGTGGCGAAGATCTCGGCGAAGTAGAGGTCGACGGCGTAGCTCACGCCGGAGGCCACGTCGAACTCGTACACCAGTTCTTCGCCGCCGTCGGGGTCGTAGCGCTCGGTCTGGAACAGCGCCTCGGGGGCGTCGGCCGGGACCGACGGGTCGGTGAGATCGATCGTGTCGGCGGTTCCGTACGTCTTGTCCTCGCCGGCAACCCAGGAGGAGGAGTTCGTGCCGGCGACCGCGGTACCACCGGCATCGGCGGCGGCAGCCGCCTGATCCTCGGACCAGTCCGGCCCGCCATCGGTGGCGACGACCAACGGACCACCGGCGTTCACGCGCGCCAGTGGCTGGGTGGTCGGGTCGACGACCGTGATGGTGAAGGTCGCCGTCGCGGGGTTGGTGCCGTCGGTGACCGTGATGTCGACCGTGTAACCGGCGGCGTCACCCACCTCGGTGGTCCAGTCGAGGTTGGCCGTGCCGTCGGTGTTGTCGGTGAAGACGGCGCCGAGCGCCTCGATGTCGGGGTTGGAGGTGAGGCCGATCGTGAGGGGATCACCGTTGGGGTCGACGGCCTCGACGAGGAGGTTGACCGGGTCACCCTCGTCGACGACGACGTCGGCGATCGGTGTGATGACCGGCGTCTCGGTGTCGCCGACGCCGATGACGAGGATGTCGGACAGCAGCCCGAGGGTCCCGCCGTCGTCGATGGCGGCGACGTAGTGGTGGAGCGCGGTGTCGTCGCTGATGGTGACGGGAAGGTCGACGAAGCCGCCGGCGCCGATGGTGCCGGTGGGGTAGGCGACGGCGACGGCGGCGTCGGCCTCGTCGGGGTCGATGTCGAATCCGCCCGGGTTGAGGAGGGCGGCCTCGACGTCGAGGAGGGTGACCTGGGCGCCGACGGGTCCGCTGACCCGCACGGTCTGGGGTCCGGTGGTGGCGACGTTGCCGGCGAACGAGTTGTTGGGGAACACGGTCGGGGCGGTGGTGACACCGAGCATCTCGATGCCGGTGGGGGCCACCTGGCCCGTCGTGGCGCTGAGCGCAGCCTGGCCACCGCCGTTGGAGCCGTCGCCGAAGAGCTGGCCGGCCAGGGACGAGCCGTCTGAGAGGGTCACCAGGACGGGCGATCCGGTCAGCTCGAGACCGGAGATGGCGCCGGCGCCGCCGCTGCCGGCGACTCCCTGGATGGTGGTGGGGTCGACGTCGACGCCGAAGACGATGGATTCGCCAGGGTTGAAGTCGTCGAAGTTCAGTTGCATGCCGTCCCAGCCGTTGCCCGGGACGCCGGGGGAGTCCTGGTGTTGGGCGAAGAACGGGTCGGTGCAGTTGTCGGCGGGGACGACGTATCCGGTGCCGCCCTCACTGGAGACCTCGAGGCACTGGGTGCCTTCGTCGCCGGCGGTGCCGATGGGGTCGAAGGTGGCGTCGGGGATGAGCGAGCCGCTCAGGTCGAAGGCCACGCCCGTGACGTTGGGAGCACCGGGACCGCCCTGGTTGGTGACGGTGATGGACGCGTTGCCGAAGGTGGTCGCACCGATCGGGCCACCCGGTGTCACCTGGACCAGCACGTCGGTGGGCGGAACGGGTGGGGCGATGATGAGGATGTCGGTGAGGAGTCCGAGGGCTCCGCCGTCGTCGATGGCGGCGACGTAGTGGTAGAGCGCGCTGACGTTGTTGACGGAGACGGGGAAGTCGACGAACCCGCCGGCGCCGATGGTGCCGGTGGGGTAGTCGACGGCCGTGGCGGCGTCGGCTTCGTCGGGGTCGATGTCGAACCCGCCCGGGTTGAGCAGGGCCGCTTCGACCGACAGCAGGGTGACCTCGGCGCCGACGGGCCCGGAGACCCGCACGGTCTGGGGTCCGGTGGTGGCGACGTTGCCGGCGAACGAGTTGTTGGGAAACACGGTCGGGGCGGTGGTGACACCGAGCATCTCGATACCGGTGGGTGCCACCTGGCCGGCGACGGGACTGAGCAGCACCTGGCCGCCGCCGTCGGAGCCGTCGCCGAAGAGCTGGCCGGCGAGGGACGAGCCGTCGGAGAGGGTGACGAGGACGGGCGATCCCGTGAGCTCGAGGCCGGAGATGGCGCCGGCGCCGCCGCTGCCGGCGGCCCCCTGGATGGTGGTGGGGTCGACGTCGACGCCGAACACGATGCTCTCACCGGGTTCGAAGTCGCCGAAGTTCAGAGCCATGCCGTCCCAGCCGTTGCCCGGGACGCCGGGGGAGTCCTCGTGCGGGGCGAAGAACGGATCCGTGCACGGGTCGGCCGGTGGAATGAAGCCGGTGCCGCCTTCGCTGGAGACGGCCAGGCACTGGGTGCCTTCGTCGCCGGCGGTGCCGATGGGGTCGAAGGTGGCGTCGGGGATGAGCGAGCCGCTCAGGTCGAAGGCCACGCCCGTGACGTTGGGAGCACCGGGACCGCCCTGGTTGGTGACGGTGATCGAGGCATTGCCGAAGGTGGTCGCACCGATCGGGCCACCGGGGGTGACCTGCACCAGGATCTCGGCGGGAGGGGCGGCCAGGTCGCATCCGGCGCCGAAGTCGTCGGCCAGGTCGGTCGAGGTGAGGGCGCTGTCGTAGATGGCGACGTCACAGAAGGTGCCGAGCCAGGAACGGGTGCCGTCGGGGGTGTTGGCGAGGGAGAGGGGGAAGGACCCCACCCAGTTCGAGGTGGTGCCCGTGCGGGTCGAGGTGGCCTGGGCCACACCGTTCACGTAGAGCGTCTGGTTGCCCGCGGTGTCGCGGGTGAGTGCCACCTGGGTGAGCGCGGGCCCGGCGGTGCCGGCCGGGCTGAACATCGTGCTGGCCGATGGCGTGCCCGTGGCGTTGAAGCGGGTGGCAAAGGTGTCGTTGGGCAAGCTGCCCCAGGCGCCCTGGCCGAGCATGAAGTTGCTGTCGACCAGCGGCGAGCTGGTGCTGGTGACGATGCGGGCGGGACCGGACTGTTCGTCGACGTCCGGCCGCACCCACGCGACCAGGGTCATCTCGTTGGACGCCTGCACGGCGTTGGTCACCTTGGATGCTGCACCTGCGGAGGCGATGACGGTGTTGGCGTCCACGGTGAGTCCGCCGCCCGGGATCCAGCTGACGTTGCCGGGGTTGTTGATGGTCAGGTCGAGCGGTGCGCCGGCGCCGCTGTCGGCGACGGTGGTGCCGGCGCCGTCGGTGAAGTCGTAGTGGACCACGGGGGTGGGTCCGGTGGGGGCGGTGGTGACGGTCCAGGTGATGGTGGTGGTGTCGGTTTCGCCGTTCTGGTCGTCGGCGGTCAGCTCGACGGTGTAGGGGGAGCCGGCGGCGGCGCCGGGGTCGATCGTTCCGGTGATTTCACCGGTCGCGGTGACGATACCGAGGCCGGGTGGAAGGCCGCTGGCGGTGTAGACGAGGGTGTCGTCGTCGTCGTCGGTGGCGTCGATGTCGAGGGTGACGGCGTCGTTTTCGGTGTTGGCCTGGTCGGCGACGGCGTCGAGGACGGGGGCGACGTTGACGGGGTTGACGGTCCAGTCGATGGTGGTGGTGTCGGTGCCGCCCTTCTGGTCGTCGGCGGTGAGGTCGACGGTGTAGGGGGAGCTGGCGGCGGCGGTCTGGGTGATGGTGCCGGTGATCTCGCCGGTGGCGGGGTCGATGGTGAGGCCGTCGGGCAGGCCGGTGGCGGAGTAGACGAGCACGTCGCCGGGGTCGGTGTCGGTGGCGTTCACGTCGACCAGGACGGTGTCGCCCTCGTCGTTGGTCTGGTCGGCGACCGGATCCAGGACCGGATCGGCGTTGCCGACGATCGCCCAGTCGAAGGTTTCGTCGTCGGTGGCACCGTTCTGGTCGTCGACGGTGACGGTGACGGTGCTGGTACCGGTGGTGTCGGCCAGTCCGGTGATCTCACCGGTGGTGGGGTCGATGGTCCAGCCGGCGGGGAGTCCGGTGGCGGTGAAGAGCAGGTCGTCGTTGTCGTCGTCGGTGGCGGTGACGGTGAGTGAGACGTTCTGGCCCTGGCCGGAGGTCTGGTCGCCGATGGGGTCGAGGACGGGGGCGACGTTGACGGGGTTGACGGTCCAGTCGATGGTGGTGGTGTCGGTGCCGCCCTTCTGGTCGTCGGCGGTGAGGTCGACGGTGTAGGGGGAGCTGGCGGCGGCGGTCTGGGTGATGGTGCCGGTGATCTCGCCGGTGGCGGGGTCGATGGTGAGGCCGTCGGGCAGGCCGGTGGCGGAGTAGACGAGCACGTCGCCGGGGTCGGTGTCGGTGGCGTTCACGTCGAGGGTGACGGTGTCGCCCTCGTCGTTGGTCTGGTCGGCGACCGGATCCAGGACCGGATCAGTGTTCGGCGTCGGGCTGCAGCCCGCGGCGGCGTTGTCGGCGATATCGGTCGCGGTCAGGGCGCTGGCGTAGATGGCGACATCGCAGAACGTGCCGAGCCAGGGCCGGTTGCCGGTCGGGGCGTTGGCGAGGGAGAGGGGGAAGCTGGTGTTCCAGTTGCTGGTGGTGCCGGTGCGGGTGGAGGTGGCTCGGGCCACGCCGTTGACGTAGAGCGTCTGGGTGCCTGCGGTGGTGCGGGTGAGGGCGACGTGGGTGAGGTTGGTGGTGGCGGTGCCGGCGGGGGTCAGCATGGTGTCGGCGGTGGGGGTGCCGGTGGCGTTGAAGCGGGCGGCGTAGGCGTTGCTGGGGAGGGAGCCCCAGGCGCCTTGGCCGAGCATGAAGTTGGCGTCGACGAGGGGCGAGCTGGTGCTGGTGACGATGCGGGCCGGGCCGGACTGGTTGGCCGATGAGGGTGCGACCCAGGCTTCGACGGTCATTTCGTTCGACGCCTGCACGGCGCTGGTCACCTTCGACGCCGCACCCGGCCGACGCGATCACCGCCGACGAATTGACGGTCAAGCCGCCACCGGGCACCCACGACACGTTGCCGGGGTTGTCGATGGTCAGGTTCAGCGGGGTGCCGCTGCCGGTGTCCGCGACCGTGGTGCCGCTGCCTTCGGTGAAGTCGTAGTGGACGATCGGTGTGGGCCCGGTGACCGGGACGTCGACGACGGTCCAGGTGATGGTGGTGGTGTCGGTGCCGCCCTTCTGGTCGTCGACGGTGAGGGCGACGGTGTAGGGGGAGTTGGCGGCGGCGGTCTGGGTGATGGTGCCGCTGATGAGTCCGGTGGTGGGGTTGATGGTGAGGCCGTCGGGCAGGCCGGTGGCGGAGTAGACGAGCACATCGCCGGGATCGTCGTCGGTGGCGTCGACGTCGAGGGTGACGGTGTCGCCTTCGTCGTTGGTCTGGTCGGCGACGGGGTCGAGGACGGGGGCGGTGTTGCCGACGATGTCCCAGGTGAAGGTTTCGTCGTCGGTGGCGCCGTTCTGGTCGTCGACGGTGACGGTGACGGTCACTGAGTCGGGGGCGGGTGAGGTGCCAGTGATCTCACCGGTGGTGGGGTTGATGGTCCAGCCGGCGGGCAGTCCGGTGGCGGAGTAGAGCAGGTCGTCGTTGTCGTCGTCGGTGGCGGTGACGGTCAGCGAGACGTTCTGGCCGACGCCGGAGGTCTGGTCGCCGATGGGGTCGAGGACGGGGGCGACGTTGACGGGGTTGACGGTCCAGGTGATGGTGGTGGTGTCGGTGCCGCCGCGTTGGTCGTCGACGGTGATGCCGACCGAGTAGGGGGAGCCGGTGGCGGCGGTCTGGGTGATGGTGCCGGTGATCTCGCCGGTGGCGGGGTCGATGGTGAGGCCGTCGGGCAGGCCGGTGGCGGAGTAGGTGAGCACGTCGCCGGGGTCGGTGTCGGTGGCGTCGACGTCGAGCGTGACGGTGTCGCCTTCGTCGTTGGTCTGGTCGGCGACCGGATCCAGGACCGGATCCGCGTTCGGCGCCGGGTCACAGCCCGCCGTGAAGTTGTCCGAGACCTGCGAGGCGGACAGGGCCGTGTCGTACACCGCGACCAGGCACATCGTGCCGAGCCAGGGGCGGCTGCCGGTCGGAACGTTCGCAATCGTGAGCGGGAAGGAGGTGTTCCAGTTGCTGGTGGTGCCGGTGCGGGTGGAGGTGGCTCGGGCCACGCCGTTGACGTAGAGCGTCTGGGTGCCTGCGGTGGTGCGGGTGAGGGCGACGTGGGTGAGGTTGGTGGTGGCGGTGCCGGCGGGGGTCAGCATGGTGTCGGCGGTGGGGGTGCCGGTGGCGTTGAAGCGGGCGGCGTAGGCGTTGCTGGGGAGGGAGCCCCAGGCGCCTTGGCCGAGCATGAAGTTGGCGTCGACGAGGGGCGAGCTGGTGCTGGTGACGATGCGGGCCGGGCCGGACTGGTTGGCCGATGAGGGTGCGACCCAGGCTTCGACGGTCATTTCGTTCGACGCCTGCACGGCATTGGTCACCTTGGTGGCCGCCCCGGCCGACGAGATCACCGTCGACGAATTGACCGAGAGCCCACCGGGCACCCACGACACGGCGCCGGGGTCGTCGATGGTCAGATTCAGGGGCGCGCCGGAACCAGAGTCGGCGACCGTGGTTCCCGTCCCGCCGGTGAAGTCGTACTTCACCACCTCGCCCGAAGTCCGCGCGGCCGAGGCCGGCGCCTCCGATGCGACGGTGACCGCCGCGAAGAGGCTGGCCACGATGGCCAGCGTGCTGAAGACCACCAGGGGCGTGTGCGCCCGCCCGTGATGATGGGTGCGAGAGGTCCCTCGAAGGGTTCGCATGTCCGCCCTGTGCTTTCGTTCGCCGATTTCGCCGTGAGTGGGATCGGGCAGACATGTCGTCCCCGCCCGGCCCCGCACTCAGGCCCGAAGCTACCGAACGTGGCATCCAGAGTCCAGAAGAGCACGGAGAGTGAGTCGTGCGGCCTGGTCGGCGCCGTTCCGGAAGGTCGCGCCGTCGGGTGTCCTCGACCACTACCGTGGTCGGCCATGTCTGCGCCCCCCGAGCAACCCGAGACCGCCGCCGGCTCCTCCGTCCCCGACGTCATGGAGAAGGTCGTCAACCTGTCCAAAAGGCGCGGCTTCATCTTCCCGTCGGCGGAGATCTACGGGGGATTCCGATCCACCTACGACTACGGACCGATCGGGGTCCTGCTCCTGCGCAACGTGAAGGACGCGTGGTGGCGATCGATGGTCCAGCTGCGCACCGACGTGGTCGGCCTGGACGCGGCGATCCTGTCACCGCCGGCGGTGTGGGAGGCGTCGGGTCACCTCACCAACTTCACCGACCCCCTGGTCGAGTGCCGTGAGTGCCACACTCGCCACCGCGAGGACCACCTCGCCGACCCCGACACCTGCCCGGCCTGCGGCAAGACCGGTACGTTCACCGAGGCGCAGCACTTCAATCTGATGTTCAAGACCGAGGCCGGCCCGGTGTCGGAGTCGGCGGCTGACGTGTACCTGCGGCCCGAGACGGCGCAGGGCATGTTCCTCAACTTCGCCAACATCCTCAACACCAGCCGCAAGAAGCCACCCTTCGGGATCGCGCAGATCGGCAAGTCGTTCCGCAACGAGATCACCCCGGGCAACTTCGTGTTCCGGACCCGCGAGTTCGAGCAGATGGAGATGGAGTTCTTCGTCCCGCCCGACGAGGCCGACCAGTGGTACGAGTACTGGTGCCAGGAGCGCTACGACTGGTACGTCGACCTGGGCATTCCGGCCGAGCAGCTGCGGATGCGACCCCACGACGCCGACGAGCTCTCCCACTACTCCAGCGGGACCAGCGACGTCGAGTACCTCTTCCCGTGGGGCTGGGGCGAGCTGGAGGGTGTCGCCAACCGGGGGAGCTACGACCTGGAGCAGCACGCGAAGCATTCGGGCCAGCGTCTGGACTATTTCGATCAGGCCACCAACGAGCGGTACGTCCCGCACGTGATCGAACCGGCGGGTGGCGCGACCCGATCGATGATGGCGTTCCTGCTGGCCGCGTACGACGAGGACACGGTCAACGACGAGACCCGCACGGTCCTGCGCCTCCACCCCCGGCTGGCTCCGTACAAGATCGCGGTGCTGCCGCTGTCGAAGAAGGACGAGTTGATCGCCCCCTCGCAAGAGGTGCTGGCGCTGCTTCAGCCCCGCTGGATGGTCGACTACGACCAGACCCAGGCCATCGGCCGCCGCTACCGGCGCCAGGACGAGCTGGGGACGCCGTACTGCGTCACCATCGACTTCGACACCGTCGACGATCGGGCGGTGACCATCCGCGAGCGCGACACCATGGAGCAGGTCCGCATTCCCATCGCCGATCTGGTGGGCTGGTTCCAGGACGCCCTCGACTGATGAGCACCGTCGGTGCCTGACCCCGGGAGGGTTCAGCCCAACCCGGGCGTGAGCGAAGCGGCACGCTGGTAGCGTCGGCCGCCATGGTGGAGCCACGAGGACTCGGGTAGGGGGCGCCGGACATGGGCATCCTCGATGAGGACGTGAAGCTCGTCCGCGAGCGCTCCGACCTGGTGGCCATCGCCAGCCAGTACACCCAGCTCAAGCGCGTCGGCCGTCGCATGACCGGTCTGTGCCCGTTCCACTCCGAGAAGTCGGGATCGTTCTCGGTCAATGCCGAGGAGGGGCTGTACAAGTGCTTCGGGTGTGGTGTGGGCGGCGACGTCATCACCTTCGTCCGTGAGATGGAGCACCTCGACTTCGTGGGGGCCGTCGAGTGGCTGGCCGGCAAGGCGGGCGTGACGCTGCGCTACACCGATCAGAACGAGGGCGAGAGTCGACGCAAGCGAGACCGGCTGGTCAACGCCATGACCGAGGTCGTCGACTGGTACCACACCCGTCTGCTCGAGGCGCCCGACGCCGCGCCGGCCCGAAAGTACCTGCGCAGCCGGGGTTTCGACGGTGCGCAGGTCCGGGAGTATCAGATCGGGTGGGCTCCGGACGATTGGGATGTCATGGTCCGCTCCGTTGGTCTCCCCCGTGACGTGCTCGTCGAGCTGGGCGTGGGCCTGGTCAACAAGCGGAACCGGGTCCAGGACTTCTTCCGGGGCCGGGTGCTGTTCCCCATCTTCGACGCCCAGGGTCGACCCGTGTCCTTCGGCGGTCGGGTCATGCCCGGCCAGGACGGGGCCAAGTACATGAACACGCGCGACACGACGCTGTACGAGAAGTCCCGCACCCTCTACGGCCTCAACTGGCACAAGGATCCCATCGTCCGGGCCGAAGAGGTCATCGTGTGCGAGGGGTACACCGACGTGATCGCGTGCGCCCAGGCCGGGCTGCCCAGGGCCGTGGCCACCTGCGGAACGGCCCTGACCGCCGATCACGTGCGGTCGATGAAGCGGTTCGCCAATCGCATCGTGCTGGCCTTCGACGCCGACGCCGCGGGCCAGGCCGCCGCCGCTCGCGTCGTACGAATGGGAGCGGAAGTTCGAGGTCGACGTGGCCGTCGCCGATCTGCCGCCCGGTGTCGACCCCGCCGACCTGGCGCGCACCGACCCCGAGCGGTTGGCGTCGGCCGTCGAGGACGCCATCCCCATGCTGGGCTTCCGGGTCGACCGGGCGCTGCGCAGCAGTGACCTCCAGACCCCCGAGGGACGGGCCCGCGCCGCCGGCGCCGCGCTCGAGCTGATCGCCGAGCACCCCAGTGATCTGGTGCGCGACCAGTACCTCATGGACGTTGCGTCGCGCTGTCGCATGACGCCGGAGCGGCTGCGTGAGATCGCGTCCGACCCGTCGCAGCGGCGCCGCCGCGACAAGGAGATCGACCTGCGTGAGGACGCACCGCCACGACGGGCCAGCCACGACGACTCGTCGTCGATGGAACTGCTGCGCCTGGCCGTGAGCCACGGTGATGCTGTCTTCGAGCTGGCCGACGCCGCCCTTCTTCCCGATCCGGTCGTGGCCGAGGCGTACGATGCGCTCGGTGCAGCCGACTCCGTCGTGGACGCGATGGCCGTGGTGTCGCCGGCGGCCGCCGAGCTGCTGGGTCAGGTCGCCGTCGAGGAGACCGATGCCGAGTTGGAGGACGTCATCGCCCGGCTGCTGGATCGGTCGGCGTCGGCGGCGCTGGACGAGCTCGAGGCCGAGGCCCAATCGTCCGACGATCCACTGGCCTACGCCACCATCACCGGCTGGTTGAAGCTGCACATCGAGTCCCTCCGGATCAACCCCGACGTGCGGTCCGAGGAGACGATGGCCCTGCGCGACTGGATCATCGACCGGGTGGCCGCATGAGCGAACCTTCCCCCGATCCGGCGCTCCCGGGCGTCTCACCCGAGCAGGTCCACGCACTGCTGGCCATCGGCCGCATCCGGGGATCGATCACGTCCGACGAGGTGATGGGCGTCCTGAAGGGCGTCCAGCTCTCCGAGGAGGTCATTCTCAGCATCCGAGCCATGCTGGCCGGTGAGGGCGTCGTGCTCGACGAGTCCGTCGAACCCCACGAGGCCCACGAGAACGACGCGCTGGCCACGGTCGCCGAGCGGGAGGCGGCCATCGCCGCCGACGAGCCGGAGGCGCCGCCGGCCGTCGCCGAGGACGATCCCGAGGAGCCCGACCAACCCGAGACACCCGCCGAGCGCCGGGCCCGCCGGCCGCGGCGCTCGATCGCCAAGCCGACCCACACGACGGTCACCGCCGATTCGGTGCGCATCTACCTCAAGGAGATCGGCCAGGTTCCGCTGCTGACGGCGGACGAAGAGGTGTCGCTGGCCAAGCGGATCGGCGCGGGCATCGAGGCCGCCGAGCGGATCGAGGCCATGGAAGAGGCGGGTACGTTCGCCACCCTGGACGAGGTCGAGCGCCAGCGCCTGCTCCGGCGCAAGCGCAACGGTGATCGGGCTCGTGACGACCTCACCCGGGCCAACCTCCGCCTCGTCGTCTCCATCGCCAAGCGGTACGTCGGCCGGGGCATGCTCATCCTCGACCTGATCCAGGAGGGGAACCTGGGCCTCATGCGGGCGGTCGAGAAGTTCGACTACACGAAGGGCTTCAAGTTCTCCACCTACGCCACCTGGTGGATCCGCCAGGCCATCACCCGGTCGATCGCCGACCAGGCCCGCACGATCCGGATTCCCGTGCACATGGTCGAGTCGATGAACCGGGTCCACCGCACCCAGCGGGCGATGCTCCAGGAGCTCGAGCGGGAGCCCACCATCGAGGAGCTGGCCGACCGCGTCGACATGACGCCGGCCCGTGTGCGTGAGATCCTCCGCATCGGTCTGGACCCGCTGTCGTTGGACTCGCCGGTGGGCGAAGAGGAGGACTCCAACCTGGCCGACTTCATCGAGGACGACCGGGTCGAGAGCCCGGCCGACGTGACCGCCCGGCACATGCTGGGCACGGCCGTGATCGAGGCGCTCGACGACCTGTCCGACCGGGAGAAGAAGGTGGTGCGTATGCGGTTCGGGCTGGACGACGGCCGCCCGCGCACGCTGGAGGAGGTGGGTCGCGAGTTCGGTGTCACCCGTGAGCGGATCCGCCAGATCGAGTCCAAGACGCTGGCCAAGCTCCGTCATCCCCAGCGCAGCGAGAAGCTCCGGGGCTACCTCGAAGAGGCGTGAGCGGATAGCCCGCAAGGTGGCCGGGTCCGACTGCTATCGTTCAGCGTTCCTTCCGGGGTAGCTCAGCAGGCAGAGCAACGGATTGTTAATCCGTGGGTCGTGGGTTCGAGCCCCACCCCCGGAGCACGCAGCGGCGGCGGCCCGTTGAGTCCGGCCGACCGCCTACGCTCCTGGTCTCCGATGCTGACTCAGACCTCCGACACCGACGGGACCGGCCCCGACCTCATCGACGAGGTCGGCACCGAGATCCAGGTCACGCTCGACCGGTGGTCGGTCGGGCACATCGGATGGAGCGAGGTGATCGCCGCGGCCGTCGTCTTCGCTGCCGTTGCGGTCGTCGCCTGGATCATGCGCCGACTGGTCGGCCGGTGGACGAAGGACTGGGAGGGGCCGGCGGCGGCAGCGGCGTCGCTGCTGGGGCAGGTCGTCTCGCTCGGTCTCTCCTTGTTCGCCACCGCCATAGCGCTCGAGCTCCTCGGGTTCACCCTCGGTCCGGTGCTGATGATCATCGCGCTCATCACCGTGGTGTTCCTCTTCCTCCAACCCGTCGTGCGGAACCTGAGTTCGGGTTTCGTGCTCCAGCTCCGAGGTTCGTTGAAGCCGGGTGATCTGGTGGAGACCGGTGAGGTCACCGGAGTCGTCGAGGAGATCAGTACCCGGGCCGTGGTCCTGTCCACGAACGACCGCCGAACGGTGCACATCCCCAACAACCGGTTCGTCGACGAGACGCTGACCAATTACACGACGCAGGGTCGTCGACGGTCCGAGATGTCCATGCTGCTCCCGGAACGCGCCGACGTCGCCGAGGTGGCCGTCCGCGTGACCGGGGCGCTCCACGGGACGGCTGGCGTGTTGAAGGAGCCGGCGCCCGAGGTAGTGGTCACGGGCTTCGACGGCGCACAGCCGCGCTTCCAGGTGCTGTTCTGGCACGCGCCGGAACTGGCCGAACGCAACCGGGTCGGCCATGCGGTGGCTGGTCTCACCCGCCGCGACGAGGTCACGCTGGCCGATCCGTCGATCGTGGTACGAGCCGATGTGGTCGGCGACTGAGATCCGTCAGTCGCCGGCGCTGAAGGTCTCGATGGTCTGCCAGGCGTCTTCGGTCAGGTGGTTGGCCAGATCGTGGAGGGCGCGGGCCGCGGCCAGCTCCTCGCCGACCTGGGGGACCGACGGATCGCTCGGGTTGCGGCGCGATTGGCCGTGGCCGGTGAGCGACCGATCACCTGCATCCAGGTGCACCACCATGTCGCAATGGTCGTCGTCCTCCCGGGTCTCGAACGTCAGCTTCCAGCGATGGGGCGTGAGTTGTTCCATGGGCTCGATTCTCCAGCGCTCGGGTGGCGCCGGGCAGGGCCGAAGGTCCCTGTTGGTGTTGTTGGTGGTGGTTCTGGCGCTGGTGACCGCGTGCGGGGCGGGGAACGCGGCCTCGCTGGCGGTCGTCGGCTCGAGCACCACCTCCACGTCGACGTCGAGCACTACCTCGACGTCATCCACCACCGTACCGGCGAGCACGACCACGACCGAACCTCGCCCGACCGCTGGGGTCGGTGTGTTCTCTCCCCCGGAATGGTGGCCGCTGCGGGGGGAGAACCTGGTCGGCTGCGCCCGCCGGGGCGGCGGAGGCGTGTGCTCGGGGCGACACCATCGGGTGTGGGCGATCGACATCGAGGGACCGGAAGGGCAGCTCGTCTATCCGAGCGGCGCAGGGCTGGCGACCGTCAAGGACGACTCCACCGGGTGCGGTGGCTACGGCCGGTCGATCGTCGTCGATCACGGGGGCGGGCTCACCTCGCTGTACGCCCATCTGGCCGAGTTCAGCCTGGACTTCTCCGACGGCGGCGTCTGGGTCGACCCGGACACGCCGATCGGCACGATGGGCCACACCGGCAGGGTCAGCGGCTGTTCGTACACCCATCTCCACTACGAGGAGTCCACGACGGGGACCTACTACGACGGTGCCGTGGACCCGGGTCCCTTGCTGGCGTGTGTGGATGGCGAGCGACGCACCTATCCGGAGGCGTGGGGCACCACGTCGTGGAGCGGGCTACCGGGTCACCAGATCACGGCGGTCAGCGAGGGATCGGACTGCTGACGAGCACACCGGGGGTCGGGCCCCCGGTGTGCTCGTTGCGGTCGGTCAGTCGCTGATGTTGACGTAGAGGCCGGCTCGGACGATGTCGGCGGAGGGATCACTCATGACCCCTGACCAGAACGTCTGCCATTGCTCGTCGACGGCGGTCTTGTCCGCGTAGGCGCCATACCCGTCCAGGTCGGGGAAGGCGGTGGTGACGAGCATCGTCAACGGATGACTTCCGATGAGCGACTGCATCGGACGGGCGACGCCGCCCATGCGCTCGATGTGGGGAATCGACTCGATCACGTTGGCGACGAAATCGTCCATGCGGCCCGGTCGAGCTCGCCACTGGGTGGCCAGGATCGCGCCGAGCGGCCGGTCTGCGGCGGGCTGGAAGCTCGGGTCGACGTCGGAGTAGAGCGACGATTCCACCTGCACCGCCGCAGCTCCGGCCGCGGCCCTCGCCCAGAATTCCGCCCAGGCTTCGTCGGCGATGATCTTCTGCATCCCGGTGGCGTAGGCGGCGTTGCTCTCGTAGTTGATCGAGGTGGCGATGGTGCCGACATCGGTCCCGGCGACGGCTTGGACCGCCATCGCAGCCAAACCCATCCGTCGGAGGTGGCCGATGGCCTCCTCGGAGGCGGCCAGGTGATCGGCCAACCTCCCGGGCTCGGTCTTGAAACCGGTGAGCGACAGGACAGCCATGGTTCCCCCCAAGGGATATTCAGTCTTCGGGCACGCTACGCCATAGCGCGAAATCGCGTCGGACCGAGTCGCATCAGGTCGGGACGGCTCGGACCACGATGTTGTCCTGATAGCTGCGCTCGCCCGTGTCGAATGCGCCCCCGCAGGTGATCAGCGTGAGTGTGGGTGCACCTCCGGGGCGGAAGAGCTCGTCGATGGGGAGCTCTTGCTTGTCGACCTGGAAGCGCTCGGTGACGACGTAGGTGAGGGGTTCGCCCGCATCGTCGGTCACGGTGACCTCGCTGCCGATCTCGAGGCTGCGAAGGTCGAAGAACACGCCGGCGGCGCCTCCGTAGTCGACGTGGGCGGCGATCACCGCCGAGCCGAACGGAGCGCCCGGACGGGGGCCGGGTTCGAACCATCCGGCCTCGCTGACACCTGGGATCTCCATCGTGCCGTCGGGCTCGAGCCCGACGGGAACCACCGGCGAGTCCACACCGAGGGCGGGGATGGAGAGTCGGACCGGATCGCTGGGGGGCTGGGCCGCGAACGTGCTTGTCGGAACCGTTGTCTGGGGCCCCGGGACGCTGGTCGTGGAGGGGGCGGGCACGGATCGCACGGGTTCGACGGTGGTGGGAGGAGCGACCGTCGAGGACGAGGGGACGACGGCGGTACCGGCGAGATCGGATCGGGGGTCGGTGTCGGCTTCGAAGGCCCAGGCGGTGCCGACACCGACCAGGAGGGCTGCCGAGATGACGAGGACGATGCTGGCTCGACGGGCGGACACAAGGACTCCGGTGTTGTGGGAGGGATGGAAGTGAACCGACGGGGGGAGGGACGAGCCCTCCCCCCGAAACGGCTCAGGAAGAGAATCGGCTGCGGTCGTGCAGACCGCCGACTCAGTTCTGGCGGCGGGCCCGGGCCAGCATCAGCGACGAGGAGGTGACGCCGACGACGCCGAGACCGGCGACGATGGCGAACAGCAGACCGTTGCTGTTGGAGCTGGCGGCCAGACCGGAGTCACCACTGTGCACCTCGGTCGGAGCTTCAGCCGGAGCGGCGCTGGCCGGCTCGGTGATGACCGAGTCGATGACGTGGATCACGCCGTTGGACGCCTCGATGTCAGCGGTGACGACCTGGGCGCCACCGACGTAGAGGTCCTCACCACGCAGCTCGACGGCGACGGGGCCACCGAGGGTGTCGACGTTGGTTCCGGCGGCGGCGATCGCAGCCGCCGAGTCGACCTCACCGGCGATGACGTGCAGCTGGAGCACGTCGGTCAGTGCACCGCTGGGGTCGGCGAGCAGCGAGTCGAGGGTGCCGGCCGGCAGCTTCTCGAATGCGGCGTTGGTGGGCGCGAACACGGTGAACGGGCCGTCACCCGAGAGGGTGTCGACGAGACCAGCTTCGCTGACGGCGGTCACGAGGGTCGAGAGGTTCTCGTCGCCTTGGGCGATCTCGACGATGTTCTGTTCCTGCGCGCCGGCGTTGACCGTCGCACCGAACATCAGGGCTACGGCAGACACCGCAGCGATCACAAGCTTCTTCATGTCTTCCTCCAGTGGGGGTATCCACGACAGCGATTGCCGCAGCTGGTTGCCCGGGGTACGGAGAGGCCACGCGGCGCGGATGGGCGTCGATCCGAGAAATCCGTCACATCGAACCCTGGCGACGTCGGGATCATCCGCGTTCCGTGGTCGCCACGAAGGAATGACGAGAGCAGCGGACATTCTCTGCCGCTCCGAACGACACGAGAGGTGGATGCGATCATGGCGACCGAAGAAATGGCCTACGACGTCATCGAGACGAGAGGTGACGTCGAGCTGCGCCGGTACGCGCCGGCGATCGTCGCCGAGACGAAGGTGAGTGGACCGTTCGAGTGGGTCGGCAACGTCGCGTTCGGTCGGCTGGCCGGCTACATCTTCGGCCGCAACCGAGGCGAGCGGCAGATGGCGATGACCGCACCGGTGACCCAGACCGCCGCCCCCGAGAAGATCGCCATGACCGCTCCCGTGCTGCAGGAGCCCAAGCGCGGCCGATCGTGGGTGGTGAGCTTCGTGATGCCCGCCGAATACACGATGGAGACCCTTCCCGAACCGGGCGACCCGAGCGTCCGCCTGTCCGAGCGCCCGGGGCAACTGATGATGGCGATCCGCTATGCCGGAGGTTGGCGGCGGTCGCTCTTCGAGCGGAATCGACGCACGCTCGAAGAGGCCGTGAACCGTGAGGGCTTCGTGGCGACCGGCCCCGCGGTCTTCGCCCGCTACGACCCGCCGTTCACCCCCTGGTTCCGTCGCCGCAACGAGGTGCTGATTCCGGTCGAGGCGGCGTAGCGAGCACTGATCTCCTGACCGCCTGCAACGCGGCTCCCTAGACTGTGAGTGTGCTGGGGGAGATGCTCGTGGTTGACGAGGCGATCGTGGCGGCGTTCGAGACCGACGGTTGGGTCGTGCTGCCCGCCGTGCTCTCGCCCCGAGAGGTGTCCCACGCTCGTGCGGAGCTCATCGGGGCGGCGGATGCGTCCCGCCGCCGGGGCATCCCGACTCGGATGGACTACCTCGACCCCGGTGGCAGGAACGTCCGTGTCTATGACCTGATCGAGTACAGCTCGGTGTTCGCCGAACTGATCGTGCATCCGGCGGTCATCCCCTACGTGTTGCACCTCCTGGACGACGACCTGTCGGTCTCGAACTTCTCGGCCAACATCGCGCTGCCCGGGAGCCGGTCGATGAACGCTCACAACGACCAGTCGACGGTGATGCCGGAGCCCTGGCCCACCCGCTTCACCATGAACGCCATCTGGTGCCTCGACGACACGGACGAGGACAACGGTGCCACGCGCTATCTCCCGGAGAGCCATCGGATCTCGTGCTTCGCCGACGTGCCGGATGATGCCGAGGCATCGATGCGCTCGTTCGAGGCGGCCGCCGGCTCGGTCATCCTCATGGACGGGCGCTTGTGGCACACCTCGGGGCGGAACACGACCACCGACCGTGAGCGGGCGCTTCTGTTCGCGTTCTATGCCCGGTCCTTCCTTCGTCACCAGAACAACTGGGGCGCGTCGTTGTCCCGCACATCGAAGGAGGGACTCGATCCGCAGCTGAAGGAGTGGCTGGGGCTCGGATCGGGAAACATGGCGTACGGCACCTACCTTGCGAGCCCCTGAGCTGGGGTGCGATGAGGTCCCTTCCCGGCGGAGGCGTACGAGGACTCGTTCGCCGTCGGTTGGTTGGCTGCGCAGCACCTAGGCTGCCTCTGTCCCGACGACGAAGTGAGGGAGTCCGATCGTGCGCACGTATTGGCTCATGGACCGAAACGGCCATGACGGCCCGACCGCGCTGATCGAGACCGATGGCAGCATGCACATCGTGAGGGTCACCAAGTTCGGGCCGGGCATCACCGAGCTCGACGACCAGCAGGAGATTCTCGACGACGTGGTCGGACAACTCGCGCCGGTCATGAAGCCCCTGGTCGTGGCGACGTCGATCGAGGTGGAGGGTGTGGAACCGCATCCCGAGCTGGCACAGGGTGAATCCGGCGGGGCAGCCGGCAACCGAGCCAGTCGCCGCGACGTCGGTAGCCGAGGAAAAGGCGGCGGGCGCACCGGCGGGGGACCGAGCAAGAAGACCAGCCGCGGCGATCGATAGTCCCGAAAGGGCCAGGGGCGGTGGAGGGCTCTCCGTCCGTCCCAGGAGTCTTCGGCGAAGAGGATCGATGCCTGCACGAAGTGTTGCTACGTTCGGCTGCCAGTAGCACCGGACACTCGAACACCCGGGGCCCGTAGCTCAGTGGTGAGAGCAGGCGACTCATAATCGCGACGGACCATGCGCTGTGCTCGATGGCGACAGGCCAATGCGGGGCAGGGGAGCGTGCAATCGTGATCGGGTCAATAGCCTGCTGTTCGATCGATCGTCCTGGAGGGGCGTCGTCTCGAGGTCGGATGAGTGCCCGCTCGGCCTGCGGTGACGGCCGGCTTCCGGTTCCGCCATCGACCTCACCAGACTGGGAGGTTCCTGCCCCAAGATCGTTCCTCGGCTGGGCGGCGGCCTGCCGCAGCGAAGCGTGTCGTGGGACACAGACGGGCGGGAGGCGTTCCCCTTACTGTGCCATCACACACGAGGGTGTCGCGAGGCGCCGGTCAGGGGGACGAGATGGGTGGCGTATCGAGTGGTCGCACGGCGATCAAGGTGGCGACGGCATTGGCCATGATCGCCTCATTCCTGGTTCCGCTGGTGGCCTTGGGCCCACCAGCCGGCGCGATGGGACCGATAACCCTGCAGGTCCAAAAGAACACGTACGACCCCTCCATTCCCCCTGACCCCAACTCCAATGAGGCGTTCGAGTCGAGCGAAGCGTTCGCGTTTCGGGTCCTGGACAACGCCGGCACAGCCGTCGCCTCGGCCGACCTCGACACGGACCCCACCGACCTGACGCGGGATAGTACGTTCACCTCCTCCCTCGTGCCTGGGACGTACACCATCGTCGAGCAGCAGCCCGGGCCGCTCTGGAGCCTGGCGCTGGCTGAGTGCTTCGTGGCGTCCGGCTCCTTCCCCTACCTCGAGGCGATCCCTTCGACCCCCGTCGTCCTGCCAGACGGGGCGGTCGGTCTTGAGGTCGCGCTCGACCAGTACACCGTCTGTGCGTTCCAGAACCAGCTGCCAGCGCCTCCGCCACCACCGCCCTCCACGGTCTTCTTTGTCGGAAAGGGCACCGTCGACGCGAACACGGTTCCGGTGGCCTCGACTCAACCCTTCACGCTCCGCGTCGACGAAGCCGACGGCGATCCCCAGACGGCACTCGTCGTCGACACCGACCCAGGAACCCTGAGCCCCGAGTTCTTCGGTTCGGTAACGGTGGACTCGGCTCTCACGATCACCGAGGACCACGTCCCGGGCTGGCAGCTCGTCGACGTCCTTTGCTTCGGATCCACTGGACCTCCGGCTACTGCCCCACCGGACACCTACGATCTATTGACCGATGTATCCGGGCAGTTGGTCGGGGTCAGCGTCCCCAACCCACTTGACCCGGACATCGGCGGCTGTCAGTTGATCAACGGGCCCGTCACCACCAAGACGGTCACCAACTCCAGCGGTGACAACATCACGATCTCGTCGCCCACCGCCGGCACCACGATCTCCTCGGCCACGGCGATCGACCCCCCGACGATGCCACCGATCCCGCCAGGTGTCGACTTCCCGTTCGGGCTGGTCGACTTCACGATCTCGGGCGTGGCGCCGGGTGCCACGATCGACGTCGTCATCGACCTGCCGTCGGCACCCGATCCGGGATGGAAGTTCTGGAAGCTGCAGGGCGGGGCCTACACGGACGCGTCGTCGATCGCGACGCTGTCCGGCTCCACCCTGACCTTGACTCTGCGGGACAACGACGGTCATTTCGATGCCGACCCGACGCCCGGAGTGATCCATGACCCGGGTGGGGTGGGCGTGCCGGCAGCGGATTCGACGCCGCCGGACATCGCGATCACGACACCGGCGGACGGTGCCACCTACCCGGTCGGCACCGCGGTGACAGCGGACTACGATTGTTCCGACGCAGAGTCCGGGGTGGCGACCTGTGACGGCGACGTTTCCGATGGCGTCACGATCGACACGTCCGCCGTTGGCGGCTACACGTTCACGGTCGACGCCAGCGATGTCGCCGGGAACACGGCGTCGCTGACCCACGCCTACACGGTGGTGGACACGACCGCACCCACGTCGACCGCGACGCCGGACGGCACGGCCGGTCTCGACGGCTGGTTCACCACGCCGGTCACCGTCGATCTGACGGCCACGGATGCCGATTCCGGTGTCGACTCGATCACCTACCAGGCGAGCGGAGCTCAGACCATCGCCGCCACCACCGTGCTCAGCGATACCGCGTCGCCGGTGATCAGCGCCGACGGCATCACCACGCTGACGTTCTCCGCCACCGACGCGGCCGGCAACGTCGAGCCGAACCAGGCGATCAACGTCAAGGTCGACTCGGGCGCCCCGGCTGTGACGATCACCACGCCGTCCGACGGCGCGATCTACGAGTTGAACGAGGCGGGCACCGTTGACTTCGCGTGCGACGATGCCGTCTCGGGTCTCGCGTCCTGCGTCGGGTCAGTTGGCAACGGCTCTGTCCTGGACACCTCGACTCTCGGTTCCCACAGCATCACCGTCACCGGAACCGACGAGGCCGGCAACGAGAACGTGCTCACCCACGACTACACGGTCGCCGACACCGTCGCCCCGACGGTCGGAGAGCCGGTCGTGACCCCGAATCCGGTCTCGGTCGACGCGACCTCCCTGCTGCAAGCTGACGTGTCCGACGACGCATCAGGGCTGGCCTCCGCCGAATGGTTCCTCGACGCCGATCCCGGCCAGGGTGACGGCGAGCCGATGGCGATCAGCGGAGGTGTGGCGACGGCCACGATCGGGGCCGGGCTCGAGCCCGGCGTCTACACCGTGTCCGTCAGGGCCCAGGACCAGGCCGGTAACTGGAGTGCTCCCTCGGAGACGCTGCTGGTGGTCTACGACCCCGCCGGTGGGTTCGTGACCGGCGGCGGCTGGATCGACTCACCCGGGGGCGCCCTCGTCGCCGACCCCGACGCTTCGGGACGAGCCAACTTCGGTTTCGTCTCGAAGTACAAGAAGGGCGCCACGATCCCGACCGGCCAGACCGAATTCCGGTTCGTCGCCGGCGACCTGGACTTCCACTCCTCGAGCTACGACTGGCTGGTGGTCAACAAGGGCGGGACGAGGGCCCAGTTCAAGGGCTCGGGCACCATCGACGGGGCCGGTGACTACCGGTTCATGATCTGGGCCACCGACGACAGCCCCGACACCTTCCGCATCAAGATCTGGACCGAAGACGGCACCGGAGTCGAGACCACCGTCTACGACAACGGCACGGACCAGGCGATCGGTGGCGGCAACGTCGTCGTCCATACGAAGAAGAAGTAGAAGGACCGGGGAGGCGACCCCGACGTCGTCGCCGGACGGATGGGCTCGGCATCGAGAAACCACGATGCCGAGCCCATCCTCCTTCGCGAGTTGGTGGTTGCGTCGTCGGCCCCGGTGCCGATGGCTGCAAAGATGGGACTGCTGGGGCCCGTAGCTCAGTGGTTAGAGCAGGCGACTCATAATCGCTCGGTCGGAGGTTCGATCCCTCCCGGGCCCACCAGTCATAGCAACGATCTCGGCGGATCGGGGTCCGTCGATGTGGCCGAATGGATCCCAAATGGATCCCGGAGGATTCCTACCGGCCGTTCACGAGTCTCGCGACCGCTGCCAGCAGCGTCAGCCTGCTGACCGGGCATGACGTGCCCGTAGGTGTCCAGGGTGAACGCCACCGAGGCGTGACCCAACCGTTCCGACACGATCTTCACGTTCGCTCCCGTCGCCAACAGGTGGGTGGCGTGAGTATGTCGGAGGTCGTGGAGACGGATCCTTGGGACATCGGCGGTGTCGACCAGCCGTCGGAACGCTTTGGTGGTCACGTCGGGATGCCACGGCCGACCGTCGCGCATGGTGAACACGAGGTCGCGGTCGTTTTGCCAGCCGGCGCCCATGAGGAGCTGGTCCTCGACCTGGCTGATCTTGCGGCGACGCAGCACGGCGACCGTGTCCGCATCGAGATCCAAGCGTCGCCGGCCCTTCTGCGATTTCGTGTCTCCCTCGACCGGCTGGTGACCGACCGCCGTGCGAGTGTGCCGAACCGTTAGGACCGCCCCGTCGAGGTCGACGTCGTCCCAGCGGAGGCCGCAGAGCTCGCCTCTGCGCATCCCGGTGAATGCCGCGACCCACAACAGGGGCCAGTGCGCCGACCCTTCGATCGGCGTCGAGGAACCGGGCGAGTTCGTCGGGTGTCCACGTCGGCATCTCCGGTGGCCTCGCCGCTGAGGCTGATGGTGCGGTGGCGTCGTCGGTCGGGTTGTGGCCGATGAGTCCTTGCCGTCGGGCATCCTCGAGCGCTGAGCGGACGATCGTGTGCGCATATCGGGTCGTTCTGGTCGACACGGGCGCTCGGCCGTCGGTGCCGTCGATCATCCCTCGGTAGAGGGCGTTGAGGTCTTGGGTGCGGAGGGTTTGGATTCGGCGATGTCCGAGGACGGGGATGACGTGCCGGTCGATGCTTCGCCGGTAGGAGTCGATCGTGGTTGCCTTGAGTCCGGCGACAGCTCGACCGGCGAGCCAGCTGTCCAGGAAGCCGCCGAATGTGTCGACGTGCCGCTCGACTGCTGTTCCGCCGTCGAGCTCTCGGAGATAGTCGTGGAGGTCGCGTTGGGCGTCGGCCTTGGTGCGGAACCCTGACCGGAAGACCCGTTTCCGTTTCTCTCCTTCGGCGTTGATGTCTAGGCCCCACCGCCACGTCGGACCGTGCCGTTGAACGGTTCCTCGTCGTCGGCTCACGGTTGCACCTCGTTCTGCGCCTTCGCTTCGTGGTAGTCGTCTCGGTCCCGTTGGGCGTCGAAGCATCGGAGGGTGCAGAGCTCGACGCCTTCGGTTCGGTACTGGCCGGCCTTCGCACGGCCTCGCTGCCTCACGACTTGTCCTTCATCGGTGCCTCACCTGACTGGGAATCGAAGGGAGGACCGTGCTCGCACGGTTGATGTCCTCGATCAGGAGGGCGCCTGTGGCACCGATCTCCGCCTCATCGGGCGCTTGGCTCCTCGGAGCCCAGAAGCTGCACAAGTCGGGCGGTAGGAACAAGGTACCGCCTGCCGATCTTGATGACCGGGATCTCGCCGTCCTTCGCCGCCCGGTACAACGTTGAGCGACAGACGCCCAGCAGCTCCGCTGCTTCGTCGATCGACATCGTCGGTTGCGATGTCGGATCCGGGAGTGGCGGCGAGGTCGATTCTGTCGTGGTCCGTGTTGTTGTCATGCAGCTGGAAGGCGAACGAGAGGCGCCTGACGCGACGAACGAGTTCACAGACTTCTCGCTCCCTGCGGGAGCGCAGCGATGAGCCATCGCGCATTGACACGTACGAGTCAAGCGACGCCCCTCGTGTTGGCCAATTGCTTGACGTCCACATCGAACTCATATTGAATCTGAACTCAAGGAGATGCCCTATGGTCGCCACCGACCTACGAGACACCAACGGCTGGATCTCCAGCCACGACCCCCTCACCGTGATCCCGCTCACCGATTCCGTGATCGACCAGCTGGGCCACGACGTGCGCAGCACCTACGTCGAGACCTACTGGCTCCCGATCCTCGGACCATCGGCCATCTGGGCCGCCCGCCGGCTCGCCGAGTGGCTCGACAGCAGCCCGGACGGTGTGGAAGCCCCGCTCGAACCTCTGGCTCGCTCGCTCGGGCTGGGGGGCGGCACCGCCCGGCATGCCCCTATCGTGCGCACGCTGGTGCGGCTGGTCGACTTCGGGCTGGCGTCGATCGGGGGCAGCACGTATGGCATCAGGACGACCTTCCCCCCGCTACCGGCTCGACACATCACCCGGCTGCCCCCATACCTGGTCCGCAGCCATCAGCTCGAGCTCGAGGAGAGCCGATGAACGATCACGAGATCGAGGAGGGGCGGGAGGGTTGGGGAAGCCATCTCGCCCCTCCCGAACCACCCTGCGAGTGCGTGGTGCAGCGACACGGTGCAGTCCGAATCTGTCTGCACCGGCGACTGCACGGCCCACTGCACCGGCGACTGCACCACTCGACCGGATCACCCTCGTCGGCGTCCGAGGCGGATCGGGGACGAGCACCATCGGTGCAGCCCTTGCGTTGATCAGCCGGACCATGGTCCGTACCGAGCTCGTCACGGCGGATCCGGTGCTCACCGCTGCGCTCCTCGGTGTTGCCCCGCCCGACCAGCTCCCCGCCGAGGTCCTTCCCCGGCTCGTCCTCGCTCAGGAGGCGTCCGGCGAAGCGGAGCTCACGATCATCGACGCCGGAACGGTGACCGAAGCATCAGTCGGCCCGAGGGCGAGCGGAGAGCGCCGCCTGGGCGTCCTGCGGGGCCCGTGCTATCTCGCACTCCGGACGCTGCTCGCAGGCCAGCACAGCCTCGATGGGCTCGTCCTGGTGGCCGAGCCGGGCCGGGCCCTCAACGAGCGGGACGTCGCCGACGTCACCGGTCTCGATGTCGTCGCCACCGTGCCCGTCACCCCTGGCGTCGCTCGCACGATCGACGCCGGCCTCCTCGCAGCCCGCCACCAGAACCAGCGCGAGTTCCGCGATCTCCGTCGCTGGCTCACCCCGCAGCTCGACCCCTTCCCGACCCGTCCACCACCCAGGAGAGCCACTGCACCAACCCACCCCGAAATGGCAGGCACAGACTTGCTGGGTGTTGTGATGGTCGGGTCCTGGCGGCCGGCCTGGTCGTTAGGGTCGGTCCCTGCTGGTTGGCCTGGCTCTACAGACTTGTGGCCTTCGTGGCTTCTAGGTGGATCTGCCGGCCGACGAGTGGGGACCGGTGAACGGCTGCTGGCTTGAAAGAAGCGTGGATTCGTTGCAGCACCCAGCTCTGCCGTGACCGTTCACCGGTCCCGACACCAAGTCAAACACGAAGGAGAGCTGTCATGGCAGTAGCGGGGATAGATCCGCATCGCGAGTCGTTCACGATCGCGGTCGTGAACGAGGTCGGGGTGCCGCTCGAGACGGTGTCGTGGCCGGCGACACCGACGGGGTTCGAAAGCGGCGCCGAGTTCCTCACCTCCCACGGGGTGAGCGTGGTGGGCGTCGAGGGGTCGGGGTCGAACGGCCGGCATGTCGCGGCGGCGTTGATGGTTGCCGGGTTCGATGTGCGCGAGGTGCCACCGCGACGGTCGGTGCAGTGGCGTGGGGGTGAGCGCCGCTCCAAGACCGACCGGATCGACGCCTTGTCGGTGGCCCGGGTGACGGGGTCGGACCCGGACCTGGGGCCGGCCAAGGTGGTGTTGGACGCGGCGTTCGGGGAGCTCGAGGTCGTCCGCTCGGCGGGTGTCGGTGATCGATCACCTGAAACGAACCCTCGCGGATGCGGATCGGCAACTGGCCGAACTGCCCCCTGCGCTGACAACGGAGGTGGGGTCGAAGGGCGACACCCGCACCCGGTTGCGTCGGCTCCTTGCCACTGGCCCGGTCTCTGATGATCGGGCCGTCGCGGCTCGGCTCGGGTGGCTGGGCGAGCTCTCCGACGAGATCCGCCAGCTCGATTCGAAGGCGCGGGCGCTCGCCAACCAGATGGGCGCGCTCCTGGAGGAACACGGCTCCACGCTCACCGACATCTACGGGCTCGGCCCGGTCTCGGCCACCGAGATCGTGCTGCGCGTCGGCGACCCCACCCGGTTCGAGACCGAGTCCGCCTTCGCCCGATGGAACGGCACCGCACCGGTCGCGGTGTCCTCGGGCGAGGGCGACGGACCCCCGCGCCGTCACCGCCTCGACCTCGGCGGCTGCCGGGCGGTGAACAGCTCACTGCACATCGTGTCGATCACCCAATCCGGCCGCGACCCCCTCGCCAAAGCATTCCTCGCCCGCAAACGAGCCGCAGGCAAGACAGGCCGCGAGGCACGCCGATCCCACAAGCGCCGCCTCTCCGACGTCGTCATCCGCCGCATGTGGACCGACCACAAGACCACCACCGCGACCACCCCCATCACCGTCGAACCCCCACCCCAAACGATCGCCGCTTGACAAAGAAGCATCCAGTTGCGCTTTGCGCAACTGGCCGGGCGAGCCTCGAGCGGTCGACGAGCTCGACTTGGTGGGCGACGGCAAGGGGCCGCACGCTCCTGCCCGGCGATCCGCCCACTCCGACGGGACTCGGTCGACCGCTCGCTTCGGCCGGGTCCCGAGCGCTCGAAGCGCTATCGTTCGGATTCGATCCGAACTCCCCGATCCGGCGTTCGGGGACGGCTGACTAAGCGGGGCCAACGGTTCAGTGGTCGCCGCGCCTCCACGCTCGCAACGGCACCTCTTCGGGCCGCACCAGCCCCGGGTCTGGAGGACCCTCGTAGAGCAGGCCGAGTACGGATCGAAGCGCTGCGTCGCTGAGTTCGAGTGGGTGAAACGGGAGCGGATAGGCGCCATCGACTGGGTGATCGCCGTTCCAGAACGGCAACTCGAAGGACTCCGGGTTCCCAATGTTCTCCCAGACCCTCCCGACGGGATTGACGCTGATCGACCGCTTCAGGACTCCGTCGTCCCAGCGGCCGTACGCGAACATGTCGTTGAAGGATCTCTGCGTGATCAGTACGACGGTGCGCCGCGCTGACCCCTTGAGGTAGCGATTGTGCAGCTTGGTTGGGGTGAGTCCCGCCGGGTGGTGTAGGTCGGCCTGACCAGCCCGGGTCCCCCGGGGTGGGGTGGCCACCGTGCGATTCTCAGTAGCGCTAACCAACTGAGAGGAATCGCACGATGACCGACTATGAGTCTGCCCTGTCCGAGCTCGGCTCGCGTCTCACCGACACGCAGTCGCCGTTGGGGGCGTCGTTGGCCGAGATCCTGGCCGACGCCATCCAGGAGCTGATCGAGGCCGAGGTGTCGGCCCGGATCGGCGCCGAACCCCATGAACGCACCCTGACAAGAACCACCCAGCGCAATGGGCATCGCCCCAAGCTGGTGTCGACCCCGGCGGGTGATCTCGAGGTCAAGATCCCCAAGCTCCGCCAGGGCAGCTTCTTCCCTGAGCTGCTCGAACCGCGGCGGCGGATCGACAAGGCGCTGTGGGCGGTGATCATGACCGCCTACATCACCGGGACCTCGACGAGGAAGGTCGACGACCTGGTCAAAGCCCTGGGCTGCGACTCGGGGGTCTCGCGCTCGACGGTGTCGAGGATCTGCAAACACATCGACGCCGACGTGGCCGTTCTCCGCACCCGGGATCTGGGCCATCAGGCGTTCGTGTACGTCTGGCTCGACGCCACCTACGTGCATGTCCGCGACGGCGGCCAGGTCGTCTCCAAAGCCGTCGTGATCGCCACCGGCCTGCGCGCCGACGGGCACCGCGAAGTCCTCGGCATAGATATCGGGGACTCGGAGAACGAAACGTTCTGGACCGAGTTCCTCCGCAGCCTCAAAGACCGCAACCTCCACGGGGTGCGCCTGGTGGTCTCCGACGCCCACGCCGGCCTCAAAGCCGCCATCCGCCGCGTCATGCAAGACGCATCGTGGCAACGATGCCGCGTCCATGCCCTCCGCAACCTGCTGGCCGTAGCCCGGCCCGGCCAGCGGCCCATGATCGCCGCCCTGGTCCGGACCATCTTCGCTCAACCCGACGCCGACGCAGCTCGAACCCAGCTCCGGGCGGTCGCTGAGCAGCTCTCAGCGCCCGCCGGAGACGTTTCGACCAGGCTGGGGTCCATGGAAACCGACCTCCTCGCCTACACCGCGTTCCCGGCCGGTCACTGGTCCAAGATCTGGTCCAACAATCCGATCGAACGCTTGAACCGGGAATTGAAACGGCGCACCGATGTCGTGCAGATCTTCCCCAACCCCGAATCGGTCATCCGCCTCGTCGGCGCTCTCCTCGTCGAGATCAACGACGAAATGATCGCCGCACCCCGCCGCTACATCGCCGCCGCGTCCATCGCCCCGGTCCTCGAGCATCGTCAGGAGGTAACCTCACTCCCCGCAGCACCACGAACCTGAACCATCAGAATCGCACGGTGCACCTACACCACCCGGCGGGACTCAATCCTTGGTTGGGTTGTACAGGTGGGCATGGCGGGTTGCGATCAGCTCACCTCCGTCGAACACTCCGACGTTCAGGGCGCCTTTCGAAGGGAATCCGCCCTCCAAGAGTGAAACCGTGCCCACCTCGCCATAGGCAGTTCGTGGAAACAAGCGGCCGACCAGCCGGCTTGCAGCCGCACCGTTGTCGACAGCGCACCGAAGGTCGAGGGATTCTGGTTCGTCGAAGTAAGCCAACAGCGCGACGCGGAATCCCATAACACGATCATCGCACTCGCGCCGATCGCCGCGAATGACCAAGCCGGTCGACAGAGCGCCACCGGAAGAAGTGACCTCGAACTGCGCTCGGTCCGCTCCGCAGCAATCGCGAGCAGCATCCAACCGGCGATCGGGGGCAGGGCGAGCTGCCGAAGCAGGTCGACCGCGCTGGGCACTACAGAGGTCCCGCCCGTGGTGGCCTCTCGGTGGCACCGCCGTCGAGGAGCGCCGCCGCACCCGCCATCCAGTTCGCGGGTCGAGAGGCGCAAGGCAATCCCCCAGTCGCTGCCGACGTCAAGCTGCACATGTCGGACTGCGCCATCATCGGCGGATCGCCGAGCTCGCTGGTGAACACCCCGTTGCCCATCCGATTGCCCATCCAAGGGTCGGAACGGGACACATCGAGGCGGACCAGCCGCCGTAGAGATCGTTGCTGCGACAGGCCAGACAGCCTCGAGCACGCCCGACGAAACCCCCTTTGGGGCGATTCCTCCGATCATGTTCTAGGGGATGCTCGATCTGTTGGCGACCGGCACGCGGGGCGATCGAGCAGCTCTCCGTCTACAGCCTGTCCCCGCACCGGCTCCCCACGAGACCGATCAGCGGCTCCGATGACGTACCGTCCGCCTAGCCCCGTGAGCAATCGGAGCTAGCCGATCCCCCCCCCGCTTTCCGTCGTGTAACGATCACGTCCTCCGTCATCTGAGGTTCGATTGGACCCGGCGGTGGCGGGGAAGCCAGCAGGGCCGTGCCGCCATCATCCTCCTTGCCCAAGAGCACGCATTGCTCCACCTCCACCCGGTCCCGTTGCGTCTCAATGTTGCCTAGTAGGTCGAGGGCCACCTCTGAAGCCGATCTGGGATCTGCTGAAAAGCAGACCACGAATCGCAGGCCCGACTGGTCGCACCAGAGAAAGCAAGGCACATCTGTTTCCCGTTGGAGAACACCGAGCTCATCCCGCAGGCTGGCAAATTCTTTATAGCTTAGAACACCACCAGCACGTATGACTACAAGCCAGATGCTCATTCTACCTCCTACCTCGACCTAGTTGGCGAAGTGGCACCAGCGCCACACAGCCGGCGAAATCATGTGAGTGAACCCTGGAACGTAACCGGGCGGCGAGTAGGTTATGTCTGCGGTTGAGTGCCACACTGTCGTGTAACTGTCGTCAAAATAGCAGTAGCTCGGAACCGAGTTGTTCATGTACCAGCCGTACACGATAGGCTCGGTGCCACCCACGAATACGCTCTCGTTTTCGAGCAGCAGTGCCCTGTACTGCTGAACCGTATTGAAGATGACGCCGAAATCAGTGCAGAGCGCTGTGAAGTTTGATCTGATACCGAATCCGTAATAGGTCCAATACGCGTTCGGCGCGAGGAGCGTCAAGTAGCAGATGGGCTCGCCCGCTGTCACGGTGCCGGTCGAGGATGCTTGCGCTCCGGCAGTCCTTTCCTCCGAACCAGCATCGCCACTCTTTCGAGTGGTGGCAATAATCGAATGACTGGCCTGCACCTGCTCCACCGAGCCGTCCGAACGTACCACCTGAACCGGTGCATGCCTGACCGTTCCCGACGCGGTTCCGTTCCTGGACGCGACGCTTGCGATCTCATCTCCCCATTCAAGGTCCACGGGGACCCTGATCATCTCATCCCCAGATGGAACAGTCGCGTAGGTCTTACCTCCGTTTTGCTCCAAAGGCACAGCAACTTTCCGACCTTCTCGATCAATCCACAACACCGGCTCTGGTGATTCGGTTGGTCCGTCCTGCACCAAGGCTGGCGATGGTGAAACAGGAAGCAGCATCACCGCTGCCACGAGCACCAGTGCGAGTCCGCGTCGAGAATGCATGAGAGGCTCCTTTATCTTCCAGCTCCCCGCATGCAACTGATTCAGTAGAGTTTATGCATCGAGGGCACTCCTGGCAAGACAAATGGGGCTCAACTGACGGTGCCGGGGGTGTGATCCGCGTGCGCACGCCGCCCGCTTCCTAGCTTCCGAGCTGTCTACACCAGGCAGCGAGGAAGGAACGGCGTGCGCCAATGGCCGAGCGGTCCACCCAGCTGAGCGTCGGCAAACCGGCGCCAACGCGGGGGTCTCTACAGTGTCGTCATGGAATTCAACCTGTCGCGCTGGCATGGCGTGAATAGCGCCCTGCTCCTCCGAGAGGAGAGGTTCACCTCGGAGGAAGCGGTCAACACCCTCCACCTGCTCGCCACCGAACACCTGGGCAGGGGATTGCTGCGCTCGATGAACGGCGATGAGACGAGCGAAGCTCGTACTGGACGATGGCTGAGAGCGCCGCATGGGACATGCGCTCGAAGTACGGCCGGCCTGAGCTTGCGGCGGTGATATCGACGGTTCCTGGGAGAACTCTCTGCCTGAATCTTGCACACTCGGATGTCGGCTTCTATCTGACGACATACGCATTGCAGGACATGAACCCGCTGCTTGAGGCACTCGGTTTGGTCCACACCCGAAGCGGGCACGCGCTCGCATGGGGCCTCATGACGTCGGCGTGGAAGTTCATCGAACACATTGCCCGCGACGAGCGTGTACGCGAGTTCGTTGAACTGATGGTGAGTGAGGAAGATGAAGGCTGGTGGCACCTTCCTGAGGAGGGCCTTGGTCTCCTCGCACTCACCGAGTCCGGACTCGTGCGCACCCTCGCCGAAGACACCGATCCCAAGCTGCTCGATCTGACGGAGCTATCTGCGGTTCGCGATCTCCAGAGTGCTCTGATGTGGATGCCGGGAGGCGAAGATGTAGTGGGCGTCGTCGGGGACGCCTTGAAGGCGAGGGGTACCAAACCCAAGAATCGGACCGACGAGATCTTTGCCGACACGATCTCAAGGCTGGACCCCGCTGCCGCAGCATCGTCGCTAGTTCTCGGGGCCGTCATAAGCCAACTGGCTGCGATACCGGCGTCGATTGCACTTGTCGCAGCTATGGAGACGCAGCTGACACCAACGCGCACAGCCGAGGTGGCGACGACCGGCACCGTCTTTGGGCTGTTGGAAGACCTCATCTCGGAGCTCGAGCTTGCGCTCTTCCGTGACCGCCAGCGTGCGATGGATCAGCTTGTCGAGCTGGCTGCCGAGCGAGACCTCGCACTAGATGCCGTTGCATGGGCGGTAGCCGAACTCCACAGGATGGAAGCCGTCGTCGACGAACTGCGCGCCGAGCGAGACCTACTCGGCGAGCAGCTCCTGGCGGAGCAGCGCCGGCGGTTGCGGGAGACGGGCGAACTCGCTGCTGAGATCGACAGCCTCGTCAGGCAAGAGGGTCTCGACAACGAGGTTATTCGCGAACTGAACGCGTACATCGACTCGCGCCAGCGCCGACGACTACGCGCGACTATGCGTGACATCGTTGCGGGAGCCGGGCTCGGTGGAACTCTCTACGGCGAGGCGGGTGCGATTGCCGGTGGGGTTCTCGGTCTGCTGGGTGCGATGGTTGATGACGCGCTTGATAGTTGAGGGCCGCCAGGACATCGTTCCTCTGGAACCGTCTGGAGATCGTTCCGCTCGGGGAGGTCGATTCCCGCAGGGGGGGGGAAGCCCATATTCGCTCTGGTTAACCGGTGGTGGGTGAGCCGCCCAGAGGTCGGCAGCGGGGGAAATGGATCCCAAATGGATCCCGGAGATCGGAAACGTGCCGACACCGACTGTGACGGTCTGTCACGTTGGCCGGTCTGGACCCGTTGTGCCGCAACGGATCCTGGACCCTGGTGGCACGGGATGCGACTGCTCGGAGTGGCCGATAGGCGACTCATAATCGCTCGGTCGGAGGTTCGATCCCTCCCGGGCCCACCAGCAATAGCTACGGTTTCGGCGGATCTGGCCAAGCGTGAATCGCCGAATGGCGCCCAAATGGTGCCCGATTGGGGCCGAACGGGTGGAACAGGACGCCACGGATGTCGAGCGACTCGAAGGCGAGGCGGGTCGATTCTGGGACCAGGCGGCACTTGGTGGACCGAGACACGATGAGCCGCTCCTGGTCGTCACGGGTGTTCGGTAACTGATGGTCTCTCGGTCGGAGGTTGTCATCTTCGAGGCTCGCCAGTCATTGCACCGATCTCGGCCGTTCCTGGGGTTGGCCATGGCGCCCGAATGGCGCCGAACGGTCGAGATTTTGCAGCAGGGGCGGCAAGAGCGGCGACAGGAATTGTCCTCTGGCAGGAAACCGGGCGGGTGTGGTCTCGACAGCTGGACGTCCATCGGGTGTCGCTCGGCTCCCGCCGCCTCCCATTCGATGATGCGCCCATCGGGGGAAGCTCAGAGCAGGGGCTGACGCGCATCGGCGCGGCAGCGAGTCTGTGGCGCGAGTCGTGCCGCCGCTCAGGTGTGCCCTCATCTGTTCGCCTTGCGTGGGTAGGTCTCCGGGTAGGCTGGCCCGGTGGATCTGACGTCGATGATCGAGACCCGGCCAGGGGTGCGGTCCGGCAAGCCGTGCTTCATCGGCACCCGGATAGCGGTCTACGACGTTCTGGACTATCTGGCATCGGGGATGACGAGTGCAGAGATCGTCGGCGACTTCCCTGAGCTGACCGAGGCGCACGTGCGTGCCGCGCTCGGCTTCGCTGCAATGCGAGAGCGGCGGCTGGCCACCCCGGCGTGAAACTGCTGTTCGATCAGAATCTGTCTCGCCACCTGGTCGGTCAGCTCGCCGCCGAGTTCCCCGAAAGCCAGCCGTCGCCGAAGTCGGATTGGATTCGGCGACTGACCGCGAGATCTGGACCTACGCCGGCCAGCACGGCCTTGTGATCGTCTCGAAGGACTCTGGCTTTCGTCAGCTGGCGTTCCTGAACGGCCCGCCACCCAAAGCCATCTGGCTACAGCTGGGCAACGCCTCGACCAGTGACATCGTTGCAGCGCTGCGGCGCAATCGGGAGGCGATGCGGGCCTTCAGCGAGTCCGAGGACGAAGCGCTTCTTGTCATCGGGCCTGAGGGATCGCCCTGACCGGCGTGGGCGTATCTCTGGACGGTCAGGCCGAGTGCGCAATGGTGCCCAAATGGTGCCGAACGGTCTGAGACGGGGCGCCACGGGCGTCGAGCGACTCTCACATTCGGATGCTACAGCCATTGTCCCGCGCGGGATCGGCGGACTGAACGCCACCAGCCGACACCGGCCGAAACGGGCCGACGGCCGCTCATAATCGCTCGGTCGGAGGTTCGATCCCCCCGGGCCCACCAGTCATACCAACGATCTGGGCTGATCGAGATCGGGCCGTAGTGGCCAATGGTGCCCGGATGTTGCCCAACGGCCACCGTCCGGTGTCGGCGGAGGTCGCTCTCGCGGCTCTGTGATCGATCGGGCTGCTGGAGCCTCGCCGGTGTCGGTCAGGTCGGTCGTGGTGGCAGAGCCGGCTTGTACCCTGAGGTTGTGGCACTGCGCCGAGAGCATCTGACGCCAGAGCAGCTGGCGCGTCAGCGGGCGCTGGATCGATCTTGGGCCGAGGCGCAGTTGGGGCTTGCCGATCCGGAGTTCCGCGCCTACCTCGACGACTCCATCCACCGGCTCGATGCCAAGGCGCCGGCCTCTCTGCTCACCCGGAAGGAGTTCCTGGCGCAGACGAAGGCTCTCGACGGGTAGTGCCCCTCCGGGACGTCGAGGAGTTCTCTCGCTGGATCGAGCTTGAGTCGCCTTCGGTGGCTGCACAGCGAGTCGCCCGTCACTTCCTCGCGGACATCGGCGACGAGGTATGGCGATCCGTGCGCGATGGCGCCGAACGGTCAGGAGTCCGCCACCAGAGCGGCAACCGCAGCGGCAGCGTCGGCCTGCTGGCCGCGCATGACGTGGGTGGAGGTGTCCGGGGTGAAGCTTCGGGCAGTTCAGGGCCAGGCGTGAACGGTTGGGGATGCCGGGCCCAGTATCGAGGTGAGCGTGGTGAGGTCGGCTGGGTCGCCGGTCAGGATGTCGTGGCCGAGACATACGGCGGTGATCACCAGGTGGGCGTCGACGACGTCTGAGGTGTTGGTCTGGGCAAGGAGCTGTCCCACGGGGCGGCCATCATCCAGGGGGTGGACGGTGATGGTCTTGAGAAAGGCCGAGAGGCGTGCCTGGCGGGAGCTGTTTCGCCATACCTGGGCCACGACGGGGTGGGTGGAGTGGAGGGCGGTTTCTGATCTGGCGGCAGCGGTCAGGAAGGTGTGGGCGGTTGGTTCGCTTCGGTCGACAGAGATGAGGAAGCCGGCATCGAGGATCACAGGCCGTATCGGTCGGCCATCGCCGCGACGTCGTTGTCGTCGCTGGGGCCTGCTTCGACGTCCCATTCGTCCAGGAACGAGCGGAGAGCGTTCTGGCGTTGCCGTTCGGTCGCGAGGTTGCGCAGAGCGTGACGGATGGCGCTGGAACGTCCGCCGTACTCAGGGGCGAGCAGGTCGAGGAGGGCTTCGTCTTCGTCGTCGAGGCGGAGCGTCGTGGTGCCCATGGAGGGCAATGCAGCACACGCGTGCTACGTGGCGAAGGGGGGCTCACGAGGGTTCAGGCCGTTCCTGCTCCACAGTGCGTAATGGCGCCCAAATAGCGCCGAACGTTCAGCAGTCCGCTCGGAGCCGCAGTCTCGAGCGGCGATCTAGCTTGCCCACGGTGGTCACCGCTATTACACCGTGAGGATGTCCATCTGGCGTCGTGCTGTCCTCGTCGCCACAGGGGTAACGGCCGGGCTCGCTGTCGTGAGTCTTGTCGTCTCCGGGACGGTCTTCGATCGATTCCAGTCGACAAGTGCGGCAATGGAGCCGACCATCTCGATCGGTGAGTGGTTCTTGACGCTGCCGGTCGACGGTACCGACGTTGGGCGGGGCGACATCATTCTCTTCGATGTCCCCAATCCCACATCGGGGATCGATGGGTTGGTGTCTCGGGTCGTGGCGGTCGGCGGCGCCACGATCGGTCTACGTGATTGGTGACAATCGGGGCAACACACATGGCTCGCATGTCTACGGGCCGATCCCCTTCGACGAAGTCAGTCAGGACGTCGTCTGGATCGGCGTTCGGGGAACGGCCGCACAGATCGCTCTGACCATCGCGCTGTGCGTGCCGTTTGCGCTGGCCCTCATCGGTTTCGGGGCGGCAGCTCGACGACGTGATGGAAACGGAACAGAGGACAGCTCCGGCGGATGAGCGCCGTTCGGTCGTGCAGCCGAATCCGGAGCACTTCGACGCCGGCGACGAGCCGAGCGACCGTCGTGTGCGTCAACCTGGTGTTGCCATCTCGGTCCGTGCTTCTGGGCGCGTCCCCGCCGTCTCATGACGTCCCCTGCCGTTGGCTCGTCGGCGCCGTAGCTGACTCGCCGGCCTTGCCGGACGGGGGGTCGGTCGGCGGATACGGCACGACGAGGACCGGAACATGGGTGAATTCGAGGAGATGCTCGGTCTGGCTCCCGACGTAGGGCGCACCCGGCCGACGGGCGTCGGATCGGCCCATGACGATGAGGTCGGCGTCCCAGTCCTCGGCAACGGCGAGGAGGACGTCGAACGGATGGCCTCCGTCGGCGGTGGTGCTGATGGGCTCGACGCCAGCCTTCTCCGCCTGTGCCGTGAGATGCCGCAGCGTCCTCTCGGTGTGGCGGGCGGATTCGCTCACCGCGACGAAGTGGAGCCGGGCGTCCTGGTGCTTCGCGAGCTCGGTTGCCACGCGTGCGGCGGCCATGGCGGGGGCCGAGTCGTTGACCGCAACGAGAATTCGATTCATCATCGGCGACTGCCTTTGCTCCGGATGGCGAGCTGGGTTCGCACCGCGGCGTCGCGGTCTCGCTCATCGAGGTCCAGATCCAGTTTGTGGAGTTGGGATTCCAGCCCCGGTCGGAGACGTTGCTCGATGGCTCGGCGGCGTCGGCGGGTGTTGGACATTTCGCTTTCGACGCGGTGGAGGGCTTCGGTGGCGGCGGCGTGTTGGGCGCCGGCCACAAGGGCCGCTTGGAAGGCCGCCCGGGCGGGAACGAGGGCGGCGGTGGTGGCCAACGCGGGGGGTGCTCCAGGTGTGCAGTCGACATGACCGGGGTAGTCGACACCCATGGCCGCCTGCCAGGCGACCGTGATGGCGGCTGGTCGGGAGGGCCGATCGAGCATGGCGGCGAGTTCGCCGCTGGCTCCGAGGGCGCGGGCTCGGAGGAGCCAGGTCGTTGCGTCGCTGCAGCATTCCCGCCACTGACGTTCGGTGCGGTCGGCGTGACCCTCGAGTCGGGCTCGTTCGCGTCGCATCGCTTCCTCCTTGCTCCGGAGGAGCTCGATGGCGTGGTGGGCGAGATCGAGGGTGGCCCGCAATCGGAGCCGAGCGGCTCGGTTGGTGGTGCGGCCGGTCGGGGTCATGTGGGCGACTCCTCCGAGACGGGTGACTCGTCGGTGGCGAGCTCCGGGCGGGGAAGATGCTGTGCGATCTGCTCGGGCGTGACCATGGTGAGCTCGCGGACCGGAACGGCGGCGGCGGCCATCCATGCTCGCTCGAGGGTCGTGCTGAGGCCGCGCGATTCTGTCGGACCCTGATCGATGAACCGCGTCTCGAAGCCATGGCCCAGCTCGAGGTACCGCTGTTCGGTCATCGACAGGGCGTCGAGCCCGATCAGCGCGGCCAGCTCTTCCGCCTTGCGGGCCTGGGCCACGAGGGCGAGGAGCTGTGCCGCGATCGCGAGGTGATCGTCGCGGGTGCGACCGGGGCCGGCCCCTCGGCGCATCAGGCGTGACAGCGAGGCGAGGGCGTCGATCGGCGGGTAGATGTCGCGACTGTGGAGATCCGCCGAAAGAACCAGCTGGCCTTCGGTGATGTAGCCGGTCAGGTCGGGTACGGGGTGGGTGATGTCGCCCGCAGGCATGGTCAGGACGGGGAGTTCGGTGATCGATCCTGGTCGGTCCTCGAGCCGGCCGCAGCGTTCGTAGATGCTGGCCAAGTCGCTGAAGAGGTAGCCGGGGTAGCCGCGACGGCTGGGAACTTCCCCACGAGCGGCGGAGAGCTGTCTGACGGCGTCGCAGTAGCTGGTCATGTCGGAGAGGATGACCAGTACGTGGTGGTCGAGATCGAAGGCCAGGTGTTCGGCGACGGTCAAGGCCAGACGTGGGGTGAGGATCCGTTCGATCACGGGATCGTCGGCGGTATTGAGGAACAGACTCGCCTCGCCGGTTCGCGTTCGGTTCTCCAGTCCCTGTCGGACGAGATCGGCGTCGGCGTTGGTCATGCCCATGCCGGCGAACACGACGCGAAACGCCGCATCTTCAACGGTGGCCTGGGCGGCGATCTGGATGGCGAGCTCGAGGTGGGGGAGACCTCCGACGGAGAAGACGGGAAGCTTCTGGCCCCGGACCAGGGTCGCGAGTCCGTCGATGGCCGAGATGCCGGTGATCACCGGCTCCCGGGGCACGTCGCGGCGGGTCGGGTTGATGGGGTTGCCCGCTACGGGCCGGGTGAGGCCCGCGACCACGGGTGGTCCGCCGTCGATGGGAGCCCCCCGGCCGTTGCTGATCCGGCCGAGCCAGCCATCCGTGACCGGGATGTGCAGCGGAGCGCCGGTGAAGGCGACCGCGGTGCCCAGGGTGCCGATCCCCTCGGTTCCTTCGAAGACCTCGATGATGGCGAGGTCATGGTCGATGTCGACCACGACGCCGTGACGGGCGGGCGCGTCGCCGATCCGAATCTCGACGTAGTCGTTCCACCCCACACCTTCGGTGCCGGCCACGAAGAGCAGGGGGCCGTCGACACGGTCGACAACCGTCACTTCGACCGGTGCCTCGAGCAGCGGTCGGCCCGTCGCGGAGGTCATGACGACACGGTCTTCATCGTGCTCGCGAGCTCGGCCGCGATGCGGGAGACGCCGGCCGCGTCGTCGGGGCCGGTCATGTCTTTGGCTCGGACGAGCGGCCCGTAGTCGAATTCCTCGATGACGCTGGCCGGTATACCGGAGCGGGACAGGCGGATCGCCGTGTCGTGGACCAGCAGGACGGCTTCGGCCAGGGCAACCTGTTTGTCCGCCCCGCACGAGGCGTCGTTGTCGCTGAGGGCGCTCTGCTGGAGCAACGCCTCGCGGATCAGTCGGCTGGTGAGCAGGGTCAGCCGCTCTTCCGCCGGGAGGGCGCTGAGACCCACGAGGTCGGCGACGCCCTGGAGGCGGTTAGCTTCGGCCAGCAGGACGTGAAGGCGGGATCGACGGGTCGCCCAGGTGGGGTCGTGGTTGGCGGCCTGCCAGTGGGCGATGGCGTCGGCGTCGCGCGAGAAGGAGTTGAGCCAGCTGACCGCCGGGTAGTGGCGGGCGTAGGCGAGGTCGCGGTCGAGCGACCAGACCGCCTGGACGAAGCGCTGCGTGTGGGCCGACACCGGTTCGGTGACATCGCCACCGGGTGGCGAGACGGAGGTGACGATGGTGACGGTGCCGTCTCGGCCGCCGAGGGTCGTGACCCGTCCGGCGCGCTGGTAGAACGCGGCGAGCGATGCGGGCAGGTCGGCGGGGTAGCCCTCTTCCGCGGGGATCGCGCCCGTGCGGCTGGCGAGCTCGCGCTGCGCCTCGGCCCACCGCGACGTCGAGTCGGCGATGATCACCGCGTGGTGCCCCATGTCGCGGTAGAACTCGGCCACGGTGACCGCGGTGTGGATGCTGGCCTCTCGGGCCATGACCGGCATGTTCGAGGTGTTGGCCAGGATGATGGTTCGTTCCATCAGTCGTCGGCCGGTCCGGGGATCGGCCAGCTGCGTCAGTTCTTCGATGAGGTCGGTCAGTTCGTTCCCGCGCTCGCCGCAGCCGACGTAGATGATGACGTCCGCCTCGCCCCACTTGGCCAGTTGCTCGAGCAGCATGGTCTTGCCCTCGCCGAAGCCACCGATGACCGTCGCGCTGCTGCCGCAGGCGATGGGGGCCAGCACGTCGAGCACGCGCTGGCCGGTCCGGAACGGCACCCGCTCGCGGTTTCGGCTGCGGTATGGGCGGGGTTGACGGATCGGCCATTCGCTGGCGAGGGAGACGTCGATTCCCTCGATGGTCGCGATGGTGACAGAGGACTCGTACCGCCCTGGGGGAACGATCCCCTCGACGCGCCCTGCGACATTCGGGGGCACGGTCACGATGTGGCTGAGATCGCTTCCGCTTGCGACGTGGCCGAGTGTGTCTCCCGGCTCGAGCTCGGCCCCCGGCTGTGTGTCCGGCGTGAAGAGGTGCCGCCCGGTCGAAGGGCGCGTCAGGCTCCGTGGGGGCAAGAATGTGGCGGCGTCGTCGAGTGGGCGGAGGAGGCCGTCGTAGATTCCGCCGAGGAGGCCCGGTCCGAGTTGGACCGTGAGTGGATGTCCGGTGGCCCACGCTGGCGCTCCGACCCGCAGACCCCCGGTGTATTCGTAGAGCTGGGCCACGGCGAGGTCGTGGTCGACCGTGAGGATCTCGCCGGGGAGACGCTCATCGCCGACTTCGACGAACTCGAAGCGGGTGCCGCCCAGGCCGGTCAGGTGCACGACCGGGCCGTTGACCCGGACCACCGTGCCGGCCTGGCTGTTCACGCCCACAGCAGCGCCACCTTGTCGGCGAGCGATTCGAGTGCTCGTTCGGCGAGGGCGGGGAGGGTGTAGTCGACGCGGCGGGAGCCGTCGACGGCGACGAGTCCTCCGAGCCCGTCCGGGTCGCGCTCGATGCTCGCGGTCGGGCCGAGCTGGTTCCGGGCGAGGACCTCGAGCATGTCGATCAGGTCCGGATAGCGAGCGTCGTCTTCGAGTTCGAGCGCTGCCGCCCGAACGGCGCGGTGGAAGCGGCGGCGGATGTCCTCCTTGTGTTCCAGCACGTGGCCGTGGGCATCGCCTCGGGCTTGGGCGAGCGTCTGGTCGGCTCGAACCCGGGCGGACGTTTCGCCTCGGCGCTCTGCCCGCCGGATCTCGGTGTTCGCCTCTTGCTCGGCTTCGTCGACGGCGAGGGCGGCTTCCCGGGTCGCCTCGACGATCGTCTGGTGCGCCAGGGCCTTGGCGTCCTCCAGCATGGCCTCGTGCACGGGCTCGAGCTCGGCCCGATGTCCATCGAGGCCGGCGTCGGGCGGCGCGAGGACGGTCATGGCATCACCAAGGCCAGGACGTCTCGGCGGGAGTCGAGCTCGTGCCGGAGTTGTCGCGCTGCGGCGGAAGAGAGGATGACCAGGCCGACGTCCTCGCCCAGTCCGGTCCATGCCGCCGCGACCTCCGCTTCGGTCGCAGCCGGGATGAGGGGCACGCCGGCGAGGGCGAAGCCTTCCATCTCGTGGGTCGCGCCGATCCCGACGACCGTGCTCATACGTTCCCCAGAATCAGCACGGCGACGATGAGGCCGTAGATGGCCACACCTTCGGCGAGGCCGACCACGACCATGGCCCGCCCGAACAGCTCAGGTTGTTCGCTCACGGTGGCCAGAGCCGCCGATCCGGTGTACGCAACGGCGATACCGGCGCCGATCGCAGAGGCGGCGACCGCGATGGCGGCTCCGATGAAGGCGTCCCCGGTGTCGACGGTGCTGGTGGTGGACGCTTCGGTGGTACCCGGCTCGCTCTGCGTCGTGGCCGCAACCGGGGTCGACTGGGCGTCCGCGCGATTCACGGTGGTAGCGACCACTCCGAGCCCGAGGGCGAAGGTCGTGACGAGGGTGGCGACCACCAGGCGCTGGAGGTGGCGGGTATCGAGACGCCTGGCGACGATGGCGGCACCAACGAGTGGCGATGCCAGGATCGCGGCGAGGATCCATGGGTTCATGAGGTCTCCGATCGTTCGACGGGCACGTGCCAGGGCTCGAAGGGCCGTCCTTCGCTGGCGAACAGGCGTGAGAACATCTCGTAGTACTCCAGCCGCAGCGCTTGGATCGCCGCGACGAGGACGCCGAGGGCGAAGGCTGCGAGATTCCCGACCAGGAAGAGCACGACCGCGGCGGTGACAGCGAGGAGGCTGCCTCGGTCCCAGAGGCTGACGGTGCCGTCCCAGACCACGCCGGTGATGACGGCGTGGGTGAGACCGAACGCCGCCAGCCGGGTGAACGAGACGAGGTTGGATCCCAGTCGCAACACGGTGTCGAACATCTCGACGACGGCCTGGGCCACCCCGGACGGTCGCGTGCCGGCTTGGACGACGAGACCGACGAAGACCAGGAGGGCGCCGCAGAGGGCCAGGACGGCACCGGCCTGCCAGAGCCAGGACATCGAACCGGCCAGCCCGCCGAAGACGGCGGCCGCGCCGGCGAAGAGCAGCGAGCCGCCGATGCCGGATGGAGCGTAGAGCGCAAGGGCTGCGCCGCCCTCTCGCCACCGGTTCGTCGCCGCCAGGACGAAGGTGATCGACATGAGCATGCTCCCGAGGACCAGACCGGCCACCAGCAGGGTCTCGGGTTGGTCCAGTGGGCGGAGCCAGAGGGTGGGAACCAGACCCGTCGGCCCGAACGCCTCGCCGTACAGGAACCCGAAACCGATGGATGCGATACCGGCGCCGAGCAGGAATGGCGCGGCGGGAGCGAGGCGGTCGATCGGGGATCGGTGGGTCCTGGTCGAGGCGACCCCGAGAACGAGTAGGAGCAGGCCGTGGCCGACGTCGCCGAACATCATGCCGAACATGACCATGTAGGCGATGGCGGCGAACCAGGTGGGGTCGATGTCGCGGTACGGCACGGTCGCATAGGTCGACACCAACGGGCGCAGTGCATCGGACCGCGAGCTCATCACGTGAGCGGTCGGGGGCATCATGCCGCGCGGCGGCGTGAGCTCTGTGACCGCGCCGCCGTACGACGTCAAACGGGACCGCAGCGTGTCGAGGTCGTGCCGGGCAAGCCAGCCTGTGACCACCGTGCATCCGCACGTGTGGTGAGCACCATCGAGCCGGGCGGCCAGGTCTTCTTCACCCTGGATCAGGTCGGTCCGCCCCTGGGTCGCCAAGGCGTCGGGATCGGGTTCGTGCTCGGCGAGTCGGGGCTCCTCCTCGAGAGCATCGGGTCCGCTCCGTTGTCCCTGGACCGAGGTGCGTCCGTCCGGGGCGTCGAGGGGTGGGTCGGGCTCGAAGAAGCCCAGGTCAGAGGTCTCGATCATCACTCGTCGGGACCGGCTCTCCGGCGCGACGACCGCGACGCGGGCCATGGTGACCGGGACGATCTGCTCAGGCCACGGCATCGAAGAGCTCCTCCGGGATCGGTGCTCGGCCGGCCGACTCGATCGCAGCGCGGACCCGCCACAGATCGACGAGCAAGAGCGCCATCCCACCGGTCACGGCGGCTTTGTCGTATCGCCCCGAGCGGACCTGACGACGGGCGTCGTCAGCCACTCGCGTGGCGATCGCGATCTCCGCACGCCAGAGATCGCTCGCGTCTCGCACACGGAACAACGGCCACGAGGCCGACTTCGGGATTCGGTCGAGGAACGAGGACAGACTGGATGCATGACGCCAGTGGTGACCCAGCAATGTGTCGACGATGCGACCGGGCGGATCGCCGATGGAGCGGTCGAACCCGAACCGCTCGCGGGCGACCAGAACCGCCATCGCACCCTTCGCCCATCGGTCGGCTTCCGGAACCCGGTAGGCCAGCCGGCGGGCCCAGGCTGCCCGCAAACCGAAGGCGATGCTCGTTCGATCGGTCGCTCCCGGGTCGCCCCACACCGAAGTGGCGAGCGCGCCGCGGACCTGCTCCGGCGAACTCGCCGTCGCCACCCGGGGCCACGCCACGGCGAGCGACCCGAGTCGGATCGGTGGATCAGCCTGAGTTCCCACCACGTGGACGAGATGCCCCTCGATGTTGGCCATTTCCATCGGCGCGGCGAACAGGCGAGCGAGAACGCTCTGCCCCGGTGGAAGCCATCCGGCCAGCACCCTGAGCTGCCAAGTGGTGGCCTCGACGGCGCTGCGCTCGGCCGCCTGCCGGGATGCATCTGCGGGCAGGTCGGCGCCGTAGAACGAGGTCTGCACGGCCGTGCGCGCCTCATTCCAGCTGCTCTCGGCCATGGCTCGTGCGCCGTCTGAGCCGACCAGGCGTCGCTCGAGCGCACGGGCGCGGGTGGCCGCAGCCACCCAGCCGGCGGTCATGGCGGTGACCCCGCCTCGCAGCCAGAGGGCACCTGCGACCAGATCACCGCCATGGCCTCGTCGACCAGCGCGGGTATCTGGACCTCCGCTCGTGCCTGGCACGTCGAGATCGTGGCGGCGGCTTCGCTGCGAATCCGTTCGTGCTCCACGTCGTCGCGTTCCTCGAGGGCGTGGGCCGCTCGGGCTTCGGCCACGGCGACGCGGTCGGGGAGTGCGGCGGCGATCTCGTGAACACGGCGCTGAGCCTCGGAGCGGAGGCGGTCCGTCTCGGCTCGAGCCGCTTCGACGACGGCGTCGGCCTCGGCCTGGAACGAGGCCAGGACGGTCGTGAGCGTCGCGATCTCGTCGGCGCTGCGGTCGAGACGTTGTTGCAGCTCACCCTCTGTCGGGGCGCCGGGAGCACCGGCCGGCCGGATTCGTTCCAGGAGTTCGCTCAACCGCGACGCCATGATTCAGGCAACTTCCCTACCGTGGGGTCAGCGACCGTACACGCGTCGCCTCCTCCAAGCCTGGCCGGTCGTGGGTACGGGCGGGAGGGTCCTTGGTCCCGAAAGGTGCCTGGCGAGAGTGATCGGCCGCCATCGTTCCCCGAGCCGCCGAATGGGGACTGCGGTTCAGGTTCGTCGATGGAGCACTAGCGCGACTCGAACGCGATCGCCGGCTCGGTCGCAGCGAAGTCCTCGGTGAGGAACCAGTCGTAGTTCTCTTCGCCGACCAGATGCCGCTTCAGAAACGCCACGGTGTAGAGGTTCTGCAGCCGGACCGCCTCGTCGATGGGGAACACCTCGGGACCGCAGGTCGCCCGGTACGGCTCGACGAGGTCGGCGGCTCCGATGTCCGGCCACGCTGCCTCTTCGATTCCCAGGCCGATCAGGAGCTCGCCGAAGGTGCACACGTTGGCGAAGTGGGTGTGGGTCGCTCCCGAGATCGCCACCTTGTCGACCACCGGAGCGGCGGTCATCCGTTCGAAGGCGATGTCGTTGTTCTCGATCGGTACGCTCTCGTCCTCGGTGCCACCCATCAGCATCACCGGGATCTCCACGCCAGCGAGCTGGGTGGCGTTGAATCCGGCGTTGGGTCCGCTGCGCTCGGTGCTTTGCAACCCCCCGTCGATCACCGCTGAGATCGGAACGATGGCGACCACCCGAGGATCGGGTTCCGCACCTGCCCACCCGGCCGCCGTTCCGATCGCCGTCATGCCTCCGAACGAGTGCCCGACGACCCCGACCCGCTCCTCGTCGAGTCGATCGGCGAAGGCGTCGTCCGGGTCGCGGCTCCGCTCGGTCATCGTGTCGATCACGAACGATACGTCGGGGACGCGACTGGCTGCGGCCTCGTCGAACGAGTCGTCGGGGGTCGACTGGCTGTTCCCGGTGTGCTCCGGTGACGCCACAACGAACCCGTGACTCGCCAGCGTCTCCATCAGACCCACGGACTGGGTGTTGATGCCCTCGTAGCCGTGGGAGAAGACGACGAGGGGCTGATCGGAGCGATCGGAGACCGGGGGGTTCTCGAGCGCCACGTCGGACTCGAGACCGATGCCGGGAGCCAACGGCAGGTTGGCGGCGGGCGCGAGCCCAGCCGTTCCCGGATCGACCGGATACCAGACATCGATGGGAATCGACCGGTCCCCTCGATCGGCATCCTGAGCCACGAATGATGTGTGGCCCACCTCGAAGGTCCCCAGGGAATCCGGCGCGTCCACACCGGCTGGCGGTCCGTCGGCGGTATCAGCCGGATCGGCTGATGCAACGGTCTCCGGCGACGGGTCGCCGGGATCCGCTTCCGCGCCGTTCCCGGTCGCAGCGTCGCCGCCGCAGGCCCCGAGCACCACCAGAACGGTGGCGAGCACGGCGCACCGAGCCCAGCGACTCATCGTTCCGTCAACGCGCTGAGATCAGCGGTCGATGGCATGCCGTAGCGGCTGCGTACGTCGATCAGGGGCCGGTCCAGCATGGTCTCCCACTTGACGCACTGGATGTTGGGCATGCGGCGTCCCCCCTCGTCGACGAACGCCGCCAGCTCCGGATCTCCCATGAACTGCTCGACGTAGGCGTCCTTGACCTCGTCCCGGGCGTGAGCCCTCCACCGGTTGAACAGGAGGTGGACCGGGTGCTCGTTCGGGTCGTTGAAGGTGGCGACGAGCAGCTCGGCGAAGCCGTCGGAGATCATGCCCGAGACCGTAACGGCTCGGCGCCTCCGTCTGAGCCATCACGCGCGGTCGATCAGGAAGTGCTTCAGTGAACGCAGGCTCGTCGTCGGCCGGTCCCTCGTCGTCACTCGCCACGACGCCAGTGTCAGAGAGCGGGGCCCATGAGGTCGGCACTCCCGATGGGAACCGAGCCAGGTCCCGTGCCTACCATCACCCTGCACTGTCGTGCTCGAGGGTGGCGGACGGTCGGTGCAGTGGTGCGTCGAACGGGAGCAGGACATGAAGAAGGCAACAGGTGCCGGACAGCTTCGGAGGATGGTGGCCATCGCGCTGGTCGCCGCGCTGATCGCGGCTGCGTGTGGCGGATCCGACGAGGCGTCTTCGGGCGACACGGGGAGCGAGGCCACCTCCGGCGACGAGGCGACGACCGGGAGCGATGACGGAGCCGGCGACGGTCAGGTCTGTCCCGTCGACGCACTGGACGACGTCGACGGTCCGGTCGAAATCGTCGTGTGGCACAGCTTCATCGCCCTCCCGAAGCGGACCCTCGAGTCGCTGATCGAGCAGTACAACGCCTCGCAGGACAAGGTGGTGGTGCGAGCCGAGAGCCAGGGCGTCGGCCCGGCCGAGCTCCACACCAAGATCGAGCAGGCCGCCCCCGACCGATCGCTGCCGGCGCTGGTGGTCCCCGACGACACCAAGACCCGATTCATCGCCGACAGCGGCCTCTTCCTCCCGGCCGAGGCGTGTTACGAGGCCGATCCCGAGGCGGAGGCCATCCGCGACGACTTCCTGCCCATCGCCGAAGCCTCCTACACCATCGACGGCCAGCTCTGGCCCGCGTCGTTCTCGACGCTCACGGCGCTCATCTTCTTCAACCGCGATCACTTCGAGGCCGCCGGCCTCGACCCGGACAACCCGCCGACCACGATCGACGAGATGCTCGAGGCGGCGCGCACGATCAAGGCGGCCGGGCTCCCCGGGGTGGACCGGCCGATGGTGTTCCAGGCCAACGCGTTCCTCCTCGAGTGGTGGCTCTCCGGGGCCGTCCAGGAGCTGGTCAACGAGGAGAACGGCCGCAGCGGCGGGTGGGCTTCGGGATCCAGCTTCGACAATCCGACCACGCGGGAGATCCTCACCAAGCTCCAGGATGCGAAGGCGGAGGGGATCCTCGACATCACGCCGGGTACCGACGGCAACGCCGACCACCTCCTGGCCATGGCCGGTCAGCTCTCGTCGTTCACCGTCGATTCCTCGGGGGCCGCGTCGACGGTGGCCGGTGTGATCGAGGGCACGATCGCGGCTGAGGACCTGAAAGAGGAGCTCGGGGTCGAGCTGCCGCCCGGTCTCAAGCTGGACCTCAACATGGACGCCGGTCCATTCCCCGGGGTCGACGCCGCCGGCCGGGGCCAGGTCGGGGGCCAGGTCTGGTACATGAGCAACACCGTGCCCCCCGAACAGCAGGCCGCTGCCTGGGACTTCATGAAGTTCAACAACTCGGTCGAGTCCCAGGTCCAGTGGGGGATCGACGGTTCCAACGCGCCGGTGTCGAAGGCTGCCGCCGAGGACCCCATGCTGCAGGAGGCATGGGCCTCCACGCTCGGTGGGCAATGGCAGAAGGTGGCCTACGACGTGCTCGCCGGGATCGACACCGAGTTCCCCGGCCCCGTGATCGGCCCCTACGACGAGGTGCGGGTCGCCATCGAGAAGGCGATGGACCAAGTGCTGCTGGACGACGGCTCGCTGGACGCCGCCGTCGTCGAAGCAGACGCCACGATCACCGCCGCGCTCGAGAGCTACCGCCAGGACGTCGGCGCATAGGGGCTGGCGCCGTCGTCACCGCGCTACCATCGCGATAACTCAACAGGCGATGAAATCAGGGGCGCACGATGAAGGCGATGATCCTGAAGGAGTTCCGCCAAATGCGCCGCGACCGGCGCACGGTCGCGCTGATGGTGGGGCTGCCGCTGCTGCTGCTCATCATCTTCGGGTACGCAGCGCGATTCGACGTGACCGAGATCGATGCGGCCGTCGTCGGGCCTGGCGCCGACCGGGCCACGGCGCTGCTGCCCGAGGTGTTCGACGTGGTCGAGCTGGACCCGGCCGCCACCGAGGACGACGCCCGCGACCTGTTGCGCAACTCCGAGGTCAGCATCGCGGTGGTGGCCGAGGCCGATGGTGCGAAGGTCCTGATCGACGGGACCCAGCTGTTCGTCGCCCAGTCGGCGCTGCGGCGCCTCCCGCCCGAGATCGACCGTGAGGTGCTCTTCAATCCCGAGCTCGACACCGCCACCGTGATGGTGCCGTCGCTGATCGGGTTGATCCTGCTGTTCGTCGGCACGGTCATCACGAGCCTCGGCGTGGTCAAGGAGCGGGAGCAGGGGACGCTGGAGCAGCTGGCGGTGACCCCACTGCGGCCCCTCGACGTGACGATCGGCAAGATCGCTCCCTACTTCCTCGTGGCAGCGGTCGACCTGATCATCGTGACCGTCGCCGGTATCTGGATCTTCGACGTACCGTTCCGAGGCTCGTTCCTGGCGCTGGGAGCGTTCGGGTTCGTGTTCCTTTTCGTCGTGCTGGGACTGGGGGTGGCGATCTCGACCGTGTCGAAGAGTCAGGGCGAGGCGATCCAGCTGGCGATCATGACCCTGCTGCCCCAGATCATGCTCTCGGGCATGATCTTCCCGCTCGAGTCCATGGCTCCCGGCGTCCGGTGGATCGGTTACTTCCTGCCCCTGACCTGGTTCGTGATCGGGATGCGCGGCATCTTCTTGAAGGGCTCCGACGCCTCGGTCCTCGCGCTGCCGTTCGTCATCCTGGTGGTCATGGCGGTCGTCGTCTTCGGCGTGGCGCTGATCCGCTTTCGTCGCGATCTCGCACCCAAGCAGACGCGACCCCGTCGACCACACTTCGTCAGACGACACGACGTCGGTGCCCGCATGACCTGGTCGGTGAGCGACGTGACCGTCCGTTTCGGCGATCGGACCGCGCTGGCCAGGGTAGAGCTCGCCGTCGAACCCGGTCAGGTCCACGCGGTGATCGGAGGGGACGGTGCCGGCAAGTCGACGCTCCTGCGGGTGCTGGCCGGGCTCGATCTGGACCAGACCGGGGTGATCCGCCTGCCCCCCGAAGGCCGGATCGGCTACGTCCCCTCCGAGGGAGGCGTGTTCGGGGATCTCACGGTCAGCGAGAACATGGAGTTCATCGGGCACGCGTACCGACTGAGCGACTGGCGACCCCGAGGTGAGGCCCTCCTCGAGCGGGCCGGGCTGGACTCCTTCGGTGACCGGCTCGGTCGCCAGCTCTCCGGCGGGCAGCGGCGCAAGCTGGCCGGTGCCCTGGCGCTGCTGGCCCACCCCGATCTGCTCGTGCTGGACGAGGTCACCACGGGCGTCGATCCCGTCAGCCGAATGGAGCTCTGGCGCCTGATCGCCGCCGCCGCTGCGTCCGGGGCGGCGGTGGTGGCGAGCACCACGTATCTGGAGGAGGCCGAGCGAGCCGCGACGGTCACGCTGCTCCACGAAGGCCGGTGCCTCGCATCCGGTCCACCGCACACGATCGTCGATGGGATTCCCGGCGCCGTCTTCGACCGATCCACCCCTGCTGACCCCGCTCGCGCCTGGCGGCGTGGCGCTCGATGGAGGCAGTGGGATCCGGCGGCAGACCCAGCCACCGGCCTCGAGCCGACGCTGGAGGACGCGGCGATCGTCCGCGAGCTGCTGGCGGACGAGCGAGCATCATGACGGCGCCGGTGGTGGTGCGGAACGTGACTCGCCGCTTCGGCAGCTTCACTGCGGTCGAGCACGCCGATCTCGACGTCGAGGCAGGCGAGGTCGTCGGCCTCCTCGGGGCCAACGGCGCAGGGAAGACCACACTGATCCGGATGATTCTTGGCCTGCTCATGCCGACCGGGGGTCAGATCCGGCTGTTCGGCCGACCCCAGAGCCGCGAGCTGCGGCGCCGGGTCGGCTACGTACCCCAGAATCTCGGCCTCTATCCGGATCTGACCGTTCGGGAGAACCTGGAGTTCCGAGCCGACGTCTTCGCCGCCGACGGAGAGGCGGGCGCCGTCGGGGACCCGGACCTGCCCCCCGGGACCGAGGAGCGCCTGGTCGGCGATCTCCCTCTGGGGGTGCAGCGCCGGGCCGCCTTTGCCGCTGCCATCCAGCATCGTCCCGACCTGGTGGTGCTGGACGAACCCACGTCGGGCGTGTCACCCCTGGCCCGGAGCCAGCTCTGGGACCTCATCCGGCAGCAGGCCGAGGCCGGGGCTGCGGTCCTGGTGTCCACCCACTACATGGACGAGGCCGAGCAGACCGATCGGCTGGTCGTCATGGGTGGAGGCCGCATCGTGGCCGAGGGAACGGCGACCGACGTGGTCGGCGACCGCACCACGGTCGAGATCGTGAGCGATCGATGGGCGGACGTCTTTGCAACCCTCGACGATCCGTCTCGGCATCTCTCGCTGGCGGGGCGCAACGTGCGCGTCCTCTCCGGGTCGGTCGCGGCGGTTCGGGAACAGCTGGAACGGGCCGACATCCCCGCCGAGGTTCGCGCCGCCCCCGCCACCCTGGACGAGACCATGGTCGAGCTGAGCGGATGAACGGGCCGCGCCAGGTGGGTCGGCGACCCGGAGATCCGGCGGTGACCAGACAGGCGATCCTGGAAGCGGCTCGGGACCGTTTCGGCAGTGTGGGGTTCGACCGCGCGACCATCCGAGCGATTGCCACCCGGGCCGACGTGGACCCCGCCTTGATCATCCACCACTTCAAGAACAAGCAGCAGCTGTTCGTGGCTGCACACGAGCTTCCCCTCGACCCGGGAGACCTCATCGAGGAGATCGCCGCCGCCCCGCCCGAGGAGAGAGGGGAGCGGATCGCTCGTGCCTATCTGGAGGTGCTGGGCGCCGCCGGCTCGCCGGCGCTCTCCCTCTTGCGGGCGGCTGCCACCAATCCCAGGGCAGCAGCGATGCTGCGGGAGTTCATCGAGGACACGTTCCTTCGTGAGGCGACCCGGCTGGCCGGCGGCCCCGATGCGGACCTGCGCCTGGCGTTGATCGGCGCCCACCTGATCGGCGTGATCTACGGCCGGGAACTGATCGGAGTGTCGCCGCTGGCCGACCGATCGATCGACGATCTGGTCAACGCCATCGCACCGGCGATCCAGCGCTATCTCGAACCCGTGCGGTAAGGGGCGTCGGGGTGGTAGGGAGGGGCGGTGAGCCTGTTGTCGCGCGCCCGGCCCTTCATCGCTCCGGCGCTCCGCCCCCGACGACCGTACGGCCGCGCCGGCTTGCGGGACGACGTCACAGCTGGGGTGCTTCTCACGGCACTGCTCGTGCCGGCAGGCATGGCCTACGCAGAACTGGCCGGGCTCCCGGTGGTGTCGGGTCTGCACGCAACCATCGCCGGGCTCGTCGTCTACGCGCTGGTGGGTCCGTCGCGGATCCTGGTCCTGGGCCCCGACTCGTCGCTGGCTCCCATCATCGGGGCCGCCGTCATCCCGCTGGCGGCCGGCGATCCCGATCAGGCGCTGGCCCTGGCCGGACTGCTTGCGTTGATGGTCGGACTGGTCCTGATCGTGGGTGGGCTGCTGCGGGTGGGGATGGTCACCGACCTGCTGTCCAAGCCCATCCGGGTCGGCTACCTCAACGGGATCGCGCTGGTCGTGATCGCGGCGCAGCTCCCCAAGCTCTTCGGCTTCTCGGTCGACGGCGACGGTCTGGTCGACGATCTCTCGGGGTTCGTCGAAGGTCTCGCCGACGGTGAGGTCAACACGGCAGCCGCCATCCTGGGCGTGTCGGCCCTGCTGATCATCCTGGGGATGCGCTGGCGGTCACCGCGCCTCCCGGCCCTGCTCGTGGCCGTCGTCGGGGCATCGCTGGTCCTGTGGCTCGGTGACCTCGACGAGGTGCCGGTCGTCGGTGCACTCCCGTCCGGGCTCCCGGCCCCGGCGCTCGACGGCCTCGACTGGAGCGACGTCCTCTCACTGCTCCCGGCCGCCGCCGGGATTGCCCTCGTGGCGTTCGCCGACACGAGTGTGCTCTCCCGCGCCTTCGCCGCCAAAGAGGAGCAGGAGATCGACGAGAACCGGGAGATGGCTGCGACGGGCGCGGCCAACGTCGGCTGCGGTCTGTTCGGCGGCTTTCCCATCTCGGGCAGCTCGTCGCGCACGCCCGTTGCCCAGCAGAGTGGGGCGAGGACCCAGCTGGCCGGCCTGGTCGGGGCCGCGTGCGTGGCGATCCTGATCATCATTGCGCCCGGTCTCACCGACTTCCTCCCCTCGTCGGTGCTCTCTGCGGTGGTGATTGCCGCGGTGATGTCACTGGCCGACGTTCCGACCGTCGTGGGCCTCTGGCGGATGCGCCGGTCGGAGTTCGTGATGAGCATGGCCGCCTTCGTCGGCGTGGCGTTCTTCGGCGTGCTCGAGGGGATCGGCATCGCGGTCGTTCTGTCGCTGGTCGCCTTCGTGGTCAAGGCGTGGCGACCGCACACCGCCGAGTTGGGGCGGATCGACGGCCGCAAGGGGTATCACGACCTCTCGCGCAACCCGAGGGGCAAACGGATCCCGGGCCTGCTCATCATCCGTTTCGACGCACCGGTCTTCTTCGCCAACAGCGCCGAGTTCTCGCGGTTCGTTCGCGACAGCGTCAATCATGCCCCCGAGCCCGTGCAGTGGGTGATCCTCGCCTCCGAGCCGATCACCGACGTCGATATCACCGGCCGCGACACCATGCTGCAACTGGTCCGCGACATGCGCGACCACGACCTGCACCTGGTGTTCGCCGAGCTGAAGGGGCCGGTCCGGGATCGCTTCGCGCGCTACGGGATCACCGAGGAGCTCGGGAAGGATCGCTTCTTCCCCACGATCGGGACGGCCGTGTCCGCGTATCTCCGGGCGACGGATGCCCGCTGGGTCGACTGGACGGATCGCTGACGTTCGCGCCGCCGGACGGCGCCACCTACTCGTTCAGCCATGCCGGCGCGCGGTCGAGCAGGTACTCGCAGACGGCGTGGCAGCGGTCGAGCTGATCGCAGAGCTGCTCTCGGCCCATGAAGATCGAGGCCAGGGACACCTCGGTCTTGGCCGTCAGGGTCAGGGCCCGCTCCGGACCGTCGGTGACCGAGGCGTAGTTGTCGATGGCCGACACTTCGACGGGCAGCTCGGTTCCGCCCACGCCGGCCAGTTCGGTGGCCAGGACCAGCAGGTCGGGGCCGTTGGGCAGGGGAGGGAGCGACCAGTTGAACAGCAGCGGCAACCGCTGGTCGTCGGCCGGTTCCTCGTCCTCGCCCAACTCGAGGAGGCTGTCCTCGAAGGACAGCACGGCCCGAGGTTCGACGTCGAGGGCCAGGTGGAGATCGAGTGGCCCGCCGCATGCGTGCTCGGGGTGGAGGTCCACCTCGAAGGCCTGGCGCAGCGAGTACGTCTCGACGAAGTGGCGGTCGTCATGGATGTGGAACCCATGGTCGCCCACGTGGTCCTTGAGGTCGGCCACGAAGGCGGGAATATCGAGTGCAGACAACGAGATCTCCGGTGGAGGGCTGATGTGCAGGGTAGGGCGGTTGGATGGATCGAGACGAGGTCGAGGGGCCCCGGCCGGGCGGTCGAGCGCTGCCGGGTACGGTCCAGGGTCGATGACCACCGACGATGTCCGCGACACCGAGCTCTTGGAGCTGCTCCGTGCCACCGCAACGGCGGCCGCAGCGGCCCTCGCCCAGCGACTCGACTGGAGCGTATCGGGCGGCCACCCTGGCCAACACGTGGCCGATGTCGTCGTCGATGATGCGGTTCGGGCGGTGCTCGACCCCGCTCCGGTGGGTGTCCTGAGCGAGGAGAGCGGTCTGGACCAGGGTGCGCACGCCGTGGTGGTGATCGTCGACCCGGTCGACGGCTCGACCAACGCCTCCCTCGGGATCCCGTGGTACGCGACCAGCCTGTGTGCCGTCGACGACCGCGGACCTCGGGTGGCGCTGGTGCGCAACCAGGCGACCGGCGTGACCTACGAGGCGGTCCGGGGCGGGGGAGCGAGGCGCGACGGCGTCCCGATCCGGCCCTCCGGTGCCCACGATCTGAGCGACGCCATCATCGCCCTCAACGGACGGCCGGCGACCTATTGGGGCTGGCGGCAGTACCGGTCGCTGGGGGCGGCGGCGCTGGACCTGTGCGGAGTGGCGTCCGGGATGCTCGACGGGTTCGCCGACTGCACCCGGGATTCGCTCGGGGTGTGGGACTACGCCGGTGCGGTGCTGATCTGTGGCGAGGTCGGCGCCCTGGTGCAGGACGCCGAAGGCCGCGATCTGATCGTCCTCGATCCGACCGAGCGGCGGACTCCCGTGGCGGCCGGCACCGAGGCGCTGCTCGCTCAGCTCCTGGCGGCCCGAAACGCATGACCCTGTGACGGCCGTAGCCTGGGACCATGGCAGCAGTCGATGATCGGCCCTTCTACCGGGTCGCCCTCTGGGTGTTCGCTCAGCTGCCCGTGGACACGCGACGCATGCTCTACCGCCGACTCACGCCCCGTTGGATGATCTCGGCGCGGTGCCTGGTCCACGACGACGACGGGCGGGTCCTCCTGATTCGTCACCGGCACTGGAACGACTGGGGATTGCCCGGGGGTGTGGTCAACAAGGGCGAGCTGACCCAGCGGGCCGCCGTGCGTGAGGTCGTCGAGGAGACCGGCCTGCAGGTCCGGCTGCGGAGCAACGAACCGTTCCCGATGGTGCAGAGCCATGGCCGGGCCATCGAGCTGGTGTACGAGGCGGAGCCGGCCGCTGGTGCGTCGCCGGCGGACGCGTACACGGCGTCGGTCGAGGTGTCCGAGGTCGAGTGGTTCCAGCTCGACCAGCTCCCCCCGCTGACCGCGGTCACCGCGTTGACCCTGGAGCGCATGTGCGAGAGCGAGACCCTGGAGTGGACCCGCCCCACCTGAGCACGCTGGGGGTCAGGCACCCAGGGTGCTCAGGTTCTCTGGCATCGTCGCAGCGGTTCGCAGCTACCATCGCCGTCCCGGGCGCTTAGCTCAGCTGGCTAGAGCACCTCCCTTACAAGGAGGGGGTCGGGGGTTCGAGTCCCTCAGCGCCCACGGGTCGTTGTCGAAACGACCACGTTCGACCGCATCACCCCTGGTCAGAGGCAGGGTTTGAAAGGGGGACCAAAGGTCGTCGGAGGTGGGGCGCCGGGGGTCCAGGTCACTTGGCACCCCGAGCCGGCGGTAGGGGACGGTCGAGCAACCAGCGACCGACTGGGTCAATCCGTTGGGACCGCGAGTCGCTCGAGGAGCTCGGCCGCGTGATCGACTGGCGGGAGCGAAGCGATCTCGTCGGCGATCTCTCCGGAGCGGTCTCGGTACTCACGCTCATCGAGTAGCCGCTGAACGGATTGCCGTATCGCGTCGGCGGTACGTTCTTCCTGCTCGAGGGAGAGCCCGGCGCCCAGCTCCACCAGCCGTGCTGCGTTGAACCGATTGTCCGGCGGTGCGAGCGGCAAGCTCAGAACGGGTAGGCCTCGTCGGAGGGCTCCCGTGAGAGAGCCGTAGCCGCCGTGGGCGACGACGAGGTCTGCATGTTCGAGGATGAGGCTCTGCGAGAGGAACGGAACTGTTCGGACATTGCCGGGGACGGAGAGGTCGGCGATGTCGTTGTTCACCCCGATGGTGGCGATCACCTGGACCTCGAGGTCGGCGAGAGCATCGAAGACCATCTGGAACAGGTCCGGTGTGTTGAACGCCGTTCCGAACGTCACGTACACCAATGGCCGTTCGTCCTGGCCATCGAGGACCGCTGCGAGCGACTCGCCTGGCATCGGGTCTGGCTCCACCGGCTGCACGAAGTGCGTGTTCGCCGGGACGCTGTGGCCGTCGAACCAGCTCGGCGGCGCACCGACGATCCTGAGCTCGCCCTCCATGCGCGCTAGGCCGGGGTCCGGCGTCAGACCCATCTCATGCCGAAACCACGCGATCTCGCCCGCCGCGACCGCTTGCAGCATGCCGGACTGGGCCGGCGCGAAGTCGAATGTCGCGAGCGGCGTGCCAGTCAGCTCTGCGACGGCCCAGGCATCCTGGCCCGCCGTGTCGCGCAGGATCACATCGGGCTGCCACTCCTCGGTCAGCGTGCGAATGAACGGCACGGCTGCGGCGCTGCGTAGGAAGAACCGTCGGAACATCGCTGCGCCATCGGACTCAGGTTCTGGGAGGCGGTCGAGCAACGGCGTGACGTCCGTCGGCTCCACGACGTCGGTCATGAAGCCCAGTCCAGTCGTGAACTCCGCCGGGGCGAGCGCACCGGAGCCTCGGGAGTTCCCGCCCATCAGTTGCTCGCGCGAACTCACGACATAGCGGACCTCGTGTCCTCGGCCAACTGCGGCACCGGCGATTGGGGCCGAAGGCCGGATGTGGCCAAAGCCCGAGGTGATGGCAACGAGGATGCGCACGGCACTCTTTCTAGCCTGCAGCCGTCGCACCTGTCCCCGAGGTGCTGTTACACGGGTGCGTGGGTCGCTCGCCTCGCGTTGCTGAGGCTCGGGTCCCAGGAGCCGTGGCCACGTGGTCGGAAGCACTCAGGTCGAAGGTGGCCATCCTCGGCGGGGACGGATCGGTACCCCGGCGCGCCGGAACTCTCGGGCGAGGGTGCTTGCGTCGACCTCGAACTGGGCCGCAACGACCTTGAGCGACTTACCCTTGCGGTAGTGGGTCGCAGCGCGTTGGACGATGCGGTCGGTCATATTGCGGACGACTTTCCGACGCTCGACGCCGCGGTGGTCGAGGTGGCTGATGATCGTCGTGGGGTGAAGACCGAGCTGCCCGGCGAGCGAATCGATCGACGACCTTGCGATGTACTCCTGAACGAGCTCGTCGACGGTCGTTTCCGCCAGGCGTCGTTGCACCGGGTTTGAAAGCCGTCCCCAAAGGTCCACGGGTCGTCGTCGAAACGACAACGCTCGCGTGAAGAACCCGGGTTGCCGTGGTTTGAACCGGCCGACGGGCCTGGTGCCTGAGCGAGCTGTTCCGTCCGGCCGACGAGGTCGGGCACTCAGAGGTTGGCCCGGTAGTCGTAGGCGACACCAGCCGCGAGCGCCGTCTTGCTCACGAGCCGTCGCGCGACCTTGGCTCCGGTGGTGGAGTCAGTGTTGCGCCGAACATGGTCGGCCCAGATGGCGGCGGCGCGAGGTAGCGTGCCGTCGGCGATGTGCCGACTCGGGTGCCAGAGATGGGCGCCGGTCACGGCGGGTTCGTTGCGAAGCTCTCGGTGCTCGACATCGATGACGAGCGCGACTTTCGGTGTCCTGTTGCGAAGGCGCATCGACTCGAGCAGCGCGCGGTCGCTGGACACCCTTGCGGTCCCGCGGATCTCGGCGACGTAGCGGCTTCCTGGCTTCATGGCGAGCAGCGCAATGCGCGGGTCGCCCATCAGGTTGTGGAGGGTGTCGGTTCGACGGTTCCCGGGTCGGTCAGCGATGGCGATCGTGGTGTCGTCGATCGGGCGGATCAGTCCTGGGGGGTCGCCCCTGGGGCTCACGTCCGTGTGGCTGTCAGCATCGGTTGAGACCAGCACGACGAATGGCGCGTCAGCGAGAAACGCTGCGACCGCCGGCACCGTCGCGTCGTCGGACGGCTCTGGGGTTCCTGGTGCTGTCCACAGCTCGGATCGCATGATCGCCTTGGCGCAGTGCAGAAGCGCTTCTTCCACCTCGAGCGTGGCGATGTTGTCGCTGACGCGGAGTCGACCGTTGATCCGCAGCGCCTCGCCGTAGCCAGGTATCAGCGCGATGAGGCCGGCGGGGGCGCCGTCGAGCACGTCCTTGCCCGACACGTCGCCGAGTTCGAGCACGGTGTCGGATCGGGGCTCCGCGAACCCGGGTTCACCGCCCAACGCGATCGTCCGCAGCGCTCCGTCCCCGGTCGTCGTGCCAATCACCGCGTATGGCGAGCAGGCCAGGAACTGTGCGCAGTGCTCGTCGAGGAAACGGATCGACTTGAGCATGATTGCGCCGGGACGCGCTCCGACGACGGCTTCGAGCTCGGCGTCACAGGTCAGGACAGCGGACGAATCGAACATCTGAACGGCTCGGGTTTCGTAGAGGGATCTCGGATTTGTGACGTCCGGGTTGCGTTCCGGGGCCGCGGTGTTTCGTCAGCGGCGGGTCACGGTGACGGGGAGGTTGGTGTAGCCCTTCACGAAGGTCGAGAAGACTCGCTCGGGTTCATCTTGGATCTCGATGCGTTCGAAGCGGGGGAGGAGCTCCTCCCAGAGGACGCGCAGCTGGAGCTCGGCGAGTCGGCTGCCCATGCAGTAGTGGATGCCGTAGCCGAAGGAGAGGTGCCGGTCGGCGTTGGCGCGTTCGAGGTCGATGGTCTCGGCGTTCTCGAAGACGTCTTCGTCGCGGTTGGCCGACAGGTACCACATGAGGATCTGGTCGTCCTTGCGGATCTGGCGTCCGCGGATCTCGCAGTCGTGGTTGGCCGTGCGCCGCATGTAGGGCAATGGGGTCTGCCAGCGGATGATCTCGGGGACGAGTCCGCTGACGAGCGAAGGGTCTGCGTTCAGCTTGTCGTACTGATCTGGGTGGCAGTTGAGGCCGTAGACGCTGCCGGTCATGGTGTTGCGGGTGGTGTCGTTGCCGCCGACGATCAGCAGCATCAGGTTGCCGATGTGCTCGATGGGTTCCATGTCCTTGGTCGCCTCGCCGTTGGCGAGCATGGTGACGAGGTCGAGGCCGTCGGATCCGCGACGCTCCTCCCACAGTTCGCCGAAGTAGCCGGCCATCTCAAGGAGCTCGTTGATCTTCTGCTCGTTGGATTCGACGAGGCCGCCGGGCTCGGGGATGGCGAACACGATGTCGGACCAGCGAGTGAGCTTGCGGTGGTCCTCCAGTGGGAAGTCGAAGAGGGTGGCCAGCATCAGGGTGGTGAGCTCGATCGACACGGTGTCCACCCAGTCGAAGGGCTCGCCCTCGGGAAGGGAGTCGAGCACGGCTGCGGTGCGCTTGCGGATGAGCGGTTCGACGTTGCGGAGGTTGCTCGGCGCCGACACCGCTCGCACGGTCTTGCGCTGTTGCGTGTGCTCGGGGGGGTCCATGGCGATGAAGGTCCTCAGCACGTCCTGGATGGTCTCGACGCCGTCCTTCGGCGTGGCGCCAAGGGAAATGCCGCGCGCCGAGGAGAAGTCCTCCCAGTTCCCGTCGATGGCCCGTACGTCGTCGTACTTGGTGATCGACCAGTAGCGGCCGGCGGTCGAGATCTCGTTCAGGTGGACCGGGTCCTCGGCTCGCAGGCGGGCGAAGTGGTCGTGCCACCGGTCCTCGCTGAAGAGGTAGGGGTTGGCCGGATTGATCTCGTCCAGCGCGAGATCGGCGGCGTCCCCGACGCCTTGGCCGAGCTGGGCCAGTTCCACATCGGGCATCTCGTTGGCGGCGTCGAGCAGGTCGCCCATCTCGTCAAGGGCGTCGGTCATGGCATCTCTCCTCGGGATTCGCCAGCAGGTGGCCGGGGCGTGCCCGATCGCCGATGACTCTAGTCACCCAGAATTGTGGGTCAGGATCAGATCGGCGTGGCTCGCGGTACGAGAGGGTCGGTGGCAATCCGTTGCGCTTGCGCGAGGCGAAGAAGGCTCAGACCCGGCTCGCTGTTCGCGACGCCGCGGTCGAGCTGTTCGTCACCAACGGCTGCGACGCAACCACCGTTGCCGAGATCGCCGCGAGGCGCCCTACCTCGGGGAGCTGCGAGAGACCCGCACCCTCCGGTCGGCGATGCTGGACCTCTTCGATGCCGCCACCGAGCGGCTCAGCACCGACTTCGCCCGCCGGCTGCAGCGCCATCCTGACGATCTGGAGGTGCGGCAGACGGCGGCCGTGGCGGTCGCCACGCTCCAGGAAGTCTTCTTCCAGTGGGCGGCCAACACCGATGACTTCGACATCGGCGCGGCCGCCATTGTGCTGGCGGTGCTGGAGAGGCGCCGTTGCCGCCGGGCTGAGAGCCGGCCGGGGTGCTCAGGCGCTGGTGATACCGGCCTCGAGCTTCGATAGGACCTGGTCGATGCTGAAGCTGGCGGGTTCCTGGCGGGGCGGGAACCCGGCGAGAGTCATGAGCATGACTGCGACATACGGGTGCAGCTCTGCTCCGCGTAGTAGCCCGTGAATCGATCGCCCTCGCTAGCGATGCGGTCGATGTTCGGGGTCCGGTAGCCCATCGAGGGCCGATGGCTCGACTGGTGGACCAACGAGATGATCGACGGCCGGCGGTGGGTCGCCATCGACAGCCCGATCGACCAGATCCCCCTGTGGATCCGCGACGGAGGCGTCATCGCCCTCGGACCGGTCATGGACCACGTCGACCAGCACCCCACCGAACACCTCACCCTCCGGGGCCTGGCCCCCACGACCGGGAGGACTTCCACCGGCCTGATCGGGCTCCCTGACCGGAACGTGGCCTGGACCTGGGTCCCTTGGTCCCCCCACGGGCTCACTGACCGTCCCCTTTCGCGGCGCTGCGCCGACTGACCGGTCTGGTGTCGACTGTTGCGCCTCGATTCGGATGACGGCGTAGACAACGAGGAGCAGGTAGCCCGCGGCATAGGGCAGCACCCGATAGGTGAAGTGCCGGTGAATCTGGCTGTGGTTGCTGAGCGCCTCGAGCCAGATCAGCGGGATGAACGACGGCAGCGCCAGGAGCCCCAGCCACTTGAGGGCTGAGGTACCCGAGCGGCGATACGCGGCCACGCAAGCTGCGCCGAGAGCAGCCGCAAGGAGTACCAGCCCAGAGCGGCCGAACAGTGGCTCTGCGAACCAGGTGTCGAAGTTGGCGTCGATGGCGGAGCCGATGGACTCGTCCACTTCCGCGTGCTCGCCGTCGAGGCGGAACCCGATCTGACCCCTCACCGCATCGAGCGCCGTGCTGAACCCGATCACCAGAGCCGCCAGGAACCACTTCACGACCCACGAAGCGCCGTATCCGATGAGCCACGAGGCGGCGGCGATGCCGCCGATCTTGGCCGTGCGGGGCCGACCCCAACCAGCGTGGTAGGCGGCCACCATGGCCAGCCCGGTCGTGGCGAGCCACGCCAGGGGCGGATTGGTCATCAGGTCGACATAGACGTACAAGGCGCCCGCAGTGAGGCCGACTCCGGCAAGAGTCCATTCGGATCGCCAGCGGTCGATCGCCAACCACGCCGCCGCCCCTCCGGCCAGAGCAACAGCCATCGACAGCGCGGCGGGCAGCTTCAGTGGCAGCTCGAGCAGATCACTCGTCAGCACCAGAGGAGCCAGAAGCAGGACCGGTCCTACCCATCCCAACCGACGGGCGAGCACGCCCGCCAGAGCGGCGGTGGCCCCGAGGAGCAGAGCGAAGAACGCGACCGGGATGGCGTCGAGTCCTACGAAGGCCAGGAGCGGTCGGGTCAGGGGCGTATAGCCATGCCAGTACCAGAAGTACTCGGTTTCTGCGTCGAGTCCACCGGTGGCTCGATACTGCTCGAGGGCCGGAACGGCCAGCTCACAGCGCCACAGGGTCGGGCTGGTGATTGCGGTCTCGGCTTGATGCGAATCGGTCGGGTCGCCGAGTCCCATCGTCAGAACCACACAGTCGGTGAAGTCGTCCAGACCGTTGCCTGCCCCGCGTTGTGAGGCGGGGACCTCGTTGAGTCTTCCGTCGGCCACCGCTGTGGACAGCTCGTCGGCGACTCGACGATCAGGGATGGCCTCGGCCGCAAGCACCCCCACCAGGAAGACGAACTGCAGACCGACGAACAGCAGGCAGAGTGCTGCGAGGGGTTGGAGACGCTGCCTCATCTCGGCCATGCAAGCACAGACATGGGCGTCCGCAAGGTACTGAGCGATCAGCGATCCGAATCGTCACGACTGTGTCGATAGGGGACGTCAGGGTTGGAGAAGCGCGCGGACAGGACCACAAGGCGATCCCGATCCAGCGCTCGGTCCTGGGCGGTGTCTGCGTCGCTGCCGTCGGCGATCGCAACCTCCCCCGTCAGGGTCTGGTCGATCGTCCCGGCAGCGATATCACGCAGTGCGGACAACTCACCGCCGCCCTCGAGATCAGCGAAGTCAGCCGTGCCGGCTGCGAAGCTCCACGGTCCCTCGAACTCGTCCTCCTGACCGGCGACGAGCGTCGGCTGGAACAACACCTTCAGATCGCCCTCGCCGGGGCCGGACTCGCACGTCAGCGTGCTGCTGACTTCGTCGTCGTCCAGGGGAGTGTTGAAGAACCGGCCTACCGAGCGACCCCACCACATCGGCACCCTGCGTGACGGTGAAGTCTCCGCCCGCCACCTGCGTGCTGATGTCGGTCGCCATCTCGATCGTGACCGCGACCGCCTGCTCGTGTGCGAACGGGTGCCGAGGTAGCCGCGATGGTGGCGACGCTGGATCGAAGCGGACCCCCTCTGGGCTCAGATGGCGATCGTGGCGCCGACGAACTCGACGCTGAACGCCTCGCACCATACGAGCACCGTGTAGGCGCCCGGGGCGAGCTCGGTGCCCGGCGGCAGTTCGTAGTTCTGGTCACCGATGTTGCCCTTGAGGGCGCCGAGATGGATCGAGCCCTCCACAAGGGAGGTCTGGTCGGGGCCTGGCACCAGGTACACCTCGAGGTCGGGGCCGTTCTCGATGTCGAAGTTCTCGAAGCGGAGTACGGGCGACCCATCGGGGTTCCGGAAGAGGCCGGCATCGCCGGTTCCGGAATGGCCGGCCAGGCCGACGAACTGACCGGCTCCGAGCAGTACGGGTCCGCTGGGAGGCGGCGGTTCCTCTTCGGTCGGCTCCCCGGTCACCGGTGGCTCCTGCTGGACCGGCGCTTCTTGGACGTCCGGCGTCGCCGAGCCGGCGGTGGTCACGGGAGTCTCGTCGGCGGTGGTGAGCTGATCGGAGATCGATGTCGAGAAGTCCTCGTCGACCGCGTCGTCGACGAAGTACGGCGAGATCAGCCACCAGTTGACGATCACGAACGGCACCACCAGCACGATCACCCTCACGACCGGAGGGACGCGGAGCCAGAGCATGGCAACGAAGGCGATCGCCGCGAGGGCCGTACCGCCGACGGTGAACAGGAGGGTCCTCTCGTTCTCGAACGGGGCTTCGAGGATGTTGGGCTCGATGAGGACCAGCAGCAGCATGACCGCCGCGATCAGCGCGCCGACGACGATCTCGAGGCGTGTGATGCGGCCGATCAGCTCGCGCGCGGGGAGTCAGGCGCCGCGTCGCCGTCTCGGCCGGTCGCAGGAGGAGTCGGTGTCTCGGTCATGCAAGAGGTAACGGCCGAGCCCGACGATTCAGTTCCGAGTGCTCGTAGCAGAACCGAAACCGTCGCGAGTGCGCAGCATCCGGCGAGTCGGCCTGCTCCAGTTCGGCGACGTCGCAGGGTCCCGATGGGGCAAACTGGTCGCCGACCGAGGAGCACCCCTGATGAGCGACGCAGCCAACGAAAAGTCCGACTACCTCGACGCCGACATCCGCACCCCCGAGATGGAGATGGCAGAGCTCGGCGCCGGCGTGTCCGACGCCGCCGACCTCGCCCTGCAGGACATCAATCCGGCCAATCCTCATCTGTTCAAGGAGGACCGCTGGCACGACCACTTCGCCCGCCTGCGGGCCGAGGATCCGGTGCACCTCAACGAGCTCGAGACCTCGGGCCGCTACTGGTCGGTGACCAAGTACGACGACGTGCGGGCCGTCGACGGCGACTGGCAGACGTTCTCGTCGGCGCGAGGCATCACGCTGGGGCTGCGCCCCAGCCCGGAAGTCGACGCCATGTTCGAGCGCATCACCTCGTTCATCTCGATGGACCCTCCGAAACACACCGAGCAGCGCAAGACCGTGCGGGGCGTGTCGGCGCCGAGCAACCTCCGCAGGCTCGAGCCGCTGATCCGTGAGCGCACCGTGCACGTGCTGGAGTCGCTGCCCGAGGGGGAGACCTTCGACTGGGTCGACACCGTGTCCATCGAGCTCACGACCCTGCTGCTCGCGACGCTGTTCGACTTCCCGATGGAGGACCGCCGCAAGCTCACCCGTTGGTCCGACATCGTGTTCGCGGTCCCCGAACCCGGCGGCATCGTCGAGACCCAGCAACAGAAGATCGACGAGCTACTGGAATGTGTCGCCTACTTCGAGGGCTTGTGGGCCGAGCGCCGGGACAACCCCGGGTTCGACCTCGTGTCGATGCTCGCCAACGGTGACGCCACCAAGGACATGCCCACGCTCGCGCACCTCGGGAACCTGCTGTTGTTGATCGTCGGCGGCAACGACACGACTCGCAACACGATGTCGGGGAGCGTCTACGGGCTCAACACCTTCCCGGACCAGTACGACAAGCTGATCGCCGACCCCGGGCTCGTCACCAAGCTGGTGCCGGAGATCATCCGGTGGCAGACCCCGTTGCCGTACATGCGCCGCACCGCCACCCGCGACTGCGAGCTCCGCGACAAGACGATCCTCGAGGGGGATCAGGTCCTCATGTGGTACGTGTCGGCCAATCGCGATGAGGACGTCTTCGACGATGCCGACGTCATCGACATCGAACGCCACAACGCCGACCGGCATCTCTCGTTCGGGTACGGCATCCACTTCTGCATGGGCAGCCGTCTCGCCGAATTGCAGCTTCGGGTGCTGTGGGAGGAGATCCTCGAGCGCTTCGAGCGCATCGAGATCCAGGACGAGCCAGAGCGGACCTTCTCGTCGTTCGTCCGCGGCTACACGAGGCTGCCGGTCACCGTCACCCGTCGCTGATCCGTCGCGGCGGGGAGATCTCCCCGCCGAGAACTAGGTCTGTCAAGTTCTTGACAGAATCCAGAATCCGTCGCAGACTGCTGCCCGTGTCCGACGATCCTTCTGTGGTGCTCCGTGATCATGGGCTGCAGGTGACCGCGCAGCGGCTCGCCGTGATGCACGCCGTGTCCGCCCATCCGCACAGCACACCGACCGACGTGGAAGAGACGGTCCGTGCCCAGATCGGTGCGATCTCACGGCAGTCGGTCTACGACACCCTGACGATCCTCGCCGAGCACGACATCATCCGCCGGATCCAGCCCGCGGGCTCGCCGACGAGGTACGAAGATCGGGTCGGCGACAACCATCACCATCTCGTCTGCCGGACCTGCGACCGCCTGGTCGACGTCGACTGCGCCACCGGCGAGACCCCCTGTCTGACGCCCGTCGAAGACAGCGACTTCGACGTGGACGAGGCCGAGGTCATCTATTGGGGCGTCTGCCCGGAGTGCCAGGCCTCCACCGCATGAAACCCGTGGGCTCCTCGTCGAGTCCCGTTCCCGCACGCAAGTCAGCCAACCCGACATCCCAACGACAGCAGGAGAACCGATGACCGACAGCGCAACCCAGAGGCCCGAATGGGGTGCCCTCACCTCCAGCGAGGCGCAGTCCAACGAGAAGTGGTGGCCGAACCAGCTGAATCTGCGGATCCTCCACCAGAACCACCCCGGGTCGACTCCGCTCGGTGCCGACTTCGACTACCCCGAGGCGCTCGCCGGAATCGACCTCGACGAGCTGACCCGTGACGTCGACGCCCTCATGACCGACTCCAAGGAGTGGTGGCCGGCCGACTGGGGTCACTACGGCGGGTTCTTCATCCGCATGAGCTGGCACGCCGCCGGCACCTACCGAGTGCAGGACGGCCGTGGCGGTGCCGGCACCGGCGCCCAGCGCTTCGCTCCGCTGAACTCCTGGCCCGACAACGGCAACCTCGACAAGGCTCGCCGCCTGCTCCTCCCCATCAAGCAGAAGTACGGCAAGGCCATCTCCTGGGCCGACCTCTTCGTCTTCGCCGGTAACCGTGCGCTCGAGACCATGGGCTTCTCGACGTTCGGCTTCTCGTTCGGCCGCGCCGACATCTGGGCGCCCGAGGACGACGTCTACTGGGGCCCCGAGACCGAGTGGCTCGGCGACGAGCGCTACTCCGGTGAGCGCGAGCTCGCAGGCCCGCTCGCGGCGGTCCAGATGGGCCTCATCTACGTGAACCCCGAGGGGCCCAACGGCGTCGCTGACGCCCTGGCTTCGGCGCAGGACATCCGCGAGACCTTCAGTCGCATGGCAATGAACGACGAGGAGACCGTCGCCCTGACCGTCGGCGGCCACACCTTCGGCAAGATGCACGGCAACGGCCCCGAGAACGCCGTGGGCGCCGAGCCCGAGGGCGCCGGTCTCGCCGAGCAGGGCTTCGGCTGGATCAACTCCAACGAGACCGGCCTTGGTCAGTTCACCGTGACCTCCGGCCTCGAGGGCGCCTGGACCCCGACCCCGACCCAGTGGGACAACAAGTACCTCGAGACGATCTTCTCCCACGAGTGGGAGCTCGTCATGTCGCCCGCCGGTGCCCAGCAGTGGCAGCCCCGTGAGGTCAAGGAAGGATTCATGGTGCCGCCGGTCGAGCCCGGTGCGCCGGAGACCAAGCCGACCATGTCGACCGCCGACATGGCGATGATCACCGATCCGGCGTACCTCGAGATCTCGAAGCGGTACTACGAGAACCCCGACCAGCTCGCCGATGCCTTCGCCCGGGCCTGGTTCAAGCTGCTGCACCGCGACATGGGTCCGGCCAGCCGCTACGTCGGCCCGCAGGTCCCCAGCGAGGAACTGCAGTGGCAGGACAACGTGCCCGCGCACGAGGGCGCACTCATCGGTGACGCCGACATCGCCGAGCTCAAGTCGACGATCCTCGACTCGGGCCTGACCGTCGAGCAGCTGGTGAAGACGGCGTGGGCCTCGGCCTCGACCTACCGTCGCACCGACTTCCGCGGCGGCGCCAACGGTGCCCGCATCCGTCTCGAACCGCAGGCCAGCTGGGACGTCAACGTCCAGGCCGGCGTCGGTTCGGTGATCGCCACGCTCGAGGAGATCCAGGGAGCGTTCAACGGCAAGGGTGGCGCGCCGGTGTCCCTGGCCGACCTGATCGTCCTCGGCGGCACCGCTGCGGTCGAGTCTGCGGCGAAGGCTGCCGGCCACGACGTCAGCGTCCCGTTCACTCCCGGTCGCACCGACGCCGATCAGGACAGCACCGACGTCGACTCCTTCGGCTACCTCGAGCCCAGGGCGGACGGCTTCCGGAACTACGTCGCCAAGCAGGGCGCGGTCCCGACCGAGCACCTGCTCATCGACAAGGCCTACATGTTGAACCTGTCGGCGCCCGAGATGACCGCCCTCGTCGGCGGCCTCCGGGTCCTGGGCAACAACGTCGGCACCGAAGGCCACGGCGTGCTCACCGACCGTCCGGGTCAGCTGACCACCGACTTCTTCACCAACCTGCTCGACATGGGCGTGAAGTGGTCGGCCGTCGGCGAGGCCGAGGACGTCTTCGAGGGCCACGACCGCGCCACCGGTGCGGCGAAGTGGACCGGCACCCGGGTCGACCTCGTGTTCGGCTCGAACAGCCAGCTGCGGGCCATCGCCGAGGAGTTCGGCGCCGCCGGCGGCGACGAGCTGTTCCTCGATGCGTTCGTCTCCGGCTGGGTCAAGGTCATGGAGAACGACCGCTTCGATCTCGACTGAGATCGACGTGAGGAGGCGGGGCGCTGCGGCACGCAGCGCCCCGCCTCACACGTTGCCGACGGCGCACGACCAGCCCGTCGCCCTGGCCGAGGAACGATCGCTCCAGCAGCCACCGGTCTGAACGAGCGAGCCGGCTCGTAGAGTTGTAGTCGACCGTCCACCGAAGGGCCCGAAGACTCATGAACGTGATCGGCAAACTGGCACAAACCGCAGCGGCGCTGTGGATTCTGAACGTCTGGTTCAACCGGTTCAACAAGGACACCGGCTATCGAGGCGGCGATGCCACCAACATGAAGGAGGAGTTCGAGGAATACGGGCTCTCCGAGAACGCGATGTATGCGGTCGGTGCTGCGAAGGTCAGCCTGGCCGGCCTGCTCCTGGCGGGGCACGCTGCGCCCCGACTCGTCCGGCCGGCTTCCATCGGCCTCGCCCTGTTCATGCTCGGCGCCATCGGCATGCACGTCAAGGTCGGAGATCCGGTGAAGCGCTACCTGCCTGCGATGACGGTCTTCTCGCTCGCGACGACCTCCGCGATCCTGAACGGCAAGCCACCGGTGACCACGGCCGCTACGAGCTGAGAAAGAGCACCACGAGCACCGCGTTCACCCCACCGAGCGACGCGGCGGGCACCATGAGGCGGGGTGCATCGTGAATTCTGAGGCGCACGATCAGCCCGAGGATCATCAGCAGGGTGAGGCCGGCAGCCCCAAGGGCTCCCAGCGGTGCGATCGCAAGCCCCAGCAAGACGGCGGCACCACCGAGCACCTCCATCACACCCACGAAGCCGCGAATCCCCGGCATCCCGTACCGTGAGAACTCCTCCCTCAGCCGGATCCGGAAGAGAATCTCGAATCCGTAGTGCAGGAACGACAGTCCTGAGATGAGCGCCAGCACCAAGAGGATCATGGGCAGCGCACCATAGCGACCCGGGATGTACGAGCGGGTCCTCGGCGGCGAGCGTGCCCTCCGGTTGACATCGACTCCGGGTCGATTCCCGTCAGGACAGCGTGGTGGTCGGCGTCGACGCCAGCTCGCCGGTCTCGATCAGCTCGCAAAGCGCCGGAACCGGATCGGGGTCGCCGAAGAGACGCTCATCCCCGTAGTCGGCGTCGCGGCCGGTGGCGTCGACCACCCACCACGACGCTTCGAGGGCGATGCCGTTGGGATCGGTGAAGTAGATCGATCGCATCGTGTCGTGGTCGACTACGTCGGTCACGCCACAGCCGAACGACTTCACACGGGCCGCAAGGGACTCGAGCGCGTGCTCGTCGGGGAGGGCGAACGAGAGGTGGTCGAACTGGTGCTTCCGTTCATCGGGGACGCCGGCCGCAGGCGAGATCCGGTCGTATGGCGCGTCGCGATACTCGAAGAACGCGACCGTCTGTTGGGGTCCGAACTCGAAGAAGTAGTGCCGGAACGACGGCGTACCGATGGTGCTGACGAGGCGAGCGCCGAGCACGCCGTGCCAGAAGCGGACCGTCGCGTCCATGTCGTCGGTGATGAGGGCCAGGTGGTGGATGCCTCGCCAACGAGGCTCGACTGAGTTCATGCCCTGAGGCTAGAGCCGGACCGAGCCGAATCGTCGATCGTTCTGTCGGCGACCGGTCTGTCGACCGAGGTCAGATCCGCCCGTCGCGGGTGGCGCGGATGACCGCTGCGGCCCGCTCCCGGACCTGGTCGAGATCTGCCAGCCGACGCATGCCGGCGAGCGGACGGCTCAATCGGTGGTTGCCGCCCAGCTCGTCCTCGTGACGGGCCAGGAAGTCCCAGTAGAGCGTGGTGAACGGACACGCATCGTCGCCGGTTCGGGCGCGGTGGTCGTAGCGGCAGTCGCCGCAGTAGTCGCTCATCCTCTTGATGTAGGCGCCCCCGGAGACGTAGGGCTTGGTCGCCATCCGGCCACCGTCGGCCCACAGCCCCATGCCCATCACGTTCGGCACCATCACCCACTCGGCGCCGTCGACGTACTGGTCCGACATCCAGTTCACGACCCGGCGCGGGTGGATGCCGTAGAGATTGGAGAAGTTGGACAGGATCATGAGCCGGGGGATGTGGTGCACCCACGCCCGCTGCCGAAGCCCGTCGAGTGTGTCCGCCATGCACCTCATGTCGGTGTCGGCCTCGCCCGTGAACATCGGGGGAAGTTCGCGGCGATGGTCGAGCACGTTCGCGTCGATGTGGTCGGGCCACAGCCAGTACAGGCCCCAGACGTACTCCCGCCAGCCGATCACCTGCCGGATGAACCCCTCGGCCGAGTTGACGGGAACCTCGCCGTCCCGGAAGCGCTCCTCGACCCGGTCGCAGACCTCGCCCGGCAGCAGCAGTCCCAGGTTGAGGTAGGGGCTCAGCACCGAGTGGGCCAGGCTCCACGACCGATGGGTCATGGCGTCTTCGTATGGGCCGAACCTGACCAGCTCGTGGTCGACGAAGTGGCGCAGCCGGGCCAGCGCCGACCGGCGCGACGTCGCCCAGATGCCGACCGGTCGCTCGCCGTGGGTCTCCGGCAGCGAGTCGAGCACCTCGGCGTCGAGGTCGTCGAGCGCGGACGTCTGCGGGTCGGTGAAGATCGAAGGATCGTCGGGTGGGGGCTCGCGGTTGTCCTGGTCGTGATTCCACGTCCCGCCCACCGGCTCGTCGCCGTCCATCAGATAGCCAAGCTCGCTCCTGCGCCAGCGGTAGAAGCGCTCCATCCGCAGCGTCGATTGACCCGCCGCCCACTCGGCGAACTCGTCGTGGTGGCACTGAAACTGGTTGGACCGGACCTGCGTCACCTCGAGCCGTTCGCACAGCGCCCGCGCCGCCCGCGAGTTGGGCTCGGTGGCGATGACCTCGTCGGGATCGAACTCGTCGACGTGATCGCGCAGGCCCTCGGCCATGGTCGTCGCCCGGCGGAGGTCGACCTCGAAGCCGGCGTCGCGCAGCTCGTCGGCGAAGCGGCGCATGGCCGTCACCACGAGATGGAGACGCTGGACGTGGCGTCCCCGTGCGAGCAGCTCCTCGCTCTCCACCAACACCACGCGGGTGTCGTCGGGATCGGCACCGGCCAGTGCGCCGATGCGACGGTTCAGCTGATCGCCGAACACCCAGACGGTCCGCATTCGACCTCCCCCAGACCTCGCCGGTTCCGAAGCTCAGTCGCCCCAGTCGACTCGGGCGCCGACGGCGGCCAGATCGTCCCGGGTCTCGGCGTAGACCCGCTGGTACTTGTACCAGGGCACGGAGTTCCAGAGGTGATGGACGAGGTGGTAGTTCTGGCCGAGGAACAGCACGTTGAGCGTGCGACTCGGCAGGGCACGGGTGTCGTGGAAGCGCTCGGTCGAGTCGTAGGGCAGGTGGGGGATCAGGTCGAACGCCAGGGTGAGCAGCGCGAGCGACACGAGCAGCGGCACCACGAAGACGACCACCAGGTCGACCGAGTGCCCGGTGGCGACGGCGGCGACGATCATGGAGACGATGACGATGTCGACCGCGAGCTGGATCTGCCGGTGTCGATCGGTCTTCGCCCATCCCAGCCCGAAGTACCGGGCCCGGTAGGTCCACAGCGGCGAGATCAGCCAGAGCGGCCGGAGCCAGCCAGGGGAGCGACCGACATCGAAGTCGGGGTCGATCTCGGGTTGGTTCGTGTAGGAGTGGTGTTTCGTGTGGCAGGACCGGAACATCGGGAGCGTGACGGTCAGGGCGAGGCCGGTGGGCCAGCCGAGGAACTCGTTGACGCGGCGGTTGCGATGGGCGACCCGGTGGGAAGCCTCGTGCATGACGGTGAACGCCAGGTACCGGGCCAGCACGCCGAGTGCGATGGCCGCCCAGCCCGGGACCGCGCCCCACAGGTACGACAGCGAGGCGGCCGCGGTCACGACGAAGGCGACGAACATCCAGACCGTGGGGTTGCGCCAAGTGGGCACCGTCGGGGCGCCGCGATGTTCGGAGCGGGGCCGGATGGTGGCCGGACGGACGGTCGACGGCCGGACGGTGGACGAGGGTGTGGTCGAGCCCGTGGTCATGAGGTTATGATACAGAAGATGAAGAACGTGTCAAATGGTTGTGTCGCGAGGGAGGCGGTATGGCCCGCCCGCGCGTGACCGAGTCCGACGCCGTGCTGGATGCCGCCGCCCGGCGCCTGGCCTCGCACGGCATCGCCGCGACGACCGTCGACGATGTCGCGGCCGAGGCCGGCGTGTCCCGGGCGACGGTCTACCGGTACATCGGTGGGAAGAACGAGATCGTGCCGGCCGTGATCGGACGTGAGACCGAGGAGATCCTGGTGCGGCTGGCCGAGGTCATCGCGTCGGCGACCACACCACACCGGATGATCGCCGAGGTCGTGGCGACGGCGCTGTTGGCGATCGCCGGGAGCCCGGTCCTTTCCCGCCTCACCTCGACCGATCTGCGCGAGAGCCTGCCGTACGTCACCGTCGACTCCCGGCCCCTGATCGACGGTGTGGTGCCGGCGGTGTCGGAGGCCATCCGGAACGCGCCAGGGCTCACGGTGGACGACCGATCGATCGAGGAGGCGGTCGAGGAAGCGACCCGGTTCGTGTTGCTCCACCTGACGACGCCACGCCGGGACGGATCCCGACTCGATCCGCGAGACGCAGGCGAGCGGGCCGCCCTGCTGACCGCGACACTTCTGGTTCGGGACACGGGGCCGACGGCAGGATCACCCTGTGGCGGCCGCTTCGAGAGAGGCGACCAGCTCGGGTAGCTTCCCGATCGTGTCATGGCCACCCGGATACTCCTCCAGGGTGACGTCGATCCCGGCGGTGGCGAGCCGGAGCGCGAGGAGTCGGGCCGAGTCGACGTAGTCGATGATCCCGTCATCGAGTTGGCCGAGACGCTCGAGGTCGCTCCGGATGGACCCGTCGGGGTCGCGTGCGGCGAGCCACCCGGACTCGTCCCACGGGTCGTCGATCGATCTCGGCCCCGTACCTTCCTCCGCCGCCCAGATGGAGAAGGTGGTGTCCAGATCCGTGGGCCACGAGGCCGGATCCGTTCGCACGCGGACCTCCGTCTGCATCGCATCGAGGTCGTCCCGGAATGCACCGTCGAAGTTCTCCGAGTGGAAGAAGTACTCCCCGTCGCCGAGCACGGCACCCCTGACAGGGATCGGCGACGCGTCGCTTTCGCACCCTGCGATCGTCTCCTCCTGCGGAGCGAGGGAGGCGAGGATGGCGGGCTCCGTGCCCGCGGAGAACCCGTAGACGACGGTGAGCGAGGGATCGCCGCCGTTCTCCACCGTCAGCTCCTGGGCGAATGCCACGGCGCAGTTCGCCGCGCTCCTCGACATGTCGATGTCCTCGATCGTGAGTGGGAAGGGGTCCCCGGCGATCCACGAGGGCGCAAACACGACCATGCCCTGCGCCGCTGCTGCGGAGGCGACAGCGGTGTTCGATTCGGCGTCCTTCGCGGCCGAGGAGAGGCCGTGGAACGCGACCACGACGGGCCATGGTCCCTCACCCGCCGGCGTGTAGACGTCCATCCGAAGCTCGGACCCGTCCTGCGTCAGGTAGAGCAGGTCGGGGGTCACGGTGAACGAGTCGCCCGCCTGCAACCCTCGACCGCTCGAGCACCCCGAGGCCAACACTGCGAAGACGAGCACCAAGGCGGGGAGACGCCGTCTCGGCGTTCCCACCCGGCGGCGACGAGGGATCACCGGAATCGGAGACGACGGTCGTCGACGAGGCGGCGTGCGGTGGATTACTCAGCTCCGTCGCTCGACGAAGGCTCGCATCCGCTCGGCGAACTCGGGTGCGGCGGTGCACAAGAGCTGATTGCGGTTCTCGATCGCCATCGCCGCCTCGAGCGACGGCGCATCGATGCTGAGGTTGAGTCCCTCCTTCGTCATGCGCAGCCCCATCGGCGAGGTGGCCAGCATCTCCTCGACGTAGGAAGCCGCCGCCTCCTCCAGCCGGTCGTCGGGCACGACCTCCGAGACCAGGCCGGTGGCGAGGGCTCGCGGTGCTCCGATGAACCGGCCGGTCAGCATCAGCTCCGACGCGACCGACGTGCCGACCAGTCGAGGCAGGAAGTAGCTGCAGCCCATGTCGCACGCCGACAACCCGAGCAGGATGTACGCCGCGTTCATCCGAGCGCTCTCGCCGGCGATGCGAATGTCCGATGCCAGCACGAACGAGAAGCCCCCGCCGCACGCCGCCCCGTGGACGAGTGAGATGATCGGCTGCGGGCAGCGGCGCATCCGGAGGTACACGTCGGCGAGGTAGGACTGGAACCCCAAGCCCGCACCGAACGGAGCATCGGGCCCGGAGAGCTCACCCGCGGCCTTGATGTCGAGCCCGGCGCAGAACGACCGGCCGGCGCCGCGCATGACGACGATGCGCACCGATTCGTCCTCGGACAGTCCGCCGAAGTAGTCCCGCAGCTCGGTCGCCATCCGGAGGTTGATCGCGTTCCTGGCCTCGGGCCGATCGAGGGTGAGCCAGTCGGCCGCACCCCGCTTCTCGATCCGGAACGTGGTGAACTGGTCGCTCATCCTGCCCTCTCCTCTCAGCCCTCGGCGTCGAACTCCAGGACCTGCTGGAAGGTCGGTCGGTTGGTGGAGCGGAAGTCGTCCTCGATCAGTTCGGGAACGAACGTGGTGCGGAGCCCCTCCCGCCGCCAAGCGGTGGGGTCGTCCCCCTGCTCTGCGGCCAGCTCGGCAGCGACCGCGTCCACCATCGTCCAGAGAGAATCCCGGCACGGATCGAGATCCCCGGACCCGCAGTAGGCGACGTTGAACGGACCCTCGACCGATTGGCCCAGCAGGGTGCGCAGGTCCTTGTCCATCAAGCTGGTCGGGCCGATGCCGGGCACATCCAGCTCACCCTCCTCGTCCAGGACCAGGTCGCCCAGCACGGGCTCGGTCACGGCGAGGGCCATCGGATCGAACAGCTCGTCGAAGATGAGCGCACCGGCCTCGTCGAAGTCGCCGTCGTCGTCGGCGTCGAGCAGCGGGGCATCTTGCGCGATCCACTCGTCCAGCAGCTCGACGACCTGACCGGCCAGCTCAGATGGTGGCTCGGCGCCGCCGAGAACCTCGCTGATGACCGGCCACAAGGTCGACCGCACGTCCTCGGTGGCCGAACGGTTCATCACACCGACCACACCGGCGAGGTCGACCTGCTCGGGCCACTGGTCGAAGCCCTCCACCCGGTGCACGGAGCCGTAGAGGTTGTTGTCGGCGTGCATGAACCCGGGGGCCGCCTGGTTGTTCCAGTTGAGCAGACGGTTCGTCGGATGGCCGTCGGCGTGGGGGTGCTGTTCCTGCTCGAGGAATCCGATCCACTCGTACTCGCCGGTCCCGAGGGTCGGAAGGCGCCGGTCGAGACCCTCGGCGCGCACAGGCAGGTGGCCCGAGGTGAAGAAGCCGATGCCCTCGCGGTTGGCGTACCCCCAGTTGAAGGTGAACCCGAACTTGTCGGCCACCTCGAAGAAGGAGTCCTGGGTGTCGGCGTCGCCCTCGGTCATGTCCTTGAGCGCCGCGAGGTTCAGGCCGTCGCGGCCGAACGTGGACCGCTTACTGGTCAGCGCGACGGGTGCACCTTCGGAGGCCGCGGTGCCGACGACCGGGCCGTGCACCGAGATGGGGTAGCGGATGGGAGTCTCGCCCAGCGTGCCCGCCTCGAACTCCTGGAACGGGATGCAGTTGCCGTCGTGCTCGTAGAAGCCCGACGTGCGCGTGGGCTCGGAGCCGTCCGGTTCACAGAGCACCTCGACGAACACGTCGCGCACGTCGTTGGTGGCCGACGTGAGGCTCCAGGCGTAGTCCTGGGTGCGCCCGATGAGCATGTACATCGCCAGGCCGGGAACGGCGGCTCCCTGCGCCTCGATGCCCGCCCCGCTCAGGTGGATCTGCTGCACGATCTCCGGGTAGTAGTAGCCCAACTGGGGCCCCATGACCGCCAGCGTGTTGCCGCTGGCGGAGGCCTCGGGCGCGACGGTCAGCCAGTTGGACGCCGTCAGCGTCGGCGGGCCCTCGGCAGCGGCCGTGGTGAGGCTGACCGTGCCGACCTGTGGGGCGGACCCTTCGGCGGGCTCGCGGGGGTCGAGGGAGATGATCGAGTCCTCGTCGATCACGGCCGAGCCGGTGACCTCGCCACCAGTGAGGGTGCCGTAGTCGAAGCGCTCGTCGATGGTGGTGGGGGCCTCCGGATCGTCGGTCTGGTGGAGGTCCTCCCACACGAGCCGGCCCTGCTCCTGGCCAAGGCGGTTCTGCATCGTCGACAGCAGCTCGGCGTTGCCGGCCTCGGCGCCACCGCCCGCGCCGAAGATGGAACCGATGAAGGCGGTGACCGCGACCACGTCGTTGACGGTCGCCGGGGGCCGGTCCAGACCGTTGGCCTCGCCGAACGCGTTGATCCCGTCGGCGTACGCTTGCGCGTCGGCGATGATCTCCTCACCTTCCTCCCCGTAGGTGTCGCGGATCAGCTGGACCTGATCGGTCACCAGCTGCTCGGCCGCTTCGCTGGGGGTGAAGGTCTGGCCACTGGTGACCAGGTCGAAGGCGTCGATACCGGGAATGTCGGCGACCGCGGCTCGGGCCGCGCCTCGGCCGAGATCGAGCCACAACCCGCGGTCGCGCGCCGTCACCCAGCCGGAGCCGAACGCCAGGTCCTCCCGGGTCTCGCCGGTGATGTGGGCGACGCCGAACTCGTCGTAGAGGATCGTGGTGCCGGGCCGCCCGGTGGGTTCTTCGACCGTCTCACCGACGGGGGAGAAGTCGGCGGGAAGGAAGAACTCCTCGATGTCATCGTCGGTGATCTCGCCGCGGAGCGGGGTCAGCCCGTCGTAGAGGGGGAGCTGATCGAGTGAGTCGTCGTTGGTCGGGATTCCGCCGTAGTTCCCGGGGGGCAGGATGTAGAAGGCCCGGTCAGCGCCCGCGATGGCGCCACCCGCCTCGCCCTCTTCGGGGGTCTCCTCGGTGTCGGCGGTGGACGCCTCGGTGTCGGAAGTCTCGGCGCTGTCCGCCTCGGCGTTCTCCGGCTGGCTCCCGCTGAGGAGGACATCGTCCTCGCCGGAGGAGCACGCAGCGGCGACGAGCGAGAGGACCAGCACCAGCGTCAGCGCTGCTCGACTTCGCGATGACTGACTCGACAGTGATGGCATCACAGACCCTCCGAGCGTCGGCGACGATCATGAACCGGACGAGCGGGAACCATACTGCGAGAAGGCGCCGGCGCGGTCACGTGGGAGTGCAGGAGCCGGGATGTCCGATTCTGCGTGCCGTCCGATGATAGGAACTGCCCATGCCCCGCCGTCTTGTCCTCCCGATCGCACTGTCCGTCGCCCTGCTGGCGGTGGCGTGCTCCGACTCCGACTCCGACTCCGACGCCGCCGCCAGCCCGACGGCGACCACCGAAGCGAGCGCCTCGACCACGAGCACCGCCCCGACCACCACCGTCGTCTCGAGTTCTGATGCCGAGCCGGCGGACTTCTCGGGCCGCGGGCCCTACGCCGTGGGACAGGTCGACCTCCAGCTCGATCCCGATCACCTCGTCGCCGTCTTCTATCCGGTCGAGCCCGATGCGGTGACACCCGACGCCGAGCCCTACACGTACTCGGGCGAGGACATCCTCGATCCGGCGATCAGTGCGATCCTGCCCGGGTCGCTCTCGGGTGAGGTCGCACCACCGGACACCTGGGTGGGTCTGCCCGCCAGTGAGGACGGGCCGTTCCCCACGGTGCTGCACAGTCACGGGTTCTCCGGCAACCTCCGGTTCGGCAATCAGCACAACGCTGCCGTCGCCTCGTGGGGGTATGTCGTTGCGGCGGTCGATCATCCCGAGCGGGGTCTGCGGTCGATCCTCGACGGCTTCCTGACCCCCGACGCCGAGGAAGCGGAACGGGCTGACGAGTACCTGGACAGCGATCAGCTGATCGCCGCCCTCGATCTGCTGACCGAGTCCAGCTCGGCGGCCGACTCACCCCTGGCCGGCGTCGTCGACACCGATCGGGTGGCAGCCGAGGGCCACAGTGCCGGCGGCAGCGCCTCCGGGACCGCGGCCTACGACGAGCGGGTCGACCTGTGGATCGGTCAGGCGCCGGGGACACCCTTGCCGCCCGACGCCGACCTCGACGCGTTCACCGAAGAGGTCGAGGAGGACGGAGAACGTCGGTCCCGCCTCGACGTCGACGCTCTGTTCGAGGCCACCGAGCCGCCGGACGTGCCGTCGCTGATCATCACCGCCGAAGGGGACACCGTCATCGAGCTGGACCGGGTGGAGCAGACCTTCGACTGGCTCGAGAGCCCGAAACGGCTGGCCGTCATCGCCGACAGCGGGCACGCCGTCTTCGTCGACCCGTGCGTCCCCATCCGCGAGGAGGGTGGCCTCACCGCCTTCGTGGAGGGCCTCGGTCTGGATCCCACCACGGTCCCACTCGTGGAGTTGGGCGAGAACGGGTGCCTGGCGCCCGATACCGACCCCGATCTGGTGTGGGGCCTGATCGACCACGTCACGGTGGCGCAGCTCAACGAGGTCTTCGAGATCGACCCCGAGGTGGCCACCGCCTCGCTGGACCCCGACTACCTGGAGGCGACCTTTCCGGGTCTGCTCCGGGAGATGGCAACCGGATAGGCTCCGTCGGCGACCTACAAGAAAGGGAGGACGATGATCCGTCTCCTCGCCCGCATGGCCCTGGAGCTCTTGGCCAACGCCATCGGCCTCCTGGTGGCTGCGTGGCTTCTCGATGGCTTCTCGATGACGGCGACGGCGTTCGTGATCGTCGTCCTCATCTTCTCCGCCCTGAAGTTCGTCCTCGATCCCCTGATCCTGAAGATGTCGATCCAGTACGTGCCGGCGCTGCGCGGCGGCATTGCGCTCGTGACGACGTTGGTGAGCCTGGTGATCACGTCGTTGATCACCGACGGGCTCCAGATCGAGGGACTCGACACCTGGGTTCTCGCCACCCTGATCGTGTGGCTCTTCGGCGTCATCGCCAGCCTGCTGCTGCCGATCTTCGTCCTCAAGAACGTGTTGTCCGACGATGACGACGACCGCCGGGGCGTCGTCTCGTGACCTCGTCTCGTGACCTCAGGGCGCCGGCGCCTTCTGGGCGACGCCGCCCTTCCAGACGTGGGTGACCCGATCCGGTTCGCCCCACACCGAGCGGTCGTCCAGCGGGTTGGCCTCCAAGGCGATGACGTCGGCGTCGAAACCGACCTCCAGCCGTCCTGACCGCGATGCCTGCGGGCCGAGGGTCTCGGGCGCACGAGCGGTGGCGGCCTCGATCGCTTCGAGGTCGGTCAGACCAGCGTTGATCAGGTTGCGGATCTCCGATCCGTTCCGGCCGTAGGTGTCACCGGAGACGAAGATGTCGCAGCCGGCCGCGATCTTCACACCTTTGGCGATGGCGATCTTCATCGCCGCCTCGTGGTGGTCGGCCACCACCATCGCCTTCTCGTACACGTAGCCCGGCAGCTGATCGGCGATCTCCAGAAGCTGATCGATGACGAATCGGGTCGGCACGAGGATCGCCCCGGTCTCGACCATGAGGTCGGCGGCCTCCTCGTCGAGATAGCTCCCGTGTTCGATGGTCTTCACCCCCGCTCGGAGGGCGGCCATGATGCCCGGCTTGCCATGGCAGTGGGCCGCCACCAGACGGTCCGCGCGCGTCGCCTCTCCGACGATCGCCCGGAGCTCCTCGTCGGAGAACTGCTGGTGGATCGGGTCATCGACCTCGGAGACGACGCCGCCCGACGCGCAGACCTTGATGAGACGGGCGTTGGCTCGCAGGTTGGTCCGTACGGCGCGCAGGACCTCGGGCACGCCGTCACAGATGATGCCCAGGCCGGCCACGCCCTCGATCTGGTGCACCCAATCGAGGGGCAGGGAGTGAACGTCGGCGTGGCCGCCGGTGGTCGACAGGATGGAACCGGCGCCATGGATATTGGGCCCGGGAACGGCGCCCTCGTCGATGGCCGCGGCGAGCTGCAGGCCGTTGCCGCCGACGTCCCGCACGGTGGTGACCCCACCCATCAGGGTCCGGGCCGCGTCCGCCGTGGAGCGCGCGGTGGTCGTCACGACGCTGGTCAGCGCCAACCGCTGGAGATCAGCCGACTCCATCCCGAGGAAGTGCGCGTGACAGTCCCAGAGCCCCGGCATGACCACCGGTACCTCGACCGTGACATCGTCCGACTCGGCCTTCGGCGCATCGGCGGCCGGGCCGGCAAAGGTGATGGTGCTGTGATCCCATACGACGACGGCGTCCTCGAACGGTTCGCCCCGACCCGGGATGGCCAGCGCAGCGACGATCCGTGTTGCCATCACCGCACCGTACCGGAAGGGTCAGGCGGCGTCTCCCGAATCCACCCGGTGGAGCCGGAGCGCCTCGTCGACGCCGAACCAGCGGTGCGACCGCTGTTCCTGATGCGACCAGTAGGCCGCCACCGTCTCCATCGGGAGGAGCTCGGGCCGGTCGACCTGATGGGTCTGCCCCTCGTGCACGAGGGTGGTCGAACCCGCAGCGAGCACGTTCTTCAGCCAATCGGCCAGGGCACCGTAGGGCAGCCCGATCACGAACCCGTCTTCGGTGGCCATGGCCTGGATCGGGGTCTCGTAGGGGCGGCCCGTCGTCCGACCGACGTGCCGGATGATCGATGCGTACGCCCCAGGCGTGCCGGCCGAATCCATCTGGCGCGGGTTGAAGACTGCACGGTTCATCCGGCGAATGGCCCGCAGCACCGTCGGCGACTTGCGGCGCAGGCCCGTGACGAAGACGACACCGATCGCTGCCGCGGCCAGCGCCACCGTGCCCATGATTCGTTTCACGATCGTCACCCTTCCGTCGGCGATCTCGGCTCGAATCATGGCGTGGCGGGTCCGGACCCGGATCGCCGGCTTTCCTTGGGCCAACCCGACCGACGGGCTTCGTGGGGGCCACTCCCTGGGCGGAGCCATGGCGACCATCATGGCCGGGCGATGCGAGCTGTCCGACATCGCCGGGTGCTGGTCGAGGTCGTCACGGTCGGCAGCCCCCGGGTGGGGTCCAAGCGCACGTGCAGAACGCCAAGATCAAGCACATCCGCTGGCTGAACAACAACGAATCGTCACCCGCGTGCCGCCCACATGGTTGCGCTACCGCCACACCGGCACGCGCATGGACCTGGACCGGAACGGCGACGTCCGACGGTTCACCCGCCAACAACGGACGAAGGACCGCTCGGTCGGCTTCAAGGAGGGCATCAAGAACCGCAGGTTCGACCACTTCAGCGATCACGCGATCGCCACCTACGTCGCCTACCTGGTCAACGCCAACGAGCCCGAGCGACGGTGATCGGAGCACTCAGCCGGGGACGTCGGGTGGGGTGGTGCTCGTCGATGTCGAGGCCTCGGTGACGTCGATAGGGTCAGGGTCAGCCGACGTGTCGCTCAACATCACGGCGCCCAGCCAGACGAACCACACGATGAGGCCGAGTCCGAAGACCGCCCCGACCAGCTCGAGCGCCGGCACCACGGTCACCAGACCGGCGATGCCGATCACCAGGCCCAGGTAGTTCAGTGCTCTGGGAAGCAGACCGGATCGAAGGGCGGCCCAGCTGATCAGCAGCACCCACACGCCACCCACGATCTCGTTTCCACCGCCCAACCCGTTGTACACCGAGTCGACGGCCAACCAGAGGGACTCGGCCTGCTCCGGGTCGGTGTCGTGGAGGTCGATGACCTTGGCCCATCCGATGTTGGCGACCATCCCGGCGGCGATCACCAGGCCCGCCCAGATCAGTCCGAAGGCGGTCGCCGTCTGTGCGATCGCTGGTGCTCCGACCTTCAGGCGCTCGTACAGCGCCGGCGCCAGGACGACGAGGGCGACCCCGAACACGATGAAGATGATCAGGTTCCAGACGTACATGACCGCCTGGTTGTCCACGAGGAAGGCCACGGACTCGGCGGCGTCGGGATCCCCGGTGGTGTAGTCCGCCAGCACGGTGCCGAAGAGTGCCAGTCCCACCAGGAACGTTGCTGCCTCGATCAGCGAAGCGATGCCGCCGGTCTTCTGTCGATCACCCATCGGTCCTCGCCCTGCTCGCGAACCAGCGCCCTACGGCGTCATCAGGGTGGTCATCATCCAGCGTGAGAGACCGACGACGTGGGTTCCAGAGGCTTAGGTCCCCACCGATGAATCGGTCCTGGATGCGAACGCATCGGCGAGGGCGGTGATGGCCTCAGCTTCGTAGGCGCGGGCCGAAGGAAGGAGCCGGGTGAACGCGAACGAGGTGTGGATGTGACCGCCCAGGCGCGTGTGGCGAACCGGGACCCCGGCGGTCTCGAGCGCCTCGGCGAACGCAACGGCGTCTCCACGAAGCCGGTCGTACCCGGCGCTCATGATCCACGCGGGTGGAAGTCCGCTCAGATCGTCGGCCAGGAGAGGTGAGCACCGGGGGTCGGTCGCCATCGAGGGATCGGGCAGATAGTGATCGAGGTACTCGTCGATCTGAGCGGCGTCCAAGAGATGGCCGTCACGCACGTTGTGGTGGCCTTCCTGGGCCAGGGTGACGTCGGTGGCGGGCACATCGAGCCACTGGTGGCAGAGCCGTGGTCCATCTCGATCGCGGGCCATCAGACAGACCGCCGCAGCCAGGTTGGCGCCGGCCGACTCGCCACCGATCGCCACCCGGTCGGGATCCATGCCCATCTCCGGCCCGCGTGCCACGAGCTCGGTCACCGCAGCGAAGCAGTCTTCGGGAGCCGTCGGGAACTGGTTCTCCGGGGCCATGCGGTAGTCGACCGACGCAACGACACAGGTCGCTCCTGAGGCGATCGTCCGACAGCGCGGGTCCCGCTCGTCGAGTCCTCCCTGGCACCATCCGCCGCCGTGGAGGAACACGTAGAGCGGGAGCGGGCCGGCGGCGGCCGGGCGGTAGAGGCGCACCGGGATGTGGCCACCGTCCACCGACACGCTGGTGTGATCGACCCCGACACCCTTCGGACCGGGCAGCATCACCGTCCAGCCCGCCAGCCGGGCCTGTCGCGCTGCTCGCTCGCGACGGATGGCCATCGGCACGTGGCGGTCGTCGCTCCGCAGGCGCCGGGCCAGGGGAAGGAGTCGCCGGATCCGCGGCTCGAGCGCCATCGGGTCAACCGAGGCAGGCGTAGACGGCGTTGATCAGATTCGTCGTGCGGGGGTCGCCGGTGAGACCGAGGAACATCTTGTTCATGATGTACCCGAACCCGATCTGGTGGTCGGGGTCGGCCATCCCCATCGATCCGCCGGCACCGAAGTGGCCGAAGTTGCGATCGTTGCCCAGGGGCATGATCGGGGACGGCAACATGAAGCCCAGCCCGTAGTTGAGCTCCATGTTCATGATGACCGTGTCGGGGCCTTCGGTCTGCGGCTCGATGGCCTTGGCGACCTGCTCGTCGGACAGCAGGCGAACCCCGTCCACCTCACCGACGCACGCGCCGTACATCTTGGCCAGCGACCGGGCGTCACAGATGCCGTTGGCGGCCGGGATCTCGGCCCGCCAGGTGTCCGGATGGTTGTACCGGTCCTGCTCGACCTCCTCGACCGGTGCCGCGAGCGCGCGACCCAGCAGGGTCTCGGGACCGATGAACTGGTCGACCATGGCCTTGATGGTCGGGTCGTCGGGCATGGGAAAGGTCTCGAGGAGGGCGACGCGCCCGTGGTGCTCGTCAGGGGTGCCGATCCAGAAGTCGAGGCCGAGTGGCCCGGCCACCTCGTCCTGGAAGAACCGACCGATGCTCTTGCCGCTGACGCGCTTGATCACCTCGCCGACCAACCAGCCGTAGGTGACCGCGTGGTAGCCGTGCTGGCTGCCCGGCTCCCACACCGGTGCCATGTTCTCCAACGCCTCGACCACCGGATCCCACTGGAGCATCTCCTCGTGGGTCATGGTGTCCTCGACATAGGGCAGGCCCGACTTGTGGCACAGCAGGTAGCGGACCGGGATGGTGTCCTTGCCGTGCTTGCCGAACTCGGGCCAGTAGTCCACCACCGGCGCATCCAGATCCAGCTCGCCCCGCTGGGCCAGCAGGTTGGCGCAGATGGCCGTCGCACCCTTGGTCGTGGAGAACACCAGGGCCAGCGTGCGCTCGTCCCATTCCCGCCCGGTCGTCGCGTCGGCGAGCCCGCCCCACAGGTCGACGACCTTCTCGCCGCGGTGGTAGAGCGAGAACGCGGCCCCGATCTCGCGGGGGCTCCCGCCCAACATCGGGGCGAGCGGGTCCACATCGATCTCGTAGTTGGCCTCGAACGCCGCTCGGACCGGCTCCCAACCTGAAGCGACCTCGCCGTGGATCTCGGGCATCTCGTCCCCCGCTCGTGTCTCGGAATCGACCACGCTACCCAGCCCGCTGTCCACGGCTGGAACCGGCCGCAGACACCCGGTGCCGGTGGGCGACCGGCGTGGTCGTCGATCGAACCGAGCGAACCAACATGAGGTGTCGGGTCAGGTCAGGCGCAGGGTGGCGACCACCGGCCAGTGGTCCGACGGCAGGCGCCCGCCGGGTCGCCGGGTCTCGATGTGGGCGTCGATCACCGTCCATTCGGGACTCACGAGGATGTGATCGATCGCGTCACCCTCGACCTCGCCGGTGTAGCCGTGGGCCGTCCTGCCGGAATCTCGCGGCAGGACCGAGCGGTACCCGGACCCGAGCAGCGGCTCCAGCTCGTCGCGGTCGAGCTCGGCGTTGAGGTCGCCCATGATCACCGCAGGGTCCCCGGTCTCGGCCGCCCAGTTCCGAAGCTGGACGACGGAGCGGCGCCTGTTCCCCGCCAGGTGCTCGTCGAGGTGGGTGTTGAAGACGCTGATCGTCCGCTCGCCGTCGACCGATCGGGCCCGGAACGAGGTGGTGATCCTGGGGAAGCTGGCATCGGGGAGGGTGGTCCCGGGCGTCGTCGGCCGGTCGCCGAACCAGCGCGTACACGCGTCGGTGACGGTCAGCGGTGGCCGGCGAGCGAACAGGGGGACGTGCTCGCCCAGGTGGCCACGGCGGCTGCGTCCCGCTCCGGCGTGGTGCCACTCGGGTCCCAGCTTGCGGGCCAGCCAGCGGTACTGCCACCAATGGGCCTCCTGGAAACCGATCATGTCCGCATCGAGCAGCCGAATCGTCGCCAGGGTGATCCCGCGGCGACGCCACCAGAGGTGCTCCCACTCCCGCCCCAGCGAGTTGCGGAGATTGAAGGTGGCGACGGTCAGGTCCATTGCGCCTGTTCTATCCGAACCGCACCGGCTCGTCGCCGACCGGGGCGGAACGGTCGGGTTCGGGATGCGCGGTGACGCTCGCCGCGTGTGATGATCCGGGGATGAGCGACCGAGGCACTCGGTGGGTTCCGCGCGTGGTCGCGCTGGGTATCGTCCTGACGCAGATCGTCCTCGTGGTGCGCGCCTACTCGGCGGACCAGACGTTCTTCGGGTTCCAGATGTTCCCCGAGTCCAGCAGCTGGCAGGCCACGATCGAACGGGAGCTGCCCGACGGCACCCGGGTCGACGTCAGAGACGAGTGGACCGGCGGCTACGAATGGGGTGCTCTCGTTCGCGGTCGCGGCCTGCAGCGACCGTTCGTCCGGCACGAAGCGTCGGCCGGGATCGACTCGACGCTGCACTTCTTCGAAGCGTCGCTGGACTGGGTGGCCGACAACACGCCGGGCGACACCGAAGCCGTCCGGCTCGTCGCCACCGTCACCACGTGGCGGAACGAGGGCGAGCCGGAGACCGTCGTGTTCGTCGCCGAGCGATGAGCGACGCCCTCGCGCGGTTTCGGTCCTGGAACGAGCGTCTCGACGATCCGGTCGACGTCCGCTCGCTCGCCGTCCTGCGACTGGCCATCGGGCCGATCGTGCTCCTGCACCTCCGACCGTTCCTCACCGACGCACTCGACGGCGTCATCTACTCCGACTGGTTCACGCTTCCGTACTGGTCGTGGTATCCCGAGCTGCCCGAAGGGGTCTACGTGGCCGTGCTCTGGGCGACGGCTCTCGCCGCGGTGTTGCTGTCGATCGGCCTGTGGACCCGGCTGGTGGCCTGGCTGACCGTCGCCGGCGTCGCCTACAACCTGTTCCTCTCCCAGACCCACTTCCATCACAATCGCGCCTTCCTCCTGATCCTGCTCGTCGGCCTTGCGGTGTTGCCGACCGGCCGGACCGTCTCGGTCGATGCGTTCCGTGCCCGTCGAAGTGGCGTGCCGCTCAGCCCGATCGGCGGCAGCAGGCTCGCGTTGACGGTCCTGCGGCTCTCGATCGCGCTCGTCTACTTCGCCAGCGGCTTCAGCAAGCTCATCGACCCGGACTGGTGGGGCGGGAGGGTGACCCGCCTGCGGATCGAGCGCTACGAGGAGCGTCTGTTCGACGCCGGCGTGCCCGACGGGCTCGTCGACCTACTGCTGGATCCGGGATTCCAGACGGTGGCAGCGAAGGTGATCGTCCTCACCGAGCTGTTCATCGGGATCGGTCTCCTGGTCCCTCGGCTCCGCAAGGCGGCGGTCTGGGTGGCGATCCCGTTCCACGTCTCGATCGAGCTGACCGCCTCCGTGCAGGTCTTCTCGGCGGCGGCGTTGGCTGCCCTGGTCGTGTGGACCGATCGGCCGTCACGCGACCGCGTCCTGCGCATCGGCGGCGGGTGGGGTGCAGTGATCCGTGGTCTCGACTGGACCGGGCGGTTCCGGCTCGTCGACACCGCGGGTCCGCCGGTGGTGGAAGACCTGGGGCGGCGGCGTCGGGGCGGCGAGGCCGGCTGGTTCGTGGCCAGCCGCCTGCCCCTGACGTTCTGGTTCGCAGCGCCGGTGCTGCTGTTTCGGACGTTGAGACGGATTCTCACCCCGAGAAGGGGTCGGTTTCCGGACCGTGCGGACGGAATTTCGGCGGAGCGGCTGCCTGGTCCTGCTCGATCCGGACCGCATCGGTGACCGCCAGCGCCAGCACCAGGAGGATCACGCCGTAGATGGCGCCGCCGAACCCGTAGAGCTGCCATCCGATCAGCGCCACGATCAACGGAAGCGCCGGACCGATGTGCACCGTGGCCGCGTCGACGCGCGGGCGGAGGAAGAATGCCTCGAACGCCTGGGCAGCGAGGAGGAGGGCGAGGATCGGGATGATCGTCGCGGGTTCGGCCGTGGCCATTGCGAACAGCAGCGCGGGGAGGCCGCCGACCATGATGCCCATCAGGGGCACCAGCGAGAGGACGCCAACCACCAGTGCCAGGACGAACGGCGCCGGCAGGTCGAGCGCCCACAGGGCGACCCAGAAGACGATGGTCACGGCGATGATCTGGAGTAGCCCCACGTAGACGTAGCCCCTCCACGCCCGCACCGCTCGACCGCCGATGTGGTGCGCCCGTTCCCGCCGGCTGTCGTCGAGTTGGCGCATCGCTCCGTCGACCAGGCGGTGGCCGTAGCCGATGAAGAACAGGACGAGGACGCCGGTCACGACGTAGGTCGACAGGGTCGACGTGGACTGACGCAGCTGCGCGCTGGTTCCGGCCTGTTCGTCGAGATCCTCGACGAACGCCGTCACCCGTTCCTCGAGCTCGAAGTCCCGCGCCGCTTCGTTGTCGAGCTCGATGTCGGCCGCTGCGGCGGGAGCGTCACGTTTCAGGGTGGCGACGTTGTCGGCGATGGTGTTGAGCACACCGACCCACGCACCGCCCAGGAGCGTCGCGACGGTGAGGAGGGTCAGCACGATCGCCAGGAGGTGGGGGAGGCGGCGATCGAAGAAGTCCAGCAGTGGCCGCACCAATGCGGCCACCACCGCACACGCGACCGCCCAACCGATGGGCTGGCTGGCCGCACCGACGAAGTTGCCGAGGAGGACGGCGGCGCCGACCGCCGCCACCAGCGCAAGTGCCGTTGGCAGACCGAAGTCGATCCTGGCCCGCTGACCGGGGAGGGGTTCGGCCTGGTCGTCCACGAGGGAACTACCGTACTGCGCCATGGAGGAGCCAGCGGAGACCGGTACGGGCGACGCCGACGATCCGCCCGGCCATCCTCGGCTCCTCCACCTCTCGATCACTCCCCGCGCCCTGGCGTCGGTCACCGCGGCGCTGATCCTCATCAGTGCCGTCATGGTCGTGGCTCGGGCCGCCGCCGCGGCGGTGGTCTGGATCATCCTCGGTTTCGTCCTCGCCCTGGCACTGGATCCGGTCATCCGGGCGCTGGGGCGCCGCGGTCTGACGCGGAAATGGGCCGCCCTCACCGTCGGCTGCTCCGCGCTGTTCGTGGCGGTGCTGGTCGTGCTCCTGGTCGGTCCGCCCGCGGTGGACCAGGCCCGCAAGTTCGAGGCCGAGCTGCCGCAGACCGTCCAGGGGTTCTACGACCTGCCGGTGGTGGGCGACTGGCTCGAGGAGAACGACGCCGAGGCGAAGGTCCAGGAGTTCGTCGACGACCTCCCGGCACGGATCGACAACGACACCGTGGCGGACACCGCGGATTCGATCTTCGGGGGCGCCATGTCCGTCGTCATGATCTTCACGCTCGCGTTCGCGATCATGCTCGACGGTGAGAACCTGGTGCGTCGGACCCGACGGCTCATCCCGGAAGCGCACCGGGCCACCGCCGACCGAACCGCACGGGTGCTCTACCGGACGTTCGGCAACTACTTCGGCGGGACCGTCACCATCGCGGTGATGTCCGGTGCCTACGTCACCGTGCTCGGTCTGGTGTTCGGCGTTCCGTTGGCGCCGGTGGCGGGCATGTGGGCGATGGTGACCAACGTGATCCCCCAGATCGGCGGGTTCCTCGGCGGCTCGTTCGTGACCGTCCTGGCGTTGTCGGTCAGCGTGCCGACGGCGATCGGGGTCGGGCTCCTCTTCGTCGTCTACATGAACTTCGAGAACAACGTGATCCAGCCGGCCATCATCGGCGAGGCGGTTGATCTGTCGCCGCCGGTGACGATGCTGGCCGTGCTGATCGGGGGAGCCGCCGCCGGGCTTCCCGGGGCGCTGGTCTCGACGCCCGTGGTCGGCGCCTCGAAGCGGCTCTACCTCGAGTACCGGGGTCAGGCCCCGCCCGAGTTGGAGCACCAGCCGAAGCTGCGGGAACGGCTCCGGCAGCTCACCGGTCGCGGCGAATCGAAGCCCGACCGACCGGGGTCGGGCATCGGGGGCGGGCACGAGGCGACACACCACTAGTGTCACGGTGCCAGCCCGTCGGAGGAGCGCGTATGAGCAATCTCGAGAAGATCCAGTCCGCCGAGACGCAGCTCGGCCAGGTGCAGGAGGCACTCTCGATGGTGCAGCAGGGCCTCGAGCACGCAGAATCGGTCGCGGAGGTTGCCGAGAAGGCCAAGGCTCGGACCGGCCAGGTGCTCAAGATGGGCCTGGTGCTGGGGCTCGTGGCCCTGGTGCTGATCGTGGTGGCGCGACGACGCTCGGCGCAGCAGGCCGAGGTGGATGCCGCCACGAGCTCGCCGGAGTCCCGCTAGCCGCCGGGATGGAGCATGTCGCGGGAGGCGATGACGTCCACGCCGGAGCCGGCGATGTCGCGACACACGACGTCACCCATCGTCACCGGCGCCTCCACCGTGATGCTCCGGAGCTCTTCGCAGACCTGCCCCATCAGCGCCTTGGGGACGGGTTCCACCGTCCGGACCGGTAGGCGGGGGAACCGGCCCGACGTGACCGCGATGGTCGTCGTGACCATCCGGCGCGGGTCGGTGTGTTCCTGGATGGCGAACCGTTCGCCCTTCTTGCAGCTGAAGCCGCGCACCTCGACGATCTCGTGGTCGTCGGTCTCCTCCAGCTCCAACCGACATCCCAGCGGGCAGCCGATGCAGAGATAGGTGGTGACGCGTCGGTCGGGATCCGGCCCGTCCCCGTCGTGCTCGCTCACCGTGCCGCCTCCTCTCGGGGGACGACATCGACACGAAGGGCGTCGTCGTGGAAGTCCTCGAGGAACCGGGGCCGGATCTTCAGCGAGACCATCTCGGCGGGCACCACGTACCGGAGCCGCTTCTCGTAGACGTCACCGAGCCGCAGCCAGCTCTTGTCCAGCGGTCGTCGCACCCGGAGGTAGACGGTGTGCTCCCGGTCGGTCGAGATGGTGTGCGGCACGCAGTAGGCGACGTTCTCGCCGGGGACCAGCTTGACGTTGTCGGTCGGCGCCCGGTGGCCGGTGACTCGGTCGGCCGCCCCGGTTCCGGCCAGGTACGCCTCCTGAGCCACGTAGTCGACCAGGTCGTGGATGTGCACGACGTTGCCGGCGGCGAAGACGCCGGGCCGGGAGGTCTCCATGGTGCTCGTGACGACCGGTCCCCGCGTGACCGGGTCGATGTGGGCGCCCAGGGTGCGGGCCAGCTCGCTCTCGGGAATCAGGCCGATCGAGAGCAGGACGGTGTCGCACGGGATGGTCCAGGCCTGGTCGAGGAGCGGCGTCAGGTCCGGCGCCACCGGTGCCACCGTCACCGCGTCGACCCGGTCGCGCCCGTGGATCTCGACCACCGTGGTGGAGAGGTGGAGCGGGATGTCGTAAGTCGTGCAGGCACTGGACGATGTTGTGGCTCAGGCCGTTGGCGTGGGCCATGAGCTCGAACACGCCGACGACGTCCAGCGCCCTCGATCGCCAGCCGGCGCGCCATGATCAGCCCGACGTCGCCCGAGCCCAGGATGACCACCCGTCGGCCCGGCAGCAGCCCGAAGCATGTTGACGTACTTCTGGGCGAGCCCTGCGGTCATGACACCCGACGGGCGGGAGCCCGGGATGCGGATGGCGCCCCGCGTGCGCTCCCGTGCGCCGTTGGCCAGGACGACGGCGCCGACGTCCACCGTGCGCACGCCGTGGTGCGGCCGACATGATCGCCAGTCCGTCGTCGTCCAGGTCGAGGGCGAAGGACTCGGTCAGGATGTCGACGTCGTGGTCGACCAGCTGCTCCAGCGAGCGCTGGGCGAACTCGGGGCCGGTGAGCTCCTCGCCGAAGGTGTGCAGTCCGAACCCGGCGTGGATGCACTGGTTGAGGATCCCACCGGTCTCGACCTCGCGGTCGAGCAGGAGGACCGGGCCGGCACCCCGATCGCAGTGCGCCCTGCGCGGCCGCCAGGCCGGCCGGCCCGGCGCCCACGACCGCCACGTCGTAGTGCGAGCGAAGGTCGCCCGGGCCGGACCCGATCACGGCGACCCTCCCGGACTCGCATCGCGATCCAGGACGAGCCAGGACTCGCCGCCTCGCTTGGTGATGGAGCTCCACGGCACGTCCAGCGTCGCCGCCAGCAGCTGCATGACCCGCCAGGTGCAGAAGCCACCCTGGCATCGGCCCATGCCGGCCCGGGTGCGGAACTTGACCCCGTCGAGCGTGGTAGCCGCCGCGTTCGACGGCGTCGACGATCTCGCCCTCGGTCACCAGCTCACAGCGACACACCACCCGGCCGAACGCCGGGTCGTCCTCGGCCCGCGTCGCTGCGCGGCCCGATCGAGGTCCCGGACCGGCGTGGGCGCGCGGTGCCGGAGGGACCACGGACGGACTTGGGTCGCAGGTCGAGGCCCTGATCACGGCAGGAGGTCGGTGACCAGGTCGGCGATCGCCGGCGCGGCGGTGAGTCCGGGCGACTGGATGCCGGCGACGTTGAGGAAGCCCGGTACGTCGGTCGGCCCGATGACGAAGTCGCCGGTGTCGGCGGCGGCCCGGACCCCGGCGAACTCGGCGATGCAGTCGCCGGGGGAGATGCCGGGGACCGAGCGGCGGACCGCCCGGAACACCCGCTCGGCCCCGCCGGTGCTGGTGGTGGTGTCGTCCCGGTCGTCGACCTCGTCGGCGGTCGGCCCCACCATGATCGTGCCGTCGAAGGTCGGGATCACCAGGATGCCCTTCGACGTCGGGGTCGGGCACGGGAAGATGATGCGCTCGACCAGACCCTCCAGGCGTTTGTCGAGCAGGTACTCCTCGCCCTTGCGAGCGATCAGCCGGAAGGAGGTCGAGCCCGACCATCTCGCTCGATCCGGTCGGCCCGCAGGCCGGCGGCGTTGATCAGGAACCGGGTCCGCGAACGCGCCGTCCGGCACGCTGACCTCCAGGCCGTCCTCGACGACCTGGATGGCGGTCACCGGCGCATCGAGCATCAGGGTGAGGCCGTTGGCGACCGCGTCCTCGGCCAGAGCGAAGCAGGCCTCGTAGGGGTTGATGACGCCGGTGGTCGGGCCGTGCAGGGCGGCGAGCGGCGTCGGGGTTCACGTTGGGCTCCTCGCGACGCAGCCGGTCGCGCGTCCCACATCTCGACGCCGGGCATGTCCCGCTCGCCGGGCCTGCGCGAGCAGCCGCTCGAGCGTCTCGATCTCGTCCGGCATCGAACGCCAGCGTGAGGTCGCCGACCCGATCGAAGCTGATGCCCAGCTCGTCGGCCAGCGGGCCCCACTGCTGGTTGCCCTCCCACTCGAGCCGGCCCTTCAGCGTGCCCGACGGTGAGTGGTGGCCGCCGTGGATGATGCCGCTGTTGGCCTTGGAGGTCCCGAACCCGACATCGGCCTCGCGTTCGACCAGCGCCACCGACGTCTCGAAGCGCGACAGGGTCCGGGCGATGGCGCACCCGACCACGCCGGCTCCGACGATGGTGACGTCGTAGCGTGGGGAGCTCACGACGCCTCGATGTGCCACGCGGTGGCGTAGCCGCTGGTGATGCCCTCGAGCTCGACGGTCAGTCGGGTTCCGGCCTGGACCTGGAGCGGCTCGCCGATCGGAAGGACGACCTGACTCCAGCTGGGCACGGTCGACGGGGGCTCGTTGGTGAGGATGGTGCCCGTGCCCATGTCGGCACGAAACCATGCCCCGATGCCGTGGATCGAGGCGGCGCGCTGGGCCGTGAGCTGCACCCGGCCCGAGAGCGGTGTCGTGACCGTCGAGGTCAGATCGGCGGCGAAGCACACGGCCGGACCGGTGACGAGCCGACGGGGGGAGAGGTCCGTCCAGAAGAGGGAGCGCCGCGCCGCCTGACGGATCGCCGAGAAGTCGAAGCCGTGGTGGTCACCCGACCAGCCATCGACGAAGTCATAGTCGGCCGGGATCTCGACGGCGGCGACGATGGTGTCGACCCGCCGGGGGACGACCCGCCCGCCAGGCTTGAGGAACCGATCGTGGGCGTCGTTGATCCACTCGACGATGCCCTCGTCGAATCCCATGTTGCCGATCGTCTCCGAGACGACCAGGTCGACGCGCTCCGGGAGCTCGATCGCAGTGGACAGGCCGCGAGTCATGACGACGTGGTCGCCGCAGCCGTTCTCGAAGACGAACTGTTGGGCGACCTCCGCGATGGGCCCCTCCTCGATCGCGTACACCCGCGAGGCCCCGGCCCGAGCGGCGAGGCACGCCAACAGGCCGATCCCGCAGCCCAGGTCCAGGACGACGTCGCCCGGTACGACGTGGAGCTCGATGGCGCGGCGGAAGGCGCGCACGCGATCCACGTCCAGGATCATGGACTGGTGGTAGTCCAGCGTGTCCATGGTGTCCCACGCCGGTGGCCGCTCGACGATTCCGTCGGCCAGCTCGCTCGTCACCGGGGTCGTGCCGCCATCACGGCCGATCGTACCGACTGGAGCTGACCGGTGCCGATGCCGCGTAGCGTGTGCGCGGCGGTTGCCGACGCGGCCGCAGGAGGTTCCATGCGACGAGCGCGATCCGAGAATCGGGCCGGTTCCGGTCAGCACGTCGAGCGGTGCGCTCCCGGATTCGAGCCGGTCGTCCAGCGGGCGCGTCGGGCGTTCCAGTGGGGACGAGGCGGATCGTTGTGCGTCATCCACCAAGGTGAGGTGGTGGTGGACACGTGGGGCGGCTGGGCCGACAAGGCCGGCGGCCGACCGTGGAGGCGGGACACGATGGGAGTGGCGTGGTCGACGACCAAAGGCATGGTCTCCCTGGCGGTGCACATGCTGGTCGAGCGCGGCGCGCTGTCGTTGGAGCAGCCCGTCGCCGAGTACTGGCCCGAGTACGCCGCTGCAGGCAAGGAGTCGACCCTGGTGCGCCACGTCCTGGCCATGGAGGCGGGACTGTTCGACGTGCGTCACCTCATTCCGGACGCACGCAGCCTGCTGGACTGGGAGGAGATGGCGACGCGCCTGGCGGCGGCTCGTCCCGCCCACGTTCCGGGCCGGGCGTCCGGGTACCACGCGCTGACCTACGGCCATCTGGCCGGGGAGCTGGTCCGTCGCGTCACGGGCCGGAGCCTCGGGACCTTCCTCGACGATGAGGTGCGCCGGCCGCTCGACCTCGACGGGTTCTTCGTCGGTACCCCCGAGGAGGAGCACGCTCGCGTGGCGCCCGTGCCTCGGATGATCGACGTCGGGCGCGGAACCGTCGCCGTCGCGAGAGGGCTCAACCGGATCACTCGACGCCGACCGCTCCGCGTCGACCTGCGGACGGTCGGGTCGGCCGCCGCGCCCCGCGGGTTCGAGGTGGCCAACACGCCCGAGTTCCTCAGCGCCGAGGTGCCGTCGGCGAACGGTACGTTCACCGCTCGGTCGCTCGCCGCCGTGTACGCGAACCTGGCCGCTCCGGAGGACGCCCCCGATCGGCTCCTGTCGGCCGAGCACGTCCGGCTGCTCGGGCTGGAGCAGAACAGCGGTCGCGACCTGGTCCTCTCGATACAGCCACGCTGGCGCCTGGGCTACCACCAGCCGTTCCCTCGCACGGTCATGTCGCACCGGGCGTTCGGCTTCTACGGAGCGTTCGGCTCCGGAGCGTGGGCCGACCCCACGCGCGAGCTGGCGGTCGGGTTCGTCCTGGCGGAAGGGCGGAGCCCCGTGACCCCGCTCAACCGTTTGGGCGTCGAGGTCCTGTCGATCGTGGACGCCCATGGCGGAGGTGGGCGCCGTCTCGACGGTCGACAACAGGAGCGGAGCGCAGGAACGGGGGCGTAGCCGGCTCGACTCAGCCGGCGATCGGCTCGAATCGCGCCGTGAAGTGGCGGAGCGGCCGCGGGGCGCTGGCGATCTCGTAGCCGCGCAACGCATCGGACCGCTCGGCGACGGAGGTGCAGACCTCGATGACGTAGTCGATGTGGCTCTGGGTGTACGTGCGGCGGGGGATGGCGAGCCGCACCAGTTCCATGGCGGCCGGTCGTTCGGTCCCGTCCGGTTGCAGACCGAACATCACCGAACCGATCTCACAGCCCCGGATGCCACCGGCCTCGTAGAGGGCAACGGCCAGCGCATGCCCCGGGTACTCCAGGGGCGGGATGTGGGGGAGGAGGGCGCCCGCGTCGAGGTAGACGGCGTGGCCACCGATGGGCTGGACGACCTGGACGCCGGCCGCGGCCAGGGCATCGCCCAGGTAGGCGGTCGAGCGGATCCGGTAGTGCAGGTAGTCGTGCTGGACCGCCTCCCGCAGGCCCTGGGCCAGGGCGTCCAGATCGCGCCCGGCCAATCCGCCGTACGTGGGGAACCCCTCGGTGAGGATCAGCAGGCTGCGGCACTGCTCGGCCAGGTCGTCGTCGTCCATGGCCAGCCAGCCGCCGATGTTGCCCAGCGGGTCCTTCTTGGCGCTCATCGTCATGCCGTCGGCCAGCGAGGCGATCTCCCGGACGATGTCGCGTACCTCGCGGTCCGCATGGCCCGCTTCGCGCTGCCGGATGAACCAGGCATTCTCCGCGAACCGGCAGGCGTCCAGGAACAGGGGGACACCATGGGTGTCGCACAGCCGTCGGACGCCACGGAGGTTTTCGAGGGAGACGGGCTGGCCCCCGCCCGAGTTGTTGGTGATGGTGACGAAGACCACGGGTATGACCTCGGGACCGTGCTCGGTGAGGAGCGCGTCGAGTGCGTCGAGGTCCATGTTCCCTTTGAACGGGTGGCGCGACTGGGGGTCGCGGCCCTCGCGAACGACCAGGTCGACCGCGGTGGCGCCGGTGTACTCGACGTTGGCTCGCGTCGTGTCGAAGTGGGTGTTGTTGGGGACGATCTTGTCCGGACCACCGATGGCCGTGAACAGGATCTTCTCCGCAGCGCGGCCCTGGTGCGTGGGGATGACGTGCTCGAAGGGAAAGAGGTCCTGGACGCTGTCCAGGAAGCGGAACCACGATGGTGAGCCCGCGTAGCTCTCGTCGCCGCGCTGGATGGCGGCCCACTGGTCGCGCGACATCGCCCCGGTTCCGGAGTCGGTGAGCAGATCGATGAGGACGTCGGCAGCCCGGAGCGCGAACAGGTTGTGACCGGCCTCGTCCAGGGCGGCGCGCCGATGCTCCGGCGTCGTCATGATGAGGGGCTCCACCGAGTGGATCCGGAACGGCTCGATGATCGTCTCGAAGGCCATCACCCCATCATGGTCCTGCCGCTCGCTCCCTGGCGACCGATCTCCGCGCCGGTCGGCGCGACAATGACGCAGTGAGCCACGCGTCGCCACCCTCACCGCTGCTCGAACCGGTGCCGATCGCCCAGCCCTACCGGCTGCGAGCGCCATCAGCGGCACAGCTTCGCCGACGGACCACACGCACGCTTCAGGTCCTCCGGCGCCGGCTGGGCCCGCTGGCGGTGGACCGGGTCCGGCGCAAGCCGATCGAGCTGGCCCGGCCGCTCCGGAAGACGTTCGCCGATCTCGGTGCGTGCTACGTCAAGTTCGGTCAGCTGGTGGCGTCGGCGCCCTCGGTGTTCGGGCCCGAGGTGTCGGACGAGTTCCGCTCGTTGCTCGATCAGGGGCGTCCGGTGTCGTTCGACCGGGTGCGAGCGGAGGTCGAACGGGCGACGGGGAGACCCTTGGAGGCCGACTTCGCCGAGTTCGATCCCGAGCCGATCGGTCGAGCCTCGGTCGCGGTCGTCCATCGGGCCCGGCTCCACGATGGGCCTGAGGTGGCGGTGAAGGTCCTGCGGCCGGGTATCGAGGGCAAGGTGGCGGCCGACCTGGCGCTCATGGGCTGGCTGGTGCCACGGCTGACCGCTCGGGTCGCTGACGCTCACCCCGACGGGGTCAGACCGATGATCTCCGGTCTGCGGGGCCAACTCTGCGAGGAGCTGGATCTGCGCAACGAGGGTCGCCTCATGGACCACTTCAACCGGGTGCTGCACCAGATCGACCTGCCCCTGGTGGCCATTCCCCGCACCTATCCGGAGCTGTCGGCCCGGCGGGTGCTGGTGATGGAGTATCTGGACGGTGTTCCGATCGACGATCTGGAGTCGATCGAGGCGCTCGGCGTGGATCCGGAACCCCTCGTCAGTGAGATCGTGAAGGCCTTCTTCCTCACCGCCGTCCGCTACGGCGTCTTCCACGCCGACGTCCACGCCGGCAACCTGCTGCTGCTTCGGGACGGACGGATCGGCATCCTCGATTGGGGCATCGTCGGGCGTCTCGACGCCGACAATGTCGAGCATCTGCGCAACGTGATCCGCGCCGCACTCGGCGACGACGAGGCATGGGGTGAGGTCGTCGGCCGCATCATCGACGAGATCGGCCCGGCGCTCGTGTACCGCCTGGGCCTGGCCGAGGAGGACCTTCCCGCCCTCATCCGGGGAATCCTCGAGCCGGTCCTGACCCGACCGTTCGGGGAGGTGAACCTCTCGACGCTCCTCACCGGACCAGCCGAGCTCGCCGGTGATCACGTCCCGGTCGGCGAGGCGCCCGACCTGGACCCCGACGCATTCGACCGCGACATGTTCCTCCTCACCAAGCAGCTGCTCTTTTTCGAGCGCTACGGCCAGCTCTACCTGGCGCATCTCTCGTTGCTCTCCGACCGGGAGTTCTTCGCAGCGCTGGTCTCCGACGGGGACCCGGACGAGCGCCGGACCTAAGCTTGCGGGAGGAAGCACAGGGGGTACGCCGTGGACCATATGAGCACGCTCGATGCCGAGTTCCTCTATCTCGAGGACGGCGTGGTCCAGATGCACATCGGGAGCTGTGCGGTCTTCGAGGGGCCGGCACCGCCGTTCGAGGAGTTCGTGGCGCTGACCGAATCGAAGCTCCCCCTCGTGCCCCGTTACCGCCAGAAGGTCCGGGAGGTGCCGCTCGGATTCGGGCGGCCCGTCTGGGTCGACGACCCCCACTTCACGATGGACTACCACGTTCGGCACACCGCCCTTCCCGAGCCGGGAGGGGCCGAACAACTCCGTCGGTTGATGGGCCGCATCATGTCGCAGCCGCTCGACCGGTCGCGACCCTTGTGGGAGACCTGGATCGTCGAGGGCCTCGAAGACGGTCGCTGGGCGGCGATCTCCAAGGTGCATCACAGCATCGTCGACGGCGTGTCGGGCGTGGAGATGATCAACGCGCTGTTGGACCTGGAGCCCGACGCTCCGGTGGCCGAGATCGAACCCTGGGAGCCGGAGCACCAGCCTGAGGCGGTGTCGCTCGTCGCCGATTCGATCAGCGGTTTCGTCGGTGCCATGGCCCGTCGCACCGGATCGATCGCCATCTCGATGACCCGTCCCGAATGGTGGCGCTCGGGTCTCCGAGGCACCGGGAAGGCACTCTCCACGGTCACCGGCACGATGCAGTCGGAGGCGCCGACGGGGATGGACGGTCCCATCGGGCCGCATCGTCGGTGGGATTGGACCGTCGTGTCCCTCGACGACATCAAGAAGATCAAGACCGAGCTCGGCGGCACGGTCAACGACGTGATGCTCAGCGCCATCGCCGGCGGATTCCGCACCCTCGTCGAGGCCCGTGGCGAGGACCCCGACGACTTCGGCGTCCGGACGCTGGTGCCGGTCTCGGTCCGAGCCGAAGACCATCACGGCGAGTTCAACAACCAGGTCTCCGCCATGATCGGCGAGCTTCCGGTCGGGATCGCCGACCCCCGAGAGCGGTTCGCCGCCGTCCACGAGCAGATGGCGGAGCTGAAGACGTCCAACGAGGCCGAGATCGGCGAGACCATCACCGATCTTTCCGACCTCGCCTTCCCCGGGCTGCTGGCGCTGGGCAGCAGGGCCACCGTCCGGTTCCTCGCTTCGCGAGAGGGCCAGCGCGGGGTCAACACGGTCACCACCAACGTGCCCGGCCCGCAGTTTCCGCTCTACGCCCTGGGGCGGCGGATGGTCGGGTACTACCCGTACGTGCCGATCTTCCACGGCATGCGGGTGGGCGTCGCCATCCTGTCGTACGACGGCCAGGCCGCCTTCGGTGTGACGGGTGACTACGAGTCCATGCCCGACATCGGCGTTCTCGCTCGCGGCATCCAGGACTCCGTCGCCGAGCTCCTGAAGGCGCTCGACGAGGAGGCGTGATGGCGGCCATCGCGCAGATCCCCGCACTCCATCGCAGGGCCAACGTGCGATTCTCCGCGGTGGTCGCCGAGATCGCGGGCGACGAGTGGGACCGGCCCACCCCCTGCACGCTCTGGTCCGCTCGGGATCTGCTCGCCCACAACGTGAGAGAGAACCTGTGGGTGCCGCCCCTGATGGCGGGGGAGACCGTGGCCTCGGTGGGTGACCGCTTCGACGGTGATGTCCTGGGGCCGCGACCGGCACGGGCCTGGGCGGCGACGGTCGACCCGGCCGCGACGGCGATGGAGGACGAGGGTGCGATGGAGCGCATCGTCCACCTGTCGTTCGGGGATCTCCCCGGCGCCGAGTACGCGAAGCAGCGCATCGTCGACCTCGTGGTCCATGCGTGGGACCTGGCTCGCGGCACCGGCCAGAACGAGGAGCTCGACGCCGAGCTGGTGCAGGCGTGTCTCGGTTGGGGCGAGGAGTGGAAACCGATGCTGGCCGCGATGGGCGACTACTTCGACCCGCCGATCGAGCCGGCCGCCGGTGCCGACCTGCAGACCCGCATGCTCAACCTCTTCGGCCGCCGCGCCTGACAACGCCATATCGTGGGGGTATGGCGCGACGCACGACTCGGGAGCTCATCCATGAGGTGGTCGGTGCCGTCATGCTCGGCGTGGGGGCGATCCTCCAACCGAAGGCCCGGCCCGACGACCACTGGTCGAAGAGCCCGAAGGTCGAGATCCACTCCGAGACGGGAGGCCAGGAGTCGGGTGGTCCGCCCCGCTGAGGTCAGGCGTCCTCGACGACCGTGTCTTTCGACTCGACGGGCGCCGATTCGACGGGCGCCGATTCGACGGGCGCCGATTCGACGACCATCACGTCGCGCCGATTCAGGAAGCGGGTCAGCGGAGCCGGCATCTCGGCCGGGCGGTCGCCCCAGTCGTAGACCACGACGGTCTTCGCGAACTTGTCGTGCCAGGCTCGACGCTCCTCGCCGACCACGATCCCCAGGAAGCCCAGGCCGAACACCAGGAAGCTGAGCGGGAACGTGATGACCCGGACGAAGGCGCCCCGGCCCCGCAGCGGTTGACCGTCGCGCTCCACGATCCGGAGCCCGACCAGCCACTTTCCGATGGTCCGACCGGTGACGGCCGTGCTGACCCAGTAGTAGAGGAACGCCCAGAGGACGGACCCGGCGAGCCACCATCCGTTCCCGGTGTCGCTCGTGCTGATGTCGAAGCCGGTCACCAGTCCCAGGGTGAAGCTGAAAACGCTGACGATCACGCCGTAGAGCGCGACGATGAGGAATGAGTCGACCGCGAACGCGGCGAGCCGGCCGATCGGTCCGGCGTACCTCCCGGTGACATGACCCGTGTCCGTCACGGCGGTCATGTGGTCGGCTCGGCTTCTGCCGCAGCGACGAGCAGCTCGGGGCCCTGCTTCAGGGTCGAGGCGTCCCGGCCCAGCATGCGAGTGACGAACCGCATCAGGATCTCGTCGAGCCCGACGATCTGGCGCCGGCCCAGGTCGAGCGCCGATCCGGCGACGCTGGTGGTGCTCTCGGCCACGAGGTCGCCGATGTCCGCTCGCTTGGCGATACCGGCCACGTCGACGTCGTCGAGGAGGCCCTCGATGTCGACCCGCTTGACGATTCCGTCGATGTCGACCCGATCGATGATTCCTTCGACGTCGACGCGGGCGAGAAGCGCGTCGAGGTCGATGCGGGCGACCAGCGCGTCCACATCGACGTCCTCCAGCAGCGCGTTGATGTCGACGCGACCCAGGACCCGGTTGAGGTCGATCGAGTCGATGACGGTCGGCACCACCTGCTCGACGATGCGCGTCAGCATGCCGCGAGAGCCCGGTGCCCCTGAGGAATCGCCCACCCCCGCACAGTACCGTCTCAGCCGGGTGGCGGCGGGGGACGGACGCGACAGCGCCGCCGCCCCTCGCGGGTGCAGCGGCGCCGGTGCCGGGCGGAATGCCCGAGGATGAAGTGCCGGGTCAGACGACTCGGACGTTCTGCGCTTCGTCTCCTTTTCGTCCCGGGCCGACGTCGAACTCGACGCGCTGACCCTCTTCGAGGCTCCGGTAGCCGGAGCCCTCGATGTTGGAGTAGTGGACGAATACGTCGTCACCGTCTTCGCGGGAGATGAAGCCGTACCCCTTCTCCGAGTTGAAGAACTTGACGGTGCCTGTAGTCATTGCTGTGCTGCTTTCTGTTCGTCGCTCCGGGATCCGAGTGACCCCGGCGCGCGCCCATACCGTATCCGGGGATCGGTGCAAGTGCGACAGGTTCCCCCCGCGACGCCCGTTTGGCGGGCCGGACCCGGCTCGACAGCGGCGCGACGGCGTGCCACGGTCTCGATGATCGTCGATGCAGGGGGAACGCACATGGGACTACCGGCGCAGGGATCACCCAAGGACGATGTCCTCGAGAAGCTGGCGTCGTTCAAGGACGACGACATCGCCTGGGAGAGCGGCAGGGTGATGACCAACGTGTTCCTCGCGACCGACGAGGGGCGGAAGGTCGCGGAAGAGGCGTACACGATGTACCTGTGGGAGAACGGGCTCGATCCGACTGCGATCGCCAGCCTTCCGCGGCTCGAGCGGGAGGTCGTGGCGATGGCCAGCGGCCACCTCGGCGGCGGTGAGGACGTCGTCGGTTCGTTCACCAGTGGTGGCACCGAGAGCTGCATGCTGGCCGTGAAGACGGCCCGCGATCGGGCGCGCGAGCATCAGCCCGGGATCACCCGTCCGAACATCGTCATTCCGGTGACCGGTCACCCGGCGTTCCACAAAGGCTGCGAGTACTTCGGGGTCGACGCCATCGTGACGCCGGTCGACCCGGAGACCTGCCGGGCCGACGTCGGCGCGCTCGCGGCGGCCATCGACGATCAGACGATCCTGGTCGTCGCGTCGGCCTGCTCATTCCCGCACGGTTCGGTCGACCCGATCCGTGAGATCGGTGCCGTGGCCGCCGAGCGCGATGTGCTGTTCCACGTGGACGGCTGCATCGGCGGGTTCCTGCTGCCGCTCTGGCGGGAGATGGGAGCCGAGGTCACCGACTTCGACTTCACCGTGCCCGGCGTCACCAGCATGTCCATGGACTTCCACAAGTACGCACTGTGTGCGAAGGGTGCCTCGATCATCCTGTACCGCGACGCCGAGCTGCGGCGGCACCAGTTCTTCACCTACTCGGACTGGCCGGGCTACGTCGTGGTCAACTCGACGATCCAGAGCTCCAAGTCGGGCGGTCCCATCGCGGCGGCCTGGGCCACGCTGCGCCACTACGGCCTGGATGGCTATCTCGAGGTCGCGGGTGCCCTGAGGACGGCGACGGCGCGGTCCATGGAGATCGTCGCGTCCATCGACGGGTTGACGATCGTGGGCGCACCCGAGGTGAGCGTCTTCGCCATCGGCAGCGAAGCGGTGGACGGGGCGTCCGTCGACATCTTCGCGGTCGCCTCCCGGATGGAGGAGAAGGGATGGCACATGTATCCGCAGTTGGGCGGCCACGGGTTGGCGCCCACCCTCCATGTGACCCTGCTGCCCTGGAACACCGATCGCATCGACGAGTGGGCAAGCGACCTGGCCGAAGCGGTACAGCAGCTGCGCTCGGCCGGGTCGACCGAGGGTGGCGGGCTCGCCGCCCTGGTGGCCGACATCGACCTGGAGCACCTGACGACCGCCGAGATCGAGGGTCTGATGGACATGGCCGGAATCGACGCCAAGGCGTTGGGGGGCGACATGACCGAGGTGAACCACCTGCTGGACGACCTCCCGCCCGCGGTGACCGATCGGATCCTGCGCGTGTTCCTGGATCAGCTGACCAAGGGCGCGTAGCCCCCCGGCTACCAGCCCCGCAGGTCGACGGGCCACGCGTCGACCACCGTCGCGTCGAGATCGCCGCCGTCGGCCACGTGCAGCACGTCGTGGTAGGCGATCGTCGGGTCGATGTGGGCGGGCTGGACCAGCACACGATCGCCCGGCCGGCAGGTGCGCCCACCATCGGTCGGGGCGAACGTCACGTGCTCGTCCGAGCAGAACCAGACGTCGGCACCGTCGATGCTCGGGGGGCCGTGGTCCATGCCCAGGGCCTTCAGCCCACAATCGGCGACGACGTGTTCGGGCGTGACGGTGACGACGGTCGCCGCCAGGTGCAGCGCCAGCTCGAACTCCGGGACGACCTGACGGTACGCGGTGTCGGAGAACACATAGCTGCCCGCTTGGATCTCCGTCGCAACCTGGTTCACCAGGTAGGTCCCGGTCCCACCGGCCGAGACGACGGGCCCCCCGACCGCATCGTGGGCTCGGCTGAGGATCGCCATCGATGTGGCGCAGGCCGCGGCGCGGGCCGTGTCGTCCGGGTCGCCGACGACGTGTCCCTCGTAACCCATGACGCCGCGCACCTCGAGTCCCGCCCGCCGAGCCGTCTCGGCCAGTCGAGCGGCGTCGGCGGGCGCGCATCCGCCGCGAGGGAGTCCGACGTTGACGTCGATGAGCACCGACCCGATTCCCGCGGCCGCCGCCGCCACGATCGTCGCATCGGAGTCGACCGCCACCGTGACGGGGATGCCGCAGCCGGCCATCGCTGAGAGCCGGTCCGCGTCCAGGCACTGGTTGGCGAGGAGCAGGTCGGTGCCGAGCCCGGCGTCGGCCAAGCCGACCACTTCGCGGGGCGTCGCCGCGCAGAAGGTGTCGTGCCCCGCCCGTTGCTGGAGGCGAGCCACGGCCGACGACTTGTGCGCCTTCACGTGTGGTCGAAGGGCCGCTCCGGGCCGGGCCCGCGCCATCGTGGCCAGGTTGCGTTCGAACGCCGGCCCGTCGACCACCACGGCCGGGGTCGGGAGCTCGCCCACGCGCATGGAATCGACCCTAAGCCCCGAATTCGCGGCCACCAAGCCCGGTCGCGGGTCCGGTGGCCGCGAGTTCGGGTGGGGTGGGGCGCTTGAACCGGTCCGGCGGGTGGCATGGCATCATGACCGCCATGGGGGACACCACGACACCACTCACCGAACGCCTGGCCGAGCATCTGGACGCTGATCAGATCCTGGTCGGCGACGCGATCGGCCCGGACTACACCCACGACGAAGCCGTCACGGTCGAGCCGGTCGCTCCGGCGGTCGTCGTCCGGCCCAGGTCCACCGCGCAGGTTGCGTCCGTCGTGGCGCTGGCGAACGAACTGGGGGTCCCGGTGACCGCGCGGGGCAGTGGCACGGGTCTCTCGGGCGCGGCGGTGCCCGACGCCAAGGGCATCCTCCTCTCGTTCGAGTCCATGACCGACGTCGTCGAGATCGATCCGGCCAACCACGTCGCCGTGGTCCAACCCGGCGTCACACTCGCCGAGCTGGACGAGCAGCTGGAGCCCCACGGCCTGATCTATCCGATCATGCCGGGCGAAGAGTCGGCATCGCTGGGTGGCAACGTCGCCACCAACGCCGGTGGCATGCGCGCCGTCAAGTACGGGGTGACCCGCCATCAGGTGCTGGGCCTCGAGGCGGTCCTGGCCGACGGACAGATCATCCGGACCGGTGGCAAGTACGTGAAGGCCACGACCGGCTACGACATAGGCCAGCTCATCATCGGTTCCGAGGGAACGCTGGCCATCGTCACCGAGGTCACGCTGAAACTGGTGCCGAGGTTGCCGCACAAGGCAACGGTGCTCGCTCCGTTCGCATCGATGGCCGACATCACCGCGGCCGTCCCCGAGATCCTGGGCCAGGGCCTGGTCCCGTTGATGCTCGAGTACGTCGATGCGGTCGCCATGTCGGCCACGTCCGAGTCGGCGGGACTCGACCTGGGCATCCCCGACGACGTCAAGGAGATCGCGCTCGCCTACCTGATGGTCGTCCTCGAGAGCAGCGACGATCAGCGGCTGGAGGAGGACGTGCAGCGGGCCGGTGAGCTGGTGATGGAGTTGGGGGCCATCGACCTGTACGTCCTGCCGCCATCGGCCGGGGCCGCCGTGCTCGACGCCAGGGAGAAGGCGTTCTGGGTGGCCAAACAACTCGGCGTGAACGACATCATCGACGTCGTCGTTCCCCGAGCATCGATTCCCGAGTACATGGACCAGGTGGCCGAGCTGGCCGGGCGGCACGAAGCGTGGGTCGCCGGCGCCGGCCACGCGGGCGACGGCAACGTCCACTTCTCGGTGTTCCAGGGCGACGACGAGAAGCGCCACGCGTTGATGACCGACATCCTGGCCGCTGGCATGGACCTCGGCGGCACCATCTCGGCCGAACACGGGATCGGGCTGGCCAAGCTGCCGTACCTGATGGCGTTGGAGGATCCGACGAAGGTGGCGCTCATGCGCCGGATCAAGGATGCATTCGATCCGAACGGCATTCTCAACCCCGGAAAGGTCTTCACGGCATGACGATGAACGGTGCGCAGTCCCTGATGGAGACGCTGGTCCGTTCCGGCGTCGACACCTGCTTCATGAATCCGGGCACCTCCGAGATGCACTTCGTCGCCGCGCTCGACGATGTGCCACGGATGCGCGGTGTGCTCGCGCTGTTCGAGGGGGTCGCCACGGGCGCCGCAGACGGATTCGCACGGATGGCCGACCGCCCCGCGTGCACCCTGTTGCACCTCGGGCCCGGGCTGGGGAACGGGGTGGCAAACCTGCACAACGCCCGCCGAGCGCGCACGCCGGTCGTGAACATCGTGGGTGACCACGCCACCTACCACAAGGAACTGGACGCACCGCTCGAGTCCGACATCGACGCGTTGGCGGGCAACGTGTCCGGGTGGCTCCGAAGCTCCGAGAAGCCGAACGAGGTCGCCCAGGATGCCGCCGATGCGGTCGCGGCCGCGAGCGTCCCTCCCGGACAGGTCGCCACCCTGGTCCTGCCCGCCGACGTGTGCTGGTCTCCGGCCGACGGTCCGGTCGACCCGGTCGCTCCGGTCGGTCCCGGCCCGGCCGATCCGTCCGCGGTCGAGGGTGTCACCCGGGTGCTCCATGATCACCGCGGCGAGCCGGGGTCGGTCGCCCTGCTGCTGGGGGGCACGCTCGGTCGTCGATCCGAGCTGGAAGCGGCCAGCCGGATCGCCCAGGCCACCGGGGCCAAGCTGTTGTCCGACGTTTTCCCCACCCGCATGGAGCGCGGTGCAGGATGCCCAGCGGTCGAGCGGCTGGCCTACCTGGCCGAGTTCGCCCAGATGCAGCTCGACGGCGTCCGGCATCTGGTGCTCGTCGGCACGAATGCGCCGGTGACCTTCTTCGCCTACCCCGGGAAGGCGAGCCGGCTCGTTCCCGAGGGCTGCACCGTCCATCAGCTGGCGGCGGCCTCCGACGACTGCGGTGCCGCACTGGTGGCGGTCGCCGACGCACTCGGCGCGCCCGCCGACGGGTGGTTGGGGGCACCCGCCCACCGACCCGACCGACCGACGGGGGCGCTCACGGCCCAGACGGTCTGCGACGCCCTCGGCGCACTGATGCCCGAGGGTGCCATCATCTCGGACGAGGGCAACACCGCCGGACTCTTCCTCACGGGTGCGACGGCCGGCGCACCACCGCACGACTGGCTGTGCCTCACCGGTGGTGCCATCGGACAGGGCATGCCGCTGGCCACGGGTGCAGCCGTCGCCTGCCCCGACCGTCGGGTCATCAACGTGCAGGCGGACGGATCCGCCATGTATACCCTCCAGGCGCTCTGGACCCAGGCACGCGAGGGGCTCGATGTCACGACCGTCATCCTCAACAACGGCTCCTACGCGGTGCTCAACATGGAGCTGGCTCGGGTGGGCGCAGACGAACCCGGGCCTCGGGCCAGTGCGATGCTCGACATCAGTGGGCCGACGCTCGACTTCGTCTCGCTCGCCACGGGTATGGGTGTTTCCGCGACGCGGGCCACCACGGCCGAGGAGTTCACCGATCAGCTCGGCCGCTCGCTGGCCACCGAGGGCCCGACGCTGATCGAGGCCATGGTGCCGGCCGGCCTCTGACGTGACCGCCCGCTGCTCATGACCATCGCATTCGTCGCGGTGGTGGCGCTCATCGGGCTCGTGGCCGGTTCGTACGCCACGATGCTGGTTCATCGCGCCCCGGAGGACACCCCGCTGCTGGGTGCACCAGCTTGTCCGAACTGCGGTGATCGGCTGGCCGTCCGCGACCTGGTGCCGCTCGTGTCGCGGTCCCGGCTCGACCGCCGGTGTCGGCACTGTGGCCAGGACATCTCGCGCCGCTACCCGTTGATCGAGATGACCACCGCGGTGCTGATGGCGGTACTGGCCGCGCGGTTCGGAGCGACCTGGGAGGTCGTCCCTCTTCTGATCTCGGTGCCGGTCTTGGTGGCGGTGAGCGTCATTGACATGGACACCTACCGGATCCCGAACCGATTGGTGTTTCCCTCGCTGGCCGTCGGCGCGGTCACCGTCGCCATCTGTGGGCAGCTGATGGGCGAGACCGGTCGGCTGGTAGGGGCCGTGGTCGGTGCGCTGGTCTTCTCGGGCATGCTCTTCGTCCCGCACCTGATCATGCCCGCGGGGATGGGGTTCGGCGACGTCAAGTTCGCACTGTTCCTCGGGCTCAACCTGGGGTGGCTGCACGCGGCACTTCCGCTGCCGGCGCTGGTGCTCTCCACGCTGCTGGCGGCGATCATCGGTATCACGCTGCAGCTGACCGGCCGAGCGACCGGACCACCGGTGTCCGACGCGGACCGAGCAGCCGATCCCGCCGACGAGTCGGGCGGCGCTTCCGAGAAGGACGAGAGCAGACCCCGACCGAAACGGCGCCTGGGGCGGACCAGGATCCCCTTCGGTCCGTTCCTGGCTGCCGGTACCTATCTCGCCTATCTGGTGGACGAGGTGGCGATCGATCTCTGGTTGGGGACCTGAGGTCGGATCAGCCGAGCGGGACCCAGGTTCCGCACCCGGTCGAATCGAAGCGGTGGACGTCGGCCTCGATGGTGACCGAGACCGAACCGGCCTGGGTGCGCTGATCGGCGAAGAGGACCACATCGTCCTCGTCCAACTTCTGGTAGCGGCATCCGGCCGGGGCATCCGCCCGGTAGGTGCCCGGCGGGATCTCGACACCCACCAGGCGCACGCCGGGTCCGAACGAGCCATCGGCCACGGCGACGGTCGTCGGCACCGCGGTCAGCGCCTCCTCCCGTTCGTCGAGATCGGCTTCCCTCCGATCGAGGGCGGCGGCCCGACGCTCGAGCTCGGCCTCCATCCGCTGGAGCTCCAGGTCGCGCTGGCGCGTGGTGGCGTCGTCGCCTGGAGCGGTCGGTTCGCTCGGGGCGGTGGTCGAGATCGTGGTCCCGGGCTCCTGCCCGTCGAGCTGATCCTGGAGCGTGTTCCCCTCTTCGGTGGCGATGTCGAGCCGACGCTCGAGCAGTTGTTCCCGTCGCGAGAAATCCAGTGCGTTCACCGTGAGGGCCAGGAGCGCCAGCCCCATCACCGCCACCAGGGCCCAGGGCAGCCACGGCAATCGGTCGCGAAAGGACCGCAACGGGGGGAGGTCGTCGGGTTTGTCCCGTCGGGGGGACGCCGTCGCGGCACCGGGCCCCACCGGGCGGCGCGACTTCGCCGCGCCGTTTCCGTGTCCGTTCCCGTTTCCTGCGCTCATGGCGTCCCCGCGCTGCTCCGAGTCTGGGTGACGGATCGTAACGGGTCAGGATACGGTCAGAAGCGGGACCTCGACCCCGCGCCGAAGCGAGTGAAACGGGTGCGCGACCGCGCAGAACCAGATGAGCAGGTCCGACGAGGCGGCATCGAGGCCGGTGAACTCCACGCCGATGCGCCAGGTGGACCGCTCGTCGATCTCGGTGCTGTTTCGCACGATCCCGGGCAGTTCGAGCATCTGGGTCGAACCCGTCGCGTCGGCAAGGGTGCCCGTGACCGTGACGTCGTCCCCGATGTCGTAGCGATGGGCCGTCTCGAGCCCCATGCCCAGCGGGCTGATGTCGAGCACGTTGACGATGGTGTCGTCCAGGACGGCCTGCATGTCGGTGAGAACGCGGAAGCGGCGACGACGCTGACGATGGCGGGACAGGATGCCCAGGACGTCCATGATCTGGACGACGAGCCACCCAGCGAGCGCGAAGACGACCAGGAGAGCGAGGCCGCGGAGCGAGCCGGGGTCGCGGGACACCGCGACCGTCCGGAACGCCATCCCGGCGACCAGGGCGATCAGGAGGCCGGTCAGGAAGCGGAGCTTGGAGAGCGCGGCGACCCCGCCGCTGGTCGTCGGTTCCTTCGGGACGTAGCGAAAGCGCGATGGGCTGCCGAACAGCGCACCGGCCATTGCGGTCAGGTGGACGCCCAGGTAGCGAAGGTCCTGTTTGGTCCAGTCGCCGGGTTCGAGGCGTCCCCGGCCGAGGATCACGCGGCCGGCGCCCCCCAGCACCAGGTAGGGCACCGCCAGGAAGGCGAGCTCGTAGACCGACGCCTGGAGGGGGAGCGCTCCGGTGACGAGGGTGACGAGGAGCACGGAGATCATGACGACTTTCTGGATCGCCATGGTCGGTCGGATGAGGAGGCTGGCGTGGCCCAGCCGGGCGCCCAGCGTCAGGCCACCGGCCCAGACCGGGGAATCGGCGGTCCGGAGGGTCGACCACCGGCCTCGGGTGGACCGTTCCCGGACGCGCATCAACGCTTCGACGGTCTGGGGGCTGTGCGTCTCGCAGAGGGTCTCCGCGTGATGGCGAATGAGCTTGCCCCGGCGCTGGAGCCGCAGCCCGGTCAGGTACTCGGGGGTCTGCGTCTGGGTCGCCAGGCCGCCGACCTGCAGCAACGCGTCGCGTCGTGCGACCGCCGGTCCTTCCACCCACGGCAGAGTGCCCGACCGGTCGAGACTCGGGATGACCACCTCGCTGTCGAGCGCCTGCTCGTGGCGGTCGTCCGTGCTGTGGGTGATCCGGGCCCGGCTGGCGTCGCGCGATCCACACACCACGACCGCGACGTCGGGATCGTCGAAGTAGCGATCGCTCGCGGTCAACAGGTCGGGCATCGGAACCTGGTCCGCGGCGAGGAGCACGACGAGCTCGGAGGACAGGCGGGGGAGGAGTTCGTTGATGTTTCCGGCTCGGGCCCCGGAGATCGAGGAGCGCTGGATGTAGGGGACGTCCAGGCGGCGGGCCAGCTCTTGGAGCTCTTCGCGGCCTCCGTCGTCGGCGAGCACGACGGTGGAGGCGCCCGCGACCGAGAGGGCGCCGAGGAGGGAGGTGCGGACGGTGGCGACGGGATCGTTGTAGGTCGTGACGACGATGTCGGCCGAGTAGTCGGGCCGCCGACGGGACCAGGCCCGGTCGGGCAGGTTCCAGGTCTGGGTGAGCAACAGGACCAGGCCCACCCAGCCCATCATCTCGGCGAGGAGGAGGGGCCAGAAGAGCAGGGGAGAGACGCCGTCGCCCGTCGCCTGGAGTCGCCACCCCAGGTACAGGACTCCCCAGAGCACCGCGGCCGCGCCCACGATTCGCACGGTGGACTCGGTGACCGCAGCGCGGCGTCGGTACGGATCGGTCGCCGTCTGCGGGGGAGCAGACGGTGACGGTGCTGATGCTCGCATGGTGACTCCCGAACGTGTTCGCCCATGTCCAAATCGGCAGGCGACGGGGGAACCTGAGCGCGGGACCCCGCGGAGCGCTTCGCGCCGGGGCGGGGTCCTTGGGAGTTCAGCGAACTTGAGCTTCGCTCGGTCCCCACCCGCAGAACTCCTATGAGCCGCGGGTCAGGTGCCGTCGAGGCGCTGGATGACGGGCGCCATCGCCTCGCAGGCGTCTCCCTGGAGGACGTAGTACGAGGCGCCCCACCGATCGCGTCGGGCCTGGAGGTCGGCGCAGATCTCGTCCTCGGTGCCGATCCAGACGTGGGGGACCTCGAGGACCGAGTCGGCGTCGGAACCGAAGAGCTCGGCCATCATCGCCGCCGTCCCCGACCGGTCGTCGGTCAGGATCGCCGCCAGGACGAGCATGTTGATCTCGATCCGCTCCCAGCGGTCGCCGGCGACCTCCCGGACCCACCCGACCTTCCGATCGGTGGCCTCGGCGGTGGCGTCGGCCGCCGCTTCGGGGCCGACGACGCCGGCCTTCATGCTCGGGTTGATCCCGACGATGTCGGCCTCCTGCGCGGCGATCGACAGCACGCGTTTGCCGCCTCCCCCGATGAGGAACGGGGGATGGGGACGCTGGACCGGCTTGGGGGTGCCCTCGAGTCCGGCCAGCTGGTAGTGGTCGCCGTCGAAGTCGACGGTGTCGTCGGAGAAGAGGCCCTTCATGACCGCGATGCTCTCCTCCATGCGGCTGACCCGCACCCCCGGGGGATCGAGGGGGATCCCGGACTGCTCGTAGTCGCTGGTCATCCAGCCCGCCCCCAGGCCGACCTCGACCCGACCGCCCGACAACACGTCGATGGTGGCCAGTTCCTTGGCGGTCACCACGGGGTGCTTGTAGTCGTTGTCGAGCACCAGGGCACCCACCTTGAGGCGGGTGGTGGCGGCAGCTGCGGCCATCATGGCGGGCATCGGCGCCAGCTGATCGCCGAAGTGGTCGGGGAGGTGCAGCGAGTCGTAGCCGAGGGATTCGACGTAGCGGGCCGTCTCCGCCCAGGTGCGGTCACCGAGCGGTTGGTTGAGCTGGACGCCGAAACGGAACGAGCGGAGATGGGCCATCCGCCGAATCTAACGGGTCGCGAAGTTCTTGCGCCGCGAGGACCGGTGCCGATGGTCTCGGCATCGGAAGCGTTAGCCTCAACGAGTCGTGAGATACTTCGGACGCACCCTTGTGCGCCTCATCGCCGTCTTCGTCATCGGGCCCCTCCTCATCGTCGGGACCGCGGTCGTCGCCGCGCCCTACGCCGCCGAACTGGCCGACATCGCCTCGGCCGACTCCGATCCCATCGTCCTGCCGGCGCCCGAGAATCGTTCGGTCGTGTATGCGGCCGACGGCACCGTCCTGGCCGTGCTCCACGGCGAGTTCAACCGTTTCACCGTCCCGCTGTCGTTGATTCCCGAACCGGTCATCAACGCCATCCTCGCCGTCGAGGACAAGGACTTCTACGAGCACGACGGCGTCGACGTCAGCGCCACCGCTCGTGCCGCGTTGGCCGACGTCACCTCCGGCGAGATCGAGCAGGGTGGCTCGACCATCACCCAGCAGCTGATCAAGAACACGGTCCTCAACTCGGATCAGGACGTCGAGCGCAAGATCCGTGAGGCTGCGCTCGCCATCCGACTCGAGGACCAGTACGAGGAGGAGCTGGGCTCGAAGAAGGCGGCGAAGGACAAGATCCTGGAGGAGTACCTCAACCGGGTCTACTTCGGCGGCGGCGCCTACGGCGTGCAGGCCGCGGCCGAGATCTACTGGGGTGCGCCGGTGGCCTTCCTGGGGGCCAGCGAAGCTGCCCTGCTCGCCAGCCTCATCAGCAGCCCCAACAACTACGACCCCACCCGGTCGCCCGAGGTGGCCCGGGAGCGCCGATCGCTCGCACTGGACCGGATGGTCGAAGAGGAGTACCTCACGGCGGCCGAGGCCGACGAGATACGCGAGGAACCGCTGCCGACCGCCCGCCAGCAGGTGCTCCCGCCGCCCGAGGACTACTTCGTCGAGGAGGTCAAGCAGCAGCTGCTCGACGATCCCCGCCTGGGCGAGACCCCCGAGGAGCGCCAGGCCGCCCTGTTCTCCGGTGGTCTGGAGATCCACACGACCATCGATCTCGCCGCCCAGGCCCAGGCCGAGCAGGCGCGCAGTCTGCGGCTCCCCAGCGAGCCGCTGGAGGTCCGCGACCCCACCACCGGCGAGCTGACCACCACCAACTTCGACACCGCGATCGCATCGGTCGAACCGTCCACCGGGGCCGTGCGGGTCATGGTGGGCGGCCCGGGGTTCGACCGGGTGAAGTTCAACCTCGCCACCCAGTCCAAGAACTCACCAGGGTCGTCGTTCAAGACCTTCGTGCTCTCGACGGCGCTGGAGCAGGGGATCGTCCCGGCCGACACCATCAATGGATCCGGCCCGTGCGAGTTCGAGAATCCGGGCGGCAGCGATTACGAGGCGGAAAACTTCGGCAACTCCAACGGCCGCACCACGACGCTGGAGAAGCAGACCACCTCCTCGTCCAACTGTGCCTACCTGCGCCTGGGGCAGGTCGTCGGGATCGAGAACGTGATCGAGACGGCGCACCGCATGGGGATCACCAGCGAGCTCACACCGGTGCTGTCGCTCCCGCTGGGTTCCATGGAGGTGACCGTGCTCGAGATGGCCAGCGCCTACGCGACGCTCGCCAACGACGGCGTCCACAACGAGCCGTACGTGATCGAGCGGGTCACCAACCGGGCCGGCGACACCATCATCGAGCACCACACCGAATCGCGTCGGGCGCTCAGTCGCCAGACCGCTCGCCTGGTGACCGATGTCCTCGAATCGAACGTCAAGGGCGGCACCGGGACCTACGCCCGCCCGGACTATCCCTGCGTCGACAGCCCGGTCGAACAGCCCGCCGCCGGCAAGACGGGCACGGGCCAGGACTTCAAGGACGCCTACTTCGCCGGCTACACCCCGCATCTCGCCACCGCGGTGTGGATGGGCAGCGCCGGCGAGACGAAGTACGAGATGCGCGGCGTCCGGGGCACCGACCGCTGCGGGTACACGCTGGTGCGTAGCGTCACCGGCGGTTCGTTCCCCGCGGTCATCTGGGGTGAGTTCAACACCGCCTACCACCAGGACCGCGAGATCATCGCCTTCACCGATCCCGAGTCCACCCGTCGCGGCCGACACATCGACGAGGACGACGGGCTGACCTCCAATCGGGCCCGATCGTCCAGCTCCCGTTCGTCCGGCTCCAGCCGCAGCGGTTCGGGGGGATCCTCCAGCAGCGGTTCGGGCGGCGGCTCGTCGGGCACGCCGACCTCACCCACGACGGTCGATCCCGGCACCCCACCGGTCACCGAGGAGCCGCCGCCGGTGACCCAACCGCCTCCGCCGGTCACCGAGCCGCCTCCACCCGTGACCGAGCCGCCGCCTCCACCTACTACCGTGGCGGGCTGACGCAGCCGCCCGGGAGGGTCGATGGGCCAGTTCGAAGCGCTCTTGGTCGTGCAGGAGCTGGATACGACGCTCGACCAGCTGGAACATCGCAAGGCCGGCCTGCCCGAGCGGGCCACGCTGGCCGAGGCCGAGCGGCGCCTGGGTGAGATCGAACGGCACACCGTCGACGCCCAGGCCCGACGCGACGAGCTCGGCCGGCAGTCGAAGCGCATCGAAGACGACGTGGCGCTCCTCGACGAGAAGATCTCGGGTGAAGAGGACAAGCTCTACAAGAGCGGGATGACCTCGGCGAAGGACGCGCAGCTGCTCCAGGAGGAGATCGCGTCGCTGCGGCGGCACAAGAGCGATCTCGAGGACGGGATCATCGAGCTGATGGAGCAGATCGAGCCGATCGACGGTGAGCTGGCATCGCTGGCCGACGACCGGCAGGCCGTCGAAGCCGACATGGCCCGGGTGCGAGGCGAGCTCGAGGCGAACGAAGCCGAGATCGACGCCGAGGTCGGCGAGGTCGGCGGTCGACGGTCCGACGAGGCGGCCCGGATCGAGCCCGGCCTGCTCGAGGAGTACCGCACGCTGCGGTCCCAGCTGGACGGTGTCGGCGTGGCCAGCTTCTCGGACGGCCGTTGCCACGGCTGCCCGCTCAACCTGCTGCACCCTGCCATGGAGACCGACCGGATCAATCACCAACCGGCGGATGCGGTCATCCACTGCGACGAATGCAGCCGGATCCTCGTGCGGGTGTAGTCCCCGTGTTCTTCTGGTTCATCGGCGGCAGCGTGCTGCTGGTGTGGCTGGTCTTCCAGACCCCGACGATCGATTTCCGCATGGTGGCGCTCGGCGCCGTGCTGCCCCTGGGCGACGCCGCCTTCGGCGGGCCGCGGGTGTTGCACACGCTGCTGGCATCGGTGGTCCTGCTGGCGGTGGTGATGGGGGCGACAACCGGCCGGCGGCTGCGCCGTCGGCGCTGGCTCGGGGTGCCGATCGGCATGTTCCTCCACCTCGTGCTGGACGGCACGTGGTCGGACGAGGAGCTGTTCTGGTGGCCCCTCTTCGGCTCCGACTTCGCCACGGAGGGGCTGGTCGAGTGGGGTCGCGGCGGCATCGGTCTCGCCATGGAGCTGGCCGGGCTGGCGGCGATCTGGTGGATGGCCACCCGGTTCGACCTGACCGATCCCGAGCGCCGTCGTCGGTTCCTCCGCGAGGGGCAGCTCGACCGCTCGCTCCTCCCGTCCGACCACGCACCTCCGCCGTGCTGATCCTGGTGCGGCACGGCAGGACCGCGGCCAACGCCGCCGGCCTGCTCCAGGGGCGAAAGGACAACCCGCTCGACGCCGTCGGGGAGCTCCAGGCCGCTGCAATGGCCGCTGCGGTGGGCCCCGTCGACCTCGTCGTGAGCAGCCCGTTGCGACGGGCGCGCCAAACGGCGGCCGCCTTCGACGCCGAGGTGCAGGTGGACGATCGTTTCGTCGAGCTCGACTACGGCGAGTGGGAGGCCCGACCGGTGGCCGATGTCGCCGCCGAGAGCTGGGTGGCGTGGCGGGACGATCCCGACTTTCGTCCACCCGGGGGTGAGACGCTGCGGGAGCTGGGCACGCGGGTGCGCGAGGGGCTCGATGACCTGGCTCCCGAAGCCGGCGACCTGCGGATCGCCGTGGTCTGCCACGTGTCGCCCATCAAGGCCGCCGTGGCCTGGGCGCTCGGCGTCGGGGACGAGATCACGTGGCGGATGTGGGTCGGCCCGGCGTCGATCTCCGAGATCGGGGTCGCGGACGCTCGGCCGTCGCTGCGCTTGTTCAATCGGACCGACCACCTGGCGTCGATCTCCGAGGGCGGCTGAGTCGGAGCCGCCACACCACGCCTATCCGGGCCAGAACTCGACGATGACGCCCACCGAGTTGATGAGCAGGTGGGCGATGATGGCCGAGCCGAGGCGCAGCTTGGTCCAGATGGTCAGCATGGCCAGCACGAGTCCGAAGAACGCGATCACGGCCGTGAGCGTGAGGACACCGGGCCATTCCGGCACGGAGGCGAGGTGGGGAAGGGTGAAGATGGCGGTGGTGGCCGCAACGGTGACGGCCACCGACCATCCCCGCTTCAGTCCGGCGCGCAGGAACAGACCGCGGAAGAAGAGCTCCTCGGCCAGCGGGGTGAGGACGCCGACCCCGAGGAGGAACACTCCGAACTCGAGCCAGCCGTTGACCGAGTCGACCGGGATGTTGGAGGTGGCCTCGTCGGCACCCAGCGCGCTGTCGATGGCGGTACCCAGGAGGCCGCCGCCGACGAGCGCGACGATGCCGCCGCCCACACCGATGGGCAGATCGATCCATTTGAACGAGAGACCGAAATCGCGAGCCAGGCTGCGGAGGCCCTTGACCCGTGTCGCCATGTAGGGGACGCCGATGAAGGCCACGTAGTTGACGAGGAGCGCGACGCTGATGGCCCAGACGCCGAACTCGATGTCGCTCGTGTCGGTCGTGTCGGCATCGAGGTCGCCGTTGGCGATCATGACCGCGATCAGGGCGACGCCGAAGAGCATGCTCCCGGCCAGGTAGACCAGCATGCCCCAGCCGAACTCGCCGAACCCCCAGCGGCTGTTTCGCCACCCGTCGGGTCCGTCGGGGCTGCCTGGCACGCCGGGTTCGCCCGGCCCGCCGGTGCCGGCCTGGAACGCGGTGGAAGGCGCGGCTTCGGGGGGATACCACCGCTCGTCGCTGGCCAGCCACCAACCGGGCCCCGGAGGAGTGGCGGTGCGGCGCCAGGTGGTGTCGGCGGCCAGGTACCAGCCCTCTTGCTGATGCTCGGGTGGCCGTGGTGGGGGCTGCGACGGCAGCGAGGGCGAGGTCACGCCGACATGGTAGAGGCGGGCGTCGGCGACGCGGCGTAGGCCGTCGGCGGGGCCGGGCGACGCTCGTCCGACCTCAGGTCGTGCGCTTCTTCGCCGCTTTCTCGGCGCCCGACTTCTTCTTGGCCGACGTCTTCTTCGTTCCCGGTGCCTTCTTCCTGGCCTTCTTCTTGGCCTTCTTCTTCGTCCCGACGTCCGTGCCCGCTCTGCGCTTCTTGGAGGCCGCCTTCTCGGTCGTGCGCTGCTTCGAGCGGGCGGCCGCCTCGGTCGCGGGGCGCGCCGGGCGGGGGATCGGGTCGACGCTGGCCGGGTCCTCGAGGTAGGCCCGGAAGATGCGGGAGATGGTGGCGGCCTGGTAGCCGTCGATGAACCGGTGGTCGATCCCGGCGGTCAGGGGCAGGACCGGCCGGACCACCACCTCGCCGTCCTCGGCGACGGGCATGTCCTTCACATGGCCGACGGCGACGTTGATGGGGGCCTTGCACATGGCCGGCATCGGGGCGTAGGCGCGGTCCAGGCCGAACGTGCCGATGTTGGTGACCAGGACCGCTCCGAACGGGCGGGCCTCCAGCCCCAGCGGCGGCACCGGCAGCTGGAGCTGTTCGGTGAGGAACGTTGTCGTATTGACGAAGGACCGGAGGACCATCGGCGGCATCAACTGGGTGAGCTGCTTGCTCGCCTTGAACATCGGGTCGTTGCCCGTCCGGATGCGCTGCGCTCGTTCGTCGAGCTCCTCGGCGATCTGCCATGGCGGCTTCCGATCCACCTCGCGGACGACGGCACCGGACAGGTCGGTGGCCTCCGCGTCGTGGCCGTCGCTGGTCACGTCGCTGCGCATCGAGACGGTGAAGAAGATGTCGATGGTCGACGCGGGACGGAACCGGCCGGCGACGACTCGCCCGTTCAGCACCGGGAGTTCGTCGACGACCAGCGCGCTGGCCCGGCCCACCAGATGCATCATGGTCACGTGGGCGCCGGTGGCGGCCCGGGCGTCGGCGATGTAGTCGATGGCCTTGCGGGCGTCGATGTCCAGATCGGCCATGATCCAACCGTCGTTGCGTGCGCCCCAGGTGGCCATGGCGATCTTGCGCCATTGCGAGAACGGGATGTCGTTCGCGGCCATGGGCTCCCCCTTGGTGGTCACCCCCCGTTGTCGCATGCGCGGGACGCCCGCGGTAGGGGCGGAAGTCCTTCGAGCGGCCCGGGGTCAGCGCGCGGTGGGGTCGGCGGGCACGGCGATGGCGCCCGGGGCTGCCGCCAGGTCGTCGGCGTCGATGATCTGGCGCCCGAACGGCCAGAGCGCCAGCACGCTGAGCTTGAACACCTGGATCCCGAACGGGATGCCGATGATGGTGATGCACAGCACGAAGCCGGCCACGATGTGGAGCAGGAACAGCTCCCAACCGAAGAGCACCAGCCACACGACGTTGAAGCCCACCTCGAGACAGCCGCCATCCTGTTTCCGGACGACGGTGCGTCCGAACGGCCACAGCGAGAAGAGGGCCAGCTTGAATGCTTGCACGCCGAACGGGATCCCGATGATCGTGAGGCACGTGAGCAAACCGGCGATCGCGTAGCCGATCGCCAGCCAGATCCCGGCGAGGATCAGCCAGAGGATGTTCCCGATCGTGCGCATGCGCGGAGCCTAGGCAACGAGCCCGCGGGTGGCCGAACGCGACGACGGCCCCCGGGGCGTCGATCCGGGGGCGGTCGCCGAGGGGATCGCTACTTCAGGTAGTTGGTGAAGACGTAGGTGTAGTCACCACTGAAGATGCCGTCCGGGTACAGCACTGCGAGCAGCGCGCCGTCGATCGGCGGGGTGCTGCACACGGTGACATCCCAACGGCTCATGACCCGGTCCACGCCCGCTGCGATGTCGGGACCGAGATCGGGGGCCTTGTTGCCGTTGCCCCCGCCTCGGCTCTCGCCGATCTCGAAGGGGGCTCCGTCGGTTCCGTCATTGGGTGTGGCCGAGATGACCCGGTACATGGACACGGCCACGATGGGATCGGCCGTCAGGTCTCCGCCGGGGTAGAACGCGGCGGTCGGCAGGGCTCCGTTGGAGCCGCCGTTGAGGATCACGCCCAGCCCGAACACCGGTCCGTCGCCGGGGATTGCGCCCCCTTCACAGAAATTCGGGTACACGGGATGGTTGCCGTCCAGATCGGTCGGCTTCGGTGCCGCGGATGCCGCGCTGGCGGTCGCCACCAGCATCGCCATGGCCGCAAGTATGAGTACGAATCGCTTCATGGTCCGCTCCTTTGGAGTGCCGTCTGCATTCACGGGTTCAGTGTCCACCGATGCGGTTGCAGCCCGGTTGCGGCTCGCTGGGACCCCGGCGGGTCGGCGCTTTGCGCCGGGGTGGGCTCCTTGGCCGCGAAAGGATCTGTCAGGGTGGTGGGTTGGCCCGGCATGGACCCGACTGCGTCCCCATCCCGATCGGCTCCGCCACCGGCGCGTCACCTGCTCGCCGTCGCCGGGCTCGTGCTCGTCGCGCTGACGCTGTGGGCGTTCAGTGAGACCACCCGTAGTGGGCGATCGACGGCTGAGGGACGGGTGGACCCCGACGAAGCGTACGACCCGGTTGCGGCCGGCGAGCGGCTCCCCGACGGGTTTCGCCAGCTGCTCCCGCGAGACGGCATCCCACCGGTGTACGACCCGACGTTCGTCCCGGCTGCCGCGACCCCATGGCCCGATTCCACCCACGTGATCGGGGTCGCACTCGGCGACGAGGCGAAGGCCTACCCCGTGAGCTTCCTGAACGGACGAGAGCTGGTGGTGGACGAGCTGGACGGCATTCCCCTCCTCGTCTCCTGGTGACCGTTGTGCGCAACGGCGATGGTCCATCGCCGAGAGGTCGGAAGCGAAACCCTGGTGTTCGGCGTCCAGGGGGCGTTGTGGGGCAACGCCATGACGTGGTGGGACCACAGCACCGGCAGCATCTGGAGCCAGCCGCTGGGTGAGGCGATCGCCGGGCCGCGCATGGGGCAGACCGTCGATCTCCTCCCGTCGGAGTTCACCACCCGGGGTGCCTGGCGGGACGAGCACCCCGACACGCTGGCCCTCGACGCACCCGCGGGGCCATCGGGGTTCGACCTGGGCGACTTCCACCTGGTCGTCGACTTCTCCGATGAGGCCCGTGCCTATCCGGTGCCCGACCTGCGCCGGGTCGGCGTGGTCAATGACGTGGTGGCCGGCGTCGAGATCGCCGTGGTGAGCGATCCGACCGATCCCGACCGGTGGGCGGTCTTCTCACGGCGTTTCGGCGATGGGGTGGTCGAGCTCACGGTCGACGGCGACGTGCTGCGGGACACCGTGACCGGTGCCACGTTCGATCCGGCACGAGGCGAAGCGCTCGACGGGCCGCTCGAGGGTGAGTTCCTCGGCCAGCTCCCGGCCCTCACGTCGTTCCCCGGCGACTACGAGACGTTCTGGCCCGACGGCACGGTGTGGAGTCCGTGACGTTCCTGTCCTATGCCCTCGGTCTCGACCGCGACCGCTGGGTCCGACTGAGCCGAGTCTCGGTCTGGCCGGCGATGGCCTTGGTGGTGGCGGCGTCGACGGTGATGGCGTGGAGCCGTTTCGGCGGCGTGGCCGTCGATGTACCCCGGGCCTTCCTGCGCGTGGTCCTGGTGGGGGTCTGGGGCTGGCTCGGTCTGGGCGCGGCGACCTGGCTGATCGTGCGGCTGGTGCAGCGTCGCTCCGGCCTCGCCGCCGAGAGCCGACCGGCCCGCTCGAGCGGAGCCTCGCCGTGGTGGGCTTTGCCCATGCGGCGGTGCTGCTGCTGGCGGTGGTCATCCTCGTCGCAGCGGGGGCGCTGCAGCTCTTCGGTCTGGGTCAGATCGTCGCCGTGGTCGTGTTGGGCTTCTGGTTCCCGGCCCTCCTCGTCGCGGCCACCAGCTCCCTGTTCGACCTCGATCCACCGGTCGGTGTGGCCGTCGTCGCCCTGCCCTACGCGATCTGGTTGGCAACCGTCGGGCGCCACCTGCTCGAACAGGTGCAGCACCTGCTCTGAGCCAGGGACGGTGCTCGCCGGTACCAACGATGGGTGACGGTGAGTCGGCCTGTAGGCGGGGTTCTGTCCAGGAGTCCGTTGCCGGGATCTCCCTGTGTGACCATCCATCTGTGCAGCCCACCTGGGGACTGGTGCCGAAGCACCGGACGAGCCGTCCATGTCCCACGCTTGGCCTTGCTCCGTGTGGGGTTTACCGAGCCACCCCGGTCACCCGGGGTGCTGGTGCGCTCTTACCGCACCGTTTCACCCTTACCTGTTCGCCCGTTCCGTAGGAACGAACGCCATCGGCGGTCTGCTCTCTGTTGCACTTTCCTGCGAGTCACCTCGACTGGCCGTTAGCCAGCACACTGCTCTGTGGAGCCCCGACCTTCCTCGACCCGGTCACCCCGTGAGAGGGGCCCCGAGCCGCGGTCACCCGGCCGACTCACCGTCGCCGACCAGTGTGCCACGGAGGGTCCCATCGTGGTGAGTGATTGGCGCCATCGCCGTCCCCGACCCCGACGCGCCCCCGGCTGAGGCGAACTCTGGGCAGAAACCCCACAGATGTCCGGATATCTGCCCAAAGTTCGGAGAACCCCGACCGGGAGTGCGTCCTAGAACTCGATGCCGGTGAGGTCGCCGTGCCACTTCGCGGCCCGATCGACGGCCTCGCGCCAGCGGTCCCGGTCGGTGGCGGGGCCGGGCTCCACCACGGTGGTGGGGGACCACAGCGCCGCCGTCTCGTCCAGATCGGACCACACGCCCGCCGCCAGCCCGGCCAGGTAGGCCGCCCCCAGCGTGGTGGCCTCGGTCACCGGCGAGACCTCGACCGGTCGCTGTGCCGCGTCGGCCACCGCCTGGCAGAAGGTCGGGTTCTCGGACATGCCCCCGTCCACGCGCAGGGCGGGAATGCTGATGGCGGCGTCGGCCTCGGCCGCCTCGACCAGGTCGGCGCCCCGCTCGGCGACACCCTCCAGGACCGCCCGCACCAACTGGGGTCGTCCGGTGCCCCTGGTCGCCCCCAACAGGGTGCCCCGGGCGCCGTAGTCCCATCGGGGCGTGCCCAGACCCAGCAGGGCCGGCACGTACATCACGCCGTCGGTGTCCTCGCACGCCGCAGCCACGTCGTGGCTCCGCGCCGCGGTCTCGATCACGCCCAGGTCGTCGCGGAGCCACTCGACGTTGGTGCCGGCGGCCAACATGATCGCCTCGAGGCCCCACACCGGTCGGTCGTCGACCTGCCAGGCCACGATCGGGAAGGTCCCGTGGGCGCCCCGAACGTCGAATGACGGGCGATCGTCTCCGACGCACACGTCCAGCATTCCGCCGGTCCCGAAGGTGATCTTGGCCAGGCCCGGCTGGACCGCCCCCTGCCCGATCAGCGACGCCTGCTGGTCGCCGGCGACGCCGCAGATGGGCGGGGAGCCGGCGAGCTCGGTGGCTTCCGCGATCGCACCGGACGAGTCCACGATGGTGGGCAGCATCCGGTCGGGGATCGACAGCCGATCGAGGACCGCTCGATCCCACTCGGGCCGACGCAGTTCCACCAGACCCGTGACGGCCGCATTGGTGCGGTCGGTGACGTGGACCCGACCCCCGGTCAGCTGCCAGATGATCCAGGTGTCGACCGTGCCGAACCGCAGGTCCCTCGATCGCTCGGGGTCGTGCTGGTCCAGCAGGTGCGACACCTTTGTCGCGGACTGGTTGGGGGCGAGCCGGAGGCCGTCGGCCTGGAGGACCAGGCAGTCACCGACGGTACGGAGGTCCTGCCATCCGATGGCGGGCGCCACCGGTCGTCCGGTGTCGGCGTCCCACACCACGGTCGACGCGCGCTGGTTGGCGATGCCCACCCCGGCCACCGGTCCCGCCGCGGCAAGCGTCGTCCGGGCCACGTCGAGAGCGGCGTCGCTCAGCGCGGCGGCGTCGAACTCGACCAGCCCGGGCGCCGGCGTGTCCGGCAGCGTGGTTCGCACCTCCTCGTGGGTCACCACGCCGTGGGCGTCGACCACGGCGGCACGGACCGAGCTGGTGCCGACATCGATGACCAGGAGCTGGTCGGTCATGGGTCCCTCCTCAGGAGTCACCGTTGAGCCCACGGCGGGCCTTCTTGTCCTCGCTCGCCATCCATCGGTTGGCCAGCATGCCGCCCAGTACGCCCAGCGACGAGGCGAGCAGGCCGAACACGGGATAGCGCCACAGGTCGACCGGCTCGCCGAGCGCCAAGCGCCGGGCGTGCAGGACCAGCTGGAGCGCCACGTAGGCCAACACCGGCGCCAGGGCCGCGTGTTGGAGCGGGAACTGCCGCTCCAGGCGGGCGGCGCCGAAGCCGGCGGCGACCAGTCCGAACGCGACGGCCAGCACGAACAGCAGGACGATCGGTGCGCCGGCGCCGTTGCGCGCCACCAGCGTGCCGATGATCCCGGCGGGCCCTGCGATGAGCAGGCCGGCGAGCGCGCCGTTGATCAGCGCTGACCAGTCGAGCTTCATCCGATCCTCGGGAGGGTCCGGCTCACGGCCACACGGCGTCGGGTCCGAACGGATCGGGCAGGCCGAGCTTGCCCGGGTTGAGGATTCCGCGGGGGTCGAGCGCGTCCTTGATGCCGATGACGACGTCGAAGGCGTCGCCCAGCGCTTCGGCCATGAAGCGGGCCCGGTTGACGCCCACCCCGTGGTGGTGGCTGAGCGAGCCGCCGCGGTGGAGTACCGCACGCGTGCCGGCGTCCCAGACGGCCCGGTAGTACGCGTCCTTGCCGTCGGCCGGTGGTTTCCCGGCGAAGGTGAAGTACAGGCAGGCGCCGTCGGTGTAGGCGTGCGACTGGTGGGACGAGACCGCCAGCGTGCCCTCGACCGCGCCGATGGCGGCGACGGTGTCGTCGTAGATGGTCGGCAGCGCGGCCCAGGGCCCGGTGATCTCCATCGTGTCCACGACGAGCCCGCCGGAGATGAGGCTCTCGAGCTGGGACACCTCGTTGCGGTGACCCATCCATCGCTCGACGAGCGACGCATCGAGCCGGGTGGCGGTCGCACACGCATCGGACGCGACCCTCATGCGCGCCGCCACCAGGTCGGGATGGCCCTCGTCGAGGAGCAGCAGGACGGCGTGGTCGGGTCCGGTCTGGAAGTTCCGGTCGCTCTCGACCGCGTCGTAGAGGCGCTGGACCGCCGGCGCCGCTCCGTCCTGGGTCATCACTCGACACGCGTCGAGCCCGGCGGCGAACGACCGAAAACCGAAGGCTGCGGTCTCGGTGACCTCGGGGGCCGGATGAGTGCGCAGGCGAGCGCCGACGATGAGTCCGAGGGTCCCTTCGGAACCGACGAAGAGCTGGTTGAGGTCGGGCCCGGTGGCGGCGCGGGCGTGGCCCCCGGTGTGGACGAGCCGGCCGTCGGCCAGGACCACGTCGAGGCCGACCACCATGTCCTCGATCTTGCCGTAGCGGTTGGACAGCTGCCCGGCCCCCCGGCAGGCGAGCCAGCCGCCCACGGTGGACAAGGTCATGCTCTGGGGCCAGTGGCCGACCGTGACGCCGTGGTCGGTCTGGAGATCGGCTTCGAGCGCGTCGCCGAAGGTGCCGGGGAGCACGTCGACCACCATCGAGGTCCGGTCCACCGAGACGATCCCCGCCATGGCGCAGAAGTCGAGCACGACACCACCCCGGGCGGGGACCGCCGAGCCGCAGACGCCGGACCGGCCGGCCGCCGCGGTGAGGGGGATCCGGTGCTCGTGGCAGATGCGGGCGACGGCCCGGACCTGGTCGACCGTCGTCGGCCGCACGACGGCGGCGGGCACGGCGAGCACGCGGTTGTCCAGCGCCCAGGTCATGGCCAGCGGCCACCAGTCGCGCCCGTGCTCGGCGCGCGTTTCGGCGTCGGCCTGCACGGCTGCTCCCGTGGCGCGGAGCTGGTCGAGGACCGCTTCCGGGACGGCGGTGCCCGTCCCGGCGACGCCGGCGGTGTCGGTCGGGTTGCCGGACAGGTCGATCGGCGGGGTGGGGACGCCGGGCCCGCGTTGGACCGTCATGGTCGGGGCGCGGCGATGGCGGGCGCGGGCGGATGTGGCACGGTCAGGCTCCGATCAGGTCGGCCAGGTGGGTCTCGGGGAGGTCCGGGGCCGCTCGCTCCGCCCGGACCGATGCCCGGTAGGTGTCGGCGGCCTCGGTCCGCTGGGCCTGGTCCCAGCCCAGGACGCCACCGATGAGCTCGGCGACGTCGGCGGCGGCATCGGCCGAGTCGTCCCGCGCCCACAATCGGGCCCGGGTCCGGCGGGACAGCACGTCGTCGACCGTGATGGCCATCTCGTGGCGGGCGGCGTAGACCGCCTCGGCCCGGAGGTAGGGGAGTCCGAGCACCAGCGGCCGGGCGAGGGCGGGGTCGCCCTCCAGCATGGCGAGCACCACGCGGGCGTCGCCCCCGTAGCGGCCGTCGAGGTGGTCGGCCACGTTCTGCGAGACGATGCCGCGCTTGACCCAGCGGTGCAGCTCGCGCCGGTGGTCGTGGCCCCGGAGTGGCAGGCGCTTGGTGCGGCTGCGGCCACCGTCGACGTCGTCGGGCAGCACCTTGGCGGCGGCATCGACGGTGTCGGCCGCCATCTCCCGATAGGTCGTGAGCTTGCCGCCGGTCACGGTGACGAGCCCGTGGTCGGAGGTGACCACCGAGTGCCGCCGGCTGAGATCGGCGGTGCGATCACTGGAGGCGTCGCGCACGAGTGGACGGAGGCCGGCCCACGTGCCCACGACGTCGCTGCGCTCGATGCGCTCGGTGGTCCACGCGTTGAGCGTGGAGAGCAGGTAGTCGATGTCCTCGGAGGTGCACTGCGGGTCGTCCAGCGGCCCGTCGTAGTCGGTATCGGTCGTGCCGACGTAGCAGAGGTCGCCTTCGCGCACGACGAAGATCGAGCGCTTGTCCTTGGGAACGGGGAGGATGACGGCGACCTCGTTGCGGACGCGATCCCAGGGAACCGTGATGTGCATCCCCTTGGCCGGACGGATCATGTCGGGATCCCGGCCCTCGTCCATCGTGCGGAGCTCGTCGACCCACACGCCCGTGGCGTTGACCACCACCGAGGCATCGACCGCCACGGCCGTGCCGTCGACGTGGACCTCGGCGCCGGCGACGCGACCGTCGGGCCGATGTCGGAGCCCCGTGACCGACGCCCGGTTGACCATCACCGCGCCGTGGTCGAGCGCAGCCGTGCGGGCCAAGGTCAGCGTGAGTCGGGCGTCATCGGCGCGGCAGTCGTAGAAGAGGTAGCCCGCCGCCAGCCGCTCGGCGGCCAGCGTCGGCATCCGTTCCAGCGCTTCGTCCCGCTTGAGCCGTCGGTGGCGCTTGCCGATGCGCCAGCCGCCCGTGAGGTCGTACAACCACATCGCCGAGCCCATCGCCCGGGCCAGCTTGGCGTTGATCAGGCCGTCCTTGGTGAAGATGGGCAACAGGAACGGCTGGATGCTGACCAGATGAGGAGCGTTCCGCAGCAGCCGGCGCCGCTCGTGCAGGGCCTCGTAGACCAGGCGGATGTCGCCCTGCTGCAGGTAGCGCAACCCGCCGTGGACGAGCTTGGAGGACTTCGACGAGGTGCCCGACGCGAAGTCGTGCCGCTCGACCAGGGCGACGCGCAGCCCTCGGCTGGCGGCATCCAAGGCCACGCCGCACCCGGTGATGCCGCCTCCCACCACGAGCACGTCGAACCGTCCCGCCCCGAGGGCGGCGACGTGGTCGGCACGGTCGAACGAGGCGGTGCGCAAGGCTCTCACTCTATGCGGAGGGCACCCGGCTGGTCGCTGTCGACCGTCGAAGGCGACCGAACGCCGCGGTGGTGTGCCGTCCCGGAAAATGGTGATCGTCCGAACCGACAACCATTGTTGATTGGAACTAGGCTCGCCCTCGATGACGTCGGAAACGCTTCTGCAGGCGCTGCGGGACAACGGTCGCAAGATCACCGTGCAGCGCCGTGCGGTCGCCACCGCCCTCACCGAGGGTGTCGGTCATGCTACGGCAGAAGCGATCTGGCGTCAGGCCCGCGTGGACCTTCCCTCGCTCTCGCTGCGCACCGTCTATCAGACGTTGCACGAGCTGCAAGCGGTGGGGGTCCTCCAGGGCATCGATGTGGGTCGCGGTTCCACCCGCTTCGATCTCACCACCGGCACGCATCACCACGTGGTGTGCGACCGGTGCGGACGGATCGAGGACGTCTGGATCGAGACCCCCGGTGTCGGGCTTCCCCCCGATGCTGCCGCCGGCTTCGAGGTCTCCTCGATCAACATCGTCTACCGCGGCACGTGCCCCACATGTGCCGCGCCGTCGACGGGTGATCAGGGCGACCCCGGTCCGTAGTGCACACCAACTCACAGGAGACCATCCACCCCATGCCAGATCTCAACGGTTCCCAGACCCTGGACAACCTCAAGGAAGCGTTCGCCGGCGAGAGCCAGGCCAACCGCCGCTACCTCTACTTCGCCCAGAAGGCTGACGTCGAGGGCTACCCCGACACGGCCGCGCTGTTCCGCTCGGTCGCCGAGGGCGAGACCGGTCACGCCCACGGCCACCTCGAGTACATCGCCGAGGTGGGCGATCCCGCCACCGGTGAGCCCATCGGCTCGTCCGAGGACAACCTCAAGGCCGCCATCGCCGGCGAGACCTACGAGTACACCGAGATGTATCCGGGCTTCGCCAAGACCGCCCGTGACGAGGGCTTCGAGGAGATCGCCGAGTGGCTCGAGACGCTCGCCCGCGCCGAGAAGAGCCACGCCGGCCGCTTCGGTGAGGGTCTGGCCGACATCTCGTAGCGCCCGAACTGAACCCTCTCGGTGCCTGTCCCCCAGAGGGTTCAGGTTGCATCCCGTGAGCTCCGCTGGGGTCACGCCGATCCGTCGGCGTGACCCCGGGAGCCCGCCCACCTTCTCTCCCGCCGCCCCGGAGCCTGCGACATGACCACGACCTACGACCCGTTCCACCCCAAGTACTTCGACGACACCGACCTCCGCGAGGAGATGACCCGGGTCTTCGATCTCTGCCACGGGTGCCGGCTCTGCTTCAAGTTCTGCGATTCCTTCCCCATCCTGTTCGCCGCCGTCGACCAGCACGACGACCAGGACACCGCCCGGATGACCCGCGCCGAGCAGGACGCCGTCGTCGACGGCTGCTGGCAGTGCAAGCTGTGCTACGTCAACTGCCCCTACATCCCCGAACTGCACGAGTGGGACCTCGATTTCCCGCGACTGATGATGCGGGCCGAGCAGGTTCGGTTCCTCGACGAGAAGCGGGGGGTCGCCACCAAGCTCACCGACCAGGCGCTGGGCAACACCGATCTGGTCGGCAAGCTCACCACCGCGGTCGCCCCGCTGGCCAACAAGGCCATCGGCACACCGGCGTCGCCGGTCCGGAACCTGATGCAGAAGACCGTCGGGATCGCGGCGCAGCGGATCCTGCCGCCCTACAACCGCACCCGATTCACCACCTGGTTCCGGAAGCGCCAAGCGGCCCGCCTGGCGAAGAAGCAGGCCACCGTGGCGCTCTTCCCCACCTGCATCGTCGAGTATCAGGCCGGTTCGATCGGCCGGGCCCTCGTCGACGTCTACGAGCACAACGGCATCGAGTGCACCCTCCCCGAGGGGCAGGTCTGCTGCGGCGCCCCGCTCCTGCACCAGGGCGACGTCGAGCGGTTTCGCAAGAACGCCCACACCAACATCCACGTCCTGTCCCAGGCCATACGCGACGCCGAGGCCAAGGGCGAGGACCTCACCGTCGTGGTGCCCCAGCCCACCTGCGGCTACGTCCTCAAGAAGGACTACGTCGACTACGTCGGTGGTCCCGCCGCCGAGCTGGTGGCCGAGCACACCATGGACAGCTCTGAATACCTCTGGGACCGGGTCCACAAAGGTGAGGACACCGAGCTCGACCTGGAGTTCCCTGGCGAGGTGCCCGAGTCCATCGCCTACCACGCGCCCTGTCACCTCCGGGCCCAGAACGTCGGGCTGAAGAGCCGCGACCTGCTGAAGAAGACCGGAGCCAAGGTGACGGTCGTCGCCGAGTGCTCGGCCATCGACGGCACCTGGGGACTGCGCGAGGAGAACTACGACACCGCCAAGAAGTATGCGGCCAAGCTGGGCCGGGCCCTCGAGAAGGCCGACGCCGAAGCCATCGCCGGTGACTGCAACCTGGCCAACGGCGGCATCGTCGAGGAGGTGGGCACGACCCCGTCCCACCCGATGGAGATGCTGGCTCGGGCCTACGGCATCGACGACCCCGCAGAGGAGCAATGATGACGAGGGCACTGCAACTGTCCGACATCGCCGACGTCCGCGCCTACGAGCGAGATCGAGACGACTACCGGCGCCGGATCATCGAGTTGAAGAAGCGGCGCCGCGTCTCGGTGGGGCCGGTCGTCACCCTGGTCTTCGAGAGCCGGGAGACGATCCGCTTCCAGATCCAGGAGATGGCCAGGGTCGAGAAGCTCGTCTCGGACGAGGCGATCGAGGGAGAGCTCCGGGCGTACAACCCGCTGATCCCGGAGCCCGGATGTCTCTCGGCCACGCTGTTCATCGAGCTGACCAGCGACGAGGGGCTGCGCGAGTGGCTCCCCAAACTGGTCGGCGTCGAGCGGTCGGTCGAGCTGGCCTTCGGCGACGAGGTCGTGCGCTGCATCCCCGAGGAAGGCCACGAGGAGCACCTGACCCGCGACGAGGTCACCGCAGCCGTGCACTACATCCACTGGGAGCTGAGCCCCCAGCAGGTCGAGCGGTTCGCGGTCGGTCCGGTGACCCTTCGGGTCCACCACCCCAACTACGACGAGGCGCAGACGTTGCCGTCGGAGACGGTCGCCGAACTGCTCGAAGACCTGCGACCGTAGGCAATCGGGCCCCGTCGCTTCCCCGGGTTTGCTTGGCGGGCGGGGCTTGGCAAGAATCGGCTCTTCACCCCCCGAAACCCGGGTCCAACGGCGGATTCCCTACCCGAAGCTCTCATCCGATTGTCATGTCTTCACGTCTGTCTCCTCGTCCCGTGACGAGTCACCAGCAATGAGCAGCCTGCTGTCAGCCCAGCCGTGGCGGGCGCGCGCGTCGTGTATCGGGCTGGATCCCACGATGTTCTATCCCGCCGACGAGGACGATTCGGCCATCGGCGCCGCCAAGGGCATCTGCGAGGTCTGCGACGTGCACGAGCAGTGCCTCGAGTACGCGCTGGCCGCTCGGGAGAAAGAGGGTGTCTGGGGCGGTCATACCGCGCTGGAGCGCCGCCGCATCATTCGCCGGCGGCGCCGCAGCGCATAGCGGTTCGCTGGTCGGTGTGCCCGCTCGCTTCGCCACGGCTGGCGGCGCCTCGTGCCTCGGCGGATATCGCCCTGTATGTTCTGGGCGCTGCACCTGTCGGCGCCGCTCCTAGGGGGGAATGATGACCGAGTTCGTCGGCTGGGCCGAGGTGCTGTATCGCGTCACCGCCCGTGAGGATCTCTCGGCCGACCAGGCTCGGGCCGCGCTCGCCCAGGTCCTGGCCGGCGATGCCGAGCCCGTGCAGCTGGCCGCCTTCATCGCTGCACTGCGCACCAAGGGTGAGGCCGTCGACGAGGTCGCCGGCATGGTCGACGCCATGCTCGCTGCGGCGCAGCCGCTCGACATCCCGGACACGGCGATCGACATCGTGGGAACCGGCGGCTCGACCCGACGGCGTACCCATGCCGTCAACGTCTCCACCATGGCCAGCTTCGTCGCGGCCGCAGCCGGCGCAACGGTCTGCAAGCACGGCAACCGCAAGGCGTCGTCGTCCAGCGGGAGCAGCGATCTCCTCGAAGCGTTGGGCCTGAAGATCGAGCTCGACCCTGCAGGCGTCGCGGCCTGCGTGTCCGAGCTGGGTCTGGGCTTCGCCTTCGCTCGCGTCTTTCACCCCGCCATGCGGCACGCCGGACCGGTGCGGGCCTCGCTGGGGATCCCGTCGGTGTTCAACATCCTGGGCCCGCTGTCGCACCCCGGACGCATCACCCGCCAGGTCATCGGGGTGAGCTCGCCCGACTTGGGCCCGCTGGTGGCCGGGGTGCTCGCGCAACGGGGCAGCCCGTCCGCCTGGGTCGTCCACGGCAGCGATGGGCTCGACGAGCTGACCCTCGCCGGACCCAGCACCGTCTGGGCCGTGGCCGACGGTGCGATCGTCGAACGGATCGTCGTCCCGGGCGACGCTGGGCTGGAGCAGGTCGCCGACGGCGAGATGGCGGGCGGAGGCCCCGAGCGAAACGCCGAGCTCTTCCGCTCCTTGCTGGCCGGAGCGACCGGTCCGGTGCGCGACCTGGTGCTCCTCAACGCGGCCGCCGGTCTGGTGGTGGCCGACGTCGCCGCCGATCTCGCCGCCGGAGTCGCCGCGGGTGCGCAGGCGCTGGCCGACGGCGCGGTCGAGGATCTCTACCGGCGACTGGTCGAGCGGACGACGCAGCTGGCCTGAGCTGTTCGGTGGTGGGTGGCGTCGGTCAGCGGGTGCCGGTCTCGCCCCGTTCGGCCCGGTCCACCTCGTGGCGAGCGGCCTCCATCGCATCGAGCGCCTCGGCCAACCGGTCGAGCCCTTCGGGTTCAGGCACCAGTCCGGGTGTGGTCTGGGGTGGGTTGGCGGCTGCGGCGAGTCGTTGGGCCAGCGATTCGACCTGCTGCACCTTCGGTTCGATGGCGGCGAGATGGGCGCGGCGGTGGGGGGCGGGAGCACTGGCGACGACCGCCAGCTCGTCGCCGATGATCAGCGCCTCGTGCTCGAGCTCGGCGGCCAGGCGCTTGACCTCGGGAGCGTTCCGGGAGCGCTGGGCGATCGCCTGGGCGCGACGGGTGGCGGCCTTGAGGCGACGATGCATCCGGGCGGCCGCACTGGGTGAAGCGAGCCACGCGGTGGGTGCAGGGCTGGCGGCCTTCGGGCTGATCCGGTTGGAGCGCTTGACGCCGTACGCGGCCAGCACGATCAGTCCCACGGTGACCGCGACCAGGGTGAGCAGCAGAAGAGCCAGGAAGAGCAGGAACTTCACGGCACCGAGCCTAGTGCTGGCGCATCGGCCCGACCCGGGCGGGCCGATGCGCCGAACCCCTCAGCCGGCGGCTTTGGTGGGAACGAAGTCGGGGAGCCGGGGATAGGGCGACCGAAGCGGCTCGTCGGCATGGACCAGGCGGAGCCGGTGCGCCCGCTGGTCGAGCCAGCTGACGATGCAGCGCAGCTCGTCGACCTCGTCGCTGGCGATGGGTCGATCCGACTCGGGCGCCGACGGCTCGGCATCGAATCCCAGACGGGGTTGTCCGTCGTCGGTCCAGGCCGAGACCAGTCGGCCGTTGCGGACTTCGGCACCGCCCTGACCGGGGAGCTCGACGCGGATGGTGCCAGCCGATCGGACCGCATCGAACCGGCGCTGGCGGGCCATGGCCCGAGCCAGGGCCTGGGCCCGGTCGCGGGTGTCGGCCGCCTCTTCGAACCGGGACGCGGCGGCCAGGTCGTGCATGCGTCGATCGAGCGGCTCGAGGAGGAGGGCGGCGTCGTCGGTCAGGCCGCGCACGATGCGCTGGATCACGGCGCGGTACCGCTCGGGATCGACGTCGCCGGTGCAGGGGCAGAGGGCCACGCCGAGCTGGGCCGGGACGCACGGGGAGGTGCGGGTGCTGCGCCGCGGATCGCCGGTGCAACGGCGGATGGGCACGACGCTCTCGATCGCCTCCTGCACCCGTTTGGCGGCTCGCGTGGAACCGATCGGTCCGAGGTAGAGGCCGCCGTCGGGTTTGGGTTTGCGCACGATGGAGAACCGGGGAAACGGTTCGTCCAGCGTCAGCTTGAGGTAGCGGTAGCGACGCCAGCGGGTGCCGTCCCGGTTGAACCGGGGCTCGTGCTGGTGGATCAGTCGCATCTCGAGCACGTCGGCTTCGAGGGGGGCGGGACACTCGAGATGATCGACCCGGTGGGTCTCACGCAGCAGCTGGCCCACCTTCCGGCGCGTGTCGCCGGAGAAGTACGAGCGCACCCGGGTCCGGAGATTGGAGGCCTTGCCGACGTACAGGACCCGCCCGTGGCGATCGCGGAAGAGGTACACCCCCCGGGAGCGGGGCAGGCGATCGGTCATGCCCAGCTTGCTCAGCTGGGGGTGACCCTTGATGGTGGGCAGGGTCAGCAGGTCGTCGAGGCCGGTGATGCCCATGGTGCCGACCCGTTCGAGGAGCACGTGCAGCAGATCGGCGGTGGCCCGAGCGTCGTCCAGGGCCCGATGGCTGGGCCGGTTGGGGAGGTTCAGGCGCGACGCGAGCGTGCCCAGCTTGCAGTTGGGAACCTCGTCGTTGAGGAGTCGTCGTGCCAGCGCCAGCGTGTCGAGGGTGAGGTGGGGGAGCCGGGGCCGGCCGGTCTGGTCGAGCGCCGCGTTGAGGAACGACACGTCGAACCGGATGTTGTGGCCGACGATGACCGCGTCGCCGATGAACTCGAGCAGCGAGGGGAGCACGGTGTCGATGGCCGGAGCGGTCATGACCATCGCCTCGGAGATCCCGGTGAGCATCGTGATGCGCGGCGGGATGGCGTGGCCCGGGTTGACCAGGGTCTGGAACGTGCCCAGCAGCCTGCCGCCGCGATAGAGGGCCGCTCCCACCTCGGTGATGGCACACGCGTTGGCGTCGCCGCCGGTGGTCTCCAGGTCGAGCACGCAGAACCGGACGTCGTGCAGCGGCTGACCGAGGTCGTCGAGACTGGCCTGACGAGCACGCTCGGCCGAGGGATGGGGGGACACCACACCGGATCGCATCGAACACGTGTTCTAGCAGAACGTGTGTTCGTGCGGCAAGACCCCTGGTGCGGCGATGATCCGCCGCACCGGCTTCGCCATCTGGGTCTCGTCGTTGCTGCTGCTTCGGCTGGCGCCTGCGCAGCCTCCCGCTCTGTATCTCCTGGTGCGGCGATGATCCGCCGCACCGGCTTCGCCATCTGGGTCTCGTCGTTGCTGCTGCTTCGGCTGGCGCCTGCGCAGCCTCCCACTACAGTCGGTCGTCGTGGCTTCTCGGTACCGCTGCACGGCCTGCGGCAATCTGACCCGGTTCGACGTGGTGAGCACGCGCCGCACCCGGGCCTTCCACCACTACTCGGTGGGCGGCGAGCTCGAGATCGAGCACGAGGACGTCTTGGAGGAGACGATCGAGAGCGTCACCTGTCGCTGGTGCGGGACGGCCGACACCGTCGAACCCGCCGAGTGACGCCGAAGGTGACCGAGTGTCACACCTCCCGCGGATACTGGCTCCATGGATGAACCGCTCCGAATCTCGTGCGACACCTGTGTGATGGCCGCCACGTCGGCGTGTGACGACTGCGTCGTCACGTTTCTGTGCCGCCGCGAGCCCGACGACGCCGTCGTCCTCGATGCGGACGAGTTCCGCGCCCTCCGCACCCTCCGCTCCGCCGGTCTGGCCCCACCGCTGCGGCATCAGGCCCGGCTCGGCTGACCGACGCCGGAGCCGCCACGTGCGACGATGCTCCCGTGGCCACCAGCACCGACGAGTACCGGGACGGCCTGCTCCGGTACGCCGACCAGCTGGGATTCGCCGCGGTCGGGGTGACCACGGCGGCACCGTTCAGCGAGACCCGGGTCCACCTGGAGGCTCGCCGCGACGCCGGCCTGGCCGCCACCATGCAGTTCACCTTCCGCAACCCGAGCCGGGCCACGACGCCGGCCGACGCCCTGCCCGGCGCATCGTCGCTGGTGGTGGGGGCATGGCCGTACGGAGGCGACGACCCCGAGCCGCCGGGACGGCCCGTCGGACGGGTCGCTCGGTTCGCTCGCGGCACTCCCTACGCCGGGTTGCGCGTGGCGCTCGACGCCGTGGCCGAGCGCCTCCGGAGCGATGGCCACCGGGCCCGGGTGTTGATGGACGACAACGCGCTGGTCGACCGGGCCGCCGCCTACCGGGCCGGACTGGGATGGTGGGGAAAGAACACCAACCTGCTGCTCCCCCGAGGCGGGAGCTGGCACCTGCTCGGCTCGGTGCTCACCGACGTCGCATTGACCCCGTCCGCCGGCCCGGTGCCCGACGGGTGTGGATCGTGCCAACAGTGCCTCGACGCCTGCCCGACCGGCGCGCTCGAACCCGGTGTCCTGGACGCGCGGCGGTGTCTCACCTGGCTGCTCCAGGCCCGCGGCCAGTTCCCGAGGGAGTTCCGCGCCGCGTTGGGCGACCGCATCTACGGCTGCGACGACTGCCAGGTGGCCTGCCCGCCCAGCCGATCCGGCGGGTGGACCCCGTCGGCTCCCCTGGACACCTGGATCGACGTGGTGGCCATGCTGGCGCTCGATGACGAGGCGCTCATCCGGCAGGTCGGTCACTGGTACATCCCCGGCCGCCAGGCTCGATACGTGCGGCGCAACCTCCTCGTCGTCCTCGGCAACGTGGGCGATCCGGCCGATCGGCGCGTCGTCTCGGCCCTCCAGCGGGCGCTGATCGATGCCGACCCGATCGTGCGGAGCCACGCGGTCTGGGCCGCCCGACGGCTCGGGCTCGAACGCCTGCTGGCGCCCCTGGCCGCCGATCCCGATCCGACGGTGCGCGACGAGCTGGGCGCACCGATGCCATGATCCGGTGGTCGCGACGACCGTCGCTGCAGTAGACCAGGGCACCGTCCGTATGCATCATCTCCTCGTCACCAACGACTTCCCACCCAAGCTGGGAGGCATCCAGTCCTACCTCTGGGAGTTGTGGCGCCGGCTCGACCCGGCGTCGTTCACGGTGCTCACCACCCCTCACGAGGGCGCCGCAGCGTGGGATGCGGCCCAACCCTTCCGCGTGGAGCGGGCCGGCGAGCGGGTGCTGCTGCCCACCAAGAACCTGACCAACCGGATCGACAGCCTCGCCGACGAGGTCGGCGCCGATCTGGTGCTGTTGGACCCGGCGCTGCCCCTCGGTCACGTCGGACCCGGTCTGCACCGCCCCTTCGGCGTGGTGGTGCACGGGGCCGAGGTGACCGTGCCGGGCCGGCTGCCCGGCGTCCAGCTGGATCTGCGGCGGACCCTCCGGGCCGCATCGCTCGTGGTCGCGGCCGGCCACTACCCGGCGGACGAGGCCCGACGTGCCGCCGGTCGCGACGTCCCGGTCGTGGTCGTGCCCCCGGGCGTGGACACCGAGCGGTTCGTGCCGCTGTCCGACGAGGAACGAGCCGCGGCGCGCGATCACTTCGGACTCGCTCCCGACGCTCCACTGGTGCTCAGCGTCAGTCGCCTCGTCCCTCGCAAGGGCATGGACGTGTTGATCCGGGCGGTGGCTCGGGTGGCCGACCGGCTTCCCGAGGTGACGCTGGCCATCGCGGGCCACGGGCGCGACCGGGCCCGTCTCGAGCGGGTGGCCCGGCGCCACGGTGCCCCCACCCGGTTCCTGGGCCGAGTCGACGACGACCAGCTGCCGATGTTGTACGGCTGCGCCGACGCCTTCGCCATGTTGTGTCGCAATCGCTGGCTGGGCCTCGAGCAGGAAGGATTCGGCATCGTCTTCCTCGAGGCAGCGGCCTGCGGCGTGCCCCAGGTGGCCGGAGCCAGCGGCGGGTCGGCCGAGGCGGTCGAGCACGAGCGCACCGGCTTCGTCATCGACCCGGCCTCCGACGCGGTCGGTGCCGCGTCGGCCCTCAAGCGCATCCTGACCGATCCCGATCTCGCCCGCGAGCTGGCCGAGGCCTCCCGGCAGCGAGCGGTGGCCGACTACTCCTACGACGGCCTCGCCCGCAGCCTCGAGGCCGGCCTTGCCGCATGGGCGCCCTGAGCTCGGACCCCGACGGCTCCGCCCCGTCGGACGGAACGGTGCCTCAGCGGTGGCTGCTCCAGCTGGACGACGTCGCCACCGCCGTGTTCGCCGTGCTGGCCATCGCCGCCGTCGCGCTCGGTGGCGCCTGGGTCGGGGTGCTGGTCGTCTTCAGCGCCGTGCTCTTCATCGCCGGGTCGGTGGCGTGTCTCTGGGCGTTCGCCATCGCCGTCCAGCGCAGCCGGGCGGTGGAGATCGCTCCCACCCAGCTGTACTTCCTCACCGGCGGGTGTGCGCCGGCCACGGTCCGAAACCGGTTCATGATCCTTCTGGCCGTTCAGGTCGTCGTGGGACTGATCGCCGCGAGTATCCGGCCGTTCACAGGCGTGGCGTTCGGCATCCTCGTCCCGATGTTCGGCCTGGGCGCATCCGGGTTGTGGGCGGCCCGCAACGGCGTGTTCCCCCAGCGGGACCCGGTGCGCCGGCCCGGTCGCTCGGACGGGCGCGGGGATCAGCAAGAATGACCGTCGGAACGATGGGTCGGGCCCAGGGGAGCGCGAGATGAGTGACGACGCCGAAGTCGGTCCCGACGTCGACGCCGACGTCGGTGGGACGGCCGACGCGGAGATCGACGCGGTCGAGCGTGGCACCGAACACCTCCAGACCGCGGCCCGCGAGATGCTCTCGGCGGCGCGCGCCTTCCTGGATGCCGTCGAGGATCTGGTCGAGGACCCGGACCGGATCAAGGAGCTGGGGCACGCGGTGGGCACGGTGGCGCAGCAGGTGGCCCGGGTGGGTCGTTCCGCGATGAGCAGCCAGTCCGAGGCCGCCTGGTTCGATCAAGACGGGGACGGTGCGGGCCTCGGCGATGACGAAGAGGGCGGCGAACCCCTCTTCTGAGCGATCGCAGCCGAGCGATCCCGGCAGCCGCAACAAACTTCGCGGAATCCTCATCCGGCCGGACCGCGCGCCGATAGAGATTCCGCTATGCGATTCCTGCGATATGGCGAAGACGGCCACGGCCTCACGCTCGACTTCCACCCCGACGTCACCGTCGTCTCCGGACTGCGGTCGATCGAAGAAGCGCGCATCGTCCACACCCTGCGTGCCGCGATCGCCGGCCGGGCGGTCGATGCACCGCTCGAGGTGGAGATCGACGGCGAGAAGGTCCTGCTGGAGCCGGGTGACCGGATCCCCGAAGCCAACATCCACGCCCTCGACTGCATCGGACAGGCCGAGCAGCTCGCCGAGTTCGCCATGGAGACGGATTCGTCGGTCGCGGACTCGGCCCGCCGACTCAAGGCAGCGGACCGGGCGGTCCTCGTGCTGGAGGAGTCGGTTGCGGCGACGCGGGCCCAGCACGATCAGCTGTCCGCCGAGCGCAATCGGGTCGAGAACGAGATCGAGATCGTCGGCCTCCGCATCGAAGCCATGCGAGCCGAGACCGATGAGCAGCGGATCATGTCGATGGCGAGCACGCAGATCGAGCACCTCCGTAGTCACGTCGACTACCTGAGGGAGCTTCCCGTCGACGAGCTCGTGCACGCGTCCGAGGCGCTCCACCTCGCGGTCGACCCCTCCCCGATGATCGATCCCCGCGCCGCCGCCCTGGCGGACCGGTGGGCCGACGTCGCGGCCCGGGCCGCTGCGCTCGAAGCGCGACTGAGCGGGGAAGGTCGGAGCCCCGAGGAGTTCGCCGCCCGGATGGAGGCCGCTCGGCGCGCCGTCATCGAGGAGGAGGCTCCACTTCGGCCCGGTTCGATCGATCGGACGATCGCCGACCAGCTCGAAGCCGCCCACGAGGAAGTGATCGAGGCCGAGTCGAAGCGACGGCGGTTCCTCGGGTCCAAGTCGGCGAAGCGGCTCGATGAAGCGGTCGCCAGGGAGCAGGTCTTCCTCGACCAGCTCGGTTTCACGACCTGGACCGGCTACGTGATGGGCACGGTCGGCATGGACAGCGGCGACCGGGCCGAGCGCCTGCTCCAGGCCCAGGACAAGCTGTCCGCCGTCCAAGCCGAATGGGACGCCGTGACGGCGGAACTGGCGGAAGACCCCGAGTACTCGGCCCTGTTCGAGGAGATGGATCAGCTCTACGCGGAGGCGATCGAGCTCATCGGCTGGGAGCCGGCCGACGACGTCGAGGCCACACTCCGGGGCATCATCATCGAACCGGACCCGAACGCCGACCCCGACGCGCTGGCCTTCCAGGTCGTCGGCGCTCTGCGCCGGGTGGGCGTCTCGATCGACGACGGCGTGGATCACGGCGAACTGAGCGAGCGCGCCGAGCGGGTCATCGAGTCGCTGGCCGAGGGCGCCGCCGTGGCGGATCAACAGGCCGAGCAGGCCGACCGCATCGAGGCCATGATGCGACGGGTGGACGACGACGGTGAGTCGATCGACGACCTGGCCGTCGAGCTCGGCGACGAGCTGTCGACCGACACGGCCGCACTCGTGGCCCGGGCCGAAGAGCTCTCTGGGGAGATCGGCGCGTTGAACGACCAGCTCACCGAGGTGGAGGAATTGGTCGTCGCCCGGTTGACGCTGCGGGACACCGCGGTCGCCGCGACTCGCAAGATCGCGATCGAGCTCCTGGATGCGATCGCCGAGGCCGGAGCACTCTCGGAGCCCGCACAGGTCGAGTACCTGGCCCACCGGCTCCGGACCCACCTCGAGGACGAGGACGTCCTGCCGCTCGTGCTCGACCACGCCTTCGCCGGGTTCTCCGATGTCACCGAGGTGCTGGACCTGATCGAGGGTCAGCGCGGGGTCGTCCAGACGATTCTGGTGACGTCGCGTCCCGATCTCAGCGCATGGGCGTCCGATCTCGGCGACACCAACGCCTTCGTCATCTCGCCCTGACGGCGACCGCAGCCTGACCGTCCCGTCCGTCGGGGTGGCGTCCATCCGGCGATCCTCTAGCATCGCCCGTCGTGACCAACCCGACCACATCAACCGTCATCGGGATCGACGTCGGCGGGACGAAGGTCCTCGGCCTGGCGTTCGACCCGTCCGACCCCCGATCGGTACTCGCCGAATCGCGGCTCGACACGCCGCACGGTACCGAGAACCTCATGGAGACGCTGCTCGAAACGGTCCGGCGACTGGACCAACCGGCCGGCGTGCCCGTCGGCCTGGGTATCGCCGGCCTGGTTGATCGTGACGGCCGGTTCCTGGTCGGCCCCAACGTGCCCGGGGTGATCGACGCGCCGCTCGGGTCGATGCTGACCGAGGCGCTCGACGGCCCGGTCGCAGTGGTCAACGACGCCTCCGCCGCAGCGTGGGGTGAGTACAAGGTCGGGGCCGGCCAGGGCTCGGCCGACTTCGTCATGGTGACCCTGGGAACCGGCATCGGCGGCGGGTTCATCTTCGACGGTCAGCTCTTCACCGGAGCGCGTGGGTATGCGGCCGAGATCGGCCACATGGTCGTCGATCCCGAGGGCCTCGAGTGCCCGTGCGGACGCCTCGGGTGCTGGGAGCGGTACGCCAGTGGCGTGGGTCTCGGCCGGATGGCCCACGAGCGGGCCCTCGAGGGCGGTGTGGCCGCAGCCGTCGAGCTCGCCGGAGGCGATCCCCACCGGGTGAGGGGCGAACACGTCACCACGGCCGCCGCGGCCGGAGACGACGACGCGCTGGCCGTACTCGATCGTTTCAGTGAGTGGCTGGCCCTCGGGCTGGCCAACCTCGTCGCCATCCTCGACCCGGACCGGATCGTGCTCGGCGGCGGGGTGATCTCGTCGCACGATCTCTTCGTGGAACCCACCCAACGGCATGTCGACCGAGTGCTCATGGAGGCCGAGCACCGTCCGGCGGTGCCGATCGTGGCCGCCGGCTTGGGACCCGAGGCCGGTGCGGTCGGCGCCGGGCTCTTCGCCGCGGAGCGCTGACGGGAGCCCGCGAAAGCGGGCTCCTCGGGAGTTCAGCCGCTCTGAGCTCCACCCTGCCGTCGTCCGCTGGACTCCTCGCCTGCCAATTCGTCGGGATGGCGTCTGCTCGGAACTACGCTCCGGGCATGGAGTTCCGACGGATCAACGAGCTGCCCCCGTACGTCTTCACGATCATCAACGAGCTGAAGACCGCCCGGCGGCGCGCCGGCGAGGACGTCATCGATCTGAACTTCGGCAATCCCGATCTGCCGTCTCCCGACATCGCGGTGGAGAAGCTGGCCGAGGCCGCTCGCAACCCCCGCAATCACCGGTATTCGCTCAGTCGAGGAATCCCCAAGCTCCGCCACGCGGTGGCGGACATGTATCTCCGCCGTTTCGGCGTCGAGCTGGACCCCGAGACCGAGATCATCAACACCATCGGGGCCAAGGAGGGGTACTCCCACCTGATGTGGACCCTGCTCCAGCCCGGTGACGCCTGCCTCGTCCCGTCGCCGTCGTATCCGATCCACATCTATGCGCCGCTGTTCGCGGGTGCGGACGTCCGGGAGATCCCGCTGTCGACCGGCAGCGACTTCTTCGACGCGATGGTCCAGCGCTTCGAGTACTCCTGGCCGCGGCCGCGGGTCATCGTGCTGTCGTTCCCGCACAACCCCACCACCACCTGCGTCGATCTCGAGTTCATGACCCGAATCGTCGAGTTCGCCCGCGAGCGCGAGATCATGCTCGTGCACGACTTCGCGTACGCCGACATCGGGTTCGACGGCTACTCGCCGCCCTCCATCCTCGAGGTCCCCGGGGCCAAGGACTGTGCGGTCGAGCTGTACAGCATGACGAAGTCGTTCTCGATGGCCGGTTGGCGGGTCGCGTTCATGGTCGGCAACCCCGAGGCCGTCGCGGCGCTGGCCAAGCTCAAGAGCTATCTCGACTACGGCACCTTCCAGCCCATCCAGATCGCGGCGACGGTCACCATGAACGAGGCCGCCGACTTCCCGATCGAGGTCAACGAGATCTACCAGAAACGTCGTGACACCCTGTGCGACGGGTTGGATCGGATCGGGTGGAAGATGGAGCCGCCCATGGGCACGATGTTCGCCTGGGCGCCGATTCCGGACCCGTTTCTTTCGATGGGGTCCATCGAGTTCGCTTCCTTCCTCGTGCGTGAGGCCAACGTGGCGGTGGCGCCGGGCGTCGGATTCGGCCCGGGGGGCGAGGGGTTCGTGCGGTTCGCGCTGATCGAGAACGAACAGCGCATCGGTCAAGCGCTACGGCAGCTGCGCAAGGCCATGCCCGAACTGGGCGGCTAGCGCCCCGTCCACGAGCGTCAGGGGCGTCCGTTCAGCCCGTTGAGGCAGAAGCGGACCGCGGCGTCCGCCACTTCGCCCACCGGTCGGGTCCCCTCCAGCAGGTAGGTCTGGGCCAGGTGATAGGTGACGCCGAGCATGGCGTGGATCATCAGGTCGGGATCGACGGCCGGCTCTCCGTGGAGATCGAGCGCGGCCCTGATGTAGGTGCGTGCGTCGTCGACGGCGATGGCCTGTCCGATGCGAATGGCCGGGGCGAACAGCTCCTCGGTGGCCGCGAACTGCACCAGGCTGACCATCGGCCGGTTCTGGTCGGCCCACTCCATGGCGGCTCGCACACCTGCGGCCACCTGGTCGAGCGGATCGTCGAGGTCGGCGATCGCCGCCTGCTGGCGCCGTCGCAGGTCCTGCTGCGCTCCCCGGAGGATCTCGAGGAAGAGCGCTTCCTTGGAGTCGAAGTACCAGTAGAAGACACCTTTGCCGACGCCGAGCTCGTTGACGATCTCGGTGACCGAGGTGGGGTGATAGCCGCGATCGGCGAAGCAGCGGCTCGCCACGTCGATCAGCTGGCGGCGACGTTCGAGTCCTCGAGCGGTGAGCTGGCGAGCCGTCATATCGGCTGGCCACGCTACGAGCGCCTTGACCGGTCGGTCAAGGCGTTGCGTGGCCCCTCACGGCGTCGGGACCCATCCCCGGCTCCGGGTGACCGCGTCGAGCCATCGTTGGTGACGGGCATCGGCGTCGGAGCGGTCGGACTCCGGGGTGAAGGACGCATCGACCGCCCAGTTGGCGGCCACCTCGTCGGTCGTCGACCACACCCCCTCGGCCAGGCCGGCCAGGTAGGCGGAACCCAGGGCGGTGGTCTCCTGGATGCTGGGTCGGGTGACCTCCACGCCGATCTGATCGGCCTGGAACTGCAGGAGCAGATCCATCACCGAGGCGCCACCGTCGACCCGGAGCTCGGTGACGACCCGTCCCGACGCCGCGCTCATCGCGTCGACCACGTCCCGCACCTGATAGGCCATGGACTCGACGACGGCCCGCGCCAGTTGCGGGCGACCGGTGCCGCGGGTGATGCCGACGATCGTGCCGCGGGCGTACGGATCCCACCATGGGCTGCCCAGACCGGTGAACGCCGGAACGACGTAGACGCCGTCGGTGTCGTCGCACGACTGCGCCAGCGGCCCGATCTCGGCAGCCTCGTCGATGATGCCCAATCCGTCCCGGAGCCACTGGATGGCGGCGCCGGTGACGAACACCGCACCTTCCAGGGCGTACGCGGTGCCGGGCGCCCCTGCGGCCATCGCATCGGGAATGGTCCAGGCCACGGTCGTGAGCAGGCCCTCGACCGGGGGCGGACACACCTCGCCCACGTTCATCAGGACGAACGAGCCGGTGCCGTAGGTGTTCTTGGTCATGCCGGGCGAGAAGCAGGCCTGACCGAAGAGTGCGGCCTGCTGGTCGCCGGCGATCCCGGCGATCGGCACCCCGGCGCCGCACGGGAGGTCGCCGGTGGTCACGCCGAAGCGGCCGGACGACGGCAACACCTGGGGCAGACACGAGGCCGGTACACCGAAGAGGTCGCACAGCTCGGTCGACCAGCCGAGGCTCGAGATGTCATAGAGCATCGTCCGGCTGGCGTTCGACGGGTCGGTGGCGTGCACCGCGCCGCCGGTGAGGTTCCAGAGCAGCCAGGAGTCGATGGTGCCGAAGGCCAGGTCGTCGTCGGCGGTGACCCCGCCCTCGGTCAGGAGCCACTCGAGTTTGCTGGCGGAGAAGTAGGGGTCGAGCACCAGGCCCGAGGTGGACCGGACCAGGTCGAGGTGACCGGCCTCCCGCAGCTCGTCGCATCGTTGGGCGGTTCGGCGGTCCTGCCAGACGATGGCGCGGTGTCGGGGCTGGCCCGTGCGACGATCCCAGACCACCACGGTCTCTCGCTGGTCGGTGATGCCGAGCGCCGCCACCGGCTGGTCCAGCGTCGAGCACAGATCGGCCAGGGTGGCGACGACCGCCTCCCAGATCTCGACCGGGTCGTGCTCGACCCAGCCGGGCTGGGGGAAGTGCTGGGTGAACTCGCGGTAGGACTTGCCGGCGGGGCGGCCCTGCTCGTCGATCGCGAACGAGCGGACTCCGGTGGTGCCGGCATCGATGGAAATCACGACGGCCATGACGCCACCCTAGTGACGGTGACCACACGTGTCGGACGCCGTCGAACGAGTTGGAGAGTGGTCAGCCTTCGACGGTCTCGATGTCGCAGTCGGTCGGGGGCGGGACCGGCTCGGGAGGGTCCTCGGGGTCGTAGTCCGGGTGCAGGGTGGGGTAGTCGTCGATGGTCACGCACCGGGAGACCGGCTCGCCGGCGTCGGTCAACGCGCCGCGAGGTTGATCCTCGACCCTGAATTCGATCCGAGCACCTGGCTGGAGGTCGTCGACGGAGTAGACGATCTGCCCGAACGCCCGGCTCTGGGCGTCACCCTCGAGCTCGAAGAACTCGGGACTGAAGTCGAGCACCAGCACATCGCCGTCCCGCAGCTGGCCGAGCAGCTGTGTGCCTTCGGGGATCTCGCTGCGGAGCCCCTCCTGCTCCTGTTCGGTGTCCGTGGTCCCCGCGAGGAGCTGTTCGACGACGTCGCGCACCGAGCCGGGTTGGGGAACCTGCCGCGGCCGATCGACCAGTCGCTCGATCTCGGGCTCCGGGTCGAAGAAGTAGACCGCGATGGTCCTGGAGTCGGGCACCGGCAGGGTGGTGGAGGTCGACGTGGGCGCCAGGCCGGAGGGCTGTTCGCCGAGATCGATGGGCACGGCGCGGTCATCGGTGGCGACCCCGCACGAGATCATGACGCCGGCGAGGAGCAGGGTCGCCGCACGCCTCACGCCATCACCTCGTCGTGTTGTTCGTGATGGGCCATCTCCTCGGGATGGGGGAGCGGTAGCGCCACGACGAACCGGCCGCCGGGCTCCCCGTCGGGCTTCGGTTCGGCCCAGACCCTCCCGCCGTGCAGCTCGACGTGTTCGGTCACGAGGGACAGCCCCAGGCCCACGCCGGTGTCGGCACCGCGGTTGCCGCCCTCGGTGCCACGGGAGAACCGATCGAAGATGCGGTCCAGTTCATCATCGGGGATTCCCGGTCCGCTGTCTTCCACCACGATGTATGCGTAGTCGTCATCGCGGCCCAGGTGGACGCGGGTCGCCCCGTCGGCGTACTTCTCGGCATTGCCCAACAGGTTGGCCATGATCTGCACCACGCGCCGCTTGTCGACGTTGAGGATGAGCTCCTCGGCCGCGTCGTCGACGTCGATCTGCACGGGGTGGTCGCTGGACACGCCGACCGCGGCCCCGACCACCTCGGTGAGGAAGACCGGCTGGAGGCTGAGATGGGCCGCACCGGCATCGAAACGCGAGATCTCGAGGAGGTCCTCGACCAGTTGCTTGAATCGATCGAGATCGGCGGTGAGCAGCGTCGAGCGCGGTACGGGCGCGCTCGGGAAACTCGTCCTCGCTGTTCTTGAGGACCTCGAGGGAGGCGGTGAGGGTCATGACCGGCGATCGCAGCTCGTGGGAGACTTCGGAGGCGAACCGGGCGTCGCGCTCGATGCGCTCCTGGAGTGCGCGGGCCATCTGGTTGAACGAGACGACCAGCAGTTCGAGGTCGGCGTCCGAGGTGTCGTCCAACCGCGTCTCCATCTGGCCTTCGGCGATGGCGCGTGCCGCCTCGCTGACGTCGGCGAGCGGGCGGAGGGTGCGGCGACTCGCCCACGCGCCGATGGCGGCGCCCGACAGCGTGGTGATGATGCCGGCGCCCGTGAGCGAGATGGCGAGGAGCCGCAGGTTGCTGTTGAGCTCGTCGAGCGGCATCCGTTCGTAGTACTGGCCGTCGCCGAGCTCCAGCGGCACACCGACGGACAGCACCGTGTCACCACCCGCCGTTTTGTGAACCATGCGTGCGGCAACCCCGTCGGAGACCGAGTCCTGGAGCTCCCTCGGCAGGGTCTCGATCGGGTCGGCCACCGCGAGCGCGTCGGTGGTGAAGGCGCGTCCGTCGATGAGCAGGATCGGCACGCCACCCTGCGGCTTGGGGAGTCCGTTGAGGAGATCGTCGACCCCGGTCAGATCCTCGGGCAGTCCGCTCTGGACCTGGATGGCGTTGCGGATGACGCGGCTCTCGGCGGCGGTGATGCGCTCACTGAGCTGGCTTTCACGGGTGAGGGTCCAGGTGATGCCCCCGACGATGATCGAGAGGAGCAGACCACCGAGCGCGAAGGCGATGGTGATACGCGAGCGCAGACCGAGCCGACGAGCCCGGTCCAGGACCCGCGCGACCCACCGCGGCGGAGTCATCGGTGGTCTGCCATTACTGCTGGAGCTTGTATCCCAGGCCGCGGACGGTCACGACGTGGCGCGGATTGGCCGGATCATCCTCGATCTTGGTCCGCAGCCGCCGGATGTGGACGTCGACCAGGCGGCCGTCACCGAAGTACCCGTATCCCCAGACCCGTTCCAGCAGGACTTCGCGGCTGAAGACCCGGCCCGGGCTGGCGGCCAGCTCGACCAGCAGCCGGAACTCGGTCTTGGTCAGGTGGACCGGCTCGTCGTTCTTCTTCACGACCCCCTCGTCCGGCACCACCTCGAGCTCGCCGAAGCGCAGGTGGGTGATCGACGGATCGGTCGACCGGGCCCGTCGCAGCAGGGCACGGATGCGGGCCGAGAGCTCCTTCGGGGCGAACGGCTTCGTGAGGTAGTCGTCGGCGCCGGCTTCGAGTCCGGCCACGACGTCGTGGGTGTCGGCCCGCGCCGTCACCATGACGATGGGCACGTCGCTCGTGCGGCGGATCGACCGGCAGACCTCGAAGCCGTCGATACCGGGCAGCATGATGTCGATCAGGACGACGTCGGTGGGCTCGCGGCCGAACGCCTCGAGAGCGTCCTCGCCGGAATCGGCCTCGGTGACGTTCCATCCCTCGTCTTCGAGGGCGAGTTTGACCGCGGTCCGGATGCGTTCGTCGTCTTCAACCGTCAGAATGCGCGTTCCCACACCGGCCATGGTGCCTCATCGCGAGCGCGCGTGCAGTGCATGGGGACGGATTTTCCCCATCGGGCGTCGAGGTCGGCGGGTTGCCGCTGGTCCGTCAGCCGTCGATCGCGGCCGCGCCGGACCGGGCGAGCAGGTCCAGCAGTGGCTCGACCAGCGCCGGCGGGGCGGCCATCACCGACCCGGCGCGAGGCGGCCCTCCGTCGAGCGACCGCACCTCGGCGCCGGCTTCCCGGGCGATCACCGAGCCGGCGGCCAGGTCCCACGCCGAGAGACCCGCTTCGAAGTATCCGTCGACCCGACCTCGGGCGACCGCGCAGAGATCGACGGCGGCGGCTCCCATCCGGCGGATGTCCCGCACCGCGGGGAGGATCTCGACCATGCTGCGCGCCTGGGCGCGGCGTCGGTCGGCTGCGTACCCGAATCCGGTCGCGACCAGGGCCTGGTCCAGATCGGTGCACGTCGAGACCCGAATGGGCGAGCCGTTGCAGGATGCACCGCGGCCTCGGGCCGCGGTGTAGAGGTCGCGGTGGGTCGGATCCGCAACGACGCCCATGACGAGCTCGCCGTCGAGCTCGGCGCCGATCGACACTCCCCAGCCCGGGAGGCCGTAGACGTAGTTGGTCGTGCCGTCGAGCGGGTCGATGATCCACCGGATCCCGGTGGTGCCGGCTCGCTCCGATCCTTCCTCGCCGAGCAGGCCGTCGTCGGGGCGGGCGTCGAGGATCGTCCCGACGATGAGCCCCTCGGCGGCGCGATCCATCTCGGTGACCAGGTCGGTGTTGGTCGACTTGCGGTCGACCGTGCGTTGTCCCTCGACCGCGTCGAGGAGGAGGGTGGCGGTCCGGCGGGCCGCATCGGTGCCGATGCCCAGGAGGGAGTCGAGCAACGCAGCCTCGGCTGCGGTCACGGCGGGTCGCCCTGCTCTCGCTGCTTGATCGTGTCCCACTCGTTCATGGCGCGAAGCGCCAGCACGGCGACCACACCGGTGCCGGCGGCGAACATGAGCGCACCGAGCAGACCCCCGATGCCGGCCTGGACCGTGCAATCGCCCTCGCATTGCAGGTCGACGAACGCGTAGCCGATCAGACCTCCGCAGAGCCCGGCGACGAGGATGCCGAGGAACGCGAGGAGACGGGCGCCGGTCGACGGGAGCGAGCTGACCGGGCTTGTGGCCGGCCGTCCGGGGGAAGGGTGGTCGCCGTTGGTCTCCACCCGGGGGATCGTACGGCCCCCGATGGGCGGGACCAACTGTCGATGCCGTCGACGGCGGGCGCGGATACGATCACGCCGTGCAAACCCTCGTCGTGCTGCCGACGTACCAGGAAGCGGAGAACATCGAGCAGATGCTCGAGTCGGTCCGCAAGGTCGAGCCCGAGATGGACATCCTCGTCATCGACGACGGGAGCCCGGACGGCACCGCCGACCTGGCCGAGGTGGTCGCCGACGAGCTGGGCCAGATCGAGGTGATCCGCCGTTCGGGCAAACTCGGACTGGGTTCGGCCTACCGGATGGGGTTCGCCCGCGGGCTCGAGGCCGGGTACGACGCCATGATCGAGATGGACTCGGACCTCTCCCACGACCCCACCGCGCTGCCGTCGTTCAGCGAGGCACTGGCCGATGGGGCCGATCTGGTGATCGGCTCGCGGTACGTCCCCGGTGGCCGGATTCCCGGGTGGCCGTGGGAGCGGCGCCTCCTGTCGAAGGCCGGCAACCTGTACGCCGATCGCATGCTCCGGCTCGGGCTTCGCGACGCCACGGCCGGCTATCGCATGTACCGGGCCGAGGCGCTCCGAGCGATCGACCTCGACACCGTCCACGCCGACGGGTATGGCTTCCAGATCGAGATGGCCTACCGGATCCTGCGGTCGGGCGGTCGCGTGGTCGAGGTGCCCATCACGTTCACGGACCGGCTGCACGGCTCGTCCAAGATGTCCCTCCGAATCGTCCTCGAAGCCATGCGCCTGGTGACCCTGTGGGGGATCCGGGATCGCCTGCGACGCCGACCGACCCACGACCATCCAGGGAGTACCCCATGACCGACCGCTCCGAGCCGAACGACAACGAGCTGCCGAACGACCACGACGAGCCGGATCTTCCCGACCTGGGTGCTCTCCCACCCACCGAGGCGACCGATCCGACCGAACCGGTCGCCACCGAGATGGAGATTCCGCCACCGCCGAGTCCGCCGGGTCATGGCGGCGGACCGGACACCGGTGCGATGCCGTCGGCTTCCTCCGCTGAGCCGGTCCTTCCCACCCCCGGTGCGGCAGAGGGGGCACCACCGCCATCCACGCCACCGCCCTCCACGCCACCGCCCGCGGCCGGGGCTCCGCCGCAGGCCGAGTTCCCATCCCAACAGGCCGCCGCCCCCGGCGGCGCCGGAGCCCCTCCGGGCGCGGCCGCAGGCGCCGCAGCGGCGCCGGGTTGGTACCCCGCGCCGGGCGGGCAGCGCTACTGGGACGGTCAGCAGTGGACCGAGCATGCGGTTGCCGGCGCGGCCCCCCCTGCGTCGGAGTACTCCTCCGCCATGTGGGCTCACCTCTCGGCGTTGCTGATCTCGTTCGTCGCGTGCGGGCTCGGGTTCATCGGCCCGCTCGTGATCATGAACGGTCAGGGCAAGCAGTCCGCCTTCGTCCGCTTCCACGCGGTCGAGGCGCTGAACTTCTCGCTGACGGTCCTGATCGCGTACGTGATCTCCGGCGTCCTGATGATCGTGATCATCGGCTTCTTCCTCCTCCCGGTCGTCGCCATCGGTGCTCTGGTGCTCCAGATCATGGCGTCGATGGCCGCGAACCGGGGTGAGTGGTATCGGTACCCGGTCAACATCCGGTTCGTGAAGTAGCGGCCCGGGTTCGTGCACCCGGTCGAGACGGCACACGGATCGGTCGTCGGTCTCGATCGTGGTGCCGTCCAGGTCTTCCGCGGCGTGCCGTACGCCGCGTCCACCGGCGGTCGTGCCCGCTGGCGGTCGCCGGCGCCGCCCACCCCATGGCAGGGCGTGCGTGACGCGGTGTCCTGGGCGCCCGCGGCGCCGCAACCCCCGTCGCCGCTGGGGATACGGGCCGGAGCGGCGCAGAGCGAGGACTGCCTGGCGCTGAACGTCTGGACCCCCTCGCGGCACGAGTCGCTGCCGGTCATGGTCTGGTTCCACGGGGGAAGCTTCACCGGCGGCACGGGGGCGACCCCGTGGTACTCGGGCACGCGGTTGGCCCAGCGCGGTGTCGTGGTCGTCACCGTCAACTACCGGCTCGGTGCCCTCGGGTTCCTCGACCTCACGTCGATCGCGCCCGACCGGTGGCCCGACGCCGCCAACGTCGGTCTCCTCGATCAGCAGGCGGCGCTGCGCTGGGTCGAGGAGAACATCGAGGGGTTCGGGGGTGATCCCCGACGGGTCACCGTCTTCGGTGAGTCCGCCGGCGCCATGAGCACCGCCCTTCATCTGGTCATGCCCGAGTCGTCGGGGCTGTTCCACCGCGCCGTGATGCAGAGCGGCGCGTTGGCCCACACCCGATCACCCGGGCGGTCCGCCGATGTGGCCGAGCGCTTCGTCGCTCGTGTGGGCGGGGCCGACCGGCTTGCGGCGTGCTCCACCGAGGAGATCGTTGCGGCGCAGGTCGCCATCGCACCCGACGTCGCCGGTCCGCTGCCCTTCATGCCCACCGCCGACGGCACGCATGTCCCTCGCCACCCGTTGAGTGCGCTGGCCGACGGGTCGGCGGCGGGCGTCCCCGTGATCATCGGCACCACCCGCGACGAGATGCGGCTCTTCACCACCTTCGATCCGACGGTCGCAACGACTGAGCCACAGAAGCTCGAGCGGCGCATCCGGACCCTGCTCGACCGGCACGGAGCGTCGATCGACCCCGCCGACGTCGTGGCCCTGTATCGCCGCCGGCTCGGCGGTGACGCCACGCTGGCCCAGGTGGTCAGCGCGGCGATGACGGACACCGAGTTCCGGGTTCCGGCCTGTGAGCTGGCGGATCGGCAATCGGCGCATGCCGAGGTCTTCACCTACCTGTTCCAGTGGGCCAGCGACGCATGGGACGGCCAGCTCGGGTCCTGTCACGCCCTGGAGATCCCCTTCGTGTTCGACAACCTCGGACAGCCGGGTGTCGCCATGCTCGTGGGTCTGAGCCCACCGGGTGCCCTGGCCCGGGCCATGGCCGATGCGTGGGTCCGCTTCGCCCGGGGTGAGCCGCCCGACGTCACCGACGGCGACGGACGACGGTCCTGGGTGCCCCACGACGCGGTCGACCGACCGACGATGGTGTTCGACGCCCGCAGCGGGATGGAGCGCGATCCGCTGGGCGACGAACGATCCATCTGGATGCAGGCGGCGGCGCACGCATGACCTGCCGAGCGGCGGCGAACGCCCGTGCGTGAGTGGCAGGTCGGCGGTGCGATCGTCGAGTCCTCCGGCGGTGTGCTCATGGTCGAGAACCGTCGGCGGGGTGATCTCGTCGACTGGAGTCCTCCCGGTGGCGTGATCGATCCGGGCGAGACGATGTTGGGCGGCCTCACCCGCGAGGTGGTGGAGGAGACCGGGATCACGGTCCGGCGCTGGGTCGGGCCGGTGTACGAGATCGATGCGATCGCTCCCGATCTCGAGTGGACGCTCCGGGTCGAGGCCTACCGGGCGGCCGAGTTCGTGGGCGATCTCGAGGTCTGCGATCCCGACGGCATCGTCGTGGGCGCCGAGTACTGCCGGGGTGCGCTGCTGGAGCAGCGACTGGAGAGCAGTCCTCGGTGGGTGGCCGAGCCGCTGGTCGAGTTCCTCTCGCACCGATGGTCCGGAGGTCGGAGCTTCCGGTACCGGGTGGACGGTGTCGATCTCCGATCGCTCGAGGTCACCCGATTGTGAGCCGGAGATTCTCCGATCGCACGCCCGTTCCCGCGGCGGGGCCTGTACCATGCAGGCCAAGAAACCCCGGACCGTCCCCACATCATGAGCGATGCGATGTGCGCCGAGGCGTGCGTTGTCCATGGTGGAGCGGTGTGCGAGACTGTTCGGACACGGAGCAGGAACCCAGAGCAGCCGGAAGGGGGAGTACCCGTGCCGCTGAGTGAAGACGAACAGCGCATCTTCAGTGACATCGCCCAGTCGCTCAACGAGTCCGACCCCGAGCTGGTTCGTGAGCTGGGCTCCACCACGCTCTACTCGTACGCCCGCCGCAACATCCTGTGGGCAACGGCAGGGTTCCTGTTCGGTGCGGTCCTCCTGGTTCTTCTGCTCTCGGTCAACGTGGTCGCCTCCTTCTTCGGCGTCGTCGTCATGTTCGTGGCCGCATTGATCATCGTGCGCAACGCCCGCGTCGTCGGCCGGGCCGGCATCGAAGACATGGCGAAGACGCTCAAGGCCGGAAACCTCCGGGGCTACCTGGGCTCTCCCCGGGGTGAGACCCCGCCCGAGAGCGACGAGGCCGGGTAGCGCCCACCGAAGCGCTCCGGTACCGCGACGGCGGCCGGCGACGCGATCAGCGGGCCGAAGGAGGGGGACCCGGCAGCCGCGGATCGACCCACGTCCGAAGTCGGAGACTCCGCGGGAACTGCTGATGCAGCGCCGTTCGCAGGTTGGCTGATGCCGCTTCCGCCGCGTCGGCGTGGTCGTCATCGACCCGCTCGCGTGGCGCGTAGGTCGCCTCGACGTGGAGGGTCGCCAGCCGGTCCAGGTCGGACCCGACCTCGCCGAGGCTGGCATGGACGCGTTCGGAGAACTCGAGGTGTGTCTCCGTGGGCCGCGACGGGACCCCCGCCAGTCGGAGATCGCGATCAGCGCGCTGCCACGCCTTGGCCACCCGGATCGGCGGGTCCTCGGCCAGGAGCCGTTGGTGGCCGTGACGGCGGATCCACCAGAGTGAGACGACGTACAGGAGGACACAGGTGGCAAGGCCGCCCAGCAGGAGCACGACGGTCGTGAGCCAGCCTCCCGACGATGTGTCCGTCGTGCCGACCTCGACCGCCGCCGGATCCTCGAACGGTTGCGCCTGCGGCGGCGTCTGTCCCGTGGCGGGCGCAGCGGTCGCCGGCACCGTCGTCGGGGTGGTGCCGAGCTCCTCGGTGCCGGGGCTGAGGTCCTGGTCTCCGTCGATGGTGTTGATGGCGGTCGACGAGGGATTGCCGCGTCCGGGCGTCGGCTCGAAGTGCGTCCATCCCACGCCGGCCAGGTACACCTCGGGCCAGGCGTGGGCGTGGCGGCCGCGGACCACGTACTCGCCGGGGTTCCCGGTCGGGTCGCCGGTGGTGAAGCCGACGGCGACGCGGGCCGGGATTCCCAGCGAACGGGCCATCGCCCCGAACGAGGTGGCGAACTGCTCGCAGTAGCCCCGCCGGAGGGCGAGGAAGTCCTCGATGCGATCGAAGCTGTGCCCCGCAGCCACGTCGACGTCATAGGTGAAGGAGCGGAGCCAATCCTGGAGGGCCAGCGACTGCTGGTAGGGGGTCTGGGCGCCGTCGGTGACCTCGCGTGCGATCCGGGCCACCTCGGGGCTGAAGTCGGACGGGAGCTGGGTGAACCGGGCAGCGATGTCCGCCGGCACCGGCTGCTGGGAGGCAGCCTCGGCGGTGGCACGGTCGGGCTGCGGGATCCGGGAGGTGATCCCGTAGCTGATGCCGGCGAGGTCGTCCTGCTCGTCGGCCAGGAGCAGGGTCGAGCTGACCGGGTCGAAGAGCAGGTCCAGCTGGCTGTCGGCTGCGATCGGGTCGAATGCGGCCGGCACCCAGTCGTCCGCCATCGATGTGACCTCGAAGGTCTGGGAGCTCACCGCCGTGGCGGCATCGACCGAGTCCTCGGACCGGGGGAGCTCGCCCGCGGCCTCGTCGAATCCGCGCTCGAGGCGCCAGCGATCGTTCTCGAACAGGTCCAACGCCATGAGGCGCCAGTAGGACGGCGTGTCGCTGGTGACGCGGAAGAGCTCGACGTCGGACTGGTTCACGAGGCGGGCCTGGATGTCGACGAGGGGACTGAACGCGTTGCGGGGGGTGGAGCCGTCGCCACCCCCACGGACGTCGATGACCGGTGCCGCCGTCGCTCCCGGAAGTCGAGGGGCGGCGATCGCGCCGAGGAGCACGACCGGGAGCAGCAGGAGCATGCCGGTCGAGACGAGGTGCCGGACGCCGCGAACCCGCTGTCCGTTCAGCCAGGTCGTGTCCGCTGCGGAGCGGTCCATGCGATCGAGCATCACGAAGAGCCCCGCAGCGACGAAGAAGGCGCCACCGTGGAGGATCGCGGCCGTGTTTCCCGTCCTCGGGCCCAGGACGCCGTTGTAGCCGATCAACGCGAGCGCGGGAATCACGGCCTCGATCGGTGACCGTGATCGGAAGGCCTCCCAATCGGACAGCACGGCGATCAGCCAGGCGCCGACCGCCGCGGCGATCACGTAGCCGTTCAGGGGATCGACCGGCGCCACGGCGTCCTGGAACAGGAACCAGGCGTCATCCAGGTCGGTGCCGGCGTTCTGGGCAGTGGTTGCAGACGGAAGGAGGAAGAACTGGGTGGTGGCGTAGAGCGTCCAGGTGATGATGAGCACCGTGGTGACCGCTGACACGATGGCAGCGACCGCAGCGCTGATCATGCGCCGGCGGGCCATCGCGAGGATGAGGTGGGTGACCAGGAGGACCGGCACCGTCGTGCGGAGCGGAGCGGTCGTGGCGAACAGCCGGTCGAGACCGACGATGGCCACAACGTTGACACCGACCAGCGCGATCTCGGCGGCGACGTGCGGGCGGGGAGGGGTGCCGCTCACGGCGAGAGGGCGGTCGAACGGCCCTGACGGGCGGCGGCGACTTCGACGGAACGATCCCAGGCGGTGGCGAAGGCGCCGAACGGCTCGACGATCACCGCATCGGGGTCGGCTCGGATCTGGCCCGGGTCGTCGCCGGGGCCGAGGAAGACGATGGGCCGGACCGCCCCGAACCGGTTGCGGAGGCGTGCCGGAAGATCGAGATCGTGGGCACGCAGCCGGGCGATCAACACCAGCGTGCCACCGCCCTGCGACTGTCCGAGACGTTCGGTCAGCCCGCGGAGGCTCCGGCGCGGTACGGGCGTGACGACGGCGAGGTACTCCATCATGGCGTGGATGGCCAGCCGGCCCGAGACGAAGCCGGTGTCGTAGCCGTCGGGGCTGACCAGCCGGACCAGATCGTCCTGTTGGCGATGGATCACGCTGGCGGCGGCCGACACGGCTCGTTCGAAGACCTCGTCGTCCATCGTCTCCGAGCGGGTGTCGAGCAGCACCGTGGTCCTTCGCTGCCAGGGCAGCTCGTCCTGGCGGACGACGAGCTCGTCCCGGCGTGCGGTGGCCCGCCAGCTGACCCGGCGCAGATCGTCACCGGGGACGTACGGGCGCAGGGCGTAGAGGTCGTCGCCGACGCCACCCATGCGATGGCGATGATCACGTCCGGAGAGCGGATCGTGCCCGCTGGTCGCCGGGATGCGTGTGAGGTCGTCGACGCGGGGCAATACGGTCAGCACGTCGGTTCCGGCCGTGGTGCGGCGGCGCCAGGTGAGACCGAAGGGGTCGCCGTGGCCGACTTCGAGCGGTCCGACGGTGATGAGGCCGCGGCGATCGGTGGGAAGGCGATAGACCGCCCGCGAACGCTTGCCGGGCTCCACGGGTGCGAGCCGGATCGACGCGTCGCCGGTTCCCTCGACGACATCGTCGATCCGCAGGACCGGCGTGGCGTGCCGGCCGACGTTGACGATGTCGAGTACCACTTCGCTGGCGTCGCCGACGTGGACGCGGTCGGGCTGGACGGTGCGCATGACCTGGAGGTTCGGTCGGGAGCGGACGCCCACCAGCAATGACACGACGACGAGGCTGAGCAGGGCGAGGCCGACCACGGTGATCTCCAGCAGCGCGAACACCCGGCCGACCGCGACCAGACCGAGGCCCAGTACCACCGCCCCCCAGCCGGCTCGGGTCATGGAACGGCGGGCCGGGCTGCGGTGCTCATGCCGAGCTGGGTCCGGCCGGGACCGGTACCTGGCGGAGAATGTCGTCGAGGACCGATGGAGCCGAGACACCCGAGAGCTGGGCCTCGGGACGCACCAGCAGACGATGGCTCAGGACCGGACTGGCCACGGCCTTGATGTCGTCGGGGAGGACGAAATCGCGCCCGGCTCGTGCGGCACGGGCCCGGCCCACCCGTTGCAGGTTGAGCGACGCCCGCGGTGAGATCCCCAGCGCCAGCTGCGGGTGGCGGCGGCTGGCATCGGCCAGATCGACGATGTACTGCTGCACCGGGTCGGACACGTGCACGCGGCGCGCCGCCTCGGCCATGGCGCTGACCGCAGCGCGATCGATGATCGGGACGAGATCGTCGAGGGCCGAGTGGTCGCCGTGGGTGCGCAGAATGTCGAGTTCGGCCGAGCGGTCGGGGTAGCCGACAGAGATCCGCATCAGGAAGCGGTCCAGCTGGCTCTCGGGGAGGGGATAGGTGCCCTCGTGCTCGATCGGATTCTGCGTGGCGATCACCATGAACGGCTCGGGGAGTTCCGTGGTCTGCCCATCGGTGGTCACCTGGCGCTCGGCCATCGATTCGAGGAGCGCGGCCTGGGTCTTGGGCGAGGCCCGGTTGATCTCGTCGGCGAGCACGATGTTGGCGAAGATCGGACCGGGCCGGAACTCGAAGCTGCTGTCGTGCCGATTCCACACGGTCACGCCGATCACGTCGCTGGGGAGCAGGTCGGGCGTGAACTGGATGCGCCCGAACGAGGCGTCGACCGAGCGGGACAGCGCCTTGGCCAGGCTGGTCTTGCCCACGCCGGGGGCGTCCTCGATCAGCAGGTGACCCTGGGCGACCATGCAGAGGACGATCAGCTCGATGACGTCGCGCTTGCCCTGGATGACCGCGGCGACGTTGTCGGCCACGGCGTCGAACAGATCGGAGAAGGTGGCCGGAGCCCGGTCCGTGGCTTCTGCTGTCATGTGCCTCCTGCCTCGCGGTGCGACCAGCGTATGCGGCGCCGGGGTGCGGGAGACAGCGCACCGCCTCGTCCCGGGCATCGGCGGACGGGTGCCGGGTCCGTCGGACGCGTCGGCTAGAAACGCGGCATGGCCCGGACGTCGGAGATCGCGCTCGCCATCGATGTCGGCGGAACGAAGATCGAGGCGGCGCTGGTGGACGGGGCCGGTTCGGTCACCCGCCGCGACCGGATCGCCACCGGTGGCGACGATGCCGATGCGCTCTACGAGCGCGTGGTCGAGGTCATCGGCGACCGGAGCGAGGCGCCGGTCACGGTCTGCGGCGTCGGGTGCGGCGGTCCGATGACCCCGGGCGGGGAGCTCGTCTCGCCGTTGAACATCCCGCAGTGGCGCCGCTTCCCGCTCCGGGCCCGGCTGGCCGATCTCCTCGGCGTCGAGGTCCACGTCGACAACGACGCCAAGGCGTTCGCGCTCGGTGAGGGCTGGTTGGGCGCGGCCGCCGGGGTGGCCAACTTCATCGGCATGGTCGTTTCGACCGGCGTCGGCGGTGGCATCGTCCTCGACGGGCGGCTGCTGGAGGGTGAGACGGGCAATGCCGGCCACATCGGACACGTCGTCGTCGAACCGGACGGTTTCGCACTGCCCGATCACGTTGCCGGCGTCCTCGAGGCCGAGGCGTCGGGCACGGCGATCGCCGCCATCACGGGGATGCCGGCCAAGGACGCGACGCCCGAGGTGATCGAGCGGACCGGCCGCCTGGTGGGTCGGGCGGTCGGGTCGGTGGCGAACCTGCTCGACCTCCGCCTCGCCGTGGTGGCGGGATCGGTTGCGCTCGGATTCGGAGCGCCGTTCTTCGCCGCCGCCCAGACCGAGATCGATCGCGTCGCCGACCTGGACCACTCCCGCGGGACCCGGATCGTCCCGGCGGGCCTGGGCGATGAAGGGCCGCTCGTCGGAGCGGCCGCCGTGGGGTTCCGCGGCCGCGGCTTCGATCCCCTGGCCTGGGGGGCGCACCACACGTAGCTCGATCGGGCGCCACGACCGTACGATGAGACGATGCACCCCGTCGCGAGCCCCGAGGCCGAGAAGTTCCGAGAGAAGGTGCAGGCCTTCCTCGCCGAGCACCTGCCGGCCGGTTGGGCCGGGATCGGGTCGCTCGAGGGCGACGCGCTCCTCCAGTTCGTGAACGAGTGGCGGGTCACGCTGTTCGAGAACCGGATGCTGGCCCCCGCGTGGCCGGCCGAGTACGGCGGGGGCGGGCTGTCCTCGACCGAGCAGGTCGTGCTGGCCGAAGAGTTCTACAGGGCCGGCGTGCCCACCGGCGGGACCAACGACGCGTTCTCGATCGGGATGATCGGCAACACGATCCTGCAGTGGGGAACCGACGAGCAGCGGTCCCACTTCCTCCCCCGCATCCTGTCCGGTGAGGACGTCTGGTGCCAGGGCTACAGCGAACCCAACGCCGGTTCCGACCTGGGAGCGCTGGGGTGCAAGGCGGAGCTCGACGGTGACGAGTGGATCATCAACGGTCAGAAGATCTGGACCTCCGCCGCCCAATGGGCCAACTGGATCTTCGTCCTCTGTCGCACCGACGCCGACGCCGTCAAGCACAAGGGCATCACGTTCCTCCTCTGCCCCATGGACCAGCCCGGCGTCGACGTGCGACCCATCGAGATGCTCTCGGGAGACTCCGAGTTCAACGAGGTGTTCTTCACCGACGCGCGGTGCGACAAGGGCAACGTCATCGGCGAGGTCAACGGCGGCTGGGCCGTCGCCATGACTCTGTTGGGCTACGAGCGGGGAGAGGCCGCGGCCGTCGTCCCCGTGATGTTCCGCGAGGAGCTCGACCGGCTCCTGACGTTGGCCGAGTCGACCGGGGCCGATCAGGACCCGGTGATCCGCCAGCGGCTGGCCGACTGCCACATCAGGGTCGAGATCATGCGGTACCTGGGGATGCGGGCCCTCACCGATTTCCTGTCCGGCCAGCACCCGGGTCCCGACGCGGCCATCACCAAGCTCTACTGGAGCGAGTACCACAAGGTCGCCACCGAACTGGCCTTGGACGTCCTCGGCCCCGTGGGGATGGTGCCGACCGGCAGGGAGCCGTCCAACTCGTTCCAGACCGACGACCCGGGGACCGACCCGCTGGGGTCGGCCTCCTGGGTCGGGACCTTCCTCAACGCCCGCGCCGGCACCATCTACGCCGGAAGCTCGCAGGTGCAGCGCAACATCCTGGGCGAGATGGTCCTGGGCTTGCCGAAGGAGCCTCGGGGCGAGCGGCTCACGTGGAAAGAAGAGCAGAGCCGGGCGTGATCCGTGCCGTGCGGTCCCTGCTGCCGCGACCGGACCTCTGGCCCACCGCGGTGCGGCAGTTGTTCCGCATGACCCGACCGGGCGCCTGGCGGCAGCCCCCGTTCCTTCCTCGGCCCGACCCGGCCTACGCCCGCTTCCGCTCGGTCACGATGTACGGCGACGCCGACCGGGCCGTCGACGGCCACGACCTGGTGACCTACCTCGAGTGGTGCCGTGCGATCGAGCCCCACCTGGAGCCCTGAGCCCCATTTTCCCGGGCCGGGACGATCCCCGGCGGATACTCTCGTGCGCCATGAGTCGCGCGCTCGTGCTCAACGCCACCTACGAACCGCTGTGCGTCGTCAGTGAGCGGCGCGCGGTCGTGCTGGTGCTCGGCCAGAAGGCCGACATCATCCACGAGACCGACACCCTCCTGCACAGCGAACAGCTCACGATCGCCGTGCCCTCGGTGGTTCGGCTTCGGTACTTCGTGCGGGTTCCGTTCCGGCGCCGGGCGCCGCTGACGCGCCGGGCCGTCTTCCTTCGCGACGGTCACCGATGCCAGTACTGCAGCCGTCCCGCCGAGAGCATCGATCACGTGGTGCCTCGCAGTCGGGGCGGGCCCCACTCCTGGCACAACGTGGTGGCCGCCTGCCGGCGATGCAATTCCCAGAAGCGGGACCGTCTCCTCGACGAGACCACCATGCGGCTGCGCGCCGAGCCTCGGGAACCGGATCGGCTGAGCTGGGTGCGGGTGGCGGCGTCGTCGCGGGTGCCGGAGCACTGGGAGCCGTACCTGGCGCAATCGGCCTGACCTCTTGGCCGACCCGTCCTGGTCCGTACGACCGATCCAGGGAACCGTCTCGGACCTGTTGGCCGCCTCCGATGATCCGCAGCACCTGGGCGCGGGCCGCCGGCTGTTGGTGTGCACGCCGACCGATCGGGCGCTGGTCCTGGGCAGCTCGCAACCTCGGCCCGCTGCGGTGCCCGATGGCGTGGCGGTGCACCGTCGGCGCAGCGGGGGAGGGGCGGTCTGGATCGAGCCGGGTGGACTGACCTGGCTCGAGCTGGTGCTGCCCGGTGGCGATGGCCTCTGGGATGACGACCTGAGTCGATCGTTCGACTGGCTGGGTCGGGTCATGGCGCAGGCGCTGGCCGACCTCGGTCACGCACCGACCGTCGTCGACGGGCCCGCGGTCCCGGGACCGTGGGGTCGGACCATCTGCTTCGCCGGCCTCGGCCCCGGCGAGGTACTGGTGGGCGACCGGAAGGTCGTCGGGATGAGCCAACGTCGGACCCGCCACTGGAGCCGCTTCGGGGTCGCCGTGCTCCACCGCGACGTCACCGACCACTACGGCGCCGCCTTCGCGGTGCCCGACGCGGACCTGCGCACGCTCCGGGACGGGACCACGACCGTCCCCGCCGCCGGCCTGGTCGACGCCGTGGTGGGGAACCTGCCCTAGAAGGCGAGAGGCTGCGGAGCCGCCAGACGGAGCAGCAGCACTGAAGAACCCGATGGCGAAGGTCGGCCGGCGGATTATCGCCGGCCGAAGGAAAACCGTTGGGAACGCTGCGGAGCCGCGAGGCGGAGCAGCCGCACGCACGCTTGTGCCGGGCCCGGTCGGGCCAACAGATGCGAGTGGGCTCGGCGTGGCAGCGTGGCGCGCCCCGACAGGAATGTGGGGAGAAAAGGGGAGAAAGGGTTGACAAGTGGGGAGAAGTGGGGAATAGTGGCCGCAACGTGAACGTCAGGAGGGGTCCTCGACGGGAACGGGCACCGCAGGCCACGCGATGCCGGAAAGACAGGCCATGTTCGTCGGAACGTTCGATCGCACGATCGACGCAAAGGGAAGGCTCGCCCTTCCCCCGAAGTTCCGGAGTCGCCTGTCCGACGGCGGATACGTGTCCACCATGCGGACCTGCCTGGGCCTGTGGACTCCGGAGGGATTCGAACAGATGGCTCAACGACTCGAGGAGCTGGCACAGGAAGGGAAGCTGGACCAAGCGGTCCCGCGGAACTTCTTCGGCTTCGCAGAGGACGTCAGCGTCGATGCGCAAGGTCGCATCTCGCTGCCGAACCGCCTGCGGGACAGTGCCCAACTCGACCGTGAAGCCGTCCTGATCGGTCGCAACACCCGGGTCGAGATCTTCTCTCCCGGGGCCTGGCAGGAACAGGAAGACACGGCCGCGGTGGCCTCGGCCTTCGAGGCCCTGGCCCTGTGAGTCACTCAGCCAACCCGCAAAGGAATCGAACCGTCCCTACATCGCTCATGTGCAGCCTTCCGGCCAGCGAGATGGAAGGCCCCTACTCCGCCCGCTTCCCATCCAGCCCGCTCGGGGAGACATCCCGACGTGCGTCCGCTGGTCGGGAGGCTGCAGATGAGCGATGGGGACAGCCCCGAGTCCACGCGGCCTGACAACGAACGGATCGGCGGCCATGGGGGCAACGATGATGACGAGCGCGGGCGCAGAAGCGTTTCGCCACCTCCCCGTGCTGGCCTCCGAAGTGACCGAGCTCTTCGCCCCGGTCCCGGCCGGTCTCGTCATCGACGCCACCGTCGGGGGCGGGGGACATGCCGCCGCCTTGCTCAGCACCCACCCTCACCTTCGGCTGCTCGGCGTCGATCGCGACGCCACCGCCGTGGCGGCCGCCCGTCAACGGCTCCGACGATTCGGCGATCGCGCCGAGGTCGTGCACGCGCGGTTCGACGAGATCCCGCGGCTGCTCGATGAGCGCCCGGATGCCGAACTGGCTGGCGCACTTTTCGATCTCGGGGTGTCCTCGCCGCAGTTGGACACGGCGGATCGAGGGTTCAGCTATCGCAACGACGGTCCACTCGACATGCGGATGGACGCTCGGCAGGCGCTCGACGCGGCAACGGTGGTCAACACCTACCCGACCGACGATCTGGCCCGGCTGATCGCCGAGTACAGCGACGAGCGCTACGCCGGACGGGTGGCGCGGGCGATCGAGCGCGACCGGCCCATCACCTCCACCAAACGCCTGGCCGAGGTCGTCCGCGACGCCATTCCCGTTCCGGCTCGCCGAGAGGGAGGCCATCCGGCTCGTCGCACCTTCCAGGCCATCAGGCTCGAGGTCAACCAGGAGCTGCCGGTCCTCCGAACCGCTCTCGAAGCGGTGCTCCGCCGACTCCTGCCCGCCGGCCGCTGTGTCGTGCTCAGCTACCACAGCGGCGAGGATCGGATCGCGAAGGACCTCTTTCGCTCGTGGTCGGAGCCCAGCCCTCAGCCGGCCGGGCTCCCGGTCGAACCGGCCCCTCCGCCGGCTCGTCTGGTCCACCGTGGCGTGGTCGTGCCCTCCGCCGAGGAGCAGGCGGCCAATCCGCGCGCCAGCAGCGCCCGGCTACGAGCACTCGAGATCACCACCGGACGACGGGGCGACGCATGACCGCCGTCGCCCGCTCCGGCAGCCGCTCCCGTCCCACCCGGCGCCATCTCGGCGTGGTGCGGGAGGACGGCGTGCATCCCGGTTCCCTTCTGGCCGGGACCTTCGCCGGTGTGGGGGTCGTCTTCGTGGTCGCCGCCCTCTTCGGACTGGCCATCGCCCACACCATGCTCGCCCAGGGCGAGGACCGGCTGGTCGAGATGGAAGCCCGGCTCGACGTCGCCGCGGAGCGAAACCGGGAATTGAGCGCCGAGGTGGCGGCCCTCGAGGCGCCCGACCGCGTCGAGCAGGAGGCCGAGGGCCGGCTCGGCATGATCCGGCCCGAAGAGGTCCAGTGGCTGGTCGAGATCGATCCCCACACCGAGTTGGACGCCGAGAGCCTGGGCGACCTGACCATCGAACCGGGAGCGCCCTCGTCATGAGTGCCGGGACCGTCACCTTCCTCAACCGGCCGCGCACCCACCGGGCCCGGCCGACCATCGCCGTGCAGCGCGCCACCACGGCCCGCCGGATCGTCGCCGTCCTGGCGGTGATCGTCGTCGTGTTCGCCATCGTCGGCTATCGCCTCGTGCAGGTCCAGGTCATGGCCTCGGACCGCTACGTCGAGTTCGGCTTCGATCAGCGCAGCTCCACTCGCGAGCTCGCCGTCGACCGCGGTCCGATTCTGGACCGAGACGGCAACGAGCTCGCCCTCAGCGTCGTGCGATCCTCGGTCACCGCCAATCCCAAGCTCATCACCGAACCCTCCGTGACGGCCCGACAGCTGGCCCCGCTGCTCGGCGTCCCGGTCGCGGACCTGACCGCCGATCTCGCCGATGCCGAGCGCAGCTTCGTCTATCTGGCCCGCAAGGTCGACGAGGACGTGGCCGAGTCGATCGCCGCCCTGGAGATCCCCGGCATCACCTTCGAGGACGAGCCCATGCGGACCTGGCCGGCGGACGGGTTGGCCCGCTCGGTCGTCGGATTCGTCGGGACCGACAACGTGGGACTCTCCGGCCTCGAGCTCCAGTACGACGCTGCGCTGTCGGGCCTGGCCGGCGAGGAGATCGTCGAGAGCGATCGTTCGGGTCGCCGGATCCCGACCGGTGCCAGCTTCGAGCGGGCGGCCCTGGCCAGCACCGGTCTGATGCTGACCCTCGACCGCTCGCTTCAGTTCGAAGCCGAACGCGTCCTGACCCGGGCCGTGGAGGACACCGGCGCACGCGGTGGCATGGCGGTGATCTCGGATCCGCACAGCGGCGACATCCTGGCCATCGCCAACATCGGACGCGACGAGGACGGCGAGGTCGGCACGTCCGGGAACAACCTGGCCCTGACGACCGTGTTCGAGCCGGGATCGGTCAACAAGGTCATCACGGTGGCGGCGGCGCTCGAGGAAGGGCTCGTCGAGCCGGCTTCGTTGGTCTCGGTCCCCGACCGGCTGACGGTCTACGACTACACGTTCTCGGACCACGACCCCCACGCGACCCAGTCGTGGACCGTCAACGACATCGTGACCAACTCATCCAATGTGGGCACCATCCTTCTGGCCCGCGAGGTGGGGGCCGACCGGCTGGACCGGTACCTGCGACAGTTCGGATTCGGTGAGCGGACCGCATTGGACTTCCCCAGCGAGTCCGCCGGGATCATGCTGGACCGGGAGAACTGGTCGGGCACCTCCATCGGGGCGATCCCCATCGGTCAGGGCGTGGCCGTGACCGCGATGCAGATGCTCGACGTGTACAACACCATTGCCAACGACGGTCTGGCTCAGCCGCCTCGGCTCGTCTCGGGCGTGACCGACCAGGACGGCGTGGTGTCGGCGCTGGATCCCGCCGAGGGAACCCGCGTGGTCTCGACCGTGACCGCCACGCAGCTCCAGGCGATGCTGGCCAACGTCGTCGAGTCGGGAACGGGCACCGCGGCGGCCATCGACGGCTACACGGTCGCCGGCAAGACCGGGACGGCCCGGAAGCCGCAGGCCACCGGGGGTTACGCCGACGAGGACGGGCGCTTCGACTACGTGTCCACGTTCGCAGGCTTCGTTCCGGCCGACGACCCGCAGCTCTCGGCCATCGTGGTACTCGATGAGCCCGAGACCTCGATCTACGCCAGCGAGACGGCGGCACCGGTGTTCGCCGAGCTGGCCCAGTTCTCCCTCCGCCACCTGGGCATCGCCCCGGCCGACGTCGGGTTCGCCGGCGTGGACGTTCCCGAGCCCAGCGAGGGCATCGGCGCGACCGAGGGGAACGACATCAGCGTGCTCGATCCCTGATGCACCTGGACCAACTCGTCGACTCCCTCCGATCGGAGTCGATCGATGCGAGGCTGGCACCCGCCACGACGGCGGGTGCGGTCGTCGTGACGGGCGTCGCCCACGACAGCCGGGCCGTGGCGGCGGGGAATCTCTTCGCCTGCGTCGTCGGCGAACACTTCGACGGCCACGAGTTCGCACGCGCCGCCGTCGGCTCCGGCGCCGCGGCCCTCCTGGTTCAGCGACCCCTCGACGCCGATGTGCCGCAGATCGTCGTACCCGACGTGCGCCTCGCGATGGGCCCGGCAGCGGCCGCGGTCATGGGGCACCCGTCACGTGACCTGATGATGGTCGGGGTCACCGGGACCAACGGCAAGACGACCGTGTCCGAGATGGTGAAGCGGGGCCTCGAGGAGGCCGGGAACCGGTGTTCCCTGATCGGCACACTGACCGGGGCTCGCACCACGCCGGAGGGACCCGAACTGCAACGGCAGCTCCGGAGCTGCGTGGAGGAAGGCGTCGACGCCGTGGTGATGGAGGTCTCGTCCCATGCGCTGGCGCTGCACCGCGTGGACGGCACCCGGTTCGACGTGGCCGCCTTCACGAATCTCGGCCGCGATCACCTCGACTTCCACGGAACGACCGAGTCGTACTTCCGGGCCAAGGCCCGGCTGTTCGAACCGCGGCTCAGCGACCGGGCCGTGATCAACACCGACGACCCCCACGGCCGACTCCTGCGGGACACGGTCGACATCCCCGCGATGGCGGTCGGCCTGGCCGAGGTCGATGCGCTCGCCCACGAGCCGTGGGGGAGCACGTTCACCTGGCGGGGCACGGGGTTTCGCGTCCCGCTGGCCGGGTCCCACAACGCGGCCAATGCGCTCGTCGCTGCAGCGGTGCTGATCTCGCTCGGGGTGGAGGCGGCCGTCGCCGCCGAGGGGATCGCCGCCACACCGACCGTGCCCGGCCGGTTCGAACGAGTGGATCACCCCGGTGCGATCTCCGCGGTGGTCGACTACGCCCACACGCCCGACGCACTCGAGGCGGTGCTGCGCGCCGCCCGGGAACGGACGGCGGGGAGCGTCATCGTCGTGTTCGGATGCGGCGGCGATCGTGACGCCACGAAACGCCCCATCATGGGCCGGGTTGCTGGCGAGTTGGGGGACCTCGTCATCCTGACGACCGATAACCCGAGATCGGAGTCTCCAGCTGCGATCATCGAGGACGTGAAGCGCGGAGTGCCCTCACCCGAGGCCGTCCTGGTGATCCCCGACCGGGCTGAGGCCATCGACGAGGCGATCGGGCGCGCCCACCCGGACGATCTCGTGGTCATCGCCGGGAAGGGTCACGAGACCACCCAGGTCATCGGCGACCGCGTCCTGGAGTTCGACGATCGGATCGAGGCTCGGCGCGCCATGGACGCCCGGGCCGGCGGGGACGCCGACCGGTGACACGCCTCCTCATCGCGGCCGCGTTGGCCCTGTTCACGTCCCTGCTCGGCACGCGCGTGCTGATCGTGCTGTTGCGTCGGGCCGCCATCGGCCAGCCGATCCACGAGGACGTCCCCGAGGGCCACATCACCAAGGCCGGGATCCCGACCATGGGCGGACTCGCCATCGTCGGCGGTGCGGTGATCGGCTACGTCGTCAGCGATCTCTTCGGCGGGATCTACACCCGCAGCGGGATCATCGTCATGTTGGCCATCGTCGGCGCCGGGCTGGTCGGTCTGCTGGACGACTGGCTCAAGGTGTCTCGAGAGCGCAATCTCGGCCTCAACAAGCGAGCCAAGACCTTCGGTCTGCTCGCGGTGGCCATCGGGTTCTCGCTGGCGTTGGTCAACCTGACCGATGTGCACACGATGGTTTCGTTCACGCGGTTCGACCATCCGGGTTGGGAACTGGGCGACACCGGCTGGGTGCTCTGGGCCGTGCTGCTCATCTACGCCACGTCCAACTCGGTGAACCTCACCGACGGGCTCGACGGGCTCGCCGCCGGCTCGGGCGTGTTCGCCTTCATGGCGTTCCTGGTGGTCGGGTTCTGGTCGTTCCGCCATCCCGAGATCTACCAGACCAACCATGCGCTGGACCTCGCGATCGTCGCCGCGGCGATGCTGGGAGCCTGCGCCGGCTACCTCTGGTGGAACGCCGCGCCGGCCCAGATCATCATGGGGGACACCGGCTCACTGGCCATCGGCACCGCCTTGGCCGCACTCGCGCTCGGGCTCAACGTGCAGCTCCTCCTGGTCATCGTCGGAGCGATCTACGTCGCCGAGGCGAGCTCGGTGATCATCCAGGTCGGCTTCTTCAAGCTGACCGGCAAGCGCGTGTTCCGGATGGCGCCGATCCACCATCACTTCGAGCTGAAGGGGTGGCCCGATACCTGGGTCATCATCCGGTTCTGGATGTTCGCCGGCTTCGCGGTGGCCATGGGACTGGGGATCTTCTACCGAGACTTCACGGTCGTGGAGGTGCTCCCGTGACCACCACCCTCGTCGCGGGGGTCGGCGTCCAAGGCCGCGCCGTGGCAGCAGCGCTGCTCGACCACGGCGAGCGGGTCATCGCAGCCGACGACGCCCCCGGTGACGCTGCGCTGTCCCTTCTCGCCGACCGCGACGTGACCGTCCACGTGGCCCCCGACCCAGCGCAGTGGGGCGACCTGGTCGGTCGGGCCGACCGGGTCGTGCCCAGCCCGGGACTCTCCGAGGACCACCCCGTTTTCGCCGCCGCACGACAGACGCAGACCCCGATCCGTAGCGAGCTCGATCTGGCCGGGGAGTGGGACGACCGTCCGATCGCGGCGGTCACCGGCACCAACGGCAAGACCACCGTGACCACCATGCTCTGCGAGGCGCTCAACGGAGCGGGCCGGCGCGCCGTCGCTGCGGGCAACACCGACCTCCCGCTGGTGGCGGCGATCGCCGATCCCGCCGTCGATGTGTTCGTCGTCGAGGCCTCCTCGTTCCAGTTGGCTCGCACGGCCCGATTCACGCCGGTGGTCGCCGTGTGGCTCAACTTCGCCCCCGACCACCTCGACCTCCACCGATCGGTCGACACGTACCGAGCGGCGAAGGCTCGGATCTACCAGGATCTCGACGCGACGGCGGTCGCGGTCGTCAATCTCGACGATCCGGTGGTTGCGGCGGCGGAGACCGGACCGGCACGCCGGGTCACGTTCGGACTCGACGCGGGCGACTGGACCGTCGACGACGAGCAGCTGATCGGACCGTCGGGGCCGATCATGCCGGTGAGCGACCTGGCTCGGCGGCTTCCGCACGACCGTTCCAACGCGCTGGCCGTGCTGGCCTGCGCCGCTGCGCTGCAGGTGCCGATGGAGTCGGCCGTGTCGGTGGTCTCCGGTTTCGCCGGGTTACCCCACCGGGTGCAGTTCGTCGGCGAGGATGACGGGGTGCGCTGGTTCGACGATTCCAAGGCGACGACCCCCCACGCCACGGTCGCGGCCCTCGACGGCTTCGACTCGGTCGTGCTCATCGCCGGGGGCCGCAACAAGGGTGTCGACCTGACGCCACTCCGGCACGACGCCGTCCGGGCCGTGGTGGCGATCGGTGAGGCCGCCGCCGAGGTCGAAGCAGCCTTCTCGGGTTCGGTCGAGACGTCGGTGGCATCCTCCATGGGCGATGCCGTCGCTGCGGCCGCCCGGCTGGCCCGGCCCGGTGACACGGTGCTCCTGTCGCCCGCCTGCGCCTCGTTCGATTGGTACGGCAGCTACGGCGAACGAGGGGACGACTTCGCACGCGAGGTGCGGGCCATCCTCGCGGATTCGCCATGAGCAGCAGGTCCACCACCCGGCGGCCGGCGCCGAAGAGCCGACCCCGGTCGGCGGGCACGTCGACCGGGCGGCGGTCCACCCCTCGTGGAGCCGGCCTCCGCCGCCTCCACGGGCACCGGACCGTTCCCTTCGTCGGATTGCAGGCGCTGGTTGCGGTCCTCTGTCTGGGTGGCCTGGTCATGGTGCTGTCGGCCTCTTCGGTCGCGGCGCTCGACGAGCTCGGCGACTCGTACTACTTCTTCAAACGCCAGCTGGTCTGGCTGCTGATCGGCGCCGTCGCCATGGTGGCCACCATGCGCCTCGACTACCGCACCTGGCGGCGCTACGCCATCCCGGCGGTCGTCGTCGCCGTCCTCGCTCTGTTGTTGGTCCTCATCCCCCAGATCGGGATCTCGGTCAACGGATCGCGCCGCTGGCTCGGCGCGGGTCCCTTGCGATTCCAGCCCTCCGAGCTGGCCAAGCTGGCCGTCCTGCTCTTCTCCGCCGACCTGCTCGCCCGTCGTGGTACCCGCATGGCCGAGGCCCATCTCACCATTCGGCCCGTGCTGGCCGTCGCCGCCCTGCTCACCGGGTTGGTCGTGATCGAGGACCTCGGGACCGGGATCGTGATCATGGTCACGGTCATCGGGGTCCTGTGGATGGCCGGTGCCCCCGCGCTGCAACTGGCGGGGGTGAGCACCGGATTCGTCGCCGCCGGGGCGGCGCTGGCGCTCTACGAGCCCTATCGCCGGGCCCGGCTGACCGGATTTCTCGACCCCTGGGACGACGTGCAGGGAACGGGCTGGCAGACGATCCAGTCGTTGGTCGGCGTGGCGTCCGGTGGTGTGTTCGGCGTCGGCTTGGGCGCCTCCCGGGCGAAGTGGGGGTTCCTCCCGTTCGCGCACACCGATTTCATCTTCGCGGTCATCGCCGAGGAGTTGGGTCTGGTCGGTGCGCTCAGCGTCGTGGCGATGTTCCTGGCGTTCGCGTTCCTGGGATTCCGCGTGGCGGCCCAGGCCCCGGACCGCTTCGGCTCCCTTCTGGCGGGCGGCGTCACGTTGTGGATCCTCATGCAGGCCCTGGTCAACATCGGCGGGGTCCTGGGTCTGTTGCCGGTGACCGGGGTCACGCTGCCGTTCATCAGCTCCGGTGGCTCCTCGCTGGTGGTCACGATGGTGGCGACCGGCATGCTGCTGTCGGTCGCCAGGCACGCGAAGTGACCGGGGTGTCCGACGTCTACGCCGTCATCGCGGGCGGCGGGACCGCAGGCCACACCGTTCCCGGTCTGGCCATCGGGGCCGAGCTCGCCCGTCGCGGCCGTGGCAAGGATGCCGTCCTGTTCGTCGGGAGTGAGCGTGGCGTCGAGCGGGAGATGGTTCCCGAGGCCGGGTTCGAGGTCGTCCTGCTTCCCGGCCGGGGAATCCAGCGCCGGCTGACCTTCGAGAACGTGGGATCGTTGCTCGGCATCGCGCGGGCGGTGATGGCGGCGTTCTCACTGCTCCGCGGCCGCCGTCCCAGGGTGGTCGTGGCGATGGGCGGCTACGCCAGCGTGCCCTGTTCGGTCGCCGCATATTTGTTGCGCATCCCCATCGTGGTGGCCGAACAGAACGCCGTTCCCGGTCTCGCCAACCGCATCACCGCTCGCTTCGCTCGAGCCTCGGCCGTCAGCTTTCCCGACACGGGGCTGCCCCGCGAGATCGTCACGGGCAACCCGGTGCGTCCCGAGATGCTCGAGGTCGACCGCGGCCGCGGCCGCGAGGCCGCACACCAGCGACTCGGGATCGAGCCGGACCGGCAGCTGCTGGTCGTGTACGGCGGTTCCCTCGGCGCGCTCAAGCTCAATGACGCGGTCCTCGCGTCGGTCGATGCGCTTGCCGATCGAGGCGATCTGGCGATCCGGCACGTCGTCGGGTCCCGAGATCACCCGACGCTCAGCACGAGGATCCCCGATCTGGAGCCCGGCGGGCTCCAATATCAGATGGTGGAATTCGAGCGGGACATGCCCACCGTGCTGGAAGGCGCGGACCTGGTGCTGAGTCGGGCCGGGGCCACCTCGGTGGCGGACTTCGCGGCGCTCGGCGTGCCATCGGTGCTCGTTCCGCTGCCGGGCGCACCCGGGGATCATCAGACCGCCAACGCACGGGTCATGGCCGACGCCGGGGGAGCGGTGCTGCTGCCCGATGACCAGGTGTCCGGCGACCGCATCGCCGAGCTCGCCACCACGCTCCTGTCGGATCACGATCGGCTGTCCGCGATGAGCCATGCGGCCCGCGGCCTCGGTCGCCGCAACGCCGCTGCGTTCGTGGCCGACCTCGTCGAGGCCAACGCGCATGACTGATCTCGACCTGCGCACGCCGCATCGGATCCACGTCATCGGGATCGGAGGCGCGGGCATGAATGCCATTGCCACGGTCCTGGCGCAGATGGGCCACACGGTGTCCGGCAGCGACCTGCGCGACGGTCCCGGCCTGGACCGGCTCCGGGCCATGGACGTCGAGGTCCACATCGACCACGATGCCGCCAACCTGGGCCAGGTGGATGCGGTCGCCATCTCGACCGCCATTCCCGATCACAACGTCGAGCTGGTCGAGGCCCGTCGACGGGCGATCCCGGTCTTGCGGCGGGCCGAGGTCCTGGCCGCCGTGGCGCACACGCGCCGCACGATCGCTGTCGCCGGGACCCACGGCAAGACCACCACCAGCTCGATGCTGGCGCTGGCGCTGATCGACGCCGGGTTCGCCCCCTCGTTCATCATCGGCGGCGAGGTCAACGAGATCGGTTCGGGGGCGTCATGGGGCTCGGGGGAGTGGTTCGTGGTCGAGGCCGACGAGAGCGACGGCACCTTCCTCGAGCTCCCGCGTGCCGCCGCGATCGTCACCAACGTCGAACCCGACCATCTGGAGCACTACGGCGGATTCGATCAGCTGCTGGCGGCCTTCACCGACTTCCTGGCCGGCACCGACGGACCCTGCGTCCTGTGCGCCGACGACGAGCACGCGGCCCAACTCGCCGCCGCCACCGGGGCGATCACCTACGGAACCGCGGACGACGCCACCTACCGCATCACGGATCTGCGCGGCGACCGTGACGGCAGTCGCTGGGCCATCGAGGGTCCGTCCGGCTCCCTGGGTTCGTTCTCGTTGGCGGTCCCGGGAGCCCACAACGCCCGCAACGCCGTGGCCGCGGTGGTGACCGCGGTCGAGCTCGGTGCCGATCCCGACGCCGTTCGGCAAGCGATCGCCCGATTCGCTGGTGTGGCGCGGCGCTTCGAGGTGCGAGGAGAAACCGCCGGGGTCGTGTTCGTCGACGACTACGCCCACCTGCCGACCGAAGTGTCCGCCGCCCTGGATGCCGCCCACGACGGCGGGTGGCAGCGTGTCGTCTGCGTGTTCCAGCCCCACCGGTACAGCCGCACGGCCGCCGTGGGGGCAGCGTTCGCCGACGCCTTCGATCGGGCCGACCTCGTGGGGGTCACCGAGATCTACTCGGCCGGCGAGGCGCCCCGGCCGGGCGTCTCGGGTCGACTCGTGCTGGACGCGATCCGGGGCGGATCGCACCCGCCCCGCACGGTCTGGCTTCCTCATCGCGACGAGGTCATCACCTGGCTGGTCGGCGAGCTGCGGCCGGGGGATCTCTGCCTGACCCTCGGAGCCGGCGATCTCACCTCGGTCCCCGACGAGGTTCAGGACCGGCTCCGGGAGCGGTCGTGAGTGCCGCCCGGACCGCGGCCCGACGGCTGGCCGGCGTCGCGTCGTCCGATCCTCGGCTCGGACCACGGACGACCTATCGCGTGGGCGGTCCAGCGACAGCGGTCGTCGACGTGGCCTCCGACGAGCAACTGGACGAGATCGCCACCGTGATCGCCGAGACCGGCACCCCCGTTCTGGTCATCGGAAAGGGCTCCAATCTGCTGGTCGCCGACGCCGGGTTCGACGGAATCGCCCTGGTGCTGGGGGATGCCTTCACCGACGTCGTGATCGACGGATCGGTCGTCCACGCCGGTGGGATGGCATCGCTCCCGGTGCTGGCCCGCCAATCGGCGGCCGCCGGCCTCACCGGTCTCGAATGGGCGGTCGGTGTGCCCGGGTCGGTGGGAGGCGGCGTCAGGATGAACGCGGGCGGCCACGGCAGCGACATCGCCGCCACGTTGCGCGACGTCGAGGTCGTCGACCTGGCGACGGCCCAGCGCCGACGCATGCCGAAGGAACGGTTGTCGCTGGGCTACCGAACGTCCGATCTCACCGAGCACGACGTGGTCACCGCGGCGTGGTTCGACCTCCAGCCGGGTGACACCGACGCATGCCAGCGGGAGATCGCCGAGATCGTTCGCTGGCGCCGCGAGCATCAGCCGGGCGGAGCCAACGCCGGCTCGGTGTTCCAGAACCCGTCCGACGACTCCGCCGGCCGGCTGGTCGACGCCGCCGGAGCGAAGGGTCTGCGGATCGGTACGGCCCAGGTCTCGGAGAAACACGCCAACTTCATCCAGGTCGACGAGGACGGATCGGCCGACGACGTGTTCCGGTTGATGGAGCGCGTGGCCACGATGGTCCACCTATCCAGCGGCGTGTGTCTGGTTCCCGAGACCCGACTGGTCGGATTCCCGGAATGGGAACGCCGATGAGTGGCACGACGGCGGCGCGGTCGCGGATCGATCCTCGGATGGCCCAACGGCGACGGTCGGTCGCCCTGGAACACGCCCAACACCGTCGCCGGATCCTCGCCGGCGTGATCGTGACCGTGGTCCTGGTGGGAGCGCTCGTGGCCCTGACTCGATCGCCGGTGCTCGACGTGGACGTGGTCACGGTGCAGGGCGCCGCCGGCCCGGCCGAGCGCGAGACGGTCGAAGCCGCCGCCAGCGTCGCTATGGGAGACCCGATGGTGGACCTCGACGCCGACGCCGTCGTTCGCAGCGTCGAGGAGATCGCGTGGGTGCGTTCGGCCGAGGTGAGCCGCCAGTGGCCGGGCACGGTCGTGGTCGATGTGCAGCCGCGGGTCGCGGTGGCCGCCGTCACCCGGGAGCCCGAAGGGTCGAGCGGGCCGCCCGCCGCGTGGGCGCTGGTCGACGCCGAGGGAGTGATCATCGACGTGGTCGACGGCGTTCCGACCGATCTGCCCCGACTGGCCGGAGCGACCGCCGAGGGAGCGTTGGGCACCACGGTCGGTCCGACGCTGGGCCCGGGGGTCGACGCCGCGGCGGCGTTCCCCGCCTCGATGAGCGCCGGGCTCGACCACCTCTCGGTGACCGAACGCGGCGTCGATCTGGTGATGGGTCCGGAGGGGGAGCTGACGGTCAACCTCGGGGCCGGCACCGACGTCGATGCTGCGTACCGCGCCCTGGCCGCGCTGATCGACGCGGATCAGCTCGCCTGCGCCTCCTCCGTGGATCTCGAAGTCCCGGGCCGGCCCTTGTTGACGCGGGATCCCGATTGTCCATAGCCTCGTATGTTCGAGGTCAACGGTAGGTCCATGGCTCTCGACCTGCAGTCGACCGTCAGGTCGAGAGTTGCGAACCCGTCCGCCACGACATCACCCTGCCACGACGCCACCCGGCGTCCGGCGCCTGCCTGCCAGAAAATGGAGTTGCCCACATGGCCACCTCGAATCCTCAGAACTATCTCGCCGTGATCAAGGTCGTCGGCATCGGCGGCGGTGGCGTGAACGCCGTCAACCGGATGATCGACGGCGGATTGAAGGGTGTCGAGTTCATCGCCATCAACACCGACGCCCAGGCGCTGCTGATGAGCGACGCCGACATCAAGCTCGACATCGGACGGGAGCTGACCCGCGGCCTGGGCGCCGGGAGCGACCCCGAGATCGGGCGGCAGGCCGCCGAGGATCACCGCGGTGACATCGAAGAGGTGCTGACCGGCGCCGACATGGTGTTCATCACCGCCGGAGAGGGTGGCGGCACGGGCACCGGCGGCGCGCCGGTGGTGGCCGAGGTGGCCAAGGGACTCGGCGCGCTCACGATCGGCGTCGTCACCCGACCCTTCACGTTCGAAGGACGACGTCGCTCGGTCCAGGCCGATCAGGGCATCAGCCGGTTGAAGGAGAAGGTCGACACGCAGATCGTCATCCCCAACGATCGCCTCATCAACATGGCCAACGAGAAGACCACCATGCTGAACGCGTTCAGGATGGCCGACGACATCCTGCTCCACGGCGTGTCGGGCATCACCGACCTCATCACCACCCCCGGGTTGATCAACACCGACTTCGCCGACGTGCGCATGGTCATGACCGACGCCGGATCGGCGCTGATGGGCATCGGCATGGCCTCGGGCGAGGGCCGGGCCCAGAACGCCGCCCGCTCCGCCATCGCGAGCCCGCTGCTCGAGGCGTCCATCGACGGAGCCCGAGGCATCCTGCTGTCGGTCGGCGGAGCCAGCGACATGGGGCTGTTCGAGGTCAACGAGGCGGCTGAGATCATCCACGAGGTCGCCCACCCCGACGCCAACATCATCTTCGGCACCGTGATCGACGACGAGCTCGGTGACGACCTCAAGGTGACGGTGATCGCCGCCGGCTTCGACCAGTGGGACGGCGAGCGGTCGCTGCCCGTCGACGACATTCCGTCGGTCTTCGGCGACGAGGACGAGGACGACCTGGAGGACGACGACGACTTCGACGTCCCGTCGTTCCTCAAGTAACGCCCCGGACGTCGAACGATCCCGTGGATCGCGCCGTGCTACCCGCCGGGTCGACGTTGGTCGCCCAGTGTCGCTTCACCGACGCCACGGACGGCGACTTCCGCATCGACGGACCCGCAACCGAGCTTCAGACCCGCCGTCGCGGCATCACCGCGGCGTCGTGGACCTGGTTGACCCAGGTGCACGGGGCGACGGTCGTGGCGGTCGACCGGCCCGGCGAGGGCGCCGGAGTCGAGGCAGACGCCGCGGTGACGTCGGCGATCGGCGCGCCGCTTGCCATCCAGACGGCCGATTGTGCCCCCGTCCTCCTCGCGGGTGAGGGCGTCGTCGGAGCCGCCCACGCCGGATGGCGGGGTCTCGTGGCCGGTGTGCTCGACGCGACCGTCGCCGCGATGCGCAAACGGGCCGCCGGCGGCATCCGGGCGGTCGTCGGCCCACACATCTCGGCATCGGTCTACGAGTTCGGGGCCGCCGACCTCGAGACGCTCGTCGGCCACTTCGGGTCCTCGGTCGCCACCGTCTCCGCCACCGGAGCTCCCGCGCTGGACGTGGCCGAGGCGGTCAGGATCGCACTGCACCGCTCGGGCGTGACCAACCTCCGCTCCGTCGGCGGCTGCACCGGATCGTCGCCGCGATGGCACAGCCACCGCGTGCGCGGCGACCGGGCCCGCCAGGCGTCGGTGATCTGGCTCGAGGAGCCGTCGTGACCCTCGCCGACCACCTCGCCGCGGTACGGGACCAGATCGCCCGGCGTGCCCCTGATCGTGCGGTCACGCTCGTGGCGGTGACCAAGGGACACCCGGTCGACGTCGCCCGGGCGGCGTACGACGAAGGGCTCCGGGTCCTCGGCGAGAACTACGCGCAGGACCTGCTGGCCAAGGCGCCCCAGCTCCCCGGTGACGTGCAATGGCACTTCATCGGTCGGCTCCAGACGAACAAGGTCAAGTCGCTGGCGGCTCATGTCGCGCTGTGGCAGAGCGTCGACCGGCCCTCGCTGGTACGCGAGATCGCGAAGCGCGCCCCGGGAGCGGCGGTGTTGATCCAACCGAACCTGTCCGGCGACCCCGGCAAAGGGGGATGCGCTCGCGACGAGACCGAGGCGCTGGTCGCCGACGCGACGGAGCGCGGTCTCGAGGTGCGGGGGCTGATGGGTGTCGGGATCTTCGGCGACCGCGACGCCACCGACGAGGCGTTCCGCTGGCTGATCTCGACCGCCGATCGGCTGGAACTTCCGGTGCGCTCGATCGGGATGACCGACGACCTGGACCTGGCGCTCGATGCCGGTTCCACCATGGTACGGGTCGGGAGATCGCTCTTCGGCGAGCGGCCGACCGGGCCGTCGCACCCGGATTGATGGGCCAGAAGAACGCGCGGACCCTACACTTGCGCGCCGGAGGACAACCGATGGCATCTCTCATGCGAAAGACCCTGCTGTATCTGGGGCTCGCACCCGATTCAGAGTACGAGGACATGGGACAGTACGACGACGCCCCTGCGGCCGAGTCGGGTACGCGTCTGATCCCACCCCAGGCGGTCAAACAGCCGGCCGCCGCGGTGGTTCCCTCGGCTGCGGCCCAGGAGCAGGAGGATGCGGCATCGGCGATCCGCACCATCAGCCCCGTCAACACCCCCACGGTGGCCGGCAGCGCCGGCGTGCCGACGACGCGCCCCCAGGGCGACGCCCGAACGGCCCGCCCGTCGGTGGTGCGACCCCTGCCGGTCGCCCGTTCGTCCCGGCCCCACAAGGTCGCACCACAATCGTTCGACGATGCGCAGCTCATCGCCGACCGCTACAAGAACAGCCAGGCGGTCATCGTCAATCTGCAGGGTGTGGATCAGAACCTCAGTCGCCGGATCATCGACTTCGCCAGTGGCCTCTGCTACGGCATCGGCGGCCAAATGGAGCGGGTCGCCAACCACGTCTATCTGTTGACACCGGCCGACGTCGAGGTCCCCGACGACATGCGGGGCGACCTCGACGGCGTCGGAGAGTGACGCATTGATCTGCCTCGTCCTCAATCTGGCCATCCTGGTCTTCTTCCTCCGAGCCGTGCTCAGCTGGTTCCCCCTGGAGCCCGGTGGGGTCATGGCCAAGGTGAACGGCGCGCTGTTCACGGTCACCGAGCCGGTCCTGGCGCCGCTCCGACGTGCCATTCCACCGGCCGGTCGCATCGACCTGTCCTTCCTCGTCCTGATCTTCGGACTGTTCCTGATCGCACGCGTGTTCGGCTGCTGATCCCGCCGCGCTGGGCAATGGCAACGATGTGGACCGCGATCCAACTACCATGCGCGCATGGACGTCACGCCCCAGCTCCTCCAGGACATCGAGTTCCGCGAGAAGGTTCGCGGGTATCACCCTGACGACGTCGACGACTTTCTCGAGCGCGTCGGCGTCGCCTTCTCCGAACTGGTCGACCGGCTCCGCCAGGCCAACGATCGTGCCGACGCGGCCGAGGCGGCGTTGGCCGAACGGGCCGACGTCGACGAGTCCACGCTCTCGCGCACGCTCGTGCTCGCGCAGCGCACGGCCGATGCGGCCATCACCGAAGCCAAGGCCGAGGCCGAGCTGACGCTGTCCGAGGCCAAGAGCGAAGCCGAACGACTGGTCGCCGCCGCCGAAGCCGAAGCCGAGCGGACGGTGTCGACGGCACGGACCGAGCGCGACGAGCTGGTCCGGTTGGCCGAGGCCGATGCCCGAGCGCAGGCCGCCGCCATCACCGGTCCGATCGAGGACGAGATCGCAGAGCTCGAGGCCCGGCGAACCGCGATCGCGGAACAGTCCGGCGGGCTCGAGTCGTGGCTGGCGACCCAACGGGTCAAGCTCGAGTCGGTCGCCGCTGACCTCCAGGGGATCCTCGACGATCCCGCGCGGCTCAAGGCCGATCCGGCTCCCGCCGTCGCCGAGCAGCCCACGGCTGGCGATGCCACCATCGGCGGTGCCGGTCTGACGCTGGTGGATCCCGAGCGCGGGACCGAGGTCGACGATGCGCGGCCGGCCGGGGCAGAAGCCGAGGTGGCCCCGTCGTCCGACGACGATGGCTCCCCGCTGTTCTTCGCCGAAGCATCGCCCGACGAGGGCGGCGACGCCCATGAGGACGTGCTCCCCGATGACGCGGCGCAGCCCGAGCTGGGCCTCTCCTCGGTGGAAGAGGCCGAGGACGCCGACGCCGAGATCGACGCCGTTCGCGGTGCCGAGGCCGAGTCCGACGATGCGGTCGACGCCGAGTCCGCCGACGATGCGGTGATCGTCGACCTGGACGCCGTCGAGGAGGACGATCTCGACGGCCGACCCAGTCGGGTCTCGGTGGTGCGCTCCTCGGTCCAGTCCGACGGCACCGAGGTCGTCGAGGAGCCCACGAGTACCAGCGACTCGTTCCTCGACGAGCTGCGGCGAGCGGTCGAGGCACCGACCGATGTGGTCGAGAGCGACGAAGATCGTGCCCTCAGCGCCTTCTTCGAGCACGAGGACGAAGAGCCCAAGCGCCGTTTCGGGCGACGGCGGTAGGCCGGTCCAGCCCTCGCCGATGGGCTCGGGTGCAGGGTCGTTGTAACGGCGCGGCCGCAACCGTAGACTGTGGCGCTCTCTGAGCAGCAGCGTTCGCCGGTCCGCACCGACCGGCAAGAGGAGCGCCCACCATGGCGCAGTCGTCGAAGAAGAAGAAGCCGGCCGCAAAGAAGGCTGCGTCGAAGAAGGCTGCGTCGACGTCGACCACGCGAGCGGCGGGCAGGACGACGGCGAAGAAGGCCTCGACCAGCAAGAAGAAGGCGGCCTCCAAGAAGGCGGCGCCGAAGAAGCCGGCGTCGAAGAAGAAGTCCAGCGGCACCAAGGCGACGGCGCGCAAGGCCGCCTCGAAGACGAAGAAGTCGGCCGCCTCGCGTCTCGACAAGAAGTTCCTGGCCGCGCAGAAGACCATGCTCCTCGAGGAGCGGGCCAAATACCTCCACAGCGCCGACATTCTCGAAGCCGAGGCCGATTCCCTCCTCGAGGCGCGAGAGCCCGGCGATGTCCAGTTCGACGAGGAGTCCGGTGAGGGAGACACCCTTGCGGTCGAGCGAGAGCGAGACCTCGCCTTGAGCGCCCAGGCACGCGCCGCGGTGCGGGCAGATCGATGCGGCTCTCGGGCGCATCGAGGACGGCAGCTACGGGATCTGCGTGATGTCGGGCAAGCCCATCCCCAAGGAGCGGCTCGAGGCCATTCCCTGGGCGGCCGAACGGGTCGAGTTCAAGGCCGGAGGGATCCGGCGCTGACGTCCGGGGCCGCGCCGGGGCTCATGACGGCACCTGGTCAGGGTCGCCACGCTCGTTGGGTCTACGCTTCCGTCGCCGCCGCCACCATCGTGGTGGTGGATCAGGTCACCAAGTGGCTGGCGCTGGACCTGCTCGACCCCGGTGACCCCGTTCCGGTGGTATGGCTCCTCCAGTTCAATCTGACCGGGAACACCGGCGCCGCGTTCAGCCTCGGCAGCGACCTCGGCCCCGTCATCGCCGTCGCTGCCGTCGTGGTCCTGGTCCTCCTCGCGTTGATGGGACGTTCCTTGCAACGACCGGCGTCCCTGGTCGCGATGGGGGCGGTGCTGGGTGGAGCGATCTCCAACCTGGCCGACCGTCTCTTCCGCGCCACCGACGGATTCATGAGCGGTGCCGTCGTCGACTTCATCGATCTCCAGAAGTGGCCGATCTTCAACGTGGCCGACATGGGCGTGGTGTTGGGCGCCATCGCCCTGGTCTTGTGGGGTGCCACCGAACCGGACCCCGACGCCGAGCCCACCGACCCGGACCCCGACGCCGATCCCGCGCCCGCCGACCCGGCGGAGCCGGATCCGGTCGATCGCTGATGTCGTGGTCCGTTGACTCCTGAGGCCGTCACCGAAGCCACCATCTCCGAGGCGCTCGACGACCAGCGGATCGATCGCGTCGTGGCCATCGCGGTGGACGTGAGTCGTGCGGTGGCGCGGGCGCTGATCGACGGGGGGGCGGTCCGCCTCGACGATGACACCATCACCCAGGCGTCACGGCGGGTGACCGCCGGCTCGGTCCTCCGGGTGCGCTACGAACCCGTGGCGGACACGTTGCCACAGGCCGATCCCTCCGTCGCCGTCGACGTGGTGTACGAGGATCCCGACGTGATCGTGGTCAACAAGGCGGCGGGCGTGGTCGTCCATCCGGGGGCCGGCAACACCGCGGGGACGCTCGTGAACGGGCTCCTGGCCCGCTATCCGGAACTGGCCGGCGTCGGCGAACCGGCCCGCCCGGGCATCGTGCACCGGCTGGACGTCGGCACCACCGGACTGCTCGCGGTGGCGCGCACCCAGCCGGCCTATGAGCAGCTGGTCGAGATGCTTGCCCATCGATCGGTGCGGCGCGAGTATCGCGCCCTGTGCGCCGGGGTCATCGAGCCCCCGGCCGGGGTGATCGACGCGCCGATCGGCCGCTCACCCCGCGACCCGATGGCGATGGCGGTGGTGGCGGGCGGCCGACCGGCTCGTACCCAGTACCGGCGCCTCGCCGTGGGCGAGGGTGTGTCCCTCGTCTGCTGTCGCCTCGAGACCGGTCGGACCCATCAGATCCGCGTGCATCTCCAGGCGCACGGACACCCGGTGGTGGGAGATCGACGGTACGGCGGCGGGGACCGGTGGCCCGATGTGGCCCGGCCGATGTTGCACGCTTCGGTCCTGGCCTTCGATCACCCCTCGACGGGAGAGACGGTCCGATACGAGGTCCCGGTTCCGGAGGACATGAGCCGGCTGGGCCGCACGTTGGGAATCGATGAGTGAGCGGACGGTCACCCGCCGGGCCAGGGTGTGCCACCATTGGCCATGTCAGCGATGTCGGCGAGGGTGTACGAGTCAAGGTGCTTGCGCATGAAACCACCGACCTCGGCCCAGATGGCCAGGAGGACGCACTGTCCCTCGTGGTCACATGCGCCGTCCTGATGGGGTTGACCGAAGTCCCCCACCACGATCGGGCCGTCCACCGCGCTGACGATCTCGCTCAGACGGATGTCGCCGGGCGGTCGCGCCAGCAGATAGCCGCCGCCGACCCCACGCTTCGACCGGACGATGCCCGCGCCCTTGAGGGCCAGCAGGATCTGTTCCAGGTAGGGCTGGGGCAGACCGGTGCGCTCGGCGATGTCCCGCACCGACGTCGGTGCCTGGGTCCCGTCGTGCAGGGCCAGCGACAGCAGGGCTCGGCTGGCGTAGTCACCTCGCGTCGACACCTTCATCTCCTGCATCGTACGAGCAACCGGACCGCTCCGACGTATGGGAGCGCGACGTGTGGTCGTCCCCCCGTCGGGACCGGGCGGTGCCGTCATGGGTGACGTTCCTCCCGAGCCGGTCCTCCCCGAGTACGGCGGCGCGTGCATCTCCAACGTCGCCCATGCGCTGATGGATCGGCACGAGCGGCTGCCCGGGTGGCTGCCGGCCGAGCTCGAGGCGGCCCGGAGTGTGGTCCTGGTCGTCCTGGACGGTCTGGGCTGGGAGCAGCTGGACGCCCGGCGGCACCTGGCTCCGGCGCTGACCAGCATGACGGGTCGCCGGATCACCAGCGTCGCACCGTCCACCACCGCCACCGCGCTGACCTCCATCTCGACCGGTCTCGGCCCGGGCGAGCACGGCCTGGTCGGCTATCGGATGGACGTCGACGGCGAGGTGCTCAACGTCCTGCGATGGGCGGTGGACGGACGGGACATGCGGCGGCGTCTGCCGCCCGACATGCTCCAGCCCCATCCCGTGTTCCACGGTCGCAAGCCGGCGGTGGTCACCAAGGCCGAGTTCGAGCAGTCCGGCTTCACCTCGGCCCACTTGGGCGGCGTCCGGTTCGCCGGGTACCGGCTGCCGTCGAGCCTGGTCGTCGAGACCGGACATCTGGTGCAGGCCGGCGAACCGTTCGTCTACGCGTATTACGACGGCATCGACAAGGTCTCGCACGAGTACGGGTTGGACGCGCACTACGACGCCGAGCTCGCTGCGGCCGACGGTCTGATCGGGCAGCTGCTCGAATCCCTTCCCCACGAGACGGCGCTGGTCGTCGTGTCCGACCACGGGCAGGTCCATGTCGGCGACCGAGTCAGGATCCTGCCCGATGCCGTGCTCCGGCACGTCGACCATCAGTCGGGCGAGGGTCGGTTCCGATGGCTGCATGCCTCCGGTGGTCGGACGCAACCGCTGCTCGAGGCAGCCCGGGATCTCTACGCGCACGAAGCGTGGGTGGTGTCGCGGGATCAGGCGATCGACGAGGGCTGGTTCGGCCCTCGCGTGGGGTCCGAGGCCCGCCGAAGACTCGGTGATGTGGCGCTCGTTCCGTTCGACCCCGTCGCCTACCACGATCCCGCCGACTCGGGTCCGTTCCAGTTGATCGGACGGCACGGATCGCTCACCTCGGCCGAGATGCGGGTGCCACTCCTCGTCTCGATGCTGTGATCCCGGCGTCGATCCGCCGACCCGGCCGGGGCCGGTTGCCGTAGCGGTAGGGTTCGGGGTCCGCGAAGCCAACGGAGACCCCCGATGTCAGACGAACCAACCCCCGACGCAACCGTGGAGACGCCCGAGGTGGTCGACGGCGTTCCCGGCACCGAGCCCGCCGACGCCGAGGCCGATGACGAGCGGGATCCGTACGCGATCGAGGAACCGGCGAAGATCATGCGCATCGGCTCGATGATCAAGCAGCTGCTCGAAGAGCTGCGTTCCACCGACCTCGATCCCCACGCCAGGGTCCGGCTGCGCGACATCTACGAGCGGTCCATCGTCGAGCTCGGGACGTCGTTGTCGCCTGCGCTCTGCGACGAACTGTCCCGGCTCACCAGCGACTTCGACGACGACGAGACACCGAGCGAGGCCGAGCTCCGCATGGCCAAGGCCCAACTGGTCGGATGGCTCGAGGGACTGTTCCAGGGGATCCAGGCCACGTTGATCTCCCAGCAGATGGCCGCCCGCCAGCAGCTCGAGCGGATGCAGCATCAGCTCCCGCCCGGTCAGATGCCGGCGCAGGGGGGTGGAGCGGGCCCGGGACGCCCGGGGCCCGGCGCTCCGCAGGCCGACGGGGGCGAGCGACCGGGGACCTACCTCTGATCGGGCTGGATCTCTTCCCGGCCGGCAAATACCATGCCTGTAGTTTGTTCCACAGCCGGTGGACAACGCTGTGGAAAGGGCAGCCGACGTGACCGACTCGTTCACCCATCTGCACCTGCACACCGAGTTCTCGATGCTCGACGGTGCGGCTCGTGTCGACGAGGTCGTCGCCGCGGCCGTGGCCGACGGCCAACCCGCGATCGGCATCACCGACCACGGGAACATGTACGGCATCCTCGACTTCTACAAGGCGTGTCAGAAGCACGAGATCAAGCCCATTCTGGGCTGCGAGCTCTACATGGCTCACGACGATCGTTCCGAGCGCCCCAGTCGCCGGGGCCGGATGGACGACTCGGGCGGCGAGGTCGAGGGCGGGCACAAGCTCTACTACCACCTGACGGCGCTGGCCGAGAATCAGACCGGGTATCGCAACCTCATCCAGCTGGCCTCGCGCGCCTACCTCGAGGGCTACTACTACAAGCCCCGGGTCGACTGGGAGCTGCTCGACCAGCACGCCAGCGGTGTCATCGCCACGACCGGATGCCTCGGCGGCCAGGTCCTGCAGGCGCTGATGCAGGGCGACGAGAGCGGCGCGCTCCAGCGAGCCGGTCGCCTCCAGGACATCTTCGGGCGCGACAACCTGTTCGTCGAGCTCCAGGACCAGGGCATTCCCGAGCAGACCCGCACCAACCCGCAGCTGGTCGAGATCGCCAAGAAGATCGGCGCACCGCTGCTGGCCACCAACGACTCGCACTACACCCATCGCGACGACGCCGTGTCGCACGACGCGCTGCTGTGCGTCCAGACCGGATCGCTGATGAGCGACCCCGACCGTTTCAAGTTCTCGGGCACCGAGCACTATCTCAAGACGTCCCACGAGATGCGACGGTTGTTCAACGGGCTCGAGATCGCATGCGACAACTCGCTCTGGATCGCCGAGCGCGCCAACGTCGAGATCGAGTTCGGCAATCCGCAGCTCCCCGACTTCCCCATCCCCGAGGGGTTCACGGGTGATGACGAGTACCTCCGCCACCTCACGATGGAGGGAGCGAGGAAGCGGTGGGGAGCCTCGCTCGACGACGGCGCGGTCGAACGCCTGGCGTACGAGCTCAAGGTCATCGGCGACATGGGGTTCTCGTCGTACTTCCTGATCACCTGGGACCTGATCCGCCACGCCCGCGACTCGGGGTTCCGCGTCGGACCGGGCCGGGGCAGCGCGGCGGGATGTGCCGTGGCCTACTGCCTCGAGATCACCGATCTCGACCCGATTCGATACGACCTCCTGTTCGAACGGTTCCTCAATCCGTCGCGCGTCTCGATGCCCGACATCGACATGGACTTCGACTCTCGCTATCGAGACGAGATGATCCGGTATGCGGCCGAGCGGTACGGCCGCGACCACGTGGCCCAGATCGTGACCTTCTCCACCATCAAGGCTCGAGCGGCGGTGCGCGACGCGGCACGGGTCCTCGGTCACCCGTACGCGGTCGGGGACAAGATCGCCAAGGCCATGCCGCCCCTGATCATGGGGCGCGACACCCCGTTGCGCGCCTGCTTCGAGAAGGAGGACAAGTACGCCGACGGCTACAACATGGCGTCGGAGCTCCGCGAGATGGTCGAGTCCGACCCCGAGGTGGCCGAGGTCGTCACGGTGGCCCGCGGCCTCGAGGGTCTCCGCCGCCAGGACGGCATCCACGCCGCGGCGGTGGTCATCACCAAGGAGCCGCTCACCGAGTACCTGCCCATCCAGCGCAAGCCCGAGTCCGGGGTGGCGCCCGAGGACGCGCCGGTCGTGACGCAGTACGAGATGCACGGTGTGGAGGAGCTCGGACTCCTCAAGATGGACTTTCTGGGACTGCGCAACCTCGACGTCATCTCGGACACGCTCGACCTCATCCGCGACACCCGCGACATCCTGGTCGACATCGACCGCGTCCCGCTCGACGACCCGCCGACCTACGAGTTGTTGCAGCGGGGGGACAGCATCGGGGTGTTCCAGCTCGAGGGCGGCCCCATGCGGGCGCTGATGCGGTCACTGGCCCCCTCCTCGTTCGAGGACGTGGCCGCCCTGGTGGCGCTCTACCGGCCCGGTCCCATGGCCGAGAACATGCACAACGACTACGCCGATCGCAAGAACGGCCGGCAACCGGTGTCGTACCTGCACGACGACGCCGAGGAGATCCTCCGGGACACCTACGGCCTGATGATCTACCAGGAATCGGTCATGCGGATCGCCCAGAAGTTCGCCGGGTATTCGCTGGCCGACGCCGACAACCTCCGCAAGGCCTGTGGCAAGAAGATCCGCGAGGTCATGGAGAAGGAGCGGGCCAGCTTCGTCGATGGATGCGAGAAGACCGGCTACGGCAGCGAGCTCGGCCACCGGTGGTTCGACATCATCGAGCCGTTCGCCGACTACGCGTTCAACAAGAGCCACAGCTACGGCTACGGCTACATCGCCTACCAGACCGCCTATCTGAAGGCGAACTACCCGACCGAATACCTGGCCAGCCTGTTGACCAGCGTCAAGGCCAACCTGGACAAAGCGGCGGTCTACATCAACGAGTGCCGGGTCATGGGCATCAAGATCGCCGTGCCCGACGTCAACGCGTCGGTGTCGAACTTCCGCAGCGAGGTCACCATCGACGAGGACGGGGTCGAGCGGCGACGCATCCTGTTCGGGCTCTCGGCGGTGCGCAACGTCGGCGAGGGTCTGGTCGACCTGCTGGTCCAGGAACGGGAGAAGAACGGACCGTTCGCCGACTTCTACGAGTTCTGCGAACGGGTCGACACCGCGGTGCTCAACAAGCGCACCATCGAGTCGTTGATCAACGCCGGGGGATTCGACTCGATGGGCCACACCCGACAGGGCCTGTGGCTCACATACGAGAACATCCTCGACTACACGCTGGCCCGGCGACGCGAGCACGACATGGGCGTGCTGTCGTTGTTCGACGAGGGCGGCACCGAGACCGGGCCCACGTTCGACGAGCGGGCCGAGATCGGCACCGACGAGTACGACAAGACCACCCGGCTCCGGAACGAGAAGGAGATGCTGGGCCTGTACGTCAGCGACCACCCGCTCATGGGAGCCGAGGCGGCGCTGCGGAGGCGGTCCGAGCACACGATCGACCAAATCAACGATGGCGCGCTCTCCGACGGCGCCCCGTGTTCGGTCGGCGGCGTGATCACGTCGTTGAATCGCAAGTACACCAAGAAGGGCGACCTGATGGCCGTCTTCGTCCTGGAGGACCTCCAGTCCTCGATCGAGGTGATGGTGTTCCCGCGCACGATGCGCGACGTCGGGCACCTGCTCGACGAGGACTCCGTCGTGGTGCTCAAGGGTCGCGTCGACGGGCGGGACGATCAGCCCAAGCTCATCGCACAACGGCTCGAGGTGTTCGACGGCATCGCCGACGGCGCGCCGCCAGTGCGCATTCGGATGTCCCCCAACGATGTCACCGACGAGACGATCGGCGCCTTGAAGAAGGTCCTGGCCGACCATCCGGGTGAATCGGCGGTCTTCCTCCACATCGGCGAGCAGAAGATCCTGCGGCTTCCCGACGCCTGGACGGTGGCGTCGGGCAACGCCCTGATGGCCGACCTGCGCGTCCTGCTCGGGGCAGAGGCACTGATCTCCTAGCGGTACGAGCGTTGCCGGGATCGTTTCGCGGCATGCCCCGACCCCGATCGTCGACCGACGAACGGAGCGGAGTTGCGCAGATGCCCCAACGTTCGCTGGACTAGGGGCGCACCCACGACGCCGCAAGGGGGCTGGTCAGCGTTATGGCAATCCAGATCGAGACCAAGGACTGCACCGCACTCACGGACGCGGAGATGGCCGAGATGGCTGATCTCTGCGCCGAGGGTCCGTTGACGTTCGAGGCCGGTGACATCTCCAAGCAGGCCCAGAGTTGGGTGCTCATCTGTCAGGCGCGCGAGTCGGGCAAGCTCCGAGGCTTCTCCTTCTGCACGCTCGAGCGCATCGGGGGAACGCCCAGCGTCATCATCGGGCTGGCGTCGGTACGCAGCACCGCTCGGCGTGACGCAGTCCTGCGCGCCCTGATGACCGACCAGCTCTATCGGGCGCTGCTGGCATTTCCCGACGAAGACGTCCTGGTCGGCGCCCGCCTGGCCGGCGTCGGAGCGTTCGATGCGTTCGCCACCCTGGACGACGTCGTTCCCCGGCCGGAACACAAGGCCACCGGCGAGGAGCGGGCCTGGGGCCGGCGATTGGCCAAGCGCTTCGGTCACGAGAACGGCAGTTACGACGATCGGGCCTTCGTGGTGGCCGGGGACGGATCGATCCCGCACGTGCTCCATCACGAGACCGGCAAGCCGGATCGTGTCGATGCGTCCGTCGCCGCGTTCTTCGACGAGCTCGACCAGGCCCGAGGCGATGCACTCATCGCGTTCGGATGGGCGATGGCCGAGGATCTCGCCCGTCTCGGCTGACGGCGATCCCGGCACCCGGGCCGGGAACCCCTCGACCTTCGCCGACCTGGCCCGTCGGCGCCGGATGGTGCGCTCGTACACCGACGAGCCGGTCGAGCCGAGCGTGGTTCGGTCCTTGATCGCCACGGCCCGACGAGGCCCGTCCGCCGGAAACACGGCATCGCTGGAGTACCTCGTCCTCGACGAGCCGGACAGCGTGATGCGCTACTGGGATGCCACCCTGCCCTCCGACCGTCGATCGACCTTCCGCTGGCAGGGACTCCTGCAGGCGCCCGTGCTGATCGTGCCGTGCTGCTCCGCGGCGTCGTACGTCGAGCGCTATGCCGAAGCCGACAAGGCCGACAGCAGCCTGGGTCGTGACGTGACCGCCTGGTCGGTGCCCTACTGGTACGTGGACGGCGGGGCGGCGGTGATGCTCCTGTTGTTGGCCGCCGTCGACGCCGGGCTCGGCGCGCTGTTCTTCGGGCAGTTCGGCCACACCGGCGCCGTGAAGGAAGCCTTCTCCATCCCCGACGACTTCGAGCCACTCGGCACGATCGCCCTGGGTCATCCTGCCGCCCACGCCGGCGCCGGCCGGTCCTCCGGTCGCGCCCGTCGCCCGCTGGATCAGGTGATCCACCGCGGTACCTGGATGCGCTGAGCCGGGCCGCCGGATGCGGTCCGTCCGAGCGGGTACGGTCCGGTCATGCAACTGGAACTGGACGGACACGGAGTGCTCGACGGTCGAACGGCGCTGATCACCGGCGGATCGCGTGGGATCGGCAAGGCGATCGCGGCGGCGTTCGTCGCCTCGGGCGCGCAGGTGATGATCAGCTCGCGCACGCAGGACGCGCTGGATGCCGCCGCGGCCGAGATCGGAGGGGACGCCATCGCCGCCTTCGCCGCCCATGCGGGCGATCCCGACGCCGCGTCCGCCTGTGTGGCGGCGACGGTCGAGCGCTTCGGCGCCTGCGACATCCTGGTCAACAACGCGGCCACGAATCCCTACATGGGTCCGACCATCGGCATCGACCTTCCGCGCTACGACAAGACGCTCGAGGTGAACCTGCGGGGTCCGCTGGTCTGGACCCAGGCCGCTCACCGGGCATGGATGGCCGACCACGGCGGCAACGTCATCAACACGGCGTCGATCGGCGGGTTGTCCATCGAGCCCACCATCGGGGTGTACAACACGACCAAGGCGGCGCTGATCCACCTGACCAAGACCCTGGCGTCGGAGCTGGGGCCGGGCGTGCGGGTGAACAGCTTGGCTCCCGGCCTGGTCAAGACCGATCTGGCCCGCGCGTTGTGGGAGTCGGCGGGCGAACGGATCGCGGCGGGACTGCCGTTACGCCGGCTTGGAGAGCCCGCCGACATCGCCGGCGCTGCTCTCTTCCTGGCCTCCGACCTCTCCAGCTGGATCACCGGCCACACCCTGGTGGTGGACGGCGGAGCGCTGATCTCCGGCGCCGCCTGAGTCGCCGGCGCCCCGGTCCTCGTCGTCGGCGTCGTCGGACAGTGCGATCACGGGGTGATCGGTCGGCGGGCTCGGCTGCGGTGGGACCGGGTGGACGGGGGTCAGATCGATCGTCATCAGCCGTTCGGCCTCGACCGAGTGCGGCGACGGGACCGGTCCCTCCGGTTCGAGGTGCCCTCCGTGGGCACCGACCGGCAGCCGATCGGGTACGGGCCGATGCTCGGACCGGATGATCTCGGCGCCGGTGGCGCCCACCAGGACCATGCCGACGAGCGGCATCCCGAGCCGGATGATGCGCTGAGCGGCGTCGCGCGTGGCCTGACGTCGCGTCGAGCCGGCCTCGATGACGAGCACGGCGCCGCGGACCAGCGATCGGATCTCGGCCGCATCGGTGACGATCGTGATGGGCGGTCCGTGCAGGAGGACACGGTCGGCACCGTCGGAGACCTGGGTGAGCAGCTGATGGGCCTCGATGGACGCCAGGACCTCGGCGGGGCGTTCCGGGGTCGCTCCGCCGGCGAGGAACCACACCTGACCGTCGACGTCCAGCCGCTGCGCCGCCTCGAGCAGGGCGGCCTCACCGTCGAGCACGGTCGTGAGCCCGGGGCTGCACGTCGCGCCGAACCGTCGATGCAACGCCGGGTTCCGCAGGTCGAGCTCGGCGACGACCACTCCCTCGCCGAAGCCCGAGCATGTGGTGGCCAGTCCGGCCACCACGCTCGCGGCGGCCGTTCCTCCGTCGGGCGTCATGAACAGCACGGCGGCGCCGCGGGGCACGTGGGCGGACAGCTCGGAACGGAGCGCCCGGTAGGCGTCGGCATCGGTCTCGTCGTCGGCGGTCGGCATGACGGCGAGCAGGGGAGCGGGAAGGTCGTCGCGACGGACATCCTCGGCGGTGACGAACGTGGGCGCCAGCCGCTGCGCGGCCACCACCATCGCCGCGCCGGCGGCCAAGCCGAGCAGTGCCCCCAGAGCGACGGCGGCGATCGGTGAGAGCGCCCGCTGGTCGGTGACCGACGTGTCGCCGACCGACCGGGCGGAGCCGGACGTTCCCAGCTCCCGGGCCAGATCGATGTCGGTGAGGGCCGTGCTGAGCTGGCGCTCGGTTTCCTCGAGGGCGCGCAGCTCGTCGGGATCGGCCTCGGCGGCGAGCGCCCGGGTGGCATCGAGCTGGTCGGTGACCGCCCGTTCCGCTTGATCGAGCTCGACGAGTCGGCGGGTGTGCAGGAGGTCGGAGAAGGCTGCCGCGTAGGTCTCGGCGGTGATGCGGGCGGTGGCGCGGTCGTCGGCCCGCGCCGTGATCGTCAGGATGGTCGAGTCGGTGGCCGCCGAGAAGGAGACGTCGGTGGCGGCGTCCGGGAGGAGTTCCTGCGCGGCGTCGGCGACGGCGTCGGACCGGAGGAACTCGTACTCGGCATCGATCGTCGCCTGCGGGTCCGGCGTATCGAAGGGAACGACGTCGAGGGCCAGGGCGGGACCCACCTGCACCTGGCTGGTCGCTTGGTGGGCCGGACCGCTCCATTCGGTGATCAGGAGCGCCATCAGCGCACCGACCAGCGTGGTCAGCAGCAGGAGGACCCGGGCGTGGCGCAGGCGAGCGAGCAGCGTCCGCGTGGTGGATCCTGGGGCTGAACGCGGCACACTGGAATCGTAACCGGCGGGGCCCGATCGCCCCAGAGGCCGTCGTCGCAGGTTGACAGGGGCTCGGTTCGGGACGTATATACGTACGTTGAGGAGTCCCGTCCTGTGGTGATCGCAGGACCCACAGGAACAAGACGGCGGGGGAAGACGTGGCACTCGAAGCTCGGACGGTAGGCAACGCCGACGACGCCGCGTTCCTGGCCACCGACGTGGCCGATGTGGGCGTGCGCCCCCCGGTCGGCGGAAACGGTGTCTCGCTCCCGGGCGTCCCGTCCGAGTCCGGCGACGACTACACCTGCGGGTACGGGTCGATCGCCGACCTGGTCGCCGCCAACCTCGAGCTCAGTCCCGACGCCGCCGCCCGAGGGCCGGTGTTCCGGGCCGCCAAGCGGACCATGGACCTGGCGATCGGACTGCCGGCGCTGATCCTCATCGCACCGGTCATGGCCCTGATCGCGTTGCTCATCCGTCTCGATTCACCCGGCCCGGCCATCTTCAAGCAGCACCGGGTCGGTCTCAACGGCGAGCTCATCCGGTTCTACAAGTTCCGCACGATGTACGTCGACGCCCAGGAGCGGTTCCCCGAGCTCTACGAGTACAAGTACACGGCCGAACAGCTCGAGCACGCCTACTACAAGGGCCAGATCGATCCCCGGAACACCCGCATGGGCGGGTGGTTGCGCAAGACGACGCTCGACGAGCTCCCCAACCTGATCAACGTCGTGCTCGGCAACGTCAGCCTGGTGGGTCCCCGGCCCGAGCTGAAAGAGATGGTCCAGTACTACCGGCCGGTCGAGCTGTCGAAGTTCACCGTCAAGTCCGGGATCACCGGACTGGCCCAGTGCACCGGCCGCAACAACCTGACGGTCCGTCAGCAGATCGCCGCCGACGTGCGCTACGTCGAGCGCCAGTCGCTCTGGGTGGACACGAAGATCCTGTTCCTCACCGCGTGGTCGGTCCTGCGAAGCGAAGGCGCGATCTGAACCGGCCCGACCTGGCCATCCTGATCGTCGCCTACAACTGTCGAGACGACATCGACGAGGCCCTCGCATCCATCGACGAGGCCGATCTGGGCCTGCGGGCCGAGATCGTCGTCGTCGACAACGACTCCAGCGACGGCATCGTCGAGCACCTTCGCGCCGATCCCCGGGTCTCGGTGGTCGAGATGGGCGACAACACCGGCTTCTCCCGCGCCAACAACGCCGGGATCGCCGCCACGACGGGTCGGCACGTCCTGTTCCTCAACCCGGACACCGTGGTGCGGCCCGGTGCGCTCGAGACCATGGTCACGTACCTCGATGAGCACCCCGAGGCCGGGGTCGTGGCCCCGAAGCTCCTCAACACCGACGGCACCGATCAGGGCACCGCACGAGCGTTCCCCCGGCCCGCGGCGGCCATCTTCGGCCGGCGCTCGCCGCTGACCCGGCTCTTTCCGGACAACCCCTGGGCCAAGCGGTACATGACCGGAAAGGACCGGGTCGGCGACGAGCCGTTTCCCATCGACTGGGTGTCCGGCGCCTGCCTCATGACCCCTCGGCGCGTGGTCGACATCGTCGGCCCGCTGGACGAGGACTTCTTCATGCACTGGGAGGACGCCGAGTACTGTCACCGGGTGAAACGGCACGGGTTCGGGGTGTGGTGCACGCCCACCGCAGAGGTCGTGCACCATGAGGGCGGTTCAAGAAAGGGCTGGCCCGTCCGACAGGTATGGCACTTCCACCACGGAGCGTATCTATACTGGTGCAAACATCACGCCACGTCACCGTGGCATCCTCTTCGGTACGTAGCGGGGGCAGCTCTCCTGATGCGCGCCGGGTTGATCATCGGGCGCGACACCATCGTGGGTGTACTGGCCGGTAACCGTGGAGGATGACGCGACGTCGTCCCGGTGACGATGCGTGGGATGCCTGAGGGAGGGCATGACACATGGAACCTCAAGAGATGTGGAAAGAGAGCAAGCGGTATTGGCGGATTCCCGCCATCGCCGTCCTCGGAGGATTGCTCGCGTTCATCTTCTCGTACGGCGTGGCCCGACAGTACGAGGCGACGGCCACCGTGCTCATGCGCGTCACCGACAACTCGCTCAAGTCCACCACCGGGCAGCTGCCGATCACCGAGCCGCTCGAGGCGCAGGCGTCGATCAGCTTCGGCATGACGTACTCCGCGTTGGTCGAGTCCCGCACTGTCGCCCGCGAGATCGTGCTCGAGCTGGGCTTGGACCAGGTCGAGGAGGAGGAGGGCCTGCTCACGACCGTCTTCAACGGCATCAAGCGGGGTCGGGCCTACATCACCCACGGCTACTACAACGAACCCGAGCCGCTCGAGGCCGCGATCCAGAAGACCCACCGCAGCATCTCGGCCAGCATGCACGAGCTCAGCTACGTGATGCGGGTCCGGGCCATGGCCGACGATCCCTACCTGGCCCGCGACATGGCCAACCTGGCCGTCCTGAAGATGATGGAGGCCAACACCGAGCGGTTCGCCTTCGGATCGCAGAGCACGATCGACACCCTCGAGGGACGGGTCGTCGAGGCCCGCGAGCGACTGGAGAACGCCCAGAACGACCTCGCCGACATCCGCGACGAGCTCGGCATCCAGGGCGCTGCAGGCGAGCTCACCAGCGAGACCCAGCGCCAGAGCCTCGAGACGCAGCTCCAGGCCGCCCAGACCACGCTCGCCAGCACGCAAGCCCAGCTGGCCGCCACCGAGGCCGAGCTGGCCACGGCCGAGAAGGATGCCGTCACCCAGCAGGTCGTGACCAACGGCCGCAGCCAGTCGACGGTCCAGGGGACCACGCCGGACCCGGCGTACACCTCCCTGGTGGTCCAGAAGAACACGCTGGAGTCGTCGGTCGCCGGTGGTGAGGCCACCGTCGCCGAGCTCCAGCGGCTGCTGGGCGAGGAAGCCCTGGCCCTGGGTGACAACGACGAAGCCGCGCTGGCGCTCCAGCAGGCCGAGGTCACCGGCGCCACCGCCGAGCTCCAGAGCCTCGAGGCCCAGCTGAGCCAGGCTCGTACGGCAGCGGCGACGCCGCGGGCGGACATCACGCTCGAGGACGCCGCCGGCGTCCCCACGTACCCGGTCAAGCCGCAGCGCTGGCTCTACGGCCTCGTCGGGATCTTCGTCGGCCTGCTGGCCGGCGCGGCGCTGACCTGGATCATCGACCGGCGCAACGAGGACGACGAGCTCATCGACGTCGACGGAGACGACATGGTCGCCGCCGACCTCCGGGAGTACAAGGTGCCCTACTCGGCGCCCAGCGTGGCCAGCGAGCCGACCGGCGGCTCCGGGTCGGGGGGCGCCACCAACATCTCGGCGGCGCTGCTCGACATGGCGCGCCGACCCACCGGGGCCGGTGGCGGTGACCCGGGCGTCGAGCCCGGCACCGGTCTGGTCCGTTCGGGGCCGGACGAGGGGCTCGATCCCGAATCTGACGACCCGCGCTAGGACCCGTGCGGGTGCCCACCACCGAACCGACGGTCCAGGAGGACACCGGCGTTGCGCGCCGTGTCGCGGTCAGCACCGCGGCACAGGGGCCGACCCGCGTCCTCCAGGTCGTCCTCAACGCCTGGATGACCTTCGTCATCCTGGACACCTTCGGTGAAGCTCGCTTCGGCGACTACGTCCTGGTGTTGACGGTGGTGACGCTGGTCGGGCTGGCCGTCGATTCCGGCCTGGGGCAGATCGCGGTCCGCGAGGTGTCACGCGGTGAGGACGAGGACGCCACGCTCGGCACGGTCGTGGGCATGAAGCTGTGCTACGCCCTGATCGGCGTGGTGGCCATCCAGGTCGTCATGACCGCCTTCGACCCCACCCCCGAGTTGCGGCTGGCCGGCCTGTGCGGCGGCGGTGTCTACGTGGCCGACGCGCTGCTCGTCACCACGGCCACCTTCCAGAGTCGGCTGCAGCAGCAGTACGACGCGGTGGTCCGCATCGTCAACGTCGTCGCCAAGACCGTGACCGTGGTGATCCTGGTCAGCTTCGGCGCCACCCTGGTGCCCGTCATCGCGGCCCAGATGATGATCCCGATCGTCGGTGGCCTGCTCTCACTCTTCCTCGTCCACCGGCGATTCGCCGTCCGCCTGCGATTCGATCGCGGTCGTGTCCGGTGGCTGTTCGGACAGAGCTGGTACATGGGGCTGTCCGCGTTCGTCGCCCTGGCCTGGCTCAGGATGGACCTCATCATGATCGAGCTCCTCCTCGACGACCGCAACGAGCTGGGCATCTACGGCAGCGCCCAGCAGCCGCTCGAGTACCTGCTCATCGCCGGCAGCATCATCACCACGCTCTCGTTGCCGCTCATGTCGCGCTACTACGGCAGGGATCCCGATCGGTTCCTCTCCACCCATCGTCGCACCCTCGAGGTGGGCCTTGGGGTCTACGCGCTGATCGCCGTCATGGCGTTCGCGGTGGGTGAGGACGTGCTGGCCATTCCCTCCGACGGCGAGTTCGTGGCCGCCTTCGATCCGCTCCGCCTGCTGACCCTGTCCATGTTGGGCATGGGCGTGGCCGTGTGGCACGCCGCGGTACTCCTCTCGGCCCAGAAGCAGCAGATCACGATCTTCGTGAACTTCGGCTCGATCGTGCTCGGCATCATCCTCAACCTGCTGCTCATCCCGCGCTACGGCATCAGCGGCGCCGCGGCGGCGACGCTGGTCACCGGGACGACGGCCGCGGTCGTGTCCGGCGTCGTGGTCTACCGGATCACCGGCGTCTTCCCCGACTGGTTCCGGATGGCGCGCATCGCCGCCGTTGCCGTCGGAACCGGCGCCGTGCTCTACGGGCTCAACTCGATCGGTGTTCCCTGGCTCCTGGTCGCCGTCGTCGGTCCGGTCGTCTACGGCCTCCTGCTGGTCGTCACCCGCAGCGTCGATCTGGGGTACCTCAAGTCGGCGGTCGAGAGCAGCGGTCCCGACCAGGAACCGGTCGATCCGGTGGTGTCGGCATGAGCGGCGCTCTCCAGGTGCACGAGGCTTCCGGGCCGGATCGGTCATCGACCGATGACGACCTGCCGATGGTCTCGGTGGTGATGCCCACGTACAACCGGTGCGAGGTCACGCGCGCCACCCTCGAGCACTTGCTGGCGGGGGACTACCCGCCCGACCGTCTCGAGATCCTCGTGTGCGACAACTCCGACGACGGCACCCCCGAGATGGCCCGTTCGCTCGATGCACGCGGCGATGTCGCCATCCACGTCCAGCACTCCGACGAACGGCTTCCCGCGGTCAAGCGCAACCAGGGAGTGCTCGCCGCTCGGGGTGACTACGTCATCTTCATGAACGACGACGTCTGGGTCCGGCCCGATTTCGTCCGTCGTCACGTCGAGGCCCACCGCGCCGCCGCCCGGCCGGTCGCCGTGCTGGGGCATTGCGAGCAGTCGCCTCGCATGGAGCGCACGCCGTTCCTCGACTGGTACCCGCCGTTCGCCTACTTCCTGCTGGACGATCAGGCGGGCCGGCCGCTGAGCTATCGGTTCAGCTGGTCGATGAACCTCTCGTTCCCCCGGCAGGTCATGCTCGATCAGAACCTGCTGTTCCACGAGGACTGGGCGGTCATCGGCAGCGAGGACGTCGAACTCGGCCGCCGCTGGACCCTCGCCGGACTCGATCTCATCTACGAGCCCCGGGCGTGGGGCGAGCACTATCACCCCCACGACCTGGACTCGGCCAGCCGGCTCCAGGAGAGCATCGGGCGGGGCCTGCGCGATCTGGAGCACCTGGTCCAGGACCCGAGCATGCTCGAGTCCTACGGCATCTTCACCTGGCACAACAGCCCCACCGGACTCGTCCGTGGCATGGTGCGACGCGGGCTGTTCAACGCGGCCACCATCCCGGTCCTGCGACGGTGGCTCGACGCACGCCGGCAGCGCAGCCGGTTGGCCGACTGGGTGTACCCCAAGCTGCTGCTGCACTTCACCAACCGCGGGTACGCGTCCCAACCGCAACGTCGCCCCGCGGCCCGGCCCATCGTGCCGGCGTCCGACCGGGCGGCGCGTGTCGATGACCAGAGGGTGACGGTGGCTGCATGAGCATCACCGAGATCCCGCCCGACGCACCCGCATCCGGCGAACCGCCCGAGTCGAGTGGTCCGTCCCCGACCCGGTCGGACCGCCAGCAGCCTCGCTGGTGGCGGGCCTGGTGGTGGTCGGTCGCCCTCTTCGGCACCGCGCTGACCTCATGGGTGTTCACCAGTGCCGGCATGAAGGGCATCATCACGCTCGCGGTGATCTGCGTCGTGATCGTCGCCGGCGTGGCGTCCTGGAAGTTCCTCGACCAGTGGTTCTTCTCGGCTCCGCCCGACGAAATCCGTACCCGGAACGACCGCTACCTCGAGAACGTGCTGGGCTCGGCGATCCGCCGGCCGACCGTGCCGTTCCAGTTCGCGACGATCGTGATCATCAGCCTGGTCGCCGCGCTGGCCAGCTTCGGTATCAATGGGCTCAACGACCTCAAGTGGTGGGCCACCGGCATCCTCGCGGTCCTGGCCGTCTTCACGCTGATCGCCGTGCGCAACCGGGCCCTGTTCGCCCTGTTCGTCGTGATCGGCTCCGTCGCCATCCCGCTGGTGAAGTCCTGGGGTCCGCTCTACATGTTCCAGTGGAACTGGAACATCCTGGCCCCCGGTCTGTACACCTCGACGGTCGATCTGGCGGTGCTGATCCTCTACATCGTCTGGTGGCGGTCGGGAACCCTCGGCGCCGACCTGAAGCGCTCGTTCGGTCACTGGGCCACCTGGCTGCCCGTCCTCGGGCTCCTCGTCATGATCCCCAGCGTGATCGGGGCCGAGAACCACTATCTCGCCATCACCCAGTTCCACCGGTTCATCTGGCCGGTGCTGATCTACCTCTACCTGGTCGGCCGGGTGCGCCATCGCTCCCATCTCTGGGTCATCCTCGGCGCCTTCATGATCATCATCGTCGTGCAGGTGCCGGTCGTGCTGATGCAGTACAAGACCGGCGGGGTGGGTCCTCTCGACTTCCTCGAGGTCGCTCCGACCGAAAAGCAGCCCGGGCAGGCCAGCCTGCCCACCGACTCCGGGCGCCCCATGGGAACGTTCATCCACCCGGCGGTGCTGGGCTCGGTCCTCGGCTCGTTCGCGCTGATGCTGTCGCGCGGTCGGCGCCTCGATGAAGGCCACCAACCCCCTGCGGTACGTCCTGTTCGCCTCGGCCCCCATGGCGTGCCTGCCCATCGTGCTCTCGCACACCCGGTCGCCCTTCCTGGCCATCCTGGTGATGGGGCTGGTCCTGATCGGGCTCGTGGTCCACCGGGGATGGATGTCGTGGCGCACCATCGCGGTCTGGTTCCTGGTCCTGTTCATCGGCCTCGGCGTGTTCCACGAGCAGGTGGAGTCCACCGTCGGCAGCCAGATCACCGGTGAACGCGTCTACCAGGAGCTGCAGGCCCGGGTCCGGCTCAGCTCCATCGCCCGGCGGATGATCATCGAGGAACCGGTCGTCGGCATCGGTCTCAACAACTTCCAGCAGGCCAACCGCGACGAAGAGCACCGGCGCGAGAACCTGTTGTTCATCCACAACGTGCACAACTTCTACCTGTTGATGCTGGTCGAGACGGGATTCCTGGGCCTCCTCGCCACCTACATCATCGGCCTCAGCCTGTTCGTCCTGTCCTTCCGGCTCTCGCGCTCGAAAGACTGGCTTTTCCGCGGCATCGGCCTCGGCGCGCTCGTCTTCTTCGGGTTCCTGGCCATGGAGGCGGGGCTCAGCTTCCTGTTGCGCATGGATCAGCTCAACGCGTACTTCTGGGTCGTCGCGGGCATGGTCGTCGCGTGTCTCCACATGGACGGTCGGCTCCGTCCGGAGAACGCCGTCTTCGGTGGCCCGAAGGGCCGAGACGACGACGAGCCCGAGGAGATCGGTCGTCCGACCGAACCGGTCGATGACACCGTGGCGATCGGCCCCACCACGTTGGTGCCCATCAACGTGCCGCGCCGTTTCGTCCCCATCGGCCGGCGGGGTGCGTCGGCGCCCCGGACACCGGTGCCGGCGATGATGAAAGCCATGCGCGACCAGCAGCGTCACGGTCGCCACGCCCGACCCTCCACCCACGGCGAGCGCCAGCACCAACGGCAGGCGCGCTCGCAGGTGGCGTTCCGGGGCGCGGCGACGCTGGTGGATCGTCTGGCCGTTCCCTTCCGTTCCCTTCGTCGCCCCACCTCCGGCCCGGCCGCGGTGCTGGCCGGGGCGGCCGCCGACGGAGGGGGACGCATCCGCGGTCAGGCCCGGACGTCGGGTGGATTCGGACGGCGCTTCGTCCGCCCCACCGCCGTCCTGGCGATCCTGTTCCTCCTCGGCGCCAGCCAGGCCGTGACGGCCGCTCCCGAGCTGGCCACCGACGGCATGCGGATCGTGTTCGCCGCCGTCGACGACAGCGGGTCGCACGGCATCTACGTCGCGGACGGTGACGGCAGCGGCATCCGCCGGATCACCCCCGACGACGGTCGCACATACTCGGCCCCTACGTGGGCGCGCAACGGCAACGCGCTGGTGTACCTCGCCGGCGAAGGCGGGCCCCGCAGCAACATCGAGATCATGGCGCCGGACGGCTCCGGCGTACAGACCGTTCTGGCCGACCAGGTGGTGCGGTCCGCGGTCATGAGCGCCGACGGGCGCTCGATCTCCTTCAGTTCGAGTCCGCCTGGCGGCGGGGCCATGGGGATCTACTCGGTCGACCTCGCCTCCCTGAGCGTCACTCCGATCGACGCGGACGGGGCCGCCAATCGCAACGGCGTGTCCCGGTCGGGAGCCGGCGACCGCGTGGTCTATACCCGTCAGGATCCGCAGTCCTCACCCGACGTGTGGATCGACGACGCCATCGGCGGGCCGCGTCCGCTGCTGGCCCACCGCTTCGCCGACTTCATGCCCTCGCTGTCCCACGACGGCAGCCGGTTGGTCGTCAGCCGCAACGAGAGCAACGGCCTCGCGGCGCTGCCCCGGGTGCTCGTCACCGACCTCGTCGCCCAGAGTGGCTGGAAACTCCTCAACGTCGATCCGGCCTCGGGCGACACCGTCGAGCTCACCCAGGGCGAGAACTGCACGCTGCGGGGTCCCGACAATCCCTGCGAGCCGACGATGGCGTCGGCCTTCTCGGGCCGGTGGACGCCCGACGGCTCCACCATCGGCTACCTGGCCAAGCGCAGCTTCGGGACCACCTGCCTGTGCCTCGTCTCGGCCGACGGTTCCACATCCGACGTCCTGATCGAGCGCTCGGACATGGAGCTGCGGGGCTGGGACTGGGCGGTTCCGGGACCGCCGCCGGCCGCCGCGGTCACCGACATCGGTACGACGGCCGGTCGGCCCGAGCTGCTCGTGGCCGGGCTCGGCCTCGACGGCTCGACGCTGCGACGGGTGTCGCCCGACGGTTGGCGGGTGGAGACGATCGACACCGGTGGCCTGATCCCCAGTTGGGCCGAGCAGAGTGACGATGGTTCCGTCGTCGTGTTCTCCTCCCGCGTGCCCTACGACCCGGCCGCGGCGGCGCCGCACCCGGCCCCACCTGCGGGCCAACAGCGGTCCGAGCACATCACCGTCGAGGACATCCTCAGTCTGACCGACGTGCCCGAGGAACGGCCCGAGATCGGCGAGGAGCAGGTCTTCGTGGTGCGCGACGGCGTCGTCACCCAGGTCACCGACCCGTGGATCGAGGACTGGCGGGTCGGCGTCGGCCCCGACGACGATCGCGGCAACACCGATCCCACCATCAGCCCGGACGGCCGGACGCTGGTGGTCACCAACCGCTCGGCGGTCGCCTCGGAGTCGTTCCTGCTCCGGATCGACCTGGAGACCGGCACGGTGCTCAACCTCACCAACGGCACGGCCGGGGCCCAGCGCGTCGACGACAACTTCCCCGAGATCTCCCCGGACGGAAGCCAGGTCGTGTTCTCGTTCACCGACGACTCGGGTACCGACATCCACCTGATGGACACCGCGTCCGGCACCGATTTCCGCTCGGTCACCGACGACGCCTTCTTCAACACCATGCCCACGTGGGCACCCGACGGGCGCAGCATCGCCTACGTCTCCAACCGCAACTACACCGAGGAGCAGCTGTTCGATGCCGTCGTCTACGGCGACGGTGAGATCCCGCTGGACGGCTGGGTGATCGTCCGTCACGACCTCGCCAACGGGGCCGAGACGCATTTGACAACCGCCGACCAATCGCCCACCCTTTTCCCTTCGTGGTCGCCCGATGGTTCGATGGTGGCCTACATAGGCGGGGGCCCCGGTCTGACGGACGTCGACGTGGTCCGCGCCGACGGTGGCGGGAGCGTTGAAGGCTTCGTCAACACCCCCGACATCGTGGAGACATCGGTCGATTGGGAGTAGCCGTGGGCCGACCGCTCATCGCAACGGTCATCGTCAACTGGAACACGGCAGATCTGCTGGAAGGGGTCCTTCGGAACCTCGACGAGCATCTCCCTGCCGATGCGCCGATCCTGGTCGTCGACAACGACTCGGCCGACGACTCCGTCGCGCGCGTCGAGTCGGGGTTCCCCGACGTCAAGGTGCTCCAGATGGGGGAGAACGCCGGCTTCTGCCGGGCCAACAACGCCGGGATCGAGGCCAGCGACAGCGAGTTCGTGCTCCTCATCAACACCGACGCCAGGCTCACCGACGGCTGTCTCGACGGGATGCTGTCGTACTTCGAGCGCGATCCACGGTGCGCCATCGTCGGACCGCGGCTCACGTACGGCGACGGGTCCTTCCAGCGGTGGACCGGTGGGCGCCTGCCCACGTTGACCAGCGCCTCCACCTTCTACTACTTCCTCGACCGGTTCTCCGACCGGATTCCCGCGCTCTCCAGCGTCTATCTGGCCCACGACACCGATGAGCCCTTCGCCTGCGGCTGGGTCAGCTCGGCCGTGATGCTCCTGCGCCGGGACGCACTCGACGACTTCGGGCTCATGGACGACCGGATCTTCCTCTACATGGACGACGTCGACCTGTGCCAGCGGGCCCACGACGCCGGGTGGACCACCTGGTACGCGGCCGATCAGACCGCGGTGCACTTCATGAACGGGACCTCGACCAAGACGACCGGCACCGCCAGTCCCGAGGCGGCTCGCTCCGCCAACCGCTGGTTCGCCCGACAGCACGGCAGCCGTGCGGGTGTGGCCATGCGCGTGTCCCAGGCCGGCGGCTTCGGCCTGCGCGCCGCGGGGCACGGGGCCATCGGGCTGGCGACGCGGGATCGTGAGCGGACCCGCCTGGCGCGGGCCCACTGGAACCAGGTTCGCATCTGCAAGGAGACCCCCGATGTCTGACCACGGGCACGATCACGGTCATCACGACCAGCCCCTCACGCTCGAGGAACGGCACGAGCACGAGCGAGAGTTCTATGACGAGTGGGCGGTCAACGAGTTCGCCGAGGCTCCCGACGAGGTACTGAAGGTGGACGGCGATGTCATCCCCTTCCCCAATCAGCAGCATGTCGACTTCCTGACCTATGCGATCGACCAGATCCGGCCGATCGAGGGCAAGCGGATCCTCGAAGCCGGGACCGGCACCGGCCACATGGCGGCGTGGTTCGCACTGAACGGCGCCGAGACCACGGGATTCGACGTGTCACCGGGGATCCTCGAGGTGGCGAAGCGCCGGGCCAAGATCAACGGCGTCGACGGGACCACGCGGTTCATCGAGGGATCGGCCGAATTCCTGGACGAGCCCGACGACACCTACGACGTGATCTTCGGGAACCAGGTGGCGCACCATTTTGATCTGGCGCTGGCGGGGAAGAACTTCGAGCGGATGCTGAAGCCGGGTGGCGTGGCGGTGTTCGCCGAGCCGATCCTGTTCGGCCCGGACTGGATTCGGAACATCCGCCACGGCAAGGTCGTGACCCGGTGGATCCCGTCGGCCCACCACACGCCGGACGAGCGCTCGTTCACGAGGGAGGACCTCGACGACTTCACCCGGGCCTTCGCCCGGAGTGAGACGGTCCCGTTCCAGCTCCTCGGCCGCATCCAGAACCTCGTCTGGTGGGAGATCTCCGCCAAGGGCTGGTCACGGCTGGAACGCGTCGACCACTACCTCCTCGATCGGGTCCCGGGCCTCACCCCGATCTCCCGGTTCCTCGTCGTCACGATGCACGCCGGCTGATGCCCGACCACCGATCACGAATTCGTCAAGGAAGAGAGCAACCCACATGACCACACTCATCACCGGAGCCGCGGGGATGCTCGGCAGTTCGCTCGTCCCGGCGCTCATCGGCCACGGTCACGACGTCGTCGTGACCGACATCGACCTCAGCAATCCGACCCCCTGGGGGCCGGACGGTCCCACCCTCGGTGAGCTCGACGTCCGCAACCGCGATGCGGTCCAGGAAGCCTTCGCCAAGGTGAAGCCCGACTTCCTCGTCCATCTGGCGGCCGAGACCGAGCTGGAGCTCAGCGACGCCGACCAGGATCACGCCTATCTCACCAACACCATCGCCACGAAGTACCTGGCGATCGAGGCCGGCCAGGCCGACATCCCGATCGTCTACATCAGCACGGCCGGCGTGTTCGACGGCGTGAAGGAGACGCCCTACACCGAATTCGACGCTCCGAATCCGATCAACACCTACGGCGATTCGAAGTTCGAGGGTGAGAAGTACGTGCGTGACTTCTCCGATCGGTACTTCATCATCAGGGCCGGGTGGATGGTCGGTGGCGGCGCCGGCAAGGACCACAAGTTCGTCGCCAAGATGCTCAACCAGTTGCGGGACGGCAAGACCACGCTCCACGCCGTCGGCGACAAGCTGGGCACACCCACCTACACGCCCGATTTCGCCCGGACGTTCCTCGGTCTCATCGACTCGGGCCTCTACGGGCTCTACCACATGGCCTGCGAGGGCGAGGGAAGCCGCTACGACGTGACCCAGCAGATCCTCGAGACCCTCGGCCTCACCGATCGGATCGAGCTGATCGAGGTCGAGTCGGACTTCTTCGCCGACACCTTCCCGTCCAACCGGCCCCGGAGCGAGATCATGCGCAACATGGCCCTGGATCTCCAGGGCATGAACCTGATGCGGCCCTGGAGGGTCGCACTCGAGGAATACCTCCTCGAGAACTTCTCGGACCTGTCGGCGACGGCGGCGTAAGGAGCTCATCATGACCGAAACCAACGACCTGAAGGTCTGCGTCGTCAGTCCCATGCCCAGCGACCCGCCGTGGGAGCTCTTCGACGAGATCCCCGACGACATCCCCATCATCGTCCCCGACGACAGCGACGGGAACCTGGCGCCGGCGCCGCGCGACAACGTGACCTACTTCGACTACGCCGCCCAGAAGGAGTACTGCGGCGAGCACTACGACGCCATGCCCCACAAGAGCGCCGCCAGCCGCAACTTCGGCCACTACTGGGCGTACAAGGAGGGCTTCGACGTCATCATCGCCCTCGACTTCGACTGCGGCACCCGACCGGGGTGGTTGAGCGACCACCTGGAGACGCTCAGGACGGTCCAGGACCATCCCGCGGTCCAGGGTGAGTGGATCAACTCGGTGGAGTGCGAGGGCTTCTACGCCAGGGGCTACCCGTACGAGTACCGGACCCCCGAACGCAGCCAGGTCGTCGACACGACCGCCAGTGGGCGGGTCGTGATCAACATGGGGGTCTGGGACAACATCCTCGACCTCAACGGCATCGACAAGTACCACACCGAGCCGCCGTACGATCCGGGCCTTCGCGGCGAGCAGAACTACGTGGCGCTGGGCAACATCCCGGTCTGCGGCATGAACAACTCGTTCCTGGCCGAGATCACGCCGGCCTACTACTTCCTTCCCGATGTCTGGGTCAACGACGGGTCGCCGGGCAACTGGCAGCTCAGTCGCCACGACGACATCTGGGGCGGCTACATCCTGAAGAAGCTGATGGACATCAAGGGCGACCTCTTCACCTACGGCCGGCCGATCGTCGAGCACACCAAGCAGACGCCACTCGAGCGGGTCACCGTGCTCGAGCAGTACATGCACCTGATGTCGATGGGGTTCTACAACATCGTCGACGACGCGGTGGCCAACGTGACCGACGCCGACTATGCGTCGATCTTCGCCCACTTCGTCGAGGAGTACGATCGTGCTCTCGAGCGCAGTCCCGAGCCGCCCCACTACCTCGGGGTGTACCGCGAGCTCGGGGACTGGATGGGCCGCTGGGTCCGAGCGTTCGCCTGAGCGCAGGGAGGTCTGCACCGATGGCAGGAGACAATGGCGAAGAGCCGAAAGAGCTGACGGTCAAGGAGAAGCTGGCGCTGGAGCCGGTGGGCCGGGCCCCCGAGCCCGAGGAGATCGAGCTGGTCAGCTTCATCAAGGCCGATCTCACCGAGGCGTTGAAGCTGATGAACTGGGACACCAAGCCCAGTTCGCTGATCAAGGCGATGTTCCTGCCCAGTCTCTGGGCCGTCGTCTTCTACCGGATCAGCTCGTGGGCCTACTTCCGGAGCCGCTTGCTCCTGCCCGTCTCGGCGCTGTTCTTCTGGCTGAACATCATGCTGTTCGGTTGCGAGATCTCGGGCACCGCCCGGATCGGCAAGGGATTCGTGATCGCCCACACCGTGGGCGTCGGCATCGGCAGCGACGTGCAGATCGGCGAGCGGTTCCGGATCATGAAGGGCGCCACGATCGGGAGCACCGGCCGGTTCATGGACCGCGATCCCGGCATGCCCACCATCGGCGACGATGTCTGGCTCCTGTTCAGTGCGGCCATCGGTGGCAAGGTGACCATCGGGAACCGCGTCATGATCTCCGCCGGCGCCGGGGTGGTCACCGACATCCCCCATCACACGTTCGTGCTCGGCAACATGACCAGCAAGGAGACGGTCGACCTGGACCTGGTGCTGCCCGAGTGGCAGCGTCCGGTGCAGATGGCCGACGGCACCTGGGACTCGCCGAACTGCCGGACCATCTTCGGTCCCCCGAAAGAGGGATTCGAGATCCCCGGCTCGTCCTGAGCTCGCCGATGCAGTCTCGAGTTCGGCCACGTCGGTGAGAGTCGCGATCGACGGGCTCCCGCTCGGCTCCGGCCAGGGCGGGGACGAGACGATGCTGACGGGGTTCCTGACCGGCCTGTCGGTGGCGGCCGCGCCCGACGACGAGTTTCCGATCTTCATGTCCTCCGGGGGCGTGCCGCCCGACTCGATCGCCGACGATCCCCGGTTCCCGGTCGTGCGGACCTTCCGTCGGCTCCACGGGATCGCGCACTACTCGAGCCGGTTTCCGGCCGAGCTGGCGGCGTTCGACCGGCGCCGGCCGCTGGACCTGGTGTTCTCGGCCAACAAGGGACCCATCTGGGCGCCCTGCCCGAAGGTGTTGATGGTGCAGGATCTCTCGTTCGTGCACTATCCCAACCACTACCCGCCCACCAACTACCGCCTCCTGATGGAGATCGTGCCGCGCCTGGCACGGCGGGCGCGCGTGGTGCTGACGGTCTCCGAGCACGCCCGCAACGATCTGATCGAGGGGCTCGGCCTCCCCGAGGACCGCGTCTTCGTTGCGCCCAACATGATCGCACCACCGCCGCCGTTCGGCGTCGAGGACGAAGCCCGAGGGTCCACGTGGCTGAAGGAGCACGGCATCACCGGACCGTTCCTGCTGTACCTGGGCAACCTGCACCGGCGCAAGAACGTGGTGCGGACGGTCCGGGCGTTCATCGAAGCCAAGAAGCACCATCCGGAGCTGGCGGAGCATCAGATGGCCATCGCCGGCGCCGCCTGGTGGGGGAGCGAGGCCGAGCACGAGGCGACCGCCGATGCGCCGGCGGGATCGGTGGTCTACCTCGGGCGCGTCGACGACTGGCAGCGCGAAGTCGTGCTGCACCTGGCGTCGGCGCTGTCCTACGTGTCGATCTTCGAGGGATTCGGGCTGCCGCCGCTGGAGGCGATGGCGCGCCGGACGCCCGTGCTCAGTTCGGACGCGACGTCCCTGCCCGAGGTGGTGGGCGACGCGGCACTCCAGGTGGACCCGTTCGACGAGCACGCCATCGCCGAGGGCATCGCCCGGGTCCTCACCGACACGCAACTGCGTGAGGACCTGGTCGCCAGGGGCGTGCCGAGGGCGGCGACCTTCACCGCCGAGCGCACCGGCGCCGCCGCGATGACGGCCTTCCGAGCGGCGCTCGCATCGTGACGGGTCCCGAGCCCGTTCCGATCACTCGCTGATTCGGGACCGAGCGGCGTCGGGCCGTTCCCGCTCGCCGACCTTCCTGGCCGGGAGGCCGGCCCAGACCTCGTACTCACCGGTGGACTCGAGCAGGAGCGCACAGGCGGCGACCAACGTGCCACGACCGACCGTGAGTCCCTCCTCGGGTGCGTAGATCTTGACGTGGGCCCCCAGGATCACATCGTCCTCGATGACCACGCCCGGGTAGTCTTCGGGCTCGTCGACCTCGATGTTGGCCCGTCCGATGCTGACCTCGTGGTGGAGGCGGCAGTTGCGGCCGATGACGACCTTGGGATGGAAGTTGACGCCGTTGGAGTGGACGATCCGCGTCCCTTCTCCGAGCACGACGCTGTTGGGGATCATGAGCGAGTAGTAGCCCCTCAGGATCGCCCGGGCGATGTCGCGCAGGATCGGATAGCGACGCAGGCTCAGCAGCAGCTCGACCATGGTCGGGAGGATAACGAGTCGGTATGAGGCCGAGAAATCGCGATACGGGTCCGGGCAGGGAGGTTCGGTATTCTGCATCCGAGACAAGGCGCCCCCCACGATCGAGGACGAATCGGAGCCATGGCCGGACCGGAACGCGGATTCGCGGGACTGACGAAGCGTGACCTGCTGGACATGGTCGCGGAACCGAAACGGGTGCTCCAGCGGGCTCGCGGCGCCTCCAAGGCTCCGTTCTCGAAACGCCTGCTCTGGGATGCCGTGCCGCGGCCTCACTTCGCCTACGGCATGTATCACGGGGCCGACCAGGCCCGGGCGCTGGGCCTCGATGCGATCAGCGTCCTCGAGTTCGGGGTCGCCGGCGGCAACGGGCTGGTGGTCATGGAGGAGCTGGCCCGGGAGATCACCGGCGAGCTGGGCGTGCGGATCGAGATCTACGGGTTCGACACCGGCGCCGGCATGCCCGAGCCGCAGGACTACCGCGACATGGCCTACGTATGGCAGCCCGGTGAGTTCGAGATGGACCTCCCGGCGCTCGAGGCACGCCTGACCACGGCGGACCTGGTCCTGGGCGACGTGGCCGACACCATCCCCACCTTCGTCGACGAGCACGACCCCGCACCGATCGCGTTCTGTTCGTTCGACCTGGACTACCACTCGTCGACGGTGGCGGCGTTCGGTCTGTTCGAGCACGACGCGTCGGCCTTCCTGCCCCGCGTGTACTGCTATTTGGATGACGTGGTGGGCAACGACATCGAGATCCACACGCCGTTCACGGGGGAGTTGGCCGCGGTCGAGGAGTTCAACGCCGCCCACGAGCACCGAAAGATCGCGAAGATCCACGGTCTTCACTGGAAGCGGCCGGTGCCGGCGGTGTGGAACGACCAGATCTTCGCGTTCCAGATCTTCGATCACCCGCAGTTCGACGCCCACATCCAGCCGTCCCGCGAGGCCGAGTTCCAGCTGCGCGACGATCCGGCCTGAGCGAGCGCGGGAGGCGCTTCGCGCCGACGCCGAGCTCCCGGTGGCTCAGTCGCGGGTGACCATCTCGCGGGCCCAACGGTAGTCGGCCTTGCCGGCCGGGCTCCGCTGGATGTGGTCGCTGAACACGATCTCCTTCGGCAGCTTGTACCGGGCGATGTGACGCGCCGCCTCGGCCAACAGGTCGTCAGGGTCCACCGTGGTGTCGGGCGAGAGCTGAACGACCGCGACGACCTCGTTGCCCCACCGCTCCGACGGGCGACCGCACACCACGACGTCGTAGACGGCGGGATGGGGCATGATCGCCTGCTCGACCTCCTCGGCGAAGATCTTCTCGCCACCGGAGTTGATCGTGGCGGAGTCCCGACCGTGCAGCTCCATGCTGCCGTCGGCCAAGAGGCGGGCCCGGTCGCCGGGGATGGCGTAGCGCCGACCACCGACATCGACGAAGGTGCGGGCCGACTTCTCGGCGTCGTTGAGGTAGCCGAGCGGCACGCGACCCTCCTGGGCGAGCCACCCCATCTCGTCGTGGCCCGGAGCGACCGGGGCACTCAGGTCGGCGGTGAGTACGGCCATACCGGGGCCCGGTTGGAACGTGCCGGTGGTGGCGTCGGCGTCGTGGGTGCTGAGGGCCCGGGCCTGACTGCCCGTCTCTGATGCACCGAGCCCGTCCATCAGCATCATGTTGGGGACCTGATCGAGCAGCCGATCCTTGAGTTGGGCGGTGAGGGCGGCCCCGCCGTTGACCAGCACCATCAGGGAGTCGAGGTCGTAGGAGTGACGATCGAGCTCGTCGGAGAGCGGGCGGCCGAAGGCGTCACCGACGATGAGCAGGATGCTGACGCCCTCACGTTCGACCGTGCTCCAGAGGTCGGCCGGATCCAGGTGATGGGTCGAGGTGGGCAGGACCACCGTGTTGCCGCCGGCGAAGGCGTTGAACGCCAGCCAATGGGCGGCGCCGTGCATGAACGGAGGGGCCGGGAGGGCGCGGGCTCCACCGTTGCGAGCCGCGTCCACGATGGTCGCCATCGTCGGCCATTCCTCTGCGGTGGCGAGCTCGCGGCCGCCCAACGCGGCGACGAAGATGTCCGCCTGGCGCCACAGGACCCCCTTGGGCATGCCGGTGGTGCCACCGGTGTAGAGGATGTAGAGGTCGTCGGGAGAGGGCTCGATGGTCGGCGGCTCGGCCGACGAGCCGGCCAGTGCAGCCTCGTACTCCACCGCTCCGGGGAGGAGCGGATGACCGGAGGCATCGGGCACTTGGAGCAACACCGGCGTCGTATCGAGTTCGGGGAGGACCGCGGCGAGCGTGGGGGCGAATTCGGCGTGATAGACGACGGCCTCGGCTGCGGCGTCGTTCAGGAGGTAGAGCAGCTCCTCGGCGACGTAGCGGTAGTTGACGTTGAACGGCGCGACCCGGGCCGCATAGGCACCCAGCATCGCCTCGAGGTACTCGGGCCCGTTGTGCAGGTAGCACCCCAGATGGGGTTGGCCGCTCTGGTGGCCCAGGAGGTCGCGACGTTCGACCCGGACCGAGAGGCCCTGCTCGAGCAGGAAGTTGGCCAGCCGGGTCGAGCGGTCGGCGACGTCGCCATAACGACGGCGCAGTGATCCTTGGACGATGCAGTCGCGGTCGGGTATCGCCGCGGCCACCGACGCGAAGACCTGCCCCAGGTTGAACTCCATGACGTCCCCTCCGGATGGGGATCGTATGGCTGCGGATCGCTTCAGCGCAGATCGGGACGGTCAGCAGACCGTTCCGTCGTCGGGGAGATCCAGGTCGATCAGGTACCGATCGGCCGCGTTCCGCACGCAGTCGCTGCGGGAGTAGCTGAGGTGTCCCGTGCTCTCGAGCGTGAGCAGGGACGCCTGGTCGAGCTCTTGGGTGATCTCGACGGAGTTCTCGTAGGGCGTCGCCTGATCACCGGTGTTGCCGATGACCAGGATGGGTGGTGCGTCGGATGCGGTGACGTCGGCCAGAGGCCCGGTGGCCTCGACGGGCCAGGAGCCACAGGGTGCGAGCTCGTTGGCGATGCCGGCGCCGAAGCGGGAATCGAGCGCAGCGAGTCGATCGGCCATGGCGGCGAACTCCTCCGGAGAGTCGGGACCAGGGCTGTCGACACAGGTGGTGGCGACGTAGGCGGGAAAGTTGACCAGCTGGTGGTACTGGTCGGCCAGCGACAGCAGCGCGCTGCCATCGCCGTCGTCGGCGGCGGCGAGCGCCTCGTAGTAGTCGTTCCAGGCCTGGCTGCTGTAGCCGTAGGCGGAGTAGAACGTGCCGGTCACCACGTCGGCCGGTCCCAGATCGAGACCGAACCGGGTGGGGATCGGTCGTGCCTCGGCGGCGGCCAGCACCCGGCGCAGGGTGGCGTCCATGTCGTCGACCGGGCAGCCGTTGCCGCATTCGGCTGCCATGTCGTCGTAGACGGCCAGGAATCCCCCGAGCTGCCCCGACAGGAACTCTTCGAGGTCCTGGTCGGGGTCGACCACACCGTCGAGGACCATCGCCCTCACGGTGGGGCCGTACCGGTCGGCGTAGCGCAGGCCGAGGTAGGTGCCGTAGGAGAACCCGATGTAGGAGATCGACTCCTCGCCGAGGGCGCGGCGGAGCGCATCCATGTCGGCGACCGTCGATTCGGTGTCGACGTGGGCGAGGACGTCACCGTGTCGGGCGCGGCACTCGTCGGCGACGTCGGCGGCCGCCCGATCGAGCTGGGCCTGCTCGGCGGCGTCGTCGGGCCCCGAGTCGATGGTCCACAACGTCTCGAACGGGGCGGTGCACGTGAGGGCGGTCGTGCCCCCGGTGCCACGTGGATCCCACATGACGAAATCGAACCGGGACAGGAGGTCGTCGGAGACGAGGGATCCGGTGGCGAAGTCGGTGCCGGGCGCACCCGGTCCGCCCGGGTTGGCGAGCAGGACACCGATCCGGTCGCCCGACGCCGGGCGCCGGGTGACCGGGATGTCGATCGTGGAGCCGTCGGGTCGGGCGTAGTCGAGGGGGACCGTCAGGGTGGCGCACTGCACGCTGCCGCAGTCGGACCAGTCCGAGAGCGACGCCGGAGGCGGCGGGAGCGTGGAACTCCTGCTGGTGGTCGGGGTGTCGGTCGGGTCCGGTGGCGGCCCGGCGGTCGTGGTGGTGGTCGGGACCGCTTCGCTGGTGGCGGGGGTCGAGGACGAGGGAGGGGCGGCACCGTCGTCGTCGCCACCGCAGGCGACCGCGAGGAGCGCGAGGGCGAGCAGGGGAGCGAGGAGCTTCATCGGCATCGAGTATGCCGGGCCGGGGGGCGCGGACCGGCGCGCCTCGCTACGGGTAGTAGAGCGTGACGGTGTCGGCGACGCAGGCGGGCTTGGCGCCGCCCTCGACCTCGAACGTCGAGCGCATGACGACGTGAACGGAGCCGTCGGGCCGATCCTCGACCGACACGAGCTCGAGGCCGAGCCTGAGATTGCTCCCGACGGGCACGGGGGACGGGAATCGCACCTTTTCGGTGCCATAGTTGACTCCCATGGAGATCCCCGTGACGCTCAACACCTGGGGTGCGAACATCGGGCCCAGGGAAAGGGTCAGGTAGCCATGCGCGATCGGGCCGCCGAAGGGGCCGTCCTTGGCTCGCTCGGGATCGACGTGGATCCACTGGTGGTCGCCGGTGGCGTCAGCGAACCGGTCGACCCGCTCCTGGGTGATCTCCATCCAATCGCTGTAGCCCAGGTGCTGGCCGACCATGGCCTTGAGTCCGTCGATGCCGTCAATCGTGGTGGTCATGACGAGATCCTAGGCCGGTCACGTGAACCAGATCTTGGCGTAGCTGCGGCTCATCGGGTGGACGAGCGCGACGAACTGCGCCAGGGGGAACACCATGCTGATCAGGAACGGGAGGCTGAACCCGACCTGGACGATGAAGAGGATCGGGATGATCCCGATGGCCGAGATGACGATGCCGGCCCAGTACCAGGGCTTCTTCTCGTTGGCGATGCCCCATCCCGCCGCGGCGTAGAGGGCGGCGAAGGCCAACTGGATCAGGACGCCGATGCCCCCGCTGGACAAGGCGCCGAGCACCGACCAGAACGCGTCGAAGTACAGCAGGAACACCCCGATCTGCAGGGTCTGGGGCTGCGAGGGGTTGGTCCATCTCATGGTCTGCATGAGTAACAGTCTGGCAGCCCTGGTGCTTGCCGCGGGGGCCGGCACCCGGCTGCGACCTCTGACCCTCGAGCGGCCGAAGGCACTGTGCCCCGTCGGCGACCGAACGCTGGTCGATCACGCGATCGAACGGGTGCAGGTCGTGACCGAGTTGGTGGCGGTGAACGTGCATCACGGGCGGCGCCAGATGGAGGAGCACCTCGAGGGGCGAGTCCACCTTTCGTTCGAGGACCGACCGGGTCTGGGGACCGCGGGGGCGGTCGTCGAGCTCTTCTCGTGGTTGGAGGGGCGTGGCGTGCTGGTCCTGAACGCGGACACGTTCACCGATGTGGGTCTCTCGGGCGCGGTCGATCGCTGGGACCGCGAGCGCGCCGCCGTGGTCCTGGTGGGTGACGCAGGGTTGGGTCCGAGCAGCCGGGTGGTGGGCAGCCTGCTCCCCGCGCCGGTGGCCGCGCAGCTTCCCGAGGGCCCCAGCGGCCTGTACGAGACGTGCTGGCGCCCGGCGCAGCAGGATGGCCGGCTCCAGGTGATCACCGTGGAGGGAGTGTTCCACGACTGCGGGACCCCGGCCGACTACCTCGCCGCCAACATGGCGTGGTCCGGCGGCCGGTCGGTGGTGGCGCCCGAGGCGCAGGTGGATGGTCAGGTGGAGCGGTCGGTGGTCTGGCCGGGGGGTGTCGTCGCCGCGGGTGAGGCGCTGGTGGACGCGATCCGCACCGGTGCGGGCCGGACCGTGTTGGTGCGCTGACGGAGCTGGCCACACGCAGCGTCGATGTCGTTGCCGCGATTGGCGCGCACGGTCACGTTCACGCCGGCCCCGGTGAGCACGGATCGGAAGTCGTCGATGGAGGCCTCGGTCGAGGCGGTGGCGGGCATGCCGTCGGTGGCGTTGAGGGGGATGAGGTTGACGTGGGCCCGGAGCGGTCCGGCGAGCTCGGCGAGCTGACCGGCGTCGGCCACCGAGTCGTTGACGTCCTCGATCATCGCCCACTCGAACGAGATCCGCCGGCCGGTGGCGTCGAGCCAGCGCCGGCAGGCGGCCATCAGATCGTCGAGGGGATACCGCTTGTTGATGGGGACCAATCGGTCGCGCAGCTGGTCGTTGGCGGCGTGGAGCGAGACGGCGAGCGTCACGGGCAGTCCCTCCTGGGCCAGCCGATCGATGCCGGGCACGATGCCGACCGTGGACACGGTGAGATGGCGGGCGGAGAGGCCGAGGTCGTCACGGCACCGCAGCAGGCTGGCTCGGGTGGGTTCGTAGTTGGCCAGGGGTTCGCCCATCCCCATGAAGACGACGTTGGACAGCCGCCGCGGCTGCGCCGCCCGGGCCGCTCGCACGATCTGCTCGACGATCTCGCCGGTGTCGAGGTGGCGGTCGAAGCCGGCCTGGCCGGTGGCGCAGAATCCGCACGCCATGGCACAACCGACCTGGGTACTGACGCAGACGGTGGAGCGATCGTCGTAGTCCATCAGGACCGTCTCGATCTCGTGGCCGTCGGCCAGGCGCCAGAGCCACTTGGTGGTGGCCCCGCCGTCGGCGGTCCGTTCGGTGACCGGCGCCAATGCCGGCGGGAATCTCCGATCCAGCTCGATGCGCAGTGAGGCGGGCAGGGGGCTGATGGCGGCCACCTCGCGCAGTTCGGCGTAGAGGCCGGTCCACAGCTGATCGACCCGATAGGAGGGGTGGTCGTCCATGGCGTCGGCCAGCCGATTCCGGTCGAGGCTGTAGATCGAAGGGGCCCCGGCCGTCACGGTGTGGTCCCTCCGCTGGCGTCTGCTGCGGGAGCAGCGGTGTAGGCCCGCTGGATGTGGTGCAGCGTGAATCCGATCCGCTCGTAGGCGGAGACGGCCGGCGTGTTGTCGGACTCGACGTACAGCGCGCCGATGACGGCCCCGGCCTGGTGGAGCCACCGGAGACCGGCCAGGGTGAGCGCCCGGCCCAGGCCCAGGCCGTGGAAGTCGGGATCGACGGCGATCACGAAGATCTCGCCCAGGAGGGGGGTGTGATCGTGGTGGAGCTTGGTCCAGCAGAAGCCGGCCAGTCGACGGTCGCGCTCGTGGAGGAGGAACCCGGCGGGGTCGAACCACGGCTGGGAGCGGATCGCGCTCAGCCGTTCCCTGGTCATGCCCGACTGCTCGGGGTGCCAGTGGAAGGCCCGGTTGTTGACCTCGATCCACGCGTCGGCGTCGCCGGGGGTGAAGGTGCGAATCGCCACGTCGGGGTCGGGCTCGGCGGCGGGCAGTGGGATGCGCAGGTGCAGAAGGTCACGGGTCGCGGTCATCCCGGCGGCTGCGGCCATCTCATCGGTGGCCTCGGTGGCGGGCGACGCCCACCACCGGACGACCGCCGCGCCGGCGTTCGCCGCCTCGGCCACGGCCCGGCGGAGCGCGTCGACCGCGGCCGCTCCTTCGGCGATGCCGTCGGGCAACGTCAGGTCGGCGATGCCGGGCTGGTCGTATCGGATCGACGCCGGAGGGATGGAGTCCACCCCGTGAGGCTACTGAGCCCACGGCGCCGCCACCGTGCCGTCACACGACCGCGATCGAGCGGTTCTGACCATCCGTCATCAAACTGTAACAATGAACCGGATTCAATCGCTGCGTGGCGGATCGAACCACCCAGGGTGTGATTCGACATCGAAAGGGCCCGTCATCCACAGAAAAAGCGATCCACGGCGCGCCAAAATACCGCGGAGCGTTGTCGAGGAACTTCTCAGCGAGAGATCGCGCCGGTAGAGTACCGCTCGACCAGGTTCCCGCCACCTGGCACAAGGCGACTACTGGGATCCGCCGCCCGGAGTCGCCCGCCGGCGCCCTTCGGGGCGCCGGCTCTTTCTCTTTTGTGCGGCGGGCGGTGTTGGCGTTCCCCGGCCACGCAGGCCGCCCGGCTCTCGAGGCGTGGCGCGGTCCAGGGCGCCCTGGCGGTGTTGGCGTTCCCCGGCCACGCAGGCCGCCCGGCTCTCGAGGCGTGGCGCGGTCCAGGGCGCCCTGGCGGTGTTGGCGTTCCCCGCGTCCCCGGCGGAATGCTTCGAGGGCGACGGGCGGGGGCCGGTACGCTGACCGCCCGATGTCCGACCCCGACCAGCCGTTGCTCACCCGCCTCGACGTGCGCGGTCGATCCGACTTCGACCTGCCCCGCCCGGAGCGGGGTTCGACCGATGACGTGCGCGACGCGGTGCGCGAGATCGTCGCCGAGGTCCGGCAGCGGGGTGATGCGGCCCTGGTCGAGCTCACCCGCAGGTTCGACGGGGTGGAGCTCGAGTCGGTCCGGGTTCCGCCCGCCGAGGTCGCCGAGGCCCTGGCCGCCCAGCCCCAGGAGCTCCGCCGTGCGCTCGAGGCTGCCGGCGAGCAGATCACCTGGTTCCACGAGACCCAACGGCGGGAGCGCCACCGCGTCGCCCGTCGGGGGGTCACCATCGAAGGGTGGTCCCAGCCGGTCGACCGGGCCGGCTGCTACGTGCCGGGCGGTCGTGCCTTGTACCCGTCGACGGTCCTGATGACCGCCATCCCGGCCCGGGTCGCCGGGGTCCCTCAGGTGGCGCTGTGCGTGCCGCCCGATGCGTCCGGGTCCGTGCCGGCTGTGACCCTCGCCGCCGCTGCCGCCGCCGGCGTCGACGAGGTGTACCGCATCGGCGGAGCCCAGGCGATCGCGGCGTTGGCCTACGGCACGGAATCGGTCGAACCGGTCGACGTCATCGTCGGCCCCGGAAACCTGTACGTGGCCATGGCCAAGCAGCTGGTGAGCGGCCAGGTCGGCGTGCCCTCCGCCTTCGCCGGGCCGTCCGAGGTCGTCGTCGTGGCCGATGGGGGCGCCGACCCCCGGCTGGTGGCGATCGACCTCATGGTCCAGGCCGAGCACGGTCCGGACGGCCTGGCGTGGTTGGTCAGCTGGGATCCCGAGGTGGCCGATCGGGTCGATCGGGCCCTGCACGACGCGATCGCCGAGGCGCCGCGTTCGAGCGACATCAGGGCGACGATGGCCGCCAGCGGCTACAGCGTCGTCTGCGATGGACCCGCCCAGGCCGCCGCCGTCGCCAACGAGATCGCTCCCGAGCACCTCCAGCTGATGGTCGCCCATCCGGACGCCGTCCTCGCCGACATCCGTCACGCCGGCGCCATCTTCGTGGGCGACGCCGCGCCGGCCGCGGCGGGCGACTACTTCGCCGGCCCCAGCCACGTGCTTCCCACCCACCGGACCGCCCGGTACTCCGGCGCGCTGGGTGTCGACGACTTCTGCAAGCCGATGCACGTCATCTCCATCGATGCCGACGCGGTCACCGAGATGGCTCCACACATCGAGGCGCTGGCCACCGCCGAGGGTCTGGCGGCCCACGCCCTCTCGTTGCGCGCTCGGCGAGAGCGATGAATCGTCGTCCGAAGATCCGTGCCGACCTCGGCGAGCTGACCGGCTACCACTCGCCGCAGCTCGACGTCGAGGTCCGCCTCAACACCAACGAGTCTCCTGAGCCACCGCCCGAGGCGTTCCGGACTGCGGTGGCGGATGCCGTCGCCTCCACGGCATGGCACCGCTACCCGGATCGCCAGGCCGGGTTGTTGCGCACTGCGCTCGCCCAGCACCACGGGGTGGCCGTCGAGCAGATCTTCGCCGCCAACGGCTCCAACGAGGTCATCCAGACGTTCCTGCTGACGTTCGGCGGATCGGGCCGGGTCGCCGCGACGTTCGAGCCCACCTACGCGTTGCATCGGCACCTGGCGTCCATCACCGGCACCGACCATCTCGTCGGTCAGCGTGATGCCTCGTTCGCGGTGAGCGGCGACGACTCGGATCGCGTGCTCGGCCAGCGGCCCGACGTCGTCTTCTTCTGCTCACCCAACAACCCCACGGGCAACGCCGAGGATCGGCAGATCGTGCTCGATGCGGTGGCTCGGGTCGGGGAGTGGGGCGGCGTGGTCGTGGTCGACGAGGCCTACGGCCAGTTCTGCTCGTGGAGTGCCCTGGACCTGGTCCGACCCGACCGAAATCTCGCGGTGTGCCGGACGTTCTCGAAGACCTGGGCCATGGCCGGCGCCCGCCTCGGGTACCTGGTCGGACCGGACTGGTTGGTGGCCGAGCTGGAGAAGGTGGTGCTGCCCTATCACCTCGATGCGGTCACGCAGGCGGCCGGACTCCTCGCGCTGGACCACGCCGAGGCCATGGCCGCTCGCGTGGCCCGACTGGTGGAAGCGCGCGGCGACCTCCAGCACCAGCTGAGCCAGCTCGACCTCGACGTCTGGCCGTCCGAGGCCAATTTCATCCTGTTCCGTCCCCGGCGACGCGACGCGGCCGTGGTGTGGCAGGGACTGGTCGATCGATCGGTCCTGGTGCGCGACTGCTCGTCGTGGCCGCGGCTGGAGGGCTGCCTGCGCGTCACCGTCGGGAGCCCCGAGGAGAATGGCCGGTTCCTCACTGCGCTCCAGGCCGTGCTGGAATCCTCCGAGACCGCGTGAAGGAGTCCCCATGACCCGAGCCGCATCCCGCAGCCGCATCACCGGCGAGACCCGGATCGAGATCAACCTGGACATCGACGGCGTGGGGGAGACCGACGTCAGCACGGGTCTCCCGTTCTTCGATCACATGCTCGACCAGTTGGGTCGGCACGGCGGGTTCAACCTGTCGGTCCAGGCCTCGGGTGACATCGAGGTCGACGCCCACCACACCGTCGAGGACACCGCGATCCTGCTGGGCGCCTGTCTGGGGGAAGCGCTGGGAGACAAGGTCGGGGTGCGGCGATTCGCGTCCAACGTCGTTCCGCTGGACGAGGCGGCGGTCGAGGTCGTCCTGGACCTGTCGGGTCGACCGTTCCTCTTCTACGACGTGGAGCCGCCGGGGCAGAAGATCCTCGGCGACCCGCCGTTCGATCCTCAGCTCATGGAGGAGTTCTGGCGGGCCCTCGCCACCTCGGCCGGACTGACCCTGCACATCGTGATGCTCCGGGGCCAGAACACTCACCACATCATCGAGGCGTCGACCAAGGCGGTGGCGCGCGCCCTGCGCGATGCGGTGCGCATCGAGGGGTTCGACGTGCCGTCCACCAAGGGCGTGCTGTGACCTCGGCCCGAGCTCGCTGATGAGTGATCGTCCGCTGGTCGCCGTGCTCGACTACGGCATCGGGAACCTTCGTTCGGCCGAGAAGTCGTTGGCCCACGTCGGTGCCGACGCGCACCTGACCGCCGACAGGGGGTTGATCGCCGACGCCGCCGGTGTGGTGCTTCCCGGCGTGGGGGCCTTCGGGCGCTGCATGGAGGAGCTCCGGGCGTCGGGGCTGGACCAGGTGGCGGTCGACGCCATCGAGGCGGGGCGGCCCTTTCTGGGAATCTGCATCGGGATGCAGCTGCTCTATCGGGCGTCGGAAGAGGCGCCGGACTGCCCGGGCCTGGGCGTGATCGACGCCGACGTCGTGCGGATGTCCGACCACGAGCGGCTGCCGCAGATGCAGTGGAACGTCCTGCGGGGGCCGTGGGGCGCCGGGCCGCCATCGCACGAGATGTTCGCCGGTCTGGCCGATCCGGCCTGGGTGTACTTCGTGCACTCGTATGCGGCGAGGTGGACCGGTGACGTCGTGGCCACCTGCGACTACGGCGGCCCCGTCTCGGCCGCGGTGGCGCGCGGCGCACTCTGGGCCACGCAGTTCCACCCGGAGAAGTCCGGGGAGAACGGATTGGCCCTGTTGGGCAACTTCATTCGAGCGCTGGAGTCCTCGTGAGCGATCTTCCCGTGCTGCGAGCCCTACCGGCCATCGACCTGCGTGAGGGCCGCTGCGTACGCCTGTATCAGGGGGATTTCGATCAGGAGACCGTCTACGGCGACGATCCGGTGGCGCAGGCCCGGGCCTTCGAGGCCGAGGGAGCCGACTGGATCCACGTGGTCGATCTCGATGCCGCCCGCAGTGGGACCGGAGCGAACCGGGACGTGATCCGGGCCATCGCCGAGGCGGTCGACGTGCCCGTGCAGTGCGGTGGTGGTGTGCGATCCGAGGCTGACGCGCGACGCGCTTGCCGAGTGTGGTGTTGCGCGCGTGGTCATCGGGACGGCGGCGCTCGAGCAGCCCGAGCTGGTCCAGCGGGTCGCCGCCCGGCAGCTGGTCGCCGTGGGAATCGATGCGCGGGGCGACGACGTGGCGGTCCACGGGTGGGAATCGGGGAGCGGGCGGTCGCCGGTCGACGTCGCGGCTCAGTTCGCCGACGTGGGGGTCGATGCCCTGGTGGTGACCGAGATCAGCCGGGACGGAACGATGGACGGTGCCGACGAAGCAGGGTTGCGCAGTGTGCTGGCGGTGGCCGGTTGCGAAGTCATCGCCTCGGGCGGCATCGGGACGCTCGACCACCTGCGAGCGCTGCGCGACGTGTCGGCCGACGGCCGGACACTGGGCGGGGTGATCATGGGTCGGGCGTTGTACGAGCAGGCTTTCACCCTGGCTGAAGCGGTGCGGGTGCTGAGGGGTCCGGCGTGAGGGCGGTGCGAGTGATCCCGTGCCTTGACGTCGACGCCGGTCGCGTGGTCAAAGGGGTCAACTTCGTCGACCTGGTAGATGCCGGCGATCCGGTCGAGCTGGCGGCTCGGTACGACCGCGAGGGTGCCGACGAGGTCATCTTCCTGGACATCACGGCGTCGTCCGACGAGCGCGACACCATCCTCGACATCGTCCGTCGCACGGCCGACGAGGTCTTCATCCCCTTCACGGTCGGCGGCGGGATCCGCTCGGTGGAGGATGCCCGTCGGATCCTGCGCGCCGGCGCCGACAAGGTCGCGGTCAACACGGCTGCGGTCCAGCGGCCCGAGCTGGTGGCCGAGCTGTCCGAGGAGTTCGGGAGTCAGTGTGTCGTCGTGGCGATCGACGCGCGGCGGGGAAGTCACCCGGCGTTCGAGGTGTTCCTCCATGGTGGCCGCACGGCGACGGGCATCGATGCGCTGACCTGGGCCGCTCGGGCCGAGGAGCTGGGGGCGGGGGAGATCCTGCTGACCTCGATGGACCGCGACGGGACGCGCGACGGGTTCGACACCGAGCTGACGGCGGCGATCGTGGCGGCCACGAATGTGCCGGTGATCGCGTCCGGAGGGGTCGGCACCCTCGACCACTTGGTCGAGGGAGTGACCGAGGGGCACGCCGATGCGGTCCTGGCGGCCTCGATCTTTCACTTCTCCGAGCACGCGGTGGGCGCGGCCAAGGCGACCATGGCCCGGGCCGGTATCACCGTGCGCCCTCACGAGGCTCCGGCCCCCTAGGGACTCCTCGGATGCTCGAGTGCGTCGAACACCTCGATGGTGCGGACGACGATCCGGTCGACGGCGCCGATGAGTGAGTGGTCGGTGCCTGCGATGGGCTCGACCCGGGTGGAGGTCCAGTCCGCGACCGCCGCTTCGGCGATGTCCGGGGGAGCGAACTGGTCGTGTTCGGGGGCCAGGATCAGTGTGGGTCGATCGTCGGCGCCGGCCGGAGTTCCCGCCGGCCGTTCGGACGAGGGTGGGGCGACCGCCACCCACCCGTCGATCTCGGGGCCGCCGTGAGCGAGCAGAATCTCGGCGCCGAAGGACCAGCCGGCAGCCAGCAGAGGGAGTCGGTCGGCCGACGGCAGGGCGGCGATGGCCGCGCTGGCGTCGAGGTGTTCCCGTCGGCCGTCAGCGTGGCTGCCCGAGGATCCGCCGCCGCCCCGGAAGTCGAAGCGGATGGTGGTGAGACCGGCGGCCGGTAGGGCCCGGAACCATGCCTCGATCAGGTGGACGTGGCGGGTGCCACCGAAGCGGGGATGCGGGTGGGCCAGAACGGCGAGTCCTCGGGGCCGGTCGACCGAGACGAGGTCCGCAGCCAGCTCGACGTCGTCGTCGGTGACGAGGGTGGGATGGGTGATCCGGGGCGTTGCGTCGGCCATCGATGCGAACGGTAGCGTCGGAGTATGGAATCGGACACCAAGGCAGCATCGGAGACGGCGGGGTCGCCGGAAACGGACGACGAGCGGTCGATCTCCGAGTCGCCGGCCGCCCCCCACATGCCGATGGGTCCCGAGACCGAGGACGAGAAGCTCCCGATCACCATGCTCAATGACCGGATCCTCGTGTCCATCGACTCGGCCGATGGTGAACGTCGGTCCACTGGCGGGATCTTGATCCCGGCCACCGCCCAGATGGGGAAGCGCCTGGCCTGGGCGGCCGTGGTCGGGGTCGGTCCCAACGTGCGGGCGGTCGAAGAGGGCGACCACGTCCTGTTCAATCCCGAGGATCGTTACGAGGTCGAAGTGCGCGGCGAGGACTACGTCATTCTGCGCGAGCGCGATGTGCATGCCGTTGCGGCCGAGCGCCTCCACGAGAGCTCCACCGGCCTCTACCTCTGACCTGTTTGTCCGACCGGCGGTCGGGTTCATGGGGGTGGTCGTTGGGGTGGGTTGGTCGGGTCATCGGGAGGCCCGACACGGGACCGAGGAACCGTTGCCGGTCTCGTCGATGCCGCAGGTCGGATACTGGGCCCGCAACGCCATCCGCTGCGCCCTCGTGGCCAACCGGCGCTCTCGCCCCACATCTAAGGGCTGGCCGGCGCCGCCGAGGACGATGGGGATGATCCCGGCCTCACACGCCATCCGGCGGATGGTCTCGACCGGCAATGGGGTGCCGGCGTGGGTTTCGGCGGTGCGTCGGGTGCCGTCGGGTGCGGTGGCGTGTCCGTCGACGAGGGCGTTGAGGTCGATCAGCACTCCGACGGCACCGGACTCGGCCCGGGAGACCCGTTGGCCGCAGATCAGAGCGTGGAGGGCCGCCGCCGCGAGTTGGGCCTGCTGGCGGGGGGTGATCTTCTTGGCCCCGGCCGCGACCCTTGCCGCGATCTCGGCTTTCAACGTCTTGGAGATGGCTTCACCGCGGATGGCGTCGGCGACCAGTTGGTCGGACTGCGGCTTCGAACGCCTTCTTCTCCGCTCCGGACAGCCGGTTGGCGTGGCGGGCCAAGACGTCGGCATGACCCACGCCGATGGTGCCGTCTTCGAGGGCGCCCAGGGCGTCGGGCATCTTCTGCATCGCGTCGGCCCGCTTGGTGGCCTGGGCCGCCTCCCGATCCCCCAGACCGGCCCGGGCTGCGGTCTGCTTCGGGTCACTGCGCTGGCCCTGCCGCTGCAACGTCGACGATCGGGTCGTCACCTTGGCCAACACCCCCGAAAGCCAGGACTGCACCCTCCCGATATCGGCACTCATCGCCTCGACCGCGTCGGCCGGCATCCCCGCGATCTGTTCCTCCAGGAACCGGACCCGAGCCGCCACCCCCACCGGATCGGAGTCTCCGACGGTGATCACATCACCATCCACCGTCAGCGCCATCACGCCGCCTCCACACCTGGTCCACCGTGCCAAGAGCCCACCAGGGCTGAGACGCTCCCCTCCTCGCACCAGCTCGGGAGCCTCACGTCAGAGGAGAACGTACGTTCGATACTAGCCAACCAGCGAACCCGCGCGCAACCCCCATGGCAAAGAGATCTCCTCATGATCGAGCCCGGTGCCAGACTCGGTATTCATGGCCGCACCGTCACCCCACCAGCCCGTGAATCTGGCCGAGAAGCTCACCCAGGTCGACGAGCACTGGTCGCCGAGGACCGTGGCGACGTTCAACGGTCACGACGTCATGGTGGTGAAGGTGCAGGGCGAGTTCGTGTGGCATCACCACGACGACACCGACGACCTGTTCCTGGTGCTCTCCGGCCGGATCACGATCCGGTTCCGGGATGGCGAGGTCGAGCTCGGGCCGGGCGAGCTGTTCGTGGTCCCGGTCGGGGTCGAGCATCAGCCGTACGCCGAGTCCGAAGCAGAAGTTCTGCTGGTCGAGCCCACCGACACCCCCAACACGGGGGATGCGAAGACGGCGGCGCCGCGAATCGAGATCTGAACCCCACTCCGACGGGGCAGAATGCTCAGATGGAGGGCTTCCTCATCGGGATCGACGATCCCCGTGCCGCCGAGGTGCAGGAGCTGCTGCAGGACCATCTGACGTTTGCGAACGAGCACAGCCCCCCAGGGGATGTCGACGCGCTCGACGTGACGGGGCTCCTCGCCGACGACGTGACCTTCTTCAGCTTGCGGGGGCGGGGCGACCTGTTGGGTGTCGGGACGCTGCGGCAGCTTGATCCACTTCACGCCGAGATGGAACGGGACGGCTCGGCCAGCTGACACCGGGGCGACGGTCGAGTAGCAATGCCGGATGACCGACGACGTCGAGACCGAGACGGACGACTCACCGTTCCGGCGAGGGGAGCGCGACACCCTGGTCGGCTTCCTGCGGTGGCAGCGGGAGACCCTGGAGCGGAAGTGCGCGGGACTCGACGCCTCGGACCTGGCTCGCCGGGCCGTCGAACCGTGACGATGTCGTTGCTGGGCCTGATCCGGCACATGGCCGAGGTCGAACGATCGTGGTTCCGGCGGGTGATGGCCGGTCAGCAGGCACCCCTCGCTACCACACGAACGAGGAGCCCGATCTGGACTTCGACTTCGGCCCGGTCGACGACGGGCCGGTGGATGAGGCGAGGGCGAGCTGGCGGGCCGAGGTGGCGTTCGCTCATGCGTTCGTCGCGGACGCGCCCGACCTGGACATCACCGGCGAGGAGTCGCACCGGGGTGCCATGTCGCTTCGATGGGTCCTGGTCCACATGATCGAGGAGTATGCCTGTCAGAACGGACGCGCCGATCTGCTCCGGGAGTGCATCGATGGCTCGGTCGTTCGATGAGTCGGCCTCCGGCCGGCCGATCGGGAGGAGTACCGTCGCTCGCGTCGAGTTGTCACCGGCGGGGGACCACGCCGATGCTGGTCGTCGACCTGTAGGAGGCCGTCCATGACCGATCTCACCGGAACCGTCGTCGCCATCACGGGAGCGAGTGCCGGAATCGGCGCCGCAGCTGCTCGGCTGCTCGTGGCCGAAGGTGCTTCGGTGGTGTTGGGGGCGCGCCGGGCGGAACGACTCGAGTCGATGGTGGCCGAGCTGGGAGAGAAGGCCGTCGCCGTCGAGATGGACGTACGCGACCCGGAAGCGTCACGGCAGCTGGTCGCCCGGGCGCTCGAACGGTTCGGTCGCCTCGACGCTCTCGTGGCCAATGCCGGGATCGGCGCGTATGGCGGGATCATGGATCTGAGCGACGAGCAGCTTCAGGACATGATGGAGACCAACGTGGCCGGAACGGTGTGGCCGATCCGGGCGGCCGTGCCGCCCATGATCGAAGCCGGCGGCGGCGACATCGTGATCGTCGCGTCCGTGGCCGGGCTGCGGGGCGCGGGTGACGAGGCGGTCTACGCCGCGACCAAGCACGCCCAGTTGGGCCTCGCCGGTGGTCTCGATCGTGAGCTCCGCGAGAAGCACATCCGGGTCAGCACGCTCTGTCCGGGTGGCACGGCCACCGAGTTCGCCATGGGGGCGGGTCGAACGCCCGACATGCCCGGCCTGGCCGACATGCTGAACGCCGAGGACGTCGGCGCTGCGATCGTCACCGTGTTGAGCCAGCCGAAGAACATGCGCTCGCTCGTCTGGTCCATGCGCAGCATCCACGAGGACGACTGAGCGCGTCGGAGACGGCGCGTCAGGGTCGTGGAGCGTACCTCGGGCTCGCGAACGGCCACGATGCCTCGAGCCAGGCCGAGACCGCTTCCCAGACCGTGGCATCGCTTCCGGCGTGGCTCTCTCGGATCCACGACCTGACGTCGGCATCGAATTCGGGCTCGTCGCTCGGGTAGATGTAGACGCAGCCGACGACGTCGTCGCCATCGAGGACGGAGTACGTGAATCCCACCCTCTCCTCGAAGTGTCGAGCGTGCATCTCGAGGTCTTCGAGGTTCTGCTCGAGCGACATCTCGACCGGCCACTCCCGCTCGGCCGATCGGAAACCGGGGATCGTGTGGATGTGGTCGATGCTCGACATCCAGGCCGCATGATCGCGCTCGTTGTGTTCGGGGCCGAGCGGTTCCAGGCGGAGACCGCCGATCGCCAAGGACGAGGGCACCGTGAAGTCCCGGGGAACGAACGGTTCGGCCATCGGGCCACGGTAGACGGGGGCCTGAGCTCGTCGTCGAACGGACGGCTCAGATCCCTCGGTACAACTCGGTGGACAGGTAGCGAAGCCCCGAGTCACACAGGATCGTGACGACGGTGGCCTCGGGTCCGAGGCGTTGTGCGACCCGCAGCGCGGCGACGACGTTGGCGCCCGAGGAGCCGCCGGCGAACAAGCCCTCTTCGCGTGCGAGCCGTCGGGCCATTGCGAACGCTTCACCGGCGGTGACGGTCTGGATCTCGTCCACCTGATCTGGTTCCCACAACGGAGGAATGAAGCCGATGCCCACGCCCTCGATCCTGTTCGTCCCAGTCGGGCCGCCAGACAGCACCGCCGACTCTGCAGGTTCGACCGCGGTCACATGGATGGTCGTCCCGTGCCCGCGGAGGGCGGCGGCTGCGCCGTGGATCGAGTGGGCCGTTCCGACCGCCTGGACGAGCGCGTCGACCCGGCCATTCGACTGTGTCCAGATCTCGTCGCCGAGCGGAAGATAGCCGGCGATTGCGTCGCCGTTGTTGAGCTGATCGCACCACCAATGGCCGGGCTCGGATCCAACCGCTTCGGCACGGGCGATGATGCTCTTGATCAGAGACTCGGTGATCCTGCCGCTGTCGCTGGGGATCTCTTCGACCGTGGCCCCCAAGGCCCTCATCATCTGGCCCTTCTCGGCGCTGAAGGCATCGGAGAACACGATGTGGAGCCTGTAGCCGAGCGCGGCACACACGAAGGCGAGCGAGATGCCGGTGGTTCCGGCGGTGTACTCGACGACGGTGTCGCCGGGCTTCAGGCGCCCATCGCCCGCCGCCGCCTCGACGGCAGTGCGAGCCATCCGATCCTTCATGCTCCCGGTCGGGTTGGCGAACTCGAGCTTCACGAGCACGCGCGCCGAACCCTCGGGCACCACCCGAACCAGTTCGACGAGCGGCGTGTCTCCGATCCCCTTCAACGCCCCGGTGGTGGGAATGGCCATCCCTTCCCCTCTCGTCTGCTCAGCCGGCGGTCTCGGGCCCGATGACTGCCGCGACCGGTACCACGACATCTGCCGGGAAGCCGCCGACGCGGGTGTGCTCGCGGATCGTTTCGGCGTCGTCGGTCTCGTGGACACAGTAGATCTTGTCGCCGTACACGTAGCTCCTGACCCACGTGTACGGCACGCCGAGGCCGTCGACGACCTGGTTCGACTTCGCGGCGATGTCGGCGAGTTCGTCCGGACTCAGGGTGCTCGCTCCCTCGATGTTGCGTTCGACGACGAACTGGGTCATGGCTTGCTCCTCGTTGCTGTGGTACCGGTGGTGGTGTCGGTGCCGAGCGTTGACGCGCACCGTGTGCAGCGGCGCTCGACCGGGTCGATCGACCGGTTCCGCCGCCGCACACGGATCGGCACACGATTCGATGGTCGACCGATGTCCCGGGGACGAAACGTGTCGAAACCGGGGCGTGTGCAAGGGTGGGGCGAGATCGAACGACGTCCAATGCAGCTCGTGGACGACATCGAGGCACTGGCGCAGCCAGTCCTGCGCCTGCGAGAGGCGGCCGTCCACCATGGCCGCCCATCCGCCGAGCCCCAACGCCCAGCCTTCCCATCGTCTGTCCCCGGCCGATCGCGCGACCTCGTAGCGCTCGAGTCCGTCGTCGATGCGACCCCAGTCGGCGAGGTTCATTCCCGAAACTGCGTGCCGACCAGGCGACAGGGCCGAGGCGCCGTCGGTGAACCGACCCCGTGACTCTGCGGTGCCCGAGTGCGGCGGGGATCCCGACCGCGTACGTTCGGAGGTCGGTGCCTCCATCGACCACGTCGATCTCGAACCTGAAGGTGCACGATGAGCGATACGAGCGGGTCCGGCGAGACGATGCGTGCGTGGCGCGTCCACCACTACGGCGACCCGCTCGACGTCCTGCAGCTCGACATCGTCGCCGTTCCGGCGCCCGAGCCTGGCCAGGTTCGAGTTCGGACCCACGCCATCCCGCTGAACCTCAACGACCTCGAACGCATCACCGGCGGCAACATGATGGCGCCACCGGAGTTCCCCTACAGCCCCGGGATGGAAGTGATGGGTGTCGTCGATGCCTGTGGCGATGGCGCCGAGCCCTGGCTCGGGCGCCGTGTGGTGGCCACGACCGAACGGGCCCATGGCGGGTTCGCCGAACAGGCGATCTGCCCGACCGCCGCGCTGTTCGACATGCCGCAGGACATCGAGCTGCCGGGAGCAGCAGCGCTGTACTTTCCGTTCCACCTCGCTTGGTTGGGCCTGTTCGACCGCGCCCGGCTCGTCGCGGGCGAAACGGTGTTGGTCCATGCCGCGGCGGGAGGAGCCGGCTCTGCCGCCGTGCAGCTGGCCAAGACCTGCGGCGCACGCGTCTTTGCGACGGCCGGAACCGACCAGAAGGTCGAGCTGTGCCGCGACCTCGGCGCCGACGTCGCCATCAACTACACGACCGAGAATTTCGAAGCGGTCGTTCTGGCCGAGACCGCCAACCGCGGTGTCGATGTCGTGTTCGACAGTGTCGGCGAAGCGGTCTGGGAGTCATCGATCAGGTGCACCGCGTACAACGGCCGCTACGTCATGAACGGGTTCTCGTCGAACAAGGCCGTCGCCGACGAACCCTTCATCGTCCCGCGTCGCGTGGCCCTGTCGAACATCTCGCTCTGCGGAGTGCTGCTGAACTACGCCGCCGACGACGGGATCGATTTCCTCAAGACCGCCATGGGATGGAACGTCGCCCCGACGGCCCTCGGCGCCCGAATCACCGCCGAGATCGTTGCACTCGTACGAACCGGCGCGGTGCGGCCGGTGGTCGGAGCGACCGGAGACTTCGAGGACCTCCCGGCGCTGATCGATGCGATGGGGAAACGACAGACCACGGGCCGCACCGTCATCACCGTCGCGGAAGTCACGAGACCTTTCGGGGCACCTTCCCGGTGAGCGTGAACACGGCCTTCATGCACTTGTGGGCGAAGTCTGCGGTGGGCTCGAACATCAGCGGGCAGCCGCCGTCGATCACGTTGATCCCGTTGGTGCGGCCGAACTCCGCAGCGGTTGCGGACACACTTCCCGAGCCCGGCCCGCGGTGCATCCAGACGTGCCCGATGCCGAGGTCGGCACACTCGCGCATCGTGGCGTCGGCATGCTCGGGGCGAGTTGCGATCACGACGGCTTCCACACCGTCGGGGATCGACGTCAGATCGTGATAGCAGGCGTCACCTTCGACCTCGTCGGCATTGGGATTCACCGCGACTACCTCGTATCCCCGTGACCGAAGGCGTTGGTACACGGTGTTGCTTCCATGGCCCTTCGGGTGGCCGGACACGCCGGTGACCGCAATGCGTTTGCAGGCGAGGAATTCGCTGGCCGCTTCGTTGATGGTCCTCACATTCAACACCCCTCGTTCGACTCGCTTCGGTTGAGGGTCCACATCGGTGACGAGGCCCCAGGCCATACAGGGTCCCTCGTACGGCGATGCGCGACCAGAGTCGAAAGCCATCGCTCGGATGCCATGCGCCGCCGTTCCGTGTGCGTCGACCCATCGGGCCGACGGACGCGGTCTCGGGGATGAGGCTGTGGTGCAGGGGTCGGTGCGGCCCGGCCGGCGGGTGCCGCTCGGGTGTTCACCCCGGTGAATCGTGGTTGGCCCTGCCCGCCGGGAAGGCGTGTAGCGTCGTTGCATGGCGAATGCAGATCCTCCTGTCGTTGTCGGTTCCCCACCTCGGTGGCGCGTTGCTCTGGTGCTCTTGGGGCTGGCCGCGGGAGCTGCGGTCGCAGCTGTCTTCATGCGTCGCCAGCTGATGGCGTTGGCGAAGCGAGCCAAGCCGTACGTTCGGCAGCCGGCGAAACCGAGCAGTCCGGCGTTGATCGTCAATCGCTGGAGCGGCGATGGCAAGGCCGAGCGCTTCGGACTGGCCGAGGCCGCCGAGGGGGCCGGCATCCGGGTGATCATGCTCGAGCGCGGCGACGACATCGTCCAACTCGCGAAGGACGCGATCGACGCTGGCGCCGACGCGATCGGCGCGGCCGGTGGCGACGGCTCACTCGGATTGGTCGCCAGCGTGGCCATCGAGCGGGATGTGCCGTTCTTCTGCATCCCGGTGGGCACGCGGAACCACTTCGCGCTCGACCTCGGGCTCGACCGCGACCACCCGCTCACGGCGCTCGACGCGATCCGCGACGGCGAGGAGATCCGCATCGACTACGGCCTCGCCGGCGGCCGGCCGTTCCTGAACAACGTCAGCTTCGGCGTATACGCCGAGGCGGTGCATCGCGACGAGTACCGGGAGAACAAGGAGCGGACGATCGCCGAGGTGCTCAGCGAGATGGGAGCCGGTGAGGACAGCGGCACCGCGCTGCGCTTCGCAGGGCCTCAGGGTGGCCGTGCCGAACGGACGGCGATGACGTTGGTGTCCAACAATCCGTACGTGTACGCCGGCCCACCGGACTATGGGCGGCGGTTGCGTCTCGATGATGGTCGGTTCGGGATCAGCGCGATGGCGCAGGGCACCGATGTCCACGGCACGACGGGGGCGGCGACCCGCCACTGGGAGGCGGACCGGCTGGTGCTGGAGGCTGACGGTCCGATCCTGGCCGGGCTCGACGGCGAGGCGTTGACCTTCGAGTCGCCGCTCGAACTGGTGATGAAGCCCCGCGGTCTGCGGGTGCTCGTACCGGCGGGGACGAAGCCGGGGTACGTGCCGCCACGCGAGACCTTCGCCGCTGAACTCCTCGGGCTCGCCAGCCTCGCCGGGGTGCCGGGTGCGGTCGAGGGCGCGGTCGGTGCCTGACGAGCGGAGTCCGAACGAGCACCCCCGGCAGCAGGCACAGCCGGGGGTGGACCGTCCGTTCGCCGAGTCGCTGTCGCACGACATCGACGACGGGGTGCCCGGGGTGATCGGCGATCTCGGCCGCCTCGACCGGGCCGTGTACGGGGCCATCGCCGACACGCCGACACCGAACCTCGACGTCCCGCTCCGCGAGCTGTCGTCGCTGGCCAACCACTCCAAGCTCTGGTTTGCGATCGCCGGCGGGCTTGCTCTCGTCGGCGGACAGACCGGCCGCGAAGCGGCGATCGCCGGGGTCGCCTCGATCGGTGCGGCATCCCTCGTCGCCAACGTCGCGGTCAAGCCACTCGCCCGCCGGCGGCGGCCCGACCGCGACGGCGAGGACGTGCCCGACGTCCGCGAGGTCCCGATGCCCACGTCGACGTCGTTCCCGTCCGGCCACTCGGCCTCCGCGTTCGCGTTCGCGACCGCGGTCGGCAAGGAGATCCCCGCGATCGGTGGACCGCTTCGGGGACTGGCCGGCGCAGTCGCCTACTCGCGGGTGCACACCGGCGTGCACTACCCGACCGACGTGATCATCGGATCGATCCTCGGCGCCACGATCGGCGACATCACCGGCGCTCTCGTTCGCTACGGCAGGCGAAGGCTCGACGCCTAACTTCACCCGGGTGAACGTGGCCGGGGTGTTCTGGGCACCCCGAGCCTCTCCGCCTGGTTGAAGCGTCGATCTCTCTCAGGAAGACGGAACGCCAGGCCGCTTCGATCGGTGCAGCGTCCACGAACATTGTGATCGGGGCGAGCGGTACTCGGATGCGCCCCGTCTTGGATCCGCTTCACTGCATTGCGGCCAGTCTCGGCAAGCGCGGTACGGAGGTGCCACAACGATGAACTTCCACGACCGGGACGAGGCGCCTGCTCGGCTGGCCGAACTGCGTCGTGAGGCCAGACGGCGCGCTACGGCCCTCGCAAACGACTTCGATGCAATCGTCGATGCCGCCAGCGACGTAGCGACCGATGACGAACACGATCCGGAAGGGCACACGATCGCATGGGAACGCCAGCAGCTCGCCGCGCTCCTGGCGGCAGCTCGGGACGCGATCGCAAGCATCGAGCAGGCCGAGCAGCGCCTCGAGGAAGGACGGTACGGGATCTGCACGAACTGTATGCGGCCGATCTCGGTCGAGCGTCTGGACATCCTGCCCGCCACACCGACATGCGTCGACTGCGCCAGGCGATTCAAACCGTGAAGTGACGAGACGGACGCGAGGCAGGCACGCATCGAGCCGAGGAGCCGACCGCGTCGGCCAGGGAGCCGATCAGATCGGAGCACGAGGTGCTCACGCGGCGGCCGCGAGACGACGGGCGGCTCGATCTGGGGGTCTACGCGCTGTCAAGCGACGCCGCTGCGTCGAAGCAGTTGACGCACACCCAGACATGGATCAAGCCGGCATCTGCGAGGTCGAAGTGGTCAGCTGGGAGGGAGTCGAGCTGGGCGTAGAAGGTCATCGCCTCTCCGCATGTCCCGCATTGCGGAACTGGACGATCGCTCCATCGGTCGGGAGTACCGCCGAGCCGGTGGCGCTGACCGATCGACGGATCGACACGAGTGGGCCGAACGAGGAGTGCTTCGGCTTCTTCGCTGAGCGGCCGATGGTGTCGACGTCGACGCATGAGCTTATTTCGGTCCCATCCGGCCCCGTCGGACAAGAGGGACATCGAGCCGGTCTTGTGCTGCAGTGTCGGGATCAGCGGAGCGGATCCCGGCCGTTCCATGCGACGAGGCGGTCGATGGCGGGGGCGTCGTCGGGGATCGGGACGGCCTCGGCGAACGGGACGGCGATCTCGTCGAGGCCCATCGCGGTCGAGATCTCCTCGTAGAGGGCTCGGCGGTTCTCGGCCGGGAGGATCTGGCGTGCCTCGAGCGCCGCGGCGACGACCGTGTCGTCCCAGTCGGGCTGCTGACCGGTCGCCGTCGCGAGATCCCAGGTGTGGACGGTCAGCTCGGAGAAGTAGGACGCCAGCACCTCCGCGCCGCTGCCTTCGATCCACGGCAGTGCCATGGGTCGTTCGAGCACGGCGTCGTCGCTCCAGGCATCCGCGGCTCGTCTCCCTGATTCCTTCCACGCATCGGCCCAGCGATCGTCGGGGACAGGGGTCTCGGTGACTGCGAAAGGATCCTCTCCGTTGCCGAGCGCAGCAACGCGGTCAAGCACGCCGATGAGGTGGGCGAGCAGTGCGCGCACGTTCATGTCCGTGCATGGCGTCGGGTCTGTGAGTTGCTCTGGCCGGACGCCGGCAATGACGACCGCGCCGGTGGCGATGGCACGGTCGAGGATCGGCCGGGGATCCATGAGGTGGTCGGTGGTGGAAGTGGTCGGTGTGATCATGGCGCCATCATTCCACATCAAACCGGTCACCTCGTGACCGGTTTGATGTGGAAGTGTGGTCGGGTGCGAGCTGACCGGCTGGTCGCCATCCTCCTCCTGCTGCAACAGCGCGAGCAGGTCACGGCATCCGAGGTCGCCCTGGAGTTGGAGGTCTCCGAGCGCACCGCCCGCCGCGACCTCGAAGCGTTGGCCATGGCCGGGGTGCCCGTGTACTCCGTGCAGGGTCGCGGGGGCGGGTGGCGCCTCTTGGGCGGCGCTCGCACCGACCTCTCGGGGCTGACCGCGAGCGAGGCCCGCGCCCTGTTCCTGGTAGCCGGACCGGCCTCGACCGCAACCCCGGCCGTGAAGGCCGCTCTACGCAAGCTCGTACGCGCGCTGCCCGAGCCCTTCCGGGAGCAGGCCGAGGCAGCCGCGACATCAGTCGTCGTGGACCCACGACTCTGGGGATCCAGCCAGCTCGAGCCCCGACCACCCCGGTTTCTCGACGAACTCCAAGAGGCGGTGATCCGCGGCGTCCAGGTGCGGCTCGGCTACGTCGACCGCAAAGGCTCCGAGACCGAGCGGACCGTCCACCCACTCGGCATCGTCGCCAAGGGCCCGACGTGGTACCTGGTCTCCACTACCGAGGCCGGTCGACGGACCTTCCGGATCGACCGTGTCTCGTCGGTCGAGTTGACCGACGATCCCGTCCAACGACCCGAGGGATTCGACCTTGCCGAGAGCTGGCGCGAGATCGCCGACGAGGTCGACCGAAAGCGCACCCCCCTCGAGACCCAGGCCGTGTGCGCTCCCGACGGGCTCGGCCTGCTCCGGATGGTGCTCGGGGGCCGCCTCGAAGTTGGCGGTTCCACGCCCGACGGCCGAATCGAGATCGTGATCCGCGGCCACAACGAGTACGCCCTCGCAGGCGAACTCGCCGGGCTCGTCGAATGGCTCGAAGTCACCGGCCCGCAGGGCGTGCGCGACCACCTCGCCTCAATCGGCAGTGCGCTCGTCGCGCGGTACAGCTGAGCCGGGCTCGACGGGCTCCAGCTGACTTCCAGGCTCGCTCACGCGCGATTGACGCGCGATGAACGCTCGGATCGGTCTGCCGCCGATCCGCAGATCGTTGGCCCAGCAACGATCGCGCTAGACGCCCATGCCGCGACCGATGATCTCCTTCATGGCCTGACGGGGGTCGAGCACGGTCGGCGGCGGGCAGAATTCGTTGAAACGATAGGGAAGTCGGACGGCGGCGAACGGGGGCGAACGAGTGCGGTCGCGCGATAAACGCGCGATGGATCGTCTCGCGGGGTCCATCCAGCGTCTGGGTCGGTGGCGGCCTGCCTTCCCCATAGATATGCTGGCATATCATGAATCGGACGACGATCAAACTGCCGGAGGAGCTCGACGCGAAGCTCCGCCACGAGGCCGACCGACGCGGCATCACGATCTCGGAGTTGACCCGCGAGGCGATCGAGTCTCATCTCGGCGGCCGACGGAAGCTCGCCGCGGCCGGCGCCGGTCGGAGCGGGCATGACGACATCTCCGAGCGCATCGAAGAGATCCTCGCCACCGAGGCGGCGTCATAGCCCTCGTCGTCGACGCGGGGCCGCTCTACGCATATGTCGATGCGGACGATCGGCACCATCGCGCCTCGCTCGAGCTACTGCTCGACCACCCGGGACCGCTCATCGTGCCGAGTCTGGTGATCACCGAGGTTGCCTACCTCATCGGCACTCGACTCGGGGCCGACGTCGAGGTGCGATTCCTCGGCGACCTCGCGTCGGGCGACCTCATCGCTGAGCCGGTCGCTCCGAGTGACTGGCTCCGGATCGCCGAACTCGTTCACACCTACCGCGATCTGCCGCTGGGAACCGTCGACGCTTCGGTGGTGGCAACGGCCGAACGGCTCGATGTCACCGAAGTCGCCACCATCGACCGCAGGCACTTCAGCGTCGTGCGCCCCAGTCACTGCACCGCGTTCGACCTGGTTCCGTGATCGTCGGGAGCGCAGCCGCGCCAGCTCAACCTGCTCAGCTGGTTTGCTGAAGCCGGTAGCCGTCATGCAGTGGAGCGTGGCAAGTTAGCTTGTCAATCGGTGCGCGGCAAGCTAACTTGTCTATGTGGGCGTGCCGTCGATCGCACCAAGCGCACGCAAGCACGGCATCACCGACGCTGACATGACTCACGCTTTCAACAATCCGATCCGAGTTGACGAGATCGATGAGGGATTCACGATGTTCATCGGTGGAGACTTGGCAGGCAACCTGCTCGAGGTCGGTGTAATCGACAGCAGCGACGGCCCGATCCTCGTGCACGCCATGGCCGCCCGTCGCAACTACCTGAGGTGATGAGAATGCCCCGAACAGCACAAGAGATTCTCGACCAGGCCGAAGCGCTGGCTGACCGGTTCGAGCGCTTCGAGCCTGAACCGGGCTCGGGTGTGGATGCTGCTGCGCTCCGAGACCTTCGTGTGGCGTTCCAGAACCGTGCCGATGCAGAGAAGCAGTTGGCCGAAGCTGTCGAAGCCGCTCGAACCGCTGGCCACTCGTGGGCGTCGATTGGTGCGATGGTCGGGACGTCGGGCGAAGCAGCACGCCAACGCTACGGCCAATCCGTTCGGAAGCCTTGAGGCCCGTGCCCCTCGATCGGTGATTCGTCGACGACGGGAGTCCTTCAGCCGGCGACAAGTGGTTGGCGGCAGCGTCGCACCTGGGCGCGCCTCTCCACGGTCCCGCAGTAGTTCCGCCGGCCGATCGAGTCCGAGCCGAACGGGTGGACGGCGTCGTGGCCCGCTTGGCGGAGTTGTTCGGCCAGCCGAGGGGATCGGTTCTGGTCGATGAGAACTTCACGCGGTGGAGTGCAGCGGGATCTCTCGGTCAGCAACAGCGTCTGCCGCGAAGCGTAGGGCAGCGGCGACATCGTCTGGCTGGAGAGGTGGCAGCTCCTCGACGATCTCTTCGGCGGTCATTCCGCCCGCCACCATGTTGACCACCGTCGCCACCGGGATCCGTAGCCCTCGGATGCAGGGAACGCCGCCCATCTGCTTCGGGTTCACGGTGATGTGGTCCACCTCCGGAGGGTACCTGCCGGCTCTTGTTGGGTTTGCGGTTGCCGGTCAGCGCTCGAGTGGCGAAGCCGCAATTCTGGGATGACACCAGCCGAGCGCATGCGAGCGAATCGTCGTCGCGGCTGTGGTCGTTGGCGCCGTGTCCGGTCTGCACCACTTCCTGCACCACCTCCTGCACCAACCGCTCGCTCGGCGCACGGCTAGCCAAGCCTTCCAATCCTGTCGACGGGACCGCGACCGGAGTGCTCGAGGTCGGCCGAGGCGAGATGCGAGCTCCATCGGTCGACATCAACATCGTGCTGTCGGGCCTGTCGACCTCTTCTGCCGTGTCGCCGCAACGCGGCCAGTACCGGCGTCAGCTCCCGTCGGCCCGCTGCCACTCGACTCGGGCGGTAGCGGCACCTGCTCGGTGATCTCTTGAGTGCGTTCACGGGCACGGCGTTGCCTCGCCGTGACCGGCCATCCTCGATGCCGCCGGCAAGCCGCCCACGGGCACCCATATTCGCTGCGCTGGAGGGCGAGTCGATCCACCCAGATCGGCACGTCCCGATCGTTCTCCGGGCGGCTCAGGCTGACTCGATGACACCTCCGTAGCGCTGTTGAGCGGCTTGAGCCGATGTGCCGAGTAGCTCGCCGATGCGCTGCCACGAGACGCTGTTGGACCTCGCTGCGGTGACGGCATCAACGATCTGTCGCTCGCTTCGTGCTCGGGCGAGAGCGGCTCGTTCGAGCAGGTACTCCTCGACGGGTAGTTCATCGCCGGGTTCGGGGTCGTAGTCCTCGAACCGGTCGGCGAGTTCATCGGCTTGATCGAGGATCTCTTGGATTGAACGAGGCATCAGATCTCCAGAAACTTGGCTCGTGCGGGCATGGCGTGGACTATGAACTCGACGCCCTCAGCATCAGCGACGCCGACTTCGAGAAGTCGTGCGGATTCGTCGGGGCCGATCAGCATGGTGAGGCCGTCGAGGTCAAAGACTCGGATCGGGTGTCGGTAAGCGTGCAGCATGTCGTCGTCGGAGATCCCGTGCTTGCGTGCGCTACCCAAGATCACTGGATCCACCTCCATCAAGTTACCTTGATGGGAGGTCGTTGTGGTGATCGTCTGAGTTCTCACCAATCACGAGGAGATCTCATGCACACCACAACTCACTCGAGCGAGACGGTCGGCCAGCTCGTTCTGGTCGACGTGGACCTGATCCGGCAGCGAGCGAACCCGAGTGGTCCCTCTACGTCGGACTTCGGGTTGGGGCGCTCGCGTTTCGGGCGTTGCCACTCCTCACGGCAGGTCGGGCCCCTCGGTGCTGAACACGTTCGAAACGGTGTGCAGCATGTCGACGGTTCTGACGAGGTTCCCGTCGATGTCGAGCGCACCGCGGGCGGTCGCACCCTTCTCGACGGCGAGATTCGCCTCGTCCGCGGCTCGAGTTCGTAGCGCAAGGCGATGGCGAAGGTCGACGTGGAGGGTGACGGACCACGCCTCACCAACGTCCCTGCTGAGAAACGCTCATCAGCCACTGTTGGTCCATACCCCAGCGAGGCACCTTTTGGGAGCTACCGCCTCCTCGGACGGGCGACGAGCATGGGGACATACACACCTTTCGCCCAGCGGACCGCGCTGTGGGGGCCTGACATCCCAGCGACCGAAACCTTCGAAGGAGACAATGCAGTGCCTGACACACGTCCGAATGTGCTGATCTTTCACGTCGACAACCTCGGCTACGGCGAGCTTGGGTGTTACGGCGGTGGCATCCTGCGCGGCGCCGACACGGCGCGGATCGATGAGTTCGCGGCCGAGGGGTTCCAGATGATGAACTACGCGCCCGAGGCGCAGTGCAGCCCGACCCGCGCTGCGCTCATGACGGGCCGCTATTCGATTCGCTCGGGCAACACCAAGGCCACGGCGCCGGGTATGCCCGGTGGCCTCGTTGCCTGGGAGAAGACGATGGGAGACGTTTTCTCCGATGCCGGATATGCCACGTTGTGCATGGGGAAGTGGCACATCGGCGAGGGCGACGGGCGTTGGCCGACCGATCACGGCTTCGACGAGTGGTACGGCCCTCCGTTCTCCTGGGATCCGGCGTTGTGGACCGACGACCCGTGGTACGACCCCGAACGCGACACCGTCGAGTACATGTATCAGGGCAAGAAGGGCGAACCCATCGAACAGTTGGGTGTCCTCGACTATGACCTCAAGATCAACGTCGATGTCGAAATGAACACACGAACCATGGACTTCCTCGAACGCCACGCCGAGGGAGACCAGCCCTTTCTCATCTATCACAACTATTCGCTGATGCACCTGCCGGTCCATCCGCGCGACGAGTACAAGGGCACGAGCGGACACGGCGATTGGGCCGACTGCCTGCTCCAACTCGATGGAGACTTCGGCATGATCCTCGACAAGCTCGACGAACTCGGCCTCCGTGAGAACACGATCGTCATCTTCGCCGGCGACAACGGCAACGAGGAGTTCGGCCCTGACCGAGGAACGGCAGGCTTCTGGGAGGGCTCGTACTTCACCGGGATGGAAGGGTCGCTCCGGACGCCGTGCATCGTGCAGTGGCCCGGACAGTTCGCTACAGGCACGAAGAGCAACGAGATCATGCACTGCACCGACTGGTACACGACGTTGGCCAACGCGGCCGGCATCGACGTGCCCGACGACCGCGAGATCGACGGTGTGGATCAGACGGCCTGGCTCGCCGGTGAGCAGGACGAGTCGAACCGGGAAGGTTTCCTCTACTGGAACGCCGACCAGTTGTACGGCATCAAGTGGCGCAACTTCAAGTTGGCCCTGAAGCAACAGAAGTACCTGTTCGACCCGGCGCTCGACCTAGCTTTCCCTGCGATCATCAACCTCGACCTCGACCCCAAAGAACGCGAGAAATACAGCAGGTACTTCCACTCGTGGGTGATCGACCACGCCTCCCGACTCGGCCAGGAGTTCGCCGAGTCGGTCAAACGCGAGGAACTGATCCCGGTCGGCGCTCCGCTCGACTTCGTGCCCAAGCACAATCCGGACGCTCCCGACCATCACACGGCGCACGCGGGAGGCTGACGAACCCCAATCGCGGCCCGCACTCGAAGCAACCTGCCCTGGCAATCGACGTCGGCTCACGTCGGCGCCGTCTGCCCAGATCAACCTCGGTCTGCTTCCCGACGGGCGCTTGGTCGCGACCGGCTCACGCCCACAGCGGAGTTGTCGGGTGGCGAAAGTCGAGCCGCCGATCGTGAGGCCTGAGAGGAGGGGCGCTGCTACTCGGAGCGCGTCCGGTCGCCCAAAATCGGCGCCGCCCGACCAAGGCTCGAACCGAGCAGATCGGCACGACTCTGCTCGGCTACGTGCTCCAGATTGTGCGCTCGACGGGATGACCCCCGAATGCGATCTCCACTGCCGGTTCCAGGACGGGTCCGAGGCCGTCGCGGCGTCGCGAATACCGGTCACTGCACTGGCGCCGTTCCCGAGAAGTCGCGATCGGCTCCTAGTTGAGGTTCTGAGCGTCGCTTGTGCAGGTCGAGGTCTACAACCCGGCCCCGCACTGGGAGGCCACAATGTCAGGCTCGTCGGGCGTGACCGACGGAGCCATCCGGGCCACCATGTCGGCGCTCCACACGGCCGACATCGAGCTGAGCGTCCTGGAACGAACGGTCACGCAACCTCAGACCGCAGACCGCTCGGACACGTGAAGCGTTCTTGACCGCGGTCGCCGGCCCGCCTGTCAAACCGGTGTGGTGCCCGGGCGTGGCGCCTCCCAGGGCCAACGACCCTCGGCCTCGAGCACGAGCGACCAGGAGAGAAACGTCCGGACGATGACGAGGAGGCCGAGCGCTGCGACGTTCTCGAATGTCTGTTCCAGGGTCACGGTCCGGATGATGTCGGCGGCGATGAGGAGGTCGAGACCGAGCAGGACGCCGCGAGCGAACGACTGTTTGAACACGTCGTAGGCACGCGATCCGCTCGCACCGCCAAAGGCACTCCGAACCATCTGCACCACTGCGATGATGACCGACACAGCGATGACTGCGATCGCACCGACCTCGATGAGTTCCGAAACGTCTGCGGCAATCGCCCAGTCGAAGAGTTCCGGCCCCTGCTCTTCTGCGGCTGCCCACATCATGACCCACTCTCCACTGGCTGACCCAGGTCGGCCAGCCACCCCTTCAGCACGAAGTGGAGCGTCACGGGCCCCTCGATGATGTCGGCAGGCGGCAGCAATGCCAAGGCCGCCGAAACCGCGGCCGAGATCAGGTCGGTCGTCCATCGCACCCGCGGCGCATCGGACGGCGCAGCGAACACCTGAATGCCCGTCGTACCTGAGCCGTCACCCGACTCCGCGGCGGAGTCGGCATCCGCCGTTGCAGGGTCATCGCTCATCGTCTTGGCCCCTTGCTGGTCATGGAGCGTCACTCGGCTCTTGGTCTCTCAGTACTCTCCCATCATCCTGTGCCGACGCGACATCCGGTAGCCCCGTCAGGGCGCCGCGGCGGAGCACCGGTTCGACAACGGCAACCTCCAACGACGGCGCTCGATGAATCCCCGCTTCTCGGAGCGCCCGATGCAGAGCTCGAACCACGGCGTCGCAGGTTCCGATGGCTGCGTCGATGCTCGACGCGTGCCAGAATCGAATCGAGAGCTCGACGCAGTCGTCGAGCGACGTCGCCCGAATCGATCCGATCCGAATCAGTCCATCGACAACGGAGAGTGCCGCCCGGATCACCTGGTCTGCCGTCTCGATGTCGGTGTCGTAGGCGAGCCGGACATCGATGATCGATCTGCGTTCGGCCTCAGTCGAAAAGACGGTCACCCGTTCCGAGATCATGTCGGCGTTGGGAATGTGGACGCGGGCGCCATCTCGGCGCCGCACGACCACGCTCCGCTCGGTGACCTCAAGCACCTCGCCCACGACGCCTTCGACACCGATCTCGTCGCCGATGCCGAATGCCGGACGCGAGGCAATCGCGACGCTGATCGCGAAGCTCTCCGCAATCGGTCTGATTGCCAGGGCCACGATAATGAGCGCCGCCAGGATGAAGAACGACACTCCGCCCATCTCGAGTCCAACGATGTTCAGCGCCCAGGCGAGTCCGAGCCCAGCAATAGACCACTGCCCGATTCGACCCAGCAGCTTCGCCATCTGGTCGGACTCGTTCCCGGGGCGCCCGAAGTAGCGGCGAAGCAAACGCCCGACGAACCAGGCGCACGCGAGGGCGACGATGAGCACGACAATTGCGGCGAACACGTCGGCCGCCGTAATCGGCTGCCCCGTGAATGCCTCGTCGAGTTGATCGATGTTCATCGCAACCTCCGGTCGACGTTCATCGTCGCAAGGCAACGGCGCCTCCACAATCGCCAAGATGGCGGCAACCGGGAGCAATGGCGGGCCACACTGCTCCGTCGCGCCTCCCACTTGGCGGTTTCGGAGACGTCCCCAGGGGACGTCCTGATACTCGCCCCGACAACACACGACAAGGAGTTCCTGATGACCGACAACCACGATGATCTTGCTACGACACGGGATGCCGATCCCAAAGAGGTCGAGTACATGTTCGCCCAGACCGCGAGTGGTCTCGACATCGCCGACGGTCGCGTCACGCTCAAGGGCGTGTCGGCGACCACGCTGCGTCGAATGGTCGCGTTGGCGCCGTCCGCCTGCGAGACATCGGTGTAGCTCGCCGTGATCAACAACCGATCGTCCGACAAGATGTCCTCCTTCCGGCGACAGACAGCGCTGAGGGGAATTCCAGTGCGCTGGTGATGTCTCGATCTTGAACCCCCGCTCGCCGAGTCGGAAGCACCAAGAAGGCGCATCGCGGGAGCAGGTGGCCGTAGATCAACGGCCCGTCAGACCCGACGAACGTCCCGCAGAATGCCCCTCCATTGCACCCTTCTAGGTCTACCTCGCCGGGCCCAGCACGCGTCCTACGCCCCACTCGAGAGTCTGTCCTCAGTCTCCGGGGTCAGCGCAGTGCTGTTCTTCGCCGGGATCGATTGCCTGCTCGGCCGGACGTGACCGCTACGTGCAGCAATGTCGGGCGGTCTCACGACAGATCTGCAACCCACCCATATCGTCGGCCCGATAGATCACGACCGAAGAGCGCATAGCGGCACTTCCGATCGGGCAGGAGCGGTTGGCACAGGGGCATCGCCAACGGCTGCATTCCAGGTTCGCTCACGCGCGATGAATGCGCGATGGACGCTCGGACCGATCCGCGGTCAGCGACAAGATCGTTGGCAGGTCAGCGATCCCGCTACACGCCCATGCCGCGGCCGATGATCTCCTTCATGATCTCGGTGGTGCCCCCGTAGATCGTCTGGATCCGGGCATCCACGTAGGCTCGTGAGATCGGGTACTCGAGCATGTAGCCGTAGCCGCCGTGCAGCTGGAGGCAGGTGTCGACGGTGCGCTTCTGGAGCTCGGTGGTCCACCACTTCGCCATGGCGGCCTCCTCGACGGTGAGCTCGCCCTCGTTGAGCGCGAGGACGCAGTCGTCGACGAAGCGCTCGCCGATGGTGATCTCGGTCTCCATCTCGGCCAGCTTGAACCGGGTGTTCTGGAAGCTGCCGATGGGCTTGCCGAAGGCCTCCCGCTCCTTGCAGTACTCGAGCGTGAAGGTCAGCGCCGTCCGGGCCGCCGAGATGGCCCCGGTGGCGATGCTCAGCCGCTCCTGCGGCAGCTTGTCGACCAGCTGGAGGAATCCGGTGCCCTCTTCGCCGAGGAGGTTCTCGGCCGGGACGCGGACGTCGTTGAAGAAGAGCTCGGCGGTGTCCTGGCTGTGCATGCCGACCTTCTCCAGGTTGCGGCCCCGCTCGAAGCCATCCATGCCCCGCTCGATCACCATCATGCTCATGCCCTTGTGGCGCTGGGACGGGTCGGTCTTGACCGCGGTGATGGCCAGGTCGGCGTTGATGCCGTTGGTGATGAAGGTCTTGGATCCGTTGACGACGTACTGATCGCCATCGCGGATGGCGGACGTGCTCATGCCGGCCAGGTCGCTGCCCGCACCGGGCTCGGTCATGCAGATGGCGGTCAGCAGCTCGCCCGAGCACATGCCCGGCAGCCAGCGGGCCTTCTGCTCGTCGGTCGTGCCGTGCAGGATGTACGGGGCGCACACGTCGTTGTGCAGGATGATGGCCATCCCGGCGCCGACCACCTGGGCCGCCTGGACCTCTTCGTTGGCGATGAGGTTGTAGCGGAAGTCGTCGACCCCGGCGCCGCCGTACTTCTCCGGGGCGGCCATGCACAGGAAGCCGGAGGCTCCCGCCGAGAGAATCATCTCTCGGGGTGTGATGCCCTCGTTCTCCCACTTCTCGAAATGGGGCACGACCTCTCGGTCCAGAAACGACCGGAAGGCCTGCCGGAACATCTCGTGTTCCTCGTCGAAGATCAAACGCTTCATGGTGTCCTCCAGGGGGCGGGGGAGAGGGAGGAGCAGGGCGCGACGCTGCGTCCTCCTACCTTCAGACTAAGTCCCCACCCAGCCCGGTTCGCACATCGGGGGCACCGAGTCGGGCGGCGTCTGCGGTGTGATCGTCGGGCTGCTGCTGGGCGTCGCGTTCGGCATCGACCCTCGCCCGGTAGTGCCACAGCTCGCGCTCGATCTCCTGCTCGCTCCACCCCAGCGTCGCGCCCATGACCCGGCCGACGACCTCGGCGGCCGCCACACCCCGGTCGTCGGCTTCGATGCTGATCCGCGTCCGGCGGGTCAGGACGTCACTGAGATGCAACGCGCCTTCATGGGTGACGGCTCGCCGGATCTCGGCCTGCAGGTAGCGGGCATCCCCGGGCAGGGGGGTGGCCAGCTCGGGGTCCTCCTCGATCAGGGCGAAGATCTCGTCGACTTCGCCGCCGTACCGGCCGAGCAGATGGTCCACCGCTGCGATCGACATCCCGTGGGTACGGGCCAGTTCGGCGCGCCGGCTGCGGGCCCACTCCCACCCCGGTGCTCCGATCAGCGGGATCTCGTCGGTGGTCGATTCGGTGCTGACACCCAACCGTTCGCAGACGGCGTCGACCGTGTCGGCGGCCATCACCCGGTACGTGGTGTACTTGCCGCCGGCGACGGTGAAGAACGCCGGCACCGGCTCGGAGACGGCGTGCTCGCGGCTGAGCTTGCTGGTGGTCTCGGACTCGCCGTGGAGCAGGGGGCGCAGCCCGGCGTAGACCCCGACGATGTCCGCGGGCCCGAGCGGTTCGACCAGCAACTCGTTGAGTCGGTTCAGGAGGTAGTCGACGTCGCGTCGGCTGGCGGCGGGATGGGCCAGATCGAGGTCCCAGTCCGTGTCGGTGGTCCCGATGATCCAGTGCACCCCCCAGGGGATGACGAACAACACACTCTTCTCGGTGCGCAGGATCAGGCCCGTGTGCGACGGGATCTTCTCGCGGCGCACGATCAGATGGATGCCTTTCGAGGCGCGCACCTTGAGGTCGGCTCGACCGACCATGTCCTGGATCCCGTCGGTCCACACGCCGGTGGCGTTGATCACGGCCCGCGCCCGCACGTCGATGGTGGCGCCTGTCTCGAGATCGGTGATCTCGACCCCCTGCGCACGCCGGTCGGGACCCGCCTGGTGTACGCCCACCACCCGGGCGCTGGTCAGCAGGACCGCACCCTTGGCCGCGGCGGTGCGGGCCACGGCGACCGAGTGGCGGGCGTCGTCGACCTGGGCGTCCCAGTACCGCACGGCGCCGGTGAAGCGGTCGGTCCGAAGCGCCGGAGCCAGGTGCGACGCACCCTGCCTGGTGTAGTGCCGATGGCCGGGAAGCGGATTGTCGCTGGACGCCGCCAGCAGGTCGTACAGCGCGATGCCGGCGCCGACGTACGGCCGTTCCCAGACGCGATGGCGCAGCGGGTAGAGGAACGACACGGGCCGAACGAGGTGCGGGCAGAGGGTCCGCAGCATGAGGCTGCGCTCGCCCAGCGCTTCGCGGACCAGGCCGAAGTCGAGTTGTTCCAGGTAGCGCAGACCCCCGTGGATGAGCTTGCTGGAGCGGCTCGACGTGCCCGAGGCGATGTCGCGCTGCTCCACCAGGGCGACCGACAGACCGCGGCTTGCCGCGTCCAGCGCGCACCCCACCCCCGTGATCCCGCCGCCGATCACCACGACGTCGAACATCTCGGAGTCGAGCCGATGGAGATTCCGTTCCCGGGCGGCTGGTCCGAGGGCGCTGAGCGTCTGAGCGGATGGAGGCATACGGCAGATTCGTTGCTCGGGGTCCGCCAGAGCAACCCGACAGCCCGAGAATTTCCGGGGGATGCGGTGTGAATCACCCCGGATGGTGCGACCATGGAGGTGATGAGCAGCGACGAAGCGGAGTCCACCGCGGACACGTTCGACCTTCCGGCTGGGGGCGACGACGCGCTCGGGATCCGGGCGCACAAGTCGCTGGGCATGATCGACGACGCCGACACCATCGTCCAGGACGAGCAGGTCCAGGAGGGGTTCCGCCGCGTCGAACGAGCCGACGGGACCATCGAGCGGCACTACGACGACAGCGTGTGGATCATCGCCCTCGACGGCACCACCACGACGTGGCGACCCGATCAGACCGCCACCGTGTTCCACCCCGACGGCGCCCGTACCGAGCTGGATCAGGCCGGCGTCAGCCACACGGTCCGCAGTGACGGGTCGGCGGTCGACGAGCCCGTGCGCACCGAGACCGACCCCGACGGCACCATCCGACGCGAGCTGCCCACCGGCGCCGTGGTCGTCGCCAACCTGGACGGCTCCAACACGCTCGTGCTCCCCGATGGCACGCTGTCGACGACCCGCATCGACGGCACCGTCGAGCGAACCAGCGAGAACTCGTCGTGGCAGACCGGTGTCGACGGCACCACGATGATCACGCGGACCGACGGATCGGCTTCGACCATCCACCCCGACGGGTCGCGCACCGACGTCAGCTCTCAGGGGGACATCAGCGAGATCGACAGCGGCGAGCGGCGGGCGCTGACCGACGAGGTCGTCATCGAGGAGGCACCCGAGCGCTCGGTGTGGGTGCGCCTCGTGCTCCCCATCGGCCTCGTCGCCGTCGTGGCCGGCGGCGCGCTCTTCCTGTTGGCCGGCCCCGACGACGATCCCGAGGTGGACTACGTCGTGCCCGAGGCGGTCGAAGCCCTCCAGGCCGCACCCGACGAGTTCGACCGGGTGGCCTGGTGCGCCGAGGTCACCTCCTCGCTCGACGCGCAGGACGCCCTCGATCGGACCCTCGCCACGGGAACGCCCGAGGAGGTCGAGGCGGCATCCGTGGCCCGGGCGAACGCCATCGACACCGCCGCGGCCGGAGCGCCGCCGCAGCTGGCCGAAGATTGGCAGGTGGCGCTCGTCGGGGTCACGGCCGACGCGCTCGCCCTCACCGAGGCCGAGTATGACTTCAGCCGCTACCTGCGGTCCCAGCCCGACGACGTGACCGTCCCGGCCCAGGCGCTGGACCTGTTCCTGATCGAGCAGTTCGACGCCTGCGTGGCGGCCTCGATCGAGGCCTGAGCGACGATCAGTCGATCAGCGAGGCCCCGCCGGGTTCGGGCAGCGCGACCCACGTGGTGCCGGGCTGGAGCCGGATCGACCGGCCATCGCCGCGACGGAAGAAGGTGGGCGCCGCGGGGGCGGCCCGCTCCCAACGGCCCTGAATGACCTCCCCGTCGCTCAGGATCCAGGCCTCGCCGCCGCCGACGGTGATCGCTTCGGGCGAGCGGATGTCGGCCGAGCTGGGCCGGTACTCGGTGAACTGGACCACGACGTTGGTGACGCCGACCTGTTGCTCGTTCGCGGCGTCCATGTGGGCAGCACCATCGGTGCTGCGCATCCAGAGCTTCTTCTCCTCGTCCCACGTGAAGCTGCCGCGGGTACCGCCGTACCCGACGGTCACGCCCTGCACCGCCGCACCGTTGCTGACCTCGTCGTCGAGCAGGTACTCGAACGCGAACGGCGGCGGATCGGTGGCGTTGAACGCGGCCCACACCGCGTCGGTGTCCACGTAGAGGTTGTGGGGCGCCCGACGGGAGCCGTCGCGCCGGTAGGGGCCGGCCAGACGCGACGCGCCCGCATCGCGCACGGGGGCCTCGGCGATGCCGCGGAGGACGTTGGCGTTGGCGCCGGAGTTGGCGAACAGGGGGAAGCCGAGGTTGGCGAGGATGTCGAAGTCGCTGGTGCGGGCGGATCGAACCGGACCGACGACACCCGGCTGCTTCGAGTGGAACAGGGCCACGAAGCGGGTGATGTTCCCTTCCACCCGCTCCTCGAAGATGATGTCCGCGCTGTTCAGGCCGCTCTGGGGGCGCGCCGCCGGCGCGTTGTCGACCTTCACCGCGAGCGCCGGCCGCTGCGGGACCTGCTCGGTGGCGATCCCGGTGAGCGGATAGCGGATGCCGAGCGCCAGGATGCGGTCGAGCTGACTGGCCACCTCCCGCAGGTCGTCCCGGGCCTTCAGGCGATCGCGATGGGCCTGCGTGAGGCGGCCCAGCAGGTCGCTCCGCCGGAAGGTGGCGGCGGCCAGCTCCTCCCGCGCCTCGTTGAGCTGCGTGGCCAGCTCCGCGGCCCGCTCCTCGAACACCCGGTTCTGGTCCCGGGCGTGGGAGCGGACCTCGGCGAAGAGCGTGCGCCGAGCGAGATGGTCGTTGGATCGACCGGCCTCGAGCATCTCCAGCACCGGATCGGGTTCGGTGCGCCCGGACATGTAGGCGATGACGGCGACCTCTCGCCCCAGATCATCCGCCTCGTCACGGGCGGCGAGGGCGGCACGATGGTCGACGGAGAGCCCCGACAGGCGGTCGGCGATCTCGGCTCGTGCGGTCGCCGCCTCACCGACCTCGAGCGTGAGGTCGACGATGGCGGCCTCGGCCGCGGCGACGGCCCCCTGCAACTGTTCGAGTCGCGCCTCGAGCGCCGTCTCGTCGCGGACCACCGAGGCGGGGTCCGTGGTGGGCGGGGTCGGACCCGGATCCTGAGCGTCGGCCGATCCGACGAACACCACTTGGACGGCGAGCAGGGCCCAGCCGGTCAGCAGCAGTGGGATGACTCGACGCGACACGCTGCCTCCTGGCGGGAATCGTTGGTCGGGCACGGCAGGAACAGCCGAACGTCCCTTCGAGGGTACCTTCGATGGCCATGCCACCGTCACGCGCCGCAGCGGAGCCGTCGCCGTTGTCGTGGGTGTCCGACGGCGACGACGACGAACCTGACCGGCAGCTGCTGCTTCTGTTGCACGGGGCCGAGGACGATCCGGCGGGCATGCTCGCCTGGGCCGGGACCCTCGACCCGGGCGCTCGGTTCCACCCTGTCGCCGCCAGGGCTCCGTTCGGCTTCGCGGCGGCACCGACGTGGTTCTCCAGCACGCCGCGGGGTCCCGCCGGCGCCGAGGTGCGAGCCTCCTTGGCCCGCCTTCGCGCCACCATCGACCAGCTGCGAGGAGAGGCCGGCGTGTCGGCCGATCCTGCCATGGTCGTCGGATACTCACAGGGCGGTGCCATGGCGCTCCTGCTGGCGGCGGACCGGGCCGCCGACGCGGTCGGGTTGGTGGTGTCGGTGTGCGGCTGGCTGCCCGACGTCGAGGGCTGGCCGGAACCCGCACCGGTCGAGCCTCGTTCCACACCGCCGAGCCGCGTCCTCGTGCTGAACACACGGGAGGACGAGGTGGTGCCCGTCGACTTCGGCGAAGCCGCCGCGCTCGCCCTCCGGTCCGAGGGCCTGACGGTCGATTTCCTGGTCGTCGGGGGAGGGCACCATCCGGCAAGGGACGTGCTGGCCGTGGCCGGGGAATGGCTGTCCCGGCCCACGGGCGAAGCGTCCGGCACCTACGCGTGACGGTCAGGGTTCGGGGAGTCGGGGTCCCGGGATTCCGGCCGGAAGATATCGTGCTCGAGATAGATCATCGTCGCGATGGGGACGGCGTCACGTATGGCGGTCTCGGTGTGGTCGACCACCTCGGCCATCTCGGATCCGTCGAGCTGGGGATCGAACCCGAGCTTGGCGGTGACGAGCAGATCCTCGGGGCCCACGTGCTGGGTCTTCATGTCGATCAGGTGGAGGACCCCGTCGGTTCCCTCGATCGCTTCGATGATGCTCGACCGATCCTCTTGGGTCGCCCCCTCGCCGATCAGGAGGCTCTTCATCTCGATGGCCAGGACGATGGCGATGATGCCCAGCAGGATGCCGATGGCGAGGGTGGCGATGCCGTCCCAGACGGCGTCATCGGTGAGCGAGGTGAGGCCGACGCCGAAGAGGGCCAGGAAGAGCCCGACGAGGGCACCGAGGTCCTCCAGCAGGACCACGGGAAGCTCCGGCACGCGCGACCGCTGGACGAACTGTCGCCACGAGAGGTTCCGCTTGAGGGGCCGTGATTCGACCACCGCGGTCCGGAACGAATAGCCCTCCAGCAGGATGCCGGCCAGGAGGATCGCGACGGCGACCCACGGCGACTCGATTTCGTGCGGGTGGCGGACTTTCTCGATCCCCTCGAAGACGGCGAAGGCCGACCCGAGGGTGAAGAGGATCAGGGCGACCACGAAGGACCAGAAGTACCGCTCCCGTCCGTAGCCGAACGGGTGTTGCGGGGTCGGGGGCCGTTTCGCCGCCCGGTTGCCCCAGAGGAGCAGCGCCTGATTGGAGGTGTCGGCCACCGAGTGGATGCCCTCGGCCAGCATCGAGGAGGACCGGGTGATGGCGAAGCCGATGAACTTCGCGATGGCGATCCCGAGATTGGCGAAGAACGCCGCCACGATCGCCTTGGTTCCACCACCGGCCGCCATGGCCGTGGACAGTAGTGGCCGACCGATGGGACGTGGTTGAAGGCGCCGGGCGTGATGGTGGTCCATCGACTCGACGGGAGCACGGTCGAGCGGCAAGGATTGGAACACGTTCTAGTTCGGGAGAAGCCGTGTACCTGGGGTATACCGAAGAACAAGAAGCACTGCGCGACGAGCTGGTCGCCTACTACGACAAGCTGCTGACGCCCGAGGTGCAGGAAGCGCTGCACCTGGAGCACGGCGTCGGCCCGGTCACCAGCGACATCATGCGGCAGATGGGCGCCGACGGGTGGTACGGCATCGGCTGGCCCGAGGAGTACGGCGGCCAGGGCCGGTCGCAGCTCGAGCAGTTCGTCTTCTTCAACGAGTCGATGCGGATGGGTGCCCCTGTGCCCATGCTCACGATCAACACGGTGGCCCCGTCGATCATGGCGTTCGGAAGCGACGAGATGAAGCAGGAGTTCCTGCCTCGGATGCTGTCGGGTGAGATCCAGTTCTGCATCGGGTACTCCGAGCCCGAGGCCGGCACCGATCTGGCGGCGTTGCGGACCAAGGCCGTGAAGGACGGCGACGAATACGTCGTCAACGGCCAGAAGATGTGGACCAGCCTGGCCAGCGGCGTGCACTACTGCTGGTTGGCCGTTCGGACCGACCCCGACGCGCCCAAGCACAAGGGCATCTCGATCATGGTCGTCGACATGGACGACCCGGGCATCACCGTCGACCCGCTCCACCTGCTGTCCACCCACGACATCAACGCGGTCTTCTACGACGACGTGCGGGTTCCCGCCTCCCGGCTGGTCGGCGAGGAGAACAAGGGCTGGAACTACATCACCAACCAGCTCAATCACGAGCGCATCACGATCGCCGCCCCGGGCCTGCTCCAACCCGCCTACGACGACGTCGTCGCATGGGCGGCCGTCACCAGGGACGGCTCGGGCCGGCGCGTCATCGACCAGGAATGGGTGCAGGTCAACCTGGCCCGAGTCCACGCCGGCCTCGAGTTCCTGCGCCTCGCCAACTGGAAGACCGCCTGGGACGCCACCAACGGGAACATGGATGTCGCCCTGGCCAGCACCATCAAGGTGTTCGGTACCGAGTGGTTCCTCGAGTCCTTCCGCCTCCTGATGGAGATCGTGGGGCCCCGGGCCTACCTCGAGCGGAACTCGGTCGACGACCAGGTCGCCGGTCGCCTCGAGATGTTGTACCGCAGCCTCATCATCCTCACCTTCGGCGGCGGCACCAACGAGATCCAGCGGGATCTCATCGGCATGTTCGGCATGAGCCTCCCCCGCACGCTGCGGGGCTGACGGCCACCAGGAAGCGACACCAGGAGACCCTCCCAACCATGGACTTCTCATTCAGCGACGAGCAGCAGGCCGTGTCCGAGCTGGCCCGGCAGATCCTCGACGACAAGGCCACGCATGAGATCGTGCGCGGCATCGAGCAGGGCGACGGCCACCGTCACGATCCCGATCTGTGGTCCACGATGGCCGAGGCCGGCCTGCTCGGCATGGGGATCCCCGAGCGGTTCGGCGGCGCCGGGCTGAGCCTGATGGAGGTGGGCGCCGTCCTGGAGCAGGTCGGTCGCAAGGCCGCCCCGGTGCCCGCACTGGAGACCCTGGGGCTCGCCGCCCCGGCGATCGCCGAGTTCGGCTCCGAGACGCTGGCCTCATCGCTGTTGCCCGGCGTGGTCGACGGGTCGAAGATCCTCACGGCGGCGCTGATGGACGAACTGGCGCCGGTCGAGGCGCCGAGCGCCACGGCCGAGGCGGACGGTGACGGCTACCGGGTGACCGGCGCCAAGGTGTGCGTCCCGTCGGCGCTCCTGGCCGACTGCATCCTGGTGTCGGCCGGCACCGGCGAGGGCACGGTCGTGCTGGCCGTCGATCCGTCCGCCGACGGGTGTCGCGTCCTTCCGGTCGAGACCACCGCAGGCACGCCCGATGCTCGGGTGGAGCTCGATGGGGTGGCCGTCGAGGCCGACCATGTGCTGGGTGCGTCCGATCCGGCTGCCGTACTTCCGTGGCTGCTCGAGCGGGCCACCGCGCTGCAGTGCGTCACGATGGTGGGCATCTGTGAGGCGTCGGTTGACATCACCAGCGCCTACATCACCGAACGCAAGCAGTTCGACGTCCCGATCGCCTCGTTCCAGGCCGTCGGTCAACGGGCCGCCGATGCGTACATCGACACCGAGGGCGTCCGGTTGACGGCGTGGCAGGCGCTGTGGCGCCTGAGCGAGGGTCGTGATGCCTCGATGGAGGTCGCTGCGGCCAAGATCTGGGCCGCAGAGGCCGGGCAACGGGTGGTCCACGCCTCGGTCCACCTCCACGGTGGCGTGGGCGTCGACCGTGACTATCCGCTGGGGCGGCTGTTCCTGGCCGCCAAGCAGCTGGAGCTCCAGCTGGGCGGCACGACGGCGCAGCTCCGCCAACTGGGCCGCCTCATCGCCGCCAACGCCTAACGAGCACACCCGGGGTCAGGCCCCCTTCGTGCTCGTTGGGGATCAGTAGCGGGCGAAGACGTGGGCGGTCCAAACCTGGCCGTTGCCGTCGACGGCGACGCCGACGCCGATCTGGCGCAGATCGGCGTTGACCATGTTGCGGTAGTGGCCGGGGCTGGCGACCAACGCGGCCTGGACCTGGCCGACCGAGCCGCCGTAGCCGACGTTCTCGGCCCACGCCGACCAGCCGCCCGGGATCTGGCCCGACGAGTTCGGGTTGTGGGCCAGCGTTTGGGTCGCCGCCATGTGATCGGCCCAGCCCTGGGCGACGTGGTTCATCTCGGCGATCGGCGTCAGCGCCGGCGCACCCTTCGAGCCGCGGAGGCCGTTGATGGCACCGAGGAACTCACCGGCGGCGCCGCCGAGCCCGGTGGTGGTGATGGCCGGCGGGGGAGGCGGTGGTGGTGGCGGCGGCGGTACGGGATCGACCTCGACGATCACCGGTGGTGGCGGTTCGGGCGCGGGGGTCGTCGCGGGCGGGGCGGTGGCCGGCGGAACGGTCGTGGGAGCAACCGTCGTCGGCGCCACGGTCGTGGGGGGTGCCGTGGTGGGCGGAGCCGTGGTCGGCGGGACCGTCGTCGGCGCCACGGTCGTGGAGGTGCGCGGCTCGAAGGGGCGCACCGCGGAGGGCGGCGGGGGAGCGCTGGCGTTCCGCACGGCGGCGGCGGGTGCGTCGAGCGGGAGGGCCATCCCGTCCGGCGCCGGGGCGGCTCCGGCGGCGACGAAGGCGGAGCTGAGCGCAAGCAGGGCGAGGACCACCGCAGCGGGCAGCCACGGGGTGATCTGGGCGTGTCCGGGCGACGACGGCGGGAGGGTGGGGTGGTCCGGCATTGCACCACCGTCGGCGGGACCGTTCGAAACTTGACGGTTCTGTTACGAAAACCGTCACAGATCGGTCATGTCACGTCCGGCTCGGGGCCGGGAACCTGCACCCGCTGGGTGCCTGACCCCGAGCGGGTTCAGGAGCGGCTGAAGAACACCTGGATCTCGATCGTGCCGTTGTCCTCGACCGACGCCACCGCCGGAGCGGACGGCGGTTCGATGTCGTAGTCGGCGAACAGCACGGGAGCGACGCCGGTGACCGCGATGGTATCGCCGACCAACTGGGCCTGGAGCGGGATCTCGATCTGGTTGACGACACCGTGCAGGTTCAGGTCGCCCACCGCGGTGGCCTCGAGGACGACACCCTCCTCGGGAACGGCACCGAAGTCGATCGGCTCGGTCAGCCGGAACACCGCCGTGGGGAAGGTCTCGGTCTCGAGCGCCTGGCTGCCCAGCGCGCGATCACGGAGGGCACTGTCGGATTCGAGCGCGGTGAGATCGGCCTCGATGTCGACGGTCGTGGCCATCGTGCCGTCGATCGTCAACGTGCCCGACACGACGGGGGTCCGGCCGAACGCGGTGTTCGAGCCGACGCGGACCAGTTCCTCCTGCACCTTGTACCCGACGAAGCTGCGATCGTCGATGGAGTCGCCGCCCAGGCTGGTGTCCACCGTCCACGTGCCGCTGACGTCTCCGGCGCCGCCGGAGGGTGTGGCGGCCGTCGTGCCAGGTGTCTCGGCTCCGGTGTCGGCGCCCGCCGGCTGGGTCGTGCTGGTCGTCCCTTGTGAGCCCTCGAGCGCTTCACGCGCCGACTCGGCGTCAGGGGCATCGGGGGCGTCGCTGCGGATGAAGAAGTACCAGCCGCCGACCGCGATGACGACCAGGGCGACCAGGATTCCGACGATGATGAGGGCACGCTTCGACATGTCAGGGCACCCTAACGGGGCGGCCGGTCGACGCGTGGTCAGCGGAGGGCAGGGCGCACACGCGGGTCCGGATCAGCGCCGGTCGGCGTCCGACCCCGGGCGCGGCTGATCACGGGCGGTCCAGCGCCGGGTTTCCTGCTCGGTCACCAGCACGTCGAGCGGGACATCCCATGAACGGCGGGGGAGCGCGTCGTCCACGAGCTGGAACTGGTGGCCGTAGCCGATGATCGTCGGGTTCCCATCCACGCCGATCCGCTGCGCCAGGGCCCGGTCGTAGTACCCGGCGCCCCGGCCGATGCGCGTGCCATCACGGTCGACGGCGACGAGTGGAGCGATGACCACGTCGAGCTGGGTGGTCGACCGGATCTCGCTCGGGTCCGCGGGAACCGCGATCCCCCAGCGGCCCTCGAGCAACGGCGAGAAGGTGTCCCACGACCGGAAGCGCATCACGTCGTCCTCGTCGACCACGGGGAGGTGGACGACCACCGAGCGGTCGACGAGCAGCTCGATGAGTGGCCGGGGATCGAGCTCCCCGTCGTCGGCCAGGTAGACACCCGCGCTGCTCGCGGCGGTGATCTCGGGAAGGTCCAGCGCCCGTGCGGCGGCTGCGGTTGCGTGGTCGCGCTGGGTCGCAGGGTCGAGCGCCCGCCTCCGGGCCCGCAGGCGACGTCGAAGCTCGCCGACGTCGGGCTCCTCCGGAGGAGCCGTCATGCCGCCGAGGCCGACCGTAGGTTCACTGCGCCAGGCGGAGCAGCTTGGCCGCGTGGGCGTCGAAGACCTCGGAGACGCCGGACGAGCGCCAGCCCAGGTCGTGGATCGGACGCCGCTCTCCGATGGCGCGGCCCACCACCACCCGCTGCGGGATCGCCGGCTTCCAGATCGCTCGGCGACCGACCATGGTGGCCAGCTCGTCGTAGCGGTGTTCGGCCTCGGAGCTGACCGGCGGGACGCGGTTGACCACGATGCCGGCCACGTCGAGCTTCCGGTTGTCGGCGTGCCAGACCTCGTCGATGAACTCGGTGGCCGCGGCCAGTCCCTTCGTACCCAGTGCGGAGGGCTCGGTGACCAGCAGGACGTAATCGGCCGCTACGAGGGCGGACCGGCTGTTGAGGCCGAGCGACGGCGGGCAGTCGATGAGGACCATGTCGTAGGGGTCGGTGATGCCGGCCAGGGCTCGGCGGAGCCGATCCTGCGGATTCGTCCGAGCCGTCTCGGTGTCCCGCTCGGTCAGGTCGGGCGAGGCGGGCAGGACATCGACCAGCGGGCCCCAGCCGGTCTCGTAGATCGCATTGGCCGCCGCGCCGTCGCGATTCAGCTCCATCGCGGTGGACACGTCGGTCTCGTAGCTGCCCGGTTCGATGCCCAGGGCCCAGGTCGAGGATTGCTGCGGATCGAGATCGACGACCAGCGTGACCTTCTCACGGGCGCGAAGTGCGGAGGCGAGCCCGAGGGTGACGGTGGTCTTTCCCACGCCGCCCTTCTGGTTGAGGATGGCGATCGTGACGGTCATGGGCTCATCCTCGCACGCGGACGGTGGTCACCTGAGCCTGCGTCGCGCGGACCAGCTCGGCCGGCGTGACGGGGAAGCAGGTGTCGGCCGTTCCGGCCGCGGCCCACACCCGCTCGAACGCCAGGAGGGCATCGTCGAGCAGCACCGGCAGCTCGGCGCGGTGACCGAAGGGCGGGACGGCTCCGATGGCGTAGCCGGTCGCCTCCTTGACCCGGGCGGGTGGGCATCGCGTGGCCTGGGACCCGGCGACGGCCACGGCGAGGGCGTCGAGATCGACCCGTTCCGCTCCACTGGACAGCACGAGCACCGGGTCATCGTCCACCAGGAACACCAGCGAGTTGACGATCTCGGCCACCGAGACGCCGATCGCGGCAGCGGCCTCGGCGGCCGTGCGCGTGCCCTCCGGAAACCGGGTGGGAGCGACGGGAATGCCGAGTGCCCGGCCGGCCTCGATGACCCGAGCGACCTTGGGATCGGCCGGCACCTCGCTCACGGGGCGGGCGCGGCCGCCAGGGCCACCGCCACGTCGGCAGCCACCTCGGCGTTGTGGACGACCAGCTCGACGTTGGCGGCTACCGCACGCCCGTCGGTCGCCCCGGCGATGGCGGCGAGCACGTAGGGGGTGATCGCCGGCCCGACCACACCCGAGCGGACAGCCGATCGTTGCGCCTGGTCCATGATGTCGTCGAGCTCGGTCCGCTCCAGCCCGACCGCCGCGGGGACGGGAACGGCCAGCACCGTGCCGCCACCGCCCAGGTGCCGGCGGGCCTGGTGGACCGCCGCCACCTCGATGGCACCCTCGACCCGATGCGCGAGGCGCAGGCCGCTGGTGCGGGCGTAGAACGCCGGGAACTCGTCGGTCTGCCACCCCAGCACGGGGACCGACAGCTGTTCGAGGTGCTCGAGCGTGCGCGGGAGGTCGAGGAACGCCTTGGCCCCGCTGCACACGGTGACGACCGGATGGCGGGCGATCGCTCCCAGGTCGGCGCTGACGTCTGCGGTCTCGGCCACGTCGCGGTGCACCCCGCCGATCCCCCCGGTGGCGAACACGCCGATCCCGACCAGGGCGGCCAAGGTGACGGTGGCGGAGACCGTGGTGGCACCGAATCCGACCGTCTGGGCGAGCGCCACCGGAAGATCACGCTCTGCCACCTTGGTGGTGGCGGCGTGGAGTCGATCGTGCTCGTCGTCGGCGAGCCCCACGACCGCGACACCGTCGACGATCGCCGTGATCGCCGGCGTCACGCCTCGCTCGGCGCAGGCGGCGTGGCTGCGTTCGAGCGCCTCGGCTCCGGCGCCGGCGGGAAGACCGAGCGAGCTGTAGACCGTGCTCTCCATCGCGACCACCGGACGGTGCTCGTCGAGGGCTCGGCGGACGGCGGGGGCGACGTTGACGGGGTGCACGACGGCGGAGCCTAGTGGTGGGTCACGGACCGATTCTCCTCATGATCGACGTGATCTGGACCGATGGGGCGAGAAGAAGTTGGTCGAATCAGGATGATGAAGAACCGTGCTCCACGTGCGTGCCCTCTATGACCGAAGCCGCGATCGAGCCGAGGCCCTGATGAGTCAGGTCTCGCCTCACCAGCTGAAGGCGCCCACCCCGTGTGAGGAGTGGACGGTCGGCCAGCTGAGCCTGCACCTGGCCGATCACCTCAAGTACATCGCCAGGGTGGACACCGGCCTCGATGATCTGGACCACTTGGTCACCTTTCGGGAAGGTGGTGGCGAGTGGCGGCTCGAGACCGCTCTGGCGGCCACCGCGCTCGAACTGACCACGCATTCCTGGGATCTGGCCCGGGCGATCGGCGTGGACGACGGCATCAATCCCGAGGTCCTGGCCACTCTCTGGGAGCGCTTCCTGGGCGACGGCCCCGGACCGCCGCGCGGCCCCGGCCTGATCGGTCCCCCGGTGCCGATGCCGGCCTCCGACCCGCTCCACGAGCGGTTCCTCGGCATGATGGGTCGCAATCCCTACGCACCACTGCCGGCGGCCGCGCCGACCGTCGAGGCCTGAACGCCTCCACCGCGTCGCCCACGGGTGGACAGCGGTAGCCTGAGGGGCGTGCATGTCGTCGCCCTCGTCTACGACGGGGTGGTCAGCCGGGAAGTCCTGGGCCCGCTGGGGCCGTTCGAGACGGCCGGCGCGTCGTGCCAGCTCCAGTCCGAGGACGGGGGACCCTGCGACGGCTTCGACCCGTACCAGAGCATCGAAACGGTGCCGTTCGCCTCGTGTGCGCCCGACGTGCTCATCGTGCCCGGCGGGTTCGGCACGTGGCGGCTGGCCCGCAATCGTGCGATCGGTGGCTGGCTCACCGGGGTCGCCGGCCGGGCGACCACCGTGCTGGCGGTGTCCACGGGGAGTCTGCTGTTGGACGCGTTGGGGCTGGTCGAGCAGCGCGCCGTCACCGGCCACTGGCTCAGCGGCCATGCGTTCGAGCAGTCGGCCGGAGCGCCGGAGCTGGGCGAGCGGATCATCGACACCGGCTGGCTGGTCACCGCCGCGGGGGCGGTCAGTGCCATACGCGCCGCGGATCGGATCCTCGAGCGAAGCACCGACGGAGCCGACCTGGCGCCGTCGGGTTCGTAGCCGCCCGTCGGGGCTGAGCGACCGCCGCTCGCGAACGGTTCAGAGGTACTGGCCGAGCTGCTCGCCGATGTCCTCGGGGGTCACCGTCGGCTCGAACCGGGCGACGACCTGGCCGGAGCGGTCGATGAGGAACTTGGTGAAGTTCCAGGCGAGATCGGGCGTGTCGCCCTCACCGGGTTGCTGCTCCCTCAGCCACTGGTAGAGCGCGCAGGCCCCGTCGCCGTTGACCTCGATCTTGGCGAACATCGGGAACGTGACGTCGTACTTCGACGTGGCGAACTCGAGGATCTCCTCGTTGGTGCCGGGCTCCTGGGCGCCGAACTGGTTGCACGGGAAGCCGAGGACGGTGAAGCCCTGGTCCTTGTGCTCTTCGTGGAGCGTACGCAGACCTGCGTACTGAGGGGTGAGCCCTCATTGACTGGCGACGTTCACCACCAGACAGACCGTGTCCTGGAATCGATCGAAATCGACCTGGTCGCCGCTGATGGACTCCATCGTGAAGTCCGTGAAAGAGGTCATGGGCTGTGGTACTCCCGTTGCCGGCTGCCGGATGCGCTGATCCTAGCGGCGGCGCCCCGGGGCGGGCGGGGGTCCCGTTCGCGGTGCGAGCCGCTGCTACGGGAGGGCGATCGCGGTGGTGACCTCTTGGGCCGAGTCGTCGATGCCGGATTCGTTGGATTCGCCGAAGTAGCCGAGCGCACCGATCGCCGCCAGGGCGACGAGAGCAGTCAGGAGCGAGTACTCGACGAGACCGGTCCCGCGCTCGCCGAAACGGCGGTCACGAGCGGGCGTCTCGCCCTCGGGGTCTTGGTCGTCGGATGCGCGGTGGCCGAACATTCGTCTTCACTCCTCCGTGAGGACGTGGGGTGGATGGGGCGATCAGACGGCGGGTTCCGAGGGGTGACCTCGGAACCCGCCGTCCGACCTCAAGATCAGCTGGAGATCTCGTTCGCAACCTCGGTGAAGTTCTCCGAGGCGGCCTCGCCGAGAGCGGTCACGGCTGCGATACACACAACGGCGATCAGCGCGACGAGGAGGGCGTACTCGACCAGCGACGCACCACGCTCGGAGGTGACGTCAAGGCGGGCCGGGATGTAGGCCATGAGGAATTCAATCTGGGTCTTCATAATCGGGTTTACTCCCTTGTAGGTCCACCCGTCATGGGCGGTGGCTTTGCTGTCAAAGGAGGTATCGACGGGGCCTGGGGTCCACCTGATGGGCCGATCGGCCTGTCCTGGGTGAGATTCCTCACCCAGCCCGACGATGCCCGACTAGTTGAGCTGGACGATGCCCATGCGGACGGCCTGGAGCACGGCCTGGGTGCGGTCGCGGGCCTCCAGCTTCTGGTAGATCGACGCCAGATGGTTCTTGACCGTCTTCTGACTGATGTAGAGCCCCTCGGCCACCTCGGTGGTCGAGGATCCGTCGGCGATCATCTGGAGTACCTCCTCTTCCCGCTTGGTGATGAGGCGGTTCTCCTGGGCCCGTTCCTGCTCTTCCATCCGGCGGACCTCGTCCAGCATGGTGGCCGCCAGCTGGGGCGAGAGGGCCGTTTGGCCGGCAGCGGCGATCTTGACCGCATCGGCGATCTCATCGGTCGAGCAGTCCTTGACCAGGTAGCCGGACGCTCCGGCCCGGATGGCGTCGGCCAGCACGGACTGGTCGGCGTGCATCGTCAGCATGACGATGTGGGTGTCCGGAAGCACGTCCTTGACCTGACGGCAGGCCTCGACGCCGTCCATGCGGGGCATGGTGACGTCCATGAGGATCACGTCGGGGCGCTGCGCGGTGGCGCGCGTGACCGCCTCGTCGCCGTCGGACGCCTCACCGATCACGTCGAAGCCGATCTCGCTCATCGAGCGACGGAGCCCCTCGCGGAGCATCTGGTGGTCGTCCACGATCATCAGGCGAATGGGCATGAGGGGCTCCTAGCTGGCGGCGGGCCCGAGGCCCGTCGCAGTTTGCTGTCGAGCAGGGATCCGGGGATCACCTGCGGTCGAGGGGGCGAGGGAACAGCGGATGGTCGTGCCTTCCCCCGGTGTGCTGTGGATCTCGAGGAGCGCGCCGATGCTCGATGCCCGCTCGCGCATGCCCATGAGTCCGTACGAGTCGATGCGGCCGCTCTCGTCCATCTCGAACCCCCGACCGTCGTCGGAGATTTCGAGCAGCGCGCGCGTGCCGTCGCAGCTCCAGTGAAGATTCACATTGTCTGCATCGGCATGTCGCTCCACATTGGTGAGCGCTTCTTGCGCGATTCTCCACATCTCCCGTTCCTGCAGGATCGGCAGTCGCCCGCTCGAGTCGGTGCGAACGTCGAGGTCCAGGCCGGAACGCTCCTCCACCCGGCTGGCATAGGCGTGGAGGGTTCGCGACACGTCCTGGTCGTCGGAGACGTCGGTGCGCAGGTCGTAGAGGGTCTCGCGCACCTCGCGCACCACGCCGCGCACGTCCTCGCGGAGCTGGCTGATGGCGTCGCCGACGTCCTTGCCGTCACGATGCGTCCGGGTCAGCCGATCGAGCTCGATGGCCAGGTAGGCCAACGACTGTCCGATGCGATCGTGCAGATCGCGCGCGATCCGGTTGCGCTCCTCGTCCGCTCCGACCGTGCGAATGCGGGTGAACCATCGGGCGTTGTCGATCGACAGCGCTACGGGCTCGATGAACCCGGTGAGCAGATCGACCGCACGCGACTCGTAGTGGTCGGGGGAGGGGTGTTCGATGGCCAGCAACCCGATGATCTCGCCCCGGGACTCGAGGGTGGCGTAGAGCCCCGAGGACGTGCGGGCGTTCAGCCCGGGTCCGAAGGGGCCGAGGAGGTTGCCGACCGACACGACCGATCCCTCGGCCAGTGCCCGCCGGAGGGGCGGTGGGAGCTCGGTCGGGCCGAGGCGGGTGGGGAGTCGGCTTCCGACCGACCGGGCGACCTGCCACTGCCCGTCGGTTTCGTCGAAGAGCAGGATCGCCGCGGCGTCGACGTCCACGACGGTGCGCAGCCGGGTCATCGTCGTGTCGAGGGCGCCGTCCATGTCCAGCGACGCCGGCAGCGTCTGGGTGATGCGGTGGAGCGAATAGAGCAGGGCGTTGGCGTCGGCCAGGCGGCCGATCCGGTCGAGCACCACGGACTGCTGGCGGTCGGCCAGGCCGGTGATGCGTCGGGCGTACGCGGCCACCACGGCCACGAGGATCACGACCAACGTCCATTCCGACGCCAGTCGCAGGTCTTCCGACGACGTGCCGCCAGCGGCCGCGGCCGTGACGGTGATGATCGTGCTGGAGATGACGGCGGTCGGGATCGCCAGCCAGAACCCGGCGGCGAACCCCGAGATGATCACCGCGGCCACGAGCGAGAACACGAACGGACTGCCCCACTGGTCGGTGGTCGCCACGGCGGTGGTGGTGAAGGCGACCTCGAACAGGATCTGGGCCAGGGTGAACCCGGTCGCCTCGTAGCGCAGGGGGATCAGGGTCCGCAGCACCGTATAGGCGACGATCAGGCCGCAGAACAGCGGGATCTCGCCGCCGTCACCGGTGAGGGCGGGTCCGGCCAGGGCGACGCCCATCACCGTCGTCCCCCATCGGATGGCCAGGATGGCCGGAGCGAACGGCAGAAGCCGGTCGACCGGCGCAGGGGCGGCGGCGGACTCGGCGGGCCCGAGGGCGACGTCGAATCCCTGCTGGAGATCGCGCTTGCGATCCCCGGACGCGCGTCGCGGAGGGCGCGGCGCTTCGCGGGGAGGTTCGGGTGGCTCTGCGGTGGTGGTCATGGACAGCTTTCGGCCTCCCCGTCGGCACGAAACGTCCGGTTCTTACCGAGAATCGGCGATCTCCGACCGGCGGGGCCTGAACGAATCATCTCGGGGTGCCGCTGCTACCGTCGATCGGATGATCCTGGTAGGGCTCACCGGCGGCATCGGCTCCGGGAAATCGACGGTGTCGGCCCTGCTGGCCCAGCGCGGCGCGGTCGTCATCGATGCCGACGCCATCGTGCACGAGCTCCAGGTGCCGGGCCAGCCGGTCTTCGATGCGATCGTCGACGAGTTCGGTCCCGAGGTCCTCGGCGGCGACGGGTCGCTCGACCGCACCGCCCTGGCCGACATCGTCTTCGCCGACCCCGACCGCCTCGCCGTGCTGAACGGCATCGTCCACCCCGAGGTGGGAGCCGAGATCGCCCGCCGCATGGCCGACCAGGTCGACAGCGACCGGGTGGTCATCCTCGACGTCCCGCTGTTGGTCGAGTCCGGGCGCGACGACATGGCCGGAACGCTCGTCGTCGACGTCGATCCCGAGATCGCCGTCGCCCGAACCGTTGAATTCCGGGGGATGGACGCCGACGATGTCCGGGCGCGCATGGCCCGGCAGGTGAGCCGTGCCGACCGGCTCGAGAGGGCGGACTTCGTGATCGACAACTCCGGTGACCTCGACGAGCTGCGGCTCCAGGTCGATCGCGCCTGGACGTGGATGCAGCGCCTGCCGAAGGGCTCGCCCACCGAGACCGCGTCCGTCGAGCCGTGACCGAGCCCTGTCCCCACTGCGGGGCCGCCGTGCCGCACGGTCGCGGGCACTGTCCGAGTTGCCTGCGGGCCGTTCCGCTCACGAACCCTGCGTCCGTCACGGCGACCGCAGCGTCGCCTTCCGTCCTGCCGTGGCTGATCGCCGCCGTTCTGGCCATCACCGTGGTGTTCCTGCTGGCCCTGCTCGTGGCCCGGGACCGTCGCCAATCGGTCGCCACCTCCTCGCCGACCACCACGACGCAGCCGGCCCTGCCGCCGCCCTCGATCTCGCCGCAACCCCCTCCGCCCCCCACGTCGCCACCGTCCACGACCATCCCGCCCTCCACCACGACGCCCCCCACCACGCCGCCGGGCGCCACCACGCCGCCCAGCTCGGTTCCGCCCTCCACCACCACCACGACGGTGCCCGAGGACGAGCCCGCCACGCGGTACGACCCTGACCGATCGTCTCGGCAGGCGCTCAACGCTGCCCCGGTCGGGCCGCCCACCCGTCTGTGGCGATCGATGTTCCCGTCGCCCGACTTCGAGACCGCGGTCGCGTTCCACGAGCAGCCCACCGAGAACGTCATGGTGGTCAACGCAGTCAGCGGGCTCTTCGTACTGGATCCCGAGGACGGGGCGATCCTGTGGCAGACCTCGTCGTTCGACACGGACTTCCGGGTCGTCGATGTCGGCGAGGACGACGTCGTCGTCGCGTCGGCCGTCGAGGCGTGGGTCGTCGATCGGGAGCAGGGCGAGGAACAGTGGCGTGTGCCGCTCGGGGTCACCTCCGACGTGTTCGCCACCGAGGACTCGGTCGTGGTCTGGGACAGTGATCTGGTGGAGGTGTTCGACCGGTCGACCGGTGAGGCCCGATGGGACGCCACCGGGGTGGGTGAGGTCGGCGCAGCCACCGACGGCACCGATCTGCTCCTCAGGGTGGGAAGCCAGCTCCAGTTGTTCGATCGGGTGGCGGTTGAGGAGTGGAGCGTGCCAACCGATGCGACGGTCGATTCGTGGCTGCTCGACGCGCACGTGGTGGCGATCACCCAGGGCCCGGGATCTCTCTCGCTGGACGTGCGGAACCGTGAGGACGGTGCGCTGCTCTGGGCCCGCGACCTGGCTGCGACCACCGAGGTCCGCATCTCCTCCGACGACGTGATCGTGCTGGGTACATCCCCACGGACCGGTCTCGACGTGGCGACCGGCGAAGAGCTCTGGACCGCCGAGACCGGTGTCGACGCCGGGCCCACCATCGACGACCACGACGGTCTCTCGGTCGAGCGGCGCGGCGAGGGCGAGATCGTCGTGCGTCGGGTCGCCGACGGCGGCATCGCATGGCCCCAGACGGTCTCGGGCCTGCGCGAGACCGCCGTGGGGGACCGGATCGTCATGGCGCTGGCCGGCCAGGACGTCATCGGCTTCGACATGGTCACCGGCAGCGAACTGTGGCGGGTGCAGCCCGAGATCGTCGATGCGTCGGTGATCTCGGCCATCGAGAACGGATTCGTGGTGGCCAACAGCACCGGCGAGGTCGAGGGTTGGCGTCTGGCCGGTGGAGGTGACGCCGAGTCGAAGGTGTAGGGCTGCGGAGCCGGCGGGCGGACCAGCGGCGCGAACGAACGGGTGGCCGAAGGCGGGTGCAGCGGATGATCGCGGCGCCAGGGGAGCACTGTCACACCCACGTCGTAGGATTCCGGGGTGCCACCCTTTCGTGTCAGTACCCCGTACGAACCGGCCGGTGACCAGCCCGCAGCGGTCCAGGGTCTGGTCGAGGGCATCCAGGCCGGAGATCGGTTCCAGACGTTGCTGGGCATCACCGGCAGCGGCAAGAGCGCGACCGTGGCGTGGACGATCGAACAGGTTCAGAAGCCCACGTTGATCATCGCGCCCAACAAGGCCCTGGCCGCCCAGCTGGCCAACGAGTTCCGCGAGTTCTTCCCCGACAACCGGGTCGAGTACTTCGTCTCGTACTACGACTACTACCAACCCGAGGCCTACATGCCGTCCTCGGACACCTACATCGAGAAGGACTCGTCGGTGAACGACGAGATCGATCGGTTGCGCCATGCGGCCACCTCGGCGCTGTTGACCCGACCCGACACCATCGTGGTGGCCTCGGTGTCGTGCATCTACGGCCTCGGCTCGCCCGACGAGTACCGGGACAAGCTCCTCTACCTGAAGACGGGCGAGACGCTCGACCAGCGCGAGATCCTGCGCAAGCTGGTCGACATGCAGTACGAGCGCAACGACATGAACCTGGTGCGGGGCAAGTTCCGGGTTCGTGGCGACACCATCGAGGTGCATCCCGCCTACGACGAGACCGTGGCCCGCATCGAGCTGTTCGGCGACGAGATCGAGCAGATCACCATCGTCGACCCGCTCACCGGCGAGCGGGTCAGCGAGCTCGAGGAGCTCGACATCTATCCGGCCACCCACTACGTGGCCAGCGACGAGAAGCTCGAGCTGGCGGTCAAGCGCATCGAAGCCGAGCTCCAGGAGCAACTGGCGTACTTCGAGAAGGAGAACAAGCTCCTCGAGGCCCAGCGGCTGCGGATGCGGACCGAGTACGACCTCGAGATGATCCAGGAGCTCGGGTTCTGCAACGGGATCGAGAACTACTCGGCCCCCATCGACGGGCGGGCGCCGGGCGAAGCGCCGTTCACGCTGATCGACTTCTTCCCCGACGACTTCCTGATGGTGCTCGACGAGTGCCACGTCGCCGTCCCGCAGTTGCACGGCCAGTACGAGGGCGACCGCAGCCGAAAGACCACGCTGATCGAGCACGGCTTCCGACTGCCGTCCGCGGCTGACAACCGGCCGCTGCGGTTCGACGAGTGGCTCGAACGGGTCAATCAGTGCCTGTTCGTCTCGGCCACGCCCGGGCCGTACGAGCTCGAACACTCCAACCGGGTGGTCGAGCAGATCGTGCGACCCACCGGCCTGGTCGACCCCGAGGTGCAGGTGCGGCCCACGAAGGGCCAGATCGACGACCTGCTGGCCGAGATCGAGGCCACCGTCGAGCGGTCGGGGCGGATCCTGGTCACGACCCTGACCAAGAAGATGGCCGAGGATCTCACCGACTACCTGCTCGAGCTGGGGGTGCGGGTCCGCTACCTGCACAGTGAGGTGGACACCATCCAGCGCATCGAGATCCTGCGCGACCTCCGCCTGGGCGAGTTCGACGTGCTGGTCGGCATCAACCTCCTGCGTGAGGGCCTGGATCTGCCCGAGGTGCAGCTGGTGGCCATCCTCGACGCCGACAAGGAGGGGTTCCTGCGCAGCGAGACCTCACTGATGCAGACCATGGGGCGGGCGGCGCGCAACGTCGACGGCCGGGTGGTCATGTACGCCGACCAGATGACCGATTCCATGCAGCGGTCGATCTCCGAGACGCAGCGGCGGCGAGGGCTCCAGCAGGAGTACAACGAGGAGCACGGGATCGACCCGCAGACCATCCGCAAGGCGGTCACCGACATCCTCGCCATGTTGCGGCCCGAGGCGGAGTCCAAGACCGTGCCCGTTCCGGGCTCGGAGCGTCGCTCGGTTCGTCCGGGTGAGCGGGAGCGCATCGAGGAGCTGGCCGAGGAGCTCCCGGCCGACGAGCTCGAGCGGCTGATCCGGACCCTCGAGTCCGAGATGCACGAGGCGGCGGCCGATCTGCGATTCGAGTACGCGGCCCGCTTGCGCGACGAGGTCAAGGAGCTGCGTCGGGAGCTGCGCGACATGGTCTGAGGCGCTCGGCCTCAGCCGGATGGGATGGTCTGAGGCGCCCGGGGGCTGCGTTTTCTGGGCGCAGCAGAGGGCGAGGGCGTGTGTCGCCCCCGCCCTCCGGCGGACTCAGGCGGCGGCGTCGACCTCTTCTTGGTCGCTGCCGTAGATCGCCATCCACACGAAGGCGGCGATGACCGCACCGATGATGGGGAACAGGATGAACGCCCAGACCTGCTCGAGCGCATCGGCGTTGAAGATGGCCACGCCCAGGCTCCGGATGGGGTTCACCGAGGTGTTGTCCACCGGGATGCTGATGAGGTGGATCAGCGCCAGGGTCATACCCACCAAGAGACCGCCCGCGGCCGGCGTGAACTTCTTCGTGGTGGTGGCCAGCACCGACCACATGAGGAACGCGGTCATGACGATCTCGGTGATCATCATGGCCACGAAGCCGTACTCTTTCCCCTCACCCGCAAAGGGCGACCGGTCGCCCCAGCCGTTGGTGGCGAACCCTGCACCACCAACCGGATCCGCGGTACTGAAGTCGACGCCGTCGTTGGCGATCAGGAAGATGATGCCGGCACCGGCCACCGCACCCAGCACCTGGCCGGTGATGTACCAGGCGATGTCCTTCACGTCGGTCTTGCCTGCGATGATCATGCCGATCGTCACCGCCGGGTTGACGTGGCCACCGGAGATCTGGCCGAACGAGTAGGCGATCACGAGCAGGCTCAGGCCGAAGGCCAGGGCGACGCCCAACACGCCGACGTAGTCGGCGGCCAGGATGGCGGTGCCGCAGCCGCCGATGACCAGGATCATGGTGCCGACCAGCTCGGCCAGCAGGATTCTCACTTCGCGTGTCATGACACTCCCAGGGGTCCTCCACGATCACTCGCGGCCGCACGCTTCGCCCCCTCCGGTTCGGACCCTAGCCCGGCTGGCCACGCTGGGCGGTGACCGAACCGCAGCCCGTGACATCACCCAAACGTGTGTTCGATCGGGACCGCCTCCGCTAGAGTGACGCCGTGACGGACGAGCTGGTCATCAGGGGCGCGCGCGAGCACAACCTGGCGGATGTCTCCCTCGAGCTGCCGCGGGACAAGCTCATCGTGTTCACCGGCCTGTCCGGATCGGGCAAGTCGTCGCTCGCCTTCGACACCATCTACGCCGAGGGGCAGCGTCGTTACGTCGAGTCCCTGTCCGCTTACGCCCGCCAGTTCCTGGGCCAGATGGACAAACCCGACGTCGACTTCATCGAGGGTCTGTCGCCGGCCATCTCCATCGACCAGAAGACCGCGTCGCGCAACCCGCGCTCCACGGTGGGCACCGTCACCGAGGTCTACGACTACCTGCGGTTGCTCTACGCCCGCATCGGGGTGCCGCACGATCCCGAGACCGGCGAAGAGCTGGTGCGCCAGACGCCCCAGCAGATCGTCGACCGCATCCTCGAGCTACCCGACGGCGAGCGCTTCCAGGTGCTGGCCCCGGTGGTGCGAGGGCGCAAGGGAACCTACGAGACGTTGCTCGAGGACCTGGCCAAGGAGGGCTTCGCCCGAGCCATCGTCGACGGCGACCTGCACGAGCTGGGCGACGATGTCGATCTGGCCCGCTACGAGATGCACACCATCCAGGTCGTCGTCGACCGCCTGGTCAAGAAGGACGGCATCGAGCGACGGCTCACCGAGTCGATCGAGACCGCGCTGGGTCTGGCCGAAGGCGTGGCCGAGATCCAGCTGGTCCCCGCGGACGGCGAGCCCGAGACCATCGTGTTCAGCCAGCACCTGTCCCGGCCCAGCGACGGCAAGTCGTTCGAAGAGCTGGCGCCCCGCAACTTCTCGTTCAACTCGCCCTACGGCGCCTGTCCCACCTGCGACGGGCTGGGCAGCGTGTTCGAGGTGGACCCCGAGCTCGTCGTGCAGGATCCCGAGCTGTCGCTCGAGGACGGCGCGATCTCGCCGTGGTCGGGCGGGCGCAGTCCGTACTACTCGCGGCTGATCGAGGCGGTGGCGACCGACAACGACGTGCCCATCGACGTGCCGTGGGACGAGCTCAAGGCCGCCCAGCAGAAGAAGATGCTCTACGGCGTCAAGGGCCGGGTCACCGTCCGGTACAAGAACCGGTACGGCCGGCAGCGCAGCTACAACGCCAAGTACGAGGGCATCATCCCGTACCTGAAGCGGCGCCACGAAGAGGTCGAGTCCGACAACCAGCGGGAGCAGATCGAGGGCTACATGCGGCAGGTGCCGTGTCGGGCCTGTGATGGCGCCCGCCTCAATCCGCTGTCGCTGGCGGTCACCATCGACGGCCACAGCATCCACGAGCTCTGCACCCTGCCCATCGGCGAGGCCCGAGAGATGCTCGCCGGACTCGAGCTGAGCGATCGCGAGATGCTCATCGCCGAGCGGGTCCTCAAAGAGGTCAACGCCCGCATCGGATTCCTGTGCGACGTCGGGCTCGACTACCTCGATCTCCACCGTTCGGCGGCCACGCTGGCCGGCGGCGAGGCGCAGCGCATCCGGCTGGCCAGCCAGATCGGCAGTGGTCTGGTGGGCGTGCTGTACGTGCTGGACGAGCCGTCGATCGGTCTGCACCAGCGTGACAACAAGCGCTTGATCGAGACCCTGGTGCGTCTGCGCGAGCTCGGCAACACCGTGCTGGTGGTGGAGCACGACGAGGAGACCATCAACGCCGCCGACTACGTGGTCGACATCGGGCCCGGCGCCGGTGAGCACGGCGGCCACATCGTCCACGCGGGCACGGTGGCCAAGCTGAAGAAGAACAAGGCGTCGGTCACCGGCCAGTATCTGTCGGGCCAGCGTGAGATCGCCGTGCCCGAGCTGCGCCGCCAGCCCGGCATGGACTGGATCACGGTCAAGGGTGCCCGGGAGAACAACCTGCAGGGCATCGACGTCGACATCCCCCTGGGCTGTTTCGTCTCGGTGACGGGGGTGTCGGGTTCCGGGAAGTCCACCCTGGTCAACGAGATCCTGCTGCGCTCCCTGATGCAGCGGATCTACAAGTCCAAGCTGCCGCCCGGCAAGCACAAGAAGGTGGTGGGCGCCGACGCCATCGACAAGGTCATCAACATCGACCAGTCACCCATCGGCCGCACGCCGCGTTCCAACCCGGCCACCTACACCGGCATGTTCGACCACGTGCGCAAGCTGTTCGCCAAGACCCCCGAGGCCAACATCCGCGGCTACCAGCCGGGTCGGTTCTCGTTCAACGTCAAGGGTGGGCGGTGCGAGGCGTGCCGGGGCGACGGGACCATCAAGATCGAGATGCACTTCCTGCCCGACGTGTACGTGCCGTGTGAGGTGTGCAAGGGCGCCCGCTACAACCGGGACACGCTCGACATCCAGTTCAAGGGCAAGAACATCGCCGAGGTGCTGGACATGCCGTGCGAGGAGGCCCTGGAGTTCTTCTCCAACCAGCCACCGATCGCCCGCCACCTCCAGACCATCGTCGACGTGGGGTTGGGCTACGTGCGGTTGGGTCAGCCCGCCACCACGTTGTCGGGTGGTGAGGCCCAGCGGGTCAAGCTGGCCAGCGAGCTGGCCAAGCGGTCCACGGGCCACACGATGTACATCCTCGACGAGCCCACCACCGGGCTGCATTTCGAGGACGTGCGCAGGCTGCTCATCGTGCTCAGCCGCCTGGTCGACGCCGGCAACACGGTGGTGGTGATCGAGCACAACCTCGACGTGGTCAAGGTGGCCGACTGGATCATCGACCTCGGCCCCGACGGCGGGCGCGGCGGCGGCACGGTCGTGGTCGAGGGCGCCCCCGAGGTGGTGGCCAAGACTCCCGAGAGCTTCACCGGCCAGTACCTGGCTCCCATGCTCGGCCTCGCATAGCCCGACGCCGCGGGTTCGTCGGTCGGGCCGGGCGGGTCAGGTGATGTCGAGCATGCGCTGGAGGGCGACGCGCGCCGACGCCGCGGTCCGCTCATCCACCGTGATCTGATTGACGACCCGACCCTCGACCAGATTCTCCAGGACCCAGGCCAGGTGGGGCGGGTCGATCCGAGCCATCGTCGAGCAGGGGCACACGATGGGATCGAGCGACACGACCGTCTTGTCGGGCGACTCGTCGTGGAGCCGGCTCACCAGGTGCACCTCGGTCCCGACCGCGATGGTGGCGCCGGGCGGGGCGGCCTCGACGGCGCGGATGATGAAGTCGGTCGAGCCGACCTGGTCGGCCTCGGCGCAGGTTTCCCTCGGGCACTCGGGGTGGCAGATGACGATGCCGTCGGGGTGCTCCGATCGGAATGCGGCGATGTGCTCGGGACGGAACCGTTGATGGATCGAGCAGTGCCCCTTCCAGAGCAGGAACGTGGCGGTCTTGCAGTCGGCCTCGGTCAGCCCGCCCAGCTCGTGGCGGGGATTCCACACCCTCATGTCGGAATCGGTGAAGCCCATGGTGAAGCCCGTGTTGCGGCCCAGGTGTTGATCGGGGAAGAAGAGAACTTTGTCGCCCTTGTCGAGCGCCCACTCCAGCACCGCCTGGCTGTTGGTCGAGGTGCAGACCGCGCCGCCGTGCTCGCCGACGAACGCCTTCAGCGCAGCGCTGGAGTTCATGTAGGTGATCGGGATGAGCCGGTCGACGTCGACGACCCGCTCCAGTGCTTCCCAGGCCTCCTCCACCTCGTCGATGTCGGCCATGTCCGCCATCGAGCACCCGGCGTTGAGGTCGGGAAGGACGACCTGCTGGTGGTCGGCGGTCAGGATGTCGGCCGACTCGGCCATGAAGTGCACCCCGCAGAACACGATGTAGTCCGCGTCCGGTCGCTCCTGGGCCAGAACCGACAGGCGATAGCTGTCACCACGGGCGTCGGCCCACCGCATGACGTCGTCGCGCTGGTAGTGATGCCCCAGGACGACGAGCCGGTCACCGAGCGCCGTCTTGGCCGCCGCGATGCGCCGGGCCAGGTCGTCCTCGGACGCGTCCAGGTAGTCGTCGGGAAGTGGGGATTGGAGCCGAAGCATGGGATCTGAGCCTCCGATCGGCGCCGCAGGGACGCCGTCTTCTGGGTCGGCTCTGATCTGGCCAGTGGGGGCAGCCCGGTCGCCGCGCCACGGGGATGACGGCCTCAGAGCCGGATATGGTGCCGGACACCGGGCCGGCGACGTGAGTGTATCCCCCGCTGCGGCTCAAGACCCGCTTGCGCACTGCCGAAGGGTGCGGATGGGTGCCGCTCCTCCCTCGCTGGGCCAGCGCGTCGACGCGGCGGTGAGCCGCGGGATGGCCAACCCGGTGGTGATGGTGGCGGTCCTGTTGATGGCCGGCGTCATCGCCGCGCTCGGTCTGTCGATCGCCGCCGACGGGGCCGAGGCCACGACCGGGGCGGACTTCGCGGTCTTCCACACCGCGGGGGAGCTGGTCGCCGACGGCCGGACGGACGCGCTGTACGAGGATCGGTTCGCCGGGCTGGCGAACGAGAAGTACGGCGGCGACGACGAGGGGAACCTGATCTATCTGAATCCGCCGGTGGTGGCGCAGGTGCTCCAACCGCTGAGCGGGCTGTCATATCGGACGGCGTTCCTGGCGTGGTCGGCGGTCACGCTCGCGCTGACCGCCGCCGGGCTGGCCCTGCTCCGGGCGCCGAAACCGTTCTGGCTGCTGGCCGTCGTGGTGCCTCCGGCGGTGCTGAACCTCCAGCTGGGTCAGAACGGAGCGGTCGGGCTGGTGATCCTGGCGGGCGTGTTCGCGCTGCTCCGCTCGGAGCGCGCGGTCGAGGCCGGGCTGGTGGCGAGCCTGCTGCTCTTCAAGCCCACCCTGGCGATGGGGGTGGGCGTGTGGTGGCTGATCTCGTATCGACGCCACTGGCGAGCGCTGCTCGGAGCGGCGGCCGGCGGGACGGTGATCGTGGCGACGTCGGTGGTCGGCGTCGGCGTCGAACCGTGGCGACGCTTCGTCGAGGTGGCGACGGGGGAGAGCTCCGGCGAGACCACCTGGTTCACGACCGCGAGCGTCACACCGTGGGAGTTCTGGCGCGAGCTGCTGATCGGCGCCGAGTGGCTGGTCATGCCGCTCTGGCTGGTGTCGGCTGCCGTCGGGGTCGTCGCCTTCCGGTGGTTCGTCCGTCGAACCGATGGGCAGTGGACGCTGCACCTGGCCGCTGCTGTGCTGCTCACGCCGTGGCTGGCTCCGCACCTGCTGATCTACGACTGGATGATCCTGTTCGTGCCGGCCGTCGTGGTGTGGAAGGCGGTGCCGGAGCGGCGGGAGCAGTGGATGCTTCTCGGGGCGTGGCTGGTGATCGCCAGTGTCGTGTGGCGCACGTCGTCGGCCCAGATCGACGCGTTCGGGCGCGCCGTCCAGTTCGGCGTCGTGATCTACGGCTGGGTGGCGGTTCGGTCGGCCCGCTCGCTGGTCGAACCGCCGGTGTCAGCCGGTGACGAAGGGGGCGATCCGGTCCTTGGGACGCCCGATGATGGCGGCGCCGTCCTTGACGATGACCGGCCGCTGCATGAGGCGCGGGTGCTCTAGCAGCAGGTCGACGACGGCGGCCGGATTGTCGACGTAGTCGCTGTTGTCCAGACCCAGTTCCTTGAACTTGGCGTCCTTGCGGACCAGGTCGTCGACCGGGTCCTCGAGTCCGGCCACGATGGCTTCGAGCGTCTCGCGGTCGGGCGGGGTCTTCATGTATTTGACGGTGTCGAACTCGACCCCGGCGTCGTCGAGGATCCCGACGGCGTTCTTGGAAGACCCTCAGTTGGGGTTGTGATACAGCACGATCATGGTCCGAAACCCTACCCCATCCGGAATCTCGGCCTCCGTGGGGTCGCTGACCAGACCTTTCGAGGCCAAGAAACCGACCCGCCGAAATCTCGGCCTCGGCAGGACTGCTGGACGGACCTTTCGAGGCCGAGATTTGGTCAGGAGCGCTGTTTGAGCGCCGTGCGGACGGTGGCGACCAGCTGCCGGCTGCGCTCGGCGTAGTCGCTCCAGGTGAAGTTGAGCACCGACCAGCCGAGGTTCTGGATCTCGTTGCGGCGACGCGGGTCGTTCTCGAAGGAGGTGCGGTTGAGATGCCACGTGGCCGAATCGAGCTCGATGCCCAACCGCCGCTCCGGGTAGGCCAGATCCAGGTCCGCAGCGAAGCCGCGGGGGCCACGCACCGGATACTCGAGTTCCGGCTTCGGGAGGCCGTTCTCCACGAGCAGCGCTTGGACCAGCCGGTTCCAGCCGCTCCGCGACATGGTCTCCTCGCCGAGGTGCCGGTCGAGCATGAGCCGGAACGGGCCGCAGCTGGTGCGGCCCTGCCGGCTGTGGCGGCGATACACGGTGTAGAGATCCTCCCAGTCGACGAGTTTCCGCAGCCGTGCGTCGTCGACCGCGATCAGGAGCTGGGTGTGCGACAGCCACCACGCCATGTCGAGGAGGGTCCGAGCAACACCGGTGACCGCAATGCCCGATCGGACGGCCGCCTCGATGCGATCCCACTGGGTGGTCCGATGAACGGTGGCCGTCCGGGACCCGACCTTGCTGGCGTGGGGCACCGTCACCTCGGGTCGCACTGGTCGGATGCCGTCGAGCTCCCACAGGAACCCGGCCGAACGGTGGCTGGCGACGCTGTCGGTACGCAGCACCGCCGCCAGCAGCGACGTCCTCCAGGACATCGGATGGCTTGCGAGCAGGTAGACCTCGCGCTCGATGGCCTCCCAGCTTCCGCGGGCGATGCGCGTCTTGATCTGGCCCTTGCTGAAGCCGGCATCGAGCGCCTGCTGCCTCGTGACCAGTCCATGTTGCCGGCGGGCCACGTCGGCCAGCAGCCTGCGGTCCGGCATTGTTCCCTCCTGTCACCGCTTCAGGAGGGGGAAGTGCCGCCACGATATCGCCGCCGGTGCGCGTCCCGCTGTCGCATCATCGCCGTTCGGACAGGAATCTCGGCCCCGAAACGGCTGGCGGACAGACCTGCCGAGGCCGAGATCCACGGGCCAGAATCTCGGCCTCGAAATGGCTGTCCAGTCGACACAGCGAGGCACAGATTCCGATGGTCGTAGGCTTACGGCGTGGTGCAGCGACCTCCCGCGGGATCGATCCCCGACACGCCGGGTTCCTATCAGTTCAAGGACGCCGACGGACGCGTGCTCTACGTGGGCAAGGCGAAGTCGCTGCGGTCCCGGCTGAACAACTACTTCGGGTCGCCGGCGACGATGCATCCCCGCACGGCGCAGATGGTGGCGTCGGCCGAGACGGTCGAGTGGATCCAGGTCCGCAACGACGTCGAGGCGATCATGCTGGAGTACAGCCTGATCAAGCAGCACCGGCCCCGTTTCAACGTCCGGTTGGTCGACGACAAGAGCTACCCGTTCCTGGCCGTCACCCTCGACGACGACTGGCCCCGGGCGATGGTCATGCGGGGACGCACCCGCAAGGGCGTGCGTCGGTTCGGGCCCTACGCGCACGCGTATGCCATCCGCGAGACCCTGGACCTGCTGCTGCGCACGTTCCCCATCCGCACCTGCTCGGACAACAAGCTGCGGCACCACGAGCGGTTGGGCAAGCCGTGCCTGCTCTACCACATCGAGAAGTGCGCCGGCCCGTGCGTGGGCGAGATCGGCCACGACGACTACGACGCGCTCGTCCAGGAGCTGCTGGCATTCCTCGACGGGGACACGGACGAGGTGGTGGGGCGGCTCGAGAACGAGATGCACGAGGCGGCCGAAGCACTGGAGTTCGAGCGGGCCGCCCGACTGCGGGACCGGCTCACCAGCGTCCGGCGGGCCATCGAGAAGCAGCAGATGGTGGCCGAGCGCTCCGAGGATCTGGACGTCATCGGCATCCACGACGACGAGCTGGAAGCCGCGGTTCAGGTCTTCTACGTCCGACGGGGCCGGGTGGTGGGCCGGAAGGGGTTCGTCCTGGACAAGGTGATCGAGCTGGAGCGGGGCGAGCTGGTGGCCCGCATCCTCGAGGAGCTCTACTACGACGAGCCCCCCATGGGGATGCCCAAACAGGTGCTGGTCCCCGAGCTGCCCCTCGACCCCTCGACCTACGAGCAGTGGCTCAGCGAGCATCGGGGCTCGACCGTGCCGGTGCGCGTGCCCCAGCGGGGGGACAAGCGCCGCCTGCTCGAGACCGTCACCCAGAACGCAGCCGAGACCTTCACCCGCCACCGGCTGAAGCGAGCCAGCGACCACAACTCGCGGGCGCGGGCGCTCAACGAGCTTCAGGAGTCGCTGGGCCTGCCAGACGCGCCGCTGCGCATCGAGTGCTACGACATGAGCCACATCCAGGGCTCGGATTACGTCGGGTCGATGGTGGTGTTCGAGGACGGACTCGAGAAGAAGCGGGACTATCGCCGCTTCAAGATCCGCGACGTGCCCGGCAACGACGACTTCGCCGCCATGGAGGAGGTCCTGACCCGTCGCTTCACCCAGTTGATCGAGGAGCGGGAATTGCCGCTGGAGGAACGGTCGGGCAAGTTCAGCTACCCGCCCCAGCTGCTGTTGGTGGACGGGGGCAAAGGACAGTTGGGCGTGGCGTCGGGGGTGCTGGCGTCGCTGGGCCTGGCGGGGGAGATCCCCGTCGCCTCGCTGGCCAAGCAGTTCGAGGAGGTCTTCGTTCCGGGTCAGGCCGATCCCGTTCGCCTGCCCCGCCAGTCCGAGGCGCTCTTCCTGCTGCAACGGTTGCGCGACGAGAGCCACCGCTTCGCCATCACCTACCACCGTCAGTTGCGCAACAAGCGCATGACCAAGTCGGTACTGGACGACATCGCCGGGCTCGGTCCGAAGCGGAAGAAGCGGCTGGTCAAGGAGCTGGGCGGCGTCCGGGCGGTGCAGGCGGCCGACCTGGAGGATCTCAAGGCCTTGACCTGGCTTCCGGAGGACGTGGCGATCGCCGTCTACGACACCGTCCACAAGGAAGCGGCTCGGAAATGAGCGGCACGGCGCCCGACGCCGGCCGGACCCGGGCCGACTGGGAACGTCACGCCGAATGGTGGCAGGAGGGGTTCACCGACGGTGTGGACGCCGAGTACGAGGAGCAGATCCTACCCCTCGCCGAGCTGCATCTGGCCGGCGCTCGCAGCGTCCTCGACGTGGGGTGCGGTGAGGGGCAGGTGGCCCGACGGGCGGCACGGGCGGGAACACCGACGGTCGTCGGCGTCGATCCGTCGGAGACCCAGGTCCTGGCCGCCAGGGAACGAGGCGGTGGACCCGTCTACTCCCGAGCCGACGCCGATCGGCTACCGGTTCGCGATGCCAGCTTCGATGCGGTCGTGGCCTGCCTGGTCTTCGAGCACATCGACGAGGTGGACGCAGCGCTGGCCGAGGTGGCCCGCGTCCTCGAACCGGGCGGCCGCTTCGTGTTCCTCCTGAACCACCCGCTGCTGCAGACGCCGGGATCGGGTTGGATCGACGACCAGATCATCGAGCCCCCCGAGCAGTACTGGCGGGTCGGTCCGTACCTCGACGAGGCCGAGACGGTCGAGGAGGTGGCCGCCGGCGTGCACATCCGCTTCGTCCACCGCCCGCTGAGCCGGTACGTGAACGCGATGGCCTCGGTCGGCCTCGCGCTGACCGAGATGGTCGAGCCCGCGCCGCCGCCCGGCTTCCTGGCTCGGGCGCACGAGTACGAGCAGGCAGCCAGCATCCCGCGCCTCCTGCTCCTGAAAGCCGAGCGGCGCTAGATCGAGCCGCCCGGGTCTTCGGCGAACGACAACAGCGCGGCCGTCAGCTCGTCGGAATGGTTCGAGAACAGGTTGGTGCCGTGCGCTCCGCCTTCGAGGGTCTCCAGCCGATTCTCCGGTGCGATCCGCGAGATCGACGCTGCGGCTTCGGCGTAGGGTTGATCGTCTTCGGCGGCGATCAGCAGCAGGGGCTCGTCGACGTCCGCCGCGACGTCCAGCGCGGCCAGGCCCCGGAACTCGGCCGGAGCCGACAGGCTGGCCGCGCCGGCCAGGTCGAGTCTCGATGCGACGTTGATCGCGGCCGTGCCGCCCATGGATGCCCCCAGGACCACGATGTGGTCGGCGCCCTCACGCTCGAGGTGTTCGACCGCCGCGGTCAGATCGACGTCGAGCAGCGTGTCGCGCTCGCCGTCGGATCCGCCGTAGCCGCGAAAATCGAAGGTCAGCACCCGGAACCCGTTGCCCGACGCCACCTGGGCGAACGGCTCCCAGGTCGATCGGTCGGCGCCCCGCATGTGGGCCAGCACCATGCTGCCGCTCCCATCGGTTCCAGGGGTGAACATGGTGCCTTCGAGCTGCACCCCGTCCGGGGTGGAGAACTCGACGTCCTCGCTCTCGAAATCGCCGTTGTCGGCCGGGAGCGTCGTGGTGACCGACGGCCCGGTGTCAGCGGATGTGCTGGTGTCGTCGTCCGAACAGGCGCCGGCGACGAGGGCCAGCGCCAGCAGCGAGGGGGACCGCGACGCGGAGCGGATGGCGCATGGTCGGAGGCTACCGGCGGCAAAAGGCATCGATCTCTTCACTGCGCCCGCTAAGAAGGAGGGGAGATGAACCGCTTCATCGTGATCACGGGCCTCTCCGGGGCCGGCCTGTCCACCGCCGCGGACGCGCTCCAGGACCTGGGTTGGTTCGTCATCGACAACCTTCCCCCGATGCTGATTCCGCGCGTAGCCGAGCTGTCGGCCCAGGAGTCGTCGGAGATCACCGACGTCGTGTTCGTCACCGGTATCGGGCCGTACCACCGGGACGTCCTCCCGGGTATCGAAGCGCTCCGCAGCAGCGGTCACAACGTTCGGGTCGTGTTTCTCGAGGCGTCCACGGCCGAGATCGTTCGGCGGTTCGAGAACACCCGGCGTCGGCACCCCCTGTTCGGTGAGACGGTCGTCGAGGCCATCGAACGCGAGCGGGAGCTGCTGGCCCCGGTGCGGGCCGAGGCCGACGTGGTGCTCGACACCAGCAGCTACAACATCCATCAGCTGAAAGCCCGGATCAGAGACGAATTCGGCCATGAACGCGATGTCAGCGGGATGCAGCTGTCGATCCGCTCGTTCGCCTATCCCAAGGGTCTCCCGCTGGACGCCGACCTGGTCTTCGACTGTCGGTGGATGGACAACCCGCACTATGACCCGGATCTGCGGCCGCTCACCGGCGCCGACGACGCGGTCCAGCAGGTCGTGTTCGGCTCCGATGGTGCCGAGGAGTTCGTCGACCACATCGTCGATCTGCTGGCATTCGCCATCCCCCGCCACGAGGCCGAGGGAAAGGCGTATCTCTCGGTGGCGTTCGGGTGCACCGGCGGTCGCCATCGGTCGATCGCGGTGGCGCTGGCGGTGGCGGCGCGGCTGGAGCAACTGGGCTATGAACCGCGTGTCGTTCACCGCGACACCCCGATGTGAACACACCGTCGGCATGATCCGACCGAATCGCCGCTCCGCGTTTGTGGACGCGGTCACGATCTGCTCGGATTGACCCACTTGACCAGGAGGCAACAACAGAGATGACGGTTCGCGTAGGTATCAACGGTTTTGGCCGCATCGGGCGCAACTACTTCCGTGCGATTGCGAAGCAGACCATCGACGACGGGCTGGGCAAGTTCGTGTCGCGCTGGTTCCATGGCGAGCAGATCGAGATCGTGTCGGTCAACGATCTGGGCTCCGTCGAGACCATGGCGCACCTCCTGAAGTACGACTCGGTGCACGGCACGCTCGACGCCAAGGTCGAGGTCACCGACAACGGCATCAGCGTGGAGGGCATCGAGATCGGTGTCACCGCCGTGCGCGATCCCAAGGATCTCCCCTGGGGCGCCCTGGGGGTCGATGTCGTGATCGAGTCGACCGGCATCTTCAACAAGCGTGACCAGGCGGCCGCCCACCTCGACGCCGGCGCGCCGGTGGTCATCGTCTCGGCCCCGTGCTCGGGTGCCGACGCCACGTTCGTCATGGGCGTCAACGAGGGCGACTTCGACCTCAGCACGCAGAAGGTCATTTCCAACGCCTCGTGTACGACCAACTGCTTCGTCCCCATGGTCAAGGTGCTGGACGACGCCTTCGGTCTCGACAAGGGCCTCATGACCACGGTCCACGGGTACACGGGCGACCAGGCCCTGGTCGATGGCCCGCACAGCGACCTCCGCCGGGCCCGAGCTGCCGCGGTCAACATCATCCCCACCTCCACCGGTGCGGCTCGCGCCACCGGGCTCGTGCTCGAGGAGATGCAGGGCCGCCTTGACGGCATCGCCCTGCGGGTGCCGATTCCCGACGGTTCACTGACCGACTTCGTGGGCACGCTGAAGACCGATGTGACTCCCGAGCAGGTGAACGAGGCGTACGCCGCGGCGGCGTCCGAGGGCCCCCTCAAGGACGTCCTCGAGTACAGCGAGGAACCGCTGGTGTCCGCCGACATCGTCGGTACGCCCGCCTCGTGCACGATCGACGCCGGCCTCACCATGGCACAGGGCAACCTGGTCAAGGTGTGCGGCTGGTACGACAACGAGTGGGGCTACTCGAACCGACTCGTCGACCTGACCCGCGTGGTTGGTGCCGCCGTCAAGGCCCAGTGAGCGTTCCCACCCTCGAAGATCTGGGCGACGTCGACGGCAAACGCGTCCTGGTGCGGTGCGATTTCAACGTTCCGCTGTCCGACGGTGTCATCACCGACGACCTCCGGATCCGAAGCGCGCTTCCGACGTTGCAGTGGCTCACCGAACGGGGAGGCCGGGTCACCGCGTGTTCGCACCTGGGTCGGCCCAAGGGTGAACCCAAGTCCGAGTTCTCGATGGACCCGGTCCGGGCCCGGCTGGCCGAGGTGGCCCCAGGCGTCGAGTTGCTCGAGAACCTGCGGTTCGATCCGGGTGAGACCGGCAACGATCCGGCTTTCGTCCAAAAGCTCATCGACGGCCAGGACCTGTACGTCAACGACGCGTTCGGCGCGTCGCACCGCGCCCACGCGTCGATCGTCGGTCCGCCGGCGCACCTCCCGTCGGCGGCCGGACGACTGTTGGAGCGAGAGGTCGAGGTGCTGGGCGGGTTGCGCCAGTCGCCGCGCCGGCCGTTCGTGGCGATCATGGGCGGGGCCAAGGTGTCGGACAAGCTCGCCGTGATCGAGTCGTTGCTCTCTTCGGTCGACGGGTTGATCGTGGGCGGCGGTATGGCGTTCACGTTCCTCGCCGCCCAGGGTCACTCGGTGGGCTCCTCGCTGCTCGAAGCCGACATGATCGACACCTGTGCGCGGTTGCTCGAAGGGTCGACGCCGATCCACATCCCCACCGACATCACGGCGCTCGGTCCCGGCGGGGAGATCGGTAATCCCGATGCCGGGGGAGAGGTGCGCCAGATGGGCGTCGAGATCCCCGAGGGCTGGATGGGGTTGGACATCGGCCCCGGGACCGCGGCCGAGTTCTGCGATGTGATCGCCGAGGCGGGCACCATCCTCTGGAACGGGCCCATGGGCGTGTTCGAGGATCCCCGGTTCGAAGCCGGCACCCGGACCGTGGCCGAGGCCGTGGCCGACGCAGGCGGATTCAGCGTGGTGGGCGGAGGCGACAGCGCCGCTGCGGCCAAGCAGTTCGGCGTCGACGATCGGATGGACCACGTGTCCACCGGCGGCGGCGCATCATTGGAATTGATCGAGAAGGGCGACCTCCCCGGGCTCGCCGCATTGCGAGGAGAATTCGCCCATGGCTGACCGCAAACCGCTGATCAGCGGCAACTGGAAGATGCACCACAACCACTTCGAGGCCATCCAGATGGTCCAGAAGCTGGGATACCTGATCGACAAGAGCGACGTCGAAACGGTGGACGTGTCGGTTCATCCGCCGTTCACCGATCTGCGGTCGATCCAGACCGTGATCGAGTCGGACAAGCTGCCCATCCTGCTGGGGTCGCAGAACTGCCATCCCGAGGAGAAGGGGGCGTTCACCGGTGAGGTATCGCCCGCCATGCTGGGGAAGCTCAACGTGAGCCTCGTGATCGTCGGGCACAGTGAGCGGCGAGAGCTCTTCGGTGAGACCGACGACTTCGTGAACCAGAAGGTGAAGGCGATCTTCAAGCACGAGATGACGCCCATCCTGTGCTGCGGCGAGACGCTCGAAGAGCGCGAGGCCGGACACGCCGAGAGCAAGGTCGAGAACCAGATCCGCCAGGGCCTGGCCGGGGTGAAGCGGGATCAGGTCGCCTCGATGGTCATCGCCTACGAGCCCATCTGGGCTATCGGCACCGGGAAGACCGCGACGGCCGAGGATGCGCAGGCCATGTGCGCGCATGTGCGCAGCGTTGTGGCCGACACCGTCAATGACGAGGCTGCCGCGAGTGTCAGGATCCAGTACGGCGGCTCGGTCAAGGCGGCGAACGCCCCTGAACTGATGAGCCAGCCCGACATCGACGGGGCGTTGGTGGGCGGGGCCAGTCTTGTCCCCGACGACTTTGCCGGCATCATCCACTACCGGCTGGCCGAGTGACTCGCTCGGTCGGCGGAGACGCCGAGGTGGCTTCCGCCGCTGCTATCGTTTCTTGCTCATGTTGACCACCCTCGTCACGGTCCTGCATTTCGCAGCCAGCATCACGCTGATCGTGCTCGTCCTGCTGCACAGCGGGAAGGGCGGCGGTCTGTCGGACATGTTCGGTGGCGGCATGGGCGCGACCGCAGCGGGCTCGACCGTGGTCGAGAAGAACCTCGACCGTCTGACCGTCCTGGCCTCGCTCGTGTTCCTCTTCACCACGATGGGACTCACGCTCCGCCTCTGAGCCCCGGGATTCGCTCCAGATCGGCTGCCCTACGCCGATGGAGCCACGTGCGACTCGCCCGACGATTCTGGCTTCCCGCGCTCGCTGCGATGTTCGCGGCGAGCTGCAGCGGCGCTGGGGATGCCGACGGTCCCGCCGTCGCGCAGAAGAGTCCCAGGGCGCTGCCCGCGGTCGACACGACGGTCGCACCGCCCGAGCCGGTCGAGGGCGGCGTGCTTCGCGTCGGGGTCGCCGAGGTGGGCAACCTCGATCCGCTGGGCTTCAACATCGGTTCGGCCTCGGACCTGCTCGCGTCGGACCTCATCTTCGACGGGCTGACCGACGTCGGGCCGGGTGCCACCGAGGCATCGCCGGCGATCGCCGTCGAGTGGAGCGCCAATGCCGACCTCGACGTGTGGACCTTCGAGATCGACCCGGATCGAACCTTCGCCGACGGAGAGCCAATCACGGTCGACGACGTGGTCTTCTCGCTGGATCGAGCCAGGAAGTCCTTTGCCCTGATCTGGCAGTCGTTGACGATGATCGAGACGGTCGAGGCGGTCGACGACGCCACGGTGCGGATCACGCTGAACCGGCCCACCGTTGGCCTGGCCGAGCTTCTGGCCGCACCTGCGGCGGCCATTCTGTCCGAGGTCCAGGTCACCGAAGACATCGAGGGGTTCTCGTCGGCGCCGAACGGTTCCGGTCCGTTCGGGAGCGTCCAGGCCACCTCGGAAGGCGCAACGCTCACGGCGACGAGCGACGACGTGCGTCTCGATGCCGTCGAGCTGGTCGAGGCCGGATCGGTCGGCGCCGCGTGGGAGCTCCAGCGGGAGGGCGAGGTCGACATGGCCGTGCTCCCGGAAGCGGAGCCGACGACGCCGGACGTGGTCTCGACCCCGTTCCGGGCGATGCTGTTCTTCGGCATCAACGTGAACCACCCGTCCCTGCGGGAGAGTTCGGTGCGCCGAGCGGTGGTGGCGTCGATCGACGCTGACGATGTGACGGATGAGACGCTCGGCGATCGAGCGGTTCCGGCTGAGGGCGTCGGGGCGAGCGCTGAAGGGTGCGGCACGTTGTGCGAGCAGAGCGCCCGGTCGGCAGCGTCGTTGGTCGCCGTGCTGGAGGACGATGTGCCGGTGCTGCACGTGGACCACCGCGACGATCCGCTCGAGAAGGAGTTGGCGGAGGCGGTCGTGGCCCAGCTGGTGGCGGCTGGGCTCGACGCCGAGACCCGAGGCCACGGAGCGGACGAGTACAGCGAATTCCTGGTTTCCGGCGACGAAGAGATCTTCCGCTTCGGGCACGTCGGCGTGGCCCCGGTCGGTGACGCCTACCTTCCGCTGATGTTCGGATCCGAGGCGCAGAACAACGTGACCGGGTTGAGCTCGCGGAGCCTCGACGACGCACTGGCCGGCGCTGCGGCCGAGGGCTCGTGGGACGAGCTCGAAGGGGAGATCATGACCGACTCGGCCCCCGTCATCCCGATCGCCCAGTACGTGAGCCGATGGGCGGTTGGAGAGGGCGTGAACGACCTCGAGGTCGACCGGGACGGCACGTTCGATCCGACCGCCGTCTGGGTGGCCGAGGCCGAGTAGAAGGGGTGCAGCCAGAGCTTCGGCCTGCGCTACACTCGCCGCCTGGTCCGGTTCGCCGGACCGCCACGTCGGAGTGGCGGAATTGGCATACGCGCTAGGTTAAGGACCTAGTGCCCGCAAGGGCGTGGGGGTTCAAGTCCCCCCTCCGACACTGCAAACCGGCTGGTATTTCAACGATCGCAAGCCGCTCCGGGGTCGTTCTGCTAACCGTTTGCTAACCGCAGATCGAGTTTCTTCGCCGAAGGGCGCCCGATCGAGGTCCTCCGCGGCGGCCGTCATGGTCCCGGATAGCGAGTGCAAACCGTCTGCTGGTGGAGGCGACGTAACCGGGCCGCACGGGACGGGTCTCGATGAGACAGCCACGAGCCGATTCGTTGAAGGGACATGAGGCGGCCGCGCTTGATCCGTCCAGGGCGACCGGCCGCGGATGTGTCCAAGTCCCCCCTCCAGCGGGAGCTCCCACCCGGCGTGACCCTGTTTTCACCGAACCGGGTCAGTCGGTCGGGACGCCGCAATCTGCCTGGACGTCTAGGGTCGCCGGATGCGCTTCGAGGACACGGTCACCACATTGCCCGAGCTCCGGGCCGTGATCGCACCGCCGAGCGAGCTGGTGACCGCCAAGGAGGTCGCCGCGTTCGACGAATACTGCCGTGACTTCATCGCTCGGTCGCCCTTCGTGCTCATCGCATCAACCGACGGTCAGGGCTCGATCGACGTCTCACCCAAGGGGGATCCCCCCGGATTCGTGCGGGTTCTCGACGACACGACGCTCGCCATACCGGACCGCCCCGGCAACCATCGGGCCGACACCTTCGTCAATGTCGTGCAGCACCCCCATGTGGGGTTGATCTTCCTGATCCCGGGAACCAAGAACACCCTGCGGGTCCGAGGCAAGGCAACCATCGTTCGCGACCTCGAACTCCGAGAGTCGATGGCCATCAAGGGCAGGGTCCCGGAGCTGGCACTCGTGGTCGAGCTGACGACCGCCTACTTCCACTGCGCCAAGTGCATCATCCGTTCCCAGCTGTGGGCCGGCGCCCATGCCACCGCAGATCCGGTAGCCGATGACGTTCTCTTGGCCCAGACGATGGTGAAGCACGGCGAACTGGCCATCTCCGTGGACGAGATGCGAGAGATCATCGTCGACGACGAGGACCAACGGCTCTACTGAGGGCGCCGAGCCCGTCCCCTTCTGACGCCACTTTCGCCCGTTGGACGCGCGTCGAGTTCGTCCGTGCCACCCTGTCCGAGCACGCACCTCACCTCCTCGAACCCGACACCGCCGACTGACGTGCCTGGGCCCGGCCAACGAGCTGTTGGCGCGGAATCGGGCCGTGTTCCGATACACCGTGAGAAGGGAACCTTCTGGAGGAGCTGAGATGCCGACGCCACTGCCCGCCCCGAACGCTCCATTGGCACCGCCTCCGGACCGCGACGAGGTTGTGCACATCACCCGAGGCCTGAAGACGGCGATGGAGCCGGCCGCGGGACTGACCGAGCTCCAGAGTCATGTTCTGGCGGCGATCACGGCCTCGATGACGGGCTTCGAGCTCGATCTCGACGAACTCGAACCGCTCGGCCCGGTCGAATTCGCCCAGGGCCTGGCCGACCGCGACCTCCGGTTCCGCACGGAAATGGTGCAACTGATGGATCTCGGCCACATGATCCTCGACACCCCTGATCTCGAGGTCGCCGAGCGCATCATCGCCTTTGCCGACGAGCTCGGGGTGCCCAGCCAGCCTCTCGAAAAGGCGAAGGCGCTGGCCACCGGCTCGGCCACCCTGGTAGCCGCCGACATCGACCGGGCGACGTACATCACCCAACTCGACCTCAGCGCATTCACGCCCTTGCGAACCGAGGATGATCATGTCCAGGCGTGGTCGGCGACGGTGGTTGACGACGGCCTCGCCGAGCGCTGGCGATGCCTCGGCGAGCTCGACGAGAGCACCCTCGGCCGGGCGGTCCACGACTTCTACCAGGCCCGAGGGTTTCTCTTCCCCGGAGAGTCCGGTTCCGCCCCGCCGCTGCTCGCGCAGCACGACTGGGTTCATGTACTGGCCGACTACGGGAGCCAGCTCGAGGCTGAGCTCGAGGTATTTGCGTTCATGGCCCGAGCGAGCGACAACCCCGAGGCGTTCGCGCTGCTCGGCATGGCGATCACCTTGTTCCACACCGGCATCCTCCCGACCGCCGCCGGGTTCTTCGAGGCCGACAAGGGCCACCTGGCGACGGCCGGCATGCCGGAGCGTCTCGCCGACGCATTCCGGCGTGGCGCGCTCGTCACCGGCAGCATCGACTTCATCGCCCTCGACTACTTCTCGATGGCGGATCGCCCGATCGATGCGATCCGAGCCGAGCTCGGTATCAGCGCCAAGGCGGACTCTGCCGTGGCCGCCGGCTCAGCCGGTCCGTTCGAGCCGGGCGGGATCAGCCGGTCGCAGCTCGAGTCCGGGCGTCGAATGGCCGAAGCCCAGGGCCGGCGCTACGACGCACACGGCGCGTCGGTCGACACCAACTGAACAGGTCGCCTTCCGCTGCAAGGGAGACGGATTGCTGATCGGAGCATCCGGCGGCGACCACAGGCCCAACTCGGTCGGGCTCTCCGGCGGTGAACGATGGATCGGGGGCTCGAGAACTCGCCAGCCGATGACGGCACGCCGCCAGGTGTCGACCATCCGGTCAAGGATGCGACGAGCGCGGTCAGGTCGTGACGACGAGTTTGCCGCTCGCTTGCCCGGCTTCCATCTCTCGATGGGCCGAGCCAGATCTCTTCGCCGTCGATGTCGTTCCGTTCCTCTGCGCTTGGTCCGACATGTGCTACATTGAAGCACATGTCTGAAGTTGGGATTCGTGCCCTCAAGCAGAATGCCTCGGCGGTTGTCGCTGAGGCTGCGGCGGGTGAGACCGTGACCATTACTGACCGCGGCCGCCCCGTGGCCCGGATGACGGCGATCCCAAGATCACGCCTGCGGGCTCTGATCGACGAGGGTCGCGCCCGGCCGGCCCGGTGCCGGGTTGTAGATCTTCCGGATCCTGAACCCGGACCGGATCTGTCTCGCGCTCTTCGAGAGATGCGAAGCCACGAGCGCTATTGAGGTGGCGTTCTACATTGACACCTCGGCACTGGTGAAGCTCGTGGTTGCCGAGTCGGAGACGACCGCACTCCGGTCGTGGTTGCAGGATGCCGATCGAGATCTCGTCGCGTGCGACCTTGTCCGGACCGAGCTGATGCGAGCGGTCCGGAGAGCAGTTCCCGATCGGGCTCTCCAGGCGTGTGCTGTGCTGAACTCCGTCACTCTTGTCGGGGTGAGAACGGACGTGTTCGAGGAGGCGGGTCGCCTTGACCCTCCCGCAATGCGGTCTCTCGACGCGGTACATCTCGCTGCTGCACTGGATCTGGGTGACGACCTCGAAGGTCTGGTCACGTATGACGACCGCTTAACCGAGGCCGCGGAGGCGAACGGAGTCGCCGTCGTCACGCCGCAATGACCCCGAGCCAGCCGAACCGCCTTCGCGAAGGCAGTCGCCACTGCAAACCGTTTGCCAACGGAAGCGACGTCACGGGACCGCACGGGACGGGTCTGGATGAGACGGGCACCGGCCGATTCGTGGACAAGAGACCACGGGACCGCGGGGGATTGGTCGAGACGGACGGGTCGCGGGTGAGTCAAGTCCCCCCTCCGACACTCGCAAACCGTTGGTATTGCAACGATCCCAGGCTGCTCCGGGGCCGCTTTGCCAACCGTTTGCCAACCGCAGATCGAGTTCCCGCGGAGAAGCACCCGATCGACGTCGTCGGCGGCAGCGATCGCCGTGCCGCATAAGGGCGCAAGTTGCAGGCAACGTGATGGGACTGGCCAGGACCGGTCTCGATAGGACAGCTGTGGGTCGATTCGTTGCGTGCATGCACGCGACGAGACCGCTTCCGGGATCGGTCCCTACAGCGGGCCGAGAAGGTAGGTGTCGAAGTCCCCCCTCCGCCAACTCAGCACCGGTGGCATTGCGGTGATCGCCCGCCGCGGTAGGGGCGGAGAAGGGGAGGCCGTCGAGTCGATCATCACCCGCACTCTGCTGGCGTCCGGCGTCGAGACCACCGTCTACGACCTGCGACCCCGTACGCGGTGCCGAGCATTGCCGGCCAACTCCTGTCAGGCTATCCTGACGGCATGGGTGTGATCGTTGCCGACAAGCTGCCAGCGGATCCGTTGGAGGCGTTGCGGGCGCTGGCGCGTACCGCAGCCGAGCTGGACGAGCTGCGCCGCCAGCAGGTCGCTGCTGCCCGAGCTGCAGGCGCGACCTGGGAGCAGGTCGGCGAAGCGCTGGGCATGAGCCGTCAGTCGGCTTGGGAGTCCTACGCAGCCCGGACCCGGGATGAAATCGCAGCGAACGCTGCCGGCAACACCGAGTTGTCCGAAGACGACGCCATGGACCTCGCGATCGAAGAGGTTCGAGCGGTGCGCCGTCGTCGACGTGCCGGCTGAACCGGCCTCGGCATGCGGGTGGTGCTGGACGTCAACATCTGGGTGTCGGCCGCCATCCGCACCGGTCCAGCCCATCGGATCGTGCAGGCCTGGCTCTCCGGGTCCGCAAGCTTCGAAGTCGTCATCTGCCCGGCGCTGATCGCCGAAGTCGAGGATGTCCTCATGCGGCGGCCCAGAATGCGCAAGTGGATCGCCCTCGACGTTGCCGAACGCTACGTCGGCACGCTTCAGGTCCTTGTGGAGGTCGTCCCCGATCCCGCCGAGGTCGAGGCGACCACTCGTGACGTCGACGACGACTACATCGTCGCGCTCGCCCGCGAGCACAGAGCTGACGTCTACGACAAACTCAACGTCTACAGCCGTCGCGAAGCCGCCGCCAAAGCGCTCAAGCCCGACGACGTCAACGTGTGATCGCCGCGATCGCGGCGGCTTCCCGTCGGATCAGGTCGAGGTCGACGGTCGCCGACCGGGCCAGAACTTGCTGGTGTGGAGTAGCGGCATAGGTCAGCAGCTCCCTAGCGGATTCGTCGCGGGCTCGGCCAAGTTGTGTCGCAACCGAATCGAACATGGGCCACCGCCTCCACAGCGGCGGATGTCCTCCCCGAGGTCCTCACACTCATCATCGGCGTCCCCGCCGGAGAAGGTGGCGCGTTCGGTTCCCTCGAAGTAGGTGAGCTCGATGAACTCCGGCTCGTCGGTAGTGGCCTCGGTAGTCGTGGTCGTCGAGACCCCCGCATCCGTCACGGTCGTCGCCAAGTGTTGCCGAGTATCACTACCGGGTATTGGAGATTTCGTTGGATGGATCGGCGCCGGCCAAGGCGAGCACCTGCATTCCCACGTCCTGGTTGGCTGTGGCAACATCGCTCCGATGAGACGGGCCCTCGTTCCGCCATGCCGAAGTCGCTCGGTGCGACGATGGCCCAAGTGACGCAGCGGTTGCGAACGGACGACATGCCGAGCGAGTCGGGACGGCACGACCGAGCGCAACACGTCGCTCGCCGCGCTCGAGCGGCGGCGGCGATTGAAGACGATGGTCACGCTGACCGTCATCTTCGTGGTCATGGTCGGCGTGTTCAGCTCGGGGTTCCACGAGTTGATGAATCGAGAGGACCGCTCCTACTCGTGGCCGACCAGCGTCTACTGGACGTTGACGACGATGACGACGCTCGGGTTCGGCGACATCACCTTCGAGTCGGACGCGGGTCGGATCTTCTCGGTGATCGTGTTGCTTTCGGGTTCGACGTTCCTGCTGGTGATGCTGCCGTTCGTGTTCATCCAGTTCGTGTTCATCCCGTGGATGAACGAACGTGAGCGCCGGCGTGCGCCACGGGCACTTGCGCCGTCGACGTCCGGCCACGCGATCCTCACCGTGCTCGGACCGGTCGAGGAGGACCTGATCGAGAAGGCCGATCAAGCCGAGGTGCCCTACGTCGTCGTCGTCGACGACGTGGACCTTGCGGGCCGCCTGCACGACGAGGGTCGCACCGTGATGGTCGGAGCGCTCGACGACCCGGTCACCTACCACAACGCCCGTGTCGGTCAGGCGGCGATGGTGGTGGCCACCCAGGATGACCAGACCAACACCAACATCGCGTTCACCGTCCGGGAGATCGCGCCGCAGGTCGAGATCGTGGCGAGCGCCAACTCGCCGGCGTCGGTCGACATCTTGGAGATCGCCGGCACCGATCACGTCGTCCAGCTTGGTGAGGTCCTCGGCGCGGCGATGGCGGCCCGGACGCTCGGACTCGGTGGGCAGAGCCATGTGATCGGCAGTTTCGCCGGTCTCCAGATCGCCGAGGCCGGCGCGATCGGCACCGATCTCGTCGGCCGCACGCTCGCCAAGACCAGCTTGCGGGAACGGTTCGGGGTCGGGCTCATCGGGGTGTGGGATCGAGGCGCGTTCGCTATCGCCACGGCCGATACCTGCCTCCGCGAACTCGTCGATGCTGCTACTCGCCGGCACCACCGACCAGCTTGCGGCGTTCGATGATGCCTACACGACCGACTCGCCGACTGCGAACAAGGCCCTGATCATCGGCGGCGGGCGCGTCGGCCGAGCGGTGGGGAATGCGTTCGCCGCGGGAGGGCATCGAGTTCGCGATTGTCGAGAAGCTGCCCGAGCGACGCCGTGAGGGCGTGCGGTACGTGCTCGGCGACGCCGCCGACCGACCGGTCCTCGAGAAGGCCGGGATCAGCGATGCCGGCGCCGGCGCCGATCACCACACACGACGACAACGTCAACGTGTACCTGACCCGCTACTGCCGCGGGCTGCGGCCCGACGCACGGATCGTGTCCCGCTCGCGGCTCGACCGAAACGTGTCCACGCTGTACCGCGCCGGCGCCGATGCCGTACTGTCCTACGCCGGCACCGGATCGGCGGTGATCTGGAATCACTTCCGAGGCGACGAAACATTGCTCGTCTCCCACGGTCTCAACGTGTTTCGCACGCCCATCCCGCGCGGCTCGCCGGGACGACGCTGGCCGAGGCGCACGTCTACCGCCGCACACAGTGCAACGTCGTCGCGGTCGAGACCGCTGGCTCGATCCGAGGGAACCCCGACGCCCACGTTCCCCTGCCG
>CAVONU010000006.1:0-901319 GCA_963697385.1 uncultured Acidimicrobiales bacterium
TCTTTCGAGACGCTCGACTCTGCTGTTCGGGGACGCGGTGACCAATCACAACCATGTCACGTAGCCGGCGTTCTGGGACGCCCAGCTCTCGGCGACCGTTGCCGGCGTTGGACGCGAGCAGGGCGAGTGCGGAACGATGCCTGGCCGCGGAGCTTCTGACGGCAAGAGAGAAAGTTGATGACCCATGGGTGTACACGGAGGAGGGCAGACCCGTTCGAGAGATCAGCGAGGGTTGCGCCACATGGCGGTGACCGTCGGTGCGCCCTTGCCGAGGTCGATCTCGCCAGTGACCTCGAAGCCGTGGCGGCCGTAGGAACGGCACGTTCCGGACGTTCGAGCTCTCGAGGTAGGCGGGCATGCCCTCGGCATCGCAGCGGTCGAGCATCTCCCGCATCAAGATCGAGCCGACACCGGTTCCCTGCTGGTCTTGATGGGTGCCGATCGCCTCGAGGAAGTAGTGCTCCTCGGTCGGGTGCACCTTCTCGACCGCGCGGAACGCGCCGATCATCCGCGGCGTCTTCGTACCGACCGCATGGACCATCGCCGGAAGCAACCGCGCCATGGCGCCGCCGGACATCTTCCAGTGATTCGGCTGCTTCCAGACGGCGGCTCCCACGCCGTCGCCGGTGGCGAGCACGAGGTGGTCCGAGTTCGAGAGCTCGAGCTTGACCATCGCCTGCCGAACAGAACCCGCAACTTCGACTCGATCGAGGTTTGCTCATCGACGCCAGCCATCCATTGGAACAAGGGGTCGTACGAGAAGGCGCTGGCGAGCGCGTCGGCGACCTTCCCGAGATCGTCGGTGGTCGCTCTCTGAATGGTGATCATGGTTCGTTCCTTCGGTGGGTCTGGTTCGGGGAATGGAGCTGGGTCACAGGACGCGCACGACACCCGCGACCGGGTCGACCTCGACGGTTGCCCCGGACGCGATGGAGGTGGCGGCCGCAGCGCCGACGACCGTCGGGACGCGGTACTCACGAGCGACGATCGCGGCGTGGCACATCGGACCCCCTTCTTCGACCACGAGCGCGCCGACAAGCGGCAGAAGCGAGTTGAACGCCGGCCCGGTGAACGGGGCGATGAGGACGTCCCCCTGCTCGAGCTGCTCCATCGCGTCGGCGATGTCGCCGACAACGCACGCACGACCTCGATAGGACGTGTCGCCGATCCCGGTCCCGTGGAGCGGCGCATGCGTCGCGTCGGTCGCGTCCGCCATCAGGTTCGCGATGAGGGCGGCGGTGACCCGGGCCATGGGGGCCGGGAACACGTCGAGCGGTGGTTGGGCTTCGGGATCGCCGAGGGTGCGGGGTGGCGGTGCAGCTTCGACGAGGTCTCGTCGTTTGGCCCGGGCGTCGATTTCTTCGGCGGCCGGCCCTCGGCCCGTCCGCAGGAGCGCGTCGATCTCGTGCCGGTGGAGCTCAGCCGCGTGCTCGGCGTCCACGAGGAGGCCCCTACCCACGAGCCGGCGACCGACTTCGAGCATGGCCCGGCGCACGAGGCCGCCCGGCCAGTTCATGCACAGACCGTGGACGTCGTCGCGTTGGCGGTGACCATACCGTGCCTCTTCGAGCACTTCGTCGAAGAGGCTGCGTTCCGGTTCGGGAACCTGGTCACGAACGGCGCTCGGGTCAACGGGATCGAATGTCGCATCCGTCGCGGCGAGCACGGCCCGGAGCTGCAGCGACGGTGCCTCCGCGAGGGTGGGCCGATCGATGTCATCGCTCATGACGAGGCGCCACGAGTGCAGCTCGACCCACGAGTCGATGGCGTCACGCGCACCGTCGCCCAGAGCGCGCACGTCGTCGAGCGTCCTCGGCGTCCCGTCGGCACCGGTGAGCGCTGCCGCGACCGGCCGCAACAGCACGGCCGTCTCGACTGTCGCCGGCGAACAACCCGCCAGCAACGACATCATCGTCGCCGCGTCGATGTCCCAGCGCTCACCATGAGCGATGAGGTCGCCGGTCGGGATCATGTCGGCGCCATGAGTGTCCATGGTGCGGCGCGTGCCATCGGTGTGGTGGGCCAGGCAGTCGGCGAGATGTCCGGCCAGAGCGTCGTCGTCGAGGTCGGCCAGCTCGACTCGCTGCAGCTCCAGGTTCCGCTCGAGCACCTCGTGCCGCCCCTGCTCGAACCAGGCATCGACCTCGGCTCGCCACCGCCGCTCGGACAACGCCGCGGCCGCAGTCCGATTACGGCGGCGGAGTTCGGGGTGCAGACGGGTGAGCACCTTCATGATCAACGCCGGAGGCGGTGCGCTCGCCTTCTCACCCTCGCCGACGGCGTGGGGTCGGATGTAGAAGCAGCCTTCCACGAGTCGGCCCCGCACTTCGTCGAAGGGAAGGCCGTAGCGCTCGAGACTGGCGCGGATCCCCGTCTCGAATCCGGAGACGTATCCGTCGCGGAGCAGATGGGAGAGGGGCCGGAGCCCGTGATGCGTCGTCTCGAGCTCCCAACACCCGGCGCCCGGTGGATCGAACATCACCGGCTTGCCCGTGCCGGTGTCGCCGGTTGCCAGTGCCTCGCCGTGAAGATTCATCGCTTCGAGCCTCTTGCCATTGTGCGATCATTTCACGGGAGATGATCTCTTGTCAATACATATCTCTTCTGCTAATATGGTCGTCATGGGCCACCGCAAGTACGCCTCGCCACTGCGGGAACGACAAGCCGACCAGACCCGCAACGAGATCCTCGACGCTCTCGTCGCCTTGTTGGCCGATCGCCCGGTCGACGAAGTGACGACGAGGGAGCTGGCCAGAGCTGCCGGCGTCTCCGAGAGCACCGTCTATCGACACTTCCCCGATCGCTCGGCGCTCGTCGATGCGCTGGCCGAGCGCTTCACGTCCTCCGGCGGGGACGCACCCACCTACCCCGACCGGATGGAGGACCTCGCGGCGTCGGCGATCGAGATCATGGGCGTCCTCGAGGACCACCACGTCGAGGCCCAAGCCGAAGCGCTGCTCAACGCAGATCCGCGGCGGTACACGAACCAGACCAGCCAACACACCGAACATCTCCGCTCGCTCATGGCGAGCGAACTCCCCCACCTCACCGACGGTCAACAGCGCTCGGTGGTGGCGATCGCCCGGGTGCTCCTCTCCGCTCAGACCTGGCTGCGCCTGCGCGCGGAGTTCGGAATCGACGGGCACGAGTCCGGACCGGTCGTGGCATGGACGATCGACGCGATGCGCAAGGAGATCGAACGCGGCAACCCACCGCCGGCTTCATGATCCGGAGTGGGTCGACTGCGAAGTCCACCGCCGTCCGTGGTCTACATCGCCGGGTCGGCTCGGGACACGTCGAGTGCGGTAACTCCCGCGGTAACTCCCACCGGCCAGGTTCGGCGGCTCGAAAAGCGCTGTGACCAGGACTTTCGCGACCCCAACGACGCCCGGGTTCGATTCCCCCCAGCTCCACTCGTGTTGTTGCAGTGGCAACAGTCGGGTGAACAACCGGTTGTCAGAGGCGGAGGCCAGAGAAGGAGCTTCTCCCGTTGGCGCTTCGGTGCACGGCGTGGATAGGTCTCGTCAGTCAGATCACATACGGCAGTTCGATGCCGAGACGACCGACGCCTGACCACGCGACGGGGCGGGCGAACCGTCAGATCAACCGTCGTCGGCCGCCGGACACGTGACCTCGTCGATGACGACCAGACGTGTGGAGCCGACCGACACCATCTCGACCGTGTCGTCGTTGCACGGATCGACGAGGACGTAGAGGTCGGCATTGCCGCCGAGGTACAGCACCTCCCGGGCTTCGCCGCCGCTGTCGACGTCGAACGCTCGCATCGGTTGCGCGTTGAATCCGAGCACCCGCGCTGCAAGGTATCCGCCCTCACCGCCGGTGCGCAGATCCGGGCCGACGAGGAAGCCCTCCGCGCTCACGAGCCCGAGGAAGAGGACGAGCCCCAGGATCGATGTGACGAAAGCCCGCCCAGGGCGGAGCCGCTCGATCCGGAGAATCCGCGGGAGCTCCTCGGTGACATCGACCGACCTCGCGATCACCGAGATGGCGACGATCGGGCCGATCACCAAAACGAGGAGGAGATCGGGGCCCAACGCCAGCACCAGCCCGACGGCGAGGACCACGAGGGAGGTCAGGAAATGGGCCGCCCGGCGTCGTTCAAGCAGCCAGCCGATCAACCCGCGATTGAGCGGGGACTCACGGAGGAGATCGAGCCAGCTGCCGACGAACAGCAGCGGCCCGAACACTCCGACCAACAGCAGCAGCGTCACGACGCTGTCGATGACGCGTGAAGCCGGGTCGATGGCGAGATCGACGGGCCGCACCCCGATCTGACCGAGATACTTGCGCCACAGGAACGACAGGAGCGCCGCCATCAGACCGGTCAATGGGATCAAGCCGAGCATGATGCCGGTCATGCGGGATCGACGCTCGGCGGTGGTGGTGTCGAGATCCGTCGCCACGGCGGTCAGGATCCCCCGCATCTCCTCCTCGGGAAGCCACGTCATGCCCTGCCTGGTGGCGCGCAGGGCTTCGAGGAATTCGTCCGGCCCCGCGTCGACATCGATGAAGCCGGACGCGCCGGCCCGCACCGCTCGGGCGACGGCGTGGTGTGGCGGAGGGTCGGGTGTGAGCGCCAGGACGTCGGCCTCGGGAGCGAGCGCGACCACCTCGCCGATCGCGTCGAATCCGCCGCCCCCGGGGAACTCGGTGTCGACGAGCACCAAATTCGGCCGGCTCTCGTCGATCGCTGCTGCGATCGTCTTCGGCCGTCGGATCAGGTGGACGTGCTCGACCTCGGGTTCGTCGCCGAGCCCGAGGCTCTGCTGCTGAAAGGGATGGCGGGCCACCACGAGCAGCCGGATCGCGTCGTTCTCGGTCGTCGGCATCAGGGTTCCCACCCTAACGAAGCAGGCCGACCCCGACGGACCGACGCCGCCCGGCGACTCCCCCGGCCGGTCCGTCGTCGAGCGGCCCCATACTCCCGGTGTCAGATACCGGTCGAGACGTAGTCGCACGCCGCTCGGAGCGCGGCGAAGCAGCCCGACCGGTCGTTGTCGGTCCACGGTTCGGGGTCGACCGGGTTGGCGTACCAGACGAACGAGTTCGCCCGCCGGAGATCCGATCTCACCGCGGCTGCCGGCGGTGAGGTCTCGACGGTCATCGGCAGGACGCCGTACCGGTCGTAGGAGTAGTCGTTCGACGAGCCCACCGTCGGATACCAGGCACGCGACTGTTCCGACCGGTACCGGTGGTGGGTCCGCGGCCCGTTGAAGACGTCGACCATCGCACGGAATCCGGCGAGATCGGCGGGCGGCTCCGGTCTCGAGCTCCAGGGGTAGGTGAGGATGCTGCACCGTCGAGTGGAGGTTCAGCAGCGCCAGGAGACGGAGCTCGTCGACCAGGCCGTCGACCGCCCGGAGCGATCCGATCAGCTCCTCGAGGTCGCCACCGACTGGTGGACAGACGACCGACCGGCCTCACCAGTCGGCGGCGACGTACTGGGCCTCGCAGAACTCGGCCCGTTTGGAGGGAGCCAAACGGGGAGCCAACGCCGACGGTCAACGGCGAACACCCACGAACACTCGCCGACCGGAAACCCCAGAGATTGCTCGGTTTCCGTACATTGGCGAACGTGGGCGAACCCTCCGGGGGTCCTTTGCAGCAGGAAGTCGGGGGTTCGAGTCCCCCCGGCTCCACACTCACGACCGCGGCGGACGCCTACCGGCTGCAACGCCAGATCACGCAAGCCACCGCGAACGACCGACAGCGGTGACCCGGCGAGCGGTGCAGTCGGCCGTGCAGCCGGCGGCGCAGGGTGTCGGGATGCAGTGAAGCGACGAACCGCAGCCTGGCCTCGGGTCAATGCGCTCGGGCCGGAGCACGTCAGGAGCCAACCTTGATGGTTCTGTTCCGAGAAGTCCTCGCGAGCAGCCCCGTGCGCTCCATGCGCGCGTAGCACCGGAAATCCCGTCGACCACTCGATCGGTTGCTGCTCACCATCGCCGCTCGCCGGCTGGATCTGTTCGAGCACATCCGCGGCCTCACGGTGGTCGACGTCGACATCATGACGGTCGACCAGCCCTGGCGACCGGGCGAGATCGGACTCCCGACGGACGAGCAAATCGACACAAACCCGGACTAGCCTCCCAATTTCGGAACCCAGCCCTCCCCCCAGGATGACCATTCCATGCGTATGACCAAGAAGCTCCGCTTGATCCTGCTCGTGGCGTTCGCCGCCCTCTTCCTCATCGGGCAGGCATCACCCGCCGCCGCCCACCGCAACGACGAGTCGTACCTGTACCTCGACATCGGTGACGCCGCCCTGAGCGGTCGGGTCGAGATGCCGTACCCGGACGTGCGCTCCGAGCTCGGGCCTCGAGATCTCCGGCAGCGCCGACGAACTCTTGGCGGAGTTCGAGGACAACCTCGACATGCTTCAGACCTACGCCGACGACAACACCGAGGTCGGCGCCGAGGGGATCGTCTGGCCGATCGAGTTCGACGGGGTCGAGCTGCTGACGGAGGAGGGCTCCGATCGCAGAACGGCCTCGGCTACGTCGATCCTGCCGTTCACCGTGGACCTCGACGTCCCCGAGGTGCCCCAGGTGCTGGAGGCGACGTTCACCCCGTTCCTCGCCGAGATCCCCGACCGCAACAACATCACCCTCGTCTCCAACGACTGGCGGCGGGGCGTGTTCGAGGAGGAGACCAACGAGCTCCTCATCCACACCGCCGACTCGCCTTCCGGCGAGATCGACCTCGGCGACTCCAGCCAGTGGCAGAACTTCCGGGCCAGCATCGATCTCGGGGCCGACCACATCCGCACCGGCCCCGACCACGTGTTCTTCATCCTCGCCCTCCTGCTGCCGGCCGTGCTCGTCCTCGTCGCCAGCCGGTGGCGCCCGTCGCCGAGCTTCGGCTACTCGCTGTTGCGGATCGTGGTCGTCGCAACGATGTTCACGATCGCCCACTCGATCACGTTCACCCTCGCCGGGCTCGACTATCTCCCGCTCCCGCCGTCGAAGCTGACCGAGACGGTGATCGCGCTGTCGATCGCGCTGGCCGCGCTGCACAACCTGCGCCCGATCTTCGGTCACAGAGAGTGGCTCTTCGCGTTCGTGTTCGGGCTGTTCCACGGGATGGGCTTCGCCGGGCTGATCGAGGAGCTCGACATCAACCGCAGCACCCAGCTGGTGTCGCTGCTGGGCCGCAACGTCGGCATCGAGATCGCCCAGCTGATCATCATCCTGCTGACCTTCCCGTTGCTGTTCCTGCTGCGGCGCACGCGGGTCTACATGCCGGCGTTCACGCTTGTCTCCGTGGGTCTGGCCGCCGTCAGCGGCATCTGGGTCATCGAGCGGGTCTTCGAGGTCAATCTCGGTGTCAGCGGCGCCGTGGACGCCGCCGTCGAGTGGCCGCGGTCGCTCTGGGTGATGCTCGGCCTCGCCGCCCTCGCCGCCGTCTACCAGGAGTACGAGCGACGGGCCGGGAGGTTGCTCCCCGTCGTCGCGCACGACTCGTTGCGCGGCGTCGAGTCGGCCGACGAGTACGAGGACCCGGAGCCCGAACGCGAGCCGGTCCTGCAGGGCTGACGCGGACGGCGCCGCCCCGTCGGCATCGTTCCCGTACTCGCCGACACCCTCATCTCCGGCCTCGTCGTCGCGCTCGCCATCGCATCGGCCTACCAGCTCGTCGGGCTCGGCGAATCCAACGCAACCGCGGTCAGTCGACAGCCGGAGATCGTCAAGGTGCTCCAGGCCAGAGCTCGATACGGGCTATCTGCTTGCTTGCACGGATTCGGTGTGCGCGGCGTGCTGCGAGCGTAGGACGGAGGTTCTATGGTCGCCCAGGTGGGATCCCGGCGATCATCAGCGACACGACCGCGGCGGACCCGCAGCCGCACCGGCGGCGATCTTCCAGGTCAACCCCTTGGGTTGGAAGTCACCGGCCACCATGATCTGGGGGTCGTCGGTCGCCTCGCGGGCCAGATCGAGCAGCTTCTTCTTCAGGTCCATCGCGGTGACCTCGGATCGGAGGGTCGGTGGCCCGAGGCGGCGATGTCGTCGCCTTCGACCGAGAGTGTCTCAGCCAGTGGTCTCGAAGTACCGGTCGGATTCGTCGTTGCCGTAGAGGGCCCACAGCACGAAGACCCCGACGAACAGCGAGAACACGGCGCGGTAGACGTAGCCGCCGGTGTGGTGCGCGATGAGGATGTAGATGGCGACACCCATCCCGAAGCACTGAACGACCGCGACGAACAACCGCATGCCGCGGCTGCCGCGCATGATCCCGCTCGCCACGATCAACAACAGGAGCGCCGAGATCGCTTCAGCGATGATGCTGCCGGTCAAGGTGCCGTCGGTGACCGGTGATCCTTCTTTCTCGAGGAAGTCCAGGATGTCGTTGCGCCAGATCAGCAAGGAGAGCGCAGCCATGGCGGCCAAGAAGGCCTGGATGTACAGGATGATCCCGATGAAGGAGACCACCCCGGGTCGCCGTGCGGGCGCTTGGCTGCTGCTCATGATGTGGTACCTCTCGGGAACGGAGCGGGGTGACCAGAGACGCTAATCGCCTGCCCATCGGGCATGGTGCACCGCGGCGGTTGGCCGGCGGGCTCCGAGTCCGGCCAGCTGACCTGGGACGGCACAGGGTGCCGGGGCGGTCGTGGGCTCGACGGATCCCCTGCTCTCAAGGAAGCGGCTCGAGGGGGCAGTCAGGGATGTGCCCCCGGCTCAACCCGCTGCGGATCGCCGCTCCTCCTGACCGGCCGGGCGAGAAGCCATCCCGTCGTCGCCGGACGAACGACGGGGCGCGGGCGGCCTCGCAGGGTCGAAGGTCGCCGTCTTCATCGTGTGGGCCGGTCGTGACGCCTTCGGCAGGCGGCGGCCTGCCCCTGGCCACGGTCGGTGCCGTCTTCCTCGTCGTCTCCGCGGTCGCGCAGGCCGCGCCGACCCCCGGCGGACTCGGCGCCATGGAGACCGCGCTCATCGGCGGCCTCGTCGCTGCCGGGATGGGCAACACCGTCGCGGTGCCCGCAGTCTTCCTGTACCGACTCTTCACCTTCTGGGTGCCCATCCTGCCCGGCTGGCTCTCGTTCCAGTGGCTCGAACGCCACGAGTACGTATGAATCGCGGCGATACGGCCCGTCCCATGGGACGCCTCGGCTCGGCCCCGTGGACCCGCCGCTGACCCAAGCGGACCGCAGCCGGTCGAGGTGAAGAGGACGCCCATCGGCGCGAGTCTTCCGAGAGAGGGTTGGGGGTTCGAATCTCCTCAGCTCCACTCCGTAGGCGATCAAAACGAAAGGGGCACGCGTCGCGTCGGGTGAGAATGCCATCCAGGACGTGCCGAACGGCCCATCAGGTGCCCCACCGGAACCGTCGACACCTCCCTTGACAGCAAACCTCTACCCATAACGGGTGGACCTACAAGGGAGAAACCCGATTATGAAGACCCAGATTGAATTCCTCATGGCCTACATCCCGGCCCGCCTTGACGTCACCTCCGAGCGTGGTGCGTCGCTGGTCGAGTACGCCCTCCTCGTCGCGCTGATCGCCGTTGTGTGTATCGCAGCCGTGACCGCCCTCGGCGAGGCCGCCTCGGAGAACTTCACCGAGGTTGCGAACGAGATCGGAAGCTGATCTTGAGGTCAGCCGGCGGGTTCCGAGGTCACCCCTCGGAACCCGCCGTCTGATCGTTCTACCAACCCCACGTCCTCACTGAGGAGTGAAGACGAACGTTCCGCCCAACCGATCGGCATCGAGAAGAGACGGCCGTTCGAGCCGGATGACCGGATGCGGTCCCGGCTGACCGAGGGCATCAAGATCGGCGATGCGATCGCCAAGGCGAACGCCTATGGCTCGACGCCAGATTGCTCTTCCACTGCGAATCGATCGTCGTGACCCCACGGCTCCATCGACCTCTCCTTCGGAAGCCGGACGACTTCATCAGAACCGACTGATCAATCCTCCCCGGCTGACCTCGGGCACCGCTCGCGGGGGGACGGATCGACATGGCAACCACCACTGGCACCACGGCATCTCCAGCGCGAGTCCGACGCAACTGGAAGCGGGCGCTTCAGTGCTCTCCGGCGCTCGTGGCTCCGAGCAGGTACGTGTCCGAGCTGATGGAGTTCAGCCTCGCGATCGGCGGACCGACCCTCCAGGCTCACTACGAGAAACTCCGCCGCGATCCCGACGGCCGGCGCCTGCTCGCCGAGCGCCCTGACCTCCCGCGGGCGCTGAGTGATCGTGACGGCCTTGCGGGACTGCCGGAGCACAGCTTCGGGCGCGCCTATCTGGCGTTCACGGACCGCTACCGCTTCGATGCCGCCGCCTTCGAGGAGGGTCACGATCTCGAGGGCATGGCGCAGCGGCTCGGATGGGACGACGACCTCACCTACGTGATGACCCGTGGTCTGCAGCTCCACGACCTCTGGCACACCCTTGGTGGCTACGGACCGGATTGGGCCGGTGAAGCCGGAGTGATGGCCTTCACCTACGGACAGATTCCCGACGTCGGTATCGGGGTGATCGCCATGATCCTGCGGGCCATCCCGGGTGGCAACAGTCGCAAGAGATGGAAGACGTACCTGTCCCAGGCCCGTGCGCGTGGCAGGAGGGCGAGCAACCTGCTCGTGGTTCCATACGAGGAGCTCCTGGCCCAGCCCACCGACGAGGTTCGTCGTCGCCTGGGCATTGCGGCAACCGATGTCGCTCACCCGCAGGGCATTCCGCACTCGACCTTTCGCTATGGGTTCGCCAAGGCCATGGAGACGGCATACGAGCCGTATGCCCAGACACCGTCGGATGACGCCGCGGCATGACTCCCTCCAGTCGCCGGCCCGGAAGACCGCGAGGGGGTGGGATGTCACCGCCGGAGGCGAACACCCTGATCCTCGACGCCGCCGAGCGGGCCTTCGCCCGACTTGGCTTCGAGCGGACGACGATCGACGACATCGCTGATGAGGCCGGAGTGTCACGCAGCCTCATCTACCGCCACTTCAGTTCACGCGACGAGATCCTCACTGGCGTGATCGGTCGGATCACCGACGGACTGACCGAGAACCTCGCCGCGCGACTGGATGACACACAATCCCTCGGGAACTACATCGAGGACGCCATGGTGCACGTCGTGGTCATGGTGCGCCGTGACCCGGCCCTGGTGAGTGTGTTCTCCGACGGTGGCCGGGCGGCGGCCGGCCGAGTTGTGGGAACGACCGATGACATCAAGGGGCGGGCCAGGCGGTTCGCACGGTCGGTCCTCGAATCGGCCGGACCCGAACGTGCAGGCCAGCTACGAGACGACCTCGATGTCGAGGCGGCCGTGGACCACCTGGTCCTGATCGGCCTCGCCCTGATCCAGGGATTCGGCCCGGTGAGCGATGATCCTGAGCTCCTCAGGGAGTATCTCGCAACGTTCGTCGTGCCGTGTTTGGTCCGCGAGTCGTGAATCGCTGCAGGGCAGGCGTGGCCGGACCGGGCCGGGCAGTAGGTGAACGCCGCGTTTACGCGGCCGACCGATGGGGGAACTCATGAAAACGTGGGTCAGGCGAATCGGGGTGGCGGCGCTGACCGTCGTGGCGCTGCTCGGAGCAGTCAAGTTGGCCGTGGAATGGCGTGACCGTGCTGATCCGGTGGACGTCGCCGACCTCGCTGCGAACTTCGAGAGCTCGGCGTCTGCTTCGCCAAAGCGAGATGACCAGCGGCAGCAGGCACCCGATGGCCCTTCCGAGCTCCCGGTCGGGGTGTGGTCCTATTCGGCAACCGGGACCGAGTACGTCGATCTCCTCGGTGGACCGTTGCACGAGTTCCCCGCGCAGGTGGCCCAGAGCGTCACGAACACCGATTGCGGGCAGACGATCGAGGTCGTGCTCTTCGAACAACGCAAGGACGTTCTGGAGCTGTGCTGGAGCGACGACGGAGCACTTTCCCTGGTCCGCTTCGAGACGCGACACGAGTTCGTCGGAGTGGCGGACGTCACCGTCACTGACGGCTGCGATTCCGTCGACATCTGGTGGCCCGGGATCGAGACCGATGTGGGTGCCGAACCGACATCGGTGAACTGCACCGCGGTGGGTGACATGTCCGGCACCGTGGGAGCCACCGTCACTCACGAGGTCGTGGCGTTGGAACAGATCGAGACCGGTGCCGGCAGCCATGACGCAGTACGTGTGCGGGTCACGTCCCGAGTGGGATCCGAGCAGGATCCCACTCACGGTGTCTACGACGCAGAGCTCTGGTTCGGAATCGACGACGGCGTGATCGTCCGGCGCACCCTCGATGCAGAAGTGAGCGCGGCCACACCCCTGGGCAACGTCGGCTTCGAGGAATCGTTCGCTATCGACGTCGAACACGTCGACCCGCTCTCGGGCTGACGTCGAGCCGACGGAACGGCCGCAGGATGGACATGGCCAGCACCGATCGACTCACCAGCTCACCATCCACCCAACCGTCGTCGGTGGCGAGGAGTCGGTCGGCCGGTGCTCGTAACTCGCTTCGTCAGGTCGCGTCTGTTCGGCCGACTCGGCCGGTGGATCCGCTCAGCCGCTCTGGGCACGCCGCCTGTCCACCGCTCGCCAGGCGATGAGGATCAGAACGGCTCCGATCACCGAGAACACCACTCCGCCCGGTTGGAGTGCTCCTTCGTCGCTGTCCCATCCGAACAGCGCCCATGCCAGCAAGCCTCCGGCAAAGGAGCCCGCTATTCCCAGCGCGACGGTCGCCAGGAAGCCCATGGCGTCTCGTCCGGGCACGAAGAGGCGTGCCAGGAATCCCGCCGCGACTCCCACGAAGAGCAGATACACAACGCTCCAGAAACTGAACACTCGCACTCCCGTCGCTCACTCTCGCCAACAATCGGGCCCGAGCATATTCCGCGGCGCACGGCCGGTGTCGAGGCTCCGCCGAACCGTGGGGTTTTCATGACCCATAGCGGGGGTTCGAGTCCCGTCGGCTCCACACGGCGCCCGTTCAATCGGTGACGTTGGGCTCTAGCAGGTCGCACCGGGCGGTGCGACGTTCTCGTTGTGAAGAGGGTGCGCCCATGGTCAATCGTGGTTGCGGTTGCCGCGATGTTGGGCGCCGCAGCGTTGGTGGCCCTCTTCGTGGGCCGCGGCGAGGAGGACCCGGTGTCGACGGGTACCACCACCACGGCCCCTGAACCCGCCGCCCCTGCCACGACCACGACCACGACACCTTCGGCCACGACACCTTCGGCCACGACGACGATCACGACCACCACAACAACGACCACGACCACGATTGCTGCGCTGACCCTGACCTCGGTCACCGACGAGCTCGACGACGACTTCGGGTCGATGCCGCTGGGATGGGACTGCGTCGACGTGACCGAGGACTGGTCGGGCAAGAACGTCACCGACCCGATCCCTCCCGGGTCGGTCCTCCGCTGCGACCCCGCGCAGGACGGTCCTCCAGAGGGGGAGAACCTTCCCGTGGTGACGGTGCTGGCCCTCGACGCCGCGACCGTCGCCGCTGCCCAGACCGACATCTCGTCGGCGGCTGGCGAGGCCGTCGGCATGGTCCTGCCCCCCTGGTTTGGCAGTGGACGCACCTGCCGCGAGGTCATCGACGAGGCTGGGCTCGACGAAATCGAGGACGAACTCGCCTACTTCGCGCTGCTCGGCTACTGGTTCCTGGAGGGCCGCCCTGCCCTGATGGATATGGACGAAGACGGCGTACCTTGCGAAACACTGTTCTCACCGGGCGTGGTTGACGCCGTCTGGGCGGGTGGGCTGATCGGGCCCATCGGAGAGATCAGCCCGGCCGGCTAGGCGACGAGCGAGTCGGTGCGCCCGCAGAACCGCCGCACAGCCCATCATCAGGGCCAACCACGAACGCGCCGCGCGGCAGGCCAGCGATCCGGATCAGTGGTGGACGCGAGCAGAACGAGTCCGGTGAGAAGCAGGCCGAAGAACACGACGCCGCGACAGCGGTCTTTCGATAGTGTCGGTGGGCCTCCCACCCCCCGCTATGTTGACAGGCGTCTACATCGTCTGCCGCCGGAGTCCCCGTTGAGCGCCAGCCACCGGATCGCGAGCCACCCATCCTTGAACCGGCCGCCGCCGGCCCGTTCGATGAGGACGCCGGAGATGTCCGTCGCGGGGGCTGCCGGTCACCACCGCCGGCTCGGCGCCCTCGCCCAGAGTTCGTCCACCGCAACGGTGCTCGGCGCGGCGGATCACTGATGGCCTCGGTCGAGCGGGAGATCAAGCTGGATTTTGATGCGGGGCTGGTGATTCCGGATCTGGGCGAGACCGCTGGCGCCGGTGGTGGCTCGGTCACGGTATTGCCCGAGCGCCAGCTCGACACCGAGTATTTCGACACGGGGGACAAGCTGCGCCTGACCCGTTGGGGGTGCAGTTTGCGGCACCGGTCCGATGAGGGGTGGATGGTGAAACTCCCTGCGCCCACCGGGCACGACGGCTCGGGAGTTCTGCTGCGCACCGAGGTCCTGATCGCCGACGATGGATCGTCGCCCCCAGCGCTCGCGAGCCGCCTGGTCGGCCCCTTCGCCCGCGGCGAGGCGCTCGTCACGGTTGCCCGTCTCCATACCACCCGACAGCCGGTCCTCCTGCTCGATGCGGACGGCCACCCCGTCGCAGAACTCGTGGAAGACGACGTCCGCGTCGAGGTGCCGGGGCAGCCTGCGTGGAACTTCAAGATGGTCGAGATCGAGCTCGCAGAGGGACGCACGACGAACGACGTCGCTTCCATCCTCGAGTGCTACGAGCAGGCGGGCGGGCGGCTCACGCTTCAATCCAAGCTGTCACGTGCGCTCGGCGCGTCCGCCGAGTCCCCTCCGGACTTGGTGATTCCTCCCGTGAGCGGCTCTCCCACGGCGAGGGAGGTGATCCACGCTGCGATCGCCCGATCGGTCGAATCACATCTCCTGAATCTTCCGATCGCACGGGTCGGCGAGGGAACCGAAGGTGTTCATCAGGCCCGGGTGGCATTGCGGCGCCTTCGGTCTGATCTGCGGACCTTCGGTCCGCTTCTCGATCCGATCTGGGTCGCCGACGTCTCCGACGAGGTTCGATGGTTCGGAGACCGGCTGGGCGAAGTCCGCGACGCCGACGTCCGCATCGAGGTCCTGACCCACGTGATCGACGACGAGCCCGATATCGATGAGGACGACACGAAGGCGTTGCTCGAGCACTTGCGGGTCGAGCGGAACCAAGCGCATGCCCGCCTCATCGAAGCGCTCGACAGCCCCCGGTGCACCGAACTCCTCGACCACCTGGTCGCCGCAGCCGACGACCCGCGAACGGCCCCTCAGGCTGATGACCCCGCCGAGGAGACCATCCCGGCGCTGGTCGATCGGCCATGGCGCAAGCTCCGCAAGGCTGTGGCACGGCTCGGCCCGGAACCGAGCCATAGGGACATCCATCGCATCAGAATCAAGTCGAAACGATGCCGGTATGCAGCGGAGGCAGTCGAGCCGGTGATGGGCAAGCCCGCCCGCCGGTTGGCGAAGGCGATGAAGCAGATCCAGAACTCGTTGGGGGACCTCAACGACGCCATCGTCATCAGAGCTCACCTGGCCACCACGGCAAGCCAACATCCAGAACTTGCGTTCGCGGCCGGGGAACTGGCCGGCCTGCTCGTCGCTCGCGCCGGCCACTGCGAGGCCGACTTTCGAAAGCAGTGGAAGCGGACCGACCGATCCGACCTCACCACCAGGCGCCGCTGATGAAGGTCATCGCACTGGCGAGCATCAAGGGTGGTGTCGGCAAGACAACGACCGCGGTCAATCTTGCACAACTCGCGGCCGAAGCCGGCCACCGCACCCTTCTCTGGGACCTCGATCCCCAAGGTGCTGCAACCCACATCCTGCGGGTCGGGGAGCGCGTCCCAGGGGGTGGGAGGAGGATGGTGAGGAAACGCCGCCGCATGAGCGAATCGATCGTCCACACGATCCACCCAGGGCTCGACGTCGTGCCCGCTGACTTCTCACTCCGCTACCTCGACCTCGAACTCGCCGACCTCGCCAAGCCGAGAGCGCAGATCACGAGAATCCTCGAACGAGTCGAAGATCGCTTCGACTCGGTGTTCCTCGACTGCCCTCCGGGTATCACGCTGACGATCGACACGGCGCTACGAGCGACCGACACCGTCTTGGTCCCGATCATTCCAGCGGCACTGCCCCTACGGAGCTTCGACCAACTGACGGCCTACCTCCGAGCCGACAGGAAACTCCGCAACGTCCAAGCCCTCGCGTTCCTCTCGATGGTCGACCGACGCAAGAAGCGGCACCGAGAGCTGTCCGAACGCCTCCCGCTCGAGCGCGAGCCCGTTCTCGACCAGTCGATTCCCGCCTCCGTCCACATCGAGACCATGGCCGATTACCGCTCCCCGGTCACCGTCGAACGACCCAAGACCGCCGCCGCCGCCACCTACCGAGCGCTCTATGACGAACTCCAGACGCGAATGGGGTGAATCCCCGTTTGTGTCCGCCAGACCCGCGAGCGTGAGTGCCCCGAAGACCGATCCGCGCCCAGGGTCCAGCCGATTGGTCGGCTCGGAGGGCGCCTGCTCAGGCACCGACTGCGGCTGGTTCTGCTCCCACCACCTCTGAGTGCGACGCCCTGTCGAGGCGGCGGATCTGCCTGGCGTTGTCGACGGCGACGACCAGCGGCGAGACGAGTGACAACCCGATGACGAGAACCCATTGGGCGCCGGTGAGCGGAACGGTGTCGAGCAACCGTTGGAGCATGTTCAGCTCGACCGCCGCCCATGTGAGCGTCCATCCGAGCATGATCCAGCCGAGGAACGGGAACACGGGCGAGGACCACGGAACCTCCCGCTCGCGCCGCATGACGAGCCCCATGTTGACCGCACTCAGGGCGACGACAGCGAAGGCCATCGTCATCGCTACCGAGGGGTCGGTGGTACTCGGCTCGTCGGGCCCCCAGGACAGGATGCCGAGGGCGAGTCCGGCGATGATGAAACCGCTGATCGCCCAGCGCACCGTCTGAGCTCTCGTGGCGATCTTCGAACCGGGCGTACGCGGCGGGCGCTGCATGACCCCGGGATCGGGCACGTCGACGATGAACCCGACGACCACGGTCGCCACGACGAAGAACTTGGCGAACAGCAGCTGCATCGGGAAGAGCGCGACACCGCCGTTGATGTCGAACACCGTGGCGAGCAGCATCAGCTGCAGCACCGAGGACAGGATCGTCAACTGCAACTTCACATAGGACGAGATCCGGCGGTAGATGTCGCGGCCGAGATCGACGGCGTGGATGAGCGTGCCGAAGTTGTCGTCGGTGAGGATCAGCTTGCCGGCCTGCTTCGTCACCTCCGAACCGCTCCCCATCGCAACCCCGACGTCAGCCTGTTTCAACGCGGCAGCGTCGTTCACCGCATCGCCGGTCATCGCCACGACCTCGCCGGCCTCCTGCATCAGGCGGGCGAGGCGAACCTTGTCCTCGGGAGCAACTCGACCGAAGACATGCAGCTGCGGGAGCTGTTCAATCACCTCGTCGTCGCTGAGGTGCGAGAGGTCGGCGCCCGTGATCACCCCAGGGCCGAGCCCCAGTTCGTCGGCGATGGCCCGAGCGGTCACGGTGTGGTCGCCGGTGATCATGCGGACGTCGATCCCGGCGACGCTGGCGACGCGAACGGCCTCGACGGCCTCGGCGCGCAACGGGTCGATGATGCCCACGAGCGACACCAACATCAATTCCTCGACGGCTGCCATCGGGTCGTCGAGCGCTGCGGTCATCGTGTCGTCCGGCAGGTCACGGGCAGCGAAAGCGAGCACCCGCAAGCCGCGCTCGGACAGTTCCCGGTTGGCGCCCAGGATCTCCTCGCGCACCTGTCCCATCGGGATCCGCTCGCCGTGCCAGAGGGCCGTCGTGCATCGATCGATGACGACGTCCGGCGCACCCTTCACACTGGCGAAGTGGGGTTCGTGGAGGAGGCCTCCGGAGAACGAGTCGGGGCGGTCGTGGAACGTCGCCATGAACTTGTATTCGGAATCGAACGGCACCATGCCCCGCCGCGGGAGGGTCCGGCGGGTCTCCTCGGCGTCCACGCCGACCTTGGCGGCCAGGACGACGAGAGCCGCCTCGGTCGGGTCGCCGATGATCGACTCGTCGTCGGCCACCGTGGCATCGCTGCACAGGGCCAGACCCAGGCCCAGCCGAGTGAAGTCCGGCGCGGTCGCACCGGCAGCGCCCAGGATGGCACCCGTCTTCCGGTAGCCACCTCCCTCGATCTTGTACCAGTCGCCACCGGTGAGCATCGTCGTCGCCGTCATGGCGTTCATCGTCAGCGTCCCGGTCTTGTCGCTGTTGATGACCGTCGTGCCACCGAGCGTCTCGACATCGGTGAGCGATTTGACCACCGCTTTGGCCTCGGCGAGCCGCTGGGCCCCCGACGACAGCATCAGTTGGACGAACGTCGGCAGGCCCGTGGGGATGGCGGAGATCGCGGTCGAGACACACAGCAGAATCAGCGTCTCGGACTCCTGATCGCGGGCGATACCGACGATCGCGATCACGGCGACGGCCGCCCAGGCGAGCACCCCGAAGATCTTGGTCAGATCGTCGAGCTCGCGTTGCAGCGGCGACTTCGCGTGCTTGGTCGCCGTGACCATGTTGGCGATCCGGCCCATCTGCGTCGACTCGCCCGTGGCGACCACGACGACGAGCGCAGAGCCACGGGTGACCTGTGTGTTCTGAAAGACGAGGTTCGTCCGATCGCCGAGCGCCGTCTCGCCTGGGGGGAGCACCGTCGCGTCCTTGGCGATCGGCGCGCTCTCGCCGGTGAGGGCCGCCTCCTGGATCTCCAGCGAAGCCGAGCTGACGATGCGCGCGTCGGCCGGAACGAGGTCACCGGCCTCGAGCAGCACGATGTCGCCGGGCACGAGGCCGGTCGAATCGACCTCTTCGACACCACCCGCCCGTCGAACCCGAGCCACGGGAACCTGGAGCTGAGCGAGCGCATCGACACTCGCCGCGGCCTTTCGCTCCTGGTTCGTCCCCATGATCACGTTGAACAGCACGAGCAGCATGACGATCGCACCCGTCGGGATCTGCCCGATCGAGAAGCTCGCAACGCTGACGATGAGCAGCATGATGTTCATCGGGTTGAGGAGTTGGCCCTTTGCCACTTCCCACAGGGTGGGCGGGGCTTCGGTGGCGACCTCGTTCGGTCCGTACTGCGCCAGACGCTGCCGGACCTCTTCGGGGTCGAGCCCTTGTTCAGCGCCGACGGTGAAACGGGACAACGCGTCGTCCGCTGACAGCGAGTACCAGGCAACCTCCTCGGTGGTCTGGTCGATCGTGGTCATCCCTGATTCCTTCTCCGGGTCGTCGGCTCACACATGCTTCCTGCTCAGTACGGCTCGGGGATGTGACGCAGCGGAAGACTGGGCTCGCTGTAGTCTCCGGCCCGCTGGCGCCGCGGCAGTTTGATCTCTCGAGACTCAGGTTTCTCGTAGGGGACCTGCGAGAGCAGGTGGGAAATGATGTTGAGCCGGCCGCGCTTCTTGTCGTCGGTATGGGCGATGAACCACGGCGCCCAAGCGGTGTCGGTCGTGGCCAACATCGCGTCACGGGCCCTCGAGTAGTCATACCACCGGCTGTAGGACTTCAGATCCATGTCGGACAGCTTCCAGATCTTCCGAGGATCTTCCATCCGGTTCTTGAGCCGGCGGGTCTGCTCCTTCGAGCTGACCTCGAGCCAGTACTTGATGAGCAGGATGCCCGAGTCGACCATGGCCCGCTCAACGGTCGGGACCTGCTCGAGGAACCGGTCGGTCTGGTCCTGAGTGCAGAACCCCATCACCGGCTCGACACCGGCACGGTTGTACCAACTGCGGTCGAAGATCACGACCTCCCCCGCCGCGGGGAAATGTGACATGTACCGCTGGACGTACATCTGGGTCTTCTCGCGCTCGGTCGGCGCCGGAAGAGCGACGACGCGGAAGACACGCGGGCTCACGCGTTCGACGATCCGCTTGATGGTTCCACCCTTGCCGGCGGTGTCGCGCCCCTCGAACACGATGCAGATCTTGGCGCCGCTGGCCTTCACCCATTCCTGCATCGCGACCAACTCGCCATGGAGTTCACGCAATTCGGCTTCGTAGTGCTTCCGCTTCATCTTCGGCTTGACAGCACCGACCTCGTCGCCAGACGAATCACCTGGCGACGAGTCCATGTCCTTCTTGGGCTTCTTGGCCTTCTTGCCCATTCTTCCGTCTCCTCCGGGGTTGGAAATGCCACGGGCGGTAGCTCTGGCGACGCGCTCCATGACCGGTGGCCCAGCGGACACCATCCGCCGTGCCTGGCTGACCCGAAGATTATGCGGAGCGAGCACTCCCTCCATCATCCGCGGCGGGTGATCCCTGCGCGTCTCCGGTCGATTTGTCATGATCACCCCGTGCGGGGGATGACACCGAGCCCGTCTTCGTGCTCCGATGTACGAGAAGGCCGATGCTCCGACCACGAAGCGGGCCGGCGGACACGTCTCCTGCGGGGCGACGAGAGCAGGAGAAGAGGGTGAACGACGTGCCACATGACGGGTCCGAGGGCGCACCGGCAGGGGCGAGGAGCCCCGGTCGGAGACTGGCGGCGATCGGCGCGCTGGTCCTGGCCGGGACAACGGCGGTGGTCGCGGCGGTCGGCGTGTCGGGCCAGTTGTGGCGCGTGCTGCTGGTTCCGGTCCTACTGCTCGTCGTCACGGGCGCCGGCTGGGTGGCGGCCACCCGCACGGGAGTGGCTCGGCTCGGCGCGACCGGCATCGCTGCCGTCGGCGCGGCGGCCATCGCAGCGCTCGCGCTCACGGGCGAGACGAGTGGCCTGCTTCTCGTGGTGTTCGTGGTGTTGGTGGCAGCGTCCATTGCGCTGTGTCGGTATGCACTGGCCGGGATGCACGCGGAGGTCGCGTTCGAGACCCGCGCGGGTGGCACGTCGGTGAGGCGGGCGCTCCGCGGCGCGCTGATCATGAACCCGAAGTCCGGTGGTGGGAAGGCAGTGCGCTTCCACCTCGAGGACGAAGCGAACAAGCGGGGGATCGAGCCGATCGTGCTCAGTCCCGGCGATGATCTGGTTCAACTGGCGCGGGATGCGATCGACCGGGGCGTCGACGTCATCGGCGTGGCCGGTGGCGACGGGACCCAGGCGCTCGTGGCCTCGATCGCCATGACCGCGGACGTCGCCGTCGTCTGCGTTCCCGCCGGCACGCGCAACCACTTCGCGCTCGACCTCGGTCTCGACCGTGACGACGTCGTCGGTGCGCTCGATGCGTTCGGCGAGGCGATCGAGCATCGGATCGACCTGGCAACGGTCGGTGATCGAGTCTTCGTCAACAACGTGTCCCTCGGCGTCTACGCCAAGATCGTGCAGTCGCCCGAGTACCGCGACGCGAAACGGCAGACCACGGCCAAGATGCTCCCCGAACTACTCGGCCCCGATGCCGCACCGTTCGACCTGCGCTTCACCTCACCCGACGGTGTCGCCCATGGAGGTGCCCAGATCGTGCTCGTCTCGAACAACCCCTACACGTTCTCCGCCCTCGGTGGATTCGGGACCCGGGCTCGGATCGACGGTGGGGAACTCGGCGTGAGCACGGCGGAGGTGCATGGTGGCGGTGAGGCGGCGGAGGCGGCCGCAGCCATCATGGCGGGCCGTCCCGACCGATTCCGGGGGTGGTCGGAGTGGGCCGCCCCCGAGTTCGTCGTCGATTCCGGCCGTCAGATCGAAGCGGGTGTCGACGGGGAGGCGCTGCTGTTGGACCCACCCCTGGTGTTCCGGTCACTGCCGGGCGCCCTGCGGGTGCGGATCCCGACCCACGCCCCGGGTCTGGCGCCCGCGGCCCTCCGGTCGCCCTCGGTGTGGTGGAGCATCTCCGCGCTGTTCCGGGTCATCGCCGGCCGACCCGCCCCGGCCTGACGCCGACCGATCCTGCGCCGATCCGAGATCGACCGGCGAGCTCAGATACCGGTGCTGTCGGGGCGGTCCCCGCCGGGGCCGTCCGCGTCGAGGCGGGCGATGTCGTCCAGAGCCGCGTCGACACTGGGATAGAAGTGATCCCGATCTAGGGTCTCGTCCAGGCCGTACCGCGCCACCAGATCCTGCAGCCTGCCCCGCAATTCGACGAACGCCAGATGCACGCCGTGGGCGTTGAGCTCGAGGTCCAGCCGTTGCAGCATGTCCGCGGCGGTGACGTCGACATCGGTGATCGCCTCGCACTGCAACACCACCCATGTCGGGTTCCGTTCCTGCACGAGCCCGCGGACCTGTTCGAGGAAGATGCTCGCATTCGCGAAGAACAGGGGCGCCTCCCATCGGTAGACCACGACCCCGGGGACTTCGACGGTCTCGTCGGTCCTGTCGATGCTGCGCCAGCCCTCGACCTCATCGACCCGACCGAGTACCTCGCCGTGCGGCCACCAGCTCCGCCGGAAGAACAGCAGGATCGACAGGATGACGGCGATCAGAATCCCCTGGAGCACCCCGAAGAGCACCACACCCACCGTCGCCACGATCGAAAGCATCAGGGCGCTGCGTCGCACCTTCGCGTAGCGGCGCAGCACCGCCACGTCCGTGAGTGACAACGCCGCCGCAATGACCACCGCTGCCAGCGCGGTCTGCGGCAGATCCGCGAGCAGCGAGTTGAACGCGATGAGAAGCAGAGCGACACCAGCAGAACCACGAGTACGGCCGTGCCCAGCACCAAGGACGTCCGGTTGGTGTCGGACAGGCCCTTCAGGAACTGTCGGACCTCGTCGACGAAGCCGTCGGCGTCGGTGGAGAAGCCGAACAGCTTGGGAAGCTGGCCAACGATGATGGTGATGGCCAGGCCGTTCATGTAGCCGACCTGGACCTCCTTGGAGAGGAGGCCGGCGACGAACCCCAACTTGCCGAGCCCCAACCCGATCTCGATCAGCCCGACGAGGACGGCAAGCATCCCGGCAAGAGCGATGGCCTTTCCCGGGTCGTCGCCGGCCACGAGCAACGGCGTGATCGCGACGAAGATCAGCGGGGAGATGGACGAGTCCGGCCCCAGCACGAGGACTCGGGACGGCCCGAAGATCGCGTAGCCGACCAGGCAGGCGATCGTCGTGTAGAGACCGGTGACCGCCGGCAGGCCGGCCAACTCCGCGTAGGCCATTCCCTGCGGGACGAGAATCGCCGCCAGGACGACTCCCGCGACCACGTCAGGTCGCAGCCACTCCGCCTGGTAGCCGCGAACGAGCCGGATTCCCGGTACCCAGCGCCGCACCAGAGTCGACATGCCAGCTTCCTCCGACGGCACCACGCGGTCCCCTCTTCCGACAGAACGCCGGATTCGTCCAACCAGCATGCATGGCTACCCGAGCCGGCGAATCACCCGACGGGGGTGAGAACCCGCGGATCCCGGCCATCATGATCCATGAGGGGTCCCCGCGCGACGAAATCCCCAGCGGGCCCCGTCAGTCTGGTGGTCCTCGATGCGCTCGACGGTTTCGAGGTGTGCCCGTCGCAACCCGACCGGTCGCGGCCGGACCGCCCGTTCGCCTGTTCGCGGGACCGCTGACCACCGCGGCCGAGCCTCACCCAGGGTGAGCCGAGGTGGACCGGAATCAGCTGTCCGGTAGCGGAGCGTCCCGCTCGGCTCGAAGCGGCGTCGCACCGATGCGCCGGTTGAGTGCGCCTCTGGATGCTCGCCGCCGTCATCGTCGGGAAGATGGTGGCGATGGCGGCCGCGCACGCCGTCGGCGCCATGCTGGCCGCGGTGCCGGGCGCGACCATCAAGGCCCGGATCGGCCTGACCTTCATCGCGGTGTTGTCCATCGGCCTCGGCCCCCTCACCGCAGCCCCGGTTGCGATCGCGGTGGTCACCTCCCACCTGCTGACCGCCGCTGTGGTGGCGCTGCTGCGTTCCCACCGGGCCGAACTCCCAGCGGCGCATGCCTGAGTGCCGGGTGGTCGACATCGTTCTACGCTGACGGACCATGTCGATCGCCATCACAGATGACCACCAGACCCTTGCCGAGACCGCTCGCGACTTCCTGGGGAGGCGCGACGCACGCGGCGATGCCCGAGCGCTGCTCGAAGCCGCCGGCGAGGAACTGCCGTCGTGGTGGGACGAACTGGCCGCGCTCGGCTGGCTCGGCCTCCACGTGCCCGAAGGCCATGGCGGCTCGGGCTACGGGCTGGAGGAGCTGGTGGTCGTGGTGGAGCAACTCGGTCGCGCCGTGGCCCCGGGGCCCTTCGTGCCGACGGTGATCGCGAGCGCGGTGCTGGCCGAGGCGGGAGGGCCGACCGCTGCCGAGCACCTCCCAGGTCTGGTCGACGGCTCGGTCATCGGAGCGGTCGCTTGGGGCGGAGACGTCACGATCGATGGAGAAACCGCGTCGGGCCCCGTGGGCAACGTGCTGGGAGGCGGCCTCGCCCAAGTGCTGCTCGTCGCCGCGGGCGAGGACGTCGCGGTCGTGCAGGTAGGAGACGGCACCACCGTCGAAGTGCCCCCGAACATGGACCCCACCCGCCGGACCGCCCGCGTGTCTCTCGACGGCGCACCCGCCATGGTGCTCACGGGCGCCCGCCGGTGGCTGGTCGACGTCTCGCGGGCGATCCTCGCGGCCGAGGCCGTCGGGCTCGCACAGGAGTGCACCCAGATGGCCGCGGACTATGCAAAGGAGCGGGTGCAGTTCGGTCGACCGATCGCGATGTTCCAGGCCGTGAAGCACCACTGCGCCAACATGGCCGTGGCGACCGAGCTGGCGACCGGCGCCGTCTGGGACGCCGCCCGGGCATCGGCCACCGGTGGTGACCAGTTCACCTACGCGGCCGCGGTGGCGGCCACCCTCGCCCCGCCCGCGGCCGACCTGTGCGCCAACCTCAGCACCCAGGTGCACGGCGGCATCGCGATCACCTTCGAACACGATGCCCACCTCTTCATGCGCCGCGCGACCGTGCTGCTCGGCGCGGTGGAGCCCGACCGTGCCGCGGCCGATCTCACCGACCTCACCCGCCGGGGTGTGACCCGTGCTCGCAGTGTCGAGCTCCCACCCGAGGCCGAGGCGATCCGCGACCAGGTCCGGACTATCGCCGAATCCATCGGGGACCGCTCGCCCGAGGAGCAGCGCACCCAGCTCATCGAGTCGGGCTACGTCATGCCTCATTGGCCCAAGCCATGGGGCCGCGAGGCCACAGCCGGCGAGCAGATCGTGATCGAGCAGGAGTTCGGCGCAGCCGGCATCGATCGCCCCTCCTACAGCATCACCGGGTGGGTGATCCTGACGCTGGTCCAGCACGCGACCGACGATCAGGTGGCGCGGTGGGTGCGCCCGGCGCTGAACCAGGAGGTGATCTGGTGCCAGCTGTTCTCCGAACCCGAGGCCGGCTCGGACGCCGCCGGGGTGAAGACCCGCGCCATCCGAGTCGAGGGAGGGTGGCTGCTCAACGGGCAGAAGGTGTGGACCAGTGGCGCTCACGTGGCCGGCCTTGGCCTCGCAACCGTGCGCACCAACCCGGAGGTGCCGAAGCACCAGGGCATCACCACCATGGTGATCGACATGCACGCCGAGGGCGTCGAGGTGCGTCCGATCAAGATGACCACCGGCGACTCGGAGTTCAACGAAGTGTTCTTCACCGATGTCTTCGTGCCCGACGATGACGTCGTCGGGCCGGTCGACGGCGGCTGGACGGTGGCTCGCGCCACCCTCGGCAACGAGAGCGTCAGCATCGGGGGCGGCGATGGTGGCATGTCCTTCCCGCCCTCGGCGCTCGTGACGTCCTTCGACGCGCACCCCGAGCGCCTCGCCGGCGGCGCCAGCCGGATCGGTCGTTACGCCGCCACCCACCAGGCGATGGGGCTCCTCAACCTCCGAAGCGCCAACCGGGCCGTCGCCGGCGGGGGCCCCGGGCCCGAGGGTGCCATCACCAAGCTGGTGCTCTCGGAACTGGGACACGAATCGGCTGCGGTGCTCACCGACCTGGGAGGCCCGGACAGCGCGTTCATGGAAGGGCCGGCGGCGATGACCAACTACCTCGTGCTCCTGCACCGGGCCATGTCGATCGCCGGCGGAACCTCGGAGATCAAGCGCAACCAGATCGGTGAGCGCATCCTCGGCCTCCCGCGGGATCCACTGATCACATAGGGCGGCTCCCAGCGCACGGCACGGCCAGGAGGGCCCCGCTGCCTGCGGGATGAACCGCTCGGTTCTGTTGCCACTCGTCCGAGAAGCCCTCATCGATGAGCCGGGCCGGTCATCGTCGGCGGTGTCACCGTCTCCGCCGAAGCCGGAGTCGAGGCATGGGAGATCGGCGTGTTCGCCGTGTTCCTGGGGTTCATCCCGACCGGTCCCGGACTCCTGCTCGGACTGCTCCGTCTCACGATCCGGCGGGCCTTGTCACCAATCGCGAGCTCTAGGCTTCGCTGCAGCGTCGCACCGGAGGGTCTGATGGTCTCAGGATTTCAGCTCGCTCGAGCCCAGGCCGAGGCCTATGAGGCTCACTCCGGGGTCTTCATGGGCCCGTCCGCTGAGCTGATGGTCGACCATGCCAGCCCCGGCGCGGGCGACGTCGTGCTCGACCTGGCCTGTGGGACCGGTCTGATCGCCCGGGCCGCGAGGTCGCTGGTGAGGCCCAGCGGGCGGGTCGTTGCCGTCGACGTGAATCCGGCCATGCTCACCGCCGCCCGCTCGCTGGCCGGTCCTGGGATCGAGTGGTTCGAGGCACCAGCCGAAGCCATGCCGTTCGAGGACGCCACCTTCACCCATGTCCTGTGCCAACAGGGATTCCAGTTCTTCGCCGACCCGGCGGCCAGCGTCCGAGAAGCTCACCGCGTGCTCCGCCCCGATGGGACCCTACTGGCAACGGTGTGGGCAACCCCGGGCCTCAATCCATACATCGAGACGCAACTCGAGCTGCTCGCGGAACTGGACCCGGCAGCGGCTCCGTCTGCACGGGCCGCCACGCCTCCCCACGCAGACGAGATGCTGGCATCGATGGCTTCGGACGCCGGATTCGACAAGGTCACCGTGTCGCCACTCGAGCACCAAGTGCTGCTGCCCGATCTGCGAACATTCTTCCTCGCGCAGACTTCCACCACCCCGTGGGCACCCACCGTTTCAGCGCTGCCGGCGCCCGAGCAGCAACACCTGGCCACCGTATTCGCCATGCGGCTCGCCCCCTGCGCGAACCCGGACGGAAGCCACCTGGTCCCGTTCCGCTCCCACCAACTCGTCGCCCGCCGAGTAGACGACGCAGGTCACAGCGCCGCCGTCGCTCCCCGGCAGGTGCCCGAAACTCGGCCATGAACCCGTGACCGGGTCCCCCCCGCCTCAAGCTTCGGGTACGAGGTTCGCGAACGCATCGGCTCGGTCGCGCTCGATCCGGTCGGCATCGCGACCCCGGCCGCCCTTGGCGACATAGTCCGCGGTGAACTCGGCTCGGACCTCGCCCGTCTCGTCGAGCAACCACTCGGGAGCCATGCGACGGGGGACGGTGACGACACCCGGCTCGTCGTACGTACCGAACACTCGGTCCCACACCGGCGTCGTCACGCCGAAGTTCCGCATGGGAGCACCGAAGTGGTGGTGGAGATGGCTCCGACGGGCCCACCGACCGTATCGACCGCGGGGCGGATGGGTGTGGGTCCGCCGGTGAGCCACTTCATACCCGAAGTAGGTCATGATCATCCCCGCGGTGAACGCCATGGCCCAACGCCGCCCGGCCACGGCCTGCGCCACGGGGTACGCGACCGCCGTCGTACCCGCGGCCGAGGCCACCTTCTTCGACGCTGGGGAGAAGTAGCTGACATCGGCATGATGCTTCAGATGCTCGACCGACGGCAGCCCTCGGCCCCGCATCTCGTGCATGGCGAAGCGGTGCAGGCCGTACTCGGCCGCCGTCCAGGAAATCGCACCCACGGCGACGGCGGTGACGGGAGACCTGAGCGTGGTCATGCCCGGGAGTGTATGACACCGCTGTCAGCTCAACTGACCGCGCTCGATGGTCGCCGCCGAGCGCAGCACGGCCCGGCGCGTCGCCAGGCACCGGCCCGCTCGAGGCCCGCACGGAGGTCGAGGTCGGCGGGGAGCACCTCCCGGCGACCGAGGACTTCGAAGAAGTTCAATCGATCGGGCGTGGGGTGAGTTCGAAGCCGGGATCGATACGGTTGCCCCCCTCGGGGAGCGACGAGTCCGGCGAGAAGTCGATGCCGACGGAGACGACCGGCTCGCCGGTGGGCCACGAACCCCGGAACCGCAACCGCTCCATTCGGCCCGGAGCGACGGTGGCATCAGCGTCACAGTCCCGCTCGGGTGCGGCGCTGTCGCAGTCGAGCGCGAAGTCCGACACCGCGGGGAAGTACTCGATATCGCCTTCGTTGCGCCAGGGCCCGCCGACGGTCACCGCGATCGGACGGACCGGAGTGTCGCCGAGACGGTTGTCGACGATGACATCGATGACGTGGCCGCCACTGGCCTCTTCGGCGGCGGTGTCGGCAAAGACCACTGCGACGACGTCGGGCTCAGCGGAGCCGTTGGTCCAGACGTAGTCGGGGTACACGCGATCGCGCTCGACCGGCTCGGCGCGGGGATCGCCCTCGACGGCAGGGTCCATCCACGCGCAGCTCGCCACCAACACGGCCACCACCATCACCAGGCCCGCCATCCGGAGCGGCCGAAGCGTTCGTATCGACATCATGTCCCTCTCCTCGATCCGAGCGTCCGGATTCTTGGATGCCGACATGAGGCGAAAGGTTCGCGACGTTCCGAGCCGGGCGATGCCCGTCGGCCGTCAGTCTGTGACCATCGAAGTGACCTCTCCGGTCCTCCTACCCCTGACTCACGAAGAGGTCAGCGGCGGCGGTCTCGCCGGTCGTCGCGACGGTTGCCCCGCCGCCGTACTCCGTGGGTCACCACTGCGGCGGTCCCCGCCACCGCGGCGGTGCGGGCAACCGGAGCCCCGATCACACCGCGTCGTGCTCGTCGAGCGGGTCGCATCGGCATGTCATTCACTTCCCTTCGCTTCGTCGGCCTCGAACGAGGCAATCAGTGCCTGGGTCGGGATGCGGCCACTGGCGATCAGTTGCCCACCCGACTCCCGAGCCGCCACCGCGAACGGTGCCGCCCACGTGTTCTCCCACACCAGGACTCCTGCCGTACTGCCCGGCTCCATCGCCGCGGCCAGGTGCTCGAGGTCCTCGAGGGCGAGAATCTCCGCCAGTCCCGCTTCAAGTGTTCCGAGCACACCCAGATCGCCGAGGTCCTCGATCTCGAGTGCATCGATGGTGCCGTCGTTGGCCTTCTCGAGGATCAGCAGGTCGAACACTCGGATGAGCTCGGCCTCGGCGAGCGAGGCCAACTCCCTCGCCATCGCACCGGTGAAGTTCTTCGTACCTTCGGGGAACTCGACGACGAGGTAGTCGATCGGTCCCAGTTCTTCGTCGGGGGTGTCGCTCATGATTCGTCTCCTCGGTGACCGAACGGGAATCGCCCTTCGGGGGCCAGATCCGGAGGATCGCGTGGAATCGCAGTATCTGTCGTCCTCCACAATGGGTGATCCGGCGTCCCTCGGGTCGGACCGGTGGATGCTCCCGACCTCGGGTCAGGGCTCTCAGAGGCCGAGGATCTTCGCCTTCTGCGCGGCGAACTCCTCCTCGGTGAGGATGCCCTGTTGCCTCAGGTCACCCAGCTTCTGCAGTTGATCGAGGGCGTGGCTCTCACCGTCCACGGGGGTGGGCGCGGGCGGCGGCGCCGGGGCGACGGCGGGTTGGCCATAGACCTCTTGTTGGTACGCCTGTTGCCGCTCGGCGTAGATGTGGGCGTCTCGGTCTGCGTACCGTTCGGCTTGGCGGCGCTGGACGCGTCCGCTCACGGCCGAAGCCGTGCCGGCTACGACGGCTGTGCGGGCGACTCCTCTGAGAAGTCCGGGCATGGTTCGGTCCTTTCGTGGTGGTGGATCAGCTGGCGGATTCGGCGGCGTCGAGCGCGTCGAGCAGCACCTGCGATGGGATGCGCTCACTGGCGATGAGGTGGCCGCCGGCGCCGGAAGCCGCGGCGACGAAGGGAATGGCCCAGGCGTTCTCATATGCGATCAGGAGTGCAGCGGTGCCGGGCTCCATCGCCGCGACCGATTGGCCGATGTCCTCGTCGTCGAACAACCCCGATTGAGCCCCGGCGAATGCTCCGAGCGCAGCATCGGTCGCAAGATCACGGCGTCCGCAGTCGCTCTCACTCGTCTTGTGGACGAGCGCGATGTCATACAGCCGAATCGTTCCGCCTTCGAGGAGATCGGACAGTGCGGCTGCGGTCGGCTTGGTATCGGCCTCCGCAGGGAACTCGATCAGCACGAAATCGATCGGGCCAGGTATGACTGACTCGCTCATGGGTGCTCCCTCTTGCGCTCCGGACGACAAGCGAATCTGCATCTTCGCGCAGGATCCACACCCATGCGGTCGACGAGTCACTGGCCGCTTCGCTCGCCGCCCGGTGGTGTTGCAGGAGGGGCCGTGGCGTGTAGCGCGCTCGGCAATTGCCGTTTCGATCCCCGGGTCTGCTGGATCGCGGTGGCGATGACTCGGATCCCGATGCCGATCACCACGAGGTTGACCGTCATCTGGATCGTCACCACCGCCCTGCCGTTCTCCGTCACCGGCGCGATGTCGCCCAAGCCGACCGTCGAGAACACCATCACGGCGAAGTAGAGCGCGTCGGTACGAGTCAGCGGCTCGCTGAACGTCGACGGCGCTCCGTCCGACATCAGGTAGTAGGCGGCGGCAAAGCTCAGAATGAGCAGCGGGACGGTGAGCGCGAGGCCTTCGACGGCCCGCAGCCCGGGCAACGGCGAGCGAATGATGGCGCGCACCTGCACGACGATGAGCACGACGAGCAACGCCAGCAGGCCGGCGAGGATCAGACCGACGGACGCGTCAACCGGTCGGTCGAACGGAGCGAGGAAGAACGCCAGCAGCAAGGCTGTGACCGAGACCAACACCCGCCCGACGGCCATCAGGCCGATGAGCCAGATCGGCCGGTTGCGGGCTTCGGCGTCCGTGCTCATCCGGCGGCTCGATCGCCCCTGCGACCCGGTCCGTTCGACTCCGGGCCCGACGAGGCAGCCGGCGCGATCGCAACCGACTCGGCATCGGGCGGTGTCAGCCGGACGGAGGCGACGTAGGCCACCACGACCGCGACGATGACGAGCGGCATGAGGGTGACGCCGTCCGCTTGGAGAAACAGCGTCGTCAACAGGACCGATGTCAGCGGGAGCCGCAGCATGGTGACGGCCATGCCGCCGATCCCCATCGCAACACCGGCGACGAGGGGCAGTCCCGGCAGGTGCGACAACGCCACGCCCATCGCCGCACCGATGAACATGGCCGGAAACGTGGGTCCTCCCCGGAAGGCGCTGAGCGAGAGCATGTAGGCGATTCCCTTGCACACGATCAGCAACACGAGCGCAGCGACGGTCCAGGAATCGGCATCCTGGATCAGCGGGGCCAACGCGTTCTCGCCCGAGTACAAGACCTGATCGACGCCCTTGTCCGTCGCCTGGGCGAACACGATGGCAGCGAGTCCGACGACCGCGCCCAGAGTCGGGGTGAGCACCATGCGCCGTTTCGCCACCGTCGGTTGGAGGACGAGGCTGCCTCGTTTGATGGCCGTTCCCAAGACCGCAGCCAGCAGACCAATGGCGATGGCCCAGAGGAACTGGTACCCGTCGATCGACTCGAAGGCCGGAAGGTCCGGAATCGCGAGCGAGAAGGTCCCCCAGCCGGAGAGGTTGTCGAGACCGATGAACACCAATGACCCGATCCCGGCCGCGAGCAGGCCCGGCACGAGCAACACACCCATCATCGGCCCGGCGATACCGACGATCTCCATCAGAAGGAACGCACCGACGATCGGGGATCCGAGCAGCGTGCTGATGGCCGCGAAGCTGCCGGCGGCACCGATCACCACCGTCGCCTGCTCCGGCGCATCGCGCTTGACCAGTCGGACCGCCAGGACGGCGAGTCCTCCACCAAGAGCGATGAGGGGGGCCTCGGGCCCCAGCACCGCACCGAACGTGAGCGTGACCAGTGCAGCGATCGCCACCCCGTACAGCTCGACCGGTGCGGGCGTGCCGGAGGCGGACAGTCCCCCGGACGGCTCGTGACCACCGTTTCCGGGCAGGAACTCGATCGCCGATGCGGTGAGCACGCCGGCGATCACCAGCACCGGCAACGGCCACCAGACCGGGACCGCCGAAAACCCCATGTCGGTGGGAAGGTCCGAGTACAGCCACTCCTGGCCGACATCGGTCAGCTTGAGAAAGCCATAGGCCATGGCTGCGACCGGCACACCGATCACGGCACCGAACAACAGCAGCCCGAGATACGGTCGGCTGCGGAGCATGTCCAGCGGGTCTGGCGGCGCGGAGCCTGAGGCTTGCACCTCACCAGTGAACCTCATCGAGTCGAGCCGGTTGGCGATACCGTCCACGAGGATCTCTCACCCCACCGGTCACGTAGTGATCGCTACACGACCCAGCGGAGCGGGACCCGAGGGTCCGGTGTGTACTGACAGTAGGTACCGGTCTTGATCGCCTGGCGAAGGTGCAGCCCCAGGAAGGGGTGCTGGTCGGCGATGCGCTCCATGGCGTAGCGAATCGATCGGGTCACGCTCGTCCGCGCTCGCTCGGCCGTCGCCCCCGCATGCCGGGTTCGCCCGCCCAGCCCCACGGCTCGGGACAGCTCATGGATCAGGTAGTCCCGGTCGTTCTGGGCGAGCTCGATGCGGCCGAGATCGTTGGCCCGGGTGGCGTCCTCGATGTCGTCGTCGATGTCGATCAGACGCCGGCGGTAGGCCTCGCGGGCCTGATCGTCGAGATGGAGGCCTGCGTGACCGCCATCGCCGACCACGAGGCCACCGCTGACGAGATCGCCGGCAGGGACGGTCGGCACGGTCGGAAGTGACCCCCGCTCGACGGCAACCAGGTCGAGCACGTGGAACTCCCGGTTCGGCTCGGCGAGCAGCCGTTGGAGATAGCGGAGGCCCTTGAGGTCGTGGACGAGCACGGTGTCGCCGTCGAACCGGATCGTTCGGGTGTCACCGTCGCAGCGGAAGAGGTTCGTCTCGACCTCGGTCGACGGCGCAGGCGACGACTGTCCCGGCGCGGATGGAACGGCTTCGAGGTCGGCGGACCGCGCCGCCCGCTCGGCCCAGAGCACGGCGCCGAACTCCTCGAAGGAACGCTGCGCGGCCCGCCGATCCATCATCGCGCGCTCCTCGTTCCCGGTGCGGTGAAGCGCATCGGCGAGCACCATGCGGGCGACCGCCGCCTCGAAGGGAGCTCCGACGTCGATCCACTTGGAGACCGCGCGCTCACATCGTGCCACCGCGCCGGCCGGATTCCCTTCGGCCAACGCAACCCGACCCTGGGCCAGTTCGGCGCTCGCCCCCATGGCCTGGCTGGCGAAGGTGTCAGCGATCTCGCACAGTTCATCGGCGGCGGCGCGGGCCGTGGCGACATCACCGACAGCGACGGCGATCTCGACCTGCGCATCGAGGAGCGGGGCACGACGGAGCCCCCCGTAGGGAGGGCGTTCCTTCGACGGGATGTCGAACGGATGCTCGATGGCATCGTCGATCATTGCTGCAGCACCCAGAGCGTCACCCTGGGCGAGCCGCAGCAACGCCAGGCCCGGCTGGGGCATCCAGGAGTTCGCATACGCAGCGAGGAAGGCCTCCTCCGCCCCGGGGAGGTCGCCCTTGCGGAGCCGGATGTTGCCCAGTTCGGTGAGCGGCCACCCGAACTCGCGTCGCATCCACGGCCGCAGTTCTTCGCAGGCTTCGAGCGCTTCCTGCTCGGCCTGGTCGCAAGGTCCGGTCAGTCGGAGCATCTCCGCGCTGTGGACTCGGCATCTGCCGCTGAATCCGCCGAACGCCGCCCGGTGCCGCCAGTGCTCCATGGCATGGGTCCACTGAGCCGCCCGCTCGTACAACGCCAATCCCTGAACGGCGCAGATCACCTCGCAGTAGACCATGCCGGAGGTCATCGGGTCGACGTCGCCCGACGTCAGCGTCAGGGCGATGTCGTCGAGCATCTCGACGCCCTCGTCGGTCTGCCCCTCGAAAATTCGGAGCCTCGCAATCGCGGTTCGACCGACCAACACCGCCGGGACCACGCCCAGTCGCTCGCCGAGATCGACCGCTTGGACGGCGTTCATTCCGGCCGCCGCCATGTCGCCGCACCACAGACGCTCATACGTCCGCACCATGGCGACGACGGCGTGGACGGGGGTCTCCCCGCAGTCGGCGATCAGTCGGTCGGCGCGTCGGAGCCACCCGCGAATCGGTGCCATCAGACCCGTGTCGATCATCAGGTACATGGCGACCATCGCTGCGGCGCGCGCCGCCTGAAGGTCCTCACCCCGGTCGATGTGCAGTGCGTAGAGCTGTTCCCAGGCCGAAACCGACCCCTCGGGATCACCGGCGGCGTATGCCGACTCGGCCCGCCGTTCCAGCTCCACGGCCTGATCCGACTCGAGGGATTCGGTCATCCGGCCGAGCACCGATACTGCCGAGGACGACAGCGGTGGCTCGGCGCAACGTGACTCATTGTCTCATTGTGACATCGATTGTCACGCCCAACCCCTGGGCGACATCGAACGCCGGTGTTCTCCCCGTCAGTCCCACCGACGAAAGGTCCACCCATGGAACCATCAGATCAGCTCGCCGTCATCATCCCGACACTCATCGAGATCGTCGACCGCCTCGATGCCGACCAGCTCGACAACGCAACTCCGTGCGTCGACTTCACCGTGCATGGTGTGCTCGAGCACATGATGGGCGGCGCGTCGGCCTTCGCACCCGCATTCCTCGGCGAACCACCGGCCGAAGCCGTCGCGACCGATGCGACGCTGCCGGCTCCAACGGATCAGGTTCCTGCCGGCGAGTTCCGCATGGCGATGACGAGCCTCCTCGACTCCGTGAACGCTCCCGGCGCCATGGAACGCATGATCGATGCACCGTTCGGGCGGGTGCCCGGTTCGGTGTTCGCTCGGTTCGTCGCGTTCGACGGCCTGATCCACGGCTGGGACATCTCGACCGCAGTGGGTCGACCCTACGACCCGCCCGCCGATGTGGTGGCCGATGTCACCGGCTTCGCCCACGAGGCCCTGGGGCCCGACCTGCGCGACGGCGACACGTTCGCGGTCGCGACCGCTGCTCCTGCCGGAGCTGGACCGCTGGAGCAGCTCGTCGCCTTCAGCGGTCGCGCCGTCTGACCCGCTCGATCCCCGGACCACCGACCCGCCAAACAGCCAAACAGCCAACAACACGAAGGACACGAAGCACATGCACACTCCCAAGGAATCGATTCCCGTCAAGTTCGCCGTTCCCGGCGCGACCGCCCGCCAACTCGTCGACTTCGGCGACGCCACCGGATTCGGCAAGATCGGCGGCGAGTACTTCTCGCTCGGCGCCGGTACGGACATCGCCCCGTTGCTCCAAGGCCTCGCCGGCGACACCTGTGATGCTCCTCACTGGGGCTATGTCATCTCCGGCGAGCTCGTCGTGGACTACACCGACGGGTCGGAGGAGACCTGCTCTGGCAGTGACATCTTCTACTGGCCGCCCGGGCACAGCGTCCGCGTCGCCGAGGACGCCGAGGTGATCCTGTTCAGCCCGCAGGTCGAGCACAGCCACGTGCTCGACCACATGGCCGCCAAGATGGGCGCCTGACCGTCGCCGCCCGACCCGGCTGGCGAAGCGTCACGCGGGTCGGGCGGTGATCCAGCCCAGTTCGGAGGACACGCGCACCCCGATCGCGGGATCGTGCAGCGGAGCGATCACCCGGTGCAGCTCTGCGCAGAAGGTCTCGTAGCCGACCGCCTCGATGGCGGGGACCGCTGGCCCTGCCGAGGCGAGCGCTCGCACCGCTGTCGTCACGTCGGGCCACTCGGCCACCACCTCGACCGTCCCGTGCGCCGTGACCTGGAACTGCGTCGACCGAAGCATGTTCTCCGCGACGAGTTGCGTCTCGCCGATGTCCATCGTCGCCGCCTGGTGGCTGGGGGGCGAGAGCTCGACGATCTTGGCGAAGTACGGCAGCAGACCCATCCGTTCGTGTGCGCCCCAGAACGTCATGCCGAATCGACCACCCTCGTGCACGACCCGCTTGACCTCCTCGAGCGCCGCCTCGCATCCCTTCCAGATCCCGTTGAAGCTCGTCACGATGTCGAACGAGTCGTCCTCGAACGGCAGTGCATTCATGTCGCCGACACGGAAGTCGCCCTCAGGAGTCCGGGCCTTCGCGATGCCCACCAGGGCGGCGGAGGCATCCAGCCCGGCGACCGAGGCGCCCCGTCGGGACGCGACGTTCGCGGCCAGGCCCGACCCGCACGCGACGTCACAGAGCCGCTCGCCGGCACCGACGTCCAACCGATCGAAGACCACATCGTTGGCCGGTCGGGCGTAGGGCTCGAACAGGTAGGCCCATTCGAGTGCACGCGCCCCCCACCCGCGTCCGGCTCGCCTCCACCTGTCCTCGTCGGATCCCCTGTCCGTGACCTGGTCCGTCGTTGGCACCGGCATGGCGTTCTCCTTAGTCAGCACGATCGGTCGTTCTTCTTAGAAGATACGACCGATCGTGCTAACTTGTCAACCGATGGCTGAGACGATGGCACGTCGCACCCGGCAGACCCGAGCCGACGGCGAACGGACGAGACGCCGCATCCTCGACGCTTCCGTCCGACTCTCGACGGTCGAGGGCCTCGACGGTCTGAGCATCGGCAAGCTGGCCGACGCCACCGGGATCAGCAAGAGCGGGCTCTATGCCCACTTCGGCTCGAAAGAAGAGCTGCAGCTGGCCACCGTGGACGCCGCACGCCAACTGTTCATCGACGTCGTGGTTGCGCCGGCGCTCGCCGCCGAGGGTCTCGACCGTCTGAGCGCCCTGTGCGAGTCGTTCCTGTCGTACGTCGAGCAGCGCACGCTCCCGGGCGGGTGTTTCTTCGCCGCCGCCGCCGCCGAGCTCGGCGGCCGGTCCGGCCCCGTCCGCGAACGCGTCGCCGACAACCAGAAGCAGTGGATGGGACTGCTCACCGCCGCAGCCGAGGACGCCGTAGCCCACAACCAGCTGCGCCACGACGTCGACGTTGCGCTCCTCGTCTTCGAACTCAACGCACTGGTCATCGCAGCGAACGCTTCATTCATCCTCCACGGCGACCGGGCGGTCATCGACCGAGCCCGAACGGCGGTGGCGCGGGTACTCATCGCAGCAGCGCCCGCAACGTGATCACCGCCGGAACAGGGGATTGACGCTCCTCCGAGCAGCCCTGCTGCGGCCTACGCCACTGCGGTGAGGTGCTTCCCGGTGTGGCCGCGAGCCGGAAGCGGGGTCGTTTCGGCATGGGGGTGATGTGCCCCCGGAAGGAATCGCAACCCTCCCAGCCCGCCGATCTCGAGCAGGTTCTTCACGTCGATCGCGGTGTGCACCACCGGCGCCAGGCGTCCCAGTAGCGGGCCCACCAGTTCGACGGCACCGAGATCGGCGACGCCACGCCCACCACCCAGGTCGAGCACCCAACCGCGTTGCTTGAGCGCCACGGGCCGAGCCGGACGTCCCCGGAACAGCCGCGATGCGTTCTGTCCGGCACCGGTGCCGGCCTGCACGGCAATCTGAGCCGACATCGGCAACACATCACCGTTGCCGTCGAGATGGGCAGCAACATCGCCAGCCGCAAACGTGCGCTTCCAGCCCCGCACCCGCAGGTCGGACCCCACATCGATCCGCCCGTCGCTCAGGGGCAGGTGGTCCCCGAAGACCGTTCCGATCGATCGGAATCCCCCTGCCCACACGACCAGGCCGTCCAGGCGTCGGCCCGACTCGAGCACCAGTCCGGAGGAATCGATCCGCTCGACGCGCTGGCCGAGATGCATCAGCACGCCACGACCGGTCAGCGTTCCCCAGGCGTCGAGGCCAAGACGCTTCCCGTACGACGCCAGGAGCACGGATGCCTCCTCGACCAGCCTGACCCTCGTGCCCGGATTCGCGAGCGAGATCTCACCGGCGAGCTGGACCCCGGTCGCACCCCCGCCGACGATCACGACCTCCTGCGCCGCTGCCACCTTGCGCCTCAAGGCCAGCGCATCGCCGGTGGTGCGGAGCGAGGCGGCGTGCTCGATGCCGGGAACGGAAGGTTTCGCTGCCACCGAGCCGGCGGCGATGATGACCGACGACGCCTCGATCACGGTGTCGTCGTCGAGCGTCACCCGGCCGTCGTCGATGCGCTGTACCCGTTGCTGCGCCACGCTGAAGCCCAGGTCCCGAAACGGAGCGAACGCATCACCTTCGGGAGCGCTGCCGGCCGCCACGGAGGCGAGGCGGGTGATGAACCCGTGGGTTGAGTCGGGGTCGAGGACCGACACCGGGACGGCGGCCCGCTGAAGGGCCGTGGCCGCATGCAGACCTGCATAGCCACCACCGACGATGAGCACACCATCGAACGACAGGCTCTTCGCTGCACCATTCGTTCCTCGAAACTCCATGAGGTCTCCCCTCGCTTCGGCGTGGGCCGACCGATCGACCCGGGAGGAGTTCGGAGACACGGGACGAGACGGATGGTGCACCCCCGACCGTCCGCCTTCGACGGCCTGGCCCGCCGAGGCTCAGGCTTCGGGTACGAGGTTCGCGAACGCGTCAGCCCGGTCGCGCTCGATCTGGTCGGCACCGCGACCTCGGTCCCCCTTTGCGACATCGTCCTCGACGAACTCGGCTCGAACCTCGCCCGTCTCGTCGAGCAACCACTCGGGTCCCCGACGCCTGCGCAGGTCCTGTAGCCGGGACACCTCCGACGTCGCTGTCTCGCGACGGGTCGGCTCAGCCGGGTCCGACGTGGGTGAGGGATCCCCGCCGCAGGGCGTGGAGCAGCCCGGCCAGGATCCCGGCCGCGGCGACCACGGTGAACGTGCCCGCCACCGACTCCAGCCGATCGGGGGCGACCAGCATCGTCGCGGCGAGCGTGACCATCAGCGTGCCGCCGATCAGATGCAGGGCCCTGCCGTGTCGCTCCTGGAGCTTCGCCGCCCGCATCGTCAGCACCGCGGCGAGGAACAGCGCCAACTCGTCGAGCAGGAACACGCCGAGATAGACACCGAACAGGACGGCCGCGCCAACCCCCGACACGCCACGATCCGCCAGCAGATCGGTCCAGAGCAAGGGCAGGCCGGCCGTGCAGGGCGTCTCGATGAGCGACACCCCCGCAGCGAGGACCACGGTGCCGCCGAGCACCGCCGGGAGGGAGCGGTCCGGGTCGCCGAGCGAGCGCATCCGTCCGTAGAGCGAAGGCTTGCGCGAATCGGGGATCGACAGAGGGCTCGTCTGATCGTTCCAGTAGCTCCTCAGCTGGAGGAAGCCGAACAGCCCGGCCACCGCAGCCACAACGGTTCGGATCCAGGTCAGCTCGGACGCGAACTGGAGCGCCGAGTACGCCCCCACCATGTAGGCGCCGTAGAGCGCAGACGTGACGGCGAGGAACGTCGCCCCGACCACCAGGACCCGCCGCCGCGACCCCGAGTGCAGCACCAGGGCGAGCAGGATCGACAGGGCCCAGAGGGAACAGGGATTCAAGCCGTCGGCGAAACCGATCAACACCGTCGCGGCGAGCATCGACCGGCCGCCGAGATCGACCGGGCCGACGATCGGCACGTCCACCATCGTCGTGGTGGTCTCCTCGACGGGTGCACCGGCGTGCAGCGCCTCGACGGCCGCTTCGATCTCCTCGCCGATCACCACAGAGAACCCGACCCAGTACCGATCGGCCAGGAAGATGGTCGGGACCCCCCGGGGCTCGATGCCCCGCTCCGCCGCGAACCGGGCGAAGACGACCTGGTTGGCCTCGTTCTCCCAGACCTCGTAGGCGTCGAGCCTCACCTCCTGCCAACGCTGCTCGAGTCCGTCGAAGAACTCGAACGCCCTGGAGCAGTGGGGACAGCCGGCCCCGTGGAACACGGTGATGACGATCTCCTCGTCAGCCGGGACGTCCTGTCCGGCCGCGGCGGGCGCCGGGAGAGAGAGCATCGCTGTCACGACGACACCGAGAGCCGCAAGGACCGACCACGAACGGGTCACCTCTCGAACGTACGCAGCCCCGCGGCTGCGGCCCAGGGCCCTTCGTCCCGGAATCGCAGCGATCCCCTCGGCCCCGGCCAGAATGCGTGAGGCCCGCCCCACGGGCGGAGGGAGCCACGCGCGACCTGGATAGCGTGACGGCTCTCGATCACGACCTGGAGACACCATGGGCACACGCGCAGACGTCGGTTTGATCGGGTTGGCCGTCATGGGCCAGAACCTGGTGCTCAATCTCGCCGATCACGGCTACTCGGTGGCGGTCTACAACCGGACCACCTCGACCACCGAGGAGTTCCTGGAACGGACGTCCACCGATCAGGACGTACGAGGCACCGAGACGCTCGACGAGCTCGTCGGTGCCCTCGAACGACCCCGAAAGATCATCCTGCTGGTCAAGGCGGGCCCGGTCGTCGACGCCGTGATCGACGACCTCGTCCCGCTCTTGGACGAGGGCGACATCCTCATCGACGGCGGCAACTCGCTCCACACCGACACGGCCCGACGCCTCGAGAAGCTCGAAGGCCATGGGATCCGCTACGTCGGTTCCGGCGTGTCCGGTGGCGAGGAGGGCGCCCGCCACGGCCCCTCGATCATGCCCGGTGGCTCGACGGACACCTGGCCGCACATCCAGGAGATGCTCCAGGCGATCGCTGCCAAGGCCGGGCCGGGCGACGACGAACCCTGTTGCGACTGGATCGGGCCCGGCGGATCAGGTCACTACGTCAAGATGATCCACAACGGGATCGAGTACGGCGACATGCAGGTACTGGCCGAGGCCTACCTGACGATGCGGGCCATGGGCATGGCTCCCGCCGAGATGGCCGACGTCTTCGCCGGCTGGAACCGGGGTCGGCTCCAGTCCTACCTGGTCGAGATCACCGCCGAGATCCTGGCCGCCACCGACGACGACGGCACGCCGATGATCGACGTCATCCTCGACGCCGCCGGCCAGAAGGGCACCGGCAAGTGGACGGTCATCTCCGCCATGGAGCTGGGCCAGCCGATGATGCTGGTGGCCGAAGCGGTGGGGGCACGAATGGTCTCGTCCTTCGTGGATACGCGGGCTCGAGCCGACGACATCCTCTCCGGACCGACCGCGGAGCTCGACCCCGACCTGACGGCCGACGACATCGCCGACGCCCTCTACGCCGCCAAGCTGATCTCGTACGCGCAGGGCTTCATGGTGCTCGCCGACGCCTCGACGACCCACGAGTGGGGCCTCGATCTCGCGTCCATCGCTCGCATGTGGCGCGCCGGCTGCATCATCCGGGCCGCCTTCCTCGACGACATCGCCCAGGCGTACTCCCGGGACGAGGATCTGGAGAACCTTCTGTTCGACGGCTTCTTCGCGGAAGCGATCAACGAGGCGATCGGCGGTCTGCGCAAGACCGTCGTCGCCACCGCCGCAGCCGGCGTGCCCATCCCGGCCTGCGCATCGGCCCTCACGTTCTACGACGGGTTCCGCACGAAGCGAGGCTCGGCCTCGCTCATCCAGGCTCAGCGTGACTACTTCGGCGCCCACACCTACGAACGTGTCGACGAACCACGCGGCGAGTGGTTCCACACCGACTGGGCCGGCACCGGCGGGGCCGCCACCTCCGGCAGCTACTCGGCCTGATCGATACGCTCGACGAACCGATGGCCCACACCTACGTCCTCTTCGGCGCTTCCGGCGACCTCACCCGTCGCAAGCTGATCCCCGCGCTCTATCGCTCCTTCGTGAAGGACCGACTCCCTGCCGACACCAGGATCGTCGGTATGTCCCGCAGCGACCTGACCGACGAGACCTTCCGCAATCGGCTCGAGGGGTTCGCCACCGACATCCTCGGAGACGACTTCGACGCCGACGCGTGGCCCGAGTTCGCCGAGCGCATCCACTACCGGCCCGGGGACGTCACCGAGCTCGCCGACGTCGAGGCGCTCCGGGACCATCTCGACGAGCTCGACGGTGGCGACGCCCACCGCATCCTCTACCTGGCCACGTCACCATCGTTGTACGAGTCGGCACTGGAGAACCTCGGGCAGGCCCAGCTGGCAACCGAGAACGGTGCCGGCTCGCGCCGCGTGGTCGTCGAGAAACCGTTCGGCACCGATCTGGAGTCGGCCCGCTCGCTGAACGATGTCGTCCATCGCTCGTTCGAGGAGCACCAGGTCTACCGAATCGACCACTACCTCGGGAAGGAGACCGTGCAGAACCTGTTGGTGCTGCGATTCGCCAACAGCATCTTCGAGCCGGTGTGGAACCGCAACTACATCGATCACGTGCAGATCACGGTCGCCGAGGAGGACCTGGTGGGCACCCGCGGTCCCTACTACGACGAGGCCGGCGTGCTGCGGGACATGTTCCAGAACCATCTCCTCCAGCTCATGATGATCACGGCCATGGAGGCACCGTCGCGTTACGAGGCGGCCGCCGTCCGCAACGAGAAGGTCAAGATCCTCGAAGCGACGAGGGGGCTGTCCGGCGCCGACTTCGCCAACGACACCGTGCGGGGCCAGTACCAGGGCTATCTCGACGAGGAGGGCGTCGCGCCGGACAGCCAGACGGCGACCTTCGCCGCCGTGAAACTCTTCGTCGACACCTGGCGCTGGCAGGGGGTGCCCTTCTATCTGCGCAGCGGCAAGGGGATGTCCTGCCGGACGACCCAGATCGTGGTCCAGTTCCGCGAGCCGCCCCACATGCTGTTCGGCGACCGCCCGGTCATGGCATCGAATCGGCTGGTCATCCAGATCCAGCCCGCCGAGGGCATCCAACTGCACTTCCAGACCAAGGTCCCCGATTCCGGCATGGCCCTCCGGATGACCGAGCTCGACTTCGACTTCCGCCGCCACTACGCCGGCGAACAACCCGACGCCTACAAGCGGCTGCTGCAGGACGTGGCAGCCGGAGACGCCAGCCTGTTCACGCGCAGCGACGAGGTGGAGCTGGCGTGGGGCATCATCGATCCCATCATCACCGCCTGGGACAGTCCGGCGGCCCCCGAGCTCGAGGTCTACCAACCCGGCTACTGGGGTCCCGGGTCGTCGGCGGCGTGGATGAGCGAGCAGGGTCGTCAGTGGTTCGACTCGTGCCCCGTGCTGCAATGAGTTGGCACTTGTAGCCTGCGCCGATGGCCACCGGACTCCTCCCCCGCACCGTCCCCGACGACTCGCCGCTCCCCACCGATCCCCAAACGGTGGTCGAAGCGTTCCTGGCATCGCTCGCTGACGCCGATGTCGATCGATCGGACGCCCTGGTCGACGACGACATCGACTACGTCAACATGGGCCTCCCGGCCGTCCACGGCCGCGAGGAGATGGCCAAGGTCTTTCGCCTGCTCGCTCGACCCGGCGCCGGTTTCGAGGTGTACCTGCACGCCATCTCGTCCGACGGCCCCGTGGTGCTGACCGAACGAACCGACGTCATCCTCATCGGGCGCATGCGGATCCAGTTCTGGGTCTGGGGTCGATTCGACGTGCACGACGGCAGGATCACGCTCTGGCGCGACTCCTTCGACTTCCTCGACGTGACGAAGGCGACCGCGCGCGGCCTGGTCGGCATGTTGGTGCCGCGCCTCCGGCCGAGCGCTCCGTCGGACCCGGTGGTGGTACCCGGTCGCTGACCGGCCGTTCGCGGGCCGAGCGGTCAATCGCCCGCGGTGGGCTCCCAGTAGTTGCAGAAGAGGTACGGGGGAACTCCCGCGAGCCGTTCGTCGACGATGCTCAGCCCGTCGCGGTCGTCGAAGGCCTGACACAGGCGACGGGCGTGGAGCAGGTTGTGGCCCACCTGCGCCGCCGGGACGTCGATCGCTCCCTCGACGCCGACCGACGCCCAGACCGATCGGGCCTCGTCCACCCGCCCGTCCTCGAGCAGGAGGACCGCACGCATCGGGGCCGACCGGCGGAGCAGATCCTGGCTCAGGTTCTCCTGCGCCAGCTCGCGGATCGTCTCGTAGCGGCCGCGCCGGCGCAGCACCTCACACTGCTGCCCGCTGGTGGGGATCAGCGCATCGGGCTGACCGGTCTCGAGGCCCAGCTCGTATCCCCGGTCGATGACGCGCTGGGCCTCCCGTAGCTCGCCGTGCTGGATCGCCTGCGCTCCCCGGAGCACCGCCGCGTGCCACTCCAGCACCGGCGCACGGGTGCTCGAGGCGATGGCGTCCGCCTCGTCGACCATCTCCTCGACCTCGTCCCACCGGCCCGCCTCACCGGCCGTCGTCGCACGGTGGGCCACGGCCCAGAACCGCGCCCGCGGGTCACCGCCCGCGGTGAGCTCGAGGAGCTCTTCGGTCTCCGCCAGCCGGTCGGCGATGTTGTCGATCCGGTAGTTGGAGTCCTGGCGGAGGGTGAGGGCGTGGGCGAGGGCGGCCCGGTCGCCGCTCCGACGGGCCAGGTCCACCGCTTCCTGCGAGAGCGCGGCCAGATCCTCGGACGGCGCGCCGCTGAACACCGACTCGACGGCGAGCGTCGCCGTGAGCTGACTTCGGATCGTGGGTTCCTGATCCGTCCCGAGCACGCGTTCCAGCGCCGCGATGCGCTCGCCGTCAACCTCCCCTGCTGCGCTGTAGAGGCCCCGGTTGTTGGCCAACGCCGCTTGCGCCGCCAACGCCGGCTCGTCCGCGCCGAGGCACCGGTCGACCGCATCGAGAAGGGTCTCGCGATAGGCCGGGTCACCACCGAGCAACTGGGCTCGGCCGATTTCGACCATCAAGGGGTACCGGCGAGTGTCCGTCGGAGGCAGAGCGCCGATGGCCTGCTCGTACCGGCGGGCCGCCTGGCGGTAGGCGAGCTGGCTCATCGACTGCTGTGCGGCGCGCTCGCTCCACCGCACCACCTTGTCGGGATCCGCACCGGCTGCGAGACCCTCGACGAAGTGGGACGCCGTGGCCATGGCATCCGGATCGGGCATCTGCTCGAGCTGCTCGGCGATCGTCCGGTGCAGCACCGCCAGCTCGAAGCCGTCGTCGGGGGGCATGAGCTCCAGACGGAGGAGGTCGTGCACGAATTCCAGCTCGCCACCGCCCAGATCCTGGAGCAGGCCGCCCTGCCGCGCTCGTCGCACGGTCGACCCGATGGACGTCGGCGAGCGGTCGACAACGTCGGCGAGCAGACGGGCCGGGAACCGCTGGCCGATCACCGCCGCGGCGGTGAGCGCGACGATGTCGTCGTCGCTCAGGCTCGCGAGCCGTTCGGCGATGGCGATCGAGAGCTCGGCCGGTAGCGCCCCGCCACCGGCGGCTCCTTCGGCGTCGAGCCAGTCGGGATGCTGCAGGAGGCTGGTGACGAACAGGGCGTTGCCGCCCGTCCGCTCGGCGAGGCGCGCCGCGGTCTGATCCACCTCCTCCTGACCCAGCGCCGGATCCGCCTCGCGTACGAGCGCCGCGATGTCGGTGCTCGGGAGCCCGGGGAGGTCGATGCGGAGCACATCGTCGCGACGCCCCACATCCGCGATCAGGGTGGTGAAACCGGCGACGTCGCCCGAGCGGACCACGCCCAGCACCGTCACACCGGGAGGCCCCTCCGGACCGGCCAGGTGGCGGACGGTCGCCATCGCCGTGTCGTCGGCCCACTGCAGGTCGTCAACCACGAAGGTCAGTCGATTCGCCTGACCGGCCAGCCGGTCCAACGTCTCAGCGATGCCGTCGAGCAACAGACGCTGGGCTCCGACCCCCTCGACGGGATGGAGGATCTCGCGGCCCGGTCCACCGAGATCGGGGAGAAGGCGCGAGAGCTCGCGGCCTGCGCTCCCGGCCAGCACACTGCTGCGCACCTCGGGCCGGACGGCGGTCAGGCCCGATCGCAGGGCGGCGATGATCGGAGCGTGGCTCGAGCTGGGCTCACGCGGGGCGGCGCCGTACAGCACACGATGGTCGAGCCGGGCGGCCTCGGCAGCGAGGCGTGCGACCAATCGCGACTTCCCTGCGCCCGACTCACCCGCGACGATGACGAGACGCGGTGGATCCGAGCCGGTCACCGCGTCGACCAGTCGTTTCACCAGGTCCCCCCGACCCACCCACGGTCGCTGTTCGAGCACCGCCAGTTCGGGGTTGAGGAGGACCTCATCCGCCTCGGTCGACCGTTCCCATTCGACCTCGACCGCTTCACTGGGCTGGTCGAGACCCTTCAGTTGCAGGTGGTGCACCGCCCCGAGCGGGTGGTCGACCCGGCCTGCCGCGACGTCGAGGAGGGTCCTCGACACGAGGATCGAGCCGTCGGGGGCGGCGTCGCACAGCCGGCTGGCGTGGAAGAACGGCCAACCTCGCAGATCGGTTCCGTCGTGGTGCACCTCACCGATGGCGACACCGACGCGCACCTCGACCGGCTCCGGATACCGGCGGGACAACCTCTGGGCGGCTCGTTGGATCTCCACGGCCGCGTCCAGCGCTGCGGACGCGAGGCCGAAGCTGGCGATGTAGCCGTCACCGGTCGACCCCTCGACCGAGCCGCCCAGGGCTTCGACGTTGCGGCGTACGGCGTCGCCGTGCTCGCTGGTCACGCGGGTGGCCTCGGCCTCGCCGTGGGTCACGAAGTAGCGGGTCGAGCCCACCTGGTCCATCACGAGGATGGCGGCGATTCTCGGCGCGGTGGTGACTTCGGGCACCACGGCACCCTAGTGAACGCCGGGATCGGTCAGCGGGCCGATCCTGCGACCCCGAATCGGCGCGGGCCCCGGAGAATCCGGCGCTGTACGCTCTCGTGGAGACGACGATCAGGGGACGGGTACGTGCCGACGACGACGGCCACGCCAGGGACCGGTCGGAGCCTGCTGGCCGAGACCGACGCCGTCGCGGCCATGACCGAACCCGTCGCCCGCAACCGGCGAATCACCCAGCTCTACCACGAGCTCGAGGTGGCCATGGCCGACGTGTTCGGATCCGACGACCTTTCGTGGTGTGCCTACGGGGTCTGGGCCTCACGGCAGGTCGGCGAAGCGATGCAGGGGTTGCCGACCGACCACGTGCGCGGACTCCTCGATGATCCGGCGTTCATCCCGGGACTGGCGCTGCCCCCCGATCTGGATCGGTGGGCCCGACGCCTGGCCCCGGTCGCCCGCCGGGTTCCCGACTCGGCGCTCGCCGCCCTCCTCGATGCCCTCCGGCCCCATCTCGCCGAGGCGCTGGGTCGGGGCAACCACCGGGTGTTCACCGAGCTGGCGCCCACCTTCGCCGGTTTCCTCGATCTGATGCACGACACCGACGGTGATGTGGACGCGGTCGAGGCCGGCCTCCCCGACCTGTACCAGCGCCTCGGTCACGTGACCTTCCCGGACGGAGCGGGGTACGAGTTGACCGTCCTCTGCGACTGCTATCTGCGGGCCATGCGCAGCACCGATCGCCACGAGCGAGCGCAGCTCATCTTCTACGGGAACCTCCGCGGAGCGCACTACGAGCAGCAGCGGGTCCAGCGTCCCCTCGAAGAGGTCACCGACGTGATCCTCGAGCTCCCCGCCTCGGCTGTCGGCCGGGGCGGGGCCGTCGGTTCCGCCCTCGGCCTCCTCGATCGGGCGGCGCCGCGCACCACCCATCGCCTCCGCCACACCGTGGGCGCCGTCATCGGCAACACGGTCACCGACATCGCGGTCCGGGTGAACACGCCGGTCGACGACCTGGCCGTCGGCGACGCTCTGCAGATCGACGGGGCGGGCGCCTCCTACCCGCCGGACCTTCGGGAGCTCGATCTGCCCGAGTTCGAGCGATTCCTCCGACATCCCGACGATTGGATGAGCCTCGGCACCGAACCCGAACGGGAGATTCGGGTGGACAACTGGGTGAACTACCACGAGCGGATGCCGTTCATCGCCCACGTGATGCGCATGCGCCAGCAGTCCACCGAGTTGCGGCAGCCGCCGTTCCCGGCCGCCGTTCCCGAGCACCGGGGCGACGACTCAGAAGCCGCGGAGGTGGTCGAGCTCGACCTGCGCGGCGACGGCGTCACCGACCTCAGCGAGCTCGTCGACCCTCGGTAGTCGGTCACGGCGGCGCAGATCAGCGCCGTATCCGTGCCCGACGCCCAGCCGTCGCAGCGCCTTGTCGCTCAGGTGGTCGTTGTATCGGACGTACGAGAACAGAGGACCGGCGGCTGCTGGGGATCCGGCATCCGCCCCCGCCAGCTCGAGATCGACGGTCGGCGCGGCCCAACGAACGTCGCCCAGCACGCGGCACAACACGTCCTCCCGAACGCTGGTGTGCGCCAGCGCCGACTCCAGCTCCTCTCGGGTCGTGAGGTGAGCAGGCACCGGTCGGCGGCGGCGGCGCCGGTCGGCGGTGGGTATGTGCTCGGCCACTCCGGACCCGACCGAGACGAGGAGGAGACGGTCGGGTCCGCTCGCCCACTCCATCCGGTACGAGGGCAGGGTCGCCATCAGCGCCAGTTGCAGCGCCATGTTGGTCATGCCGCCACCGGCTCCGTCGGCGAAGTCGTTGGCCGTGGCGGAACGCGCCATCAACGGTAACCGGACGGCCTCGAACCGTCGGGGCTCCGCCAGCGCGGCCCGGACCAGCCCCCACAGCGGGAACCCGAGGTTGGAACCGACCGGATCGCGGTTGAAGGTGGCCTCGGGGTTCGAGGACAGCCGCCAGGGTGAGTCGGTGGTCAGGTTGTGCAGACCGAGGAGGAGGTGGCAGTCCGTCACGGCGTGCACGTCGCCGAGGGTCATCGGCCCGTCGGTGGTTCCGAACCACTGGCGGAGCAGCCGTTCGAGATCATCGGAACGAAGGGTCGAGCCCGGTCGCCGACTGGCGGCCAGCGCCAACGGACCGTTCGCCAGGACCCACCCGATGACACCCCGCCGCCGGAAGATCACCGGGGCTGACACCTTCAGCCGGCGCTCGATCTCGGCCATCGAGTGACCGGTCGCGATGAGTGCCGCGACCAGGCCGCCGGAGTTGGTTCCGGCGACGTAGTCGAACCAGGTCCCCAGCGTCAGGCCGGCGTCGCGGGTGTGACGGCGCAGTTCGGTCTCGATTCGGCGAAGGATGCGCAGCGAAAGGTAGATCCGGGTGCCATCACCGTCGATGGAGAGGAGGCGGTGGGTCGCCGGCTGCTCCTCGACAACCGTCAACGGGGGGCCGTCCTCGCTCGCACCGCCGAACGACCCCGCACCTTCACCTCTCGCGCCCGGGTGCGGGCCGGCCCGGTTCGGATCCGCCAGTCCTGGGCCACCGTGGTGGGAAGGAAGAAGGCGGGCTGCCCCTCGACGTACCGGTCGATGTACGCGGTGAGGGTCGCCCGACCGACCCGGCGGAAGAACCAGCGACCGGCTCCCGAGTCGCGCACCGGGTCGAGGAGCCGGTTCACCGTCCGCTGGGCCTCGAAGATCCGGAACGCCCGGGTGGAGGGTTCCGGGGCCTCGAGGAATCGCGGCACCTGGGCCAGGTCGATCGAGTCCTGATAGCCCTGGAAGAGCCACCAGATCATGCTGGCCGGTACCCGTCGCATCCCGAGCGGCGCGAATTCCTCCATCTCCTCCAGGAGCGCGTCGAGGAGCCGCACCCCGGCTTCGGACGGGCCGATGTGCCGTTCCCACATCAGTGGGGCCAGCTGATCCATGTCGTCGGCATCGAGGGGCAGGTACCGCTCGTCGACCCCCAAGAGTGCCGCGACCACACTCCAGGCGTAGGCGTGGGCGTCGCGCTCGTACCGGTCCAGCGAGATTCCGAACCGATCCAGGCCCAGCCAGGCGATGTAGGTGAACGCCAGGACGGTCCCCAGCATGGCGTCCTGGCTCAGCGGTTCACCGAGCTCGTCGAAGTCCCAGGTCCGCGCGTCCTCCTCACCGGCCCGTGCTCGCTCGTCCTCGGCTCGGATGAGGGCGCGCACCATCGCGTGGATCAGCCGCACTCCCTGGCACGACGCATACCCGCGCGTGCCGGGCTCGAGCGTCGCCGGCTCCTCGAATCCCATCACGTCGATCATCATCTGACCGGTCTCGGCCACGCGCCGGTTGAGGCTGCCGGTCGCCAGGTCCGAGGTCCGAGCCAGCGCCTCGGCGCCGTCCACCACCGCATAGCTCACCGGGAGTGACGCGAAATAGAGCGAGGTGGCGATCTCCAGCCCGTAGCGAGCGAACACCCGCTGGCCCTGCGTCAGGAGATCGGCCCGCCGCAACGCGGGGCCGAGCGTCGGCCGGGGCAGCATCGCCGCCACCTCGGGCGCGGTCGTCGGGTCGTACATGTCCTTGCGGACCTGGATGATGAGCCCCCGAAGGTCGAGCTCGGGATGACGTTCCTGGTAGTGCTCGGCGATGGCGTCGGCCTCGGGGTCGGCCTTCGCCTTCAGCTCATCGAGTACTGCGTGCGTCCACTCCATCGGTCCCCCGGACGAGCGTCGTCGCCCGACGCTACACAACCTCGTCCGCCGTGGTCGGGGACGAGGGAGTAGGTTCGGCCCGTGACCGGCGTCTTCATCTCCTACCGGCGCAGCGACACGGCGGGATGGGCGGGGCGTCTGGCCGATCACCTGAAGTCGGCGTTCGGCGACGAGCGGGTGTTCATCGACGTCAGCGACATCGACCCCGGTGACGACTTCGAGCACGCCATCGACGCCATGCTCGATCGCGTCGACGCCGTCGTCGTCATGATCGGGCCCGAGTGGACCACCGTCGAGGACGACCGCGGACTCCGGTTGGCCCGGCAGGACGACCATGTCCGTCGTGAGGTGGCCGACGCACTGCGGTCGGACGTGCGGGTCCTTCCGGTCCTCGTCGACGGAGCTGTCATGCCGGGCGCCGACCAGTTGCCAGAGGACCTCCAACCGCTGACCAGGAAGAACGCCATCGCGGTGTCGGGCACCGGCTTCCGCTCGGACCTGGACCAGATCGTCCGGATGCTGCGCCGCGAGCTGCCCTGGTACGCACGCCCGCCCCGCAAGCTCGCCATCGCCGGCGCCCTCGCCCTGCTGGTGATCGCCGCGCTGGTCGGGCTGGTGGTGGCCCTGAGCGGCGACGACCAGACGAGCGGTGACGCCGTCGCCGGAGCCAAGCCGGGTGGCGAGGCGTCGGTCGAGGAGTCGACGACCACCAGCAGGAGCACCAGCACGAGCTCGACGACCGCTCCGGTCGGATCGGCGATCGTGGTCACGTCCACGTTGGCAGGCAACACCACAGGACAACGCATCGAGTGGATCGTGCCGGAGGAGTCCGTGGACGAGGCCTCCGAGGTTCAGCGCGATGACCCGACAGAGTTCGGTGCGCTGGCACGTGATCGGGGCTGGGTGGCCACGAGCTTCAGCTCGGACGAGTCGCTCACCGTCGTGTCGGTCATCCAGGGGACCCCCCGCCTCGCTGACGAGAACCTCTCCGTCGCCGTCACCGGCTTCCGGATCGAGGTGCTCGACGCCACCACACCCGCCGCGGGTGCAGTTGTCGACCGAGGGCCACCTCTGCCCCTGACCGACGACTTCCGCATCGACGCCAAGGTGCTCCTTCCCCCGTCGGTCGAGGTCCCGCCTCGCGTGGACCTCGAGGTCGATGGCGAACCGGTGGAAGTGCTCAGGCCGTTCAGCCTCAGCGCTACGGACAGCTTCTTCCTGACGATCGAAGTCGACACCAGCCAGTGCACCTGCACCTGGCTGGGCGAGATGGACGTCCTGCTGGCCGGCCAGCTCCACACGTATCCCATCGTCGACGAGGAAGGCGAGCCGTTCATCACGAGTGGCTGGGACAACGTCACCGGAGTCGTCGAGCCGGCCCCACCGCCCGAGAGCTGACGTGCCGCGCCGCCTCCATCTCGCCCGCGCCGTCTTCCTCGGCATCGCAGTGGCTGCCGCCGTCCTCGGCTGGGTGGGCATACGCGAGCACATCCTGTCCGAACAGGGGGATGCCAGCACCGCGAACATCGCCTACGGGGTGGTCACGCTGTTCGTGGCACCGAGCCTGCGCTCGACCGGCGAGATCTCGCTGGCGCTGCGCGTCGCACAGATCGCCGCCCTCGCCGCCACCGGCTTCGTCGCGTTCGACTTGTTCCGCGCCACACTCCTGGACCGCTGTCGACAGCTCAGGATGGGGCGACGGACCGGCCACGTCGCCGTGGTCGGCGTCGGTGAGACCGGGTCCCTGCTGGCCTCCCAACTGGTGGAGACGGGCGAACCGGTCGTCGCCGGAATCGACGCCGCCCCCGACCATCGAGCGAAGGACCTCTTCGACCGACCCGGGTGGGCGCTGTTCGCCGGCGACGCCACCAACCCGGCCGTTCTCGAGCGGTCCAGCATCGCGGACGCCCGGACCGTCTACGTCGCCACCGGGCACGACGGAACGGACGTCTCGGTCACCCGGCAGCTGCGGAAGCTGATGGAGTCCGGGACCCGTACGCCGCCCCCGCGCATCAGGGTGCAGATCGACTCACCGGATCTGTGCCGCAGGCTGGAACAGGAGGAGCTGGCGAACCCGGCCGCGTCGCCGGTGGAGGTCGAATACATCAACCACCTCCAGCTGGCCGCCTCGGCCGTGCTCGAACACGTCTCCGAGCACCTCGCTCGGGTCTGTGGGGTCGGACCCCACGCGGAGCTGGCCGACCGCCTGGTCCTGGTGGGGAGCTCGCGGCTCCTGCGGGAGATCCTCTCCCTCGTCGGACGAGGCCACCGGGCCCGCACCCTGATGGGGGTCGCCACCACGTTCGCCGTCGAGCCGACCGGGGTCCTGACCGATCCACCGTCAACGGCGGAGCCGGCGACCCCGGACGGTCCGACCGTTCCCGGGGTCGTGGTCGTCCAGACCGACGACCCCCAGGAGACCATCGCCACGGCCGTCGACGTCTCCCGCACCCACCCCGGCTACCACGTCTTCGCGCTGACGCCGATGGCGGGTCCGCCGATCGTCACGACCGCGCGCGACGACGTGGGTCCGGTCGTCATCGTCGACCCCGAACGACTGGTGCAGTCTCCCGACGTGCTCTCGGCCGGGACCGTCGAGCTGATGGCCCGCCTGATCCACCTCGACTACCTCGTCTCCCAGGGGGTCGACAGCGGTGCGGCCCCTGACCCCGCGTCGCCCGCGAAGAGGCCCTGGGCGGAGCTGTCCCCGGCGTTCAGGGAGGCCAACCGGGATCAGGCCCGCGACGTCGGGCGCAAGGTCGAGGCCGTCGGCTGCGTGCTCAGCGAGACGCGTCGGGAACCCGCCGTACTCACCGACGACGAGATCGAGCAACTGGCGCGGATGGAACACGAGCGCTGGTCCGACGAGCGCCGCCGGGCCGGATGGACGTGGGCCGAAACGCGCCATGACGAGGCGAGGACCCACCCCGACCTCCGCCCGTACGATGAGCTCGACGAGGAGGCGAAGGAGAAGGACCGACGGGCCGTGAGGAGGATGCACGTCCTGTCCGCGTTCCTGGGTCTGATCATCGTCCGCCGTCAGCCAGCCGAGACCACCGGCACCGGGGCCGGCTGACACCCGGTAGAGCAACTCCGCGGCCCGACCGGCGATGCCTCAACCCGTCTCCGCCCCGAGGATCCGCTCCTCGACCCGACGCAGCTGGTCGCCGGCGTCCACCCCGACCTCGCTCAGCGCCCGGTCCAGCCGGTGGCAGGCGCGTAGGGCGTCCACGCGGCGCTCGCTGCGGAGGAGCGCCTCGATGAGCAGATACCAGAGGTGCTCCCGATAGGGATGCTCCTCGACCGCGCTCTCCAGCTCGGCCACCACGATCTCGTAGTTGCCGAGCGCCAGCTCCGCCTCCATCTCCAGCTCCATCACCCCGACGCGCAGCTCCTCCAGGCGTTGCGCCTCGAGTCGGAACGTCTCGTCGTCGTACAGATCCCCGAACGGATCGCCGCGCCAGAGCGCCAGGGCCTCCCGGCAGAGCGCCTGGCAGCGCTCCGGCTCCGAGCGGAACTCGGTGGCGCGGAGCAGCAGGTCCTCGAATCGCAGCGCGTCGATCTGATCGCGTCGCACCGCGAGGCGGTAGGCATGATCGACGTGCTCCAACACCTCGCCCCCGATCACGTGACGGACCCGGGAGACGTAGGTCTGCAGCGAGTTGTCCGCCGACCTGGGCGGCGAGTCACCCCAGAGTCCCGCCCGCAGCCGGTCGATCGACACGGCCCGACCCGCACCCAGAACCAGCATGCCGAGCAGGGCGCGGCAGTGACGACTCCCGATCGGTTGGGCGCCAGTTTCGGTCAGCAGATCGATCGGTCCCAGTACCCGGATGACATCGTCGCGCCGCATCGTCGTATCCAATCCTCGACCCGATCGTGCTCCCCCGCGATCCGTTCAGCCAGGGTCCAACGTCAGTTCAGCGACCCGCACGCGCCCATGGTTCGAGCCACGCGGCGGGGTCAAGGTCAGCAGCGCAGACTGAAGCCGAGAGAGAAGGACAGAGAGAGGAAAGGAGTGAAGATGTCAAAGCTGCTCGAACGACCAGAAGAACAGCTCTCCACCGAGAGCGACACCTTGGTGCACGAGGCTCCGAAGCGGACCGAGCTTCCCCCCACGGCACCCTTGGCGCCCGAGACGCCCCCGCAGCGCCGGCCGATCCGCTGGATGCGCTGGCTCGCCGTCTTCGTCGTCCTCATCGTCGGTGCCGCCACCGTGGCGGTGCTGGTGACCCGAGATGACGGATCCGAGCTTGCGACGCGGGCGACCCCCCGCAGCGCCCTCAACGGCGAAGTCTGGGCCGAGCCCGTGACGCGGCCGACCCCCCGCAGCGCCCTCAACGGCGAAGTCTGGGCCGAGCCCGTGACGCGGCCGACCCCCCGCAGCGCCCTCAACGGCGAAGTCTGGGCCGAGCCCGTGACGCGGCCGACCCCCCGCAGCGCCGTCAACGGCGAGGTCTGGGCCGAGGTCGACACGAACACGCCGATCAGCGCCGTCGGTGGCGAGGTGTGGAGCGAATCCACCTCGTGACAGGAAACTCGCCAGCACCACTCATCGTGGTGTTGGCGGGCTTTCGTCCGTTCGGGGTCGCCCGCTGAGCGTGCGGCCACCCGGGGAGCCAGGAGCCCGCACGGACCACCCGAGTAGATTGGCGTGACATGCCGGTCGACCCCAACGCCCCCCGTTCGCGGGCAGCCCGGCTGATGGATCACCTTCCGGCGACGGGATGGATGCGCAACTACGACCGAGCCGATCTTCGAGGCGATCTACTGGCCGCGCTCGTCATCACGGCGTTGATGGTGCCCCAGTCACTGGGCTACGCAGCCCTCGCCGGGGCGCCCGTCCAAGCCGGGCTCTACGCGATCCCGTTGGCCCTGATCGCCTACGCGCTGTTGGGCTCGTCGCCCCAGCTGGTGGTCGGCCCGGTCTCGACCGTTTCGGTCCTGACCGGCTCCATCGTCGCCGCTCGGCGCCTGTTCGACCCGTCCGAAGCGCTCGCCGTGGTGACGACTCTGGCGATCATCTCCGGGGTGATCCTGCTGGTGGCCGGCCTCCTCCGGATCGGGTGGGTCGCCGAGTTCCTCTCCAAGCCGATCATCACCGGGTTCGTGTTCGGCCTCTCGATCGTGATCGTCATCGGAGAGTCCGCGACGTTGCTGGGGCTCCCCCGAGTGACGGGCAGTGCCTTCAACCAGGTACGGGGGATCGCCAGGAACATCGGCGATGTCGACGCCACGACCGCGGCCATCGGCGCCGTGACCCTGGCCGTGCTGTTCCTCGGCCCGAAGCTGAGTCGGGTCGTGCCGTGGGGACTGCTCATGGTCGTGGCGGGTCTGATCGGGTCCCGTATCGCCGATCTGGCCGCGGAGGGCGTCGCGGTGGTGGGCGACGTTCCCTCCGGCCTCCCAGCACCGAGCGTGCCCGACCTGGCGGCCTCCGAGGTAGCGCTTCTCGTGGTCAGCGGCGCCGCGCTCGCCATGGTGGGCCTGGCGGAGACGCTCAGCGCCGCCCGACTCTTCGCCGTGAGGAACGGCTACCAGATCAACGCGGATCAGGAGTTCGTCGCCACCGGCGTCGCCAATATCGCCGCCGGCTTCTCGGGTGGCCTCGGGGTCGGCGGCAGCCTGTCCAAGACCGCGGCCTCGGACAACGCCGGTGGCCGTTCGCAGGTCACCGGACTGGCGGCCACGGTGCTCGTGCTGCTGGTCCTGCTCCTGTTCGCCTCGTCGCTCAGCACCCTGCCGCGCGCCGTGCTCTCCGCCGTCGTCATCCACGCCGTGTGGGGACTGATGGACATCGGGGCCATCCGCCGGTACCGGCGGATCCGACGCAACGACTTCGTCGGCGCGATGGCGGCCCTGATCGGCGTCCTGGTCCTCGGCACGCTCTACGGCCTGCTGTTCGCCGTGGCGCAGTCGGTCCTCGGTCTGGTCTACCGCTCGGTGCAGGTCGAGGTCGACGTCATGGGCAAGGTCGAGGGCGAGAAGGCGGCGTGGGGATCCCTCGGCCGCAACCCCGCCCACCGCACCCAGGACGGCATCCTGATCCTGCGCCTCAGCGCTCCGCTGTTCTGGGTCAACGCCGCGAAGGCGTCGCAGCTGATCATGCAAGAGGTCCTGACGACCGCCGAGATGCCGCGGGCCGTGATCATCGATCTCGAGGCGACCAACCAGCTGGACACCACCAGCGCCGACGTCCTGCTCCAGCTCATCCAGCGACTCCAGCGCCGGGAGATCGACGTCTACCTGGTTCGGGTGATGTACCCGGCCCGTCGGGTGTTGCGCCGAACCGGCGTCACCGACTTGATCGGCACCAGCCACATGTGGCGGACCATCTCCCAGGGGGTGAAGGCGGCGAAGCGCGCCGCGAAAGACGGGACGTGAGCCGCCCCAGCGTCAGCTGTTCGACCAGACCCGGTTGCTGTCCCCGTCGTTGGCGGCGACCGCGTCGAGATCGCCGTCCCCATCGAGATCCGCCAGGATCATGCCCTCCGTCGCATTACTCGCGAGCGTCTGGGTCGAGTCGGTGAACGTCCCGGTGCCGTCGTTGAGCCACACGGTGTTCGCCCCCACGTGATCGCCGAACACGAGGTCCAGGTCGCCATCGCCGTCGAGGTCGCCGGCGTCGATCGAGCGGCTGTGACCGAGTCCCAGGATCTGGCCGGAATCGGTGAACGTCCCGGAGCCGTCGTTGAACCAGACGGTGTCACCCTCGTTGTCGCCCGCGAAGGCGATGTCCACATCTCCGTCCCCGTCCAGATCCCGGAGCACCGAATCGTGCGTCCGCCCGATGCCCAGCGCCTGCCCGCTGTCGCTGAACGTCCCCGCTCCATCGTTGAACCAGACGGTGTCATCGGCGCCGTCGTTCGAGAAGACGAGGTCGGGATCATCGTCACCGTCCAGATCGGCGAACGACACGCCCGCGGTCGGCCCCGGTCCGAGGGACTGGCCGCTGTTCGAGAACGTACCGGACCCATCGTTGAGCCACACGGCGTTGGCCTGGCCGAGATTGCCGAACGACAGATCGAGATCGCCGTCGCCATCGACGTCGGCCACGGCGACATCCGTGGTGCGCGAATAGCCCAACGCCTGTCCGCTGTTCGTGAACGCCCCCATGCCGTCGTTGAACCAGACGGTGTTCGGCTCGGCGGCGTCGTTGGCGAACACGGCGTCGAGGTCACCGTCACCGTCCACGTCGCCCAGCGCCACCGCCAGGCTCCACGCGTTTCCGAGCGTCTGGGTCGAATCCGCGAACACCCCGGCACCGTTGTTGAACCACACGGTGTTGGGGCCGCCCTCGGTGGCGAAGACCGCGTCGAGATCTCCGTCGCCGTCGAGATCCCCGATCCCGACCCCACGCGAATTTCCCGAACCCAGATCCTGCCCGGTATCGGAGAAGCTCGCACCCGACGGGACGGTCGGCGAAGCGTCACACAGGTCGCCGATGCCGTCACCGTCGGTGTCCAGCTGCATGGGGTTGAAGTCGAACGGGCAGTTGTCCACGCCGGCGGCGATCCCGTCGAAGTCCTCTGGCGGGCTGACGGCGACCACGACCGTCGCGCTGTCCTCGGTGCCGGCGTAGTCCCGAATGGTGTAGGTGAACGCGTCGCCTACCGTCGCCGAGCCGTCATGGGTGTAGGTGGCGGTGCCGTCGCCGTTGTCGACGGCGGTCCCGTTCGTCCCGTCCGTGACATCGACGATCAACAGCGGACCGAGGTCGGGATTCAGGTCGTTCAACCGCAGGTCGACCGTGGTCGCCGATCCTCCCTGGCTCACGTCGAGGGTGTCGTCGGTGGCGACCGGCGGGTCGTAGGTCGGCAACACGCCCAGGGTGACCTTGCCCGACGTCGAGACGGCACCGGCCGGGTCGGTGATCGTGTACCTGAACGAGTCGGTCCCGAAGAAGTCCGGATCCGGCGTGTAATGGAACGTTCCGTCCCCGTTGTTCACCAGCACCCCGTTGGCCACCGGCGACACCACGGCCGCGCTCGACGCCACCACCGGATGATCGACATCGGAGTCGTCCTCGGTCACGTCAGCGGTCGTGAACGCCGTGTCCTCCGCCGTGAGGAAACCCAGACCGCCGTCGGCGGAGACGATCGGCGGATCGTTGACGGACGACACCGTGAGGGTGACCGTGGCCGCAGCCGACACCGCCCCCGCCGGGTCCGTGATCGTGTACGTGAATGCATCGGTCCCGAAGAAGTCCGGATCCGGCGTGTACGTGAACGTCCCGTCACCCTCGTTCACCAACCCACCGTCGGACACCGACGACACCACCGCCACACTCGACGCCACCACCGGATGATCAACATCCGAGTCGTTCGCCGTCACATCACCCGTCGTGAACGCCACATCCTCCGACGTCACGAACCCCACCCCGCCGTCGTCTCCTGCGACCGGCGGGTCATTGACCCCGGTCACGACCAGGACCACCGTCGCCGGGTCGGACACCGCCCCCGCCGCATCCGTGATCGTGTACGTGAACGCATCGGTCCCGAAGAACTCCGGATCCGGCGTGTACGTGAACGTCCCATCACCCTCGTTCACCAACCCACCATTGTTCGTTGGCGTGTCCACGGCCACACTCGACGCCACCACCGGATGATCGGCATCGGAGTCGTTCGCCGTCACATCACCCGTCGTGAACGCCACATCCTCCGACGTCACGAACCCCACCCCGCCGTCGTCTCCTGCGACCGGCGGGTCATTGACCCCGGTCACGACCAGGACCACCGTCGCCGGGTCGGACACCGCCCCCGCCGCATCCGTGATCGTGTACGTGAACGCATCGGTCCCGAAGAACTCCGCGTCCGGCGTGTACGTGAAGGTGCCGTCCCCGCTGTCGACGAGGTCGCCGTCGGTCACCGACGACACCACCGCCACACTCGACGCCACCACGGGATGATCCACGTCGGAGTCGTTCGCGGTCACATCACCCGTCGTGAACCCGACATCCTCCGACGTCACGAACCCCACCCCGCCGTCGTCCCCCGCCACCGGCGCATCATTCACCGGCGACACCGTGAGGGTGACCGTGGCCGCAGCCGACACCGCCCCCGCCGCATCCGTGATCGTGTACGTGAACGCATCGGTCCCGAAGAAGTCCGGATCCGGCGTGTACGTGAACGTCCCATCACCCTCGTTCACCAACCCACCATTGTTCGTTGGCGTGTCCACGGCGACAGAAGTCGCCACCACCGGATGATCGGCATCCGTGTCGTTGGCGGTCACATCACCCGTCGTGAACGCCACATCCTCCGACGTCACGAAGCCCACCCCGCCGTCGTCTCCTGCAACCGGCGGGTCGTTGACGACGACCACGACGATGGTCACCATGGCCGGCGCCGACACCGCCCCCGCCGCATCCGTGATCGTGTACGTGAAGGAGTCCGTCCCGAAGAACTCCGGGTCGGGGGTGTACGTGAAGGTGCCATCCCCGCTGTCGACGAGGTCGCCGTCGGTCACCGACGACACCACCGCCACACTCGACGCCACCACGGGATGATCCACGTCGGAGTCGTTCGCGGTCACATCACCCGTCGTGAACGCCACATCCTCCGACGTCACGAACCCCACCCCGCCGTCGTCTCCTGCGACCGGCGGGTCGTTGACCCCGGTCACGACCAGGACCACCGTCGCCGGGTCGGACACCGCCCCCGCCGCATCGGTGATCGTGTACGTGAACGCATCGGTCCCGAAGAAGTCCGGATCCGGCGTGTAGGTGAACGTCCCGTCACCCTCGTTCACCAACCCACCGTCGGTCACCGACGACACCACCGCCACACTCGACGCCACCACCGGATGATCGGCATCGGAGTCGTTCGCCGTCACATCACCCGTCGTGAACGCCACCTCCTCCGACGTCACGAACGCGGGACCTCCATCACCGACCGCAACCGGTGCATCGTTCACCGGCGACACGACCAACGTCACCGTCGCGGGTCCGGACACCGCCCCCGCCGGATCCGTGATCCGGTAAGTGAACGAGTCCACGCCCCCGAACTCGGGATCCGGCGTGTAGCTGAAAGTTCCATCGCGGTGGTTGACCAGCATCCCGTCGCCGACCGACGACACCACCGCCACGCTCGACGGGACCACCGCATGGTCCAGGTCGCTGTCGTTCGCGGTCACGTCCGCAGTTCGGAACGTGGTGTCCTCGAGGGTGGTGAATCCGGCGCCCGAATCGGGAGCCGCCACCGGTGCGTCGTTGACCACGACCACGACGATCGTCACCCTCGCAGGCGCCGACACCGCACCCGACGGGTCGGTGATCGTGTAGGTGAAGGAGTCCGTCCCGAAGAACTCCGGGTCGGGGGTGTACACGAAACTGCCATCACCGTTGCGAACCAGCACTCCGTGCGTGACCGACGACACCACCGTGGCACTCGCGGGCGCGACCGGATCGTCCGTATCCGAGTCGTTCGCGGTGACGTCGGGGGTGGTGAACGCGACGTCCTCGGCGGTGACGAATCCGGGCCCGGCATCATCGACGGCCACCGGCACCTGGTTCACCGCCGGAGGTGGGTCGGGCGGTGCCGGGTCGGGCGGTGCCGGGTCGGGCGGTGTCGGGTCGGGATCCGGCGGGTCGGGTGTGGCGGGGAGCGGTTCCGGTGGGTCCTCGGGCAGCGTCGTGGGCGTCGGATCGGGTTCGGGATCGGCCGCCAGCACGGTGACGGACAACGACGCCGTCCCGCTCAGTCCGCCGGGATCGGTCACCGAGTAGCTGAGGACGTCCTGGCCGATGAACCCGCGCGGCGCTTCGTACTCGAGCCGATTCCCCGCGACGGACACCGAACCCCTCCGAGGCGGTGACACGACCCGTACGGAGAGCGGATCACCGTCGACATCCCGGTCGTTGGCCGCGACGTCGATGATCGCCGTTTCGCCCGCGGTCAGCGCATGGCGGTCAGCGATCGGTACGGGTGCATCGTTCACGCCGGCGATCTCCGCGGTCACCGTCGCCGTCGCACACGCTCCGCCGCCGTCACAGGCGGTGTAGGTGAACCGATCGGAGCCGTGATAGTCGCGATCCGGGCGGTAGTGGACGTCGATCCCCCAGCCGCCGTCTCCGGTCGGCTCGACACCGAGGTCGGCGTCGGCGAGCGCCACCGTTCCGTGGTCGGGTCTCCCGAACGTGAACCGGCCGGGCCCTGACGGACCGACCGCCGTCAGCGTCGTCCCGATCAGGCCGTCCTCGCTCCCGGTCAGCGCGACGTCCTCCACCACCACCGAATCGGAAGCGACCGACGCCAGCGTGTCGGGCACCGCGGCACCACCGCCCACGACCGATACCACGACCGCGATGGCTGCGGCGGCAGCGGCGGATGCGGCACTGAGCGCCGACCCGGCGACCGGGATCGGCGTCTGGCCGCTGCTGAGTCCGTTGACCAGCCACGTGAGCGGGCCGACGGCCGCACGGAGGCGACCGAGCCCGGCGTTGAGGAAGACCCGGACGATCGCCGGGTCGAACTGCGCGCCCGCACAGTCGGTCAGCTCCTGACGGGCGACCTCGTGCGACAGCGGCTTCTTGTAGCTGCGGGCGCTGGTCATCACGTCGTACGCGTCAGCGACGGCGACCATCCGACCGGGCAGTGAGATCTCCAGCCCCTTCAGCCCGCCCGGGTACCCGTTGCCGTTCCAGTGGATGTGGTGCTGGTCCGCCGCGTGGATCCAATCGCCCAGCCACTCGTGGAGCGGCTCGAGAATCGCTCCACCCGCGGTCGGATGGCCCTGCAGCACCTCCCACTCCTCGCTGGTCGGTGGGCCGTCCTTGTTGAGGATCTCGGCGGGAACGGTGAGCTTGCCGACGTCGTGCAGCAGGGCGCCCCAGCGAAGAAGGTTCATCTCGGACTCGGGCAGACCCATCTCCTCACCGATCACCTCGGTGTAGGCCCGGACCCGTTCGGAGTGACCGCGTGTCAGTCGATCATGATCGTTGATCGCCGTGACCAGGTCGGCCAGCATTGCGCCGTCGAGACCCTCGTCGGCCAGCTCACCCGCCTGGAGGCGCCGCACCAGGCTTCGGCCCGACGATGCCCGCAACGCGGCGCGGGCGCGTGACGGTGCCTGGTCCGGGAACACGAGGGTGAGCTGCATGAGCGCCACCAGCGGCAGGGCGCGACGGAACAGCCGCTGGAACAGGAGGACGATCACGGTCGACGCGACGAAGAGGCACGCGAGCCACACCCACCGATTCATGCCGAGCTCGCCGGGTGGGGCGACGCGACCAACCCACCAGCTGAACAGGATGCTCACCACCAACGGGGCGAGGACCACCCCGAGGCGGAGCAGGCCGGCCAGGTTCGGGTGCGCGGTCCAGACCTTGGAGGGATCGGACTTGAGCTCCGCTCCCTTGGTGGGTCCGCTCATGGCCGGACGACGTGGGGTCGGCAAGAACGCCCGAACGCGACAACGGGCCCACGTCCGGGTCGGTTGTCGTCCATCACGTCGAACTCCGTCGGTTCACTCCCGCCGTCTCACGGGACACCTAGGGTCCATCGGTGGGATTCCAGGCGACTTGAGCCAGTTGGGCGGTTCGACCTGCGGCCGCTGAGGAGATCGACTCAGCCGGTTTCGTCGACCACGACGAGGATCGCTCCGGCCTCGACGGACTCCCCCTCCGCGACGGGCACCGCGGTCACGACGCCGGCCACGCTCGCCGTGACCGCGAGCTCCATCTTCATCGCCTCCATGACCACCAGGACGTCGCCCGCAGCGACCGTGTCGCCCACCTCGACGGAGACCGCCACGATCGTTCCCGGCATGGTCGCGACGGTTGAACCCGCGGCGGCCTGATCCTCGGGTTCGACGAACCGCGGGAGCCGACCCAGCACGATGCCTCCGCCGGCTCCCGTGACCGACACGAGGTCCTCGTGCACACGTACATCCAGCTGTCGCCGGACCCCATCCACGGCCAGGTCCACCCGATCGGTGGAGATCCCGTGATCGACCGGATCGACCAGGTTCTGATCGTCGACCGACAGGTGGACCAGCCGGCCACGCTGGAATCGGTAGGCCACCTCGACCCGATCATCGCCCACCGAGAACGTGACTCGCTGGGGTGCGGTGACGACATTCCTGAACCCGGTGCTCACACTGGCCGTATGAGGATCGGTCCCACGATGATCGGCTTGGATCGCCAGCGCCGCCGCTGACGCGTAGACGGCGCGCTCGTCTCCTTCGATCAGCGGACGGCCCATCGCCGCCGGGTCGTTCCGCTCCAGGAACTGGCTGTCGCCCCGGTCCCCCAGGAACTCGCCGTGGCGCAACGTTCGCACGAGCAGCTCGCGGTTGGTCGTGATGCCGTCGATGGTGGCCGACGCCAGCGACGACGCCAGTCGGTGCGCCGCCGTGTCGCGGGTCGGGGAATGAGCGATGACCTTGGCGATCATCGGGTCGTAGTACTGCGTCACCTCGCCACCGCCCTCGAGCGACGAGTCGAGGCGGACCCGACCGGGTACCGCGAAGCGATGCACCATGCCGGTGGACGGACGGAAGTCGGCCGTGGGGTCCTCGGCATAGAGTCGGGCCTCGATCGCGTGGCCGGACACCGGCCCGATCTCGTCCTGGGCCGGCACCGTCCCGCCGGCCGCGACCTCGAGCTGGAGCTCGACCAGGTCGACGCCCAGCACGGCCTCGGTCACCGGGTGTTCCACCTGGAGGCGGGTGTTGACCTCGAGGAAGAAGAACTCGGCTCGGCCGTCCGGCCCGGGCGGAGCGAGCAGGAATTCGACGGTGCCCGCGTTGGTGTACCCGATCGCTTCGCCGGCACGGACCGCCGCCTGGTGGAGCGAGCGGCGCGTCTCGGCGTCCAGCGACGGGCTGGGCGCCTCCTCGATGATCTTCTGGTGCCGTCGCTGGATCGAGCACTCGCGCTCGTGGAAGTGGACGACCCGGCCCGAGGAGTCGCCGAAGATCTGCACCTCGACGTGACGGGACGGAGCGACGTACCGCTCGGCGTAGACCGTGCCGTCGCCGAACGCCGACTGAGCTTCGCGGGAGGCGCCCGTCACCGCGTCGAGGAGCTCGTCGGCCGACGCCACGATACGCATGCCCCGGCCCCCGCCCCCGGCGGACGCCTTGACCAGGATCGGGTACCCCACCTGGTCGGCCGCGGCCTTGATGCCCTGGTCGTCGAGTCCCGTGAGATCAGCCGACGGCAACAGCGGGACCCGGGCGTCGGTCATACGCTGTTTCGCCTCGAGCTTCGAGCCCATCGCCGCGATCACCTCGGGGGAGGGGCCGACGAACACCAGCCCGGCGTCGCCGACCGCCCGCGCGAACGAGGCGTTCTCGGCCAGGAAGCCGTACCCCGGATGGACCGCGTCGGCGCCCGTCCGGGCCGCGGCATCGAGCATGGCGTCGACCCGCAGATAGGACTCGGCCGGCGTCACTCCACCGATCGCCACGGAGAGGTCGGCGTCCTGCACGAACGCCGCGTCGGCGTCAGCGTCGGAGAACACCGCGACCGTTTCGACCCCGAGGGCGCGGCAGGTGCGCATGATGCGCCGGGCGATCTCGCCCCGATTGGCGATGAGCAGTCGTTCGATCATCGGCCCCTCACATCCGGAACACGCCGTAGCCGCGTCGGCCCCGGCATTCGTTGGTGAGCACCGCCGACAGCGCGACGCCCAGGACGTCGCGGGTGTCGCGGGGATCGATCAGGCCGTCGTCGTAGAGCTGACCGGACATCACCGCCGCCTGCTCCTCGTGGGTGATCTGATCCTCGATGGCCTTGGTGCGCGCCGCGTCGGCCTCCTCGTCGAAGGGAATACCGCGATCCTCGGCCGACGCGCGCGCCACGATGGACAACGTGCCCGCCAGCTGCTCCGCCCCCATGACCGCGGTCTTCGCGTTGGGCCAGACGAAGAGGAAACGCGGGTTGTAGGGCCGACCGGCCATCCCGTAGTTGCCCGCGCCATAGGACCCACCGATCTGGACGGTCAGGTGGGGCACGGTGCTGTTGGTGACCGCGTTGATCTGGTGCGAGCCGTGCTTGACCATGCCGCGTTGCTCGTACTCGGTCCCGACCATGTAGCCGGTGACGTTCTGGACGAAGAGCAGCGGGGTGTCGACCTGGTTGGCCAGCTGGATGAACTGGGCCGCCTTGTTGGCGTCCTCGTTCAGCAGCACGCCGCGGTCGTTGGCCAGGATGCCGACCGAGTATCCGTGCAGGTGGGCGAACCCCGTGACGAGATTGGGCCCGTAGCCGGGTTTGAACTCGTCGAACTCCGAGTCGTCCACGACCCGGGCCAACACCTCACGGACCGGGAACGGCACCTTCAGATCGGCGGACACGATGCCCAGGATCTCGTCGGGGTCGTAGCGCGGCGGGACCGAGGTGCGATCGGGAGGTGGGCCCAGCTTGCGGTAGGTGAGGCCGTGCACGATCTGGCGACCCAGGCGGATGGCGTCGTACTCATCGACCGCGAAGTAGTCGGACACCCCCGACACCGTCGAGTGCATCGACGCTCCGCCCAACTCCTCTTCGTCCGCGTCCTCCCCTGTGGCCATCTTGACCAGGGGCGTGCCACCGAGGAACACCTTGGCCTGGTGGTCGACCATGACCACGTAGTCGCTGGTACCCGGAAGATAGGCGCCGCCGGCGGTGGAGCTGCCGAACACCAGCGAGACGGTGGGAATCCCCGCGGCGGACAGCGCGGTGATGTCGCGGAACACCTCACCGGCACCCAGGTAGAGCTGGAGTTGATGGGGCAGATCGGCTCCGCCCGACTCGACCAGGAACACCATCGGGAGCCGGTTCTCGTGACAGATCCGCAGGGCGCGGAGGATCTTGCGCACCGTGATGGGATTCATCGAGCCACCCCGGACCGTCGGATCGTTGGCGAGGATCATGCACTCGGTCCCGGACACCTGACCGATCCCCGTGACCAGCGCCGCCCCGACGGCGAACTCGGTGTCGGCCGCAGCGGTCACCGACAACTCGAGGAAGGGGGCGTCGGGATCGACCAGCAGCTCGATCCGCTCGCGCACCAACAGCCGACCGCGGTCGTGGTGTCGGGTGCGGTACTTCTCGCCGCCTCCGTCCACGGCCTGGGCCACCAGCGCCCGGTACCGGTCGAGGTGGGCCTCCATCGCCTTCCGATTGGCGAGGAAGGTCTCGCTGCGTGGATCCAGGTTGGATCGCAGGATGCTCATGGGGAGCCCACCGCACCGCGCTCCAGCGAAGCCGAGAGCTCGTCGAGCCGGTCGGCCACCGTCTCGAGCTTCTGCAGATTCAGGTCGAGCGATCGGCCCGGATCGGTCGAAGCCGTGGCCTCGATCCCACCGCACACCACAGCGAACAACTGGTCGGTGGTGGTGTCCAGGTCGATGCCGCGGTGACCGCTGAGCGCGCTCCAGGCCAAGTGCTCGATGCTGCCGTAGACCATGTCGCGGACCAGCTCGGCCGGAACGTCGTCGCGGAAGTCGCCCCGCGCCGCGCCGTCGCGGTACGCATCGACGAACAGCGACGTGTACCGGCGGCTCAGCTGAGCCACCTCGGACTCGTAGTAGTCGTCGAACGATCGAGCCTCGCTGATGATCAGGCGGCACAGCAGCGGATCGTGGGCCATGGCCTCGAGCTGGCGCCGGATCAGGAACCGAACCCGCTCTCGGGGTGCATCGATGGACGCCACGCCGGCGGTGGCCGACTCGATCAGCGGCTCGTAGAACGATCGGATCACCTGATGGAGCAGATCCCGCTTGGACGGGAAGTGCCGGTAGATCGCACCCTCGACCACGCCGACCCGGCGGGCGATCTCGGCGACCGACGTGGCGTCGTACCCGTCGTCACCGAAACGCTCCCGCGCCACCTCGAGGATCTGCCCGGCGGTGGAGTGAGTCTTCCTCACCCTGCTTTCCTTGAGCGGCGGCGACACTGGTGGCATCGACGTGAGGGTACCTCACATCGGGCCGGTCCGAAAACGTGAGCAACCCGGCACCGGAAAACCGGGCCGGGTCGCTCACCTGAGGAGGATGGGGGACTACCGGGCCGATGCGGCCCAGCGCTTCACCGCGACGCCGACGCCTACGAGGGCCATGGCGACCAGCGCCAGCTCCCACGACCGGCTGCCCGTGGCGGCGAGCACCTGGGCCTGGGGCTGGGGCTGGGCCGCGGTCTGCGTCTGGCCCAGCACGACCGCCTTGACCGTGGTCGGCACCGCCACCGTCGTCGGTGCGACGGTGACCTCGGACGTGAGCACCCGCGGGGCCTCGGTGGTGGAGACCGGCGGCTGGGTCGTGCTGGTGGTGGTACTGGTCGTGGTGGTGGGCGGCGGCGGGCAGTCGAACGACAGGGTCAAGCCGCCGCTGAACACCTCGTCCGGCCCCATGACGAGCGACACCGTGATCGTCGAACCCAGCACGATCTCGGCGCTCTTGGGTGTGGTCTGGAAGGCGGTGTCCTCGACGCCCGCGACCACGACCTCGGAATCGCCCGACTCGACCAGCAGGTCGTTGCCCAGATGGACCGAGCCCTGGTTCTGGCCGATCACATCGAGGTCACAGCTGGCGCCCTGGCGCTGCTCGGGCACGTCGATCACCACCAACTCGGTCACGACACCGGGCTTGCTCCGGACGATCGTGTCGACCGGGACCTCCCACATGTCCTCAGCCGCAGCCGGACTGGCCACGGCCAGGGTCAGGGCCGCCACCCCGAGGATTACCACTCCGTACCGTCGCATCATCGCCTCCGCTTTGGGCGTTCACTACTCGAACCCGATCAGTCTGATCGCTGGCGGGCGCGAAGTCGCGCATCCCCCTCAGGCTCGCGGCTCTCGGGGCAGGCCCAGGACCCGTTCCCCCAGGATGTTGCGCATCACGTTCGATGTCCCGCCCATGATCGTGTAGCCGGGTGCGTAGGCCAGCTGTCGGGTCCACTCGGTGTCCAGCGCCGCCCGAGGGCCCAGCACCCGCGCCGCGAACTGGCCGACGCGCTGCTCGTGTTCGGTACAGAAACACTTGGTCGCCGCGGAGAAGCCGGCCGGGGCCTGCCGCAGGACCTCGCGGTAGACCAGCATCCGGCCCACCCGGTAGCCGGTCTCGAGGGCCGCGATCTCCTGGCGCACGAGGGGATCGCTGCGATCGGCCGCGTCCACGGCCATCTCGTAGAGCGCCCGGTTGGAGACCAACCGGTCGATGCCGCCCCGCTCGTGCTCGAGCTGCCGCATCGTCTGCTTGAAGGCGTCACCCTCGACGCCCACGAGGTGATGAAGCGGGACCCGCACGTCGGTGAAGTAGACCTCGCAGAAGTGCCGGTTGGCGGTCATGTCCGTGATCGGCCGCACCTCGATGCCCGCGGTCGTCATCGGCACGATGATCTCGCTGATCCCCCGGTGCGGTGGCCCCTCCCGCCCCGTGCGGCAGATGAGGTAGCAGTAGTCGGCCACTTCGCCGAAACTGGTCCAGATCTTCTGGCCGTTGATCACCCAGTCGTCACCGTCACGCACCGCGCTGGTCGAGAGCGCGGCCAGGTCGGATCCGGCATCGGGTTCGCTCATGCCGATGCACCAGGTCGTCTCGCCCGCCAACATCGCCGGCAGGTACTCGCGCTGCTGGTCCGCCGTGCCGTACGCGATCAGCGTCGGGCCCATCTGTCGATCGGCGAACCACATGGCCGCGATGGGCGCACCCGCCGCGATCATCTCCTCGGCCACGATCACGCGCTCGATCGGCGGACGCTCGCGCCCGCCGTGCTCGGCGGGCCACCCCATCCCGATCCAGCCTTCAGCCGCCATGACTGCGGCGAACTCCTTCGAGAACCCGTTGATCCACGAGTCGTTGCAGCGACCGAAGCGGGCCACACCCTCGGCGGCCACCCGGCGGGCGCGGGAGCGGAGCGCTTCCAGCTCGGCGTCGAGCACGAAGTCCATCAGCCGGCCGGTCGGGCCCAGGCTTCGATCTCGACCCTGGCCCCGATCGGGAGCTCGGCCACCGCGACCGCGGATCGGGCGGGCCGGTGGTCGCCGAACTCGGCCGTGTAGACCTCGTTCATCTCTCCGTAGTCGGCCATGTCGACCAGGAAGACCGTGGTCTTCACCACGTCGGCCAGGCCGGCCCCTTCGGACGCCAACAGCTCCCGGAGGTTGGCCAAGGCCTGGCGGAGCTCGGCGGCCATCCCGCCGTCGACGAGGCCGTCGACGCCGAGACCGACCTGGCCCGATGTGATCAGCCAGTCACCGGAGCGGACGATGGGCGTGTACGGACCAACGGGTGTCGCCATGGGTTCATCGTGGCACACCGATTCCGCCGCAGCGGACCCGGCGACGGACGGGTGGCGGCCTTCGTCCGGGCGACCGGACCCTGACGCCCGCGGGTCAGTAGGTCGACCCCTGTGATCGGCCGGTGGGCCACTCAGGGGGAAAGCCCTGATGACGCCAGATCGCAGCGGCCGTCGCCGCGAAGACCGCATCGGACACGCGACACGGCTCGCCGTCGTCCGGTTCGACCACGACGTGGATCGGCGGGAGATCGCTGGCTCGGAGCACGCCGAAGGACCGGATGGTCAGATCGTGGATCTCCCCGTCCTCGTCCACCGACAGCCCCTCCGAGGTGACCCAACCGAGTCCCATGTGGACCGCACCCGTGCAGTAGGAGCGCAGCACGACCTCGTCCAGCGGTGCACCGCCGCGAACGACCACCTCGATCGAACCCGACGGCCCGACCTCCACCCGCGCCCACCCTCCCGAGATCGGATCGACCAGTTCGACCGCCGGGGTGTCGGCATACGACGAGCGCAACACCGCGGCCTCGGCCCACCCGGCAGCTCGCAACGCGACCGACGTCGAAGGACCGGGCCGGTCGACCCGCGCGATGTCGATCGACGCGGCATCGCCCCATCCGGCCCGCAACGCCTCCTCGACGTGGGGCGTGCCCACCACCCGGACGACCGCCGACCCGTCGGCGCGCAGCCCGGCCGCGATCGGCGGCCGCTTGGGACCCTGCCGGACCGCGTCTTCTCGAGAGAACAGGACCCGGACGACACGACCGTGCTTGTCGGCAAGACGCCGCGCCACCTGCCCCACTGGCGACGCGGTCTTCGCTCCGAACGCGCCGCCATTGGCCAGCGGCGACGCCGGTTCACCGCCCGGCCGGCACCACGACGCGTCGATCTCGAGATACGCGGGCTCGACCCACGAGGTCCGGAGGGTGCGCTCCCATGTCCCGTCGGGCAACTCCAGCGGCGGACGGCACGCCGATGTCGTGCGCCGGCCCTGGACCTTCCCCGCCTTGGCCCAGGCCTCGGCGGCGGACTCGGCCACGACGAACGATCCATCGGCGGCGGGAACGGCGACCAGCGCGTCTCCCGGCGCCTCGTCATCGGCGAACCCCGCCTGACCCAGCGCCACGGACGGGTCCACCCGCTGCGGGCCGCCACCCTCGATCGCGGCGCGCACGGCAGCGGCGCCCAGGTCGCGGCCGCGTTGCGTCCCGCCGACCGCCACCGGCGTGGCGGCGAGCTCGTACGCGTCCAGGATCGGCTGCCACCCGGTGCAACGGCACAGATGCGCCGCCAGCGCTCGACCCACCGCCTCGTGATCGTCGGCCGCTGTCCCCTTGGCCAGCAGACCGGAGAACCGCATGACGATTCCGGGCGTGCAGAAGCCGCACTGGCTGGCGCCGGTGGAACAGAACGCCTCGCTCCACCGATGCTGCTCGTCCCGTTCGAGACCCTCGACCGTGGTGATCACCCGGTCGCGGACTCGTCGCACCGGCGTCACGCAGGACACCCGCGGCCGGCCGTCGACCAGCACGGTGCAACACCCGCACTGCCCCTGCGGGGCACAGCCGTCCTTGACGCTCGACAGGCCGAGCCGTTCGCGCAGCACGGTGAGCAGGCTGGCCCCGTCGTCGGCCACGGTCACCGAGACGCCGTTGACGGTCAACTGCAGCTCGGTGTCGGCCATCGGGCCAGACTACGTTCGGACCGTGACCCCCCTCCCCCTCAACCGGCGCGAGCTCCTCGCCGGGCTGGCCGGCATGGCGGTCCTCGCCGCCTGCGGTGACGACGACGACACCGGCGCCCAGGGTGTCTCGGTGGGTGAAGAGGAGGGGTACTCGCTCCTCCAGTTCTTCGCCCCCGCCGGAGCGCTCGCCGCGGACCAACCCAATCGCATCCCGTTCGGACTCGGCACGCTCGCCGGCGCCTTCCGTGCCGACGTCCCCGACACCCTCGAGGTCGCCCTCGTGGACCAGGACGGCACCGAGCTCGACCGCCAGACCCTTCCGTCCCTGGGCGACGGCCTTCCCCGCCGCTACTACTCGTTCGAGGCCACCCTGCCCGAGGGCATCTACACCCTCGTCGCCGACATCGACGGCGACACCGCCGAGCTCCCGGTCCAGATCCACCCGGCCGACGACATCCTGCTGGTGCAGCCCGGCGACCCGATGCGTCCGGTCGACACGCCGACGACGGACGACGCCCGCGGTGTCGACCCGATCTGCACGCGGACCCCCACCTGTGACTTCCACCAGCAGACGTTGACCTCCGCGCTCGAGACCGACAATCCCGTGGCGTTCATGATCTCGACGCCGACCTTCTGTCAGACCGCCGTCTGCGGTCCCGTGCTGGACATCATGATCCAGCTGTCGGCCGACTACCCCGAGGTCGAGTTCGTCCATGCCGAGGTGTTCGAGAACCCGGGCGACGGGGTCACGGCCGACACCTCGCTCACGGACGCGGTGACCACCTACGGCATGGAGTTCGAGCCCAGCATCATCGTGGCCGACGCGGACGGGACGGTGGTCCGCCGACTGGACTTCATCTTCGCCGAGGAGGAGATGCGCGAGGCCCTCGACCTGGTGGCCGGCTGACCCCGAGGGTCAGCTCAGCGGTCGAACCGGCTCAGCTGAACGACGAGCCGCAGCCGCAGGTGCGCTCGGCGTTGGGGTTGTCGATGGCGAACCCCTGCTGAGCCAGGCCGTCCTTGTAGTCGAGGGTGGCGCCGGCCAGGAGCTGGGCGCTGGTGGGATCGACGACGACCTTGACCGGGCCGTAGGTGGCCACCGTGTCGTTCTCCTCGACTTCGGAGTCGAAGAAGAGGTCGTACGAATAGCCCGAGCAGCCGCCGGGCTTGACCGCGACGCGCAGGGCGAGCGCCTCGGCGTTGGTCTCTTCGCTGATGAGCTGGTCGACCTTGCTGGCCGCACTCTCGGTCAAGGTGATCATCGTGGCTCCTCTTGCTGGCCCCGCCGGGGGCGTCCCGACCCGGCGTCGGCCGAATTGTACCTATCCGCGTGGGAGAAACCCATCCCATCAGGGTCGGACTCGCGGCCGGCGTTCCTAGAATCGTTGTGTGGACACCACCGGCAGACCCAGCCCCGACGCCGTACGCCAACTCCTGAACGGCGTCATCGACCCCGAGCTCGGCGCGTCCCTGGTCGAGCTGGGCATGGTGCAGGACGTGTCCGTGGACAGCGGCGCCGTGGCGGTCACCATCGCTCTGACCATCGCCGGCTGCCCGCTCAAGGCCCAGGTGAAACGGGACATCGAGGCGCGGGTCGGGTCGCACCCCGGCGTCACCGACGTGTCGATCACCTGGGACGTGCTCAGCGCCGAGGGTCGGGCCGAGGCCATGGCTGTCGCTCGCCGCAAGGCCCAGGACCGGGCCCCCGACACCGCGATCCCGTCCACCTGCCGGGTGATCGCCATCGCCTCGGGCAAGGGCGGTGTGGGCAAGTCCTCGGTGACGGTCAACCTCGCGGCCGGTCTCGCCGCTCGGGGCCACACGGTCGGCCTGCTCGACGCGGACATCGGCGGCTTCTCGGTTCCCCGCATGCTCGGGGTACACCAACGGCTCGAGGCCACCGACGAGAAGCGCATCGTTCCCATCTCCAAGACGGTGGGCGACGGCGAGATCCAGGTCGTGTCCATGGGCAACCTGGTCGACGACGAGGAGTCGGCGCTCATGTGGAACGGCCGGACCCTCAACCGTGCCGTGCAGCACTTCATGGAAGACGTCGACTGGGGCAGGCTCGACTATCTCTTCATCGACATGCCGCCCGGAACGGGCGACATCCAGATGTCGCTGGGCCGGATGCTGCCGCGAACCGAGGTCATCATCGTCACCACGCCGGCGCTGACCGCGCAGAAGGTGGCGACGCGCGCCGTCGACATCGCCCGCAAGAGCTCGCTCCGTGTGGTGGGCGCCGTCGAGAACATGAGCGAGTTCGTCACCCCCGACGGTGAGCGCCACGCGCTGTTCGGCGAGGGTGGCGGCGAGGCCCTCGCGGCAGCCGCGGGGGTTCCCCTGCTGGCCCGCATCCCCATCGACGGGGCGGTGGCGTCGGGCGGCGACAGCGGTGCACCCGTCGCCCTCGGCGAGGGACCGGCCGCCGACGCCTTCGGCGACCTCGCCCATCTCATCCTCACCGAAGCCGCTCCGCCCATCGCCATGGACGGATGCTCGGCCCGACTCCTCGAGGCCGTCGAAGCCGCCCTCGACGCCCCCGCCTGACCCGCCCGGCGCCGCCCGGCCACCCCCGACGCGACGCCCCCACACCGAAACTTGGGCACCTGGCCCACGCATGTGCGGGCGGATGCCCCAATTTGGTCGGAGCGCGATCAGTCGGCGATGCGCAGCGCGACCGCCGGGCGGATCCCGGCCGCCCGATTGGCGGGCCGGACCGCGGCCAGCAGCGACACGACCAGGGGCACCAGGCTGATGATGGCCAGCGCGGTCCACGGAACGGCGAACTCCAACGTCTGCTCGCCGAAGGTCGTGGAGTTGACCAGCACCTGATAGGCCGACAGCGCCCCGAGCCCGATCCCGATCACGATGCCCTGCACCGCCAGGAAGCCGGCCTCGATCATGAAGGCCCGCCGCACGGTGGGAGCCCGCACACCCATGGCCCGCAGCATGCCGATCTCACGGCGACGCTCCCGGACGGCCCGCACCATCACCACGCCCAGCCCGGCGATGCCGATGACGAGCCCGATGCCCAGATAGCCGCGCATCAGGTTGAAGAATCCGGAGTTCTCGGCCAGCTCCTTGTCGATCTCGTCGCGGAAGCTCGCTGCGCTGGTGCCGTTCTCGAGCAAGCGGCCGTCCAACTGCGTGGCGACCTCGGTCGCGTCGGCGCCCTCGGTGAGCGCCACGTAGTGCCGATTCTCGACGGCCAGCGGTCCCAGGACGTCGTCGACGACGTCGCGGCTCATCAAGGTGCCGTTGAAGATCCAGTCCTGGGCCATGATGCCCGCCACGGTCACGGTGCGTTCCTCGCCCATCGGGCTCACCACACGGAACTGGTCCCCGATCTCCATGCTCACCGACGACGGTCCTCCGTCCTCCTCCCGGAAGAAGTCGTCGATCACGGCCAGCGACGGATCGTCCAGCACGGCGCGGTACACGTCGGCGTCGCTGGCGTAGGCCGCGCCGCGCGCCGCCAGCTCGGGACCGCCGAAGGCCAGCAGCGACTCGTCGAACCCGGTGATCGCCCACCACTGAGGTTCGTCGTCCCAGGGCGCCTGCATGTCCGTGCCGCCGTGACTGAGCGCGGCGACCGATGTCACCTCGGGCTGCGCGGCGAGCAGGTCGCTGGTCACCGGGTTGGCCGGGTTGGAATCGATGAAGAGGTCGAACCCCGCTCGCTGCTGCTCGGCGAAGTCGCCGGCCTGGCTGCGCAGGATGCCGTCGAAGACCGACAGGAAGGTCATCACGAACAGCACCATGGCGAACATGGCCAACAGCAGGCCGGTCCTGACCCGGCGGGCCAGCGGGTAGGCGAGCGCCAGCCGCGAGGCCAGGCCTCCGCCCCGGTCGGCCAGTCGCCGGGCCAGGCTCACCCAGAAGTGGTCGATCTGGACCAGGATCAGGACCGCCGCGCCCACCATCAGGACACCCTGGATCAGGAAGGTCTGCTCGGACGCGTCCTGCATGGCGTCAGGGGCGACGGTGAAGGCCAGCACGCCCCAGGCGATGACCGCCGAGCTGGTGACGATCAGGGTCGGTCGCGCCGGCAGGAACCGCATGGTGAGCGCCAACGACGAGAACAGCGCGACGCCGGGGCCCAGCAGGGTGAGCGCCGAGTTCTCGCCGCTCAGGCCCGCCAGGGTCAACAGGCCGCCGAGCCCGATGCCCACCGCACCCAGGATCAGACGGCCGAGATGGCGGCCGCGCTTCCGAGGGTCGGGCAGGTCGCGGATGGCGCTGATGACGTTGAGCCGACTGATGCGCACGCTGGTCAGCCACACCGTGATGATGCCGAGCAGGGCGCCGTAGACGGCGCCGCCGAGCAGGGCGGTCGGCTCGACGGCCAGCTGGAAGGTCAGCCCGCTGTCCGAGCTGAAGATGACCTGGGTGGCCCGGATCAGGACCCATCCCACCCCCACGCCCAGCAGGGCACCGATCGCCGCGGCGACGACCGAGTAGATCGCGCCCTCGAGACCGAACGTGCGCAGCAGGTGAGAGCGGTGCAGACCGACAGCGCGCATCATGCCCAGCTCGGTCTTGCGTTCCTCGCCCAACATGATGAAGAGGTTGACCACCAGCAGGACACCGGCCACGACGCTGAACGACCCGATGAAGGTGAACAGCGAACCGATCCCGGCCCCCTGCTCCGCTGCGTCGTCGAGCAGATCGGCTTTGACCGGGTCGAGCTCGAAGTCGCTGATACCGGCTTCGCCCAGCGCTCGCTGCAGATCCTCGGCCACCGCCTCGGTGTGGGTCTCGCCGTCGAAGACGCCGCCGGCGTTGGAGACCAGGACCCGGCCCGCCGGGGGTTCCCCGGGAACGGCGGCGTCGGCGGCGGCGCGCTCGATGGTTCCCGGCTGAACGTAGAGGGAGACCGCGCCGCCGAGGCCGACCTCGGGTACCACCGTCCTGACGTCGAGATCCACCGGGTTGCCGTAGAGGTGGAGCGTCATGCGGTCACCGACGTCCACCTCGAGCTCGTCGGCCAACGATCGATTGATCACCGTCTCGCCCGGCCCGGGTGTGGCTCCGGCGTCGACCAGGCCCGTCGCTTCAGAGTCACCGCCGAAGCTGCGGGCATCGTCGAAGTCGACCTCGCCGACGGACGCGAAGGGCTCACCCCGTCGGTCGCCACCCTCGCCCGCCGCCGCGACGCCACCCGACGTGATCATCTCGAGCACGCCGTCGACGTCGGGCACATCGGCGGCGTCGACGGCGGCGCGCACCGACGCGAGCACGACGCTCACCTCGGTGTCGGGCCGAACCTCGACCATCTCGTCGACCGGCCCGAGGTTGGTCCGCGCGATGTCGCGGATGCTGTGGTCGATCGAGTCACCGACGACGAACGCGCTGGTGATGATGGCCGTGCCGAGGAGCGACCCCAGCACGACGAGCACGGCCTCGCCCCGGCGCCGGGTGATGTTGCGCAGCGCCAGGCGCCGCGAGGTGGGCCGCCGCAGCAGGTCGTGGACACCGACCGCCAGAAGGGGCCCACCGAGAACGAGGAATCCGATCATCCAGGGGCTCATCGGGCCTCCTCCCCGTCCAGCAGGCCCTCTGGGCTCCCGTCGTACGTGACCTGGCCGTCGCGGACCTGCACCAGCCGTTGCCCACCCATCCCGATCCCGCGGTCGTGGGTCACGATCACCAGGGCCTGGCCGGCCCCGTGCACCTCGTGCAGCAGCTCCAGCACCTGACCGGCGGTATGCGAGTCGAGGTTGCCCGTGGGCTCGTCGGCCCAGACGATCGCGGGCTCGGACACCAGGGCTCGGGCGATCGCCACCCGCTGCTGCTCACCGCCGGAGAGCTCGGTGGGCCGGTGATCGGCCCGATCCGCCAGCCCGACCCGCTCCAGCATGTGCCGGGCCTGCTCCCGGGCGTCGCGCGCCCGGGCCTGGCCGACCAGCAGAGGCAGCTCGACGTTCTCCACGGCGCTGAACACCGGCACCAGATTGAAGCTCTGGAAGACGAACCCCATGCGCTGGGCCCGATGTTCGGTGCGCTTGGCGTCGGACAGGGCGTGGATGTCGAGGTCGTCGACCAGGACCCTGCCCGCGTCGATCTCGTCCAGCCCCGAGAGGCAGTTGAGCAGGGTCGTCTTGCCGTTGCCGGACGGCCCCATGACCATCACCATCTCGGCGGCCCAGATGTCGAGATCCACGCCGGTCAGCACCTCGACCTCGTGGGTCCCGGTGCGGTAGGTCTTGCGCACGCCGGTGGCCGACAGAATCGGATCGGTCACGGGGAGCTCCCCGTCGTCCCGGAGGGATGGGGTCTGGGTCGGAATCGTCTGCGTGATCATGCCTCCAGCCTGAGGCACACCACCGGGACCGACCATGGGGTATCGCCCTGATCGACCCCTGAGCTCCTCAGGGAACCTGCCAGGTCCCCTCGGGGTCGTCGCCGACCGCGGCGCCCTCGTCGACCATCTTGATCAGCTGGGCCCACATGGACTTCTCGGCGATCCAGTGCTTCTCGGTGGGGACGTCGTCGTACGCCTCGGCCACGAGCTGGGGGATGGTGGCCGGTCCGATGCGGGCCAGGGTCTCGGCCACCTTCTGCTCACGTTGGGCCCGGTGGTCGAGGTAGAAGTCGATGTACGCGCGCGGCTCGCGGATGAGATGGCCGTGACCCGGCGCGATGGCCCGCAGCCGGAGCTCGCGCACCTTGCGCAGCGAGTCGAGATAGGTGGCCATGTGGCCGTCGGGCGGGGCGATCACGACGGTCGACCCCTCCATGAGGTGGTCGCCCGAGAACAGCAGCCGCTCGTTGGGGAGCAGCCAGCACAGATGATCCGACGCGTGGCCCGGCGTGTGGACGGCGTCGATCCGGAACTCGGTGCCTTCGAGGGTGTCGCCGTCGCCGAAGGTCATGTCCATCGTGAGCTCGTCGGTGGAGGCGAACCCGATCAGTTGGGCGCCGGTGCGCTCGATCAGTCCGGCAGCTCCGGGCGAATGGTCCTCGTGGGTGTGGGTGAGGGCGATCCACCGGATGCGGTCACCCCCGCACGCTGCGATGGTGTCGAGATGGGCGTCGTCGGCCGGGCCGGGGTCGATGACGACGATCTCGTCGATGCCGACCAGGTAGGTGTTGGTGCCCGGCCCAGTGAAGACTCCGGGGTTGTCGGCCGTGATGCGTCGCACCAGTGGACTGAGCGCCCGTGGCACCTCGGGCACGATCTCGATCCGATCGTCCTCTTCGGAGGCCGCACCGTCCTCGGGCTGGCTGTTCATGACCCGCCGACCGGTTGGCCGGTCATCGCGTCGTACTCACCGTCGCCGGGCAGGACGATGCGAAACCCGCCCTCCTCCGTGACGATGCGGGGCAGGATCGCAGGAACGTCGGTGATGTGCGCCGCGGCGTCGAGGAGCGGCGCGGCCGACTCGAACCGGCCGATGGCCTCGAGGCTGCGGATGGTGGGGAAGATCAGCTCGAACTCGCCGGCCCGGTTGCGGGCCAGCGCCTCGGCCGGGGTGATCCAGAGATGGGCGATGGTCTCGACACCGTCCTCGAGCGGGGTCTGACCCTGCGGGGCGGCGGCGATGAAGAACCGGGTGTCGTACCGGCGCGGCGCTCCTTCGGGCGTGATCCAGTTGGAGAAGTAGTACATCCGGTCGACGGCCAGCAGCAGGCCCTCGTCATGACACACGTCGAGCATCCGGCGCCGGCTCTGGTCGACCTCTTCGCGGTGACCCCGGAACCGCTGGGCCGTGGCCGGATCGTCGAGATGGATGATGTCGCCGTCGCGGTCGTAGGCCAGCAGGACCCCGGCCTCCTCGAACGACTCACGGATGGCCGCCACCCAGAAGGCGAGCCCACCGGATTCGAGCCCGAGGAACGCCGAGGTATCGACGTCGCTGCGCCCCTCGCAGAGCGCTTCGACCGCGGGGAGGCCGTCTTCGGGGTCGACCGCACCTCCGGGGAACACGTAGGCACCGCCGACGAAGTCGCTGTCGAGGTTCCGCCGCAGCATGAACACCTCGAGCCCCGCATCGCCATCGCGCACCAGCATGACGGTGGCGGCGTCCTGCACGGGGACGTCCTCGTCGGTGAGCTGAAAGGTCACGGGCGATCGATCCGGGGCGGTCCCTCATCGCCGGGCTCGTCGACCAGCCGGTCCTCGACGATGGCGTCCTCGTCCAGGTCGATCGTGCCGTCGGCACGAGGGCCTCGGAAGCCCGTCCCGGGGCCGGACGACGTCGTCCACGACGTGAACCCGACCCCAGGGCCGAACCCGGCGGTCCGGTCGAACCCGGCGGTGGCGCCCGAGACGGTCGCCGCCTCGATGCGGTGACGGAACCGACGGCCGACCACCGAGCGCAAGACGGCGCGCGACGGCGGGAGAAGGAGCAGCAGACCGACGGTGTCGGTGATGAACCCGGGGGTCAGCATGAGGGCACCGGCGAACAGGATGAGGCCCCCGTCGATCAGTTCGCCCGTGGGCATCGAACCGGCCGAGAGGCGCCCCTGGATCCGGTCGAGGACGCTGAGACCCTGCTGCTTGACCAGCATTGCGCCGAGAACGCTGACCACCAGGAGCAGCACGATGGTCTCGACGCCGCCGATGGCACCCCAGACCTGCCCGATCACCCAGATCTCGGCCAGCGGGACCACGATGAAGAGGAAGAGGAGCCAGAAGAACACGTCATCGAGCCTACCGGGGTGGCAGGTCGCCGATACCCTCGACCTGTGCCCGCGCCGCCCCATCGCCCACCTTCGGTCGACGCCCTCGCCCGCACCATCGTCGACTGCGGACTGCCCCAACCGCTCCTCGTGCAGGCCGCCCGGGCCGCCATTTCGGGGGGAGATCCGGACCGGGCCCGGGCCGAGGCGGAGCGCATCCGCCGCCGCATGCTCACGCCGGTGATCAACGCCACCGGGGTCCTCCTGCACACCAACATGGGACGGGCACCGGTCGGTCTGCACCAGCCCGCCGGCTACACCAACCTCGAGATCGACCTCGAGACCGGACAGCGGGGATCTCGCCACGATCGCACCGCGTCCCTGCTCGCCACCGCGTGCGGCGCCGAGGCCGCGATCATCGTGAACAACTGCGCCTCGGCGATGCTGTTGATCCTCGCCGCGCTGGCCGACGGCAGTGCCGTCGCCGTCAGCCGCGGTGAACTGGTCGAGATCGGCGGTGGGTTCCGCATCCCCGACGTCATGGAGCAGTCGGGGGCGCACCTGGTCGAGGTGGGAACCACCAACCGCACCCGCCGCGCCGACTTCGCCGCCGCCGCCGAGCAGGACGATCTCGCTCTGCTCCTCGCCGTCCACCAGTCCAACTACCGCATCACCGGGTTCACCGAGGCGGTCACCGTCGAGGAGCTCGCCTCGATCGGCCCTCCGGTCGTCGCCGACATCGGAAGTGGCCTGCTCGACGCCTCGTGTCCCTGGCTGGACGGACCGCCGCCCGCCTGGCTCGACGGCGAACCCGCCGCGGCGCAGACCCTGAAGGCGGGCGCCGACCTGGTGGCCTTCAGCGGTGACAAGCTGTTGGGCGGACCCCAGGCCGGGATCATCGCGGGTCGGGCCGACCTCGTCGCCGCCTGTGCCGGCCACCCGCTGGCCCGAGCGGTGCGCACCGGCGATCTGGTGCTGCAGGCGCTGCAGGAGACCGCGCTGGCCTACCTTCGGCGGGACGGCGACGCGATCCCGTTCTGGCGGATGGCGTCCCTCCCGGTCGAAGCGCTCCGGGCCCGTGCCCGGTCACTCGACGTGGGCGAGGTCGTCGACACGATGGCGGTGCCCGGTGGTGGCACGCTGCCCGGAGTCGAGATCCCCTCGGCCGGCATCCGCCTGGACGGGGACCGGACCGAACCGCTGCGGGCCGCCGATCCCCCGATCGTGGCCCGCGTCGCCGACGACGCCACCTACGTCGATCTGCGCACGGTCGATCCGTCCGACGACCCCGCCGTCGCCGTGGCCGTCAAGGCCGCCCAGTGAGCCGAGCCACCTGAACCCGTGCACGTCATCGCCACCGCCGGTCATGTCGATCACGGAAAGTCCACGCTGGTCACGGCGCTCACCGGCACCGACCCCGACCGCCTCGCCGAGGAAAAGGAGCGAGGACTCACGATCGACCTCGGGTTCGCCGGGGCCACCCTGCCGTCGGGTCGGGGCGTCTCCTTCGTCGACGTTCCCGGACACGTCCGCTTCCTCAAGAACATGTTGGCCGGCGTGGGCATGGTCGACGCCTGCCTGTTCGTGGTGGCCGCCACCGAGGGCTGGAAGCCGCAGACCGAAGAGCACCTGCGCATCCTCGATCTGCTCGGTATCTCCCGTGGCGTGATCGCGCTGACCAAGGTGGGGCAGTGCGACGAGGATCTGGTGATGCTGGCCCACCTCGACATCGAGGACCACGTGGGGGAGACCTTCCTGGAAGACGCACCCGTCGTCGAGGTCGATGCCATCGAGGACGTGGGCCTGGACGACCTGCGCGCCGCCCTGGACGAACTGACCCAGGACCTTCCGGCCGCGGCCGACCGACGCCGGCCCCGCCTCTGGATCGACCGGTCGTTCGCCCCCACCGGTGCCGGGACCGTCGTGACCGGAACGATGACCGGCGGCAAGATCCGGGTCGACGACGACCTCACCGTGCTCCCTTCCGGTGACGCCGTCCGGGTGCGCTCGCTCCAGAGCCTTCACCAGGCCCGCACCAAGGTGGGGCCGGGCAATCGGGTCGCCGTCAATCTGGTGGGCGTGTCCCACGACCAGGTCGGCCGCGGCGACGTCCTCGTCCACGGCGATCAGTGGCACCAGACCCGTACGATCGACGCCCGGCTGCGCGTGCTGGACTCGGTGAGCCACGAGGTCTCCCGCCGGGGCGCCTTCGTCGCGTACCTCGGCTCGGGAGAACACCCGGTGCGGATGCGCGTGCTGGGCGATCGACCGCTGCTCGCCGGCGACGACGGGCTGGTCCGACTCCACCTGCCCCTACCGCTGCCTCTGGTGCCCGGTGACCGGTTCATCCTCCGCGAGAGCGGTCGGTCGGAGACGATCGGGGGTGGCGAGGTGCTCGACATCGACCCCGTCGTCCCGGCCGCACGGGCCCGACCCGACCGTTCCGTCGACCGGGTGATCGCCGAGCGGGGCTGGATCGACGTCGACCGGCTGGCCCTGTTGACCGGCGAGCAACGCGAGCCCGACGTCGGCCGATGGGCGGTCGCCCCCGAGGCGTTCGACGCCGCCCGGGACGACGTCACCGCTCGCATCGAGGCCGCCGGTGATTTCGGTCTGGACCTGGCGGCCCTGGACGAGCGCGAGCGAGCGGTGCTCGATCACGTCCCCGGCGCGGTGGTCGACGCCGAGCGTGTCACCATCGGCACCGTCGACCACCAGCTGGCGTCGCACCCGTTCGTGCAGGCGGTCGAGAGCGAGCTCTTCTCGCCGCCCGCCCCCGACGGCGTGGATCGGGCCGAGCTGGCCGAGCTGCGCCGCCAGCGGCTGATCGATCAGGAGGAGGGCATCTGGTTCTCCCCGAAAGCGTTCGACGAGGCGGCGCGGCGACTCGCCGTGATGCTGGCGGCCCGACCCGAGGGTGTGACCGTCAGCGAGGTGCGGGAGACCCTGGGGTGCAGCCGCAAGTACGCGCTCCCCCTGCTGAACCGCCTCGATCGCACCGGGGTGACCCGGCGGCGCGAGGACGTCCGAATCGCCGGCCCCCGCCTCCCCACCACCTGAACCCGCTCGGGGTCAGGCACCCGGCGTGCTCACGCGACCTCCTTGTCCCGCTGGCCGACCTCCGCTCGGATTCGCGAGGATGCCTCGATTCGCCGCCTGGTGATCTCCGTGCTCGTGGTCCTCGCCCTGGTCACCGCCGCCTGCTCCGACGGTGAGACCGTCGAGGCGGACGGGGGGACCACCACCACCGACCGACCGCCGACCGCCGACGCCGAGCCGCCGGCGTCCACCACGACGACCTCCACCACGACGGTGTCCCCCGACGATGGAGCGGAGGGAGGGGCCGCCGCGGCCTTCCGCAGCGACTTCTATTCGGTCGACAGCCGCTGGCTGTGCCAGCTGGACCTCGAGGACGTCTGCGACCAGGACGACGACGTGACGGTCATTCAGCCCGACGGCTCGCGCACCGTCGAAGAGTTCACGCCCGCCGAGGACCCACCCGTCGACTGCTTCTACGCCTACCGAGGGGGGTCCGGCCGAGGTCGATCCGCTCTTCGCCAGCGACAACGCGATGCAGCTCGCCGCCGGCGGCGACGTCGTCGAGACACCATGGGTGCAATATCCCGGGCTGGCCACGGTGGAGTGCATCACCAACAACACGCACACCTACCTGGCGGTGACGGTCAACGCGGACCCTGACGATCCCCGCATCGACGACGTGGGCGGCGACTTCCTCCCGGGATGGGGTCTGCACATCATCGACATGAACCTGGCCATCGACGATCTGGTGCAGGTGGTCGCCCAGCAGACCGCACAGCTCAGCTGAACCCGCTCGGTGCCTGGCCCCCAGAGGGTTCAGGTGGGCGGGACCGGTCGGCACAGGAGCTGCGACTGACCGCTGGCGACGAGCCGGCCACCATCGTCCCAGACCCGGCCCTGCGCGCCGATCCGACGCTCGCCCTGGGTCATGGAGACACGGATCGCGTCGGCCGAACGGGTCTGGCGCACGGCCTCGGTGGTCAGGAGGACGTCGTCGAAGGTGGCCACGGCCTGGAACTGGCACGCCAAGCTGACCGGGCGCTCCCGCGTCGACGTCGTCTCGATCGCCCGCAACAGGACCGACGCCACGTACCCGCCGTTCGGGCCCCAGATCTCCCCGTCCGGCGACAGCGACGCCGTGTAGCGACCCTCGCCGACGACACGTACCCGGCCGTGTCGTCGCCCAGCTCTCCCATCCGGCCGGCCGTCAGCCGACCAGGGCGCGCCGCTCGTTCTCGTTCAGGCCGCCCCAGATCCCGTGACCTTCGCCGACCCGCAGGGCAAAGTCGAGACAATCCTGTCGCACCGGGCACGACACGCAGATCATCTTCGCCCGCTGCTCCCGTTCGAGCTTCTCCCGCTTGCGCTCGAACGTCGGCGGCGGGAAGAACAAGTCCGCCTGTGGCCCGCGACAGGCCGCATGACGCTTCCAAGCGTCGATGGTGCTCTCCGCGCTCACACTCCAACCCCCTCGCCCGCCGACCCTATGGAGTCGGCGCTGACCCCACAAGAGGCAACTTCAGCTTGCGGATGATCGTCAGCTGCAAGCGCCGGTCGGTGCTCGGCCGGGGTGGTGGGTCAGTCGGCGGGCTCGGCGTCCGGCTCGGCGTCGGACTCGGCGTCGCCCGCACCCGCCGTGGCCCGTCGATCCCGGTAGTCGCGGGCGGCACCTTCCAGCGGCTCGACCTCGAGGATCGGCCCGTCGATGGCGGCGACCCGCACCTCGTCCCCGGCCAGGATCGGCGTGGCCCGGTTGGTCCGGGCCGGCCACAGGGCGTCACGCAGGCGGACCGTGCCATCGGGATCGACGGCGACGATCGCGGTCGCCTGCTCGCCCACCATCCACTCCCGACCGATCGTCGGCGTGGAGAACCGGGTCCGCACCATGGCGGGCATGCCGGACAGCATGGCGATGAGCATCCCCCCGATGCCGACGACCAGCGGGAGCCACCCGATGGCGGGACCGTCGTAGAGCAGGAAGGATCCGGCGACCAGGAAGACCACCCCCGTAGCGCTCCAGAAGCGCGGCACCCCCGTCTGGACGTCGATCGCGAACGCCAGGATCGACAGGACGAGCAACGCGATGCCGATGGTGTTGGTCGGCAGCACCCAGAGGCCGTAACAGGCCAGGACGAAGCAGACCCCGCCGGTCACGGCCGCCACCCCGACCCCGGCGGTGTAGAACTCGAACAGGACCAGGCTCATCCCGATGAGGAACAGCAGGTAGGCGACGGGCGGACTGGCGACCGTGTGCAACAGACGACGCCCCAACGGGAGCTTGGCGAAGCGGGTCACCGTCTCGGGGACACGCCGCACCTGGGTGCCGTCGCTCTCCACCGTGCTCTGGAACCCGGGCAGGTCGACCAGGAAGTCGCCCAGGGTGGGGGTGGCCTGCGAGACCAGACCGGCTTCTGCGGCCTGATCGGCGTTGATCGTCCCGGTCCGCACCGCACCCGCAGCGTCACCGAACAACGGTCCGAACGTGTCGGTGTCGAGCACCTGCGTGCCGGTCCGACCCACGTCGGAGCCCGACGCGATCCCCCGGAAGGTCTTGGGCACCGTCGCCCAGAGCTGGGCCGCACCACCCAGGGCTTCGCTCCCGCTGGGCCCGATCCAGATGGCGACGGGAACCTCGGCCGAAGCGATACGCCCGGCCAGGGTGTTCAACTCGTCGTCGCTCACGACCGATCCCGGACTGTTGAGCTGCAGGATCACCGTCGTACTGCCGCTCTCTTCGCCCTGGGTGATGGCGTCATCGATGAAGTCGACGATGATCGGATCGAGATAGCCGCTGACCTCGAACACGTCGACGACGCCGGGATCGTCCGCCGGTTCCTGCGCCGACGCCCCCTGCGCGAACGCCACGGTCACAACGGCGATCGCGAAGATTGCATGGACGATCGGTAGTCTGCGCACGCGTTCGAAACTCCCGAGGGGTGGTGAGCAACTCGTGATTCCAGGGCCGTACCTCACGGCGTCCCGGCTGGTCATCGTGGCCGGGAAGGGCGGCGTCGGCAAGACGGTGGTCTCTGCCGGTCTCGCGCGCGCCGCCGCATTGGCCGGCCTGACGAGCCTCATCGTAGAGGTCGAGGGCAAGAGTGGCATGTCCTCGATGTTCGGCCACCCGGAAACGCTCCAGTACGACGAGCACGTCTTGTCTCCGGGCGGGGGACCCGACGGCGCCGCCGACGTCCTGGCCCGGACGCTCACCCCCGACCGGGCGCTGATCGAGTATCTCGAGGACCACGGGTTGAACCGGGTCTCCAAGCGGCTCGTCCAGTCCGGTGCGCTCGACGTGGTGTCCACCGCGGTGCCGGGGATGAAGGACATCCTCATCCTGGGCAAGGTCAAGCAGCTGGAGCGGCGCGACGACCTGGATCTCCTCGTGCTCGACGCTCCCGCCGCGGGCCACGCCATCACCTTCCTGCATGCCGCCCAGTCACTGCTCGAGTCCGTCTCGGTGGGCCCGATCAACGCTCAGGCCCGCGACGTGATGGAGATGCTCACCGATCCGGCCCGGTGTCAGGTCGTGCTCGTCACGCTGCCCGAGGAGACCCCGGTCAACGAGCTCACCGAGACGGCGTTCGCCCTGGAGGACAAGGTCGGTGTCCAGCTGGGACCGGTGGTCGTCAACGGGATCTACCCGCCCCTGGACGGGCTCGACCGGGACCCCCGCGAGGTCGCTGAGCAGGCCGGCGTGACCCTCGACGAGGCCGAGGCCGCCGAGCTGGCCGCGGCCGCCGGCTTCCGTCGGGCTCGCACCCAGCTCCAGCAGGAGCAGGTGGCGCGGTTGGCCGAGGCACTGCCGCTTCCGCAGATCCACCTGCCCTTCCTCTTCGACGGCGATCTGGATCCGGCGCACATCGACGTCCTCGCGCTCTCGCTCCTCGATCAACTGGCGAGTGTGCCGCCCATCCAGGCCGTGTCGTGACCGAGCTGGCCCATCTGGTCCGCACCGGCCGCATCATCATCACCGCCGGCTCCGGGGGCGTGGGCAAGACCACGACCGCGGCGGTGCTGGCCATGGAGGCGGCCCGGGCCGGGCGGCGTGCCGTGGTGGTCACCATCGATCCGGCCAAACGACTGGCGGATGCGCTCGGGCTCTCCGACGGCCTGTCCAACGAGCCCCGCCGAATCGAGGGCGACTGGGACGGCCAGCTGTGGGCGATGATGCTCGACACCAAGAGCACGTTCGACGCGGTGGTGGCCAAACACGCCGAGACGCCGGAACAGGCAGAGCGCATCTACGAGAACCGCTTCTACCGGAACATCGCCGGAGCGTTGTCGGGCACGCAGGAGTACATGGCCGCCGAGAAGCTGTACGAACTGCACGAGGAATCGAAGTTCGATCTGGTGGTGGTCGACACGCCCCCCACCCGTAGTGCGCTGGACTTCCTCGACGCCCCCGCCCGGCTGGCGCGGTTCCTCGACCACCGGCTGTACCGGTTGCTGATGGCGCCCACCCGGGGATTGGTCCGAGCGGTCAACGTCGCCACCCAGGCGTTCCTCCGGACCGTGTCACGGGTGGTGGGCAGCGACGTGTTGGATGATGCGGTGGCGTTCTTCCGGGCCTTCGACGGCATGGAGGAGGGGTTCCGGGACCGGTCCGCCCACGTGGGTCAGCTCCTGATCGACCCGGCCACCGCGTTCGTCCTGGTGGCGTCACCGCGGCGCGACGCCGTCGCCGAGGCCGCCTACTTCGCCCAGCGCCTGGCCGAGAACGACATCCAGGTGCAGTCCCTGGTGGTCAACCGGATGCACCCACGATTCTCGGTCCGTCCCGCCCGCGAGGTCAGCGAGCGACTCGACGAGCTGGCCGACACCCCGTTGGCCCCGATGGCGCGGGCGCTGACCGACTTCGAGATCGCCGCCGAACGCGAGCACCACCACCTGGCCGATCTGCGCAAGGCGGTCGACCCGGCCCCGGTGGTGCAGGTACCGATCCTGGAATCGGACGTCCACGACCTCGAAGGCCTCGAGGAGCTGGCCACCCACATGCTCTGATCCGCCGCATCTGGGGAGCCTCGCCTCCATCTCGTGGAGCTCGGACTCCCGATACTCAGCTGTCGGGGGCGTCCTCGAGGGCGGCGAGCGCCTGGTCGATCGACTCCTCGACCGGGACGATGCTGTCGAAGCCGGTGTTGTGGAGCAGCCGGGTCAGCGTCGGCCGGTCGCACGCGACGGCCACGTCGCCGCCGGCATCGCGCGTGCGGCGGATGCCACCGATGAGCGCGCCCAGACCGGCCGAGTCCATGAACGGCACACCCGAGAGGTCGATGATCACCCGCTGCTGGTCCGACAGCCCGTGGAGCGCCTCGCGGAACTGCCCGACCGTGTAGGCGTCGAGCTCACCCTGCGGGCGGCACACGCTGTGGTCGTCATTGGTCTCGATATCGATCTCGAGCATGGTTCCTCCCCAGACCCCGAAGCGGAGATGCTAGCGGTCGACCCGGTGGCGGGAAACGTCGCCCGCCGGAGGTCGGTCCATACCTTGGGACCCGCCCGGGGCGACCGGTAGCCTCCTCCTTCGTGGCTCACGTGCTCCTGGCAACCGACGCGGACTGGCTCTTCGACGATGTCGACGCCGGTCTCGGCGGGCCCGACATGACCCTGTCCCGGATCCGCGTCGGCGCCGACGTCCTGGCGACGACCGCCGAGCTCGAACCCGACCTCGTCATCCTCGATCTGCAGATCGGCAACATGGGCGGCATGGCCGCCAGCCTGGCCATCAAGGAAGACCTCGGCCACAAGGGCCTGTCCGACACGCCGGTCATGATCCTCCTCGACCGTACCGACGACACCTTCCTGGCCCGCCGGTCCGATGCCGACGGCTGGCTGGTCAAGCCGGTCGATCCCGTCCGGTTGCGCCATGCCGCCAACGAGCTCATGGCCGGACGCCCCTACCGCGAGGGGTGGGACCAGAGAGAGGTCACCGAGCCGGAGATCACCGAGCCAGCCGGCTGAGCTCCCGATCGAGGTTGGCTCGGGCAACGGGTTCCCGCTGCCGTCCGAATTCGGTGTGATAGATCGTCGGCCGCTCCAGGAAGTGACGCAGGACCGCGGCCCGGCCTGACCGCCAGGCGTCGTCGGAAACGTGGCCGTACTCGCCCCGGACCTCGCGGGTGTACCGGTCGTAGTCACCGTCGTCGGAGCCCAGGATCCACAGATCGGCATCGCAGAGCACAGCGCCATCGCGGTCGTCGGGCCGGGGATCGTGGGTCGCGGTCAGCAGGACCAGGCGGGCGACCTCGTCGACCGCCTCGCGGTCGATCCCCAGCGCCGCCAGGTCGGCCCGGGCCAGGTCGGCCGATCGCCGCTCGTCGTCGCCCGGCTCGTCGGGCCGGTGGACCGCGTCGTGGTACCACGCCGCCAGCCGCACCAGGTCGGGTTCGGTGGCCAGAACGGCCAGGTCGTCGACCACCGCGAGCACGGCGGTGAGATGGTGCACCCCGTGGTAACCGCGATGGGGGCCGCCGTAGTCGTCGAGCAGACGAGCGCCGATGGAACCGGCGTCGGGTGCGGCACCGACCCCCAGCCGGGCCAGCAACCCGGACCAGTCGGTGACGGTGACGAGCGGCCGGTCCACGGTTTCACGCTAACGGCGATGGCACCCCCGCCCGGGTGGAGTACCATCTCCTCCCTTACGGGCTGTGGCGCAGCTTGGCAGCGCGCTTCGTTCGGGACGAAGAGGTCCCGGGTTCAAATCCCGGCAGCCCGACCAGAATCAGTGAGCAACGGCGTCCGCCCGTGTTCCCGTCGGCCCCCGTTGCTGCGAGGATGGCGGCGTGGACACCGACCCCCTCATCACCTCCATCCGCGATTCGGTGATCGGGCGCGACGACGTCATCGACGGGCCCTACGGCCCCCGCCCCATCATCTATGCCGACTACACGGCGTCCGGCCGGTCCCTGTCGTTCATCGAGGACTACATCCGCTCCGTGGTCCTGCCCCTCTACGCCAACACGCACACGGAATCGTCGGGCACCGGCCTGCAGACCACCCGGATGCGGGAGGAGGCCCGACAGATCATCGCCACCTGCGTCGGCGCCACCGAGGAGGAGCACGCGGTGCTGTTCTGCGGGAGTGGCGCGACCCACGCGATCGCCAAGCTGATCGGCGTGATGGGCCTCCGCATCCCGTCGGCGATCGACGACCGCTACCACCTCACCGCCGCGATCCCGCCGAGCGAGCGCCCGGTCGTCTTCATCGGACCGTACGAGCATCACTCCAACGAGCTGCCCTGGCGCGAGTCCATCGCCGACGTGGTGATCATCGATGAGGATGCCGACGGCCACGTCAGCCTCGAGCACCTCGAGCGCGAGCTCGTCGCACACGCCGACCGCCCGACGCTGATCGGCTCGTTCTCGGCCGCATCCAACGTCACCGGCATCATCACCGACACCGTCGCCGTGTCCACCCTGCTGCACCGGCACGGCGCCGTGGCGTTCTGGGACTACGCCGCGGCGGCACCCTACGTCCCGATCGAGATGGGCTCGGCCACCGAGGATCCCCTCGCCTACAAGGACGCCGTCTTCATCTCCCCGCACAAGATGATCGGCGGTCCCGGGACGCCCGGGGTCCTGGTGGCGCGGCGGGAGCTGTTCGACAACCGGGTTCCCGACGTACCGGGCGGCGGCACGGTCCGGTACGTGAACACCACCGAGCACGACTACCTGACCGAGATCGAGCACCGCGAGGAGGCCGGCACGCCCGCCATCGTCGAGTCGATCCGCGCCGGGCTGGTCTTCCAGCTCAAGGAGGCGGTGGGACCCGACCGCATCAGCGAGCGCGAGCACGCGTTCGTGACCCGGGCCATCAGCACCTGGGAGCAGCATCCGAACATCAACGTGCTGGGCAGCCACGAAGCGGACCGGTTGTCGATCGTGTCGTTCGTGATCCGCCACGACGACCAGTACCTGCATCACAACTTCGTCGTGGCGCTGCTCAACGACGTCTTCGGCATCCAGTCACGGGGCGGCTGTTCGTGCGCGGGGCCCTACGGCCACCGTTTGCTGGGCATCGACCTCGACCGTTCCCACGAGTTCCAGCGCGAGATCAACCGGGGCTGTGAGGGGATCAAGCCAGGATGGGTCAGGGTCAACTTCAACTACTTCATCGACGACGCCACGTTCGAATACATCGTGGCCGCGGTGGATCTGATCGCCTCGGAAGGCGTCCGCCTTCTCCCTTCCTACCGCTTCGAGCCCGACACCGGGCTCTGGCACCACGAACGGGGTGACGCCGGTCCGGCCATGTCGCTGCACGAGATCTCGTACGCGTCCGGGGCGATGACCTTCGAGAACCGGCGGCGGACCGAGGAGATCGACCTGACCCGCCACCTGGAGGACGCCCGGACACTGTTGGCCGAGGCGCAGGAGCACCCGGCCGACGGTGCCGCTCCCGCCGAGACGACGGCCGACTTCGAGCACCTCCGCTGGTTCCCCTATCCCCAGGATCTCGGCGCCGGCTGAACGGCACCGGCTGCGCCGGCCGCTCGGCAAGGGTCGGGGCCCCACCACTACGATCCCCGCATGACCGACATGCCATGGCAGGGGGACGTGGTGTCGCTCGTCGACGCCTTCCGAGCGGGCGAGCGATCGCCGGTGGAGGAGGTCGAGGCCACCCTCGCCGCCGTCGAACGATCCGAGCTCAACGCCGTCTGCCATGCCGATCCCGAGGCGGCGCTCGCGGCGGCGGACCGGGCCGACACGTCGCTGCCCTTCGGGGGTGTCGCCATCGGGGTGAAGGAGCTGGATCGGGTCGAAGGGTGGCCCGACACCCATGCGTCGGTCCCCTTCGCCGACGACATCGCCACGTACACCGACACCAAGATCCAACGCCTGACCGACGCCGGGGGTGTGCTCGTGGCCCAGACGACATCCTCGGAGTTCGGCGGTGTCAACCAGACCTACACCAAGCTGCACGGCGCCACCCGCAACCCCTGGAATCCCGATCGCACCCCGGGCGGGTCGTCGGGTGGGAGCGCCGCCGGGGTCGCCGGTGGGCTCTTCCCCATCGCCACCGGAGGTGACGGCGGCGGGTCCATCCGCATCCCGGCCGGCTTCACCGGTCTGTTCGGCCTCAAGTCCACCTTCGGCCGCATCTCACGCGGTCCACACGTCGGTCCCGGGAACCTCACGGTGGTCGCCGGGTGCCTCAGTCGGTCGGTACGCGACACCGCTCGCTGGTTCGACGTCAGCAACGGGTTCGACCCGCGCGATCCGCTGACCCTGCCTCGCGTCGAGGGCTGGGAGGACGGCCTCGGATCGTTCACCGATGACCTGGCCGGTCGGCGAGCCGCGGTGATCCCCGAGTTCGCCGGGGCGGTCGTGGCCCCCGAGACGGTGGCGCTGGTCACCGAGGCCGCCGAGTGGTTGATCGACGCCGCCGGGCTCGGACGTCGTGAGCCCGACGTTGCGCTTCCCCGCACCGGTGGGGCGTGGAGCGTCACGGGCGCGGTCGGACTCTGGCAGACGGTGAAGGACAAGTGGCCCGACTGTGCCCCGGACCTGACCGGCCCGATGCGCGCCGGGGTCGCAGCATCGCTGGAGCACTTCGATGTGAACGCCGCCGCCCGCGCCGAGGAGGCCCGCATCGAGCTGAACCAGGGCATGGCGGCGCTCTTCGACCAGGTCGACTTCGTCTTCACCGCCACCAATCCCGACGTGGCGTTCCAGGCCGACGGGCGGCTGCCCTCGATCTTCGGCGGACGCGAGGCGCCGGCGATCAACAACGGGGCCTTGACCATCCCATCCAACATCTACGGCAACCCAGCGGTGTCGATCCCCATCGGGACCAGCTCGGACGGGCTCCCGGTGGGACTCCAGGTGCTGGCCCCCCACCATCACGAGCAGCTTCTGCTGGATCTGGCCGTCATGGTCGAACGCGAACGACCGTGGCCCCTCGTCGCTCCGGGCGCGTCGGCGATCTGAATCCCGATCCCGTGACCGGCCGGCGCGACACCTACACCCACGGTCACCACGAGAGCGTCCTGCGTTCCCACACGCAGCGCACGGCCGAGAACTCCGCCGCCTACCTGCTGGCTCGACTGACCGAAGGAATGACCCTCGTCGACATCGGGTGCGGCCCGGGCACGATCACGCTCGACCTGGCCCAACGCGTCGCTCCGGGGTCCGTGCTGGGCCTGGACCTCGAGCCCGACGTCCTCGATGCAGCCACCGCGGGGGCCGCGGAACGGGCGATCACCAACGTCGAGTTCCGGGTCGGCGACATCTACGCCCTCGACCTGCCCGACGACAGCGCCGACGTGGTCCACGCCCACCAGGTGCTCCAGCACCTCTCCGACCCGGTCGCCGCGCTGCGGGAGATGGCCCGGGTGTGCCGGCCCGGCGGGACCGTCGCCGTGCGCGACGCCGACTACGCCGCCATGGCCTGGGCGCCGGCCGACGTCAGGCTCGACCGCTGGCTCGACCTCTACCGCACGGTGTGCCACGGCAACGACGCCGAGCCCGACGCTGGTCGCCACCTCCTTCGGTGGGCGGCCGAGGCCGGCCTCGATGACGTCGAGCCCTCGGCTTCGGTCTGGTGCTTCGCCACCCCCGACACCCGCCGGTGGTGGGGGTCGCTCTGGGCCGATCGGTCCCGGAAGTCGTCCTTCGCCACGCAGGCGCTCGATCGGGGGCTCGCGACCACGGACGAGCTGGAAGAGATCGCCGCCGGTTGGCACGCGTGGGCCGACGACCCTGCCAGCTGGTTCACCGTGGTGTCGGGCGAGCTGCTCTGCACCGTCGACTGAGTGTCGGCGTCACTCCAGGTCGACCCACGGCCGACGCGACCTGCATGATGGGACTGGATCGGGCGGTCGTCGTCCGTCCAGAGGAGGAAACGTGCAGTCCGAGCCCGGCGAGCAGACCGTGTCCATCGACGGGGAGACCATGGGGCTGCACGCGCTTGCCGAACGGTACCGAGCGCTCGGTGCGGAGTTGTCCGAGACCCGCGACGACCTCCGACGAGCCCGCCGCACCCTCCGCCGGGACAAAGTCCTGAAGCCCTTCCAGTCCGAGCTCCTGAAACTCCAGAAGCACCTCGAGATCGAGAACAAGCGCATGATCGTGCTGTTCGAAGGGCGCGACGCGGCCGGCAAGGGCGGGACCATCCGCCGGGTCACCCGCTACATGAACGAGAAGCACTACCGGGTCGTCGCCCTGGGCAAGCCCACCGAGGAGAACCGCACCGAATGGTACTTCCAGCGGTACGTCGCCGAGTTCCCCCACGGGGGTGAGATCGTTCTGTTCGATCGCAGTTGGTACAACCGGGCGATGGTCGAGCCCGTCTTCGGCTTCTGCACCGACGGCGAGTACGAACACTTCATGAAGGGAGTGGTCGGGTTCGAGAAGGACCTCGTGCGCCAGGGCACGATCCTCATCAAGCTGTACTTCAGCGTGACGAAGGAGGAGCAGGCCCGTCGCTTCGAGCGTCGGCGCGACGACCCGCTGCGCCAGTGGAAGCTCAGTGAGATCGACGTCCAGGCCCAGGAGCACTGGGAGGACTTCAGCGAGAGGAAGTACGACATGCTGCGCCGCACCTCCACCGCCGCCGCGCCGTGGACCATCATCCGATCGGGCAGCAAGCCCAAGGCCCGCCTCAACGCCATGAAGGTCATCCTCAACTCGGTGCCCTACGAAGGGCGTGATCCCGACATGGACTTCGTCCCGGATCCCGAGATCGTCATCTCGGGCGCCCAGGAGATCTCCCTGATGGAGGCCGAGCGGATCCGGAAGGGGCACTTCACCACGTGACACTCAGCGAGCGCGAGTTCGTCCGCCTGGTCGACCACACCCTCCTGAAGGCCGAGGCGACCGAGGCGGACGTGGTGGCCATCGCGGACGAAGGCCGGCGACTGGAGACGGCATCGGTGTGTGTCAACGGTTCGTGGGTATCGACGGTCGCCAGCGTGTTGGCCGGCACCGACACGGTGCCGTGCGCGGTCGTCGGGTTCCCCCTGGGAGCGATGGTGGGCAAGGCCAAGGCCGTCGAGGCCGCTTTCGCGGTCGAGCACGGGGCGGCCGAGGTGGACATGGTGCTCAACGTCGGCCTGCTGCGGTCGGGCCGGCTGGTCGACGCCGAGGCCGACATCGCGGCCGTACGCCGGGCGATCGACCCGTCGACCCGCCTCAAGGTCATCCTCGAGACCGCCCTGCTGACCGCCGAGGAGATCCGCGAGGCGTGTCAGATCGCCGAATGGGCCGAGGCCGACTTCGTCAAGACGTCCACCGGCTTCCACGCCGCCGGGGGCGCGACCGTCGAGGCCGTCGCTCTGATGCGCGAGACGGTCGGCGACCGGCTGGGCGTCAAAGCCAGCGGCGGCATCCGGACGCTGGCCGACGTCACCGCCATGATCGATGCCGGGGCCACCCGCCTGGGCCTCAGCGGCACCGCCGCCATCATCGAGGAGCTGCGCCAGACCGACCCGTCCGACTCGTGAACTCAGGCGACTCCTGCGATCGCCTGAGTCTCATGCGTTCGATGCATGCTCGGGGAGCGGTTGGCGGAAGAGCCCGCGTGGCACCGAGGCGCCGGACCGAACGAGCGCCACGTGCCATGACGGGGACGAGCCCAGCGCCCACCGCAGGCTGCCCACACTCAGCCGCCCGAGGGCCGCGCCCCCCGGTGTCGCCCGGAGCCCAGTCACCTCGGAGATGGCCGGAGGCAGCGTGGCGACCGCCGCGTTGAAGAGCAGGCGATACCCCACCCTGACCGGGAGGGGGAGCGGCGGGTCGCGGAGGAAGTCGATGGCATTCCGCTGCGCCTCCGAACCAGCCAGCGCGGGGTGGTGCGCCACCCAGCGACCCAGGCCGTCGGCCGACTCCGGAAGGGGCGAGGCGTCGAGGAGCGCTCCGATTCGGGTCTGCTCGGCCACGAAGCGGTCCGCCTCGATCGGGGTCAACCGATCGGGCCCATAGGCCTGGTAGGCGGAGAGAAACGAGTCGGTGAGGACGTTGTGCACCCAGGCCGCCATCTCCGGATGGGCTGCGCTGTAGGGCTTGTCGCGCTCCGAACGGCCGCGCACCGGCACGTGCGCGCCGCGGACGACGTCGACGGCGGCCTTCACCTCGGGCATGGCGCCGTAGGTGGTCTCGGTGACATAGACCGACGTCCGCGACAGCCGCCCGAGCGGGTCGGCCCGATAACGGGAGTGCTGTTCGACACCGGCCACCACCTCGGGATGCGCCGTCTGCACGAGCAGGGCCCGAATGCCACCGACGAACGCGGCGGCGTCACCGATGACCCGCCACGACACCGAGTCGGGCCCGAGCAGGCCGGGGTCCCCCGCATAGTCCAGCGTGTGCTCCAGGGGCTGGGGGCCGTGCGAGAAGAGCGAGGTCGTCGACTCGACCACCCGATCCTTCAGCGTTCCGATCACCACCGTCTCCTCCACATTCACGACCCAGGCCGCGTGACCGTCGACCGCGACTCGTCTTCGATCACACCGGGCCGCGGAGGCTTCATGGACATCGACGCAGCCATCGAAGCTGCCCGCGGCGCCCGGGAACGAGCCTACGCCTCCCTGCGGTGCATGCCTCCAGGTCGGGCTGGAGCTGGGCGGTCCGGACCTGCTGGTGGTTGCGGCCACGGTGGAAGGTCCCGTCGAGCAGCACCGGCTCGCCGACCTGCTCCCCCGGGGACCGCACAAGCCATGATCGAGGTACGGCCCCGCCCTCCTCGAGTCCTGAGCACGCTCGGTGCCTGACCCCCAGCGTGCTCACTTCAGGTGAGGGCGGGGACCAGGGTGAGGACGTGGACGGTGGCGTCGCGCACGGCCTGGTCCGACCACGGCAGCGGGACCCCTTCGCCCGAGAGCCACGCCGGCACCATGTCGTCGTAGTGGGGCGACGCCGGATTCCCCGACTGGCCGCCGGGCAGCGAGATCCTGACGTCGTCCCACTCGCCCACCGGCACCACCATGCGCAGCGATGCGATGCCCACCGGGTTCGAGAACGGATCCAGCAGGTTCACTCCGCCGTTGTTGATGGTGTGCGCCGACCCACCCCACGGGAACGGGCCGAGGTTGAACAACTTGCCCATCGGGCCGATCTGGCCCATCGGGTGCTCGAGCGTCAGCGGCCGCACCGTCCCCCAGGCCCACTGCGTCGGATCGTCGCCGGCCTGCGTGCGCAGCTGGCCGACAGCCTCGGCCAGCGCATCGCCGGCCTCGCGGTCCCACGAGTGGTCGAACCAGCCGTCGGGCCGGTCGGTCATCGTGGCCACCAGGTGCTGGATACGTCGCGATCCCACCGAACCGGGTCCGCTCAGCGGGAAGACCGACCGACCGATCGCCCACTCGGCGGCATGAGGGGCCTTGGCCATCGTGACCCGCCGGCACATCGACGCCACCCACAGCTCGAAGACCGCGGCCGCCACCGAGTCGGACGCACTCGTCCCATCCCACCCGTCCAGCAACTCCAGGGCCAGGGCACCGTCGGATCCGGTGACGTCGGCCGACCGCACCATGTCGCGCAGGTCACGCCAGACGAGGGTCCGGCGGTCGAGCATGAGCTCACCGAAGTCCTCGGGGCTCCAGTCGGTGCGCTCGTCCAGCACCTCGCCGATGCGGGTGACGCGGTACCCGTCCAGCCAGTCGTGGGTCAGCCAGGGCTCGGTCTCGTGGGTGGCCTTGTTGTTGGCGGTGGCCAACCACCCCGACGGCGGATCGACCGCTCCGGGCATGTGGTCGAACCGCACCGGCACGTCCTTCCAGCCGACGTCGGGATCCCATCCGGGCAGCGGGATCACCCCGTGGCCCTTGGTCCGGATCGGAGCGTCACCCACCAGCTTCCATCCGATCCGACCGCCCGTGTCGCCGCTGACCAGGTTGATCGGCAGCGCCGGCCACGGGTCGAAGTGCGCCGCCAGGTCCTCGACATCGTTCGCCCGGTGCGCGGTGAGGATCCCGCGAGCGCCGACCAGCCGCTGCCAGGTCGCCTTCATCGACAGCGCCCCGTGGTCGCCCTCGAGCGCTTCGGAAATCACCATGCCGCGCGGCGTGCGCACCAGCCTGATCTCGACGTCCCGGCCCCGAGCGACCTCGATGGTCTCGGTCCAGGTCTCGGTCTCGCCCCACCCGTCGGGGTTGCGACACTCACGATCGTGGTTGCGCAGCTCCTCGACGAAGAGGTCGGTGTTGTCGGTCTGCCCGGCGGTGACACCCCACGCGACCTTGCCGTTGTGGCCCAGCGAGAAGCCGGGCGTGCCCACCAGCGATGCGCCGGCCGCCTCCCACTCGGGCGTGGTGATGTGACTGAGGTACCAGTGCGGGGGGAGTGCCGGAGACAGGTGCGGGTCGTTGGCCACGATGGGTCGGCCCGAGCGGGTCCGCGAACCGCTGACCGCCCAGTTGTTGGAGCCCGACCCGGCCCCGCCGAAGTCGAGGAACGCCTCGATGGACTCCGAGAGCGAGTCGAGCGGCGCTTCCATCGCTCCCAGCTGTGTGCTCACGCCGAGATCGTCGGGATAGGTGGGATCGAGCTGGCGCAGGGCCTCGGGACCGTCGTCGCGCAGGATCCGCAGCCGGACGATCTCACTGTCCCAGTTGGAGGCCAGCAGGAACGAGATCAGCTGGAGGGCCGCCAACACGTCGGCCGGCTCGAAGTCCAGCGGGTCCTGGCGCAGCAGGGCGAACTCATGGGGCCGCTTCTCCAGTCCCTGAGCGAAGCCCGCCCTCACCCCTCGAGCGAAGGCGTCGAGACCCGAGCGGCCGGACTCGTCCAGCTGGTCCAGCTGCTGGGCCGCAACCCGCGCGAATCCGATCCGTCGGGCCACCGCATCCATCTGCACGCCGTCGGGCCCGAGCAGCTCGGCCAGCCGACCCCGGCCGAGTCGCACGCGCGTCTCGATCTGGAAGGTCCGGTCCTGCCCCTGACAGAACCCCAGCGCGAACCAGGCGTCGTCGTCGGAGTCGGCCCGGATGTGGGGCACGCCGTAGCCGTCGCGACGGATCACGACCGGGCCGTCGGTTCCGGTCACCTCGACCGTTCCGTCGACCTTCGGCATGCGCCGCCCGAACAACCGCACCAGTGACGCCACCCGGGATCGCATCCCCAACCCTGGCACGACCCGCGGGCGGGCGCAGAATCTCCCCGACGACCTGAACCCTCCCGGGGCCTGACCCCGAGAGGGTTCAGGTTCGCTCCCGGCGGTAGGCTCCCGCCCGAACCGACAGGAGTGATGTGGTGGCATGGACACGGTGAGGCGACTGCTGGACCGGGGGGTCGGCGCGGTCGTGCGGTCGGGCATCCGCGCCTACTACGGCCAGTACTACTACTCGCCTCGGATCCACCCGCACGCCGCCATGCTCGACGAAGCGCTCGCCGAGACCGTCGCCTACATCAAGGCGAACATGACGACCGCCACCGTCTGCGATGACGCCTTCGACGTCCTGAACTTCGCCTCTCGACAGGCGCCGCGCGAGGGCCTCATCCTCGAATTCGGCGTCCGCACGGGAAGCACCGTCAACCACCTGGCCAGGATCAAACCGAACCGGACGATCCACGGGTTCGACTCCTTCGAGGGGCTTCCCGAGCGCTGGGCGGGCTGGACGCTGGACGAGGGCGCATTCCGCGGTGACGGGATCCCGGACGTGGCCGAGAACGTGGAGCTCGTCGTCGGCTGGTTCGACGACACCCTGCCGCCGTTCCTCGAGTCGCACTCGGATCCGGTCGCGCTGGTCCACATCGACTCGGACATCTACTCGTCGGCCCGCACGGTCCTGACCAACCTGGCCCCCCGCATCCGTCCCGGCACGATCATCGTCTTCAACGAGTACTTCAACTACCCCAACTGGCAGCAGCACGAGTTCAAGGCGTTCCAGGAGTACTGCTCGGAGCACGGCGTCGAGTACGAGTACCTCTGCTGGGGGATGTACGAGGTCGCCGTGAAGATCCTGTCCATCGACTCCGGCGACTGAACGGCGGTCCCCATGCAGCTCCCCTCACCCCGACGACTCCGAGGCATCGCCATCTCGACCGCCGTCGGGATCCTGGTCCTGATCCTGATTCCGGTCTGGGCCGTCCACCACGCGCTCTCGGCGCTGCGATCCCGAGCCAAGCGCGGCGCGACGCACACCATCCCGAGGGTCTCGGTGAACGAGATCGAGCTGCGCGAGGTGATCGAGGGCGGCACGCCGGTGATCATCCAGGACCTGATCGGCGAGCTCGGCCTCCGCATCACCCCCGACGTCGAGGGACTCCGCGACCTGGCGGCCACCGAGACCGACCCCATCCCGGTCCGGATCCACAAACGCCACTCCCCCTACTTCCTCTACACCGGCGACTACGGCGCCGAGCTCGATCACGTCGAGAAGATGACGCTGACCGAGTTCCTCGACTTCATGTTCGTCACCGGCCCCGATCCCGACACCTGCAGCTACCGGCTGTTCAGCGTGTCGGATCTGCACGGGGCCATCGGTGAGATCATCGACGACATCAGTGCTCGTCTGGCGTCTCGCACCGACCGGCGACCCGACCGCCAGGCCAGTGGCATCTGGATCGGCTCGGAGGGCGTGGTCACGCCCCTCCACCACGACGCGTGGACCGGCCTGCTCTTCCAGCTGACCGGAGCGAAACGGGTCCTGATGTTCGCGCCGGCCGAGCGACCCAACCTCTCGTTCGTGTCACCGTTCGCCGTCGGTGATCGCTGGAGCACGCTGCCGGGTCGCTCCAGCGATGCCGACCCCGCCGCCCACCCCCGCTTGGCCCGAGCGGATCGCCACGAGGCGATCCTGGAAGCGGGCGACGTGCTGTTCATCCCACCGTTCTGGTCCCACGAGATCGAGGCGCTCGAGGCCAACATCAGCATCCCGTTCCGGTTCCGGACCCGTCCGACCGAGGTCGTGAACCCCGGCTTCCTCCGACCGGCCTGTGAGGTCTTCCATCACCGCGTGCTCGAAGACCGGGCCGCGAGCTAGCGGGTGACGACGACCGATCCGCTGATCGAAGGGGTCTATCGGCAGCGATTGCCCGACGCGGCCCGCGCCGTCATCGATGACGAGCACGCATCCGACGAGGCGCGGACCCGCGCCGCCGATGCGCTCGCCGCGTGCGACCGCATCGGCGGCCGAATCGACCGCGAGCGCGACCGGATCCTGGCCCTCCTACGAGCCGACGGCCTCGAGGTCGACGCGACCGGACGGACCGGACCCCGGCAGGATCACACGATCAAGTTGGCGGTCGCCGACGCCGGGGCCGCCGAACGCGCCGCATGCGTGCTCGAGGACGATGGATTCGAACGATGGGAGCGCTGGTCGGGCGGCGCAGCCGAGTCCTTCCGTCGAACCGCCGACCACCTCACGCTCGGCCATACCGCCGACGTGACGACGGTGGTCAGGCTCCGGTGGGCCGAACCCCGCGACCGAAACCGGTTCGACCGGGTCTTCCGACCGACGGCCGGAGACTGGGACACGGTCGACCTCCCGCGGTGGGCCTGGTGGGGCTATCCCCTCGTCCGACCGGTCCGGCTCGTGGCCGAGCGGGCCGGGCTCCGCCCCCGTCACGAGTCCGGCCTCGGACCGTACCTGTCGACCCCCGACGGACTGATCGGCCCCCTCCTCGACTTCGCCGGGGTGGACCGCGAGGATCGGATCGTCGACGTCGGATGCGGCGACGGCCGGCTGGTCGTGGGTGCCGCGTTACGGTCCGGCTGTCGGGCCCGGGGTGTCGAGCGGTCGGAGGAGCTCGTCGACCGAGCCCGGGACCGCGTCCGCAACCATCAGCTCACCGACCGTGTCCGCATCGACCACGCCGACGCTCGGACCGTCGATCTGAGCGACGTGACCGTGCTGTTCATGTTCCTGCCGATCGACATCGTCGCCGATCTTCTGGCCGATACTCTGGGCCGGCTGCAAGCCGGCGCCCGGCTCGTGATTCACGAGCAGAGTCGCCCTCCGGCCGCGATCCGGGCGGCCGGCGCCGAGTCCCGGCTCCTGGTGGGAGAGGACGCGGTCACCGTCGCCCATCGCTGGACCGCCGAGGATCCAGTCAGCTGAGCGAACCCATCACGCGTCGACCAGCTCGCGCTCGGGTGGCTCGTCGAGGTCGATGACCACCTCGGGATCCTCGACGGGCACCAGCCGGCCCCGTGACCGATCGAACCACCAGAGCGCGGTGGCAACGACATAGCCGGCGGCGACCAGACCCGCCGAACGCGGCCACTGGAGGATCGGGTCGACCAGCTCGTTGACCTGCGTGTCGTAGTCGAAGATCCGCTCGGTGGCCCAGGCCAGCGCAACCAGGGCGAGCACCACGGATCCTCCGTACAAGATCCCGAGGTAGTAGCGGGTTCGCCGCAGGATGAACAGCATCGGGAAGATCATGAGGATGATCGCGGCCTGGCCCAGTTCGACGCCGATGTTGAAGCCGAGCAGCGAGGGGAACCGGTTGCTGCGATCGAGTCCGAGCTCCGACAGCAGCCCGGCGAAACCGAACCCGTGGAACAACCCGAAGGCGAACGCCAGCACCCACTCCTTGTTGACGAAGATCGGGTCGGATGTTGTGGAGGGCGGCCGCCGCGATCGACAGGGCGATGATCGTCTCGACCAGGCGGGGGACAGCTCGACGATTCCCAGGCCGCCGAGCGCGAGGGTGATCGAGTGGGCGATCGTGAACATGGTCACGATCTTGAGCACCCGCCACAGCGACGAGCCGAAGCTGGGCGACGGGTGCCAGCGCTGTTCCTCGTCGCGCCACTTGACGAAGACGAGCACCGACGGGAGCACCAGGGCGAGGACGAAGAGGATGTGGTCGGTGCCGATCCTGATGTGCTCGGCCCCCAGCTCGATGACGCCGCTCATGCCCTTGAACCAGGAGGTGTCGTCGAGCTCCACCAGGTGGGTGGTGTCGCCCTGGCTGAACCGGAGGAACTCGTTGGACTCGTTGTTGAACGTCCCGGATCCCCAATCGGTGGCGATCAGCAGGAACCCGTCACGATCGCTGTCGGCCTCGATGATGGCGTCGTAGGACACCGTGAACGTTCGCGGCGGTGGGTCGAAGCGTTCCTGGATCTCGAAGTTGAAGACGGCGTACGAGCCGCCGCCGAGGTCGAGGAGCTCGACGTCCTCGAACTCGTACGGCCACGTGGACAACCCGTCCGCGGGCCCGATCGCGAGGTGCTCCGCCGTGTAGGCCTGGATGACGTCGGCGTTCTCCTCCAGGGCCTCGAGGGTCCCCGACTCGTCGACGGGGATGTCCAGCCCGAGGATGCGGTTGAGGTCGTTGATCGGGTACTCGACGCGACCGGCAATCGCCGTGTCGAAGATCTCGAGATAGACGTAGCTCTGGTTCCCGGTGTGGGCGTTGGCCGCCGTCGCCCCGAAGAACGGCACGACGAGGAGGAGAACGACCCCCAGGAAGATCAGACGAAGACGACCCTCCACGCGATTGAACCTCCGGACGACGCGTCCATGTCGGGGCGGGGAAACTCGGATCACCCGACGCCCAGAAGGCGGGCGACGATGTTCCGCTGGATGTCGGACGTGCCGGAGTAGACGAGCCCGCCGATCGCGTCGCGCAGATCGCGCTCGACTTCGAACTCCGTGACGTACCCCTTTGCGCCATAGACCGAGGCCGCTGCGAGCCCCGCGGCCAGGCCGGTTTCGCTCGCGGTCAACTTGGACAATGCGGCCGACATCGCGACCTCGGTACCGGACACCGCGGCGATCGCGGCCCGGTAGAGGAACAGCCGGGCGGCTTCGTGCTGCTGCTTCATGTCGGCCAGGCGATGGGCGACGGCCTGATAGGTGCCGATCGGCACGCCCCCCTGCTCCCGCTCACCCGCGTAGGCGAGCGCGTCGTCGAGCTGCCGCTCGACCGCCCCGACCTGCGTGGCGAAGACGAAGCTGCGCTCGACCTCGATGACCGAGTTGAAGATGCTGGCACCGGCGCCCTCGCGGCCGATCAGCGCGGACGGGGGGACGACCGCGTCGGTCAGGCCGATGTCGCAGAAGGGGGTGGTGCGCATGCCCATCTTGTCCCGGTTGGGAAGCCGCTCGACACCGTCGAGGTCGACGGGAACGAGGAAGGTGGACAGGCCCCACCGGCCGGCGTCGGGATTGGTGGACGCGAACACGACCACCACGTCACACCGGGAGCCGAGGGTGATGTAGGCCTTGCGCCCGTTGAGGACGTAGGACCCGTCGGCCCGCCGCTCGGCCCGCGTCGACACCCGGTAGGCATCGGAACCGGAGTCGGGTTCGGTCATGGCGAAGGCGCCGTACGCCTCGCCGTTGATCAGAGGGGGGATCCAGCGCTCCCGCTGCTCGGGACTTCCGAAGCGGACGATCGTCTCCTGGGTGCTGAGGATCTGACTGCCGATGGCGAAGGCCAGCCCGTTGTCGCGGCAGCCGTAGCCGAGCCCTTCGAGCGTCAGGAGGGTCGTGGCCCAGTCCGCCCCCCGGCCGCCCAGCTCGGTGGGGACACGCACGCTGTGGATCCCCCGCTCGGCGCAGCGCTTCCAGTCGTCGGCGGCGAAGCGCAGTTCCCGATCGGCGCCGACCCGGTCCCCCCGGGCGACATGCTCGGCGGCCCAGGCGGCCACGTCGCGCTTCACCGGGTGGTCGGGGTCGGCGATGGCGCGGGCGATGGCCAGCAGCTCGGCGTCGAGATCGGGCGACGTCATGCCCGATCCGTCTCTCGCAACAGCAGGCGTCCCATCTCGTCCACGTCCTTCCACTCGTCCTGGAAATCGTCGTTGTTCCAGCGGCCCAGCCCCGGATAGAAGACCCGGCGCCCCCCGTGTCCCTCGAAGTCCTCACCGTTCCACCGCGGATCGGCCGGCTCGTCGATCCGCTGGTACCGGCTGTCCGAGGACAGGCGACATCGACCGCGCTCCGATCGGTTGTCGAGCGCTCCGTGCAGCGTGTCCATCCGGAAACACAGCACGTCGCCGGGTTCGAAATCGATGGTCAACCAGCGCGACCCGTACTCCCGCTGGACGACCTTGGGATCGTCGTCCAGCCAGGTGAGACCGTCCCGGTCGGCGTCGGCCTGCAGGTAGCCGGCGTGCAGCTTCTCGGAGCGGTGGCTCCCCTCGAGAATGATGAGGGCCCCTTCGTGCCGATCCACCCGTCCCAGGGGGATCCAACTGGAGAAGATCCGATCGGTGCCCCGGTTCATGTAGGGCCCGTCACAGTGGAACCCGCACCCCTCGCCGGAGCGCACGAACCGGGGCCAGCGCATGTCGAAACTGCGGACCGGCCCTTCGAGCAGGGCCGCGTGCACGGCGAGCACCTCGGGCGCGTCGGTCACGGCCAGGTAGGCCGGACCGGACCGCACGCTCTCGGAGAACGCCCGCAGGTTGGCGTGGGGCACGGCGCGCCCGTCACCGGCGATGGCGTCGTCGACCGGATAGCGGTCGTCGATCTCGCCCAGGATGGCGTACTTCTGCAGGACTTCGTGTCGAGCGGCGAGCACGGTCTCGGGGTCGAGGAGCCGGCGGAAGAAGAGATAGCCACGGTCGGCCATGGCGTCGCGCAGCGCCGCGGGGTCATCGAGCAGGTGGTTGGCGGGTTCGAGCTCTCCGAGGCGATCGGGGCTGGTGTCGAGGGGATGGCCGTTGGAGGTGAGCATCGCGACGGAAAACGTACCGGCTCGGGGCTGCCACTTCTCATGCGGGGCCGGTCTCGGCTACGCATGCCCCGTCATGCTCTCATCGGACCCGCCGCCGCCGCTGACCCTGGGCGAGCTCCTGGACCCGCACCGCCCCAGGCCGGGCGGTGGCGACGGAGCCGTCGATGCGTTGACCGACGGGACGTCGTCGCTGACGTGGAACGAGCTCGTCGATCGCGTGGCCCGGACGGCCGGCGCCCTCGTCGGGGCCGGCGTCCACCCGGGCGACCGGGTCGGGATCAGGCTGTCCAAGTCGGTCGAGTCCTTCGTCGCCGTCCACGCGGTCCTCCGGGCCGGAGCGGTGATGGTCCCCGTGGACCCGCTGGCGCCCCCCGGCGCCGGCGCCGCCGTGCTCACCGACGCCGGGGCCGAGATCCTGATCGCCGACGGCCGGGCCCGTGCGCTCGAAGACGTCCTGGCGGCGTCACCGATCCGGTGCCTCGTCCTGCCCCGGGCCGAGCGGTCACAGGCCCCCGATGCGTCGAGGGGATCCGAGGTGATCGTCCGCTCCGACATCGACGCGTCGCCGCCCGGGCCCCTCGCGGACGTCGGCCGGGACGATCCCGCCTACATCATCTACACCTCGGGCTCGACCGGACGGCCGAAGGGGATCGTCCACACCCATCGCAGCGCGCTCGCCTACGCCACCGGGGCCGCCGCCACCTACGAGCTCAGCGACGCCGACCGCCTCGCCAACATCGCACCGCTCCACTTCGACCAGTCGACCTTCGAGCTGTACGCCGCCCCGCTGGTCGGTGCCGCGGTGATCGTCGTACCCGAGCCCGTCTTGCGTTTCCCGGCCAGTCTCAGCGAATTGATCGAGGCCCAACGGGCCACGGTGTGGTATTCGGTTCCCTACCTCCTGGACCAGCTGTCGACCCGCGGCGCGCTCGATCAACGGGATCTCTCCTCGCTGCGGTGGGTGTTGTTCGGTGGCGAGGCGTTCCCGCCGGGCGCGCTGGCTCGCCTGATGCGCCAGCTGCCGGGCGCCCGGTTCTCCAACGTGTACGGGCCGGCCGAGGTGAACCAGTGCATGGTGTTCAACCCACCGGAGCCCCCGGAGGAGGACGAACCGGTACCGATCGGGCGAGCCTGGCCCGGGGCCCGTCTCCGCGTCGTCCGTCCCGACGACCTCGACCGGCCCGGCAGCGGCGCCGAGCCGGCCACCGACCAGCCGATCCGCGAGGTGGAACCGGGTGAGCCCGGTGTCCTGCTCGTGCAGAGCGACACGATGATGGCGGGCTACTGGCGACGTCCGGACCTGACCGCGGGGTCGGTGATCGCATCACCCCGGGACGACGATCCGAGCCAGCGGTGGTACGTCACCGGCGATCTGGTGGTCGAGCGGTCCGACGGGAACCTCGTCTTCCTCGGTCGGAGCGACAACCAGATCAAGCTGCGGGGACATCGCATCGAGCTGGAGGCGGTCGACGCCGTCCTGCGTGACGCCGAGGGTGTCGGCGAGGCGACGGTGGTGGTGGACCGACCCGACGAGGGCGAGGACCGCCTGGTGGGCATGGTCGTGCTCGATCCGGGCGCAACCGAGCCGGAATCGGTGGCCCTCGACGCCGTCGGCGCCGAGCTCCGCTCGCGCCTTCCCCGATATGCTGTCCCCTCGCATCTGATCGCCGTGCGCTCCCTACCGAGGACATCGACGGGAAAAGTCGATCGAGCGGCATCGAAAGAGCTCCTCGATGCGTAGTCCGAGCGGAACGATCGGCGAGAATGTCGTTGCTCCCCCCCATTCCCGAGGTCGCCATCCATGAACAGCCCTGACGCCACCGCCGAGGTCGCCGTCGATGCGGACTTCGCCGACGCTCTCACCTCGTTCATCGCCGACGAGGTCGCCCTCGAGGACTACCCGGTCGCCGGCGACACCGATCTGCTCCTGACCGGCCTGGTCGACTCCCTCGGCGTCGTGATGATCGTCAACTGGATCGAGGCCACCCTGGGCACGACGATCGATCCCGCCGACGTCGTCCTCGAGCACTTCCAGACGATCGACCAGATGTTGAGCTACCTGCGGACGGCATGAGCACGGACGCCGCCCAGCCCGTCGAGATCCGTCCCCGGGCCGCGGCGACCGCACCGCTCACCCGCACCCAGTCGCTGATCTGGACCAGCCAGCGCCTGCACCCCGACGTGCCGCTGGCCAACATGGGCAAGCGCTTCCGGATCACGGGCCCGATCGACGTCGACCGCTTCCTCGTCTCGTTCGACACCGTCGTGCGGGCCTGTGACGTCCTGCGGGCCGTGGTCGTCGACCACCAGCACGGACCGGTGCCGGCCGGCGCTCACGTCCACGACCTCCCGCCGGCGACCACCCAGGTCATCGACCTCCCGGTCGACCGTCTCGACCAGTGGTGTGCGCAACGCATCTCGGTGCCGATCGACGCCACCTCGTGCATGTACGACTCGGTGCTCCTGCGCCACGCCGACGACGACTGGACCTGGTGGCTCGACCTTCACCACGTGGCGACCGACGCATGGAGCTCGGCCCTCATCTTCGAGGCGACCGCCGCCGCCTACGAGCACGAGGGTCCGCCGAGCGAGGCCGACCTCGACACCGTCATCGACGGTGCGTTCTTCCGGTACGCCGCCGATCCGCCGAAACCCCGCAGTCGCGAGACGACCGTCGAGCGGGCCGCCGCCTGGGAGGCAGACGCCGAGGCCGCCGGACCGCAGCCGCCGTTGACGCCCTACGGCGAACGCGGACCGCGCACCACCGCGGTCCGGCGGGTATCGCTTCCCCTCTCACCCGATCAGCTCGACCGGCTCGACGAGGTGCTCGCCGCCGAGTACCGGACACTCAGCCGGGAGCTCGGCCTCCTGGCCATCGCCGCCACCGCAACGGCGATCGCCGTCCACCGCCTCGATGGTCGCTCCAGCCTCGTCCTGGGCGTCCCGGTCCATCACCGCTCCTCCCGCGACGCCGCCCGGCTGGTCGGCCCGCTGATGGAGCTGTACCCGCTCCCCGTCTCGATCGAGGACGACGACACCCATCACACCCTGTTCACGCGGGTGCTGCGCTCGATCATGACCCTGCTCCGCAGGGCCCAGCCGGGCGAGAGCCCCGACACCCCCTTCGAGATCGTCCTCAACGTGCTGACCGCCCGGTACGGGGACTTCGCCGGGATGCCCACCGTGACCGAGTGGATGCGCTCGGGTCACGTCGATCCCAACCACGCGTTGCGCTCCCAGGTGTTCGACTACTCGGGTACCGCCGGCCACGACGTCTCGGGACTGCAGTGGGAGCTCGACCTCAACGATTCGCTCAGCAGCGACAGCGCTGCGCAGCGCTTCCCGGACCATTTCGCCGCCGTCGTCGCCGCCGTCCTCGACGGACCCGACGAACCGATCGGCCACCGGCCCATCGTCGGCGACGTCGAACGCGCCGAGCTCGATCTCCTCACCCCCGACCCGGCGCCCCGTGACCTCGGCGAGACCGTGCACGAGCGAATCCAGCGACGGCTCCGGAACGACCCGGACTGGATCGTGGCCGAGCATCGCGGCTCGACCCTCAGCGCGGCAGAGCTCGACCAGCGGGCCGAGCGGCTCGCCCGCTGGCTCGTCGAAGCGGGGTTGGACCCGGGCCGCGCCGTCGGACTGCGGATGCCACGGGGACTGGACGTCCTGATCGCCATCCAGGGTGTCCTCCGAGCGGGCGGGGTGTTCGTCATGCTCGATCCCGACGACCCGCCGGCGCGCCACGACGCAATCGCGGCTGACGCCGACCTCCTTCTCGTCCTCGACCGATTGCCCGACCGCGCCGACCCAGCGGACGGCGCCGGGCCGACATCGGAGCCCGATGGCCCCGGCGACCTCCCCCGAGTCGACCTGGACGAACCGGCCTACCTCCTCTACACGTCCGGATCGACCGGTACCCCGAAGGGCGTGCCCATCTCGCAGCGAGGCCTCGCTGACTACCTCCGTTTCGCGATCGACACGTACGCAGATCCAACGGAGGATCCGCCGGTCGTCGCGCTCCATTCGGCCCTCGTCTTCGACCTGACGGTCACCAGTCTCTTCCTGTCCTTCCTCACGGGGGGCCGGGTGGTCGTGTTCGACGAGGAGCCCATCGGCGCGCTCGGGCGGATCGCCCTCGACGATCGGATCACCTTCCTCAAGGCGACGCCTTCGCAGCTCGAGTTGTTCACCCGACTCACCCGATCGATCCGGCCGCTCCGCACCGTGGTGGTCGGCGGCGAGGCCTTCCGCCGGCCCCTGGCCGAACGGCTGGCCGATTCGTGTGCGCCCGGCCTGAGGATCTTCAACGAATACGGACCCACCGAGGCGGTGGTCGGCTGCATGATCCACCGGTGGGATCGCGACGTCGATCCCAGCGCCGACGTGCCGATCGGCCATGCCGCACCCGGCAGCCGCGTCACCGTCCTCGACCGCTTCGGTCACCTGACCCCGACCGGCGCCTGGGGCGAGCTCTACGTGCGCCGGCCCGGGATGGCCCAGGGGTACCTCCACCGTCCCGACGAGTCGGCCCGACGCTTCCTCGAGCTCGACGATCGCGTCGTGCTGGGTCCGGCGCATGACGAGCTCCGGCCCGCCGACCCGGCCCCCACGTGGTATCGCACCGGCGACCGCGTCAGGGTCGTCCGGCCCGGCGTGGCGGTCTACGGCGGCCGGATGGACGATCAGCTCAAGGTCAACGGCGTTCGCCTCGAACCGGCCGAGGTCGAAGCCGCGATGGTCACCCATCCGGCCGTCAGTTCCGCGCTCGTCCGGCTCTGGCATCCCAGCGACGCAACCGCCGGAGCCGGAGCGGTTCCCCGGTGCCGACGGTGCGGACTCGGGGTCGACGTCCCCGGCACCGAGCTCGACGATGAAGGCATCTGCAACGTGTGCCACTCCTTCGACGTCGTCGCCCCCCAGACCGAACGGTGGTTCCGCACCGAAGCCGACCTCGAGGAACGCCGCCGCAGCGCCCTGCAACGACGGCGGGGCGACATCGACTGCCTCCATCTCCTGTCGGGCGGAAAGGACTCGACGTACGCGCTGTACCAGCTGGTCGAGCGGGGCTGGAACGTCCATGCGCTGACCCTCGACAACGGGTTCATCTCCGAGGGGGCGAAGGACAATGTCCGCCGCAGTGTCGCCGACCTCGGGATCACTCACGAGTTCGCCACGGCCGAGGCGATGAACGACATCTTCCGGGACAGCCTCGACCGGTACTCCAACGTGTGCCAGGGCTGCTACAAGACCATCTACACCATCGCCGTGGCCCGGGCGCAGGAGATGGGGATCCCGGTCATCGTGACCGGACTGTCTCGCGGCCAGTTCTTCGAGACCCGACTCGTTCCCCACCAGTTCGAGCAGGGCCGCTTCGACCCCGACGAGATCGACCGGACCGTGCTCGAGGCCCGCCGCATCTACCACCACACGCCCGACGCCGTGACCGAGCTGCTACCCGAGCAGCGCGTCTTCGACGACGACGCCATCTTCGACGAGATCGAGTTCGTCGACTTCTATCGCTACGTCGACGTGGAACTGGCGGACCTCTACGAGTTCCTCGAGGAGCGAGCGCCGTGGGTGCGACCGGCCGACACCGGTCGGTCGACGAACTGCCTGATCAACGTGGCCGGCATCCAGGTGCACCAGAGCGAACGTGGCTACCACAACTACGCCGAGCCCTACAGCTGGGACGTCCGGCTGGGTCACAAGACCCGTGATGAGGCCCTCGAGGAGCTCGACGACGAGGTCGACGAGCTGGAGGTCACCGGCCTGCTGGCCGAGGTGGGCTACGAACCGAAGACCAACGGCGTCCTCACCGCCTGGTATCAGACCGTTGACGGCACCGATCTCCACACGGACGAGCTCCGCACCCATCTCCGCGCCCTGCTCCCCGAGCACGCCGTCCCCGCTGCGTTCGTCAGGATCGACGAGGTCCCCCTGGCCTCCAGCGCCAAGGCCGACGTGTCGAAGCTTCCGCCGCCTCGACGCTTCCACCGTCACGGCGCAGAACGGGTCGAGCCCTCGACCCCGATCGAGACCCGGATCGCCGAGATCTGGGCCGAGCTCCTCGGTCTCGAGGTCGTTGGCGTGACCGACGACTTCTTCGACCTGGGTGGCGCATCGCTGGACGCGCTCAATGTCGTCGCCACGATCGATGCCGCGTTCGGGACCGACCTGCACGATGCGGCCGTCTTCCGTTCCCGGACCATCCGAGAGCTTGCAGCCGTCGTCGACCGGACGCTGTCCGAGGGCCTGGGAGCGGACCGGCACGTCTCGATCCCACCCCTCGATCCGTCGGCTCCCCTTCCGCTCTCGGCCGGCGAGGAGGCGATGCTCTTCGAGTACCGGGCGGCCCCGCACGACCCCCGCTACAACGTCACCCGGATCTACACCGTCACCGGTCCCTTCGATGGAGAGCGATTCCGCGATGCCGTCGAGGACCTGGTGCGGCTCCACGCACCACTCCGGACCTCCTACGGCGCCGACCGGCGCACCCTCGACGTCGACGAAGCGCTGTCGTACACCGAGCTCCCGGATTCGAGCCGCGAGGAGTTCGACCACTTCGCCACGACCCAGCGGGCGGTTCCCTTCGACCTCGATCACGGTCCGCTCGTCCGCATCCACGTGGCTCGGACCGGTCCGGACCGGGTCGAGGTGCTCGTCGCCCTCCACCACATCAGCATCGATGCCGGGACCTTCGACGTGCTGTGGCAGCAGATCGCCGCCTGCTACGAGGGACACCCGCTCCCGATCCTGGCGGCCGGCTACGCCGAGCACGCCGAGTGGCAGCGGGCCCGGCGTGAGGCCGACGACCAGGATCAGCGCTACTGGTTGGAGCGCTCATGGGGCCGTCGTCCTGCGGTCCGACTCGGCCTCCCGACCCCCCACCCGGCCGAGCCCGACGGGTACCTCTCCAGGCTGACCACCGCCCACCCCTCGGTACTCACCACCCCGGGACACACGCCGTTCGCCGCCTCCATGGCGGCTGCGGCCGTCGCCCTGTCGCACTTCACCGCGAGCGAGTACGTCGAGCTGGGCATCACCGCCTCGACCAAGGATCACGCCGACGCCGCGCCGCTGGTCGGGTACTACCTCAACTCCCTCCCCATGGAGCTGACGGTGCCCGCCGGCGCGCGCTTCGCCGATCTGCTCCAGCAGGCCAGCGACTCGATCTCCGAGGCGCTCCCGCACCGCACCTACCCCTTCGCCTCCATGGTGCGCGACGCCCGGGCGGCCGACCTCACCCCTCCCGACCTCTCGTTCATGCTCGCCTACGAGGAGCTGGCGCCCCCGACCTTCCCCGACGCGCAGGCCGAGCAGCGGATCCTGGCCTCGGGCGCGTCGGTCACCGACCTGACGTTCTTCGTACAGGAACGCGAGCAGTCCCTCCAGCTCGGGCTCGAATACCGGGGGTCGGCGCTGCGCGAGACCGACGCCGAACGCCTGCTCGCCCTCTTCGAAGCCGTGCTGCTCGCCGGAGCCGCCGACCCCGACCGCTCCGTGCAGCGCCTTCTCGACGACGATCGCGGCCCGGACCTGACCGGTCCTCCCCTGGAGCTCGACGGCCGAACGATCCTCGAGCGGTTCCTGGCGTGGGTGGACGCCACCCCCGACGCCCCCGCCGTGGTCGACGGGCACGGTTCCACCCGTTCGTACCGAGACCTGGCGATCGCCGTGGACCGCCTCGCCGAGCGCATCGAGCGCACCGGTGGGGACGTTGCGCCACGCCGGGTCGGGGTCGCGCTCGAGCGATCGACCGACCTGGTGGCAGGGCTGCTCGCGGCCATGGCGACCGGCGCGGCCTACGTGCCGCTGGATCCCTCCTCCCCGACCGAACGGCTCGAAGAGATCACGTCGGCTGCCGACCTCGACGTCGTGCTGGCCGACCCGGCCGACCGCGCATCGGCGTCGAGGTTCGGGCTTCCACCCGACCGTGTCACCACCACCGCCGACCTCGAATCAGCAGCGGACGACGATCTCCTGACGGTTCGCCGGCGCGTCGAGCGCGTCGATCTCGACCGGGTGGCCTACGTCGTGTTCACCTCCGGATCCACCGGCCGGCCCCGCGGCGTCGAGGTGACCCACCGGAACCTCGTGGCGAGTACGGCAGCGCGGACCCCCTGGTACGGGAGCGACCCGGCTCGCTTCCTGGTCACGTCGAGCATCGGCTTCGACAGTGCGATGGTCGGGCTCTTCTGGCCCCTCGCCACGGGCGGAACGGTGGTCCTTCCCACCGACGACGACGTCCGCGACGTCGATCGCATCGGCGCCCTGATCGCTGACCGGGAGGTGACCCACACCCTGATGGTGCCGAGCCTCTACCGCGCCGTGCTCGACCGGGCGGCGGCCCAGCTCCTCGACCTCGAGATGGCCATCGTCGCCGGCGAGGCCTGCCCGAGGTCCCTGGTCACCCTCCACGAGGAGCGGCTTCCCGACACGGCACTGATCAACGAATACGGGCCGACCGAGGCGACCGTGTGGGCCACGGCCCACCGGCTGAGCGCGGACGACGACACCGTACCCATCGGCCGGCCGATTCCCGGCACCACGACCCGTGTCGTCGACGCTCGCCTGGCGCCGGTGCCCCAGGGCGTCGCCGGTGAGCTGCTGATCGCCGGGCCCGGTGTCGCCCGCGGCTATCTCGACGACGCCGAGGCGAACGCCGGGCGCTTCCTCGAGATCGACGGCCGACGTTGGTACCGCACCGGTGACCTGGTGCGCGTCGACGGCGACCTCATCGACTTCGTCGGGCGCGTCGACGACCAGCTGAACGTCGGCGGGAACCGACTCGAGCCCGGCGAGGTCGAGATGGAGCTGCGACGGTGGCCCGAGGTCCACGAGGCGGTGGTCGTCGCATCGGCCGAACCGCCGATGCTGGTCGCCCACATCGAAGCGGACGCCCTCGACGAGCAGGGGCTGCGAGCGAGCCTGGCCCAGCGCCTGCCCAATCGTTCGATCCCCCGCCGCTTCGTCCGCCACGAGCACCTGCCCCGCACCAGCCATGGCAAGGTCGATCGTGCCGCCGCCGCCGAGCTCCCGATCGGTCCGGACCCGTCGGCCCCGTCGCCGGACGCGGTGGGCGCCGACCGGGGGTTCGTCGCCGTCGTGCTCTCGTCGTGGCGGTCGGTGCTCGATCGGGACGACATCGACCGTCACGCCGACTTCTTCGACCTCGGGGGTGACTCCCTGGCCGCGGTCGAGATCGTCTCGATGGTGGGCGACGCGCTCGGGCGACGGGTCCCGATCGCCGCGCTGCTCTCCGGTCGGACACCGGGCGGCATGGCGGCCTTGCTGGACGACACCGCCCCGTCGGAACCGACCACGTCGACCAACCCGCCGGAGGCGTTCCAGCTGATCACGCTTCGGGCCGGGGGACCCGACGGACCGATCGTCGTCATGACGCCGGCCTGGGACGATGTCTTCGGGTACCGGGAGCTGGCCAGAGCGCTCCCCGACGATCACACCGTGGTCGCCCTCGTCTACGTCGAGCAACGGGGCTACCCCGTCGTCACGTCGGTGAACGAGCTCGTGGCTGCGTTCCTCCCGCACGCCCGGTCCGCCATCGGCGAGCACCGGGCCGCGGTCGTCCTCGGTTGGTCGATCGGTGGTGTCGTGGCGGTCGAGCTGGCCCAGCAGCTCGCGGCCTCCGGCAGCCGAGTCGATCTCCTCGCGCTCATCGACACGTTCTTCCCGGGCGAAGAACGGCACATCTGGTCGAACCGGTGGTCCAAGTACAAGCCGCTCCTTCGTCCCGGTTCGTTCGACGTGGCCACCCGCGAGCTGCGGACCATGGCCGGCCGTCGTGTCAAACGACTGGCGGCTCGCCTCGGACGGGCCCTGCTCGCCTGGTCCGGCGCGACCCTTCCCGACGAGCCCGAGCGCACGTCGGTCGGCAGCGTCCCGGTCGGCGCCCTGGCTCATGCCCCCGACCGCGTCGGTGTTCCCATGGTCTTCTACCGAGCCACCACCACGAACCCGGCCCGAACCGTCGCCCGGTGGCGTACCGTCGCTCCCGACCTGATCGACGTCGAGGTCGCCGGACGACATCGCGGCTTCGACTCGATCATGGGCCCGCGTCGCGTCGACGCGATCACGAACGACCTCATGCGGCGTCTGAACACGAAGGGGTGACGACGCCCCCGGCCGGTCCCGGGGTGTGGGGCGCCGTTCAGGCGCGGCGCCCCGCGTAGGGGTCGTACGGATCGAGCGGGAGATGCTCGAGCTCGAGATCGGTCCCCAACCCGTGGCGATCGGCGAGCTCGACGGCCAGGCGGAGCGCCACGTCGTCCTCGACCGCCCACCCGGTCGAGTCGAAGACCGTGAGCACGTCGCGCCGGGCCCGTCCACCCGAGTCGCGTTGGACCACCTCGGTCAGCGACGGACCGATGCGGTCGACCTCGACCTGCTGGCACTCCCCCTCGACGATGCACTGCTCGAGGATGTCGGGAATCACCAGCGCCCGGGAGACGAGCGATGACGGCAGTTCGAGCTTGCCCGGGAAGTCCGCGCCGATCGCGTTGACGTGCAACCACGGACGTTCGTCGACGTCGAGCACCACCGGTCCGGCTCCGATGTCCACCGACGTGCAGGTGCACAGGACGTCGACCTCACCGACGAGCGTCGCCGCTCGCACCGGATCGACCACCTCGATGTCCAGTTCGAGGAACTCCGTCCGGCGGGCGAAGCTGTCGGCGACCTCGGCGTCGGTGTCGAGGGCGATGACCTTGACGATGGGACGCACCCGACTGATGGCGTGGAGCTGGGTGACCGCCTGAGCTCCGAGTCCGACCACACCGACCGTGATCGACCCCGACCGGGAGAGCAGATCGGTCGCGAGACCCGACGCCGCCCCGGTCCGGACCGCAGTCAGCAACGTCGCATCGGCCAACGCCACGAGATGGCCGGACTCGGTGTCCCACATCGACGACGTGGCGATCACGCTGGGAAGGGAGCGCTGGACGGGATTGGTCGGGTGGTAGCCGACCATCTTCACGACCACCGGGCCGCCGATCTCGTGCGTCGGCATCCACTCGAGCAGGCCCAACGAGGGCTTCTCGTACCGAAACCCGTCGCGGGCGCGGGCTTGGACGGCGTCGTCGTCGTGGTCCCGGAATCGTTCCCGCAACCGGTCGATCATGAGGTCCATGAACTGATCGCGGCCGACGGTCTCGAGGAGTGCCGCCATGTCGTCGGCACCCAACACGCGTGTCCTCATGGCGGCCTTTCACGTGAGATCTCCGGGACGAGCCTGCACAGGATATCCACACGGTGGACAGGACACCTGCACCGGCCATCCGTACGGTGGTGACCATGAGTCAACGCATCCTGGTCGTCGACGACGAGCCCGCCATCGCCGACGCGGTCGCGGATCGGCTCCGATCCGACGGCTTCGACGTGGCCGTCGTCCACGACGGTCCGGCCGCGGTCGCATCCTGCACCGCCACCCCGCCGGACCTGATGGTGCTCGACCTGATGCTGCCCGGCATCGACGGCGTCGAGGTCTGCCGGCAGGTCCACCAGCACACTCCCGTGCCGGTGTTGATGCTCACCGCTCGAACCGACGAGACCGACCTACTGGTCGGTCTCGGCGTCGGCGCCGACGACTACATGACCAAGCCGTGCTCGATGCGCGAGCTGACCGCCCGGGTGAAGGCCATCCTCCGCCGCACCTCCGGCACCGTCGATCGGGATCGCCTGGTGGTCGGCCGGGTGGAGATCCGACTCGACGAGCGCCGGGTGACCCGGGAAGGTGACGACATCTCCCTCACCGCCACCGAGTTCGACCTCCTGGCGATGCTGGCCGCGAAACCCGGCCGAGTGTTCAGCCGGGCCGACCTGCTGGCCGGGGTCTGGGGCTACCGGGACGGCGCGACCCGAACGGTCGACTCCCACATTCGCGGGATCCGCCGCAAGCTCGGTCCCGACTCGGTCCGCACCGTCCACGCGGTCGGCTACGCGCTCGGCACGCCGTGAGGCGGCCACTCGACCGGCTGGGCTCCATCAAGCTCAAGCTCTCGGCCGTCATCGTCGCCGCGGTCGCCATCAGCGCCATCGTCAGCCAGCTCGGCCTGGCACTCGGTGTGCCCGTGTGGCTCCGGCCCGTCATCTCGGTCATCCTCGCCCTGGCGGTCGTCCAGGTCTTCTCGCACGGCATCACCTCGCCGCTGCGCGAGATGGCCCGCGCCGCTCGCCGCATGTCCGCCGGCGACTACGACACGCGGGTGACGGCGACGTCGCGGGACGAGGTGGGTGACCTCGCTCGCAGTTTCAACTCGATGGCCGCGCAGCTCGAGGCGGTGGAGCAGCAGCGTCGGGAGTTCGTCGCCACGGTCAGTCACGATCTCCGCACCCCGATCGCGGCCCTCCGGGCCAACCTCGAGAACATCATCGACGGCGTCTCGGTCGCGGACGAAGCGTCGCTGGGTCAGATGCTGCGCCAGACCGAACGCCTGGGCCGCATGGTGTCCCAGCTGCTGGACCTCTCCCGGCTGGAGAGCGGTGCCGATCCCTTCGAGCGGACCTCGGTCCCGGTCGCCGACCTGTTCGGCGAGATCGAACGGGAGCTCCATCTCACCGCACCCGACCAGAAACTGACCATCGCCGTCGAACCCCGCTCGCTGTGCCTGGCCGGGGACGCGGATCGTCTGCACCAGCTGCTGGTCAACCTGGTCGACAACGCGCGGAAGGCGTCACCGCCCGACGCACCCATCGCGCTCCGCGCCCACCTCGAGGGCGACGACGTGCGGTTGGAGGTCGAGGACCGCGGCCCCGGCATTCCGATCGAGCAGCGCGACCTGGTCTTCGACCGATTCCACCGCCTGGACCCCGCACGGGGTGGCTCCGGGTCCGGCCTCGGGCTCGCCATCGTCCGATGGATCGTCGATCTCCACGACGGCGACATCCACATCGCCGACGCGACGAACCAGACCGGCTGCCGCGTCGTCATCGATCTGCCCATCCATCGGGAGCCCTCGTGAGCACCCTTCCACCGCCGCCTCCTCCGCCACCGCTGCCCCCGACGGCTCCGCCGCCGTTCCTCCCGCCCCCACCCCCGGTCGTGAGCACGAGGGGGCCTGGCCCCGATGTGCTCGCTTCGACCGGGGACGTGGTGATCGTGGGGGTCGCAGCGGTGTTGATGGATCTGGCGCTGCACCACGGGGTTCCCGGGGCGGCGACCACCGCTGCGCTCCTGCTGGTCGCCGGATGGCAGGCGGCGACGGCGACGCAGCGGTCGGCACGCGTGGCTGCAGCAGCCGCCGCGCTCTTCGCCGGACTGCTCTCGTTGCGGGTCAGTCCGTGGCTGGTCGCCCCCAACCTGGTGGCCGCGGTCGGCTGCCTCGGCTTCGCCGCGGTGCTCCAACGAACCGGGTCCGCCCGATGGGCCGCGTTCACCGACCTCTTCGCCTGGCCGCTCTCGGCACTGCGCGAGCTCCCGTGGGTCCCCGCCTTCCTCGCCCGGCCCGTGGCCGAGCCCCTGCGGGCCGAGCGGGCCCACGTCCGGGCGATCCTCCAGGGCCTGGCGCTGGCGGCGCCGATCCTGCTCGTGCTCGGGCTGCTCCTGGCGGCGGGGGACGCCGTGTTCGCCTCGCTGTTCTCGATCGATCTGCGCCTCGGACCGGTCGCGGGCCACCTCGCCGGTGTGGTCGGCTCGGTCCTCGTCTTCGCTGCGATCCTCCTCCGGTCGCGCACGGCCGGACCGGTGCGGGCCAGCAGCCTGGCCCGACCGATCGGCCCCACCGAGGCCGGGGTCGTCCTGGCCGCCATCGCCGCGCTCTACGCCGCCTACGTGGTCACCCAGCTGGTGGTCGTGGCCGGTGGCGCCCGGCACATCCTGGAGACCGCCGATCTCACCCGGGCCGAGTACGCACGGGCCGGGTTCTTCCAGCTGCTGTGGGCCGCCGGACTCACCCTGATGGTGCTGCTCGGCCTGCGCGGCATCACGGTCCGGACCCGTGGACCCGCACGCACCCGGCTCACGGCGCTGTCGCTGTCGGTCATCCTCCTCACGCTGGGACTGGTCGTCAGCAGCCTGGTGCGGCTGGCCCTCTACAACGACGCCTTCGGCCTCACGATGCTGCGCCTCTCCTCGATGGTCTTCGCGGGCTGGGTCGGCCTCGTCCTCGTCCTCGTCGGAGCCGACTTCGTCGCATCCGGGCTGCGGGGCTGGCTCCCGGTCGCCGTCGCGGCATCGGCCCTGCTCGTGCTGGCGGCCGTCAACGTGTGGAATCCCGAGGCCTTCGTGGCTCGTCACAACCTCACGACGACCACGGAGGTCGGCATCGACTACCGGTACCTGGACACCCTCACCACCGACGCCACACCCGCCTTCGCCGGAGCTGCGGACCGGTCCCCGGCCATCCGAGCCCTGGCCTGCCGGCCCGACACCGACCGCTCGGTCTGGTCGGCCAACCACTCGCGCTGGAAGGCCGCCCGGACCCGCGGCCAACTCGGATGTCCGGCCGGGTCCTGAGGTCTACGGTTGAGCATGGCCGAGCGCCGCATCCACTACGTCGACGTGTTCACGGCCGTCCCGCTGCTCGGGAACCCGGTGGCGGTGGTCCTCGACGGCGACGGTCTGACCAGCGACACGATGCAGGCGATCGCCCGCTGGACCAACCTCTCCGAGACCACGTTCGTGCTCCCCAGCGACCGGGGCGACTACGGCCTGCGGATCTTCACCCCGGTGGACGAGCTTCCCTTCGCCGGTCACCCCTCGGTCGGGTCGGCCCACGCGGTGCTCGACGCGGGCGTGGCCACCGGACCGGACATGACCCAGGACTGCGCCGCCGGACTCGTCCCCGTCACCCGGGCCGACGACGGTGTCATCACCCTGGTCACGCCGCGCACCGACCGGACCGACCTGCCGGTCGATCGTGCGGCGTTGGCCGTCGCCCTGGGGGTGGACGGCGCGTCGCTGGCCGACCCGATCGTGATCGATGCCGGTCCCCACTGGCTGGTCGTCCGGCTGCCGTCGTCCGCGGCCGTCGACCGCTTGCAGCCGGACCTCTCCGCGATCGCCGCCCTCTCCGACACCGACCCCCGACTGACCGGCATCACGGTGTACGGCCATGACGGCGGGGACCGCGTCACCGTCCGCAGCTTCGCCCCGGCCGTCGCCGTCGACGAGGACCCGGTCTGCGGATCGGGCAACGCTGCCGTCGGGCGGCATCGGGCCCTGACCGAGGGCACGACCGCGCCCTACACCGCGCACCAGGGGGCCGCGCTGCACCGTGACGGTCGGGTCGCCGTCGACTATCAGGACGACCAGGTGACCATCGGCGGCCACGCCGTCACCATCGTGAGGGGGACCCTCCATGACCTCTGAGGCCGAGCCGGCCCTTCCCTCGGCCGCCCAACGCGACGCGCTCGAACGCGACGGCTACACGATCGTGTCCGACGCGCTCGGCGCCGACTTCGTCGCCACCCTGAACGACGACCTCGAGCGACTCGAGCACCAGCTGGGCATCACGCCCGCCGACAACACCTTCGAGGGACGCGCCACCGTCCGGATCTACAACCTGCTGGTCCACGGGCCGGACTTCGAGGCCATTCCGGTGCATCCCGCCATCCTCCCCATCATCGAACACGTGCTCGATGCCGGCTGTCTGCTGTCGAGCCTGTCGTCGATCAGTATCACGCCCGGCGAGCGAGCGCAGCCCGTCCACGCCGACGACGCGCTGATGCCCCTGGCCAAACCCCACGCTCCCACCGTGTGCAACTCGATGCTGGCCCTGACCGATTTCACCGAGGCCAACGGCGCCACCCGGGTCGTTCCCGGCTCCCACAAGGCCGAGGACTCCCCTCCGTACGGCGCCGACATCGACACCGTTCCCGCCGAGATGGCCGCCGGCAGCGTCCTCATCTGGCACGGCTCCCTGTGGCACGGCGGGGGCGCCAACACCACCGACCACCGGCGGGTCGGCATCGCCAACAACTACTGCGCCGGCTACATCCGCCAGCAGGAGAACCAGCAGCTCGGCATTCCCGTCGAGATCGCCCGGAGGTTCACCCCGCGGCTCCAGGAGCTCTGCGGCTACTCCCTCTATGCCGGGCTCATCGGCCACATCGACAAGACCCACCCCAGGGAACTGCTGGGAACGAAGCGGGACGAACCTCTCCTCTGGGACGCCACCTGATCGCACCGTGCCCCGGGTATCGTCGGCCCCCGTGGAGATCGCGGCGTTTCAGGCGTTGATGGAGGAGCTGTACGGCGAGGCCGACCGGTCGCGCGGGTTGCCGGCCACCGTCGCCTGGCTCTGCGAAGAGACCGGTGAGCTGGCCCAGGCGGTGCGCAAGGGTGACGCCGCCGCCCAACTCCACGAACTGGGTGACGTTCTGGCCTGGCTGGCATCCCTGGCCAACCAACTCGACCTCTCCCTCACCGAAGCGGCGCAGCGTTACGTCGACAGCCCGCCCACCTGACCCGTGCCACTCGTCGTCTCCGGCATCGCGGTGCTGGCTCAGGGCGGGGTCGAGTTCGCGCCCGAGCGGTCCCTGCTGCTGGTGGCGATCGCCTGCGGGATCATCGGCCTGGCCATCGCCGCCGCTCTGGCGACCCGGGCCACGACACCCACGACACCGCCGGCCGCGTCCGCGACCGAGCTGACCGAGCCCCCGGCGCTGGTCGATCACCTCCTGGGCGACGGGACGGTGAGCACCATGGCCCTTCCGGCCACCGTCGTGCACCTGGCCGATCGCGGTCACCTCGAGCTGGCTCGGCCCATCACCGCCTCCACCCGTGTGCTCACCGGAGCCTCCACCGGTGACGACCTGCTGGACTACGAACGCGACCTGCTGGAACGACTGGACGGACGGCGCGACCTGACCGTGGCTCACCTCTCCTGGAGCGAGGGCGACGGTCCGACCCGACTCCACCGGTCCTTCGACACCGCGGTCCGCCGGGAGGCACACCGCAGGAAGCTCACCACCACCCGGTTCCCGGTGGCCGGCGGGCTGGCCATCGTCGCCACCCTGATCGCCGGGGGGATCGCGTTCGGCCGCGCCCTCCCCGACGCCGGCGTCGACGTGCAGTGGAATCTCCCCTCGCTGGTGACGTTGGTGGTCCTGCTGGCCGACGCGCTCGTGGCGGCGGCGGTGCTGATTCCGGACGTACGGCAACGCTCCCCGGCCGGCCACGACGTCGCGGCCGGATGGCTGGCTGCCCGTTCCCGAGCCGATGCCTCGAAACACGACACCACCCCGCTGACGCCCGCGCATCGAGCCGTCCTCGACCTGCAACCGCACCCCCTGGACGGGCCGGGGGTCGTCTCCGACGACCCCCGCCGCGTGTGGTCGGACACCCGCCACGGGCACGCCCGGCCGATTCGGGTGAGCTACCCGCGCTGGTGGCCCCCGGGCGCCGGCCGGGCCCCGCTGCTGGTGCTGGCGATGGGAGCCCTCGGGCTCGCCGCCGTCACCGCGCTGAGCCTGGCGATCTGGCGACGCGGGTACGGCATCGACTGGATCGACTTCTCCGACATCGGACCGACGCGCGCCATCGCCATCACGGTCTGGACCCTGCTGGGCGTGGCCGGTCTGCTGGGCGTCGCCGTCCTGGTCGTCGGGCTCATCGACCTCTTCTCGTACCGGACCAGCGACGGGACCGTGGTCCTGAGCCGCACCGGCATCGGCCCGCCGATCTCGACCGGTCGGTGGGCCGCCGGGCTCGGCCGACTCGTCCCCGGTCTCGCCCGTCGCCGCTTCCTGGTCGTCGACGACGGCCACACCGACGCCACCCGGGCCCTGGTGGTCTCGGAGCGGGTCCAGGACTCCTGCCCACCCGACCGGGACGTCGATCTGGTGGCGTCACCCATCCTGGGCCACGTCCGCTCGGCCCGGATCCTCGGGTCGGATCCACCGACCAGGGTTCCGTAGGAGTTCGGCGGAGAAACGGACCGCTCGAAGCTCGAGTTCGCCGAACTCCCGAGGAGCCCGCTTCGGCGCGGAGCGCCTGCCGGCGGGGTCCCTCAGACCAGCAGTTCGGCGATCTGCACCGCGTTGAGCGCGGCACCCTTTCGCAGGTTGTCGCCCGACACGAACATCGACAAACCGTTGGTGACGGTGGGATCGCGACGGAGTCGTCCCACGAAGGTGGGATCGGCGCCGGTCGCCTCCAGCGGCTGCGGGATCTCGCTGAGCACCACGCCGGGAGCGTCGGCCAGCAGTTCGGTGGCCCGTTCGGGGGTGATCGGCCGGGCGAACCGGGCGCTGATGCTGAGCGAGTGGCCGGTGAACACCGGGACGCGCACGCACGTGGCCGCGACCGGCAGGTCGGGGTGGCCCAGGATCTTGCGGCTCTCGTTGCGAAGCTTCTGTTCCTCGTCGGTCTCGCCGGTGCCGTCGTCGACGACCGATCCGGCCACGGGAAGCACGTTGAAGGCGATGGTGCCGGGGAAGTTGTCGGGCGGTCCCATGTCGATGGCGGCGCCGTCGAGGGCCAATGCGGCCACCTCACTGCCGGCCTTGCGCACCTGGGCCTCGAGCTCGTCGGTCCCCGACAAGCCGGCACCCGAGACCGCCTGGTAGGTGCTGACCACCAGCGCCTCCAGCCCGGCGTCACGGTCCAGCGGCTTCAGCACCGGCATGGCGACCATCGTGGTGCAGTTGGGGTTGGCCACGATGCCCTTGGGGATGTCCTGGAGCGCCTCGGGATTGACCTCGGACACCACGAGCGGGACGTCGGGGTCCATGCGCCACGCCGACGAGTTGTCGACGACGGTGGCACCGGCGGCGGCCACGCGTTCCGCGATCGCCAACGAGGTGGTCTTCCCTGCCGAGAAGAGGGCGATGTCGATCCCCGACCAGTCGGCGGTGGCTGCGTCCTCGACGACGAGTGACCGGTCCTGCCAGGACAGGGTCCGACCGGCGGATCGCGACGAGGCGAAGACCCGCAGCTCGTCGAGCGGAAACGACCGCTCGGCCAACATCTGCAACATGACGGCGCCCACCTGGCCGGTGGCGCCCACGACGGCGACGTTCATGGCCGTCGAGGCTACCGCCCCGGCGTCGTTCGACCGATCGAGTTGTCGCCGGGGTCGTCAGTCCTCGTGCAGCTCGAAGGCCTCGTGAAGGACCTGGACCGCCAGGTCGGCCTGCTCCTCGCGCACCACACACGAGGTCCGGATGGCCGAGGTGGAGATCATCTCGATGTTGACGCCGTTGTCCGCCAGGGTCTCGAACATGGTGGCCGCCACCCCCGGGTTGGACTTCATCCCGGCGCCGACGATGCTGACCCGGGCGATCTCGCTGTCCGAGGTGACGCCGGTGGCCCCCAGCTCCGGGGTGAGCTTCTCGAGCGTCTCGAGGCCCACGCTCAGGTCCTCGTGCGGGACGGTGAAGGAGATGTCGGTCACCCCTCGCTCGGACACGTTCTGCACGATCATGTCCACGTTGACCTGCTGATCGGCCAGCCCCCGGAACAGCGCGGCCGCGATCCCGGGCTCGTCGGCCAGGCCGCTGACGGTGACCTTGGCCTCGGACGCGTCCTGCGTGACCGCCCGGATGATCGGCTGTTCCATGTCGGTTGTCTCCTCTTCGAACACGACCCAGGTCCCGGGCTCCCACGTGAAGGCGGAACGAACCTGGATGGGCACCCCGTGCGTTCGGGCGAACTCGACCGAGCGCATCGCGGGCTTGGGGCAGCCCGTCGCGGTCATCTCCAGCAGCTCGTCGAACGTGATGCTGTCCATCTTGCGCGCTTCGGGCACCAGTTGGGGATCGGTGGTGAACACGCCCGACACATCGGTGTAGAGCTCACAGGCATCGGCGTCGAGCGCCTCGGCCAGCGCCACGGCCGTGGTGTCGGATCCACCCCGGCCCAGGAACGTCACGTCATGATCGGTGGACACGCCCTGGGAGCCACCCACCACGGGCACCAATCCCTCCTCGAGCGCCGCTCGGACCCGGTCGGGTCGCACCTCGACGATCCGGGCGTTGGTGTGGTTGGTGTCGGTCCGGAACCCGGCCTGGCTGCCGGTGAACGACACCGCCGGCACCCCGACCGCGTCGAGGGCCATGCACATGAGGGCACTGGCCTTGCGCTCACCGGCGGTGATGAGCATGTCCATCTCCCGACCGGGCGGGTCGGCCGAGAGGTCGGCTGCGGTGCGGATGAGCTCGTCGGTCTCCTTCCCCATCGCCGAGATGACCACGACCACGTCATCACCCCGCCGCCGGGTCCGCCGCACGTGCTCGGCGACCGCTCGCATGCGGTCGGCGTCGGCGACCGACGTGCCGCCGTACTTGTGAACGACCAATCCCATCGCCAGCAGCGTAACGGCCGCCACCGGATCAACGAACGTGCGTCGACCGAGTGCCATGGCCGGGACCGCCCGGCCCGCTACCGTCCTGCGGGTATGGGAACGTCCAAGCGAGCACGACAGAAGGAACGACATCGGGCCCGGCTGGCGGCCGCCCGTTCGGCACAGAAGCGACGGGACCGCAAGCGTCGGCTCATCGCCGTCGTGGGCGGCTTGATCATGCTCGGGTTGGTCGGTGGCCTCCTGGTCAACCTCAACAGCGATGACGGCACCACCGTCGCCACCGGCGACACCGACGACCTCTCACTCGGCTCCACCACCACCCTGGGCGAGGTGCCGGAGCTGCCCGACCCCACCGAGTTCCTGACCGAACCCGGTGAGGAGATCACCGGCGAGACCCCGTGCCCGGCCGAGGACGGCTCATCGCCCCGGACGACCCGGTTCGAGCAGGCCCCGCCGGTCTGCATCGAACCCGACACGCCGTACGCCGCGGTGGTCCGCACCACCCTGGGCGACTTCACCGTCGAGCTCGATCCCGAATCCGCACCGGCGTCGGTCAACAACTTCGTCGTGCTGTCCCGCTATCACTTCTACGACGACGTCGCCTTCCACCGGGTCGTGCCCGGCTTCGTGATCCAGGCCGGCGACCCCCTGGGCGACCTGTACGAGACGCCCGAACCCGAGAACCAACCCGGTGTGGGCGGGCCGGGCTACCAGTTCGACGACGAGCTCCCCGAGTCCACCGCCGACTACACCGCCGGCAGCCTGGCCATGGCCAACGCCGGGCCCGGCACCAACGGGAGCCAGTGGTTCGTCTACGTCGGACCCGACGACGGCAGCGGCATGGAGCAGGCCGGCCCCAACCACCCCCGCTTCGGCGAGGTGGTGTTCGGCTTCGACGTCATCGACGCCATCCTCCAGACCGTGTCGCCCGAGGGCATCCCGCTGGAGATCGTCCGGATCACCAGCGTCGACATCGCCCAGGGGGACGAGGCGACCGAGCTCCTGGCGCTGGCCGAGGCGATCAACACCGCCACCACGACCACCAGCGTCACCCCCACCACCACCGGCCCGTAGTCCGGCACCGTCGGCCCGGAACGGAACGGCGCGCCGTCCTGAATGGGACGGCGAGATTACCCGTCGGTACCATCGCCCCATGAGTATCAGCAGCGTGGGAATCGTCGGATCGGGAATCATGGGCTCGGGCATCGCCGAGGTCGCCGCCAAGGCCGGGTGCACGGTCATCCTGCGGTCTCGGAGGCAGGAGACGGCCGACGCCATGTTGGCCGGTCTCGAGAAGTCCCTGGCCAAGCAGGTCGAAAAGGAGCGCATCGAGCAGGCCGAGGCCGACGCCGTGCGCGACCGGGTCTCGGGTACCTCCGCGCTGGAGGACCTGGCCGAGTGCGACCTGGTCATCGAGTCGGTCGTCGAGGACCTCGAGGTCAAGCAGGAGCTGTTCAGCGAGCTGGACCGCGACTGCAAGGAAGACACGATCCTCGCCACCAACACCTCGACGCTCCCGGTGATCGAGATGGCCATGGAGACCCATCGGCCCGACAAGGTCTGCGGCGTCCACTTCTTCAACCCGGCACCGGCCATGAAGCTGGTCGAGCTGGTCAAGCCCCTCACCGCCAGCGACGAGACGATGGCCGCCGTCCAGAGTTTCGCCGAAGCGTGCGGCAAGGATCCGGTGATGGTCAAGGATCGGGCCGGATTCATCGTCAACGCCCTGCTCTTCCCCTATCTCAACAACGCGGCTCGTATGGCCGAGCGCGGCACGGCCTCGGTCGAGGACATCGACACCGCGATGAAGGGCGGCTGCGGCTTCCCGATGGGCCCGTTCGCTCTGCTCGACCTGGTCGGGCTCGACACGTCGGTGGCCATCCTCGACGCGCTCTACGACGAGTTCCGCGACCCGCACTTCGCCGCCCACCCCATCCTGCGGCGCATGGTCAGCGCCGGTCAGCTCGGCCGCAAGTCCGGCCACGGCTTCTACAACTACCGCTGACCGCGGGGCCGGTTCCTCGGCGCCGTGCCGACTCAGCCGCCACCCAGCCGGTACCACTTCCCCGACGGACTGGTGCCGGACGAGGCGGGCATCGTGGCCGTCGGGGCCGACCTGGCCCCGGGCACCCTGCTGGCCGGGTATCGGTCCGGCCTGTTTCCCATGAAGGTCCAGGGCCACCTGGCCTGGTTCTCCCCCGACCCGCGCGCCGTCCTCCCGCTGGACGGCCTACGGGTCACCCGTTCGTTGCGGCGCAGCGCCCGACGGTATCGGGTCACCCTCGACCGGGCGTTCGACCGGGTCACCCGAGCCTGCGGCAACCCCGAACGGCCCCACGGCTGGATCGACGACGACTTCCGCTCGGCCTACGGCGATCTGCACCGCCTGGGATGGGCCCACAGCGTCGAGTGCTGGGCCGACGACGAGCTGGTCGGCGGGCTGTACGGGGTCTCGATCGGCCGGTTCTTCGCCGGCGAGTCGATGTTCCACACCGCCTCCGACGCCTCCAAGGTCGCGCTCCTGCACCTGGTCGAGTTGCTGGCTCCGCTCGACGGAGCGCTGCTCGATGTCCAGTGGACGACCGACCACCTGGCCTCGCTGGGCGCCGTCGAGCTCCCGGCCGACCGGTACCGATCGTTGCTCGCCGCCGCCTGCGACCAGCCCGGACCCCGATGGCCCACGAGTAGCCCTCCCGCCGCCGACCAGGGACAATGACACCATGAGCGACGCCACGACTCCCTCGCCACCGACCGGTTCGCCGTCGACCTCCCGCGACCGCCCGTGGATGATGCGGACCTACAGCGGGCACTCCACCGCAAAGGCCTCCAACGAGCTGTACCGGACCAACCTGGCCAAGGGCCAGACCGGCCTGTCCATCGCCTTCGACCTGCCCACCCAGACCGGGTACGACCCCGACCACGTGCTTGCCTCGGGCGAGGTGGGCAAGGTGGGTGTCCCCGTCGTGCACCAGGGTCACATGCGCACCCTGCTCGACGGCATCCCCACCGGCGAGATGAACACGTCGATGACCATCAACGCCCCGGCGGCCTGGCTCCTGGGTCTCTACGTGGCCAACGCCGCCGACCACGGCGTCGCGTCCGAGGCGCTCCGCGGCACCACCCAGAACGACATCGTCAAGGAATACCTCAGCCGGGGCACCTACATCTTCCCGCCGGTCCCGTCGCGACGGCTGATCGTCGACATGGTGGCGTTCTGCAGCCGGCACGTCCCCAAGTGGAACCCGATGAACGTGTGCAGCTACCACCTCCAGGAGGCGGGAGCGACCCCGGTCCAGGAGATCGCCTACTCGCTGGCCACCGCCATCGGCGTGCTCGACGCGGTCCGGGAGTCCGGCCAGGTGGACGAGGACCGGTTCCCCGCGGTCGTGGCGTCGATCTCGTTCTTCGTCAACGCCGGGATCCGCTTCGTCGAGGAGACCTGCAAGATGCGGGCTTTCACCGAGCTCTGGGATCGCATCTGTCTGGACCGCTACGGCGTGACCGATCCCAAGGCCCGCCGGTTCCGGTACGGGGTGCAGGTCAACAGCCTGGGGCTCACCGAGGCCCAGCCCGAGAACAACGTGCAGCGCATCGTGCTGGAAACGCTCGGCGTCACCCTCTCCAAGAAGGCCCGGGCCCGCTCCATCCAGCTCCCGGCCTGGAACGAGGCCATGGGCCTGCCCCGCCCGTGGGATCAGCAGTGGTCCCTGCGGATCCAGCAGGTCCTCGCGTTCGAGACCGACCTGCTGGAGTACGAGGACCTGTTCGACGGCTCGGTCGTGGTCGAGGCCCGCACCGCCGAGCTGATCGAGGGCGCCGAAGCCGAGCTGGACGACGTGCTCGAGCTGGGCGGCGCGTTCGAGGCCATCGACGAGCTGAAGGGACGCCTGGTGCGCTCCCACACCGAGCGGCTGCGTCGCCTCGAGTCCCACGACCTCACCGTGGTCGGGGTCAACGCGTACACCGAGACCGCCGAGTCGCCCCTGGCCGGTGAGGACAACATCCTGAAGGTGGATCCGGCCGTGCAGGCCGAGATGATCAGCGACGTCGAAGCGTGGCGAGCCGAGCGCGACTCCGGCGCCGTCGCCGAGGCCCGGCGCGCCCTGGCCGACGCCGCCAACGGCGCCGACAACATCATGCCGGCCAGCATCGCCCTGGCCCAGGCCGGCGGAACCACCGGCGAATGGGCGGACACCCTGCGCGAGATCTTCGGCGAGTACCGGGCCCCCACCGGCGTCGCCGCCGCCGTCGGGGCCGGTCGCAGTCCGGCGCTCGGTGAGCTGGCGCGGCGATCGGCCGCCCTCGACGGCGGGCCGCCCAAGGTGCTGGTGGCCAAGCCCGGTCTGGACGGCCACTCCAACGGCGCCGAGCAGATCGCGGTCGCAGCGCGCGACGCCGGGATGGAGGTGGTCTACCAGGGGATCCGCCTGACCCCCGAGCAGATCGCGGCCGCGGCCCGCGACGAGGACGTCGACGTCATCGGGCTCTCGATCCTGTCGGGGAGCCATCTCGAACTGGTCCCCGCCGTGCTGGGGCTGCTCCGAGCCGAGGGGGTCGACACCCCGGTCGTGGTCGGTGGCATCATCCCCGAGGTCGATCGCGCCACGCTCGAAGCGCACGGCGTTCGGGCCGTTTACACGCCCAAGGACTTCGAGCTCGGCCGCATCATGGCCGAGATGATCGACTTCGCCATCGAGCACCGCTCTGCCTCGATCTCGTGAACTCGTGCGCGTCGCTCACGCGCCGAAACTCACGAGTTCGTCCTCGAGAAGCTGATTGATGCTGGTCGCCTCGTGCGGGCGAAGGTTCCGATCGTCGAGGCGATGGGCCGCCACCGGAGCGAGCAGCGGGCGGGCCGCCTCCCGGTCGATGTGATCGAGGAACACCGAGAGGAAATGGGACCGGGCGGCGCCCTGGATCGCACCGTGCAACCCGCCGGCGTCGATCTCGCTGGTCGCCACGATGATCCAGGTACTGGCCGCTTCGGCGTTCCGAGGGCCGACGCTGGTGTTGGGCCAGTCGATGACCACCGGTCCGGTCGACGTGAGCATGACGTTGTCCGGATGGAGGTCGGCGTGAACGAGCACCTGGGGCGCGCCGAACCGCTCCGGGATGGCCAGATCCGGTACGGGCACGGCTTCGAGCCGCTGATGCAACGAGGCCAGAAGTCTCGCCCACGAGCGGATCATCCACGGCCGGCGGCCGAACGCCTCGAGCATCGTGGGGCCGTCCACCCGGTCCATGACGAGGTCGGCGCCATCGGCGTCGTGCACCTGCGGGACGGGATAGCCGTGCCGCCACAAATGCCGCATGACGGCCGCTTCCCGTTCGGTGGGCTCCCCGGTGCGGTTTCGCCGGAGCACCCGCCCGTCGCCCAGGTCGTAGACGTCTGCGGCCCGGCCCGACCCGATGAGGGGACCGGGATCGTCTCCGGCCGGCGACCTGCGATCAGACGGCATCGACAGAACAGTACGCTTCGGTCACCCGACCCGGATGGGCAGATGCTCGGAGAATCGCAAAACCCCTTCACGTCGGGCCCCTCGGCGCCGAAGGAGAGCAAATGAATCCTCGCCTCCTCGGTCTCACGACCGCCGCGGTCGGCGCGCTCGGTGCCGCGCTCGCTGTCATCTCCGGCAGCGAGGCCTGGGCGATCCTCTCCGCGCTCGCTGCGCTCTCCGCCGGCATCGCACTCGTCATGTTCCCCGACCACGACCCGTCGGCCGAGCGACAGGTCGCCAGCCTCGAGGCCGAGCTCGACGCCTTGCGACGGGCCGAGGAGGAACGAGCCGCCGAGGCGGCCGAGCCCGCCACCGAGGTCGAGGCCCCCCGCATCTCCACCGACGTGGCCAACAGCCGCTCGTCCCTGACCGACGCCGAGACGGGCCTGTTCAGCGAGGAATACCTCCACGTGGCCCTCGAGGCCCGCATCGCCTCGGCCCGTCGCAACCTGCGGCCCGTCGCGGTGGCCCTGGTCGACGTCGTGCACGACCCGCAGGATCCGAACGACACCCGGGCGGTCCCCCGCGGCGTCGCGGCCAGCGTGATCGAGACCATCCGCGAATCGGACACGGCCAGCCGGCTGACGTCGGGCGTGTTCGCGATGGTCCTCGAGGACACCCCCGAGAACGGTGCGGTCTGGACGATGGAGCGCCTACGTCGCAAGCTCAGCGACGCCAACCCGGACTGCACCGTCTGGGCCGGCGTCGCGTGTTACCCGGCGCACGCGCTGGATCCCGACGAGATGCTCCAGAAGGCCGAGCTGGCGCTGGCGGCCGCGGCCGAGTGGAGCCAGGACCGCATCGAAGTCGCCGTCGCCGCGCCCTAGTTCGGCTCATCGGCTCCAAGGGCCCCATCGCGCTGCGGTGCCGGACCGGGCCCCGACCGCCGCATCCGGCTCTCAGTCCGCCCCCAGCTCCCCGAGGACCTCGTCGGTGTCCGCCCCCAACGCGCGGCCCGTCCAGCGGATCCGGCCCGGCGTGCGAGAGAGCCGAGCGACCAGACCTTGCATCGGTGTTCCGTCGACCTCGACGATCGCGTCGCGGGCGCGCAGATGCGGATCGGCCGAGGCGTCGGCCATGTCGTAGACCGGCGCCGCGGCAGCCTCCGCTTCCTCGAACGCGGCCAGCACGTCCGCCGACGGCCGGGTGCCGATCCAGGCGCCCACCAGCTCGTCCAGCTCGTCCCGGTGATCGACCCGGCCCTGGAAGGTCGCGAAACGATCGTCGCCGCCGACGCCGAGCATGTCCATCACGCGTGAGGCCACGGATTCCGCCGAGGTCGAGACGGCGATCCAGACCCCGTCGGCGGCCTGATAGGTCCCTCGGGGAACGCTGTAGGGGATGCCCGAGCCCAGCCGTTGCTGCGTCTCGCCGGTCAGGCCGTAGAGCGAGGCGAGGGGGCCCATCAGCTGGAACAGCGACTCCAGGAGATTGACGTCGACGATCTGGCCCGCCCCACTCCGAGCCACCTCGTGCACCGCAACCATGACGGCGAACGCAGCAACGAGCGCGGCCACCTCGTCGGTCAGTGCGATCGGGGGCAGGAGGGGTGCGCCGTCGGCCTCGCCGTTGATGGCGGCAAACCCCGACATGGCCTCGGCCAGCGTGGCGAAGCCGGGCCGGTGCGCGTACGGACCGTCCTGCCCGAAACCGCTGACCCGGCACACGACGAGCTTGGGGTTGCGCTCGTGCAGGACGTCGGGCCCCAGGCCCAGACGCTCCAGCGTGCCGGGTCGGAAGTTCTCGACTAGGACGTCGGCCGAGTCGCACAGCGCCAGCATCGCTCGCCGGCCCTCGTCGGCCTTGAGGTCGAGGGTGACGGTGCGCTTCCCGCGGCCGCAGAGCTTCCACAGGAGCGTGACGTCATCGCGGGGATCACGCCACCCCATCGACCGGGTCGTGTCGCCGCGTTCGGGTCGCTCGACCTTGATGACGTCGGCGCCGAAGTCGGCGAAGTAGCGAGCGCACCCCGGGCCGGCGATGACGGTGGAGACGTCGATGACCCGGAGGTCCGAGAGCGGCACGGCGTCGCTCAGGCGGCCGTCGCCGGGACGGCGAAGCAGCGGTCGTCGAGCGTGCCGAAGGCGTACTGGACGTAGTCGAGCAGCGGGCGGTAGAGCACCCGGGTCTTCTCGGACCAGGCCAGGGACTCCGGGTCGGAGATCCGACGATGGACCTGGAGGATGCCGCCGTCGAAGACCCGGTACTCGGCCCACGAACCGGGGAAGTCCTTGACGCTGGCGATCTCGACGAAGGGCACGTCGCCGGCGGTGACGTCGCGGCGGACCCGATTGCGGTGGGTGTGCCCGGCGAAGTAGCCGCGGAAGTCGGGCCGTCGTGCGGCCAGCTCCAGCAGCGCCTCCGAGTCGTCGGGGTTGATCCCGAAGTAGGTCGGGTGGCGATTGCCGCCCGGCATCCAGTTCTGGTGATGACCGAAGACCAGCACGGGCCGGTCGGTGTCGACGAGGAGCTGGTCCAGCCAGGCGAAGGTCTCGGCCGTGATCTGCCCGGTGGTCTTGCGGGGGATCACCGTGTCGATCACCGCCAGCGTCACCCCGGGGAGCGGGATGGCGATGGGACCGGTATCGCCGTGGGTCTCGCCCCGGTAGGCGTCGTGGTTGCCCCGCACGTAGTGGAGGCGGTCGCCGAAGGCCGGCTGGTAGTGGTCGAGGAAGGCCTGCCACTCGTAGATGGTGCCGCACGCGGTGAGGTCGCCCTTGGCGATCACCACCGCCGGGTCGATCGCCGACATCGCGGCGATGGCACCCCGGTTCATGATCTCGGGATAGGGATCCTGGCCCGGCTCGGAGCGACAGATCTCGATGTCGTCGACGTCGTCGAGCACCCCGGCCTCGGTCTCGCCGAAGTGCACGTCGTTGACCGTGGCGAAGCGACAGAGCAGCTCGCCCATCCGGGGCAGCGTCCGCACGGCGACACCGTCGAGGTCGTACTCGGTGTCGGGCTCGAGGTCGGGGTAGTGGCTGACCCGCGCCCCGCGGTGGATCACCACGTCGTCGTCGCTGACGCTGCTGATCTCGGGATCCATGGCCGCGTTCTACCACACCAGCCGCCCACCACCCCGAACTCGCGGCCGTCAGGCCCGGTTCCGGGTGTGGTGGCCACCAGATCGACGTTGCCGGTGGGACGGAACGAGCACCGGGTGGGGCCTGACCCCCGATGTGCTCGTTACGAGAGACGCAGCGGCCGGCCCTGGATGCGCTGGTCCATCCACCAGCGGCCGCTGAAGCGCCAGCTGGTGCCCGAGCGGCCGTTGGGTCCGGCGGTGGGCGGCGCGGGCTGGGGCCACACCAGCGCGATCGCGGCGACGATCGCGGCGGCTTCCTCCGCCGTCGCCGAGGTGGGAACCTCGACCGCGACCCGGTCGCTCACAGCGGGACGTTGCCGTGCTTGCGCTTCGGCAACTCCTCACGCTTGGACTCCAGCAGCGCCAGTCCGGCCACCAGCTTGATCCGAGTGTCGGCCGGGTCGATCACGTCGTCGACGAACCCCCGCTCGGCCGCCTCGTACGGGTTGGCGAACTTCTCGGTGTAGTCCTCGACCAGCTCGGCCTTGCGCGCCTCGGGGTCGGCGGCCTCCTGGAGCTCGCGCCGGTGCACCACCTCGACCGCACCCTGCGGCCCCATGACGGCAAGCTCGGCCGACGGCCAGGCGAACGCCAGGTCCGCACCGATGGACTTGGAGTTCATCACCACGTAGGCGCCGCCGTAGGCCTTGCGGGTGACGACGGTGATACGTGGCACGGTCGCTTCGCAGAAGGCGTACAGCAGCTTGGCACCGTGCCGGATGATGCCGCCGTGCTCCTGGTCGACGCCCGGCAGGAATCCGGGCACATCGACGAAGGTGATCAACGGCACGTTGAAGGCGTCGCAGGTCCGCACGAAGCGCGCCGCCTTCTCGCTGGACTCGATGTCGAGCACGCCGGCCAGCTGCATGGGCTGGTTGCCCACGATCCCGACGGGACGGCCGTCGATGCGGGCGAATCCGCAGACGATGCTGCCGGCCCACGCGGCCTGGTACTCGAAGAAGTCGCCGTCGTCGACGACCTCGGCGATGACCTCCTTCATGTCGTAGGGCATGTTGGAGCTGACCGGGAGGATGTCACGCAGCCGCTCGGACCGTCGATCGGGGTCGTCGGTGGGCTCGAAGCGGGGCGGCTCCTCCAGGTTGTTGGAGGGGAGGAAGCTGAGCAGGTACTTGACGTCGTCGAGACAGGTCTCCTCGTCGGGCGACACGTGGGTGGCCACGCCGGACTTGGTCGAGTGGCTGCGCGCTCCGCCCAGTTCCTCGAGCGTCACCTCTTCGCCGGTCACGGCCTTGACCACGTCGGGGCCGGTGATGAACATGTGCGAGGTCTCGTTGACCATGAAGACGAAGTCGGTCATGGCCGGGCTGTAGACCGCGCCACCGGCACACGGGCCCATGATCACGCTGATCTGGGGCGTGACACCCGAAGCCTGGACGTTGCGGAAGAAGATGCCGCCGTAGCTGTCCAGCGAGACCACACCCTCTTGGATGCGGGCGCCGGCGCCGTCGTTGAGGCCGACGACGGGGGCGCCGACCCGAAGGGCCAGGTCCATCACCTTCTGGATCTTCTCGGCGAACACCTCGCCCAGGGCACCGCCGAACACGGTGAAGTCCTGCGAGAACACGAAGACCTTCCGGCCGTCGATGGTGCCCCATCCGGTGACGACCCCGTCGGTGTAGGGCCGCTCCTCGATGCCGCTCTGATGCGCTCGATGCCGACTGAGCATGTCGAGCTCGTGGAACGACCCGGGATCGAGCAGGTATTCGAGCCGCTCTCGCGCCAGCAGCTTGCCCTTGGCGTGCTGGCGCTCGACGCTGCGCTCCGACCCGGCGTGGACGGCTTCTTCCTTGCGCTTGGAAAGGTCGTCCAAACGCTCTGACATCGTGTGGTCCATACGAGGGGCGAGGGTATCGGGGCACGCCGTCCTCGGCCCAACGGTACGCTCCGTCCGATGCGGGACCTCCGACGTGTCACGGTGTTCTGTGGATCGTCGTCCGGCGCCGACCCCGCGTTCGTGGATGCCGCCCAGGCTCTGGGAGCCGCGCTGGCCGACGTGGGCGCCGGGTTGGTCTACGGCGGGGCCAGCGTCGGGCTGATGGGCGAGCTCGCCGACGCCGTCATCGCTGCGGGGGGCGAAGCCACGGGAATCTACCCCGACGTCTTCACCCGCGACGTGTCCCACGGCGGCCTCACCGAGCTCCGTCTGGTCGCCGACATGCACGAGCGCAAGCGGCTCATGTACGAGCTGGGCGACGGCATCATCGCCCTACCGGGCGGGCTCGGCACGCTGGAAGAGGTGTTCGAGGCCGCCACCTGGAACCAGATCGGTCTCCACGAGGCACCCCACCCCATCGCCCTGCTCAACGTCTCGGGGTACTACGACGGACTGATGGGGTTCCTCGAGCACGCCGTCGATCAGGGGCTGCTCAAGCCCAAGCACCTGGCCAGCATCTCCCTGACCGCCACCCCCGCAGAGGCCATCGCCCACCTGCGCTCGTTCCGGTTCGCCGACGTCCAGAAGTGGTCCTGACCCCGTGACCGCACCGCCGCAGCCTTCGACCGCTGTCGTGTTCGACCTGGGTGGTGTGTTGATCGACTGGCGGCGCGAGTTCCTCTACGAGCAGCTCATCCCCGATCCCGAGCGGCGGTCGTGGTTCCTCGACACCGTCTGCACGCTGGCGTGGAACGCCGACGGCGATCGGGGTCGCCCCTTCGCCGAGCTGATCGCCGAACGCTCCGCCCTCTTCCCCGACGAGGCCGACCTCATCGCCGCCTACTGGGAGCGGTGGGACGAGATGTCGGGACCCGCGATCGACGACACGGTGGCGGTGCTCGACGAGGTCCAGGCACTCGGCGTCCCGACGTTCGCACTCACCAACTGGTCGGCCGAGACGTTGCCCCGGGTCCGCCACCGGTACCGATTCCTCGACTCGTTCGACGGCATGCTGGTGTCGGGTGAGGAGGGGATCATCAAGCCCGATCCCGCCATCTACCGGCTGATGTGCCGGCGGTTCGACCTCTCGCCCGAGCGGTCGTTCTTCGTCGATGACAGTGTGGCCAACGTCGACGCGGCCCGAGCGCTGGGATTCGCGTCCCACCGTTTCGTCGACGCGGCGGCCTTCCGATCCGCCCTGATCGCGTCAGGGGTCGCGGTCAGTCCAGCGCCTCGGTCGCCCTGATCACCAGGAGCCACGTCAACGCGGCGGACACCGCGAGCAGCACCAGCGAGTCCAGACCGGCCTGGGCGTACCCGACGTTCTCCATCGAGCTCCAGATCCGCGTCGCCAGCGTGTCGAATCCCGTCGGTCGGAGGAAGAGCGTCGCAGGAAGCTCCTTCATCGTGGAGAGCAGCACCAGCCCGCCCGCCGCCAGGAGCCCGGGGGCCATGATCGGCACTTCGACGGTCAGGAGCCGGCGCACCCGGCCGGCTCCCAACGTGCGGGCGGCGTCCTCCAACCGCGCCGGCACGGCGGTCACCGCCACACTCGACGCTCGCATGGACTGCGCGCCGAAGTGGACGACGTAGGCCAGGACCAGCAGCGGCAGCGTCTGGTACAGACCCGCCAGGACGGCGGTGTTCAGCACCCAGAACACGAAGGCCAGCCCGATCACGATGCCCGGGAGCGCGAAGCCGGCGACGACCGTGGCACTGGCCGCCGGCCCGACCCGGGTGCGGTACCTCGACGTCAGGTAGGCGACCGGCAGGACGACCAGCACGGTGAGTACCGCGGCGGCGGTGCTCACCGCCACCGTGTTCAGCACGGCTTCACCCAGACCGGAGCCATCCAGCGCGGTGGCACCGCTGGTGCGCTCGCTGCGGGCACCGACGATCACCCACTGCAACAGGGACGCAACCGGTCCGACCAGAGCGAGCATGAGGAACCCAACGACGACCGCCGTCGCCGCCACGCGCCAGCGGCCCAGCTGGATCTGGAGGCCCCGGCCCGGCGAACGCGCCGTCATCGGGGGGTGCCGCCGCACGAGCCGCTGTTCGGCGATCACGACGACCAGCGCCACCAGCGCGAGGAGGAGGGCGAGCGCGAAGGAGGTGGCCTGATCGGCGAGCTGGTTGGCGAAGATCGCCCGCGTCACCGTGTCGTACCGCAGGAGCTGGACCGCTCCGAAGTCGCTGACGGTGTAGAGGAACACCAGCAGGGTGCCGGCCGAGATGGCCGTGCCGATCTGCGGCACGACCACCGTCACGAACACCGAACCGGGCCGGCGACCCAGCAACCTGGCACTCTCCTCGACCGAGCGGGACAGGTGGCGCAGGCGGGCCGCCACCGGTAGGTAGACGTAGGGATAGGTGAACAGCGTCAGCACGAACCAGGCCCCGCCGAACCCTGACAACTCCGGCAGCGAGATCCCGAGCGGGCGGACCAGATCGTCGAGGAGGCCGCCGGTGGCGAACCCGCTGATCAGCGCCGTCGCGCCGACGAACGAGGGGAACACCAGCGGAAGCGGCGCCAGGACGGCGAGGAGCCGCCTGCCGTAGACGTCGGTACGGGTGACCAACCAGGCCAGCCCCGTGCCGATCGCGGCCGCCGTGACCGAGACCGCGCTGGCCAGTCCCAGCGAGCGCAGGAGGGGCTGGACCGTGTCCTCGTTCCAGAGGATCGTGGGCAGGTCGGCGCCGTGCCGGATGTTCTGCGCGATGACGTACGCCAACGGTCCGGTGAACAGCAGGCCGATGACCACGGCGACCAGGGTCAGACCGCGGGGCGCCCGGCGGCCGCCGCGTCCGGGTCGGTCCCTGACGCGCGCCGGCGGGGCGGTGGTGGTGACGGTCACGCTGCAGCTATCGGACGATGCCGCTCTCGTCGATCAGGTCCTGAGTCCCGCTCAGGCCGCCGGCGAGGACGTCGAGGTCGACGACCACGGCCGCCAGATCGTCGAGCGGCTCCAACCCTTCGGGAGCCGGAACACCGGCGACCAGCGGGTACTCCTTCTCACCGCTGGCCGACAGCGCCTGGGCCTCGTCGGAGAGCAGGTAGTCGATCAACGCCTCGGCGGATGCCGCGTCGTCGGAGGTGTCGACGACGCCGGCCGCGGACACGATCAGGAGCGATCCGACGTCACCGTCGGGGAACACGTGGTTGGCGGCGGGGAGATCCGGATCCTCCTCGAGCGCCTCGGCCAGGTAGTAGTGGTTCACGAGGCCCATGTCGACCTCGCCACGGGCCACGGCGTCGAGGATCGCCGAGTTCTTCGCGTAGTTGGGGGCATCACCCGCAGCGAGACCCTCGAGCCACGCGAGGGTGGCCTCGTCGCCGAGCTCGGCGCGCATCGCCGTGACGAAGTCCTGGAAGGATCCGTTGCTCGGAGCCACGCCGACCCGGCCGGCGTAGGTCTCGTCGGTGAGGTCGAGCACGGACGAGGGAAGCTCGTCCGGGGTCACGGCGTCGGTGTTGTAGACGAGCACCCGGACCCGTCCGGTGATGCCGACCCAGGTGCCGGCATCGCTGCGAAACTCGGGCGGGACCCGGTCGAGCACCGCATCGCTCAGCGGGGCCAGCCGCTCGTTCTCGTCCAGGAAGCCGACCGCTCCGGGACTCTGCGAGATGAACACGTCGGCCGGGGACCGGTCGCCTTCGGTGTCGATCAACAGCGCCATCTCGGCCGAGTCGCCGTAGCGGGCGTCGACCGAGGCGCCGGTGGCCGCTTCGAACTGCTCGAAGACCGGTGCGATCAGTTCCTCGCCGCGGCCGGAGTACACCGTGATCGTGGTGCCCTCGAGCGCCCGATCACCCGACGCGTCGCCGTCGTCGGTGTCGTCGTCGCCGCAGGCGGTGGCGAGCAGGGCCATCGCCATGACGACGGCCAGGATGGGGAGGAAGCGGGGGGAACGCATGGCAGCGGACGCTACCGACCCTACTCATCGCCGTCAAGCTTGCCTAACATCACCGAACGCCGCCGCCCGATACGTCCACGCGCCGGCGCCCTGATAGTGGACCGCGACCGCCTCGCCGCGCTCGAACCGGGGGATGGACGGTCGCCGCACGCGGACGCGCTGACCGTCGTCGAGCCTGACGTCGTAGGTGGTGTCGTGTCCGTAGTACTCCACCAGCTCGACCACCCCGCTCTCACCGGCGCCGAGCGCCAGCTCCTCCGGCCGCACCAGCACCGACACACGCTGGTCGGATGGCGCTTCGAGCAGCGGCACGACACCGATGGCGGTTGCGGCACTCCCCCGATCGACCACGCCATCGAGAAGGTTGGCCTCACCCACGAACCCGGCGACCCAGGGCGTCGCGGGCCGGGCGTAGACCTCGGCGGGTGTCCCCCACTGCTCCAGCTCACCCCCACGCATCACGGCGACCCGGTGACCCAACACGAACGCCTCGTCCTGGTCGTGGGTCACGAACACGGCCGTCACGTCCAGCTCGCTCAACAGCCGGTGCACCTCGGTCCTGATCTGCACCCGCAGCGTGGCGTCCAGGTTCGAGAACGGTTCGTCCAGCAACAGCACCGTTGGCGCCGGTGCCAGCGCTCGGGCCAACGCCACGCGCTGCTGCTGCCCACCGGACAACGTCTGGGGGGACCGGTCCCCCAGACCACCCAGCCCCACCATGTCCAGCACCTCGTCGACGCGGGAACCCGACCGCTCGCTGCGGGGCAGGCCGTACGCGACGTTCCGGGCCACGGTCAGATGGGGGAACAGCGCCCAGTCCTGGAAGACCATGCCGACCCGCCGCCGCTCGGCCGCCACGTGGGTCCCGGGGCTCGACACGACCTGACCGCCCAGCACGATCGATCCCGCATCGACCTCCTCGAGCCCCGCGATGGCTCGGAGCAGGGTGGTCTTGCCACATCCGGACGGGCCGAGCAACGCCACCAGTTCCCCCGGCTCGACCGCGAGCGACACTCCCCGCAGCACGGGTGGGCCGTCGTAGGCGACGGCGACCTGGTCGATGTCGATCGAGACGGGTTCGCCGGCCGGGGTCACGAGAGGAGGGTAACGCCAAGCCGCACCGCCCCCATGGTGGCGGTCGCTGGGACCCTCGGGGCGGGCTCAGCTAGCCTCGCCCAGGCTGAATGCTGTTCACCAGCTCTTGGGGGGATCCATGTACCGCTGCTCGCGCCCGGGCGTCACCATCGTGCTCATCGCCGTCATGGCCATGGTCGGGGCTGCATGCAGCGAGAGCACCGAGTCCGGGGCATCCGGTCCCACGACCGAGGCGTCGGCGACCGACACCACGGGCTCGACCGGCACCAGCGACACAGCCCAGACCGACACCGGCGGGACCGCCGACACGGCGTCATCCGACGAGGCCGACCGCCTGGCCCGGACCATGGAGTTCCTGGGGGAGTATGCCGACCAGCTCGGTGAAGTCCCGCCGATGAGCGATCCCGACGCCGCAACGATCGTCGGCCGCTGGGCCGGGCAGCCGTGGTTCGTCGGCGACGTGCCGGACACCCCGGTCGCGGCTGAGGGTGAGCCGATCAAGATCGGCATGATCAACCAGGAGAACGAGGTCTTCGGCGACTTCCCCGAGCTCCGCCAGGCCGCAGCGGCCGCCGTCGAGTGGATCAACGCCGAGTTGGGCGGCGTCGGCGGCCGCCCGCTCGAGCTGCTTCCGTGCAACACCAACTTCTCGCCGGAGGAGGCCCGCCAGTGCGCCCTCGACCACGTGCGGGAAGGTGTCGTGGCCGTGACGTCCGGCATCAACATCTCGAGCGCGGATGCCATGGCGGTCTACGAGGAGAACGACATCCCGCTGCTCGGCGGGATCCCGGTCAACGACATCGACATGACCTCCGAGATCGCCCACCAGTGGAGCGGCGGCACCGCCGGCATGTTCTCGGCGTGGAGCTACTACGCCGCCGAGGAGCTGGGCGCCGAGAAGATCGTGATGGCGGTGGGTGACTTCGCTCCCAACGTCGCAGCCGCCGAGGACTTCGGCCGCCCCGTCGCCGAGTCCTTCGGAGCCGAGGTGGAGGTCATCAAGTTCCCGTTGACCGAGACCGACTACGGCCCGACCATGAACAAGGTGGCCGAGCTCGATGCCGACGCCGCCTTCATCGCCGTCGTCGACACCGGCTGTATCGCCTCGATACAGGCGGCCAACGCGGTCGGCCTGGACATCCCGCTGTTCTTCTCGGGGGCGTGCGCCTCACCCGACATCGAGGAGCAGCTCGGCGACGAGATCGACGGGATGATCTTCGCCATCGAGAGCATCATCGAGACCGACGAGCCCGAGATCGACCGGTCCCTCTACTTCGACGTGGTGAGCACCTACGGCGAGGAGGGCATGGAGCTGGTCGGCGCCGGCACGGTGTCGGTGAAGAGCATCATGAACATCTGGGACCTGATGAATGAGCTCGGACCGGATGACGTCACCCCCGCCGCCCTGACCGAGCTGGTCGCTCAGTCGCAGGAGCGGACCAGCTTCATGGGGTACCCCTACACGTGCGACGGTCAGCAGATGCCGGACCTGCCCGCCGTGTGCTCGCCGCAGCAGGTCCTGGTCCAGAACTCGGGCGGTGACCTCGTCCAGCTCTCCGACGGATGGATCGACGTCGCCGCACTCTTCGAGTGATGAACCTCAGCGCGGAGCATCGATCCGACGCCGCTCCTCACCGCCCGTTCGCCCGGTGACGGGGGCCCCATGATCGATTGGGGAGCTGACACCCTCAGCTGGCTCCTGCTCGGCGTGGGCAGCGGTGCCGTCCTGGCCGCGCTGGCGCTCGGGTTGGTGCTGACGTACCAGTCCAGTGGTGTCGTCAACTTCGCCCACGCCGCGACCGGCGTCTTCTTCGCTCGTGCGTTCTACGAGTTCCGGGAGACCGGTGACCTCGTCTTCCCCATCCTCGGGCTACCCGACCGGGTCCACGTCATCGACGCCCCCACGGTCGCCACGGCATTCCTCCTCATCATCCCGCTGGCGGCGTGGTCGGGCCTGCTGATCTACCTCGCTGTCTTCCGACCGCTCCGCACCTCCCCACCGCTGGCCCGTGTCGTCGCGTCCCTGGGGCTCTTCCTCTACATGCTGGCGATGATCGCCGACCGGTTCCCCAACACCGCGGTGATCCGGCGCATTCTCCCGACCGGGACCGTCGACCTCCTGGACCGTGTGCTGTTCGTCGATCGATTCTGGCTGGCCGGTTTCGTCCTGGTGATCGCGCTCGCCCTCACCCTGCTCTTTCGATTCACGCGGTTCGGTCTGGCCACCCGCGCGTCGGCCGAGAATCAGAAGGGCGCCGTGCTGCTCGGGTTGGATCCCGACTACATCGCGGCGGTCAACTGGATGATGGCGACCGTGCTCGCCGCTCTGGCCATGATCCTCATCGGCAGCATCACGTTGAGCCTCGACGCCGCCCAGTTCAGCCTCCTGATCGTCCCGGCGCTCGCCGCCGCCCTGGTCGGTGGCTTCAAGTCCTTCGCTCTCACCACCGTCGCAGGCCTGGCGATCGGCATGGCCCAGTCGCTGATGCTCAGCTGGCAGACCGACGCCGACTGGCTCCCGGACATCGGGCTCCAGGCCGGGCTGCCGTTCCTCGTGATCATCGTGACGATGATGGTCCGCGGCGAATCGCTCCCCACCCGTGGCTCCCTGGCTCGCTTCCACTTCCCCGCGGCCCCCATGCCGCGTCGACCGGTCCTGACCACCGTCGCCCTGGTGGCCGCCGGGTCCGTCGGCCTGCTCGTCCTCAACAGCGACTGGCGATTGGCCATCATCACCACCACCGTCTGGACCCTGATCGCCCTCTCGATCGTCCTCGTCACCGGTTGGGTCGGACAGATCTCGTTGGCGCAGATGGCCTTCGCCGGGGTGGCGGCTTTCGCCCTCATCCGATGGTCCGAGAGCGCCGGACTCCCCTTCCCACTGGCACCGCTCCTCGCCTCCCTGGTCGCCATGGCCGTCGGCATCCTCGTCGGGTTTCCCGCCGTTCGTGTCCGCGGCATGAACCTGGCCATCGTCACCATCGCCGCGGCCGCTGCCGTGGAGGAGTTGGTCTTCAAGTGGAGCTGGTTCACGGGCGGGTTCCTGGGCAGCGATGTGCCCGATCCCGAACTGGGTCCGGTCGACCTGGCGATCGGGGCCGACGCCGGCAGCTACCCGCGAGCCGCGTTCGGCATCCTGTGCCTGGTGACCCTCGGCGTCGTGGTCATCCTGGTCGCCAACCTCCGACGAGGGACGACCGGTCGTCGCTGGCTCGCGGTGCGCTCCAACGAGCGGGCCGCCGCCGCGGCCGGCGTCGATGTCACGCGCGCCAAGCTCTCCGCGTTCGCGATCTCGTCGCTCATCGCCGGACTCGGCGGCACGATGCTCGCCTACGCATCCGGCGTGCTCTCGGTCAACTCCTTCACCGTCCTCGAGTCCCTGGCGCTGCTCTCCATCACGTACCTGGGAGGTATCGCCTCGATCGCCGGCGCGCTCGTCGCCGGCATCCTCGCCGACGGCGGGATGCTCGAGGAGCTCACCGGAGGGTCGGGGTCCGGCGACGCCACCACCGATGCCATCCGCGGTCTGGCCCTGATCGTCGTGGCGATCGTCTACGACGAGGGGATCGCCGGTGCCGCCGGGGCCGCCTGGCGACGGGTCACGACGCGATTCGGCGCCGCGCCGCCTGAGCTCTCAACCAGCGGAGGCACGAGCCCGGAGGCGTGACCCCAGATCGGTGGCGTCGATGCGGCGGCAGACGTCGTCGATCGCCTCGGTCGGTCCGGTCCAACGCAGCTCTTCGACGTCGTCGAACACCGGCGCATCGAGCTCCAGCGTGGCGATACGACGGAAGAGCAGCGCCTCGGCCCGCTGCGCCTGGAGGGTGGCGGCGAGCTTGGCCGCACCACGCACCGTGATGTCCCACTGGCCGGGGGCCGCCGGGATGTCCTCGATGTGGCCGTACCGGGCCAACACGGCGGCGGCCGATTTCGCACCCCAACCCGGAAGCCCGGGAAACCCGTCGGCGGTGTCGCCGACCAGACCGAGATAGTCAGGGATCGAGGCGGGATCGATCCCGAACTTCTCGCGCACGCCGGCCTCGTCGTATCGCACCCCCTTGCGGCGATCGAACTGGACGATGCCAAGGTCATCGGCCACGCACTGGGCCAGGTCCTTGTCGGGCGTGCAGATCACGGCCGTCCCGACACGATCGTCGGCCGCGGCCTTGACCGCCGCCGCCCCCAGCGCGTCGTCGGCCTCGACCTCGACCATCGGCCACACGGTGAACCCGGCGGCGTCCATCACCTCTTCCAGCAGGGGGAACTGGGCCTTGATCGCCGGTTCGATCCCCTCACCGGTCTTGTAGCCGGGCCACAGATCGTTGCGGAACGACTCGATGACATGGTCGGTGGCGATCCCGATGTGGGTGGCGCCGTCATCGAGCAGCATGAGCATCGACGAGAGCACACCACGCACCGCCCCGACCTCCTCGCCGGCGGCGGTGACGTGCGACGGCCGAGCGAAGTAGTAGCGGAACAGCTCGTAGGTGCCGTCGACGAGATGGACGTCGAAGGTCACGCCGGCTCCCCGGGCCAACCGGGGACGCCGCCGTCGAGTCGTGCCCCGACCCCGTTGAGGAACCCGGACACCATGCGGTAGTAACCGGCCAGCAGGAGCAGCTCGACCAGTTGGCCCTCGTCCCAGCGGCGGGCGAGCGCGGCCCAGGTGGCGTCGGACACGGCGTCGTCGTCGCTCAGCTCGTCGGCCAGCGTGATCAGGGCTCGGTCGTCGTCGCTCCAGGCGCCGGCGTCGACGGGGCCGGCCAAGGCGGCGATCTCGGCCTCGCTCAGTCCGGACTGGGCGCCGATCAGCCGATGCTGCCCGAACTCGTAGACCGCCGCCGCCTTGGCGCCGATCCGGAGGATCACGATCTCCCGCTCGCGCCCGGGGATGCGCCCCTCGAGCAGGAGGTGGCCACCGAGCGCCAGGAAGGGCTGGAGCAGATCGGGGCGGTGGGCCAGCGTGCCGAAGATGTTGAGCACCGAGCCGTCGGGCGCACCCACGATCCCGTCCAGGATCTCGGCCGCCGCCGGGGGCAACGGGTCGAGGGGAGCGATGCGCGGGGTGTCGGGCCGGGGACGGGAGAGATCGGGCATCGCGTCAGACTAGAGAACCTGAACCCCCTCGGTGCCTGTCCCCCGGAGGGTTCAGGTTTCGAAGGCGGCGGGTCAGACCAGGGCGAGGACGTCGTCCTCGGGGATGCCGCCCGACCAACGGCCCAGCTCACGACCCTGTCCGTCGATCAACACGACGTAGGGCTGACCGGGGACGCCGAGCGCCCGCCACGAGTCGAAACCGGAATCCCACAGCACGGGGAAGGTCAACGAATGCGTCGCGACGAAGTCTTCCGCCTGCCCCAGATCGTCCTGGGTTCCCAGCCCCACCACCGTGACCTCGTCGGCATGCTGTCGAGCGAACTGCTCGACTCCGGGAGCCTCCCGGTTGCAGGTCGGTCAGTGCGGTGCCCACATCCACAGGAGAATCGGTCGGTCGGCCGGGAGCAGCGACGCCAGGTTCACCTGCGTGCCGGCACCGACGTCCTGCACCGAGACGTCGGGCAGCGGCTCGACGACCTCGGCCGGAGGATCGGCGGCGGCGGGTGAGGACGTCGAGGAGGGGGCCGTGACCGAGGAGCCGTCGCCGTCGCCGCACGCGGCGACGATCAGGATGGTTCCCGCGGCGAGCGCGGCGAGACGGCGGTGCATGCTGGTCCAAACGGTCGGGACCCGTCGGAGGGTTCCCGAACTCGGCCGTCCGGGAGATCCGCTACTCCTGGACCAGTTCGATCAGGGTCCCGAAGCTGCCCTTGGGATGGATGAAGGCCACCGTCGTTCCCCGCGATCCGGGGCGGGGCTCGGTGTCGATGGCCCGCGCGCCGGCCGCCACCATCGCGGCCAGAGCCTCGCGTACGTCGTCGACGCGATACCCGATGTGGTGCATCCCCTCGCCCCGCTTCTCGAGGAACTTGGTGATGGCCGAGTCGGGACGCGTCCCCGTCGTGAGCTGGATGTACGAGTCCGCCACCTTGATGAGCGCTTCATCGACACCCTCGGATTCGACGATCTCACGGTGGGCCACTTCGGCACCGAACGCTTCTCGGTAGTACTCGATGGCGGCTTCGAGGTCGTTGACGGCGATGGCCACGTGATCGATCTCGGTGAGCAGCATTGGGGGGTCTCCTGGTCTCAGCTATGGGTGGGGCGCAGATCGGTCGCGGCGCGATGGAACCGGGTGATCGTGTCCTCGCCGATCCGCTCGCGCAAGGCCGGATCGGTCACGCCCAGGCCGTTCTCCGGAGCCAGGCACCGGATCGCCAGCTTGCCTTCGTGCAGGTTGTGCTGCACCTGGTAGGTGGCCTCGCCGGTGTCGGACAGGTCGTAGGTGTCGGACAGGCACGGCTGGATGATGCCCTTCCGGATCAGTTCGTTGGTCTCCCAGCACTCCCGGTAGTTGGCGAAGTGACTGGCCACGATCCGCTTGAGCTTCATCCAGAGGTGCCGGTTGTCGTACTCGAGCATGTACCCCGTGGTCGCCGCGCAGGTCACGACGACGCCACCGCGCTTGGCGACGAACACCGACGCTCCCATCGTCGAGCGGCCCGGATGCTCGAACACGATGTCGGGGTCCTCGCCGATCATCGAACGGATCTGCTTGCCGAAGCGGCGCCACTCCTTCTCGTCCTGCGTGCTCTCGTCGGCCCAGAACCGGTAGCCCTCGGCCTTGCGATCGATGACGTGCTCGACCCCGAGACGGTGGAGGAGCTCGACCCGCTCGGGTGATGACACGACCCCCACCGGGATACCGCCCGCCTGCTGGACGAGCTCGACCGCGTAGATCCCGATGCCCCCGGTGGCGCCCCAGATCAGCACCGAGTCGCCCAGCTTCATGCGGGCCCCGTGCTGGCTGATGAGCATGCGGTACGACGTCGAGGCGCACAGCGGGTTGACGGCGGACTCCTCCCACGTGAGGTGGGCGGGTTTCCTGAGGAGCTGGCTGGCCTTGACCACACAGAGGTCCGCCAACCCGCCGAAGTTCGTCTCGAATCCCCAGGCCTTCATCGAGGACGCGAGCATCGAGTCGTCGCTGGCCATCGGGTCCTGACCGTCGACGTGGTTGCCGTGCACGTTGACGTGGTCGCCCGGCTTCCAGTCACGGACGGCTTCGCCCACCCGGAGGACGACGCCGGCGGCATCCGACCCCATCACGTGGGTGGGAAGGTCGTGGCGGGCCCCGGCCCGGCTCTCCTGCCCGTACCGATTGAGGAAGGCGAACGTCGGGATCGGTTCGAAGATCGAGGTCCACACCGTGTTGAAGTTGATGCTCGACGCCATGACCGCGATCGCGACCTCGTCGGGCATCAGCTCGGGGGTGGGAACCTCACTGACATGAATGGACTGCCGCGGGTCCTTGTCGTCGGACTCGAGTCCCTCGAACATGCCGACGTCCTCGGCGCGGATGTGCGCTCCGCGATAACTCGACGGCACCTCGAGAGCACCGATCTCCTCCGATGAGGCCCCCGCCAGAACGGCTTCGAGAACATGCTCCATGGAGAGCGAAGGTACTGCGCTCTCGCACCGGCAGGCCAGACCTGGCGGTCCCGAATCGGGCCGGGACTGGTCAGACGATCAGCCGGCGGCCGTCGTCGTGGCGCTGGAACGCCGTGATCTTGTCCTCGCCGATCCGCTCGCGCTTCTCGGGGTCGGTGATGCCCATCCCCTTCTCGGGGGCCAGGCAGAGGATGCCGAGCTTGCCCTCGTGCTGGTTGCGGTGGACCTGGAGGGCGGCTTCGCCGATCTGCTCGAGCTCGAAGGTCGCCGACAGGATGGGCTGGATGGCGCCGCGGTCGATGAGGCGATTCATCTCCGAGGCCTCCTGGTAGTTGGCGAAGTGGCTGGAGACGATGCGCTTGAGCTTCATCCACAGGTGCCGGTTGTCGTACTCGATCATGTAGCCCGAGGTGGCCGCGCAGGTCACGACGGTGCCACCACGCTTGGCGACGAACACCGACGCACCCATCGTGGAACGGCCCGGGGTGCTCGAACACGATCTCGGGGTCCTCGCCGATCAGGCCCCGGATGTCCTTGCCGAACCGGCGCCACTCACGCTCGTCCTGGGTGTGCTCGTCGGACCAGAACCGGTAGCCCTCGGCCTTGCGATCGATGACGTGCTCGACCCCGATGTCGTTCAGCAGCTGGGCCTTCTCGGGTGAGCTCACGACGCCGACGGGCGTCCCACCACCGTTGAGGACGAGCTGCACCGCGTAGCCGCCGAGGCCGCCCGTGGCGCCCCAGATCAGCACCGAATCGCCCTGCTTCATGCGGGCGCCGTTCTCGCCGACCAGCATGCGGTACGAGGTGGACGCGCACAGCGCGTTGACGGCCGCCTCCTCCCAGGTGAGATGGGCCGGTTTCGGCATCAGCTGATTGGCTTTGACCACCGAGAGATCGGCGAGGCCGCCGAAGTTGGTCTCGAAGCCCCAGATGCGCTGGTTGTTGGCCAGCATCGAGTCGTTGTGGGCGGAGGGGTCCTGGTCGTCGACGTGGTTGCAGTGCACCACGACCCGGTCGCCCGGTTTCCAGTTGCGCACCGCCGAGCCCACCTGGAGCACGACGCCCGAGGCGTCGCTGCCGATGATGTGGTAGTCGAGGTCGTGGCGTGCGCCCCATTCGCTCTCGCGACCGAGCCGGTTGAGGAAGAGGAACGACGGAAGGGGCTCGAAGATGGACGTCCACACCGAGTTGAAGTTGACCGAACTGGCCATCACCGCCAGATACACCTCGTCGGGCGCCAGCTCGGGTCGGGCGACGTCCTGGACGTGGAGTGACTTCCTGGGGTCCTTGTCCGCACTGTCGACACCCTCGAACATCTCGACGTCCCCGGCGCGCACGACGGCGGCCCGATAGGACTCGGGGAGGGTGAGATTGGCGAACTCTTCAGGGCCGGCTTCGGCCTCGATGGCATTGAGTATCTCCTGCATGCGGCGACGTTACCGCGCGGTAACCCCCCGTCGCCCATCCCCGGAATGTCGCATCGTCGAGCAGTTCGTTATGTTGTCCGCAGGCTGGCAGATGCGCAGAGGGCGGCGCGGCGCACGGCTGAAGAATCCACAGCACTCGACCTGGAACCCCCGGGACCAGCACGCACAAAGGCGGTCATGTCTCCGATGATCATCTCGTCCGACGAGATCCGTTCGACGTCCTTCGGAATCGAACGGAAGGGCTACAACAAGGCCGAAGTCGACTCCTTCCTCGACCGCGTCGGCCGCACGATCTCGCAGCTCGAGGAGACCGAACGGATCCTTCGCACGCAGCTCCGCTCGGCCGAGACCGCCGACGGGACGGGCGCCGAGGCGTCGTCGTCTCCGCCGGCAGCGACCGAGCCCGAGGACTTCGCCGCCGTCGGCGCCGAGGTCACCGCGGTCCTCCAGACCGCTCGCGAGTCGGCCGACGGCATGCGGTCGGCGGCCGAGAGCCAGGCCGCGGAGATCCGCCGCAAGGCCGAGGAGTTCGCCTCCGAGTGCCGGAGGAAGGCCGAGACCGACGCCGAAGAGGTTCGGGGCGCGGCCGCCATCGCCGCCGGCACGCTCAAGAGCGAGGCCCAGCACGACCGCACCGAGGCCGAGACCGCCCTGAGGGAGGCCACCGAGAAGGCGGCGTCACTGCGGGCCGAGGCCGAGCAGAAGGCGACCCAGGTCGTCGAGGCCGCCGAGCAGCAGGCCGCCGATCTGGTGGCCACCGCCACCGAGACCGCCGAGACCGAGTACAAGACCGCGCTCGACTGCCGCCCAGCAGCGCCTGGCCGACGCCCAGGGCACCGAGCAGGAGATCCTCTACTCGCTCACCGCGGTGCACTCCGACGTCGGTGCGGCCATCGCCCGGCTCGATCACGAGGCTCGCTCCGGCGAGGCCGAGGCCGACACGCCGGCTCCCGCGCCCGTCCCCGAGGCGTCCGACGAGGTCGCCGACGATGCCGAGCCGGCCGGTGACGCCGATGCCGACGACGCCGAGCGCACCGATGCCGACGGAGCCACCCCTGCCGCCGAGGATCGTCCCGAACCCGAGAGCGATCTGGAGCGGACGACGCGCCAGGTCACCGGTGGTCTGGCCGAGTCGCTCCGCGAGACCGCCGGTGTCAGCGGCCCGGTCGGCGCCCTGTTCGGCCTGTCCGACGCCGACCAGAGTGGCGCTGATGCGGCCGACGATGCGGCGGCCCCCGCCGCGACCCCGGCCGAGCCGGAGACGATCGACCTACGGGAGCGGCCCGAAGCGGTGCAGAGCCTGGCCGACTCCGACGACCCCTTGGCCGATCTGGTCAAGCAGGCGGTCGGCAAGGCCGTCGAGCGAGCCGCCGAGGACACCGCCGAGAGCGAGTAGCGCCGCGCTCCAACCCGGCTCGACCCTGCGCTCCGGGGGTGACACGCGGCCCGGAAAGGAGTATCATTTTCAGTGGAGTTGAGTCTTTCCAGTAACGACTCCTCCCGGCAGCGTGAACGAAGGTTGGTGGCCGAGATGCTCACGCGACGAGGGTTCCTCACGGGCGCGACGGCAACGGGAGCGCTCGCTCTGATCGGTGGCAGCGGCTTGGCCGTGAGCTGTGCGACGCCTCCCCCGGTTCCCCCGGCCGAAGGGCCGAACATCCTCATGCTCTTCGTGGACGACCTGAACGACTGCGTCTGCCATCTCGGCGGCTACGGCGGTGTGGCCCACACCCCCAACATCGACGCACTTGCGGCGAGCGGATGCAGTTTCGGCCACGCCTACTGTCTGGCGACCATGTCGGTTCCGTCGCGGGCCGGGCTGTTCTGGTCGCTCAGTCCCGGCACGACCGGCATCGACTCGGGGAGCCCGGGTGACAGCGCCGCGTACAACCAGCTGGCTCGCGACAACGCGGACGTGCTCCCCCGCATCCTGGGCGATCACGGCTACCACACGGTCAGCACCGGCAAGGTCTTCGGTGTCGCCCATCCGTCCTTCTGGCACACATCCAAGGAGTACCCGGTGCTCTGGGGGCTCGATGTGCCGCTCGGGCCGGACGGCTTCGCCTACGGCGTGCTCCCGGCCGGGACCGAACACATCGACCAGACGACGACCAACTGGATCTGCCAGCAGTTCCAGGCCAGCTACGACCGACCGTTCTTCATCGCCAGCGGGTACTTCCTGCCCCACGATCCGTGGCAGCTGCCCCAGTGGTGCTTCGATCTCTACCCGCTCGAGAGCATCGTGCTCCCGCCGACGGTCCCGGACGACCTCGATGACGTGCCGACCATCGGGTGTGACCTGGCCAACGCACCGAACTTCCAGTACGACGCCGTCGAGCAGGCCGGGACCCGTCCGCAGGTCGTGCAGTCCTACCTGGCCGCCATGAGTCACTCGGACGCCATGGTGGGGCAGACGCTCAACGCCCTGGCCGACTCACCGTTCGCCGACGACACCCGGGTGGTCTTCGTGTCCGACCAGGGGTACCACCTCGGGGAGAAGTGCCACTATCGGAAGTGCGCCCTGTGGGAGGTCTCGACCCGCGCCCCGCTCATCCTCTCGGGTCCGGGCATCACGCCCCGGGAGTTCGACCCGCCGGTCAGCCTGCTCGACGTCGCGCCGACCGTGCTCGACTGGGCGGACGTGCCGGCGCCTGACCGGTGGGAGGGGGCCTCCCTCACCGATCTGACGCCGGCCCAGGCGCAGGCCCGGCCGCCGAAGAGCTACTACGACGGCAACCGGGCGCTCCGCTATCAGGACTGGCGATACATCCGGTACCGAGACGACACCGAGGAGCTCTACGACCACGGCGAGGATCCGGACGAGTTGACCAATCTGGCCGACGACCCCGTCCACGAACCGGTCAGAGCCCAACTCGCGGCGATGATCTGATCCCCCGTTGGGTACGGGTCTCGGCCGATCCCTAAGCTACCCAACGGTAAGAACGAGCAACGTCGATAGGGGATACCCATGGCTGGATCGGTGATCATCGCGGGTGCACGGACGCCCATCGGGAGGATGTCGGGCGGATTCGCCTCGATGTCGGCCGCCGATCTCGGCGGTGCGGCGATCGCCGCAGCGCTCGAACGGGCCGGCATCAGCCCCGACCAGGTCGAGTACGTCTTCATGGGCCACGTCATCCAGGCCGGTGCCGGTCAGATGACCGCCCGTCAGGCCGCAGTCAACGCCGGAATCCCGATGAGTGTCCCCGCCACCACAGTCAACAAAGTCTGCCTGTCCGGCCTCAACGCCATCTACCTGGCCGACCAGATGGTGCAGTCCGGTGACGCCGACATCGTCGTGGCCGGCGGTATGGAGTCCATGACCAACGCCCCCTACCTCCTTCCCGACGCTCGAGCCGGTATGAGGCTGGGCGACAAGTCGGTCGTCGATTCCATGATGTACGACGGCCTGTTCTGCGCCTTCGACCAGTGCGCGATGGGCCTGGGCACCGAGAAGTACGCGGCGTCCGCCGGGCTGGCCCGCGAGCCCCAGGACAAGATCGCGGCGGAGAGCCACGCCCGTGCCGCCGCCGCCATCAAGGACGGTCTGCTGGCCGAGGAGATCGTGCCCGTCGAGGTCCCCCAGCGTCGCGGCGACCCGATCGTGGTCGACACCGACGAGGGCGTCCGGGCCGAGGCCACCGAGGAGTCGCTGGGCAAGCTGCGCCCGGCGTTCGACAAGGCCGGCAACATCACCGCCGGCAATGCCTCGCAGATCTCGGACGGCGGCAGCGCCGTGGTCGTCATGTCCAAGGCCAAGGCCGAGGAGCTCGGGCTCTCACCGATGGGGGAGATCCTGGGCTACGGCCAGGTGGCCGGTCCCGATCCGTCGTTGCTCACCCAGCCATCCCGCTCGGCCAAGCGCGCCCTCGAACAGGCCGACCTGGCGATCGACGACGTCGACATCTGGGAGCTCAACGAGGCCTTCGCTGCGGTGAGCCTCGCGTCGATGGACGACCTGGGCATCAGCCACGAGCACGTCAACATCAACGGCGGCGCCATCGCCCTGGGTCACCCGGTCGGCATGTCGGGCAACCGGCTGGCGCTCCACCTTCTCTACGAGCTGAAGCGTCGTGGCGGCGGCACGGGTGTCGCCGCACTCTGCGGCGGCGGCGGCCAGGGCGACGCCATCGTCCTGCGCACGCTGTAGGGCCGGGTCACCACCGACTCATCGCCGGTCAGTCCGCCTGATCCGGAGGCGGGCCGGCGATGACCTCGACCCCGCAGGTGATCAGTGCCTGGTCGTCGGTGACCGAGGCCAGGGCATCGGGCTCGACCCCCAGGCACGTGGCCATGCCGGTGAGAATCTCCTCGGGGAGGTTGTCGCCCTCGAAGACGGCCCGAGCGCAGTCGACCAACGCCTCCTGTTCCCCAGGCGTCGCCTCGGCTGCACCGGGGTCGGCTCCCCCCGGGCAGGTGGCCAGCTCCCGCAGGAACAGGTCACGGGGCGTGGGCGGGTACAGGATGTCGCCGATGCACCCCTCGAACTCCCAGGATCGTTCGGGGTCGCCCGATGCGACCACCTCGCCGAGGACCGGACGGCAGGCCTGCACATCGGCGGCCGACACCTCCTCGCGGAACAGCTCCGAGAGGCAGGCCGCCATCGCAGTGTCGTCGAGGGACCGATCGCACTCGGGCAGGGCAACCGGCTCAGGCGTGCTCGTCGCTCCCGCTCCGCCGGACTCCTCGAAGGTCGTCATCCTGAAGCCGAGTGGGTCGAGTCCGACTCCCCAGGTCGGCGGCGATGGATAGGCACGGATGAGCAGGCCGAGCGGGGACATGGACTCGGCATCGATGAGCGCCGTGTTCGCCAACCAGCTCTCGATCAGGGTCACTCCCGGGCGCACGTACCAGCGCCCGTCCCGCTCCACGACGGAGATCTCGGCCAGACCCGAGCGCAGCGGCATGACCATCTCCCCGTCGAACTCGATGGTCTCGCCGAGACAGCCCTCGGCCGAGGGAAACCGCTCGTCGCCGGTGTCCACGCCGTCCGATCCGCTCCCGTAGGTCGTGGCGAAGCAGTCGCCGTCGAACGAGGTCCGGGGACCGTCGTCGGCCGTCGTCCCGTACCCGTAGGCGTAGTCCCACGCGGTGAGCGAGACGACCCGCTCGCTGCCGCCGCCCGTGACGGCGGTCTCGTACGAGCGAACGTCAGCCCACGGACCGTCGGCGAGCGCGCTCGCCATGCTGTCGGCCCACTCGGGCTCGAACACGGGCCAGTAGTCGTAGAGCACCGCGGCCTCGACCGGGTCGGCCAGGGTGAGCAACCGGGCGAAGTCGCCGGCCACCGTTCGGTCGATCACCGCGGCGATCAGCGCCTCCGGCGATTCGGCGCCGATCGGCACCGGCCTCTCACCGAGCCCGGCCGACGGAAGCCCCTCGGCGGCTCGGAGGTACTCCGCCAGCGTGTAGAAGACGCTGACATGCCACCCGTCGCTGCCCTTCACGGTCACCACATCGGCCTGGCCCCCGAACACGTCGACCAGGAGATCGACCGGATCGGGGTTCTCCAGCGGCCCCTCGCTGTCACGGACGGCGCTCCCGACCGGCAGCGCATCGAAGTCGCCGTCGAACCCGAGGTCACCGTCCAGGATCCGGACCCGCGTCACCGCGTCGGTCAGGGGCGATTCCTGGATCCGGAGACTGTCGAGGTCGGCGGTGAAGTCCAAGCCGCTCACGTCGCGGGCATCGGCACCGGTGTCGGCCACGTCGAGTCGCTGGAGCTCGGCCAGGATCGGGTCGAGGTGGTCGAGCACCAGGTCGCGCTCCGACGGGACGAGGGTTTCGCCGACCCCGATGGCGTCTTCGGCGGCGACCGCCTCGATGAACTCCTCGACCGCGGCCTGAGGGGTGGTGGCTCCGTCGTCCTCGGTCAGCGCGGCCAGGGCGAGCGCCCCTCCGCCGACGGCGACGCCCAGTCCGAGGACACCCAGGGTCTTCTGCCAGAAGCGAGGGCGACGCGGGTCGTCATCGGGTCGCTGGTCGAACATGACCTCGACCCGCGTGACGGCCACCCCGGCGCGCTCGTGCAGTTCTTCGAAGCTGGGGGCGACGGGGCTCGATTCGGCGAGTTCCGCCGACATCGCCCGGAGGTTCTGGTCCAGTTCGGCGTCAGTCATCGAGCTTCCTCTTCAAGGTCTTCTTGGCGCGGTGCAGGTGGGTCTTGACCGACCCTTCGGAGATACCGAGCAGGTCGGCGACCTGGGCGTTGGTCTGGTCGGCCCAGTAGGTGAGGTGCACGACGGCCCGCTGCTGCGGGCTGAGATCGGCGACCGCGTCGCGTACGTCGACGTGCAGTTCCGGCGGGGGGAGCACGGCGGTCTCGGCGACGGCGTACTCGCGGGTGCGGCGACGGCCCGAGCTGCGTTGCCACGAGCGGGTGGCGTTGAGCACGGAGCGATACAGGTAGGCCCGGTGATTGGTCACGTGGGGCCACTGCTTCGAGCCGAGCGCGTTCACCACCGCCGTGGACAACATGTCGGGTGCATCACCGGGGCCCACGAGAGCGGTCGCGAAACGAATCAGCTCGTCCGCATGCTTCTCGTAGATCTCTCGGTCGGTCATCACGGGCCTGAGACGTCACCGACGGTCGGTTTGGTTGACACCCGGCCGGAAGTTCTCCCCTGGACCAGCTCGATGGCGGCGACGAGGGCCACGCCGACCCCCAGGACGGACGCGACCGCCGGCCAGGCCGTGGTGTCGAGCGACGAGCCGACCACCAGGGCTCCGATGATCAGGGAGGCCATACCAGCGGCGAGGGCGCCCGCCGCCGCGATCCTGCCGTGCCCCAGCGCCAGGGCGACCACCACGATGCCGACCGCCACCGGCAGCAGCAGCCAACCGATCTGCGCCGCCCGCTGCACGACGCCGTCGAGCAGGTCCAGTCGATCGGCGCTGCGCAGCAGCTCGAAGCTGTTCCGATCCCGCTCGCCGCTCCGCACCCACGGCAAAAAGGCAACGATCAGCACCGCCGCGCCTCCCACGCCCAGACTCCACCGCCGCACGGTCACCCCCATCGGATCCACGCTACAGCGGAACAGAAATTGCTCCCGGTCCTTGTCACAGTCTCATGACAGCCGTAACATGTTCGTAATGTCCGGTCCCGGGTGGCGGATCCTTTTGGGGTTCGTACCCTTCCCAGGTCGCTCGGGATGGGAACAGGTTTCACGCTGGTGTGGGCCGGATGCAACCGCCCGCCCCCGGTCCGCATCAGCGTGGAGTCTCCCGAGCGTTCGGGGATCTAGTGGCCCCGAATCTCGAACCCACCACCCGTGACCGGACCATCAACCAGGACGACTCCGTCCACCACGACCCGCAGTCGGTCGCCCGACGGGTCGTCGGTGGCCAAGATCTCGAGCGGCCTGGTGCCGATACCGGCGCCGCCCAGCTGGAACGCATCGGTCTCCAGGTGTCCGGTCCGGATCGAGGACGCGGTGGCCTTGGTGGCGTCCAGGGTGGCGAGCACGAATCGGTCCGGCGTGCTGACGCGCACGAAGCCCGCCTGCAGCAGATCGAAGACGTTCACCCACACCACCGCCACGGTGACATCGGACGCGGTGGCCGTACCGGCCCATCGCCGCAGGGTGAACCGGGTGGGATCGGCCGGATCGCCGTCGAGATCGTCGGGGCGTCCGTCGTCGTCGAGATCGCCGTCGGCGGCGGGAGCGTGGGAGAGCGCCGCCAGCGCGTTCACCCGACCGAAGCCGGTCTCATCGTCCCGGCCGGCGGCGCCGACATCGGTGGCCGTCCCGTACAGCGCGCCGCGGACCTGGCTGGCGGTCCAGTCGGGGTGCCGGGTCCGGATGAGGGCGGCGACCCCGGCGACGTGCGGCGTCGCCATCGAGGTCCCCGAATAGCCGGCGTAGGCGCCGGACTGCCCGTCGGCGGCGGGCGGAGCGACCGGTCCGAGGATCCCCGTGCCCGGCGCGGCGAGGTCGACTCGATCGTTGAACTGGCTGAACGAGGCCCGGTTGCCCGTGCCGGTGTTCAGCGCCCCCACCGACACCACCCCGTTGAACGAGGCGGGATACGAGTAGCCGCTGTTGCCGAGATTGCCGGCCGCGGCCACCACCACCACGTCGTGGTCGAGCGCATAGTCGACGGCGTCGTCCCATGTGGGCAGCGGCACGAAGCCTCCGAGACTGAGGTTGATCACCGACGCACCGTCGTTGGTGGCATCGACGATGCCGGCCTGGAGATCTCCGATCCAGCAGAGCCGGCTCTGACAGGCCTTGTAGCTGTGGATCGGGCTGGTCGGCGACACGCCGGCGATCCCCACGGTGTCGTCGGCGATCGCGGCGGCCAGGCCGGCCACGTGGGTGCCGTGCGAGATATCGTCGTTGGCACCGGAATGGCAGTCGACCGGGTTGAAGAGGATGTTCGGTGGGTAGTGCACGCAGATGGGCACCTTCTGGTCGAACACCGTGCCGTCGGCACCGGCGAACTCGGGGTGGTCGGGATCGATCCCCGAGTCGATCACCGCGATGGGTGCGCCGTCGAAGGGCCCGGCGGGCTGGAACCCTCCGGGCAGGACCTGATCCCAGGCCGCCGGCACGCTCATGTCGGCCAGACTCTGCTGCCCGGCGAAGAACTCGTCGTCGGGGGCCGCCGCCAACTCGACCTGCCGGTCCGCCACCAGGGACGCGACCTCGGGACGACCGGCCAGCCTGATGCGCTGCGCGGCACCCGTTCTGACCACGGCCTGACCGATGTCGGGCAGGCGGCGGATCTGATCCGCTTCGGCGACGCCGGCCGCCTGGAGTGCGGCCACCTGCTGGCCTGCGGAGGTACCGTCGACGAACGAGACGATGGTCCGCTCCTCGGCCAGCGCGTCACCGGCCGCGGGCTGGATGACCAGGACCGCAGCCACCACCACCCCCGCCACGAGTGTCTTGACAGCACGCATCGGTCACCCCCCGCGTGAACATGGCCGAGCCAAAGGGAAGAAACCCGGCCGCCGCGGAGAAACCCTAGGGTGACGGCCTCCGAGCAGCCAAGGATGACCGAATGGACGAATTCGACGAGCTGGCCGCGCGCTCGCCCCGCCTGGTCGAGGCGTACGACACGTCCCGGCCCGAGTTCACCCGGTTCGCTACCGAGGTCGCGTCCTGGTTCGAGGGTCGGCCCGAGTCGTACCCGGTGCTGGACGCCGCCGCTCGCTCCGCAGGGCCGGCACAGGAGACGATCGGGCTCCGCGTCGCCCTGAAACTGGCCGAGTCCCGACGGGTGATCGCCTCCCTCGACCGGCCCCTGACGGTCACCCTCCTCAATCCGGTGTACAAGGAATCGGGCCGCATGCAGCGGCGCTCGGAGCACCCCCACGGCGAGGACTCGCTCCGCACGAAGGTCGCGGTGCTGGGGGGGTTCGAGCAGCTCAACCCCAACTTCCGCGCCCGCCTGGTCGTCATCGACGACGAGTGTCCTGACGGGTCCGGTCGACTCGCCGAGTCGATCCTGGCCGAGTTCGGGAACGACCAGCCCCACCGGGTGCTGTTCCTGGGCGACGCCATCGACCGGGGAGATCCGGATCTTCCTCCCGGACTGACCCACAAGAGCGGCGCACGACGCAGTGTGAAGGGTGGCTCGGTGCTCTACGGCATGCGGTCCAGCCTCCGCGACTCGGTCGACGGGCGGCACATCCTGGTCGACAACGACGCCGACCTCTCGATCCACCCCGGTCAGCTCGGCCTCCTGTTGCGCCCGATCGTCGAAGAGTCTCGCTCGGTCGTCGCCGGGTCACGCCGGGAGGAGGACTCGGTGGCGACGATCGGCTCCTCACGGGACTCCCGGGGCCAGTTGTTCATCGAGATCTGGCAGCATCTCCTGCCGCAGCTGGCCGAGCGGGTGGTGGATGCGAATCGCGCGTTCAAGGCGTTCGATGCCGAGGCGCTCGGTCAGGTGATCGACGACATCGGGACCTACACCTTTCCGTACCAGATCGAGCTGCTCCAGGCCTGCGTGTCACGCGGCATCCCGGTGACGCCGTGCGGCATCGCCTACCTCGACTCCGAGGCGGCTTCGACCCAGCAGGGCGACAGCATCACCGAGACCTACCTGCACCAGATCCAGCAGATCATCGAGATCGCCCGGCGCTACGAAACGATCGATCCCGACGACGAGCTGCTGACGTTCCTCGACGGCATCTCCGATCGGGACTGGGCCGGGATCGAGGCCGATCCACCCGACCACCTGTCCTCGCTGATCAGGCCGCCGGCGGGCGCCTGAGGGACCCCGGACGGGCGCCTCGCACCGGCGCTGGCTCGGTCAAGCCTCCATCGAGCGACGCCCCTCGAAGGCACGCCCCAGCGTGAGCTCGTCGGCGTATTCGAGATCGCCACCGACCGGGAGCCCGCTGGCCAGGCGCGTCACCTCGATCCCCATCGGCTCCAGCAGCCGGGCCAGATACATCGCCGTGGTGTCGCCCTCGAGGTTGGGATTGGTGCACAGGATCACTTCGCGGATGCCCTCGTTCTCGATGCGGGCCAGCAGCTCGCGCATGCGCAACTGATCGGGGCCCACGCCGTTGAGCGGCGAGATCGCTCCCTGCAGGACGTGGTAGCGGCCAGCGAACTCACCGGTGCGCTCGACGGCCATGATGTCCTTCGGCTCCTCGACGACGCAGAGCTCGTCGGCTTCGGCGCGCGGTCCCGAGCACAGGCTGCGGCCGTCTTCGGCACACGCCGGCCACGGCACGTCGGTGACGTTGAAGCAGCGCTCGCAGGCGGCGACCGTTTCCTTGACCGTCCCGATCGCGCGGGCCAGCTTCAGTGCGTCCTCGGTGGAGAGGCGCACGAGATGGAAGGCCACGCGCTGAGCGGACTTGGGGCCGATGCCGGGGAGCTTGCCCAACTCGTCGATCAGCTCCTGGACCGGAGCGGGATAGGTGGCCACCTAGTCTTCGCCGTCCTCGACGTCGTCGGCGGGGATGTCGATGGCGACCGGCCCCGCCTCGTCCTCGTCGGAACCGAGCAGCGGGCCGAGCATGCCGCCCAGATCGATGCCGCCGAGATCGAGCCCACCACCGGCGCTGATGCCGACCTTGCTGGTGGCGTCGAGCAGCGCTGCCTTGACCAGGTCCTCGAGCATGCCGACGTCGTCCGGATCGATCGCAGCCGGGTCGATCGACACGTTCACGCATTCGTAGTCGCCGGTGAGCGTCACCCGCACCACACCACCGCCGGCGGCACCTTCGAACTCGGTGTCGGCCAGCTCGGCCTGTGACGCCTGCATCTGCTCGGCCATCTTCTGGGCCTGCTCCAGCAGCCCACCCATGTCAAAACCTTCGGTCATGTGCGTTCCTCCTCTTCGACGAGCTCGGCGCCCGGGAATGCTTCGGTCAGTTTGTCGAGGCCACCGCCACTGGCCGTGGATGGGGCGTCGACCAGCTCGGCGGGATCGATGCTGGCGGCCTCGTCCTCGACCACCTCGGGGGCGGGAGGCGCTTCGGTCCGGGCGTCGGGAGCCGCTTCGGTCCCGGCTCCGGGACTCGGTGCGGGCTCGGCGCCACCGCTGCCGTCGTCGACGACCAGCCGCAGGGGGATCGGTTGGCCGAAGTGGTCGGCGAGCGCCGCCTCGACGTCGCCCCGACGCTCGTCGCACTTGTCGCGGTGGGCCTGGTTGGGGAGCCCGAAGACGGCTCCGGCGTCGTCGACCGTCATGAACCGACCGGCGGCGAACCGGGCCTTCACGGCGGGACGGAGGGCCGACAGGACGTGATCGGCCCAGGCGAGCGTGAGGTCGTCGCGCGAAGGGATCGTGCCCGGCGCGGTCGCGGGCGACGGAGCCGCGTCCGGGACGGATTCAGGAGCGGGTTCGGGCGTCGGAGCCTTCGCCTCGACGGGGCTGGGTTCGGCGGAACGCTCGGCCGGCGCTGCGTCGGACGGGTCCGGCGCGGCGGGTGGGTCGCTCGGCGTCGGCGAAGCGGACGGGCTCGGGGCCGAGCCCGACCGAGCGTCCGTGCCGGCGGATGGGCGGGCCTGCTCGGCCAGCTTCGCCCGCGCCGCTGCCGCCGGTCCACCGGCCTTGGCGGCCTGCGGCGGAGTGGTCGGTGCCCCGGCCGCCGGGCCGGGCTTCGGCGCCGGGGTGGGCGGCGGCGCCGGTGAGGGTCGACCCGGCGTGGGCGGCGGTGTGGCCGACGGCGTCGGGGGTGCGGTGGCGGCCGGGCCGGGCTCGGGCCGGTCGGCGGACCGAGGCGGCGAGGCTGCGGCAGGAGCCGGGGCGGCCGGAGCGGCCGCCGGGACACCACCGGCTTCGAGCGCTTCGATGCGGGCCAGCAGTGCGCTGGGCGAGATGTCGCTCTCGGGTCGGGTCAGTCGCACCAGCGCCGACCTCGAGCGGGATGCGTGCATCGGGGGCCTGGCGCATCTCGAGGAGTGCCTCACCGATCGCCTCGAGGGCACGGGTGAGCCCGGCGGGTCCCAGCTGCTGGCCCACGCCGGTCGCCTCGGCCACTTCGGCCTCGGTGAGGCTGTCGGGCGAACCACCCATGCGGATCAGGAACGAGTTGCGCAGTCGGGCCAGCACGTCGGTGCCGATGACCCGCGGATCGTGACCCCGGCCGAGCGCGTCGGCCACCGCGGCCAGCGCCTTGCCCAGATCGCGTTCGCACAGGGCTTCGAGCACACCCGTCGCCGGTCGATCGCCACCGGTGACGCCGCCCGCGGCGACGACCTGATCCAGGGCGGAGAGAGAGTCGCGGGCCGAGCCGCCGCCCTTCCGCAGAGCGAAATCGACGGCGTCGTCGCCGACGTCGAGCCCGGCATCGTCGATCACGTCGCGGAGCAGCGAGTCGATCTGTTCGGCGGGAAGCAGTCCCAGCTCGAAGTGCTGGGTGCGGCTGCGGATGGTGGGAAGCACCTTCTGCGGGTCGGTGGTGGCCAGGACGAAGGTCACGTGGTCGGGCGGCTCCTCGAGCGTCTTCAGCAGCGCGTTGGACGCACCGGTGGAGAGCATGTGGACCTCGTCGAGGATGTACACCTTGTTGCGACCGGGCGAGCCCAGCGCGGCGCGGGCGATGAGCTCGCGCATCTCGTCGACCTTGTTGTTGGAGGCGGCGTCCAGCTCCTGGAGGTCGAACGACGTGCCGTGCTCGATGGCGAGGCACGAGTCGCACTCGCCGCAGGGTTCGCCGTCGGTGAGGTTCTCGCAGTTGAGCGCCTTGGCCAGCACCCGGGCGATGGTGGTCTTGCCCGTGCCGCGGGGCCCGCTGAACAGGTAGGCGTGGCCGACCCGTTCTTCACGCACGGCGTTGTGGACCGCTCCGACCGTGGAGTCCTGGCCGCGGATCTCCGAGAAGCGCTGGGGCCGATACCGGCGATAGAGGGACTGGTAGGCCATCGGGGCGAGCCTACTGGAGCGCCCCCGCCCCCCGATCCGGAGTGGGCTGGCCCCGGACGCGGATCGTCCCGCTTTCGGAAGTGACGGTCAGGCGATCTGCGGCACACCGGAGGGTTCCGTTGAGAGCTGCTGCCTTCCGGCCCTGACTCGGTTCACAGGCCTCGGTTGCACAGGACCCGACCGTCACATCCCAAAGCGGGACGAGGTCAGGATACTCTGTCAGATCTCCAACAGCGCATCGGTCGTGGCTTGCCATGATGATGTGCCCCAGGAGGGGTGCGAGAGCGGCCGAATCGGCACGCTTGGAAAGCGTGTGACCTGCAAGGGTCCGTGGGTTCGAATCCCACCCCCTCCGCTCACTCCCCACCTCCCGAAATTCCGTCCGAAAGGGCCGGAAACCGACCCTTTCTCGGGGGGAGAATGGCGGGCAGGGGTGTCGGACGGCTGGGTCGGGCCACGGTCCTCCGCACCCGTCCGGTCCCCGCCCTACATTTGCGGCGCATGGAGTTCATGTCTGATCCCGCTGCGTGGAGCGCTCTCGCTGCCCTCCTCACCCTCGAAATCGTGCTCGGCGTCGACAACGTGGTGTTCATCTCCATCCTCGCCGGCAAACTGCCCGAGGACCAGCAGGACCGGGCCCGGCGGACCGGCATCCTGGCCGCCGGCGGGATGCGGGTCCTGCTCCTCCTTGCGGTCGGTTGGATCATCACCCTCGAGGATGACTGGTTCGAGCTGTTCGGCAAGGGCTTCAGCGGCAAGGACATCATCCTGCTGCTCGGTGGCCTCTTCCTGATCTACAAGGCCACCAAGGAGATCCACCACAAGCTCGAAGGCAAGGACGAGCACGGCGAGACCAAGGTCGCACCCACGTTCGCCGCCGTCATCGCGCAGGTCATGCTGCTCGACCTGGTGTTCTCCATCGACTCGGTGATCACCGCCGTCGGCATGACCGAGTACGTCCCGGTCATGGTGATCGCGATCCTCACCAGCGTGGCCATCATGCTGGTGGCGTCGAAGGGCATCTACCGGTTCGTGAACGACCATCCGTCGGTCAAGATGCTCGCGCTGGCGTTTCTCCTCCTGATCGGCGTCACGCTGCTCGCGGAGAGCTTCGGCGAGAAGATCCCGAAGGGCTACATCTATGCCGCCATGGCCTTCTCCGTGTTCGTCGAGGTACTCAACATCGGCGTTCGCAGGAAGACGAAGGAGCCCGTCCACCTTCACGAGAAGATCTCCCCAACCCCAGATTCGGAGTACGCACGGGCCAACTCGTGATCGTTCACCCGGGGCTCAGCGGTGCTCGGGACCGATCAGCTCGACGTGCCAGACCTGGGGGAACGGGATCAGGGGTACAACTCGGCCGTGGCTCGGGCCATGTCGGCCACCCGCTCTCGGAGCACCTGTGGGGTCAGCACCTCGACCTCGGGTCCGAGGGACAGCAGGTCGACCGCGGCGCCATCGATGGACTCGAGCCGGAAGGTCGCCTCGACCCAGCCGTCGTCATCGGGCGGTAGGGCGCGTCGCACCCGGATCGGCTGGAGCCGGCCCAGCACGGCGGCCAGGCGACGACCCTCGGGCGAGATCCGGACCGCCGCTCGCCGCGTGCGACCGGGTCGACGGCGGGTCGGCGACCACTGGTCCGGACCCGTCAGATCGGTGTGGTAGCCCTCCAGCAGCTGGAATCCCCCACCGCGACCACGGGTGGCGTAGACCGGCACCCCGGCACCGGAGAGCGCCTCGATGTCGCGCAGGACGGTGCGCACCGAGACCTCCAGCTCGTCGGCCAGTTCCGCCGCCGTCATCCGACCCCGGCTCTGCAGCAGGAGCAGCAGGGTCACCAATCGTCCGGCTCGCACACGCCAATTCTGCCAAATCCCGAATACATGACAAGCGATGGCATGTATGACCCGGCATGCTGTCCGCACATCAGCGAAAGGAACCCCATGACCGAGCCCACCGTCGACGTCGAAGGATCCGGTACGCCGGACGATCCGTGGATCCTCACCACACCACCCGGTACGTCCGAGTTCGAGGCCTACCGCGACCCCGAGGCGGACCCCCCGGCGCTGGTCGTGCAGGTGGGATCGACCGAGCTGCGATACCACCTCGGCTGCATCGACGACCTCCACGCCATGCTCAGCGACCACGGCGACTGGATGCCGCTGGGCAACGCCGACGAGCAGAAGGAGGCCAAGCCCGGCACCGTCGAGTCGTGGGGGCGGTCGGTCGACAATCCGGTGGGCGGCTGGTACGGCTTCAAGAAGGGCCTCCGGGGCCGGTTCGGAAACTACGTTCCACCGGTGCTCGAAGCGCTGGGGGTGGCCGAGGTGGAGCACAACGCCCGCAACAACCGGATGCGCGCCCTCTGACGATCGCCGACGATGAGCGGGCCCGGTCTCGGATCAGCTCTGATCGGCAGCGTCTTTGATGACCTGATCCAGTTCGGACTCGGGGACCGGCTGGTAGTCGTAGTGACTCACCTCATAGCTGCCCGTCCCGGCGGTCATCGAACGCAGGTCGATGGCGTAGCGCTGGATCTCGGAGCTGGGAACCTGGGCCTGGATCGTGACCTCGGTGCCGGTGTCGTCGTGATCGGTCCCGAGCACCTGGCCGCGTCTCGCGCTGAGATCACCCAACACATCGCCCTGGTACTGCACCGGCACCTTCACAGCCAGCTCGCTGATGGGTTCGAGCACGACGGTCCCGACCTGTTGGACCGCAGCGCGCAGCGCCAGTGAGCCCGCCATCTTGAAGCTCATCTCAGACGAGTCGACCGAATGGTGCTTGCCGTCGGTGCACACGGCGCGCATGTCGACGACGGGGAAGCCGTGCACGCCGCCGCGCGCCATCCCCTCCTCGACGCCGGCGCCGACCGCCGGGATGAGGTTCTTGGGAATGGCCCCGCCGGTGACCTCACTCTCGAACTCGAACCCCGCTCCCCGCGACAGCGGTTCGAATCGAACGGTGGCGACGCCGAACTGACCGTGCCCGCCGGTCTGCTTCTTGAACTTGCCCTCGACCTCGACCGGCCCGGCGAGTGCCTCGCGGTACGCCACCCGCGGCGGTTCGGATTCGACCTCCACCCCGAGCCGCTCGATCCGGGAGAGCGCCACGGACAGGTGCGTCTCTCCGGCGCCCGACAGCACGGTCTGGCGGGTGGTGCCGTCATGACTGATCGACAGCGTCGGGTCCTCGGTGACGATCCGGCGCAGCGCCATGGCCAGCCGGTCCTCATGCGCCGGCGTCTTGGCGCTCACCGCCACCCCATGCACCGCGGTGGGCAGGTCCGGCGCGGGGATCGAGACCGGCAGACCGGCCGGAGCGAGGGTGTCACCGGTGGCGGTGTCCTCCAGCTTCGCCACCGCGCCGATATCGCCCGCGCTCACGCTGCGGACCGATCGATGGTCGCCCCCGGTCAACGACATGAGCTGATGGAACCGCTCGGTCTGGCCGCTGCGCGTACACACCAGCTCGTCGTCGGTTCGGATCACGCCGGACAGGACCTTGAAGATCGAGATCTGGCCGAGGAACTCGTCGAAGCGCGTCTTGAAGACGAGCGCCAGCGCATCACCGCCCTCGTCGGTCCGCACCGCGATGGTGTCGCCGCCGGCTTCGACCTCGGACGGCCCCAGGTCACCCGGAGCCGGACCGACCCGGCACACCAGGTCGAGCAGGTGATCGGCGCCGATGGGAGCCGTTCCCGATCCACAGAGCACCGGGAACACGGTGCAGGCGTCGATGGCCTCGTGCAGCAGCCGCTCGAACTCCTCGGGACTCGGCTCGGTGCCCTCGAGGTACTGCTCCAGCGCGTCGTCGTCGACCTCGACCACCTCTTCCACCAGCTGCTCGTGGCCGGAGCGCTCGGCATCCACCATCTCGTCGGGGATCGGGACGGGCCCGGCCTCGCCGCTGTCGTAGACGAAGGCCTCGTCGGTCAACAGGTCGGTGATGCCGTGGAAGCTCGACTCCTCGCCGATGGGCAGCTCGACCGGATCGGCGTGGGAACCGAAGTGGTCACGAACCTGCTGGAGGGTGCGCTCGAACGACGAGTGCGCCCGGTCGAGCTTGTTGACGAAGATCATGCGCGGCAGCCCCATCCGCTCGGCGTGGCTCCACAGCACCGTGTCCTGGGGCTGCACCCCGCTGACGCCGTCGATGACGAAAACGGCGAGTTCGGCCGCGCTCATGCCCAGCAGCGCCTCGCCGCGGTAGTCGGGGTGTCCCGGCGTGTCGATCAGGTTGACCGTGTACCCGTCCCACTCGAGGACGCCGGTGGACAACCAGAGCGAGTGGCCCCGCTCCCGCTCCTCGACGTCGCTGTCGCACACCGTCGTGCCATCGCCGACACGCCCCGGCCGGTTGACCACGCCGGCCCGGTAGAGCATGGCCTCGGCCAGGCTGGTCTTCCCGTTGCCCGAGTGACCGACCAGCGCGATGTTGCGAATCTTCTCCGGGGGCACGTGCGACGCTTCCTTTCGACCGCCGCCCCTGTGGCGGCGCGGCTGGACCGATCGTAGGAGAGCAACGCGACGATGGCCTCGTCGACGGTTTCGTCGGCGGTCGAGGTTGTGAGCCGACCACGGCCCGCCGCCGCTCCTGCTCGACCGGCGACTCAGCGCCCGACCGGGACCACCTCGGGCTCCGACTCTTCCGCGTCCGCCTCGTCCTCGCGATCGAGCTTGCGACCGAGACCGACGGCACCCACGACGTCGTGGTCGGGATTCCCCTCGATGTGGATGTTGGGCAGGATCCGGTTGAGCCACGACGGCAGCCACCAATTGCGCTCGCCGAGCAGCTCCATGGTGGCCGGCACCAACAGCATGCGGACGAGCGTGGCGTCGAGCGCGACGGCGATGGCCAGCCCCGCGCCGAACAGCTTGATGATGCGATCGTCCTCGAACATGAAACTGCCGAAGACCACCACCATGATCGCCGCCGCCGCCGAGATGACCCGTGCCGTCGCAGCCAGACCGTCCGCGACGGAGTTCACCGCGTCGCCGGTCTTGTCGTACTCCTCCTTGATACGGGAGAGGAGGAAGACCTCGTAGTCCATCGAAAGACCGAACACGATGGCGAAGAGCATCATCGGGATGAACGGCTCGATGGGCCCGCCGCCCGCAATGCCGACCAGGTCCTTGCCCCAACCCCACTGGAAGATGGCGATGACGACGCCGTAGGCCGCGGCGATGGACAGCATGTTCATGATGACGGCCTTGATCGGCACCAGCAGGGACCGGAAGACCATCATCAGAAGGAGGAACGACAGCGTGAGGACGACGGCGAAGAACAGCGGGAGCCGCCCGCCGAGGTAGTCGGTGAAGTCGATACTGGCCGCGACCATGCCGGTGACGTTGACGTCGAGGTCGGTGCCCGCGACCGCGGTCGGGATGACCTCGTCGCGCAATCGATTGACCAGGTCCTCGGTAGATTCGGCCTGAGGCCCCTCGACCGGGAACACCTGGACGATCGCCGCCTGGGGGTTCTCGAGATCGTTGGGGAAAGGAGGCGTCACGGAGGCGACGGCCTCGGTCGCCCCGATCTCCTCGACCATCGTCAGCAGGGTCGGGAAGCCGTCCTCGCCTCCGCCCTCGCCGATCACGGCGGTGACGATGAGCGGACCGTTGAAGCCGGGACCGAACCCTTCGGCGAGCAGGTCGTAGGCGCGTCGGGTGGTGGTCTCGGTGCCCATCTGACTCTCGTCGGAGAAGCCGAGCCGCAGCGACGGCAGCGGGGCGGCGAGGAGCAGCAGCAGGAGCGTGGTGCCGATGGCCATGGGCCACGGGTACCGCTGGACGAACCGGCTCCACCGGTAGGGGAAGGTGTTGCGGAGTGGCTTGGGCTCGCGACGGGGCAGCTCCCGTCGGAGGAAGGGGAGAAAGAAGCCGGCGATGAGCACCACGAGGGCGAGCGGCGCCGCGACCAGCAGTGGGGAGATCTTGGCGCCGAGCCCCAGCAGGGCGACGGCCACGAGACCCGCCGCGAGCAGACCGCGGACGCGGGTGACCTCGATGCGGTCGCCGGCCAGCGAGATGAAGGCGGGCAGCAGCGTGATGGAGGCGATCATCGTGACGAGCACCGTGGTGGCCGCGGCGATCCCCAGACCCGAGACGAACGGCAGGCCGATGACGAGCATGCCGGCGAGGGAGATCACAACGGTGGTGCCGGCGAACATGACGGCCCGGCCCGCGGTGTCGATGGCGCCGACGAGGGCGGGCTCGTTCTCGTGGCCGTGGTGGAGCCGCTCTCGATAGCGGGTGACGATGAACAGCGCGTAGTCGATGCCGACGCCGAGACCGATCATGGCGCCGAGCGTGGTGGCGAACTCGGGCACGGCCATCACCTTGGACAGCAGGGTGATGAGGCCGACCCCGGTGCCCACCCCGGCGAGCGCCACGCCGATCGGCAGGCCCATGGCCAGGACCGACCCGAACGCGAAGATCAACACGACGATGGCGAAGGCGAGACCGATGAGCTCGGACTCGGGTGGCTCGAACTCGGCCAACGCCTGTCCACCGAGCTCCACGGTCAGTCCCTCGACCTCGGGCATGGCCTTCTCGAGCTCCCGTCCCACCTCGGAGGTCTCGAGGCTGTCCAGGTCGCGGTCGAAGTTGATGGTGGCGTACGCGATGGTCCCGGCCGCTTCCCCCTCGGTCGCGATCTGGCCAGCGCCCTCGGGTACGTAGGGACTGGCGACGGTGACGCCGTCGGTCTCCTCGGCGACCGCGAACATCTCCTGCATCGCCGACTGCACCGCGGGATCGTCGACGCCGGATTCGGCGCGGAACACGACGGTGCCGGTGAGCCCGCTGCCGACACCGCCGAAGTGCTCGTCGATGGCGTCGAAGCCGCGGGAGCTTTCCGAGTCGGGGCTGGCGGGGTTGCCCTCGAACGCTCCGCCGATCTGCGAGGACGCCACGTTGACACCGACCAGGGCGGCGATCCACAACGCGACCACGGCCCACTTGTGACGGAATGACCAACGACCCACACGTGCCAGCACGACAGACTCCAATTCGGCGCCCGACGATGATGCGTGAGAAGCAGGGCGCGCGCGTTTCCACGCTAACGGCGGTTGCCGTTGGAATCACCGGGATTCGCACCGCTGTGACCAGCATCACAGGCCATCTGCAGAAGCGATGACGGCGATGCGAGTCAGCGCTAGTGACGAACTGCACACCACTCGATGTTGCGCTCGGATGACAAAGTGGCAAACCTGTAGCTCTCACGACACAGAGGGCCGGGCGGTCTGAGCGTCGGATCCACGTTGGATCAGAAGGCAGCAGTCCGGCCACCGAGGTGATCTTCGCCTCGGTCCCTGGAGTGGTTCGCATCATGTCCAACTCACGCAGCCGCCGCGCTTACGGCTTGCTCGCCCCTGCGAGCGATGTCGCCACGCGCCGCGTCTCGGGGTTCTGGCTGCGGGTCGCGGTGCTCTTCATCGTGTCGGTGCCGATCGTCGCCGAAGCCATGGACGCCGACCCGGGAGCCGACGCCACACTCGATGCCGCCGTCGCGCCGGCGCTGACCAACACCGTGCCCGAGCGCATCGCCGCCAGTGGACCCCAGCAGGAGGAGCCCACCGCTCCCGCGGCCGTGCCGGTCGAACTGGTGGCCGTGTCCGAGACGGTAGCGAAGGGCTACAGCGAGGTCGCGTTCATTCCCGAGGCCACCACGACCTCCACCACGACGACGACGCCGGCCGAGGAACCGGCTCGCGCTCCGCTGTCCGCCCAATCCGAGTCGACCGCCACCGCACCCACCACCGCACCCGGCCCGCCCAGCACCGTGGTGGCCCCCGCCGATGACGGCCCCGGCGAACCGCTGGGACGATTCAGCATCACGTGCTACTCACTCCGCGGCACGACCGCCTCGGGCGCCCCGGTCGCCGAGGACGGCATCGCCGTCGACCCGAGGGTGATCCCGCTGGGCTCCCGCGTGTACGTCGACGGTCTCGGGTGGAAGATCGCCCGCGACACCGGCTCGGCGATCAAGGGCAACAAGATCGACATCTGGAACCCATCGTCGTCGTACTGCCGCAACTGGGGCCGTCAGACCCGCGAAGTCTGGTTGGGCTGAGCTCGGCGCTCAGACCAACCTGTTTCCGCACCGGTCCCCCGGGCTCTAGACTCGTTCCTTCCCAGCGCTCGTGGCTCAATTGGATAGAGCATCTGACTACGGATCAGAAGGTTGGGGGTTCGAGTCCCTCCGAGCGCGCTGAGTAGGTGAAGGAAGTCCCAACGGAGCTCCGTGGGTCGACTGCGTCAGTAGAGCGTCTCGAACGGGATGGTGTCGTAGGACACCAGGAAGCAGCCGGTGGCGGGAGTGCCGGGTTGTCCCTGAATCGGTGCGTTGGGCAGGTCGACATTCTGACCCTGGTCGTCGATCACGCGACTGGCCAGACCGCAGGCGGGAATGCCGGCGATGCGGATGCTGCCGACGGTCGCGAGTTCGAGGTCGCTGATGACGTGCACGAACCCCGTCGGCTGATCGCCGTACGGGATCTCTTCGGCTCCGGCCCAGGGATTCATCGTGACCCAGCCGAAATCGACCACCGGGTTGGCGTTCCGGATCCATCCGGTATGACCCTGGTAGAGCTCTGGCGTCGTGTCGGGCGCCACTTGCTCGAAGGTCATCGAGTCGACGAGGCGCATGTCGAGTTCGGCTGCCTGCATGAGTTCCTGCAGCATCGGGTTGTCCGTCGCGGTGTAGATCGGCTCCCAGTAGGCGGTCGGCAGCACGCCGGCCCCCTCGAACTGTGGGCCTTCCCGCACCTCGTCAGGGCCGGGGACCGGCAGCCATTGAGCAACGACGTGGGCGGGGCCGGCCGATGTTCCGTCGACGGCCGTCTCGCTGCAATCGTTGGCGACGAACAGCGAGATGACCTGATCGTTCTCGACCACGGTTTCGACACCGGCGGGCACCCGTTCCTGGGCCTTTGCGGCCCCGATGGGCTGGTAGATCGCGACCTGCTCGCAGCCGATCATCTCGAAGGTGTGGGCGGGCTCCGTCGTTTCGGGCTCGGTCGTTTCAGGCTCGGTCGTTTCGGGCTCCGTGGAACCGGCGTCGATCGTCGTGGTAGCCGTGGTCGGCGCGACGCTCGTGGTCGTGGACGCGGTCTCGTCGTCATCGCCACAGGCGACCAGGGCACCGAGCCCGAGACCGAAGACGACAGAGGGGACGGCGAGCCAGGGGATGATGCGGTGTGAGTGACCGAACATGACTCCTCCAGGAAGCGCTCTCGTCGTCAAGCATCCACTTCGGCGGTTGAGGCCCGGTTGCGGCTTGGTTGTCGCCTCGCTCGGCCCATTGCTGGCCGCTTGCGGACGTCGCGTCGCCCGCCGTCAGTGGCCGCCGGACGCCGGCGGGAGGGCGAGGCCCAGCGCCACGATCTCGTCCATCGGGAGGGCCGCCCCCCGGGCAGTTTCCTCGGCGAACTGCGGTCCCAGCTTCTCCCTCGCGGGAGCGAGCAGCTCGCCGTAGCGCCGCTGCAAGAGTGGCCAGACCGGGGCCAGCGTGCCGCCCGCCCCCCACACCCGGGCCGCCCGCACGGGGTCGCCGACGACCGCGGCGTGGACGGCCACGCCCTGGAGGGCGATGCCGAGCTGGAGCAGGTTGTGGGTCTCGTACGCCAACCGGACGGCCTCGGCGATGAGGGGCGCTCCTTCGTCCGGCCGACCGCGATGCAAATGACCCATGCCCTGGGCCAGGAGCAGGACCTGCTCGTAGACGCGGTCGCCAGCCATCCGGCTGTGACGAATGCCCAGCTCGACCACTGCGTCGGCGCCGTCGAGGTCGTCGCGAGCGTAGGCAGCGAACATGCGGTCCATGGCGACGTGACTCAGGCCCACGTGGTCGTTGGCCGCGGCGAAGACCGCGTCGGCTTCGTCGACCATGACGTCGACCTCGACATCGGTCCGGTCGGCCAGCAGCAGCGCCTGGGCCGCCTCGGCCAGCGTCCAGGCGGTGAGGGTGGCGATGCCGGCGCGACGTGCCGCGGCCACCGCCCGTCGGTACCGCTCCAGGGCGGCGTCGGTGTCGCCGGTCGCCAGGAGCGTCATGTGCGCCTGGCCGGCGAGCGCCCGGTTCAGTCCCGCAGGCTCGTCGGCCGCCTCGAACAGATCACCGGCCGCCTCCATCGCTCCGAGGCCACCGGCGATGTCCCCGGTGAGGAACCGGGGCCAACCAGACCGCAGGCGCACCCAGGCCAACTCGACGGGATCGACCTCGATCTCGGCGGCGGTTGTCACCATTCCCTCGAGCAGCCGCATGGCCTCGTCGAGATCTCCCCAGACGTACCAGGCCCGGCCCACGGCATTGGCGAACGCGAGGGTGCCCCCCGGATCGTGGTCCGTCCACCAGCGCAGGGCAACCCGCACATTGGCGTCCTCGCGGCGGAGTCGTTCGAGCCAGACGGCCTCCTCAGGGCCCTCCATGGCCCGCCCGGCCCGCCGGACCAGTTCCCGGTAGTGCTCCGCGTGCCGATGGAGGGCCGCGGCCGCGTCGTCCAGGTCGAGGAGGGTCGCCGCGTACGCTCGGGTGGTGGCAAGGAGCCGGTAGCGGTGCTCGTCCGGGGCGGGACCAACCGGGACGAGCAGCCCGCTCGCCACCAGACCGTCGAAGCCGACGGCCGCCTCGGGGCCGGCCACCACCTGCGCCGCTTCCATGTCGAAGTCGACGGGGAACACCGACAGCCGGGCGAGTCCTGCCCGGGTGTCGACACCGTGCAGAGCGACCGTCGAGGCCAGCACGGCCTCGAGGCTGGCGTGGCGGGGATCTCGGCCCGGGAGTTGCTCGCCGAGCAGTCGGACGCGGTCGTGCAGCTCGGCCAGGACCGGCCCCGGCGACAGTCTGCCGACGCGCGGGGCCAGCAGCTCGATGCCGAGTGGGAGGCCGTCGACCAACCGGCACAGCTCGCCGATGGTCGCCAGGTCATCCGCTCCGGGGATCGGGGCGTCGTGGTCAGCCAGGCGATCGAGGAAGAGACGCATGGCTTCGGTGCCGAGAGGGTCGCCACCGTCGGGCGCCGGCACCTCGAGGGTCGGCACGACGACCTGCTGCTCGCCCGGGACGTTCAGCGGGATCCGGCTGGTCACGAGCACGGTGAGGTCGGCGGCGGCCTCGAGCAGTCCGGTGAGTTGGGGACCGAGCTCACCGGTGAGACCCTCGGCGTTGTCGGCCACCAGCAGGAGGGACCGGGGCGCAAGGAACCAGCGAAGGGCCTGCATCGACGAGAGCCCGGGCGCCACGGTCACACCGAGGGCCCGGACCAGGTGGGAACCCAGGGACCCCGCTTCCTCGACGTGGGCCAGGTCGACCCACCACACCCCGTCGGGCCAGCGGTCGGCGTCGTGGTCGGCTACCTCGACCGCCAAGCGGCTCTTGCCGACGCCACCCGGGCCGACGAGCGTGACCAGCCGATCGGCCTGCAGGAGCTTGCGCACATCACGCACCAGCCGTTCGCGCCCGACGAACGACGTGAGGGGCGTCGGCAGCAATCGGGGTGGGGCTGGTGGCGGGAGATCGAGGGTGGGGTCCTCCCGCAGGATCCGACCCTCGAGCTCGCGCAGATCGTGGGAGGGGTCCATCCCCAGCTGGTCGCGGAGCAGAACGCGGAGGCGTTGGTAGGTGGCGAGGGCGTCGGCTCGACGACCTGACCGGTGCAGGGCCAGCATGAGCTGCTCCCAGCGCCGTTCGCGCAGGGGTTCGTCGGCCGCCAGCACCTCCAGCTCCGCCACCAGCACCTCGTGGTGGCCCAAGGCGAGGTGGGCGTCGACCCGCAGCTCCAGGGCGATGGCGCGCAGCTCGTCGAGCCGGGCCACCTGACCGAGCCGGAACGGCCCCTCGGCGAGGTCGACCAGGGGCGCTCCCCGCCACTGTGCGAGGGCCTCCTCGAGCAGGGCCACGGCCCGGCGGGGGTCGTCACCCTCGAGGGCCTGACGCCCCGCCGCCACCAGCCGCTCGAACCGGTGCGCGTCCACCGCCTCGCGATCGACGCAGAGGCGGTAGCCGGTCGGCTCGGTGGCGATGAGCTCAGCCGGCAGGGCGTGACGTAGCCGGGAAATGTGGCTCTGGAGCGACTTCGTTGCCGACCGAGGCGGGTCCGCATTCCACAGTGCCTCGATGAGCACGTCGGCGGGCAGGACGTCGCCGGCCCGAAGGGCGAGCACTTCGAGGACCGCCCGCTCTTTGGGCGCGTCGATCACGACCGCGCCGTCCTCCCCGACCACCTCGAGCGGCCCGAGGATCCGCAACTCCACGTGCGGGACGTTAGCCGTGGGTGTCCCGACCGGTGGAGCGTCACCCTCCCAGCAGGTCCGCTACCGAGTACCGTCGAAGCAATGGGAGACGAACCAGCCAGCGAACACACTTGGCGCCCGACCCCGAAGGACCTCTGGAGAACGGTCCTCGCGATCGTCGGCGTCGTGGCCGTCGTCCAGGAGCTGCGCACGCCACCCGAGATGCGGACCTGGCACGGCAGGGTCATCGGCTTCGTGCCCTACGACTTCCGCAGGCCAACCCTGGAGCGGTTCCGCCGGACCTTCTGGGATCCGGACGGTCCGCTCCTCCCGGGCAAGGCCTGGGGTGTCGGGTGGGCGCTCAACCTCGGCGCCGTGAAGAGGCTGTTGGGCTTCTAGACCTCGTGTCCCACCGGGCCGTTGGCGCGGCGCGCGGGTCGGCCGCCGATCGACAGGAGTGTGATGACCAGGGTTCCTGACCCGTCATCCCGAACTGCACGAGCGCATGGCGAAGGGCGGATCCTCGGGTCAGGACTTCTTGGCCGGAGCCTTCTTCTTCGCGGCCGACTTCTTCTTGGCCGGAGCCTTCTTCTTCGCGGCCGACTTCTTCTTGGCCGGAGCCTTCTTCTTCGCGGCCGACTTCTTCTTGGCCGGAGCCTTCTTCTTCGCGGCCGACTTCTTGGCAGTGGACTTCTTCGCGGCCTTCTTCTTCGCCGGAGCCTTCTTGCCCGGGCGTTTGGCTGAGGCCTTCTTCGCGGTGGCCTTCACGTTCCGCTCGATCTCGGGCAGCGCCTCGCTGACGGACTCCGTGAGACGCCGAGCGACGTCGTTCGATACACCGAGCAACCGCTCGATCATCTTGAGCCCCGCCTCGACGATCTCGACCCGCCTCGACGGGTCGCCTTTCTTGCCGCCGCCCGGCAACGCGTCGTCGACCGATTCGACGAAGCTCCGAATCGCGTCGAACGCCGCCTGCTCCTCATCGTCCACGGTCTCGATGATGTCGAGCACGAACTCCGATCCAGCCTCTTCGGGCTTCTTCTTCATGAGCTGGTTTCCCTTCCAGTGGGTGGTGCTCTCCCGTCGTCGACGGCGTGAGCATGACGTCATCATCGCGCCGAGAGAGAGATCTGGCCATGGCGCATACTCGCCAACCTCCATGCATGGGGGCTCACCGAGCCGACGGAAGAGTCCTCGTCCCCTATACGGCCGCTCCCACGCGCTGCACGATGTTCATGACAGGGAGGTGTGTGATGGGACGACGAGTCTTGATTGCGCTGGTGGCTGCACTGCTTCTCGTGACTTCAGCATGTGGGGACGACGATGGCGGGGACGCCGCCGATACGACCACGACGACGGCCCAAGCCACGACGAGCACCACCGCAGCCGACGTCACGACGACGACGGTGGCGACTCCGGAAGATGCCAACGCCGCTTTCGCCCTCGCGTTCTGCGAGGCCTGGGGAGAGGGTGAGCGCAACCCTGATGATGTCCTCGCCCTGATGGCCGAGGACGCCGTCGCCGTCGACATGACCGCCGGCGTCGAGTACGAAGATCCGGACGCGATCCGAGCTTGGATCCAGGACGATCCGGAGCTCACCGTGCTCGACGCGATGACGTGCGGCGACGAAGCGGTCACTGCCCGCGGGCTGGGCCGCATACGGGTATGCGATGAGCAGCTCGACCCAGTCCGCAGGCACCGAGGGAGTCGGCGTGGTTCACTTCGACGGGAACGGCAAGGTCGACCGCTTCCTCGCCTACTCCACCGCCGTCGAGGGTGATCCATCGGCTCCCAACATGCTGTCCGAGGCCGACGTGGCGGTGGTGGACGAATACCGGCGGTCCTACGCGGACCGCGACGAGGACGCCTTCATCGCAGCCGTCTCCGACGACTTCGTCCGCTACATCAGCCCCCCTGGTCTCTCGGCTCCTGCGTTTCCGGGGCTCGACGGGTACCGCACGTGGGCTGACGACACGGCGGGCCAGAACCTGACCGTGGACATGGGCGAGGTGGCCGTCGGCGACGGCCCCTGGGTTGCGCATGCGGACATCTGGTTCGACGCCGATGGTGAAGAGCTCACCGGCGGGATCTGCCTGGTCGAGGTCGTGGATGGCAAGGCCAACCGCCACTACCTCCACTACGCCTGATGGGAGTGGGGCAGTCCGAGCGCCAGCACTTCGGCCGGATTCGAGAGACCGACGGGCCAGACGATCAGGTCGTCCGCTACGGCCGGCCACCCGTTGATCCCTCCGGGGGCATCGTAGGTCCACACGATCTCACCGGTGTCGCGTGAGAGGGCGTGGATCCGTTCCTGGAACGTGGCGGTGAACACGAGATCGCCGACCACGGTGGTTCCTCCGAGTGGGTCACCATCCACTTCGGTGGACCACACCACGTCCCCGGTTGCGGCGTCGACCGCGGCGATCTCGCCGGGGGCGGTGCCGATCTCGGATCCGATGTACGAGGGAGCATCGGGTGCGAGCGTGGTCGGAGCGTTCAGGGTGGCGACGAAGACGACGCCGTCCGCGGCCGCCGGTGGAGTGATCACACCGCCGAATGTCCCTGGCCAGATCTCGGTCGGGCCGTCCAGTTCGATCAGATCGTCGTTGCGGTGGACGCCCACCGGCGTTTGCCACAGGATCTCGCCGGACTCGATGTCGTGACCGACGACGATGCCGCCCTTCCCCGTGCTCACCAGCATCGTCCGGTCGGTGGTCTCGACAATCATCGTGTGGACATGGTCGCGGTCGAACAGGTCGTGCTCGATGACCTGGGTGAACCAGAGCAACTCGCCGGTACGGAGATCGAGGGCGACGACCGAGTTGCTGTAGAGGTTGGCTCCGGGTCGGCTCGTTCCGTTCGGGAACTCCTCCGTCCCGGGGAACGGCGCGGGATTGGCGACACCCCAGTAGACGACCCCGGCGTCGACATCGACCGCCGGCGTGAACCACGCTCCCCCACCCGAGTTCACGTCGGGGTCGCCCCACAGGTCGTCGCCGGCCACCGTGTCGAACCGCCACACCTCCTCGCCGGTGTCCGCGTCGAGCGCCATCAGCACGCCTCGATCGCCCCCGGCGTACTGGTCCGCCAGGCTGACCGGCACGGTGCTGACGAGCACCAAGCCGTCAACGACCTGGGGCTGGATGTCGATGCCACTCGTCTCCGTCTCCACGATCTCGGTGGACCACACCTCGGCGCCGGTCTCGAGATCGAGGGCGAACATCTCCCGCATGCCCTTAGCGGCGTAGACCCGACCCCAGCCGACCGCAACGCCGTTCGGCCCGACGGTGTTGCCGCCGGGAACGGTCACCTCCCACACGAGCTCGCCACTCTCACGATCCACCACTCGCACCGCCGAATCGAGCGACTGGATGATCACGCGATCGCCGAGGATCAACGGGGTGGTGGCGGCATTGCCGATCGATCCGAACCCTTCCAACGGGGTACGCCACACGTCGCTCAGTTGGTCGACCGTGTCCGAGGTGATCGGAGAATCGGGAACCGAGCGCGTGTTGGCGTAGTCACGGCCGGGAAGCGGCCAATCGTCCGCCGCGGCCACGACCTCGGGCGGGACGGGGTCGTCGGAGGGAACCGACGACACGGCCGGAGACGTTGTGGGTGCCACCGATCCACCAGGATCGGCGACCTCGCCGCTGTCGGTCGAACATGCCCCGCTCAGCGCCAGAACCGCTCCGGCAAGTGCGGCGAGGATCGCTCTGGGCATCCGCCGAGCGTAGACGTGCCCACTCAGTGGCATCGGAGGCCTTCGCCGGGTCGTAACCTCGGGCCACCACGCCGGCCCAACCATCACCGCCACCACAGGAGCATCTTCATGACCGACCACGACCGCGCCGCCCGCGCCGACTCGAAGCTCGGCTGGGTGGCCGACATCGAGCGGATCACGCTCGACAACACCAACTTCCGCACGACCGAACACACCGGCACACACGCTCAACTCACCCTCATGCGGCTCGCCCCGGGAGAGGACATCGGCTGGGAGGCCCACGACCACCTCGACCAGTTCCTCCGCCTGGAGCAGGGTCAGGCCCGCCTCGAGATGGGACCCTCGGAGGACAGCATCACCGAGCGTCACGACATCGCTGACGATTGGGCGGTCATCGTTCCCGCCGGCGTCTGGCACAACGTGGTCAACACCGGCGACGACGAGGTCAAGCTCTACTCGATCTACAGCCCGCCGGAACACCCCGCCGGCACCGTGCACCCCACCAAGGCCGACGCAGAAGCCGACGAGCACCACCACTGATCGCCCCACTCGGCCGGTAGGGTCGCGGACCACGTCCTCCATGGAACCGAGAGACCTCGTACCGGAGCTCGACGAGCTCGCCAGCGACTGGCTCGACGTGGCCGATCTGGCCCACATGCCGTCGCTCCACAACTTCCACCAGATGGCGGTGTGCGCTCTCGGATCTGGTCGGCATCCACTTCTGGACCCGGGACAGCCAGATGTTCGTCCGCGACGGTCGGCGCTTCCTCGAGTATCGCTCGTATCCCCGCCTGACCCTGCGCATCGACGGCACCGAGCCCGAGTCGACCACGCTGCCGCTGGTTCCCGTATCAGGCCGTGCGCACCGCAACCGTCGGCGCGAGTGGGAGGTGACGACCACCGCCCGACTCACGTTCGAGGAGTCCGGGCTGCTCTACGAGATCCGCTGCCGCAACGACGCCGACGACCCGCCGCAGAGCTCGACCTTGCGATCGAGGTGACCGGTGAGGCGGCCGCCGACGGGAGCGCGACCGCCGTGGTGTGGACGGACGAGGTCCAGGACGTCCTCGCCACCGCGGCCGTCGGCTCACCCGACCACGTCGACCGGACCGAGTGGACCACCGTCTCTGGGATGGCGGCCCGTGGTCGAGCCCGGCGCCGAGTTCGTGATCCGGCTGGTCCAGTCCGAAGGTGCCCTGACCCGGAGGAGGTCGTCGCACGGGCGCGCCGGTCCACCTCCGGATTCGCCGAGAGCTGGTCCCGCACGCGCAGACGGATGGCGCACGCGATGGCTGGACGCTGTTCACGCCCGGAAACGACCACTTCTCGGGCAATGCCCCGGTCCTCGAGACCGACGACCACGCCGTGCGCCGGCTGTACTACGCCGCGCTCCTGACCCTGCTCGTGCTCCACCGGACGAATCTGCGCCTCTCCGACCGGGTCTTCGTCACCAGCGGCGAGCGGGACAAGGGCGACGTCTTCTTCTGGGACACGTCGATGTTCTCCCGCCTGTTCGCGCTCCTGGAGCCCCGGGCCATGCGAGAGCAGCTGCGCTCTGTTCCTCGAGGTCGACCCGCACGACGGCGCCGTCTTCAACCTCGACAACAAGCCGTTCCGGGGCGGCCAGTACCTCCCGGGCTACTCCCACGGCTACTGGTACGCCGCCAACGACTGTCACTGTTCACCCTGGCGCACGACTACGTCGCCGTCACCGACGACGTCGACTTCCTCGACGAGACGGGTCGGCGACCGGACCGTCGACGAGCACCTGCGCCGACCTGGCGACGGCCTGGCGCTCCCTGGACACCCGCGGCGAGGGTTCGCCGACTACGGCCACGTCGACAACCTGCTCGAGTGCGTGCCCAGCTACGTGCACGAGGTGGTGTCGCTGAACGCCGCCAACGTCTGGATGATGCGCTCGATGGCCGACGGGATGGATCGAATCGGCGACCGGGAGGAGGTCGAGGCGTGGCGGGACGAGGCCGACACGCTCGCGACCCGCCTCCTCGGGCGCTACGTCCCCGGCGAAGGCATCTGGGCCGTGGTCGACACCGACGGAATCCGCCGACCGATCCGCCACTGCTACGACTTCATCTGCACCGCCCGCTTCATGCCCGATCGGTTGGACGACCACACTCGCCGCGAGATGCTCGCCTTCGTCGAGCACGAGCTGCTGACCGACCACTGGATGCGGGCCCTGTCGCTCGCCGACCGCACCGCCGCGGTCTCGGACCGACCCGACCACGGTCCGTACGGCGCCTTCGACGCCTGGCCCGCGATGGCCGCCGAGGCCATGCTGCTGATCGCCGCTCCCGATGCTGCGCTCGACCTGCTCCACCGGGCCGCGTCCGCCACCCGCGAGGGCCCGTTCGGGCAGGCCTTCGAGCTCTACGGCCCCGAGCGCGGACACTCCGCACGCCCCGATCCGCATCGCGCAACGGGGCAGCTGCCTCCGGGAGGGGTCCGGCGGCGGCGCCTTCGCCGAGACCGTCATCGCCGGCCTGTTCGGCTTCCGACCCGACCTCAGCGGATCAGACCCGTTCCACGACCTCGGCCCCATGCGCTTCGAGGGGACGCTGCACCATCTCCGCCACGGCGGACGTCTGCACCGGGTCGTGCGGTCGGCGACCGGCGTGTCCGCGGCGCCCGAGTGAGCCTCCGCCGCTCCGGCGACCGATACTGACACGGTGAGTGCGCCACCCGACGGCCCGATCCTCACCGTCGACCTGGGCGGGCGCCGGATCAAGGTCGGAGTCGTCCAGGGCGGCGAGGTCATCGGGTTCGCGTCCTCGACGTCGAGGCCGAGAACGGGCTGACGGCCCACCTCGGCTGCCATCGAGGACGCCGTTGCCGAGGTCAGCCGCGACGCAGGGGTCGTCGCCCGAGGCATGCGCCGGTCTCGGCGTCGTCTCCCCCGGACTCGTCGATCCCGACGCCGGCCGTCTGCTCTCCACCAACCGCAAGTACCCCGATGCCGTCGATTTCGACTTCCCGGCGCCTGGAGCCGCGACACCTTCGACCTGGCCGGTCCACCTCGAGAACGATGCCCACGCCACCCTCCTCGGCGAGTGGCGCCACGGCGCAGCGTCGGGGGCCGACCGACGTCGTCCTGCTGGCGATCGGGACCGGGATCGGCTGCTCGGTGCATCCTGGGCGGACGGCCCCTCCGCGGCCGCGGCAACCAGGCCGGGCTGCTCGGCGGCCACGTCATCGTGCAGGTCGGCGGTCGCCCGTGCACGTGCCCGGCACGCGGGTGCGCCGAGGCCGAGGCATCGACCTGGGCGCTGCCGTCCATCGCCCGGGAGGACCCGGCGTTCGCGTCCAGCGCCCTCGCCGGCCGAGCTGGTCGTCGACTACCGGGCGGTGTTCCGCCACGCCGACGACGGAGACGACCTGGCGGTCCGGCTGCGCGATCGCTCCTACGCGGTGTGGAACGCCCTGGCGGTCTCGCTGGTGCACAGCCTTCGCCCCCCAACGCATCGTCCTGGGAGGCGGCGTCATGCACGGCGCCGGCGATCTCCCCGGCATCATGGCGCACCACCTGCGGGACCACGCCTGGACCGGCTACGGCGACGGTCGAGGTGTGCCACCGCCCACCATCCGGACTCGGCCGCGCTGCTCGGCGTCGCGACGGCCATCCTCGAGGACCTCCCCTACCTGTGACCACACCTCGAGCGGTCCCCCTCGGCCCCGGATCCCGCCGGCCGCCCGCTACCGGCGGTTCCCGCGGCTCGAGGTGCCCGACCACTGGTTCGCCTGCCGATCGGGTTGGGCGAATATCGCCGACGCCCTGCGAGACGACCTGGCGGCGCGTCGAGCGGAGTCCGGTGGTCGCGCCGTCCTCGCCGTCGAGACGTACCCCGGAGTGGGCGGCGACGTCCTCGCCCGCCTCATCGCCGCCCTCCACCCCGACCGCGTCGTTCGCTCGGAGGATGCCTTCGCCTCGCCACGAGTCATCGCCGACCTCGTGGCCCCCGACCTGACCGACGACCCGGTCTTCGGACGGGTGTCCGAGCTCACGCTCGGCCGGTTCCTCTCGCAGCCGACCGTCGAGCGACTCCGCCTGAAGATCGACGCCGCCGGCGACGGCCTCACCCTGGTCTACGGCGTCGGCGCCACGCTGCTGTGCGAGCCCGACGTGATGATCTACGCCGACATGGCGCGACGCGAGCTGGTCCAGCGCTTCCGCCGCGACGAGATCTCCAACCTGGGCGCGGACAACGCGCACGACGACTGGTCGGCGCAGTACAAGCGGGCCTGGTTCGTCGACTGGCGGGTCGCCGACCGGCACAAGCAGGACGTCTTCGAGCAGGCCGACTTCTTCCTCGACACCCACGACGGCGACGAGCCCAAGCTGGCTCCCGGCCGCCGCCGTGGACGACGGGCTGGCCCGAGCCGCCCGGGCACCGTGGAGCCCGGTCCCCTTCTTCGACCCCGCCCCGTGGGGTGGCCAGTGGATGAAGGAGGTCTGCGGCCTCGACGAGGAGACCGTCAACTACGGCTGGTGCTTCAACTGTGTGCCCGGAGGAGAACAGCCTCCTGCTCGACTTCGGTGACTGCGTCGTGGAGCTGCCGTCGCTCGACGTGGTGCTGTTCCAGCCGGTCTCGCTGCTCGGTGAGCACGTCGATCGAGCGTCTTCGGCGCGGAGTTCCCGATCCGGTTCGACTTCCTCGACACCATGGACGGCGGCAACCTCTCCTTCCAGGTCCATCCGGGCACGTCGTACATCCGGGACACGTTTCGGATGCCCTACACCCAGGACGAGAGCTACTACCTGGTGGACGCCTGCACCCGACGCGACCGTCTATCTCGGCCTGCGCGACGGTGTCGATCCCGACGAGATGATCGCGGCGCTCACCGCTGCGAACGAGGGCGGCCAACCGTTCGACGCCGAGCGATTCGCCAATCGCTGGCCGGCGCGGAAGCACGACCACTTCCTGATCCCGGCCGGGACGGTCCATTGCTCGGGCGCCGACAGCATGGTGCTCGAGATCAGCGCAACGCCCTACCTGTTCACCTTCAAGCTGTGGGACTGGGGCCGGATGGGCCTGGACGGTCGCCCCCGCCCGATCCACCTGGACCACGGGAAGGAGGTCATCCGCTGGGAACGCACCACCGAGTGGGTCCGCGCAGCAGCTCGTCGACCGGATCGAGCCGGTGGCGTCCGGTGACGGCTGGACCGAGGAACGCACCGGTCTCCACGAGCTGGAGTTCATCGAGACCCGCCGTCACCGGTTCGAGGCGACCGTGCCCCACGACACCGAGGGCACCGTCAACGTGATCTGTCTCGTCGACGGCCACCAGGCGGTGCTCGAGAGCCCGACCGGCGCGTTCGACCCGTTCCCCCTGCACTACGCCGAGGTCGTCGTCGTGCCCGCATCGGTCGGGCGCGTACACCGTGCGACCGCACGGCCCGTCGGTCGGTTCGACCTGCGCCACGGTCAAGGCGTTCGTGCGTCCGGCGGCACCGTAGGACCGGGACGACTGCCGCAAGCCCAGAAGGTGCCGCGCCGCCCCGGTCCGATGCCGCGTTCTCGAGCCCCGCTACATCTCGATGGCGCTCAACATGGCCGACTGGACCAGCTCGGCACTGGGGTCGGCGGTCGCCGTCGCCCAGAACTGCTGCCACTCGTCGTCCTCGGCCAAGGCATCGATGAACGCCCCGTATGCAGCCCCCGACTCGAAGGACATGACGTAGACCACCGTCATGGGAAACCCACCCGTCTGTGTCTGGAGGACGGCCACGTCGGCACCCAGCCGCTCGTGGATGGCCTTGGCGGTGGCAATCTGCCCGACGAACACGTCGAGCTTCCCCGCATTCGGCGACCAGGTGTTGGCACTCGATACTGCTGTCATGATGCTTCTCCCCCTTCGTTCCCACGACGTCAGTGTCGTGGGAAGGCCAGCTTTCCACGGGATTGGGATCGGGGCGACCGATCTTGCCGACGGCCCACGATCGGACCGTCAATACGAGCCGAGCAGCTCGAACTCGGCGAACAGCGTGGTCGCATTGGAGAGGTCCGCCAGCGAACCGTACGTGCAGCACGCCTCGTAGCGGGCCCACATCTCCAGGACCTCCGGGTGCTCATGAGCAGCCGCGATCGCATCGTGGTCAACCCACTCGAAGTACTCGACGACGGTTCCGTCCGGAGCGCGCAGTGCCACCGACCTGGTCTCCGTCGCCAGACCCAATCGGCGCAGCAGCGGCACGTGGTGAACCATCTGGGCTTCGAGCTCTTCCTGGCCGTCGGGCTTCGGGCGGTAGACCGCCAGCACGTGCACTCCCACGGGCGCGACCTTAGGACTCGGCCGGTCGGTCGTGCCCGGGAAATGTCCCGCGCACGAGCTGCGCTCTACCGGCCGGCGAGTGAGGCCACGACCGCGGCGAACTCGTCGGCCTGGTCGCCCGGGACCACCTGGTAGCTGTAGCCCCACCGCTCTCGACGGGCCTCCAACCGGTCGGCGATCTCACCTTCCGTGCCGATCAGCGTGAGCGGTGATTCCAGCACCTCGTCCGGTGTGCCACCGAAGCCCGGAGCAACCGCCTCCGCGAACCCCTGGGCATCGTCGGTGATGTGGGCCAGGGCCAGCCAGGCATTGAGCTCCAGCTCGTCGAACCGATCGCCCGCTCCCTCGCGCACCCACTCCACCTTCCGGTCGATCCGATCGGCCTGCCCGTCGCGAGCCGCCTCGATGTCGATCTCACCCGAGTGGATCGAGGCGTTGACGCCAACGATGTCTGCCGTCGACCCGGCGAAGCGCAGGACACGCGGTGCGCCGCCCCCGATCAGGATCGGTGGGCCACCGGGAGTGAACGGCACCGGCGATCCGTCCAGCGCTTCGATCGTGTAGTGGTCCCCGGCGAACGAGAACTCCCCCTCGGTCCACAGGCCACGCAACACGGCCGCGTGCTCGATCATCCGGCTCACCCGTACGCCGGGCCGGTCCATCGGGATCCCGGCCTGGTCGTAGTCCAGACGTCGCCACCCGGCGCCCAGCCCCACCTCCAGCCGACCTTCGGCCATCTGGTCGATCGTCGCCAGCTCGCGAGCCAGGATCGCCGGATGGCGGAAGTCGCAGTCGAGCACCAGTGGCCCCACGATCAGCTCACTCGTCACCGACGCAGCGGCGGCCATCGCCGCAAGCGGCCCGGGACCCTCGTGCAGATGGTCGGGGAGGAAGAGCGTCGCGTACCCGAGCTGCTCCACCTCGCGAAACGAGTCCAGCCAGTTCAGGCCGGGCAGCGGACCGTGCAGCTCGCAGGCGAATCGGAAACGACGGGGATGCGGCATGAGCGCAGACCGTAGTGGGAGGTGATCCGAGGATCCGCAGCCTTTCGTAACGGGATTGCTTCGGGTCAGACCCCGAGAATTGTTCAAGTTGGGGTTGTGTCGTGTTCTGTCGTGGGGGTAGTATCGAACATACGTTCCCTTTCACGGAGGGTGCGGTTTCAGCCCCGGTGGGCTCTTGGCACGGTGGACCAAGCTGAAGGCGGCAGTGATGGCGCTGACGATGGATGGTGATGTGATCACCGTGGAGGACTCCGATCCGGTGGGGGTGGCGGCTCGGGTCCGGTTCCTGGAGGAACAGATCGCCGGCATGCCACCCGAAGCGGTCGAAGCGATGAGCGCCGATATCGGGAGGGTCCAGTCCTGGCTCACCGGGGTGTTGGCCAAGGTCACGACCCGATCCTCGACCCTGCAGCGGCAGGGCCAGCGCAGTGACCCCAAGAAGACCGCGGCCAAAGCCGGGTTGGGGGACCGCGAAGCGGCCCAGGCCACCAAGCGGGCCGACGCGATGCAGAAGATGCCCGACGCCTTGGGCGCCCTCGAAGACGGGACCATCGGGGTCGGACACGCCGACGCCCTCGCCCGGCAAGCCAACCGCCTGTCCGGAGCGGAGAAGAAGCAGTTCGAGGCCCAGTCCGATCAGCTGGTCGCCGACGCCGTCCGTGAGGGCTTGTCGGTGGCGGCGTTCGAGCGGCGGTGCCGCGAGGTGGTGGACCGGTTGATGGGTGATGACGGGGTCGGCGAGTTGGAGAAACAGCGTCGGACCTCGCGGGCCCGGACCTGGGTCGATGACGCCACCGGGATGACCCACCTCACCGGCGAATGGGACCCCATCCGGGGTGAAGCCGTCTCCACGTCGTTGAAAGCCGAGATCGCGGCAAGGGTGGCGGCGGGAGCCAAGAACATCACGCCCCGTCAGCAGGCCCAACTCGCAGCAGTGGCGTTGCACGCCCTGATCTGCGGCCAACGGGTCTCGAAGGTCGAGTCGGGTGCGGTCGGAGTGTTGATCGACCTCAACGCCCTCATCGACGGACACGCCGCCGCACCCGACGGCACCAGGCGCACCGCGGAAACCCATGCCGGGACGCCGTTGCCGGTGGAGACCATCCGCCGCATGGCCTGCGACGCCGGGATCATCCCCATCGTCCTCGGCGGCGACAGCCAGCCCCTCGACGTCGGCCGAGAGCGCCGCCTGGCGACCAGAGCCCAGCGGATGGCGTTGCGGGCCCGCTATCCGACCTGCGGGATGGACGAAGGCTGCAAGATCCCCTTCGGCCCCGTGTCGGGCACCCCATCATCGGGAGGGGACGGTGCTGGCGGAGAGAGCGGTTGGCGCAGACCAGCGAACGAGACAGTACCGGCCCCTCCCGATGACCCGACCAACCCACGAAGGCGGCTGGACCCTCACCCGCACCCCCGACGGCACCTGGCAACTCCACCCGCCTCAACGACCACCACCATGAACCCGAACGCTGGTCGCCCGGCCGTCGCGTCGGTGACGTCGCTGCATACTGGCCCGATGGCAGAGCCGCTCAAGAACCAGTTCGGACCGGACGTGCCGGTCCGGATCGCCGACATGCTCGTCGCGATCGATCCCTCGTTCGATCGCGACGCGTTCGTGGCGCGCTGCCTCGAGGGGTTCGACGACCTCGAGCTCACGCCGCGGGCTCGGCACATCTCCGACGCACTGGCGGAGTTCCTCCCTGCCGACCGGGGTCGAGCGCTCCAGATGATCCTCGGCTCGCTCGACACCGAGCACGAGGCCGACGACCTGAACGGCATGGAGGGATTCCGGTACCTCCCGTACGTCTACTTCGTGGCCGACCACGGACTCGATCACTTCGAGACCGCGATGGCCGCCCAGTACGAATTGACGAAGCGGTTCACGGCCGAGTTCAGCATCCGGGCCTATCTCGAACATCACCCCGAAGCGACACTGGACCGCCTCCACCAATGGGCGCGGGACCCCAACGTCCACGTCCGGCGCCTGGTGTCCGAGGGAACCCGGCCCCGGCTGCCGTGGGCACCTCGCCTGCGAGCGTTCCAGGAGGACCCCGGACCGGTCATCGAACTACTCGAGCTGCTCAAGGACGACCCCGAGGAGTACGTGCGCCGTTCGGTGGCCAACAACCTCAACGACATCGCCAAGGACCACCCGGATCTCACCATCGAGATCGCTCGACGCTGGTGGTCGGACGGCGACGAGCAGCGACAGAAGCTGGTCCGCCACGGCCTGCGCACCCTCATCAAGCAGGGCGACCCGGTCGCGCTCGAGGTGCTGGGCTACGGCGCAGATTCGCCCATCCGCATCGGGCCGGTCCGGATCCAACCCGAACGCGTCGTGATCGGCGGCAAGGTCAGGATCGAGATCACGCTCACCAACCCGAGCGACACCGACGCCGGCGGGCTGGTCGATCTCCGGGTCTCCTTCGTGAAGGCCAACGGCTCCACCCGTCCCAAGGTCTTCAAGGGGGCCGAGGTGGTCATCGGTCCCGCAGATTCGGCGACGGTACGGAAGACGGTGTCGATCGCCCAACACTCCACCCGCACCCACTACCCCGGAACCCACCGGGTCGAGGTGCTTCTCAACGGCGTGAGCCACGACGGTGGATCGTTCGACGTGATCTGAACCGACCATCGCCCAGCCACCATCATGGAATCATGAGCTTCGACCTCTACTTCCTCCGTCGCCCCGAGAACGGCAGCTGGGACGATGCCATTGCCGCCCTGGCCGCCCTGGCGGTAGCAGAACCACCGGTCACCAGCGCCGACCGGGAGCGGTGGTCGCAGGTCGAGCGTCGGCTGAGCCACGTCGTTCCCGGATTGGACGGCTACGACGGAGACCGGTTTCGCGAATTGACCGACGAGGCGACCGGCCTCCAAGTCTTCTTCTCGCCGGGTGACATCACGCTCTCGGTGCCGTACTGGTACGAAGGGGACGACGCCGACCGCGTCATGGACCTGTTGCGGCGGGTGGCTCGCGCCATCGAGGAGGAGACCGGTCTGACGGCCTACGACCCACAGGACGACCGAGCGTTCCTCGCACCGGAGGGCGGCCCGGAACGCGTCTTGGACGACGTCTCCCAGAAGACCCGCCAACTCGGATCCGAGCCGATCGCGCCGGCGCCACCGCGCCAGCGATCGTGGTTCCAGCGCAGGTTCGGCCGCAATCGGCCATGAGGACGGGCGGGCGTCGGCCCATCGTCGCGTTGCTCGCCGCGACGCTGCTCATGGCTGCGACCGCCTGCTCCTCCGACGATCCCGCCCCCGACCGCGCCTCCGCCTCCACCACGTCGTCTCCGGTGCAGGACCCGAACCCCGAGCCGCTCCGGTCGACGCTTGCGAACGACCTGGACGTGGTCGTCACGAACGTGCCCCGCGCCACCGGGGTCGCCGTCGCCCTGGTCTTCGACCTCGGGAGCCACCACGATCCGCCCGGTCGGTCGGGGATGGCCCACATGGTCGAGCACCTCTTGGTGACCAGCGCCACCGAGACGGAGCCCGCCCGCACCGTCGACCAGTGGGTGAGCTCGTACCCCCTCGGGTGGAACGCCCAGACCGGCGAGGACTACACGGTCATCGCCACGGTGGTCGATCCCGGTGACCTCGACGGCGAGCTCACTCGCATGGCCGGCCGCCTGGCCGGCGTGGCGCCCACCGACGCCGACCTCGCCCGCGAAGAACCCCGGCTCCGGGCCGAGCTCACCAACATGTTCGGCGGGATTCCGGAGATCGGCGCCGCCAACCTGGCCCGCGAACGACTCCGTCCCACCCCCGACGACGGACGACGCGGCGGCGTTCCCGACGCCGTCGCGGCGCTGACACTCGACGATCTGGTCGAACGGTTGACGCTCTATCACCCCGGCAACGCCCACCTCTCGGTGGCGGGCCCCATCGAACCCTCCACCACGCTCGACACGATCACCGACCTCTTCGGCGCCATCCCCGGCGGCCCCGCCGTCGACGGCGCGGCCGAGCCCGGGGATGCGTCGCCGGGACTGCACATCCTCCCGGTACCGGCCTCGGTGAGCGCCGGCGCCCCCGGACGCATCGCCATCGCCTATCCGGCCCCTTCCGCCGACGATCCCGCCTATCCCGCGTTCCTCGTCGCCGTCGGCCGCCTGTTCATGAATGGACAGCAGGCCGGCTTCGTCACCAGCTTCGCCCCCCTCGACGATCCGCCCCAACTGCTGATCGGCGCGCCCCTCTCGGTCGGCGGCGACCCCGACCGGACCGCACATGACCTCCACGAAGCAGTCGCCTCGGTGCTCGCCGCCGATCTCGGCTCGGACGAGGGGGCGAACACCGCTCTCCAGTTCGGTCCGATCCTGGGGCTGCCCGGCGCCGGCGCGGCCGACAGCTACGGCACCGCGTTCCGGGCCGCACGTGCACCGGCCCTCGGCATGGACCCGGTGGCGCTCGCTTCCGCCCTGACGTCGCTCACCGAGACCGACTTCGCCGACCTGGCCGTCACACTGACCGAGCACCCCGTCACCGGTGGTGCCGTCCTGATCGAGCAGCCCTGACCTCCGAACCTCCGGTCCGGCAGACTGACGGCGTGACCACACCGCGACCCGACCCTGATCGCCTGGGTGGGATCTCCTGGCTCGAACGCACCCGCGGCGCCCTCACCCGAGCCGAGAAGCGAGCCCTCCTCGGCATCATCGCCCGCACCCAGGGCCGGAACATCGCCGGTCGCCTCCGACTGGCCAGCGGACGGGTCCCCGACCGGATCGCCGGCATCGACGAGGCCCTCCTCGCTCCGCCCGACAGTGCCCTGGCCCGCGAGGCCGAAGAGGCCTGCCGGGAACAGCCGGCCGCCCTGATCGGCCACGGCCACCGCACCTGGGCATACGGACGGGCGCTCGCCACCATCGACCGGATCCCGATCGACGACGAGCTCTACTACGTCGCCAGCCTCCTCCACGATGCCGGGCTGGTCGACACCGTCACCGGCGAGGACTTCACGCTGCGGAGCGGTCACCGACACCATCATCGACCTGATCCGCGCCGAAGCCCACGCCGTGCCCGACGGCCGATTCGCGCTGCTGGCCCGATGTGGTTTCACCCTGGCGATCAGAGTCGCGCCACGTCCTCGCTGACGTTCGCCTCCGACAGGTTCCAGGCCGACCGGGCCAGCCAGGCGCCGCCGAGCACCATGACCACCATCACCACCGCTGTCATTCCGTAGGCTGCGCCCCGGCCCACGTGCTGATAGACCGCCCCGGCGATCGGCGCAGCGATGCCCGCCGTCAGCGTCTGGAACCCACTCATCACCCCCTGGGCTCCGGCCTGCCGCTCGGGCACCACCACCATGCCCACCGCCACCCCGGTGCTCGCGATGCTCAACCCGTCGGTCACCGCATGCACCATCGCGATGGTGAAGATCATGCCGCCCGTCGGGACGATGCCGTACAGGGTCATGTATCCGGCCACCAGCAGGAGGCCGGCGGTGGCGACCCGGTAGGGCCCGACCCGCTGCGCCAGACGTCCACCCGCCGAGGCCAACACCACCAGCGGTATGGCGAACAGGGTGATCCCCAGATTGGCGATCCACTCGCTGGTGTTCAGATCATCGAGCACCACCGCCCACAAGGCGTCGAAGGTGCCGATCATGAGGAAGAAGGCACACCCCATCGTCACCGCGCCCGCAAACGGCCGGTTGACCAGGAGGTCCAGCGCCAGCCGGCGGGCGGCCGGCTCCGCGGCCTCGTCGACATGGATCGACGCGACGAACGGAATCGCCACCGCGGTGGTGGCCGCGACGACGAGGAAGGGGGAGGGGATGCCGAACGGACCGACGAGGATCGCCGAGATCGCCGGCCCGGTCGCGAATCCGGCGACGTCCGCAGCCAGCAACCGGCCCAGGTTCTCACCGATCTGCTGGGGCTCGGCCAGGATCACGATGCGGCGGATGGCCGGGACGGCCACACCGATGCCCAGCCCCATGATCAGTCGACCGACGGCGAGCGCGGCGAACGTCCGGCTGCCCGCCATGAGCAGGAGCCCGACCAGGTTCAGCGCCATCCCGGTGAACACGAGACGCTTGGCATAGCCGCGGTCGGCCTGCGGGGCGATCAGGATGGAGCCCACGAACGAGGACAGGAACCCCAGCCCGATCAGCGCCCCCAGGGCCGTCTCGCCGATGCCGTACTCCTCACGGAAGTCGTCGAGCATCGTGAAGAGCACGCCGTAGCCGGTGGCCATCAGCGCGGAGAGGAACGCCATGATCCAGATGACCGGGATGCGCGCCACCCGGCCGGGGGCCGTGCTGCTCACGGTCTGGGCCGGCCGGTCACCGTGCGCCGTTCGATCGTCGCGTTCTCGATGTCCCGGTCGCGAAACAGCAGCGGTCGCAACCGCTTGGCCGAGAACGGCTCGAGCTGATCGGTGTGATGCTCGGATCGCCGGTCCCCGCTCTGGCCGTAGACGAGCAGACCTCGGGCCGTCGGCCCCTCGTCGGTGAACTCGGCCACCATGAGGAAGCTGACGCCGTACAGGACCGGATACCCACCCCGGTGCAAGCCGGTGCGAAGATCACGACCGGCCGCAGGCTCGTAGGTGTACTCGGCGGGTTCGAGATCGTCGCGGGCCAGTCCCCCGAAGGCCATCACCACGTTGGCCACCCCTTCCACTTCGCCGCCCCCGTGCAGCTCGACCCGACGGCCGGCCCGTTCGACGAACTGCACGTCGCCCAGTCGACAGTCGGGGGCGAGGCCCGCCTCGTCAAGGGCCAGGACCGCCCGCGCCAGCGCCACACCGATCTGATCGATCTCGCCGGGTGCGGCCAGCCCGGCCGGCCGGGACAGGATGTCGCCGGCGTCGAATCCCTGGGCGAAGAGCGAGCCGGCGTCGCGCAGGTCGGCGTCGGAGAACCCGGCCAGGAACTCGCGCCACACCACCGCTCCGACCGAGTCCAGCTCGTACCGACGGTCCCATCCGTCGAGCACGTCGGCGACCGCTCGGACGTCGACCGGGACACCATCGAGCTCGACCGTGCCGACGGCGCGGGCACGGGAGATGACGTCGTCGAGCAGGTGCTCGGCCAACAGCGAGTGGTTGCCCAGCACCGCCGCCACGACGTCGTCGGAGCTGAAGCGTCCACGGCTGCCGGCGACCGGGCCCGCTCCGTCCAGCAGCCAGGCGTTGGTTCGACTCCGGGGGCTGAGCGGCCGTTCGAACAGGCCCGCCATCGACGAGCACCGCTCGATCCGGTCGGTGGCGTGGGGCGCCCAATACGGGTCGTTGGCGTTGAAGACGTAGTCGGCGCCCCGCAATTCGGGAAGCCGGTCGACCGGTTCCACGCCGGGGGCCGGCGCCCCGTCGAGGTCGACCCAGTCGTGGGACGCCTTGGCCCCGTCGAGCAGCGCGATCCGCTGCTCGAACATCAGTGCGGCGACGATGTCCTCATCCAGCGACTGCTCCCAGTCCGCTTGGGCATCGGCGGAAAGCGCCGGCACCGTGCTGGTGTCGGTGTACAGGGTGTCGCCGTGCCGATCCGCCGCAACGGTGTTGACCCAGGGAATGCCCTGCACCCGATGAAGCGCCGCACGGAGCTCGTCCACGCTCTGGGCCCGATCCATCTCCAGGAACTGGTGGAGGAACCGGTCGTTGCCCAGGTTGGCGTCACGGAGGGCGTAGGCCGTGTCCGTCGACCACCCGAGGATGGGCAGGTCGACCACGGGCCCGTGGTGCGACGAGTATCGCGTCACCGTCTCGGTCTGCACCGATCCGGCGTCGTCCAAGACGTCCACCTGATGCGTGGCCGGCGTGAGGGCTCGTACCTCGTCCTCGTGGAGATAGGTGGTGGGCTCGTCCAGGCTCAACTGGTAGATGCAGAAGCGGTGGCCGCGCGAGAAGGTGTGTGACCAGGCGACACCATCGGTGAACCCGATCTGGATCCCCGGCGTCCCCACCAGCGAGACGCCGTAGACGTCCAGCTCGCCCGGCACGGTGAGGTGTGCTTCCCAGAACCGGGCCTCTCCGTACCAGGGGAAGTGCGGGTTGGCCATGACCATGCCCCGGCCCGATGCCGTGCGGTCGCGGCCGAGCGCCCACGCGTTGCTCCCCAGACCGGGTCCCGAGGGGAGATCGCCGGCGGTCAGCTCGGACGGCTCGGTTGTGTCGTCGCCGGGCGGAGTGGCCGAGCCGATGTATTGAGCGAAGTTCCGGCTCGACGCGATGACTGCGGCGTCGTTGTAGATCGTGAACAGGTCGATCACGGTGAACGGCCGGATCCACGCGGCGCCGCGACACCACTCCGGTAGATCCTCGGTGCCGTGTTCGGCGAGCCAGGTGTTGAGACCGGCCGCGTACCCGGCCACCGCCTCGATCACGGACTCGGGTTGCCGCTCCACCATCGCCTCGGCCAGGGCGCGCAGTCCCAGCACCGAGTACCCGATGTCGCTGTGAACGTGGGCATCGGCGCCACCACGACCGTGCCATCGGGCCCGTTGGCCACTGGCCTTGACCAGCTGATCCGCAATGGTCGGCAGATGGTCGCGGGCGCAGGCCCAGCCCTGGCCGAACGTGACCGAGCCGATATCGGCGCCGCGGATGTGCGGGACGCCGTGGGTGGTCCAGCGGATGTCCGCCTCGTAGGTGCGATCGCCGATGGTGGCCACGCGGAGCTCCTCTGCCGCCGATTCAGAACTTGGTGATACACCACGGGGGCCGCGCCGTCCCCATCATCAGATCCGCGCTCGCGACAGCAGCGGCGGTGCCGACGACCCGACCCTCGCGGGCCAGTTCGTCGACCGAACGACCACCGAGGCACGCCGCGCCCAACGACGCGGCCGACATCGTCACCGTGGCGGGGTCGTCGGTGCGCTCCACGTGGGCAGCCCCGCCGCCCGCCTCGACACTCCACCGGCCGTGGACCTCGGCATCGTCGGGGTCGTCGATTCCCACGACGATCCGGCCGTCGACCCGGTACGACCGACGCCCGAGCAGTGCAGCGACGTCCAGCGGTCGCAGCCAGAGGAAGTCCTGGAGGCGCGTCGCTTCGAGGCGACGGGGGTCCGCCAACCGTCCGGCGATCGCCGGGTCCACGGGACCCCAGAGATAGGTGACCTCGTCGACCAGGTCGATGTCGAGGCAGAATCGCCACAGCGCCGCCTCGACCGTGGGGTCGCCGGCGATCAGCTCGATGATGTCGACCGAACCGACCTCGCCGCCCGGCGGTCCCGACGTGGCGATCCGGTACAGGACGTAGCCGTCATCCTCGCCGTCGGCGTTGGTGTGGACGACGACGAACACGTCGCCGCCGCCCATCCAGCCCGGCTTCCGGGCCAGGACCCCGTCGAACCAGTTGCCGGGCCGATCGAGGGCGCCGGCTCGGTCGGCCACCGCTCGGGGGTAGACCGCCGCCAGCGTGGCGGCCGCGTCCTCCTGCTGCATGAACCGGAACGATCCGCCGGTCTCGGCCGGCCGCTCGAATCGGCCGGCGTTCGCATCGATGCGCCAGCCGGCGGTCCGGGTGGTCTCGCCGTAGCCGAATCTCGGGTAGATGTTCGACTGCGAGGCCATCAGGACCGACGCGGCGTCACCCCGCTGCCGACAGTCGTCCAGGTGGGCCTCCATCAGGCCCCGGAGCACGCCGCGCCGGCGGTGGGTGGCCTGGACGGCCACGTTGGTCAGTCCGCCGACGGGCACACGATCACCGCCGGGGAGGGTCAGTTGGAAGTCGTACGAGCCGCAGCCACCGACGAACTCCCCGTCGTCGACCGCGGCGAACGACCGCGCCACGTCGGGCTCGGGACCGGTGTGCTCCTCCACCCGCGTCGCCAGGAAGCCCCGATGAACGGGAAGGGAGAACGCTTCCTCTTCTTCCGCGGTGATGCCTCGGATCTCGATGGTCATCCCGAGACCCTATGGGCCCGGCCCCGCGACCTCACCTGGGTTCTTCGGCGACCTCGAACTCGAAGGCACCCGACGACATGTCGGTGATGGTCACGGTCGTGTCGTAGACGTCGCCGTTGGCCGGATCCGTCAGCGCGCAGACGACCTGGTCCTCGTCCCCCAACACCACGGGGGCGTCGCCGCAGTCGAAGTTCTCGGTCCCCAGCGGGAGCCCCACCACCTGCTCGATCTCGGCCGCCGCCGACACCTCGAGAGCAGCGATGTCTTCCTCCACCAGGACGTTCAGCGACTGGACGTTGACCGTGTCCTCCTCGGCGATGGTCGCTTCCCAGCGAACCAGCCCCTGATCCGTTTCCGACGTGCACAGGAAGGTCGCACCCTCGTCTTCGTTGGGCGGCTCGCCGCATTCGGCCTCGATCTCACCGAATCCCAGTTGGGCGGCCAGGTCGTCCTCGATGACCTCCTCCGCCGCGCTCGTCGGTGACCCACCGACACTGGCGGAGAACGAGCACCCGGTCACGGCGAGAGCAAGGACCAACAGGAACGAAGCGGCGGGACGCATCCACGCAGCTTCGCGCACGAGTGCCGCGCTCAGGTCGACTCGATCGCCGGCGGCTCGACCGCGTCGGCGATCGGTCGACCGGGCCGACCCCGCTCCTCCCAGTCCTGGTACGCCTCGTCGGTCGTCACGGACCGCTCGGCCCGGGTGGAGAGCACCCATCGGTGGTGCAGGAGATCGCAGTACGCCTGGACCGGATCGGAGATGACATCCCCGCCGAGGCGGGCGATCCAGGGTTCGAACTCGTCCAGGCGCCAACGCAGATCCACCACCCGCTGATCCTCGTCGCTGTGGAAGGCCCGGTAGTAGTACACATCGGTGAGCACCTGGCGGGCCTGGAGCTCCAGCATGTCCACCCCCGTCAGTTCCCGCAGCCGATTGCGGTGGAAGTCCCGGGAGCGGACCGAGGGACGCACCAGGAGCGTCCGCCCCTCGTCGTGGCCCGACACGGCGATCTCGTCGACCTGGAACCCCATCGTCTCGAGCCGTTCGATCCGGTCCCGGATCCGCCAGCGCTCCCCGACGCTGATCGGTTCGGGATCGCTGATGACGCTCCACAGCCGACGATAGGACTCGGCGATGTCCTCCCCCAACGAGAGGTCGGCGTCGTCCAGATCCACCCCGGCCTGGGCGGCGAGGTCGGCCATCCCACCCGCGACGTTGGTGACCATGATCTCCAGGTCATGTTCACGCTGGCCGTCGCTGAGCACCTCGTGCAGCTCGGCGGTCTCGGCGTCGACCATGATCGCCACCACCGCCTCGGCGTCGAAGCGGTAGAGCACGTTGGACAGGGACGTGTCGCCCCAGAAGCATCCGGTCAGGTGCAGCTCCAACAGCAGCACGGCGAGCGCTCCCACCAATTGCACGCGCCGGGGACCGAAGCCGGACCCGGAGAGCAACTCCCGATACGAAAACGAGTAGAGCTCGTACCGGGTGACCAGCGCGGCCGACCGCTCCTCGGTCGGGTCCTCCGTCCTTCCGGTCAGGACGGCGACCGGGTGGACCGTCGGGACCGCCTCGTCCTCCAGCTCGGAGAGCACAAGGAAGTCGTTGCGGGCGGGCGCCTCGGGCAGCTCCTTGATGGCCAGGATCGTGCCGCGCCGTTCCAGGAACCGGACCTCGTGGCGGCTGATGCCCTTGGGAAGGTCGAGGAACAGGTGGCCGGGCCACTCGGTGATGGACCGCTCCCACGGGAGATCCAGCAGATCGGCGTCGAACGCGCCGCCGTCGAGCGCCCGCGCCGCTGATCGGAGGTTCAGTCGTGGGGGCACGCCGGCGGTCATCGGATCAGCCGGTCGAGGGGACCGGGAGCACCCACCCGGCAGTACCACTCCAACCCGTACACGGCCGAGAACGACGCACCCGGAAGCTGCAGGGTGGGCGACGACTCCGGAATCTGGCTGCTGTGCGCAGCCATCGCGGCCCGCTTGCGGTCGAGCACCGGCGCCACGTCGACCGCGACGTCGATCTCGACCGTCGCCGAGCCCAAGGAGGTGGCGGCCAGTCCGAGCGTCTCCGGCCGGTGCGGCATCGCGGCCTGGACCACCAGGTGGGTCTCGACGAAGTGGAGGTACTCGCGGTCGACGGTGCACTCGTAGATGGTGTCGACCGGCAGATGCTCGGCCGCGGCGCGACCCACCCGATGGACCTGGACGTGGTCGGGGTGGTCGTAGATGCCGCCGCCGTCGTAGATGACCAGGCTGTGGCGACCGAGCTCGCTGAGCAGGTCGGCGAGCCGGTCGCCCGCCTGGTCGACCGGCGCGGCGGCGAACCCGTCGGGGATGGCCCCGTCCACACCCGAGTCCTCGTACCCGAGGAACCTCACGTCGGTCACACCCAGGCGGGCTGCCGCCGCAAGCGTCTCGGCCCGCCGGACCGCGGCCAGACCGGGGCGATCGCGCTCCCCCGCGTGCGGCTCGCCACCCTCGCCCGAGGTCGCAACGACCAGAACCAACTCCAGGCCGCGCTCGGCCAGTATGGCCATCGTGCCACCGGTGAAGATCGCCTCGTCGTCCGGGTGCGCGTGGAAGAAGACGACGGTCTCGGTCAGGGGTTCTTGACCTCGAGGTACTTCTTCCGCGCCCGTCGATGTCCCTTGGCGCCCGATCCGATCAACCCACCGGTGCGGGCCTCGCGGGCGGCGTCCTCCAGCTTCTCCAGCAGATCGTGCAGATCGTCTTCCGGACCGGCGTCCAACACGGCGTCGAAGGCGACGTGCACGTCACCCAGGCTCTCGCGCACCTGCGCGAACTCCTCTTCCAGCTCCTTGCGGGCCTTCTCTTCGTCTTGGTTCATACCGAAGTATCGCCCACGGCGGGCGTCATTCGGAGGTTGGCCCGGCGAAATCAGGGTCGCGCCGCTCGCGATGACTGGCCAGCCCCTCGGCCGCATCCGGACCGCCGAAGCCCAGGAACTCGTAGGCCAGCGACGCATCGAAGGCCGGGCCCAACATCCGGTAGGAGTGGTTCAGGGTCTGTTTGGTCCAGCGGATGGCCTGCTGGGCTCCGTTGGCCAGCTCGCCGGCCACCGCCATCGCCTCGTCGAGGACCTCGTCGTCGTCGACGCACAACGAGACGAGGCCGATCCGTTCCGCTTCCTCGCCCGACAGGTCCCGGCAGGTCAGCAGGTAGTACTTGGCCTTGGCCATCCCGCAGAGCATCGGCCAGCAGATCGCCGCGTGATCGCCGGCCGCAACCCCCAGCCGGGTGTGACCGTCGATGATCCGGGTCGTCCGCCCCACCACGGAGACGTCGGCCAGAAGACCGGCGACCAGGCCGGCGCCGACGGCCGGACCCCACATGGCCGAGACCACCGGCTTGGAACAGTTGATCACGTTCAGCACCAGGTCCCGCGCTTCGCGCAGGACGCGCAACCGGGTGGCGTAGTCGCTGGTCAGGTCGTCCAGGAGCTCGAAGCTGCCCCCCGAGGAGAACGCCCTCCCCGAGCCCGACAGCAGGGCGACCCGGACGTCGGGATCGCGATCGACGGTGAGCCACACGTCGGCCAGCTGACGGTGCATCGCCGCATCGACCGAGTTCAGCCCGGGCCCCTCCATGGTGATCTGGAGGATCCCCGGCTCGGGAGCGGCGAAGGTCAGACCGGGGAAGGCGTCGTGATAGCGGTCGATCATCGTGGGCTCCGATCCGTCACGGCGACACTACGGCGATCCGTCACGGCGACACTACGGCACCGGTGCCGACGATCGGTCCGGGGTGCGGCGCCCACGAAATCGCACCGAAGAGTTGTGTCGACCGATCCGCCCTCCCACAATTGACCCATCGACGACCAGGGTGAGAACAGCACGATGCACGCGGTGATCCTGGCCGGAGGTCGAGGGGTCCGCCTCCGGCCCTACACCACGTCCTTGCCCAAACCCCTGGTCCCCCTGGGCGACGAGTACGCCATCATCGAGGTCGTGCTCCGGCAGCTGGCCGCGCACGGCTTCGACTCGGTCACCATCGCCATCGGCCACCTCGGGCAACTGATCCGGGCCTACTGCGGCGACGGCTCCCAATGGGGTCTGTCCATCCGCTACTGGACCGAGGACACGCCCCTGGGGACGATGGGTCCGATCGTCGCCCACCTCGACGATCTTCCCGACCACTTCGTCGTCATGAACGGTGATGTCCTCACCGACCTCGACTACGCCGCGCTGCTGGACGGTCACGCCGCATCCGGCGCGCCGCTCACGGTCGCCACCTACAACCGGACCGTGCTCATCGACTTCGGCGTCCTCGACATCGCCGGTGACCACATCTCGGCTTTCCGCGAGAAGCCCACCGAGCAGTTCTCGGTCTCCATGGGTGTCTACGCCGTCAGTCGCGAGACCCTGCGCGGCTACCAGTCCGGCGTGGCCCTGGGCTTCGATGACGTGGTCCTCGACCTGCTCGAGACCGACACCCCGCCGCGGGTCAGTCCCTTCGCCGGCTACTGGCTCGACATCGGGCGACCGGACGACTACGACACCGCCAACGACGAGTGGCCGAGCCTCCGTCGAAAGCTGCTGGCCGACGACCGCTGATGCCCTCCGTCGAGGACGGCTTCCGCCTCCTCATCTACACCGATGCCCCGTTTCGTGGTGGGGCCGAGATGACGCTCGCCCACGTCGTCGCCGAACTGCCGCCCCAGATCGAGTTGTTCATCGTCGGCCGCGACCGCGACGTCGTCGAGTGGCTGGTCGGCCACCGGTGCGGGACCATCGCCCGCACGACCGCACCGATCCGTGATCGCACCGATCTCGCCGCAATGCGCTCCCACCGGCGTACGTTCGCCGAGATCGACCCCGACATCATCCACTTCAACCTGGGCATGATGTCGGCCGCCCAGTGGGCGATCGCCGTCGCCCTGACGCTTCGGAAACCGCGGTGTCTCGTGGTCGAGAACTCACCGGTGGCCACCTGGTCCGCGCTGTCCCGCCAGCTGAAGCGCCGGACCTCGCCGCGCCTGGCCGCTCATGTCGCCGTGGGCGACCGAACCGCCCGCACCGTGGAGCAGCAGGCCGTCCTCCCCCAGGGCCGGGTGCGCACGATCTACCACGGCGTTCCCGACGTCGATCGAACGCCCGCGGCGCGGCCGACCTCGGGACCGCTCATCGGCACCATCGCCCGCCACGACCCGGTGAAGGGACTGGATGTCCTGATCGAGGCCCTGCCCCTGCTTCCCGGGGTGCAACTCGTGCTCATCGGATCGGGACCCGAGACCGGGGCACTCCGCAGGCAGTGCGAACGCCTCGCGGTCGCGGACCGGGTCGAGTTCCGCGACGTCCCCTGGGACGAGAAGGCCGCCGATCACCTCGCCTCGTTCGACCTGTTCGTCCTGCCATCGCGCGATGAAGGCTTCCCGGTGACGATCATGGAGGCCATGCTCGCCGGAATCCCCGTGGTCGCCTCCGACGTCGGCAGCGTGCGCGAGTCGGTCGACGACGGGACCACCGGCCTGGTCGTCCCGCCCGACGATCCGGCCGCACTGGCCGGGGCGATCCGGCGACTGGTCGACGACCCCTCGCTGCGGGAACGGATGGGAACCGAGGCTCGTCGCCGCGGCGTCGAGCGGTTCACGGTCGACGCCACCGTCGACGCCTACCTGGATCTCTACCGGGAGGTCCTGGCATCGTGATTCCCGCCCTCCGGCATCGTTCCGACCAGAGGTTCCCCCATGGGTGACGAGATCTCCATCGCCACGATCGCCGCCACCGAGGGGCTGGTGCCCGTCGACCTCGATCGGCCGGTCGTCGCCGTGCAGGGTCTCGGCTTCGTCGGCGCCGCCATGGCCGTCGCCGTCGCGGCGTCCACCGAAGCGTCCGGCGCACCGCGCTATCAGGTGGTCGGGGTCGACCTCGACGATCCCGCCGGCCGGTCCCGCATCGACGCGCTCAACGCCGGCGACTTTCCCTTCGAGACCAGTGACATCTCACTGGCCGCCGCCCTGTCGACCGCCCGCGAGCGGGGCTCCCTGATCTGCTGCGCTGACGAGAGGGCGTACGGACTGGCCGACGTCGTCGTGATCGATGTGCCACTGGACATCGACTGGCAGAGCGCCGACCCCGAGCTGCGTCTCGACGGATTCACCGGAGCCATCCGCGCCGTCGGACGCAACGTGACGGCCGGCACGCTGGTCATCGTCGAGACGACCGTGCCCCCCGGCACGACCGAGCACGTGGTCGTCCCGACGCTGGCCGAGGAGCTCGGCGCACGGGGCATCGACCCGCAGGAGGTGCTGGTCGCCCATAGCTACGAACGGGTCATGCCCGGCGCCGACTACTTCGACTCGATCGTCAACTTCTGGCGGGTCTTCGCCGGCCACGACGAGGCCGCGGCCGACGCCACCGAGGCGTTTCTGGACACCGTCATCAACACCGAAGCGTTCCCCCTGACCCGGCTCTCGCACCCGACTGCGTCCGAGACCGCCAAGGTCCTCGAGAACACCTACCGGGCCACCACGATCGCCCTGATGGAGGAGTGGGCTCGGTTCGCCGAGCTGGCCGGGATCGACCTGTTCGAGATCGTCGACGCCATCCGGGTCCGACCCACCCACGCCAACATCCGCACCCCCGGCTTCGGCGTGGGCGGGTACTGCCTGACGAAGGATCCCCTGTTCGCACGCCTCGGTGCCCGCGAGTTCTTCGGCTCCGACCTTGACTTCTCCTTCTCGTCGGCGGCGGTGGCCACCAACAAGGACTCGCCGTTGGCGTCGCTCGATCGCCTCCAGACGATGATGGGCGGCACCCTGGCCGACCGCCGGATCCTCCTCCTCGGCATCAGTTACCGCCAGGACGTCGGCGACACCCGGTACTCACCGTCGGAGACCTTCGTCCGGGCTGCCCGGGACCGCGGCGCCTCGATCGAGGCGTACGACCCGCTCGTCCGTCACTGGGACGAGCTCGACTGCGACACCCCGGCAACGCTGCCCGACGCCGACGGGTTCGATGCCGTGGTCTTCGCGGTCCCCCACGACGAGTTCCGCTCCCTCGACCTGCGGGCATGGCTCGGCGGAAACCGACCCACCCTGCTCGATGCCTTCGGCGTCCTCGACCCCGAACAGCGCGACGCCGCCCTCGCCCACGGTTGTGTCGTGGCCGCCACCGGTCGCGGCGACACCCCTTCCTGATCCCGACCCCTCACCCCAGACCAAAGGACGACTCGTGCCAAAGGCCCTGATCACCGGTGGCGCCGGCTTCATCGGCGGCCACCTCACCCGTCGGCTCCTCGACCGGGGTTGGACGGTCGACATGGTCGACAACCTGAGTCGCGGGGTGAAGGACGAGATGGTGGCCGAGCTGGAGGGCCACCCGTCGTTCGATCTGCACATCGCCGATCTGCGTGATCCCTCCTCGCTCACGGGGATCGGCAGCGATTACACGCACGTGTTCCACTTCGCCGCGCTGCTCGGCGTCCAGAACGTCATCGATCGGCCCCAGGAGGTCCTGCGGCACAACGTCTCGATGCTCGAGACGATGCTGGATGTCGCCGCCGCACAGACCGACCTGCAGCGTTTCCTCTTCCCCTCGACCTCCGAGGTGTACGTGGGCACGCAGCAGCAGTTCGAGCTGCCGATCCCGTCGCCCGAGACCACCCCCCTGGCCGTGTCCCCGCTGCACGCGCCCCGGACCAGCTACATGCTGTCCAAGATCTACGGCGAGGCGCTGTGTCACCACTCGGGCCTCCCCTTCACCATCATTCGGCCGCACAACTTCTACGGCCCTCGCATGGGGCTGTCCCACGTCATCCCCCAGCTGTCCCAACGCATCCGTGACGCAGCCGACGGCGACGAGCTGGTCGTCTACTCCATCGACCACCGCCGCACGTTCTGCTTCATCGACGACGCGATCGACTATGTCGTCGCGCTCCTGGCCACCGACGATGCCATCGGCGGGACCTTCAACGTCGGTACCCAGGAACCCGAGATCACGATGGGTGCGCTGGCCGAGATGCTGTGCGGCATCATCGGGCGCGACCTCACCATCGTGGCCGGCGAGACGCACGCAGGCTCACCGCCTCGGCGCGCCCCCGACATGACCCACACCGACGCGGTGTCGGGCCACCGCGCGCGCGTGTCGCTCCAGGACGGGGCCACCCGCACCTACGAGTGGTACCGGGCCAACGTCTTCGAGGGCAGCGGCCTCAGCGCCACCTGAGGCGACGGCCTGGGCCGACATGCCCCGGGGTCAGGCCTCGGCGGGGTCGGACGCCTCGAACGCCTCCACCCACGCGTCCAGCCGGTCGGGGGCCGTGCCCGGGACCGCCACGGCGACCAGCGCGGCGCCAGCGTCCGATCCGCGCACCGATCGGACCGTGATCTCGACGCGCCGACCCACCACCTGCACCACGACCGGATCGTCCTCACCGGCCAGCCTGACCAGCCCCTTCACCCGCACCACCCCGTCGGGCCGATCGGCCAGGAAGGCGTCCAGCGCCCCTCGGGCGATCGGCCGGTCGACGGCGATCGTCCTCGTCTCGTGGGTGGCATGTGGAGCGTCCTCCCCTGGCGTGGGCCGGGCGGCGGGGTCCGCCACCGACAGCACGGCGTCGAAGCCGATGGGGCCGGACACCACCGGCGCGTCCGTGTGTCCGACGATCGCGGCTCGGGCTCCGGCGGCGACGGGCGGGTCGCTCAGATCCAGCTTGGTCAGCACGACCAGGTCGGCGGCGGCCAGCTGCGCGGCGACGGTCTCACCGACGTAGGGGTCGACCAGCTGCCGCTGGATCCCGGTCGCATCGGCCAGCACCAGCACGCCGTCCAGCTCGAACCCCGGCGTCCGGCCCCACTGGGCGACGGCGCGCGGGTTTCCGACGCCCGAGACCTCGACCACGACGTGATCGAACCGATCGGACCGCTCCCGCAGTCGGCCCAGCGCGGCGGCGAACCCGTCCGCCAGGGAACAGCACACACAGCCGTTGGCGAAGCTGATGGTGTCGCCGTCGTCAGCCTCGACCAGGGCGGCGTCCACCGCGATGTCCCCGAAGTCGTTGACCAGCACCACGAGCCGTCGACCGTGGGCGTGGGCCAGCAAGCGGTTCACCAACGTGGTCTTCCCCGCGCCCAGGTAGCCGCCGATGACCGTGAAGGGAAGCGCCACCTCAGTCGAGAGACGACGGGGCCGGATGGGGGCGCCCGGCCAGGACCGTGCCCCACACGTGGATGTCCCGAAGGTCGACCGGGTCGACCTCCAGGGGGTCCTCGGCCAGCACGGCGAAGTCGGCGGCCTTTCCCGGGGCGATGGAGCCGATTTCGTCGTCCATCTTCAACTGGTAGGCCGCCCCGACCGTGACGGCGCGGAGTGCGTCCACGACCGGGATCCGCTCGGCCGGTCCCAAGTCCCGGCCGCTCGCGGTGAGGCGATTCGCCGCGCACCAGGCCACGTGCAGGGGACCGATCGGCGTCACCGGGGCATCGCTGTGGATCGACAGGGGAACTCCCTCGGCCAGGGCGGTCGCCGCGGCGTTCATCCGCGAGGCCCGATCGAACCCGACGGTGTCCTCGACGTGCTGATCGCCCCAGAAGAACGTGTGATTGGCGAAGAGGTTGGCGCACAGGCCCAACGCCGCCATCCGCCGGTATTGGGCGGCGGTGGTGAGCTGGCAGTGCTGGACCGTGTGGCGGTGATCCCAGCGGGGAGACTCGGCCAGCACGGCCTCGACCGCGTCCAAGAACACATCGACCGTCTGGTCGCCGTTGCAGTGGGCGTGCACGGTGATCCCTGAGCGGTGGAACGGGCGGAGCCGATCGGCGACCTGTTCCGGCGGCACCAGCCACAACCCGTTGGGTCGATCACCGAGGTACCCGGGCGGTCGAAGCCGCGCCGTGAACCCCTGGATCGAGCCGTCGAGGACCAGCTTGACGTGACCGAACCGCAGCTTGGCCGAGCTCTCCTCCGCACGCTGATGCACCAGCGCCGCCGCATCGTCCAGGTCGGCCGGACCACCGAAGCCCGGGTTGTGGAACACGGAGACCCGGGCGGGGAAGCCCGGACCATCCACCATCCGTCGCATGCGGTCGATCACGCCGTCGTCGTCGATCGACATGCTGCCCAGATCGGTCAGTGTGGTCACGCCGGCGTTGCGAGCCAACGCACCGAAGTGGTGGATCGCCGTGTCGTTGAGGAGCGCACCGAACAGGACCCCGATCGCGGCCGTGGCCAGCGACAGCGCAGCCGGCTCCTGGAGCTCGCCGATCGGCATGCCCGCGCCGTCCTTCGGCACGCCCTCGACGATGGTGTCGGGACCGATCCCTTCGCGCTCCATGAGCGCAGAGTTGACGGTGGCCAGGTGGATGCTGGCGTGCATGACGAACACGGGGCGAGTGGTCGAGACCCGGTCCAGGTGATCGGCGGTCAACCGCTCGCCCTTGAAGTAGATGGGGTCCAAACCCCAGGCGACCAATGGCTGGTCGGGATCGGTGATGGCGGCCTCGGCCGAGCGCAACCGCTCGATCACCGCCTCGATCGACGTGCAGCCGGACCACACCCGGTTGTCCGGCGCCCACCGGGCGAAGTAGCCGCAGTACGGGAACTGCCAGAATCCGCCGCCGAAGCTGTGGCTGTGGGCTTCGACGAACCCGGGAAGGAGGACGTGATCGGCGAAGCGGTCGTCGACCGTGGCGGGGCCCATGTCGCGGCAGCTCGGGCAACGATCCGGCCGCGACGATGCGCCCGTCGCTGACCGCTACCGCCGCCGCCGTGGGTCGGGCCCGCTCCATCGTGTGCACGACCCGAGCGGGATAGATCACGGTGTCGGTCGCCATCGGCCGAATCTACTGTGCCCCGACGCGATGATCCGGGGGGCCGGAGCCGACCAGATCCTCTCGGCCCAGCTCAGCGATGACCTCCAGCGCGTGGTGCTCGTCCGCGGGAGCGAGTGGCGCCGGACCGAAGCTGGCACGGGTGGCCAGCTCGGCCACGCTCACGAATCGATCGTCGCCCTTCGATTCGGCCACCACGCGGTGGGCGAGCTCCTGCACGGTCTCGCTCGGCCGACGCTCGATCCCGCGTCGAGTTCCCTCTTCGACCAGCGCCGTCGTGAGCACGGACGGCGGTCGCCGGTACGGTTCGCCGGATCCGCCGTCACTCTCGTCCCGCCGAGCCTGGCGACGTCGCCACCACCACTGGCCGAGCACGATCAAGACCAGCGCACCCACGGCCAGGCCGATCGCCGGCCACGGGATGCCGACCTCGTTGACCGACGCCTCCCCCGCCAGCGGCACCGACGCAGTGGGATCGAACCCCTGCCAGCCCAGACCGGGGAACCAGACCTCGACCCAGGCGTGGGCATCCTTCGACCGGACCAGGTACTCGTCGACGCCCACCTTCTCGCCAGTGACGTAGCCCACCGCGAGCCGGCTGGGCACTCCGAGAACGCGCATCATGACGGTGAGAGCGGTGCCGATCTGCTCGCAGAACCCGGCCTTGTCGACGAACACCAGCTGCTCGACCGCATCCGCTCCCTCCGGTGGGACGGGGATGTCTCGCGTGTACCGGATGTTGTCGGCCATCCAGGCCTCGAGGCTCCGGATCTTGTCGTAGGTCGTCGGCGCGTCAGCGGTGATCTCCTCGGCCAGCGCGCGCACCCGGTCGGTCACCGCCGCGTCGTCCAGGTACCACTCGGCGAGGATCGGCGGCAGATCCGCATCGGCAGGGTCGTGCCGGCGGAGCAGGTCGGGCGTGACCGCGATCCGTTCGCTTTCGACCCGATAGACCGACCCGGCCGGCATCCACTCGCTGACGATGCTGCCGTCGCCGATCCGACTCGAGGCGACCTGGGGCAACACGAGCTCGACCGGTCGGTAGGCCCCGAACACCACATCGCTGCCTACTCCCACCAGTTCGAAGGTCTGCGACGAGGTCGCGCTCGGCGGCCCGGTTGCCGCTGTCTCGACGTCACCGAATCCCGGAAGAGGGGTCTTCGGGTTCTCGTCACTGAGCGGAACGCTCAGGGTTTCCCGGGCGGTCCAGTACCGCCCGTCCCAGTGATCGAAGGTCTGCCCCCTCCAGAAGTCGGGGCGGTCGGCCCAGACCCGCATCACGCGCTGGTTGCCCAGCTCACCTCGGGCCGAGGTGTCCATCCGGTCGAAGAACCCCCAATACGCCTTGGCCCGACCGTTCTCGCCGGCGGCGGCTTCGTCGTCGGCGATCTCGGGGTCTGGAGGGCGATCGAGTCCGTGCACCAGCGCAGGCAGGAGCAGGGCCAGGATGAGGACCAATGGAACCCACCGCACCAGGTGGCGACCGATCCAGGCCCGATCCGCCCGCCGCGTCGATCTCACGTCCTCGGCCGTCCAGCGCTCCGGCCAGCGCCTCGCCCCGTCCGCCATCAAGACGGCGAGCGCGCCGGCTCCCCACGCCACGGCCCAGCCCACGGAGAGCTGGCCCCACCGGGCCAGCGTCAGCGCCAGACCGATCACGAGAACGGACCGAACGGATCCCAGCGCGGCGAGCCCCACGAGGAATCCTCCCACGAGCACCGCACCGGGCCACACCTGCGATCCCTCGGGCAGATCGAAGACCAGCGGGAACACCCCCAGCACCGCCGCCGCCAGGCCGATCCACCAGCGCGAGAACGGCAGGGGGCTCATCGCGGCGCCAGCGGTCCGACGAATTCGTGCGGATGATCCGGTCGGGGCACGGCGCCTTCGACCGCCATCGCGAGGCGGCGGGCCACATCGTCGGCGGACCTCACCACCGCTCGCTTCAGCCCCCCGGCCTCCCTCGTCACCAGCATCAGGGGCCGTCGGGCCGACACATGGTCGAGAGCTCGAGCCGCCGCCCGACCGGCCACACCCTCGGCGCTCTCGCCCGTCCCCAGTGCCACCACCAACTCCACCGATTCGTGGGCCAACCGGTCTTCGTCGCGCACCAGGAGTGCACCGTGGCGGGCCGACTGGAGCGCGTGCACCCGCCGGCGGGTGTCGCCCGCCCGATAGGGCCGGATACCCGCCAGTGCCGTGGGATCGGGCAGGACCCGACCGCGAGAGGGGTGAGGAGGATCACCGGCCGCCCCCGGATGGACCAGCGGTCCGACGGTGATCGGGGCCTCGAGCAGTACCGAGTCGGTGCGCGTGATCTCGGCCAGTCCCAACGGACCGAACGCCGTCGTCTCGAAGATGGCGTACCGGAACACCCCACGCTTCAGGGTCGGGGTCTCCAACGCACCCTCGGCGGGTGCGCTCATCAGCACCGGTCGACTGCCGCGCAACGACGCCATCCGCACCCCCACCGGACGCCGCACCCCGTCGATGCTCAACCGGCAGGTGACCGTGTCGCCGGCCCACGACGTCGCCGGGACCGCGGCCGCCAGCCGGACCCGTGTGGCACTCCATTGGGCGACCACGGTGTCGACAAGGAAGAGCGCAAGGATCACGCCCCCGACGACGCCGAAGATCCAGCCTGCCTCGGCGTCCGAAACGGCCGACCACAGAAAGAGGCCGAGCACCCCGACCAGCGGGGTCAGCCAAGAGCCGGTCGGCCGGTACTTCAGCTGGGCGACCGGAGGCGGAGGAGGCAGCGCCGGGCTCAGCGGGGTGTCGGAACCGATCCCAGTCCCTCCTCGACGAACGCCCATTGGTGCCCACCGCTCTCGAACCCGGCCAGTCGGTGCGCCAGCACCGGTGGCGCCACCGTCTTGATGTCGTCGGGTGCGACGAAGTCACGGCCGGCCAGCGCGGCGTGGGCCCGCGCCACGTCGACCATCATCCGCGCCGCCCGCGTACTGATCCACGCCCGACCCGCGGCGCGATCGCGCAGGTCGTCCACCACGGCCAGGGCGTACTCGGCCACATCGGGGGCCACGTGCAGGGCGGCGATCGATCGACGAGCGGCCTCGACATCGTCGGGCGTGCAGACCGCCTGAATCTCGTGCCGGTCCCCCGCGGCCGGATCGACGATGAGCTCGCGCTCGATCGATCGGTCGGGCAGGCCCAGCGACAGCCGTACGGCGAATCGGTCGAGCTGCCCCGGGGCGAGCGGGAAGGTCCCCTCGGTGTCGAACGGGTTCTGGGTGGCGACGACGAAGAACGGGGTCGGCAGCGCCCGCGAGCGACCGTCGACGGTGAGCGTGCCCTCCTGCATCGCCTCGAGCAGAGGCGCATGGGTCCGGGGCGACGATCGATTCAGTTCGTCGAAGAGCACCACGTGGTTGGCGATCGGCCCGGCCCGATAGACCCACTCGCCGGTTCGCGGATCGTGGACCTCGCCGCCGGTGAGGTCCGAGGGCAGGAGGTCGATGGCCCCCTGGATCCGGCCCAGGTGCCCGCCGATACTGCCCGCCAGCGATCGGGCGAGAAGGGTCTTGCCCACGCCGGGTTGATCCTCGAGCAACACGTGGCCCCGCGCCAGCATCGCCGCGACGGCCATGGCGACGACGGGGCGCTTGCCGAGCACGGACGAGGCCACGTTCTCGACGATGCGGTGGCCGACCTGCCCCGCGGTCAAGGGCTGCCGTGGTTCGGTGGTCTGCATCAGGTCCGTCACGCTCCGGTGGCCCGGGCGACAAATACTATCGAGGCCCATGGTCTCATCGGTGCTGACCGTTGCAGTGTTCCTCCTGATCGCGTCGTTGATTCTCCAGCTCTCCGTGCAAGGGAAGATCCGCTCCGCCGTCGATCGCACCGCGCGCGCTCTCCACGCCCCGGCGCCCGTGGCCGACACCCTTCCGCTCGCCGAGACGCGGGTGCAGCTGGCCGAGCTGGGCTTCACGGTCGGACCGACCACGACGCTCAACGATCGGGTGTGCTCGATGATCGGCTTCCGGGCCGATGGCGTGATCGCCGACAGTGCGGACCCGACCAGCCCCCGCCATCCGGCCACCACCGGTTTCCTCACCGGATTCGAAGGGGGTGGATTGCTCGCGACACAGCGACAGCGCCACCTCCCGGTCTCGGAGGGCGACGTCGCACAGGTGCTCCCGGGCGCTCCGATCGACGAATTGCTGGCGGCCCACGTCAGAGCATGTCGGATCATGGAGGCCGCCGGACACCGTCGACTCCGCGTGCACGACGAGGCCGGAGCTCGAGGACTGGTCCTGCACGAGCTCGACCGCCTCGCCCACCGGCTGAGACACCTGTCCTGGAGCGACCGTCTCGAACTCCTCCGAAGCCAGCGTGGTGCGGGCGCCGACGGCCACCTCTTGACCACCGACGAGCCACTCCCGACACCCCCGGTGAACCCGCTCGGTGCCTGACCCCGAGCGGGTTCAGTTCGGTGTCGGCGTGAGGCGAACCACGGGGATCTGTCGTTGGGTGTTGGCTTGATAGGTCTCGTATTCGGGGTAGACCGAGGCGGCCAGCTCCCACAGCTCCTCGCGTTCGGCGCCCTCGGTGACCCGGACGTCGTAGCGGCGCTTGGCCGCACGATCCTGGAGCGTGACCTGGTCCGGGTGGGCCAGCAGGTTGAAGTACCACGACGGGTGCTTCGGTGCGCCGCCCATCGACGCCACCACGACGTAGTCGTGCGATTCCGGGACGCGCACGCGGATCACCGGGCTGTACCGGGTCTCACCGGAGCGGGCCCCGACGGTGCTGACGATCACGCACGGCAGACCGTTGAAGATGGCCCCCTCCTCGCCGTCGGTCTCCAGGTAGGACCGCACGTGGTTGGCCACGTACTCGCGGAACACTTCGGAATCCATGTTGGTCATCGCCGCATCGTATGGGAGGCGCCGGTGAGCTCGTGAGTGACCGGGGAGGTGGCCTCAGCCCCGGTCGGCGGCCATCCGGTCGGCCAACGCCAACAGCCGGCTCCGCATCTCGGCGGCATCGAGTCTCGGACTGGAACCGCCGTGGCCGGCGAAGATCTGCTCGAAGCGGACGTCGGCCAGGGCACGCAACGACGCGGTGAGCTCCTCCCACGAGTACCACGTGGCATCGCGGAAGGCGTACAGATCCTGCCGGCTGTGACTCCACGCCAGGCTGTCACCGGTGAAGAGGTAGGTCTGGTCCACCAGGTAGACGACGGATCCCTCGGTGTGGCCCGGCACGGCGATGGCCTGCACGCCCTCGGCGACGTCGGTGACCGGCTCGGTCAGCAACCGGGTGGCGAACGGTGCCGCTCTCTGTTCGGCCCGATGGATCGTCACCGACGCGCCGAACTTCTCGGCCCACTTCTCGGCATCGGCCACGTCGTCGCGATGGGTCAGAAGGATCTGGGCCAGCCCGCCCATGCCCTCGAACGGGCCGGCAAGCTTGAAGGTGTATCGGGGCGAGTCGACCAGCAGGTTGCCATCGGGGCGGGTGAGGAAGAACGAGTGCGCTCCGAACGAGGCGCGGTCGTTGTGGCCGCACCGGTACACGCCGGGCGCCTCCTCGTGCGGGTAGGGATCCCGCTTGGCCGTCCGGGTCTCCGTCCCGATCGAGCGCGTCGGGCACAGCTCGCGGGCCAACCAGGCGCGATCGAGCTCGTCCTCACCTTCGGGCTGTCGCTGGAAGACATACTTCGAACCGCTCCGGGTGATCAGGTCGGGAGCAACACTTGCCGATGACCCGCACCCGATACATCGCTCGTCGATGAACCACTCACCGTCGGCGCCGTCGGGATTCCGTTCGTCGATTCGAGCCATGCCGAATCCTATGGTGGGGGCATGACGACCGACTCACCTCATCGCATCATTCTCTGGGGAACGGGCTTCGTCGGCACCATGGTGCTGGCCGAGATCCTCGACAACCCGGCCTGGGATCTGGCCGGGGTGATCGTGAACGATCCGGCCAAGCACGGCCGCGACGTCGGTGACCTGGTCGGTCGGCCGGCAACGGGACTGGTGGCCAGCACCGACGCCGCCGCCGTGCTCTCGCGGGACGCTGACGCGGTGGCCTACTTCGGACCCACCGCCGAGTTCGCCGGCGAGAACATCCGCAACATCTGCGCCGCGCTCCGCGCCGGCAAGGACGTCGTGTCCACCGCGATGACCCCCTGGGTCTACCCGGTCGTGTGCGACGATCACGAGATCGAGGCCGTCCGCAACGCCTGCATCGAGGGCGGCACCTCATGTTTCACGACCGGCATCGATCCCGGCTTCGCCAACGACCTGTTCCCCCTGACGGTCATGGGGGTCTGCGGTCGGGTCGACTCGGTCCGGATCCAGGAGATCCTCAACTACGACAGCTACACGGGGAGCTACGAACCCATGGGGTTCGGCAAGCCGCTCGACCACCGGGCGCTGCTGGAGACCACCGACATCCTGGTCTACGCCTGGGGGCGGACGATCCCGATGATCGCCGACGCGATGGGGATCGAACTCGACGGGATCGACAGCACCTACGACAAGTGGGAGGCCCCGGCGGACATTCCGACGGCGCAGGGAGCCGTTCCGGCCGGCACCTGCGGTGCGGTGCGGTTCGAGATCCGCGGCATGGTGGCCGGCGAACCCCGGATCGTCATCGAGCACGTCAACCGGATGGGTATCGACGCGGCGCCCGACTGGCCCCGGGGCTCGATGGAGGACGACGACGTGTACCGCATCGAGATCGCGGGCAGTCCCAACGTGACGCAGGAGACCGCCTTCCGACGCGAGAGCGACGGTGATCCCAACGGAGGCGGCTGTCTCGCCACCGGCATGCGGGCGCTCAACTGCGTCCCCGCGGTGATGGCGGCACCACCAGGGCTGGTCAGTCCCCTGGATCTCCCGATCCAGCCCGGCGTCGGCGTCCTCCGCGCCTAACGAGCAGGATGGGGGTCAGGCCCCCGGTGTGCTCGTCAAGCGTCGATGGCCACGACATGGATCAACCGGGCCGACTCGGGGAGCATGATCGGGAGAGGGAGACCGGCGGTGGCCAGCATCTGCCCCGTCAGCTCGATCCCATCGCCAACCCAGGACGGATGGTCGTACGCCATCCCCAGCGGCCCCCGCCCCAGGGTGATCAGTTCGACCCGATACCGGGTCTCCGGATCCAGCCCCGGCAGCTGAAGCGGCGCGACGGCGAGGGCGTCGGCGCTCGTCACCTGCACCACTGCGAAAAACGCTTCGGCTCGATCGGACGCGATCACGCCGTTGGCCGACACCGCGGGATCGGGGTGATGCACCGCCACGGCCCGGCCGTGGTGCAGCAGCCCTCGATGCTCCTTGTGCAGCGCGATCGTCCGCGCCAGGTCCTCGAGCTCCTCCGGCGACGCCTCCAGCAGGTTCCACTCCACGCCGAGATGCCCGAAGAACGCCACCGTGGCCCGCAGGTCGAGGCGATGGGTGCGACCGGTGGTGTGTGCCCGCGGGCCGCCGATGTGAGCGCCGGTCAGCTCGGGGGGCAGGAGCAGCCCTGCGCCGTACTGGATGCCCACCCGGTCCAGCGCGTCGTTGCAGTCGCTGGTCCACACCCGATCGGTGCGCGCCAGGATGCCGAAGTCCGCTCGGCCACCACCGGACGCGCACGTTTCGATCTCGACCGTCGGATGGACCGTCCTCAGCCGGTCGATCAGCGAGTAGACCGCCACGGTCTGGCGGTGCACACCGGCCCGACCCTCGTCACTGGCGTGCACCAGGTCCCGGTTCATGTCCCACTTCACGTAGTCGACGTCGTGGTCGGCCAGCAGCCGGTCGAGATGGGTGAACAGGTGCTCGCTCACCTCGGGCCGGGCCAGGTTCAGCACCAGTTGGCGGCGGCTCAGCACCGGGTCGTACCGGTCGTCGGCGAGCACCCAGTCGGGGTGCGACCGGTAGAGGTCGGAGTCGGGGTTGACCATCTCGGGTTCGACCCAGATGCCGAACTCCATGCCATGGTCCTTCACGTGGCCGATCAGCGGCTGCAGCCCGTCGGGCCATACGTCTCGGTCCACCCACCAGTCGCCCAGCCCGGCCGAGTCGTTGCGCCGACCGTGGAACCAGCCGTCATCGAGGACGAACCGTTCCACCCCGATCTCAGCCGCCCGGTCGGCCAACGCCGTGAGCGTGTCGAGATCATGATCGAAGTAGACCGCTTCCCAGGTGTTGAGCAGCACCGGCCGCGGCGTCGAGGGATGGGACGTGCGCGCTCTGAGCATCTCGTGGAACGACCGCCGTATCCCGTTGAGCCCGGCGCTCGAGCAGGCCGCGTACGACGTCGGTGTCCGGTAGGTGTCACCAGGCGCCAACTCGACCTCACCCGGGAGCAACAGCTCGCCCGCCTGAACGTACCGCCGCCCGTCGGACAGCACGTCCAGGCGCATCGTCGTGTCGCCGCTCCATCCCAGGTGGGTCGCCCACACCTGTCCCGACTCCTCTCCGAACCCCGCGCTGCCGGCCGCGACGAACGGGAACCGATCGTGCGAGGTCCGCCCGCGCCGGTTCTCGACCATCAGCGTGCCGTGGTCCCACCCATGCCGGTCGGCCCGGAACTCCCTGGCCCAGCGTCCCCCCAGGGTCATCGCCTCGGTCGCAGCACCGGACAGCGGCAGCGAGATCGCCAGCCCGTGCAGCGCATAGGGCTCTGCGCCGCGGTTGGTCACCTGGGCGCTGACGGCGAGCACGCCGCTCGACGGGCCGATCTCGAGCGACAGCGACGCCTCGAGCTCGGCCACCTCGTCCACCAACTCGATCGACAGCACGTTGCCCTTCACCCGATGCGCGTGCGCCCGGAGGCGAGGCGCCCAGTCCGAGCCGTCTGGTCGGGCACCGGCCAGACCCGCCGGACCGGGAAAACCCAGCGACGCCTCGGCCAGGAGCGACACCGGAGCAAGCCGGTCGAGATCGCCGACGGGAAGGGCCCGCTCGAACAACTCCGGCGGTGGATCGTCGCCCAGCTCGGGCCCCCAGTACCGAACCGCGGGCGGACCGCTGAGGTCGACCACCACACTCGTGCCGCCGCCGGTCAGATGCACGTGCTGGCTCATCGGCGCAGTCTCTCATCCGGACCCGAGGCGCGCGCAGGTGCGGGCGACCCGCTGCTTTCCCCGCCGGTGATCACGCCCAGGGCACGCCGCCCACCGGATCGCGCACCAGCCGCCGGGCAACGACCATTCGGTGCACCTCGTCCGGTCCGTCGTAGAGCCGCGCGAACCGCGCTTCGCGATACATGAATTCCAACGGGGTGTCCGCAGTGACCCCCAGGGCGCCGTGCACCTGGATCGCCCGGTCCACGACGTTGTGCAGCATGCGAGCCCCCCAGAACTTGATCAGACTCACCTCGGTGCGGGCATCTCCCCCCGCGTCGAGGGCGCGCGCCGCGTCCAGGGTCATCAGGCGTGCGGCCTGGATCTCGGCCGCCGATTCGGCGATCATCGCCTGGATCTCGCCCTTCTCGGACAGGTAGGAGCCGTGAGCCCACCGAGACGTGGCGCGACCACACATCAGTTCGAAGGCCCGCTGAGCCTGACCCAACCAGCGCATGCAGTGGAAGATTCGCCCTGGACCGAGCCGAGCCTGGGCGATGGAGAATCCTTTCCCGCGCTCGCCCAGCAGGTTCGTCGCGGGAACCCGCACCTCGGTGAGCCGTACCTCGCAGTGCCCGCCACCGGTGTGCCCCATCGTCGGGACGACGCGCACGATCTCGTAGCCCGGCGTCTCGGTCGGCACCAGGATGGCGCTGAAGCGGGCATGCCGATCGGCGTCGGGTTCGGTGATCGCGAACACGGTCGTGAACGCGGCCCGGTTCGCGCCGGTGGTGAACCACTTGTGACCGTCGATCACCCACTCGTCGCCGTCCAACGACGCGGTCGCCTCCATCAGGGTCGGATCCGATCCCGCCACCTCCGGTTCCGTCATGGCCACCGACGGGGAGATGTCACCGGCCACGAGTGGCTCGAGGAACGCCCGGCGCTGAGCGTCGCTTGCGAACCGATGCAGCATGATCGAGTCCTGCATCGAGAGGGAGCCGACCGCGACCTGACCCCAGTGCGACCGCCCGATCACCTCGTTCAGGTACACGAAGTCCATGAAGGGCAACCCGCCGCCCCCCAGTTCGACCGGGTGCCCCAGGGCCCACAACCCCTCGTCCTTCGCCTCCTGCTTGAGCTGCGCCATCACCTCGACCGCATCACCGTCGTCGCCGTCGTCGCCCGACAACGACGGCTCAGCCGGCATGACCCGGTCATCGATGAACGTGCGCATCCGGGCGCGCAGATCCTGGAGACGGGAGGAGAGCTCGGAATCGACCATGAGCCGAGGCTAGTGAGGCGGCTTCCGGCACGATCGGGAACACCGGCCACCCGCTGTGGCGTTCGGCGCCGCGGAGATCGCCCCGACCTGACGCCGGACCCGCGCGCGACCGTCGCCCCATCATCCGATCCGCGTCCTCGGTCGACCATCCACACCGGGTTCCCGTACCGTAGGACTGACGTGCGTCATCGCCCTCTCGTCCGCCGCTTGATCTCGATCCCCACCGTGACGGTGCTGGCCGTCCTGACCTGGGTGCTCCTGCCCGCGGCGGTGGTCGCCGACCTGCTCACCGCTCCACGCCGGATGCCGGCCACCCGCTTGACCTTCATGGCGTGGGGATACGCGATCTACGAGGTCATCGGCGTGGTGCGTTCGTTCGGGCTCTGGTTGCGGTTCGGTGGTCGGACCGCCACGCCGCGCGCCCGTCAGCGTCACCACCGGCTGCAACGCTGGTGGGCGGCCCGCATCGTCGGTGTGGCGGAACGAACCGTGGGCCTCCGGTTCACCGGGCCCGTCCCCGACCTTCCCGACGGTCCCCTCGTCGTGCTCGCCCGCCACAGCTCGATGGGTGACGCCATCCTCCCGGCGTATCTCATCGGCGTGCAGGCCGACCGACCGATCCGGTACGTCCTCAAGCGGGAGCTCCTGGCCGATCCGTGTCTGGACATCGTCGGAAACCGGCTCCCCAATCACTTCATCGATCGAACCGACACCGACGACCACCAGCTGGCCGCCCTCCGCGACCTCGCCGCCGGCGCCGGCGACGATGCGCTGGTGATCTTCCCGGAAGGCACCTTCGCCCTTCCCGAGAAGCGGGCTCGCGCCATCCACCACCTCGAACGCCACGATCCCGGACGGGCGGTGCGGGCCAAAGCGCTGCGCCACACCCTCCTCCCCCGGCCGGCGGGCACGCTGGCCCTGCTCGAGGCCGCTCCCGACGCCGACGTCCTCGTCCTGGCCCACACCGGGCTCGAGGGTGCCGCCTATGCACGCGGCCTGTGGCGGTCCGTCCCGCTCCGCTCCCCGGTCGTCGTGCGGCCGGAGCTCCACAGGCGACACACCCTCCCCCAGGGGCGAGACGATCTGATCGAGTGGCTCGACCGGACCTGGGCCGACGTCGACGACTGGATCGACGAGCAGCAGCCATGACCGAGGTTCTGCTCACCGCCGCCGTCGTCGTCGCCGTCTTCCAGCTGACCTCGTGGCTGCTCAGCCTCCCTCTGCGCAACGCGAGCATCGTCGACATCGGCTGGGGCCTCGGCTTCGTCGCCGTCGCCTGGGCCTCGCGGTTCGTGGCCGACGGCGTCGATGCTCGACAGAACCTCCTCGTCCTCCTCACCACCATCTGGGGCGTGCGACTGGCCGCATATCTCGCCTGGCGCAACGGCATCCGCGACGAGGACTTCCGCTACGTCGCCATGCGCAAGCGACGTTCCAACTTCGCCCTCTCCAGTCTGTGGGTCGTCTTCGGCCTGCAGGGAGTCGTCATGTGGATCGTCTCCCTGCCGGTCCAAGCCGGCCAGGTACCCGATACACCCGGCCTGGGCCTGATCGACGGGCTGGGCGTGGCGCTCTGGATCGTGGGATTCGGGTTCGAGTCGATCGGGGACCTCCAGCTGGCGCGGTTCAAGGCCGATCCGTCCAACCAGGGTCGGGTCATGGATCGCGGCCTCTGGCGCTACACCCGCCACCCCAACTACTTCGGCGATTTCTGCGTCTGGTGGGGTCTCGGACTGATCGCCGCCGCCACCGGTACCGCCGCCTGGTCGTTGGTCGGACCGGCGTTGATCTCCTTCATGCTCCTGCGGGTCTCGGGGGTGACCATGCTGGAACGCAGCCTGAAGAAGCGTCGTCCCGGGTACGAGGACTACGTACGCCGCACCAGTGCCTTCTTCCCCCGGCCCCCTCGCCCGGCGGAGGACGCACGCCGGTCGCCCGACCCCAGCTCAACCGACGGTCGCTGAGGGCCGGATGGCCTCGGCGACCCGCTGGTGGCAGGATGCACCGGTGACCGACGCCACCGTCCCGACCGCCTCTCCCGACCTGGTCGACGACGTCGCCGACCTGGTGAGAGCCGCCGGCGCCATCACGCTCGAGTGGTTCCGACACGAGGGGCTGACCGTCGATCGCAAGGGAGACGGCACCCCGGTCACCGCCGCCGACCGCGCCGCCGAACGATTCCTGCGCGAAGAGATCGAGAACCGCTGGCCCGACGACAGCATCATCGGCGAGGAAGAAGGTGACCGGCGCGGCACCTCCGATCGCACCTGGGTGATCGACCCGATCGACGGCACCAAGGCCTTCACCCACGGAGTCCCCCTCTACACCAACCTGCTCGCCCTCGAGGATTCACACGGGCCCCTGGTCGGCGTCATCAACGTCCCGGCCCTCGGCGAGACCGTGGCGGCCGGGCGGGGCGCCGGCTGCACGTTGAACGGCCAGCCCTGTCACGTCTCCGACACGTCGGAGCTCAGCGGTGCGTACATCACCACGAGCGGGTTCGACGTGTGGCCGGCCGAAGGGCTGATGTCGATCTACGAGAGTGAGATGCATCTTCGCACCTGGGGCGATGGCTACGGCTACGTCCTGGTCGCCACCGGACGGGTCGAAGCCATGTTCGATCCCATCGCCAACCACTGGGACCTCGCTCCGATGCCGGTCATCATCAGCGAAGCCGGCGGCCGTTTCAGCGACCTGAAGGGCCGCCCGTCCGCCATCGGTGGGAGCGGGCTGGCCACCAATGGGCGGCTGCATGACGACGTCCTCGATCTGCTGCACCCGTGATTCGTCGGGTACTCATCGTCGTGCTCGGCGTGGCCCTGGCGGCCACCGGCTGCGGAACCGATGAGGAACCGGTTCAGCCCGATGCCGAAGGGGATCGTCCCTTCATCATCGCCACCACCTCGCTGCTGGGTGACATCGTCGAGAACGTGGTCGGTGACTTCGCCGATGTCGAGGTGATCATCCCCGTCGGCGAGGACCCCACCACCTACCAGCTCACCAGTCGCCAGCGGGCTCGACTCCGCGAGGCGGCGCTGATCGTGTCGATCGGCGGTGAATTCGAGGCCGCAGCCGAGGAGGACCTGGATCGGGCGACAGCGGCCGGCGCGGAACGGTTCGAACTGGCCGCCGCCACCGAGGATCCGCTCCCGGGCCGTGACGACGGCACGATCGATCCGTACGTGTGGACCGATCCGGAGCGAACGGCCGACATCGTGTTGTCGCTGGGCAATCGACTCGGCGAGGCCAGCGCGGTGCTCGCGACCGCCGAGGTCACCGATGCGGCCGCCGCCTACGCCCGAACGCTCCGTGAGACGTCCCAGGAGATGGACGGGACGCTCGCCGAGATCGGGACGAGAGCCGTGGCGACCGGACGGCGCTCGCTCGCCTACTTCGCCGAGCGGTTCGACATCGAGATCGTCGGCGTCATCGATGCGGAAGGTCCGCCCCGATTCACCACCCAGACGGTCCGAGCCATGGACGACGGCGGGACCCAGGTCGTCCTCGCGTCCACGTTCGAGGCCGACGCCGTGGCCACCGCACTGGCCGGCCAGTCCGAGCAGATCCTCGAGGTCCAGGCGCTGCACCTCGACGATCTCGGCGAACCCACGTCGGCCGAGGGCACCTACGTCGGTCTCCTCGATGAGCTGGCTCGACAGGTGCGCTCCGAGCTGGCGTGACCGTGCGCCGACCCCGGACGCGGGCCCGACTCCTGTTGCTGGGCGTGGTGATGCTCTGGTTCCTCGCCGTCGCCACCCCCGCCGATGCCCACGCCATCCTGGTCGCCACATCACCCGGCGACGCCACCCGGATCGACGACGCGCCCGACCAGGTCGACTTCGAGTTCTCCGAACCGGTCGAGCTCGAGCTCGGCGGTCTCGCGGTGTTCGACAGCAGCGGCACCCGGGTCGACGACGCCGCCCCGGTCACCGACGGGACGACCGTCTCGATCGACCTCGCCGACGACCTCGCCGACGACACCTACATCGCCACGTATCGGGTGGTCTCCGAAGACGGACACCCGATCAACGGCGCCATCGTCTTCACGGTCGGCGAGGCGGCCGCGACGGCGACCTTCGACATCGATCGGGTCCTCGGCGACGATGACCAGGAGTGGGAGGCGCTCGCCGCCCTCGCCCGCTTCGTCACCTACAGCGTGGCGCTGGTCATCGGTGGCATGGCCATGTACCGGCTGGTCGATCCCGCCGCGGTCGACTCGACCGGCACCGGTTCGGGTACGCGAGCCGCCAGTGCCATCGGCGCCATCACCGCACTCCTGGCCATCCCGCTCCAGGCCATCATCGCCTCGGGACGGGGCGCCGAGGCCGCATGGGATCTCGAGCTCCTCGGCCGGGTGGTCGAAGACGACGTCGGGATCGCCGCGCTGGTGACGGCCGCCGGCCTGGCGGCCCTCGCGTGGCGGCCCGGAGCTTCGTGGTCGTGGGTGGCCGGTGCCGTCGCCGTCCTGGGCTTCGCCGTCACCGGGCATCCACGTGCCTCGTCACCGATCCTGGTGACCACCGTCGCCAACGTCATCCACCTCATCGCCGTCGCGCTCTGGATCGGCGGTCTCATCGTGGTCTTCCTGTCCTTCAGGAATCGGCCGCCCGACGCGGTCGCTCGCATCGTGGAGCGGTTCTCGTGGGCGGCCTTCTTCACGTTCGCTGGTGCAGCCGTCGTGGGAATGGTGATGGCGTGGGCCGAGGTACGAGCGCTCAGCGCCCTCACCTCGACCACCTACGGGTGGCTCCTGATCGCCAAGGTCGTCGCCGTCGGCGCCGTGGGCGCGATCGCGCTGTACAACCGCCGGCGGTTGGTCCCCCGGATCGACGAATCGGGATCGCGCGCCGCGCTGGCCCGGACCACGACGATCGAGATCATCGGCTTCCTGATCATCATCGGCCTCACCACGATGCTGGTCACCACGACGCCGGCTCGCGCCGAGGCGGGCGTGGGCGGGCTCTTCGTCGAACGGCTCGCACTGAACGAGGACCTCCGGGTCGAAATGGTCGTCGATCCGAACCGGGCCGGAGATCTCAACGAGGTCCACCTCTACTTCACCGATCCGACCGGCCGGCCGGCCGAGCTCACCGACGTCGAGGTCGCCATGGCCTTGCCGGCCAAGGACATCCAGCCGGTGCGCCGAACCCCGTTCCGAGCCGGACCCGGGCACATGTTGATGTCCGGGCGGGAGCTGACGATCCCCGGCGACTGGGAGATCACGATCACCACCCAGCTCGACGAGTTCACCCAGGCAGCCGCTACGTTCGATGTTCCCGTCTCGTGAGGCCTCCGATGCGATCCACTCCCCTGGGCTCCCACCTCACCATCGGCGGTGCCGTTCTCGTCGTCCTCCTTCTCGCGTTCGGTCCGGCCGCTCCCGCCAGCTCCCACGTCGAGCCCACGACCCCGACCGGGGAGGCGGGCCGACGGGCGGATGTCGGATTCGTGCCGACCCACGGCTGCGGTACCGCCCCGACCGTGGGGATCGACATCCAGTTGCCCGAGGGCGTGCTCGACCCCCTGCCCGCCGAGCTCGACGGTTGGACCGCATCGGTCGACGACCGTGTCGTGACCTGGGACGGTGGCCCCCTCCCCGACGGGGACGAGGCCACGTTCTCCGTCGACGTCCTGCTGCCCGACACGTCGGGCACCACGCTGTACTTCCCCACCATCCAACGCTGCCCCGACGGCGAATCGCTGGCGTGGATCCAGCAACCCGACGACGGGACCGATCAGTCCTTCCCCGCCCCGGCGTTGACCATCGTCGAGTCGACCGGTCCGCCGGGCACCACCAGTCCCCCGCCCAGCACCACCAGCGCGCCGAAGACAGCGGCAGACCAGGGCGTGCCGCCGACCACCGTGCCGCCGACCACCGCACCACCGGTCACCGGCGTGGCCTCGACAGGCACCACGGTGCCGGAGGCGACGCTGGTCGAGAGCGAGTCTGACTCGGGCGGCGACTCGCTACTGCCCACCCTGCTGGCGCTGGGCGGTGTGATCGTCGTCGCAGCCGTCGCAATCGTCCTCTTCCGCCGTCGCTCGGGTCGCTGATCACCCGACGACGGGACGTTGGTCCCTACCACCTCCGGTCCTGACGTGGTTGTCTGCAGATGTGGCCTCCACGAGCGGCGGGGTGACGTCGGGTAGGTGGAGAAGGGATCTCGTCTCGTGACCACGCGCACCCACCCGCAGACCGGGAGCGAAACAGACCGGGCGCACGACGGCATCACCGTCGTGGCCGAGGGCTCGCCGCCACCGGCCGAGCCGAGCCCGGATCGCCCCTTCACGCTCACGACGGCCGATCGGGCGCGCGCCATCCTCCGCCCGCTCTGGGGTGACCGCCGACTCGCCCTCGCGGCCGCAGCGGTCCTCGCCGCATCGTGGGGCGCCATCGCCGCATGGTGGACCCCGCGGGGTCCCCTCACGGCGAGCGAGGCGCTCTGGTCCATCGCACTCAGCCTCCTCGTCGGCGGTGGTGCGGGTCTCGCCATGAAGTCGCGATGGGCGCTGCTGGTGGCCCCGACCACGTTCGTCGTCGTACTCGAGCTGGTTCGGATCGGGACCGAGGGTCCGACCGTCGACGGCCCGCGGTTCAGCACGTACGGTCTCATGGCGCTCGTCCTGGGACGGGGGGTGCACGGACTGCTGTCGCTGCTCCCCATGCTGCTCGGTGCCGCGCTGGGAGCCGGCGCCGCCCGCCGGCTGGATGCGATGCCGGACGGGCTCACGGCGACGCGCACCATCGCCACGGCGCTCCGCCGCACGGTGGCCGTACTGACCGCGGTCGCGCTCGTCGCCCTCACCGTCGCCCTGGCTCGGCCGGCCCGTACCGACGCCATCGTCGACGCCGACGGCCAGAGGATTCCGGGCAGCATCGCCGAGCTCACCAGGGTCGACATCAACGGACGCGACCTGGGGATGATGATTCGTGGCCACCGCGCCGACAACCCGGTCCTGCTCTTCCTCGCCGGGGGCCCGGGTGGCTCCGAGCTGGGCGCCATGCGCCGCCACCTCCCCCCACTCGAGGAGCACTTCACGGTCGTCACCTGGGACCAGCGCGGGAGTGGCACGTCCTATCCCCAGCTCGACCCGAGTGGCACCATGACCCTCGACGGATCCATCGACGACACCCTCGCCGTCACCGACTACCTACGCGATCGGTTCGATCAGGACCGGATCTACCTGCTGGGACAGTCCTGGGGATCGACGCTGGGCGTGCTCGCCGTCCAGGCGCAGCCCGAGGCGTACCGAGCGTTCATCGGGACCGGCCAGATGGTCAGCCAGGTGGCAACCGACCGTCAGTTCTACGACGACACCCTGGCCTGGGCCCGCGACACCGGACGCGAGGGGCTGGTCGACACACTCACCGACATCGGTTCACCACCGTACGACGACATTCTCGACTACGAGACGGCCCTGTCCTACGAGCAGGACGTCTACCCCTATGACCACACCGTGAACTCCGAAGGTGAGGGTCAGATGTCGGAGAACCTGCTGGTCGAGGAGTACTCCCTCCTCGACCAGCTCCACGTGCTGGCCGCGTTTCTCGACACGTTCGCGTTGCTCTACCCGCAGCTCCAGGAGATCGACTTCCGCGCCACGGCGACGGAGTTCGACGTTCCCCTGTTCTTCGTGCAGGGCGCCCACGAAGCGGACGGCCGGGCCGACCTCTTCGACGAGTGGTACCCCGCGGTCGAGGCCCCACAGAAGGACGTCACCGTGCTCACCACCTCGGGCCATCGGCCCCTGTTCGAGCAGCCGGACGAGTTCGTCGACTACATGGTCGACACCGTGCTCGCCCGGACCGGGACCGGAGCCGTGGACTGACCCCGTCCTAGTAGACGCCGGCGGCGACCTCGCCCACGCTACGGATGTCGTCGAGCCGATTCTTCCAGACGCTGGCCTGCCCGACGTTGCGGGCGAAGTTCGCCTTGCGCACGGCGACCCGACCCGAGACGTCCTCGGGCTGGACCTGGCGTGGGTCGTACTGGGCCTGGATGCCCTCCTTGAGGGCCGCGAGCGCCTCGGACCGCAGCTGCGAAATCCGTGACTCCGTCACATCGAGGAAGTCGGCGAGCTCCTGCGAGGTCCGGTTCTCCAGGAAGTAGCCGACGATCACCAGCCGCTGCCGCTCGGGCAGCAGGCTCACCGCGTCGCGCAGGTAGGCCTGCAGTTCGCGGTTCTCGAGCTCTTCCAACGGTTCGACGGCGGTGTGGTCGACGAGCACGTCGACCAGGGTCATGTCCTCGTCCTGGCCATCGTTGATCTCGTGTTCCAACGCCAGCACGACCGACCGGAACATCCGGTCCTGGAGTCGGTTCAGCTCGGCCTTGGTCATGCCCAGCTCTTCGGCGGTCTCCGAGATCGACGGCACCCGACCCAATCGGGTGGCCAATCGCTGCTCGGCGTTCTCCAGGCGGCGCGCCAGGTTGCGAACCGAGCGCGGCGCCCAGTCGGCGGCTCGGACCGCGTCGAGGATCGCTCCCCGGATCCGCTGCGCCGCGAAGCGCTCGAACGGAACGCCGCGATCGGCGTCGTAGCGCTGGGCGGCTTCCACCAGACCCAATGCGCCGGCTCGGGCCAGCTCGTCGCGGTCCACGTGGCGGGGGAAATGCACCGCCACCTGGAACACGATGTGCTTCACGAGTGGGAGATTCGCCTCGATCATCCCGTGAAGTTCTGCCTGGGTTTCAACCTTCGTCTTCAATGAACCACTCCTCGTCATCAGCCGAGGGAGGTTTCGTCACGATCGGCGTCGACCTTGAGCGATTTGTCGAAGAAATCTCCGCTCCCCCTCCTTCGGCACGTTGCGTGACGGTATTGAGTGGTATTCGTCACTCTTCGTGCGAATCAGGCGTCGGCGCCGGCCCCTTCGAAGACCGCGGCCCTCACGCCGCGCCGGGCCAGAGCGGTCAGGAACGGGACCGGCTCGACCATGCCGGCCAGTCCGGCCACCCCCGTGCCTCGGAGCTGGTCCTGCACCGCCATCTCGGCGGTGAGGGCAGCCACCGCCGCGGCGGCGGTGGCGGGGCGATCCATGGCACCCAGCACACGCACGACCGATTCGTCCCCTCGCCACCCCCGCAATTCGACCCGTACGCCGCCCGGACCGCCGTCCTGGTGCGGCGGTCGCAGCATCGGCAGGCGAGCTGTCAGCCGGTTCCGTCGATTGGCCGCCACTCGGGCGGTGATTCGCTTGATCCCGTCGAATTCCGGCAACAAGAGCAGCGGATCGGGCAGCGCCGCCCGGTAGCAGTCCATGGCACCGATCGGGTCCGGAAACCAGTTGAGCTCGCGCCCGGAGGCCGACGGTCGCTCCATCCAGGCGCCGTCGCGCCAGTCGAGCGAGGTCTGTCCCAAGGCCCGATGATGCTGACGAGCGCAGGCCGGGCCCCCCGTCCCGCTCCGCGAGACGTGGATCTCGTCGACCCGATCCATCGTGGCCGCGCCGTGACGAGCCAGGACACAACTCAATCCAGGAGAGAACCCACATCCCAGCACCACCGGCACGCCCCGGGCCCGGGCGAGCTCGTCCAACTCGAAGAACCGTCTCGTCTCGGCCAGATCGTCCCCCACCGAGACCAGCGCGATCCCCCGATCGATCAGCTCGCGCGCCCGCGTCGACTGCGTGCCCGCCGGGCCACACAGGACGGCGACCTGGGTGGTGTCGGGCAATCCGGCCGTGAACGGTGCCACCGCAGCTCGATCGCCCAGCGATGCGACCACCGCTTCGGCGCGCCCTTCGTTGGTGTCCTGGATCAGGACCTCGGCCCCGTCGGCGATCAGCTGGCGGCCGACGCGTACGCCCACCGCTCCGGCCCCGATGACTGCCGCGAGCACGTCAGCGCAGGTCCGGGCCGGTCAGCTCGCGCCAGCCTCCTTGTTGCGGGGGCGTTCCGCCGGCTCCTCGCAGTCGAAGGACCGATGCCACGAACCCCGCGATGCCGATGGCCACCGCTGCTCGCCGGATCAGCCGTCCAATCGTCACGCTGTGCCACTCTTCCATCGGTCGCCATCGCCGGCCGCTCGGGTCCGGCCGGGAATGGTGTCGCCTGGCCGGCCCATCTGCCGACCAGGTGTTCCAGTGGGGCTAGCAGGAATTGAACCTGCGACCTCACCCTTATCAGGGGTGCGCTCTGACCGTCTGAGCTATAGCCCCGGGTCGCCGAATGGCGAGCGGTCAGGTTACTCCACGATCCGTCGAGCGGTCTCCTCTTCTATGACCGAGACCCGGATTCCCCCGAGCAGATCACTCAGAAGGTTGAACAACACGGCCAGGACGCCCATGAACAGCGCCCCACCGAGCGCCATGGCCCCGCCGACCATGACCGAGACCCGGAACATCAGGCTGGGGTCGATCGAGAACGAAGTCAGGTCGAAGAGCTCGATCACCAGATCCTCGAAGTCGGTGACCAGGCCGCTGTTGACCGCGAGTGACCACAGGACCACGCCGGCCAAGATCACGACCATCCAAGCCAGAGCGAAGAAGAAGACCGAGAACTTGAGGACCGACCAGGGATCGATGTGCCGGATGGTCCGGCGTACCTTCCGGGCTCGCAGCTGCCGGGCCCGGAGCCGCTGCCGGACCGACCGGTGCGACGACGGGCTCGCGACGACCTGATCCGTCGTCTCGGTCGACGTGTCGTCCAATGGATTCTCGTCCGGATCGACGACCGCCGCCGCGTCACCGTCGTCCGACACCGGCGGAACCACAGCGGTGTCGGGAGCGAAGGGCTCCGATGGGTCGGAATCCGTTCCGTCGGCGACGGGCGGCGGCAAGGACGATGCGTCCAGCGGCGCGGCGTCGTCCGGGATGTCGTCACCGACATTCGTCCCGGTCGCGACCTGTGGTGGCATGGCTCTCCCGTCGGCCACGGATCACGCAACGTGACCTCTCCTGCCGAACTGCTGTGGCGCAAGTCTAAGGGCGTCCGAGCCGCTGCAACATCATGGCGGCCCCACTCGCCCGGCGCGAGCCCGGGCGGACCCCCAACCGAGCGTGACCTCGACGACCACCTCGGACGCTGATTCGGTCACCTGGACCAGGTCGGCGCCGTTGCTCCGTGCGATCGCCGCCGCCGCGTCGGGACCATCAGCCGCCGCGGCCAGCGCGGCGGCATCGGCAGCCGCCTGCGCCGCCGATCGATCGACCAGCACGCGGCCCAGGACGAAGAGCGTCCCGCTGGCCACCACGACCACGGACAGTGTCAACAGCACCATCGGAAGTGCGACCTGACCCCGGTCGCGGCGAAGAGCCCGAGCTCTTCGAGGGATGTTCGGACCCGTCGTCATCGACGCGCCTCCTCACTCGAGGTACGACCGGGGGAACGGGGAGGGGAGCCGGGGCTCCCGAGGGTCAGGCCTCGTCGGCCTCGGATGCGGGCTGGGCGCCAGTGTCGTCAGGACCGGCCTCGACATCGTCGGAACCGGGCTGGGCCGCGGCATCGTCCGACTCGGTCGGGTCGTCCTCACTGGCCGGGGCCGGAGCGATGGCGGCCACCACCTCACCCTCGTCCAGGTTCATGACACGCACGCCCGTGGCATCACGACCCTGGATCGACACTTCGGCCACCCTCGTCCTGATGACCACGCCGCTGGAGTTGATCACGAAGATGTCGTCACCCTCGTCCACCATCAGCGCGCCGACCACATCGCCCCGCTCGTCGTTGACCTTCATGCTCCGCATGCCGAGCCCGCCGCGGCCCTTGGCCGCGAAATGGTGCGGTTCGGTCCGCTTGCCGTAGCCCCGCTCGGACATCACGAGGAGGAACCCTTCCTCGCGCACCACGTCACAGCCCACCACCTGGTCCCCGTCGCGAAGCTTCAGGCCCCGGACGCCGGCGGCCGTCCGACCCATGGGGCGCACCGCGTCTTCGGCGAACCGAATGGTCTGACCCCGAGCCGAGGTGACGAAGATGTCGTCACCGGTGTTGGTCGGGATCACCCGGACCAGCTCGTCGCCTTCCTTGAGACCCAGAGCGATGAAGCCGCCCTTCAGGTTCTTGTCGTACTCGGTGAAGTTGGTCTTCTTGACCGTCCCGCCCTTGGTGCAGAAGAACAGGTACCGGTTGGTCTCGTAGTCGCGGGTGTCGATGATGGCCTCGACCTCCTCGTCGGCATCGAGCTCGAGGAGGTTCACGATGGCCGTTCCCCGCGCGGTGCGGTCCAGCATGGGCACCCGGTGCGCCCGCAGTCGATAGACGCGGCCGCGATTGGTGAAGAACAAGAGGTACGCGTGCGCCGACGTCTGCACGAGGTGGGTCAACACGTCCTCGTCCTTCAGGCGCGCGCCGGCGACCCCGCGCCCGCCGCGCCCCTGGCTGCGGAACGTGTCGATCGACATCGCCTTGATGTAGCCCTGCGCGCTGAGCGTGACGACGACGTCCTCGTCGTCGATGAGATCCTCGATGTCCAGATCACCCTCGTCGTGGGTGATCTGAGAGACGCGGGCATCGGCGAACTCGTCGCGTACCTCGATCAGCTCGGTCTTGATGACCTCGCGCACCTTGGCATCGGATCCCAGGATGGCCTCCAGCTCGGCGATCTGGGCCACCAGCTTGTCCATCTCGTTCTGGAGCTCCTCACGACCCAGGCGGGTGAGGCGGCCCAGCGTCATCTGGAGGATGGCTTCGGCCTGACGCTCGGTGAACTCGAACGGCTCGGCCTGGAGGGCTTCGTCGGCGGCCGCCCGGTTCGCGCTCCCCCGAATGGTGGCGATGATCTCGTCGATCAGATCCAGCGCCTTCAGCAGACCCTCGACGATGTGCGCACGGTCGCGGGCCTTGGCCAGCCGGAATTCGGACCGGCGGCGGACGACCTCGACCTGATGGCCCAGATACGCGCTGAGCGCCTCCCGCAGATCGAGCGTCCGCGGCACCCCGTCGACCAGGGCCACCATGTTCACCGAGAAACTGGTCTGCAGCGGGCTCAGCTTGAACAGCTGGTTGAGGATGACATGGGCCGAGGCGCCCTTCTTCAGGTCGATCACCAGCTGGGTCTTCCCCTTGGCCGAGTAGTTCTCGACCCGCGAGATGCCCTCGATCTCCCGCTTGTTGACCAGCTCGCCGATCTTCTCGGAGATGGACTCGACGCTGGTCTGGAACGGAACCGCGGAGACGACGATCTGGTCCCGCTTGTCCCCTTCGATGATCTCGGTGACGGCCCGGAGCTTCATCGAGCCCCGACCGGTCCGGTACGCCTCGCGGATCCCGGCGCGGCCCATGATGATGCAGCCGGTAGGGAAGTCGGGACCCTTCACGAAGGTGCACAGGTCGTCGATGTCGGCCTCGGGGTTCTCCAGCAGGTGCACGGTGGCGTCGATGATCTCGCCCAGGTTGTGGGGCGGGATGTTGGTGGCCATGCCGACCGCAATGCCCTGACCGCCGTTGACCAGAAGGTTGGGGAAACGGGCCGGCAGGACCACCGGCTCACGCTCGCTGTTGTCGAAGTTGCCGACGAAGTCGACCGTGTCCTCGTCGATGCTCTCGAGCAGGCGCATGGCCAGCGGCGCCAGACGACTCTCGGTGTAGCGCATGGCCGCCGGCGGGTCGGCCGGGGACCCGAAGTTGCCGTGCGGGTCGATCAACGGGTGACGCACGCTGAAGGGCTGACCCAGCCGCACCAATGCGTCGTAGATGGCGGTGTCGCCGTGGGGGTGATACCGACCCATCACGTCGCCCACCACACGGGCACATTTGACGTGGGAGCGGTCGGGTCGGAATCCGCCCTCGTGCATCCCCCACAGGATCCGGCGGTGCACCGGCTTGAGACCGTCGCGGGCATCGGGAAGGGCCCGGGTGACGATCACCGACATGGCGTAGTCCAGGAAGGACTGCTCCATCTCCTCCTGGATCTCGATCGGCTCGATCGACCCGGCGGCGATCCCGCCGTACTCGTCGCCCTCGTCGGGCGGTGTTGTGTCACTCATGGCTGCCTCTGCATCGCGGTGGAACCGGTACGAAGGTCAGATGTCCAGGAACCGGACATCCTTCGCGTTGGACTGGATGAACTTCTTGCGCCGCTCGACGTCGTCGCCCATCAGGGTGGAGAAGACCTCGTCGGCGATGGCGGCCTGATCGACCGAGACCTGGAGCAGGGTGCGGCGGGCGGGATCCATCGTCGTGTCCCACAATTCCGCCGAATCCATCTCACCCAGGCCCTTCAGTCGGGCGAAATCGGCCTTGTGATCGGGGTGCTCCGCCATGAACCGATCCTTGGCTGCGTCGTCCTTGAGGTAGATCTTCTCCTTGCGGACCTCGGTGGAGTACAGCGGAGGTTGGGCGATGAACACGTGGCCGCCCTTGACCAGTTCGCGCATCTGCCGGAAGAACAGCGTCAGCAGCAGCGTCCGGATGTGGGAGCCGTCGACGTCGGCATCACACAGGATGATCACCTTGTGGTAGCGGAGCTTGTCGACGTCGAACTCCTCGGCGAACCCGGCGCCGATGGCCAGCGCGAGCGCGGTCACCTCGTTGTTCTTCAGCATCTTGTCGATGCGCGCCCGCTCCACGTTGAGGATCTTGCCCCGGATGGGGAGGATCGCCATGGTGCGGGGATCTCGCGCCTCCTTGGCCGAACCTCCGGCCGAGTCTCCCTCGACCACATAGAGCTCGGACTCGCGGGGCTCGCGCGACGAGCAGTCAGCGAGCTTGCCGGGGAGGCCGGCCCCGTCCAATGCGGACTTCCTGCGGATGTTCTCCCGAGCGTCGCGCGCCGCGATCCGGGCCCGTTGGGCGTGCACCGCCTTGGTGACGACGCGCTTGGCCTCGGACGGATGTTCCTCGAACCAGTCGGCCAGCCGCTCGTTGGTGGTCTTCTGCACCAACGACCGCACCGAGACGTTGCCCAGCTTGGCTTTGGTCTGCCCCTCGAACTGCGGATCGCGCAGCCGAACCGACACGATCGCGGTCAGACCCTCACGGATGTCCTCACCCGAGAGGTTGTCGTCGTTGTCCTTCAGGACACCGCGGTCGTGGGCGTAGGCGTTGACCACCCGGGTCAGTGCGCCACGGAACCCTTCGACGTGCATCCCGCCCTCGGTGGTGTTGATGCCGTTGGCGAAGCTGTGGATCCCGTCGTTGAAGCCCGTGTTCCACTGGAAGGCGATCTCGACTTCCTGGTCTTCGTCGTCCCCTTCGAAGTAGCCGACCTCGCTGAACAGAGACTCCTTGGCGGCGTTGAGATGCCGGACGAAGTCGATGATGCCGCCCTCGTAGTGGAACACCTGGGGGGTCGGATCGTGACCGGGGCGCTGGTCGGTGAAGTGGATCGCCAACCCGCGATTGAGAAACGCCATCATCTGGAACCGCTCGGTGACGGTCTGGGCCCGGAACTCGATGCCCTCCTTGAAGATGGTGGGATCGGGCCAGAACCGCACCGTGGTGCCGCTGCGGCCATCGGGCGCATCGCCGATGACGCTGAGCGGCTCCTTCGGCTCGCCGCCGTCGACGAACGACATGAAGTGGCGCTTGCCGTCACGGTCGATCTCCACCTCGACCCGGTGCGACAGTGCGTTGACGACCGACACGCCGACGCCGTGCAGGCCACCGGACACCTTGTAGCCCTCACCGCCGAATTTGCCCCCGGCGTGCAGGACGGTCAGGACGACCTCAGCGGCGGACTGGCCCTGCTCCTCGTGGACGTCGACCGGGATGCCGCGACCGTCGTCGCTGACCTCGCAGCCGCCATCGGCCAGGAGGGTCACGTCGATCCGGCTGGCGTAGCCGGCCATCGCCTCGTCGACCGAGTTGTCGACCACCTCGTACACCAGGTGGTGCAGACCGGTCGGGCCGGTCGAGCCGATGTACATCCCGGGTCGTTTTCGAACCGCCTCGAGGCCCTCGAGGACCTGGATGTCCTTGGCGTCGTAGGAGTTGGTTTGCTGCGCCACGGCGCGCCCTTTCACACAGAAGAACTTCACGGTGATCGACCGTCATCTCGGCCGCCATACGGGGCCTGCCACGTTGATGAACAGGCGAGTCCTGGGGGAAGATCACGCGGGTGTCATTCTACCAGTTCGAGGCCCCTCAGGGCGCCACCGCCGCTCGGCCGCCGACCACCTACGCGGGCCGTTGGACGGTCACATCGAGCCGGGTCGGTTGGTCGCTGTCCAACAGGGCCCGCACCGCGTCCAACAGGGAAGATTCCTGCCACGCGAGATGACGGACCAACGACGGATCTTCGGCGGCGACGAACAGGGTCTCGGCCTCGAGACGGCGGGGATGACACCGTTGCGCGATTTCGGGACCGACCAGCTCGGGCCAGGCATCGATGACCTGCACCATCGACGACGCCGGCGCCGCGCCCAGGCGACGGAGCACCGCATCCAGACCGGCCTGCAGCGGTAGCGGTGGCCGACCCTGGTGCTCGCCGGGGAGGGGATCAACCATCGGAGCGACACAACCCCGCGGACGTCGCATCCAGCGTCTGTTCCACCTCGACGGAGGCAGGAACCTCTCCGGCCGTCGTCAGCACCACCTGACCGGGCGGGAGCGAGTGGACCAGCGCGTCGGCTCGGGCGTGATCCAACTCACTGAACACATCGTCGAGCAGCAACACCGGTGCCTGGCCCACCGCGCTGGTGACGGCGAGGTGACCGCCGAGTTTCAACGCGAGCGCCAGCGATCGTTGCTCCCCCTGCGACGCATGGGTTCGGCCGGGAAGTCCGTTGAGCTGCACCTCGAGATCGTCGCGGTGGGGACCGACCAGGGTCACGCCGCGACGAAGCTCGTCGTCGCGCCCGGCCTCGAGGGCCGAGACCAGATCGCCCTGCTTCCAGGTCGACCGGTAGTGCAGGTCGACACGCTGATCGGACCCACTCACGTCCGCGTACAAGGCCTGCACCTGGGGTGCGATCGCGGCGAGCAACGATCGGCGCTCGGCGGCCAGCTCCTCACCGCGTGCCCCGAGCTTGTCGTTCCAGACCGCCAGGGTCATGCCCACGTCATCGGTCAGTCGACCCCGCGCCTGCTTCAACAGCGCGTTGCGCTGCCGCAGGATCTTCTCGACGTCGGATCGCAGCGCATCGAGCTTCGGTTTCCGCGCCACCATCACCTCGTCCAGGAACCGTCGGCGCAACGCCGGTCCCGCCTTGACGATCGCCAGGTCGTCGGGAGCGAACACCGTCGTGCGGAGCACCTCGACGAGATCCCGACCGCGCGTCACCTTCTGGCCGTTGATCTGGGCCCGTGAGCGACCCCGGGTCGAAATCTCGCACTCGACCAGCAGGGTGCGCTCGTCGTGTTGCACCCGCCCGCGAATGACACCGCTCTCGCGACCCTCGCGGACCATCGTGTCCGCGGTGACGCCCCGGAAGGAACGCTGGCTCCCGAGATATCCCATCGCTTCGATGAGGTTGGTCTTGCCGATCCCGTTGGCGCCGCGGATCACTGTCAGACCCGAACCGAACGTCGCGTGAACGGATTCGTAGGACCGGATGTCGGTCAGCCAGAGTTCGGCGACGTGCACGGGCCGCCGCTCAGCTGACGCGAACCGGCATCAACAGGTAGAGGAAGTCCTCACGCTCCACCGATCGGAGCACGGCCGGCTTCAGGGCGTCCACGGTCTCCAGCGTGATCTCATCACCCGGGGTGACCTCGATGCCGTCCATCAGGTATTCGGGATTGAAGGCCACGGTGAGCTCGCTGCCCTCGTACCCGGCGTCGATCTGTTCGTGCGCCTGTCCCACGTCCTGGGTGACCGCCAGCAGCTCGAGTCCACCCTCGCTCATGACCAGACGCACGGGAGTGGCTTCGCGGGCCAGCAGGCGGACGCGGCGGAGGGCATCGGCGATCGCGCTGCGCCCGACGGTGACGCGATTGGGTTGCGTGGTGGGGATCAGACCCTTGTAGTTCGGGAAATCGCCTTCGATCAGCCGGGTACTGACCTGGATGTCATCCAGCTCGAACGTCGCGTCGCGCTCACCCAACCGAAGGGTCACGTCGCCGTCGTCCAGGAGGCGGGCCAACTCGCTCAGCGCCCGCGACGGCACCAGGACGCTCTGACCGGCCGACAACACACTGGCGCCCGGAAGATCTCGTACCGCCAGCCGGTAGGAGTCGGTGGCGACCAGGCGCAGACCGCCCTCCTCGGCGGTGAACAACACCCCGGTCAGGATCGGGCGGCTGTCATCGGACGAGGCGGCCGGAACCACCTGATGCAGCGCTTCGGCGAGCGCCGCGGCGTCGAAGGTGACGGCATCATCCGGCGGGTCGGCCAGAACGGGGAACTCCTCGGCGGGGATCAATCGAATCGAGAAATCCGATCGGCCCGAGGTGATCTCGGCCTGATCTTCGGTGGTGGTCACCTCGACGGCACCCTCGTCCAGGGCTCGCACGATGTCCGAGGCGAGCTTGGCCGGAACGACCACCGTCCCGTCCTCCTGGCCGGCGACGGTCACCGACACGACGATGGTGAGATCCAGATCACTTCCCGTGAGCTGCAGACGGTCGCCGGTGAGCTCGGCCCGGAGACCGGACAACACCGGAAGAGAAGCTCCGCGGCTGGACACCGCTCGGCTCGCGGTGGCCAAAGCATCGGCAAGTACGTCACGCTCACAGCGGAACTTCACAGTCTGCTTACTCCTCTTCCCTGTCTGATTGGGTAACCGTAGTCAGTAGTAGGTAGGTCCTGTGGGTTGTGGACGGACCGGCGCGATCGTTGTGGTACGAACGATGTCGCGTCCACCGGTCGATGCACAGCCATCAACATCTCACAATCGTGTGATTCGCGGGCCTGGGGGTGACGGGTACGTTGTCCAGCGCGGAGGCCCGGTTACCAACACCCCTCACGTCGCTTATCCACCGTGCTGTCCACGACCCCGTCCACAGTGTGCGCCGTCGTGGGCCGGCCTCCGGTGTGGTCATGCCTGCTTGACTCGTTGGGTGAGCTCGGTCACCTGGTCGTAGGTCTGGCGTCGTTCGCCCAGTTGGTTGCGGATCTTCTCGCAGGCGTGGATGACCGTGGTGTGATCGCGACCGCCGAATTCCCGAGCGATGGCCGGATAACTGAGGTCGGTGAGCTCGCGTACGACGTACATGGCGGTCTGGCGGGCCGCGACCAGCGGCCGGCGTCGGCTCTTGCCGCAGATCTCCTCGACGCTGAAGTCGAACATCTCGGAGGTCTCGTCCAGGATGAGCTTCGGGGTGATGGGCCGGGGTTCGGCCGCCGACAGGACGTCGGACAGGATCCGCGCCGCCAGCTGGGGCGTGGCCTGTTCCTGGTTGAGACTCGCGTAGGCGTTGACGCGGGTCAGCGCTCCCTCGAGCTCACGGATGTTGTTGGTGATGTGTTGGGCGATGTACTCGAGGACATCGTCGGGGAGGGAGTTGTTGTGGAGCTCGGCCTTCTTGCGGAGGATGGCGAGTCGGGTTTCCAGGTCGGGTGGCTGGATGTCGGTGATCAGGCCCATCTTGAACCGACTGCGCAAGCGGTCTTCGAGTGTCGGGATGGAGTCCGGCGGCCGGTCCGAGGACAGCACGATCTGCCGGTTCGACTGATGCAGGGAATTGAAGGTGTGGAAGAACTCTTCCTGAAGCCCCTCTTTGCCTTCCATGAACTGGATGTCATCGACGAGCAGCACGTCGATCTCGCGATACTTGCGTTTGAAGTTGGGCTGGGTGTTGCGGCGGATCGATTCGACGAACTCGTTCAGGAAGGTCTCGGTCGAGAGGTACGAGACGCGGTAGGTGGGGTAGTTGTCGGAGACGTAGTTGGCGATGGCCTGGAGGAGATGGGTCTTGCCCAGCCCGGCGCTGCCGTAGATGAACAGGGGGTTGTAGGACTTGGCCGGCGTCTCGGCCACCGACAGCGCTGCAGCGTGGGCGAACCGGTTCGATGCGCCCTGGACGAAGGACTCGAACGTGTACCGCGCGTCGGTGGGCGAACTGGACGGTCCCGATGCCGACGCCAGCACCGGAGAGGTGTCGCCACCGGAGAGCCGCCCGATGCCCGTGCTCTGGTGTTGCTCGCGTTGGTGAGGCGGTGACGTGGCGGCGCCGAGCGTCGGATCCGACGTCCGCGTGAGATCGATCGTCATTTCACCATCTGTTTCGACGATGATGGTCACCTCTTCGGCCGGTGAGGACACCTGACCCAGGGCGGAGCGAACCAGATCGACGTATCGGGTCTCGATTCGCTCCTTCATCAAGACGCTGGGTACCCCCAGGGTGAGGACGACATCCTCGACTCCCACGGCGGTGACGTGCTCGAACGTGCTGTGCCACACACCGTCGGGAACCTGGGGCCGAATCAGGTCCCGGCACGCGGTCCAGACCTGGCTTGCTTCTTGCACGCTGCGCCCTCCGGCTTCTTCCACAACACTCTCCACATCTGTGGATAAGGGGGGTCAACCACCGAAAGGCGTCGCAGGGACGAACCCTGCGAACGTTCGGTGCCCACCATGGAACCGTCCGATCCGATGAGACGGGACCAGGCAACCTAGCACTGCCGTTAGCATGACGCATCACGTTGGTGGTGGATGGTCCGGCACCAGCCGACTTTTGCGGATCGACTGATGTCGACCTATGGTCGCAGCAGATCTGTGCCCATCTATGGCTGTGCAATTCTCGGTTGCCATCGGGTGCACGGAGCGTTGTTCATCCGGTCAGCCGGCCGGGTCGTCCTGATGGTGGTGGCGCGGCACGAGTCGCCCACACGAGGAGTCTCCCGTTGAAGCGTACCTACCAACCCAACGTCCGGAAGCGGTCCAAACGACACGGCTTCCGCAAACGGATGTCCTCCCGAGGCGGCCGGGCCGTGATTCGGTCTCGCCGTCGCAAGGGACGACACCGGTTGTCGGCCTGATCTGGCGTCTTCGTGACCGTCGCACCTTCGGGCAACTCCATGCAGTCGGCCTCCGGGCCACGCGAGGGAGTGTGACCGCCATCTGGCTCCCCGGTGAAGCGCCGCCGCGCGTGGCGTTCGCGGTCGGGCGCCCGGTGGGCAACGCCGTCACCCGGAATCGGGTGAAACGCCGGCTTCGCGCCGCGGTGACAGCCGTCGACCTGGCCGCCCAACAGGGGTCCCACCCCGGGATCGGTGGCGGCGCATGGCTGTTCCGGGCCCGGCCCGATGCGGCCGAGCGGTCGTATGATCGGCTTCGAGACGATCTCGACCAGGCCGTGCAGGCGGCCCAGCGCCGATGAGTTCGGACACGATCACCCCGGCGCCACCGGCAGAGGACTCCCGCCCCGGCCCGGTCGCCCGCGTGGTGATGGTCCTGATTCGTACCTACCAACACGCCCGCGCCGGCCGCCTGTCCCCGTGCCGGTTCCAACCCACCTGCTCGACCTACGCCCTCGAGGCCGTCCAGACCCACGGAGCGCTCCGCGGTGGGATCTTGGCCGTGCGTCGCATCGGGCGCTGCCACCCGTGGGGTGGCTCGGGATGGGACCCCGTTCCCGAACGGAGATCGTGAGAACCCATGTTTGATGCCATCGCCACCGTCCTCGCCTGGTGTTACGACATCGTGCATTCGTACGCCGGCGCCATCGTCCTGCTGACCCTGGGCGTCATGGTCCTGTTGACCCCGTTGACCCTCAAGGGCACACGGTCGATGATCAAAATGCAGGAAATGCAACCGGAGTTGAAGAAACTTCAGGAGAAGTACAAGGACGACCGGGAAAAGCTCAACGAAGAGATGATGGCGTTCTACAAGGACAACGGCATCAATCCGGTGGCCGGGTGTCTCCCCACGTTGATTCAGATCCCGGTCTTCATCGTGCTCTATCAGGTGATCCGGGGGCTCACGAGTCGGGTCGGCGGCCTGGGCTCGGAGACCGGTGCTGCCATGGTCGGCCAGGAGTTCCCGGCCAAGCCCCCCTTCGATCCCAAGTACATCAATCACGACACCCCGCTGTATCAGGATCTCTCGGGAACCAACGAGATGTTGTCCTGGGGCCTCGACCTCTCCATCACGCCGGCGCAGGCGCTGTCCGAAGGGGTCGTCACCGCGCTGCCGTACCTGGCGCTGATCGTGGTGGTGGCCGTCTCCAGTTGGTACCAGCAGAAGCAGATCCAGGGCCGGCGCAAGCCGGGCCAGGCCGAGGTCAACCCGCAGCAGCAGGCCATCATGAAGGTGCTGCCCTTCATGCTGCCGGTGATCTCGTTCTCGATGCCCACGGCGCTGGTGATCTACTTCGTCTTCTCCAACCTCTACCGGGTGGCCCAGCAGTACTGGATCACCCGCACCCTCTACGGCGACGAGGGTGAGCTGCACGATGTCGCCGAAGCGCACGCCGCCGCCGCCAAGGCGGGGAAGACCGGGGCCAAGGGAGGCACCGGCAAGGGTGGGGCGAAGAAGAGCGGTACCGGCGGCAAGAAGTCGGGAGGCTCGGGTGGCGGCCGTGCCGCGGCCAAGAGCGGCACCGCCACCAAGACCCGGGCCTCGGCTCGGAGCAAGAACGGAACGTCCGGATCTTCCGGAGGACGCAAGAAGCCGCCGCCCGCTGCGGCGGCACCGACGCCGCGTCCGCGGAAGAAGAAACGAAAGAGGAATTGATTCACTGTGGAATGGGTAGTTACCACCGGTAAGACGGTCGAGCAGGCCAAGGAACGCGCCCTCGACCAACTCGGGATCGCCGCCGACGAGGCCGAGTTCGAGACGATCACGAGCCCGAAGAAGGGCTTGTTCGGCATGGTCCGGGGTGAGGCACAGATTCGTGCCCGCGTGCGTCCGGTCCAGCCTCGAGCGAAGAAGGAGGCCCGGCGAGGGCGCGACGGTGGTGGCAACAAGCGCAGTGGCGGCAACAAGCGCGGCGGCGGTCAGGGCCGAGCCAAGTCCGGCGGCGGCGGCGGGGGTCGCCAGGGCGGATCGAACAAGAAGTCCGAGTCGCGTGCCGAGGGGGAGGAGCCCCGAGCGACGGTGCCGGCCAAGAAGAAGCCGTCCGGTCGGAAGGATGCGCCCGCCAGGAACAAGCCCGAGAAGGATCAGGAGGCCATAGTGAACATGAGTGTTCAAGAACAGTCCGAGGTGGTCGAGGAATTCCTGGGCGGTCTGGTCGAGGCGTTCGGCTTCTCGGCCGACGTGTCGACGACCGAGATCGAAGAGGACACGGTGCTGGTCCGCGTGGATGGTGACGGGTTGGGACTGATGGTCGGGCGGAAGGGCCGAACGCTGTCGGCGATTCACGAGATCAGTCGTGCCGTCCTGCACCGCGAGGCCGACGGCCCGCTGCGGGGTCGGATCCGGCTGGACGTAGCCGGCTATCGCGAGCGGCGCCAGATCGCCCTCGAAGGGTTCGTTCGTGAGGCCGCGGCCAAGGTCATCGAGGACGGGGTGGACCTGGCGCTCGAGCCGATGTCCGCTCCCGATCGGAAGATCGTGCACGACACCGCGGCTGAGATCGAGGGAATCCGCACCCTGTCCGAGGGCGAGGAACCGAATCGTCGCGTGGTCCTGGTCGTCGAGGGCGACGACTGAGCGCAGCCGGTCTCCTGCTCGAGGAGGCGGCCCGGCGTGGCCTCCTCGGTGGTCGGGTGGCGGACCACCGTACCCACTCCGAGGCGTTCGCTGGGGTGGTCCGGAGCCTCATCGGCGCCGGCCGGCTCGCCGGGGCGGCGCAGGCGGGTGACGACGCACCCGGCGGGGCATCGTCCCCACGACCGGAACTGGCCGACATCGGCTCGGGTGCGGGGGTGCCCGGACTGATCTTGGCCGAACTGCTCCCGGAGGTCGCGGTGACCCTGATCGATCGTCGCGCCGGTCGGGCGGCCTGGCTGGAGGAAGCCGCGGCGGCGCTGGCCCGCGAGGGGATCGGAATTCGGGTGCGATGCGGCGACGTGTACGACCTGGCCCGGGGCGAGGACCGAGGTCGATACGATTTGGTCACGGCTCGAGCGTTCGGGAGCCCGGTCGTCACGGCGGAGCTGGGCGGTGCCCTGCTCAGGACGGGGGGTCTCCTGGTGGTCAGTGAGCCCCCGGATCAGCCCGACCGCTGGAACGACGTCGATCTCGAGGGGCTCGGATTGACCGACAGCGGTCCCGCCGGGGCCATCCCGCGGGTAGGGGCGGAAGCGACGCGGCGGGCCCGATTTCGGGTCCTGGTTCGGCGGGCCCCGCTGGCCCCCCATCGGCCTCGTCGGACACCGCGTCCGGCGTAACGGCGGACGACGCCCGGGCGGGGCCCAGGTTTCACGTGAAACGGTGGCCGTCCCCGTCGGACGGGTACGCGCGCCGCCTCCGGATCCGGCGTCACGCCCGTTTCACGTGAAACCTGGCGCTCGGCCTTGACCGCCGGCCGGCCGAGCGACGAGGATAGCGGTCGCTTGTGGCCCGACCAGAGGAGCCGGACATTGATCGCTCGCCCCCTGCCGCGCGTCATCGCGGTGGCGAATCAGAAAGGTGGGGTCGGAAAGACCACCACGTCGGTCAACCTCGGGGCGGCGCTGGCCGACCTCGAGTTCCGGACCCTGGTGGTGGATCTCGACCCCCAGGGGAATGCCAGCACCGGACTCGGGATCAGCCCCCGCAATATCGAGCACACCATGTACGACGTCATCATCCACGGCGTCGCGATGGAAGATTGCCTCGAGGCCACCGCGGTGAAGCACCTGTTCGTGGCCCCGGCGAATCTCGATCTGGCCGGGGCCGAGATCGAGCTGGTGCCGGCCTTCAGTCGAGAGATGAAACTGAAGCAGGCCATCGACGAGGTGCGCGACGACTTCGACTACATCATCATCGATTGTCCCCCGTCTCTGGGCTTGCTGACGGTGAACGCGCTCGCCGCGGCCTCGGAGGTGATGGTGCCGATCCAGTGCGAGTACTACGCCTTGGAGGGACTGGGCCAGCTCTTGCGCAACGTGGACCTGGTCCAGCGCAATCTGAACACCGATCTCGAGGTCAGTGCCATCGTGCTTGTCATGTACGACGCTCGGACGAAGTTGGCCGAGCACGTGGCGCTCGAGGTGCGGCAGCACTTCGGTGACACCGTGTGCCGGAATGTGATCCCGCGTTCGGTTCGCCTGTCCGAGGCACCGTCGTTCGGCCAACCCATCACCGTGTTCGATCCATCGTCTCGGGGGGCCATCGCCTACCGCGAACTGGCTCGGGAGGTAAGTGGAAAATGACCGACGCACGAAAGGGCGGTCTGGGACGAGGCCTGGGCGCGTTGATCCCGACCGACGCCACCAGCGGGACCGCGTCGGAGGGGGCGCTGCGTGACGTTCCCATCGACGAGATCGAAGCCAACCGGTTCCAGCCCCGCGAGCGGTTCGAGGAGGCCTCGCTGATGGCGCTGGCGGACTCGATCCGCGAGCTCGGCGTGTTGCAACCGGTGCTGGTGCGCGAGGCGGATGAGGGGTACGAACTGATCGCAGGGGAGCGGCGATGGCGGGCCGCGAAACGGGCCGGGCTCACCACCATCCCCGCGCTGGTGCGCACCGCCGACGATCTGGCCTCGCTGGAACAAGCGGTGGTGGAGAACCTGCACCGCGCCGATCTGAATCCGTTGGAGGAGGCCGCTGCCTACCAACAACTGCTCGAGGACTTCGAGCTGACGCAGACCACCCTGGCCACCCGGGTGGGAAAGAGTCGGTCCGCGATCAGCAACCTGCTCCGGTTGTTCCAGCTGCCCGGATCGATCCAGAAGTTGGTGATGGACGGTCGCTTGGCCGAGGGTCACGCTCGAGCGCTCCTGGGGACCCCCGATCGTCAACAGCAGGAACGACTGGCGCAGCGCGCCGTTCGTCAGGGGCTGAGCGTGCGGGAGGTGGAGGAGGCGGTCCGTGCCCTCGACGACGACGAGGCCGGCGATGCGCCGGCGCCGAAGCCGGCGGCGCTCCGACCGCCGGGTCTGTTGGAGTTGGAGAACCTGTTGTCCGACCACCTGGCCACCAAGGTGACCGTCACGATGGGCACGCGGCGGGGCCGGGTGCAGATCGATTTTGCCGATCTCTCCGACCTGGAGCGCATCTACCGGGCCATGACCGAACCGGCCTCCGACGAAGACGGGCCCGGCTGAGGGTTTTTCCACAGCCTGTGCGAAAGGCTGTGGTCAATGTCGCGTCGAGCCTCAGAGTCGAGCGGCGAATTCAGCCCTCGAGCGGGGTGGAGCACCACACGGTGACCGCGGTGAGCAGCGCGTCAGCGATCGTGGGAGCGTGGCGAACCAGCGTCACCGGGGGACCGATCCGGCTCTCCACGGCCGTCATCCGGGTCTCCTTCAGGAGCGGTACCTGACGCCCGACGCAGTGCCCGGACTGGGGTAGGACGGCGTCGAGCGCCTCGCACACCAGCGAGGCGAGGTGGCGACCCCCCACCGATTCGAAGGTGGGACCCTCGTAGTACGCGTGCGCCACCCCGTCGGGGACCTGGCTGCGGAGGGAGTAGACGAGGGTGGCGTCGAAGCGGTTGGCCATGGCCGCGCAGGCCGAGGGGTCGGGGTCGTGCACCACGATGACGCGAGCGCCGGCCTGGAGCAGTCGACGGGCGATCGCCTCGGTCACGGGGGCGGCGCCCCCCGGGTCGGCGACGACGATGCGCTGGTCGGCGACGGTGGGGGCGCCGGCGGCCAACCGTTCGAGCTCTCGGACCGAGGCCACGGTGTGGGCCGGCCCGGTGCGGCCGGTGAGCCGACCCACGGCACGGAGCGACTCGGGGCCGAAGATGCCGTCGCCGTTGAGTCCGATGTTGATCTGGAACTCGGTCAGGGCGGCCGCGGTATCGGGGCCGAACAATCCATCGACCCATCCCGCATCGAATCCGAGCGAGCCCAGGGCGGTCTGGAGCTCCAGGACATCGTCGCCACGTAGGAGGGGCGCGGTCAGGTAGAGGAGCCGATCGCCGAGGTGCCGGCCCGCGTCTTCGAGCGCCGTCCACGTCTGGCGCCCACAGCGACCGTCCACCTCGAGGCCGCGCGCGTCCTGGAACGAGCGCACGGCCGCCTCGGTCGCCGGGCCGAACTGGCCGACCGGGTCGTCGTCACAGGGGTGGGTCAGGGCCGCCAGCCGACGCTGGAGATCGGCGACGGCGGGACTGGATTGACCCGACTGGAGGGGCAGCCCGGGGGTCAACGGATCACGGTCGTGACACGGGTGAGCTCAGAGTGCGGCGTCGATGCGGGCCAGCAGGTCCGGCTTGGGCATGGCGCCGACGATGGTCTCGACCGGCGTGCCGTCCTTGAACACCATGAGCGTCGGAATACTGCGCACCCCGTAGCGATGACCGACCTGAACGTTCGAGCCGGCATCGATGTCGACCTTGCCGATGCTGATCGAGTCGGCTCGCTCGTCGGCGATCTCCTCGAGAATCGGTGCGATCATCTTGCACGGGCCACACCACTCGGCCCAGAAATCGACGACGGCGACCTCGTTGCCGGCGATGAACTCGTCGAAGCTGCCTTCGGTGAGTGTCGTAATTGCCATGTGGATTCGATCCTTCTGTGGTCGAGCGGCGCCGGTTGGACCGCCGCCCCTGGTGAGCAGTTCCCCATGGGAAACGGTGACCGATGGCCAATCATTCCACATGGCGGCTCCGGAATTCGATGCCGGCTTCGCCTTTCCGGTGGCACACCATCGATGGAGGGCCAGATGTGTGCAACGCTACTGTAAAGAGATTGATGGGGCTCGGGGACGCACGCGAGCGGGTCCGGGTCAGACCGGTGCGTGCACGTTGGCTTCGAGCCAGCGCTCGGCGTCGATGGCCGCCATACATCCCGACCCGGCCGAGGTGACGGCCTGCCGATAGATGTCGTCCTGGACGTCGCCGCACACGAACACGCCGTCGACGTTGCTGGCCGATCGACCCGGTTCGGTGAGCAGATATCCGCTGTCCTTCATGTCAAGGTGACCCTTGAACAGGTCGGTATTGGGGCGGTGGCCGATCGCCACGAAGAGCCCGGACACCGGCAGCGTCTCGGTGTGGTCGGTGTGGACGTCGCGGACGACGATCCCCTCGACCGAGGTGTCACCCACGATGGCATCGACCACCGCGTTCCAGCGGAAGATGATCTTCGGGTTGGCCATGGCCCGGTCCTGCATGATCTTCGAGGCGCGCAGTTCATCGCGCCGGTGGATCAGGGTGACCGACCGGGCGAACTTGGTGAGGAAGGTGGCCTCCTCGAGGGCCGAATCGCCCCCGCCCACCACGGCGATGTCCTGGTCCCGGAAGAAGAACCCGTCACAGGTGGCACAGGTCGAGACGCCGTGTCCGATCAGCTCCTGCTCCTTGTCGATTCCCAGCATCAGGGAACGGGCACCGGTCGAGACGATCACCGCGTCCGCCGTGTAGGAGGGCTCCGGCGCGTCGGGATCGCCCACCCACAGCGCGAACGGACGCTGGGAGAAGTCGACGCGGGTGACCTTGTCGGTCAGGAAGTCGGTACCGAACCGCGCCGCCTGCTCGCGGAACTTGGCCATGAGCTCGGGGCCCATCACCCCATCGGGAAATCCGGGGTAGTTCTCGACGTCGGTGGTCAGCATGAGCTGCCCCCCGGGCTGGTCGCTGGTGGAGGACGGCGCACCCTCGATCACCAGCGGCTCGAGGTTGGCGCGGGCGGCGTAGATGGCGGCCGTGAGCCCGGCCGGACCCGATCCGATGATCACGACAGTGCGGGATGACACGGTGAACTCCTTGATAGCGATCTCGTTCTGCAACACCCCGTGATCGACGGGCTATTCCCCGTGCGCGTGCCGAGCCGGTTCAGGCGTCGTAGGGAACCGTTTGGTCCACACGAACAGCCCGATCGCCACGAAGAGGACGCCGAGCGTCAGGTAGCTCACCCAGATCGGCGCGGTCGAGGCGATGCCGAGCTTGTCGAAGACGAAGCCCCAGAACTTGTCGAGCAGGCGGATCAGGCCGATTACCAGCCCGGCCACCGTCGGGACGATGATGAACAGCATGGCCACGCCGTAGACGACCGCTCGTCCGGCCTTGAGTGCCGGTCCCGTCGTCTTCTCCCGGACGAGATCGACCACGTCGACGACGCGGTCCGCCGCCTCGACGGCCCAGTCCCTGGTGGGTTCCACGTCACTCATGGCGCAACCCTAGTAGGACGACACCGCGGGCTCATCCGGGGTGCCGGTGCGGTGCAGGAGTTCGACGCGTCGGCACCGCGCCACGCCCGGGTTCGCCGAACTGCCAAGGCGCCCGCTCGGCGCGACGCGCCTCCCGACGAGCTCCCTCAGTTGGCGCTGACCTGGGCCAGGATCTCGCAGGTCGGGCTCAGGACGGTCACCGCCAGCACCGCCGAACCGTCCACATCGACGACGAACAGGGCGACCTGGGACTGGTACGACCCCTCGACCACCAGGTCGGCGGGGTGGCGGACCAGATCGCCGCACATCGCCCGGAGCAGCTGGCGTCCGACGGCCGGATCGGCGGGCGGCGACGAGGACCGGAACCGGATGATGGCATCGAGCAGTTCGTCGTCAGAGGTCTCCCCATCGGCGAACGACTCGGACTCTTCGCTGCCGACCGCCAGCGAGGGGAGGCTCAGGGCGGGCGCATCCTCGGCTTCGGCGGTCTGGGGTTCGGCGGCGGCGGTGTCGGCGGCCCGGTCGGCGTTGGTGATGCCCTCCTCCGAGACTCCGGTCTCGTCGGCCATCGCATCGGCTCCGGCGGAGCTGGTCGCAGGGGCGGTGGCCGCCTCGGCTTCGCCGCCGGCGGTGTCGGCCGGGTCGGCCCCTTCGTCGTCGAAGGACGAAGCGAGATCGTCCTGACCCCCGTCGAGCACCGACGGCAGGACGATCGCGCCGAGCAGGAGCACGGCCGCAGCCACGGCGACGGGAGCCAGGCGACGAAGCCGCGCCGAGCGGCGGACACGATGCTGGTCCAGTGACCGCACCGGGGCCACGGCGGCGGAGGGCACCGGTGCCGGGGCCTCGTGGTCGGCCGTGCCGACCGAGATCGCACGGGCGATCATCCGATCGCGGATCTCCTCGGACGGGGGATCGGGCCGAACTGCCACCCGATCACGGAGGTGGCTGAGATCGCGGATGCGGTCGTCCAGGTCGGCCCGGGTGGCGTCGTCGAGGGCGTTGGTCGCGGCGGCGCGATCGATCTCACCGTCGAGCAGGGCGGAGGCGAGGTCGTCGAGGTGATCGAGAGGTTCGGGGTCGGAGTCGGTCATGGTTGCATTCTTGGACGATCGCCGGGCGGGTTCTGGTTCCCGGAACCCGCGTGGGGTCGATCGGGCTGGTCGGCTCCGAGCAGCTCGGCGAGATGGCGCCTGCCCCGGGCGATGCGGGAACGAACCGTACCGGGCGGAATCCCCAATTGGTCCGCGATCTCGGCGTAGTCGAGTCCCCCGATGTCACGCAGGACGACGGGTTCACGCCACTCCGGACGGAGGCGGCAGAGGGCCTGATCGAGGGCCAGGCGGTCGCTGATCTGTTGGTCGAGCAGGGGAGCGCCGTCCTCGGGGGCTTCCTCGACCTCGGGGAGTCCGGGGTCGGCTCGGCGTTTGCGTCGGCGGAGCTCGTCGAGGCACGCGTTGCTGGCCACGCGGTAGGCCCACGTCCCGAACCTGGCGCGCCCGTCGAATCGGGGGAGGCCGCGCACGATGGCGATCAGGGCGTCCTGGGTGGCGTCGAGGGCGTCGGCGTCGTTGCCGGCGATCCGGCGGCACACCGCGTAGATCCGGTCGTAGTGGGTGCGCAACAGGGTGTCGAGCGCGAGTTCATCCCCGTTCTGGGCCCGCTCGATCAGGTCACGCTCGTCGTCCGGAAGCAGGTCAGCCGAAGACATCGATCTCCGCGATCCGCACTCGGAAGCGGTCCTCGTCGGGCGCGAGCCGGGTGAACCAGATGAGGACATGACCGGCCTCGACCGGGTCGATCTCGAAGGTCGTGGTGCCGGCCTCGACGCCCGAGATGCTGGTGCGGGGCTCCCCCCACGACTCGAGGGTGTCGCCCGGGTCGGTCGCCGCATAGACCGTCGCGTCCCATCCTGCGCTGGGGCTCGCGATCTGGATCGCCTCGACGGTCGTGGGGGTGTCGAGCACGACGTGGTACCCCACGCCGGCCTTCGGGTCCATCGTCGGCGAGCGGTAGCCCTCGGATCTCCACGCCGTCTCCGGATCGCCGTCCAGTGCCTGCGGCACGAGGGAGTTGTTCTCGCCCGGCGTCCCGGTGCCGAGCGGATCGAAGGCCCGTCCTTCGGCGATTGCGACGCCGACCGGGGGAAGGGTTTCGCTGGAGCCATCGGGGCTCCCGCTGGGCCCGGCGACGGGATCCTCGTCCTCGTCGAACAGCATCCAGGCGACCGTCGCCGCAATGGCGCAGACGATCAGCAGGACCACCACCGGGAGGAATCGGCGGGGAGGGGGATCGACCGACGGGTCCGGGTCGTCGTCCACGGCGGCGCGCGGCGCAGCGAGCTCCAGCACGGTGGTGGAGTCGTCGGGCTGGACCAGCGGCGCACCCGGATCGACCGCAGTGCCGTGGCGGAGGGCCTCGGCCATGGCACCCGCATCGGAGAAGCGGTGGTCGGGCCGCCGTTCCAGGGCCTTGGTGACGACCGTGTCGAGCCACAGCGGTACGGCGGTGTCCCGGTCGGCGAGCGCCGGCGGATCCTGGTGGAGACGAGCCAGAGCGGTGGCGGCTTCGGTATCGGAGTCGAACGGTGGGGCTCCGGCCAGCATCTCGTAGAGCACGGCCCCGAGCGAGTAGACGTCGGTGCGGGGGTCTGCGGTGTCGCCCCGGAGTTGTTCGGGCGCGACGTACTTGGCGGTGCCGAGGACCGAGCCGGTATCGGTGAGATCCCTCCCGCCCTCCGCCTTGGCGATGCCGAAGTCGGCCACGAGGACGCGACCGTCATCGGCCAGCATGATGTTGGCGGGTTTGACGTCTCGGTGGACGATGCCCGAGAGGTGCGCCGCGTGCAGCGCGTCGGCGACATCGGCCGTGATCTCGACCGCGCGCGCTGGTCTGAGCGCTCCGTGGTCCTCCAGGTGCTCCCGAAGGGTCTTCCCCTTGACCAGCTCCATCACGATCGCGTCGACGCCCGCGCTGGACACCGTGTCGTAGACCGACACGATGCACCGATGATTCAGCCGCGCCGCCGCACGGGCCTCATGACGGAATCGGGCGACGAATCCGGCGTCGTCGGCCAGGTGACCATGCAGGATCTTGACGGCCACCCACCGATCCAGGGTCAGGTCCAGGGCGCGCCAGACCTGTGCCATCCCCCCGGTGGCCAGGAGATCATGGAGTTCGTACCGTTCGGCGAGCCGAGCACCGGGCGCGACGGTACGGCCCTCTGATGACGATGTGTCCACCGAGGGTCACGCTAGTGGTCCACGCCGGTCGACTCGTGGCGTCGGACCGGCTCGTCGCGCTCGACCAGGCGGCGGTCACGACGGCCGTCCCGGAAGTGGCGGGCCCACCAGACGAGCAGGACCAGCAACGACCCGGCGGTGAGGGCGATACCGACACCGTTGAGCACGGTGGTACGCACCGAGAAGCGGCCCTCGGCCAGGACCCGGGCTCCCCGGGGTGTCGAGACGGTCACATCCAGGGGAAACGAGCCCGCCGCTCTGGCCCGCACCGGGATGCGAAGATCGTTGGCACCGGTCGCGAGACGGACGGCGATGCCGTTGCGGCCCTGTTGAGGAACCTCCAATCGGGTGCTGTCGAGCTTGACCACAACGTTGGCTTCGTAGCCCAGATCGTTGTTGATCCGGATGGGCAGCTCCGCCTCGCGTTCGGTGAGCGTGACGGTCTGCCGGTCCGGGATCGTGATCCCGGACAGCTGCGCATCGACGATGGCGCGCGCCCGAGCGAACCATTCGTCGGCATCGTCGACGACGTCCATGGCCGCGGTGGCATCCAGCGTGGCCTCGAGCTCGGTCGCTCGATCATCGGTGTTCACGAGCACCGAGTCCCACACCCGGGTGGCGTCGATCGCGGCCGCCAGGCCCTCTGCGTAGCCGCCGAGCGACGGCGGTGGGCGTCGGGCCATCGAGAACGTGCCCTCGACATCGGTGGAGAAGAGCGCGTCGGCCGCGTCGGTGGCCCGGAGGATGCGGCCCAACCCGTCGGTCGCGTCCAACAGGACGGCGAGCACCTCGGCTCCCAATGCGGCGGGATCCTCGATCCAGAGCAGCACGCTCCTCTGGTCGTTCGGTCGGTCGAAGAACAACACGGCCAGGTCGGCCAGCATGTGGTGCACCCCGAGCAGGGGGTCGCCGTCGGCTCCCGAGAGGTGATCCTGGAGCCGCTCGTCCACCACCAGGGCCTCCAGCTCGCTGCCATCCAGCCGGGCCGGGTGGAGTCGCCCGACGGTGGGCGGCTCGAGACCGACGGCGAGATCGGAGGACGTGATGAGCAGGTCGGCCCCGGCGAAGGTGAGCACGTCGCGTTTGAGCGCGGTCACCGGTCCCTGCTGGATGGCGGCGGTCGCCCGGTCGATTCCGGCTGCGTCGATCGCGGCGCGACCGCGCTCGATCTGATGGTCGAGCTGGTCGCCGAGGTCGGGCTCGGACAGCCACGCCCCCAGATCGAGCCCAGCCCACGGGCCGTCCGGAACCGCGACCGAGGACCGGCTGAGACGGTCGCGATCCACTTCGTCGAGCGCGTCGATCGTCTCGGGCGTGAGGTCGTACAGAAACGGCACGCCGGGCTCCCGATCGGCGGCGGAGGCGACCGCGATGGTGTTGGCGAGGGCAGCATCGTCCAGTCGGACGGACCCGTCGGGTCGCGTCGCGGTCGTGGTCGGCCCGGCGACCGCCAGGACCGATGCCAGCGCCGGAAACGCTCCCTCGGCCGGACTCAGGACGATGTGGGTCAGGAGGGAACCCGTTCTGTTTCCGTCGCCGTCGAAACTCCTGATTTCCAGCGGGTAGACCCCGGCGCTGGGGAGATCGAGCGGCTCACCATCCGATTCCGGGGGGGCGGGCTGGATCGGGATCTCGAGCCTCCAGCGGCCGGATCCATCGTCGGCCAGCGGGCGCGTCGGACCGATCTGCGGGCCGAGGTCGCCCCCGGCCAACTGGGTGCGGAAGCGGGAGCGGCCACCGGATCCGACCAGTTCGTCGTGGACCGATGCCTCGACGGTGGCGGCGCCCGGCGCGTGCACCAGCACCTCGAACGTCCCGCCCTCATCGACCCACGGGGTCCGACGCAGCAGGACGATCGCCGCCGACGAAGCCTCCTGCGCGGCGACGGTCGGTGCCCCGGTCGCGCCGATGCTGATCACCAGGCTGAGCACGAGGATCAGCCCTCCCGCACGGGGCCGGGGCACTACGTCGTCGCCTCGTGGACCAGCACACTCAGCCCATGGGGCTGGAGGTCGAAGCCCATCCCCTCGTAGAGCGCGATCGCACGATGGTTCCCGATCTGGGTGTTGACCAGGACGGAGGCGGCCCGGCGTCGTTCCAGCCAGCCCAGCGCGTCGACCAGCAGTCGTCGGGCGAGGCCCGAACCCTGGTGCCCGGGATCGACCGCCAGTCGCTGGATGTAGCCCCGGCGGGCCGCACTGCCGCAGATGGCGTATCCCTGCACCGGGCGCCCGACGACGCGGAACCGACTCTGCGGGGTGGCCGCCACCGCTTCCTCGATGCCGTCGCGGCCCAGCCGCCAGAACGGTTCGAAGGCGGCGTGGTCGACCTGGAGGACATCGTCGAGATCAGAGCGTCGGGCCCGGCGCGTTCCGGGTCGCGGGCCCGGTGGAGGTGGTGGACGCAGGTTCCGCCGCAGGAGGTGGAGTCGCTCGTGCACGGCGAACCCTGCGGCGAGGAACGGCGCGCAGTCCTGCTCCGCCAGCGCCGGCGTGAGGACCCGGCGTACGCCGTCGCGATGGAGCGCTGCGGTGACGTCGTCGATCTCGTCGACCGAGAGCAGTCCGACGGGATGGGGGACGAGCTGACTGGTGTGTTCGTCACCGTGCCACGGCGCAACGCGCAGGCGGCTCCGAGGAGCGCCGTGACGTGATCGGGGGCTGGTCGACGACACGGAGGGAGGTTAGATGCGCGAGCGGGGCAGCGCAGTACGCTCGGAACGTGACCGTCCTGTTCCTGTCGCACGACCTCTTCTCGCAGCACGAGACGCCGACGAGCCATCCCGAACGGCCGGCGCGACTCCAAGCGGTCCAGCGCGCCATCGAACGCTTCGATCTGACCGAGGCGCTCACCCGGATCACCCCGCGCCGTGCCGGCCAGGACGAGATGGAACGGGTCCACCGACGAGGGCTCGTCGAGGGTCTGGCCCGTCTCGCCGAAGGCGGAGGAGGCCCCATCGACGCGGACACATCGGCGTCGGCCGACTCCTACGATGCCGCTGCCCACGCCGCGGGGGCGGGGCTCGACGCGATCGAGCGCATCACCGCCGGTGAGGCCCGACGGGCCTTCTGCGCCGTGCGCCCACCCGGGCACCACGCCACTCCCAGCCGTTCGATGGGGTTCTGCCTGCTCAACAACGTGGGGATCACGGCGGCCAGCCTGGCCGAGCGCGGCGAGCGCGTGGCGATCGTCGACATCGACGCCCACCACGGCAACGGGACCCAGGACGCGTTCTACGAGGACGACCGTGTGCTCTTCTGCTCGCTCCACCAGTGGCCGCTCTATCCCGGGACCGGCGCGGCCGACGAGATCGGCGAGGGACCGGGACGGGGCAGCAACCTCAACATCCCGCTGCCGGCGGGTGCCACCGGTGACACCTACCGGTTCGCGATCGAGGCCATCGTCGCCCCGGCGGTCGAGGCGTTCGGTGCCACCTGGCTCCTGGTCTCCGCCGGGTTCGACGGTCATCGTGACGATCCGCTGACCGGGCTGGGTCTCACCTCCGGCGACATCGCTTCGATCAGCCAGGACCTGCTTCTGCTCGCGGGCGAGCGCCCGTCGATCTGGTTCCTCGAGGGCGGCTACGACCTCGACGCCCTGACGGCGTCCGCCGGAGCGTGTCTCGGCGCTCTTGTCGGTGAGCGGGTCGTTCCCGAGTCCGAGACGGCCGAGGGGCCGGGACGCGACGTGGTGACCGCGGTGCGGGCCGTCCACCACGCGGCCATCGATGACGCCTGATCTCGAGGCGCTCCGCCCGATCGTCGACGAGCTTGATCCCGTCGTCGACGCGTTCGTGGCGGGCGGCTTCGAGTTGTTCGTGGTGGGTGGGCTGGTACGCGATCTGGCCGGGCGCCGACCGGTCGAGCTGGTCGACATCGATCTCGCCACCGATGCCGAGCCCGATCGGGTGCGGTCGCTTCTGCGTGGCCGGGTCGATTCGCTCTGGCGGCAGGGGGAGCGGTTCGGCACCATCGGCGTGGCGGTCGGCACGCGCAAGGTCGAGATCACCACCTACCGGGCCGAGGTGTATCACCCCGACAGCAGGAAGCCGGCGGTTCGGTTCTCGCAGGACCTCGGCACGGATCTGAGTCGCCGGGACTTCACCATCAATGCGATGGCGGCGACGCTCCCCGACCTGCAGCTGGTCGATCCGTTCGATGGGATGGGTGACCTCCGCGCCGGCATCCTGCGGACACCGTTGGACCCGGCGATCTCGTTCGATGACGATCCGCTCCGGATGCTGCGCGGCGCCCGCTTCGTGGCGACACTGAACCTGGTGCCCGTCGGGGGGCTCGTCGATGCCATGGCGCAGCGCCGCGATCGGCTCGAGATCGTCTCGGCGGAGCGGATCGGCGACGAGGTGCTGAAGCTCCTGAGCGTTTCGACCCCCGGCCGCGGGTTGGGTCTTCTCGACCGGGCCGGTCTTCTCGAGGCGGTCGTGCCCGAATACGCGGGCATCGCCGAGGGCCATCGCGTCGTCGACACGGCCATGGTCGACGCGGTGGGGCCCGATCCTCTGTGGCGGCTCGCTGCGATCTACGCCTTCCTCGACCCCGGCGCGGTCGGACGGGCGGGTGATCGACTGCGCATGCCCCGCACCGATCGACGTCGGCTGCGAGCGATCACGGACGCCATCGTGATCGGCGCCGACATGGATGCGGTCGATCTGCCCAGGTCTCGACAGCTGGCCGCCATGGTCGGCGCCGAGCGCGGCCACCTGGCCGGCGTGCTGCGGGCGCGTGCGAACGCGATCGAAACGTTCGCCACCGACGGCGAGTCGGCTCGGCTCCGTCGCGCCGCCGCGTCGGTCGATGCGGGCTGGACCGACCTCGCCGACGAGGATCTCTTCGATCTCGGACCGGGGTTGTCGGGCGAGCAGGTCATGCAGGAACTCGGTCTCGAACCGGGTCCCGAGGTGGGTCGAGCCCTCGGCTGGCTCGAGCGGCTGCGCTTCCGGGAGGGTGCGCAGTCCGAGGCCCAGCTGCGGGACCGACTTCGCACCTGGTGGGGACGCGGGGAAAGCGACCAGTAGCCTCTCGTCGTGGCCATCGACTTCCACGCCGCGCAGGCGACCGCCAACGGTTCCGGCACCGTCGACTACCGGCTCGCTCGCGCGTCGGTGCTCCGTCAGTACGAGGCCGGCGAGGTCAGCGCCATCGACATCTGCGACATCCATCCGGAACTGCGCCGAGCCGCCATCAACGTGGCCGATCCGATCGACGAGCTCTGCCCGGTCTGCGAGGACGACGATCTCCGGTTGGTCTCGTACGTGTTCGGGCCCCGCTTGCCGAAGAGCGGCCGATGCATCTCGCGGGAGACCGAGCTGGAGCGCATCGATCAGCGCAAGGGTGTGTTCACGCAGTACGTGGTGGAGGTGTGTCCGAGTTGCTCGTGGAACCACCTTCGGCGGGCCCACCGCCTGGGCCAGGGGTCACGGACGGGCTGATCTGGCCGTCGGGCACCACTTCGTGCGGGTAGTGATCGAGGCAGACCACGCACCACCACTCGATCTCGGCGACGACCGTGACCTTCGGATCCGCGTCCCACGCCTCGGGTTGGACGTAGACGCGTCGGACGGCATGGAGTGGCTCGCCGTCGCGGGCACACGACTGACAGGGGCCGGGAGTCACGGTTCGAGACTACCGGCGCCCAGCCGGGGCCGGTCTCCCTCTGGGCTCGGGGGTTCCGAACCGGTATACTCACGCTCACGGCCGGCAGCCATGTGGCGCTGGACTGACAGAGGAGGCCTCCCGATGGCTTCGACCAAGATCACCGCGCCGGCGATCGCCGAGCGGAAAGTGGCCAAGGGTCACGACCCGCTCGTGATGCTCACCGCCTACGACGCGCCCAGCGGCCGTCTCGCCGACGAGGCGGGCGCCGACATGCTCCTCGTGGGGGACTCGGTGGCGATGGTCGTGCTCGGCTACGACGACACCCTGTCGGTGACCGTGGACGATCTCGCCCATCACACGGCGGCGGTGGCCCGGACCCGACCCAATGCCCTGATCGTGGGGGACCTCCCCTGGATGAGCTACCACGTGTCCGAGGCCGAGACGGTGCAGAACGCCGCGAAGCTGATTCGCGCCGGGGCCGAATCGGTGAAGCTCGAGGGCGGCCGCAAGCGCCTGCCCATGATCGAGTGCATCATCGATGCGGAGATCCCGGTGATGGGCCATCTGGGTCTCACGCCGCAGTCCATCCACGCGATGGGTGGGTTCAAGGTGCAGGGTCGCGAGCACGAGGCGGCGCTGGCCATGGTCGACGATGCGAAAGCCCTCGCCGCGGCCGGTTGTTTCGCCGTCGTTCTCGAGGGCATCCCCACCGAGGTGGCCGCATTGGTGACCAGCGCGATCGACGTGCCGACCATCGGGATCGGCGCCGGACCCGACTGCGACGGTCAGGTGCTGGTGTACCACGACGTGTTGGGCATCGAGGACCGGATTCACCCCAAGTTCGTGCGGCGTTACGCGGACCTGAAATCGGCGTCGGTCGAGGCGCTGGGGCACTTCGTGGCCGACGTGCGGTCGGGCGATTTCCCCGGTCCCGACGAGTCGTATCACCTGCCGGCTGATCAGGCCGAGTCCCTGGCTCTGTACGGCGCCGGCTCGTAGCGCACCATCCACCCGGTGAGGGTGGACCGCTTCCGGCTCAGGTCAGTTCGACGAACTCGACCTCGTAGGCGGCCGGCCAGTTCTTGCCGGTCAGGCGGAATCGATCCGTCTCGGGATCGTGGGCGATGCCGTTGAGGACCCCCGCTGAGGCCGGCCGATCCAAGGAGCCCGCGTCGATCACCGCGTCGACCCGTCCGGTCGACGGATCGATCCGGACGATCTGATCGGTACGCCAGATGTTGGCGTAGACCGCCCCGTCGACGCACTCCAGCTCGTTGAGGGCGGAGATCGGGGTGCCGCCATTCGTGACCTCGACCGTCCCGTTCACGTCGAACGTCGCGGCGTCGCGGAACGTGAGTCGAGAGGATCCGTCGCTCATCACCAGGCGGTCACCGTCGTGGCAGAGCCCCCATCCTTCGCCCTCGTAGGTGAGCTCGTCGACGACCGTGAGGGTGGCGAGGTCGTAGACGAGGGCGCGACCGGCCTTCCAGGTCAGTTGGATGAGGCGGCCATCGACGTGGGCCAGGCCTTCGCCGAAGAGCTCGGCATCCAGGTCGGTCGAGCGGAGGACGTCGCCGCTTTCGGGCGCGACTTGGAGGAGCTGGGAACGTCCGTAACGGCCGGTGCTCTCGTAGAGATCACCGTCGGCGAAGACCAGTCCCTGGGTGAAGGCCCCTGCTTCATGTGCAATCGTGGTGTGAATCTCGACGGTCAGCTGTGCGACCCCCGGCGCGGGCGGGACGGTCTCGATCGGCGTTGCGTCGTTCGGGGAGCGGCACGCGGTGCCGGTGAGCAGCAAGGCGACCGTGACACCCAGGATTCTGTGGGGGAGTGGCATCGAGTCGATAGCCTTGCACGGCTGGGCAATAGTCCCCACGCATCTAGATGGCGGCGTATCGGTTCGGTATCGTCGGAAGTAGAAGGCAAGGACGGGACTATTTTCCCGTGGGCGAGGCGGCAGTGGAAACCAGGGAGACGACAGTGACGGCATCGGTCCCCGGTGCGCGCATGCATCGTTGGCACGTGCCGCGGGTGGTGGTGTCGGGTCGACGGGTGTCGGTCATGGTCTCCCTCACCGTGCTGGCAGCGACCGCGCTGTCGGCCGGGATCGCCGGCCTGACCAGCGGCGTCGGTGTGGCTCTTCTGGTGGTCGCCCTGTTGCTGGTCTACCTCATCGCCACCCAGATGACCGTGGTGCCACTGATCGACGACCATGTCCTCGCCACCGTCGGATTGGCAGAGATCGATCGCGAGCTCGCACGGGCCCGGCGATTCGAACGCCCGTTCGCCGTCGCCCGCATCTCGTTCGGCCCGGGCGTCAGCTCCGTGGGTGTCGGCGAGACGATCGAACAGATTGCTCGGCGGTTCGATCGGTACTTCTTCGACGGACGCGAGGAAGTGCTGCTCCTCATGCCCGAGACCCCGGTCGATCTGGCCCAACGGGTCACCGAACGGGTCGCTGCCGGTGTCCTCTCGATGGGAGCCGACCACGTCGCGGTCGGGGTGGCTGGGTTTCCCGGCCCGTGCACGTCAGCGTCGGACCTGCTCGATGCGGCCGCTCCCGCTCGGCCCATGGCGGGGCAGGCGTGACCATCGCCCTCGACCGCGCCGCGCTCCTCGAGCCCCGGAAGGTCGACGAGTTCCGGTCGGATGTGGGCGTCTCCGGCGCCGTCGACGAGATGGACCCGTCCGTGGTACCGGCCCTGGAGCTCAGTCCCGAGATTCAACGGTTCCCCATGGTGGTCCGGGGTCGCAAGATGACCGGCTACGGGGTCGCCAAGCGGGCGCTCGATCTCCTCGCCGTGCTCGTGATGGCCCCCGTGGCGTTGGTCGTCGTCGGCGTGGCCATCGCCGTCAACAAGCTCCAGGACCGGTCGGCGCCAGCGTTCCACGCGCAGGAACGCACCGGTGCCGGGGGCCGGCGCTTCCGCTTGTTCAAGATCCGCACCATGGTGGCCAACGCGGAAGCGATGAAGGCCGAACTGATGCACCTCAACACGCGGACCTACCCCGACTTCAAGGTCGACGACGATCCGCGGATCACCGGGATCGGGCGGATCCTTCGGGCCACCAGCCTGGACGAGCTCCCGCAGCTGTGGAACGTGCTTCGGGGCGACATGACCCTGGTCGGCCCCCGGCCCACGACCCTCCCGCCCGAGGCGTACGCGTCGTGGCAGACCGAGCGGTTCGAGGTGCGGCCGGGACTGACGGGGCTGTGGCAGCTCGACGGGCGCGATTCCCCATCGTTCGTCGAACGGGCCCGGCTGGACATCGCCTACGTGCGGCGCCGATCGCTGCGGCTCGACCTCTACATTCTCCTGAGGACCATCCCAGCCGTCCTCGGAGGACGAGGTGAATGACGAACGACCTCGGATCGCATACCTGGTGTCCCGGTTTCCTCACTTCACCGAGACCTTCATCGTCCGGGAGATCCACGAGGTCCTGAGCGCCGGTCCCGAGGTGTCGATCTACGCGCTCCGGGATTTCGAACAAGATGCGGTGCAACCGGCGGCACGAGCACTGCTTCCCCGGGTGACCTGGGGCAACCGGCTCCCCGTGAGCGAGATGATCTGGGCCATCGCCGGATGGCTGGTCCGCCGACCGATCCGCACCCTCGGTGTGTGGGCGTCGGCCATCGCCGGGAACCTTCGGTCACCGAAGTTCCTGGGTCGGACCATCGTGGCGCTGCCCGCCGCCATGACGTTCGCCCGGCGGATGGAACGCGACGGCGTCCAGCACATCCACGCCCACTGGGCGACCCACCCGGCGCTGGCCGCGTGGGCGATCCGCCGCCTGACGGGGATTCCCTACTCGGTGACCGTGCACGCGCACGACCTCTACGTCGAGCGGCCCATGATCGAGCGGAAGCTGGGCGAGGCCGAGACCGTGGTCACCATCTCGGAGTTCAACCGGCGGATGCTCACCGAGATCCATCCGCCCCTGGCGGGAACGCTCCACGTGATCCCCTGCGGGGTCCGGCTCGACGACTTCGCTTCCGGTGCACGAGCCGCCGGCCGGGTGGTCTGCGTCGGGAGCCTCCAGGAGTACAAGGGTCAGCGCTATCTGATCGAGGCGGCGCGGATGCTCCGCGACGAAGGTCGGGAGCTGTCGGTGGTGCTCGTGGGAGACGGCGAACTCCGGCCCGAGTTGGAAGCTCAGGTGGCCGGTCTCGGTCTCGGTTCGGTCGTGGAGTTCGCCGGCCACCAACCGACCGAGCGCATCACCGAGCTCCTGGCCACCGCCACCGTGGTCGTTCAGCCCAGCGTCGTGACGGCCAGCGGGAAGATGGAGGGGGTGCCCGTGGCGCTGATGGAGGCCCTGGCGAGCGAGGCCGCGGTGGTGGCGACCGACATCTCGGGGATCTCCGAGCTGGTGATCGACGGCGAGACCGGGCGGCTGGTGCCACCGCGGGACGCCGCTGCGCTCGCCGAGGCAATGGCCGGTCTGCTCGACGACGAGGCGCTGCGCGGCCGGCTGGGAGCCGCGGGGCGCGGCCACGTCGCGTCCTCCTACGATCTCCAGCACAACGCGGCCCGGCTCGTCCGATTGCTCACAGCGAGTCCGATCCCTGCCGACGGAGCGAACGAGGCCGTGATCGAAGGAGCTACCTCGTGACCCTCGGGAGCGCGCTGCGCGCCGTCAAGCACAACTGGCACATCGTGGCGGTCTGCATCGTGGCCGCACTGGTCGCGGCGACGGTCCTCGACCTGACCAGCGACGATCAGTACACGAGTGAGCAGCGATTGATCATCGGACCGTCGTCCGCCCTCTCCATCGAGGAGGCGCTCAACAGCCTGGACGTGCTCAGCCGGCGGTCGATCCCCAACGATCTGGCCGAGATCGTCACCAGTGTCGACGTCGTGACCGAAGCCGCTCGCGCCGCGGACGTCGACGGCGACCTCTCGCGCTACGAGACCGACGCCCGGGTCGCGATCGACGCCAACGTCGTGATCGTCTCGGTGTCGGGTCCCGATCCGAACGTGACGACCGCGCTGGCCGACGCCCTCAGCGTGGCCAGTGCGGCTTCGTTCGAACGGCTGTATCGACCCTACGAGGTCGAGGTACTCGACGGCGCCGAGGTGCCGTCGGAGCCGGGCGGTCTCTCGCTGTTCACCACCCTGCTCGCCGCGGCGATCGCCGGAGCGCTGCTCGGGATGGTGATCGCCGTGGGACGCGCTGCAGCCGAGGACGCCGACGCACCGATGGGCGACGGTGATCTCCTCTGGGACCCCGAGCCGGTCCAGCCCGACCCGGAGATGCGGCCGACGACGCGACAGCGATGACCTCGGTCTCGGCGTCGGAAGGCGTCTGGGCCCGCCGCCTCCTCGGACCGGTCGGTGCCGTTGCGCTGGCGCTGGTCGGTGGGTTCGTCATCGGGAGCGTCGTCACGGTGGGTCTCGAACAGCCCCTCGTCCTCGGCGCTCTGGCCGTGTTCGTCATCGCCGTGGCGGTTCTGCTGTCTCCGACCCTCGCCGTCGCACTCCTGGTCGGTGTCGTGTACACCCGCGCCTCCGATCTGGCCGAGACCCAGTTCGGTGTGCCGAGCTTCGTGGTCCCCGCCGCTCTGGCCACCGCCGGACTCATGTACTTCCGGCGCCTACTGGGCGGCGATCCGGACCGCCGCCTCGTCCACGACGAGACGGTTCCCGCGCTGCTGCTGGTGCTGGCCTGGCTCGGCGTGGTCGTGGTGGGGGTCGTCTATGCGGTCGAACCCGACCGGACCTGGTCCCGGGTGCTCGAGCTCGTGCGGGTGCTCGTCGTGTTCTTCGCGGTCGTGATCTCGATCCGCCGCCCCGACACGTTTCGTGCGGCCGCATGGGCCCTGATCCTCTCGGGTGGGTTCATGGCGGCGGTGAACGTCTACCAGTTCGTCTCGGGCACGTTCGACAACGACTACCTCGGCCTGGCGCAGGCCGAGATCGCGCAGATCGTCACCGGAGAAGCCGATGCGCCCAGGATCGGCGGCCCGCTGGCGTCGCCGAACTTCTTCGCGCTGGTGTTGGTCCCGGTCGTGGCCATGGCATGGAGTCGGGTGGTCTCGGTCACCGAGTCGTCGGCCGGACGTGCCGTGGCGGCCGGGTGCGGCCTGCTCTCGCTGGTGGCGATGGTGCTGACCTTCTCCCGGGGCGCGTTGGTGGGGCTGGCGCTGATCGGCCTGATCCTGGTGTGGCGGGCCCGCCCGAGCCCCCGACAGTGGGGGGTGCTGGCCCTGATCGCGCTCCTCGCGTTTCTCGTGCTCCCGGCGAACTACAAGGAGCGTGCCGGCGCGGTACTCGAGTTCCTCCCCGGTGCGAGTCAGAGCGAGGAGTCCGACCCGTCGCTTCGGGGCCGGACCAGCGAGGTCACCGCGGCGTGGCAGATGTTCCTGGATCACCCGGTGGTGGGCGTGGGGGCAGGCAACTACGAGGGTCGCTACCAGGAGTATGCCGAGGACATCGGCCTCGAATCGCGTCGGGTCGAACGGCAGCCCCACAGCCTTCCCCTGGAGATCGCGGCGGAGCACGGTCTGATCGGCCTGATGGTCTTCGGGCTCCTGCTGTGGGTCGGCCTGAGCCGCTTGGCCGAGTCGGCGTGCCGGCTGCGCCGGTGCGGTCGGGATGACACCGCATCGATGATGGACGCCCTGTGGCTGGGCCTGGTGGGGTGGTTGGCGTCATCGGTGTTCCTCCAGCTCGCCTACCCCCGGATCTTCTGGGTCCTGCTGGCGCTGGTGATCGCGGCGCCGGCCGTCGCCGCCGAGGCCGAGGCCGAGGCTCGGGCTCGTGCCTTGCCGCGGCGACGGGTCAGGATGGCGACGTGATGCGCACCGAGGTCGACACGGTCCGCGTGGCCCACGTCATCGACACGTTCAACGTCGGTGGGGCCGAGACGCTGTTGGTCGAGCAGGTTCGCCAGGGCGCCCTCGCCGGCATCGACTCCACGGTGATCGGCCTGCGCCCGGGTACCTCGACCCAGCTCTCCGACGACCTTCGGGCGGTGGGGGCCGATGTCCGGCTGATCGGGAGCAACCACCGTCGGCAACTCCTCGATCTGAAGCGGCTGAGCCGTCTGACCTCGGAGATCAGCACCGGCGGCTTCGACCTGGTCCACACCCATTTGCGGGTGTCGACCATCGTCGGGTCGTTGGCGGCGCGCCGCGCCGGAGTCCCCGTGGTGTCGACGTTGCACAACGTGCGGACCGATGCCGGTGCCGGCCTCGAAGATCGGGTGAAGGACCTGCTCGAGACGACGGCGCTGCGTCGTTGGGTCGACGTGGTCATCGGGTGCGGTCCGGCCGTCGCCGAGTCGAACCGGGGCCGAGTGGGCGGAAGCCCGATGGTGGTCGTACCGAACCCGGTGCGCGAGCTCCCGATGCCCACGAGCGCAGACCGCGAACGGCTGCGTCGCGAGCTTCCGGGCGACGGTGACGAGCTGCTGGTGGCGGTGGGCCGACTCACCGGACAGAAGGACTACCCCAATCTCCTGCGGGCGATGGTCGAACTCGACGCCCGTCGAGACTCGATCCGACTGGTCGTGGTGGGCGAGGGTGAGGATCGGGCCGCCCTCGACGCAGAGATCGCACGACAAGGTCTGGCCGATCGCGTGTTCCTCGTGGGGAACCGCCCGGACGTTCCGGCGATCCTGAGCGCCGCCGACGTCTTCGTGCTGTCGTCAGCGTGGGAAGGGCTGCCGCTGGTCCTGCTCGAAGCCATGGCCGTCGGCGCTCCCATCGTGGCGACCGACGTCGGCGACGTCCGCGGTGTCGTGGGGGAGACGGCCGCGGTGGTGGCACCAGCGGATCATCGGGCGTTGGCCGGAGCGATCGCAGCGCTGCTCGACGACCGGGGGAAGGCGACCGGGTTGGGATCGGCCGCCCGCGAGCGCGTCAGGGAGCGCCACAGCAGCCGGGCGTGGGTCGATCAACTGCGGTCCGTGTACGATCGGGCGCTGCAGCGATGAGTACCGCACTGATCGCCGGCGGACTGGCCGTGATCGGGTACGTCTACGTGGGCTACCCGGCGCTCGTCATCATGGCCGCACGCGTCGGTCGATCCCGATCCGGTCCCGTGCCGGTTCCGGTACTGCCGACCGTCACCCTGGTGATCGCCGCGCACAACGAGGAGCGGGTCCTCGAGAAGAAGCTGGCCAACTCGCTCGCGCTCGACTACCCGGCCGATCGGCTCGAGATCCTCGTGGCGGCCGACGGTTCCGACGACGGGACCGTCGATGTCGCCCGGCGCTTCCAGGACGCCGGGGTCGCCGTGCTCCACCGGCCCGAGCGACGGGGCAAGTCGTCGGCGATCAACCGGGCGGTCGCCGCCGCTCGGAACGAGATCGTCGTGTTCTCGGACGCCAACAACCACTACGAGACCCAGACACTGCGGCGGATCGTCGAGCCCTTCGCCGACCCGGCGGTGGGGGTCGTCACCGGAGCGAAGGAGGTCGGCGAAGGCGACAGGCATGTGTCCGGTGAGGGCGTCTACTGGCGCTACGAGGACGCCATCAAGCGAGCCGAGAGCGCTCTGGGCTGTTGTACCGCCGTCGCCGGTGAGGTCACGGCGATCCGCCGGGGTCTCATCGAGCCGATACCGCCCGAGATCATCAACGACGACTTCTGGCTGGCCATGCGTGCGATCGTGCAGGGCGCGCGCGTCGTCTACGCGCCCGAGGCGCGCTCGATCGAGCCGCCGTCGGGGGATCTCGGCGCGGAGCGCATTCGCCGGACCCGGATGGTGGCGGGACGCTTCCAGGCGATGGCGCGATCGAAGGATCTCCTGCCGGCCGACCAGCCCCGCGTGGTGTGGCAGGTCGTGTCGCACAAGTTCCTCAGGCCGTTGGTTCCCGCCGCGATGTTGGCGGTCCTCGTCGGCACGGCGACCGGCCTGCGCGGCCGCCGCCGGCGCGTCGCCGTCGCCGCGGCGGCGGGTCAGGCGCTCTTCTACGGCATGGCGGCGGCCGGTGGACGTTCCACGGGACGTCGCGGTCTCGACCGGTTGCTCACCATTCCACGGTTCCTGGTCTCGTCCAACTGGGCGGCCGTGCGGGGGTTTCACGCCTACGCCACCGGTCGGGCCACGAGCGTGTGGACGCGCGTCGATCGCGCGCCCCACGATTGAGGGGCCCATGAGCGACGAGCCCTCGAGCCCCCCTGATGCCGCGGCATCGGGGCCCGGAGCCCCTGACGACGCGCTGCCGGGAGTCCGCGGCGACGCCGGCCTCGGGACCAGAGCGCTGCGCGGTTCCCTCTGGAACCTGGTGGCCTTCGGGTTGAACAAGGGTGCGGTGCTGGTCACCACCGTGGTGGTCACCCGACTGCTCACCACCGAAGAGATGGGTCTCTGGTCGCTGGCGCTCGTCGTCCTGAGTTACGTCGACCTCTTCAACGAATTCGGCCTCGGCACCGCCGTCATCCACCACCGGGACCGATCGTTCCGACCGGCCGATGTCGCCTTCGGGCTGAGCATCGTGATCGGGGCCGCGTTCAGCGTCGTCGGGTTCGTGACCGCACCGCTGGTGGCCGACCTGCTGGGCGCCCCCGAGCTGACCGGGGTGCTGCAACTGCTGAGCGTCGTGTACGTCCTGGCCAGCCTCTACCAGGTCCAGCACGGGCTGCTCGCCCGGGAGCTCCAGTTCCAGCGCCGGGTCGGGCCCGAGTTGGCGAGGTCGATCGTCAAGGCCGTCGTCGCGATCTGGCTGGCGGCGGAGGGGTTGGGCGCCTACGCATTGGTCTGGGCGCAGATCGCCGCCACCGTCGTCGGGGTCGTCGGCTACTGGATCGTGACGCCGTGGCGCCCCCGACGCGTGGTCGACCTCCGGATGAGTCGATCGCTCCTGGGGTACGGGGGCCAGATCGTCCTGATCGGCCTGATGGGTCAGGCGGCTCAGAACGTCGACTACATCTTCATCAGCCGCGAGATCGGTACCGCCGCGGTCGGGATCTACACGGTCGCGTTCCGGCTGCCCGAGCTCGCCGTGCTGACCGTGCCGGTCGTCGTGGGCCAAGTGTTGCTGTCCGCCTACGTCAGACTTCGCGACCAACCCCAGGCGTTGGCTGCGGCGCTGTCGCGGACGATGCGGTCGGTGGCGACGGTGACCATTCCCCTGGGGGTCGGTCTGGCGCTGGTGGCGGATCCCCTGATCGAGGTGTTGTTCGGATCCCGTTGGGCCGAGGCGGGACCGCTGCTCGAAGTGCTCGCCCCGGCAACGGTGCTGATGGCACTCGCCTTCCCGGTCGGTGATCTTCTCAAGGCGATCGGTCGGCCGGGGACGCTCAATCTCATGGTGTTCGCGCGATTCGTCGTGGCCGTCGTTGCGCTCTGGTGGGCGGCGCGTCAGTCGCTCCAGGCCGTGGCCTGGACCCAGCTCGGCATCGCCGCCGGATGGTTCGTGCTCAACCTGGGCGTGGCGCGGTCCGCCGCCCACCTGCCGCTCGGCGGGGCCCTCCGGTCGCTCGTCCCCGCGTCGGCGGGCGCGGCGGTGATGGCCGCGGTCGTGGTGGTCGTCCGGAGCGGCGTGCATGCATCCGCCTGGGTCGAGCTGGCGGCCGCAGGCATCACGGGCATCCTCGTCTACGGTGCCGTCATCTGGGTCCTCGATCGAGCCTGGCTGGTCGAGATGAGCCGCCGGCTGGTCAACCGCTCGGGCTGAGCCCCCGCCACTCGCGGTACCAGGCGCAGAACCGTGCGACACCTTGGTCGAACGCCACCGACGGCCTGCTCCCGGTCATGTGATGGAGCCGTTCCACATCGGCGTGGGTTACCGGAGCCTCACCCGGTTGCAGCGTCGCGACCTCACGTACGGCCGACCGGCCCAGGTGCTGCTCGAGACGGGTGATCAGCTGATCGACGGTGACCTGCTGGCCGTGACCGATGTTGAGGACGCGCCAGGGGGCGATGGGACTCACGCTGAGATCGTCGCCGCTCCCGCCCGGATCGGTCGGCCCGACCGGCGGCCGCAGGGCGGTGGCGATCACGCCGTCGACGATGTCGTCCACATAGGTGAAATCCCGAGCGGCGCTGCCATCACCGAAGACCCGAATCGGTCTCCCCTCGGTGATCGCCTCGGCGAACAGCAGATAGGCCATGTCGGGACGACCCCAGGGCCCGTAGACGGTGAAGAACCGCAGACCGGTGCAGGGCAGGTCGAAGAGCTGACTGTAGGCGTGGGCCATGAGCTCGTTGGAGCGCTTCGAAGCGGCGTACAGGTTGAGCGGGTGGTCGGCCGCATGGTCGACCGCGAACGGTGTGGGACTGGTCGATCCGTAGACCGAGCTTGAGCTGGCGTACACCAGGTGGTCCGGCGGGGTGATCCGGCACGCCTCGAGGACCGAGGTGAACCCGACCAGATTGCTCGCCACGTAGCTGCGGGGGTTGTCCAGTGAGTTGCGGACGCCGGCTTGGGCGGCGAGGTTCACCACGACGCCGGGCCGCTCCGCGGCGACCAGGTCGACGACGGCGTCGTGGTCGGCCAGGTCCAGGTCGTGGATGGGTACCGTCGGGGCCACCGCCGCCACCCGATCCCGCTTGTAGTCGGGGTCGTAGTAGGGATCGAAGTTGTCGAGACCGACGACCGACGCACCACGCTCGAGCAGGGAGCGACACAGGTGCGCACCGATGAACCCGGCCGCACCGGTCACCAGCCAGTGCCGGTCGGCAACGTCGTATCGTGCTGGTTCGGTGGCGGTCACGGGCGGGTCGATGGGTGGGCATCCACCGGACCCGAGAGTACCCGGCCGGCGAACGACCGTCACACCCCCGTGCCACGATGGGTCAATGCCCGGTTGCCAGCGCACGGCGTCTACACTCGGCGGGTCCAACATGACCCTGCCCCGACCGTCGGGGCTCCGGGCAACCGGGTCCACAGGGAGGAAGTGCTCGTGAAACGAGCGTATGAGTTGATGGTCATCTTCGTGACCGACCTCGATGATGCCGGTGTGACGGCCGAGCTCGACCGGGTCGGTGAGATGGTGACCTCGGGCGGTGGCACGGTGGTCTCCACCGACCTCTGGGGGAAGCGCCGCTTCGCCTACGAGATCAATCACCAGTACGAAGGCATCTACGTGGTGCTGGAGATCGTGACCGAGCAGGCCCTCGACGACGTCGACCGGTACCTGCGCCTCGCGGATCCCACGGTCCGCCACAAGATCGTCCGCCTCCCCGACCACGAAGCGGAGCGGCGCGGCCTGCTCGGTGAGACGGCGTCGGCCTGAGCCGACCGACCAACGGAGAACAACATGGCACAGGACAACACGGTGACCATCACCGGCAATGCGACTCGGGATCCCGAGCTGCGCTTCACCCCCAGCGGCCAGGCCGTCACCAGCTTCGGTGTCGCGGTCAATCGTCGGTGGCAGAACCGACAGACCCAGGAGTGGGAAGAGGCCACCTCGTTCATCGACGTGACCTGCTGGGCCCAGTTGGCGGAGAACGTGGCCGAATCGGTCGGCCGCGGTGCCCGGGTGACGGTGCACGGTCGCCTGGAGCAGCGGTCGTGGGAGACCCCCGACGGTGACAAGCGCAGCAAGGTCGAGATCGTGGCCGACGACGTGGCGGCCAGCCTGCGGTGGGCCACGGTGCAGATCACGAAGAACGAGCGATCCAATGCCGCTGGCGGAGGATCCGGTGGCGGTGGCGGCGGTGGTGGTGGCGCCGGCGCCGGCGGCAGCCGTCCCGTGGCCAATCAACCGCCCGACTACGACCACGACGAGGAGCCGTTCTGATGGCGAAGAACGTCAAACGCGGCAAGAACAAGGACAACGCTCGACGGAGCAAGAAGAAGATCAGCATCCTCACCCAGGAGAAGATCGAGTACGTCGACTGGAAGGACGTGAACCTGCTGCGGCGGTTCATGTCGGATCGGGCCAAGATCCGCGCTCGCCGGGTCACCGGGAACGACGCGCAGCAGCAGGCCGAGGTCGCCCGGGCCATCAAGAACGCCCGCGAGATGGCGCTGCTGCCCTACACCAACCGCGTCACCACCCAGCGCAGCGGAGGCCGCGACCGCGGCGGCGCCCGGGCCGACGGCCCCCCGCCCAAGCCCACCGCGCCGCCCCCTTCGGCTGACGCCGAAGGAGCCGAGGACGCGCCGATGGAGGAGATCGTCGAGAGTCGTCGAAGTCGTCGAGACGGTTGAGGAGCAGGCATGAAGGTCCTGTTGCGCGACGACGTCAGTGGCGTGGGCCACAAAGGCGACCTCTGCGAGGTCAGCGACGGCTACGCCCGCAACTTCCTGTTGCCCCGCGGTCTGGCCATGCGGGCCACCGAGGGCGTCGACGCCCAGGCCGAGGGAATGCGCCGGGCCCGGGCCATCCGCGACGCGCAGGACCGCGAGGCGGCCGAGGAGATCGCCAAGACGCTGGTGTCCAAGGTGCTCACCATCACCGCTCGGGCCTCTGACGAGGGTCGGCTGTTCGGTTCGATCGCGTCGGCCGACGTCGCCCAGGCCGTGGTCGACCAGACCGGGGTCGAGCTCGATCGCCGTCAGATCGTGCTCGACGAGCACCTGAAGGATGTCGGGACACACACGGTCACGGTCCGGTTGCACACCGACGTGGAGTTCCCGCTCACCGTTGAGGTCAACGCCGAATAGCGGATCGGGCCCCACGCCCGGTCCCGATCCTGTCCACAACCCCATCCACAGGCTTCCCCGCCTCTATCCACCAAACTTTCGTGGTTGTCCTCTAGCGATCAACAGGGCAGACCGAGCAAGGTGGTCCCGATGAGCACCCTTGACGCGCCCATGGTCGGCGCCCGCATCCCACCCCACAATCTGGATGCCGAGCAATCGGTGTTGGGAGCGATGCTGTTGTCCCGCGATGCCATCGCGGCGGTGGCCGAGACCATCGCGGCGGACGACTTCTACAAGCCGGCCCACGGTCACGTCTACGAGGCCGTGACCGCACTGTACGGATCGGGTCATCCGGTCGATCCGGTGACCGTGGCCGAAGAGCTCGAGCGAAGCGGCCTCCTCGAGTCGGTGGGCGGGGCCGCCACGCTCATCTCCATCCAGGACCGCACCCCGGCCACCACCAACGCCAGCCGGTACGCCCAGATCGTCAGCGAGCTGGCCCTGCTTCGCCGGATGATCAGTGTCGCCAACGAGATCGCCGAGCTCGGCTACCAACGACCCGACGACGTGATCAAGGCCGTCGACGAGGCCGAGGCCCGCATCTACGACGTGGCCCAGCGTCGGCTCACCACCAGCACGGCAGCCATCCGCGACCTCCTGTCGGCCAGTCTGGACCGGCTCGAGCACCTCTACGAGCAAGGTGACGCGCTCACCGGGACACCGACGGGGTTTCTCGACCTCGACGAGCTCCTCTCGGGTCTCCAACCCAGTGCACTGGTGGTCGTCGGGGCCCGGCCCGCCATGGGCAAGACGGCCTTCGCCCTCGGTCTGGCCGCGAACGCCGCGCTCTCCGCCGCATCGCCCCGCCCCACCCTGGTGTTCTCGCTCGAGATGAGCCAGATCGAGATCACCCAGCGACTGTTGTGCTCTCAGGCCAAGGTCGATGCCACCCGTATCCGCAACGGCAAGCTCAGCGCCGACGACTGGACCAAGATCTCCCACACCGTCGGACGCCTGGCCGAAGCGCCCATCTGGATCGACGACAACCCCAACGTCTCGGTCATGGAGATCCGCTCGAAGGCCCGCCGGCTCAAGAGCAAGATCGGCGATCTCGGGTTGATCGTCGTCGACTACATCCAGCTCATGTCCGGCCGGTCGGGGGCCGAGAGTCGCCAGGTCGAAGTGGCCGAGATCAGTCGGGGGCTCAAGATCCTGGCTCGGGAGCTCGAGGTGCCGGTGGTGGCGTTGGCCCAGCTCAACCGCGGGTTGGAGGCCCGGACCGAGAAGCGGCCGATGCTGTCGGATCTGCGCGAGTCCGGCTCGCTCGAGCAGGACGCCGACGTGGTGATGTTCCTCTACCGTGACGAGGTGTACAACCCTGAGTCGGCCGACGCGGGCATGGCCGAAGTGCTGGTGGCCAAACACCGCGCCGGTCCCACCGGGCTCATCCGTCTGGCGTTCAACGGCAAGTACACGCTGTTCGAGAACATGGCGAAGAGCTCCACCCCTCGCTGACGCTCGGCTCGCTCAGGGTCCCTCAGCGGCCGTCGGGGGGAGGGCCGGGAGGCCGATCCAGCGGGGGGCCAGGCGACGGCCCAGGAGGACCATGCCGGCCAGGACCGCCGCCGGGCCCATGACCCAGACGGGCCGGGTGATCCACCAGGCGGCGCTGGGTTCGGTGATCAGGTCGGGCCCGAGTCCGGTCCAGAGCCCGATGAACAGCACGAGTGCCGTCATGTGCCAGGTGAAGATGGTCATGGCGCCGACGTTGGCGGCCACCACGGTCTTCCAGACCCTGCGCCGGGCGAGGATCCGCCGGAGGAGCGGCGTGGCCAGGATCGTGAGTCCCAGCTGAAGCACGGCCACGACGGCGATCGGAGCCGTCGTGGGGTTCATGTTGGAGATCGCCGTCGACTCGGTGGCCACCATGGAGCCCGGGTAGGGGCCGAGGCCGGTCACCGCCGCAAGGGTGAGCAGCGAACCGATGACCAGGAGGGGAGCGTGGCGGGTCAACCGCCCGTCACGCCAGTGGTACCCGAGCTGGTGAGCGAAGGTGAAGACCAGGAGGACGTTGATCCAACCGATGGCGGACCAGCCGCTGGCGAAGCGCACGATGTCGACCGTCACGATCGCGCCGGCGAGCGCCGCCAGGGTGGCGAACGGCGCTCGTCGGTGGAGCCGGGCCGTGCGCGGTGCCAGCACACTGACCGCGGCGAACACGCCGATGAACCAGAGCGGCACGAACACGACGGATCCCCACTCGAGGACCGACCGGTGGGCTCCACCTCGCAGGAGGAGTCCGATGGCATCCACGACCGCCCAGACCCCGAGCATCGGGAGGAGGGGCAGGAGGAGCCGCCGGGCTCGCTCCCGGGCGAAGGCGGGGAGCGATCGAGATCGATGACGGAGCGACGTGAGGTTGGCGTAGCCGCCGACGACGAAGAAGAGCGGCATGACCTGCAGAATCCAGGTCAGCAGCCAACCTCCGGGGATGGCGTCGATCGGGTTCGGCATGCTCAGCGTGCCGGCATCGCTCCACCGGAGCACGGACATGGACCAGTGCCAGAGGACGACCACGAGGATGGAACCGGCTCGCATGGCGTCGACGACGCGATCCCGGTCGGTCGGCGTGGCGCCGACAAGATGGTCGAGTGCGGTGGTGGGAAGGGCCATGGCCCGATGATCGCCCGATCCGAGCCTCCTCCCCATCGGGTCCTTCCCCCAACGGCGCCTGGGGGGTGCCCAGACCCGCGCGTCGTCGGCCTGGACGCGAAAGCGGCGGCCCCGGGGGGCCGCCGGTTTCGTTCTGGGGGGAGAGGGGGGGGTGGAGTAGAGGCCACGAAGGCGCCAACACATTGCTGTGTTGGTGGCGATGCGATTGGAGGGAGTGCGACCTCCACCCCGAATCCCCATTTCACCGGTGAGGGCGAAGTTCACCGGCACTAGATTCATCGGCGTTCCGGCGAGAAGCTTGAGAGGGAATTCTGGATGTGACGCGAATTCTTCGCCCGGCCCCGGCGGGTGCGACGATGTGATCAGCGGGATCTCGCCCGTGACGGAGCCGGGAGGCTGCTGTGTTTCTGCTCGGTGACGACCTGCTCCCGTGGCTGTTGCTCGCCCTGGGAGGTGCGCTCTTGGTGGGCAACGTCCTGGCGCTGGTCCGACCACCGGCACACCGCGAAGAGGGGGATCTCGAACGCCCACCGTTCGCCCGGAGCGTCACGATGGCCGTGGTCGGCGGTGTGGCGGCGGTCTGGGCCCTCGCCAGCCTGTTGGCGTGAGACCCGTCGGCAGCGGTCCCGCTACGGTGCGGTGATGACGGACGCGGCGCCGACGCACCCTCCCGTGCTGGAGACGCGCGGGCTGAGCGTTCGGTTCGGCGGAGTCACCGCATTGGCCGATGTCTCGATCGACCTGAGCCGGGGTGAGCTCGTGGGGCTGATCGGGCCCAACGGAGCGGGGAAGACCACGGCGGTCAATGCGATGTGCGGGTTCGTGCCCCACGAGGGCAGCGTGCTCCTCGACGGCCGCGATCTGTCCGCCCGCAGCCCGCACGCCCGCGCCCGCGCCGGACTGGCTCGCACCTGGCAGTCACTCGAGTTGTTCGATGACCTGACGGTCGCGGAGAACTGTCAGGTCGCCAGCGAGCCACAGAACCTCGCGACCCTCCTCCGGGACGCGGTCGGGATCAGGAGCCGGACCCTGCCGACCTCGGTCGAGCGTGCGCTCGAGGCCCTCGGCCTGACCGACGACGCACATCGTCGACCGGCCGAACTGTCGTTGGGTCAACGCAAGCGGGTGGGCGTCGCCCGCGCCCTGGCCGCCGACCCCGAGGTCGTCCTGCTCGACGAGCCCGCGGCGGGACTGGACTCGGACGAGAGTCGACGGTTCGGGGGGTTGCTGGAGCGGCTCGTGGCCGAATCGGGTCGGTCGATCCTGCTCATCGACCATGACATGGGGCTGGTGCTGTCGACGTGCACCCGGGTGTACGTCCTGGAATCCGGTGGGCTGCTGGCCAGCGGGACGCCGACCGAGGTTCGTCATGATCCGCAGGTGATCAGCGCGTATCTCGGTGCTGATGCCGAGGTCGAGTCGCCGTGAGCCCGGTCTTGGAACTGCGGGATCTGCGCGCCGGATACGAACGGGTGGCCGTCGTGCGCGATCTGTCGCTGGAGGTGGCGGCCGGCGAGGTCGTGGCGCTCCTGGGACCGAGTGGCGCCGGAAAGACCACCACGCTGCTCACGGTGTCGCAGCTCCTCGACCCCTTGGCCGGCGAGGTGATGTTCCTCGGATCGTCGATCGTCGGAAAACGGCCGAGTGCCGTGGCTCGCCTCGGACTCGCCCATGTTCCTGAGGAACGGGGTGTCTTCGTCGGGCTCACCACGCGGGAGAACCTCACCGTCGGCGTGCGCGGACGCAAGACCGATCTCGATCCGATCGTCGACCTCTTTCCGGCGCTGGGTCGGCTGATGGACCGGCAGGCCGGATTGCTCTCGGGCGGCGAACAACAGATGCTCGCCATCGGTCGTGCCCTCGTGCAGCAACCGCTGCTGCTGATGGTGGACGAGTTGTCGCTCGGACTGGCTCCGGTGATCGTCGACCGGCTTTTACCGGTGCTGCACCGAGTGGCACGCGAACGGGACACGGCGGTCCTCATCGTGGAGCAACAGGTCCAGGCGGCGCTGCGCCACGCGGACCGCGCCTACGTGCTCAATCACGGCGAGTTGGTGGTCAGCGGCACGGCGGCCGACTTGGCGGCTGACGATCGGCTTCTCGCGTCCAGCTATCTGGGAGACCTCGACGGCTGAGACCGGCGCGTCAGATCACCAGCGGATCGTCGGGGAGGACGCCGAGGACCTTCGTGAGCCGTCCGAGACCGAGGAAACTGGCGACACACACCATCAGGTCGAGGATCTCCGCATCGGAGAACTCGTCCTTCATCCGACCGAGGAGATCGTCGTCGATACGGTGATGCTCGAGAGCGAAGCGCTCGGCGAACTCGATGGCCAGCTTCTCACGGACGGTGAAATCGTCTCGATCGCGCCACTCGTGGACGTGGCGGTAGTGCTCTTCGCTCTCGGGGAGCTGCATCAACGATGCAGCGCGGGTATCCAGTCAGACGGGGCAGTCGTTGATCTGGGCGATACGCATGCGGGCCATCTCGCGTTCGTTGACCGGAAGTTCGCTGCGCTCGTACACCATGGCCGAGAACTTCGCCGCCGCGTGGCCCATGGCGGGGTTGATGGACCACACCCGGATGAGCTCGTCGCCTTCACCGTCCGGCACGTCGAGGGTTGCCACGGTCGATCTCCTCTTCACGATGTTGTGCCGAGTGTAGAAGGAACTCGGCCGGCCGATCGCGTGTGCCACAGACGGATGGCGGCGTACGCACGCCAGGGCTGCCAGGCGTCGAAGGCGGCGTCGACCTCGGCCGACGACGGTCGGCGCCCCGCCTGCTCCAGCGCGGCCCGGAGCGCGATGTCGCCGGACGGAAACGCGTTGCGATCGCCCAGGGAGCGCATGGCGATGGAGGACGCGGTCCAGGGTCCGATCCCCGGCAGCGCGAGCAGTTGATGCACGATCTCGTCGGCCGGTCGCCGGTCGTCCATCACGAGGTCCTCGTTGGCAACCGCCCGGCTGAGCGCGAGGATCGAGCGGGCGCGCGCCAGCGGCATGCCGAACGAACCGGGATCTGCGCCGGCCAGCACCTCGGGCGCGGGCCAGACCCGGCGGACGGTCCCGTCCGGTGCCGTCACGGTCGTCCCGTGGGATTCGACCAGCCGCCCCGCCAACGTCGTGGCGGCGGTCACGGTCACCTGCTGACCGAGGATCGCTCGCACGGCGATCTCGAAGGGATCCCAGGCGCCGGGGACACGCATCCCCGGGTGGGCCCGGACCGACGGAGCCAGGATCGGGTCCGAGCCGAGGTCGTGGTCGACCGCCTCGATGGGCGCATCGAGGTCGAAGAGCCGTCGAGCCCGTTCGACGAGGTGATGCAGCGAGCGGTAGCTGGGGAGGAGCACCCGCATGCGGACGTCGGGCGAGTCGGGCAACGCTTCGACGTGCACGATGCCCGGGGCCCCGTGGGTCGTGATCGTGCGCTGGTAGGACGTGGCGGTCACGATCTCCACGCCGGGGACCGCTCGAGCGCCGAGGAAGTCGAAGAGCGCGCCGAACGCCATCGGCGCGCGCCCGGGCAGGCGCAGGACCAGGGCGCCGTCGGCCGCCGGTTCCGACCGGACGGGGGCGCGGCGTCGCATGTCGGTCGGGGTGCGACGGAAGACCGATCGGACGACCCGGTTCATCTGGCGGACGCTGTTGAACCCCGCCGCGAAGGCGACGTCGCAGACGGGCAGCTCCGATTCGTCGAGCAGCCGCTTCGCCAGGTGGGCTCGGCGCGAGCGAGCGACCTGATCGGGGCTCGCCCCGACGTGCTGATGGAAGAGCCGCCGCAGATGTCGATCGCTGACCCCGAGCTCCCGGGCGAGCGCATCGGTGGGTGCCGCGTCGAGCGCTCCGGCTGCGATCATGCGGAGCGCTCGGCACACCAGGTCCGGCGCGTCGTCGCCACCGGTCGGTTGCGGCGCGTGCTCAGGTCGGCAGCGACGGCATGGCCGATAGCCGTCGGCCTCGGCCGCTGCGGGGTAGACGTAGTCCCGCACGTTGCGAGCGAGCGGCGACGCCGGGCAGCCGTCACGGCAGTAGATCCCGGTGGTGACCACGGCGTGGAAACCGGCAGCGGACTGTTCCATGGCTGAGTTCTAACCCGTCGTACTGCGTCGCGCTGGTCAGATCCGGACAGACCGGCGGACCGGTCCGGATCCGGCCAGCGGCGTGCGGATGGATCGGTCAGGATGGCGGTGGTTCCGAAGAGACCGACAGCCCAAGGAGCGACGCCGATGCAGCAACTCGAGGTCACGACGATGGCGAGCCCCGTGGGCCCACTCGTGGTGGGAGCCCGATCGGGTCGTGTGTGCCTCGTGGCGTTCGGCTCGGATGCCGACACCGTCATCAGCCGTCTGGAACGCCATGTCGGGTCGATGGAACGGGTCGAGCATCCCGACCCTGGCGGGGCGGTATCGGTCCTGGACCGGTACTTCGCCGGCGATATCGAGGCGATCGACGACCTCGAACTCGATTCCATCGGGACCGAGTTCCAGCGGTCGGTCTGGAGCGCGCTGCGGGCCGTCCCCGCCGGTCGGACGACGTCGTATCGGGAGATCGCGGCGGCGATCGACACACCCGGGGCGGTGCGGGCCGTCGGATCGGCCAACGGTGCCAACCCGATCGTCGTGATCGTCCCGTGTCACCGGGTGGTGCGGAGCGACGGTTCGCTGGGCGGCTACGGGGGAGGTCTGGACCGGAAGCGGTGGCTCCTGGCCCACGAGGATGCGGGTGCCTCCAGCCTGTGGCCTCCCGCACCCGTCGAGGAGTCGACGGCGGCGATCCACCGCTAGCCTCCCCCGATGGCAGCGCAGGGCACGCAGGGGTTCCGGACCCCGCCGCGATGGATGATTCCGTGGATCACGCGTGTCACGATCCCGCTGTATCGCGGGACCCAGGGGCGCATCGGCGGCACCCAGCGAGGGATGGATCACGTCCTGCTGACGACCGTCGGGCGGCGGTCAGGACAGCCGCACACGGTCTGCCTTCCGATCTGGCGCGATGGTGACGGTGCGCCGATCGTGGTGGCATCGTACGCAGGAGCCGAGCGGCACCCGGCGTGGTATCACAACCTCAGGGACCGGGACGCCAATCCGACGGTCTCGGTGGTGAATCGGGCCGATCGCTACGACGCTCGGGCCGAGGTGCTGGAGGGCGGCGCCCGGAGCCGGACCTGGGAAGCGCTGGTCGCCGACAGGCCGTTCTACGCCGACTACCAGTCCGCCGTCGACCGCACGATTCCGCTCGTCAGGCTGGTCAGAACCCAGGGCTGAGGTCGACCTGGGTCCACCCCGGTGTGGTGGTTGGGCAAAACGACCCCACCGGCAAGGGTTCGGCCCCCGGACGGCCGATACCACGGGTCGAGGAGCAGTCTCCTCCCCGTGTCGGAAGACCGAGCCAGATGTCGCACGCGAAGACCGCGAACACACAGAACGAATCGGACTCCTCCTGCTCGGCCACCGGTGACTCGGCGAGCAGCCAGGCGGTGGATCTCGACGAGCGATCGTGGCGCCCTCGACCGATCCTGGGCGGCGGCCTCAGGGTGATGGCTGCGGTCGGGCCCTTCATCGTGACGTATCCGATCATCCGCCTGGCCATCCGGGTGGTGCCGCGCCCCGTCGACGATCTCGGTCTGCTGTTGGCCTGGTTCGTGAGTCTCGGCGTCTTTGCCACCGCCGTCCTGCGGATCGTGGGCGTAGGATTCCGCCGCATCGTTCCGGTGACGATGCTGATGCGGGCGTCGTTGTTGTTCCCCGACAAGGCTCCGTTGCGCTTTCGACTCGCGCTGCGCGCCGCCACCGGTCGTCAGCTTGCGGTCGCCGTCGAGTCGGGCACCTCCGCCGATCGGTTTCGCGCTCCCCAGGAGGCGGCCGAGGAACTCCTGGTCCAGCTGGCAGCCCTCAGCCGTCACGATCGCATGACGCGTGGGCATTCCGAGCGCGTGCGCGCGTACACGGACCTGATCGCCGACGAGATGGACCTGGACGCGGAGGTACGCGGCCAAGCTCAGGTGGGTGGCGCTGCTGCACGACATCGGAAAGCTCGAGGTGCCGGAAGCCGTCCTCAACAAGGACGGGCGGCCCACGGACGAGGAATGGGAGATCATCCGGCGTCATCCGGCTGCCGCAACGCCGCGGCTCCAGGCACTCACCCCGTGGCTCGGGGAGTGGGCGGGGGCGGCGACGGACCACCACGAACGGTACGACGGCAAGGGGTATCCCCGTGGTCTGGCCGGTCAGCAGATCTCCCGCGCCGGGCGCATCGTCGCGGTGGCGGACGCGTACGACGTGATGACCGCACCGAGGTCCTACAAACCCTCGCTCCCGGCCGAGCAGGCCCGGGTCGAGCGGGCCACGAACTCGGGCACGCAGTTCGACCCCGACGTCGTCCGGGCGTTCTTGGCCGTCTCACTCGGCCGTCGCAAGCCCCTGGCCGGCGCGACGAACGTCGGCGGAATGCTCGACGACGTCCCGAGTCTCGTCCCCGGTCCGTTCGGCCCCGATGCGCCCACCGAGGCGGCCGCGGTGGATGCGCTCGGTGGATCGCTCTACGAGGGGTCGGACCAGCTGCGGGCGGCGGCAACGCGTACGGACGGGACCTCCGACGATCCGGGTGCCGGTGGGGGCGGCGGAGGACGGTCCGGTGATCGCGATGGCCGCGTGACGGATGTGACGGGGCGAACAAGGCTCAGGGCCGTTCGAGTGGGAGTGCTGCTGCGGCCGCGCCCCCACCGCTCCCACCCCAGGCCGCCGAATCGACCGTCGACGTACCGTCGGGTCCGCCCCCGGAGGCAGCAGCGCCGGCTCCGGGACCATCTTCACCCCCGTCGACGACCCAGCCCGGATCGACTGGGCCGACCAGTGGGACGTCATGATCCAGGACTGGGACGGTTGGGACAACTTCGACGACGTGATCGCATGGTTGACGTGGCCGGGGTGGTCGCAGTGGGACGGTTGGCGGGACTGGCCCGGCTGGGACGAGCTGAGCGGTGGATGGGACGACTGGTTCACCTCCGGCGGGCAGCGCGGGAGCGGCGGTCGCCGGGGTCGCTGAATCCCTGCGGTCAGCCCACTCGTGCGGCCTGGCCTCCGTCCACGGCCAGCGAGACGCCGGTGATGAACCGAGCCTCATCCGATGCGAGGAACAGCGCGGCGTTCGCGACGTCGAACGCGTCTCCCTGACCACCGCGCAGGGGGACGAGGCGGTCCCGGGCCTGGAGCAGTTCGTCGCGATCGAAGCCGGCGGCGACGTAGGTCTCGATGGCCATCGGCGTGTTGATCAGCCCCGGCATGATGCTGTTGGCCCGGATGCCGTGGGATGCGTTCGCGATCGCCAGTGCCTGGGTGTAGGCGTTGACCGCTGCTTTCGAGGACTTGTAGGCGACGATGTCCACCGAGCACACCGCTGCGACGGAGGAAACGTTCAGGATCACCCCCGAGCCTGCCGCCCGCATCGGAGGGAGAGCGTGTTTGCAGGCGAAGACGACCCCCTTCAGATTGACCGTCATGATCCGGTCCCACGCGTCCTCGGTGATCGAGAGCGCGCCGGCGTCTCCAGCACCGATCCCGACGTTGTTGTGCAGGATGTCGATGCGGCCGGGTGAGCGGAGGGCCGCGTCGATCAGCGCGACGACCGACGACTCGTCGGTGACGTCGGCCGCGATGGCGGTGGCCTCGCCGCCCGCCGCGCGGATGATCTCGACCGTCTCCTCGGCCGAGTCGATGCGGTGGTCGGCACAGACCACGATGGCGCCCTCCTGGGCGAACCTCATCGCAGTGGCTCGGCCGTTCCCGGTGGTGTCGCCCGGGGTCTGCCCGGCGCCCACCACGATGGCGGTCTTGCCCTCCAGCCGTCCGGTCATGAGGAGATCCTGTCAAGCCCCGGGCTCGGCCGCACGCGGGTCCTACGCTGATCGCCGGTGTCGTGACCGAGCGGTCGACGACGGGAGGAGATCAGGATGTTCGATCTGAGCGGCCGGGTGGCGCTGGTGACCGGCGCGGGTCGGGGGGTCGGACGCGGCATTGCGCTGGCGTTGGCCCACCGTGGGGCCGACGTGGTGGTCAACGATCTGGAGCCGGAGCGGGCCGAAAGCGTCGTGACGGAGATACGGGCCGCAGGTGGCACGGCGGTCCCCGCGCCGTTCGACGTCGGGGATCACGACGCGGTCCGGACGGCTGTGGCCGCGGCGGGCGAGTCCCGTGGGCCGATCGACGTGCTCGTGAACAATGCAGGCATCCCCCCGGGGATGGAGCTGCGGCCCTTCCGCGACACGGCCCCCGACGAGTGGAAGGCCTACTTCGACGTGAACACGCAGGGCGTCATGCACTGCTGTCACGCGGTGATCGACGGGATGCGACAGGGGGGTTGGGGGCGGATCGTCACGATCTCCTCAGGGGCGGCGACCATCGGCTCGCGCTTCGGGACTTCGGTGTACGGGGCCAGCAAGGGGGGAGCGATCGCGTTCATGCGAAATCTGGCACTGGAGGAAGCGCGCGAGGGCATCACGGTCAACACGGTTGCGCTGGGCATGATGGATGCTCGCGGCTCGGGGGACGCCGGTGTGCTCTCGGCGGCCTCGCGCTCGATTCCCGTCGGTCGACTCGGTCGGCCCGCCGACGCGGGCTCGTTGTGCGTCTACCTGGCATCGGACGAGGCGGCGTGGATGACCGGCCAGACCCTTCAGCTCAATGGGGGTGCACCGACCACCTGAGGGTGCCGGTGGTTTCGGTCGAGGGCCAGTCGGTACCACCGTCGGGGGCGTGGTCGCTCAGGGTGTGCAGTGGTCCCGCAGGTACCGGACCAGGTCGGTGGAGGTGACGATGCCGGCCAGCTTGCCGTCGTCGTTGACGACGATGACCGAGTGGAGCGATCCGTCGGACAGCGTGGATGCGGCGTCATAGACGCTGGCCGTCGCCGGCAGCGTGCGCAGTTCCTCGGTCATGGCGTCGTCGATGTTGAACTGGTGGTCGAGCATGGTCCGCAGCATGCGGTCATCGGACCCGTCGATGTCGTAGACGAGGCGCAGGATGTCGGACGCGGAGACCATGCCGACCGGCTTGTCGCCGTCCAGCACCGGCACGTGGTGGAACGGGGCACCGTCCAGCAGGTCGTAGACCTCCGAGATCGGCTGCGAGCGCTGCACGTACGTGGGTTGTGATGTCATCACGCTTTTGATGGGCTCACGCTTCGTCATGTACCCGACGGTAATTTGTCCCAGGCCATCAGCGACAATGCGAACGTCAGCGGCGCTTCATCGCTTCTCGAGCGGCGACCGCAACCGGGTCCCACACCGGAGAGAAGGGTGGGGCGTAGGCCAGATCGAGCTCCAGGATCTGGTCGATCGTCATGCCCGCCGTGATCGCCACGGCGCAGGTGTCGATCCGCTTGGCCGAGTCACCGCCACCCACGATCTGGGCTCCGAGGAGCCGACCGGTGGCACGATCCACGACGAAGGTCACGGTCATGTCGGCGACCCCCGGGTAGTAGTGCGCCCGAGTGGGCGAGGTGATCGAATGGGTCAGGACGTCGAAGCCCGCGGCGGTGGCCTGCGCGGTGCTGGCCCCGGTGAGGGCGATCTCGGTGTCGCACGACTTGGTGATGGCCGTGCCCAGCACCCCGCCCATGCGAGCGTCGCCGCCGCCGATGTTGATGCCGGCGATCCGGGCTTGCTTGTTGGCGTAGGTACCGAGCGCGATGTGCACGGGCTCGCCGGTCACGAGGTGGGTGCTCTGCACACAGTCGCCCGCGGCCCAGATCCCCTCCACCGAGGTTTCCATTCGGTCGTCGACGACGATGGCGTCGCGCACCCCGAGGTCCAGTCCCGCGTCGGCGGCCAGCTGCGAGTTGGGACCCAAGCCGATCCCCAGGACGACGAGGTCGGCCGGGATGGTGCCGTCGGACGTGTGGACCATGCCCGGCTCGAAGCCCTCCACCGCCGTGTCGGTACGAAGGTCGATGCCCCGCTCCGTCATCGCTTCGCCCACCATGGCGCTCATCTCCGGGTCGAGGAGCGTCAACGGGTGCGGAGCCATCTCGACCACGATGGGGGTGCGGCCGCGGTGGAGAAACGCCTCGGCCATCTCGAGCCCGATGTAGCCGGCCCCCACCACGACGATGTTCTGCGTCGCGTCGTCCTCGATCGCGGCCAGCAGATCGGCCGCGCCGTCGAGGCCGTGGACGCCGTGGACGAAGGGCAGATCGATGCCGGGGAACGGTGGGCGGATCGGCGTGCCGCCCGTGCCGATGAGCAGTTGGTCGAACTCGAGCGTGAACCTCTCGTTCCCGTCCAGGTCGTGCACGTCCACGGTGCGCGCCGCCGTGTCGATCGCGGTCGCCTCGTGACGGGTGCGCAGGTCGAGGCCCTTCTCACGATGTTGCTCGGGGGATCGGGCCACCAGCTGTTCGATGCCACCCTCGACTTCTCCGCCGACGAGGAAGGGAATCCCGCAGGCCGCGTAGCTGGTCCGGTTGCTCTTCTCGAGGGCGATGACCTCGGCGTCCGGTGCGCCCTTCCGGATCTGGGAAACGGCCGCCATGCCTGCCGCGTCTCCCCCGATGATGACGATGCGTTGTGCCATGCGCCCGACGATACGGAGCCGGAGGACGAGACGACCACGCGTCCCGCGGCGGGTCCCGTCGCGTCGATCGTGCCGGTCCGGAGTGACCCGGGGCTCGGCCGGAACGCGGTCGGAGGAAGGCGCTGGCGGCCCGGAGATCGACTACGTTGCTGACACCCATGTCAAGTTCGAACGACGAACGTGCGCACCGTGGAGCGGCCGGTGGGTGACCCCGGGATCACCGTGACCGCGGATGGCCCCGTGCGCGTCGTGACGCTCGACCGCCCCGACGCGCTCAATGCCGTCGACGAGTCGCTCCACACGGCTCTGACCTCGTTGTGGGACGATCTCGCGGCGGATGAGGACGCGGCGGCGGTCGTGCTGACCGGCGCGGGTCGCGCCTTCTCCGCCGGAGGCGACCTCGACTACATCCGGCGGTTCCCGGACGAGCCCGAGCTGCGCGGCCGGACCATGAACGAGGCGCAGGTGATCCTGTGGAAGATGGTGCGATTCCCTCTCCCGCTGATCGCCGCCGTCAACGGCCCGGCGGTGGGTCTCGGGATGAGCCTGGCGCTGGCGGCCGACATCGTGCTCGCGTCCGATCGGGCGTCGTTCGCCGACCCGCACGTCTCGGTGGGATTGGTGTGCGGCGACGGTGGCGCAGCCCTCCTGCCACTGGTCGCACCGCTGTTGCGGGCCAAGGAGCTGCTGTTCACCGGCGATCGGATCGATGCCGACACCGCGGTCGAGCTGGGCATCGCCAGCCGCGTGATACCGCATGGGCGGTTGCTCCCCGATGCCGTCGCCCTGGCTCACCGGATCGCGGTGCAACCCCGGTTTGCGCTCCGGCAGACGAAGCGGGCCATCCAACTCGGGATCGAGCGGTCGATGACCGGAGTGGTCGAGGCGGCGGCGGCCGCGGAACTGGAGTCGATGGCGACCACCGAGCACGCGGTACGGATCCAGGCCATGCTCGACGACCGAGCCCGTTCGATCCCGAAGGAAACCCGGTGACGGAAGCCGGCGCGAGTGCCGACGAGCTCGGGTTGTTCCTCGCGGCCCTGGATCTCACGTCGATTGGCGAGCGACGATGGACCGGCACCAACACGGCCGACGGTCACGGCGTCATCTTCGGCGGTCAACTCCTGGCCCAGACGATCATTGCCGCCAGCCGCTCCGCAGGCGGCAAGCATGTTCGCTCGGTCCACACCGTGTTCGCCCGTGGTGGTGCCCGCGACCACGGGGTGACCATCGAGGTGGAGCCGATGCACGCTGGTCGGTCGTTCGCCAGTGCGTCGGTCTCGATCGGCCAGAGGGAGCGCTTGTGCTGCCGCTCCCTGGTGCTCCTCGATGCGCCCGACGACGATCTGATCCGGCACCAGGCGCCGTTCCCCGAGGTCGCCCCACCGCCGGTCGATGGCGACGATCGTTGGTGGCAGGTGGCGCCCGTCGGCGATGTCGACCTGATGGACCCGAGGGTCGGTCCAGCCGAACTGGCGGTGTGGATCCGCTTCCCGGGAGCGCCGACCGACGAGCCGACGGCGCAGGCGATGCTGGCCTACGCCAGTGACGGCTTTCTCATCGGCACCGCCATGCGGCCCCACGACGGTCTGGACCAGTCGATGGCCCACGTGTCGGTGGCGACGACGGTCCTCACCCACACCGTCAGCTTCCACGAGCGGTTCGATGTCGGGAACTGGTTCCTGCTGTCACAGGAGAGCACCTACGCCGGCGGTGGCCGAGCCTTCGGTCGAGGCGAGGTCCACACCCCCGGGGGTCGGCACGTGGCGTCGTTCGTGCAGGATTCGATGCTGCGGGCCATGCCCGAGCAGAGCTGAAGGACCACCGTGGACCTCGAGCTCGATCAGGACCAGGTGGCGCTCGCCGGCTCGGTGCGCGATGTCCTGGCGCGCGAGTGGCCGGCCGTGGCGTTGCGCAACCTGGTCGAGCGCGGGGTGGGTGCCGAAGGGCTGTGGGCCAGGATGATCGATCTCGACTGGCCGGCTCTGTGTGTCCCGCAGGGTGCCGGTGGCCTGGGCTACGGCGCCGTCGAGGCCAACCTGGTCCACGAAGGATGCGGCGCCGCCATCGTGCCGGGACCGCTGTTTGCCACCACCGCACTGTTCGCTCCAGTGGTGCGAGCGTTGGGCTCCGACCGGCAGCGGACCGAGCTGCTCGGTGCGGTGTCCCGGGGGAGCGCCACCGGTACCGCAGCTCTCGGCGCGTTGCCGACGACCGGTGGCGACGAGGACGCGGTCGCCGGAGCGCTCACGGCGACGGCGGTGGGGGACGGCGACGGGTGGCGCCTGTCGGGAACGCTGCATGCGGTGATCGAAGGCGGCGGCGTCGACCGCATCGTCGTGCCCGCTGCCATCCGGTCTGGCGGAGCGGTGCGCGACGTGGTTGCGTTCGCCGTCGACCGCACCGCGGCGGGCGTCGTGACCGAACCCGTCCGAGCCCAGGATCGCACTCGTCGGCTCGCCACGGTCCACCTTCGCGACGTTTCGATGGCCGCGAGCGACGTGCTCGGAGCGGGCGCGGCCCCGGGTGACGGGGCAGCGCTCCGGCGAGCGGTCGATGAATCCGTCACCGCCCTGGCCGCCGAGCTGGTGGGCACGTGCTCGACCATCTTCGATACGACCCTCGCCCACGCCAAGACGCGGCACCAGTTCGGGGTCCCGATCGGGTCGTTCCAGGCCATCAAGCACCGACTGGCCGACGCCTACCTCGCGCTCGAAGCGGCGCGCGCCGCGGTGCTGGTCGCCGGCGCGGCCATCGCGGAGGACGACGCCCGCCGCACCGTCGCCGCGTCCACGGCCAAGGCGCTGGCCGGTGACGCGGCTGGCCTCCTGTGCGCCGAGGGAATCCAGCTGCTCGGCGGCATCGGCTTCACCTGGGATCACGACATGCACCTCCACGTCAAACGCGCCATGGGCTCGAGTGCCCTGCTGGGCTCGGCGGAAGCTCATCGACAACGGGTTGCGACCCTGATCGGGCTGGAGGGGGAGCGGACATGAGCGACGCTCAGCCCCGCCGAGCCCTCGTCACCGGGGGGAGCAGCGGCATCGGCCTCGCGGTCGGCCGGATGCTCGCCGATCGCGGCGACGAGGTCGTCCTCAACGCTCGACGCGCCGGACCCCTCGCGGAGGCGGCAGCGTCCATCGGGGTACGAGGGGTCACCGGAGATTGCGGCGATGAGGACGACGTGGCCAGGCTCGCCGAGGCCGTTGGCCCTGTCGACCTCCTCGTCCACGCCGCCGGGACGATGGACGGGACGTTCGTCCGCAAGGAGTCGGTCGCCACGTTCGATGCGGTGCTGCGGGCCAACCTCCGTTCGGCCTTCCTGGTCACGAACGCCGTGCTCGGAGCGATGCCGCCCGGCGGTCGGATCGTGTTCGTGTCGTCGTCCTCGGCGCACGCGCCCCAACCGGGCAAGTCGGCCTATTCGGCTTCGAAGGCGGGCCTGAACGCGTTCGCTCTTGCGCTGGCCGGCGAGGTCGAGCGGGACGGGATCGCGGTGCACACGGTCACGCCGGCCCCGGTCGCCACGCCGATGCTGGACTCGGTGCATTTTCCCATGCATGCTCTGGAGACCGACCAGGTCGCAACCGCGATCGTGTGGCTCGACACGCTCGACCCCTCGATCGTGCTCCCCGAGCTGGAGATGCGCGCCACCACCGTGGGTCCGTTCGCCCCCGAGCTCCACGTTCCCGAAGCGGCGAGAGCGCTGGGACGCACCACCACGGACGACCCATCATGACCGTGAATCACGTCGGTCTCCGGGTGCGTGATCTGGCCGTTTCGACCCGCTTCTACGGAGCGCTGGGGTTCATCGAGGCCCTGGCCATGGACGTCCCCGACGAGCCCACCCAGCGCCTGCTGCGCGTTTCCCGACCGGTGGGCCTCCGCGCGGTCTATCTCACCAACGGCACGTTCGTACTCGAGCTGCTCGACTTCTCCGGGCATCCCTCCGGACCGGTCGACCGGGCCATGACCGACACCGGGCTCACCCACCTGTCGCTGGGCGTGAAGGACGTCGCGGCAGCGAAAGCGGTGGTTCGCGAGCAAGGCGGTGAGGTGCTCGAGGACACCGACGTGGACGTCGCCGTGATGGTGCGCGATCCCGACGGCCAGCTCATCGAACTGCTCGACCTCGCCTACCGGCCGGTCACCCCCGAGTGAGGGACCCGGCGACCAGGTCGGTGGCCATCCGGGTGAGCGTCCGACGGTCGGGCTTCTGGCTGCTGAGGTAGGGCACGTCGGTGGCCTCGATCACGAAGGTGTGACGCGGCAGCTTGTAGGACGACAGCAGGTCGCTGAGCGCGGCGTGAAGGTCGTCGGCCGACGGCGCGGCCCTCTCGTGGGCGACGACGAGGGCGACCACGTCCTGGCCCCGCTCGGGGTGCTCCACGCCGACGACGAACGCCTGATTCACCGAGGGCTGCGAGGCGAGGGCCTTCTCGACCTCGGGCGGGGCCACGCTGGAGCCCTTCGACTTGATCAGATCGGACTGACGCCCGGTGAAGAAGAACCACCCGTCGCGGAAGCGACCCCGGTCACCGGTGTGGTACCAGCCGTCGGCGTCGAACACCTCGTCCCGCTCGTGCTTGTACAGGCCGTACATCAGGCTGTCGCCGCGCACCAGGACCTCGCCCTCGTCGCCCTCCGCCACGTCGTGGCCCGCAGGGTCGACGATGCGGTGCTGCAGGCCGGGCACCTGATGGCCGAAGGCGCCCCGGTACTCCTCGGGACAGCCGTGGAGATCGTCGTCGAGGGTCCAGAAGGTGTGCGGCCCGCCGGTCTCGGACATGCCCAGCGACGTGACGGCCAGCGTGGGGTCGTCGGGGCGGGAGTCGGGCCGGCGACCCTCGTAGAAGGTGCCGAGCCGAAGGTGCGACAGGTCGGTGGAGGCGAAGTCGGGATGGGACGCCATGGCGGCCCCCGCAGCGGGCCACGCGCTGACGCAGGTGATCTGCTCTCCGCCGATGAGCGACAGGGCCTGGTCGAGAGCGAAGCGTGCCTGGGTGACGAAGGCGGCACCGACCGAGAGCGCACGAAGGAGGGTGAACGAGAACCCGCCGACCCAACACAGGGGCATCGGTGTCCAGATGCGGTCGTCGGGACCGATGCCCGACATGGCGGCGAGGTTGCGGGCGTGACGGAGCAGCGGGCCATGACCGTGGACGACGCCCTTCGGTTCACCGGTCGATCCCGAGGTGTAGGTGACGAGCATGGGGTCGGCGGGAACGACGTCGTCCTCCATGGCGGTCACGATCGTGGCCAGGTGGGCGTCGACGGGCTGGTCGAGGTCGACGCCGGCGCCACCCGCCGCCCACGCGTGCCGGTCGTCGGCCTCCCACCACAGGATGTGTCGCAGCTGGGGCAGCGTCGGCAGCAGGAGGGGCATCGAGCCGTCGGACCCGTCGAGATCGGGAGCGATGTCGAGGAGCCTCTGGACGTAGTCGTGGGGCTCGAAGTGCGTCGTGGCGATCAGCACCTGCACGTCGGCGTGGCGCAGCATGGTCGCCAGTTCGGGGGTCTTGGAGAACGTGTTGACCGGCGTGAGGATGGCCCCGATGCGAGTGGCAGCCGCCCACGTCACGACCCAACCGATCCCGTTGGGCAGCAGGACCCCCACCCGGGTCCCCTTCCCGACCCCGTGGGACACGAGGCGAGCGGCGAGCGCCGCCGATCGTCGATCGAGCTCGGCGTAGGTGAGGTGGTCGTCGGACGTCGCCACCGCCAGGGCACCGGGATGATGGGCGACCGCGTGACGGAGGAGGTGGGCCACGGTGGGGACGTGATCGGGCGCCACCCGCCGTGAGGAACCCTCCCACGCGGCACCGGCCGCGGGCCCCGGCGCGGGTGCAGGTGGTCCCGCCGGCGACCCCATCAGAAGGGCCGCTCGGTGGGCCCCAGTCGTGGGCCCGGGGTGAACGCCACCGGCAGGCTCACCAGGCCGTTGAGGGTGGGATTGCCGTCGTAGCCACGCACCGGCGCCGTGACCTCGTAGTCGGGGATGCGCTCGAGTATCTCGCGCAGGAGGATCCGGAAGATCGACCGGGCCAGGTGCATCCCGATGCACCGGTGCACCCCGACGCCGAACGCCAGGTGGGGGTTGGGCGCCCGATCGACCACGACGGTGTCGGGATCGGGGAACCGATCGGGGTCGCGGTTGGCCGACAGCCAGCTGAAGAGCACGACGTCGCCGGCGCTCAGCGGCACGCCACCGAGCTCGGTGTCACAGCTGACGGTGCGGCTGAGCGACTCGTTCACCGAGAAGAACCGGAGGAACTCCTCGGTGGCGACCGCCTCGATCTCGGGTTCGTCGATCAGCTGCTGCCGGAGCTCGGGGTGGGTGGCCAGGTGATGCAACGAGAGCGACGTGAGCGATGCCGTCGTGTCGAGCCCGCCTCCGATGAGGTTCCAGAGGACCGACGTGACGGCGTCATCGTCCAGCGGTGCCCCGTCGACCTCGAGCTGTACCAGCGCGGTGAGCAGGTCGTCGGCCGGCTCCCTCCGACGTTGCTCGGCTTCCGCGTGCATCCGCTCGAGCATGAGCGGGACGCGGGCCACGGCCTCGCGATGAGCGGGATCGTCGGGGGCGCGGGCGATGGTGTTGTGGAACAGCTCGGCGTAGGCGATCCAGTCGTCGAGGGGGAGTCCGATGAGCGCCATCGTCGCGATCGCCGGGACCGGACTGGCGTAGTCGTCGACCAGGTCCATCGTGCCCGACTCGATCCGCTCGTCGAGGAACCACCGGGCGGCGGCACACACGAGAGGCTCGGCCTCGGTGACGGCCTGCGGGAGGACGAACGGTTGCATCACCCGTCGAAGGGCGGCGTGGTGGGCCCCCTCGACCTCGGCGATGCCCGCCGGCGGGATGTGCCTCGATCGGGGAACGCCGGCGATGCCGCGGTAGTCGATCCCGTCGGGAGCGCCCGGCTCGAACCGCGACGAGAAGGTGGTGCTGTCGCGCGAGACCGTGGCGACCTCGTCGTAACCGGCCACCGCCCAGAAGCCGCCGTAGTTGGGGTTCCACGCGACGGGACAGGTGCGGCGGAGCTCAGCCCAGCGGCGGAGGCGATCGGCATGGAAGTCCGGATCGTGGTGGTCGAAGTCGACGGTGGGTTCCGGTGTCACCTCTCGCTCCATCGGGTCAGGCGGCGTGCCCCGTGGGCGTCGACGGCGACCACGTCCCGTTCGAGCCAGCCGCCGACCGTCGGCTCGAAGCACCAGCCTTGTACCGCCAGGATCATGCCGGGCACGATCTCGGTGTCGGCACCCAGGCCCAGCCCGATCAGCGGTGCCTCGGTACCCAGCCCGATGCCGTGCGCGAGTGGGACGGGCATCGAGTCGCCACCGGCACCGGTCCACGCCTCCAGCAGGACGCTCCCGTGCAGCGGTGGCCGGCACGCGGCGATGACGGCGTCCAGGGCCGATCGGCAGCGCCGGCCCAGGTGCGCCTGTGCGGCGGTCGGCTCGGCTGCGACAGCGACCGTGCGGGCCAGCGTTCCCTCGTATCCGGCGTACGAGGCGGACGGTGCGAGCGCCACGAGCTCACCGATCTCGAGCGGCCGGTCGCCGACGACCTGACCGAATCCCTGGCGGGTGGCGTGGGCGACCGCCTCGTTCGGTGTGATCGGCGCGCCCAGATGGCCCACGCGTTCGACGTGGGCGGCGAGGAGCCGACGTTCGGTGACGCCCGCGACCAGCGCGGCGGTCATGGCGTCGAGGCCGGCCTCGGCGAGCGAGCAGGCGGTTTCGATCGCGTCGATCTCCGGTGGGGTCTTCACCTGGCGGGCGGTCGTCATGACATGGCGGGCGTCGACCAGCTCGCTGCGCGGCGCCGCCTCGGCGATGAGACGGGTGAACCCGACACTCGTGCCGTCGGTCCCGATCCTCCTGGCGTCGGCGAGGCCGGGTATGTCCCGCACGTGCCCGGCGGCGATGACCGGGTTCCAGGACAACCCGAACAGATCCCGGCGGGCGATGTCCTCGGGAACCCCCTCGTCCCATGTGGCCATCAGGTGGATGCGTTGGTCGGCCCGCATGATGATGCAGGCGGGTGAGAAGGGACGCGAACCGGCGGTCCACAGCTGGCGGCTCCCGGTGGCGTAGACGATGTCGGCCGGTCGGCCCAGTACCAGCACGTCGAGATCGTGGACCGCCATCTCCTCCAGCAGACGGGCGCGACGACCGGCGCGGAGTCGGGCGAAGTCGATGCGCCCACCTTCGGGCATCGCGGCCAGGCCCGGACCGGTCACTGGCCGTCCCGGGGTTCGAACGGGTCGTACGGATGATCGGAGAGGGGTGCCCACCCGTCGTCGGTCACCACCACCGTGTCCTCGGAGCGGTATCCCCCCATGCCGTCGTCCCAGATCACCGGTTCGAACACCAGGACCACGCCGGCCGTGAGAACGATCGACTCGTCGAAGGACTCGCCGAGGTCGGTCCCGAGCAGCGGCATCTCGGCGGAGTCCACGCCCAGACCGTGGGACAGGTAGAAGTGGCTGAGCCAGGGGGGTCGGCCGGCCGCGGCGCTGGCAGGGTCGGCGGCTCTCGCGGCCCGGCAGAGCTCCAGGCCGCTGGTTCCGGGCCGCACCAGATCGAGGCAGGCCCGCAGGACGGCCAGCCATCGCTCGAATTGGTGGTGCTGGGTGGCGGACGGCCGGGTGCCGACGATCCAGGTCCGCCCGAAGTCGGATGCGTAGCCTTCGTAGAGGACGCCGCTGTCGATCCACAGGACGTCGCCGGAGCGCAGCATCCGGTCGGTGGTCGGGGTGGGATAGGCGACATCGCCGTGCGTGGTCCACGGTCCTTCTTCGAGCGCTTCGGGCATGGCCTGCCAGATGGGGTCGATCCCGACGCCGGTGGCGCCCAGCTCGAACGCGCGGCGAAGGAAGGTGCCGCTGAGGTCGCTCTGGCGGGCGCCGGGCCGGACCAGGGGGTAGACGTCGCCCATGGCGGCCTCGTTGATCCCCTGAGCGGTGCGCAGGCAGGCCAGCTCGTCGGGGGTCTTCACGAGACGGGCCGCGGCCAGGACGGCTGCGCCGTTGGCCAGACGACGCTCGCCGACCGCGGCCTCGAGGGGATGGGTCCGCTCGTCGGCGGCCAGCCGCATGTCGTCTTCCACGTACCCGACCAGGACCGACCGGATGTCGTCGACGGCCTCGTCGAAGTCGACGAACAGCGGCGGGTGGACGTGGTCGTCGGGGAGCCGGTCGGCCGCCCCGTCGGGATAGGGCGTGAACAGGTGGGGGTCCGGATCGTCGACGAGCACGAGGGCGACGGGGCGGAGCACGGTGGCTCGACCGGCATCGACCGAGGGGAGGGCCGCGCCGGTGGCGTAGTGCACGGCGCTGGTGCCGAGCACGAGGAGAGCGTCCACGTCCCGGCGGGCCATCTCGTCGCGCAAGCGGACCGATCGGTCGCGGCGGAGGCGGGTGAGATCCGGCACGGCGGGGATGAGCTCACCGTTGATGGTGGCGGTCGTCGACGCCTCCAGAGCAAATGTGACACTCATGTCAGGAATGGTAGCCTCCCGAAATGCAGACGGGCCTGGCCGATCGGGTGGCCGTGGTGACCGGTGCCGGACGGGGAATCGGCCGACAGGTCACGCTCGATCTCGTGGCCGAGGGTTGCCGGGTCGTGGCCTGCGCTCGCACCGCGACGGACCTCGAGGCCGTGGCCGACCGTGCCGGCCGCGACGCGGTGGTGCCGCTGCCCGTCGACCTCGCCGACATCGCGGCCGCCGAGCGCATCGCTGCCGTCGCCCTCGATCGATTCGGTCGGCTCGATGTGGTCGTCAACAATGCCGGCGGCGCGGTGGCGCACCGGTTGGACGCGATGACCGACGACGGGTGGCGGGCCGCCTTCGAGGTCGACTTCTTCGCTGCCGCCCGGCTGTCGGTGGCCGCCGTCGCACCGATGCGCGATGCCGGCTGGGGCCGGATCGTGAACGTGGCCTCCACCTACGGCCGCGAGCCGGACCCGTCCTTCGCCGCCTATGGAGCGGCCAAGGCGGCCCTGCTCAATCTGACCAAGAGTTTCGCCCGCGCCTTCTCGGCCGAGGGGGTGCTGACCAACTGCGTTCTCCCCGGGGTCACGCTGACCGAGGGCGTCGAGGCGGCGGCTGCGGAAGCGGCCGATCGGTCGGGCTCGTCGGTGGCCGAGGTGCTGGCCGCAACCATGGCGAAGGACCCCGTGGCCGCGGGACGATTCGGCGAACCCGACGAGGTCTCGGCCGCCATCTGCTTCCTCGCCTCGGAGCGCGCCAGTTGGATCAGTGGAGCGTGCCTCGCGGTGGACGGGTCCACCCTCCGCGTCGCGCCGTGACCGACTCCCCGGTGAACAACCCGCTAGGCGCCGAACAGCGCTGCCACCGCATTCCGGTCGATCTTGCCCATGGCGTTGCGTGGTAGCGCCTTCACCACCTCGAACCGCTCGGGCACTTTGTAGCGGGCCAGCTGGCCCGCACACCGCTCGGCGAGATCGGCTCCGGTCAGGGTGGCGCCCGCATCCAGCTCGACCGCCGCCACCACCCGTTGTCCGAGGCGGACGTCGTCGACGCCGGTCACCGCACTGCCGGCCACGCCGTCGATGGCGTGCAGCACCCGCTCGACCTCGGCGGGGTAGACGTTGGCCCCGCCCCGGAGGATCAGCAGGTTCTTGCGGTCCCGGACGTGCAGCCAGCCGTCCTGGTCCAGCAGCCCGATGTCCCCGGTGTGGACTACGCCGCCAGCGGTGACCTCTTCGCTCGCGTCGGGACGGTTCCAGTACCCCAGGACCGGCGAGTACAGGTCGGCGTAGCGACCGCTCCGTGCGGGGGCGAGACAGATCTCGCCCAGCCCGCCGGGCCGGGCGGCGGTGCCGTCGTCGTCCACGACCCGAATCTCCAGGTGGGGCAGGACCCGACCGCTGGCCCGCTCGACGTGGAGACCATCCGGAGGATCGATGCTCACCACCGTCGGGGCCTCCGACAGGCCGTAGGTCCCGATGACGGGAAGCCCGAACCGTTCGGCGAACCGGTGGCGGAGCGCTTCGGGAAGGTCCGAGCCCCCCGACCACACCTCGCGCAGGGTGGTCAGCGCGGCATCGTCGACCGCGTCGGACGCGACCAGGCTGTGGAGCAGGGCCGGGGGGCCGTTCCAGACCGTGACGCGCTCGCGCCGGATCCAGTCGGCCACACCCTCGGCGTGCATCTGATCCATGATCACGGTCGTCCCCCCCGCCTGGGGAGCCAGCAGCGTGGTGAGCACCATCATGTTCAGGATCGTGAGCGGGAGGCAGTCGCCCTTGCGCAGATCCGGTCCGTACCCGCGGTGGTCGACCAGGACGCCGCCGGGCACCAGCAGGTTGTGCTGCGAGTGGACGGCGCCCTTCGGCCGCCCGGTGGTCCCGCTGGTGTAGGCGAGCGCGGCGGGAGCGGCGGGGTCGACCGGCGCCAGGTCGCGACGTGGTGCGGTCGAGCCCACGGCCTGTCGCCACTGGTCGTCGTCGACCACCGCGTGGAGGTCGGGAAGCTCGCTGCGGTGGGGGGCGAGCGCGCCAGCGATGGTGCCGTCGCACAGAAGGAACGTCGATTGCGAGTCGGCGAGCAGGAACGACTGCTCGGGCGGCGCCAGCGCCCGGTTGATACCGACCCAGATCGCGCCGAGCCGCATCGCGCCGTGGAACGCGACGATGATGTCGATCTCGTTGGGGAGCACGGCGGCGACCCGGTCACCCGCTCGAACCCCGACGTCGGCCAGGGCGCCTGCGGCGCGGGCGCACCGCGCGTCCAGCTCCCCGTAGCTCCAGCGCCCACTCCGCGTCACCAGTGCCTCGCGGTCCTCATCCTCGGCCAGCGGGGTGGCGAACACATCGGCCACCGTGGCGGGCATTTCGAACACCGGAGTCATGTTCCTATGATCGTCCACGTCGGGGACCGGGCGCACAAAGGGGACCGTCTCGATGGACTACGACCTGGGTGAGGGAGCCGATGCCCTCCGAGCGCGACTGCGCCGCCTCGTCGCCGACGAGATCCCGGCCGGCTGGTTGGGCGCGTTCTCCGATGATCCGGCCGATCTCGACCGGGCCCAGGCGTTCTGTCGCACCCTCGCCGACGAGGGGCTGCTCACCCTCGCCTGGCCGGAGGAGTTCGGCGGCGCCGGGGGTTCGGTCTGGGACCAGACCGTGGTGCGCGAGGAGATGTGGGCCCATCACGAGCCGCGCGGGGCGCAGTACATGGGCCTCAACTGGGTCGGACCGGCCATCATGGCCTACGGCACGGAACCCCAGAAGGAACGGTTCCTTCCGCCCATCGCCAGGGGCGAGGTCATCTGGTGCCAGGGTTTCAGTGAACCCGATGCCGGCTCGGACCTGGCCTCGCTTGTCACGCGTGCGGACCCGATCGACGACCCGGGCGAGGCGGGGTGGCGCATCAACGGTCAGAAGATCTGGACGTCGTACGCCGAGATGGCGCAGTGGTGCGTGCTCGCGGCCCGGGTCGGACCGAAGGGCGACCGCAAGCACGAGGGCATCACCATGTTCCTCGTCCCGATGGACCGGTCCGGTGTGACCGTCCGACCGATCCGCAGCATGCTGGGCCCACACCACCTGAACGAGGTGTTCTTCGACGATGTCGACGTGGGGCCCGACGAGGTGTTGGGCGACATCGGTGACGGGTGGTCGGTCATCCGCCGTGCACTCGCTCACGAACGGGTCGGAATCGCCCGCTACGCGCGATGCGAGCGGCTGCTCTCGATGGTCGCAGCCGCGGCCGGCGGAATCGGCGAGCTCCCGCCGGCGATCCGGGCCGCCTGGGCTCGAGCCCTGGTCCAGGTCCGTGCGGCTCGCCTCCTGGCCTATCGGGCGGTCGAGGAACAGGAGCGTGACGAGCCGGACGACGCCACTGCCAGCGCGGCCCGCCTGGCCGTGGTCCAGTGCGATCAGACGGTGGCCGAGCTGCTCTTCCAGGTCCTGGGGGAGCGCAGTCTCGAAGCCGGACCGGCGGCTCCGCTGGCCGGAGCGGTCGAGGACCATTGGCGCTACGCCCAGGCCGCCACCGTGGCGTCGGGCACGATCGAGATCCAGCGCATCATCGTTTCGAGAGCGCTGCTGGGGGCAGCGCGATGAGGCCACACCTGTCCGACGATGCCCAGACCTTCGGTGCGGTGGCCGGTCGGGCGTTCGCCGATGCCGGGGGTGTCGACCTCGCCCGTCGGATGGAGGCCGACCCGAGGCTCCGCCAGGCCGAGGTGGGATCGCTGCTGGAACGCCTGGGTGTCGCCGACCTCGATCCCGTAGCGGACCCCGCCGCCGCCGAAGCCGCCGCTGCCGTGTGTCGCGCCGGCGGCGCCGTCGCCCTGCCCTACCCCCTCGTCCCGGTGGTGCTCCGCTCGGCCGGTTCCCCACCACTGGCGCTCCGTCGTCGACCCGACGGCGATCGGGGCTCGGGTGCCGACGAGTCGGGCGCAGGTGGTGGGGTGCTGGTGGACCACGGCGACACGTTCGACGAGTGGAGACTGGCCACGATCGACGGCGACACGGTCTGCGGATCGCCCCGGGGCAGGCGACTCGAGTCCCGGCTCGGGCCGTTCGTCACCGACGTGAAGGTCGACGGCGGGTCGACGTCGACGCCGGTCGAGATCGCGCTGCACCTCACGCTGACCTCGTTCGTCGTGGCCGGGGCCTTGCGGGCCGCCGTCGACGCTGCGACGGAACACGTCGTCGGTCGGGTGCAGTTCGACAAGCCCCTGTCGGCGTTCCAGGCAGTTCAGTTCCAGCTGGCCGATGCCCACGTCGTCGCGTCCGGGGTGGACGAGATGGCGCAGTTCGCGCTGTGGCGCTGCCACACCGAACCCGCTCGATCGATCTCCGACGCACTGGGAGCACGGCTGGCAGCGCTCGACGCCGCTCGATCGGTCCTGCGGACGGCGCAGCAGCTCCACGGAGCGGCCGGGGTGTGCGACGAGTACGACGTGTCGGTGATCGCCCGCCACCTGCAGCCGGCGCTGCGGATTCCCTTCGGGGCGGAGCACACCGCCGAGCTGCTCGCCGACTCGATCGGCCGGGTCGGCTTCGCCGGATTGTTCGAGCACGGAGCGCCGTCGCGATGACCACGTTCGAGGGTCCCTCGCTCGACTCCACCTCCGGCATCGGCGCGCTGACCCTTGGCGGCTTCCTCAGCCAGGTGGTCGCCGACCACGCCCGGCGCGAGGCACTGGTCTTCGATGACCCGCTGCTGGACGACGGCACGGTCCGCTGGACCTACCGCGACCTGGACGAGCAGACGGCGACCATCGCCGCGGGGCTCGTCGCACGAGGTGTCGGCCTCGGGACCAGGGTCGGGATCGTGATGGGCAATCGTCCCGAAGCGGTGGCGTCGATCTTCGCGGTCGCACTGGTCGGCGGTGTGGCCGTGCCGCTCTCGACCTTCTCGACGACGTCCGAGCTGCGCGACCTCGTCGGGAGATCGGCGGTCGCCGGTGTGCTCACCCAGGCGCGGCTCCGGGGCCGCACCTTCGCTTCAGAGATCGACGGGCTGGTCGCCGATCCGACCCTGCCCTTCCTGGGTTGGAGCGCTGCGGTGGGGGCGCCGTCGTGGACCGAGTTGCTGCGTTCCGGCGAGGCCGCCGACCGCGAGCTCGTCGACCGGCGGGCCGGGGCGATCACGCCGGGCGACCCCGGCCTCATCCTGTTCAGCTCGGGTACGACGGCCTCTCCCAAGGGCATGATCCACCTCCACCGTGCCCCGACCCTGCAGTTCTGGTTGCACGCCGACATCTTCCGGCGCACCGCCGACGCCCGGGTGTGGGCCCCGCTGCCGTTGTTCTGGACGGCCGGTCTCACCACCGCGCTCGGTCCGACCCTCGCAGGCGGGGGCTGCGCGGTGCTGCAGGAGGTGTTCGACGCCGGTCCCGCCCTCCACCTGCTGGAGCGCGAGCGGGTCACCGAGCCGTACACGCTTCCTCACCAGGCCACCGCGCTGGCCGAGCACGCCGACTGGGCCACCACCGATCTGTCGTCGTTGCGCGAGGTGTACGGCAAATCGGTCTTCACCCGCCACCCCTCGGTCCGCGGCGACACGACCTGGAACATGCCGGTGGCCTACGGGTCCTCCGAGACCTGCGCCAGCGTCGTGAGCCACCGGTGGGACACCCCGCGGGAGGAGATGAAGGCCAGTACCGGCCGACTGCTCCCCGGCGTGCACTTGCGCGTGCTCGACCCCGAGTCGGGTGACGAGCTGGGCGTCGACCAGGACGGTGAGCTGGCCCTTGCCGGCCCGACCCTGCTCGATCGGTACGTGGGCATGACGCGGGAGGAGACCTTCGGACCCGACGGATTCTTCCGCACCGGCGACATGGGCCACGTCGACGCCCGCGGCGACGTCCACTGGACGGGCCGCCGCACTGAGATGATCAAGACCGCCGGGGCCAACGTGTCGCCCGCCGAGATCGAGGTGGCGCTCCGCGCCTGCCCCGAGGTCCGTCGGGCCCGGGTCGTCGGACTGCCCGACCGTCGCCTGGGCGAGGTCGTGACGTTGTGCGTCGAACTGGTGGACGGCGCCGACGCCGATGGCGACGGGCTCCGGTCGTTCCTCTCCGACCGGATCGCCGCCTACAAGGTCCCGCGTCAGGTGCTGTTCTTCGCGCCCGGCGAGCTCCCCACCACCGGGAGCGACGCCAAGATCCGCGACGACGAGCTCACCGCGATCGCCTCCGCGCGTCTCGCCGCCTCATCGACCCCTACGCACATCGAGGATCCGCCATGACCACCACACCGACGCCCGATCCGGCGCTCGACACCAGCGATCTCGCCCGGCACATGGGCGTGCCGATGCGCCCGGGTGAGCTGAACGACGACATCTCCGGTGCCGACATCCGGCGTTGGGTCCAGGCGATGCACTACCCGAACCCGTTGCACTATGACCGGGCGTGGGCCGAGCAGAGCCGCTTCGGGGAGCTGGTGGCACCGCAGTCGTTCACCGTGGCCTGCGACACCAGTCACGGGTGCTCGCCGGCCCAGGTCGGCCGCATTCCCGACTCACACCTGATCTTCGGCGGCGACGAGTGGTGGTTCTTCGGGCCTCGGATCAGGGCCGGGGACCACCTCGTGTGTCACCGGATGCCGTACGACTACAAGGTGACCGAGACGAGCTTCGCCGGGCCGACCTGTTTCCAGCGGGGCGACACCCTCTACATCAACCAACGGGGCGAACGGGTGGCCCAACAGCGGTCCACGGCCATTCGGTATCCGGTGTCCGAGGCCAAGGAGAAGAAGCTCTTCGACGAGGCCCAGGATCCCGAGTGGACCGACGAGGAGTTGAGCGAGATCGAAGCGCGAAAGTTGGCGTTCATCGAGCAGATCCAGGAGCTCCGCCACGACAAGCGGCTGTTCTCGAGCGTGTCCGTGGGCGACCGGTTGGCCGAGCACGTCCTGGGACCGCACAGCCTGGCCAGCTTCACCACCGAGTGGCGTGCCTTTCCCATGACGACCTGGGGTGGGATGCGCACCGGGCCGACCACGGTGAGCGCCGAGGATCTCGGGTACACCAAGGAGATGGCCGGCTACGAGGGCGACCGTCGCATGGAGCGGATGAACCCCGAGCTGACCGACGGCGCCTACCACGGCCCGTCGCGCGGTCACCTCCAGCCCCGGTGGGCGCAGCACGTCGGTATGGCTCGCGGATACGGATACGGAGCGTCGATGGGGTCCTGGATCCTGGACTATGTGGCCGCGTGGGGCGGGGAGTGGGGCTTCATCTCCCACTCGGAAGCGCAGTACCGCAATCCCGCCTTCACCGGCGATGTCACGGTCATCACCGGTGAGGTCGTCGACACCAGGGTCGAGCGGCGCAGGTCCATCGCCGTGGTTGCGGTGGAGCTCACCAACCAGACCGGCGCGACGATGGCCAAGGCCACCGTCGAGGTCGAGCTCCCCACGGAGTAGGACGGTGCGCCTCCACCACGACGCCGAGACCGAGGCGTTCCGCGACGAGTTCCTGGCCTGGGTCGACGCCAACCTCCCGTCGCCCGACGCGAGGCGCGATCCCATCCTGTCCACCGCCCACCTTCCGCCGTGGGCCGCCGCCTGGCAGCGGAAGATGTTCGACGACGGCTGGCTCATGCCCGGCTGGCCACCCGAGTACGGAGGCCGCAACGCCACACCCCTGCAACAGCTCGTCTACCACGAGGCGATCGCCATGAAGAAGGTGCCCCGGGGGTACAACCCCCAGGGGCTGTCGATCGTCTCGCCGTCGATCATCGAGCGGGGAACACCGGACCAGATCCGGCGGTTCGCCCTTCCGTGTCTGCGGGGTGAGCTGACCTTCGGGCTCGGCATGAGCGAGCCGGATGCGGGGAGCGACCTGGCATCACTGCGGACCAGCGCGGTCCGCGACGGCGAGGACGTCGTCGTCAACGGTCAGAAGGTGTGGACCTCGGGCGCCCAACACGCCGACTGGTGTTTCACGTTCGTCCGCACCGACCCCCGAGCTCCGAAGCATCGCGGGATCTCGGTGCTGCTCATCGACATGGCCAGCCCCGGCATCACCGTCCGGCCGCTGGCCGAGCTCACCGACCCCGATCACGTGGACTTCAACGAGGTGTTCTTCGACGATGTCCGAGTGCCCGGGGCCAACATCGTCGGCGACGAGAACGACGGCTGGTCGATCGCGACGTCGTCGTTGGCCCACGAGCGGGGCATGTTGTGGATCTCGTCGACCACCGGACTGGAGCGTGAACTCGAGCAGCTCGTCCGCGAGGCCCGAACACCGCTGACCGACGGCACGGTGCTCGCCGACGATGCCGTCTTCCGCTCGCAGGTGGCCCGGGCGTACATGCACGTGCAGGCGATGAAGGCCATGGGGCACCTCGGGTTCGCTCGGTCGGCCAGGGGGCTGGATGCCCCCCAGCAGTCGCTGCTGAAGCTGTACGGAAGCGAAATCGCCCAACGGCTGGCCCGCGATGTCGTGGCGGCCATGGGGGCGACCGGCCTGGATCTCGATCACGGCCCCACCACCGTCGACGGCTCGGCCGGCGCATCATGGGCCCACAGCACCGCGGGTGTCGCCTGGCCCGACCGCTACCTGCGCTCGTTCGCGGGGACCATCGCCGGCGGCACGTCGGAGATCCAACGCACCATCGTGGCCGAGCGAGTGCTCGGTCTCCCCCGCGGCTGAGCGCCGCTCCGTCCCACGAAAGGGCAACCATGTCAACGTTCCGAGCCTTCGTCGCCGAGAGGATCGACGACGGGTACCAACGCGGTGTCCGCGAGATGACCGACGACGACCTGCCCGACGACGGCGTGACGATCGACGTTGCGTACTCGACCATCAACTACAAGGACTCGCTCGCCACCACCGCCGATGGTCGCGTCGCCCGGATCTCCCCGCTCATCGCGGGGATCGACCTGGCGGGGGTCGTCGCCGAGAGCGACGACGAGACCGTTCCGGTCGGGAGCGAGGTCATCGCCCACGGATACGACCTCGGGGTCTCGCGGCACGGTGGGCTCGCCGAACGGGCCAGGGTTCCGGTCGGGTGGTTGGTTCCCCTGCCCGACGGCCTGTCGCTGCGGGAGGCGATGGCGGTGGGGACCGCCGGCTACACGGCCGCCCTCAGCGTGCTCGCCCTGCTCGACCACGGGCTGGCGGTGGGCGACGGACCGGTCGTGGTCACGGGCGCGACCGGCGGCGTCGGCAGCACGTCGGTGCGCATGCTCTCGAACCTGGGACACGACGTGGTGGCGGTGACCGGGAAGGCCGCCGCGACCGACACCCTCCGCTCCCTGGGCGCTTCTTCGGTGGTCGACCGTGCCGAATTCGCCGCCGCCGGCAAGCCGCTGCAGGCGGCGACGTGGGCCGGCGCGGTGGACTGCGTCGGGGGCCATCCGTTGGCCAACGTCCTCGCCCAACTCGCCCCCGGCGCCGCTGCGGCGGCCAGCGGCAACACCGCCGGCATGGAGCTGCCCACCACGGTCCTTCCTTTCATCCTGCGCGGCGTCTCGCTGGCGGGTATCGACTCGGTGCAGACGCCCATCGAGCGCCGTCGGGAGGTCTGGGGCCGCATCGCCACCGATCTGCACCCCGGATCGGTGGGGGACGACGCCCACCTGATCGGCCTGGACGGGGTCGAGGAGGCCCTGACGCGGATCGGTCAGGGGGCGGTGACCGGCCGCTACGTCGTCGACGTCGCGCGTTAGAGGCGCAGGACGCGGGCGGCGGAGGCGCCGAGGAAGGCTTCCATCGAGTCGTCGGACAGCGGGAGCGCCCTGGCCGCGTCGATAGCCTTGCCGACCGGCAGGACCGGGTGATCGGACGCGAACCACACCCGCCCCCGGCCCCGGGAACTGTCCATGAACCGTACGAGGTCGTCGTCCATGTACTTGGCGAGGTACGCCGAGGTCATGAGGTGGAGGTGCTCGAACTTGAGCATGTACTGCACGAGCAGCGCTTCGTAGGGGTGGCCCATGTGGGCACCGATGACCGTGAGGTCGGGGAAGTCGATCAGGACGTCCTCGAGCAGCTGCGGATGCTGGCAGGCCGATCGCACCTTGGGGCCGGGGATACCGACGTTGATCGACACGGGCAGACCGGCCTCCTCGCACGCGGCGTAGACCGGGTAATAGAGCCGGTCGTTCAGGTCGTACTGCTCGACCAGTGGTGTGACCCTGGCCAGGACGATGTGCTCGTGCGCGGCGAGCTCCCGAATTCGGCGAGCGTTCTCGGTCGGTCGGCCGGCCCGCTCGACGGTGATCGACACGGCGAAGCGGCCGGGATGCGCTTCGGCCACGGCGACGAAGTCCTCCGGTGCGTACATCCCCTTGGCGTGGGCCCGCTCCGGGTCGCGCAGTCCGCTGGTCAGGATGCCGACGTCGACCCCGGCATCGTCCATGGCCTCGAGCAGCTGGTCCACGGTCCGACCTCGGCTGAAGTCCTCACCGAAGAGCATGCCGACGTCGGCGTTCTCCCGTTTCGCCGACCACTCGGCGGCGAAACGCTCGGGAAAGATGTTGACCCACGCATCGACGATCGGCGCCCTGTCTTCCATGGTGGGCAGCGTAACCAACGGCGGGGTCATGGTCCGTGGCCGGCACCGGTCACCCAGCTCCGCAGGGTGCGCTTCTTGATCTTCCCCGACGGCGTCCGGTCGAAGTCGGTGACGAGCCGGACCTCCTCGGGCCAGTGTTGCTTCGGGAGACCGGTCGCGGTCAGATGGGCTTCGACCATGGTGAGATCGATCGGCGGAGTGCCCGGTGCGGTCCGCAGCACGGCGCACGCCCGCTCCCCCAGGCGCTCGTCGGGCGCGGCCACCACCGCCACCTCGGCGACCCCCTCCATCGAGGCCACGTGCTCCTCGATCTTCGCCGCGGACAGGTTGAGCCCGCCCCGGATGATGAGGTCGGAGAGCCGGTCGGTGATCGTCAGGTAGCCCTGTTCGTCCAGCACGCCGACGTCCCCGGTGTGGTACCAGCCGTCGACGTCCAACGCGGCGGCGGTGAGCTCCGGATCGGTGTAGCTCACGAAGAGATCGGGTCCACGGCTGAGGATCTCACCGGGCGTGTCGTGGCCGAGGTCGTGCTCGTCCTCGTCGACCACGCGAAGTTCCACGCCGGGGAGGGCTCGACCGTCGGTGCGGGTCCGTTTGTCGGCCGGGTCGTCCAGCGGCGAGGCGGTGATCGACGGGTGCTCGGTGGATCCGTAGGCGCGCGTGACCTTGATCCCCATGGCCTCGGCCCGTTCGGCCACAGCCACCGGCACGGGCGCGCCGCCGAGTCCGAATCGGCTGATCCGGGCCAGGTGGTGCGCTCCGAAGTCGGGGTGGTCGAGCAGGCTGGTGAGGAAGATCGTGGCCCCACCCCCGGGCGCGAGGTCCTCGGCCTCGATGATCGCCAGGACCGCTCCCGGGTCCCACCGGTCGATCAGCTCGATCGGGTTGCCCAGGTGCATGGGCACCAGGCTGCCGCCCAGCATGCCGGTCATGTGGGCAAGGGGTGACGCCATCACCGACGCCCTCCCTCCCGCGACGTTCAGGGACGCCAACTGGCGGACCTCGGCAAGGAGCGTACGGTGCGAGTGCACCACGCCCTTCGGGTCGGCCGTCGTCCCCGAGGTGTACCCGATCATCGCCGGTTCGTCCGGGTCCACCCTGACCGCCTCGTCCAGGGGTGCGTGATCGGCCAGGTCGCTCAGCGGCACCGCGCCGGGGATCACGCCGGCCCGAGCGGCGGCGTCGGCCACGACGATCGTGTCGACGCCGTCGATCTCGTCGCGGATCGCCGCCAGATTCGCGAGGTGGTCGATCGAACCGAAACTCCCGACGGTGACCAGGGCCTTCGCTCGGGACTGGCGAAGGATGAACGACACCTCTCGCGGGCCGTAGAAGTGGATGATCGGGACCATGGTGGCGCCGAGGAGGAAGCCGGCCCACAGCACCTGGAGCGTCTCGGCCCAGCTGGGCATCTGGTAGGCGACGACCTCGCCGGCGCCGACCCCTCGGGAGCGCAGGCCGGCCGCGGTCCGTTGCGCCCGGCGGTAGATCTGGCCCAGGGTCGTGGTCGCCGGGGCGGCGTCGGACCAGATGCGGACCCGGAGGTCGGGTTCGGTGGTGACCCGGCGGTCGATGAACGTGGCGAAGGTGTCGTCGTCCCAGAGGCCCTCGGCGAGGTAACGGGTGCGGAGCTCGGGAGGAGGCACCTCCCGCACGTTAGTGACACGACTGTCAGAGGCGAACTACCATCGCGCCATGGCTGCCCTCGGCTTCCGGGCGTTCGACGCCGACAACCACTACTACGAGGCCGAGGACGCGTTCACCCGCCACATCGATCCGCGGATGGCCAAGCGCTGCATGCAGTGGGGCGAGGTCGACGGGAAGCGGCGCTTCCTGGTCGGAGGCCGGATCAACAAGTTCATCCCCAATCCGACCTTCGATCCCATCGCCCATCCCGGCAGCCTCGAGGACTACTTCCGGGGCCGCAACACCGAGGGGATCGACCTCAAGACGATGTTCGGCGAGCTCGACCCGCTCGACCAACATGCCGAATACCGCGACCGCGACGCCCGCGTGAAGCTGTTGGACGAGCAGGACCTCGACGGCGCGGTGCTCTTTCCCACCCTGGGCGTCGGGATGCAGGAGGCCCTCAAACGCGATGTGCCCGCCCTGCACGCCGCGTTCGAAGCCTTCAACCGTTGGCTCGACGACGACTGGGGCTTCGACCGCGGCGACGGCCGGCTGTACGCAGCGCCCATGCTGACCCTGGCCGACCCCGCCCTGGCCGCCGCCGAGCTCGGCCGGGTCCTCGCCGCCGGTGCCCGCATCGTGGTGATCATCCCCGGGCCGGTGCCGACCGGCGACGGCTACGTGTCACCCGGCCATCCCGACCTCGACCCGTTCTGGGCCCTCCTGAACGATGCGGGTATCCCGCTGGCGGTCCATGCCGGACTCAGCGGTGTGTCGCAGTACGGCAAGTTCTGGGGCACCGGCGAGCGCGCCGGCCAGTTCGAGGGGTTCAAGCACTCGACCTTCCCCCTGGTCGCCTTCCAGGACCGGGGGATCTCCGACACCTTTGCCGCCCTGATCTGTCACGGGGTGTTCGAGCGCTTTCCCAACCTCAGGGTGGCGTCCATCGAGAACGGAGCGATGTGGGTGCCCGACCTGCTGCGCAACCTGGGCGACGCCTACGGAAAGATGCCCATGGTGTTCGACCGTCATCCGGTCGAGCAGTTCAAGGAGCAGGCCTGGGTGGCGCCCTACTACGAGGACGACATGGAGCTGCTGAAGCAGCACCTGGGCGTCGAGCACCTGCTGTTCGGTTCCGACTTCCCCCACGCCGAGGGCCTGCCCGAGCCGACCGATTTCGTGAAGGACATCCCCACCTTCACCGACGACGAGGTCCGGGCCGTCATGCGCGACAACGTGCTCGACCTGCTCACTCCCACGCCCACCTGAGCGGGACCCGCTGCGCTTCGCGCGGGGCGGGTCCGTGGGAGTTCAGCCAACTCGGGCTTCGCATCCTCCCGCTCCGCTGAACTCCTCTCGGTCAGATCCCGCGCATCATCCGGTAAACGGCGCCGAAGTTCTCGTTGTTCTCGGGTGGGACGACGCCGAGCTCGCCCAGCTGTCGTGCGCCCCACACGATCTGGGCGGTGCGCTCCACGAGGGCCGCGATCTTCAGCGCGTCGTCGACGTCCCTGCCGACGCTGACGAGGCCGTGGTTGGCCAGCAGGGTGGCGCCCCGGTCGGCCAGCTTGGCGGCCACCTCGTCGCCGAGCTCGTCGGTACCCGTCATGGTGTACTCGCACACCGGGATCCCGCCGCCGACGTAGACGGCCAACTCCTCGATCGCCGCAGGGATCGGCTGGCGGGCGACGGCGAACATGGTGGCGAAGACCGCGTGGGAGTGGATCACCCCGCCCACCTCGGGATAGCTGCGGTAGCAGGCGAGGTGGAGCGCCTTCTCGCTGGTGGGTCCCCGCTCCCCCTCGAGCACGTTGCCGTCCAGGTCGACGATGACGAGATCGTCGAGCACCATCTCGTCGTAGAGGACCGACGACGGGGTCATGCAGACCCGGTCCCCGTCGACCCGGGCCGAGACGTTGCCCGAGCTGGCCTCGACCAGACCCCTGCGGTTCAGCTCGTGCGCCGCGTCGAGGACGGCGCGGCGAGTCGCGGCGGCGATGTCGTTCACGGTCGTACCGTCCTCATGGAAGGACCTCGGGGTTGACGATGTGAAGGGGTCGCTCGCCCGCCAGCAGCCGGACGAGATCGGTGCTGAGCAGCTCGGTGTGGTTGGTCTCGGTGTCGTAGGTGGCCCCGCCGATGTGTGGGCTCACCACGACGTTGTCCATCGAAGCGATCGGGTGGGCGGGGTCGAGGAACTCGCCGTCGAAGTGGTCCAGGCCGGCGGCGCCGAGCTTGCCGCTGGCCAGGGCATCGCCGAGGGCGTCGAGATCGTGGAGTCCGGCCCGTGCCGTGTTGAGGTAGACCGCTCCGTCCCGCATCCTGGCGATGGCGGTGGCGTCGATCATCCCGATCGTGTCGGGGGTGACCGCGGCGTGCATCGAGATCACGTCGGCCTCGGTCAGGAGGTCGTCGAGGCGGTGGGTGGCGTCGGCGGCGAACGGGTCGGCGGTGATGACGTTCATCCCCAGGCCGGCGAAGCGCCAGGCGGCGGCTCGACCCACGGCGCCCAGGCCGATGATCCCGACGGTTCGCCCGGCCACCTGCCAGGCCCGGAAGCGCTGGTAGGGGATGGTGCCGTCGCGGTAGATCTCACCCTCTCGTACGTCGCGGTCGGCGGCGAGGAGGTGACGAGTCACGGCGAGCAGCAGGCCGACGGCCAGCTCGGCCACGCCGTCGGCGTTGCGGCCCGGCGCGCGCAGCACCGGGATGCCCGCGGCGGTCGCCCCGGCGACATCGACGTTGGTGGGGTCACCTCGCGCCGACCCGATGGCGACGAGGGGGAGATCGAGCACCGGCCCCTTCACCTCGTCGGCTTCGCAGACGACGATGGTCGCCCGCTCGGCCTCGATGCGCCCGGCGAGATCGTCGGCGCCGTAGATGCGCAGAGGCGAGTGGTCGATCCAGGGGTCGAGGACGAGGTCGGCCACGGCGGAGAGCCGTTCCACCCCGGGCCCGCGAAAGGGTGCCGTGACGAGTGCGGTCGGTCGCGACGTCATGGCCCGCTAGTCCCGGCGCGCCGGGTCGACGCCGTCGGCCCACTCGAACAGCTGGACCTCGACCATCATCGGCAGCAGGTACCGAACGTAGAAGTTGTGGAGCGTCAGGAAGTCGCCGAACTCCTCGACCTCGGGGTCGATGAGGTCGACGCGCTCGTCGGTCGCGGCGAAGGCTGCGGCCCGCTCGAAGAAGGAGTCGAACTCCTCCCGGGTGTCGACCGCCATGCCGAAGTGATCCAGTCGAGCACACCGCATCGGGTCGTTCTCGGCGATGAGGAAGACGAACTGGTCGTAGGAGTAGGCCTGCATGATCAAGCGGCGGCCCGGCTCGGTCATCGTCGGCATCTCCTTCCATCCGAACACCTCCTCGTGGAAGCGCAGGATCTCGGCCCGGCCGGTGTCGTCGAGCAGGCTGGCGGGCACACTCATCGCCACGTGGTTGAAGCGAGGACTCATCGGGACTCCCGTCGGTCGTCGCCGGACAGCCCGGGAGCGACCAGCACCTTGCCGGCGATGTGTCCCTCGGCGAGGTCCTCCATCGCCGTGAGCAGACCGGTGAGCGGTACGTCGTCGGGGGCGAGCAGCGTCGCGACGTCGAGCTCGCCCGAAGCGAGGATGTCCAGTGCCTCGTCGAATCCGCCCGCGTCGTACTCGTAGGCGCCGGTGACGACGAGTTCGTTGAGGAGGATTCGATTCGGGTCGAAGGCCGGCGGCTGCATCCCGGTGCCCACCAGGACCAGCGTGCCGCCCCGGCGCAGCTGGCAGAGGGCGGCCTCCATGGCCATGTGCTTCCCGGAGCACTCGATGGCCGCGTCGAACGGGTCGGCGACGACGCGATGTGGCTCGGCGACGGTGACGGTCTCGAGCGCGTCCGGTTCGATCACCCGGGCCCCCAGTGCTCCGGCGAGGTCGCGGCGCGTCCGGCGGGGTTCGCTGACGACGACGTCGGTGATTCCCCGGGCTCGGAGTGCGACGACGGTCAGCGCCCCGATCGGACCCGCGCCGATCACCAGGACCCGGTCGCCGGGCCGTGCACCCGAGCGCGTCACCGCGTGCAGCGAGACCGCGAGCGGCTCGGCCAGAACGGCGACCCGCAGGTCCAGACCACCGGGGAGCTCGACCACCGTGCGGCGGGCGACCCGGACGAAGCGAGCGAATGCGCCGTCGTTGCCCTCGGTGCCGGCCGCGCCGCGGTCCACGCACAGTGACGGTCGACCGGCGCGGCAGGCGGCGCACGTTCCGCAGACGACCGCCGGTCCGCCCACCACCGCAGCGCCGACCGCGAGGTCGTCGACCTCCGGTCCGACGGCGACGATCCGGCCCGACCACTCGTGTCCGCCCACCGTTCCGGGTCGGCCCCACCCCTCGATCACCATGTGGAGGTCGGTGCCGCACACCCCGCAGTAGCTGACCTCGACGACGACATCGCCCGGACCGGGATCCGGCGCCGGGCGGCTCTCGACCCGGAGGTCGCGTGCGCCGTGGAGCACGGCCGCCTGCATCATCCCCCCGGGCATGGACCGAAGCTACCGGTTCCTGACACCCGTGTCATACTGCTCCGATGGCCGGTCCTGTCACCGTCGGCATCGACATCGGCACGACGTCGGTCAAAGCCGTGGCCGCCACCGAGGATGGCCAGATCGCGGCGCAGGTTCGGGTTCCCCACGATCTCGTGGTCAGCGCGGCGGATCGACTCGAACACCGGCCCGACCAGGCCTGGTCCGCCGGTGTCCTCGAGGCGCTGGCCGCGGTCGCTGCGGGCATCGACGTGGTCGCGGTGAACGTCGCGGCGATGGTGCCGTCGCTGTGTGCCGTCGACGGCGAAGGCCGAGCCCTCACCCCGGGTCTCCTCTACGGTGATGCCCGCGCCGGTGCGGCGGCCTCGGCCGACCCGTCCCAGAGCGGTGAATTCCTGGGTTTCGTGCGGTGGTGCGCGGCGCAGGCTCCGGACGCGGCCGGGTTCTGGGCGGCGCAGGCGATGGCCAACCATGCGCTGTCCGGCGAGGCGGTCCTGGACACCACCACGGCGATGACCGCGGTCCCGCTCTTCGACTATCAGGGATGGGACGCGGCGATCGCCGAGTCGGTCGGCGCTTCGGCCGAGCGTCTGCCCAGGATCGTGCCCGGTGACGAGGCCGCGGGACGGATCTCCGCCGATCTGCCAGGTGCCGGAGCGGTCCTCGGGGCCGGCACGGTCGACGCATTGGCCGAACAGATGGTGGCCGGCGCGGACCACGACGGTGACGTCCTGGTGATCCTGGGCGCGACGCTCATCTCCTGGGCCGTGATCCCCGAGTGGGTCGAGGTCGACGGGTTGTGGACCATTCCGCACAGTGCGCCGGGTCTGTCGCTCATCGGCGGACCCAGCAACGCCGGCGGTCTGTTCCTCGACTGGGTCCGCCGCCTGGCCGGCGACGCGCCACCCGCCGGCGACGCGCACGCCGTCCCGGTCTGGACCCCCTACCCGCGCGGCGAGCGGGTGCCGTTGCACGACCCGGACCGACGGGCCGGACTCCACGGACTCGACCTCACCCACGGACCGGGATCCCTGGTACGCGCCGCGCACGAGGCCGGCGGGTTCGTCATCCGCCACCAGCTCGACCTCGCCGGACTGGCACCGGAGCGGATCGTCGCCACCGGTGGAGGCACGCGCTCGCCGGGCTGGCTCCAGGCCGTTGCCGACGCCACGGGACTTCCGATCGACGTCGTGGCAGTGCCCGAGGGGGCCGCGCTCGGCAGTGCGTTCCAGGCCCGGGTCACCGCCGGCTTGGAGACCAGTGGCAACGACGCACGTCGCTGGGCCCGGACGAGCCACCGGGTGGAACCCGACCCGGCGTGGGTCGGGCCGGTGGCCGATCGCTACGCCAGGTTCCGCCGAGAGACCGCCGCCACGTCGTCCTGAACGGCACCCCTCACTGACTGGTGACGGCGTCGAAGGCCTCGGCGATGGGGTCGACGACCGGCTCACCCTCGACCTCGACGACGACCGGGTCGAGTTCGCCGGTGAACGGATGCGGGGCGACGAAGTCGTCGCAGAGGGCCGGGGCGTTGGCCCACCCGCAGGTCAACCCGTGGCCGCAGATCGAGAAGCGGTTCCACGTGAAGGTGGGGATCTCGACCTGGCCCACCGCGTTGCCGTCGACGAGCAGCCGGGCCAGCTTCGGAGCATCGGACTCTCGCCCGTACCGGAGCTCGATCGTGTGGGGCCCCCGCGTCAGGGGCGCGTCCGCCTCGATGCGGTGCTCGTCGCGGCCGGTCAGGTTGTGCACGTACCGGGCCCTGCCATCGTCGCCCACATAGACCGCCCAGCCCCCGAAGATCGAGCCCTGTCCGATGATCACACCCCGGCAACCACCGGCCGGAACGGTGAGCGTGGCGCGGACCGTGTGCGGGCGGTTCTTGACGTTGACGGCCACCGGTTCGGGAACCATCGCGGTGTGGGGCCGGTAGACGTAGCGCCTGCGGGCCGGGATGCTGACCGGGCGATCGAGGACCAGTTCGGAGAAGGGTCGGTTGTCGATGGGCAGCACCTGATGGCGGGCTGCCTCCTCCCACCACCGCTCGATCATCGTTTCGAGACGCTCGGGCTCGGCGGCGGCGAGATCGTTGGTCTCGGACGGATCGACGCGGACGTCGTAGAGCTCCCACACCACCTGGTCGATGCCGGGCCGATCGTCCTGGATCGGGTGGTAGGTCACCGCCTTCCAGCCGTCGTGGTAGAGCGCCCGGCAGCCGAACATCTCGTAGTACTGGGTGACGTGGGCGTCGGTGGCGTCCTCATCGGCGATGGTGGGGAGAAACGACGTCCCCTCGATGGGCTGCTGGGTGACGCCGCGCAGCGCGGTGGGTGGGTCGATGCCGATCGCCTCGAGGACGCTCGGGACGAGGTCGATGGCGTGGACGTATTGGCGACGCAGACCCGAGCCGCGCTCGTCGCCCATGCCGGTGGGCCACGACACGATCAACGGATCCGCCACACCACCCTCGTGGACCTCGCGCTTCCAGCGCCGAAACGGTGTGTTGCCCGCCACCGTCCAGCCCCACGGGTAGTTGTTGTGGACCCGTGGCCCGCCGATCTCGTCGAGGCGCTCCCACGCCTCGTCCACCGAGTGGGGCACGGCGTTCCAGGTCCGGATGTCGTTGAGTGAACCGACCGGCCCGCCCTCGGACGACGCGCCGTTGTCGGAGAGCACCATGACGATGGTGTTGTCCAGCTCGCCGGTCTCGTCCAGGTGGTCGAGCAGCCGGCCGATCTGGTGATCGGTGTGCGAGAGGAACCCGGCGAACGCTTCCATGAATCGGGCGTAGACGGCGCGGGTGCGATCCGAGAGCGAATCCCAGGCCGGCACCCAGTCGGGCCGCGGGGACAGCACGGTCGTCTCCGACACGATCCCCGCGGCGATCTGTCGCTGGAGGCACTCGTCGCGCCAGACGTCCCACCCCCGATCGAAGTGGCCCCGGTACCGATCGATCCACTCGGCCGGAGCCTGGTGGGGTGAGTGACAGGCGCCGGGAGCCACGTAGAGGAAGAACGGCTTGTCGGGATCGACGTGGCGGAGATCGACGATCTGCTCGATGCCGTGGTCGATCAGATCCTCGGTCAGGTGGTAGCCGTCCTCCACCGCCGCGGGGGCGGGCACCTGATGGCTGTCGTGGACGAGGGCGGGGGCGTTCTGGTGGGTCTCCCCCTCGAAGAAGCCGTAGAACCGTTCGAAGCCCCTACCCAGCGGCCACCGCTCCCGGCTCGCGCCCAGGTGGGTCTCGTCCTCCGGCGTCAGGTGCCATTTGCCCACCGCGTACGCGGCGTATCCGTGGGGCGTGAGCATCTCGGGAAGGAACCCGGCCGATCGGGGGATGCGGGCGTCGTAGCCCGGGAACCCGGTGGCCAGCTGGATGATGCGGCCCATGCCCACGCTGTGGTGGTTGCGCCCGGTGAGCACGCAGGCCCGGGTGGGCGAACACAGCGCGGTGGTGTGGAAGTTGGTGTAGCGCAGGCCCCGCTCGGCCAGGCCGTCCAGGGCCGGCGTATCGATGTCGGAACCGAAGCATCCGAGCTGGGCGAATCCGACGTCGTCGAGCAGCACGATCACGACGTTGGGCGCTCCGGCCGGCGGCGTGGGCTCGGCCGGCCAGTGGGGCTCGGCATCCCAGTGGTAACGGGCGATCCTGCCCTCGAACTCACCGACGTCCATCTCGATCTCCCCGGTCGGGCGCGGGCCGGCGTGGCCCGCGCCAGGACCGGTCCCCCGTACACCGCGCACCCTATCCGCACCATGGAGTTCAGCGCATGGGTCCAGAACGGCGTTCGGGTTCGCTGAACTCCAACGCCCCGTCCGGCGCGAAGGGCCCGTTCGCGGGTCCCTGTGACACGAACGTCAGGGTCCGCGATGATGGCCCGATGCGCAGCGCCGGCATCGGGATCAGCGAGGAACACCTGGCCTTGCAGGACGCGGTGCGACGTTGGGCCGCCTCCCACTGCCCCCCGTCGGTGCCCCGCGCGCTGCTCGATGCCGACGAGGAGTCCGTCCCGCCCTTCTGGTCCGACGTCGCCGCCCTGGGGTGGTTGGCCCTGCACGTACCCGAGGCCGACGGTGGCGCCGGCTACGGCTTGACCGAGCTGGCCGTCGTCCTCGAGGAGCTCGGGCGGGCGTGCGCCCCCGGTCCCTTCCTTCCGACCGTCCTCGCGTCGACCGCCGTCGATCGTTTCGCGTCGGGTGCTGGCCGGGCGGTGCTCCGTGGCCTCTGCGACGGGACGGACCGAGCCGGGGTGGCGCTCGGATGTTCCCCTGCGGTGGCCGAGCGATCCGGTGACGAGCTTCTGGTCGAGGGCACCTGGGACGGCGTGCTCGGTGCGGGGACCGCCACGGTGCTGGTGCTGCCGGTGACCGGTGTCGACGACGATCGCGAGCAGTGGATCGTCGTCCGCGCCGCGGAGGTCGCAGCCGAACCTCTCCCTGGCGTCGACCGCACCCGTCGACCGGGTCGGGTCACCGCCACGGATCTCCGGGTGCCGGTGGAGTCGACGTTCGCCTGTCCTGGCGGCGCAGGTGGTGTCGAGGCTCTGGCCGGCGTGCTGTCCTCGGCCGAATCGGTCGGGGCGGCGGCCTGGTGCGTCGACACGGCGGGAGAACACGCCCGAACGCGCGTGCAGTTCGGCCGACCCATCGGGCAGTTCCAGGCCGTGAAGCACCGCTGCGCCGACATGTTGTGCGCCCTCGAAGCGGCGAGAGCGGCGACGTGGGATGCGGTCGGCGCCATCGATCGCGGCGACGACACCGCCGGGCTGGCCGTGACCGTTGCGGCGGGCCTGGGCCCCGACGTCGCGTACCGATGCGCCAAGGACTGCATTCAGGTGCTCGGGGGCATCGGGTTCACCTGGGAGCACGACGCCCACCTGTACCTGAAGCGGGCGATGGCCACGCGGCTCCTGGTGGGCACGGCGTCGCGCTGGCGGGCCGAGACGGCGGCCCTCGTTCGCTCCGGTGCCCGGCGTGATGCAGCCATCGACCTGCCTCCAGAGGCCGACGTCCACCGGGCCGAGGTCCGTGGCTTCCTGGAGGATCTGGTCTCCCATCCCAAGGTGGAGTGGAACCGGCACATCGCCGACTCGGGATACCTCGTCCCGCACTGGCCCCGGCCCTGGGGACGCGACGCCTCGCCACTGGAACAGCTGGTCGCCGATGACGAGTTCCGCTCGGCTCGCGTCCGCCGGCCGCACCTGGCGGTCGGCGGCTGGGCACTGCCCACCATCATCGTGCACGGTGACGAGGCACAACAGGAGCGATTCATCGCCCCCACCTTGCGGGGCGAGCTGACGTGGTGCCAGATGTTCAGCGAGCCCGAAGCGGGGTCCGACCTGGCTTCGCTCACGACCCGGGCGACGCGCACCGACGGTGGCTGGCTGCTGACCGGTCAGAAGGTCTGGACCTCGCTGGCCCACTTCGCCGATTGGGGCATCTGCCTCGCTCGTACCGATCCGACGGCGGAGAAGCACGACGGCATCGGGTGCTTCCTGGTCGACATGCGTGCCGACGGGCTCGAGGTCCGACCCCTCCGCGAGATCACCGGCGCCGAGATGTTCAACGAGGTCTTCCTGACCGACGTGTTCGTACCGGACGCGTGCGTGGTGGGGAGCCCGACGGGGGGGTGGCGAGCGGCGCGCACGACGCTCGGCAACGAACGGGTGTCGATGGGATCGGGTTCGTCGATGGGGCCGGGCGTCGAAGCGCTGCTCTCGTTGGCCGACACGTCCGGGGGATTCGACGACCCCGTCGTCGCCGACACCCTCGGCGACGTGGTCGCCACCGCTCAGACCCTGGCCGCCCTGGGAACGCGTCTGACGCTGCGCGCGCTGATCGGGGCGGCGCCGGGACCCGAAGCCAGCGTCAGGAAGCTGCTCGGCGTCGAGCACGACCAGCGGGTCCAGGAGGTGGGGCTGGAGTTGCTCGGCGTGGCCGGCGCGTCGGGGGACAGCGATGCCGCGCTCTGGGTCGGAGGGTTCCTGGGCAACCGCAGCCTGTCGATCGCCGGCGGCACCAGCGAGATCCAGCGCAACGTGATCGCCGAACGTCTCCTGGATCTCCCCCGCGACTGAACCCGCTCGGGGTCAGGCACCCAGCGGGTTCACCGACCTCCGGACGCGGACCCGAGCTTCGATCGCAGGTCGGCCTCCATGGCCTGGATGGCCGGTCCGCAGTGCTGCTCCTTCAGCGCGGCGAGGCGGGGATGGCCAGCGTCGCGCTCGGCGTCCCACTCGTCGGCGAACCGACCCGTGGTGATGTCCCGGGTCAGACGACGCATGTGTGCCAGGACGCCGAGGTCGTCGTACTCGCCGCGGCGGGAGAGCTGCCCGTACTGACTGGTGGGGGAGTGGTGCTCCATCTGGCCGGAGAACCCCTCCTCGCGGAGCCGACCGTACGTGCGCTCGACCTCACCGGACAGGAAGAGCTCGCACATGATCGCCTCGAGGGGGATGCCCTGCTCGCCCATGGCGGCGACGAACGCCGTGTTCACGTGTGTGAGCACGGGGGAGAGGACCTGCTCGACCGCCAGGTCCAGCACCGCCTCCTGCGTGGCGGTCATCTCGATCGCTCCCTGACGGAGTCCGCCGATGGCGTCGGCCACGGCCAACATCGTCGCGTGGGCCCGACCGGTTGCGTCGTGGTGCACGCCCACCGCCGTGATGAAGCCGGTGCCCTCCTCGTAGCAGACCCGCACGTCCGGTCCCAGCATGCGGGGAGCCACCATGACGACATCGCCCGCCGGGGCGAATCGATCGAAGGCCAGCGTGTAGCCGCTGGCCACGACGGTGCAGGCGTCGGCGCGCGGCGTGAGCCCGAGCGAGGGGATCACGTCGTCGGGTACCAGGACGCAGACCACGTCGGCCTCGGATGCGGCTTCGATCGGCGCGGCATCGAACCCGTCGGATCGAGCCGAATCTCGGGTCTCGTCGGCCCGTACGCACACCGTCACGTCGAGACCCGAGTCGCGCAGGTTCAGCGCCCAGGACCGACCCTGGTTGCCGTAGCCGACCACCGCCACCCGTCTGCCCTCGAGGATCGAACGGTCGCCGTCGACCTCGTGGAAGATGGTGGTCATCGGTGCCATCCTACCTGACGCTCATGTTAGGTTTCTGAGGCGTCGGGTCCGGATCGGTCCGGCAACTCGATCATCCCGACCAGGTGGAGGCCCAGGTGGAGCTGACGCTCACCGACGACCAGGACGTCTTCCGCGAGACCACCACACGATTCCTGGCGAACGAGTGCCCGATCACGCAGGTGCGGGCGCTCGCCACCTCGCCGACCGGCTCCACCACCGACTACTGGCGACAGGGGGCCGAGCTGGGGTGGACGTCGCTGCTCGTCCCGGAGTCGGAAGGTGGCGGCAGCATCAGCGGCGCCGGCGTGGTCGACCTGACCATCGTCGCCGATGCGTTCGGCCGCAGCGTCGCACCGGGGCCGCTGGTTCCGACCAACGTCGTGGCGTACGCCCTGGCCTCGTCGGGGAGCGACCAACAACGCAGCGAGGTCCTGTCCGGGCTGCTGGCGGGCGATGCGGTTGCGACTTGGTGTGGTGCCGAGCTGGCCCTGGACCGCCGCGCTCACGGTGCCGGGCCGGTCGCCGAGGCGGTGGACGGCGGCTTCGTGCTGACCGGTGGATCGCCGGTGGTCGAGGCGGCCGCTGAGGCCGATCATCTCCTCGCCACGGCTCGCAGCGGGGAGGGCTTGGTCCAGCTCCTCGTCCCTGCGACCGCCGCCGGCGTATCGATCACGCCGCTGCGAAGCCTCGATGCCGTCCGTCGGTTCGGCCGCGTCGACTTCGATTGCGTGAGTGTGCCGACGACAGCACAGGTGGGGACGACCGACCTCACCGCCGCCACGGTCGAGCGGCAGCTCCAGTTGGCGCTGGTGATGCAGACGGCCGAGATGGTCGGTGCGGCCGAGCGGACCTTCGACTTCACCGTCGAGTGGGCCTTCGACCGGTACTCGTTCGGGCGGCCGCTGGCGTCGTACCAGGAGCTGAAGCATCGCTTCGCCGACATGAAGATGTGGTTGGAGGCAAGCCATGCCCTGGCCGCCGCCCTGGCCCGTGAGGTGCAGCACGAGTCGCCGTCGGCGGCCGAGACCGCCAGCGTGGCCAAGGCCTACCTGGGCGAGTACCTGGCCGAGTTGATGCAGGACTGCGTGCAGATCCACGGTGGGATCGGTCTGACCTCGGACCACGACCTGCACCTGTACCTGCGGCGGGTGACCATCGACCGGCTCCTCCACGGGTCGCCCGCCGATCATCGCCAGCGGATCGCGTCGGTGCAGGCCGCATGATCGGCGAGACGACATGACCGCGCCCACCGACGGTGCCGGGCCGGCCGAGACCGTCGACGAGTTCGCCGCTCGGGCGCGAGCATGGCTCCCCGACAATCTCCCCCGCCGCGACCCGGGCAGCCGAAGCTACGGGTTCGGCTCCGACGAAGAGGAGCTCGCCGAGGTGCAACGGATGCGTGGCATCCAGCGAACCCTCTTCGACGGCGGGTTCGCCGGCATCTGCTTCCCCACCGAGTACGGGGGCCAGGGCCTCCCGCCGGCGTACCAACGGGCGTTCGACATCGAGTGCGCCGGCTACGCGATGCCGACGCTCATCAACGTGCCGACCTTCGTGCCGTGCGGCGCCGTGCTCCTCGAGTTCGGGACCGAATCGCAGAAGAAGCGGCACATCCCCGCCATGCTCAAGGGCGAAGAGCTCTGGATGCAGTTCCTGTCCGAGCCGGGGGGCGGTTCCGATGTCGCCGGCGCTACTACCACGGCGGTGCGCGACGGCGACGAGTGGATCGTCAATGGCTCGAAGGTCTGGACCACCGGGGCATGGTGGTCCGACTACGGGCTCTGTCTGCTCCGGACGAACTGGGACGTCCCGAAACACCGAGGCCTCTCGGTCTTCATCATCAAGATCCGCCAACCCGACATCGAGGTGCAGCGCATCGAGATGATCAACGGGTCGAGGGAGTTCTGCCAGGAGTTCATGACCGATCTCCGGGTCTCGGACGAGGATCGGGTCGGCGAGGTGGACGACGGCTGGACCATCGGCCGCCGGTGGATGTTCCACGAGCGCAACGCCATGGGAGGGGGGTCGCCCTACACGAGCGGTCCGGCCCCCGGACACGGTGGTGACCCGGCTGACGGCAATCCGCTCGTCGCCCTGGCCCGCGACACGGGGCAACTCGACGATCCACGGGTCCGCGATCTCATCGGAGAGGCTCGCACACTGCAGCGAGCGGGTGCGGAGCTGAGCAAGAGGATCGGGGCCGGGATGTTGACCGGCTCCGTTCCCGACTCGGCCGCAGCCGTCGCCCGACTGATGAGCGCCGTCGTGTCGTCCCGGGTCACCACCATCAAGCTCGACATCGCTGGTGCGACGGCCGCGGCGTGGGACGAGGACGACCCGACCGGAGGTCCCGGCACCGAGTATCTGATGCGGCAGTCCGCCAGCATCGGTGGCGGCACGACCGAGATGGCCAGGAACAACATCAGCGAACGGTTGCTCGGGATGCCCCGGGAGCGAACCTTGGACAAGGACGTCCCGTTCCGTGAGGTCCCGAAGGGTCCAGCGGCCGGGGCCTGACCGAGGGCCCCGCCGACCTCAGACCTTGACGTGTTCCTTCACGCCCATGAGGCGGGCCAGGTTGCCGCCCATGACCCGAGCCTTCTCGTCATCGGTGAAGTCGTCGAGCTCGTCGACGAAGGAGATCGGATCGGCCATGCCCTCGGGGTGGGGATAGTCGGAGCCGAAGATCACGTTGTCGATGCCGATCAGGTCGGCCAGCCCTCGCGGGTCGTCCTCGTGGAACGGGTGGACGAAGACACAGCGCTTGAAGACCTCGACGGGGTCTTCGTCGAACGCCTTGGGGTTCAGAGCGAAGGCGTGCCCGATCGAGCTCATCAGAGGACGGACCCATCCGGAACCGTTCTCGACCAGCGCCATCCTGATGCCGGGGAATCGGCTGAGCATGCCGTGCCCGATGGCCGAGGCGACGGAGTCCATGATGGCCCGGGACGACCCACCGGTGATCGCCGCGAAGCCGGACGGGCCGGCGAAGGGCTTGAACTCACCGCCTCTGATGCCCTCCCATTCGTTGGTGTAGCGCTGGTAGCCGCTGTCGCTGGCGTGCATGCCGACGAGGATGCCCGCCTCCTCGACCCGAGCCCAGAACGGGTCGAACTCGGGGAGGGCGAACGAACGGGGACCCTGGAATCCGTGGACCGGCGCGGGGCGGACCAGGATGACCCGGGCCCCCCGCTCGAGCACCCACTCCAGCTCGGCGATGGCCAGGTCGACGATCGGCAGGGTGATCACCGGGGTGGCGAAGATGCGGTCGTCGAAGTTGAAGGTCCACTGCTCGTGCATCCACTGGTTGAGCGCGTGCACGACGGCGTGGGTCGCCAGCGGATCGTCACGGAGGCGTTCCTCGACCAGGCTCGCGAGCGTGGGCCACATGAGGGCGCGGTCGATGCCGAGCTCGTCCATCAGCTCCAGCCGGGGTCCGGGCTCGCGGTACGCCGGCGGCGACTCGATCGCCTTGCCCATGATCTCGCGTCGCGACTTGCCCTCGGGATTGCCGACCCGGAAGTACTCCTCCTGCGCGCCCGGCGCCGCGACCTTGTTGAAGGTGGGGTTGGGGATGTAGTCGCTGATCTGGCCCTTGACCGTGATCTTCGTCCGGCCCCTGACCTCGACGTAGTCGATGACGCCTGCGTACTCGTCGGGGAGGAACTTCGTGAGGGCATCCGTCGTCTCGTACATGTGGTTGTCGGCGTCGAAGACGGGGAACGCGAGGTCACGGGTCGGCATCAGCCGAGCGTACATGACGGCGCTGTTAGATCACAAGGGCTCCGTGCGGTAGAACGGGGACATGAGAATCCGACTGGACCGAGCGCTGTGTACCGGGCACGGGCGCTGCTACACCCTTGCTCCCCAGGTCTTCACCGCCGATGACGACGGGTACTGCGAGGATCCCGTCGGTGAGGTCACGGCCCGGGAGGAAGCGGCGGCGCGCGTCGCCGTGGAGAGCTGCCCGGAAGGCGCCATCACCATCGTCGACGCGTGATCGAGGTCAGACGTCCAGGCCGAACAGGCCCCGCCGCACGATGAACGCCGATGCTTCCAGCGCCTCGTCCTCGTCCAGGTGGCGGAGCACGAGCACGTTGTAGGGAATCCGTTCGATCACGGCCAGCAACGCGATCGCGTCGACGGTCGCATCGCCGAACCCGCGTCGATGGATGATGCGGGTGAGACGATCGAAGGCGACCATGGCGACGTCGAGCGAGAACGCCACCAGCACCGGGTCCTCGTACTGGATCTCCTGCCAGGCGCTGATCACTCCACCGTTGTCCCGATAGGCCCGGAACCATCCGTCGAGCCAGGAACGAACCGCTTCCGCGTCTCCCTCGGGGGGGAAGGTGTCGATCAGCTCGACCATGCTGACCGCGGCCCGCTGGGCGAGCTCGTGGACCAGCTCGTCCTTGTTCGAGAAGTACCGGTAGAACGTGCCGTGCGAGACGCCGGCGGCCTGGACGATGTCGTCGACCCTGGTGTCGTTGTATCCCCGTCGGGGCAGCACCACCGTGCCCGCGTCGAGGAGGCTCTGGCGGGTCTTCTGTCCCCGGGGCCGCGACGCTCCATTGCGCGACACCTCCGGAAAGGTCGGCCATTGCGGGCGCCGGCGAGGTGGTGAGCCCATGGTCTCGGTGACGTTCACACCCTGGACCGCCCCGTGCAGCAGCCGGTGGGTCGTCCGGGCCATGCCGGTGACGAACCGGTCGCGCGGCAGTTGGCCCAGCCCGCGGTGCCAGTAGTGGATCGAGCGGAACAGCACACCGACGATCGTGTTGGTGAGCGCCGGGAGGCCCAGCTCGGGATGCGGCGGCACGGTGCTCTCGATGAGGGCGCTGCCGACTCTCCCCCCGATGGAGCGGAACGAGGTCCGCTCGGGCCGGCGTTCACGGGTGGCGGCCTGGAATCCCGAGAGGACGGGGTCGTACTCGTCCTGGAGGTCGATGAGGGCTTCGATCCAGCCGGTGAGTCGTTGGATGCCCGCGGCGTCCGCGGTGACGGCCCCGATCCCTTCGGCCAGCTCACCCATCTCGTTCGCAAGGTGTCCGGCCAGGGTCCAGAACAGGTCCTCCTTGCTCGGGAAGTACTGGTAGAAGGCCGGGCGGGAACACCCGGCGGCCGCCGTGATCAGCTCGACCCTGGTGCCGTGGTAGCCGTGCTCGGCGAACACGTCGAGTGCGACGCGGAGGATCCGCCGCTGCGTGTCGGCTCCCCGCCGTCCGACGGTCGGATTGTCGCCGAAGGGCGAGCGCCTGATGATCTTGGGCGAGCTCACGGACGTCACGGTACTGCGGCCTCGTTCCTCGCTCCGGCTTGCGTCGCGGGTGGCAGGGACTAATCTAACATCGCCGTCAGATAGTGGCCCCCGGGAGGCTCCTCCGTGCAGATCGAAGATCTGATCCTCGTCAGCGTCGACGACCACGTCGTCGAGCCTCCCGACATCTTCGAGGGTCGACTGTCCGGCCGGGCGGCCGACCGGGCACCGTATGTGACCCGTACCGACGAGGGTCGTGATCTGTGGATGTTCGAGGGCGCGGCGATGCCCAACGTCGGGCTCAACGCGGTCGCCGGTCGCGTCCCCGAGGAGTACGGGTTGGACGCCCTGGCCTTCGAGCACATGCGACCCGGCTGTTACGACATCCATGCTCGCATCGACGACATGAACGTCAACGGCGTGCTCGGCTCGCTCAACTTCCCCAGCCTGGCCGGCTTCACCGGGCAGCTCTTCTACACCTGCGAGGACAAGGCGATCGCCCTCGAGCTCCTCCAGGCCTACAACGACTGGCACGTCGATGAATGGTGCGGCACCTATCCGGGGCGCATGATCCCGTTGGCCGTCCCACCGATCTGGGACGCCGACCTCATGGCCGCAGAGGTGCGACGTATGGCCGACAAGGGCTGCCGTGCGGTGACCTTCTCCGAGAACCCCGAGAAGCTGGGCCGTCCCAGCTGGCACAGCGACTTCTGGGACCCGTTCCTCCAGGCGTGCTCCGACACCGGGACGGTCATCTGCCTGCACATCGGTTCGTCGTCGGAGACGGTCATCACCGCCATGGACGCCCCGATCGACACCATGATCTCGCTGCAGCCGATGAACATCGTCAAGTGCGCGGCCGACCTGGTGTGGTCACCGGTGCTCCGGAAGTTCCCCGACCTGCGCATCGCCCTGTCCGAGGGAGGAATCGGCTGGGTGCCCTACTTCCTGGAGCGGATCGACTACGTCTACAAACACCACCACCAGTGGACCAACCAGGATTTCGGCGACCAGCTGCCCAGCGAGGTGTTCAACCGGAACATCCTCACCTGCTTCATCGACGATGCGGTCGGCATGGAGGTCCGCGGCCACCTGAATCCCGACCACATCCACTGGGAGTGCGACTTCCCCCATTCCGACTCGACGTGGCCGTACGCGCCCGAGATGGCGATGAAGTACCTCGACGGCCTGGCGGACGACGAGATCGACGGGATCACGCATCTGAACGCCATGAGGAACTTCTCCTTCGACGCCTTCTCGCACATCCCGCGGGAACAGGCCACCGTCGGCGCACTCCGCGCCCAGGCCACCGATGTCGACACCGCCCCCGTCAGCTACGGCACCGGGAAGTTCCAGGACGAGGGCATCGTCACCGCGATGACCCTCGCCGAGCGCATGGCGAAGTAGCCCGCTCCGTGACGACGACATGAGTGGTGAACCGTTCCGGGTTCGCCCGGCCCTCGACGAGTCCAACGAGTTCTTCTGGACCTCGGGCGCCGACGGTTCGCTCCGGTTCCTCCAGTGCGGGGCGTGCGGCTATTTCCTGCACCCGCCCGGACCGCGCTGCCCACAGTGTGGCGGGACCCACCTCGCCCCCCAGGCTGTCTCGGGGCGCGGCGAGATCTTCACGTACACCGTCAACCACCAGCCGTGGGACGGCAGCACCGAGCCGTATGTCATCGCCATCGTCGCGCTTGCGGAGCAGGACGGTCTCCGACTCACCACCAACATCGTCGGCTGCGACCTCGACGATGTCGCCATCGGGATGCCCGTCGAGGTGAGTTTCGAGGAGCGCGACGGCGTCTGGTGGCCCCTGTTCCGACCCGCCACCCCGAGTGCTCCATGACCGGTTTCGAGCATCGTTCCATCATCTCGGGGATCGGTCAATCGGCCATCGGCCGCCGGCTCCACCGCACCGGGCTCGACCTCACCGTCGAGGCCGCGCTCGAAGCGGTGGCCGACGCGGGCCTGACCCTTGCGGACATCGACGGACTCGCCACCTACCCGGGGGCCGGATCCCTGGCCGGATCCGACTTCACGGGTCCCGGGACGCCCGAGGTGCAGGATGCGCTGCGCCTGGAGGTCGGCTGGCACACCGGTGGCATCGAAGGAGCGGCGCAGCTGGCGGCCATCGTCAACGCGGTGATGGCCGTCGGAGCCGGACTGGCCAACCACGTCCTCGTCTACCGCACCGTCACCGAAGCCACCGGCCAGGGCTCCGGAGGCCGTCAGGGGATCGGCACCGGTGGTGGCGGGATCGGTGGGTCGATGCAGTGGACCATCCCCTTCCGTGCCTACTCGGCGGCCAACTGGCTCGCGCTCTACGCCCGGCGGCACTTCCACGAGTTCGGGACCACCCGCGAGCAGCTGGGCATGATCCCCATCACGGCTCGCCGCAACGCCGGACTGAACCCGAAGGCGATCTATCGGGATCCCATGACCCTCGACGACTACCTCTCGGCTCGGATGATCTCGACGCCCTTCGGTCTCTACGACTGCGACGCTCCCGTCGACGGATCCACCGCGGTGGTGGTGTCCCGGGCCGACCACGCGCCCGACGTCGATCATCCCGTGGCCCGGGTCGAGGCCGTCGGCACCGCACTCCGGGGCCGCCCGTCCTGGGACCAGTGGGACGACCTGACCACGATGCCGGCCCGCGACGCCGCCGCCCATCTCTGGTCCCGCACCGAGCTCACCCCCGCCGACGTCGACGTCGCCGAGCTCTACGACGGCTTCAGCTTCCTGACCATGGCGTGGCTCGAGGCGTTCGGCTTCTGTGGACGGGGCGAGGGCGGCGCCTTCGTCGAGGGTGGTCGTCGCATCGCGCTCGACGGGGAGCTGCCCCTGAACACCAACGGCGGCCAGCTGTCAGGCGGCCGGCTCCACGGGTTCGGGTTCGTGCACGAAGCCTGCGTGCAGCTGCGCGGCGAGGGTGGCGCCCGCCAGGTCGACGGAGCCGAGGTCGTCGCCATCGGCAACGGTGGCGGACCCGTAGCCGGCGCCATGCTGCTGACCCGGCTTTCCTGAGGAATCGCGATGACGCTGTTGATGCTGCTGGAGATGATGGCCTCCGCCTTCGGTGATCGAATCGCCTTCGGCACCCGAGACGCCGGGCTCAGCTACGGCCGGCTCCACGACGGGGCCGGAGCGGGGGCGGCCTACCTGCGGTCGGTCGGCGCCGGCCACGTCGCGTTCATCGGCGAGAGCAGTGCAGCGTTGCCCATGGCGCTGTTCGCCGCGGCGTGGGCCGGGGTGCCACTCCTGCCCCTGAACTACCGGCTGAGCCGCCAGCAGTTGCGTTCGCTGGTCGATCGCCACGCCGACGTCGTGGTCGTGGCCGACCCGGACGTGATCGGAGCCGTGGAGGGGCTGGGCAAGGTGCGGCTGTCGGTGGACGAGTGGATATCGATCTGCGGTGGCGTCGACGGTGACCCACCCGCGCCGAGCACCACGGACGGGGACGACGTTGCCGTGCTGCTGTACACCAGCGGCACCACGTCGGAGCCCAAGGCGGTCGTGCTGCGGCATCGCCATCTGACGTCCTACGTCATCTCGTCGGTCGAGTTCGCCGGCGCCGACCCGGCGGACGCCGCCCTCGTCAGCGTGCCGCCCTACCACGTCGCCGGGGTCGCCACGATCCTGTCCAACGTCTACGCCGGCCGGCGGGTCGTCTACCTCCCCTCCTTCACTCCCGGAGGATGGCTCGACGAGGTGCGTCGGGAGGGGGTCACCAATGCCATGGTGGTGCCGACGATGCTGGCCCGGATCGTCGAACACCTGGGGACGGCGGAGTCCTCTCGGACGCCGACGCTACGAACGCTCGCCTACGGCGGTGCTCGTACCCCGGGCGGTGTGATCGAGCAGGGGTTGCACCTCTTCGGCGCCGGCACGGACTTCGTGAACGCCTACGGCCTCACCGAGACCAGCTCCACGATCGCCGTGCTGGGACCCGACGACCACCGGGCGGCGATGGAAGGCGATCGGGCGCGGCTCGCGTCGGCCGGCCGACCGGTTCCCGGCGTCGAGGTGGCGGTCCGTGATGCCGCGGGCGTCGACCTGCCGGCGGGCGAGGTGGGCGAGATCTGGGTGCGCGGCGAGCAGGTGTCGGGTGAGTACCTCGGACAGGAGGCGTCGCTGGACGACGACGGCTGGTTCCCCACCCGCGACCGCGGCCGGGTGGACGCCGATGGCTACCTGTTCGTCGAAGGCCGCTCCGACGACACGATCATCCGTGGTGGCGAGAACGTCGCCCCGGCGGAGATCGAAGACGTGCTGCAGGCGCATCCCGCCGTGCGAGATGTGGCGGTGGTCGGTCTCCCCGACGAGGAGTGGGGTGAGCGGATCGCCGCTGCGGTGGTGGTGCACGACGGTGTGGACCTGTCCGCCGAGGAGCTTCGGGCTTGGGCGCGGGAACGGCTGCGGTCGTCGAAGACCCCCGACACGATCCGGTTCTGCGATCGGATCCCCGTCACGGAGACGGGCAAGCTGCTCCGGCGGCTGGTGCGCCGTGACCTCATCGCCGCCGACGCAGGGGACTGAGGACGACCGTCAGTCCGACGCGGGCAGGGGCTTGGCTCCCTTCACCCCCAGCGGCGCATCGCCCACGCTCAGACCGCAGGCGCCGCCCTGCGTGCACAGCAGCTCGAGGCCGAGGTCGTCGTCGGCGTAGCGCTTGCCCATCAGCGTGGGTTCGCTCTCGCCGGTGGGTTCGACACGCTCCTCGCCCGACCCGATCTCGCGCATCGGGTGACCGCCGCATCGGAGGTCGACGTCGGCGTGGTCCTTCGGCGCGCGGACCACGACCACCTGGGTGTCGCAGGTCGCACTCTCCATTCGGGTACCGACCGTGAGCTCCATCGTTCCTCCGGGTGGTTGGGTCGTTCTCTCGAGCGGTTGCGAGTCAGGCGGCGACCGGGACGCGGGCCGGGCCCGCCACGTTGGACATGTGGACCCACTCGACCCCGTCGTGATCGACCGTCGCGGCGGGCCACCGATGATAGAACTCGTCGAAGGCGACGCGCGCCTCGAGCCGGGCCAGGTGGGCGCCGATGCAGTAGTGGATGCCGTGGCCGAACGAGATGCCCAGCGGACCCTGTCGTTCGATGTCGAAGCGTTCGGGGTGCTCGTAGGCACGCGGATCGTGGTTGGCGGCGCCGGTGATGATGAGCACGGGATTGCCGGCGGGGATGGTCGCGCCGCCGAAGTCGCGGTCGGCCAGCGAGAATCGCCCCTGGTACTGCGACGGGGCCCGGTAGCGCAGGATCTCCTCGACCGCGCCGGGCGTCTTCGACGGGTCGCCGAGCATCGCGGCCAGCTGTCGGGGGTGCTCGTCGAAGAGCAGCACCCCGTTGCCCACCAGCTTCGTCACCGTCTCACTGCCTGCCGCGGTCAGCAGGTTCAGGAACCCGGCGATCTCCTCGTCGCCGAGCCGGTCGACGGTGCCGTCCTCGCGCTCGATCTCGGCCTCGATGAGGTGGTCGATCATCTGGTCGCCACCGTGGGAACGTCGATCGGCCACCAGCTCGCGCATGAACACGGACGAGTCGATGGCCGCCTGGATGCCTTCGGCCGACGGGAACGGATTGCCGACTTCGCGTTCGAGCATCGTGTCGGTCCAGTGCCGGATCTGCTGGCGGTCACCCTCGGGGACCCCGACGATCGCGCAGATCACCTCGACGGGGAACGGGCCGGCGAAGTCGCGCACGGCATCGAAGGACCCGGTCGCGGGCAGCGGATCGAGGAGGGTGGTGATGACATCGCGTACGACGGGTTCCCACTCGGCGATCCGGCGGGGTGTGAAGGCGCGGCTGACCAGCTTGCGCATGCGGTCGTGCATCGGCGGATCCATCATGATCATCAGGTTGGCGGCGCCCGTGACGGCCTGGAAGTCCGGGCTGGTCAGCTGATCGATGGTGAGGCCGCGCGTGCTGGTGTAGGTGGCGACGTCCCGGTGCACCTCGAGGCAGTCGTCGTAGCGGGACACCGCCCAAAACCCCAGCCGCTCGTTGTGATACACGGGGGCTTCCTCGAGGAGCCAGCGGTACACCGCTGAGGGGTTTTCGAAGTACTCGGCGCTGAACGGATCGAACTCGATGATGCGCCTCCCGGGTTCTGTGACGTCAGCGTCCAGCGTCGGTCGCTGACGTGACCGTTGTACCCGATGGTCCACACGGCGGCAATGGACCGCGACGGCGCCGAGTCATCCTGCTCACCGGGTGTCGAACAGCCGCTCGACCACCACGTCGGCAGCATCCTCGGTGGATCCCTCCCACGTCACCGAGCCGCGATCGAGCAGCACGGCGCGATCGCAGAGCGCCAGCGCAGGGCCGACGTGCTGCTCGACGATGAGCAGGGTGGTGCCCGCCGACCGGATGGTCCCGAGCGTGGCGTACACCTCGTCGACGATCAGCGGCGCCAGGCCCAACGAGAGTTCGTCGGCGATCAGGACCTTGGGCGACTCGACCAGGACCCTCGCCAGCGACAGGATGCGCTGCTCGCCGCCGGACAGGGTGCCGGCGAGCTGTGATCGACGCTTGCCCAGCAGCGGGAACAGGTCGAAGGCCCGCTCCAGCCCGGAGGTGACCTGTCCACGTCCCAGACTCTCCCGGAAGGAAAGGGTGAGGTTCTCCTCGACCGTGAAGGTGGCGAACACCGAGCGACCTTCCGGCGCGTGGGCCACGCCGGCGCGTGAGAAGCGGTGGGTCGGCTGTCGGGTGAGGTCCTCGCCGTCGAGGAGCACCGAACCCGCCGTCGGTTCGACGAGTCCGGAGGCGACCCGGGCCACGGTCGTCTTCCCGACCCCGTTCGGTCCCAGCAGGGCCACCGCCTCGCCGGGATCGACGACGAGCGACACGCCGAACAGCGCCCGGAACGGACCGTACGAGGCGTGGACGGCGCGGAGCTCCAGCATCGGGGTCGTCACGAGTCCACTCCGCCGTGTTCGTCTTCCATGTCACCGAGGTACGCCTGGCGGACCACCGGGTCGTCCAGTACCTGCCGGGTCGGGCCCGACGCGATGTTCTGCCCGAAGTCGAGGACGTAGCTCCGTTCGGTGAAGTCGGTGACCAGTTCGACGTCGTGCTCGACGAGCAGGATCGCGAATCCTCGCTCCTTCTGAACCGACCGCAGCGTGGCCACCAGCGCCCCTGTCTCGGCTCGATCGAGCCCCGAGGACGGCTCGTCGAGAAGGAGCAGCTTGGGTTCGGTCATCAGCGCTCGCCCCACCTCGACCATGCGGCCACTGCCCAGGCTGAGACTCTCGATGGGAGCGTCGCCCAGGTCGCCGAGACCGAGGAGCCCCAGGACCTCGTCGGCTCGATCGATCTCGTTCCGGGTGGGCCGGCCCTGCCCCGCCAGGTCCCTCCAGAACGAGCCGGTCCCGTTCCGGATTCGTTCTGCGATCAGCAGGTGCTCCCGCACGGTGGTGTCGGAGAACAGCTCGATCCGCTGGAAGGTCCGCCCGATCCCGGCCCGAGCGCGGCGATGAACGGGCAGGGTGGTGATGTCACGGCCCTCGAAGATGATCCCGCCCGAGGTCAGCGGGATGACACCCAGGAGGCAGTTGAACAACGTCGTCTTTCCGGCGCCGTTGGGCCCGATGAGCCCGACTCGCTCGCCCTCGGCCACCGACAGGCTGACATCGCGCAGCGCACTGATGCCGTCGAAGGTCTTGGTGGCGCTCGTGACCTCGAGGAGCCGGCTCACGGGTCCCCGTCCTGCGGACGGGCCGCGTCGGCCCCCGGCGAGACGCTGCGTTCGTCGTCCGACGGCCGTGCCGACCGCTGCTCGAGCCGGGCGTCGACCCGCGCCGTGGCTCGCCGTTTCGAGTACTCGAGCACGCCCTCGGGATGGCGAGCGAACTGGATCGCGGTCAGACCGAACAGCACGAGCCGCCACTTGGGCGAGATCGGGAAGATGCCGGGGATGCGGTCCGCATCGCGCAGGATCCAGCCGATCAGTGTGCCCCGCAGGATGAGGTTGTCGAACAACGAGAACGCGGCGCCGGCCTGAGCTGCTCCCTCGATGGTGCGCACGCTGAGACTCACGACCAGCACGAGCCAGAACAGAGCGGCCACCGGGCTGAAGTTGTTGGCGTAGTTGACGTTCTCCTGGTGGATCGACAGCATCGCTCCCCCGAGGCCGGCGATGAAGGCTGACACGGCGAAGGCGATGATGCGGGCGCGGGCCGGTGCGATGCCGATCGACTGCGCGGCCACCTCGCTGCCCTGGAGGGCGCGAAGGGTGCGCCCGATGGTGCCCTCGCGGAGCTGCACGACCACGGCGGACACCATGACGAACACGAAGATCGCCAGGGCGAGGAACGCCTTGTCGTCGGAGAAGTCCCACGGCCCCAGCACCGGCCGGGGCACCCGCGTGCCCGACAGCAACGCCGTCTCGCCCCCGCCGACCCAGGAGAACTTCACCAGAACGGCGTCGAAGAAGAACGCGAAGGCCAGCGTGGCGATGGCCAGCCATACGCCACCCAGTCGCAGCACGGGCAGGGAGATCAGAGCGCCAACAGCGGCTGCGATGCACGCGCCGATCAGCATGCCGGCGATCACGGAGACCTCGTAGCGGTCGGCCAGCTGGAACACGGCGAATCCGCCGATCGCCGCGAACGTGCCCTGGGCCAGGGAGATCTGTCCGGCAAAGCCGGTGATCACGGTGATCGAGAGGAAGATCGTCGACATGATGACCGCCTGGGTCACGAGGAACATCCACAGCTGGTCGGCCTGCAAGAAGACGAGCGCGCCGACCACCGAAAGGAAGACGATCCCGAAGATCCGAGTCGCGATGGTCAGCGCCGGGCTCCGGGATGCGCCGATCAGGCCCGGCGGGGGTGGGTCGATGTTGGCCATGGGGTCGACGGCTTCGGTCGACCGCCCGATCCCCGGCCACAACGTGAAGACACCGAAGAGGACGAGGAACGGGATCGCCGGCGTGAGGTTGTCGCGAAACGGTTCCAGCCACGGCAGCGCGTCGGCCCAGCGGGGCAGGAAGGTGTTGAACAGGGAGATGAAGATGCCCAGGCCCAGGCCTCCGATCAGCGCCCTGGGCAGACTGACCAGGCCACCGATCGCAGCGGCGGCCACCGCCACCACGACGAGCGCGAAGAAGTCGGGCGCGACCAGCGTGTTGAGGCCGGGAGCGATCAGCACCCCGGCCAGGCCCGCGAACATGCTGGACAGGGCCCAGGCGAAGGCCGACACCCGATTCGAGTCGATCCGGTTGAGTTCGGCCATGCGCGGGCTCTCGACCACCGCCCGCATCGCCAGTCCGAGTGACGAGAACCGGAACAGCAGCCCCAACCCGACCATCGCCACCACGGCCACCACCATCTGGGTCAGCTCGTCGCGACTGAACGGATAGACGCCGAACGGGTCGTAGAAGACGGCGGCGCCGTCGGGCAGGATGCCCTGCGGCGTGACGCCGGCCACGGCGTTGAAGTCGGCCAGCAGGTCGAACATCGCGGGGAGCGCAACGGTGAGGCCGATGGCCACGACCAGTTTCGACACGGCACTGGAGGTCCGCAGGTGCCGGAAGATCAGCCGCTCGAGCAGCAGGCCGATGACTGGCGCGACGATGACGACCGACAGGACGAACGCGGGGACGACCGACCATCCCCACTCGGTGCGGGCCTTGAAGTACATCGCCGCCGAGATGTAGGCCTGGGCGCCGAACGCCAGGTTGAAGACACCCGAGGTCTTGTAGGTGAGGACGAACCCGAGCGCGATCAGGGCGTAGACGGTGCCGGGCGGCAGTCCTTGGAGGATGGCCCGGAAGATGTCCTCGATGACCACGGTGTCGTCCTACCCGGCCCGGGCCGCTCAGTCTTCCTCGAAGGCCACGTACTCCACCTCGGTCCACTCCAGGGTCGAGTTGTCCCAACACAGGAACGGGGTGGCCGGATCGGCCACCGTCTCGAACCGACCGTTCACCACCTGGACCGGTGCCGCACACTGCTGGGCTCCGGGTGCTCCCGGCTCACCTTTGACCAGGGGTTGGTGTCCCGGTCCGGTCCAGTCGATCGGAGCGATGAGGCCCCCGGCGTCGTAGTCGGAGACGGTGTTGAACGCGTCGATCACCGACTGACGGTCGAAGTCCGGACCGGCGGCGAGGAGCGCGCTGTACGCCTCGTCCGCGTTGATGAACCCGACCATCGCCAGCTCGGTCGGCTCCTTGCCCTCGGCGGTCATGAATTCCATGAACGTCGCCTGGAGCTCGTTGCCGGTGTCGGCTTCGAAGGGGAGGAACTGCGCCGTGATGTAGTCGCCCTCGAAGATGTCGCCCGCCGCGGTCACGAAGTCCTGGTTGTAGGTGTTCGGGTGGATCATGACCACGTCGTCCATCCCCTGCCGTTGGAGCTCCTCGCCGAGCGTCTTCATCCCGTTGAGGTCGAGACAGCTGGTCACGAACTCGACCCCGGCGTCCTTCATCGCGGTGACTTCCGGCGCGATCCCGTTGGGCAGGCCGAAGCCCAGCTCGTCGTTGAAGTAGACGACCTCGACCCCGCCGATGTCGTCGGCGTAGAGCTCGATCGAGTCCTTCAGGGACGAGGTGCAGGCCTTGGAGGGCTCGCTGGACCCGTAGCCGACCGCGGCCACCCTGGTCGCCCCGCTCTGCCCGATGAGGAATGGCACGGCCCGTTGCGTGCAGTCGCCACAGAGTGCCGTAAGGCTTCCGAAGATGCCCGTGCGACCGGCCTTCTCGGTGGCGTGGATGTTCCAGATGAACGTCGGGACGCCCGCCGCGTCCAGATCGGCGAATCCGCTCGCGAGGAGCGAAGCGTCGAAGACACCGAATGCCTCCTCGCTCGAGATCACGTCGATGGCGCGCACCTGGTTCTGCCCCAGCTCGTCATCCAGGACGTCACCCAGCACCAGGTCGCGGCCGTAGATACCGCCTTCGGAGTTCCGGAAGTCGAAGTACGCCTGGATGCCGTCCACATAACAGTCGAGGATGCAGGTCCCCAGGGGATTGTTGGCCTTGGTGCCGATGACCGCGAAGGTGAGCTCGTCGTCGCTCACCCCGGGGACCCCGGAGATGGCGACGAACGTGTCGCGCTGATCGGTCGACCCGTCGTCGCTCGTGTCCGCCGTCGCCACCGATTCGGTGTCGGCGCTGTCGGCGGTGTCCGCGCTGTCATCGGTGGTTGCGGTGTCGGCGGTGCCGCTGTCGTCCGAGGCGGTCGAGTCGCCCGAGTTGCCGCACGACGCTGCGAGCAGCCCGGCCAGCGCCAGCGTCAGTAACCACCTGTGCTTGCCCATCGGTCCCCCCGGATCGTTCAGCAGTGGACCGGACAGTACATGACGCGGTTGTCAGTAACCTGGCGTTCAGGGGAGGACTGCCGCGCCGACGGGTGCCGGTTCGGAACGAGAGGAACCAGATGAGCACCGACCGCGACGTCGAGCTCGCAGAGGACTACCGCCTCGAGCTGCGGTCCTGGCTCGGGCGGAGCTTCACGTCGGACGTCGCGGCGGCACTCGGTGATCAGCAGAGAGCTGACGGGTTCGAGGCCCACCGGGGTTGGAACGCGAGGCTCTTCGATGCCGGGCACGGCGCGGTCGCGTGGCCGGCCCGGTACGGCGGTCGCGATGCCGGGATCCACCAGCAGCTGGCCGGCCACGAGGAGATGGCGCGTGTGGGAGCGCCGGGGCCCGTCAACGCCATCGGTGTGGCCAACATCGCTCCCGCGATCATGGCGTTCGATACCGACCTCCAGAAGGAACGGTTCCTCCGCCCCATGCTGCGCGGCGACGAGATCTGGAGTCAGGGGATGTCCGAGCCCGAGGCGGGATCGGACCTCGCCTCGTTGCGGTGCCGCGCCGTCCTCGACGGCGATCACTTCGTCATGCCCGAGTGCCGGCCACGGCGGTCCTCGGGACGGTCCATGCTGGATGGTCGGTGGCCACCAACACGTTGAGCAACGAGCGCGCCGGGGTGGCCGGCCTCTACCTCCAGACCCGCCGGACCTTCGACCGCCTGGTGGATGCGGCCGAGGAACTGCGACCGGACGGGTCGAGACCGATCGACGACCCGGTCAGTCGCGACCGGCTGATGGTGTGCTTCCAGGACGTCCGCAATCTGGAGTTCCTGGCCAGGCGGATGCTCGGCAGTGCGATCAGTGGCCGAGCACCGGGAGCGGAGGGAAGCGTGGTGAAGCTGGCCTGGTCCCTGACTGGCCAACGACTGGCCGAGACCGCGGTCGCCGTGCTCGGGCCGGACGCGCTCGCCGGCCCGTGGGGCGACACGCTGCTGTCCTCGGTCTCGCTCTCGATCGCCGGCGGCACCACCGAGGTCAACAAGAACATCATCGGCGAGCGCGTCCTGCAGCTCCCGCGCGAGCCCCGGCCCACCGGCTGACGGTCCGGAACCGTGCCTCAGAGGATGGCACCCGATTCCTTGAGCTCGGCGAGACGGTCCCAGTCGTAGCCGGCGTCGATGAGCGCCAGCTCGGTGTGTTCGCCGTGCTCGGGACAACGGGTCATCTCCACCGTCGCCTCGTCGAACTGGGCCGGGCTCGCCACCAGCTGTACCTCCTGGCCGTTGCTCGCGGTGATCGACGGGAGGTAGCCGTTGGCCACCACCTGGGGGTCCTCGTAGAGCTCGTCCAGGGTCTGGAACGGTGTCCACACACCGGCGAAGTCGTCCAGGACCGTCTTCCAGTGCGACAGGGGATGGGCGCCGAACGCTTCGTCCAGCGCGGCGATGCACTCGACCTTGTTCTCGGTCCGAGCCGCCGCGTTCGCGTAGCGCGGATCGTCCGCCATCTCGGGCACTCCGAGCCGGGTGACGAGGTCGGTCCAGAACTTGTCGCTCTGCAGGAGGATCAGGCTGATGAAGCGATCATCACTGGTGCGGTACGTGCCGACGACGGGGTTCGGTGCCTGCGTCCGGTCGCCCTGGGGGATCTTCGAGAATCCGAACAGCTTCGAGGCGACGACGAGCGGCGAGATCTGCCACATGGCGGTGGCCAGGAGTGAGACGTCCACCGTGCTGGTCTCGCCCGTTCGCTCCCGCTTGAACAGCGCGGCACCGATGGCACCCGCGACGGAGAGGCCACCCATGACGTCGCCGAACGCCGGCGCCGGCTGTCCTGGTGGCCACCCCTCCCGCTCGGGCATGACCGCGGCGACGCCACCGCGGGCCCAGAACGAAGCGCCGTCGAAGCCGCCCTTCTCGGCGTCGGGTCCCTTGGTGCCCTGTCCCGTTCCTCTGGCGATGATGATGTCGGGATTCCTGTCGCGGATGTCGTCGGTGTCGATGCGCAGCTTGCGACGGACCGCGGGCATGTAGTTGGTGAGGAAGACGTCGGCGGTCTCGACCAAGGTGAGCAGGGCCTCCCGACCGTCGGGATGGGTGATGTCGATGGCCACGGAGCGTTTGCCGTGGTTGGGCTGTTCCATCATGAAGTTCACGCCTTCGGGGCCGCCCGGGATCAGCCCCGAGGTGACCAGGCCTCGCTGTGGATCACCGGTGGCCGGAGGTTCGATCTTGATCACATCGGCGCCCCAGTCGACCAGGACGGCCCCGGCCGAGGGCACGAACATCCAGCTCGACACCTCGATCACCTTGATGCCGTCGAGTGGTCCTGCCATGTCATGGTCCTTTCGTGGTTCGGAGCGTTGGGATCGTCGGTTCGGTCACTGCGGCCAGCCGACCGTCTTGGTCTCGGTGAAGATCTCGAGGCCCTCGATGCCGCACTGGCGGCCGATGCCCGACTGCTTGTATCCGCCGAAGGGGGCGTCCGCTCCGTACCAGATCCCCCCGTTCAGCCCGAGGGTGCCGGTGCGAACCCGCCCGGCCACCGCCTTGGCCCGATCGAGATCACCGGAGGTGATCATGCCCGACAGTCCGTACGGGCTGTCGTTGGCGATGCGGATGGCATCGTCGTCGTTCTCGTAGCCGATCATGCACAGGACGGGCCCGAAGATCTCCTCCTGGGCGATGGTCATCGAATTGTCGACGTCGGCGAAGAGGGTCGGCTCGACGTAGTACCCGGTTCCGAATCGGGGAGGAACACCGCCGCCGGTGACCAGCCGAGCGCCCTGCTGCCGGCCCTGCTCGATGTAGCCGAGCACCCGTTCCTGTTGGGCGCGCGAGACGAGAGGACCCATGAGATTCTCGTAGTCGGTGGGGTCCCCGTAGGGCACGTCCTGGAACGCCGCTTTCACGATCTCGACGGCCTCCCCGTAGTGCGCGTGGGGCACCAGCAGGCGGGTCGGGATCGCGCAGCCCTGGCCGGCGTGGAAGCACATGCCCGCCGCGGCGGGAAGCGTGGCCTCCATGTCGGCATCCTCCAGGACGAGATTGACCGACTTGCCGCCGAGCTCGAGGAACACCGGGGTGAGGGTGGCGGCCGCGGTCTGCATGATCCGCCGGCCGGTTGCCGTCGAGCCGGTGAAGGCGATCATGTCCACCTCGGGCGACGCGGTCAGGATCTCGCCCACCAGGTGGTCCTGCGAGACGACGACGTTGACGACACCCGCGGGGATGTCCGTGTGCTCAGCGATGAGTCGCCCGAGGCGGGTGGCATTCCACGGGGTGTCGGGCGCCGGCTTGAGGACGCAGGTGTTTCCCATCGCCAGGACCGGTCCGAGCTTGTTGAGGATGATCTCGATGGGGAAGTTCCAGGGCACGATCACACCGACGACGCCGATGGCCTCCTTCCACACCTCGCGCTCGGTTGCCGTGCCCATGCCGAACGGATCCTTCGGGCCCAGCGAGCGCCGCCAGGCGAAGTGGTCGATCATCTCGGCCGGCCAGGTCAACGCCTCGCGCAGCGGTGCGTCGAGCTGGGGCCCGAGTGTGCTGAGGATCGGGCAACCGACCTCGGCGACCAACTCGGCGCGCAGCTCCTCCTGCTCGGCCTCGATGGCGGCCTGCAGCTGCAGGAGGCAGTGCTTGCGGAAGGCGTGGTCGACCGACCAGTCGGTGGTGTCGAACGCCGAGCGGGCCGCGGAGATCGCGGCCGTCATGTCCCGGTCGGTCCCGTCGGCGACCTGGCCGAGGACCTCCTCGGTGGCCGGGTTGACGTTGTCGAAGACGGCGCCGTTCTCTGCCGCGACCATGTCGCCTGCGATGAGCATGCGGACCTCGCCCACGGTCTCTCCTCCTCGTGCTCGGTGACGGGTCAGGTGCCGTGGATCCGGCTCACGCGACGGCCCAGGTCAGCTCGAGGTTCTCGACCGAGCGCAGGCCGACCGAATAGAGCAGCTCGGTTCCGTCGGCCAGCGAATACTCCGGCACCGCTGCGTGCCACTCCTCGAGCGCGACGCGCAGCTCCATTCGGGCCAGATGTGAGCCCAGGCAGCGGTGCGCACCCCCGCCGAACGCCAGATGTTTGTTGCCCGTGCGGCCGAAGTCGACGGTGTCGGGCTCGGGCCAGGCCGCCTCGTCGGTGTTGCCCGATCCGAGCACCACGCGCACGGGGGTCCCCTTCTCGATCGGGCATCCGTCCAGTTCGGTGTCCTCGGTGGTGATCCGGATCACTCCCTGCACCGGCGTCTCCCATCGCAACATCTCCTCGATGGCGTGCGGGATGATCGCCGGGTCGTCGACCAGCGCTCGGCGGTGGTCCGGGTGCTGCGCGAGGAAGGCCAGCATGCAGTCGAGCGATGCGGTCACCGTGTCGAGCCCGGCCAGGAAGAACAGGTAGCCGATGTCGAGGATCTGATCGTGGGTCAGGGTGTGGCCGTCGACGTCGGCCTCGAGGAAGAGCGACATGAAGTCGTCGCGCGGCTCCTGGACCCGCTCCTCGAGCACCTCCTGCAGGATGGCGTAGATCTTGGCGCCGGTCGCGTCGACCATGCGGATCCGCTCGTCGGGATCGGTGGTGTCGGGGCGGATGATGCCGTCCTTGAGCACCAGGAACTCCTGGAGGCGCGACTCGGGCAGACCGAGCAGGCGAAGGAACACGGTGGTGGGGAGGGGTTCGGCGACGGCTTCGTGGAAGTTGCACCCACCCCGGTCGGCCACCGCGGCGGTGTACTCGCGCACCAGTTTGCGGGTGCTCGCCTCGAGGAGAGCCGCCTGCTTCGGAGCGAACAGGGGGTCGAGGATGCGCCGGAAGTTCTTGTGCTCGGGTGGATCGATCTGCAGCGGGATGAGCGGTCGGACCTGGCCGATGTGCACCGCGTCGATACCGGACGAGAAGACGTCGGGGTGTTGCAGGACGTGACGGACCGCCTCGTCGCTGGCGATGAGCGCGTGGCCGTCGATCATCATCACCGACCCTGCCTGGCGCAGCCCGGCGTACAACTCCTGGGGATGGGCCAACGCATGGGGATCGAGCCCCGCCCCGCTCATCGGGTCGCCTTCCGTGTAGCTCATGAGGCGCGAACCGAGTGCTTTTCGGCGGGGACGACGGGCGGCGCATCGCGCCAGTCGGCGATGCCGTCCTCGGTCGTGGCTGCGGGGAACTTGTCCTCGTGGACCTCGGCCCAGTGGGCGTGGTTCAGCTGGTGCAGCGAGAAGCACGCGTTGAGGGCGTTGGTGAAGCCCTGGTTGTCGACGGTCTGGTTCACCGACTCCTTGATCATGAGCGCCGTCATCGTCGGAAGGTCGGCGATGCGCTGGGCGAGCTCGGTGGTCCGCTCGGTGAGCTCGGCGGCGGGGAACACCTTCGAGACCATGCCCAGCCGATGAGCCTCGTCGATGTCGATGCTGTCGCCGGTCAGCAGCAGCTCCTTGGTCTTGCGGGGGCCGAACTCCCACGGATGGGCGAAGTACTCCAGGCCGCACATTCCCAATCGCGTGCCGACCACGTCGGCGAAGGTGACGTCGTCGGCACCGACGATGAGGTCGCAGCACCACATCAGCATCAGTCCGGCGCCGTAGACCTTCCCGTGGACCTGGGCGATGGTGATCTTGCGCAGGTTGCGCCATCGGCGGGTGTTCTCGAAGTAGTAGTGCCACTCCTGGAGCATGCGAGCCTCGGCGCCGCGGCGCGTGGCGCCGTTGATCTTCGAGGTCGGGTGGTTGGCGTACTCGTCCCGCGCCTGGGCCGATCCCATGTCGTGCCCGGAGGAGAACAGCTTGCCCTCGCCCCCGAGAACGACGACCCGGACGTCGTCGTCGGCCTCGGCGCGGAGGAAGGCGTGGTCCAGCTCGACGAGCATGCCGCGGTTCTGGGCGTTCCTGGCCTCGGGGCGGTCGAGCATGATCCGAGCGATCCGCCCGTCGTCGATCGTGTGATAGCTGATGAACTCGTAGTCGGACACTGGTCCCCCCGGGGTCCTCGGATGGCTCGGTCGAGCGGCGCCTGCCGGGCTCCCGTACATGACGCTGGTGTCAGACTAGCGGGTGCCGGGGCCCGCTTCGTAGGGGGCGGGGATCGGGTCAGCGGTAGTCGGTGGACTCGGCCAGGTCGGCGGCCCGGCGCATCAGGTCGAGGACCACGTCGCCGAATGCGGCCAGCTTGGGGTCGTGGCCCGCTCGCTGGAAGCCCTGTTCGAGCACGATGGCCAGCTTCCAGCGAGCCAGCACCACGTAGTAGTCGATGTCGTCGACCTGGCGCCCGGATCGGGAGCGGTAGTGGTCCAGCAGTTCCTCCCGTCCGGGCATGCCGCGCAGGTCGACGTAGCTGCCGCTGGCCGGGGCGTCACCGTCCCGTCGCGGGTCGTCCGGCCAGCCCTGGAGCACCCAGCCGAGGTCGAGCTTCGGATCCCCGACGGTACCCATCTCCCAGTCGACGATCGCCGCCAGCCGGGCCGGCCCACCGTGGTGGAACATGACGTTGGCGAACTGGTAGTCGCCGTGCATGATGCCGGGCACGTAGTCGATGGGGCGGTGGGAACGCAGCCACGCGGCGGCCTCGTCGAAGCCGGGCAGCTCGCGTCCCCTGATGCGGTCGAGGAACCGGGTCCACCGGTCGACCTGGCGGTCGTGGAACCCGTCGGGGCGCCCGAAGCCGTCGAGACCTCGGGCCCGCCAGTCCACGTTCGACAGTCGAGCGATGCCGTCGACCAGCTCCAGGGCCAAGACCCGCCGCTGATCGGGGTCGGACGCGAACGGTTCGGGCCACCCCGGCTCGCTGATGGGTGACCATCCGTCGACGAATCCCATGAGGTAGAAGGCGCGGCCGAGGACCGACGGGTCGGCACACACGGCGATGGCCGGCGTGCAGGGCACCTCGGTGCCGTCGAGGGCCTCGATGATCCTCCACTCGCGCAGGATGCCGTCGTCGCGCGAGGCCGGCGCGGAAGGGGGAGGGATGCGCAGCGCCGCGTGGAGATCACCCCGCCGGATCTCGTAGATCTCGTTCTGGCTTCCCCCCGAGGTGTATGCGGCGGTGAGCGGCGCGCCGGCGCCGGGTACGTCGGTGGTGTCGAGCCAGCCGGCCAGTGCGGTGAGGTCGATGGTCGGGGCGACGTCGGTGGCTTCGGCCTCCCCGGTCACAGGTTCCCCACCACGTGCTCGAGATGGTCGGCGAACTTGGCCCGAGCCGCGGCGACCTTCTTGGGACGGTGCTCGGTGGGCCACAGGTCGTCGCTGGGCCGGTGATCGCGCAACACCTGCCGGGCCACCGTCACCTTGTGTACCTCGGTCGGTCCGTCGGCCAGGGCCAGGATCGGGCCGGTGAGCCACATCCTGGCCAGTGGCAGCTCGTTCGACACGCCGAGCGCGCCGTGCACCTGGATGCTGCGCTGCACCACGTCGGTGATGACTCCGGGCATCAGTACCTTCACTGCGGCGATGTCCTTGCGGACCTTGCGGTAGTCATGGTGAAGGTCGATGGCCCATGCGGTGTGGAGCACCAGCAGCCGGAACTGCGTGATCTGGGCGTACGAGTCGGCGATGTGGCCCTGGACGAACTGCTTGTCGGCCAGCAGGCTGCCCTGGGTCTCGCGGCTGAGGGCCCGCTCGCACATCATGTCGAACGCCCGGTTGCACATCCCGATCGTGCGCATGGCGTGGTGGATACGACCGCCACCGAGACGGGTCTGGGCGATGGCGAACGCCTGACCCTCGCCGCCGAGCAGCGCATCGGACGGAAGCCGGACCTGGTCGTAGTGGATGAGCGCGTGGCTTCCGTCGCCATCGGGTTCGGTGCCCAGCCCGACGTTGCGCACGATCCGGACGCCTGGCGTGTCGGTCGGCACCAGGAACATCGACATGCCCCGGTAGGCGCTCACGTCGGGGTCGGTGACCGCCATGACGATGAGGAACGAGGCGGTCCGCGCGTTGGACGAGAAGAACTTCCAGCCGTCGAGCACCCACTCGTCGCCGTCGCGGACGGCCATGGTGGTGAACGTCTTCGGATCGGAGCCACCCTGCGGTTCGGTCATCGAGTAGCAGGAGAACACGTCGCCGTTCAACAGTGGCTGGAGGTAGCGCTCCTTCTGTTCGTCGGTCCCGTAGTGGGCGATGATCTCGGCGTTGCCGGTGTCGGGGGCCTGGGTCCCGAACACGAGCGGCGCCCAACTGGACCGGCCGAGGATCTCGTTCATCAGCGAGAGCTTCAGTTGGCCGTATCCCTGGCCGCCCAGCTCGGGGCCCAGATGGCAGGCCCAGAGGCCGGCGTCGCGTACCTGCTGCTTCAGCGGCTCGACGATCGGCCGTAGGGTGTCGTCGAGCGGGGTGAACTCGAGTCCGGGGAACAGGGTGTCCAACGGCTCGACCTCATCGCGGACGAACGCGTCGATCCAGTCGAGCTGGTCCTGGAAGTCCGGCTCGGTCGAAAAATCCCATGCCATCGCGGACGTCCCCCGCTCGGTCGCTGTAGCTGACGACGATGTTAGACAGGTGGTAGGTTCGCCGTCTTCGCAACGGCTCGGTCGACGGGAGATCCCAGGTGGACGATGTGCTCGGATACGACGGCAAGCACGCGCTCGTCACAGGTGCGGCATCCGGCATGGGGGCGGCCACTGCGGCGCTCCTCGTCCAGCTCGGCGCCCGCGTCACCGCACTGGACCTCGCGCCGGTCGAGCTGGACGGTGTGACATCGATGGCGGTCGACCTGCTCGATCAAGCCTCGATCGACGCCGCGGCGGCCGGGGTCGACGGTCCCGTCGACGCGTTGTTCAGTGTTGCCGGACTGCCCGGTCCCCCGTTCTCCGACATCGACGTGCTCACGGTCAACTTCGTCGGGGCGCGGCACCTGATCGAGTCGCTGGTGCCGGCCATGCTCCCCGGCTCGGCGGTGGCGTGCGTGGCCTCGAATGCGGGTCTCGGATGGCAGAACGAGTACGAGTCCCTGCTGCCGCTGGTGACCAGCGTGGGATTCGATGCCGCGCTCGGCGTGGGTCGACGCGAATCCCGAACCGCTCGCCGCGAACATGGGGTACCTCTACTCGAAGAAGGCCACCAACGCCTGGGTCGCATGGCGGGCGCCGTCGATGCTGTCCGAGCAGGGCATCCGGTTGAACAACACGAATCCCGGTCCGACGGACACCGCCATGATGCCGGCGTTCGAGGCGTTCGCCGGCAAGGAGATGATCGACGCGTTCGTCGGTCCGTCCGGGCGCCGCTCCACGCCCGAGGAGCAGGCCTGGCCCCTGCTCTTCCTCAACAGCCCGCGATCCTCCTACGTCGCTGGTGAGGCCTTCCATGTCGACGCGGCGTTCCAGGCGGCCCAGTTCACCGACCAGCTCTGACCCCTCCGGGCTGTCGCCCGCTTCCGATCAGGCCGCAGCCCGCTCCAGAATGTGCACGCCGCAGGCCGAACCCAGCCCGATGACGTGTGCCAGACCCACCTTGGCCCCCTCGATCTGACGGGGACCCGCTTCACCTCGCAGGTGATGACAGACCTCCCAGACGTTCGCGATGCCGGTGGCCGCGATGGGGTGCCCCTTGGACTGGAGGCCGCCCGACACGTTGACCGGTTTCGATCCGTCCCGCCAGGTGGCGCCCGATTCGAAGAAGTCGGCTGCGCCCCCCTCCTCGCACAGCATGAGGTTGTCGTAGTGGACGAGCTCGGCGGTGGCGAAGCAGTCGTGAAGCTCGACGAGGTCGAGGTCCTCGGGCCCGACACCGGCCTGCTCGTACGCCTGACGGGCCGCGTCGCGGGTGAGGGTGTGCACATCCGGCAGGATCTGGCACGCCTCCTGCCAGGGGTCCGAGGTGAGGATCGAGGCCGAGACCTTCACCGCTCGGCGCTGCTGCTCCTTGGAGAGCGTCTTGAGCTTCGTATCGCCGACGACGACCGCGGCGGCGGCTCCGTCGCAGTTGGCCGAGCACATCGGTCGGGTGTTGGGGTACGAGATCATGACGTCGTTCATGATCTGTTCCAGCGACATCGCCTTCGTGTAGGCCGCCAGCGGGTTCAGCGTCGAGTGCGAGTGGTTCTTCTCCGAGATGCGGGCGAAGAGCTCGAAGCTGGTGCCGCCGTAGCGGTGGCCGTACTCCATGCCGATCTGGGCGAAGACGCCCGGCATGGTGGCGGTGTTGATCCGCCCGTCGATCGGGGTGACCGCACCCTGGCGGCCGTGGGGTTTCCACGTGCCGTCGTCCTCCTTGCGCGAACCGCCGGCGAGCAGGCCGGCGCCGGCCAGCTTCTCGACTCCGATGGCCAGGCCCATGTCGCACTCACCGGCCTTGATCGCCATGATCGCCGTGCGCAGCGCCGTGGCACCCGTGGCGCACGCGTTGGCCACGTTGTAGACCGGGATGCCCGTCTGGCCGACCTGTTTCTGGATCTGCTGGCCGATTCCTGCGCCGGCGTTCATCAGGCTGCCGGCGGCGATGATGCCGATGTCGGCCATGGTGACCCCGGCGTCGGCCAAGGCGCCCATGGTCGCCTCGGAGGCCAGGTCGATCGTGTCCAGGTCGGGGTGCTTCCCGAACTTGGTCATCGTGATTCCCAGGATCCACACGTCGTCGCTCATGGTGCTGTCTCCGTCCTCGTCGTGTCTCAGGCGATGGGTTCGTAGCCGAAGCCGATGGCGTCGGTGCCTTCGGTGTCCGGGCCCAGCGAATAGGTGGCCAGGCGGACCTTCATGCCCGTGCGGACCGCATCGGGGGTGGGGTCGACGTTGATGATGTTGGTGCTGACGCTGGTGCCGTCGCAGTCGACCACGCCCGCCACGTAGGGGACGTCGATCCCCGGCGCGGCGAAGGACACGATGGTGAACGTTCGCAGCTCGCCTTCGGTGGGGATGTCGACCTCGACGAAGTCGGTGGCGAAGCACGCAGCACAGGCGTTGCGCCGCTGGAAGTAGCGAGCGTGGCAGGCGGTGCATTCCTGCGCGACGAGATGGGGCTCGTCGCCCAGACGTAGATAGTCGACGAGCGGTATCTGATCGGTCATGGTTCCCCGTTCTGCCCTTCCCCGTTCGAGCGTCGCTCCCGGCGGGGACGTTAGAGGAAAGACCGGGTGCGGGACAGACCGGACCGATCCGGTCAGATCGCCCGGATCACGTCCTCGCCATAGCGGTGCAGCGTCTCGACGGCGTGCTCGACGGAGTCCCCCGGGACGCCGATGACGTTCCACGTCACCCCCAGCGACGCCAGGTCGGCCAGGCCGGTCAGGTGCGCGTCGATCTCGAATCGGTCGGAACCCGGAGCGCCTCCCGCGGCGGTCACGAACGAGACGTCGATCTCGGCACGATCACGACCGGCGACCTCCACCCGCTGCCAGAGGTCGTCGAGCATCCGGGCCAGGTCGACCACCGTCTCCAGCGCGGGCGTCTTCGTCGTGCGCGCCAGCGAGGCCGGGGAGGGGAACGGGTTCCATCCATCGGCCAGGTCCGCGACCCGTTGCCGGGACCGTTGGCTGTTGCCGCCGATCCAGATCGGCACGTGACCCGGTTTCGGGTTGGCGGTCTGCCCCCGGGCTCGGAACGTCACGCCTTCGTAGGCGAAGTCGTCCGTGGTCCAGATGCCGCGCAGGACCTCGATGGCCTCGTCGAACAGATCGTTGCGGCGGTCGTAGTCGATGCCGAGCGCCTGGTACTCCGCTCGCTGGTATCCCACCGCGGTGGCCAGGGTGAACCGACCGTCGGACAGGGCGTCGATGGTGGCGATGGCCTTGGCGACCAGGAAGGGGTTCCGGTACGGCAGCACCACGATGTTGGGGATCAGCCGCAGCCGATCCGTGACCGCGGCGACGAAGGCCAGCACGGCGAACGGATCGAGCGCATCGTGGCCTCCCGCCATCAGCCACTTGTGCGACGGCGCCGGGTGGTCCGTGAACCCGATCCCGTCGAAGCCCGCTTCCTCGGCGGCCCGGGCGATCCGGCGAACGGCGTCCTTCGTCACGAACGCCGGGTCGTACGGATGTGCGACGAGGGGGTACGTGAACCAGTGCTTCATCGGGCGCATCCTCTCACGCGTCGGTTCCGCCGATGGGCACGCCCTGCCGAAAGACCGACCGCACGTGGTCGGCGCTCGGCCGGGCGAGTGCGTCCTCCAGCGGAACGTGCAGCAGACAGAGATCCGCGGGAGCACCCGGCATCACCTGAATCGAGCCGTGTCCCGGACACCGGGGATCACCGGTGAAGAGGGCCAGCGCCGCTCTGCTGTCCAGCCGCTCGTCGCCGCCGAGCAGTCTGCCGTTCGCGGTCTGCCGCTCGGTCGCGGCCCGGACGGCGAGCCACGGGTCGGGGTCGGCGTAGGGGGCGTCGGAACTCCCGGCGACCGCGATGCCGAGTGCGCCGAGGCTCGCGCAACGGTAGAGGTCGTCGATCTCCTCGACGGGAACGTCGGCGAGGTACCGGTCGCCCCGCTCGGCCACGAAGCTGGGTTGGGTCACGACCGTGAGACCGAGGTCGGCGACGACGCGGCTCATGGCGGGCGTCAGCACGGCGCCGTGCTCGATCCGATCACCCGGCCGCGATCCTGCGTCGCGCCAGGCGGCGAGGGCGAAGGCGGTCGCCGCCGCGGTCACCAGGTGGACGGCCACCGTTCGTCCCGCGGCGTGGGAGCGCTGGATCGTCGAGACCAGCACGCCGATATCCGGGAGATCGTGCTCGTCGACGACGACCTTGACCGGCCCGACCTCGACCTGGCCGGGCCACGACCCGTCGACGAGATCCACATGGCCGGTGAGCACGACCCGTTGATGGATCCGCTTGCACCGGAGGGCTTCCGCGATCGCTCGGGGCCCGTCCTCGGTCCGGTACGGGGTGCAGTCGGTCACGCCGGTGATACCGACGTCGGCGAGTCGCCGCCCGATGGCGGCGAGGTCCGGGAATTCCGTCGGAGGGAGCCGCCCCCGCAGCCAGTCGTCGACCCGGTTCAGGCGCCCGGTGGGTATCCCGCGTCGGTCCAGTTCGATCCCGGTGTGCTCGGCATGGTCGGCATCGATGGCACGGAGGCCGGCGGAGTTCAACGTCCAGCGAGCGCCGCTGCGGTGCTGGACGCGGACCGGCCGGTTCGGAACGATCCGATCGAGCCACGCACGATCGATATCGCCCGCGACCGACTCGTGGTAGCCCACGGCTCGTAGCCATTCACCTTCGCCCAGGTCGCGGTCGGTGTCGACGAGCACACGGGACAGGTCTGTCGCGTCGACCACGGTGGGCGGGCCCACCACGGTGGACTCGGTCGACGCGGCGAGCGCCGCCAGATGGAGGTGATGGTCGTGGAGACCGGGGATCAGGGCCCCGCCTCCTCCGTCGATGACCGACGTGATCGCGGCGGTCGCCTCGAGCGTCGCAGCGATGCGGTGGATACGGCCGTCCCGAAGCTCGACGTCGCCGATCCGTCCGTCGAGGTCGACCCGTCGGATCAGCAGTCCGCCGGTCATCGGTCGACCGGTGCGGTCGCGGGTGCTGCCGGATACGGTCCGGCCGGGCGGGTGGGACCGGCGAAGTGAGCGGCCGTCGCCGCCATCGACACGTCGACGAGCACACATTCGTCCGATGCGAGCGCATCGAGCGCGGCCGCTGCGGCGGTGAGACCCGACAGCGGGTCGGCGATGGCGTCGCCGCAGAAGAACGGCTGTCCTTCGCTCCGCGCAACCAGTCCGCCGGCGACCGCGGCATCGTCGCCGAAGGCCACACGGTGCCCGTGACCGGCGTTCCGGCCGTGCCCGGTGATGGAGAGCCAGACGCGTGGTCCGTCCGATTCCGCCAGCAGCGCGTCCGCATCGACGCCGAGCTGTCGGAGCGAACGCGGACGCGACGAGTCGATGACGACGTCCGAGGCGCGGAGCACGGTCAGCAGGTGTTCGAGACCGACCGGCGACGTCAGATCGACGGCGACGTGGTGCTTGCCGCCGTTGAGGAGCCCGAAGAAGGCCACCGGGCCGCGGCGGGCGCCGTCGGGTCGTGCCGTGGACTCGACCTTGGTCACCTCCGCTCCGGCGGCGGCCAGGACCCGGGCGCAGAGCGGCCCCGCCCAGAGCGCGCTGAGGTCGGCGACACGGAAGGGGCGGTCGGTCCGTCTCGTCCGGTCCGGCCGGGCGACGGTCGTCATCGTCGCGGGTGGTCGATCGTCTGCGGCCTGGCTGTCCAGGGCGGCGATCGGCAGGCCCAGGAGAACGCCGCGGTCCACCAGGTCCGTGGTCGGGCGTTCTCGGCACCGATCGTGCACGACGTCCCAGACTTCGCTCGGACTGGGATCGAGGTCGGCGCCGAGCCAGGCCGGGAGCAGATCGATGTCGTCGGGCCGGGCGAGCGAGACGGCGAACCAGCCGTCCGCCGCGGCGACGAGGTGGGTGCCTTCGCCACAACTCACCGCGCCGTGGCGTTGCAGCCCGGAGATGCGGGCGCGCTCGGCCAACGTGACCAGTCCGTCGAGAAGGACCGGACGACCGATGCGTCCGCTCGCTTCGGCGATCCGCTGCGTCAGCTGGTCCAGCCTGCCGACGAATCCCGCCGGCGGCCCGAGCCCGGGTCCGTCTTCCGGCCCCGTGAGCGCCCGCATGCCGCTGGAGGCCCAGGCGCGCCCTTCGTCCGGGTCGCAACGCATCGTTGTGGGCAGCGCGGTCACCATGGTGCGACCATGTTGCCTCGCCGGTCGCCACCGCGAGGGTCGAACATGCCGATGCTGCCGCTCCATCTCGACGAGCTTCGCCGTCTGGGGCATGACCCGGGTGCGAGCGTGCCGTGGTCCGGGCCCGTCGCGCGTGAGGTGGTGGTCGTCGATCTGGACCGTGGCGACGCAGGCCCGGTGCCGGGCACCGAGGGGTGGGAGCCAGCCATCGTCGTGGTCGGAACGACCCGGTCTCCAGCCGGTCTGGCCGGTGGGGCGACCGACTGGTGCGATGTGATCAGCCGGCCGGACGGACCCGTTCCCGCGCTGGTGGCAACAACCGTCGAGCGCAACCCGGTCGCCTCCCTCGCACTGGTGACGCTGCTGCGGCGATCGGCGGGGCTGACGGTGGCACAGGGATTGTTGGCCGAGTCGGCGGTCTACGGGGTGTTGCAGGCCGGCGCGGAGTTCCGGGCCTGGAGAAGGACCACGCCGCCGGAACCGGTGCCGTCGGAATCGCAGCCCGTGATCGCGGTGCGGGAGGACACGGTGGTCCGCCTGACGCTCAACCGACCGGCCCGACGCAACGCGTTCGATGCCGCGATGCGTGACGCCCTTGCCGAACAGTTGGTGGTGGCCATCCTGGATCCGTCGATCGAGCGGGTCGCCATCGATGGCGCCGGAGCGGCGTTCTGCAGCGGCGGTGATCTCGACGAGTTCGGGACGGCACCCGAGCCGTCGATCGCCCATCTGGTGAGGCTCGATCGGAGCGTCGGGTCGATGATCGACGCGATCCGGGACCGGGTGACCGTGCACCTGCACGGGGCGTGCGTCGGTTCGGGGATCGAGCTGGCCGCGTTCGCCCGTACCGTGACCGCCGACGCGTCGACATCGATCGCGCTGCCCGAAGTGGCGATGGGTTTGATCCCGGGCGCCGGCGGAACCGTCAGCCTCGTCCGGCGCATCGGTCGGCATCGAACCGCCGAGCTGGCGCTCTCGGGCCGGACCATCGACGCGGTGACGGCGCTCGAGTGGGGTCTGGTCGACCGGGTCGGCCTACCCGCCGAGGTCCCGTAGTCTCTCGGCGTGATGGAACTCGAAACCCTTCTCTACGAACTGCGTGACGGTGTCGCCTGGGTGACGCTGAATCGGCCCGAGGTGCTCAACGCCTTCAACCCGACGATGGAGCGTGAGTTCGCCCAGCTCTGGTCGGAGATGCAGCAGGACGACGACGTCCGGTGTGTCGTCCTGCGTGGCGCGGGAGACCGTGCCTTCTCCGTCGGCATCGATCGCGACGAGACGATCGGAGCGGCCAGCGCCAGCGACGGCCACTTGGGCTACTCGACGCCGTGGGTGTACGACGATCCGGGTCGGCGGCTCGGTCCGAAGGCCAACGCGTTCTGGAAGCCCGTGATCGGGATGGTCCAGGGCCTGGCCTGCGGTGGAGCCTTCTACCTCCTCGGCGAGGTCGACTTCATCATCGCCGGACGGGGTGCCACCTTCTTCGATCCGCACGTCACCTATCAGATGACGGCGGCCTACGAGCCGGTGCAGCTGCTGCAGAAGATGCCGTTGCAGGAGGTGCTGCGCATGGCGCTGTTGGGCGCGCACGAACGCATGACCGCGCAGCGAGCGTACGAGGTGGGGCTGGTCTCGCAGGTCGTCGACGACGACGAACTGATGAGCGCAACGGAGTGGGCGGCCGAAGCGATCGCGTCGGCCCCACCGCTCAACATCCAGGGCACACTGCGCGCCATCTGGATGGCCAACGAGGTGCCCCGGGCGCAGGCCATCGAGCTGTGTGCGCTCTACACACGCATCGGCACCGACCCCGAGGCGCTGCACGCCGGGCAGGAGGAGTTCGCCACCAAGCCGCGCATCGAGTGGCGGGCGCGGTAGACCCTCCGAGAGCCGGCGCCGGTGGATCCCGCTAGGGGAGCCGGTAGAGGATGCCGCTCCGGTCCCGTCCTGTGGTCGCCACCGCTCCCGAGACGCGGAGGCAGTACCCCACCTCCTGCGCCAGGTGGCGCGACCGGCCCAGCCCTTCGGCCAGATCGGCGGTGGTGAACGGATCGGGCAGTCCCTGGGGGAGCAGCTTCAGCAGATCCGGGGGAGCGTCGAGCCCTACCGTGTCCAGCACCGTGACCAGCCGTCGCTCCTCGATGGCATAGCCACCCCGGCGCCAGCCTCGGTTCGCATCGGGCCGGCGGACCTCCTCTTCCTCGACGAGGGCGACCTCGAGGGTGAAGTGCGGATGGCTGAGCAGCGAGGGAAACGAGACGAGTTCGGCGCACACGTCGGCGGCGATGCCGCGTTTGGGCGAGCGTCGCCGCGACACCGCGTGGCCGTCGCCGTCGAGTTTCACGATCCACTTCGCGGCGGGCACCGGATGGACCAGGCGGATCGGATGAGCGTCGAGCAGATGGTCGAACTTGCGGCGCATCGCCGAGAAGCCTCTGGTCTGGATCTCGATGAGCAGGTCGTCGCGAACCAGGTCGGCCACGAAGCCGTCGACGGGAACCTCCACCCGGTCGCCCTCTCGCCGGTACCACTCCTTGAGCGCGGCGTGGAGCGGCTTCTCGTTGAGGGACCCGATCGCCGTCACGACGTGAGCATACGAGTGGGGTGATCTCAGCCCCATCCGGAAAGTTCCGGCCGATCCTGCGTAGCTATCAGCCGACCGGCCCGATGCTCGGTGGTGAGTACGTCCTCCCGCCGGTCCGCAAGTTCACCCAGCCGCGCTGATGCACGACGACGGTCGGCGAACGGTCAGCCGACGACCACGATCTCGTCATCGGCCGAAAGCGTCACACGTTCGCTCAGGCTCGGGTTGAGGACCACCTCGCCCTGGTCGACCGTTCGACGCCACCCGATGGCGAGGACGCCAGCCGCATACGCGGACGCCACCACGTCGGCGGTGCTGAACGAGCCGACCAGGTCGAGCCGGTCGCATCGAATCAGCCGGACCGACGCATTCCCACCGCCGTACAACTCCAGCAGGATGTCACGACGCTCTGGTTGCTCGATGAGCTGAGCGATGAGCCGGCTGGCGAGTGCAGGGTTGATCAAGAAGTCGTCCGGGCCGGGCAGGTCTGCGAGATCGGCGTGTTCGTCGTTGAGCGTTTGCACCACGAATCGCGGCATCTGCCCGGCCTGCGAGCAGCGTCGCCGCAGCTGCATGACGTCGAGCATCGTGCGGTTGTCGGCCTCTGCAGTGTCGATGGACGCGTAGCCGAGGACGACGATCGTGGTCGGCTGGGCAGTCGGATCCAGCGTTGACACCTCCGGGGTGGGGGTGAGCCGAACCTCGATATCGATGTCGGGGATGACGATCTCGGCCGGCTGGACGAGCCGCGGATCGAACGCCACTTCCGCGCTGGACGATGCCGCCGCGCCCACAGCCCATCCATCGAGCAGGTGCTGGCCGAGCGGATTCCAGCCCACGACGAGGATGTGCTCCTCGACCGGCGCCGTCACCGGCGCGGAACGGCGATCGACGGATCCGCGCTTCGCAAGCGGTAGCGGCGCTTCAGTCGGCTCGAGCGTCGTGAGGTCGCGTGCGACGAGGATGAGTCGGTCGCCGCGGTCGAGGGTCGAGTCGGCCGGAGGATTCAATTCGAATCGACCGTCGAAACGGGCGAAGCCCAGCGGTCGAGCATTCGCGAAACGACCGATGATCTCGTCGAACCGCAACCCGAGGAGCTCGGGACGCTCGGTGACGTGGAGATCGCTGCCACGGAACGCGGTGAGTTCGATGGTCACCACGCCGAGTCCACGCTGGCGCAGTGCGAACGCTGCAATCCTGGCGACGGCCTGGGCGGTGGCGATCGGATGCATCGTCGGACCGCACGCGTGAACCAACCGCTCGGCCGTCGTCGACTCGGCCACCTCGACCACGACAGGGAGATCGTGAAGGTCCCCCAGCTCTGCGGTGAGGGCGAGGACGGTCTGCACCACGGAGACGTCGTTTCCTTCTCGTTCGGGCAGCACGATCGCACCCCGAGCCTCGCCAACCCGAGCGAGCGAGAGGTCGGAGCGGACCTTCGGATCGCCGAACCGGTAGACGATTCGTGTCCGGTGTCGGTTGGGGACCGCGGCGACCACGGAGCGTCGCAGTTCTGTCGGATCGACCTCAGCGAGGACGACGATCGTGTTGGACGTGCGCTCGGCGTGGGCCACGACGAGCTGTTGGATGATCTCCGGGATGCGGCGTGACCCGCCCAGGATCACGAGATGTCCGGACTCGATCACCACGCTGCGTCCGCGCCGCATGCTGTCGATTCGGTCCTCGACACCGGCGGCGATGATGCCGATCAGTGTGCCGGCCACCAACAAGCCGAACAGGGTGACGAACAGAGCGAGGACGCGTCGGCCCCAACCCACGTCGCCGGCCATCGTGCCGGTGTCCAGGATCCTGAGCAGGCTCTGCCAGGTGTCCTCCGCCCACGAGCCGTTCTCGCTGCCCGTGAACGTGACGTTGAAGATGGTCAGGAGCAGCGAGCTCAGCAACACGGCGGCGAGCGTGACGGCGCCGAGCCAGACGAGTGCAGCCCCAGTGCCCCGTGCGAGCACGTTGTCGAATCGATATCGAATCCGCTGCCGGACACTCACGTCGATCGACGGCGTGTCCGGCTGATCACTCCCGCCCATGTCATCGCCTTCCGGGGGCCGGTGGCAACAGTAGGTTGGCACCGACGAGGAAGCAGGCGGCTCCGATGAAGGTGCCGGTGTTGACGATGGTGATGTTGATCGCTTCCCCGGTGGTTTCGAGCGTGAACGCGGCAAGTGCGGAGGCCATGAACGCAATCGATCCGACGTAGTTGAGGAGTGAACTCCACCAGTCCGGGTCGTCGGACTCGGTGCACCAGAGCCTGCCACACGTGTTGGTCCAGTAGAGGTGGCTGGCGACGAGGAACGCGATGCAGCCAAGGAAGTCGGGCGCCCACACGAGGCGGTTGGTCTCTTCGACCGTGAACGCCCGCCCCATCGCCAGGATGGTGTTGACGTTGAACAGCAGCGTGCCGATCAGTTGGATGAACGCCGCCCACCACAACTTCGTGCGCGGTGACCACGCCCAGCGCTTGGCCGGCGCGTCGGCGTCGCGACCGTCGTTGATCGTCTGCACGAACGCCGTGTACCCGGCGCTGGTGAAGAACAACGACCCGATCACGAAGGTCACACCGACGATCCGCCCGTCGACGAGTTGGGAGTACGGCGGGAACGAGCCGAGAGCGAAGAGGAACGAGCCGATGATGAACAGGACGGCGACGCGCCAGCCGAGATCGTGGGGGTTCCAGCTGAGTTGTCGTCGCCAGCGCATTCAGCGACCCGCCCGTTGCAATCGCGTCAGGTGTGGCTGAAGCCGGGGGCCGGGGCCGGTTGCGCTGGCGGGAACGCCTCGAGGTGCGCAACCGCTTTCGCAAGTTCGGCGAGGAGCATGTCGGCGAGGTCCATGCCGAAGCCTTCGCGGACGACGATCCGAATGACGGCGACCTCCTCGGCGTCAGCGGGCATCGTGTACGCCGGCACCTGCCAGCCACCGCTGCGCATCAGGTCGGACACGTGGAACACCGTGAAGTTCGAGGGGTCCTTGACCTTGAACGAGATAACGGGGATCGCGGAGCCGTCGCTGACCACGTCGAAGGTGCCCATCTCGGCGATCTTGGACGACAGGTACATCGCGGTGTCGCTCAGCGACTCCATGATGCGGCGGTAGCCGTCGCGACCGAGGCGCACGAAGTTGTAGTACTGCCCGACGATCTGGTTGCCCGGACGTGAGAAGTTGAGGGTGAACGTCGGCATGTCGCCGCCGAGGTAGTTCACGTGGAAGACGAGGTCCTCGGGCAGCTCCTGGGCCGACCGCCACACGACGAACCCGATACCGGGGTACGTCAGTCCGTACTTGTGTCCTGACACGTTGATCGACTTGACCTGCGGGAGTCGGAAGTCCCATTCGAGATCGGGGTGCAGGAAGGGGGCGACGAATCCGCCCGACGCCGCGTCGACGTGGATCGGGATGTCGGTTCCGTGCTCGGTGTTGTAGGCCACGACGCGATCGTGGATCTCGCCGATCGGCTCGAACTCTCCGGTGTAGGTGGTGCCGAGGATCGGGATCACGCCGATCGTGTTCTCGTCGACCTTCGCCATCACGTCGTCGGGGGCGACGGTGAACCGGTCGTGACTGAGCGGCACGTAGCGGGGCTCGACGTCCCAGTAGCGACAGAACTTCTCCCACACGACCTGGACGTTGGAGCCCATGACCATGTTCGGCTTGTCGGTGGGCAGTCCGGCGGCCTCGCGCTGTTGCCGCCACTTCCACTTCATCGCGAGTCCACCGAGCATGACGGCTTCGCTCGAGCCGATCGTCGACACACCGATCGCGTCGCCGTCGGTCGGCGCATGGAACAGATCGGCCACGATGTTGACGCAGCGTCGTTCGATCTCCGCGGTCTGCGGGTACTCGTCCTTGTCGATCATGTTCTTGTCGAACGTCTCGGCCATCAGTTTCTCGGCCTCGGGCTCCATCCACGTCGTCACGAAGGTCGCCATGTTCAGCCGCGAGCTCCCGTCGAGCAGCAACTCGTCGTGGATCATCCGATAGACGGCTCCGGGCAACGACTCGTCGTCGGGCATCCGATTCTTCGGAATCGGCGCAGCCGCGAAACGACCCGCATAGGCCGGATCGAGGGCTGCATCATTCGAAACGTGTTTGTGGACCATGGCAAGAACTCCTCGAAAACGGGAAAGACCGACCTGAATGGTGAACCGAGAACCCCGTGATGCTAGCCCCGACCACGCTCGGATTTCATCGTCCACATCGCCCACATCGGATGAATCGCAGTGGAGGATCGTCCCGTCTGGGGGTCGTCGCAGGTCGGCGTCGCGAGGCATGATCGAACGGCCGCACAACGACCGATCGGGCTCGGTCAGCAAAGGGGATGTCGTTGATGGGACTCAGGAGAAATCGCCACGAGGAGCTCCGCCGGTTCATCATGCGCCAGCGCCTGGTCGCAATCGGTGACGACTACTGGATCGAGGACGACAACGGTGCCCGGGTGATCAAGGTGAACGGCAAGGTCGCGCTCGTTCGAGACACGTGGGAGCTCGAGGACCTGGACGGCAGCCGTGTCGCCAGGATTCGAGAGCGAAAGCTGTCGGTGCGAGACGCGATCACCATCGATGCGGACGGACGCGAGGCGACGTGTCGTTCTTGGACGGATGTCAGGCCGGAACCGGTGGGTCAACGGCGTCGATGCTTGCCATGGGGCACGCCGTCTCTGAATTGTTCGACATGCCGGTTGATCTGCGGCCGCTCGCCAGGTCGGGGCCGGTCATACGAGGACGCTAGCCAGGACCCATCCGGCCGTCATCGCCCGATCTGTACGATTCGGCTTCCTGTGGGCAGGCCGGTTTCGCTCACCGGTCCACGTTCGGCATGTGCACATCGCCGGGAGCGGCACCTCGCACGAGGAAATGGATGCTGACGACCAGGACCCAGATCGGGAACACCATCGTCGACCACAGGCTGATGCCGCTACCGACCAGCTGCACGAGGGCCAGCAGATACGTGATTGCGATGATCCAGCGGGGCATGGCGCCCGAACGCAACCAGATCGAGCCGGTCGAGAACATGAACACGCCGGCCATCCGGACCCCGAAGTTGTTGGAGATGTGGAAGATCGCTTCTCGATCGAAGGCGTAGATTCCCGACGTGATGGTTCGTTCCGGCGCGGACTCGTAGGTGGCGATGAGCGCGCCGACCAATGCCGCAGCGGCGAAGGTCATCGCCAGGTAGAGCAGGCCGCTGCCGAACATCACGCTCGACAGGAATCGATCCTCGCGGTCGCCGAGCCGATCCCGCACGACGCCGATGAACCACAGGAAGGCGATGCCGCCGAACGGCACCAGCCAGAGCGCGAGCTTGACCCGGCCCGAGTTCGTGTCGAGCCACTCGCCCGGATCTCCAGGGTCGGCCGGCACCGAGAGCCGGAACAAGACGGTCGCTGTCCCGAACAGGGCGGCGAACACGATGCCGGCAACAGCGGCAGCACGGGGCGTCGCCAGGCGACGCCCCAGTTGCGACTCGTCGGCAGATGTGGGGTCCTCCATCATGCGTGCGATGGAGGCTACGCGTTCAGCTGTCGATGGCGTCGCCGAGTTCGTCGGACGACTTCTCGAGGGCCTTGGCGAGCTTGTCGGCGTCGCCGGAGTCGATCGCCTTGCTGATTCGCTTGTCGGCCCTGGTCAACGCCTTTTCGACACGGTCGAGATACCTGTCGTCGACGACGACCGCTGCCGACGAGTTCGGCGGGAGGTACTCGTCGAGGTCGACCCCGAGCTCCTTCTCCTCGTGCCGCTTCACCAGGTGGACGAGCACGGCAAGCACGCCTCGCCGTGTCGCTGGTCCGCGAGCCCCGAATCACCCGATCAGGGCGACGCGAGGGTGCTCAACTCCGTCGATGTGGGGCACCGGCGGTCGGTGGACGAACCAGTCTCGGCGTCGGAACACCCAGAGCCTTCCTGGGGGATACCATCCGGTCTTCATTCCGCGCACGATGCCGGCGCACCGGAGGCCACTGATGGCGAACACGCCTGACCGACATGCCCGCTCCATGCTGCCGATCCCCGACCGTCCGAAACAGGGACACACGACCTACGACGCGCGTGACCCCGAAGCATCGTTCGCGCCGATCGAGCCGCTGTTGCCGCCAGAAGGTGCACCGAACGTCCTGATCGTCCTCCTCGACGACGTCGGGTTCGGCGCGTCGACGGCCTTCGGTGGGCCATGCGCAACACCGAACGCCGAGCGCCTTGCTGCCGGCGGACTCCGGTACAACCGGTTCCACACCACCGCGCTGTGCGCTCCGACACGCCAAGCGATGCTCACCGGCCGCAATCACCACTCGGTCGGGATGGGAAGCATCACCGAGACGGCGACCTCGGCGCCCGGCAACAGCTCGCTGCGGCCCAACACCAAGGCCCCGCTGGCGATGACCCTCAAACTCAATGGCTATTCGACGGCGCAGTTCGGCAAGTGCCACGAGGTTCCGGTCTGGCAGTCGTCACCGCTCGGGCCGTTCGACGCCTGGCCGTCGGGTGGCGGTGGTTTCGAGACGTTCTACGGGTTCATCGGCGGCGAGAACAACCAGTGGGAACCAGCCCTCTACGACGGGACGACCCCCGTCGAGCCACCGGCGACACCCGAGGAGGGGTACCACCTCACCGAAGATCTGGCCGATCGTGCGGTCAACTGGATCCGCCAGCAGAAGGCCCTCATGCCTGACCGGCCGTTCTTCACCTACTTCGCTCCGGGGGCGACCCACGCACCGCACCACGTGCCCAAGGAGTGGGCCGACAAGTACGCCGGGCGGTTCGACGACGGTTGGGATGCCCTGCGCGAGCGGACCTTCGCTCGGCAGAAAGAACTCGGCGTGATTCCCGAGGACGCCGAGGTGACCGTTCGCCACGACGAGATCACCGCATGGGACGACATGCCCGAGGAGCTGAAGCCCGTCCTGGCGCGTGAGATGGAGGTCTATGCGGGCTTCCTCGAGCACACGGACCACCACGTCGGCCGGATCATCGATGCGATCGAGGAACTCGGGGTCCTCGACGACACGATCATCTATTACATCGTTGGAGACAACGGTGCATCGGCCGAAGGCACGATGAACGGTGCCTTCAACGAGATGGCCAACTTCAACGGAATGGCGGCGCTCGAGACGCCCGAGTTCATGCTGTCGAAGATGGACGAGTTCGGCACTCCCAGCTCGTACAACCACTACTCGGTCGGCTGGGCGTGGGCGATGAACACCCCATTCCAATGGACCAAGCAGGTGGCTTCCCACTGGGGAGGCACCCGCAACGGCACGATCGTGCACTGGCCGAGCCGGATCAAAGAACCAGGAGGACTGCGGACGCAATTCACCCACGTCATCGACCTCGCACCCACGATCCTCGAGGCAGCAGGTCTTCCCGAACCGACGATGGTGAACGGCGTGCAGCAGAGCCCGATGGAGGGGACGAGCATGCTCTACACGTTCAACGAAGCGGACTCGGCCGAGCGCCATGACCTCCAGTACTTCGAGATGTTCGGCAACCGCGGGATCTACGACAAAGGATGGAGCGCGGTCACCAAGCACAAGACGCCCTGGATCATGGTCGGTGGCGATCTTCCGGAATTCGACGACGACGTGTGGGAGCTCTACGACGGCTCGAAGGACTACAGCCAGGCGGTGGACCTCAGCAAGGAGCATCCGGAGTTGCTCGCCAAGCTGCAGCGGAAGTGGCTCATCGAGGCGACGAAGTACAACGTGCTCCCGATGGACGACCGCACCGGCGAGCGGCTCGAACCCAGCATGGCCGGTCGGCCGACGCTGATCCACGGCGACAGCCAGACGTTCTATTCCGGAATGGGCCGACTGTCCGAGAACAGCGTCGTGAGCATCAAGAACCGATCCTTCGCGGTCACCGCCGAGGTCGACGTCCCTGCCGGAGGGCTGAACGGGGTGATCATCGCCCAGGGCGGGCGCTTCGGTGGATGGGCGGTCTACGTCATCGACGGACGGGTGAAGTTCGTCTACAACGTGCTCGGTATCCAGGAGTTCATCGCAGGAGCCGACTCACCGCTGCCCGACGGAACCCATCAGGTGAGGGTCGAGTTCGCGTACGACGGCGGGGGCCTCGCCAAAGGCGGAGACGTCACCCTCTACAGCGACGGCACCGAGATCGGTTCCGGTCGCGTCGGTGCGACCCAACCGATGGTCTTCTCTGCCGACGAGACCGCCGACATCGGCTACGAGTCGGGCACGACGGTGGGGTCGGAGTACGACGCGACGACGAGCCGCTTCACCGGAAAGATCCACTGGGTCCAGCTCGATGTCGGTGCAGACGATCACGACCACTTCATCGACCCGGACGAGCGCCACCGCATCGCCATCGCCCGGCAGTAGCGGCTGACGAGGCGCACAGCAAGACCCAGGTCGCGATGCTCTCCGTTTCGGCAACGGTCGCGATCGCCCTGCGGCCAAACACGTCTTCGAGTCGCTCGATGACGCCGTGGCCGCGTTCCATGCGGCGGAGCCGTCGCACGGTGACGAGTGGGGGTCACCCGAACCATCTGGGCCCTGCCACTACGATCCGGAGCTCGTGCCACATGTCGGCCGGGTGACGATGTCCCGAATGAGATTCCTGCGACGCGCCTATCTACGTTTCCAGGCCAGCCCCGCATCGGCCAAATACGCCACCGGAGCGATCATGAGCGTGACGATCGCGGTGGTCGTGGTGGGTGCGATCCTGATGTGGGCCTTCGACCGCGACAACTACCCCTCGTACGGTGAGGCCCTGTGGTTCACCCTGCAGACCGTGACCACGGTGGGCTACGGCGACACGACGCCGACGAGTGCAATCGGACGATCCGTGGCGGCAGTTGTGATGGTCACCGGAATCGGGCTGATCACCGTGGTGACCGCCGCAGTCACCTCGTTGTTCATCGAGGCCGCACGCGTCCGGATGGCGCAGTCCCGAGCCGACGCGGCTGCTCATGAACCGAGCCCATTCGCCCGGATGGAAGAGTCGCTCGCAGAGATAGCGGAGCGTCTCGAGCGTCTCGAATCGACGACACGAGAATCGGAGGATGGCGGTCCCGGCCGGTCGTGACCGGTTCCGGAAGTGACGTGAGGCGGCCTCGTCCCGGCGTTCACCGACTGGTTGGCCACCCTCCCTGGGCTGTTCGACTTCCTGTGGAGCTCGGCGTTCGACTTGGCCCAAGTGTCGGTCATCGTCATCGCTGTCCTGGCGTCGGCGCGACGCCGCTGGGCGCTGCTGCGTGACTGGGCGGTCAGCCTGGCGCTCACCACGGCCGGTGTGCTCTTCGTTGGATGGGCCGTGGACGGCTCGCTCCCCACGCTGTCCGACAGCATCGGTCCCGCGGACGAATCGGGAGGCTTCCCGTCGTTGGCGCTCGCCGCCAGCGCTGCGGCGATCACCGTAGCGAACCCGTACCTCGTCAGCCCGCTCCGCAAGTGCGGTCGATGGCTCATCGGCCTCGCCTGGATCTCGGCGCTGGTATTCGGGGTGGCCGCACCCGGTGCGGCGTTGTGTGCGGTCGCGATCGGCTGGGCCGCCGGTGCGCTGGTCCACCTCGTCTTCGGCTCACCCGATGGGATACCGTCGCTGCACGATCTCGGCGAATCGCTGCGATCGATCGGCGTCGATGCCGCGCCAGCGAGCGTGGAGGTCCGCCACGGGGTGACGTTCGCCCGAGCGCGAACACCCGACGATCGAGATCTCGACGTTCAGGTCCACGGCCGCGACTCCTGGGACAGCCAGTTCTTCGTCAAGATGTGGCGCCTCGTGTTCTACCGATCGGGTGGGCGCAGCGTCACCGTCAATCGACGACACCAGGTCGAACACCAGGCGTATCTGACCTTGTTCGCCGAGCGGGAAGGCGCATCGGTGACACCACTCGTGGCGGCGGTGATGGACAGCCGAGGCGACGCACTGTTCGTCTCCGAGCGGGTGGGGGTCGGGTTCGGCCGGGGCGACGACGAGATCAGCGACGAGTTGTTGGCCGACGCGTGGCGCTCACTCGGGCGACTGCACGAAGCAGGCATTCGGCACGGGGGGATCACCCCTGACGACCTTCAGGTTTCCGGTGGGCGCGTCTACCTGGGTGAGTTCGATCGAGCCGCGATCGCCTGGGATGACACGTCACGCCAACTCGACGAAGCGCAGCTGCTGACGTCGACCGCCGTGGCCGTCGGCTCCGACCGCGCCGTCGCAGCGGCCGTCGCCGCGCTCGGCGTCGAACGGCTCACCGAGACGACCACCTTCGTGCAACCAGCAGCGATGCCCCCAGCGCTGCGAAAGCGGGCCGGCGCTGCAGACCTCGACATCGACGATCTCCGCAAGGCCGCCATCGCCGAGGTCGGCGCCGAGGAGCAGGAACTCCAGACGCTCCATCGAGTCTCGCTCGGCAGCGTCGTGATGCTGGTCCTGCTCGTCATCGTCGCCTATACGCTCGTTGGTGCGATCCAAAGCGTGGGCGTCGCATCGATCGTGGACGCGATCGCCGGAGCCAGTCCCGCCGTTCTCCTCCTCGCTTTCGTGCTCGGTCAGACCCCGCGAGTCGCCGGTGCCTTCGCCGTGTCGCAAGCGGCACCCCTACCGATTCCTCTCGCTCTTCTCGGCGGCGATGTACACCGTGTTGCGCGCGGTCGGCCAGGACGTGGGATTTGCCGATGTGGTGCTCGTCAACGAGGCCGTGGCGCTGTTCGCCGGTCTCATGCCCGTGCCGGGTGGTGTCGGGGTGACCGAGGCGGCGCTGGCCGCAGGGTTCGGAGCGATCGGCGTCGACAGCTCCACTGCCGTGGCCGCGGCCCTGTCGTACCGGATGATCACGTTCTACGCCCCACCATTGCTCGGCTACTTCGCGATGCGTTCCTTGCGCGATCAGCGAATGCTGTAGCTGAGCGCTGCCGGATCGTCGAGGCGGAGTCTGCCGATGTGCCGTTCGAGGTCCTGGTCGGCACTCGCCTGGAACGAGACGCCACGATGATCAGCGACGAGCACGACCATGAGCACGACCACCGATTCGTCAGTTGGGTGTACCGCCGATCCGGCTCCGACATATGGTGGTCGGGCCATCCCGACATGGGAGTCGCGGATCCGACCTGCCCGGATGTCGGCCAGAGGTCGTGGCTGCAAGGCTTCGATGGTCAACCGGCTACCGGACGAGTTCGTCGAGGACGGCGAGCGCGGTTTCCTGGCGGGCTGTGTTCATGAGGTGGTCTGGGGTGCGCTCGACGAGCGGGCCGGTCATCTTCTTCGGCCTCGACGTGTAGGTGCGGCCCGACCGGTACGGGCCGCCTCTGCCGAGGGCGACGTCCAGGTAGCGTTTGGCGCCGACCGGCACGGGCTGGTCCATCCCGATGTACCGACCGACCTTGCTCATGACGGCGATCATCGCCTTGAACGCTCCGCTGGCGTTCCGGTCGGCGGCTGTCCCCATGTTGGCGCCTGGCGACACCGTGTAGAAGCGGGTCGATCCCTTGTGTTGTCGGGCCATCGCGGCTGACCACCAGGCCGAGAACACCTTGGTGGTCGAGTACTGGCGCTGGCCGTTGTACTCCGGCCCGCCCGACGCGGTGGCGAAGTTGCTCATCGCGTCTGCGTCGGTGGTGCCGAACTCGGACGGTTTGCCGAGGGCGAAGTCGTAGACGGACATACCCATCAGCTTCGACAGATCGTTGTTGGCCGCCTCCGAACCGACGAGAACGACGGACGCGTCGTCGAGCAGCCCGGCCTCGAGGAGCTCGGTCGTGATGATGTGGTGTCCGACGAGCGAGGCAGCGAAGCACATCTCGATGCCGTCGACGGTGGGGTCGAGCCGGCTCGGCACCATCCCCGCGTTCAGCAGTGCCACGTCGAACGAACGCCCGCGGTAGACCAACTCGGCGGCGGCCTTGCGAGACGACTCGATGATGCCGACGTCGACGACGACGGTGTCGAACACGTCGGCGCCGGTGCGTTCCTGCAGCTCCTTCGCCGCGGCATCGGCCTTGTCCTGGGTGCGGCAGGCAAGCGTGACCGAGCCGTACCCCAACTCGGCCAATTGTGCTGCAGCCTCGAAGCCGAGACCTGAGTTCGCGCCGGTGACCAGCGCGGAATTCTCGTTGTACTCACTCATGTTCGTCGGTCCTTTGTCTCGTGATGCGGACGGGTGATCCGGATGATTGGTACCGGAGCGTATCAATTGCTCGCCTGTTTGCAACCGACCGGTACCATTCCTGCGGTAGCGTGCGTGTCGTGACCACCAAGACGCGCGCACCCGGCCGACCCCGTCAGTTCGACGAGGAGACGGTGTTGGACCGCGTCACCGAGGTGTTCTGGAAGCAGGGCTACGCCCGAACCAGCGTGGCCGACCTCGTCGAGGCGACCGGTGTCCACAAGCCGAGTCTGTACCGAACGTTCGGATCCAAGGATGAGCTGTTCGCACTCGTCCTCCGACGGTACGTCACCGCACGAATGGGCGCGTTCGCCGAGCGCGTCGAGTCGACCGCCCCGGGCACCGACGGCATCGAGCAGTTCCTCACCGCGATGCGCGACGACCTCGTCGACGGCCCCGCCCGACGCGGCTGCCTGCTCGTCGCCTCCTCCTCCGAGCTGCACGGCACCACCCCTGGCTTCGAGAACTTCGGCGCTGTCTATCGCCAGGCGATCCGAGACGTCCTCCGGCCGCTGGTCGCGAAGGCGGGCGGCACACCAACCGACGTCGACCAGCGAACCAACGTGCTCGCAACCTGGCTCCTCGGGCTCGACGTGACCACGCGCGGTGGCGCAACCACCCAAGAGCTCGATCAGGCCGTCGACTCGATGGGACACCTCATCGACGGTTGGGTCTGAGACCGTCGCGCATCATTCCAACGCTCGATGGCGGTCGCCCCACGCGGGTGGTGGCGCCGCCCCGCTCGGGGAACCAGACAGGCGGCCACGCCGCCGCAAGCATTGAGGGCCCGCGGTAGCGCTCGCGGGCTGCGAGGGCGGACGTGCCAAGCGACTTCGATCCGCCCGTTCGGTCGATCCCGTTGCGAGCGGGTCAGTTCCCGGAGTCGGGCGCTACGACCGCGAGAAGCTCTGATAGTGCAGGAGCAGACCATCGTCGGACCACTCGTGAAAGATGGAGCCACCAACCTCGTCGCTGCCGGGAAGCGACAAGATGAGCGCCGCCCTGTTCTCTTGAGCGACGGAGTCGAGCACTTTGATCTCGGCGTCGCCGAGGGCCTCGAACAGCGTCGTGTACATCTCGCGCACGGCGTCGCGGGAGGTGAGCACCGGGGGGTTCGGCATCTCGTAGCGGACATCCTCGGCGATCATCGAGTTCATCGTGTCGAGGTGGCGGCGATGAAAAGCGTCGAAGGAGGCATGTGGCAGGGCGCCGGAGTCCATGGCCCGACCATCGGTGCCGCGACGCGCAGGTGCGTGCCGACCGGTTGGGCCGTGAGTTGGACGATCGGGCTCGGCACGGGGCGGTACCTCGATCGTTGTGACGTTGTCCTCTTCCCAACCCATCTGGCCGGCGCAACGATGGGAATCCACTCGGCCCACGCGAGGAGGCCAGAAGATGGATCACCAGGACGAACGCAGAGCTGCCGCGATCGCCCGCATCACCGACAAGCGCGACTTCAGGAACCACGCTCTCGTCTACTGCGCCGTCAACATGCTGCTCGTGGTCATCTGGGCTGCGTCCGGTGCCGGCTACTTCTGGCCGATCTGGGCCATCGCCGGATGGGGCATCGGTCTCGCCGCGCACGCCTGGCGGGTCTACGGACAGAAGCCCATCTCCGAAGCCGACATCATCGAGGAGATGCACCGCCCCCAGAATCCGTCCAACCGCACGTCCTCCTGAACCGACGTCGTCGACGCCATCTCACGCCACGGACACCGAGCCTCGAGGCAGGTGTCGGCCTGGAACCGGTTGGGAATGCGGGGGCTCACCGGCCCTTTCGGGCAACCGCGCTGTCGTGGATCGGTCAATATCGAGGGGTGTGGTGGGGTTCTTGACGTCGCATTTCGGCCTGGATGTCTTCCTCGGTGACGCGTTCCTGGAAGTAGACGGCGTAGGCTTGGGCGGCCAGGCCGATAGCCCATCCGGCGATGGCCCAGATCGGCCAGAAGTAGCCGGCACCGGACGCAGCCCAGATGACGATCAGCATCGTGTTGATGAGCAGATACGCGGCCAGGTGGAGTCGGAACTCCCGCTTGGCTTCGAGTCGCTGGATGGCGGCGTGGCGGTGGTCGTCCGACGGGGTCATGTCGTCCTCACCCTCGTTTCAGTCGGTCGGGTTGCTTCGGTGGGGGTCCGTTGGCGCGGGGATTGGCCGGTGCGGGCGCACGCTGTTGACTGCTGGGATGTCCCACGCTTCATGGATCTGGCCGCCGAACACTCGCCACACCACGACGGCGTCGACGTCGATCATCGTTCCGTCGAAGCCGAGCGTGTTGGTTGCGAACGCGACCAGTAGTTCGTCTCCGCAGGGGGTCAGTGAGTGGGGCACGTTGCCGAAACCGGTCTCGCTGATTTCTGCGAGGCGTTCGAAGAGATCGGCGGTGCCTTCGTAACCGTGGTAGTCACCGGCCAGGTCTGGGAGTCTGGGGTTGAAGAAGTGGAAGACGAAGTCGTCAGCGAACGGGTGATTGTCGCGATCGACGAAGCCGGATTGGATGAGGGCTCCTGCTTGCACGACCAGCTCGATATTCGCGTCGACGTTCGTGCGTTCGGGTGACTGGTCCACACTGTGCCTCCGTGTTCATGGACCAGGATCAGCGGCGACGGCGTGGCAAGCCAGGGCCGAAAGTCCTGACCGGGGCAGGATCGAGCCCGCGGGAGGCTGGAGGCACGACTGCGTCGACGAAGACGAGGCCCCACAACGTTGCCGATCGCCGCGCCGATGGCTGGGACGAACGCGCCAGCTCCCGAGTCGTGATCGGATCCCTGCCGTCGCCGTGGTCGTATTCGCCAGCATCGAATGCGTCGTAGATCTTGTAGGCCAGCTCGGGCATCGAGGACTCAGCGCTGTGTTCAACGAAACCGTCGGTGATTCGGATCCAGAGGAGGTTGAGGATCTGGTCGCCGTCTTCGAACAAGAGTGCGCCGTCCAAGAACTGCTGGGCGACTGCGAGTGCGATGACATCGATCCGGAGCGTTCCGGACCGCAATCATGAGTGGGTTGTGGCGGTCCGGACGAGCGATCTCAAGTGCCGACACCGCGCCGTTCTTCGGGCCGCTCGCGCCGTCGGTGGAGCGGCGGTGAACTAGCCCGACTGGAGGTCGCCGTTCAGGCGTTGCTCGATGGCCTCGGCGATCTCACCGTCTCGGCGAGCCGACGCTGCCAGGTATCGGAGCGATGCGTCGGAGGAGGCGTGGCCCATCCTCGCCATGATCTCGCGCAGCGAGGCGCCGGCCGTCGCAGCGGAGGTCCCGGCCAGGTGGCGGAGGTCGTGGAAGCGCGTCGACTCCTCGAGTCCCGCGTCTCGAAGGGCTCGCTTCCAGTACGGAGCGAAGTAGCGGTTGAGGAGCGGGCTGCCCTTCACCGACGTGAAGATGAACGTATCCGGATCGTCGTCCACGAACGCCTCGAAGTGGCCGGCGAGGACCTGGGCCGCACTGACCGGGATGGTGACCGTGCGATGTGCGGCCGCCGATTTCGGTGGGCCGAGCGTCGGGCCCCGGCCTCGGACGAACGTGAGCGCCTGTTCGACCCGCAGGGTTCGCCCGCCGAGATCGACGTGGCGGCGGGTGAGCCCGGTGAGCTCGCCGAAGCGGAGGCCCGATGTGGCCCCGACCCACACGAGTGCGCTGAATCTGGGATGGACGCTCTCGGCGATGCGCTCGACGTCATCCCAGTCGAGTGCCGGACGCTCGACGGCTCGTTCGACAGCGGCGCCCCTGATGTGGACCGGGTTCATCCGGATGGGCCCGTCGTCGACGGCAGTGTCCAACATCGTGCGGAACAGTCGGTAGACCTTGGCCACGGTGTTGGCGTGGAGGTCGGACTTCGCCAACCGACCGTGCCAGGCCCGCACCATGGAGGGTGTGATCTTCCGCAGCTCGACCGACTCGAACTCGGCCAGAATGTACGCCAGCTGCGATGCGTAGGTGTCCCGGGTCCGAGGACGCAGATCCCGAGCCTCCAGCCAGCCTTCGTGGCGAAGGTCGAGTCGGCGGGGATCTGCTTGCCGAGGTGCCAGTAGCGCGCCTGATAGCGCCCGCTCCTGAGCTTTCGGATGTTGCCGAGCGGCCTGGTGCTGCCCATACGTGCCCACGGTCGCCCGATGTTCTAGGCACACTGTAGGCACGGAGCCGGGTGACGGTTTGGCTCACTACCAACGGTTCTGCGTGGAGCGGGTGATCCGCCCTGGGTTCCGCGGAGGCTCTCGACCCTTGAGCGTGGAAAGCTGCCGGACCGGTTCGGCGCGATCGCTGGTGGAGTAGGGATTCCACTGCAAACAACAGGATAGCGACGGTTCCCCGACCGACCGCTAGCCCCCGTTGGAGATCCCTGTTCCTTGTTGTTCTAGGCACGTTGTAGGCACGAATCGTGGTCGAGTATCGGCTCGCTGTGATCGTCGGCCTATCAGCGTCGTGAACGCTGCGCCTTGTCGGCTGACGTTGGGGTCGTCCCGACTCCGGTTGCCAACCCGAGTTCCATGTGTCGGCGGCTACGAAGTGGCAGACACAGCGGCCATGGATGGCATCCGACGGCCTTCGGCACCTCCAGCGTTGTCGTCACAATGGACCAGACATCTTGTGCGATTTACCATGCTCTGATGGGGAATGAGGATGCGATGCGGCGGGTATGGCGTCGGTTGGGGGCCATGCTGATGGTCGCGGTCCTGGTGGCCGCTGGGTGTAGTCCGGCTCCGAGCCCGCATCCGCCGACGCGATTCCAGCCGTCGGACGACACAGCGGCGTTCTCGGAGCTGCAACTCACCCGGGGCGATGGGGTGCCGATCGGAGTCGCGGACCCCGACATCCTCAAGGTCGGGGACTCCTGGTATCTGTATGCGACGACGAGCACCGAGGACGGTTTCGAGGCCTGGAGTTCCGATGATCTGTTCTCGTGGACCTACGAGGGGTTCGTGTGGACGCCGACGCCGGGGTCGTGGAACGACCATGGCGCCTATTGGGCGCCGGATCTCTACCAGAGCGCGAACGGGATCTACCTGTACTACACCGCCGGGAACAAGATCGGCGTGGCCCGCGCCGATACGCCTCTCGGCCCCTTCGTCGAGGTCTTGGATCACCCGCTCATCGGTAACGGCTACGGCGGCGTGGGCGACGGCCAGTTCTGGGGCACCCCGACCGACCCCATCCCGCTGCTCGACTCCGATGAGCACGCGATCGACGCGTTTCTCTTCGAGGCATCCGACGGTTCGTTGACCCTCTACTTCTCCGCTGTACCCCGCGCTCGGCATCGCCGTGATGTCGGCGATACCGATGATCGACGAGACCACCCCGGCAGCGGAGCCGGCGACCGTGGTGCTCGAACCGAACGTTTTCGGCTGGGAGCGCTTCATCCGAGAAGCGGCGTGGGTGACCGAACATGACGGCGTCTACCACCTCACGTACTCCGGGTCCGGCGCGGACACGAGCTGCTACGCGATCGGTGAGGCGACCGCCACGAACCCACTCGGACCGTTCACCCGCACGGGACCCGCGCCCACTCCTCCACGACGACCCGACCGTCGGCTTCTACGGACCCGGGCACCACACGATCACCGAAGGACCCGACGGCGACCTCGTCATGTTCTTCCACACCAAGGACGACTACGAGCAGGGATACGACCGGCATGTGCGCTGGGCCCCCGTGTCGGTCGACGGCGCGGGCAACCTACAGATCGACGGCGCCGTCCCCGGAACCTCCACCACCGGCACCTCCTCCTGCGCCTTCGGCTGAGGCGCTGCTACGACTCGACGTGGAGTGAGTAGGAGCCGTCGCTTGCGACGGCTCGCAGCAACGTCCCTCCAGGCACCTCGCGCATCTCGATCTCGGCCAGCCCGTCCGACTCGACGACGCGGAACTCCCGACCACCGTTGCCATTGAGCCAGACGAGGAGGGTGGATCCGACCCGGGCAGCCTCGGCCGCCATATCGAGCCCCCCGGTCTCGATGTCGCTGCGAAGCTCGGAGATCCGCCCTGGTGTGACGCGGGGATAGGACCGACCGGCGATCGGGAGCAGCGCTTCATTCGGTCGAACCCTGCCCTCGGGACAGTCGACGGCCATCAACGCTAGGTCGGTGCGTTCGACCAGCGGTTCGCCCGGCGGCACCCGTGGGCGCTCCATGGCGTGGGGATCTCCGCAGCCGACCGACCAGAGCCACCATGACCAACTGGCACCGACCGCGTCGAGGCGGTGCGCAAAGTCCACGGCGTCGGCGACGTTGGCGTCATCCCGCCCGGTGAAGTGGAACTCGCCGATCCACAGCGGCATGTCGAACGTCGTCGCGTTGGCGTCGAAGATCTCGAGGAACTGCGCCCGAGTGAGCGCGGTCGGATAGACGTGGGGCGAGAACACCAGATCAGCGTCATCGTCGAGTTCCTCGAAGTCGGGGAGGTTTCCCGGCAGGGGATGCAGCACCACCGGCTCCACGAAGATCGGGTGGGGCGGAGCACCTTGTGCGACCTCGGCCGATCTCACCGCACCGATCGTCAGCGCCAGCAGCTCCGTATACGCCGCCGGCATGTCCGCCGCATCGAGCACCATGTACGGCTCATTCAACAGGTCGAACCCTGCCAAGCCCCGCACGTCGGCAAGCGTCGTCGCCACATGCCCCCACATCGCCACGAAGGCATCACGAATACCATCGCGGTTCCCATAGAAGTTGCGGAAGGCCCGCACCACCGCGGGTGAGCCCTCGCGAAAGCCGGGCAGACGGCACGTCGACTGGCCGTCGGTGATCGTCGCCCACTCGGGTGCGCCGTCCCAGCCGATCGCCGGCTCCGATCCGTCGGGGCACGTGACGCCCTCGGGAGTGGCGATGAACTTGCCCCATGCGTCCTGATGCATGTCGACGATCGTGTACATGTCGCGGTCCGCGAGCTTCTCGATCAGGTCGCGTACCCGGCCGAGGTAGTCGGCGTCGTAGCGACCCGGTTCGGGCTCGATCGACGACCACGACACCACGAGGCGGACGACGGAGAACCCGTTCGCCGCCATCAGATCGAGCTCAGCCGCGGTGACCGGATTCACGGTGTCGAGTCTCGGGTCCGCCTGGTAGTAGTCACCGAGAGAGTTGATGGCCGCCCCGTGCAGGAGCACCTCCCGGCCCTCGGAATCGACCAGAGCCGTACCGTCGACCCGCAGCGGCCCGAGCTCGAACCAATCCTCCTCAGGCGGCTCGACGGTCACCGACGTGGCAACGCTGTCAGCCGCTCCTCCGCCGCACGCCGAAGTGAGCAGCGCCGCCGCCAAGCCGATCGCCGCGGCAGCCAAAGCTCGACTCATGTCTCGGTGCACCCCACGGCGGACAGAGATCTCGCGAGGCTGTCCACGAGATTCGTCATTGAGTGATCGTCATCGCGTCGCCGACATCGATCACCTGTCGCCGAGCGAATGTCGCATGGCCGTCCCCGATCGACGCTTCGACGCGGTCCTCGCCGATCTGAATCGTGGCACCGCTCTCGAGCCAGGGCAGGTCGACCCTCTCGATCTCCACCGAGCCGTGGCGGACGCCCAACAGTGGCCCACCCGCTCCTGTCGTCGTACGGCCTGAACGGTCGCCGGAGCCCTCTGTCACCGTTGCCCCGATGGTTGGGCAGAACTCGCAACTCAGGCCGAACCCGAACAATGCGCCGGTCCACTCGCCGCCCGACTGGCCCGTACCGCTTGGCTCATCACCGCGACAACGGTTTCACGGATGGCTCCGCTTGCGCAACCACTCGAGGGCCCGATCGGAAACGCCGCGTCGCGATCGCACCGGTCGTGGTTGGAGCGGGTGAGGCGTCAATGTGTATGGCAATGGCGGCGCCAGTCTTTGGTCCGTGGGCCGATCGAGGAGTTCGTAGAGACGCCCGAGGCTGCGTGCGCCAGTTGCGCAAAGCGCAACTGGCAAGATGCTGTGCCACTCATTTCGGGTTGTTTGGTGCAGTGATGGCCGCAACGATTCCGGGCGGGCCGCCGTCACCATTGGCCGAGGGCGGAGCGGTCTGGTGGTGGGCTGGTGGCAGCGTCATCGGTGGAGGGTCGAGTACGTGCTGCTGGGGGTCGCGTCGGGCGGTGAGCATGGCGGCCGAAGAAGCGGAGCGAGGGATCCCGGCGCGTGCTTTTCGTGGGTCGGGTGACGGAAGTACCGACGACCCCCGCCGCCTCAGGGAAGCGTGGGGTCGTGTGGTCTCCGCGAATGTCGACGGAGAGCCGCGTAGAAGTCGATTCGGGACCGACTGGAAGCGTGGGCTCCGTGGTGCAGCCCTGCACCGCCGCCTGCACCACGACGCATGGCCACTGCACCGCCGACTGCACCGGGGCGAACGGTCACTGGGTGTCGCTGCAGTGGCTTGCCGCGAGCGTGAGCCTGTCGGACGCCAGCAGCGCACCTTGGTGCATTGGTGTGGACGACAAGCAAGCGTGCGGCGAAGAGCGCTGGTCCTCGTCGAAGGATGACTCCCGGGCACCCTCGAGGCTGGCTGCCTGGACCGGTTCGGGCAAGTGGCGATGAGCCTCAACCCAGAGGTCGCCGATCCGTTCCATGTCGCGTCTGGTCGTCGGCAGCGCCTTCCGGACGTATGGCGAACGCGCTCGTGCCAACCAGACTGACGGAGGCACCCAGTCCGTTGCTCACCATCGACGACGCCGCGACCCGGCTCTCCGTGACTCCGAGGTTCGTCCGTCGGCTCGTCGCAGAGCGGAGGATCGTCTTCCACCGCGTCGGGAAGTCCATTCGCTTCGACCCGCCGATGTCGACGTCTTCATCCTCGAGGGTCGGGTCGAGCGACGTCCTTGAGCATCGCCGGGCTGCGGTTGAGAGGTCCCCGTCACCTCTGTCCTTCGCCCATCGCCTTGTGAGCGGCGGCGTCGCCCTCGGGGGTGTTGACGATCCAGCAGCTGAAGGCCCAGTCCGACCACTCCTGCGCAGAGGCGCATGCCGCCTCGACCCGTGCTCGAACGGTGGACAGCGGCTCCTCGATGTGCTCCACGGGAGCGACGCGCCCAGGGGGCCCGCCGTCGATGTACCTAATCCGCCCAACCCGACCTAGCGAGAGGCGGCATAGACGCTCCAGGCTGCGGAACGCGTCCTCGACATCTTGTGAGGTTGGCGGGTCGGTGGTTGTGGGCGGATTCTCGCGGATTCCGAGATGGATGAGGACCAAATCGAACGCGACGTCATCGGTGAGGCCGTCGATGAGAATCTCGAGCTCTCCTGGCGTCAGCTCTTGGCCGTTCCCGGTCGCGTCACTCGCTTTGGTCATTGTCTTGCATCCCGTTGAGGTCGCCGTTCATGCGCCGTCTTGCATCCCGTTGAGGTCGCCGTTCATGCGCCGCTCGATGGCGTCGGCGATCTCACCGTCCCGCCGCTGCGATGCCTTGAGGTATCGGAGCGAGGCGTCGGAGGAGGCGTGGCCCATCCTCGCCATGATCTCGCGCAGCGAGGCGCCGGCCGTAGCCGCCGACGTCCCGGCCAGGTGGCGGAGGTCGTGGAAGCGAGTCGACTCCTCGAGGCCGGCATCTCGCACGGCTCGCTTCCAGTACGGAGCGAAGTAGCGGTTGAGGAGCGGGCTGCCCTTCACCGACGTGAAGATGAACGCTTCCGGCTCGTCGTCGACGAAGGCGTCGATGTGGCCGGCGAGGACCTGGGCCGCACTGACCGGGATCGTCACGGTGCGATGTGCCGCCGCCGACTTCGGCGGGCCGAGCGTCGGGCCCCGGCCTCGGACGAACGTGAGCGCCTGTTCGACCCGCAGGGTTCGCTCGCCGAGATCGACGTGGCGGCGGGTGAGCCCGGTGAGCTCGCCGAAACGGAGGCCCGATGTGCCTCCGACCCACACAAGAGCGCTGAACCTGGGCTGGATGGCCTCCGCGATGCGCTCGACGTCGTCCCAGTCGAGCGCCGGACGCTCGACGGCTCGTTCGACGGCGGCGCCTTTGATGTGGACGGGGTTCATGCGGATGAGCCCGTCGTCGACGGCGGTGTCCAACATCGTCCGGAACAGTCGGTAGACCTTGGCCACGGTGTTGGCGTGGAGGTCTGACTTGGCCAGTCGACCGTGCCAGGCACGCACCATCGACGATGGGTTGACGTGACGCCCGCCGAGGAGGTCGGTCTCCATCGTCGCCAGCCATGCTCGAGCGTCGGCCTTCGTGGCGAAGGTCGAGTCGGCCGGGACCTGTTTCCCGAGGCGCCAGTAGCGCGCCTGATAGCGCCCGCTCCTGAGCTTCCGGATGTTGCCGAACGGCCTGGTGCTGCCCATACGTGCCCACGGTCGCCCGATGTTCTAGGCACACTGTAGGCACGGAACCCAGTGACGGTTTGGCTCACTACCAACGGTTCTGCGTGGAGCGGGTGAGGGTAATCGAAACCCCGTTCTCAGCTTGGGAAGCTCACCCGACGGGTTTCGGCGGACGGCAGCGGACCGAATTCGGGAGTTTCATGCGGTTTCGGACCGGGGCGAACCATGGCGGATCCAAGCGGTCGCGCGATGGACGCGCGATGGCGGTTGAAGATATGGCTAGATATGGAGGACAGAAAAGCGCCACAATGGGATCATGGATGTAGGTATTCGAGAACTGCGCGATCACCTCAGCCGGTATCTGACTGCGGTTCGGGAGGGTGAGGAGGTGACCGTCACCGATCACGGCAAGGCCGTGGCCCGACTCGTCCCCCTCGAGCGACCCCGCCCGCTCGATCGCCTCATCGCCGAGGGCTTGGTCACTCCCGGCTCAGGGGCCGAAGCCCAAGCGCTCGGGAAAACGCATCAAGGCGAACGGGACCGTGAGCGATCTGGTGGCCGAGCAGCGGCAATGATCGCCTACTTCGACACTTCGGCGATCATCCCGCTCATCATCGACGAGCCCGCCTCGGGCGAGCGCGTATGGAAGCAGCCGGTGGCGCAGGAGGCCCGTGCGCTGGCTCGAGCCAGGAGCGTATCCGGGGCGTGTGGCGACCGCCAGCTGGACGGGGCGAGAGCTCGACCGCCGACTCCGTCGACTACGTCGAGGTGACCGACATCACCTCGTGCGAGTCGGCAGGTCGAGCTCGCTCAGGACCGCCCTTCGCGGGTACGACGCAGTGCACCTCCGCGGCCGCACGGCGGGCCGACGATCGGCTCGTCCGGGTCCGTGAGCGGTGTCTGATGCGGGCTCAGGGGGTGAAGGCGGCGGGAATGCGTCGATGGTGCATTCGATGTCGTCGTCGGAGATCTCCTGCCGGTCGAACAGCCGCGCATACAGGATCGGCCCGATGGTGTGGGCGGCGACGATTCCTTCGGTGAGTGTCGGGTCGAGGTGCCCTTGTTCGATCGCGGCTCTGGCGACGTCCCAGACCGGGCGACGGCTGATCGCTGTCATCGCGTCGTGCACCGCTTGAATACGCGGGTCGCTGGGTGAGCGGTCGATTGCCGCGACGAGGACCTCACCAAGCTTGCTGGACTGCAGCGGGTCGACGAAGACGCGCGACGGCCGAGATGAGATCGCGGCGCAGGTCACCGGTGGGCTCATCGGCGACGAGCGGTGCCTGGCAATCCAAGAGCACATCAGCGAGAAGATCTTCGACCGTCGGCCAGTGCCGGTAGATGGTCGCCCGCCCGACACCGGCTTCTTCGGCGACTCGAAGATGGGTGACGGCGTCCCAGCCATCGGTGAACAAAAGCACGGCCCCAGCGCCCAAGACGGCGTCCCGTGTCCGGGAACCGACACGCTGGGCGGGCACCAGAACCGTTGTCGACGCGATGGTCGAACACCGTGCCGATCGGCCTGACGCCATGTCGGCGACCGATCAGTCACCGATCGATCCGACCACCTGGCGGAGCGGTGGTCGCTAGGGGCGCCGAAGGCGCACCCAGCAAGTCTGTGCCTGCCATTTCGGGTCGATGTGGTGCAGTGATGCGTGCAGGGGACGGAGCGGGAGCTTGTCGCGTTGGAGCGGCTCGGGACGCTTTCCCTGGGCATGGAAGGTGAGGATGGTCGAGCGCTCTTGCTGACGGTGCGAGAGGCGGCGGCTGCTGCTGGCGGTAGGGCGAACGACGCTGTATGAGCTGATCGCCGACGGGCAGCTCGGGACGGTACACATCGGACGGGCGGTGCGAGTCCCGCGAGCGGAGCTCGAGGCCTTCGTCGCCCGCCGCTGTCAGACGGCAGGCGTACGATGAGATCCACCTTGCAGCCGTCGGCTGCCTCCTGACCGTTCGACACGGGGAGGCCGTCCGATGGCATCCATCACCCGACGATCCACGGCAGCCGGCGACGCTCGGTATGACGCTCGAGTTCGGATCGGCGACCAGGTCCGGACCAAGACGTTCCGGCGCCGCGGCGACGCCGAACGGTGGGCTCGCCAGCAGGAGACACGCAAGGACCGGGGCGACCTCGTCGACCCGAGGGCCGGCGCCATACCGCTGGCGGAGTACGCGCGACGGTGGCTCCCGACCCGGGACCTGCGGCCGAGGACCCGTCAGCTCTACGGCCACATGCTGACCCGGCGTATCGCTCCGACGTTCGGAGCGACGCCGATCAACCGGATCACCACCGAGGCCGTCCGTTCGTGGCACGGTCGAGTCACAAACGAGGTGAGCGCTCTCCAGGCGGCCAAGGCCTACCGGCTGCTGCGGGCCATGCTCAACACCGCCGTCGCCGACGGGCTTCTGGCCCGGAACCCGTGCTGCATCCCGGGCGCAGGCCAGGAGCGCTCGCCCGAACGGCCGCTGATCGAGCCGGCCGATGTGCTGCGGCTGGCCGAAGCGATCGAGCCCCGCTTCCGAGCCCTGGTCCTCGTGGCCGCGGTGGGAGGTCTCCGGGTGGGTGAACTGCTCGGGCTCCAGCGACGCCATGTCGATCTGGTCGAGGCGACGGTGCGGGTCGAGCAGCAGGCCATCGAGTTGTTCGACGGCACCCGGATCATCGCCGGGCCGAAGACTGACGCCGGCCGCCGCACCGTCGCCGTGCCCGAGTTCGTCTCGATCGCGCTCGGCGAGCAGCTCGAGCGATTCACGGCGGCAGAACCAGATGCGTGGGTCTTCGTCGGTCAACGAGGCGAGCCGAGCCGTCGCATCACCCTCCAGCGGTCATGGACCGCCGCCAGGGAGGCCACGGGCACGACGCACATCACCCTCCACGACCTCCGCCACGCCGGCGCCACCCTCGCAGCGTGGACCGGCGCATCGACCAAGGAGCTCATGGCCCGCCTCGGTCACAGCACCCCGCGAGCCGCGCTCCGCTACCAGCACGCCGCCCAGCACCGAGACCGTGAAATCGCCGACCGGCTGGGTGAGCTGTTCGAGCCGGATCCGGGATAGCCCGTCGGTTTCTCGAGCAGGGCCCGATCCGACCGCGCGATGGACGCGCGATGGAGGGCCAAAACGGACCCGGCCCGGGCGGGCGAAATCGCCGCGATCCCGGGCCAGGACTCAAGAGCGGGTGAGGGTAATCGAAACCCCGTTCTCAGCTTGGGAAGCTGATGTTCTACCATTGAACTACACCCGCGAGAGTGCCCGACGATAGCGCGTACGGCGCCGTTCGCCAGCAGCTACGCCCCCAGGATGGTCCGGTTTTGGCCGGCCGCTTTCGCCTCGTCGAGCGCGGTGTCGGCTCGATCCAGCATGTTGGTGTCATCCGCGGCGGCGGCCGCGATTCCCGCCGAGAACGTCACGTCCGACCCGTGCGCGGTCCCAGGCTGCCCGCAGCCGCTCGACGATCAACTCGGCGTGGTCGGGCGAGCCGTGGATGAGAAGGCAGGACTCTTCGCCGCCTCATCGGACCACCACATCGGGATGACGCAGCTGGGCACCGACCACCTCGGCGAAAGACCGCAAGAGCTGGTCTCCCGCCAGGTGCCCGTGCCGGCTGCCGATCCCGGCGAGCGGATCGGTTCGGGCCTGCTGTTCGGAGCTCGGTGGAGTCGGACGGGTCGTCGTTCGGGACCATGCGCACGGGCGTGGCTCCGGTGAGCGACCGGATGGTCGGGGCGCGACGGTCCATACCCTCCACCACGGTCTGGGCCGCGGCGGTCTCGCTGGCCAGGAACGACACCACGAACGCGATCGTGCCGTCCAGCCACCCCAGGAAGAGGAGGACGAACTTCGGTTGGCCGGCCTGGAACAGCATGATCGCGGTCAGTGCGAACGCCACCGTTCCGGTTGGGTCGTTCGATCCGGCCGCTCACGATGGGCAGATGCCGGAGTGATCGCGCCGCCCGCCCTACGACGGGTCGCCCGTGACGCGCCGGATGAGGGCAGCCTCCTCGGGGTCGTAGGGGGTGCCGTCGGCTCGGAGCAGATCGTGAAACCAGGGGTCGGGCTCGCCGCGGCCCGGCCGCGCCCATGACGTCCACGGATAGATCGTCTGAGAGCGACCCGAGACCAGGCCCCAGCAGTAGGCGCCGACCTCGAGTTCGGCGAAGTCCTCGATGAGGTCGACCGTCGACCCGCCTCCTCGCAGGAGCCACTCGGTGCACAGGAGCGGTCGTCCGTACTGCGAGAGGTGCTCGATCGCGCGTCGCAGCGGGTCCCGGCGCCGGTAGCTGTGGAACGAGAGCACGTCCGAGCGTCCGATGCTGATCTCGTTGAGGCGCGACACCCGTTCGGGCCGGCCGTGCACGCCCATCCAAATGCCGACGGTCAGCGGTTGGGGCGGATCCGCCTCGACCGCCCAGTCGAAGACCGCGTCGACCAGCGGTGTGACCGCTTCCCGCTTGTCCGCCAGCTCGGTCGACCCGTAGGTGAACTCGTTGGGATTGTCGGGCTCGTTGAACAGGTCCCACACCTGGACGCGAGGATCGTCGCCGAAGCGGGCCATGACCGCCAGGACGTACTCGCGTAGCTCCGGCCATCGGGCTCGGTCGCGGATGACCGCGGCCCCGGGGGACTGGACCCACATCGAGTTGTGCACGCCCGGTCGTGGCCGCCCTTGATCTCCCAGCCTGGGGATCGGGTTCCAGACGCCGTCGAAGAGCACGGGCATCACGCCGATCCCGACCTGATCGGCCAGGTCGACCACGTGCTCCACCCGGTCCAGAAAGCTGTCGTCGTGCCGCCAGAGGAGGTCGTGGAGAAACAAGCGGATCGAGTTGAGACCGAGCTGGGCCGCCCACGTGAGTTCGCGCTCGATGGTCTCGGGGTCGAAGGTCTCGCGCTGGAACATCTCCAGCTGATTGCCCGCCGTCGACGGCACGAAGTTGCAGCCCACCAACCAGCCTTGTCGCTCGCTCCAGGAGCGTGCCTGCTCCGGCGTCCACCGGGCCGAGCTCGGCACCGAACGCGTCGATCGCCAGCGAGCCGAGCGGGCTGCATCGGCAGCCGTGCGGACGGCAGTGCGGCCCAGGGCAGTGACGTTCATGTCGCCGCTCCCACCATCGGAGCGCCGGCACCCTCGCCGGTCTCGGCCAGGATGGTCCAGACCGCCAGCAGGGTCATGTGCCACGTCGACACCCGCTCGCCCCAGCCGCCGTCGGTGCGGTGGGCGGCCAGCACTCGGCCCACCCAGTCGTCGGGGACGCGGTCGCCGGCCCCCAGGTACTGGAGCACGGCGCTCTGCTCGACAGCCAGATCGGTCACCTCGTCGGCCACCGCGAGCTCGGCGCCGATCGATTCGACCAGCCGTTGTCGCCGTTCCGCGGCATCGGCGACATCGCAGCCGAGCTCGTCCAACCACACCACTGCGAGGGCTGCGTGGGTGGAGTCGTACCCGCCCCCGTCGGCCAGGGCATCGAGCGCGACGACATCGGGGTCGGTCAGTGGGGTGTCGTCACAGCGGAGCACACGGGCCAGCGTGGCCGTCGTCGAATCGGGAGCGAACTCGTCGGCCAGGGTGGCGTCGGCGATCCGGGTCGGGTTCGCCATCCGCACCATCGCCGCCTCCTCGGGGTCGAGCTCGGCGGTGGCGAGCCGTTCCTCTGCGGCGTTCCCTGCGGCGGCCAGGGTCGGGACGTCCCAGTTGGTGCCGACGTAGGCGATCAGCGACAGGCTGGCGATGTCGATGCTGCCGTACTGGCCTTCCAGGTAGGCGGCCCCGGCATCGACGGCAGCGGTGGCGGACGGAGGCTCGGACACAAACGGAGCCGCCCCGGTGATCTCCGCCTGATCGGCGACGATCGGTGCATCGCCGGCCGCGTCCGAGGGGTCATCGGAGTCGGACGAACCACAGGCCGCTGTGATCAGGATCAGAACCGTGGCGAGCGCTGACCTGGGACCGGCGGGTCGACCACGCTGCTTCATCGCGCGGGAACGCTATCGGGCCGGCGGAACGCCCGACCCTGCTCACTGGCGCCGCCCGCCTCGGAGCCGCCTACGATCGAACGGTGCTGCTCTCCGACGGAACCATTCGCGCCATGCTCACCGACGGCACGCTTTCGCTCGATCCGATCGACAACGAGCAGATCCAGCCGTCCAGCGTCGATGTCCGGCTCGATCGTGTGTTGCGGGTGTTCCGGAATCACACGGCCGTCTGCATCGATCCGATGGAGCCAATGGAGACACTGACCGAGCCCGTGTCGGTGGATGAGGGACACGCCTTCATTCTCCACCCGGGAGAGTTCGTGCTCGGTTCCACGGTCGAGCAGGTCGGCCTGCCGGACGATCTGGTCGGACGGGTCGAGGGGAAGTCCAGCCTGGGCCGGGTCGGTCTGCTGATTCACGCCACGGCCGGGTTCATCGATCCCGGCTTCCGGGGCCAGATCACGCTGGAGCTCTCCAACGTCGCGTCGCTGCCCATCAAGCTGTGGCCGGGCATGAAGATCGGCCAGATCTCGTTCATGCGGCTCGACCGACCAGCCGAGCGTCCCTACGGCCACCACGAGCTCAAGTCCAAGTACCAGGACCAGCGCGGCCCGGTGGCGTCACAGTACGAGCGCAACTACCGCTGAGTCGGCCGTCGGCCACCCGTAAACGGATTCGGGGCAGGATCAGCCACACTCGCTGGTCGCGATCCTGCCCCGAAGGTCGTAGTGACTGTTCAGCTCGTCAGAGCGTGATGCGTTGATCGTGGGACCATGGACCCCAGAGACCGTTGGCCTCGCCCGTATCGACGACGTCGTAGTTGCGACCCGAGACACAGGCCGAAGTCCGGACACCGGCCGGAGCTCGCCGGAGCGGCGATGGTGCCGGAGTGGTGGTGACACAGCCGCCCGGCGAAGTACCCGTTCAACTTGATCTCGTAGCGGGTGACACCCGGCACCTGGTTCCAGGAGAAGTCGCCGTAGGTGTCGCAGGCAGCCGGCACCGACAGCTGAAGGTTCGTCGGAGCGACCGTCGGCCCACCGGCCACCGAGATGACGGTGGTGGACGAGGCGGTGGCGCCGTCGTCGTCGGTCACGGTCAGCCTGACGGTGAACTGGCCGCCGGGCGAAGGTGTGGTCGATCGTCTCGCCGGCCCCAGTGTTGAAATCACCGAAGTCCCAGCTGTACTGCACGATGGTGCCGTCCGGGTCGCCCGACGAGGACGCGTCGAAGTTCACCGCCAGGGGCGCCGGACCGTTGGAAACGCTCGGGACGAAGGTGGCGAACGGTCCCTCGTTGTCCGGCGGTGGCGGTGTGCATGCCGCAGCCACCAGCATGAGGATCGCGACGATCCCCGCGAACATCGAAAGTCTCTTCTGCACTGCTCTTCGCTCCCGCTGGTCGGTTTGTGACATGGGTAACATAGTGGGTCGTCCGCCCGACAGGGGTAATCGCACCTACGAGGGTGGGTCGTCCGGCCAACGGGTGCGCTATGGGCACCACCAGGCGGTTCAGTAGAGTTCGGGGCCCATGAGCGAGACCCCGCATCCCCGTGGGACCGACGGTCTCGGCGACTCGACCAACCGTTCGCTCCGCACCATTGCCGCGGCCATGTTGAAGGTGGAGCCCGGCGAGGTGGTCGAGGCGCGGCACCCCGAGGATGTCGACACCTGGGCGGGTGGCAACGGCGCCGTGCGTACCGCCGAGGATCCGCTGATCGCCTCTCCCTCGGTGTCGGTCGGTCGGTCGGGGCCCTGGCGTGTCCTCACCCGGATCACACGGCGGGGGATGGCCGAGAGCTGGGCGGCCCGAGTTCTCGCCGTGATCGCCCTTGCGGTCGCCGCCGGTTTCGCCCTCGCCACCACCGTCGCCCTCGGGTCGATCGAGCGGGGTCTGGGAAGTGGTTCGCTCGATACCGCGACCGGCGCCGATCTGGTGGTCCGGGGCCGGATCACGACCTCGACGCCGTTGGAGGTGGTCCGGTCGGGGGTCGATGCGAGCGTGTCCGACCTGATCGAGGGAACCGACGGCGTGACGTGGGTGGACAGCCGGATCAGCGGCCCGGTGGTCATCCGACTCGGCGATGATCCGGCGATCGCAGGTGGGCTGCTGGCGGGCACCACGTTCGCCACCTGGTCGGACCGGCTCGAGGTGGGCCTGGCCAAGGGCAGCGCCCCGAGTGAGCCGGGTGAGGTGGTCCTGAGCAGCCGGACCGCGTCGGAGCTCAGCGCCAAGGTCGGCGACGTCATCGCCGTCGGGGGGGCCGGCGAGCTGAGCGTCGTGGATGTCGTCGGCGTCGCCGAGTCGGGTGCCGCGCTGGGCCGGACGGTGCTCGGCACGTCGGAGGACATCCAGAGGGTCCTCGGCCGCTTCGATCAATTCGACTCCTTCTTCGTCGCGGTCGACGGACCGGCCGATCCGGCTGCCATCGGGGTCGGTCTGGCCGAGGTCGTGACCCTGGCTGACCACCAGGCCAGCCGGCCCGGCGAACGGGCGGTTGCGGCCAAGCCGGTCCGCACCGTGCTGCGCATCGTGACGGTCGTGGTGCTCGCGGGCGTGCTCGTTGCCTTGTACGCGATGCTGCGCCAGGTGGTGGCGACCCGCCGGCGCGACCACGCTCTTCTCCGGGCCCTGGGGGCATCGCGCACCAACCTGAGAGCAGCGGTGGTCGGCGACGCCCTGTGGACCAGCGTCGCCGCCGGCCTGCTCGCTCCGGTCGTGGCGCTGGCGCTGTTGCCGCTGTTGAGTGACACGCTCGGCCGGCTCGGCCTGCCGCGGCTCCAAGTGGGGGCCGTGGACCTCCTCGGGTATCTGCCGTGGGCCTTACTGATCGCAGTGGGTACCGCGCTCCTGGCATCGATTCCGTTGGCCCGCCACGTGGCCCGCCTGTCTCCGGTCGATGCGTTGACCGACCGTCCGGTCGGCCATCGCGCCCGCGTCCGCCGACGCGCGCCCGTGCGCTCCGGCCCCATCAGCTCCCGGCTCGGCGTCCCGGTCCGCATTGCGCGCCGGGAGCTGTCGGCGAGCCGTCGTCGTCTCCTCCCGGTCGTCCTCGCGCTCGGCGCTCTGTTCGGCCTGGTCGTCGCCGTCGTCGTCGTCACACACGGGGTACGCGAGGAGGCGGCGGCCGACGTGGGGGAGCTGGCCCGTGCCGACTACGTCGTCGACTCCGGCGTGATCACCACCGGAGGGTTCGGACCCGAGGTCGTCGAGATCGTCGCGTCGGTCCCCGGGGTCGACTCGGCCAGCGCCGTGCGTTCGGCCGGGGCCACGATCGATGCGCACAGTGGACGGGTGCTCGGGGTCGATCTGGACCAGGTCGGCGGCCATGTCGGGTTGGTGCCCACCGAGGGCACCCTGCCGCAGACCTCCACCGAGATGTTGCTCAGCGTCGACGTGGCGTCGTCGCTGGCGAAGGGCGTCGGCGACACGGTCTTGGTCGCACTGGCCGGCGGCGAGTCCCGTGAGCTCGAGGTGGTCGGCTTGGTCCAGGGCGGACCACTCGTGTCCTCCGGGGTGGTCGATCGGTCGGTGTTCCTCGAGGACCTCCCGGCATCGGCGGATCTGTTCGTCCTGTTCGATGCGGACGAGATCGCCCGCGCCGACGTTGACGGTGCGATCGCCCAGCAGGTCCAGGAGGTGGTGGACGGCGAGGTCGGATTCGGGACCGTCGTCGTGGCCGACCGACTCATCGAGGGTCGGTCATCGATGTTCGACGACCTCGAATCGGTGCTGCTCGTGGTCACGGGGGTCGCGGTGGCGACGGCGTTGGTCGGTCTCGCGTCGACCATGTTCGTCGCCGCTGTGAGCCGTCGGCGGGAGATGGCCCTGTTGTGGACGGCCGGCGCCGACCGCGGCCAACGGGCGACCGTCGCGGGCTGGCAGGGGGCCGTCATCGCGATCACGGCGACCGTCATCGGGTGCACGATGGGCTGGTCGGCCGGTTCGCTCGTCGTCTCGACGGTGTTCGGAGGGTGGCCCTCGACCGATGTCGTCCGGCTGGTCCTCGTCGCGCTGGCCTTCGCGGCGGCCACGATGGCCGTGGCCAGCATCAGCGCGTTGGTCGTCGACCGCGATGCGGTCCGTCGGGCGCTCCAGTTGGTCTGACCCTGTTGGTCAGACCCTGTTGGTCAGACCTCGGTGGGCGTGATGTCGCGACTCTCGTCATCGACGAATCCGGCGCCGGCACCGCCGGTGGCTTCGTCGCGAGCGGCGAGCGCATCGGCGAGATGGATGGCCATGTCGGCCACCTTCACCTCGTCGTCCTCGATACCCTCGCCCTTCACCCCGTCGTCGATCATGATGTAGCAGAACGGGCAGGCGGTGGCGATGCGCGACGCGCCGGTGGCCAGAAGCTCCTGGCTGCGCTCGACGTTGACCTGCTTGCCGGTGTTCTCCTCCATCCACATGCGGGCCCCGCCGGCGCCGCAGCACATGCCCTGGGTGCCGTTGCGGGGCGCCTCGACGATCTCCACGCCGCCGAGCGACCCGATCACGTTGCGGGGCGCGAGGTACACGTCGTTGTGGCGGCCGAGGTAGCACGAGTCGTGGTAGACGATGCGCTCGTCCAGCCGGGCGCCCTCGAGATCCAGCTTGTCCTCGTCGACCAGCCACTCCAGCAGCTGGCTGTGGTGGATGACCTCGTAGTGGCCACCCAGCTGCGGGTACTCGTTGCCCAGGGTGTTGAGGCAGTGCGGGCACTGGGTCACGATCTTCTTGACCCCCATGCCGTCGAGCATCTCGATGTTCTGCATGGCCAGCATCTGGAAGATGTACTCGTTGCCCGAGCGGCGGGCCGAGTCGCCGGTACACATCTCCGACGGTCCGAGCACGGCGAAGCTCACGTCCGCACGCTGCATGAGGGCGGTCATGGCCTGGGTGACCTTCTTGTTCTTGTCGTCGAACGATCCGGCGCACCCGACCCAGTAGAGGTACTCGGCCTCGATCGGGTCGCTCCCGTCGAGGACCTCGAGGCCCTCGATGTCCTTCGCCCATTCGAGCCGATCGCTCTGGCTCATCCCCCAGGGGTTCCCCGAGTTCTCCATACCGCGGTAGGCATTGCCCAGCTCGGTGGGGAAGTTGGACTCCATCAGGGCCAGGTACCGTCGCATGTCCAGGATCTTGTCCAGGATCTCGATGTTGACGGGGCAGATCTCGTCGCAGGCCTTGCAGGTCGTGCACGCCCAGAGCTCCTCTGGCGTGACCCGCTCGAACATCGCGTCGGCCTCGATGGTGATGTCCCTGTCCACCCCGATGGGCGGCGACACCGTCGGCTCCCCGGTCGCCGCCATGACCTCGCCCGTCTTCAGCACGATCTCCCTGGGGTCGAGCGGCTTGCCGGTGGCATGGGCCGGGCAGACGCTGGTGCAGCGGCCGCACATGGTGCAGGCGTCGGTGTCCAGCAGCTGCTTCCAGGTGAAGTCCTCGATGGTGGACGCGCCGAAGGTCTCGAGCTCGGTCTCCATCAGGTTGGGCATGGGCTTCATGGCCCCCTTGGGCCGTTCCCTGTCCCGCAGGTACATGTTGAGCGGCGACGTGAACATGTGCCGCATCATCGTCACCGGGATCATGATCAGGAACGCCATGAAGCTCACGACGTGGGCGATCCACCAGACCTGGTGCCAGCCCGACAGGTTGTCGGAGCTCTCGAAGACGTCGGACAGCGCCCATCCCACGAACGCCCACTGCTCGAACTCGGGCCGGCCTTCGAGGGCGATGCGGAAGCCCTCGGCCAGGAACCCGGTGATGCCCAGGACGGCGAAGACGCCGAGGATCACGGCGTGCTCGGGCTTGGACTTGATGCGGATGCGGTAGGGCTTCTGGATGTACCGGCGGACGATCGCCCAGCCGATGCCGGTCAGGAACAGCACGCCGGCCGCGTCGCCGACGAATGCGTACGCCCGGTACACGTCGCCGTTGAGGAACTTGGCGCTCTCGGGCAGCTGATGGTTGATCTCGAGGACCGTGGTGACGGCCAGCAGGATGAGGAAGCTGAAGTAGATCAGCGAGTGCATGACGCCGGCGGCGGGGTCGCGCAGCAGGGTCTGCATGTAGACCCCGGCCCGGAAGTCGCCGAAGCGCCGTTTGGCGTTGTCCTTGGTGGTCTTGCGGTTGTCGGGCCCACCGCGCTGCCAGTTCTTGACCCGCAGGCTGAACATGACCGCGCCGTAGACCAGCAGCAGCGGGATCAGCGTGTAGAACGCGAGCTTCACCGCGCTGGGGATGTTCTCGAACACCTCACGCTTGACCGGGCTCTCGTCGTGCCACTCGGTGATCAGCGGCACGACACCGGACAACATGGTGAAGAGACCGATGCCGACGCCGAGGGCGATGACCAGATGCTGAGGCTTGAGGCGCTTCATGGCCTCGAACCTACCGCGGGGCCATTAGTCGATGGCAAACACTCGGGCATCATCCGCGAACGACTTGAACTCCAGTGCATTCCCCGACGGATCGAGCAGGAACATGGTGCGCTGCTCGCCCGCCCGGCCCTCGAAGCGGATGCGAGGCTCGATGACGAACTCGACACCGGCGGTGGTCAACCGCTGCGCCAGAGCCTCCCATGCATCGGTCTCGAGCACCACGCCGAAGTGGGGGACCGGCACGTCGTCGCCGTCGACCGGGTTGTGCGCACGGGGTCCACCGCCCGGCCGATCGTCCAGGTGGGCCACGATCTGGTGGCCGTACAGGTCGAAGTCGATCCAACGATCGTCCCGCCGACCCTGGGGGCATCCGAGGACCTCCCCGTAGAACGTGGCGGCCGCATCGAGGTCGTCGACGGGGAAGGCCAGGTGGAATCGGGGGACGTCGACCATCGGCCCAGTGTGGCGTTCGGACCGTTCATCCGCACGTAACACGGAGCGAATCAGCGCGAAACGCCCACTTCCTACGGTGCGGCCCTCGACTTGATCGACCACTCGACCATGCACGTCCATCCAAGGAGGAAACGATGAGACCGTCCCCCACGAGTTCCAAGCGGGCTCGCACCACATTGACCCGGGTGTTGCTCACCACACCGGTTGCGCTGGGAGCGATCGCCTGGCTGGCCTCGCCCGCCGGGGCGCAGGAGCAGCCGACCTACGAGCGATTCGCCGAGGATGCGGCGGCCACCAACACCGTCGTACTCGACAACATCTTCATCTTCGTCGCCGCCGTGCTGGTCTTCCTGATGCAGCCCGGCTTCGCGCTGGTCGAGGCCGGGCTGACCCGAGCCAAGAACGCCGCCAACATCATGATGAAGAACCTGATGGATGTCGCCATCGGTGTGCTGGTCTTCGCGGCCATCGGCTGGGGCATCGCCTACCCGGGCGACTTCTCCATCGGGAGCATCTTCGGCTTCGCCGGATTCGGGATTCCCGGATTGATGGACCTGGCACCGGCGGACGCGGCGGACTACCCCCTGAACGTCGGGGTCGACTTCTTCTTCCAGGCGGCCTTCGCCGCGACCGCAGCGACCATCGTGTCGGGAGCGGTGGCCGGCCGAACCCAGTTCCGCGGGTACATCATCTACTCGATCGTCATCACGGCGCTGATCTACCCGATCGTCGTCTCGTGGAAGTGGGGCGGTGGCTGGCTCGACGAGCTCGGCTACGTCGACTTCGCCGGTTCGGGACTGGTCCACATGGTCGGCGGATTCGCAGCCCTGATGGGAGCGATCATCCTCGGTCCCCGCATCGGCAAGTTCGGCAAGGACGGCAAACCTCGAGCGATTCCGGGTCACAGCGTGCCGCTGGCGATCGTCGGTGTGTTCATCCTCTTCATCGGCTGGTTCGGGTTCAACCCGGGCTCGCAGCTGCAGGCCGATCTGGCCGTGCCGGTCCTGGCCGTCCTGACCGCGCTGCCCGCTGCGGCGGGCGCGCTGGCCGCCATGGCGACCAGCTGGATCGTCCAGGGCAAGCCCGACGTCTCGATGGCCGGCAACGGCATGCTGGCCGGTCTGGTCGCGATCTGTTCGGGTATCGGTGACATGACCGCCACGGGCGCCGTCATCACCGGCCTCGTCGCCGGCACGATCGTCGTGCTCGCCGTCACCGCCATCGAGCGTATGCAGGTCGACGATCCGGTCGGCGCCTTCTCGGTGCACGGCATCTGCGGGTTCTGGGGCCTGATCGCCACGGGCCTGTTCGCCACCAGCGGCGGGACCAACGGCAGCGAGGTCGAGGGTCTCTTCTACGGCGGCGGTGCCGGACTGCTGGTCGACCAGGTGGTCGGCGGCCTCGCCATCGCTGCCTTCGTCTCGCTCACCGCCGGGGCACTGTTCCTGGCGATGAAGTCGGCCGGCATCTTCCGGGTGTCGCCCGAGGACGAGATCGAAGGCCTGGACGTCTCCGAGCATGGTGCGCCCGGATACGGCCCTGACATGATGGCCGGCGTCACCGGGGGTGTGCCGACCGGGCTCGATGCCCCGGTCAAGGTCTGAGCACGACACGAACGAGGAAAGGATACGAATGGTGCATCTCGTGACAGCGATCATCAAACACCACCGGCTGGAGAGCGTGAAGGAAGCGCTCGAGGGAGTGGGGTTCAGCGGCATGACCGTGACCGAGGTACGGGGTCACGGTCGTCAGGGCGGCCACACCGAGACCTATCGGGGCGCCGAGTACCAGGTCGACTTCCTCCCGAAGCTCAAGGTGGAGCTGGTGGTCGACACCACCGATGTCGAGAAGGTCGTCGACATCATCACCCAGACGGCCCGGACCGGCTCGATCGGCGACGGCAAGATCTGGACCACGACGCTCGACTCGCTGGTGCGGATTCGTACCGGTGAGCGCAACGGCGACGCGGTGTAGCCCCGCAAGCCAGGATCCCCCCGCCGAAATTCCGTCCGGTCGCGTCGACAGCCGACGCGATTGGACGGAATTTCGTGCGGTCAGCCCGCTTGGGCCGCGACCTTGGCGGCTTCGGCGGCGGCGGCCTCGGGATCGAGGTAGCGCTCGTGGGTCGGTACGACCCGAGCCGGGCGCATGTCGTCGCCCAGTTCGTAGATCAGCGGCTGACCGGTGGGGATGTTGAGCTCGGGGATCGCCTCGTCGGAGATCTGGTCGAGGTGCTTGACCAGCGCTCGCAGGCTGTTGCCGTGGGCGGAGACGAGGACGGTGCGCTCGAGGCGCAGGTCGGGCACGATGCCGTCGAACCAATAGGGCAGCATGCGCTCGAGCACGTCGGCCAGGCACTCGCAGGCCGGGAGGAGCTCGGGCGCCACGTCGGCGTAGCGGGGGTCGTTCGACGGGTGGTACGGCGAGTCGACACCGACCGGCGGGGGAGGAGTCCGATATCCGCGGCGCCACTGCTGGAGCTGTTCGGCGCCGTGTTGTTCCTTCGTCTCGGCCTTGTTGAGGCCCTGCAGAGCGCCGTAGTGGCGCTCGTTGAGCCGCCAGGAGCGGCGCACCGGGATCCAGGATCGACCCATCTCGGCCAGGGCGAGGTCGGCGGTGCGAATGGCGCGCAGCTGCAGCGACGTGTGCACCACGTCGGGGAGGAGCCCGGCTTCGGTGAGCATGGGCCCGGCGGCGCGCGCCTCGGCCTCGCCCTTCTCGGTCAGGTCGACGTCGTGCCAGCCGGTGAACTTGTTCTCGAGATTCCAGGTGCTCTGGCCGTGACGGACCAGGACGAGTGTGGCCATGGGGGTTCCGTTCCCTCTCCCGGGCGGACGTGCCCGCAGCGCCATCGTGCCCTGCCCCGGACGGAGGCGCCAACGCACCGAGCCGTCTCCGGCCGAAGGGTTGCTAATGACACACTCAAGTTTTATACTGCTGGAAACCAAAGAATTCGCCGTGAGGCGCTACGGGGCCGCTAGGCTCACCGGATCGGCGCCCCATGTCGGGCCCCGATCGCCCCGCTGCATCTCTGCACGCACCCTCGACCCCACAGGAGAAGTACCCCCATGGCAAAAGCCGTCGGCATCGACCTCGGAACCACCAACTCGGTGGTCAGCGCCCTCGAAGGCGGCGACCCCGTGGTGATTCCCAACGCCGAGGGATCCCGCACCACCCCGTCGGTCGTGGCCTTCGCCAAGAACGGCGAAGTCCTCGTCGGCGAGGTGGCCAAGCGCCAGGCCATCACCAACCCCGACCGCACCATCCGATCGGTCAAGCGGCACATGGGCACGGGCTGGAGCATCGACATCGACGGCAAGAGCTACAACTCGCAGGAGATCTCGGCCCGCACGCTGATGAAGCTCAAGGCCGACGCCGAGGCCTACCTCGGCGACGACGTGACCGAGGCGGTCATCACCGTCCCCGCCTACTTCGACGATGCGCAGCGCACCGCGACGCAGGAAGCCGGCAAGGTCGCCGGGCTCGAGGTCCTGCGCATCATCAACGAGCCCACCGCCGCCGCGCTGGCCTACGGCCTCGACAAGGAGGGTGAGGATCAGACGATTCTCGTGTTCGACCTCGGGGGTGGCACCTTCGACGTGTCGGTGCTCGAGATCGGCGACGGCGTGTTCGAGGTCAAGTCCACCCACGGTGACACCAAGCTGGGCGGCGACGACTGGGACGAGGCCGTCATGGACTGGCTCGTCGCATCGTTCAAGAACGACCACGGCGTCGACCTCAGCGCCGACAACATGGCCGTTCAGCGCTTGAAGGAGGCGGCCGAGGACGCCAAGAAGGAGTTGTCCTCCAAGCAGACCACGTCGATCAGCCTGCCGTTCATCACGGCCACCGACTCCGGTCCGCTCCACCTCGAGTACGAGCTGAGCCGGGCCAAGTTCCAGGACCTCACCTCCGATCTCCTCGCCCGCTGCAAGGGACCCTTCGAGCAGGCCATCTCCGACGCCGGCCTGTCGCAGGGCGACATCGATCACGTCATCCTGGTCGGCGGCTCCACCCGCATGCCGGCGGTGGCCGACATGGTCTCGGAGTTCACCGGTAGGGAGCCCAACAAGAGCGTCAACCCCGACGAGGTGGTGGCGGTCGGCGCCGCCGTCCAGGCCGGTGTCCTGAAGGGCGACGTCAAGGACGTCCTCCTGCTCGATGTCACGCCGCTCTCGCTCGGTATCGAGACCAAGGGCGGGGTCATGACCCGGCTGATCGAGCGCAACACCACCATTCCCACCCGTCGGACCGAGGTGTTCACCACCGCGGCCGACAGTCAGCCCTCGGTCGAGATCCACGTGCTCCAGGGCGAACGCGAGATGGCCCAGTTCAACAAGACGCTGGGCAAGTTCCATCTGGTGGAGTTGCCTCCCGCACCACAGGGCGTCCCGCAGATCGAGGTCACCTTCGACATCGATGCCAACGGCATCGTCAACGTGTCGGCCAAGGACCGCGCCACCAACAAGGAGCAGTCCATCACCATCACCGGCCAGTCCTCCCTCGACAAGGATCTCATCGACCAGATGGTGAAGGACGCCGAGGCCCACGCCGAGGACGACCGGCAGCGCCGCGAGCAGGCCGAGGTCAGGAACAACGCCGACTCGCTCGTGTACCAGACCGAGAAGACGCTGAAGGACAGTGGCGACAAGCTGGGAGAAGAGGATCGCGCCGGTGTCGAGGAGAAGCTCGAGGCATTGAAGACCGCGCTCGAGGGCGAGGACATCGAGAAGATCAAGGACGGGACCGACGCCCTGATGAGCGCCAGCCAGGCGTTCAGCCAGCAGCTCTATGAGCAGGCGGCACAAGCCGCGGGCGAGGAACAAGCAGCCTCCGAGGCCCCCGACGACGACGAGGTGGTCGACGCCGAGATCGTCGACGACGAATCGTGAGCGCCGGACAAACGCCGTCCTCGCCGGAGAACGCCGAGGACGTGACGATCGACGACGACACGGTCGATGGGCCCCGGGCTCCGTCCGCCGACGGCACCCCCTCCCCCGAGGACGCCTCCGACGGAGACGGTGCATCACCGGCTGAGGGTGCGCCCTCGTTCGAAGGTGGCGCCGAGGCGCTCGAGGTTCCCCACGACCTCGGAGCGGTGCTGGACTCGGTCGTCGCCGAGCGGGACGAGCTGACCCACCAGTTGGCCGAGCAACGAGATTCGTACGCCCGCCTGGCCGCCGATTTCGACAACTACAAGAAGCGTACGGCTCGCACCCAGCGCGACGAAGTGGCTCGCGCCGCAGGCAGCATCATCGACGGGTTGCTCCCGGTGCTCGACGGCTGCGATGCCGCGGTGCAGCAGGGTGTCGAGGGTGTCCAGCCCATCGCCGATCTGCTGCTCGGCGCCCTCGTTCGCGAGGGCCTCACCCAGATCGATCCGCTCGGGGACGTGTTCGATCCGGCGGTGCATCAGGCCGTGGTCAACGAACCCGCGGCCGACGGCGCCGACGGCGGGATCACCGTGGTGATCGAGGTCATGCGGCCCGGCTACCTCTGGCGGGAGCAGGTGCTCCGACCCGCCATGGTCAAGGTCCAAGACCAATGACGGTCCGCCGCGCTGCGACGGGCCGAGGTCCGCTGCCGTGACGGCCCAGCGCGAGTGGCTCGAGAAGGACTACTACGCGGTCCTGGGTGTTTCGAAGGAAGCCTCGGACAAGGAGATCACCAAGGCGTATCGCAAGCTGGCTCGGGAGCTCCACCCCGATGCCAACCAGAGCGATGCGTCGGCCGAGGATCGATTCAAGGAGGTGTCGGCCGCCTACGACATCGTCGGTGATCCCGACCGTCGCAAGGAGTACGACGAGGTCCGGGCCATGGGCCCGTTCTCCTTCGGGGGAGGGTCTGCGCCCGGCGGCTCCGGCGGGATGGGTGGATTCCGGGTCGAGGACCTGGGCGACCTCTTCGGCGGACTGTTCGGCGGCGCCGGGTGGTGGTGGACGACCTGGTCGCGGCGGACCGCGAGGCGGCCAGCGCGGCGACGACCTCGAGACCGAGCTGCACCTGTCGTTCCTCGACGCGGCGCACGGCGTCACCACGTCGGTCCACCTCACGTCCGATGCCTCCTGCCGTACCTGCGGCGGCACCGGCGCCGCACCAGGGACGGCGCCGACGACCTGCGCCACCTGTCAGGGATCCGGAGCGGTCTCGGACAACCAGGGCATGTTCGGATTCAGCCAGCCCTGCTCGACCTGTGGTGGTCGCGGTCAACGCATCGAGTCGCCGTGCGGAACCTGTCACGGTTCGGGGCTCGAGCGACGACGACGAGAGGTCAAGGTCCGGATCCCCACCGGGGTGGAGGACGGCCAGCGCATCCGGCTGAAGGGTCGGGGCAGCCCTGGCCGTGGCGGTCCGGCCGGTGACCTCTACGTCGTGTGTCGGGTGGCACCCCATCCGGTGTTCGGTCGGTCCGGCAACCATCTGACCGTCACGGTTCCCATCACCTTCCCCGAAGCTGCGCTGGGCGCCACCATCCGCGTGCCCACGCTCGACGGCGACACCGTCGGCATCAAGGTGCCGGCCGGGACGTCATCGGGCCGGGTGTTCCGGCTGCGCGGCAAGGGCATCGAGTCGAAGAAGGGGAGCGGCGACCTGCTCGTCACGGTCGAGGTCGCGGTCCCCCTGGAGATGAGCGACGAAGCGCGCGAGGCCCTGGCGGCCTACGACGAGCTCAGCGCTCACGCCCCGCGCGAGGCCACGGCCTCGTGAGGGCTCACCACCACACCTGAGGAGGCGATCCCACCATGCCCGAGTATCGACAGGCGGTCTACGTGATCTCCGTCGCCGCCGAGCTGGCCGGCTGCCACCCCCAGACGCTCCGCATCTACGAGCGCAAGGGGCTGCTCCGACCGGCCCGAACCGGTGGCGGCAGCCGCCGCTACAGCGAGGCCGACATCGAGCTGCTCCGGAAGATCCAGGAGCTCACCAACGAGGGGATGAACCTGGTCGGCGTGCAGCGGGTCCTCGACCTCGAGGCGCGGGTCGCGGAGCTCGACGCCCAGATCCATGCGATGCAGGCCCAGATCGACGACACCCACGACCGGTACCGGCGCGAAATCGTCCCGTTCGGCCGTTCTCCCCTTCCTCCCCGCCGCTAAACTTGATACACTTGCTATCAGGTTTTATGAGCTAGTCGTAGGAAGAGTGCGGCGGCTCTGGACCGTTCCCCCTACAGCGCAACCGAACTGGAGCACACACCGACATGGCCCTCGATCCCAACCGCTGGACCCTCAAGACCCAGGAGGCGATGACCAGCGCGGTCGAGGCCGCCCGCTCCCGGGCCAACCCCGAGGTGACCCCCGACCACCTGCTGGCGGCCCTCCTCCGGCAGCCCGAGGGGGTCGTCATTCCGATCCTCGAGAAGGTCGGCGTGGACGTGGCCGCATTGCGCCAGTCCAATGACGAAGCTCTGGCCAAGCTGCCCGGCGCACACGGTGGCGACACCGGGATGGGTCGACAGATCGAGCGGATCCTCTCCGACGCCGATTCGGTGCGGGCCGACCTGGGTGACGAGTACCTCTCCACCGAGCACGTCCTGTTGGCCCTGGCCAACCCCGATCCCGCCGGATCCACCGCCCGGCGCATCGGCGTGCGGCGCGAGCAGCTCCTCGAAGCGTTGCGCGAGGTGCGCGGCAGTCACCGAGTCACCAGCCAGAACCCCGAAGACTCCTACCAGGCGCTCGAGAAGTACGGACGCGATCTCACGGCCGTGGCCCGCGAGAACAAGCTCGACCCCGTCATCGGCCGCGACGACGAGATCCGCCGCGTCATCCAGGTGCTGTCGCGGCGCACCAAGAACAACCCGGTGCTCATCGGCGAGCCCGGGGTGGGCAAGACCGCCATCGTCGAGGGCCTGGCCAACCGGATCGTCGAAGGAGACGTGCCCGACAGCCTGCGCGACAAGCGGCTGATCGCCCTCGACCTGTCCAGCATGGTCGCCGGCGCCAAGTACCGCGGCGAGTTCGAGGAGCGGCTCAAGGCCGTCCTCAAGGAGATCACCGACGCCGAGGGCGAGATCATCACGTTCATCGACGAGATGCACACCGTGGTGGGCGCCGGCGCGGGCGGCGAGGGCGCCATGGACGCCGGCAGCATGCTCAAGCCCATGCTGGCCCGCGGCGAGCTCCGCATGGTGGGTGCCACCACGCTCGACGAGTTCCGGAAGTACATCGAGAAGGACCCGGCCCTCGAGCGTCGCTTCGCGCAGGTGTATGTCGCCGAGCCCTCGGTCGAGGACACCATCGCCATCCTGCGCGGGCTCAAGGAGCGCTACGAGGTCCACCACGGCGTGCGCATCCAGGATGCCGCGCTGGTCGGTGCCGCCGTGCTATCCGACCGCTACCTCACCGGTCGCTTCCTTCCCGACAAGGCGATCGATCTGGTGGACGAGGCGGCCAGCAAGCTCCGGATCGAGATCGACTCGATGCCGACCGAGATCGACGTCGTCGAGCGGCGCATCCGCCAGATCGAGATCGAGCGGGTGGCGCTGGCGAAGGAGACCGACGACGCGTCGGCCGAACGACTCCGGGCGCTCGACCGCGAGCTGGCCGATCAGCAGGAGCAGATCGCGGGCATGAAGGCGCACTGGCAGAACGAGAAGGAGGCCATCGGCCGCATCAGCGAGCTGAAGGAGTCCCTCGAGACGCTGCGGCTCGAGGTCGAGCGGGAGACCGACCTCGAGAAGGCGGCCGAGATCCGCTACGGCCGGATTCCGCAGTTGGAGAAGGAGGTCGAGGAGGCCACCGCGGCGCTCGACGTGCTCCAGGCCACGCTGCAGATGTTGAAGGAAGAGGTCGACGAAGAGGACGTGGCCGAGGTGGTCAGCCGCTGGACCGGCGTGCCGGTCTCCCGGCTCATGGAGGGTGAGGTCCAGAAGCTCGTCCGGCTCGAAGAGGTCCTGCACGAGCGGGTGATCGGCCAGGACGATGCGGTCGACGTGGTCGCCAACGCCATCCGCCGCAGCCGTGCCGGTCTGTCCGACCCGCACCGGCCGATCGGTTCGTTCCTGTTCCTCGGACCCACCGGTGTCGGCAAGACCGAGCTGGCTCGATCGCTCGCCGACTTCCTGTTCGACGACGAGCGGGCCATGGTCCGCATCGACATGAGCGAATACATGGAGAAGCACTCGGTCAGCCGACTGATCGGTGCGCCCCCCGGCTATGTCGGGTACGACCAGGGCGGGCAGCTCACCGAATCGGTGCGCCGCCGACCGTACGCCGTGATCCTGCTGGACGAGATCGAGAAGGCCCATCCCGACGTCTTCAACGTCCTGCTCCAGGTCCTGGACGATGGACGTCTCACCGACGGGCAGGGTCGGACCGTCGACTTCACCAACACCGTCTTCATCATGACGTCGAACCTGCCGGGCGAGCCGGCCGACTTCTTCCGGCCCGAGTTCCTCAACCGCATCGACGACCAGATCCGCTTCCGGTCGCTGGGCGAGGAGGACCTTGCCCAGATCATCGAGATCCAGCTCGGTCACCTCCGCGAGCGGCTGGAGGACCGGCGGGTGAACCTGCACGTGACCGACGAGGCGGCCAAGGTCCTCGTCACCAAGGGCTACGACCCCGCCTTCGGCGCCCGCCCGTTGAAGCGGGTGATCCAGCGGGAGATCGGCGACCGGCTGGCGATGGCGCTGCTCGACGGCACGGTCCTCGAGGGCGCCGACGTGACCGTCGACGGACAGGGCGACGAGATCGTCCTCCGCTAGTCCGGCGGGCCGCCCACTCGGGCCGGTACGGTGACGCCATGACGGCGACGGTCGTGGAACCACCGGTCCGGGGACGCACCCTGGTGAGCGAGGTCTTCCGCCTCGACTCGCCGGACGGTGCGGCGGGGTTCCGGCTGTTCAGCACCGTGATGGCCGCCGGTGCCGTCGCCGCGCCGCTGCTGTCGGGTGTCGGCCCGCTCTGCCCGCTCCGTCGTCTCACGGGCATCCCCTGCCCGGGCTGCGGAATGCGCGGTGGGGTCACCTCGATCGCCCACGGCGACGTCGTGGCCGGATTCGCCTCCAACCCTCTCGCGGTGATCCTGGTGCTGGTGGTCGCCGCCGCGTGGCTCAGCCTGCTGGTGCGGACGGTGCGTCCCGGCACACCCGGTGCGGGGCTGTGGCTCCGCCGGCCACCCGGGTGGCTCGTGGCCATCACCCTCGGAGCGAGTTGGATCTACCAACTCGTTCGCTACGGCGTGCTGTGACCCCTGCGCTGCGATGATCTGCAGCGCGGGCTCTGCCATCGGCTCTCACCCACGGTGCTGCTCCGCCTGGCGGCTCCGCAGCTTCGCTCGCGAAGCATTCATCGATCCGGCAGGTGTCTCCCACTAGGGTCGTTGGGTCCGCTCGAATCCCGGCCGTGAGGCCAGTAGAGGAGCCGAAATGTCCGACTCATCGATGGCCGCAGGCTGGTACGAGGCTCCGGGAGACCCGCCGGGCACCAAGCGGTATTGGGACGGCGCGCAGTGGACCACCGATCCCATGACCGATGCACAGATCGCGGCCCAGACGGGAGCGACCGCCGCTCCCGCCGCGGCTGCCGGGGCGGCCCCGATCGGTGCCGCCGCCGGCGCGGCCCCCGTCGCCGGCATGAGCCAGTGGGGAGAGCTCGCCCCGTGGGGGACCCGCGCCGTCGCGTTGCTCATCGACTGGGCGCTCTTCGCCCTGGTGCCGTACCTCGCCATCTTCATCCTCGGCGCCGTCTTCGGGGCCATCTCCGACGCGCTCGGAGCCCTGGTGATCTTCGTCGGCTACATCGCGGTGGCCGCCCTCTTCCTCTACGTGCTGGGCTATGGCGTCGGCACCACCGGCCAGAGCCCGGGCAAGCGCATGATGGGGATCAAGATCGTCAGCAAGGAGACCGGTCAGGTCATCGGTGGCGGCGTCGGTATCGGCCGGTGGTTCGCCCACATCATCGACAGCCTGGTCTGCTACATCGGCTGGCTGATGCCGCTGTGGGACAGCGAGCGGCAGACGATCGCCGACAAGCTGATCGGCACCTACGCGATCATCGTGCCCAAGGGCGAGATCATGCCCCTTCTGCCCGACGGCAAGCCGTTCTGATCGGAGCGTCTCATGGCTGACCAGGGAGCAACGCCGCCAGGCTGGTACCACGCGCCGGGCGACCCGCCCGACACCCAGCGCTACTGGGACGGCGCGGCGTGGACCGGCGAGCCGCAACCGGTGGCCAGTGCCCCCCCGGCCGGCGGCTTCGCGCCACCGCCGGCGCCCGGCGCCCCGTACCCCGGGGCGGTTGCCGCGAACCCGGAGTACGACGCACAGTTGGGAGTCACCCTCGCCAACCCCGGGCTGCGGATCGTCGCTCGATTCATCGACGGGCTCATCATGGGGCTGGCCAGCTTCCTCATCGGGCTCATCTTCGGTCTCGGCTCGATCGGGTTGACAGGGGACTACTCCTTCGGGGCCGTGGCCATCGTGTCGGTGCTGTCCGCGGCGGTCTACTTCGGCTACGAGTACCTCATGCTCAGCTCCTCGTCAGCGACCCTGGGCAAGATGGCGTTCGGTTTCAAGGTGCTTCGCGAAGACGGGCAACCCCTCGACAGCAACAGCATCACCATGAGAGCGGGCGTGTGGGGTGGGGTCACCCTGGTGGCCAACCTCATCCCGATCCTGGGGAGTCTCGTCAGCCTGGTCTTCATCGTGACCTGCGTCGTGTTCCTGTTCAGCAAGCCCCGGCACCAGGACGTGCCCGACCTCGTGGCCAAGACCGTGGTGATCACCACCAAGTAGAAGCTGCCGAGGACGTGGGTGGGCCGCGATAGGGTTCCCCACGGCCCGCCGCCGTTCGAAAGGAAACATCCGTGCCCGCGACCATCGTCGTCGGCACTCAGTGGGGTGACGAGGGCAAAGGGAAGTTCACCGACCTCGTCGCCAAGGAGATGGACTTCGTCGTCCGCTATCAAGGCGGACACAACGCGGGTCACACCCTCGTCGTCGACGGCGAATCGTTCGCTCTCCAGCTGGTGCCCAGCGGAATTCTGTACGACCACATCACGCCGGTCATCGGAAACGGCGTGGTCGTCGACCCGCGCGTCCTGATCGACGAGATGGCGATGCTCGAGTCGCGGGGTGTGGACACCTCGGCGCTCAAGGTCAGCGGCAACGCCCACCTGATCTTCCCGTACCACCAGGAGCTCGACCGGTTGGCCGAGCGGCATCTGGGCCCCAACAAGCTGGGGACCACCAAACGGGGGATCGGTCCCGCCTACTCCGACAAGGCGTCGCGGGTCGGCATCCGCGTCCAGGACCTGCTCGATCCCAAGATCTTCCGCCAGAAGCTCGACGTGGTCCTGCACGAGAAGAACCCGCTCCTGGCCAAGGTCTACAACCGGCTCGGGTTCGACGCCGGCGACCTGGTCGAGGAGTACCTGGCACTCCTCCCCCAACTCGAGCCGCACATCGCGGACACGGTCGGTCTCGTCCACGATGCGCTCGAGGCCGGCGAGCACGTCCTCTTCGAGGGGGCTCAGGCCACCTTCCTCGATCTCGACTACGGCACCTATCCGTACGTCACGTCCTCCAACCCCGTCGCCGGGGGAGCGTGCACCGGGGGCGGCGTGGGACCCCGACACATCGACCGCATCATCGGGATCGCCAAGGCTTACGTCACCCGCGTCGGTGCCGGACCGTTCCCCACCGAGCTCGACGGCGAGATCGCCGACGTACTCGTCGAGCGCGGCCACGAGTTCGGCACCAACACCGGTCGTCGACGGCGGCCGGGCTGGTTCGACGCCGTCATGCTCCGGCAGGCGGTGCGGGTCAACTCGCTGTCCGAGGTCGCACTGACCAAGGTCGACGTGCTCGACACGCTCGACTCGGTCAAGGTCTGTGTGGCCTACGAGGCCGACGGTGAACGTTTCGAGCACCTCCCGTACCACCAGTCGACCCTCCACAAGGTGACGCCGGTCTACGAGGAGTTGCCGGGCTGGAAGAGCGATCTGACCCAGATCACCAGCGCGTCCGCCCTCCCGGCCGCGGCCGCCCGATACCTCGAGTTCCTCGAGGAGCAGGTCGGTGTCCCCATCAATCTGGTGGGGGTCGGCCCCGGTCGGCTCCAGTTCCTGAACCGGGCGGACTGACATGCGCGTCTGTGTCGTCGGGAGCGGAGGGCGCGAGCACGCCCTGGCCGATGTGCTCGGCCGGCACCACGAGGTCGTGGTCACGCCGGGGAACCCGGGAATCCCCGGATCCACCCCGGTGGCGCCCCAGGAGATCGACGCCGACCTCTTCGTGATCGGACCCGAAGCGCCGCTGGTCGACGGCCTGGCCGACCGACTGCGGGCCGCCGGCCGGCTCGTGTTCGGGCCCGGAGCGGACGGAGCCCGGCTGGAGGGATCCAAGGCGTGGATGAAGGAACTGCTGATCGACGCCGGTGTCCCCACCGCCGCCTACGGGACGTTCACCGACGCTGACCGGGCCAACGCCTTCCTGGCCGGGCTCGAGGCACCGTTCGTCATCAAGACCGACGGTCTCGCGGCCGGCAAGGGCGTGGCCATCGTGCCGACGCGGGTCGAGGCCGAGGCCTGTGTCGACCGCTATCTGTCGGGAGCGGCGTTCGGCGACGCCGGGCGCACGGTGGTGATCGAGGAGTACCTCGACGGCGACGAGCTGTCGGTGTTCGCGGCGTGCGACGGGACGAGGGCCGTCTTCATGGGTGCCGCCCGCGACCACAAGCGCATCGACGACGGCGATCAGGGGCCCAACACCGGCGGGATGGGAGCGTTCTCCCCCGTGGCCGAGGTGGACGAGGTTCTGCGCCGCCGAGTGATGGACGACGCCATCGTGCCGACCCTGGCCGCACTGTCCCGTCGCGGCATCGACTACCGCGGCTTCCTGTTCTGCGGGGTGATGCTCTGCGCCGACGGCCCCAAGGTCCTGGAGTACAACATCCGATTCGGTGATCCCGAGGCCCAGGTGGTGCTCCCACGGCTGGAGACCGATCTCGGCGTCGTGCTGGCCGAGGCGGCGTCCGGGCACCTCACCACCGAGCCCTGCTTCTCCCCTGATGCCGCCGTCACCGTCGTGGCCGCCTCCGAGGGCTACCCCGAGGCGCCACGCACCGGCGACGTCATCGAGGGCCTGGGCCAGGCTGCCGCGCTGGACGGCGTCACCGTCTACTGCGCCGGGGTCGACCGGGGCGCGGACGACCGACTGGTCACCGCAGGAGGGCGCGTCCTGGCGGTCACGGCCCGAGGTCGGGACCTGGCCGACGCCCGCGCTCGGGCCTATGAGGCGATCGACCAGATCGAGTGGAAGGGTATGCACGTCCGTCACGACATCGGAGGAATCACACCGTGAAGGTTGCCGTATTGATGGGTTCGCCCAACGACAGCGACAAGATGGCCGCTGCGGCCGAGACGCTGGAGAAGTTCGGCCTCGAGGCCGACGTCCGTGTCATGTCCGCGCACCGGACCCCGCACGCGGTGGCCGCGTTCGCCGCCGCCGCGCGCGACGACGGGTACGCAGCGTTCATCTGTGGCGCCGGCATGGCCGCTCATCTCGCCGGGGCCGTCGCCGCCCAGACGACCCTGCCGGTCATCGGTGTGCCGCTCTCCGGAGGCGGTATCGGCGGCGTCGATGCGCTCTACAGCACCGTCCAGATGCCCAAGGGCATCCCGGTGGCGACCGTGGCCATCGACGGGTCGATGAACGCGGCGCTGCTCGTAGTGCAGATGTTGGCCATCAGCGATGACGGACTCCGCCAGCAGCTGGCCGACCACCGGGACGAATTGGCCAGTCGCTAGCGGGGCAGAGGCCGGGGCTACTCGATCTCGAACGAGACGACCGACCCGGCGAGGTAGTCGTGCAGTGTGCGTCGCTGTGGTGCGAGGAAGACCATCACCGCGGAGATCACCCACAACAAGCCGATCAACTGCGAGATCATCACGCCCACGGCTCGGGCGAGCGACCGGACGAGACCGATGTTGCCGCCGTTCTTGGGACTCACCACCCGGATGCCGGTCATCAGCTTCCCGGGGGTGCCCCCGAACAGGTAGACGAATCCGGCCTCGTACAGGAACGCCACGAACCAGAACCCGGCGATGAAGAGCCAGTTCGTCGTCGCCGACTCGATCCCGGTCGATTCGTCGATGGACCTCGACGTCAGGGACGAACCGCTGAGCCACATGAGGAACAGAACGGTGAACCCGGTGATCAGCCCGTCGAGGACGCGCGCCCACCATCGGCGGAACGGGCCCGGCTCGGTGATGTACAGCTCGGCGTGCTGACGCGACGCCGGCGCCTTTCTGCGGACCTTCTCTTCCTTCTCCGGATCCGAGCCCACCAGGCGCGGCCGCTGGTGCGGTCCTCGAACGCCGGCGGCCACGAGGGCACAATCGCGGCACAGCGGGGGTTCCTTGGCCCCGAACGGCCAGATGAGACACTGCGAGCAGTAGTCGAAGTGGCAGTCGCGACACTTCGCGACAGAAGGCTCGTGGGAGTGCCGAACGCATCCTACGGTCACTGCGTGCCTCCTCCGAGCGACGGCGTCGCTTCTGCTTCGACTGGTTGCCGCTCCATCGGCAGGTGGCCGGGGGGTCTTGAGGATCTGCGGGCGTTCCGCCGGGCGATAGGGTCGGGCGCATGAGACCGGAAGCGGGACGACGACGGTGATTCCCAACGTCCTGGCCCAGCGGTACGCCAGCGCCGAGATGGCGGCCCTGTGGTCGCCTGAGCACAAGATCGTGCTCGAGCGCCGGCTCTGGATCGCGGTCATGCGGGCGCAGCACTCGCTCGGTGTCGCCATCGATCCCGCGGTCATCGACGACTACGAGCAGGTCGTCGAGAAGGTCGACCTCGATGCGATCAACGCCCGCGAACGGGTGACCCGCCACGACGTGAAGGCCCGCCTCGAGGAGTTCTGCGCTCTCGCAGGCCATGAGACCGCTCACCGGGGCATGACGTCGCGCGATCTCACCGAGAACACCGAGCAACTCCAGATCCTCCGCTCGCTCGAGCTCTGTCGTGACCGTGTCGTCGCTCTGTTGGTGGCGATGGTCTCACGGGCGTCAGAGTTCGCCGAGACCGAGCTGATCGGCCGGAGCCACAATGTCCCGGCACAGATCACCACGCTGGGGAAGCGGTTCGCCTCGGCCGCCGAGGAGCTGCTCGCCGGGTACGAACGTCTGCAATCGCTCATCGAGGCGTATCCCCTGCGTGGGCTGAAGGGCCCGGTCGGTACCCAGCAGGACCAGCTCGACGTGCTGGACGGCGACGCGGCGGGCCTGGCCCGGCTGGAAGAGGCCGTCGCCGAACATCTCGGATTCTCGGCCACGATGCAGAGCGTCGGGCAGGTCTACCCACGATCGATGGATCTCGATGTCGTCGCGGCACTGGTCCAAGCGGCTTCGGCACCGTCCAGTCTGGCCACCACCATCCGGTTGATGGCCGGCCAGGAGCTCGCCACCGAAGGATTCCTGCCGGGCCAGGTGGGCTCGTCGGCGATGCCCCACAAGATGAACGCTCGCTCGTGCGAACGGGTCAACGGTCTCAAGACCGTGTTGGGCGGCTACCTCGCCATGGTCACCGACCTGGCCGGGAGCCAGTGGAACGAGGGTGACGTCAGCTGTTCGGTGGTGCGACGGGTCGCGCTCCCCGATGCGTTCCTCGCCTTCGATGGCTTGTGTCTCACGATGCTGGCCGTGCTGCGCGGGTTCGGGGCCTACCCGGCGGTCATCGAGAACGAGCGGCGCGCCTACCTGCCGTTCGTCGCCACCACCCGCCTCCTCACCGCCGCCACCGCGAGGGGCATGGGACGGGAACACGCGCACGAGGTGATCAAGGGTCACGCGGTCGGGGCCGCCCTCGATCGACGGGCCGGCACCGACGCCGATCTCCTGCAGCGCCTGGCCGACGACCCGGAGTTCGTCCTCGATCGCGACGCCATCGACCTGGTCGTGGCCGGAGAAGGATTCTCCGGAGCGGCCGCCGACCAGGTCGAGCGCGTCGTCCAGCGAGTCGGCCGGGTGGCCGACCGCCATCCCCAAGCCGCCAACTACGAAGGTGAAGACATCCTGTGACACCCGATCTCCCCCACCTCTACTCGGGCAAGGTTCGAGACATCTACGACGCCGGCGACGGCCGATGGCTCCTGGTCGCATCGGACCGCATCAGTGCGTTCGACGTGGTCATGGCCGAGCCCATTCCCGACAAGGGCCGGGTGCTCACCGGCCTCAGCGCGTTCTGGTTCGAGCAGTTCGCCGACCTGTGCTCCAGTCATCTGGTCTCCACCGACCTGGCCGACTTCCCGCCCGAGGCGCAGCTCCCCGAGCTGGCGGGGCGCACGATGCTGGTCCGCAAGGCCGAGATGTTGCCCATCGAGTGCATCGTGCGCGGCTACATCACCGGATCGGCATGGAAGGAGTACCAGCGGGACGGGACCATGCACGGCGCGCCGCTCCCCGACGATCTCCTGGAGGCGTCACGGCTCCCGGAACCGGTGTTCACCCCGTCCACCAAGGCCGAGGAGGGACTGCACGACGAGAACATCTCGTTCGGACAGGCCGTCGACCTGGTCGGATCCGAACTGGCGGAGCGCGCCCGCGACCTGTCCCTCACGTTGTACTCCCAGGGGTCGGCGCTGGCGGCTGAACGCGGCATCATCATCGCCGACACCAAGTTCGAGCTCGGCCTCATCGACGGAGAGCTGGTGGTGGCCGACGAGGTGCTCACCCCGGACTCGTCCCGCTTCTGGCCCGCAGAGTCGTGGGAGCCCGGCGCCACCCCGCCGTCGTTCGACAAGCAGCCGGTCCGCGACTACCTCGACGGGCTGGACTGGGACAAGACTCCGCCGCCGCCCCCGCTGCCCGACACCGTGGTGACCGCAACCAGAGACCGCTACCGCGAGGCCTACGAGCGGGTCTCGGGCCGAGGGTTCGCCCAGTGGCCCGGTGCCGGTGGCCGCTAGGTCGGGAACGATGTGCGAGAGTTGAGCCATGCGATTCGATGTCACTGTTGAAGTCCATCTCCGGCCGGGGATCGCCGACCCCGAGGGGTCGACCGTCGAACGGGCCCTGCCCACGCTCGGGTTCGACGGCGTGACCGATGTCAGGGTCGGGAAGCTGATCACCTTCTCGTTGGAGGCGGCGTCGTCCGAGCAGGCCGAATCCCAGGCCGCGGACATGTGCCAGCGGTTCCTGACCAATCCCGTGATCGAGGACGCCCGGGTCGCCGTGGCCGAGGGGCAACCGGCATGACCGCCACGATCGGGGTCGTGCAGTTCCCGGGTACGAACTGTGAGCTCGATGCCGTCGAGGCCCTCCGCGGTGTGGGCGCCGACGCGGTCGTCATCTGGCACGGCGACACCACCCTGCGCGACCTGGACGGGGTCGTTCTTCCCGGCGGGTTCGCCCATGGCGACTATCTCCGTCCGGGCGCCATCGCCCGATTCTCGCCCATCATGACCGCCATCCGGAGCTTCGCCGACGACGGTGGTGCCGTGCTCGGGATCTGCAACGGGTTCCAGGTGCTCACCGAGTCGGGCCTGCTGCCTGGAGCGCTCCAGAAGAACGCGGGATTGAAGTTCCTGTGTGGTCCGACGACCCTCACCGTCAGTTCGACCGGTTCGGTCATCACGGCAGAAACAACGGTGGGCGCATCGCTGCGAATTCCCGTCAATCACTTCGAGGGGAATTACACCTGCGACGCAGAAACTCTCGCCGCGCTCGAGGCGGGCGACCAGGTCATCCTCCGGTACGCGGACAATCCCAACGGGTCGGTCGACGACATCGCCGGTATCTGCAATGCGACCGGCAACGTGGTGGGGCTGATGCCGCACCCCGAACGCGCCGCCCACCGGCTGCTGGGCTCCGAGGACGGAGCGGTCCTGCTGCGGTCGTTCGTCGGAGCGACGAGCCGGGCGGCCCGTGCCGCGACGGTGACCAGCGCGGTCTGAACCCTGCTGGAGGGTCAGTCCCCGACGGGAATCAGGTCAACTGCGGCGGGTGCGCGGAATGCCGGCCTTCTTGAGGACGGCCGGTTCGACGCCCAGTTCGCGCCAGGCGGAGTAGCTGATGCCCTTCCGTTCGCTGTAGCCGGCCGCGGCTGTTGTGAAGTCCTGCTCGAGCGCGCTCATGTCGACGGTCTCGCGCATGCCGGCCAACTCGTCGTCGAGATCGAGCCGCTCTTGAATGAGATCGAGGCGTTTGACGGGATCAGCGTCGGGAAGCAGCGTTTCGATGGTGTCGAGCCGCGCCGTGATCGACGCTTCGGTGCGCCGTCGGCCCCGCTTGGGCTTGTGGGCTTCGAGCGCTTCCAGATAGAGACGAATGGCCCGTCCCTGTGCTCGTCCTTCGGCCAATGCGGCTTTGTGTTCCGGCGTCATTGCGCCCTTCTTCGGTGGCATGGAGATCCCCGTTTCCGTCATTGTCCTTCTTTGGATACAGCGAAGGGATCATACGCGGGAAATGCCCGAATAGCACCGTCACGACGGACCCGCCGCTCGGCGGGCGGGCCGGGCGCGGCTCGGTAGTAGATTCCGGACATGACCGAACCGATCCACCGGGCGCTCGGGCTGACCGACGACGAGCTCGACTCCATCGTCACCATCCTCGGCCGTGATCCGAACCATCTCGAACTGGCGATGTTCTCGGTCATGTGGTCCGAGCACTGCTCCTACAAGTCGTCGCGCATCCATCTGGGTCGGCTGCCCACCGAGGGAGAGCGCGTGCTGGTGGGGCCGGGCGAGAACGCGGGTGTGATCGACGTGGGCGACGGCATCGCTGCGGCGATCCGGATCGAGAGCCACAACCACCCGTCTGCGATCGAGCCGTACCAGGGTGCGGCGACCGGTGCGGGCGGCATTCTGCGCGACATCTTCACCATGGGAGCTCGACCCATCGCTCTGATGGACCCGTTGCGATTCGGTCCACTGGACGACGCCCGGTCGCGATGGATCGCCGAGGGGGTCGTCGCCGGTATCTCGGGTTACGGCAACTCGGTGGGGGTTCCCACGGTGGGGGGTGAGACGGTCTTCGACGACACCTACGCCGACAATCCGCTCGTCAATGTCCTGTGCCTGGGCGTGTTGCCCACCGAGCGGCTCGTCCTCGGTCAGGCGTCCGGGGTGGGCAATCTGGCCGTCCTGCTCGGAGCGACCACCGGGCGGGACGGCATCGGCGGCGTCAGCGTGCTGGCCAGCGCCGGATTCTCCGACGACGAGGCCGACCAGCAGAAGCGGCCCAGCGTGCAGGTGGGCGACCCCTATGAGGAGAAGCGCCTCATCGAGGCGTGCCTCGATCTGCTCGACGCGGGCCTCGTCGTCGGGATCCAGGATCTGGGAGGCGCCGGGTTGACCTGCGCCACCAGCGAGACGGCCTCGCGCGGTGGGGTGGGGATGGACGTCGATGTCGCTGCGGTCCCCCTGCGGGAGGACGGTATGGATCCGTACGAGGTGATGACCAGCGAGTCACAGGAGCGGATGCTGGCCATCGTCGAGCCGTCGGGCCTGGCCGAGGTCGAGGCGATCTGCCGGCGGTGGGAGGTGCGGGCGACGGTCATCGGCACCGTCACCGAGTCCGATCGGCTTCGCATCCTCGCGGATGACGGCTCCGTGCTGGCCGACGTGCCGGCCTCGGCCCTGCACGAGGACGCTCCGAAGTACGACCGGCCCATGGCGCCGTCGGCCGATCGAGCCCAGCGCCAGGCCGCCGATCCCGATGGGCTTCCCGCTCCCGAGGATCTCGTGGCCGAGTTGGTCGCGTCCGCCGAGGACACGTCGTGGGTCTGGTCGCAGTACGACCACCAGCTCTTCCTCAACACGGTCGAGGGCCCGGGCGGTGACGCGGTCGTCCTTCGCCTGAAGCACCCGACGACCGGTGAGGACACCGGCCGCGGGTTGGCGCTGACCACCGACGGCAATCATCGCTGGTGTGCGGTCGACCCCCGGATCGGCACGGCGATGTGTGTGGCCGAGTCGGTCATGAACCTCGCCGTCGTGGGCGCCCACCCGCTCGCCGTCGTCAACTGCCTCAACTTCGGGAATCCGGAACACGCCGAGGTGATGTGGCAGCTGTCCGAGGCCATCGACGGGATGAGCGACGCCTGCCGTGCGTTCGGCCTCCCCGTCGTGGGTGGCAACGTCTCGCTCTACAACGAGTCGCGGGACCGCAATATCGATCCCACTCCGGTCATCGGCTTGCTCGGCATGGTCGATCAGCTCGACCGCCCGCCACCCGGCGTCGGTTTGCAGGACGGTGGACGACTCATCGCCATCGGACCCGAGGCGTCGGGGCTGGCTGGTTCGGCGTTCGCGGCCCGGCACGGGGGGGCACGCCAGGGGGTGCTCGCGCCGCTCGACATGGAGCTGCACTCCCGGGTCGCCGGCGTGGTCCGTGAGCTGGTGGGTGACCACCTGGTGCAGGGTGCCCACGATGTCGCCTCCGGCGGTCTGGGCGGCGCGCTCACCGAGATGGCGGTGCAGTCCGGGGTCGGCGTGACGGTGGCGCGCATCGCCGACCACCGGGCGCTCTTCGCCGAGTCGCCGTCGCGGGTCGTCGTGTGCGTCGCTCCCGAGGACATGCGCACGGTGCTCGATCGATGCGGACTGGCCGACGTACCGACCACCCAGCTGGGCATGGCCACCGGTGATCGCATCGTCGTCAAGGGGTTGGTCGACGTCGCGCTGGACCAGGTGCGGGCCGCCGTGGCCGACCGGCTGCAGGACGCCCTCGGTCACGGGACCGTCCAGGGGCCTGCGTAGGGCGCTCTGCGCCCGGGCAGGCCTTGGGAGGTGCGCTCCCGCTGAACTCCCGGCGAGGCCGCCGGCGCGACGCGACGCGCTCCGGCGATGAGTGCGCGCCCGGTCCGGCGATGTGCCACGATGGCACCCGTGGTCACTCCCCCCGAACCGGTGGCTGACGATGACACCCCCAAGGAGGCCTGCGGCGTCTTCGGGGTGTACTCGCCTCGTCTGCCCGTGGCCCACCTGACCTATCTCGGTCTGTACGCGCTGCAGCACCGAGGGCAGGAGTCGGCCGGGATGGCGGTCTCCGACGGCGACACCCTCACCGTCGTGAAGGACATGGGCCTGGTCTCCAACGCGTTCGACGATCGGATGCTGGCCGCCCTCGACGGACACCTCGCCATCGGCCACACCCGCTACTCGACCACCGGGTCATCGGCGTGGCGCAACGCCCAGCCGGTCTACCGTGATGTCGGCGAGGTCGAGTTCGCTCTCGGTCACAACGGGAACCTGACGAACACGGCTGAACTGGCCGAGGAGACCGGGATGTTGCCCGGCACGATCACCAGCGACACGGACCTGGTGGCCGAACTGCTCGAGGCCGAGCTGCTCAAGAGCGCGGAACCCAGCGCCGACGGGCGCGACCTCGAGCGGGCACTCAGCTCGGTGCTGCCCCGACTCGAGGGTGCGTTCTCCTTCGTCCTGATGGACGCCGGCCGGGTCATCGGGGTGCGCGATCCCAAGGGATTCCGCCCGTTGTGTCTGGGCCGGCTCGACAACGGGTGGGTCCTGGCGTCGGAGACCCCGGCCCTCGACGTGGTCGGAGCCAGCTTCGTGCGAGAGGTGGCGCCCGGCGAGATGATCGTCATCGACACCACCGGCTTCCGCTCGATCCACCCGTTCGCCGACGACCGGATCGACCCCAAGCTCTGTCTGTTCGAGTTCGTCTACTTCGCCCGCCCCGACAGCCAGCTCTACGGCCAGAACGTGCATGCCGCCCGGCTTCGTATGGGCGCCCAGTTGGCCGACCAGGCGCCGGTCGACGCCGACATGGTGATGGGCGTACCCGAGTCCGGGATCCCGGCGGCCGAGGGGTACGCCCGCCAGAGTGGCATCCCGTTCGGGCAGGGGCTGGTGAAGAACCGCTACATCGGGCGGACGTTCATCGCCCCCAACCAGGAGATGCGGGCGCTGGGCGTGCGCATGAAGCTCAATCCGCTGCGGGAGAACATCGCCGGCAAGCGGCTGGTGGTGGTGGACGATTCCATCGTCCGAGGGACCACGACCCGGGCCATGGTGCGCATGCTGCGCGAGTCGGGGGTCACCGAGGTCCACATGCGGATCTCCTCGCCGCCCTACCGCTGGCCGTGCCACTACGGCATGGACACGGGGTCGAGGGGTGAGCTGCTGGCGGCCAACATGACCGTCGAGGAGATCCGTGAGTACCTCGAGGTCGACACCCTGAGCTACCTGGGCCTCGACCGGCTGATCGAGGCCACCGGTGCCACCAATGCCGGGTTCTGCGACGCCTGCCTCAGCGGCGTCTACCCCGTCGCCGTTCCCGAGAGCGACCACAAGCATGTCCTCGAGGGCGAGCCGGTCTCGCCCCAACGAGCGGTGCCGGTCCAGCTGCTCGTCGAGTCCGAGCTCCCGGCCGACCAGGCCCGCAGCGGGGGCGTCGATGGCGGGTGAGACCTACCGGGGGGCCGGGGTCGACATCGATGCGGGTGACAAGGCGGTCGAGGCCATCCGCGACGCGGTCCGGTCGACCTACCGACCCGAGGTGCTGGGCGACATCGGATCGTTCGGCGGCCTCTTCTCCATGCCCGACGGCTACGACGACCCGGTGTTGGTCGCCGCCACCGACGGGGTCGGCACGAAGATCCAGGTGGCCCGGGCCATGGACCGATGGGACACGATCGGCCTCGACCTGGTGGCCATGTGCGTCGACGACCTCGTGTGCCAGGGGGCCGAGCCGCTCTTCTTCCTCGACTACCTCTCGACCGGAGCGCTGGACCGCGACCGGGTCGCGGCCATCGTCGGCGGCATCGCCGAGGGCTGTCGGCAGGCCGGATGTGCGCTGATCGGCGGCGAGATGGCCGAACACCCCGGTGTCATGGACGACGACGACGTGGAGCTGGTCGGCTTCGCCGTCGGGGTGGTCGACCGCGATCGGATCATCACGCCGCTGTCGGTGCGGGAGGGCGACGCGCTCGTGGCGCTGGACTCACCGAGCCTGCGATCCAACGGCTATTCGCTGGCCCGCCGGGTGTTTCTGGAGCGGGCCGGCCGAGCACTCGACGAGCCCGCGTTCGACGGGGCGACCACCACCCTCGGCGACGAGTTGCTGGCGCCGTCGGTCATCTACGCCCCGGCGATCGCCGCGATCCGACGCGAGGTCGATGTCCGGTCGATCGCCCACATCACCGGCGGTGGCATTCCCGGAAACCTCAACCGTGCCCTGCCGCCCCACCTCGACGCCGAGGTCGACACCGGATCGTGGGAATCCCCGCGCATCTTCGGCGAGCTCGCTGCGCTGGGCGAGGTGTCCGACGAGGAGATGGCCAACGTGTTCAACCTCGGCGTCGGCATGATCGTGGTGGTGGCCGAGGAGCAGGTCGGCCCCGCCGTCGCGGCGGCGGCCACGACCGGCCGTCGAGCCCGCCGTATCGGCCGGGTCATCCCGGGCGACGGCAGCGTCCAGCTGATCTGAGCACGCTGGGGGTCAGGCACCCGCGTGCTCACCCGCAGGCTTCGTCAGCGGGTGACAGAGACGTGGCACCAGGCGCGGTTTTCACAGGCCGGGCAGGTGATCCAGTGGCTGTGGCGGCGCAGGGGGTTCCACACCGAGAGCCGCAGGACCCTGAGGCCCAGGTCGGTCAGAGGGACCCGGGTGCGTTCCTGGCACCGGCTGCACGTGATGCGGGCCGTTCCGGACTTGGGTGGGCCGACGGAGAACAGGGCGTCCTTGCCGCTGCGGTCCTGCCCGTGGAGCAGATCGTCGGCGACGTCGATCGGGGCCTCGAAGAGCGCACGTTTGCCCGCCGGGTCCAGCCGGCGGCCTTCCGCGCCTGCGGAGCCGCTCATGACAACCGTTCGATGAGGTTGATGGCCAGCTCCCGGTAGGCCTGCGCCACGGTGGAGCGGGGCGCGTGCTCGAAGATCGATCGGCCCTGGCCGGGTGCCTCGGCGGCCCGCACCGACTTGGGGATCGACGGGTCGAGCATCTCGACCCCATACCGGTCGGTGACATCGGCCCGCACCTGACGGCCCAGGTTGGTGCGTCGATCGAACATGGTGGCGACCGCGCCGATCACCTCGAGCCCGTCGTTGGTGTACGAGCGGACGTCCTCGATGGTCTCCAGCAGCTGGCCGACGCCACGATGCGACAGCGTCTCGCACTGCATGGGGATGAGCACGCCGTCGGCGGCGGTGAGCCCGCAGATGGTGAGGATGCCCAGCGACGGCGGACAGTCGATGAGAATGACGTCGTACTCGTCGGCGACCGGGCGCAGCGCTCGACCGAGTGCGAACTCCCGGCCGGTACGGGTGAGCAGGTGGACCTCGGCGCCGGCCAGGTCGATGGTGGCGGGCAGCAGGGCCAGGTTGCCGGTCTTGCTGATGACGTCGCCGGCTTCGCATCGTCCGAGCAGCACGTCGTGGAGCGACCGCTCGAGGAGCTCGGGATCGACGCCCGCCGAGTAGGTGAGACAGGCCTGGGGGTCCAGGTCCACCAGCAGCACACGGAGTCCTTCGTCGGCCAGCGCGGTGCCGAGCGACAGCGAGGTCGTGGTCTTGGCCACCCCGCCCTTCTGGTTGGCGACCGCGATGGTGGTGGTGCTCACCGCGAGCACGCTAGCGGTCCCGCAGTAGGGTCGGAATGTGACTTCTTCCGCACTCGTTTCCCACCTGTTGGACCACTCGGTTCGGACCGGGGAGTTCACCCTCAAGTCGGGCAAGGCCTCCACCTGGTTCATCGATGCCAAGCAGACGGCGTGCCGATCCGACGGCATTCTGCTGGTGGCCGACGCCCTCCTGGCGATCCTGCCCGACGACGTCACGGCCATCGGCGGCCTGGCCGCCGGCGCCGATCCCGTCGCGTTCGGCGTCGCTGCGGTGGCGGCCACCCGGGGACGCGAGCTCCGGTCCTTCTCCATCCGGAAGGAGGCCAAGGACCATGGCGTCCAGGGCCGATTGGCCGGTGCACTGCAGCCTGGCGACAAGGTGTGCATCACCGAGGACACGGTGACGCGGGGCAGATCCCCGATGGAGGCCGCCGGCGTGGTGCGTGAGCTGGGCGCCGACCCGGTCATGATCACCCCCATCGTCGATCGGGGCGGGACCTGCGGCGAGATGGCTGCAGCCGAGGGCATAGACTTCAGGCCCCTCGTCACCGCTCTCGATCTGGGGTTCGACTATGAGTCCTGACCTGCATCCGACCCGGCGCTTCCTCGCCGGCATCGCCGCCGTCGCCTTGTCCGTCACCGTGCTGGTTGGCTGCGGGGGCGGCGGGTCGTCGCTCAACGACGATCTGCGGGCCGCGCTCGGCGACGAACTGGCCGACTGCCTCGACGACAACCTCGACGACGAGGTCATCGACGCGCTCAACGAGGAGGGCATCGATTTCGACGTGATGAGCGAGGCCACGTCCGACGCCTACGCGGCAGCCCTCACCGTCTGCCAGCCGTAGGGCGCCCGCCTTGGCGGGCTCCCCGCCGTACTCCTTGGCCGGAGTCGGCGATTGGTTTCGCGACTCGAATCCGGTCCGCGCTAGCTTGCCCCGGTGGCTGACACACCTACCGCTGCCTTCTCCATCCGCATCCGCGCCCGGCTCGACAACGTGCCGGGCACGTTGGGCCGGCTGACATCGGCCGTCGGCGCGGTCGGCGGCAACATCGCCGGACTGACCGGGTTCGAGGCCAAGGCCGAGATCCTCGACGAGGACATGATCATCAACTGTCGTAGCGAGGCGCACCAGCGCGAGGTGCTGGACGCGATCGAGGCGTGCGACGGCGTCGAGTTGCTCTCGTGGGAGGACCGCACCTTCACCATGCACGAGGGCGGCAAGATCGAGGTGCTCCCGCTCTGTTCGGTCGGTGACCGCGATGACCTGTCCATGGCGTACACCCCCGGGGTCGCCCGGGTCTGCATGGACATCGCCAAGGATCCCGCCAAGGCCCACGAGTACACGATCAAGCGCAACACGGTGGCGATCGTCTCCGACGGCACCGCCGTCCTGGGGCTCGGCGACATCGGAGCGGCGGCGGCCATGCCGGTCATGGAAGGCAAGGCGCTGTTGTTCAAGGAGTTCGCCGGCGTCGATGCCTTCCCGGTGTGCCTCGACGTGAGCTCGCTGGACGAGATCGTCGAGACGGTGATCCGGATCGCGCCCACGTTCGGCGGGATCAACCTCGAGGACATCGCCGCTCCGGGAGCATTCGAGGTCGAGGAGCGGCTCGACGCCCGACTCGACATCCCCGTCTTCCACGACGACCAGCACGGCACCGCCGTGGTCACGACCGCCGCCCTCCAGAACGCTCTCGAAGTGGTCGGCAAGGACATGACCGAGATCTCGGTGGTGATCGCCGGCGTAGGGGCCGCCGGGGTGGCGATCACCAAGATGCTCCAGGGCCGGGGTGTTCCCAGTGTGGTCGGGGTGGACCGCAAGGGAGCGGTGCACCAGGATCGCGACGATCTCAACAGCTCGAAGCGTTGGTTCGCCGAACACACCAATCCCGAGGGGCTGAGCGGCAGCCTTCGCGAGGTGCTCCCCGGCGCCGACGTCTTCATCGGTGTGAGCGGACCGGGACTCTTGACCCGCGAGGACCTCACCACCATGGCCGACGGTCCCATCGTGTTCGCCATGGCCAATCCCGACCCCGAGATCCGCCCGGAGGAGGCGCGTGGCGTCGCTTCGGTCATCGCCACCGGGCGCAGCGACTTCCCCAACCAGATCAACAACGTGCTGGCCTTCCCCGGCATCTTCCGAGGAGCCCTCGACGCGGGGGCGACCCGGATCACCGACGGGATGAAGCAGGCGGCCGCCGAGGCCATCGCCCGGGCCGTGCCGCGCGAGGAACTCAGCGCCGACTACATCGTGCCCTCGGTGTTCGACAAGACCGTGGTCGAGCTCGTGGCAGCGGCCGTCCGCGACGCCGCCGTCGCGGACGGTGTCGTTCGCTGACGTTGGGAACGAACCACCCGGCGGGGGTCACGTTCGACTACTGGAACACGCTGATCGCCGTCGGCGGCGCACCCCACCGGGAGAACCGGATCGAGGCGTGGGTGGCCACGCTGGCCGCCCACGGTGTCGCCGCGCGTCCCGAGGAGGTCGCCACCGCGATGGAGCAGCAGGCGGCGGTACTCGACGATCGGTGGAGTGCCGGAGTCCACTATCCGCCCGAGGATGTGGTCGCCGACACCGCCGCAGCCCTCGGCGTGGACGATGCCGCGGTCGTCGACGCGTTGCGCGAGGCGCAGAACGCAGCGGTCCGGGGAGCGTCGTTCCAACTGGCGGCCGGAGCGGTCGGCGTCCTGCGGAGGTTGCGAGCCGCCGACGTCCGGATCGGGATCGTCTGCGATGTCGGCGTGACACCGTCGTCGGTGCTGAGGGCTCACCTCGAGCGCCACGACGTGCTCGGCTACTTCGACGCGTTCGCGTTCAGCGACGAGGTGGGCGTCTACAAACCCGACGCCCGGATCTTCGAGGCCGCATTGGAGTCGATGGGGATCGGGCCCGCCGCCGCAGCCCACGTGGGCGATCTGCGCCGCACGGACGTGACGGGAGCCAACGCCCTGGGCATGACCTCGGTGCGGTACGCAGGCCTGTTCGACGACGCGGAGCACGACGGACCCGACGCCCATCACGTCATCGACCACCACGACCAGCTTCCAGGAGTTCTGGGCATCCCGACCTAGTGGGTTGAGTCCTCTGCCTCAGGAGGCGGCCGGCGGCGCTGCCTAGGGTGTGGTCACGATTGCGAGGCGAATGGGAGTTGGCGTGGACCCACGGCGGGTGAGTTCTGTCCACGGACCGGTCGGCGCGACGCGCTGCGGTCCGTTGGGTCTCGCAGCGCGACTCGGATTGGTCGTGCTGCTGGCCCTCACGGCGCTGGTGTCGGTCCCACGCCTCGCCGAAGCGACCCAGGTGAATCCTCCCGCCGCCCAGACGTGTGGAGCCGACCTGGTGCTGGTGCTGGACAGCGTCCAGCTCGATTCGCGGTCTGGGTGGAGCGTCCGATCGCAACGGCGCCGCCGATGACGTCGTCGCCGCAGCGCGTGCGTTTCTCGACTCGGTGTCCGGGACCGGCGCCCGGGTCGCCATCGTGAGCTATGACGCGGCGGCCATCGTCCAGTCCGGGTTCACGGTCGTCGACGATGACTCGATGGGCCCCGGAGGAGCGCTCGCGCGCGCACTCGGCGATCCCGGCGGGTCGACCGGACCGGTGCCGGCGACGGCCACCGGGTACAGCGGTCACGTCCGCGACGGTCAGGGGACCAACTGGGAGGCCGCGCTCGACGAAGCACGACGGCTGATCGAACGCTCTCGCGATGCCGGATCCGCGGCCGTGGTGCACGTCACCGACGGCGAGCCCACCTGGCACGTCCGGGCCGACGGTTCGTCCACGGGACTCGGGACAGCGCTGGAGCATCTCGGCAATGCGGTGGTCCCCGCCGACCTCATCAAGTCCGCCGGGGCACACATCTACGCCGTGGGGGTCGGTCCGGCCGCGGACAATGTGGACGCGCTGATCGCGACGTCCGGGCCCGACGTCTACGACCAGTCGGACCTGTCGGACATCCTGGATCCCGTTTCCGACGACGTGCTGCTGGTGTCCGATCCGAGCCGGCTCGAGGACAGTCTGGGCCGCTTCGCCGAGGCCGCCTGCGGGGCCTCCCTCACCGTGCGGGTGCTGACCGGCACCACCGCCGCCGGGCCCTTCTCGGCCGCCGAGGGTTGGGTGGTGACGGCGTCGCCGGTGGCGACCCGTGGCTACGACTGGGTCCTTCCCGACCCCGCACCGGCCACCGCGAAGACGACGGCGACCGGCGAGGGCGGAGCGACCAGATTCGCCTGGGCGGTGACCGATGACGACGCCTGGGTGGCGACGATCGCCGTCGAGGTCCCGCAACGCGACGGGTACCGCGTCCTGGACGGGATCTGTGGCCGAGACGGCGACGGCCGCGACGCGGTCACCTGGGGCGAAGGCTCGTTCGACGTCGAGGTGGGGACGAACGCCACGGTGAGCTGCGAGTTGCGGGCCGTCGAAACCGATGGTGATCCCGACCTCGAGGTCTCCTTGAGCGCCGTAGCCGGGTCCGACCCGTCCTGCCCGGGCGGCGACGATCTGGTGGTCGCCAGCGATCACCCCGTCACGTATTGCGCCGAGATCGGCAACCCGACCGACCGGACGGTGCACGACCTGGCCGCGACGGTGGAGGGAATCGACTGGGAGCCCGACGTGGCAGCCGACCTCGCACCTGGTGAGACGACCATGGCGATGCTGACCGTCGCGGCCACGAGCGATGTCGAGGCGGTGCTGCGGGCCACCGGCACCACCGACGAGCAGGTGACCGTGGACGCCACGGATGCCACCGACGTCACCGTCGTCCGCCCGGGCCTCGTACTGGAGAAGTCGGTGGACCAGGCGATGGTCGCTGCCGGCACCACCGTCACCTACGAACTGGTCCTCCGCAACGTCGGATCGGTGGCGCTGGACGACATCGAGGTCGCCGACCCGGACTGCGGTGCGATCTCGGGTCCGGAGAAGTCCAACGACGATGGTGACGAGTTCCTCGAGTTCGGCGAGGTGTGGACCTACACCTGCTCGGCCACGATCACCGAGGACCTGGTCAACGTGGCGCGGGCCTCCGCCTGGGCCGTCGATCGGGACGGCGAGCGGATTCCGGGCGGAAGTGTGCAGGCCCGGAGCAACGCCTCGGTCACGGTGACGGCCGAGGTCCAGGGCTCCTCGCAGACGAAGACGGCCACCGGCGGCGGCACCTCGACCCAGACGGTGCGCATGCCCCAGACCGGGGCCGAGATCCTGGGGACGGTGGCAGGCGCGATGGGGTTGATCGGGCTCGGCGTGTTGCTGCTGACGGCCCGTCGCCGTCGGGAGTAGCCCGGTCGATCCCCGGTCTCCGGTGTGCCACACTCGGTCATGACCGAGGGGGATGTCGGCACCGCGTCGATGGGTGAGGGGATCGTCGCGTTCGTCAAGCGCGACTGCCCCACCTGTCAGGTCGTTCTGCCCGTGCTGGCGGAGCTCGAGGCGATGGGCCGGCTGACCGCGGTGTACGTCCAGGACGACCCCGGGTTCTTCGCATCGCTGACCACTCGGGCGGACGACACCACACTCGAGCGGTCCTATCGGGCCGACATCGACACCGTGCCGACGTTGGTCGAGCTGAAGGGTGACGTCGAGCAGCGCCGGCTCGTCGGCTGGTCACGAGAGGAATGGGCCGAGTTCTTCTCGATCGCCGAGCTGGCCGCGGAACTGGACCTTCCTCCGTACCGGCCGGGCTGCGGTTCGCTCAACGTCGACCCGGATCGGGCCGCCTCGCTCGAGGCGCGGTTCGGCAACGGTCTCGCCAGCCGCAGGGTCGAGCTGGCCGGCGCCGAGGACCCGATCGAGGCCTTCTACGACCGAGGTTGGACCGACGGCTATCCGGTGGTGCCACCGACGCCCGAGCGTGTGATCCGCATGCTGGAGGGCACGACGCGCCGTGGGGACGAGGTCGTGGCCGTCGTCCCGCCCAATCTGGCGGAGTGCACGGTCGAGAAGGTCGCCGTCAACGCGGTCATGGCCGGATGCCGACCCGACCACCTGCCGGTGGTCCTCGCCGCGCTCCGATCCGTGTGCACCGACGAGTTCAACATGCACGGTCTGCTGGCCAGCACGATGGCCAACGGACCGATCATCGTCCTCAACGGACCGGTTCGGTCGGCGGTCGGCATGGGTGGTGGCATGAGCGCGCTCGGCAATGCCGATCGGGCGAGTGCCACGATCGGTCGGGCGGTCCAGCTGGTCGTCCGCAACGTCGGCGGCGGCGCGCCCGGGGGCGTCGATCGCGCCGTCCTGGGCCAACCGGCCAAGACCGGCTTCTGCTTCGCCGAGAACGAAGAGGACTCGCCGTGGCCCTCCCATGCCGCCGAACACGGCATCGCCGCCGGCGAGAGTGCGGTGACCGTCTTCGCCGGAGAGGCGCCCCACCAGATCGTCGACCAGATCTCCCGATCCCCCGAATCGCTGACTCGCAGCTTCGCCCTGGCCCTCCGGTCGATGGTGCATCCGAAGCTGGCGATGGCGTTCGACGCCATCCTCGTGGTGAGCCCCGAACACGCGGCCCGATACCGCGCCGCCGGTTGGTCACGCCAGCGGCTGCGCCAGGAGCTGGCCGAGCTGCTCCTGATGGACGGCGACGATCTGATCCGTGGAGCGCAGGGAATCGAGGAAGGTCTGCCCGAAGGGCTCGCCGGGTCGCAGATCCCGAAGCTGCGCGACGGCGGGCTGCTGATCGTGCACGCGGGCGGCCCGGCGGGACTGTTCTCGGCGCTGATCCCCGGCTGGATCAACGGCGACATGGGCAGTCAGTGGCAGATCACGACCGTGGCCGCATGAGCGGGCCGACCAGGAGACGAGGAGCATGACCATGCCCATCACCGTGCTGGACCCCACCGACGAGCGGGCGCCGACCGAGCGGCAGCGCCAGGCGCCGTTGGGAACCCTCGACGGCGCCACCATCGGACTGGTCGACATCTCGAAGCCGCGCGGCAAGGAGTTCCTCGACGCGGTCGAGCGTCACCTCGTCGAGCGGGGCGCGACCGTGCTGCGGTTCATGAAGCCGACGTTCTCCAAGCCGGCCCCGGCCGACCTGCGCCACGAGATCGCCACGTCGTGCGACGCGGTGATCCAGGCGTTGGCCGATTGAGGGAGCTGTACGTCGTGCAGTGTGCACGACATCAGTGACCTGGATCGACGAGGCGTCCCCGGCGTGTTCGCCGCCTCGACCCCCTTCGTCGACGCAGCGCGGACGCAGTCGGAGGCGCTGGGCTTCGACGCCCGGCGAGTCTTCATCGCCCACCCCATCCAGGATCGGACCGACGACGAGATGGCCGCCCTGGCCGATGCAGCGGTGGACGCGTTGGTCGAGGCGCTGCTCTCCCCCTGATCGGCCCGACGGGCGAACTCCGGGGGATCGGTTCACCTGTCGAATCGAAGCCCCCGAAGTCCGGCTCGGGATGTGGTCGGGACCGGCGTCGATCCGGTGACCTTCCGCTTTTCAGGCGGACGCTCTGCCAACTGAGCTACCCGACCGTGCACCGGCTCGGCCCGGACGCGAGCGACACGGGCCGAGCGGTGAGCGATCTGTGCGGTCCCGACGAGATTTGAACTCGCGACCTCCGCCTTGACAGGGCGGCGTGCACTCCAAACTGCACCACGGGACCAGGTTGTCCGTCAGCCAGCGAAGCTAGTTGACGTGGCACCCCCAACGGGATTCGAACCCGTGTTACCTGCGTGAAAGGCAGGCGTCCTAGGCCGCTGGACGATGGGGGCTCGGCACCTACTGAAGGTCTTGGAACGATAGCAGGACCGGTCGTGGCGACCGATCCGAGTTCGTCACGGCGACCCGGTCCGACCGTCGATCCGGCCCACCGCGGACCCGATCGCGGTCGTCCGAAGGCCGGCCTCTGGTCACCCTCACCTCCCGTCGGTTGCGGCGACGTGGCGCCGGTGACCGACCGGATTCCGTTGCAGACATCGGTCATCGGGCGCGTGCTACGGTCAGAATCCATCGAGATCCGGGCGTTGCGCCCCTGATGTTCCCCCGAGGTGGCACCCATGGACGAGTTCGACGAGATGGGCCCGATCGACTGGTTGTTGATCGAGTTCGACGGCCCCTTCACCGGTGAGGCGGCGGGGCCGCTGCTCGATCTCGTCGACCGCGGGCTCATCCGACTGCTCGACGTGGTGCTGATGCGCAAGGACGAGGAAGGCAACGTGGCCGTGGTGGAGATCTCTGATCTCCCCGGTGACGAGGCCGTCCACGTGGACATCATCGCCGCCGCCGGATCCGGCCTGCTCGGCGAGGACGACATCAGCGAAGCCGGCGCCGTCCTCGAGAACGACACCCGCGCGGTCTTCCTGCTCTACGAGAACAGCTGGGCCGCGCCGTTCGCCGTCGCCATTCGCAAGGCCGGCGGGGTGGTGGTCGACAGCGGCCGCATCCCGACCCAGCAGATCATCGCAGCACTCGACGAGTTGAGTGCCCTCGAGGCAGAGAGCTGACCGGTAGGTCAGCGGACCCGACGACAGAAGGAGCAACACATGTTCGGAGGACCTCGACGACGGCGCGGTGTGGTGCGCGGCGTGGCCCGCACCGCAGTGGTGGCCGGCACCGCTACGGCGGTGGCCGGTGGTGTTCGTCATCGCCAGGATCAGAAGTACGCGGCTCGAGAGCAGGCCGCCTACGACCAGCAGCAGGCCGCCTACGACCAGGGCGCAGCAGACGCGGCCGTGCAACAGCCGCCTCCGCCGGCTCCCCCCGCACCGTCTGCGGGCGGAGGCGACGTGATGGCCGAGCTGGAGAAGCTGGCCGACATGAAGAGCAAGGGTCTGCTGTCCGACGAAGAGTTCGCCGCCGCGAAGGCGAAGATCCTCGCGGGCTGACCGCGCATCGGGTCTGGCCCTCTACGACGTCTTCGCCGCCGACTACCACTGGCTGTACGACGACGTCCAGGGCCGCCTGGGGACGGTGACACCCGGGGTGCGGGCCGCGTTCCACGGACTGCCGGTCGGCGCCCGCATCCTCGACGCGGCCTGCGGGATCGGGTTCGACGCCATCGCCCTCGATCGCCGGGGATTCGCGGTCACGGGGGTCGATGCCAGCCAGGCCATGCTGGACGAGGCGCGGCGGCGGTTCGGTGAGGACGGCCGCGAGATCGAGACGCGGTGCTCCACCTGGGCCGATCTCGCCGACCACTTCCCCGCGGGCTCCTTCGACGCCGTGCTGTGTACCGGCAACTCCATCGCCCACCTCGCCACGCCTACCGAGATGGTCGAGTCGTTCCGCGCGTTCGCGGCCGTCCTCGGTCCCGGCGGTGTGGTCATCCTCGACACGCACCACTGGGAGGTGCTGGCGCGGCTCGGGGACCGAACCACGGTCGACCCGCAGGTCATCGAGCGCGATGGTGCCCGCTGCGTCCGTACCTACGCCTGGAGGCGCGTGGGGGCTGGTGGACCCTGGCGGCTGACGATCGGTCTCGAGATCGGCCGAGGACTCGAGCACGAAACGCTCCGCCGTACGGTCGAGCTGCATCCATTCTCGACAGCGGCGCTGAATGATCGGTTGCGATCCGCCGGCTTCACCCACGTCAGCATCGATGCCACACCGGAGGAGGACCGATACACCGCGATCGGACGAGTCGGAGCGGCCCCGACCCGCTCGTAGGCTCGGACCATGGCCTCGATCGCCCGTCTGGCCCGCGCCGCAGCGGTCGGGTACCTCCTCGGGACGATCCCGTCAGCGGACATCGCCGCAAAGGCGGTGATGGGACGGTCGGGCGACCTGCGCTCGGAGGGCACCGGCAACCCGGGGGCGGCCAACGCGGCGAAGGTCCTGGGGGCGAAATGGGGAGCGACGGTGATGGTCGCCGACGTCGCAAAGGGCGCGATGGCCTCGGCGGTGGGTCGACGCGCCGCGGGGGACGTCGGCGCCCACGTGGGCGGCGTGGCTGCGGTCGCCGGGCACTGCTGGCCGGTCTGGACGGGCTTCCGGGGCGGCAAGGGGGTCGCCACCAGCGTGGGCCAGTGCCTCATGACGTTTCCGGTCTACGTCCCGATCGACATGGCCGTGGCGGTGGCGACCGCGATGTCGCCCCGCTGGAAGGCGCGGGCTCAGGCGGCCACCGGCGCGGCCTCGGCGACCTGGGTCGCCAGTTCTGCGATCTGGGCCTGGCGTCGATGGCCGAACCTCTGGGGACCGGCTGCGTCACCTGCGCTGCCCGTCGCCGCCGCGGCGACCAGCGCCATGGTCCTGTACCGCTTCACCGTCGAGCGGGAACAGGCCACACGTGCCTCCGGTTAGGTCGACATGGCCGTCGCTCTCGTCACGGACTCCAACGCGCAGCTCCCGCCCGCTCTGGTCGCCCGGATCGGGGCGGTGGTCGTCCCCATCACGGTCACACTGGACGGGGTCGACCACCTCGAGGGTGTCGATCTCGAGGTGGCCGACGCCTACCGCGCCCTGTCCGAGCCCGGGGTCCAGGTCGCCACGGCCGCACCGAGTCCGGGCCGCCTGATCGACACCTACACCTCCCTCGCTGCGAGCGGCGCCGATGCGATCCTGTCGGTCCACGTCAGCGGCGACATGTCCGCCACGGCCAACAACGCCCGGCTGGCGGCGAAGGCGGTCGACGTCGAGGTCCGGGTCGTCGACACGGGCGTCGCGTCGTTCGGCGTGGGCTGCTGCGTCTGGGAGGCGGCCGATGCCCTGCGGGCGGGAGCCGATCTGGCGGAGGCGGCCGCCGTGGCGAACGCCACCGCCGACGCGATCGGCAGCGTCTTCATCGTGCAGGCCGTCGACCTGGCTCGTCGAGGAGGACGCTACGGCGACACCCTCGACGAGACGGGTGAGGACGTCCCCGTGCTCTCATTCGTCCGCGGCGAGCTCGAGGTCGTCGCCAGCGTGTCGGACGCCACGGATGCGGCCGAAACCATGGCCCGGTTCGCCCTCGACTGGGGAGCTGACCTCCGCGTGGCCATCGCCGTGGCCGACCCCGCGACCCGCGGGATCCAGTCGGCGCTGGAGGAGCACCTGCGCGGCGCCGGTCAGATCGACGAGATCGTGCACTACACCGTCGGTCCAAGTGTGGCGGCGCACACCGGCGCCGACACCGCCGGGCTCTTCGTGTACTCGCGGACTCGGCGCACCCCAACCTGAACCCTCTGGGGGTCAGGCACCGGGAGGGTTCAGGTCTGCAGCCCCCGGGTCGGCTCCGAAGCGTTCGCTTCCGTCGGCTCAGTCCAGCTCCAGCGCCCAGACGCCGTCGGCCAGGAGACCGGTCAGCCACTCGTAGAGGAATCGCTGCGCGGCGTCGTCGTCCTCGAGGTCGAACGGTTCGTGGGCGTCCTCCTCGGTCTCGATGCCGATGACCGAGGACAGCACCAGGCGCACCGAGTTCACCGCACGAAGGAACGACTCGAGCTCGCCGGCCGTCATCGACTCTCGTTCGAGGGCAGCCTCGAGCTGGTCGAGGTCGTCGAACCGCCGAGCGAGGAGATCATCGCCCATGAGGCGTCGGTACTCGGCCTCGCGCTCGTCGTCGTCACCGTAGGCAGGCGGAAACAGCCGTGTCGTCAGCTCCTGGTCCCCGGACATGAGGATGTCGCTCAGCTGGGGTCCCAGGGACCCGATGACCTGGCGGGCATCGTCGTCGACGACCAGTCGGTAGCGGCCCGGCTCCAACCGCGCGATCAGTCGGCCTCTCATCGTGGGCCGGACCGGGCCGGCTCAGTCATCCTGCTGGGTCGTGGCCCAGAGCCCGTGTTCGTGGAGGCGGAACACGTCGAGCTCACACTTCTCGCGGTCCCCGCTGGCGACGACCGAGCGGCCATCTTCGTGGACCTCCATCATGAGCTTCTCGGCCTTGTGCTTGGGGTAGCCGAAGAGCTTTTGCAGAACGTAGGTGACGTACTGCATCAGGTTGACCGGGTCGTTCCAGACGATCACCACCCAAGGGTGCTCGGGTACGGCCACATCGTCGGCTTCGGGAGGGCGGACCGGGGTGGGCATCGGAGCCGTCATGGGCCCATTCTCGCATGCAGGGTCTGGTGTCGCGCACCCGGCTCAGGTGGAGGGGGAAGCCTCCAGATCCCGACGGTCCAGTCGCCGGGGCGCCGTCTGGTCGGCGACGGGGGCCATCAGGAGGTGGACTCGGAGGACGGTGACCCACACCACCAGGCTGCCGAGCACGTGGACGGCGACCACGGCCGCCGGCACACCGGTGAAGTACTGGGTGTAGCCGACCGCCGCTTGGGCGACCATGGCACCCAGCGCCCAGGTCAGGCGGGTGCGCAGCGGGCCGTCATCGGTGCGGATCCTCCAGGCGACCACCAGCGCCAGTGCGATCAGCGCGAGCACCAGGATGCTGTGGATGCGGGCGACCGACTGGAGCGTGACGTTGATCCGATCGGCCCGGTCGTCTCCGCCGTGGGGTCCGGCCCCGGTCACCACCGTGCCGCTGACCAGGACCACCGCCGTCAGCGCGGTGAGGGCCTGGATCAGGCGCCGGAGGGTGAGATCGGGGCGGGCGCGCGGCTCCGGATCGGGGTCGGCCCGCTCGACCAGGACCACGGCGTTCCAGACCAGGACCATCGACACCAGGAAGTGGGCCATGACGGTCGCCGGTGTCAGCTCGAGCCGGACCGTGACCGCTCCGAGGAGGATCTGGGCCACGACGCCGGCGACCAGGCCCCACGACCAATTGACCAGGTCGCGCCGGTAGGGCGTGCGGCGCAGCGAGCCGAGCACGGCCAGGGCGACCGCCAGGGAGACGATGCCGGTGAACAGGCGGTTCACGAACTCGACCATGGGGTGAAACTCGAACTCGGCGATGAACTGGTCCTGCTCGCAGGTGGGCCAGTCCGAGCATCCCAGGCCCGATCCCGTGAGCCGCACCGCAGCGCCGCTGACGACGATGGTCGCCAGCGCGAGGAGGGCGAACATGGTGATCCGGTGGTAGGTGGACGGACTCACGGTGCGCTTCACGGGAGCGATGGTACGACGGGGCGACGATCGGCGGTCAGTCGGAGTCGCGTCGACGAGGGACAGCTCGGGTGCGCCGCGGCGTTGCGCTCCGACCCACCTTGGCCGGGTCGGGCGCGGCCTCGTACGCTCGCCGTGATGCTGCAGATCGAGCAACCTCCTGTCGCCGCGCGTCTGCGCGGGTACGTGGCGCTCACCAAGCCGCGCATCATCGAGCTGCTCCTGATCACGACCGTGCCCACCATGGTGGTGGCCCACCGGGGTGTCCCCTCGCTGTGGCTGATCGCCGCCACCGTCATCGGAGGGACCCTCTCCGCTGGCGGCGCCAACGCCATCAACATGTACATCGACCGCGACATCGACGCCGTCATGGAGCGGACCCAGCACCGCCCGCTCGTGACCGGGGTCCTCACCCCGCGGAGCGCCATCGTCTTCGCCGTCGGGCTCGAGGTGTTCGCCTTCGTCTGGCTGGCGGTGTTCGTCAACCTGCTCAGCGCCGTCCTGGCCCTGGGCGCCTGCCTCTTCTACGTCTTCATCTACACGCTGTGGCTGAAGCGCACCTCCACCCAGAACATCGTCATCGGGGGTGCCGCCGGCGCCGCACCGGTGCTCATCGGATGGTCGGCGGTCACCGACTCGCTCGCCTGGGAGCCCTGGCTGCTGTTCGGCGTCATCTTCTTCTGGACCCCGCCGCACTTCTGGGCACTGGCCGTTCGCTACGACGACGACTACCGGGCGGCCAACGTCCCGATGTTGCCGTCCGTGGCCGATCAGAACGAGACGGTGACGAAGATCATCCGCTACAGCATCGTGATGGTGGTCTTCAGCTTCCTCTTCGGCGTCGTGGCCGGGATGGGGCTCATCTACTGGGTCGCGGCCATCCTGGGCGGCGGGTTGTTCTGCGCCATGGCGGTCTCGCTCCGGACCCACTTCGACCCCAAGACCGCGATGCGGTTGTTCCACCACTCCATCACCTATCTGACCGTCCTGTTCGTCTCTCTGGCCGTCGATCAGATCGTCAGGACCGGCCTGTGACCCCCGCTGCGGGCCCCTTCGCTCCGGTTCGTTGCTGTTCCGACGCCCCGAGTAACATCGCAGCCGGTTCCGGGACGTCACTGGAGAGCGCGTTCCCGTTTCGGCCGATTCCAGCGAGGTCCCAACCGCAGATGTCACTCTCAACGCGATGACCGCTACCGCCTCACCCGCGACGGAACCCACCGACGGCGTCGTCCCGCTCCCCGAGCGACCACCGGTGACCCCCATCGAGGAAGCGCTGGGCTCCACCGACCACAAGGTGATCGGCCGCCTCTACATCGCCGCCGCCATCGGATTCGGCGTGCTCGGCTTGGTGGCCGGCGTCGTCAGTTCCCTCGAGCGGGTCTCGCTCGAGGGGTACGACATCGTCGATCAGTCCGTGGGCACCCAGGTGTTCTCCCTCCATCGGCTCTCCTTGCTGTACCTCCTCGTGATTCCGATCACGATCGGGCTGGCCACCGTGGTCGTTCCCCTCCAGGTGGGTGCTCGCAGCATCGTCTTCCCCCGGCTCTGCGCCACCGGGTTCTGGACCTGGTTGGTGGGCGGGATCACGTTCATCCTCTCCTATGTCGTCGACGGAGGTCCCGGCGGGGCCGAGCCACAGGCCCGAGAGCTGTGGGTCGCCAGCGTCGGCATGATCGTCGTCGGCTTGATCATCGCCGTCGTCGTCCTTGCCGCGACCGTCCTCGCCGCTCGTGCTCCGGGGATGGGGCTCCTCGACACCCCGTTCTTCTCGCTCTCGGTCCTGGTCGCCTCGGTCATCTGGATCGTGTCGCTGGCCGCCCTGCTGGCGTCGGTCGTTCTCGGCTTCCTGATCACCACCTACGGACCGTCGGTCCTGGGGCTGTCGGTGGTCGGGGGGGCGGAGGAATCGTGGATCCTCATGTCCTGGTTCGCCGACCGGCCCCAGGTCCTGTCTCTGCTGATCGTCGGACTCGGCGTCGGCACCGATGTGATCGCTTCTGTCTCCGGCGTCGCTCCCCGGGCTCGCGGCGCCATGTTCGGCGCGATCGCCACGTTCGGCCTGTTCACGTTCGGGGCCTGGTCCCAGACCGCCCTGTATCCCGAGTCGGCCGACGACGCGCTCGCCGTCCTCGGAGCGTTCGCGGTCGGCCTCCCCTTCCTCATCGTCCTGGGCGGATGGTTCGACCTGCTCCGACGCGGCACGCCCAAGCTGGCCGGCCCGTTGCTCGCCATCGTGGCGTTCGTCGTGCTCGCCCTCGGAGCGCTGCTCTCCGGTGAGCTGGTGGTGATCGAGACCCTCGATCTGTTCGGCACCTCCGCCATCTCCGGCCTGTACGGGTTCGCCATCGCCGGCGGGCTGGCTGCGTCCGTCGCGGGTCTCACCTGGTGGGCCCCCAAGATCTGGGGTCGTGTGCTCAACCCGGGGTTGGCGCACGGCGCGGCCCTGCTGGTCCTGCTCGGCGGCCTCCTCGTCGGCGTTCCGGAGCTCATCAGCGGCTTCCTCGACCAGCCCGATCCCGGCAGCCTCGGCGATCTCGGCGACGCCCAGATGTTGGTGGCCGACGGACTCGAGTCCTCGGTCGAGGTCCTCAACGGTGTCGGCTTGGTGGGTTGGGCCCTCCTCGCCCTGGGACTCCTGGCCATCACCGTCGCCCTTGCGCAACCGTCCACGGGCCGGGATCGAGCGGCCGTCGACGACGATCCCTGGGCGAACGGTCAGACGCTCGAGTGGTCGCTGGGCTCGCCGCCCGCACCCGACAACTTCGACGAGGTGCCCACCGTCACCAGTGCCACGCCGCTACTCGCCACCGAGGAGACGTCATGAGCGACCTCAGCCTCGAGCCGATGCTGCCGCCAACGACGGTCACGGCCCCACCGAAGCGTCCTCGCCTGGTGCTCGTCACCACCTGTTTCGCGGGGGCCGCCGTGGCGATGTTCTTCGTCACCATGACCGCCTACTACGCCCGTACCCGGGCCGCAGCGCTCGACGCGGGCGAGGCCTGGCTCGACGAGTCGATCATCCGCCTGCAACCGCCCAACATCGCGCTGGGGACGCTGGCGCTCTCGCTGGTCTTCGTGTACTGGCTGGTCTCCTCGGTCCGCGCTGCCGATCGTCCCAACGCGTACGTCGCCCTGATCGTGACCCTCATCCTCGGCGGAGCGGCGGTCAACGCCGTCGCCTTCCTCCTGGCGGACAGTGGTCTCAGCGTCAGGGATTCGCTGGTCGGGCTGCTCGTCTACGCCATCTCGGGGTCGTTCATCGCTCTCCTGGTGGCCGCCATGCTCTACCTGGTGGTCGTCGGTATCCGGCTCCTCGGCTCGGACGACCCCCGTCAGCTCACCGAGCTGGTCACCGCCGCGGGACTGTTCTGGCTCATCACCTCACTCGTGTACGCCGTCATCTGGTACGCCCTGTACATCACCAAGTAGGACGCCGATGGTCACCACAGGATCCAAATTCTTCTTCGGATACGCCTTCGCCGCCCTCGTCGCGGGGATCGTGTACGGCACCGCTACCGAGCTCGAGGGGTCCCTCGAACTCAAGGGGCAGGTGCCGTTCGTCGACCTTCCCGACGGGATCGTCGATGGACTGATCGGACCCCTCACCCTGGGGTACAAGGGCGGGGTGGGAGACCACCTGGGCTATGGCACCCTGGTCGGCGCCGGCGTGATCTTCCTTCTGCTCGGGGTCATGACCTCGGCGTTCCGCGATGCCGACGCCGATGCGGTCGCCCAACTCAACCACGGAGTGCTCGGCCGGCTGCAGCGGCCCTCGCTCATCAGCATGTGGCCGCCGCTGGCCGCGTTCGGCGCCGGATGCATCGTCATCGGGCTGGCGGTCTCACCTCTTCTCGTGGCGCTCGGGTTCGTCGTCTTCGGTCTGGTCCTCCTCGAGTGGACCGCCTCAGCGTGGGCCGAATCGGCCAGCGGGGATCCCGAGGTCAACCGCGTCGCCCGCAACCGGCTCCTGTTTCCGCTGGAGATTCCCATCGTCGGCGCCGTCGTCCTGGGCGCGATCGTCCTGCTCGTGTCGCGGATCCTGCTCGCCGTGTCCAAGCTGGGCTCGGTCTACGTGGCCATCGGAGTGGCTGCGCTCATCCTGCTGGTGGCCGTGCTCATCGCCACCCGGGAGACCATCAGCCGCAACGCCATCGTGACCGCCGTGGTCATCGGGGCGGCGCTCCTGTTGATCGCCGGCATCGTCAGCGCCGCGCTCGGAACCAGAGAGATCGAGGAGCACTCCGAAGAACACTCCGAGGAAGCTGCCGTCGCCCTTCTGGAGGATGCTCGGTGACCGCCGGGAATCTCCGAGAGTCGAACTTGGCGGACGTCGGTTCGACCGACCATCCTCGTCGCCATGCTCGGGACCGGCACTCCTCGATGATGCGTCACCTGCGGCGCGCCGGCCTCGTGGCGGCAGTGACGACCCTCGGCCTGCTCACGGCGTGTGCCAAGGACGCACCGCTCGACACGCTCGAGCCGGCCGGCCCTGCCGCCAATCGGATCGACGGACTCTGGAACTTCGTCTTCATCATCGCAGCCGTCATCTTCTTCCTGTTCCAGGGCGCACTGGTCTACACCATCGTCAAGTACCGCAGGCGCAAGAACGAGGACGGCGAGGAGGACGACTCCTTTCCACCGCAGACACACGGCAACTTCCGGGTCGAGGTCGGCTGGACCATCGCTCCGGCCATCATCCTCGTGTTCGTCGCGGTGTACACCGTCAGCACGGTCTTCGCGCTCGAAGAGCGCGACGACGACACCGTCCCGGTCGACGTGATCGGCCAGCAGTGGTGGTGGGAGTACCGCTACGACGCCGACGAGCTCATCGAGGCGGGCCTGATCCCCGATCAGGAGTACGAGCGGGAGCAGATCATCACGGCGGCCGAGATGATGATCCCGGCCACCCGCCAGATGGACCTCGACATCAGCGCCCGCGACGTCATTCACAGCTTCTGGATTCCCCGCCTCAACGGGAAGCGCGACGCGGTCCCGGGCCGCAACAGCACGTTGTCCATGCAAGCCGACGAACCCGGTGAGTTCCTCGGGAACTGCGCCGAATTCTGCGGTCTCTCCCACTCCCGGATGCGCATGTCGGTCCGCGCCATCCCCGACGACGAGTTCACGGAGTGGGCGGTTGGTCAACTGGGCGTCGCCGAACGGCCCGCCGATGCTTCGGCCCTCGCCGTCGAGGGATGGGAGACGTTCCGTTCCGTCTGCTCGACCTGCCACCTGGTCGACGGCGGTGGCGCCGGCGAGGAGGGCTGGGGCAACGAGGATCTCTACGACCCCGTCAACGTGAACCAGGAGTCGGGCCGCGCCCCCGATCTCACCCACTTCATGAACCGACCCCGCTATGCGGGGGCCATCTACGACCTCTACGCCGCCGACGAGCAGGGATACATCCCGTATCCCTACGATCCCGAGACCTTCCAGCGCAACGACCTCGAGGCGTGGCTCAAGAACCCGCCGGCCCGCAAGGCCATGGACCCCGAGGCCCGCGAGAACCCGAGGACCGGTGATCTGATCCTGCCGCGGGGCATGCCCGACCTGGGCCTCAACGACCAGCAGGTCGACGCACTCGTCGAGTACCTGACCACCCTGCAATAACCTGCGCCAGGAGCACACGGAGCAGACATGGCCATCATCGAGCAACAACCTCTCGAACTCGAGACGGGACTCCCCGAGGTCTCGCGCCCCATGGGCGGGTTCACTCGACCCACCAACCTGACGGGTTGGGGCAGCTGGTTCACGACGGTCGATCACAAGAAGATCGGCATCATGTACGGCATGGGAGCGATCTTCTTCTTCCTCGTCGGAGGGATCGAGGGACTGCTCATCCGGACCCAGTTGGCCACCCCCGACGGCACCGTCCTGTCCGCCGAGGTGTACAACCAGGTCTTCACCATGCACGGCGTGACCATGATCTTCTTCTTCGTGATGCCGCTGGCAGCCGCGTTCGTCAACTACATGCTGCCGTTGCAGATCGGCGCGGCCGACGTGGCGTTCCCACGCATGAACGCCTTCAGTTTCTGGTGCTGGCTGGCGGGGGGTGTCTTCCTCAACAGCTCGTGGTTCTTCGGCGGCGGCGCCGACGGCGGGTGGTTCGCCTACGCCCCCAACACCTCGGTGGTGTACTCACCGGGACACGGCATCGACTTCTTCGTGCTGGGTCTGCTGCTGGCCGGCATCGCCTCCACCGTGTCGGCCCTGAACCTGATCGTCACCGTGGTCAACATGCGGACCGAGGGCATGACCATGATGCGCCTGCCCATCTTCGCCTGGATGGCGCTGATCACCCAGTTCCTGCTGGCCTTCTCGCTCCCGGTCATCACCATCGCCCTCTTCCTGCTCATGTTCGACCGGCTCTTCGGCGCCAACTTCTTCAACGTCGAGCAGGGGGCCGACCCCCTGCTCTGGCAGCATCTGTTCTGGATCTTCGGGCATCCCGAGGTGTACATCATCGTGCTCCCCAGCTTCGGCATCCTGTCCGAGGTCATCCCCACCTTCTCCCGCAAGCCCATCTTCGGGTATCCGTTCATGGTGTTCTCGGGTGTGGCGATCGCCTTCCTCGGCTTCGGCGTCTGGGCCCACCACATGTTCGCCTCGGGCCTGGGGCCGGTCTCGGTGGCCGCGTTCGCCGCCGCCACGATGTTCATCGCCGTGCCGACCGGCGTGAAGGTGCTCAACTGGCTGGCCACGATGTGGGGCGGCAATCTCAAGTTCACCGTGGCCATGATGTTCGCCATCGCCACCGTCGCCATGTTCACCATCGGAGGGCTCTCCGGGGTCTCCCACTCCATCGCCCCGTCCGACACGCAGCAGACCGACTCGTACTACATCGTCGGCCACTTCCACTACACGATCTTCGGGGGTGGCGTTCTCGGCCTGTTCTCCGGCATGTACTACTGGTGGCCCAAGGTCTTCGGTCACGCGCTCAACGAACGCATCGGCCGGACGGGATTCTGGTTCACGTTCATCGGCTTCAACCTGACGTTCATCCCCATGCACATCGTCGGCCTGCAGGGGATGCCCCGCCGGTACCACGTCTACGACACGGGCCTGGGCTTCGACTTCTGGAACCTGGTGTCCACGGTCGGTGCCTTCGTGCTGGCCGCCGGCGTCGGGATCTTCCTGGTCAACGCGATCGTCAGCCGCCGGGCCTGGAAAGCGGCCGGACGTCCCGATGTCGGCCCCGACCCGTGGGACGGTCGGAGCCTCGAGTGGATGGTCCAGTCGCCCCCGCCCGTGCACAACTTCGACGAACCGCCGCTGGTGGAGAGCACCGACGAGTTCTGGCATCGCAAGTACACCACCGATGAGGACGGCACCGTCCGGCGCGTGGCCACCGGCGCCGAGGTGGCCCAGCCCGGCGTGCCGCCCGCCAACCTGCACCTTCCCTCGCCGTCCTACTTCCCGCTCATCCTGGCCGTCGGCCTGCTCGTCGTCGCCTACGGGCTCATCTACAGCTACTGGTTGTGCCTGGTGGGAGCGCTGTTCGTGCTGGCCGGCATGTACGGCTGGGTGCTCGAGCCGTCGGTGAACGCCGAGGACACGCACGGCCCCGGTGATCACGGGCCGGACGATGGCCACGACGGTGAAGACGATCCGGTCGGTCAGCTCGCCGCTGCGGGAGAGGACGCCTGATGACCGCCACCGCCGTGGACACGACCGTCGACTCGACCGTCGCCACCGAGGTCCACGATCACCACCAGACCTCCACCGGAATCTCCAACAACAAGCTGGCGATGTGGCTGTTCCTCGCGTCGGACTGCCTGCTGTTCGGCTCGCTGATCTCCACCTATCTGCTGTACAAGAACCGGGCCGTCGACGGCCTGAGGCCAGCCGACTTCTACGACATCCCGTTCACCTCCGTCAGCGCCTTCGTGCTGCTCATGAGCTCGCTGACCATGGTGCTCGCGCTCTCGGCGATACGACGGGGCGACGTCCAGCGGAACCGGCTCTGGCTTCTCACCACGGCCCTGTTGGGCATGGTGTTCATCGGCGGGCAGGTCTACGAGTTCACCGTCTTCGTGGAAGAGGGCCTGGGATACACCACCAACATCTTCGGTTCGTCCTTCTACACCCTCACCGGATTCCACGGCGTCCACGTGACCTTCGGCATCATCCTCCTGTTGTCGGCGTTCGTGGCATCGTTCAGCGGCCGGCTGGGCCAGGATCGGTCCGAAACGGTCGAGATCATCGGTCTGTACTGGCACTTCGTCGACATCGTCTGGATTCTGATCTTCACCGTCGTCTACCTGATTCCGTGACATGACCACCACCACCGACACGACCGACACCACCGTCGACCACGACGACACCGACGAGCACGACCACCCGTCGGACGGGACCTACGTCAAGATCGCCGCCATCCTCACGGTCCTCACGGCGATCGAGGTCTCGAGCTATTTCCTGGAGAACGGTGCGGTCCAGCTGAGTCGCGAGTTCCTGGTGTCGGTGATCATGGTGCTGATGGTGGTCAAGTTCGCCATCGTGGCCATGTACTTCATGCACCTGAAGTTCGACGATCCATTGCTCTCCAGGATCTTCATCGCCGGGATCCTCATCGCGCTGGCCGTGTTCGTGGTGATGCTGTCCACCCTGAACTTCTGGGTCGATTCGGGCGTGCCCGAGGACTACCCCGAGAACCTCCGTCTGGTCGATCCCAACATCGTGGTAGAAGCAGGCTGATGGTCCCCGTGCCGGGGGGCCGATCATGAGCGTCAACGTCGTCGAATGGCAGGCGCACCTCGAGGTCTGGCTGCTGGTTCTGGGCGTCATCGGGCTGGGCATCGCCGTCCAGCGGGTCATCGGACCCAAGGTCACCGCAGCGGGAGTCTCGCCGACGACGCCGGCCCAGCAGCGCTGGTTCTGGTCGGCGGTGATCCTGCTCTGGCTTGCCTCGGACTGGCCGATCCACGATGTCTCCGAGGAGCAGCTCTACCTGGTCCACATGATCCAGCACATGTTGTTCACCCTGGTCATCCCCGCCATGTTCCTGCTGGCGGTTCCCCAGTGGCTGGCCCGTCTGCTGGTCGAGGAGAACGGCCATACCCGGCGGATCGTCACGTGGCTCACGAAGCCCCTGGTGGCCGGCCTGCAGTTCGCGGTGCTGGGAGCCTTCACCCACTGGAGCGGCCTGGTCAACTACTCGATCGAGTCCGGGCCGTTCCACTACGGCGTCCACACGCTCCTGGTCGCGTCCGCCTTTCTCTTCTGGGTACCCGTGTGCGGGCCGCTCCCCGAGCTGCGCATGTCGGGCCCGGGCCAGATGATCTACCTCTTCCTCGCCTCGCTCACCCCGGCCATCCCCGGCGCCTGGCTCGCCATCGCCGAGGGTGTGGTCTACTCGGGCTACGACATCCCCGAACGGCTGTGGGGCGTCACCGTCACCACCGATCAGCAGGTGGCCGGCCTGATCATGAAGCTCGGTGGCACCTTCTACCTGTGGTCGATCATCACCATCCTGTTCTTCCGGTGGACGGCCAGCAGCGGCGATCTCGATCCCAGTCCGCGCCGGATCCGGGCCGAGGCGCAGGCCAAGCAGCGGGCGGCCGGCGAGCCCCCGATGACGTGGGACCAGGTCGAAGAGGCGCTGGAACGGGCCGGTCCCGCCCCCACCGAACGCACCTGATCCGCGACCGCGACGAACCGGGTGGGTGGGGTCAGTCCCAGCGGAAGAATCGTGCCGCGGCCAGCGGCATGGCCACGGCCCACGCCGTCAGGACGATCCAGGCCTTGGTCGGGGTGTCGATCCCGTCGGTGAGGGTCCACCGCACGACCTCGCTGAGGGCGGCGGCGGGGAACAGCTCCGCCACCGCTCGGGCCCCGTCGGGGAGCTCGTCCAGTCGGAACGCCATCCCTCCGAACGCCAGCAGCACCAGGTAGGCGGCGTTGGCGGCGGCGAGCACGACCGTGCCGCGCAGGGTCCCGGCCAGGAGCAGCCCGAGGCCACCGAACGCCGCCGTGCCCAGCACGAACGCGATCGGCGCCATCCACGGTTGACCTCCGGGAGCCCAGCCGAGCGCCAGGCCGACCCCGGCCAGCAGGAGCAGCTGGACCACCTCGACCACACCGATCGCGGTGATCTTCCCGGCCACGAGGCCGCCGCGCCCCAGCGGGGTGGCGCCCAACCGCTTGAGGACCCCGTACTGCCGGTCGAAGCCCGTGGAGATCCCGAGCGCCACGAGCGACGAGGACATCACGGCCAGCGCCATCGTGGACGGCGTGAGGAAGTCGACGGGTTCGCCGTCGCCGGTGGGCATCACGTCGACCAGGGTGAAGAAGACCAGGATGCCGAGTGGGATGGCGACGTTGACGAGCAGCTGCTCGCCCTGCCGTGACGTCAGCTGGAGCTCGGTCCGGGTCAGGGCCGCCCAGCGGGGAGCGGTCACGACGACGCCTTTCGTGAGCGCGAGCGGCGCCCACGCGACCGCTGGACGCGACGGTCACTGGGCATGGCGGCCGAGGGTTCGGACGTCAGGCGCTCGAAGACGTCCTCCAGGGTCTGGCGCCCGGCCTGCAGGTCGGCGAGCGGAATGTCATTGGCGGCCAGCCATTGGGTCACCGCGGCGACGTTGGCGGGGCTGGGGGCCATGGCGACGCGATACTCGCCGGGTCGAACGGCGGTCACCGGCGCATTCAGGCCGATCGACGCGGCAGCCAGGTCGAGCTCGGGAGGCGCCCCGAAACGGATCTCGTCCCCACTGATGTCGCGGCGAAGGGCGTCGGGGGTGTCGTGGGCGACGATCCGGCCGTGGTCGAGAATCACCACCCGGTCGGCCAGCCGCTCGGCGTCGGCCAGATCGTGGGTGGTCACCAGCACACAGACCCCCGAGGAGCGCAGCTCGCCCACGATCTCGTGGATCAGCTTGCGGCCTGCCGCGTCGACCCCGGCGGTCGGTTCGTCCAGGAACACGACGTCGGGTCTGCCGACCAGGGCGAGCGCCAGTGAGAGGCGCCGTTGCTCTCCGCCGGAGAGGTTGCGCCAGGTCGTGCGGGCGCGATTCCCCAGTCCGACCCGATCGAGCAGGTCATCCGGATCGAGCGGATCGTCGGCGAGGGCGGCGTAGAGCTGCATCGCCTCGACCGGCCGGATGCCGGTCTGGATACCCCCGTTCTGGAGCATCACGCCGATTCGGCCCACCAGCTGGTCGTGCTGACCGAACGGATCCAGCCCGAGCACGCGGGCCGACCCGTGGTCGGGGCGACGGTACCCTTCGAGGGTCTCGATGAGCGTCGTCTTGCCGGCACCGTTGGGCCCGAGCAGCGCCAGGGTTGCGCCGGCGTCGGCGGTCAGGCTGACATCGTCGACCGCGACGAGGTCACCATGGCGAACGGTGAGGTCCTGGATCTCGATGGCGGGCACGGTCGGCGACGCTACCGGGGCAAATCGGCGGGCAACGAGCCCGGCGGCGCTACGGTCGGCGGATGCTCGACATGCGTGCCATCCGCCGCGATCCCGACATCGTTCGCCAGGGACTGCGGCGCCGAGGCGAGAACCCCGGCGTGATCGACGAGGTGCTGGAGCTGGACGAGGCTCAGCGTGCGCTCGGCACGCAACGGGACGACCTCCGCAGCCAGGTGAAGCGCCTGTCGAAGGAGGTGGGCCAGCTCCGGCGGGACGGTCGCGACGACGAGGCGCAGGGGCTCCAGGAACGGAGCCGCGCGCTGGGCGCGGAGGAGAAGGCGAGGGCGATCGAAGCGGGCGAGCTGGGCGACCGCATCAGGGCGCTGCTGCTCAGCATCCCCAACCTTCCCGCCGCGGAGTGCCCCGACGGAGCGGGCGAGGCGGACAACGTCGAGCTCCGGCGGGTGGGGTTCGACCCCGATGCCTACGCCGAGCACCAACGGGTGCCGCACTGGGACATCGGCGCCGAACTGGGCATGCTCGATCTGGAGCGGGGAGCCAAGATCTCCGGCTCGATGTTCGTGATGTACCGGGGGATGGGTGCGGCGTTGGTGCGCGCCCTCTGCCAGCTGGCACTGGATCGCAACCGCGATCGGTACGAGGAGGTGCGGCCGCCCACCCTGGTCCTCACCGACACGATGGTCAGCACCGGCCACCTGCCCAAGTTCGTCGACGAGGCGTACCACATCGAGCGCGACGATCTCTGGACCATCCCGACCGCCGAGGTGCCGCTCACCTCGCTGGCTCGGGATGAGATCCTCGACGACGCGGATCTGCCCATGCGGTTCATGGCGCACACGTCGTGCTTCCGCCGAGAAGCGGGTGCGGCCGGGCGTGACACGCGCGGCCTGCTTCGGGTGCACGAGTTCGACAAGGTGGAGCTGCTGGCCTACGCCCGTCCCGAGGACGCGGTGGCCCAGCATGCCGAGATCATGGAGCGGGCCGAGGCGCTCATCGCCGATCTGGGCCTGGCGTACCGGGTGCTCGACCTGTGCGCCGGGGACATCGGGGGCTCGGCGGCGCGCACGTGGGACATCGAGGTCTACGCCCCCGGTGTCGATCAGTGGCTCGAGGTGTCCTCGGTGTCCTGGTTCACCGACTACCAGGCCCGGCGGGCCAACGTGCGGTACCGACCCGAGAAGGGCAAGCCGGCCTTCGTGCACACCTTCAACGGATCCGCCCTGGCGGTCCCCCGGGTCTGGGCCGCGCTGGTCGAGGTCAATCGCCAACCGGACGGTTCGGTCGCCGTTCCCGAGATCCTGCGCCCGTACCTGGGCGGAGCGGAGCGGATCCCCGTCCCGGCCTGAGGCCGGCGTGGCCGGGGAACGCAGCCGCCAGCCCGCCGCTCAGCCCCCGAGCTGGAGTCCGGCCCAGGCCAGGACGACGCCACCGCCGAGGCTGACCGCCAGGTTGAGCACGATGTGGGAACGCTTCTGTGACTCATCGAGGAGGCCGGTGATGAACCCGGACCAGGTCGTGAGGGTGCCGACGCCGCCGATCGCCACGGGGACGGTTGCGGCGTCGGCTCCGATGAGCAGGCCCAGGACGAAGGAACCCCCGAGGTTGACGACCAGGATCCCCCAGGGGACCTCGGTATTGATGGAGTGCAGCATCGCCCGCACGGCGGTGGCCCCGGCGGCGGCGATGAGGAACCACAACGGCGTCACGACAGCGCCGTCCTCAGCTGGCGGCCCAGCACGACCAACAGCACTCCGGTGAGCAGCGAGGCGGTGAGGTACACCGCCATGCTGCCGGTTCGTCCGTGGTCGATCAGCACGGCGGATTCGGCCGTCACGGTGGAGAACGTGGTGAGACCCCCACAGAAGCCACTGATCAGCGGGGTCGGGCCAGGATCACGGTCGGGGCCCGCTGCTCGAACCCATCCCACCAGGAAGCACCCCAGCCCGTTCAGCACCAGGAGACCCCAGAACGGTTCGCCCATGGCGAACAGCTCGATGAACCCCCACCGGATCGAGGCCCCTGCCGCTCCCCCGAGGACGATCAGTCCGAGCGCGTCGGGCGTGTGGAGGTACTTCTGATCCATGAGCCGGCAAACGGTAGGCGACCGTGGTCCGACATGGCGAACACCGTTGGTGGGGGGCACGCTTGGTCCATGGACCTCAGCCGGTTGCGCATCGAATACGAATCGATCGGGCTCTCGAAGGCGGATCTGGCGCCGACCTGGCACGAGCAGCTCCAGGTGTGGATCGAAGCCGCGATCCAAGCCGAGCTCCCGGAACCGAACGGCATGGTGCTGGCCACCGCCGCCCCGGACGGAGCCCCGCAGTCGCGGATCGTGCTCCTGCGCGAGCTCACCGAAGCCGGCCTGGTCTGGTTCACCAGCTACGACAGCGACAAAGGGCGGGCCCTCGCCGCGAACCCGGCAGCCTCGATCACGTTTCCCTGGCTCGGCCTGCTCCGCCAGGCGCACGCGTCGGGATCGGTCGAGCGAATCAGCGAGTCCGAGTCCGATACCTACTTCGCGAGCCGGCCCCGGGGGAGTCAGATCGGGGCCTGGGCCTCGGCCCAGAGCCGGGTGGTGGAGAGCCGTGACACCCTCAACGCCGCGTTCGAGGAGCAGGAGCGCCGGTTCGAGGGTCAGGACGTGCCCCGGCCCGACGACTGGGGCGGGTACCGGCTGACGCCGACGATGGTCGAGTTCTGGCAGGGTCGCGAGCGGCGCCTGCACGACCGACTGCGCTACGTACGGTCCCCCGAGGGCGCCTGGGAGATCGTCCGCCTCTGGCCGTAAGCGAGGGCGGCGCCCGGCAGGAGCCGGCGTCAGCCTTTGGCGGCGACCTGCTGCCAGACGACCGTGACGATCAGGGCGCCGACGATCGAACCGATGATCCCGCTGGGCTCGAGGGCCAGCCCGTCTCCGGCGATCAGGCTGGCGATCAGTCCACCGACGAACGAGCCGCCGAGACCGGCGCCGAGCGCCATACCCCAGTTGATGTCGCGGCCCTTCTGGCCGAGGACGAGCTGAGCGAGGGCTCCGATGCCCATGCCGAAGACGAGGATTCCGATGATCAACACGGCAGCACTCTACCGCCCGGCCTGTCGCCCCGGGTCATTCCGCCGGCGCGCACGCGCGGGCGACCGCGGCCAGGCCATCGATGAGGTCTTCGGTGTGCGGGCAGGGTCCGGCGTGACCGTCCCAGAAGGGCCCGAGGCCGCGAATTCGGGGCGGGAGCTCGATCTGGGCGCCCGCTCGCCGGGGAAGGTTGACCGGGTTGGCCGGGTTCTGGCCTCGGAGCTCGCGGGGGATGCGGTCCAGATCGTGCTCGAAGGTGTAGTCCGGCAGGGAGGACGCCAATGTCTCGGCGACCTGGACGCAGAGATCACGGTTGTGTCCGCCCAGCAGGACGGTCGTGAAGAGGTCGGGCCGCCCGTAGCCGTGGATGGTGAGGGCGACGTCGACGTGGTCGATGAACGAGGCGAGCGTCGCGGACTGGGCCGGGTCGAACGCTGCGGACGGGAGGTGCCAACGCAACTCCTCTGGTTGGGTCACGGCGTAGTAGGACGCTCCGGAACGGACCGCGGCCTCGTGTGCGATCTCGGCCGTGCCCCGCTCCAGCGACCCGCCGTGGAGGGCCATGAACCCCACCGGGGATCTGAGCTCGGCGGTTTCCTCCACCCCGTCATGGGCGAGCAGCTGGGACAACATGCCGGTGACCGTACCGTCATGGCTCGCCGGACGTTCGGGCGCTGCCGCCTTCGACGCGAAGCGCCTCGCCGCCCGATCCCTCAGACGTTGGAGGGATCGGGCGTGTCGGCCCCGCTGATCGCTTCCGTCGCCTCGGCCGCCTCGATCGGTTCGATCGGTTCGGTGGTGGCCCCCCGGCGGCGGAGAACGACGTAGCCGGCGGCGGCGGCGACGGTGATGGCGGTGACCCAGCCGATGACGGTCTGCTGTTCGGTGATCCAGGCGACGAGCGAGTTTCGCCAGCCTTCGACCGTGTCCACCAGGGGGGCGGACGCATCCGGATCGAGGAAGTCGCCTCGCAGCACCCGCACCTCGTACCAGCCGTAGTAGGCGACGTAGAGCCCGGCGATGATCAGGAAGATCCCGGCGATGCGGTTGACGTAGGGAAGCACCGACCGGATCCGCGTGACGAGCGAGCTCTTGGCGAGAGCGACCGCCAAGGTCAGGACCGTCACCACCAGGCCCATCCCGAAGGCGTAGGCCAGGTAGTGCGCGACGGCGTTGGGGTAGCTGCCGTTCTCGCCGCTGGCCGTACCGGCCACCGCCGTGATGAACGGACCGATGGCACAGGAGAGCGAGGCGACGGCGAACGACACCCCGTAGATGAACATGGACGGCAAGGTGGTGGCCTCACCGCCCTTGTCGAAGCGGGGAATGCGGATCTTCGGTTCGAAGCCGCGCAACATGGCCACACCGAGGCCGAAGAGGATGAACCCGAACACGACGGTGACCCAGGGCAGCGAGCTGTCGATCTTGCTCTTCACCGACGAGAGCAGCACGCCGAAGACGAGGAAGACGAGCGTGAAACCGGCGGTGAGGACCAGCCCGACCAACAATGCACGGAGTACGGCGCGCACCCTGGAAGAGGGGCCCTCGTCCATGCCGGCGAAGAACGAGAGATACGCCGGCAGCATGGCGAATCCGCACGGGTTGACCGTGGCGAGCATGCCGGCTCCGAATGCCAGGCTCACGCCGGCCCATTGGATGTTCACAGCAGGTGCTCCTCGATCAGCCCGTTGAGGCCTTCCTCATCGAGCACAACGCTGCGGGAGTATTTGACGTTCCCGTCGGCGTCGACCAGGACCGTGGTGGGCATGGCCAACCCGTTGAACGCGGCCAGCAGGCTTCCGTCGGGATCGCTGGCGAGCGGGTAGGTGACCTGGGTGGCCTCGGCCACGGTCCGTCCGTCCTCGACGGTCTCCCGGTGGTTCAGGCCCAGGAAGGCCACATCGTCGCCGTAGGTGGCGAAGGAGCGCTCGAACTCGGGCATTTCGCGGACACACGGTGCACAGGTGGACGCGAAGAAGTTGATCACGACCGGCGTGCCGTCGAAGTCGGCGAACGAGCCCTCGCTGCCGTCGAAGTAGGCGAATCCCTCACTGGGCAGATCGCCGAGAGCGGCCAGCTGATCGTCGGTCAGCTCGGCGGGTGGGGCACCGGGATCGCCCAACTGCACGGTCTCGTCATCGGCGTCGACCAGCCACGAGGCCACCAGGAATCCGGCGATGGCGGCGAGGGCCAGACCGAAGATCCAGGCGGCCCAGGAACGTGACGGCGTGGTGGAAGAGGATTCCACGGTGGTGACGGTATCGGCGGACGACGGCGGCGTCTCATCGGGCGCGGGCGCAACGGGTGAAGCTGCCATGGGGCAGGGAACCGACGGAGGTCGGCCCGCATTCCCCCCGTTCGGCGACCGCGGACCGTCCCCCGAGCGGGCCAGGGCTCGATCGTCGTCGCCCTGGCCCGCTGCCTCGGGGGAGGATGGGCCCTGCGGCCGGCCCGGTGGCCCCGGATCAGGCGCTCCGCCGCTGCTGAGCGGCGAGGCGCCCTTCCAGGTGCACCGGAACCGGAACCGAGGGGAACTGATCCTCGGGCCGCGGGTGCTTCGGAGGCCGGCCCCGACGCCGCTTGTGCGGCACGACCCGACCGTTCAGGAAGAGCTGGCCACCCCAGACGCCCCACGGCTCCCGGCGCTCGAGCGCCCCCTCCAGGCACGGGGCCAGGACGGGGCACTCGGCGCAGATGCGCTTGGCGGCCGCGATGTCCTGGAGCTCCTCGCTGAAGAAGAACGTGGCGGTCTCGGACCCGAGAACGGCGCACAGGGCGTCCTCGCGCCAGAGCTCGTCCTGCTCGGGCTGGATGGGCTGGATGTCGAGAGCGATCATGGTTTCGCTCCTCTCCCCCTTCGTGGGTTGGTGGTGTGGGTGTCGTCGAGGTGGATGGTCGGCAGGGTCCCTCGGGTCGGGGTGCACCGGGGCAAAAACGAAGAAAGCCGCCGGGCGGGGCCCGGCGGCTGGAGTGTTCTCGTCCCTGCGGGTGCTAGGGGGAGGAGCTCCGAGCTCGCCGGGTGGCCTTGGTCACCGGGTCGGTCGAGGTGGCGGTCGCGTCGGTGGTGATCCAAGCGACGGCGCACGTACCCAGTGGTGCGACGTAGGCCGGGTGGTCAGATGCGAAGCCCGACTCCAAGCCCGTGACGCGCGCGCCGGTGACGTGGTTCGTCTCGAACCGGTCGGTCGGGCGCATCTGCGTGTGGGTGGTGCTGGTCATCGTGAGGCCTCGTTGGCGCTGCTCGGGCGTGGGCTGGGGAGCCTGGCTCGAGCCGAACTCGGTGGCTAGGGTGCTCGTCCCGCCGGAGCCGACCCGATCCGAGTGAGGTCGCGTCAGGACAGGCGAAACAAGCCGTTCTGATGAGGTAACCATGCCCGTGGATCCCCGTCAATCGAATTTCGCCGAACTCGAACCGCTCCGACCCAACCCGGGGATCGGCCGTCAGTTCACCGTCTCACAGCGGGTGCGCGTCGACGCGGTGGCCCGGGACGGCCGGCTCCGCTTCGACGGAGCGGCGCGGTACGTCCAGGACGTCGCCGGCGATGACAGTGCCGACAGCGGCCTGAGTCCGGACGTGTACTGGGTCGCCCGGCGCACGGTGATCGACGTCGTCCGGCCGGTGATGTTCCGGGAGACCGTCGACATGACGACCTTCTGTAGCGGAATCGGCCGAGGGTGGGCGGAGCGCCGGATCGTCGTCGCCGGGGATCGGGGCGGTCGCATCGAGGTGGCCAGCATCTGGGTCGCGCTCGACCGGCGGTCCCACGCGCCGCGGCGCGTTCCTGTCGGATTCGAGGACCTGTACGGCGAGTCGGCGCTGGGGCGCCAGGTCCGACCCACCCTGTTCCACCCTGGACCGCCACCCGACGCCATCGAGCAGCCCTGGAGCTTCCGAACGGTCGACGTCGATCTTCTGGACCACGTCAACAACGCGGTCTACTGGATCCCGCTCGAGGAGCGATTCGCCGCCGACGAGCACACGCCGGTCGTGCCCTGCCGAGGGGAGGCCGAATACCGACAGGCGATCGAGCCGGGCGACCGGGTGCGCGTCCTGGCCGACGACCGAGACGGTCGGTACGCCCATTGGTTCGTCGATGACGACGACCGGGTCAAGGCCTCGGTCATCTGGCGGCCGCTGCCCCCGGACCTCTACGCCTGATCGGTCTCGTGGACCCGGTAGACCAGCCGATCGTCCGTCCACGTCGATGACGCCTCGCCGAGGATCCGGAGGTGCTCGAGGTGGGCGTAGGTCTCGCTCTCGGCCAGTGCCCCCCACGAACGTTCCCTGAAGAGCTGGTGGGAGAAGGCGACGACGTCCATCGGCCCCTCGGCCAGGCCCAGCTCCCGGAGGTGTTCCAGTCGTCGGGCGTGGTGGCGGTGGATGTCGGCGACCCGCTCGTCGATGTCGCCGAACACGTCACCGTGGGCGGGGAGCACGGTGGTGATCGGCATGGTGAGCATGCGATCGAGCGAGTCGAAGAAGTCGCGCAGCGGATCCTCGCGTTGGCCGAGCCCGCCGATGTGGGGCGTGATCGTGGGCAGGACGTGGTCTCCGGAGAGCAGGATCTGGTGCTCGGGGTCGTACAGGCACAGATGATCGGCGGTGTGGCCCGGTGTGTGGACCGCGACCCAGCTGCGGCCGGCGAGGTCGATGGTGTCGGCATCGGCCAGCGGAGCGGTGGGCGTGGGCGCCCGGATGCTCTCCCGGATCTCGCGGGGGAGTGACCGGACCCGTTCGACGACGTCCGTAGGGGGCGTCGGCGGCAGACCGCCCCAGGGTGTGCGCTTGCGGAGCAGGGCGTTGGGTTGCTCGATGCCCGGCTCGTCGTCGGTCACCGCGGCCGGGTCGGGCGCCAGGTCCTCGAAGGGATCCCAGCGGGCGGCGAAGCTCTCGTGCGTCACGATCTCGCACCCACCCGATTCGATCCTCACCCGCGTGGCGCCGCCGTAGTGGTCGGCATGGCTGTGGGTGACGATCACGGTGTGGACCCGATCGATCGGGATCTCGCCCGCGTGCAGCCGTTGCACCAGCGCGTCCCAGCTGGCAGGGCCCGGAAGTCCGGGGTCGACCAGCGCGAACCCGCGTGCGTCCTCGAGGGCGTAGCAGTTGACGTGGCCGAGGCCGGGCACGGCGATCGGGAGCTGCAGGCGTCGAACGCCGGGGACGATCTCGTCGACCTCGTCCGAGGCGTCGAGGCTTTCCTGGCGAACGGGTGTCTCGGTCACGGGGCGAGGGTAGAGCGACGCCGCGAGCGTGACTCAATCAGCCGGGGGTGGTCCCGGCTCAGGACGTCGGCGACGGGAGGAAGACCGCGTCGCGGTAGTACCGGAGCTCCTCCAGCGACTCGATGATGTCGCCCATGGCGCGATGGTCACCCTGTTTCGCGGGGGCCTTCCGAACCAGATCGGGATACCACCGGCGGGCCAGTTCCTTGATCGTGGAGACGTCGACCGACCGGTAGTGGAGGTATTCCTCGATCTCGGGGAGCCAGCGAGCGAGAAACCGCCGGTCGGTGCCGATCGAGTTGCCGCAGAGCGGCACCGACCGCTCCTCGGGGACGTGTTCCTTGATGAAGGCCAGCGTCTCGGCGCCGGCGTCCTCGAGCGACAGCTCGCTGGCGGCGATGGCGTCGAGCAGGCCGCTGCGATGGTGCATGTCGCGGACGAAATCGTCCATGCGGTCGAGGGCCTCGGGTGGCTGGTGGACGACCAGATCGGGCCCTTCGGCCACGATGGCCAGCTCGTCGTCGGTCACCAGGGTGGCGATCTCGAGAATGGTGTCGGTCGTGTGATCGAGACCGGTCATCTCGAGATCCATCCAGACGAGCATCCGACCGATCGTAGCGACCTCAGCGTCTGGAGCATTCCGAACGGCCGGTGAGCTCGCCGGGTGCCTGACCCCGAGCGGGTTCATCGGGGTGGGGTTCTCGGCGCCGGTAGCATGCCGCCATGCTCGAGGTGCCGATCACACGACACGATCCCGCCGCGACCCGACCCCGCTACGCGCAGCCGGGCGACGCCGGTGCCGATCTGGTGGCCGCCGAGTCCGTGACGCTGGCCCCGGGGGGTGGCCGGGCGCTCGTCGCCACCGGACTCTCGGTGGCGATTCCCGAGGGATACGCCGGGTTCGTCCAGCCCCGCAGCGGCCTGGCGGTGCGCCACGGCGTGACCGTGCTCAACACACCCGGTCTGATCGACTCGGGGTACCGGGGCGAGCTGAAGGTCCTGCTGGTCAACACCGATCCGTCCGCTCCGTTCGAGGTGACCAGGGGAGAGCGGATCGCCCAGTTGGTCATCCAGCAGGTCGCGCACGTCCGGTTTGCCGAGGTCGAGGCGCTGCCGGAGACGGAGCGGGGCGAAGGCGGGTTCGGCAGCACCGGCGTGTAGCGCGGGGCCCACGCCGCGTTGCGCCCTGGTCAGCCGTCGGGCGCACGCTTGATGAAGGAGATCTGCCCGGTCGTGAGGTCGACGTCGTACTCGTCGACCAGGTCGCCGACCAGGCTCTCGAAGCGCGCCCGGGCGGCGTCGGTGAGTGGCCGCGGCTCGCCGCCAGGTTCGTGCACCGCGGCCTCGAGGCCGACTTCGTCCTCGGTGACATGGAACACCAGGCGGAGCCGACCTCCGCTGCGGGTGTCGTCGAGGAGGGCGATGATCGTCTCGTCGACGGCGAGCTGGAGATCGTCGATGGAACGGAATCCCAATCGTCGCCGCATCCCGAGCCCGGCGGCGCACTGCCGGACCAGGCGCCCGTACTCCGGGAGTGCCGGCAGGGTGAGGCGGATGTCGTCGACGTTGGCCGGCGCGGTCACGTCGGCAAGTCTCGCGCACCGTTGGGAGCAGGCCGGGGTTCGTCCTGCGGCTCGGCGCTGGGCTCCCGGTGAACCGACCGCGGGTCGCGATCGGCGTGTCGCCCGAGGTACGCCGGGTGGCGCAGCTTCCGGTCAGCCGACCATTCGGCGAAGGCGACCTCGACCACCAGGTCGGGTCGGACCCAGTGGGCACCGGCGGCGCTCACGTCGTCGGGGGGCGGCTCGAACGGCGAGGTGTCGAGGTCGGGACCCAACACCTCCGGGAGCTCGCCGAGGTCGCGCTGGGTCAGCCCGCTGCCCACCCGCCCGGCGAAGCGCAGCTCGTCGTCCTCGTGGTACCCCACCAGCAGGGCGCCGATGCGATCGTGGCGTGATCCCAGCCCGGGAGCCCAGCCACCGACGACGAACTCCTGCCGGCGGCGGATCTTCGTCTTGATCCAGGCGGGCGAGCGCTTCCCGAGGGTGTAGGTGCTCTCGAGGCGCTTGGCCACGACCCCCTCCAGGCCGGCCTCGCGCACGGCGTCCAGCAGCTGGGCGCCGCCACCGATGTGGAGTTGCGACAGTCGCCAGGCCGGTCCCGGATCGAGCACGGATTCGAGCGCTCGGCGCCGATCGCGGAACGGCAGACTGGTGATGGACGTGCCGTCGAGGGTCAGGAGATCGAACGCGACGAAGGCGACCGGCACGTCGCGCGCCGCAGCGCGGACCGCGGCCGGGTCGTCGAGATGGATGCGGTGCTGGAGGCGGCCGAAGGAAGGTCGGCCTCGATCGTCGAACGCCACGAGCTCGCCGTCGAGGGTCGCGGACGCGGCGTGGAGGCCGGTCCGGAGGTCGTGGAGCTCGGGAAAGCGGTGGGTCACGACGTTGCCCCGTGACGACAGCAACCGCAGGTGGTCGTCGGGTCCCACCTCGGCCAGGAGCCGCATCCCGTCCCACTTGATCTCGTAGCCCCAGTCCCCGCCCTGGGGCAGGGGACCCGCCACGGCGCGCATCGGCGTCCAGGACGACGAGGAGGACGGTGCCACCCGTGCCAGGGTAACCACGAGGTTCGGTTCCGACTCGAACGGCGGATCGGGACGAGATGGCCGCGAGGCCGATGGCTTGGCTCCCTACCGACCGGTAGGTAGGCTGAATTCCCATGGATGATGCAACCCTCCTCGAGGCGCTCACGCCCCCGGCTTCCGAGCTCCTGGACCGGCACCTGTCCCAGAGTCGCGAGTGGTATCCCCACGATCACGTCCCGTGGGACCGCGTGGCCGAGTTCGGACCCACCACCGACGGTCGCAGCGATGTTCCCCAGGCGCTCAAGAGTGCGTTGTTCGTCAACCTGCTGACCGAGGACAACCTGCCCTACTACCACCTGCAGATCGACCGGATGTTCGGGGTCGGCGAGCCCTGGACCGTCTGGGCCAAGCGCTGGACCGCCGAAGAGGGTCGTCATTCGATCGTGATCCGCGACTACATCACCGTGTCCGGCATGCTCGACCCCGTCGAGCTCGAACGAGCGCGGATGGCCCAGGTCAGCGGGGGTCAGGTGCCGGAGCCCCCGTCGGCGGCCGAAGGGTTCGTCTACGTCGCCCTCCAGGAACTTGCCACCCGCATCTCGCACCGCAATACCGGGGTCCAACTCCGCGACGACTTCGACGATGTCGCCGGCTACGAGGTCCTTCGTCGCGTGGCCATCGACGAGAACCACCATCACCTCTTCTACCGCGACCTCGTCACCGCGGCACTCGAGGTCGATCCCTCGGGAACGATGCTCGCCATCGAGTCGATGGTCACCGACTTCGCCATGCCGGGCGTCGGCATCACCGACTTCGACTTCCACGCGACCGAGATCGCCAAGGCCGGTATCTACGACTTCGTCGTCCACCACGACGCGATCCTCGAACCGGTGGTGCTGCGGCACTGGGCGATCGAGGAGCTGACCGGCCTGTCCGACGAGGCGGAACGGGCCCGGGAGAAGACGCTGAAGCGCATCGCGATCACCAAGCGGGCCGGCCTGCGTATGCGGGCGAGATTCGACGAAGCGGCCGCAGCCGGCCCGGTCCCCGTCGCCGGCTGAGGTCGGGCCCCTTCCCGGGGTGCTCGAACGGGACAGCGGCCGGCTGGCGCTTGTACGATGTCGCGACTTTCCGAATCCGGCACCCGTCCTGGGGCCATGTCGGCAGCCCCCACCGCAGCGCCGATCTGGACCCGTCAGGTCGTCGACCGTCCCACCCTCGTGGGGTGGCACCACCGTGCAATGACCGAGACCTCGACGCCAGCGACGGTACCCGATCGCCGCCCCAGCAACGAGGAGTTGCGCGCGCTCGTCGACGAACACGGTGCGGCGATCTACCGGGTCGCCATCGGGATCGTCCGCGACCCGGCGCTGGCCGAGGACGTGGTGCAGGAGACCATCATCCGGGTGTGGAAGTCCCTCCCGACCTTCCGGGGCGAATCGCCGATCCGCGGGTGGATCCTCCGGATCGCCCACAACGTGGCGGTCTCGCTGCTGCGCAAGATCCGTGACGAAGCCTGGGACCCCGGCACGATGCCGGAGAGGACCGCCCCCGACGACGTCTCTCGCACGGTCGTCGAACGCGACGACCTGGTCGCCCTGGGTGAGGCGCTGGACGGGCTCGACGAGCTGTCCCGCAGCCTCATCGTGCTGCGCGAGGTCGAGGGACTCTCCTACGACGAGATCGCCGAGACGCTCGAGATCTCCCTTCCCACCGTGAAGACCCGGCTCCTGCGAGCCCGTCGCACGTTGCAGGCGAGCAGTCGGGAGGTGAGGGCATGAGCGCCGAGTGGTCCGATGAGCTCGACGACCTGACCGAGGCCGAGCTGGACGCCCAACTGGCCCAGACCGACGAGCAGCTCGGCCCGCAACTGCGGCTGCTGCTCCAGCCCCCCGCCGATCTGACCGAGCGGGTGAGTCAGCGCGTCGCCGACAGCATGTTGTCCGAGGAGTTGGCCATGACCATCTCGAGTCTGCTCGGACTCGGGTTCGCGACCGGGGCCCACCTGATGGGCCTCACCCCCGAGGAGCCCACCGATGAATGATGTGACCGCCCAGGACTGGATCGCCTTCGGCGTCTTCGTCCTCGTGGGATTCCTGGTCGGCGCCCTGCTGGCCAACCTGGTCCGGCGGACGATCGACCGCGAGGGCCGCGCCGACCAGGTGCGGCAGGTGGCGGGGCAGATCTCCCGGCTGGTGTTCTGGATCGCTGCGGTCGCCGGCCTGCTCGCCGGGGTCCGGTTCGTCAACCCCGGCGCGGTCGAGGACATCCCGGACAGCCTCATCACCTACCTCCCCAGGGCGATCGTCGCCGCGGTGTTCCTCATCCTCGGCCAGATCGTCGGCGAACTGGCCGGCACGGCGGTCGGTCAGGCGGCGCAGCGAGCCAACGGTCGGCCCCAGCCGGTCGTGGAGCGCGTGGTCAAGAGCACCATCCTCGGCCTGTTCGGCATCATGGCGCTGGCCCAGCTGGGCATCGACAACACCCTGATCTACATCATCGCCGCCAGCGTCTTCGGAGGGATCATGCTCTCGATCGCGTTGCTCACCGGTCTGGGCGGGCGGGCCGTCGCCTCGCAGATCGCCGCCGGCCGGGCCCTGAAGGGCCATCTGGTGGTCGGCGGCCGGGTGGCCAACGAGGAGGTCAGCGGGACGATCCTGCAACTGCACGCCACCACCGTGCAGTTGCAGCTCGACGACGGCTCGTTCCTCCACCTCCCGTACGACTCGCTGTTCGGCCAGCCCTTCACGGTGAGCGCCCCTCCCCCGCAGAGCTGACGGCGGTCGCGTCGGGTTGGGGTCCGGTCGCAGCGCGCCCGTACCATCGTCACGCCCGGAATCGGGCGGTTCGCAGACGAGTCGGGAGAGCAGCACATGGGCGGTCACAAGGGCGACAAGGTCTTCGTCGTCGGCGTCGGAATGACCAAGTTCGAGAAGCCGGGGTCGCGGGACTGGGACTACCCCGACATGGGCCGGGAGGCGGGCGAGAAGGCGCTGGAAGACGCCGGCATCCCCTACGACGCGGTCGAGCAGGCCGCCATCGGCTACTGCTACGGCGACTCGACCGCCGGCCAGGCCGCGCTGTACCAGCTGGGTCTCACCGGCATCCCCGCGATCAACGTCAACAACAACTGCTCGACGGGCTCCAGCGCGCTCTACTACGCCAAGAAGATGGTCGAGGGCGGGATGGCCGACTGCGCGATGGCGATCGGCTTCGAGAAGATGGAGAAGGGCAGCCTCGGGATGAAATTCGAGGACCGGATCCATCCGATGACCCGTCACACCATGGCCATGATCGACAAGCGCGGGTTCGCCGAGGCGCCGGCCGCGCCGCAGATGTTCGGCAACGCCGCCCGCGAGTACATCGAGCGCTACGGCGCGTCACCCGAGGCGTTCGCGAGGATCGGTGAGAAGAACCACCGCCACTCGGTGAACAACCCGTACTCGCAGTTCCGCGACGAGTACTCGCTCCAGGACATCCTGGACTCACCCATGGTCTACGAGCCGCTGACCAAGCTCCAGTGCTGCCCCACCTCCGACGGCGGTGGAGCGGCGATCGTGGCCAACGAGCGCTTCGTGCGCGAGCACGGGCTCGAGGACAAGGCCGTCGAGATCATCGGCATGGCCATGACCACCGACTACCCCTCGTCGTTCGATGGCAGCGACATGAAGCTGGTCGGCTTCGACATGACCGCCGAGGCGGCCCGGCAGGTGTACGAGGAGGCCGGCCATGGCCCCGAGGAGGTCGACGTCATCGAGCTTCACGACTGCTTCTCGGCCAACGAGATGATCACGTACGAGGCGCTCGGTCTCTGCGCGGAGGGTCAGGCGCACGTCCTGGCCCAGGAGGGTGCCACGACGTACGGGGGCGACGTCGTCGTCAACCCCTCGGGCGGCCTGATCTCGAAGGGTCACCCGCTGGGAGCGACGGGACTGGCCCAGTGCGCCGAGATGAACTGGCAGCTGCGCGGCGAGGCCGATGCTCGTCAGGTCGACGGCGCGAACCTCGCCCTCCAGCACAACATCGGCCTCGGCGGTGCCGCCGTGGTCGCGATGTACGAGAAGGCCGACCTCGGCGACTGAGTCTTCGCCCGCCGGCGGACTCGGGAGCGGTGCGGTCCGCAAGTCTGTGACTTTTGCCACAGCGCCCCCGAAAAGACTACGGTCACTTTCCGTGAGACAGGGGGCCACATACGGGACCAGCCCAGAGAGCGGAGACGCGCTGCGGGGGTACGCGTCGTTCCGGGGGGAAACGCTCTCACGGGTCTCCCGATCTCGGGCGGTGATGCTGACGAACTAGATGTCGTCAGCATCACCGCCCGCGTGCTTTCCGCCCGCGTGCTTTCTGCTCACGGACTGTGGGGGCCCGAGGCGCGGGGGGAGTCCATCGAGGAACGGGAAGCTCTCGCCCCGCTCGCGGCGTTTGAGGAACTCGCTGACCACGTGCACCACCTGCCACCCGGCTTCGAGCAGGCCGGCCGCGATGGCGGCTACACCGATGGCCGCGAAGAACACGAGGGCCTCGGGCAGGACCAGGGCGAACCATTCCCGCAGCGCCGGGAACATGAGGACGACCACGAACGCGAGCCCGTTGAGTCCTACGAGGAGGGCACGCGCCGGCGTGAACGGCCGGGCCAGGATGGCGAGCACCCACATGGCGACGCAGAAGAGGACGATGGTGGCCACGGTCTGGGCTTCGACCTGGCTCACCGCGGCATCGTCGCGGGCCAGGCTGTAGCCGGTGAACGTCGCCACCGCCGCGACCACGCCGGCCGGGATGGCGAAGCGGAGGACGCGGCCGACGAACCCGGACTCGGCCCGGCGGTCGGAAGGAGCGAGCGCGAGAAAGAACGCAGGAATCCCGATGGTCAGGCTGGAGACCAGGGTGAGGTGGCGGGGGAAGAACGGGAACGGCTGGAGCGACAGCCCGACGGCCAGGGCGAGCACGAAGGCGTAGACGCTCTTCGTGAGGAAGAGGTTGGCCACCCGTTCCACGTTGTTGATCACCCGCCGGCCCTCGCCGACCACGTCGGGCATGACCGAGAAGTCGTTGTCGAGCAGCACCAGGCGGGCCACCGACCGGCTGGCCGACGATCCTGCGCCCATCGCGACGCCGATGTCGGCGTCCTTGAGCGCCAGGACGTCGTTGACACCGTCGCCCGTCATGGCCACCGTGTGGCCGCGGGCCTGGAGTGCGTGGACCATGGCCCGCTTCTGATGCGGCCCGACCCGGCCGAACACGGAGCGGGTGTCCATGATCTCCTCGAGCTCGGCGGCGTCCTCGGGGAGCGATCGGGCGTCGACCGGCTCGTCGGCCCCGTCGACGCCGACCGCCCGGGCCACGGCGCCGACCGTTCGGGGGTGATCGCCCGAGATGACCTTGACCGTGACGCCCTGCTCGGCGAAATAGGAGAGCGTTTCGGCGGCATCGGCGCGAATCCGCTCCTCGAGCACGACCAGTGAGACCGGCCGGAGGTCCGGCGGGAGGGTCTCGCCCTCGAGGGGGAGGTCGGATCGGGCCACCAGCAACACCCGACGGCCCCCGTCGGTGTGCTCGGCGATCCGCGTGGTGACCGCAGGCCCTGCGGCCGCGGTGTCGAGGAGGACGTCGGGTGCCCCCAGCATCCAGGTGCCGTGATCGGTGAAGGTGGCGCCGCTCCACTTGCGGGCGGAGCTGAACGGCACGACCACCTCGGCGATCCAATCCGGGGTGATGGCGACGGCCTCACCGATGGCGGCGAGGCTGGCGTTGGGGCGGGCCTCGGTCTGGGGGAGCGCCCCCAGGGCATCGAGCGGCGCCTGCTGGCCGGGCACCGGTTCGATGGAGGCCACCTCCAGCGCCGACTCGGTGAGGGTGCCCGTCTTGTCGAGGCAGATGACGTCGACGCGGGCGAGCCCCTCGATGGCCGCAAGCTCCTGCACCAGCACCCGTCGCCGGGCCAGGCGGATACCACCCACGGCGAAGGCGATGCTGGTGAGCAGCACCAACCCCTCGGGAATGATGGCGCCGATCCCGGCGACGGAGCCTCGCAGGGCGTCGCGGACGCCCGCATCGGTGCCGGCCAACTGGCTGGTGACCAGCAGGATGGCCGTGGGGATCATGATCCAGGTGACGAACCGCAGGAACTGGTCGATACCGCTGCGGAGCTCGGAGGCCACCAGCGAGAAGCGCCTCGCCTCGGAGGACAGCTGGTTGGCGTAGGAGTCGCCACCCACCTTGGTGGCCCGGTAGCGACCGTCGCCGGCCACGACGAAACTGCCGCTGAGCAACTCGTCGCCGATGTTCTTGTGGATCGCGTCGGACTCACCGGTCAGCAGCGACTCGTCCACCTCGAGCGCCTCGCTGTGGACGACGACCCCGTCCACGCCGATCTGGTCACCCGGGGAGATCGCGGCGAGGTCGTCCAAGACCACGTCGGGCATCGGGATCTCGACCTCGGTGCCGTCGCGCAGCACCCGGGCCTGTGGCGCGGAGAGGAGGGCGAGCTTGTCCAGCGTCCGTTTGGCCCGAACCTCCTGGACGATTCCGATGACCGCGTTGGACACGAGGACGATGCCGAACAAAGCGTCGTTGAGCGGGCCGACGATGAGGATGACCACCAGCAGGGAGCCGAGGATGGCGTTGAACCGCGTGAAGACGTTGGCCTTGATGATGTCCTCGACGCTGCGCGAGGTCGTGTCCTCGACCCGGTTCACCTCGCCCCGCTCGATCCGCTCGGCCACCTCGGCCGCAGTCAGTCCCAGGACGGGGGCGGGACGCGTCTCATCGGCGGTGGTGACTCCGGTCTGTTCGCCTGATTCCACCACTGTCCGTCCCGCGGAGAACCGTTTCGAGCTCGTTCGGCGCGAGCTGCCGTGGGCTCCTGCGCCGAGGGTAGTGCTCGAATCGGTCCCGGCCGCGGGCAACGGACATCGCCATCCGCCGCGGACCCCGCACTAGCGTCGTGCGGATGGACCAGGCGACACTCGAGCGGGTCGGTCAGGACGTCCTTCCGGACATCGCGGCCATCCGGCGGGACATCCACGCGGAGCCCGAGCTGGACGTGGCGGCGGCGACCGCGTACCTCGATCAGCACGCATGACCGGGACCGCGGCCCGGGCGGGGCACGTCGTCGAGATCTGGCGGTACCCGGTCGCCGGCCTGATGGGCGAGCGACTCGAACGCGGTCGCCTGGCTGCCGGCGGCCTCGACGGCGATCGGACCGTGGGGGTGTGGGATGTCGACGCGGCTCGGTTCCTGACGGTGGACGACTGTCCGCTGCTGCGGCGCTCTCAGGCCCGGACCCAGGGTGACTCGCTGATCGCTCGGCTCCCGGACGGCACCGACGTGGTGGTCGGCGCCCCCAGTGCCGAGAAGGCGTTCTCGTCCTGGCTCGATCGCCGGGTCGAGCTGCGACCGGTCCTCGGGGCAGGCGGTGACGGCCCCGAGCGTCCGGTTCGGCTGGTTTCGCTGTCCAGCATCGCCGCGTTGGCTCGGGAGCAGCCATCCGGACAGTGGGACGCTCGTCGATTCCGGCCCCACCTGGTGGTCGTCGTGCCCGGCGTCGATTTCGGTGAGGACGCCTGGGTGGGGGCGAAGGTGAGCGTCGGGTCGGCCGCCATCGAGGTCGACGGTCCGGTCGCGTGCTCCGAGCGGTGGGGCGGGTCCCAGGTCGGGTTGGCGGCCGACCCCGAGATCGTCGCGACCGTCCGAGCGGCGCACCAGGGGACGCTGGGGGTCAGCGGCGCCGTGGTCGAGTCGGGAGCGGTCGAGTTGGGCGATGCGGTCGAGCCCTCCCCCCGATGACGGCGCTGGTCGGACCGGCCGAGACGGCAACGCCGCTGTCGCGTCGCACGCTCATCGCGCTGGTGGCCGCGGCCGTGGCGCTCTACGTCGTGGCCTGGGGGACGGTGGTGCTGCTTCCGGTGCGGTGGTTCGTCACGTACGTGCACGAAGTCGGCCACGCCCTGATGGCCGAGATGGTCGGTGGCGACACGCTCAGTCTCACGATCAACTCGTCGGCGGGCGGGCTCACCCGGAGCCAGTTGCCGAGCTCGGATCTCCGGGCGCTGGCCGTGTCGTCAGCGGGGTACATCGGCATCGCGTTGTTCGGCGCCCTGTTGCTGGCGTTCTCGAGGCAGTCCCGGTCGGCCAAGGGAGTGTTCCTCGGGCTGGCCACGGCATGCGCCCTCGCAGCGTTCTTCTGGGTGCCGTGGACGATCGAGATCGAGGACTCGCCGCTGGTCACGGCGTCGGGCACCGGCGCCGCGGACGGGCACTTCACCTGGGTGTTCGTGCTGGCGTTGGTGGCGGTGCTGGTCGGGGTGGCGTTCCTGGCCCCGGTCCGGGTGCGGCAGGGCTTCGCCGTCGTGCTGGCTGTGCTCTGCTGCGTCTCGGCGTTGGACGATGTCCGTTCGTTGATCGGCCTGTCCACCGGCCGGGCGTCTCACAGCGATGCCACCGTTGCCGAGGGCCTGACCGGCGTCGATGCGTGGGTGTGGGCATGGCTGTGGGCCGGCATCGCGCTCCTGGCGGTGCTGGTCGGACTCCGAGCGCTCACCCGGGACGACTGACGGGACCGGGCGCGGCCCACCTGCCGTCGCAACCGCTGAGATTCCGCTACCCGATCGGCTCCGACGTCACGATGTGCGTTGCGTGACGACCGGGTAGTCCTTTGAAACGAACGGCCTTGCGGCGCCGGAAGCGCAGTCCGGGGGTGCCGGCGACCTCCCTCCGTACGGCATCGCTCACCAGCACCTCGTTTCCCCTCGCCGCATCGGCGATGCGGGCGGCCATCGCGACGTTCGTGCCGAACAGATCGCCGTTCTCACTCACCACCTGGCCCGCGTGCACGCCGACCCGCACCGCCAGAGGCACATCGATGGCCTCGCTCTCCTCCAGGCTCGCTCCCAGGGACATGGCCGCGGCGATGGCCTCGTCAGGGGTGCGAAACGCCGCCATGAAGCCGTCGCCCTGCGTCTTGACGATCTGGCCGTCGTGTCGTTTCACCGCACGGGCGACGATCGCGTCGTGCGCTCGGATCAGTCGGACCCACTCGTCGTCGCCGAGGTGGTGGTTCAGCGATGTCGACCCCTCGATGTCGGAGAACATCAGGGCAACGGTGCCATCGGGGCCGACCAGGGAGTCGATCGACGTGCGATTCCGCCCGATGTTCTTCACCAGCGCCGCGATCGGCTGGATCAGCAGGGGCGCCAACTCGACGGCGGCATCGGCCACGCGCTGCCTGGTGTCGGGCGCAGCTCGACGACGCCGCACCAGTCCGACGATCTCGCGAACGGCCCACGCCGCCACGACGACGCCGAGTGCTCCGAGCGCGATGATGAGCATCACTCCCTGATCCATCGGACGAGTGACCTCCCGCTCTCGGTGCCCCCGGTGGGATTCGAACCCACGATCTTCGGATTAAAAGTCCGCTGCCGTGACCAGGCTTGGCTACGGGGGCAGCGTCAGGGTAACCGTGGCGCCCTCGTCCGGACGAAGCATTGCGAGCACTAGGGTTGCGGTCCATGTACGCACCAGACGACCCGTTCGCGGTCCGGCGACCGGCCCCACCGGCAGTCCCGCCCACGGTCGAGGCCACGGTCGACGAGGCCCCCGCCGGCGAGACGACCGCCGAATCGGTGATCGACGAGAGCCGCGCCGAACCGCGGGCGGTATCGGTGATCGAGGAGACCGTCGTCGAACCCCAGGCTGACCCGGTCATCGACGCCGCGGCCGCCGCGCCCGAGTCATTCCAGCCGGACCTCGAGCTGCTCGACCGGGCCGAGGCGACCTACGCCGGTACCGCCCGGGTGATCGACCTGGTCGACGGTGGTGATCTGGACCGGGCCGAGTCGCTCCTCGACTCGCTGGTCACGCCGTCCGAGTGAGGCGTCGCCAGCCGTGAGTCGCGCTCGAGCCGCCGCCATCGTCGGCGGTGGAGCCGCTGCGGCGGCCACGGTGGCTGGAGTGGCGACGGCGGTGAGCAAGCGGCGCGAGCTGCGCGCTGCGGCTGCGGAGAACATCCAGCGTTCACGGCGCCTGACGAAGCTGGGGCTGCGCCGGGCCGGCCACTACGCCACCACCCGGGTGCGCGGTGTCGGAGCCGACGAGCAGCGCCGCGCCGTCCTCGATGCCCAGTTCGCGATCCGCACGGCCGAGGACGTGACGGCAGAACTGGGCGACATGAAGGGCGCCATCATGAAGCTCGGCCAGATGATCTCCTTCATGGCGCCCGGCCTGCCCGAGGAAGTCCGCGAGATCCTGGCCACCCTCCAGGCCGACGTGCCACCGATGGCTCCGAGCCTGGCGGAATCGGTCGTGGAGGAGGAATTGGGCCGGCACCCCCGACGACTGTTCGCCGACTGGGACCCCATCCCGGTGGCGGCCGCATCGATCGGCCAGGTGCACCGGGTGGTCCTGAGGGACGGCCGACTCGCCGCGGTCAAGGTCCAGTACCCGGGAGTGCGGGACGCGATCGGTGCCGACATCGAGAACGTCGACGCGTTCGCCTCGGCCTTCGCCATCATGGCGTTCAACAGCGTCGACGTCGACGCGCTGGTGGTTGAGCTACGCGACCGGATGACCGACGAGCTCGACTACCGGCTCGAAGCCCGATGCCAGCAGGAGTTCGCCGATCGCTACGCCGGCCACCCCTTCATCCACGTCCCGAAGGTGTATCCCGAGCTCTCGGCCGAGCGGGTCCTCACCAGTGAATGGGTCGACGGGGTGAGCTGGCAGAAGATGCTGGCGACGGCGCGCGAGGCCGACCGTCAACGGGTGGCCGAGACGATCTTCCGGTTCTGCCAGGGAGCGGTGCTGCGCCACGGTGTCTTCAACGGTGACCCCCACCCCGGCAACTACCTCTTCCGCGAGGACGGCCGGGTCACGTTCCTGGACTTCGGTCTGGTCAAGCGGTGGTCCGAACCCGACCTGGACGGGCTGGGTCCGGTGCTCGACGGTGTGCTGGCCCAGGACCCGAATCGCACCATCTCGGCCATGGTCAGCGCCGGATTCCTGTCGGTCGACCACGGCGTCGACCCCAAGGCCATCTGGGACTACGTGTCCCGGCCGTACGAGCCCTACTTCCAGGAGTCGTGGACGTTCCGCCATGAATGGGTCGGCGAGACGCTGGCCGGCATGCTCGACGTGTACGGGCCGTCGGCCCCGGTGGTCAAGGTCCTCAACATGCCGCCGTCGTTCATCGTGCTCGACCGGGTGGTCTGGGGGGTCAGCGCTCTGATGGGTGAGCTGGGCGCCACCAATTCGTTCCGGTCGATCCTGCTCGAATACCGCGACGGTGCGCCGCCCGGCACCGAGCTGGGGCGGCAGGAAGCGGCGTGGCAGGCCGATCGAGTGAGCTGACAGCGGGGCCGTACGTGAGGGTTCGCGGGTTTCTCGGCCCGCCGAGCTCAGGCGTGCTGCACACAGCGGGTGGTCGTCGGAAGGGCGGCGAGCCGTTCCTTTCCGATCACGGCGCCGCACACGTCGCAGGTGCCGTACGTGCCGTCTTCGAGCCGGGCGAACGCCTTCTCGACCTGCTCGAGCTGGTGGCGCAGCGAATCGGCGAGGGCCCGATTCTCACCGATCTCGGCCGAGACCTGGCCCCGATCGGCGAAGTCGTCGTCGAAGTCCAGCTCGATCTCGCCGCCCGCGGTCAGCTCGTCGATACGACGGAGGAGGGTGGTGCGCTCGGCGTCCAGCGCCTCAAGGAGCGGTGTGTTGTCGTCGGCCATACCCAGGAGATTAGTGGGGTTGGTGCTTGGCCTGGTGCGGGCATTCCGGCCATGATGCTGGTCATGGTTGGAGTGATCGTGATCCTGCTCGTCCTGCTCGTCGTCCTCCCGGTGGTCGTTCTGATCTCGTGCGGCATCCTGTCGGCCATCCTCGGCGGGTTCCTCAACGCCGCGGTCGACGCCGAGAACGAGGGCTCCGAGCTGCTCGAGCTGAGCAACAACTACCCCGGTTGAGCGATCCCGCCTGCGCATAAGTCGGTGGATAACCTGTCGACAACTCGGCCCATGCTGGGGATCAACCGGGAAATGTGGTGGACAACCCGGGTTTGTCGCCCCAACCCCTTGACCTCGGGGCCAAAAGGCGAAAGAGTCTCCTCACCTTCTCGAACCGACGGTCGAGATCACCGGATGGGAGACCAGCCGGGCGGTCACCACCCGAGGAACGGGAAGGGAGGAATTGGAGTCCCGTTGGTCGTCAGTCGCAAGGCGGGTGGCCAGGATCCGACGGCTTCGCAAGGAGCCCGAAGATGCCTCCCGGGAAGGGCGCGATCGCTTCGGCGTGAGGGTCCGACCGGGGCACCCGGTGAAGAAGGGGAAACCCGGACCCGCCGGATGAAAGGGACTCGCCCGCCGGACCTCGGTCCGACGGGCGAGTGTTCGCATCGATGAAGACGGTACTGCCGCACGAGTCGATGTAGGTGGATTTCGAGACCGACCACGACGCCCCGAGGGCGGGACCCACTTCGGTGAGACTCCTCCTCGGGGCGTCGACCTTTTTCGAGTCAGCCCGCCTCCCACCGGCTCTGGCCGAAGCGGTAGCCCACCGAGCGCACGGTGTGGATGTACGCGGCGTGTTCCTCGCCGAGCTTGGCTCGGAGCCGCCGCACGTGGACGTCGACGGTCCGGGCCCCGCCGTAGTAGTCGTAGCCCCACACTCGGCTGAGCAGGGTCTCGCGGGTGAAGACCTTGCCCGGGTTCGAGGCCAGGAACTTGAGCAGCTCGTACTCCATGTAGGTGAGATCGAGGGAGTTGCCCGAGACCGCCGCCTGGTAGGTCTCGAGATTGAGCACGAGCTCGCCGTGCTCGATCAGGTCGGGACCGATCTCGCCGCCCGTCGAAGCCAGCAGGTGGTTGAGACGAGCCTCGAGCTCGCGGGGCTGGAACGGCGTGAGGCAGAAGTCGTCGAACATCTCGTCGCGGTGGTCGAGCTCGACCAGCTGTGCGCCACCGAGGAGCACCAGGATGCGGACGGCGCTGTCGACCCGGCGGATCGACCGGGCCACGGAGAAGGCGCCGGTCGGGTGCTCGTCCGCGCAGAGGATGGCCGCCCCCCAGCCATCGTCGGGGGACAGGGTCGTGACTTCGTCGGCCTCGTTGACCGCCTTCCACTGATGGCCGGCCAGGTCGAGGGCCTGAGCCAGCTCGGGCGGCGGGGGCGAGGGGTGGACGAGCAGCGGTCGGGGCACGGCGGTCACCAGGTCAGAAGGTAGCGCTCGAGCTCGAACGGGGTGACCTGCGCTTTGTAGTCGGCCCATTCCGTGCGCTTGTTCCGCAGGAACCAGTCGAAGACGTGTTCGCCCAGCGCTTCGGCCACCAGCTCGGACTGCTGCATCTCGTCGAGGGCCTCTGCCAGCGACTGGGGGAGCTCGACGATGCCCTCGGCTGCCCGCTCCTGGTCGGTCAGCTCGAACAGGTTGACCTCGGTCTCGGGAGGCAGGTGGTACCCCTCGTCGATGCCCTTCATGCCGGCGGCGAGCATCACCGCGAACGCCAGGTAGGGGTTGCACGACGGGTCGGGCGAGCGGAACTCGATCCGGGTCGACGACTCCTTGCCGCGCTTGATCATCGGCACGCGCACCAGGGCCGAGCGGTTGTTGCGAGCCCACGAGACGTGGACCGGAGCCTCGTAGCCGACGATGAGCCGCTTGTAGCTGTTGACCGTCTGGTTGGTGATGGCGGTGAACTCGCGGGCGTGGTGCAGGAGACCAGCGATGAAGGACCGCCCCGTCGGGGACAGTCCGTGCTCGTCGCCCGGATCGGCGAAGACATTGGTCTCGCCCTCGAAGAGGCTGAGGTGGGTGTGCATCCCGGAGCCCTGGACCCCGGCCAGAGGTTTGGGCATGAAGGTGGCGAAGACGCCTCGCTCGGCTGCGATTTCGCGGACCAGGAGCCGGAAGGTCACGACGTTGTCCGCCATGGTCAGGGCGTCGGTGTAGCGAAGGTCGATCTCGTGCTGGCTGGGGGCGTCCTCGTGGAACGAGTACTCGACCGGGATCCCCATGGCCTCGAGCATCTGGAGGGTGTCGCGACGGATGTCGCTGGCCACGTCGGCGGTGGTGAGGTCGAAATACGAGCCGGTGTCGAGCGGCTCCGGGGTCTTGGTCGGGTCACCGTCGCGAAAGAGGAAGTACTCCATCTCGGGGGCGACCATGAAGGAGAAGCCGCGCTCGGTCGCCGCGTCGAGGTGCCGCCGGAGGATCTGCCGCGAGTCGCCCTCGAACGGTTCACCGTCGGGGTGGGCGATGTCGCAGAACATGCGGGCCGCCCGCTCGGTCGAGTCCCCCCACGGAAGCAGTTCGAACGTCGACGGATCGGGGATGGCCAGCACGTCGCTCTCCTGGACGCGGCTGAACCCGGCGATCGAGGAGCCGTCGAAGTGCATGCCCTCCTCGAACGCGTTCTCGACCTCGGCCGGGCTGATGGCGAACGACTTCAGCTGCCCGTTGACGTCGGAGAACCAGAGGCGGATGAGCCGTACCCCTCGCTCTTCGACGGCGCGCAGTACGTAGTCCTGTCGTGAATCCACCTGACCACTATGGCAAAGCGACCGGCGTGGAGCCGACGTCGGTGCCCCAGTTCACATCGTGTTCACATTCGGGCAACGGCGTTGAAATTGCGGGCTGCGAGGCTCTCGGAAGGTCTGAACCAACGTACTTCGGGGTGCCCGTCACACGAGTGGCGACATAGGGTCCCCCGGATACCCCGACTGGCGGAGGAGAAACCGTGCCGGAGACCCCAGCAGATGTGATCAAAATGGCCCAGGAAGAGGGGTGCGAGTACGTCGACTTCCGATTCGTCGACGTGCCGGGAACCCAGCACCACTTCTCGTCACCGGTCGACATGGTCGACGAGGGCGTGTTCGAGGAAGGACTCGGGTTCGACGGTTCGTCGGTGGCCGGCTTCCAGTCGATCGACCAGTCCGACATGATCCTGATCCCGGATCCCACCAGCGCGTTCATCGACCCGTTCTTCAAGCGCAAGACCCTCGCCATCCTTTGCGACGTCAAGGACCCCATCACCGGTGAGTGGTACGAGCGCGATCCGCGTGGCGTCGCCAAGCGCGTGACGTCGTACCTCGAGTCCACCGGCATCGCCGATACGGCGTTCATCGGGCCCGAGGCGGAGTTCTTCATCTTCGACGGGGTCAACTTCGAGGTCAGCCCCCACCGCGTCGGCTACGAGCTCACCTCGGCCGAGGCGGCGTGGTCCACCGGCGACGAGGCCAACCTGTACGGCCTGCCCAACCAGAGTCACAAGGTGCCCTACAAGGGCGGCTACTTCCCCCTGCCCCCGCTGGACCAGCACCAGGACCTGCGGTCCGAGATGGTCACGATCATGAAGAACTCCGGCCTCGTGGTCGAGGTGCAGCACCATGAGGTGGGTACCGCGGGCCAGGCCGAGATCGATCTCGAGTTCGGCCCGCTGCTGGACATGGCCGATGGCATCACGCTGTACAAGTACATCGTGAAGGAGGTTGCCCGGGCCAACGGCAAGACCGCCACCTTCATGCCGAAGCCGTTGTTCGGTGACAACGGGTCGGGCATGCACGTGCACCAGTCGCTCTGGAAGGGCGGCGAGACCCTGATGTACGACGCCAACGGCTACGCCGGCCTGTCCGACCTGGCTCGGTACTACATCGGCGGGCTGCTCAAGCACGCCGCCTCGGTGCTGGCGTTCGCCGCCCCCACGACCAACAGCTACAAGCGACTGGTCCCGGGCTACGAGGCACCGGTCAACCTGGTCATGTCCAGCCGGAACCGCTCGGCCGCCGTACGCATCCCGATGTACAGCCACAGCCCGAAGGCGAAGCGGCTCGAGTTCCGTTGCCCGGACCCGTCGGCCAACCCGTACCTGGCCTTCCCGGCCATGATCATGGCCGGCCTGGACGGCATCCAGAACAAGATCGAGCCGCCCGCTCCGGTCGACAAGAACATCTACGACCTGCCCGCCGAGGAGAAGGCCGACATCGCTTCGGTGCCCGGGTCGCTGTCCGAGTCGATCGATGCCCTGCGCAACGACCACGACTTCCTGCTGGCCGGTGGCGTCTTCAGCGAGTCGCTGATCGAGGCGTACATCGAGCTGAAGCAGGAGGAGATCCTGGCCCTGTCGCTGCAGCCGGCGCCGATCGAGTACGAGATGTACTACTCGATCTGATCCCTGAGGTCGCAGGAGTTCAGCGCACCGCGGCGGTCGGCCCGAACCCGCTGAACTCCCAAGGAGCCCATGGTCTCGGCGCTGGAGCGCCGACGCCATGGGCTCCCCGCTACTGGCCGTAGAAGACGCGTTCGACGACGGCTCGCGCTCGGCGGGTCAGGCGGCGATAGGTCTCGCGCAGCTCGGTCGCGGGGAGATCGAGCGACAGCGAGAGCTTGGTCAGGTCGGCGCTGCCGCGGGCCGGCAGGGCGTCGGCCTTCGCGCCCCGGAGGAGGAACAGTCGGTCCCGGGTGAGGGTGCAGAACCGGTAGGCCTCGACGAGGGCGGTCGCGTCGTGCGGGGCGAGCGCGTCGGCCTCGGTCAGCGAGGTGAGCGCGGCGAGGGTGCCTTCGCCCGGCACCCGGTGCTGGAGCTGGAGCAGCTGGGTGGTCCACTCGACGTCGGCGAGGGCGCCCGGGCCCAGCTTCAGGTGGAACTCGGGGTCTTCCCCCCGAGGGATCCGCTCCTTCTCGACCCGGGCCTTGATCCGGCGGATCTCGCGGACGTCGTCCTCACTCAGCTCGCCCTCCCACACGAAGGGCCGCAGCATCTCGACGAATCGGGCCCCGAGCTCGGGGTCACCCGCGACCGGGCGGGAGCGCAGCATGGCCTGCCGCTCCCAGACCTCGGCCCAGCGTTCGTGGTAGATGCGGTAGCCCTCCAGGGAGCGGGTCAGGGTGCCCTCGGTCCCCTCCGGTCGCAGCTCGAGGTCGATGTCGTAGATGCGGTCCACGGGCTGGCGGCCGCGCAGCAGGTCGCGCCAGGCGCGGCCGATCCGTTCCGCCTCGGCCTGCGCCTCGGGTCCCTCACCGTCGTAGACGAAGACGACGTCCAGGTCGCTGGCGTACGACAGCTCGCCGCCGCCGAATCGGCCCAACGCGATGACCGCGAACGGCAGGCTCGGGGCGATCTGGTCCAGCGATGCTCGGCAGATGGATTCGGCCACCCGGCCCAGCCGGCGCTCGACGGCTTCGATCGGCAGGAGGCCCAGGACGTCGGCGGCACCCACCTCGAAGGTCTCACGGTCGCGGAGTCGGCGCAGGCGAGCGGCGAGGTCGTCGCCCGCTCCGGCAACGAAGGACGACGCCGTGCCGTCGAGGTCACCCGGCGCCGTTTCGATCGAGGTGAGGCGGTCGATCAGGTCCGGCTCGCGTTGCAGGATGTCGCCGAGCATGCGGCTCGTACCCAGGATCACCGCCAGGCGACGGGCCGCTTCCGGCGAGTCCCGGAACGCGCTGACCAGGGCCCGTTGGCGGTGACCACCGGTCATGAGGAACCGGAATCCCAACAGCCCCAGATCGGGATCGGGGCTGTCGGCCAGCCACTCGAGCAGGAGCGGGAGGTACTGCTGCATCAGGCGCGAGCTCCGGGTCAGACCCCGGGTCAGTTCCTTCACCGCCGCCTCCGTGCGGCGGACGTCCGAGAACCCCGTGGCGGCCAGGCGATCCTGCATGGTGGCATCGTCGAGGGCCCGGTCCTCCGGGGCCCGCGAGAACGACTCGAGCAGGGGCCGGAACCAGAGGCCCTCGTGGATACGCCGAACGGCCGCCCGGTGCCGAGCCATCTCATCGTCGAAGGCTTCGGTCGCCGACTGCCGCGGCGCATCGCGGAACCCCATCACCATGGCGAGTCGGCGCCGAGCCGACTCGTCGGTGGGGAGGGTGTGGGTCTGGCGCTCGTCGACGAGCTGGAGACGATGCTCGACCCGGCGCAGGAATCGGTAGCTCGCCTCGAGCTGCTCGGCGTCGCGGTCGTCGACGTAGCCGCCGCTGCGCAGCTCGGCGAGGGCCATCAGCGTGTTGGGGATCCGCAGCGTCGGGTCCTGCTGGCCGTGGACCAGCTGGAGCAGCTGCACCGAGAACTCCACGTCGCGGATACCGCCCGGCCCCCGCTTGACCTCGCGATGGGTCAGTCCCTTCCTGGCCACCTCCTGCTCGGTCCTGGACTTCAGGTGGCGGAGCTGCCGCAGGTCGTCGGCCGACCACTCGCGGGTCCAGATCCGATGGGCGACTTCGGCCGAGAAGTCGTCACCCAGCTCTTCGGCCCCGGCGACCGCCCGGTGTTTCAGCAGTGCCTGGAACTCCCAGGGCTCGGCCCACAGGTCCCAGTACTGCTGGTACGAGAGCATGGTCCGCACCAGCGCACCCTGCGGACCCTCGGGCCGCAGGTCCGTGTCGACCCGGAAGCAGCGCCCGGCCAGCTCGACCACCGATCGGGCCTGCTCGGCCAGGTCTTCGGGCATGCCGTCGCCGACGAAGATCACGTCGACGTCGCTGGCGTAGTTCAGCTCGTCGCCGGCCAGCTTGCCCATGCCGATGACGGCGAGGCCCCTGGTCTGGTGAACCAGGCACGCGGCGTGCAGCACCTCGGCCGCCATCCGAGACAGCGCGGAGCCGGTCTGCTCGAGCCGATCGAGCCCGACCAGGTCGCGGGCGGCGATCCGCAGATACTCCCGCTTCTTCCACCCCACGAGGGCCTCGGGACTGCCGGCGTCGACCGGCGCCCGGCGGTCGGGGTCGGCCAGCTGGGCGAGGGCCAGGGGGTCGGCGCTCAGGAGCGTCGTCATGGAACGGCTCGATGCGGTGACCGCCACCAACCGCTCGGCCAGGGCCCGGTCGTCGCTCAAGCGGTCGGCGACGGACGGATCGTGCTCGACGATCCGCTCGAGCGCGATGGCGACGCCGCTCGGGTCGGCTGATCGGGCCGCGAGGTCCTCGAGTGGGCGGAGGGGCACGAGGCGTTTCTAGCTGGTCCGGACCTCGACCGCCGTGACGACGATGTCGCCCCGGCGCACCGCCGCCACCGACTGCGGCCAGGCGACCCGGTGGAGAGCATCGAGGTCGGTGGCCGGGTGGAGCACGAGGCCGGTGGCCGATCGCACCGCGGTCACGTCCTGGAACCCCACCCAACTGCGGGTCAGCGGGTGCTGGGCCTTGTAGAACGCCTCCTTCGCGCTGAACAGAGCGGTGGCTTCGTCGGCGCGTTCGGCCGTCGGGAGCTCGGCGAGCCAGGCCCGTTCGTCGGGCGTGAAGACGATGCGGTGCAGATTCTCGGTGACCCGTCCGAGTTGCTCGGCGTCGATCCCGAGCCCGACCGTTGCGCTTCCGTCGACGGTGGACGGGGCCACCACGGCGACGCAGTACCCGGCGGTGTGGCTGATCGAACCCGTGACGTCCTCGGTCCAGATCGGCGACCGATCCTCGGCCATCCCCAGCGGTCGATCGGTCGCCAGGCCCAACGCCTCGAGTCCGGCGCGGGCGCACATGCGGCCGGCGGCGAATTCCCGGCGTCGTCGTTCGGTGGCGTGCGAGATGCGGCGTGTCTCGTCGGGGTGCAGAAGTGATTCGTCACCGGGGCCGACCAACTCGTGGGCGACGACCCCGCCATGGTCGAACAGGGCGGCGATGTCGGGAGCCGGGTCGGGAGTCGTGTGCATCTGTCGAGCAACCCTACGACCGCCTCTTACCCCTCCCTTAACCATCTCTGGTTCTCTGGTCTCATGAACGAGAAGAAGTGGATTGCGGGAATCGGCTTGGCGGTCGCCATCGCCGGCGGATCGTTGGTGGTGGCGACGATCTCGCCCATCGGTCTGGCCGGGGCCCAGGACGAGAGCGACACGAGCCAGGAGGAGTCGGCGGAGGAGGAGCTTGAGTCACGTCCTCGTCACGACGTGCTCGGCGAGGTCCTCGACGAGCTGGTGGCCGACGGCACGATCGACCAGGCCGATGCCGACGCGGTCGAGGAAGCCATGGAGGCCCGCCGGGACGAGTTCCGGGCCAACCATCCCGGCCGGAACCGTGCTGGACACGATCCGACGGAGCGGCTGGACGACGCCCAGACCCGACTCGACGACGCGATCGCCGACGGGTCGATCAGCGACGAGCGGGCGACGCGGATCCAGGAGCGCATCGACCGGGCCCGCGTCCGGGTCGAGAGCGGCGAGTGGGATCACGTCGGTCCGGGCCACGGGCCCCGGTGGGGCCACGGTGGCTCACCCGGTGACGACGGCGAGGACTAGCCCGCTCTACCCTGAGACGGGTGCAAGCGCTTCGTGTCGGTGTCTGTCAGCTGAATCAGGTCGTCGGTGATCTCGACGGCAATGTCGAGCGAACCCTGGACGCGCTCGCCGAGGCCGAGTCCCGGGAATGCGACCTGGCGCTCTTCCCCGAGCTGACGGTGTGCGGCTACCCACCCGAGGACCTTCTTCTCAAACCCGGGTTCGTGGCGGCGACCCAGCAGGCCGTCCAGAAGATCGCCGGCCGAACCGGCTCCTGCGTCGCCGTCGTCGGGTTCGTCGACGGGCATCGCGAGCTCTCCAACGCCGCCGCGGTCTGCGCCGAGGGGGAGATCGCCGGCGTCTATCACAAGCGCCGCCTCCCCAACTACGACGTGTTCGACGAGATGCGGTACTTCACGCCGGGCAGTCATCCGCTCGAGCTGTTCGAGATCGCGGGTGTACGCGTCGGCGTCTCCATCTGCGAGGACGCGTGGGCCAACACCGGTCCGATCTACGACCTCTCCGACGGGGGGGCCGAGGTGATCCTGAACCTCAACGCCTCGCCCTATCACCGCGGCAAGCTGTCCGAGCGGGAGTCGCTCCTCCAGACCCGGGCCCGCGACGCCGACAGCATCATCGTGTACGCCAATCTCGTCGGCGGACAGGACGAGCTGGTGTTCGACGGCGCGTCCCTCGTCTTCGATGCCGAGGGTCGACTGGTGGCGCGCGGTGCCCAGTTCGAGGAGCAGGTCCTGGTCGTCGATCTGCCCATTCCGCAGATACGGCCCCGGCGGATCGGCCCCCAGCCCGACAGCCGGCTCGCGGTCGTCCCGGTGACGCAGGCGCGCGCCGCACCCACCACGGCGGTCACGTCGCAGCTCGTGGCCGAGCCGCTGGAGCCCCTGGAAGAGGTGTGGGATGCGCTGGTGTTGGGCACCAGGGACTATGTGCTCAAGAACGGGTTCAGCGAGGTCGTGATCGGGATGTCGGGTGGCATCGACTCCTCGATCGTGGCGGTGCTGGCCGCCGACGCCCTGGGAGCCCAGCACGTGCACGGCGTCCTGATGCCGTCGCGGTTCAGCAGTGATCATTCGATCAGCGATGCCGCGGCCCTGGCCGACAACCTCGGGATCGACCATCGCGTCATCGAGATCGAGTCGGCGCACGCCGCCCTGCTCGAGATGCTCACACCGTCCTTCGGCGACCGTGCTCCCGACACCACCGAGGAGAACCTCCAGTCCCGTATCCGCGGCGTCGTGCTCATGGGGTTGTCCAACAAGCTGGGGTGGTTGGTGCTCACGACCGGGAACAAGAGCGAGAGCGCGGTGGGCTACTCGACGCTGTACGGCGATACGGCGGGGGGATACGCGGTGATCAAGGACGTTCCCAAGATGCTGGTCTACGACCTGGTGCGGTGGCGCAACGAGCGCGACGGGACCCCCGTGGTTCCCGATCACGTCCTGACCAAACCGCCCTCGGCCGAGCTGCGCCCCGACCAGCGGGATGATCAGAGCCTGCCGCCCTACGAGCTCCTCGACGCGATCATCGAGCGCTACGTCGATGAGGATCGCACGGCCGGTCAGATCATCGCCGAGGGATTCGACCCCGACGTGGTCGCTCGCATCGTCCGGCTGATCGATCTGGCCGAGTACAAGCGGCGCCAGACCCCTCCGGGAATCCGGATCTCCGAGAAGGCGTTCGGGCGGGACCGGCGGCTCCCGATCACCAACCGATTCCGGGGCTGACGACGGAACGCCAGGGCGCCGCCGAGCGGGGTGCCGGAGCGTTCGGCATCTGGCAGAATGGGGCGGCCGCGCCGATAACGGTCGTTATCGGCCGATCGCCGTCCGTCAAGGGGGATGTATGTCAGATCCGAACCGGCCGCGACCGGCCTTCGCTCCCTGGGACCGTCGCGAGATCCCGGGGATCTTCGACGTCGAGGAGAGCGCCAAGCGGGTCGGTCACTACAAGTGGGTCGAGATGCGGCTCTTCGAGGTCCTGGGCGGATGGGTCGCCACGGTCCCCGAACTGGACGTGAAGATGCGGCTGGGAACGCACTGCTATCACCACGCATGGCACGCCGAGCTCTGGCACAAGCGCCTTCCCGAGCTGCGCGAGATGAACCAGGACCGCCTGGCCGTTCCGCCGAATCCCGAGTTCGAGGCGTTCATGGACGCCATGACCGAGCCCGAGGCCCCCGAGCACACGATCGAGAAGCTCGTCGGCGTCTACCGGGTGCTCATCCCCCACAAGATCGCGGCGTACACGTACCACCTCAACAACACGTCCGAGATCACCGACGCCCCCACGATCCGGTCGTTGAAGTTCTCGCTTCAGGACGAGTTCGAGGACTGGCGCGACGGCGAGATGCTCATTCAGTCGCTCCTCCACGATGACGACGATGTGGATCGGGCCGCGGCGCACGCGACCCGGCTCGAGAAGCTGATGTTGGCCGCAGGGGGCGTCGCCGGTCCCGACTCGATCGGGGGGCTCCGCTCGGCGGCCGAGGAGGTCACCGCATGAAGAAGATGCTCCCGCCCGAAGAGCTCGCCCGCGACGAACGGTTCGTCCGTGTGCAGCTCACCGACCGCATGGCCGATGGCCGCAGCATGGTGAAAGCACGGGAGGCGACCGGGCGCAAGGCCAAGTTGACCCCGGATCGTGAAGACGCTCCCGACGCGGCGCGAGCGTTGATGCACGGCATCTTCATGGGTGAGATCCAGGCCCTCGAGGGCGCCGGACGGACCTGCTGGGACTTCGAGATGGGGGACGGGCCGGATCAGGCACCCTTCGAGCTGAAGCTCGACATGGCGAGACAGTGCTGGGACGAGACCCGCCACTGCGAGATCTCGGTGAAGCTCGGCGACTGGATGGGGACCGAGATCGGCGAGTTCAGCGAGGCGACCTTCCTCTACGAAGCCGCCTGCAACCCCGACCCGGTGCTGCGGCTCACCGGTGTGAACCGGGCACTCGAGGGGCTGGCCATCGACGTGTTCAACACCATGCGCGAGTTCGGCGTGGTCTCCCGGGATCCCATGCTGGAGTTCTGCGAGGACTGGATGCTGGCCGACGAGGTGACCCACGTGAAGATGGGGTCGGACTGGCTGCGACGGCTCACCGCCGACGATCCCGAGCGCCAGGAGCGGGCGCTGGAGTTCCAGCGGGTGGTCGACAAGCTCTTCTCCCTGGGTGGGTTCCGGGGCGACAGCGACGACAACCCCATCCGGTTGGCCCGCCGGTTCCGCGAGCTGGCCGGGTTCGACGAGGACGAGATCGCCGTCCTGGCCGACGACGCGGCCCAGGCCCGGGACGAGGCCATCGCCCAGACCCAGGCGGCAGCCGAACAGAAGAAGGCGGGCTGATGGCGGCCGTCACGGTCACCCCCGAGTCGTTCTCGTTCGTGGAGTTCACGAACGACGAGATCGTGGCGGCCGCCGATCACGTCCGCTCCCAGGTCGGCCTCGACGACCGTGAGCTGCACATCGATGTCAACGAGGAGAGTCCGCTGGCCCGGGTCGAGCTCACCTCGCTCGACCCGATCTCGATCACGGTCGAGGGGGGTGCGTTCGAGGACCCCAAGAAGCCCCGCCATCTCAGCCCGGTGCTCACCCAGCTGGCGGTGGGCACGCGCCTCCTCCAGGCGGCCGATCGGCTCGATCCGGACTTCGGCGCCCCCGGGCTCGAGGACGAGGTCACCACCCGCATACAGACCGTCTGGGACGTCTACTCGGTGGCACGGCTGGCCCGCAGCGGCCACCCGGCTCACCAGCAGCGCTGGCGGTACCACTGGCGAAACCGGCACGGCTTCACCGACCGGGCGGATCAGCAGTTCGACCGGGTCTGGACCGCCCAGGACATGACCTGGACCGATCTGGTGGCCGCCAGCGACGCCGGGCTGTCCGAGGACCACTGACCACCTCGGTCCCGGCTCACCTGCGGTCGGGCCGGGCGCTACCCGGTCGTCGCGAGCTCATTGCGATGCTGGCGTGTCAGACCGCGCTCTCGGCGTTGGCGATCGACACGATGTTGCCCGCGTTCGACGAGATGCGCGACGCCTTCGGTCTGCCATCCGACTCGAACCGCGTCGCGCTGGCCGTCACCACGTTCTTCCTGGGGATGGCGCTGGGCCAGCTGTTCCACGGGCCGCTGGCCGATCGGTTCGGCCGCAAGCCCGTGCTCTACGGCACCCTCCTGCTGTACGGGATCTGTGCCGGGGCGGCGACGCTGGCCCCCACCCTGGAAGCGCTCATCGTCGTGCGCTTCGTGTGGGGCGCTGCGGCGGCCGGCCCCCACGTGGTGACCACCGCGGTCGCCCGTGACCTCTACGTGGGCGACGAGATGGCCCGCACGCTCTCGTTCGTGCGGTCGGTCTTCCTCATCGTTCCCGTGCTGGCGCCGGCGCTGGGGGAGCTGCTCATCGCGGTCGGCTCGTGGCGATGGGTCTTCGGGATCGGGGCCGTCCTCGCCGCGATCGTGGGTCTCTGGTCGGTACGGCTTCCCGAGACGCTGGACCCCGGGCAACGCCGACCGCTCCGATGGTCGGCCGTCTCCGGTGCGTTCGGCGAGGTCGTGCACAGTCGCGTCACCCTCGGCTACACGGCCGCTGCGACGTTCGCGCTCGGTGCCTTCCTGCCCTGGCTGGGAAGCTCGCAGCTGATCTTCGACGAGATCTACGGCCGACCCGACGAGTTCGCCCTGTGGTTCGCGCTGGTCGCATGCACCATGGCGGTCGCGAGCGTGAGTGCAGCCGCCATGGTTCGACGACTCACCGCCGTGACGATGGTACGGCGCTCGATGGTGGTCTTCCTGGTGCACTCGGTGCTGTTCGTCGCCGTCGTGTTCGCCTTCGACGGTGTCCCGCCGTTCGGTGTGTTCCTGCTGCTGATCGTGGTGGCCGTGGCCAATCTGGTGGCCGTCAATCCCTCGCTGGTCTCGCTGGCGATGGAGCGGATGGGTCATATCGCCGGCACGGCGTCGGCCGTGATCGGGACCCTGAGCTACACCGGGGGAGCACTCCTGGCCGGGATCGTCGACGGGGCCATGACCGACTCGATCGGCCCGTTGGCCATCGGGTTCCTGGTCTACGGCGCGGCGATGCTGGCCTGCATGGTCTGGGCCGACGGCGGGGTCGCTCCCGACGGCTGAGCCGGCGTGGGTGCGAGCGGTCTCGAGGTCAGGTCAGGTCGTGGGCCGAGATCGGGTCCAGCAGGTCCATGCGCGGCGGTTCGCGGAGCAGCGCCTGTGCGGCCTTGGCCATCTCGACCATGTCGGCCGAATCGAAATGGTCCTGTTGGGCCTGGAGCGACTCCCACTTCTGGATCAGGGTCAGCCGGCCCGGTGTGGTGGTGGACGAGCAGAGATCGATGTTGCGGCAGCCGTCGTGGCCTCGACTCATGACGACGTATTTCGCCAGGATCGGAGCCAACGCCGAGGGGTCGTCGGTGGAGAACTCCATGGTGACCACCACCATCTCGACGTCGTTGGACACGCGAGCTCCCCTGCGGTGCGCCGGTTCGATAGGGCGATCGGCCCTGTTGAGCCCAACCCTACGTCGTTACGCTTCCAGGAGAGACCAGCGCCGGGGCGTGGTCTCGAGCGTCGGCCGGTGGCAGGCCCGTTCGCTGGTGGCGAGGACGCAGCCCCGACGAAGAGCACGACGGCCGATCCACCGATCGCGTCGGAGTACCCGAGGGAGCACAGACGTGGCGGCAGTTGTACGGCGGGCGAGGGTCGGCGACGACGAGGATCTGGTCAGGCTCTATCTCCAGGACATCGGGCAGTATCCGTTGCTCACCAAGGAGGACGAGGTCCGGCTGGCGAAGGAGATCGAGGCCGGGGCCGAGGCTCGGGCCGAGCTCGAAGCGGCGGATCCGACCCCGGCGCAGAAGCGGGTGCTCCGTCGTCGGGTGCGTGTCGGCGACCGGGCCGAACGGACCTTCGTTCTGTCCAACCTGCGTCTGGTCGTTTCGATCGCGAAGCGGTACCAGGCCTCGGGCCTGCCGCTGCTGGACCTCGTGCAGGAGGGCAACCTGGGGCTCATGCACGCGGTCGAGAAGTTCGACTGGCGCAAGGGGTTCAAGTTCTCCACCTACGCCACCTGGTGGATCCGGCAGGCGATCACCAGGGGGATCGCCAACACCGGGAGGACCATCCGGCTCCCCGTCCATGCCGGTGACGCCCTGGTGCGTATCCAGAAGGCGCGGCAGCGACTGGAGTCGAAGTACGGGCGGCAGCCCACGCCGGCCGAGCTGGCGGAAGAAGCGGAGATGACCGAGGAACAGGTGCTCGACGCGATGCAGTTCGGCGCCGACCCCGTTTCGCTGAGCGCGCCGCTACGTGACGACGGTCTGGCCGAGCTGGGAGATCTGGTCGAGGACCGCGAGGCGATCAACCCGTTCGACGCGGCGGCGATCGCACTGCTGCCCGAGGACGTCGCCGGCATCCTCGATCGTCTCGACCCTCGGGAACGGGAGGTGCTCCGCCTGCGCTACGGCCTGGACCGTGGTGAGCCGCGGACGCTGGAAGAGGTCGGCGTCGAGTTCGGTCTGACCCGTGAGCGGATCCGACAGATCGAGGCCCGCGCCATGTCCAAGCTCCGGCATCCGGCCTGTGACCGGTTGGCCCGGGAGCTGCTGGCAGCCGGCTAGCAGCAGGCGAGCCCGGAGGCCGGCTTCGGCTGGATCAGGCGGTTTCCTGCATCTTCTTCGCGGCGATGGCGGCGAGTGCGAGCACGACGATGAGGAGGATCAGCTTCTTCATGGACGGGAGCCTATCGCCGGGTGTCGCTCCGCTCGACTCAGCTCCGCCTCGACCAGCGCCTCGGCCCGATGGCCTCATCGCCGGGGGCATCGGGGCCCCCACCCGATCCACCGGGTCGGCGTCCGAGGGCGCCGCCCCTAGGGTGGGGCGTGGAGGTGTCCGAGCGCCTGGTGGGCTCCCCCGCCTTCAAAGCGGGTGGGGCGGGTGATCCCCGCCCGGCGGGTTCGATTCCCGTCCACCTCCGCCAATCGATCGGCCCCAACCTCGCGGCCCGTTGACGTTGCCGCCGGTCGACGCCGCCCCTAAGGTTGAGGCGCTTCGGCGTTGCAGCTTCGGCTCCGCCTCGCTCGTGCCATCGGCACCTGATCGCACCGATCGACGAGATCGGTGCCTGCACCGTCTCCCGTCGGGAGTCCACCGTGTTGATCACCTGCTGGGCCGCCAAGGGTGGCGTCGGGACCACGGCCGTCGCCGCCGCCTTGGCCGTGCTGGCGTCGGACCGGGACCCGACGCTGCTCGTCGATCTGGCCGGTGACGCGGCCCTGGCCCTGGGCATCGCGGCGCCGGACGGGCCGGGTCTCGAGGACTGGCTCCGCTCGGCCACGACCGACCGGGCCGCGCTGGGCCGGCTCACCGTCGAGGTCACGCCGTCACTGCGGCTGTTGGCTCCGGGCGGTCCCGCCACGGGTCCGGCGCCGCCGGCTGACCTGCGCCGTCTGATCGAGGTGCTCGAACGCGAGCCGGGACCCGTCGTGGTCGACGCCGGCCTGGTGCGGACCGACCGGGATCGTGTCGTGTCGCTGTTGGAGGCATCGGATCGATCGGTCCTGGTCACCCGTGCGTGTTACCTGGCCCTGCGCCGGGCGATCGACCTCGGGGTGCGGCCGACCGCCGCCGTCGTGGTCACCGAACCCGGTCGGGCGCTGCGATCCAGCGACGTCAGCCGGGCCGTCGACGCGACCGTCGTCGCCGAGGTCCCGGTCGATCCCGCCGTCGCCCGGGCCATCGACGCCGGTCTGGCGCTGACCCGGCTTCCCCGACTCCTCCGTCGCTCCCTGGGATCGGTGGGCCGGTGAGCACGCCGTCCCCGCTTCCCGAGGTGGCCGGTCGCCGCGAGGCCCTGGCGGCCTCGGTGCACGAGTGGGTCCTCGACCGGGTGGGTCGCGGTGCCGACCCGTCGGCCGACGAGGTGGCCCGGCGGGTGCACGAGCTGGACCCCCTTCTGGGATCGGGTGAGGTGTCCGATGTGCTCGAGCGGCTCCGCGCCCGCGTCGAGGGTCTCGGACCGCTCGAACCGCTCCTGGCCGATCCCCAGGTGACCGAGATCATGGTGGGCGGCCCCGGAGGTGTCGTGTCGATCGAGCGCCGGGGCCGGGTCGAGGCAACCGGCCTCGAGATCGGCGACGCGACGACCCACCACCTCCTCCAACGCATCGTCAGTCGCCTCGGCCGTCGCATCGATCGGGCCAGCCCCTTGGTCGACGCTCGACTTCCCGACGGGTCGCGCGTCGCGGGTGCCGTTCCTCCCGTCGCCATCGACGGACCGGTGTTGGCCATCCGGCGCTTTCCCGGCGAACCGATCGCGCTCTCGGCCTTCGGCGATGGTGCGGCGACCGAGGTCCTTCGCACCGCGGTCGTCCGTCGCCAGACCATGGTGATCAGTGGAGGAACCAGCACCGGGAAGACGTCGTTGCTCAACGCCCTGGGCGGGTTGGTGCCCGCCGGCGAGCGCGTCGTCACCATCGAGGAAGCGGCCGAGTTGCGACTCGATCTGCCGCATCTGGTGCGACTCGAGGCCCAACCGGCCAACGCCGACGGTCACGGTGCGGTCACGGTCGCCGAGTTGGTGCGGGCATCGCTTCGCCTGCGCCCCGATCGACTGATCATCGGCGAGGTACGCGGGGCCGAGGCGTTCGATCTGCTCCAGGCGCTCAACACCGGACACGCCGGTTCGCTCACGACGGTGCACGCCAACGACCCCGATGGGGCGCTGCGGCGGTTGGAGACGCTGGCGCTCACCGGACCGCACCGCTGGTCGCCGGCGGCCGCTCGCGAGCATGTGACCGCCGGCATCGATCTGGTCGTGCAGCTGGTCCGCGGCGAGGACGGCCGTCGATCCATCGCCGACATCGTGCGCGTCCGCCATGACGACCGCACGACCAGGACCAGCGCACTGGGTCCCGGCTCGTGACCGCCTGGTCCGCAGACACGTTCGGCATGGTCTCGGCCGGCGCGTCGGTCCTGATGGTCCTGACCGGCATCCGTCGGCGTGCGCTCCGTCGTCGGTCTCGGGCGCGCCTGGACCCTGCCGACGTCGACGACGTGCAGGAGCCTCGGCGTCCACTGCTGCTCGTCCTTCCCGCCGTGGTCGGTGGTGTCCTGGTGCTCGGATGGGTCCGGTCGAGCCTGCTCGTCGGCTTCGCGGTGGTGGCGTGGTGGGCCCGCGCCGCCCAGCATCGGAGGCGAGCCGACCTGGCCCTGTCCCGAGAGCTGCCCGAGGTACTCGATGCTCTGGTCGGTGCGGTGCGTTCGGGGGGTTCGTTGCTCGACGGCATGGCCGCCGCCCGTTCCCAGCCCTTCGAGCCGTCGGTGCGAGACGATCTCGGCCTGGTGGTGGCCGAGGTCGACCGCGGAGGGGATCTGGTCACCGCGCTGGCCGCCTGGGCCGACCGTCGCGACGACCGCGACCTCCGCACGGTGGCCGGGGTTGCGGCGGCGGCCACCACGACCGGCGGTCCGCTGGCCGCAGCGCTGGCCCGGATCGCGGCGTCCATCCGGCACCGCCAGGCCCTGGACCGTGAGGTCGAGGCCCTGGTCGGCCAGGCCCGCCTGTCCGCGATGGTGCTGGTGGTACTCCCGGTCGGGGTGTTGCCCCTGCTCGACGTGCTGGGAGCGGTGCGGATCGAGGAGGTGCTCACCGACCCCGTCAGTCGGGTCGCCATCGCAGGGGGGATCGGGTTGGACCTGGTCGGTCTGGTGTGGATGCGTCGACTCGTGACGCGGGTCCAGGCGTGATCGGCCTCATCGCGGCGTGGGTGGTCGTGGCCGCCTGGAGCGAGGCGCGACACCGACCGCGCGGTCGGCTCCGCGATCTGACGCGGCCGCTGGCCGCCGAACCGAATCCGATCCGATGGCCCGGTGCGTTGACCGGCCGGCTGGATCGTGTCGGTCTCGCCCTTCCGACCACGATCGGAAGGAAGGTGCGGGTCGTGGCCGGTCTCGGCATGGTCGCCGTCGTCCTCGCCCCGCACCTCGCCGTGGTCGGCGCGATCGTGGTTGCGGTGGCGACGGTCGTTCGGGGACGGGCCCGGCGCCGGCACCGAGCGGATCGACTTCGACGAGCGCTCCCCGACACTCTCGACGTGATGAGTCTGGCGATCAGGGCGGGCCTCGTCCCGTCCGAGGCATTGATCACCGCGTCGAAGACGAGCGCCGAGCCGGTCGACGAGATCCTTCGATCCGGACTGACGCGACTCCGATGTGGTGGAGCCTGGGACGGGGTGGTCGCGCAGCTGGGTCGTGACCTCGGCCCCGACGCTCGAGGGCTCGCGCTGCTTCTCGGCGGCGAGGGTGGCGCTCCCTTGGCCGACGGCATCGACCGGCTCGCGGCGGAGCTGCGCGATCGGCGACGGCGTGAGGTCCAGCGCCGAGCGCAGCGCCTCCCGGTCACCGTGCTGGCGCCACTGGTCAGCTGCGTGCTCCCCGCGTTCCTCCTCATCACGATCGTCCCGGTGGTGTCCACCCTCGGCGGCGGCGTGATCCAAGACCTTCCCCTCGGTGCCACTCCCTGAACCCACATCGAACCGAAAGGACGACATGCTTCGCATCGTCGTAGTGCTCCACACGTTGGCCATCGGCCATCGCTCCCCGAATCGCCGGCACGGTGATTCGGGCCAGACCCTGCCCGAGTACGCCCTGGTGATCGTCGGCGCAGCCGCGCTGGCCACCCTGCTGCTCACCTGGGTCAGCAACACCGACATGCTCGGGTCGCTGCTCGACAGCGTGATCGAGAACGTCATCGGGAGGATCTTCTGATGGCGGGTCGGCGCGGTCGGTCGCAGGCAGGTCAGTCCACCGTCGAATTCGCCGTGTTGCTCCCGGTGCTCGTGCTCGCTGTCCTGGTCCTGGTCCAGGGTGGGCTCGTGGTCCGCGACCAGCTGTTGGTGCAGCACGCGGCCCGCGAGGGCGCTCGAGCGGCAGCGGTGTCGGAGTCGGTGGTCGACGTGCAGGACGCAGCCGGTCGCGCCGGCCCTCTCGATCGCACCCGGCTGACGGTGACGCGGTCGCCTCGACAGCAGGGACGACCCGTTCGGGTGACGGTGCGGTACCGGTTCCGCGGCGCGGTCCCGGTCGTGGGTCGACTCATGGACCGGTTCAACCTGTCGGCGTCGGTGACGATGCGGGCCGAGTAGGTCGGCTACGAGGCACTTCGGCGGTGGCCGGCGGCCAGGATCCGGTCGAGCAGGACCAGCGCTCCGTCCTTGTCCAGCGGGTCGTTGCCGTTGCCGCACTTGGGGGACTGCACGCAGGACGGGCAGCCGTCCTCACAGTCACAGGCACCGATGACCCCGACGGTCGCGGCCAGGAGCGCCTCGGCCTCTTGGTAGGCAAGCTCGGCGATCCCCACGCCGCCGGCGTAGGCGTCGTAGATGACGACCGCCGCACATCCGAGGTCGGCGAGGTGGGCGGTGGAGACCCCGCCGACGTCCCAGCGGTCACAGATCGTGAAGAGCGGGAGCAGGCCGATGGCGGCGTGCTCGAGGGCGTGCAACGCCCCCGGCAACGTCCCATCCTCGACATCCGCCGTGATGGCCGGGGAGCACTCGAGCCACACACCGCGCGTGACGAGATGATGGGCCGGAAGCTCGAGTGCGTGGTGATCGAGGGGTTCACCGGTCCGGGCATCGCGCTCGGTGTAGCCCACCACCCGTCGCTCGACCTCGACGGTGCCGATCCCAACGCGGATCGGGCCGACCGGTCGCCTGGCGTCCACCTCGAGGACGCGCAGGGTCGTCTCGGATCGTGGCTGGGTGGATCGGTCTCCGGCCTCGAGCACGACCTGCGCTTCTCGGCCCGCGAGATCGAGATCGATGACGCGGTACGAGTGGCCGCGGTGCAGGTAGACGGCGCCCGGGTGAACATCGCGGGCGGCGCGACCGGCGTCGACCGTCCCGATCAGGACGCCCTGGTCGGTGATCCGGATCTGGCCCCCTCCCGCCGACCGCAGTCCCACCCTGTGCTGCGGGTGGCGCCCGGTGGACCAGACGGCCAGCGGGCTCTCGGACCGACGCCGGATCCACACCGAGTCCTCCCGGGTCAGTGACCGGACACCGTCGTCGAGCGTCGGCCACAGCGCCTCGTCCCGGTATTCGAGGGGAAGTTCCTGGGCGGCGCACCGGAGGTGCGGGAGGAGGATCTGCTGATTCCCGGGGTTGATGACGGCCGGCTCGGGGGATCGGTCCAGCAGCTGGTCGGGATGGCGGACATACCACCGGTCGAGCTGGTCGTCGCCGGCGACCAAGACGCTGATGCCGGACCGTCCCTGCCGGCCGGAGCGGCCGGCCTGTTGCCACAGGGACGAGATCGTTCCCGGGAACCCGGCCAGGATGGTGGCGTCCAGCCCCCCGACGTCGATCCCCAGCTCGAGGGCGGAGGTGGCGGTGACCGCACGGAGATGGCCTTCGCCCAGGGCGGTCTCGATCTCGCGTCGTTCGTCGGCCAGGTACCCGCTGCGATAGGAGCAGACCCCCCGGGGGTCGTCGACCTGGGATCGGATGGCGGCGGCCATGAGCTCGACGAGCTTTCGGCTGCGGGCGAATGCGAGCGACTGTTGCCCTGCGTCGACCAGGGCCGCTGTCACGGAGGCGGCGGCCCTCCAGGTGGCCGTGGTCTGCCGGTCCTGGAGAGGATCGCAGAGCACGAAGGTGCGCCGGCCCCGAGGTGCACCGTCGGTGGTGATCGCACCGACGTCGAGACCGGAGAGGTCCGAGGCGAGCTGGGCGGGCTGTCCGAGGGAGGCCGAGCAGAACACGAACTGCGGCTCCGCGCCATGATGGGCCGCGATCCGTCGCAGCCGGCGGAGCAGGTGGGCCACGTTGGTGCCGAACACCCCGCGGAGAAGATGAAGCTCGTCCACGACGACGTAGCGAAGGCGGGCCAGGAAAGGAGACCAGCGCCGGTGGTTGGCCAGGATGCCGCTGTGCAGCATCTCGGGATTGGTGAGCAGCACGTTGGCGCGGCGTCGGGCCCACGCCCGGTGCTCCCGGCTGCTGTCACCGTCGTAGGTGGTGGCGGTGACCTCGTCGATGCCGAGCGTGGCGAGCGTGGTGAGCTGGTCGTGCGCCAGGGCCTTGGTGGGGAAGAGGAGGAGGCTGGTGTGGGGTGAGGGCCCCTCGACGACGGCCTCGACGACCGGGATCTGATAGGCGAGTGACTTGCCCGAGCCCGTCCCCGACGTGAGCACGACCGATTCGCCGTCGCGAATCCGATCCAGCGCAGCGGCCTGATGGGACCAGAGGTGATCGACCCCGAGACGACGGAGGAGGTCGGTCGACACCGGACGAGCGGGGGTGCCGACCACGCCGGGCCGGGCGGGCAGGGTCGCCGTGTGGGCCACCGTGCAGCGGCGGTCGATCAGCTCGATCAGCGCCTGGTCCGACCCATCGTCGGTTCCGGTCCGGATCATGAAACCGATGCTACGAGTTTCCCTGTGGTAATTACAGTGCTGTCGTTGTCGGAGGACTGCCGATGCTCGAGATCGATGTGCACCGCCGGGGACCGTGGTCGGTCCTCTCGGTGGTCGGTGATCTCGACCTGGCCGGGCTTCCCGGGTTCCGCTCGGCCGTTGGTCCCCTCGTGAACGAGTCGGAACCACGTATCGTCGTGGACCTGACCGCCATCGACCTGCTCGACTCGTCGGGTTTGGGTGCCCTCCTGGGCTTTCGGCGGCGGGTTCACCGCAACGGAGGAGAGGTGCGGCTTGTCGCACCCGACAACAACGTGACCGCGCTGCTCCGCTCCGTCGGGTTCGACCGGGTGTTCACCCTCGTCCCCACGCTCGACGAGGCGTTGGCCGACGAGGCGGATCCCCCCGCTTCCGCAGGCGGCGCGACCGATGCCTGACCTCCCGCCCGTGACCGGTGATCAGCTCGTCGAGCTCGACATCCCGGCCCGGGCGGAGTACCTGGCCCTCGCTCGTCTGGTGGTCGCCGCCGCGGCCGACATCGATCCGCTGTTCGTCGCCGAGCGGATCGATGCGCTTCGCCTCGCCGTTTCGGAGGCGGCGACCAACGCCATGGAGTCGTATCGCGGGCGGGGTGAGGGCGAGCGGATCATCATCCGCTGCAATCTGGGCGAGGAGCAGATCGCGGTCGAAGTGGCCGATCGGGGGGCCGGGTTCGACCTGGATGAGGTCGCCGGTGTCGAGACGGAGCCGCTGATGGGACGCGACGGTGGGTTCGGTCTCCCGCTCATTCGCAGCGTCGCCGACGAATCGCAGATCCTCCCCGGTCCCGACGGCACCGCGGTCCGAATCGTGGTGTACACCCACCCGCAGGACGAGGGGATGTAGGCACCGACGCTGGTGCTCGTGACGCCCCACTAGCGTGCCGACCGTGACCGATACCCCGGACGAACCCCTCCCGAAACCGGACGAGCTCCTGGCGCTCGACGCCGTGGCCGAGGAGATGTTCGAGACGCTGCGCCGCTGGTTCGACGTTCCCCCCAGCGTCGCACTCGATCTGAGGGCGGTCGACTCGGCGGTCGTCGAGCTCGGCGAGCCGGTGATGATCGCTGCGGTGGCCATGCGCAAACTCCAGGCCCTCCATCTCCTCGCCACTCCGGGGGTGCGCACGACGACCGACGTGGTGGTGACGATCGTGCAGGATCTGGACCGGGCCCTGGTCCAGGCTCCCACCATGCGGTTGCAGGTGGCCGCGGAGGCGACCGACTGGGATGCAGCACTCGCCGAGATCGATGTCGGTCCGGCCCCGATCGACGCATCGGAGGACGACGAGGACGCCGATCGATTCAGGGAGCTCCACGGACTGCTGCATCGCGCTGCCATCGCGGTCGTCGATGCGTCCGAAGGATCGATCCGGCACTTCGTCTGAGTGGTGCGGACGGGCGGTGCCCGTTGGTCGGTCCCGGGACTCCGCGGGCTAGCCTCGGCCGGCAGCGAATGCGGTCTCCCACCCCCACCGAACCGACCCGATGAACGATCCGACCTACTCCAGGGAAACGTTCCTGGCCAGCAACCGCCCGTTCGCCAGGGTCGTGGCGCGGCCGATGGCGCGGTTCCTGGCCATCGAGGCGGCGGGCGGGATCCTGCTGCTCGCCGCGACGATCATCGCGCTGATCTGGGCCAACTCTCCCTGGTCCGAGAGCTACTTCGATCTGTGGTCGACGGCCGTCGGTTTCCAGATCGGCGACTTCGAGATCGTCGAGCCGCTGCAGGCCTGGGTCAACGACCTGGGGATGGCGATCTTCTTCTTCGTCGTCGGCCTGGAGATCAAGCGGGAGCTCACCACGGGACAGCTCACCGATCGGCGGGCTGCAGCGTTCCCGGCCATCGCCGCACTCGGGGGCATGGTGGTTCCGGCGGCGGTCTACCTCGCGTTCAACTGGGGCGGCGAGGGCGCGGACGGCTGGGGCATCCCGATGGCCACCGACATCGCCTTCGCGCTCGGGGTCGTCGCGCTGCTCGGCCCCCGCGTGCCCAGCTCGCTCAAGGTCTTCCTCCTCACCCTGGCGATCGTCGACGACCTCGGCGCCATCGCGGTGATCGCGATCTTCTACACCGATCAGCTCTCCATCGGTTGGGGTGCGATCGCCATCGGCCTGACCGTCATCGTCATGGTCAGCCGGCGCATGAACGTCTGGTACATCCCGATCTACGTGATCATCGCAGCCATTCTCTGGGTGGCGGTGTTCGAGTCGGGTGTCCACGCGACCATCGCCGGTGTGATCCTCGGCCTCCTCGCCCCCACCGTGGCGCTGCGGGACGGCGCGGACTCCGAGCGCATCGGGGAGATCCTCAGCAAGGACGGTCCGTTGGGTGTCGGTGACGTGGACGAGGCCACGTTCGCGATCCGCGAAACCGTCCCGGTCAACGACAGGCTCGAGCATTTCCTCCACCCCTGGACCAGCTACGTCATCATCCCCATCTTCGCGTTGGCCAATGCCGGCATCGTGATCAGCATCGACAGCATCGAGCGGGCGTTCAGCTCTCCCGTCACCCTCGGCATCCTGTTCGGCCTGGTCGTCGGCAAGACCGTCGGTGTGGGCGGAGCGGCGCTGGTGGCCACCAAGCTCGGGTTGACCCGCCTGCCCCGTGGGGTGACGGGTCTGCACATGGTCGGTATCTCCCTGGCTGCCGGGATCGGGTTCACCGTGTCCATCTTCATCAGCGGTCTGGCCTTCGGGAGTGGGACGCACGGCGAGGAGGCGGCCGCCGGTGAGGAAGCGGCGGCCGAGACGACCGAGGAGGTGGCCGAGAGCGAGCACTCGCAGGAGCTGCAGGACGACTCGAAGATCGGCATTCTGGCCGCCTCGATGCTGGCGGCGGGCCTGGCTGCCGTGGTGCTCTCGAAGGCGGGGAACGAGGAGAACATCCGCGACGACTCACCGTCCGCCCGAGCGACGACGTAGACGACCGGGGTTGACAGCCGGCCGGGAATCCCGCAGCCTTCCTCCCGCATGTCCGGTCCCCTCGTCATCGTCGAGTCCCCCGCCAAGGCGCGTACCATCGCGCGATTCCTCGGCGACGGCTACGTCGTCGAGTCGTCCATCGGTCACATCCGTGACCTGCCTCGCAGCGCGAAGGACGTCCCGGCGTCGTACAAGAGCGAGAAGTGGGCTCGTCTGGGTGTGGACACCGAGAACGACTTCAAGCCGCTCTACGTGGTGTCGCCCGACAAGAAGGACCACGTCCGGAAGCTGAAGGCCCTGGTGGCCGACGCCAGCGAGCTCTATCTGGCGACGGATGAGGATCGCGAGGGGGAGGCCATCGCGTGGCACCTCCTCGAGGTGCTCAATCCCAGGGCGGATCTGCCGGTCCACCGGATGGTGTTCCACGAGATCACCGCCCAGGCGATCCAGGCCGCCATCGATGCGCCCCGGGAGATCGACCGTCGCCTGGTCGACGCCCAGGAAGCGCGCCGCGTGCTCGATCGCCTCTATGGCTACGAGGTCTCACCGGTGCTGTGGAAGAAGGTCATGCCCGGTCTGTCCGCCGGCCGGGTCCAGAGTGTTGCCACCCGCATCGTGGTGCAGCGGGAACGAGAGCGCATCGCGTTCGTGTCAGCCGGCTACTGGGATCTCTCGGGGACGTTCGCCACCAGGGGCGCCGAGCCGGTCTCGCTCGGGGCGAAGCTGGTCGAGATCGACGGGCAGAAGTTGGCGACCGGCCGGGACTTCACCAGCGAGGGCGTGCCGAAGTCCGATGACGTCGTCGTGCTCGACGAGCCCCGGGCCACGGCGCTGGTCACCGATCTGACCGATCGCGAGGCAACGGTCTCGTCGGTCGAGTCGAAGCCCTATCGACGGCGCCCCGCAGCGCCGTTCATGACCTCGACGCTCCAACAGGAAGCGGGTCGGAAGCTCCGCATGTCGTCGGCTCAGGCGATGCGTGCCGCGCAGTCGCTCTACGAGGCGGGGTTCATCACCTACATGCGAACCGACAGCACCACGCTGTCGGAGACGGCGCTGCGGGCCGCTCGGTCCGAGATCGGGCGCCGCTACGGCGATCCGTTCCTTCCCGACGCGCCGCGCACCTATGCCAAGAAGGTCAAGAACGCCCAGGAAGCGCACGAAGCGATCCGTCCCGCCGGTGACGATTTCAAGTCGCCCGACGAGGTGGCGGCCGCCGTCAACCCGTCCGAGGCCCGCGTCTACGAGTTGATCTGGAAGCGGACCGTCGCCTCGCAGATGACCGACGCCACCGGCGAGACGGTGACCGTGCGGCTCGAGGCCACCGGCACGTCCGGGACCCGGGCGGTGTTCTCCACCAGCGGCACCGTCATCACCCATCCGGGATTCCAGAAGGTCTACGAAGAGAGCACCGACGAGCAGGACGACGACGACCGGGAGCGCCGGCTGCCTCCGCTCAGCGAGGGCGCCGGCCTGGACATCGGCGAACTGGTTCCCGACGGTCACGAGACCCAGCCGCCGGCCCGGTTCACCGAAGCGTCGCTGGTCAAGCGGATGGAAGAGCTCGGCGTGGGGCGGCCGTCCACCTACGCCTCGATCATGGGCACCATCCAGGACCGGGGCTACGTGTGGAAGAAGGGTTCGGCGCTGGTGCCGTCGTTCACGGCATTCAGCGTCGTCGGGCTGCTCGAGCAGCACTTCCCGGACATGGTCGACTACGCGTTCACCGCCCGGATGGAGGACGACCTGGACTCGATCGCGGCGGGGAGTGCCGAGGCGATTCCGTGGTTGGCCCGGTTCTACTTCGGTGCGCAGGACGATCCTGGGCTGAAGACCAAGGTGTCCGAGCGCCTGGCCGAGATCGACGCCCGTGCCATCAACTCGATCCCGATCGGCGTGGACGAGCACGGGGTCGGCGTGGTCGGCCGGGTCGGTCGCTACGGCCCGTATCTCGAACGAGGCGAGGACCGGGCGAGTATCCCCGATGACATCCCGCCGGACGAGCTGACGATCGATCGGGCCATCGAGCTGATCGAGGCGCCCAGCGGCGACCGCGAGCTGGGCGTCCACCCCGTGACCGGACTGCCGGTCATGCTCAAGAACGGTCGGTTCGGTCCCTACGTGCAGATGGGTGAGCACGACGACGAGACCGGCGAGAAGCCGAAGACGTCGTCGCTTTTCTCGACGATGGATCCCGACACGCTGGACCTGGACGAGGCGATCCGGCTCCTGTCGCTCCCTCGGACGATCGGAGTCGATCCCGCCGACAACGTGGAGATCCTGGCGCTGAACGGGCGCTACGGGCCGTACGTGAAGAAGGGCTCCGACAGTCGCAGCCTCGAGACCGAGGACCAGTTGTTCACGGTCACCCTCGAGGACGCACTGGCGCGCCTGGCCCAGCCCCGTCAGCGCGGGGGACGGCAGGCGAAACCGCCCCTGCGCGAGCTTGGCACCGATCCGGTGAGCGAGAATCCGATGGTGGTGAAGGACGGGCGGTTCGGTCCCTACGTCACCGACGGCGAGGTCAACGCGTCGTTGCGCAAGGGTGACGACGTCGAGACGATCACCGACGAACGTGCGTCCGAGCTGCTGCAGATGCGTCGGGATCGAGGCCCGGTCAAGAAGAAGAAGGCCGGCGCCAAGAAGAAGGCGGCGAAGAAGAAGACGAGCGCCAAGAAGAAGGCGACGAAGAAGAAGACGACGAAGAAGAAGACGAGCGCCAAGAAGACGGGCGCCAAGAAGACGGGCGCGAAGAAGAAGAGCCAACCGAGCACCGAGAACCCGGCCAACTAGCCTCGAACTCCGTGGCTCAGACGGCAGACGATCGCGCGGGAGCCTCCTCGCCGGACGAAGACGCCCCCGTCGGCCTGATCGGGCGCGTGTTCGGGTCCCGCCAGTTCTTCCGCCTGTGGCTGGCCCAGGTCGCGTCGTCGACCGGCGACTGGCTCGGTCTGATCGCCATCGCCACGCTGGCGGGCAGGATCGGTGCCGCCCAGGGCGACTCCGCCGCCGTGGGCGGGCTCGCCATCAGTGTCGTCCTGGCCGCTCGCCTCGTGCCGGGGTTCTTCCTGGCGCCGCTCGCAGGCGTGCTGGTCGACTACTGGGACCGGCGGCGGGTCATGATCGTCTGCGACATCGGGCGGGCGTTGGTGATGGTCTCCCTGCCGTTCGTCGACACCGTCCCCGGGCTGGTCTTCGCCTCGTTCATCCTCGAGCTGCTCACCATGCTGTGGACCCCGGCCAAGGAAGCGTCGATCCCCCACCTGGTGCCGCGATCCCACCTCACCTCGGCCAACTCGTTGTCCCTCGCGGCGGCGTACGGGACGTTTCCGATCGCGTCGGCGATCTTCGCCGGTCTGGCCACCGTCGCCGCGTGGTTCGCCGCCAGCGGGTGGACCTCGGCGCTGCATCTCAACCAGGAAGGTCTGGCCTTCTACTTCGACGCCCTCACGTTCCTGATCACGGCGGGGATCGTCTCGACGTTGCACATCCCGCCCCCGGATCGCAGCGCCGAGCGACTCGAGTCCGGCTTCGACCTCGGCCGCACCTTCCGCGATCTGCGCGAGGGCTGGAGGACGTCCTTCTCCAACCCGACGGTTCGGGCCGTGAACATCGGTCTGGCGACGGCGCTGTTCGGCGGGGCGATGGTGATTCCCCTCGGTCCGGGGTTCGCGCAGGACGGTCTCGGGGCGGTGACCGACGCGGCCTACGGCTGGCTGATGTTCGCGCTCGGCAGCGGGGTGGCGCTGGGCATCATCGGCGTCGGGCTGGTGCAGCGCAGTCTGCCCAAGGGCCTGGTGTTCGCCGCCAGCATCCTGGCCGGCGGTGTGGCGTTGATCCTTGCCGCGGCCTCGTCGTCGCTCTTCCTGGCCACGATCTTCGTCGCCGTCCTCGGTCTGTGCGCCGGAGCGACCTACGTGCTGGCCATGACCATCCTCCACGAGATGGTCGACGACGAGCTGCGCGGGCGCGTGTTCGCCACCTTCTTCACCCTGATCCGCACCTGTGTCCTGTTCGCCATGGTGATCGCCCCGCTCCTCGGTGGCGTGCTCGACCGCATGCTCCCGGACACGGTCACGTTCGCAGGGGCCACGATCGTGCTCACCGACGAACGCCTGGCCCTCATGACCGGTGGGGTGATCGTCGTGATCGGTGGCGTCATCGCCGCCGCCTCGCTCCGAGCCGGTCAGCAGCAGAGCCGCGAGGGAGAGGTGCCGTTGTGAGTCGGGGCCACTTCATCGCGCTGGAAGGCGGCGACGGATGCGGCAAGTCCACCCAGGCGGCGCGACTCGCCGAGCGCCGGGGGGCGATGCTGACCCGCCAGCCGGGCGGCACCCCGATCGGCGCTGCGCTGAGAGCGCTGTTGCTGGATCCGCAGTACGCCGAGATGCACGACCGCACCGAAGCGATGCTGATGGCCGCCGACCGGGCGCAGCACGTCGAGGAGCTGATCCTCCCGGCCCTGGACGATGGCCGGGACGTGGTCTGCGATCGGTACATCGGGTCGTCCCTGGCCTATCAGGGCTACGGGCGGGGCCTGCCGCTGGACGAGGTTCGACATCTCTCCGAGTGGGCGACCGCGGGACTGTGGCCCGAGGTGGTGGTCCTGCTGGAGGTTCCCGAGGCGGTCGCCAACGAGCGGATGCCGGGCGATCGAGACCGGCTCGAGCAGGTGGGCGCCGATTTCGAGCGCCGGGTCCGTCGGGGATTCGGCGAGTTGGCGCGAGCCGAGCCCGAGCGCTGGGTGATCGTCGACGGGATGGGTTCGATCGACGAGGTGGCGGAGCGCGTCGCAGCCGTCGTGGCCGAGAGGATCGGTCGGTGACCGTGGCCACCGACCCGTTCGGTGCCGTCGTCGGCCAAGAGGCCGCGGTGCGGATCCTGCGTGCCGCCGAGGGCCGTGAGGCGCACGCCTGGCTACTGATCGGGCCTCCGGGAACGGGCACCCGTGCGGCCGCTCGTGCCCTGGCCGCCGGCGTGGTGGCCGGAAGAACCGAGGGCGCCGCGCGAGCGGCACATCACACTCGCCTTGGCCGAGAAGCACCCCGATCTGATCGTCAAGGAGCCGGCCGGCAGGACCTTGCGTCGGGACGAGGCGTCCGAGGTCATCGGGGCGGCCTTTCGAAGCCCGACCGAGGGTGACCGCAAGGTCGTGGTCGCCACCCAGCTCCACGCCGCCGAGCCCGCCGCGCTGGCCAGCCTGCTGAAGACGGTGGAGGAGCCGCCGCCCAGCACCGTGTTCGTCCTGCTGGCCGACGAGGTCGTGCCCGAGCTGGTCACCATCGCTTCCCGGTGCATCACCGTCGAGTTCGGTCCCATTCCCGGTCCGCTCATGGTCGGGGTGCTGGAGGGCGAAGGCATCGAGCACTCGGTGGCCGAGCGGGCCGCCGCTGCGGCGGGTGGCGATCTCGATCGCGCCCGGCTCCTGGCCACTGACGCCAACCTCGCGGCTCGGGCCGACTTGTGGGCCGGCGCACCTGGTCGGCTGGACGGAACCGGCGCGGCGGTCCATTCGTTGGTGAGCGACATCAGGATCGCGATCGACGCCTCCGTGGAGCCACTCTCGGAGCTCCACGACGCGCAGCGGGCCGAGGTCGACGAGCGGGCCGAGCGCTACGGCGAGCGGGGTGCAGGTCGCCGGCAGCTGGACGAAGCGCAGAAGCGCGAGGTGCGGCGGGTCAGGACCGATGAGCTGCGTTTCGGTCTGGCCACCCTGGCCCGGACCTACCGCGACGCCATCGTCGAGGGCCGGGCGACCCCGGCGCTGGTCGACGCCGTACGGATCGTCGACGCCGCGGCCGAGGACCTGCTGTTCAACCCCAACGAGGCGCTTTGGCTGCAGGGTCTGTTCCTACGACTGCCGCCCCTCCTCGACCGCTGAGGGCCGATCCGCAGGATCGGCTCCGGGAGCTGCTTCAGGTTCATGCCGACCGAGAAGTTGGTCGATCCCTCCGCGGTGACGACGACCAGCCCGGACCGTGTCGTCGCCGGCGATGTCGTCGGTCACCGGTGACTCGGGTCGAGGCTCAGAGGTCGCGGGTCTGGTAGCGGCGCCCGGAGTACGCGTAGGACGACACGTCGGTCAGCAGCGCCATGGCGACGAAGAACCAGCCCAGGGGGCTGACCCCGCGTCCGTCGTACGCCAGTGCGTACACCAGCGTCGTCCAGGGCAGGAAGACGAATCCGAGAGCCGGGACGATCCAGTCGTCGAACGCTCGGTCCACGAAGTTCGTGAACGCCCAGACGAAGAACAGCGCCAGCCGGGGGCTGAGCAGTGCGGTGAGGAAGATGAAGCAACCCATGGGTGGTCCCGTTTCAGGTCGGCCGGCCGTTCCTTGCGAGCAGGTCCCCCGCACGACCGGCGACGTGGTCTGAGCCCGAGAGGAGAATCGAACTCCTGACCTGCTCATTACGAGTGAGCCGCTCTGCCGACTGAGCTACCCGGGCGTGGGTCCGGCCACGGTATCAGCGCGTCACCCGTCGGCACGACGGGTTCTGTCCCCCGTGGTGCGGCGCACCACTAACCTCCGACGATGGCCGAGCAAGCCGATTTCGCGGAACAGGCGATGCCCTTGATGGATGCGCTGTACTCGGCCGCGCTCCGGATGACGCGGAATCCGGCCGACGCCGAGGATCTGTTGCAGGAGACCTACCTGCGGGCCTATCGCGGATTCGGCGGGTTCAAGGAGGGCACCAACCTCAAGGCATGGATGTACCGCATCCTGACCAACAGCTACATCAACACCTACCGGTCGAAGAAGCGGCGACCCCAGGAGACCGAGCTGGACGACGTCGAGGAGCTGTTCCTGTACCGGAAGCTGGGCGGGCCGGCCTCGCTGCTCCTGGGCCGCAGCGCCGAGGACGAGCTGCTCGACTGGGTCACCGACACCGAGGTCAAGGAGGCGCTGGAGGCGCTTCCCGACCAGTACCGGATGACCGTGCTGCTCGCGGACGTCGAGGGGTTCGCCTACAAGGAGATCGCGGAAATCCTCGATGTGCCGATAGGAACGGTGATGAGTCGGCTCCATCGTGGAAGAAAAGCGTTGCAGAAGGAGTTGTACGAATTCGCCAAGACCAAAGGCATCGTGTCGTCGGAGACACCTGCCGATGGTGCAGACCCCGTCGGCGATCGAGCCGGCGGGCCTTCGAGTTCCGAGGTCAGATGAGCGGACCAGAATGTGAACGAGCGCTTCGGGAGATCCACGGATTCCTGGACGGGTCGATCACCGATGACACCCGCGAGGCGATTCGCTCCCATCTCGTCGATTGCCCGCCGTGCGGCGATGCCTACGGGTTCGAGGAGGAGCTGCGGGGGATCGTGGCGGCGAAGGCCACCGATCTGTGCCCGGGGGAGCTTCGAGCCCGCATCGCCGATGCGCTCGGCATCGAGGGGCAGGCCGATTCGTGAGTCCCGGCCCGGATCTCCGGTGTGGGCTGCCCTCCCGGTGACGCCTACACTTCAGGCGCATGGAGCCCTTTCTGGCCGTTGTCTGGCACTTCTGGATCGGCGCGGTCCTCGCCCTCTCCGCCATCCTCGCGGTCGTGATGACCATCGTCATGTACTTCCGCAAGGTCGTCAGCACCCGCTACCCGGACTAGTCGTTCCCGATCGCTCGTCGGTGCAGCCGTGAGTCATCCGTTGATCGACTGGAACGTGGCCGAGCGCATGGCGGTCCGGGTCGGCGGCCACGAGCCGTTCTCCTCCTCGTATCACTACACGGCGCTGGACGCGGACTTCGAGCGATTCACCGCCCAGGCCGAGGAACTGGTCGGGATCGAGACCGGCCTGCGCTCGCTTTCGGGTCCCGCCCGCGGGCGTGTCACCACCCGCGCCGGGTGGGTCCGCGCCAACATCTCGTCGTTCCAGCGACTGCTCAAGCCCATGACCGATCGGTTCGAAGGCCGGGTCGGCGGGCCGATGGCACCGGCGATGCGACGGGTGGCCGGCGCCGAGGTCGGGGCGCTGCTGGGCTGGATGTCCACCCGCGTGCTGGGTCAATACGACCTGCTGGTGGTCGAGGACGACAGTCCCGAGGATCAGGACATCGTCTACTACGTGGGGCCCAACGTCCTGGGCCTGGAGAAGAAGCACGGGTTCCCACCCGACGAGTTCCGTCTGTGGCTCGCGCTCCACGAGGTCACCCATCGGGCCCAGTTCACCGGTATCCCGTGGATGCGCGGGCACTTCCTCTCCCTGGTCGAGCAGACCATGTCCCTCAGCGATCCCGATCCCGGCCGCCTCCTGCACGCGGTGGGCCGGGTCACCGACTCGGTGCGCGGCGGTCACAACCCGCTTGACGACGGTGGACTCGCCGCGGTGTTCGCCTCGCCCGAACAGAAGCTGGTGCTCGACCAGATCGGCGGCTTGATGAGCCTGCTCGAGGGTCACGGTGACGTCACCATGGATCGGGCGGGCAAGGACCACGTGCCGTCCGCCGGTCGGTTCGGTGCCGTCCTGCGCAACCGCAGGGCCGCGGCCCGCGGCCTGTCTCGGGTGTTGCAGCGGCTGATCGGGATCGAGGCCAAGCTGCTCCAGTACCAGGCGGGGGAGGAATTCATCGAGATCGTCGAGGACCACGGTGGCACCGGGCTCATCGATCGGGCGTGGGAACGGCCCGAGAACCTGCCGTCGATGGACGAAATCCGCGACCCGCAGGCGTGGATCGACCGGGTGGGACTGCGGCCGGCGGCGTGAGCCTGGTCGACGAGCTGTCCGCTCGTTGCCGCTTCCCCGACCGACCCGTCCTCGAGTGCGCCGTCTCCGGCGGTCCCGACTCGCTGGCGATGCTCGTGTTGGCGTGCCGCACCGGACGGACGGTCACCGCCGTCCACGTCGATCACGGACTGCGCCCGGGCTCGGCCGCCGACGCACAGGTGGTCGCAGATGCGGCGGAGCGGTTCGGCGCCGGGTTCTCCGGCCACCAGGTGTGCGTCGAGCCGGGACCCAACCTCGAAGCCCGCGCGCGGGCGGCGCGCTACGCGGTTCTGCCCGATGGTGTGCTCACCGGCCACACGGCTGACGATCAGGTCGAGACCATCCTCCTCAACCTGATGCGCGGCGCCGGGATCGAAGGTCTGTCGGGTATCCGGCGGGACCGGCGACCGATCCTGGACCTTCGGCGGGCGGAGACGGTCGCCCTCTGTGAGCGTCTGGGTCTGGTGCCCGTGGACGACCCGACCAACCAGGATCGGGCGTTGCGCCGCAATCGCGTCCGGGCCGAGTTGCTCCCCCTCCTGAACGACATCGCCCAGCGCGACGTCGTCCCGGTCATCGCACGCCAGGCCGACCATCTGCGGGCGGCGGGGGACTGGATCGAGCGCCTCGCACGGGAGCTCGACCCGACCGACGTCCGCTCGCTGGCCGACAGCCCGTCTCCGGTGGCGCAGGTCGCCCTCCGCCGGTACATCCAGGCCGAGACCGGCGCCGACCACCCGCCCCGTGCCGACACGATCGCTCGCTCGCTCGACGTGGTGCAGGGCCGCGTCCGATCCACGGAACTGGGCGGGGGATGGACGCTCCGACGTCGCCAGGGTGTGCTCCGTGTCGAGCCGGCTGGCGGACGCGGGTAGGGTCGGCCGAGCCATGGGCGGACCGCTGGAAAACGAACCAGGACTCGGCGATCTGGTCCTGAGCGAAGAGCAGATCCGGGCCCGCGTGGCTCAGCTCGGCCAGGAGATCACGGCCGACTACGCCGACGATCCACCGCTCCTGGTCTGTGTCCTCAAGGGTGCGCTGGTGTTCATGGCCGACCTCGCCCGGGCCATCGACCTCACCGTCGACATGGACTTCATGGCCGTCTCCTCGTACGGCTCGGCCACCAAGACCAGCGGTGTCGTCCGGATCGTCAAGGATCTCGATGTCGATCTCGCCGGGCGGCACGTCCTGATCGTCGAGGACATCGTCGACAGCGGGCTCACGCTGGCCTACCTCCGCAAATACCTGAACGCCCGCGACCCGGCCAGCCTCGAGGTGTGCGCCCTGTTGTTGCGCGAGGGCCTCCAGAAGAGCGACCCCGACCTTCGCTACATCGGATTCACCATCCCTCCGGCCTTCGTCGTCGGCTACGGACTCGATGTGGCCGAGCGGTTCCGGAACCTTCGCGACCTCCGGGTCTGGACCGAGAGCGACTGACTCGCACCGCGGTCGGGCGCTCACCATTCGAGCGGGACGGTCGATGGAGATCCCCGTTTGCGTCTCGAAGGAACTCGATAGGGTGAACCGACCGTGAAGTACCTGCGATCTCGTCCCGTCCTGCTGCTGATCGCAGCGGCGCTCGTCGGCCTGTTGGCCTGGATCCTGCTGACCCGTGGTTCCGATCCCGACGAGTTGACCCGCACGCAGTTCGACCTGGCCGTCGACAAGGGCGACATCGACCCGTCCGAGGCGACGCTCAAGGACCGGAGCAACAAGGTCACCGGCGAGTTCACCGAGGAGAGCGAGCGCTCGGGTGCGTACGAGTTCCGATTCGCAGCCGAATCCGCCGACGAGATCGTCGAGGCCTACCCGCAGCTGGACGTCGACACCGAGAAGGAGTCCATCTGGGTGTCGCTCGCCTGGAGCCTTCTGCCCATGCTGTTGCTGATCGGCATCTTCATCTGGTTCATCTCGTCGATGCAGGGCGGCGGCAGCAAGGTGATGCAGTTCGGCAAGTCGAAGGCGCGTCGCTTCAACAAGGATGAGCCGACGGTGACCTTCGAAGACGTGGCCGGCGTCGACGAGGCGGTCCAGGAACTCCAGGAGGTCCGCGAGTTCCTCCGCGAGCCCGAGCAGTTCACCCGGATCGGCGCCCGCATCCCCAAGGGGGTGCTGCTCTACGGCCCCCCGGGCACCGGCAAGACCCTGCTGGCCCGAGCCGTCGCCGGCGAGGCCGGTGTGCCGTTCTTCTCCATCTCGGGCAGTGACTTCGTCGAGATGTTCGTCGGTGTCGGCGCCAGCCGCGTACGCGACCTCTTCACCCAGGCCAAGTCGGCGGGACCCTCCATCGTGTTCGTCGACGAGATCGACGCGGTCGGCCGCCACCGCGGCGCCGGGCTCGGCGGCGGTCACGACGAGCGTGAGCAGACCCTGAACCAGCTCCTGGTCGAGATGGACGGATTCGACGACTCGGCGGGGGTCATCCTCATCGCGGCCACGAACCGGCCCGACATCCTGGATCCCGCGCTCCTCCGGCCGGGACGATTCGACCGCCAGATCGTCGTCGACGCCCCCGACCTCGACGGCCGGCGTCAGATCCTCGGGGTCCACTCGAAGGAGAAGCCGCTGGCCGCCGACGTCGATCTCGGCATCATCGCCCGGCGCACGCCAGGGTTCACCGGCGCCGATCTGGCGAACCTGATGAACGAGGCGGCGATCCTCGCCGCTCGCGACGACAAGGACGAGATCCACATGACGGCGGTGAGCGACGCCATCGACCGGGTCATCGCCGGGCCCGAACGGAAGAACCGCTTGATGTCCGACCGCGAGAAGCGGGTCGTGGCGTACCACGAAGCCGGTCATGCGCTGGTCGGCCACGTGCTTCCCAACACCGATCCCATCCACAAGGTGTCGATCATCGCCCGGGGAAGGGCGCTCGGTTGGACGCTGTCGCTCCCCCAGGAGGACCGCTACCTCAAGACCCGGTCCGAGTTGCGCGACCAGCTGACGATGCTGCTGGGTGGCCGGACCGCCGAGGAGGTCATCTTCGGCGATCCCACCACCGGGGCCGCCGATGACATCGAACGGGCGACACAGATCGCTCGGGCCATGGTCACCAAGTACGGGATGAGTGAGCGCATCGGCCTGCAACAACTGGGACGCAGCGACGGTGAGGTCTTCCTCGGCAAGGAGATGGCGCACGAGCCCGACTACTCCGATGACGTCGCTGGCGTCATCGACGACGAGGTTCGGTCCATCATCGACGCCGCCCACAACGAGGCGCGCGAGATCATCACGCTCCACCGGTCCATCCTCGACCGGTTGGCCGACATGCTGGTGGAGCAGGAGACGGTCGAAGAGGACGAGATCGTCGGCCTGTTCTCCGATACCGCCGAGGTGCCGTCCAGCGCCGACGACGACCGTTCGGTCATGGTCGAAGAGCAGCAGTCCCACCCGTAGGACCTGGCCGCCCCTCGCCCTAGGCTGACGGCTGTTCTCACCGAGGAGCCGCGACGACCGTGCCCACCGATGACCCGCAAACGGGGAACGCCCACCTGGACGAGGTCGAGTTCGCGAGCCGCCGCATGGCCCCCGAGGTCGATCTGGCCCGGATCGAGGCGGCCGTGTCCGAGATCCTCGAGGCCATCGGCGAAGACACCGAACGGGACGGGTTGGTGGATACGCCGGCTCGCGTCGCTCGGATGTACGCCGAGATCTGCGGTGGCCTGCACGCGGACCCGGCCGAGCACGTCTTCAAGACGTTCGAGGGCGACCACGAAGAGATGGTCATGGTGCGCGACATCGCGTTCTACTCGATCTGCGAGCACCATCTGGTGCCGTTCCACGGGTCGGCACATGTCGCCTACATCCCGTCGGAATCGGGCCGCATCACCGGACTGTCCAAGTTGGCTCGTCTGGTCGACGACTTCGCCCGGCGGCCACAGGTGCAGGAGCGACTCACCACCCAGATCGCCGATGCGATCGACGGGGTTCTCCGACCCCGAGGAGTGCTCGTGGTGATGGAAGCCGAGCACCTCTGCATGTCCATGCGCGGGATCCGCAAGCCCGGTGCCACCACCGTCACCTCGGCCGTGCGGGGCCTGTTCCGCGACGAGATGGCGTCACGGCTCGAGGCCATGCGGTTCCTCGACGGCCGCCGTTGAAGCGCTTTCTCGCCGCGACCGGTTCGCCGGCCGCCGTGATGGGCATCCTCAACGTCACGCCGGACTCGTTCTCGGACGGAGGCCACTGGGTGGAACCCGATCGGGCGTTGGAACATGCCCACACGATGATCGCCGATGGTGCGTCGGTGATCGACGTGGGCGGTGAGTCGACCCGTCCGGGCGCTTCTCCGGTCTCGGCAGAGGAGGAGCTGCGACGGGTGGTTCCCGTCGTGCGTGCGCTGAGCGAGGATGGGATCGAGGTCAGCATCGACACCCGAAAGCCCGATGTGGCCCGGGCCGCGATCGAGGCGGGTGCCACCATCGTCAACGACGTCTCGGCGTCGCTCGAATCGGTGGCCGGCTCGATGGGCGCCGGGTGGATCGCCATGCACATGCGGGGAGACCCCGCCACCATGCAGGCCGCACCGTCGTACGGCGACGTGGTCGCCGAGGTGCTGGACCACTTGGTCCGCGCCGCCGAACGGGGGGCGGCCGCCGGGGTCGACCGCATCTGGATCGATCCGGGGATCGGTTTCGGCAAGACCCTCGAACAGAACCTCGATCTCCTCGCCGCCCTCGACCGATTCGTCGCGGTCGGCGTCCCGGTCGCCATCGGCACCAGCCGGAAGAGCTTTCTCGGTGCCGTCCTCTCCGCGAGCGATGCCCGGGGTGATCCGGCCGCTGCCGCAGCGGTTCCTCCGGACGATCGGCTCGATGGTTCGCTCGCCACCGCGATGTGGGCCATGCTTGCTGGAGTGGCCCTCGTTCGTGTGCATGACGTTCGGGCCACCGTGCACACCCGTATGGTGCTCACAGACTGATCGGAGAGAGGTTGAGCGTGGCGAAGGGGAAGTGGGCCCAGGGGATCACGCCGCGCAACTTCTGTTGGATCGTCAAGGATCGGCTGGCGATCTGCGAGCGTCCCGGGGGTTACGGTGAGAACCACCGACGGGTGCGCCGGCAGGAAGAGATCATCTGGCTGCGCGAGCAGGGCTTCGACCCGGTCATCTCCCTGATCGAGGCGAACCACAACCTCCACAACTACGAGGAGCTCGGGGTCCGGGCCCTGCACTATCCGTTCCCCGCACTCGAGTCGGATCAGCCCGCCTATTTGATGTCCCTCTACGAGACCATGCATCAGCTCCTGGGCCAGCAGCGCAAGGTCGTCGTCCACTGCTCGGAGCTGAGCGATCGGCTGGCCGGCGTCATCGGTGGCTATCTGGTGTGGAGCGGGATGGTCGACAGCTCGCCCGGCGGCATCTCGGTCATGGAGCGCATCACCAGTCGCCAGCTCGGTCCCCAGGGTCGCGGCCTCGTGGCGCTCGCCGAGCGGCTCCCCGACCGAGGCTCGCATGTCGAGTCCGAGTGAGCCGGTCCGCTCCGACCAGGTCGAGCTCCGAGGCCTCCGGGTGATGGCCCACTGTGGAGTCCTCGACCACGAGATCGGGCAGGCCCAGCCGCTCGAGATCGATCTCGACGTGGAGGCCGATCTCAGCGAGGCGGGCCGAACCGACGATCTGGGCACCACGATCGACTACGGCGACCTCACGGAGCGCATCGTCCAGCGGGCGACGGCGCAACAGTTCGGGCTTCTCGAACGGCTGGCCCAGGTGCTCTGCGACGAGGTGCTGACCGACGGACGAGTGCGCTCGGTCACGGTTGCCGTGCGCAAGGTTCGGCCACCGGTCGCCCACGATCTCGCAACCTCGGGTGTCCGCGTCACCCGCCGCAGGTAGACGATGGCCCGAGCCTTTCTCGGCATGGGATCCAATCTGGGAGACCGGTGGGAGCACCTCCGTGATGCCGTGGCCTCACTGGACGAGGTCGTCGCCGTCTCGGAGGTATTCGAGACCGATCCGATCGGCGGCCCGGACCAGGGTGCCTTTCTCAACCTCGTCGTCGAGCTCGACACCGAACGCACCCCGCGTGAGCTGCTCGCCGTCTGCCATCGCCTCGAGTCGGCGGCCGGTCGGGTTCGCCAGGAGCGATGGGGGCCCCGCACCCTCGATGTCGACGTGCTCTGGGTGGACGGGGTCACCGTCGCCGAACCCGACCTGATCGTTCCGCACCCTCGAATGTTCGAACGGCGGTTCGTCATCGAACCGCTGGAGCAGCTCGCGCCGGAGCTCTGCCCCGACGACTGGCGTCGCACCCTCGACGGGCAGGTGACCCCGATGGGCTCGCTGCCGGGCACCGAGCCGGCACCGTGAGCAGCGCTCCCCCGGTCTCCGTCCGCATCGTCGGCCGAGGGCGCGCCGGCGGATCCATGGCGACCGGCCTGGCGGCGGCCGGCTGGGGCGTGGAGCAGATCTCGGGCCGTGCCGAGGATCTCTCCGGTGCAGGTCGCTCCGTCGATCTGGTGATCCTGGCCGTTCCCGATGGCGCGATCGCGTCGGTTGCCGACCGGATCGAGCCCACCGACGCAGCGGTGTGCCATCTGGCCGGATCGTTGGGCCTGGACGTTCTGAGCCCCCACCGACGGCGGGCGGCGGTGCATCCGCTGGTCGCGCTGCCCGACGCCGAGACCGGGGCTCGACGACTTCGGGGGGCCTGGTTCGCCGTGGCCGGGGACGCCGTTGCCGACGCGGTCGTGGAGGCCTACGGCGGGCGCAGCTTCGTCGTGGCCGACGGCGATCGGGCCGCCTACCACGCCGCCGCGGTCATCGCTTCCAATCATCTGGTCGCCCTGATGGGTCAGGTCGAGCGCATCGGTGCCGTCGTGGGCGCGCCCCGGCCGGCGATGATCGACCTGGCGCGCGGGTCGCTCGAGAACGTCGCCTCCATGGGCGCGGCCGCCGCGCTGACGGGGCCCGTCGCCCGAGGTGACGAGGAGACCGTCCGGCGACATCGCGCCGCGCTGCCGTCGGACGAGGTCGCGCTCTACGACGTGCTGGCCGACGCCGCCCGCCGGCTGGTCGAGGAGCGCGATGCAACCTCGTGATCGCAAGGCCGTGGCGGCACCCTGGGAGGAGGCGTCGTGCAGATCGTGACCACCATCGCCGTCCTCCGCGAGTTGCTCGACGACCACCGGTGCGCTGGACGTTCGGTCGGGCTGGTTCCGACCATGGGGTATCTGCACGCCGGCCACCAGTCGCTGATGCAACGGTCGGCCACGGAGAACGATGTGACCGCGACGACGGTGTTCGTCAACCCGCTCCAGTTCGCGCCGGGTGAGGACCTGGACGCGTATCCCCGGGATCCCGATGGTGACGCCGCGAAGGCCGAGGCGGCCGGGACCGACCTCTTGTTCATGCCCGATCACGACGAGATGTATCCGACGCCGATCCAGACGACCGTGAGTGTCGGGGGCATCGCCGGCCCGCTGGAGGGCAGATCGCGGCCGACGTTCTTCGACGGTGTCGCAACCGTGGTGGCCAAGCTGTTCTCGATCGCCGGCCCGTGCCGAGCGTACTTCGGGGAGAAGGACTTCCAGCAGCTCCTGGTCGTGCGCCGGCTGGCGGCCGACCTGTCCTTGCCGGTCGACGTGGTCGGCTGCCCCATCGTTCGAGAGGCCGATGGCCTGGCCATGTCGAGCCGCAACGCCTACCTCACGGATGCCCACCGCGACGCGGCACCGGTCCTCCATCGGGCGCTCACGGAAGGGGCGCAACTGCTGGCCTCGGGCGAGACCGACGTCGACGTCGTGCGGCGGGCCATCGAGGCCAGCGTCGCCGACGAGCCCCGCGCCGCCCTCGACTACGTTGCCGTCGTGGATGCCGAGACCCTGCTGGCGCCGGCACCGGACGTGACCGAGCTCCGGCTCCTGATCGCCGCGCAGGTCGGCCCGGCTCGGCTGATCGACAACATCGGCGCGACCCGGTCGGCGACGGGATGAACGTGACGCACCTGGACCTGCTGGTCCTGGGCAGCGGCGTCGCCGGACTCTCCGCTGCGGTCCGCGCCGCCGAGGGTCACGACATGGCCGTCGGCGTCCTCACCAAGGGTGAGATCCAGCAGACGACGACCCGGTGGGCCCAGGGCGGCGTGGCGGCCGTACTGGGCAGCGATCCGGATTCGACCGACCTCCACCTCGCCGACACGATCGCTGCGGGCGACGACCTGGGGGACATCGACGCGGTGCGGGTGCTGGTCGACGAGGGACCCGAGCGGGTCAACGAGCTGATCGCCATGGGTGCCCAGTTCGATCGTGACGCGGCGGGACAGTTCTCTCTTGCTCGGGAAGGGGGTCACTCGGTGCCCCGCGTGCTGCACGCCGGCGGTGCCGCCACGGGCATGGAGATCGAGCGAGCGCTGTGCGAGGCCGTCACCGCCACGGCGGCCGCCGTGTACGAGCGATGGTTCGCCGCCGATCTGCTGATGGACGGCGAGACGTGCGCCGGTGTGCTGGCCCGCGGCGCCGACGGATCCGTCCGGGAGATCCGCGCCACCCATGTCCTCATGGCGGCCGGCGGCGCCGGCCAGCTCTACGAGGTGACCACCAACCCTCTCGCCTCGACCGGTGACGGCATCGCGATGGCGCTGCGTGCCGGCGCGGCGCTGGGCGACCTGGAGTTCGTCCAGTTCCACCCCACAGCGCTGCACCATCCGCAGATGCCCCGGCCGCTGTTGTCCGAGGCACTCCGGGGCCACGGCGCCCTCCTCCGGGACGCGAACGGTGAGCGATTCGTCGACGAGCTCCTGCCCCGCGACGAGGTGTCCCGGGCGATGACCCGGCGGATGATCGAGCAGGACGTGACCCATCTGTGGCTGGACGCGACGGGCCTGGATCGGTTCAGCGACCGGTTCCCGACGATCCATCTCACCCTGACGGAGGTGGGGTTGGACCCCGCATCGGAATGGATCCCGATCGCTCCGGCCGCGCACTACCTGTGCGGCGGCATCGTGACCGATCTCTCGGGCGCCTCGTCGGTGCCGCGGCTCTGGGCTGCCGGGGAGGTCACGTGTACGGGGGTCCACGGTGCCAACCGTCTGGCCTCCAACTCGCTGCTCGAAGGGATGGTGTTCGGTCCCCGAGCCATCGAGGCCATCGAAGCCGGGCAGGAGGGACCCTCGCCGACCGGAGCGATGCGATCGGTGCTGGGCACCGACGCCGAGATCCCGGGTCGGAGTATCTCGGTCGCTCTCCCGCCGCCCACCGTCGAACCCGGCGACGCGGCAGCCAGGCGCATCACCCTCCAGCGGGCGATGACCGTCGGGGCCGGCGTGCTCCGGTCGGCCGACTCGCTGGCGGCGGCCCGCGAGACGGTCCAGGGCCTGTGCCCGCCCGACGATCCGACCCACCTCGACCAGGCCGAGCTCCGCAACCTGGTCCACCTCGCCGTCGCACTGCTCGAGGCGGCGTCCGCCCGGGACGAGACCCGCGGCGCCCACACCCGCTCCGACGCACCTGCTCCGTCGGGGGACAAGTACCGGGTCATCGTGCGGTCGAACGCCAACTATTCTTGAACGATGTCGCAGACCCGCTCATCTCGGACGATCTCGGCGCCGGTCGAGGCCGTGTTCGACTGCGTGGCGCACATCCAGAACTTCTCGAACGCGATCCCCGACATCGCCAAGGTCGAGTTCCTGACCCAGTCCCGACGTGGGGTCGGCACCCGATTCCGGGAGACCCGGGTGATGAAGGGACGCGAGTCCACCACCGAGCTCGAGGTCACCGAGTACCAGGTGCCGCGCCGCATCCGGCTCGTCTCCGACGAGGGCGGAACGATCTGGGACACCGTCTTCACCACCGAGGCCACCGACGACGGTACGCAGCTGGACATGGTGATGGACGCTCGACCGCACAAGCTGTGGTCGAAGATCGTGAACCCGCTCATCCGTCCGATGATCTCGAAGGCCGTCGAAGAGGACATGGACGCGGTGAAGGCGTACTGCGAACGCACCTCCGAGTAGATCTCGATTCGCATTTCTCGGTCGTGCGCCCCGCGCGCCAGGCTGGAGCGCCATGACATCCCATCTCGACCCGCCTCTGGCCGACGTCCGTGCGCTGGTGCAGCGTGCGCTGGCCGAGGACCTGACCCCCCTGGGTGACCTGACCGCGTCGCTGCTCGATCCCCACCTCTGGGCCGATGGCGAGTTCGTGGCGCGGGAGGCGGGTGTGGTCGCGGGGCGGCTCTGCGTGGTGGAGACGTTGGCCGCGGTGGATGAGCGGTTGACGGTCGGCTGGGAGCTTCCCGACGGGTCCACGGTGCAATCGGGCCAGCGCATCGCCACCGTGCGGGGACCGCTGGCCACGATGCTCACCGCCGAGCGCACCGCCCTGAACATGCTCTCGCACCTCTCGGGCGTGGCCACCCAGGTGCGCACCTTCGTCGATCGCGCCGGCGGGAGGGCGCGGATCTGGGACACCAGGAAGACCACGCCGGGCCTGCGCAGCCTCCAGAAGGCCGCGGTGCGGGCGGGTGGCGGCGTCAATCACCGGGGCAATCTCAGCGACTGGGTGATGATCAAGGACAACCACCTGGCCGGGATGAGCATCGCCCAGCTGGTCGGGCTGGCGCGCGACCGCTGGCCGGCCCGGACCGTGCACGTCGAGTGCGACCGGCGCGAGCAGGTCGTCCAGGCTCTCGACGCCGGAGCGGATGCTCTGCTGCTCGACAACATGACGCCGGACGATGTCCGGGCCTGCGTCGAGCTGGTCGACGGTCGGTGCCTGGTCGAGGCGTCGGGCGGGATCGAGCTCGACACCGTCGCCGACTACGCCGGCACCGGAGTGGATCTGCTCAGCGTCGGTCGCATCACCAACTCGGCCCCCGTGCTGGACATCGGCCTCGACATCACACCGGCCGATGTCGTCGATCGGGACGTGTCCTGATGCTGCTCACGATCGATGTCGGGAACACCCAGACCGTGGTGGGTCTGTACGAGCACCCACGGGCCAACGGGGTCGATGCCGCCGACGGGCTCGTCGACCACTGGCGCCTGGCCACCAACGCAGACCGCACGGCCGACGAGCTGGCCGTGACGTTCCAGGGTTTGCTGGGATTCCACGAGATCTCGTGGGACGACGACATCACCGGGATCGCGATGAGCTCGGGGGTTCCCCGACTCTCGGCCAGCCTGCGCCAGATGACGGAACGTTTCGGGTTCTCGCCGGTGGTGATCGAACCGGGAGTGAAGACCGGGATCGCCATCCAGTACGACAATCCGAAGGAGGTCGGCGCCGACCGCATCGCCAACGCCGTCGCCGCCTACGACCTGTACGGCGGCCCCACGATCATGGTCGACTTCGGTACCGCCACGACCTGCGATGCGGTCTCCGAGGACGCCGAATACCTCGGGGGCGCCATCGCTCCGGGTATCGAGATCAGCATGGACGCGCTCTACGGACGGGCCGCGGCGCTGCGGCAGGTCGAGCTGGTCGAGCCGCGCAACGTGCTGGGGAAGAGCACCGTCGAGTCCATCCAGTCCGGAGCGGTGTACGGGTTCGCCGCCCAGGTCGACGGCATCGTGTCCCGCATCGAGGACGAGCTGGGTGAGAGCACCGTGGTGGCGACCGGCGGTCTGGCCGATCTGATCGCACCCTTCACGGAGCGGGTACAGCACGTCGAGCCGTGGCTGACGCTGCACGGTCTGCGTATCGTCTTCGAGAAGAACCGACCGTGACCGATCCCACGCCCATCCCCTACCGTTACGAGACCGACGCCACCGCGGAGGGGCTCGCGGCGGCGCACGAAGGGCTCGACGACGGCGCCGAGACCGAGCAGGTCGTGTCCATCGCCGGCCGGCTCATGTTGCGCCGCGTGCAGGGCAAGCTCACGTTCGGAACGTTGCAGGACGCCACCGGGCGGATCCAGCTCTTCGCGCCGTCCAAGGTGACCCCCGAGTACGAAGCGTTCGGCCAGCTGTCCCTGGGCGACTGGATCGGCGTGCGGGGCATCGTGATGAAGACCCGACGCGGCGAGCTGTCGGTCCGGGTCGACGAGTGGACGCTCCTGGCCGAGGCGACCCGACCCTTCCCCGACAAGTGGCACGGGCTCAACGATCCCGATACGCGGTACCGGCAGCGCTACGTCGATCTCTGGGTCACGCCCGAGGCACGCGAGGTGCTCGCGGCACGGAGCCGGATCATGTCGTCGACCCGCCGGTGGCTCGAGGAGCGTGCGTTCATCGAGGTGGAGACCCCCGTCTTCCACCCGATTCCGGGCGGTGCGCTGGCCCGCCCGTTCGTCACGCACCACAACGCGCTCGACCAGGAGCTGTACCTGCGGATCGCGCCCGAGCTCTACCTCAAGCGGCTGACGGTCGGTGGATTCGAACGGGTCTTCGAGATGGCCCGCGTGTTCCGCAACGAAGGTCTGTCGACCAGGCACAACCCCGAGTTCACCATGCTCGAGCTGTACCAGGCCTACGCCGACTACGGGGACATGATGACCCTCACCGAGGAGCTGGTCGCCCATCTGGCCACCGAGCTCCATGGCGGGCCCGTGTTCCCGTACCAGGGCCGCTCGGTCGACGTCAGCCTGCCGTGGCGGCGGGCGACGCTGGCCGAGCTGGTCAGCGAGCAGATCGACACCGTGGTCCACGTCGGGGTGCCCCGCGACGAGCTGGCCACCGTGGCGGCGCGGTGGGATGTCGGGGTGCAGGACGACTGGGGCCCGGGCAAGATCCTGGTCGAGCTGTACGAGAAGACGACCGAGGGGACCCTGTGGGATCCCACGTTCGTCCTCGACTACCCCACCGAGGTGTCGCCGCTCGCCCGTCCCCATCGCGAGACGGAGGGCGTCGTCGAGCGTTTCGAGGCCATCGTGACCGGGCGCGAGCTCTGCAACGCGTTCAGCGAGCTGACCGATCCTGCCGTGCAGCGGGCTCGGTTCGAGGAGCAGGCGGAGCAGCGGGACGCCGGCGACGACGAGGCCATGGTGGTCGACGCCGACTACCTGCGAGCGCTCGAGTACGGCCTGCCTCCCACGGGTGGACTCGGCATCGGGATGGACCGGTTGGTGATGTTGTTGACCGATGCCGCGTCGATCCGCGACGTCCTGCTGTTCCCGACCCTCCGCCCCGAGGTCGAGTAGCCGCCCACCGACGCCCCGTCCCGTCGCGTCGGCGGCCGACGGGGGCGGACGAAGCTCGGCCGCAGGCTCGACCGGGGGTCACAGGAGCGCGCCGGCCAGGAGGCGGGCGGCGAGCACGGTGAGGGCGACCCGCTGGATCTGACCGAAGCGGTGTTCGGAGACGCGGTGCAGCACCCTGGTCCCGATGCGGGTCCCGATGATCACGGCGATGATGCCGGCCGCGATGAGCGGGAGGTGGGCGGCGATGGGTGCGGCGCCCCCGGTCGACAGCGTGATCAGCTTGATCAGGTGGCCCAGGGTCTGCGCCGCCGCGAAGGTTCCGACGAAGGCGAGTCGGTTGGTGGTGGCAGCGCGGAAGAACGGCGCGAGGAGCGGTCCCGTGGCGCCCACGGTCACGTTCCCGAAGCCGGTGACCGCACCGGCGGCGACGAGCGTGGGCGTCTCGACCCGGCGGGCCAGTCCGGCGGTGGCCGTGGGCCACCACGTGACCAGCAGGATGAAGCCGCCCATCAGTCCCCGGAGCGCGTCGGCTTCGAGGTCTCGCGCCACGAGCAGGCCGAGCACGCTGCCGGGCACGACCAGCACGGTGAGCTTGGCGACCACGGTCCAGTCGATCATCCGGTGATGGGCGTGGGCGCGCGTGGTGTTGCCGGCCAGCTGGATCGCCCCCTGCACCATGATGGCGGAGAGGGGGTCGATGACCGAGGCCAGCGCGGCCAGCAGGAGGACGCCGCCGCCGAAGCCCACGACCGCCGACAGCACCGAGGTGGCCAACGCCACCAGGGTGAGGAGCACGAGCTCGATCGGCGTCACGGCCCGGACCGGCGCCGGTCGGCACATGTACCAGTCATACAAATACAAGTACCAGACAAGTAGGCACCGGGCAAGCATGGGCTCAGGGCACGGGACCCCGTTACGGTTGAGGACCTGCCGGCGAACGGGAGGTCTCGTGCGGGTCGCGATCACGGGTATGGGAGGCGAACTGGGGACGCGGGTGGCCGCATTGCTCGAGTCCGACCCCCGGATCGACGCCATCCTGGGCCTCGACTGCGATCCGCCCCGCCGCCGGCTGCGACGAGCCGAGTTCGCCATGTGCGACCCGCGGGATCGTGACGCCGTGGTGCGCACCATCACCGACTTCGAGCCCACGGCCATGGTGCATCTGGGCGTGTACGAGCCCAATGCCAGGGCCACCGCGGGCGAGGCCATCGAGCGCACCCGGCAGGGCGCCCGGTACGCGCTGGGCGCCGCCGCCGAATGCCCATCGGTCGATCGCCTGATCGTCCGGTCCGGCATCGAGGTCTACGGCCGGAGCACGTCCCATGCCGCCCGGCCGGACGAGAGCAGAGAGCTCCGTCCCACCAGTGAGTTCGGCAAGGTGCTGGCCGAGGTCGAACAGATCGCCCGCACCGCCGCGTCCGTCCGTGGCGCTTCGGCGACCATCCTGCGGTTCGCCCCGATCGTCGGCCCGCACTTTCCCAGCCCGCTCGGTCGGTACCTGCGGTTGCCCGTCGTTCCGATCCCCCCGATGGCCGAGCTTCCGTTCGCGCTCATCCACCAGGAGGACGCTGCGGCCGCCATCGTGCGGGCCGTGTCGGTGGCCCCCGATGCGGCCGTCAACGTCGCCGCACCCGGTGCCGTGACGCCCTATCAAGCGGTGCGTCTCGGGGGTGGGGTCCCGGTGCCGGTCGTGGGGCCCGGGTGGGTCGTCGCCCGCTCCATCTCGGCCCTCCTGGGTTCTCCGGTGCCGGATCACGTCGTCGAGCTGCTGCGACGGGGTCGGATCGCCGACGGCAGTGCGGTGTCCGACCTGTTGGACTGGCAGCCGGCCCGATCCACCATCGAGGTGGTCACCGAGCTCTTCGAGTGGGCCTCGGTGGTCTATCTGCGCGACGGGAAGGAGGTGGCGGCGTGAGGATCTCCGAGATCGCGCGACGCCGCATCGACGGGACGTTCCTGGTCGACGAGTGGGGGTTCGATCACGATCTGACCCGAATCGCCGGCTCGTTCGCCTCGCTGCGCTGGTCGATCCGGGCCGAGGGGTTCGCCCACGTGCCCGAGTCGGGTTCGGCGCTGATGGTGATCGGCCCGCGCGTCAAGCTGTCCGAACCGTTCGTGGTCGCCGCGGTCACGCGGGAGGAGACCGGTCGGCACATCCGCGTCGCCGGTGCCGACCGGGTCGGCGCCACCCGGGGGATGGCCCGCCGGCTGGGGGCGATTCCCCACGATCGCCGCGAGGTCCACAGCGTGCTTCGTACCGGAGCGGTCGTGGGGGTCCTGTGTGCCCGTCATCGATTCGGCCGGCCGGGCCCGGGACCGGTCGATCCGGCCCTCGTCTCGGCCGCCCTGGACCTCGAGGTGCCGGTCCTGCCGGTCGCCGTTCGCGGCCACGAGGTGACGGGTCGCTGGGGCGTCGTGGTCGGCGCTCCGATCGTCGACGCCGGATCCGGTCCGCTGGCCGCCGTCGATGTCAGCGAAGCCGCCGCCGACGCCATCGTCTCGCTCCTGGACTGACCCCGGGGCGGGACTCCGTCATGGCACGGTCGGAGATCGCTCAATACCCTCGTGGGTATGGCGATGGCGACGGCACGGGACGGCACGCGGATCAGCTACGAGCTGGCGGGCCCCCGCCACGGCACCCCGGTCCTGTTCATCCAGGGTCTGGGCGCAGATCACCGAGGTTGGCTGCGCCAGCAGCGGGCCTTCCGTTCCCGGTACCGGTGCATCTTCCCCGACAACCGGGGCGTCGGTGGGTCCGATGCCCCGCCGGGCCCGTACGACCTGGAGGAGATGGGACGCGATCTCATCGCCGTCCTCGACGCCGAGGGCATCGAGTCGGCCCACGTCGTGGGTGCCTCCATGGGTGGTGTCCTGAGCCAGATCCTCGCGGTCCGACATGCCGACCGGGTGCGGAGCCTCACCCTGGCCTGCACCGCCTGCCACCACCACACGTGGCGGCGGGAGCTGCTGGCCGACTGGGCGCGGATGGCCGAGGAGGAAGGGATGTCGGGCATGATCAACTCGGCCCCGCGCTGGCTGGTCGGGCATCGATCGCTGCGTCGATTCTCGGCGGTCTTCCCCTTGTTGGGACCTCTGGCGCTGCGAGTGGCGCCCGAGCCGTTCGTGGCCCAGGTCCGGGCCATTCTCGACATGGACGATGCACTCCGCAACGAGTTGCCCCAGGTCCGGGTACCGGCCCTGGTCATCACCGGGAGCCAGGACATCCTCACCCCGATCAGCGACGCCGAGGAGCTGGCCGAGCTGCTGCCCAACAGCGAGCTGGCCATGGTGCGCGGTGCGGCGCACGGCTTCATGTTCGAGCAGGCCGCCACCTTCAACCGGATCGTGGGGGACTTCCTGAAGCGCGTGGTCCGGGGTGACGGCGACGGACACCAGCTGCCGATCACCGCCACCGACGTCCGGGGCAACATCCCCGCCGATCTCCACGTCGTCGGCGGCAACTGAGCACGCTCGGGTCAGGCAACCAGCGTGCTCACTCGATGCCGTGCTCGACGGCGTAGCGGATCAGTTCCTGCTTCCGGTTGAGGCGGAGCTTCTTCAGGATGTTCCGCACGTGGTTCTCGACCGTCTTGGGCGAGATGTAGAGCTCCTCGCCGATCTCGGCGTAGGTGTGACCCCGGGCCACGTGCTGGAGGACCTCGCGCTCGCGGGTCGACAGCGCCTCGGCGGGCTGGTGCTCGCCGCGCATCCTCCGGAACTCACCCAGGACCAGCGCCGCCAGCTGGGGTGAGAACACCGGCTCGCCGTCGACGGCCTTCCACAGCGCGTTGCGGAGATCGTCCGAACCGATCGACTTGACCAGGTAGCCGGCGGCACCGGCCGCGACGGCGTCCAGCAGGTCTCGTTCGGCCTCGGACACGGTGAGGATGACGACCACCGTCTCGTTCGCGCACTCGGTGGCCACCCGGAGCCCACCGCCATCGGGCATGTGCAGGTCGCACAGGACGAGCTGGGGTTTCTGCTGCCGGATGACCTCGATCGCCTCGGCGGCGTCCGCCGCTTCGCCGACGACGTGGAAGTTCTGACCCAGGTCGTTGCGAAGTCCGGTTCGCCAGATCTCGTGATCGTCCGCCACGACGACCCTGACGGGTTCGGTGCGTGTCATCCGTCGGCTCCTCGGCTGGCGGTCGTTCGTTCCATGATGCCCGCCGGCTCCGGACCGACCCGTGAGCTCAGGCGAGCGTAGGAGTCGCCTGCGTTCACGAGCTCGTCAACCAGAGGGAGACCTCGGTGCCCCGACCGGGACGGCCGTCGACCGTCACCCGGCCCCCCAACTCCTCCACTCGGCCGCGGACCGACCGGCTGAGGCCGCTGCCTTCGGCGACGGCGGCGGAGTCGAATCCCCGACCGTCGTCCTTGATGGAACAGAACACGCCGTCCCCATCGGCAGGTTCGGCGTAAACCGTGACCCGTTCGGCCCCTCCGTGTTTGGCGGCATTGGTGAGGCACTCACCGACGGCACCGGCGAGGGCGCGGCGCTGATCCGCATCGAGGGCTGGGACGTCCTCGGCGACGACCACATCGACTCGCAGACCGTGGAGGTCGGTCGCCCGTCGTGCCACGCGGTGCAGCTCGGCGCCGAGATCGGCCGGTTCGGGGGCGGCACCGTAGAGGTACTCGCGCAGCTCGTGCTCCTGCCGGCGGGCGAGGTCGACCAGGTCGGCGTCGGTGCTCCGCCGCTGGATGACCGCCAGGGTCTGGAGCACACCGTCGTGGAGGGTCCGGGCGATCTCGTCGCGGGCCCGGGCCAGGGAGATCTGGCGCTCGGCCTCGGCGAGGCGCCGGTACAACTCGCCCGACGCCCAGCCCGCCATCACGAAGAGCACCGAGGTCGAGACGAGCGAGAGCCAGCGATCGCCGAGGCCCGGACCGGTGAGGTCGCTGACCAATCGGGCGGCACCGATCGCCAGTCCGGCCAGCACGCCGGCCCGCCGGCCGAACAGGGCGCCGGCGGCCATCACGCCGGCCAGGGGCCACGGCGAGCCGAAGCTGTTGGACTGATCGACCGCGTAGATCGTGCCGTCGAGGGCGACCAGCAGGATGCCGACCGGCAGCTCCGCGAACAGCACGAGCTGCCGGACCGCGGCCAGATCGCGCCGTTGGGCGAAGATGGTCTGAGCGATCGTGACCGCCAGGGTCAGTGTGATCAGGGCGATGGCCCACGCCGGGTGCGCCAGGTCGCGTCGGGACACGACGACGACGGCGACCATCCAGATCAGGGCCAGCCAACGGAACGCGACCAGCGCCATCACCAGGCCCTGCTCGAGCGGTTCCTGGGGCGCCGGCCGCTCGTCGGTGGATTGACGCGGGCCGGGCTCCCCGTCGGGCTGCACGGTCAGCCCGCTCGGCGGGCCTCGACGGCTGCTTCGATCCCGGAGACCAGGCCGTGGGCCGTGGCGGCAAGGCTTTCGCCGGCCGGGCTGGGTCCGAGGCTCTCCAGCTGATCGACCGCCTCGGTCACGTGGTCCCGGGCGGCGTCGAGGGCGTAGTCGATGCCCTCGCCGTCACGGACCAGGCTGATGGCGCGCTGGTGCTGCTCGGGGTCGAGCGGGGAGCCCAGCAGCTCCTTCAGCTGATCGCCGGTCGGGCCGTTGAGCGTGAGCAGAACCGGCAGGGTGTAGACACCCTCGAGCAGGTCGTGGCCGACCGGCTTGCCCATCTTCTCCTCGGTGGAGACCAGATCGAGCAGGTCGTCGACCACCTGAAACGCCAGGCCGTAGTGCAGCCCGAAGGCCGACAGCGCCTCGACGCGCTCGGCGGACTGATCCGAGACCAGGGCTCCGACCCGGCAGGCGGTGCGGAACAGCGCGGCGGTCTTGCCGCTGATGGCCGTGTAGTACGCATCGACCGTACGGCTGGGGTCGAACACCTGGCGGAGCTCGGCCAGCTGTCCTTCGCAGAGCCGGCCGATCGTGGCCGAGAGGAGCGACGCCGCTTCGGTGCCGAGCGCCGCGGCGATCCCGCTGGCCCGGGCCAGGAGGAAGTCGCCGGCCAGGATGGCGGTGAGGTTGCCCCAGCGAGCATTGACACTGTCGACGCCACGACGGGTGGACGCCTCGTCCATGACGTCGTCGTGGTAGAGCGAGCCGAGGTGCACCAGCTCACAGGCGATGCCGCCTTGAATGCTGGCGTCGGTGGCCGCTCCGAAGATGGCGGTGCCGGCCGCGCCCACCGAGAACAGGGGCCGGGTGCGCTTTCCTCCGGCCAGCAGGTGGGAGGCAACCTCGGTCAGGAACGAGTCGTCGGATCGAACGGATTCGACCAGGGCCGCCTCGATCCGAGGTCGGTCGTCGGCATAGAGCGCAAGGAGAGGTGGTGACGCCACCGGGTCAGGGTAGATCGCGAATCCCCCGAAAACTCACTCGGGTCGCCGCGATCGTCGGGTCGACAACGCCGCCCCGCACCGTACGGGCGCGCTCCTGGCTTCACTCGTACCGATTGATGCCGACCTGTTACATGGGCCGGCGAGGAGCCGGGACGGCCCCCCAGTTAGACTGATCGCACCGCATCCCATTCGGGGAAACCCGGGAGGCATTGGCACGTGTTCGAACGCTTTACCGATAGGGCCCGCCGGGTCGTCGTCCTCGCTCAGGAAGAGGCGCGCCTTCTCAATCACAACTACATCGGCACCGAGCACATCCTGCTCGGTCTCATCCACGAGGGCGAGGGCGTCGCCGCCAAGGCCCTCGAGTCGCTCGGCATCTCGCTCGAGGCCGTGCGCAGTCAGGTCGAGGAGATCATCGGCCAGGGTGGTTCGTCGCCCAGTGGTCACATCCCCTTCACCCCCCGGGCCAAGAAGGTCCTCGAGCTGTCGCTGCGCGAGGCGCTCCAGCTGGGCCACAACTACATCGGCACCGAGCACATCCTGCTGGGGCTGATCCGCGAAGGCGAGGGTGTGGCCGCGCAGGTGCTGGTCAAGCTCGGCGCCGATCTGTCCCGCGTGCGCCAGCAGGTCATCCAGCTGCTCAGCGGCTACTCCGGTCCGGCCGAGCAGGGCTCGGGCGGGAGCGAGAAGGCCGGCGCCGCGGCGGGCAGCACGACCGGCGAGACACCGTCGGGTTCGCTGGTGCTCGACCAGTTCGGCCGCAACCTCACGCAGCTGGCCCGCAACAAGGAGCTGGATCCGGTCATCGGCCGCTCCCGCGAGGCCGAGCGGGTCATGCAGGTGCTGTCCCGGCGTACGAAGAACAACCCGGTGCTCATCGGCGAGCCCGGGGTCGGCAAGACGGCCATCGTCGAGGGCCTGGCCCAGTCCATCGCCAACAACGACGTGCCCGAGACCATCAAGGACAAGCAGCTCTACACCCTCGACCTGGGCGCCCTGGTGGCCGGGTCGCGCTACCGCGGTGACTTCGAGGAACGGCTCAAGAAGGTCCTCAAGGAGATCAAGACCCGCGGCGACATCATCCTGTTCATCGACGAGCTCCACACCCTCGTCGGTGCCGGTGCGGCGGAAGGTGCGATCGACGCGGCCAGCATCCTCAAGCCCATGCTGGCCCGAGGTGAGCTCCAGACCATCGGCGCCACCACGCTCGACGAGTACCGCAAGCACCTCGAGAAGGACGCGGCGCTCGAGCGACGCTTCCAGCCCATCAAGGTCGAGGAGCCGTCGGTGGCGCACACCATCGAGATCCTCAAGGGCCTGCGCGACCGCTACGAGGCCCATCATCGGGTGACCATCACCGATCAGGCCCTCGTCGCCGCGGCCAACCTGGCCGACCGCTACATCAGCGACCGTCAGCTGCCCGACAAGGCCATCGACCTCATCGACGAGGCCGGCAGCCGTTTGCGCATCAAGCGCATGGAGACGCCGCCCGACTACAAGCAGCTCGAGAACCAGATCGCCGAGGTCGTCAACGAGAAGAAGGAAGCGGTCGAGAACCAGGACTTCGAGGCTGCCGGCCGGCTGCGCGATCGCGAGAAGGAGTTGCTGGGCGAGAAGGAATCCCTCGAAGCCGAGATCAAGGAGTCCGGCGTCGATCTCTTCGACGAGGTCGATGAGGAAGCCATCGCCGAGGTGCTCTCGATCTGGACGGGGATCCCGGTGTACAAGCTCACCGAGGAAGAGACCCAGAAGCTGCTCCGCATGGAGGACGAGCTCCACAAGCGGGTCATCGGCCAGCACGACGCGATCATGGCCGTCAGCCAGGCCATCCGCCGTACCCGGGCCGGTCTGAAGGACCCCAAGCGACCCAGCGGCTCGTTCATCTTCCTGGGCCCGTCGGGTGTGGGCAAGACCGAGCTGGCCAAGACGCTGGCCGAGTTCCTGTTCGGTGACGAGCAGAGCCTGATCGCACTCGACATGTCCGAGTACATGGAGAAGCACACGGTGTCGCGGCTGGTCGGCTCGCCTCCCGGCTACGTGGGGTACGAAGAGGGTGGGCAGCTCACCGAGGCCGTGCGGCGCAAGCCGTTCTCGGTCGTGCTGTTCGACGAGATCGAGAAGGCCCATCCCGACGTGTTCAACACGCTCCTCCAGATCTTGGAGGAGGGACGGCTCACCGATGCGCAGGGTCGATCGGTCGACTTCCGCAACACGGTCCTGATCATGACCTCCAACCTGGGCACCCAGGATCTGCGCAAGGCCAACCTGGGCTTCACCAAGGCCGACGAGGCCGTGACCTACGAGCGGATGAAGGAAAAGGTCAACGACGCGCTGAAGCAGCACTTCCGGCCCGAGTTCCTCAACCGCATCGACGACACCATCGTGTTCCACGAGCTGTCGAAGGACGAGGTCACGTTGATCGTCGACCTGATGATCAAGCGGCTCCAGAACCAGCTCGAAGGGCAGGGTCTGGGGCTCGAGCTCACCACCGAGGCGAAGGTCCACGTGGCCGACCGCGGGTACGACCCCACCCTGGGCGCCCGTCCGCTCCGCCGGGCCATCCAACGCTTCATCGAGGATCCGCTGTCCGAGCGGCTGCTCTACAAGGAGTTCGGCGCCGGTCAGAAGATCATCGTCGACACCATCCCCGACCCCGAGTCGGAGACGGGCGAGGAGATCCTGTCGTTCACCGCGGTCGAGGGCTTCGAGCCCCCGGCGCTCGAGTTCGCGGAGACCGCCGAGGCGGCCGAGGCGGTCGACGCCGAGGTGGTCGAACCCGTGGAGACGGTCGAGACCGACTAGCTGGATCTGGGGTCGCTGGCCTACCGCTGAGGTAGGAAATCGACCCCAGATTCCGCTGTACCTGTTGCGCTCCGGGCCGGCTGCGGATCTCACCGCTGAGACCTTCGCCGCCGCCCACGCGTCGCGCAAGCGATTCCGTGACGTGGGAGCGCCGGCGCAGGCGTGGCTCTTCACGATCGCCCCGCGCCAGCTGAGCCACTTCATCGCCGATCTGGATGGCGACGGTGTGGCCGAGGTCCTGCTCGACGGCCTTGGCAACACGGCTGACCTGGTGATCGTTCTTCGATCCGACGGATGTGGTCTCGAGCAGGTCGTCGACGAAGCTGGCGACGGCGTCCGCCTCCAGATCGGAGCGGTCGGCGACAGCTGCGATGCGATCGGCGGGTGCCCGGTCCGGAATCGCTGCCTGACCGGTGCCGATGGTGTCGAGCTGGAGAGCACGATCGTGCGGCCTCAGGACGGACAGCTCGTCATGACCACGACTCGCTCCCGGCTGGAGGGCTCGACCCTGGTCGAGCTCGATCGCACCGAGCAGACGTACGACAGCATCATCGACCTGCCCTCCGACGCGCCGAACGGTCGAGGACAGCGCCATCATCGACTGCTGAATCTGGGGTCGATAACCCACCGTGGCGGTGCACAATCGACCCCAGATCCGGCGGTCACCGGATCAGGGCGACCCAGATCGGTAGGGTCCTCGGATGGCCGCCTTCGTGTTCCTCCTGATCTTCGGCGGCATGGGGGTTTTCGCGTTCCTGGCCGCGAAGAAGCAGATGGACGCCACCAACGCGGCGTGGGCAGACGTCGCCCGCACGCTGGGGCTGGCCTACGCGCCCTGGACGCTGTCGAGCCGGCCCGATCTGTCCGGGCCGGTCGACGGCCTCGGCGCTCGGGTCACCATCGAGCAGCGAGGCAGCAGAAACAGCAAGAAGACCTACACGGTCTTCCGGGTGGCGTACCCCGATGCCGGGATCGACATCCGGATCGGACCGGAGACCGGGTTGCACCGGATGGGGAAGTGGTTCGGCGTGCAGGACGTGGAGATCGGCGACCCGGCCTTCGACGAGGCCTTCGTCGTCGCCGGGGATCCGTCCGCGGTCGGGGGCTGGCTCACCGAGTCCCGGCAGCTCGCGATCCTGCGTCTGGCCCAGCAGTTCCCTGGCACGAGGATCGACCGGTCCACGGTCTCCTGGGAACGACGTGACGCAATCACCGACGGTGACGAGCTGCTCCGTACGCTGCGACGGCTGGTCAGTGCGACCCATCTGCTCGCCGGGTCGGCCCCCGGCCAGCAAGCGGTCGGACGATCGTTCGAGGCGGCGCGGCGAGGAGAGCTCGCCGACGGCATCGACCAACTGGTCCGGGCCGAGCCGCCCGTCGGCGTCGAGCCCCGCCTGATGGCGGCCGAGTGGATGGTGGCCGACGGCCGGGTGGGCGAGGCCGCCCCGCTGCTCGACGAGCTGGCCCAGGACCTGCCGGGCGAGCCCCAGGTCGAGCGCTGGAAGGCGGTGCTGGAGCGTCACCGAGGTGATGAGGCCGAGCCGACCTCCGGAGCTCCGCCGACGCCGGCCGGGCCGCCCCGCCCGCTGGAGGACATCATCGAGGGTCTGTTCGGCGGCGACCCGTACGGCTACGAGATCCAGGAGCGCTTCCAGGACTCGTTCCAGGGTGTGCCGGTTCAGGGCACCGGCGTCCTCGAACGGCTCACCCGGTACAGCCGCGACTACGACTTCCCGGGCGGCCCGGGTGTCAAGGCGGTGGTCAGTATCGGAACGGTCGAGCACCGGTTGTACGGCAAGGTCGAGATCGATGCCGTGCTCGCACTCCCGGACGACGCCCGAATTCCCATCGGACACACCATCTCGGTCGAGGGCGTGCTCGTGAAAGTCGACCCGCTGTTGCGCAACCTCTACATCCAGGGCGCCGCGGTCTGAGCGGCTCCGTTCGACGAGCTCGACCTGTCGAGCGCGTCGGTCGCGTGGACGAGGTCAGCCGTCTGCGTCGAGGTACCCCTTGAGCCCGGCGAAGCCGCGGGCCAGACCTTTCTCGAACGCCTGGCGGATCATGCCCTTCGGGATCAGCGCACTCCGGGGCTCGATCGCCGACCGCCACGTGACCGTGACCGTGCCGTCGCCGTTGTCGGTGAGCGCGGCGCCCTCGACCATACGCTTGGCGATCGGCAGGCTGGTCCGGGTGACGACGAAGTGGTACCGCATGGCCTCCTCGTCCCACTCGATGAAGCGCTCGTCGAAGCCGGCGGGCCCGAGCCTGATCGTCCGCGTGGCCCCGACGGCACGCGTCTCGTCGGAGGTCCAACCGCACTCCTTCACCTGGGGGAACCACTGCTCCCAGGCCGCGGGGTCGCTGACCGCTCGCCAGACCGCGTCGACGGGCGCTCGGACGGTCTCGTGATGGGTGATCCTCACCGGGGCGCTGTCGAGGAGATCGAGATCGGCGTCGTCGAGGTCGTAGGACATCGCGCCATGATGCCAGGCCCTCGGCCGGCGGGCTCCCGCAACGTCGGCGGACGTTCCGCCGGGCGTGTTTGCGATCGGTTCCCTGCGGCCGTAGAGTTCACCGTCGGTCTACACGCCGCTGGGCGTGTCGCGCCCGCCCCATGCAGGGACGCAGTCCGTCGTCCCTGCTGCGCATTCCACTTCTACGAGGTCGCCCGTGCCCACCATCAACCAGCTGGTCCGAAAAGGTCGTACGTCCAAACGACGCAAGGAGACCACGCCTGCGCTCAAGGGTGCTCCCCAGCGCCGTGGCGTCTGCACCCGCGTCTACACCGTCACGCCGAAGAAGCCGAACTCGGCGCTGCGCAAGGTGGCCCGCGTCCGACTCAGCAGCGGGATGGAGATCACGGCGTACATTCCCGGTGTCGGCCACAACCTGCAGGACCACTCGGTCGTGCTCGTCCGCGGCGGCCGGGTGAAGGATCTGCCCGGCGTCCGGTACAAGATCGTGCGCGGCACGCTCGACACCGCCGGTGTCAGCAATCGCAAGCAGGCCCGTAGTCGCTACGGCGCGAAGAAGGACTGACATGCCCCGCAAAGGACCGGCACCGCGCCGCGAGCTCACCCCCGACCCCATCTACGACTCGGTGGCGGTCACGCAGATCATCAACAAGGTGCTCCAACGCGGCAAGCGCGGCCGGGCCGAGCAGATCGTGTACGGCGCGCTCGACATCGTGAAAGAGAAGACCGGCGACGAACCCGTCACCACGGTCAAGCGTGCGCTCGACAACATCCGTCCCCAGCTCGAGGTGCGCAGCCGCCGCGTCGGCGGTGCCACCTACCAGGTGCCGGTCGAGGTACGGCCCCGTCGGGCCACCACCCTCGCCGTCCGCTGGGTGGTCGAGTTCGCCCGTTCCCGGCGCGAGCGCACCATGGCCGAACGGCTGGCCAACGAGCTGCTCGACGCCGCCAACGGCACCGGCGCTTCCATCAAGCGCAAAGAAGACCTCCACAAGATGGCCGAGTCCAACAAGGCGTTCGCCCACTACCGCTGGTAGCGGGTGGCCCGGTTCCCTCGGGGCCGGAGCGCCGACCTGAACCACACCAACCGTCATGATCGCTGCTGGCGCGGCGACCATGGTGAAGCCCCGAACCAGGAATTCCCCCCACATGGCAGACCGACACGCACTCAGCGACACCCGCAACATCGGGATCATGGCCCACATCGACGCGGGCAAGACCACGACCACCGAGCGCATCCTCTACTACACCGGCAAGACCTACAAGATCGGTGAGGTCCACGACGGCGCGGCCGTCATGGATCACATGGAGCAGGAGCAGGAACGCGGCATCACCATCACCTCGGCCGCCACCACGGCGTTCTGGCGTGATCACCGCATCAACATCATCGACACGCCCGGCCACGTCGACTTCACCGTCGAGGTCGAGCGCTCGCTGCGCGTCCTCGACGGCGCCGTCGCGGTGTTCGACGGCGTCGCCGGCGTCGAGCCGCAGAGCGAGACCGTGTGGCGGCAGGCCGACAAGTACAAGGTCCCGCGCATGTGCTTCGTCAACAAGCTCGATCGCACCGGCGCCGACTTCTTCAAGGCGCTCGATTCCATCAAGGACCGGCTCACCGCCGACGTCGCCGTGCTCCAGCTCCCCATCGGGGCCGAGAGCGGCTTCCAAGGTGTGGTCGACCTCGTCGCCATGAATGCCATCGTGTGGCACGACGAGGAGTTGGGCGCCAAGTTCGAAATCGTCGACATCCCCGAGGACCTCCGGGACCAGGCCGATGAATACCGGACCGAGATGGTCGAAGCCGTCGCGTCCATCGACGAGGAGCTGCTCGAGAAGTACGCCTCCGAGGAGCCGATCACCGAGGCCGAACTGAAGGCCGCGATTCGCACCGGTACGGTCTCGGGCGACATCGTCCCGATCCTGTGCGGCAGCGCGTTCAAGAACAAGGGTGTCCAGCCGCTGCTCGATGCGGTGGTCGACTACCTGCCGTCCCCGCTCGATCTCCCACCGGTCCAGGGCAGCGATCCAAAGTCGGGGGAGCCGGTCGAGCGCAAGCCCGAGGACAACGAGCCGTTTTCCGCTCTGGCGTTCAAGATCGTCGCCGATCCGCACGGCAAGCTCACCTATTTCCGCGTCTACTCGGGCAAGCTCGAGAAGGGCGGACAGGTTCTCAACGTGCGGACCGGCAACAAGGAGCGGGTCGGCCGGCTGCTCGAGATGCACTCCAAGGAGCGCAACGACATGGAGTTCGCCTACGCCGGCGACATCCTCGCCGGTATCGGCCTGAAGAACACCCGCACCGGCGACACCCTCTGTGACCCCGCTGCACCGTTGGTTCTCGAACAACTGGAGTTCCCGGACCCGGTGATCCACGTGGCCGTCGAGCCCCGTTCGAAGGAAGACCAGGACAAGCTCGGCAAGGCCCTGGTGTCACTGGCCGAGGAGGACCCGACGTTCCAGGTCAAGGGCGACGAGGAGACCGGCCAGACCGTCATCTCGGGTATGGGCGAGCTGCACCTCGAGGTGCTCGTCGATCGCATGCTGCGCGAGTTCAACGTCGACGCCACCGTCGGCAAGCCGCAGGTGGCCTATCGCGAGACGATCACCAAGCCCACGACCGGTATCGAGTACGTCCACAAGAAGCAGACCGGTGGTTCGGGCCAGTTCGCCGTCGTCGAGGTGGACATCGAGCCCACCGGTCCCGGTGGTGGGTACGAGTTCGACGACAACATCAGCGGTGGTCGGATCCCCAAGGAGTACATCCCCTCGGTCAACGCAGGGATCAAGGAAGCCATGACCACCGGCGTGCTCGCCGGGTATCCCACGGTCGACTTCAAGATCACCCTGCAGGACGGCAAGTACCACGACGTGGACTCGTCCGAGATGGCGTTCAAGATCGCCGGCAACATGGTGTTCAAGGAGGCGGCCCGCGCCGCCAAGGCCACGCTCCTCGAACCGATCATGTCGGTCGAGGTCGTCACTCCCGAGGATTATCTCGGCGACGTCATGGGCGACCTGTCGTCCCGCCGGGGCAAGCTCGGCCAGAGCGAGTCTCGCGGTCCCAACCAGGTCGTCAACGCAACGGTCCCGCTCTCCGAGATGTTCGGTTACGCTACCGACCTGCGTTCGCGTACCCAGGGTCGAGCCACATACACGATGCAGTTCGATTCGTATCAGCCGACGCCCAGCAACGTTCAGGAAGAGATCATTCGTCGCATCCGCGGCGAATGACCTGAGCGAACCCCCCAACCAGAACCATCCGTACGCGCATCGCGCAAGAAGGGAAACGAGGAGAGGCACGATGTCCAAGGAGACGTTCGAACGCAACAAGCCCCACGCCAACGTGGGCACCATGGGGCACATCGACCATGGCAAGACCACGCTGACGGCGGCCATCACCAAGGTGCTGCACGACGCGAACCCCGACTCGACCTCGTTCACCGAGTTCGACAACATCGACAAGGCGCCCGAAGAGCGCGAGCGCGGCATCACGATCAACGTGGCCCACGTCGAGTACGAGACGCCCAACCGGCACTACGCACACGTCGACATGCCCGGCCACGCCGACTACATCAAGAACATGATCACCGGTGCCGCCCAGGTCGACGGCGCCATCCTCGTCGTGTCCGCCGCCGACGGCCCCATGCCGCAGACCCGTGAGCACGTGCTCCTCGCCCGACAGGTCGGCGTGCCGTCGATCGTCGTAGCCCTCAACAAATGCGACGTCGTCGACGACGAAGAGCTGCTCGAGCTGGTCGAGATGGAGGTCCGCGACCTCCTCAACGAGTACGAGTTCCCCGGCGACGACATTCCGGTCGTCCGCGTATCGGCTCTGAAGGCCCTCGAGGGCGACGCCGACGCCGCCCAGGGGATCGTCGATCTCATGGAGCAGGTCGACACCTACATCCCGCAGCCCGACCGCGACACCGACAAGCCGTTCCTCATGCCGATCGAGGACGTGTTCTCCATCACCGGTCGCGGCACCGTGGTGACCGGTCGCATCGAGCAGGGTGTGCTCAACGTCAACGACAACATCGAGATCGTGGGCATCAAGGACACCCAGGACACGGTGTGCACCGGCGTCGAGATGTTCCGCAAGCTGCTCGACCGCGGCGAGGCCGGCGACAACGTCGGTGCGCTGCTGCGCGGCATCGACAAGGACGACGTCCAGCGAGGCCAGGTCCTGGCTGCGCCGAAGAGCATTACGCCCCACACCGAGTTCGAGGCCCAGACCTACGTGCTGACCAGCGACGAAGGTGGCCGTCACAAGCCGTTCTTCTCCAACTACCGGCCGCAGTTCTACTTCCGGACCACCGACGTCACCGGCACCATCGTGCTGCCCGAGGGCACCGAGATGTGCATGCCCGGCGACAACACCGAGATGACCGTGACACTCATCGCTCCCATCGCGATGGACGAGGGTCTCCGGTTCGCCATCCGCGAAGGTGGCCGCACCGTCGGCGCCGGCCGGGTGACCAAGATCCTGAAGTGATCACGATCTGACGACCGACATCCCGGGTCCGGGTGTTCGCTCCGGCGAAGACCTCGGGCCCGGGATCGGTGGTTTTGGGACCGGACCGGCCGCTCGCTATGCTGCACCGCTGGCCCGCAAGGGGCTGACGTTCTTTGACAAGGGTCGCTGTTCCCGGACAGTGAAGGCCCCCCAACCGCATCGCACGAGGCGCACATGGCTGCAAACCAGAAGATCCGTATCAGGCTGAAGGCCTACGACCACGAGATCATCGACCAGTCCACGAAGAAGATCGTCGAGACGGTCGTGCGCACCAGCGCCACCGTCAGGGGCCCGATTCCCTTGCCAACCGAGAAGCACCGCGTGACCGTGGTCCGAGGACCGTTCAAGGACAAGGACTCGCGCGAGCACTTCGAGATGCGGATCCACAAGCGCCTGCTCGACATCCTGGAGCCCACGCCCAAGACGGTCGACTCGCTCCAGCGGCTCGATCTGCCTGCTGGCGTCGACATCGAGATCAAGATCCAGCAGGTCTGAGCTTCCGACGCGGTGTTGCCACCGGTGGTAATTGCCGCCACACTTTGCCCAGGCGGAGCACGCGGGGACTTCGCCGACCCACCGGGGACCCCGCAGGACTCGCGAGGGGAGCTCGATGAACTGGGGCGTACGAGGAGCGGCTCGGAGCCGACAGGGTAAGAACGATCTGTCGGCTCGCGAGATGGTGACCGAAGCGGTGACCGGTTGCCTCGAACGGGCGGCGATGACGCCCGACCAGGTCGGCGCCGTCGTCATGTCCAACAACGGGTCCTATTGGGACGGTCAGCCGTCCGTGGCGGCCCAGTCGTGGCTGTACCCGCTCGAGCTGGGCCACGTGCAGGTCTACAACGTCGAGAACGCCTGCGCGGGGGGCGGGACCGCCATGCACCTGGGTACCACGCTGCTCGAGGTCGGTCGGGGTCCGGTTCTGGTCGTCGGGGTCGAGCGGATGTACATCAGCGACACCGCCCTGGTGGCGTTGCGGGCCGAGGCCACACCTCGGGAGGTCGTGGTGGGGATCATCGAAGGGGGCATCAACGAGTCTCTCCGTGAGGAGCTTAAAGAGGAGTACCACAACGACTTCGGATCGGTCTTCATGGGCCTCAACGCGGCCTGGGCCCGGTCCCAGGTGGCCGATCGGGGCCACACCCCCGAGCAGGCGGCGGCCGCGGCCTCGAAGGCGCGACACAACGCTGTGCTGAGCGGCAACGCTCGTTTGATGGCCGAGCTGTCCGCGGATGAGGTGCTCCGCTCACCGATGGTGGCCGATCCGATCCGACTGTCGATGTGCGGCCCGTATTCTGATGGCGCGGCCGCGGTGCTGCTGACTCAGGACGCCCCGTCCGACAAGCCGTCGATCATCGCCAGCGAGTTCATGTCGGGCGACGGAACCGGCGAGGCCCATGCACGTATGGAGGTCATGTCGGGGAAGATCTGGCCGGAGCTCGGCCTCGACCCGACTCACGTGGACGTCGTTGAGGTCCACGACGCCTCCAGCTTCGAGGAGCTGTGGGCCCTCGAAGCCTGCGGCTTCTACGGGGTCGGCGGGGCCGGTCGGGCGACCTTGGACGGAGAGACGTCTCTCGGCGGCCGGCAGCCGGTCAATGCGGGCGGCGGGCTGGTCGGGCGGGGCCATCCTCCCTCCGCCACCGGTGTGCTGCAGATGGTCGAGCTCTACGAGCAGCTGACCGGTCAGGGCGGGGATCGTCAGGTGCCGGGCGCCCGCCTGGGGTTCGCCGAGAACCAGGGTGGGTTGTCCGGGTACGCCGACGCGGCGGCCCTGGCCATGCACGTCTTGCGCATCTGACAAAGGGCGCGACTACACTTGCTCGCTCGCCCCTGACACCGGCTGGGTCGCCCCAGCTCGTACCGGGGCCAACCCCGGCTACGGTCGGGGTCGCACGTTCGCAAGTTCGCACACAACGGACGTCCGGGAAGGCCCTCGGGAAACCGGGGGAACCGTTCGGCACAACCGAGTCGACGCTCCGCCGGGTCCGCCCGTGCGGAGCGTTTGCGTGAAGAAGAGTCTGATGTCCAGAGCCAATCCATCCAGAAGAGAGCCGTGATGGCGACCAAGGCAATCGTCGGCGAGAAGGTCGGCATGACCCAGGTGTGGGATGACGAGAATCGCGTCGTCCCGGTGACCGTGGTCAAAGTCGCGCCCTGTCGCGTGGTGCAGATCAAGCGCCCCGACACCGACGGCTACAGCGCTGTCCAGGTCACCTATGGCCAACGGGACGCGGGCAAGCTGACCCAACCCGAGGCCGGCCACTTCGCGTCGGCCGACGTCGCTCCGGGCAAGCGTCTCGTCGAGCTCCGTCTCGACGATGTCTCCGGCTACCAGGTCGGCCAGCAGATCGCGGTCGACACGATCGAGGCCGGAGAGCTGGTCGACGTCACCGCCGTCAGCAAGGGCAAGGGATTCGCCGGCGTGATGAAACGTCACGGGTTCAAGGGACAGCGGGCCTCGCACGGCGCGCACCGGGTGCACCGCATGCCGGGCGCCGTCGGCGCGTGCGCCACTCCCGCCCGCATCTTCCGGGGCCAGCGCATGGCCGGCCGGATGGGCAACGAGAAGGTCACCACCCAGAACCTGAGGGTGGTCGAGTCCGACAGTGAGCGTGAGCTGCTGTTGGTCCGTGGGTCGGTGCCCGGACCCAAGGGTGGCATGGTCCTCATCCGCGACGCCGAGAAGGGGTCCTGATGCCGAAGGTCGCCGTTCGCACCCTGTCCGGTGGTGACGCCGGTTCGTTGGATCTCGATGACGCGATCTTCGGGATCGAGCCCAACGCCGCGGTGATGCATCAGGTCGTCACCGCGCAGCTCGCCGCCGCCCGATCGGGGACGCAGAGCACCAAGACCCGGGCCGAGGTCCGGGGTGGCGGGGCCAAACCGTGGCGCCAGAAGGGCACCGGCCGGGCCCGCCAGGGTTCGATCCGTTCGCCCCAGTGGCGCGGTGGTGGTGTGGCCCTGGGCCCCAAGCCCCGTAGCTACGCCCAGCGCACCCCCAAGAAGATGAAGCGACTCGCCCTCCGCTCGGCCCTGTCGGATCGTGCCGCTCAGGACCGGGTGCTCGTCATCGACGAGTGGGCGTTCGAGGCCCCCCGCACCAAGGATGCCATCGCCGCGCTCGGTTCGCTGGGCGTCGACGGCAGGGTCCTGCTGGTGCTGGCCGATGGAGACGTGAACGCGGCCAAGAGCTTCCGGAACCTTCAGCACGTGCACGTCCTCCACGCCTCCGAGCTCAACACCTACGACGTGTTGGTCTGCGACTGGATCGTGTTCAGCAAGGAGACGGTGCCGGTCCAGGGTGCTGCGGTCGCGGCGCCCCCCGCCGCCGTCGAGACCCCGGTCGAGGACGAGCCGGCCGAAGCCGACGAGGCCGACGAGCCGGCTTCCCCGAGCGATGAGGAAGAGGAATGAGCGATCTGCGAGATGTCATCCTCGAACCGGTCGTCAGCGAGAAGTCGTACGGCCTGCTCGAGTCCAACGTGTACACCTTCAAGGTGCACCCCAGCGCCACCAAGCCGCAGATCCGTGACGCGGTCGAGTCGATCTTCGGGGTCACGGTCATGAAGGTCAACACGCTCAACCGCAAGGGCAAGCGCATGCGGAACCGCCGGACGGGCGTCATGTCCCGGAAGGCGAGCTCCAAGCGGGCCATGGTCACGCTGGCCGATGGCGATTCGATCGAATTGTTCGAGGTCTGATCCATGGCACTTCGCAAGCGCAAGCCCACCAGTCCCGGCCGTCGCTTCCAGACGGTCTCCGACTTCTCCGACATCACCAAGACGTCCCCGGAGAAGTCCCTGCTCAAGCCCAAGCCCAAGACCGGTGGTCGCAACAACCACGGTCGCAAGACGTCGCGCCACCGCGGTGGCGGTCACAAGCAGCAGTACCGGGTGATCGACTTCCGGCGCGACAAGGACGGCGTTCCGGCCTCGGTGGCGTCGATCGAGTACGACCCCAACCGCAACTGCCGCATCGCGCTGCTCCACTACCACGACGGCGAGAAGCGCTACATCATCGCTCCCAACGGCGTCGAGGTGGGCGACGTGCTCCACAGCGGGCACGGTTCGGAGATCCGGCCCGGCAACGCCCTGCCCATGCGGTACATCCCCGTGGGAACGGTCGTGCACAACGTCGAGCTCCGGCCCGGTGGCGGCGGCAAGATGGGCCGCTCGGCCGGGACCGCCATCCAGCTGGTGGCCAAGGAGGGCGACTACGCCGCCCTTCGCCTGCCCAGCACCGAGATGCGTCGGGTGCCCATCGACGCACGGGCCACGGTCGGCACCGTGGGCAACGCCGAAGCCGAGCTGATCAAGATCGGCAAGGCCGGCCGCAACCGTTGGAAGGGCAAGCGCCCGCAGACCCGTGGTGTCGCCATGAACCCGGTCGACCACCCGCACGGTGGCGGCGAGGGCAAGACCTCGGGTGGCCGTCACCCGGTGTCGCCGTGGGGGCAGCCCGAAGGGCGTACCCGTCAGAAGAACAAGGACTCCGATCGTCTCATCATCCGGCGCCGCCGTACCCGCGGCTCGCGGAGGTAGGAAACCATGCCTCGTAGCTTGAAGAAGGGCCCGTTCGTCGATGACCACCTCCTGAAGAAGGTGGACGCGATGCGAGAGTCGGGCGAGAAGAAGGTCATCAAGACCTGGTCGCGTCGTTCGACCATCATCCCCGAGATGGTGGGACACACGATCGCGGTGCACGACGGACGCAAGCACGTGCCGGTGTACGTCACCGAGTCGATGGTCGGTCACAAGCTGGGCGAGTTCGCCCCCACCCGCACCTTCCGCTTCCACGCAGGTCAAGAACGACAGGTGCGGCGCTGATGGCGTTCGGAGTCAAGACCAACGAGCGTCCCGGAACCCGGGCCACGGTCAAGTACGCCCGGCTGTCGCCCTCCAAGGCGCGAGCCGTGCTCGATCTCATTCGGAACAAGTCGGTCGGTGAAGCCCGCGAGCTGCTCCAGTTCTCCGATCGCGGCGCCACCGAGGTGGTCAGCAAGTGCCTCGAGTCGGCGATCGCCAACGCCGAGAACAACGACGAGATCCCCGGCGACGAGCTGTTCGTGTCGGCCTGCTATGCCGACGAGGGTCCCACGCTGAAGCGATGGCGGCCGCGGGCGCGGGGCCGGGCCACCCGGATCGACAAGCGCACCGCGCACATCACCGTCATCGTCGCCCGGTACGACCCCGACGAGCTCGCGGCACAGCGTGAGCGCGCCGGCAGCCGGGCCGGTTCCGGCGCCGGAGACGCCGCGGCACGGGCCCGACGGGTGGCGCGCAGCCGGGGCGAGGATCCGGAAGCCGCCGCCGCAGGGGTCGAGGCGGAGGAGATCGAAGCCGACGAGGTCGAGTCGGGTGACGCCGAGGCGGTCGAGACCGCACCGGCCGAGGTCGAGACCACCGATGACGCCGTCGAGGCGAGTGAGGCGTCCGACACGGACGAAGCAGTCGACGCATCCGACGCAGACGAAGCAGCAGCCCCAGCCGACGAACCAGACGCCAGCGCAGCGGACGAGGAAAAGTAATGGGACAGAAAGTCAACCCCTACGGGTTCCGGCTCGGAGTCACCACCGACTGGAAGTCGCGCTGGTTCGCGACGCGCCAGGAGTACAGCGACTTCATCATCGAGGACTGGAAGATCCGCGACTTCCTGATGAACCAGCTGCCGCACGCGGCCATCAGCCGTATCGAGGTCGAACGGACCCGCGACCGGTTGCGGGTCGACGTGCACACCGCCCGCCCGGGCATCGTCATCGGGCGACGGGGAAGCGAAGCCGACCGCCTGCGGGCCGGGCTCACCTCCATCACCGGCAATCCCAAGGTCCAGCTCAACATCCAGGAGATCAAGCAGCCCGAGCTCGATGCCGCCCTGATCGCCCAGGGGGTCGCCGATCAGCTGGCGGGACGTGTCGCGTTCCGCCGGGCCATGAAGCGTGCCGTCCAGAACGCCCAGAAGGCCGGAGCCCTCGGGATCCGCGTGCAGTGTGGCGGTCGGCTCGGCGGTTCCGAGATGGCCCGCACCGAGTGGTATCGCGAAGGCCGGGTGCCGCTGCACACGCTCCGGGCCGACATCGACTACGGCTTCCGCGAAGCACGGACCACCGCCGGTCGCATCGGCGTCAAGGTCTGGATCTACCGCGGCGACATCCTTCCGTACAAGACCCAGCAAGAGGACAAGATCAGCCGCGAGGCCGCCATGGCCGTCGGCGAGACCTCGGGTCAGACCAAGGGCCCCCGCAAGGTCGTGTCCTCGGCTGCCGGCCGTGATCGGGCCGAGCCCGAGGCCGCCCCGCCGGCCGAACCCGAGGCCCCGGTCGAGCCCGCCCCGCTGGTCAAGGAAGCCGATCCTGAGTTCGAGAAGCTCCTCGCCCAGGAAGAAGAGATCGAGCGAGCCACTCGCGAGCATCACGAGACCCCGCACTTCCGCCCGGGAGACGCCGACTGATGTTGATGCCCAAGAAGGTCAAGCACCGCAAACAGCACCGCGGTCGGCGCACCGGCAAGGCCAAGGGTGGCACCACGGTGTCGTTCGGCGAGTTCGGAATCCAGGCGCTCGAGCCCGGGTGGATCACCGCCCGCCAGATCGAAGCGGCCCGTGTCGCCATGACCCGCCACATCAAGCGGGGTGGCAAGGTCTGGATCAACGTCTTCCCCGACAAGCCGGTCACCGAGAAGCCGGCCGAGACCCGCATGGGTTCGGGCAAGGGCAACCCCGAACGATGGGTGGCCGTGGTCAAGCCGGGCCGCATCATGTTCGAACTGTCCTACCCCGACCCCGAGGTGGCTCGCGCCGCGATCGACCGGGCCATCCAGAAGCTCCCGATCAAGGCGCGCTTCGTGACGCGTGAAGAGGGGTTCTGATGGCCAAGAGCCGTTCCGTCGCCGAGCTCAGCGACACCGACCTGGTCGAGCGACTCGACGAAACCAAGGAAGAACTGTTCAACCTCCGGTTCCAGCACGTGACCGGACAACTCGACAACTCCGCCCGATTGGGGCAGGTGCGGCGTGATGTCGCCCGGCTGCACACCGAGCTCCGTGCTCGCGAGATCGCGGCGGCCGAGGCACTCGAGGCCGAGGAGAGCACCTCATGACCGACCAAGAACCTGCGACCGCCGAGCGGTCCAACGATCGCAAGCTCCGCGAGGGCCTGGTCGTGTCCAATGCCATGGACAAGACCGCCGTCGTCGAGGTCGTCGACCAGGTCCGTCACCCCCAGTACGGCAAGACGGTCCGTCGCAGCACCAAGCTCTTCGTCCACGACCCCACCGACGATCTCAACATCGGCGACCGGGTGCGGATCCAGGAGACCAGGCCGCTGTCCAAGCGCAAGCGTTGGCGTGTCGTCGACGTTCTCGAACGAGCTCGATAGGGACCGACGATGATTCAGCAGGAAACCCGACTCCGGGTCGCCGACAACTCGGGCGCAAAAGAGGTGCTCTGCATCAAGGTGCTGGGCGGCTCGAAGCGCCGCTACGCCTCGATCGGGGACGTCTTCACCGCGACCGTCAAGGACGCGATGCCCGGCGCCGCCGTGAAGAAGGGCGAGGTCGTGCGGTGTGTGGTCGTGCGAACCAAGAAGGAGAACCGGCGGCCCGACGGCAGTTACATCCGTTTCGACGAGAACGCCGCCGTGCTCATCAACGAACAGCGCCAGCCCCGCGGGACCCGCATCTTCGGTCCGGTCGGGCGTGAGCTGCGCGACAAGAAGTTCATGCGCATCGTGTCGCTGGCACCGGAGGTGTTGTAGCGCCATGGCAAAGATGAAGATCAGGAAGGGCGACCGCGTGGTGGTCCTCCAAGGCAAGGACCGCGGTCGTGAAGGTGTGGTCAGCCGCGCCTTTCCGGCCGACGGAAAGGTGCTGGTCGACGGCATCAACGTCGTGCGCAAGCATCAGAAGGCCACCGGCGCCACCATGCAGGGCGGCATCATCGACAAGGACATGCCCATCGATGCGTCGTCGGTGGCCGTGATCAGCCCCGGTGACGGCAAGCCCACCAAGGTCGGCTATCGCAACGATCCCGACGGCACCAAGGTCCGTATCTGCAAGCGCACGGGGGTCGATCTACCGTGACCACGGCAACCACACCACGACTCAAGGAGTCGTATCGCGAGCAGCTGCGGGCGCAGCTCCAGGGGGAGCTCGGCCTCGGCAACGTGATGGAGGTCCCCACGCTCGACAAGATCGTCGTCAACATGGGGGTGGGCGGGGCCGTGGTCCAGTCCAAGCTTCTCGACGGCGCCGTCGCCGACCTCACCACCATCTGCGGCCAGAAGCCGATGATCACGCGGGCCAAGAAGTCGTTGGCCACGTTCAAGCTTCGTGAGGGCAACGCCATCGGAGCCAAGTGCACCATGCGGGGCAACCGCATGTGGGAGTTCTACGACCGCTTGATCTCCCTGGCGCTTCCCCGGGTCCGCGACTTCCGGGGCCTCTCGCCCCGGTCGTTCGACGGCCACGGCAACTACACCTTCGGCGTCACCGAGCAATTGATCTTCCCCGAGATCGACTACGACTCCGTCGACACCATTCGCGGCATGGACATCACCCTGGTGACCACCGCCGCCACCGACGAGCACGGCCGGGCCCTGCTCACCACCCTGGGGTTCCCGTTCCGCAAGGACGGTGCCTCGTGAACCGACACGACGTTCGCCTCGTGAACCGACACGACGTTCGCCTCGTGAACCGACACGACGTTCGCCTCGTGACCCGCCACGAGGTTCGCCTCATGAACCGACACGAGGTTCGCCTCATGAACTCGACCACGATCCGACCGCACTGGCTGGAGAAGACCTGACATGGCCAAGAAAGCGCTCATCGAGAAGCAGCAGAAGAAGCCGAAGTTCAAGGTGCGGGCGTACACGCGCTGCCGCCGGTGCGGGCGACCGCGCTCGGTCTACCGCCGCTTCGGTCTCTGTCGTATCTGTCTGCGTGAGCTGGCGCACGCCGGGGAGATCCCCGGTCTGACCAAGGCCAGCTGGTGAAGGGAGGCCTCGCACTATGACCATGACCGATCCCATCGCCGACATGCTCACCCGTATTCGCAACGCGAACGTGGCCATGCATGACAGCGTCACGATGCCCTCGTCGAAGCTCAAGGTCGCTCTGGCCGATGTGCTCGAGAGCGAGGGCTACATCCACGGCTACGACGTCCAGGACAACGAGGGCCGACCCGGCTCGACGATGACCATCTCGATGAAGTACTCGCCCGAGCGCAAGCGGGTCATCTCCGGTCTGCGGCGGGTGTCCAAGCCCGGCCTGCGCGTCTACCGCAAGGCCGACGGCGTGCCGCGGGTGTTGGGCGGGCTCGGCGTCGCCGTGCTGTCCACCAGCACGGGCCTCATGTCCGACCGCGACGCTCGTCGCAAGGGCGTCGGCGGCGAAGTCCTCTGCGAGGTCTGGTAGGAGTCTCATGTCCCGCATCGGCAGTTCCCCCATCACCGTTCCCAGCGGCGTCGACGTCTCCATCGACGGCACGCGCGTCACCGTCAAGGGCCCGAAGGGCACGCTCGAACTCGAGCTCCCGGCCCCGATCACGGCGACACTCGACGACGGCGTGCTCCAGTGTGAACGGCCCGACGACGATCGACGCAGCAAGTCGATGCACGGGTTGGCTCGTTCCCTGGTCCACAACATGATCGTGGGCGTCACCGAGGGCTACACCAAGGAGCTCGAGATCATCGGCGTCGGCTACCGGGCCCAGGCCAAGGGCACGAACAAGCTCGAGCTGGCCCTCGGGTTCAGCCACTCGGTCGAGGTCGAGGCCCCCGACGGGGTCGAGTTCGATGTCCCCCAGCCCACCCAGGTGATGGTCAACGGCATCGACAAACAACTGGTCGGCCAAGTGGCCGCCAACATCCGCGCGCTGCGCAAGCCCGAGCCCTACAAGGGCAAGGGTGTGCGTTACGCGGGGGAGCACGTCATCCGCAAGGCCGGCAAGGCCGCGAAGTAGGCGAGAACGCACATGTCCAACCGAGCGCACAAGAAGCAAGAGGCCCGGGCCCGCCGTCACCGGCGGGTTCGCAAGAAGATCGCGGGGACCGGGGAACGGCCCCGCCTCGCGGTGTTCCGCTCCAACCGGCACATCCACGCGCAGGTGATCGACGACCGGTCGGGTACGACGTTGGTCGCCGCGTCGACCGTCGAGTCGGATCTTCGCGACGGCGGCACCGGCAACATCGCTGCGGCGGAGACCGTCGGCAAGCTGGTGGCCGAGCGGGCCAAGGCCAAGGGAATCGACCAGGTCGTCTTCGATCGGGGTGGCAGCCGCTACCACGGTCGGGTGGCCGCACTGGCTGACGCGGCGCGTCAGGCAGGATTGGAGTTCTGATGTCCAACGCACCGACGCCCAACCAGGGGCAGGGACAGAACCGGGGCCAGGGCCGTGACAGCCGTCGTCGTGACGGGGGCCGCGACGATCGAGGCGGACGTCGCGATCAAGGCGCGCCGGGTGAGCCGCAGCTCCGGGATTCCCGGGTCATCAACATCAACCGGGTGGCCAAGGTCGTCAAGGGCGGTCGCCGGTTCTCGTTCACCGCGCTCGTGGTGATCGGCGACGGCGCGGGCCGCGTCGGCCTCGGGTACGGCAAGGCCAAGGAGGTGCCCCTCGCGATTCAGAAGGGCACCGAAGAGGCTCGGAAGAACCTGTTCGAGGTTCCGCTCGCCGGCAGCACCATCGTGCATCCCGTGATCGGCCAGACCGGAGCGGGCCGCGTGCTCCTCAAGCCGGCGGCGCCCGGTACCGGCGTCATCGCCGGCGGTGCCGCTCGAGCCATCCTCGAAGAGGCGGGTATCGGTGACGTGCTGTGCAAGTCGCTGGGCTCGTCCAATTACATCAACGTGGCTCGGGCCACCATCGCCGGGCTCAAGGATCTCCGCCGACCCGACGAAATCGCCAAGCTGCGCGGTCTTCCCGCCGATAGCTTCGTGCCCAAGGGCCTCCTCGAGGCCTACGAGAAGACCGAGCGGGCGAAGCGGGGCGGCTCGGCGGCGTCCGAATCCACCGAGGTCCAGGCATGACCGAGCTGAAGGTCACACAGACCCGATCCGGGATCGGATCCAAGCCCAAGCAGCGCGGCACCCTCCGTGCGCTCGGACTGGGCCGGATCGGCAAGTCCAACACGCTTCCCGACCGACCCGAGATCCGCGGGATGCTCAGCCGGGTCCCCCACCTCATTCACGTCGAGGAGATCGACTGATGAAGATTCATGATCTGAAGCCGCCCGAAGGCTCGCGCACCGCTCGGCGACGAGTGGGACGCGGCATCGGCGGCAAGGGCGGCAAGACCGCCGGCCGCGGCATGAAGGGCCAGAAGGCCCGCGGCACCATCCCCGTCGGATTCGAGGGTGGGCAGAACCCGCTGCACATGCGGGTCCCGAAGCTCAAGGGCTTCACCAACCCCTTCCGGGTCGAGTACCAGGCCATCAATCTGGACACCCTCGACGAGACCGGTCTCGACGCCGTCGATCCCGAGGCGCTGAGGGCGAAGGGACTGCTCCGCAAGGGCGCCTTCGTCAAGGTGCTGGGTCGGGGAACCATCGACCGCGCCGTCACCGTGCAGGCCCATGCGTTCTCCAAATCCGCCGAGGCGGCCATCACGGCGGCGGGCGGAACCGTCGAGATCCTTCCCCTCCCCTTCAAGACCGGCCGGCCTCCGGCACAGGGCAACCAACACACCAACCGCTGACCCGCGTCGTCGCGTGCCCCGCGACGCCCCCTAGGGTGGTGACTTCGGTCGGCGTGGCATCAGGAGGATTCCGTGCTCTCGAGCTTGATGAACATGTTCCGGGTCGCGGACCTGCGGAACAAGATCCTGTTCACCCTGCTGATGATCGCCATCTACCGGTTCGGGTCGTTCATTCCCGTGCCGGGCATCGACCTCGACGCGGTGCAGAGCCTGCGTGAAACCGCCGAGGAAGAGGGCGGCATCCTCGGATTCCTCCAGCTGTTCAGCGGCGGTGCGCTCACCAACTTCGCCATCTTCGCGTTGGGGATCATGCCCTACATCACGTCGTCGATCATCATGCAGATCCTCGCCGTGGTCATCCCCCGCCTCGAGGAGTGGCAGAAGCAGGGTGCCGTCGGTCAGCGGAAGATCACGCAGTGGACCCGCTATCTCACCATCGCCATCGCCACGCTCCAGTCGACCGGGCTGGTGTTCCTCTTCTCCACCGGCAGCGGTGGGGGCGGCCTCACCCAAGGCGTCGACATCGTGGTGTTCAACGACACGGCGGTGGGCCGGGTGCTCCTCGCCGTGCTCACGATGGTGGCCGGCACGGCGCTGCTGATGTGGTTCGGCGAGCTGATCACCCAACGGGGCATCGGGAACGGAATGTCGCTGATCATCTTCGCCTCGGTGGTCGCCTCGTTCCCCTCGCAGGGCGGGCTGGTGAAGGCCGAGCGCGGCTGGGGGGCGGTCGCCATCCTGCTGGCCCTCCTGGTGGGACTGGTCTTCGCCATCGTGTTCATCGAATTGGGGCAGCGGCGTATCCCGGTCCAGTTCGCGAAGCGGGTGGTGGGGCGCAAGATGTACGGCGGGCAGTCCACGTACATCCCGCTCAAGGTCAACCAGTCCGGCGTGATCCCCATCATCTTCGCCAGCTCGGTGTTGTACCTGCCGCTGCTGGTGGCCCAGGTCCTGCCGGGCGAGGGATGGGGTGCCTCGGTGCAGGAGTGGATCAACGACAATCTGGCCTCGCCCACGAGCGTCGTGTACCTCGCGGTCTTCGGCCTGCTCATCGTGGGGTTCGCGTACTTCTACACGGCGATCACCTTCGACCCCGTCCAGCAGGCCGACAACATCCGCAAGCAGGGTGGCTTCATCCCCGGCATCCGGCCCGGCCCGCAGACCGAGCGCTACCTGGCCAAGGTGCTGTCCCGGATCACGCTCCCCGGAGCGTTGTTCATCGCCGGTGTTGCCTTGGTGCCGGCCATCTTCCTTAATGTGGTCCTCAACGCGTCGCAGTCGCAGAACCTCCAGGCGTTCGCTTTCGGCGGAACCTCGATTCTGATCGCCGTCGGCGTCGCACTCGAAACCATGAAGCAGATCGACAGTCAGTTGATGATGCGCAACTACGAGGGATTCCTGAAGTAACTCATGCGGTTGATCGTTTTCGGACGCCAGGGAGCAGGCAAGGGCACCCAGTGCCAGCGACTCTCCGCGCACCTCGGTATTCCCCACATCTCCACGGGTGACATGTTGCGGGCCGCGGTCGAGGACCGCACCGAGGTCGGCAAGACCGCGGAGACCTACCTCAAGGGTGGCCATCTGGTCCCCGACGACGTCATGGCCGACGTGGTGGCGGAACGATTGGCCAAGGAGGACGCGCAGCAGGGGTTCCTGCTCGACGGCTTCCCCCGCACGCTGCCGCAGGCCGAGGCACTCCTCGAGATCCTCGACGGCTCGGTCGACGTGGTCGTCAACCTCGACGTGCCGGTGCCGGTCGTGCGTCAGCGCATGATCGAGCGCAACCGCGACGACGACACCCCCGAGGCGATCGACACCCGGCTGGCGGCGTACGAGGCCGACACCGTTCCGGTCATGGAGCTGTTCGACCGGCGGGGCGAGCTGATCGTCGTCGACGGCGAAGGTGAGATCGACGAGATCTTCGAGCGATTGAAGGCCTCGCTCGGTGCCTGAAGGCCGAGTTGGAGCGGTGAGTCGCCTGCGCTAGGGTGTCTCCTTGCCTCTGGCCGGGCGCGACCTGCTTCGCGCTTGCACCCCCCGAGGCCTGTGGCTGCAGACGCACCCGCAGTTGAGTATGGAGGTCCACCCCTGCCGCAACCGAAGGAAGACGCGATCGTGTTCGAGGGCACGGTCACCGAGCCGCTGCCCAACGCCATGTTTCGTGTCGAGCTCGAGAACGGCCACGAGGTTCTGGCCCATATCTCCGGCAAGATGCGGATGCACTACATCCGCATCCTTCCCGGCGACAAGGTCCAGGTGGAACTCACCCCGTACGACCTCAGCCGGGGTCGTATCACCTATCGCTACAAGTAACCCGCCGGCCACGCGCCGCGGGGACGTGCACCTCCCATGAAAGCCGCCCGATGAAAGTTCGACCCAGCGTGAAGAAGATGTGCGACAAGTGTCGTGTGATCCGCCGCAACGGCACGATCCGCGTCATCTGTTCCAACCCGCGCCACAAGCAACGACAGGGGTGATGGAGCCATGGCTCGTATTGCCGGGGTAGACATTCCCCGCGAGAAACAGGTCGCCACGTCGCTGACCTACATCTTTGGCATCGGCCCGTCGGTGGCCAGACAGATCTGCGACGCCACCGAGGTCAATCCGACCACACGCGTCCGCGACCTGACCGACTCCGAGGTCGGCACCCTCCGAACGTTCATCGACAGCAACCTCAAGGTCGAGGGTGACCTTCGTCGTGAGGTCAGCCAGGACATCAAGCGCAAGATGGAGATCGGGTCGTACCAGGGTCTCCGCCACCGTCGCGGCCTTCCGGTCCGCGGCCAGCGCACCCATACCAATGCCCGGACACGCAAGGGACCGAAGAAGACGGTCGCCGGGAAGAAGAAGGTGATCAAGTAATGGCCAAGCCAGCAGCTGGTGGCCGTCGCCCCAAACGGCGCGAGCGCAAGAACATCACCCATGGTGTGGCGCACATCAAGAGTTCGTTCAACAACACGATCGTCACCATCACCGATCAGGACGGTGGCACCATCGCCTGGGCCTCTGCCGGCAACGTCGGTTTCAAGGGATCCCGCAAGTCCACGCCGTATGCGGCGCAGATGGCGGCCGAGCAGGCCGCTCGTCGAGCCATGGAGCACGGTGTGCGGAAGGTCGATGTCGTGGTGAAGGGCCCCGGCTCGGGCCGCGAGACCGCGATCCGCTCGATCCAGAACGCCGGCATCGAGGTGACGGGTATCAAGGACGTCACTCCGGTCCCGCACAACGGTTGCCGCCCTCCCAAGCGTCGGAGGATGTGACGTGTCCCGATACACCGGCCCCAAGGCCCGCATCTCCCGCCGACTCGGCACCAACATCTTCGGCACCGTCGGCGAGGCCCGTGCGCTGGACAAGCGCCCGTACCCGCCGGGGGAGCACGGCCGCAGCCGCCGCCGTCGCAACGAGTCCGAGTTCCTCCTGCAGCTCCAGGAGAAGCAGAAGGCCCGGTTCACCTACGGGCTGACCGAGAAGCAGTTCCGCAATCTCTACGACGAAGCCAGTCGCAAGGACGGCATCACCGGTGAGAACATGCTGCGCTTCCTCGAGCTCCGTCTCGACAACATCCTCTACCGCTGCGGCTGGGGCGCCACCCGGCCCCAGGCCCGCCAGCTGGTCACGCACCGCCACGTCAACGTGAACGGTCGCCGGGTCAACATCTGCAGCTACCGGTGCCGGGTCGATGACGTGATCTCGCTCAGCGACAAGGCCCGCAATCTGATCGTGATCCGTCAGAACATCGACGTGCTCGATCGCAGCCTGCCCGCATGGCTCGAGGCCGGCGATGCCGGCCAGCAGGTGACCGTCAAATCCGAGCCGCTCCGTGAGCACATCGACGTGCCGGTCCGCGAGCAGCTGATCGTCGAGCTCTACAGCAAGTGAACCCCGCCCCCTCCCAGTCCAGCCCGCCATCCAGACTCTCGCCATCGAGGTACGTCACAACATGTTGGTGATCCAGCGCCCCACCGTCGAGGCCATCGACAACGAAGAGAACAATCAGCAGCGATTCGCCATCGGCCCGCTCGAACCCGGGTTCGGGCACACGCTCGGCAACTCGCTGCGTCGCACGCTGCTGTCGTCCATCCCGGGCGCAGCGGTCTCGCAGGTGCGCTTCGACGAAGCGCTCCACGAGTTCGACACCATCCCCGGCTGCGCCGAGGACGTCACCGACATCATCCTCAACCTGAAGGATCTGGTGTTGGTCTCCCACAGCGAGGAGCCGGTCGTTCTGCGGCTGGACGTGCGTGGTGCCAAGGACGTGACGGCCGCCGACATCACGACCAACCCCGAGGTCGATGTGCTCAACGGCGACCTCCACCTCGCCAACCTCAACAGCAAGGGCCGGCTGGCCATCGACCTCACGGTCACCAAGGGCCGGGGCTACATGCCGGCCGAGGGCAACAAGACCTCGGCCACCATCGGGGTCATTCCCATCGACTCCATCTTCTCGCCGGTGCGGCGGGTCACCTTCGAGGTCGAGCCCACTCGCGTCGAGCAGTCCTCAGACTTCGACCGGCTGATCCTCGCCATCGAGACCGACGGCTCCATCTCGCCCCGCGAGGCGCTGGCGTCGGCCGGCTCCACGCTGCGGACCCTGGTCCAGCTGGTCGAGGAGATGAGCGACGAGCCGCAGGGCCTCGAGCTCTCCGAGGCCGGTCCCGCCGTGTCCGGCTCGCCCGACCTGGACCTTCCCATCGAGGACCTCGACCTGTCCGAACGCCCTCGCAACTGCCTCAAGCGGGCGCAGGTCAACTTCGTCGGCGAGCTGCTCTCCCGATCCGAGGACGACCTGCTGGCCATCACCAACTTCGGCCAGAAGTCGCTCGACGAGGTCATCCAGAAGCTCGACGAGCGTGGTCTCACGCTCCGCAACAAGGACTGATTCATGCCGGCACGTCCCCGCAAGGGCAAGCGGTTCGGTGGCAGCTCGGCGCACCACAAGGCGATGATGGCCAACCTGGTCGCGTCGCTGGTGGCCGCCGAAGCCATCGTCACCACCGAAGCCAAGGCCAAGGCCGTGCGACCGGTCGCCGAGAAGCTGATCACCAAGGCCAAGAAGGGCGGCCTGCACAATCACCGCCAGGTCCTGGCCTACCTCCGAGATCCCGAGATGACGGCGAAGCTCTTCGACGACGTCGGGCCGCGCTACGAGGACCGATCCGGGGGCTACACCAGGATCCTGAAGCTCGGTCCCCGTCCCGGTGACAAGGCGCCCATGGCGCGCCTCGAACTGGTCTGAGGCGTTCAGCGGATGCTGACGGAGCGAAGCTCGAGTTCGCTGAGCTCCCGAGGTTCGCCCCGCGAGCGCAGCGCCTTCCCGAGAAGCCCCTGAACCACTCGGTCGTCGGCCGGTGAGCCGGATCCGGCTCCTGGTGGCCTATGACGGCGCGCCCTTCCGCGGGTTCGCCCCCAACCGGGGTGTGCGGACCGTCGGGGGTGACCTGGCGGTCGCCATCGAACGCGTCGTCGGGTGCGAGGTCGCGCTCACCTGCGCGGGGCGCACCGACGCCGGCGTGCACGCATGGGGTCAGGTCGTCACCTTCGAGGTGGATGCGCCGGTCGATCCGGTCCGCTTGCAGCAGTCGATCAACGGTCTCTGTGCCCCGTCGATCGTCGTCCGCGAGGCGGACGAGGCGCCCGAGGGATTCGACGCCCGCTTCTCGGCGAGCTCCCGTGTCTACCGCTACACGATCCTCAACCGGTCGACGCCGGATCCGTTCCTCCACGCCACGTCGTGGCACGTCGCCGAGCCGCTCGAGCTGCGGTCGATGCGGGCGGCGAGCGATCCCCTCATCGGCGAACACGACTTCTCGTCGTTCTGTCGACGGCGTGAGGTGACCGATCCCACCACCGGTCAGCGGACCGATGCCACCCTCGTGCGACGCTTGATCCGGGCCGAATGGGCCGAGCCGGGCGAGGGGCGACTCCGCTTCGAGATCGAGGCCAGCTCGTTCTGTCATCAGATGGTCCGGAGCGTGGTGGGCATGCTGGTCGACGTGGGTCGCGGTCGCCGTACCGCGGCCGACGTGACCGGGGCGCTGGCGGCTCGTGATCGTCAGGCCGCGGCCCAGATCGCGCCACCTCACGGGTTGTGCCTGTGGCGGGTCCACTTCGGCGATGACGCCGCGAACGACGACGCCGGACCGGCTTCGGCCCCCGATGTTGCGGCCCTCCCGCCGTCGGCCCTATCGTGACCCCCTGCCTTGGTGACGGGTCGCGCCCTGGCATCTCCGTCGAACCCCCCCCGTGCGAGGACTCCGCGTGCCGACGTATTCACCCAAGAAATCAGAGATCGAGCGGCAGTGGCATGTCGTCGACGCCGACGGCATGGTGCTCGGTCGCCTGGCCACCGAGGTGGCTCGTCTCCTGCGGGGCAAGCACAAGCCGACGTTCAGCCCGCACCTCGATTGCGGTGATCACGTCGTGGTCGTCAACGCCGACAAGGTGGTCCTGACCTCGGGCAAGGCCGAGCGCAAGCAGGTGTACCGCCACTCCGGTTTCCCCGGCGGCATCCGTTCCACCACCTACGCCGCCCGACTCGCCGATCAACCGGCCGAAGCGGTCAGGAAGAGCATCACGGGCATGCTTCCCAAGACCCGGTTGGGTCGCCAGATGGCGACCAAGCTCAAGGTGTACGCCGGTCCCACTCACCCTCATCACGCGCAGAAGCCCGAACCCCTCGTGTTCGAACACGCTCGCGCTCGCGACTGATCGAAAGAAGAAGCGCTTCATGTCCACCGAGATCACCAGGGCCACCGGCCGACGCAAGCGAGCGGTCGCCCGGGTCCGGCTCTCCTCCGGTACCGGCAAGATCACCGTCAACGGTCGGGCGGTCGACGAGTACTTCCCGTCCGACGCCGATCGGATGGTCCTGACCGAGCCGTTGCGGCTGACCGAGCTCAGCGAGACCTACGACATCGACGTCACCATGCACGGTGGCGGCCGTTCGGGTCAGGCCGGTGCGCTGCGCCTGGGCATCGCCCGAGCGCTCTGCGACATCGACCCCGAGCTCCGCGACTCGGTCAAGAAGGCCGGATTCCTCACCCGAGACCCTCGGAAGAAGGAATCCAAGAAGTACGGCCTCAAGAAGGCCCGAAAGGCGCCTCAGTACTCGAAGCGGTAGGTCGGCGTGGACGTCGCCTTCGGAACCGACGGGGTCCGGGGCCTGGCCAATCGTGATCTCACCGCCGAGCACGCGTTGGGAATCGGCCGGGCCGCGGCGCGCACGCTCGGTCATGAGCGCTGGCTGATCGCTCGCGACACGCGGCACAGCGGGCCCATGCTGGAGTCGGCTCTGGCCGCCGGCCTCGCCAGCGAGGGGGCTCACGTCGAGCTGTTGGGGATCGCCCCGACGCCCGCGCTGGCGTGGCTCTGCACCGAGCTCGGTGTGCCGGGGGCGATGATCTCGGCGTCGCACAATCCGTTCGCCGACAACGGCATCAAGCTCTTCGCGGCCGGCGGTCGCAAGCTGACCGACGACACCGAGGCGAGCCTGCTCGTCGCGCTGGCCGAGCTCGATCCCGGAGATCCCAGTGGCCCCACCGGACAGGAACTGGGAACGATCCGCACCGCCGGCATCGGGCTCGACTCCTGGACCGACGGACTGGTGGCCAGTCTCGAGGGGCGACGCCTCGACGGGCTCACCGTGGTGCTCGACGGGTCCAACGGCTGCAACGCTCATGTGGCGCCTGACGTGCTGCGGTCGTTGGGGGCCGAGGTGCACGCGGTGGGCGACGAGCCCGACGGGGTCAACATCAACGACGGCGTGGGGTCGACCAATCCCGAGACCTGCGGCGCCGCAGTGGTTCGATTCGGCGCCGACGTGGGCTTGGCGTTCGACGGTGACGCCGACCGGGTGGTCGCCGTGGACCATCGGGGTCGGGTCGTCGACGGCGACCACATGATGGCGCTGCTGGCGCTGGACCGTCATCGACGCGGCGCGTTGGCCGGTGACACGGTCGTGGTCACGGTGATGACCAACCTCGGTTTCCATCGAGCCATGGCGGCCGCCGGGATCAACGTCGAGCAGACGCAGGTGGGAGACCGGTACGTGCTCGAGGCACTCGAGCGGGGGTCGTGGACCCTCGGCGGCGAGCAATCCGGCCACGTGATCCTCACCGACATCAGCCGCACCGGCGACGGGCTGCTCACCGGCCTGCATCTGCTCGACCTGGTGCAGCGGTCGGGCCGCCCGCTGGCCGACCTGGCGGCGGACGCCATGACGACCGTGCCGCAGCTGCTGCACAACGTGAGGGTGCAGGACCGCAGCGTCGACGTCGTGGCGGCCGTCGCCGCCGACATCGCCGCGGTCGAGGCCGAGCTGGGCGAGGACGGGCGGGTCCTGGTCCGGCCCAGCGGTACCGAGCCGCTCGTTCGCGTCATGGTCGAGGCGATCGCCCCCGGTGCCGCAGAGGACGCGGTCGGGCGCCTCGTCGCCGCCGTGGAACGGGCCACCGCCACCTCGGGGTCGTAGACTCGAGGTCACAGCTACGGCGGTTCGGATCCGTCGTGTCACCCCCCGGATTCTGGAGTCGCCCATGTGCGGGATCATCGCGGTCGTCAGGAAGCCGGGCATCGGACCGATCCCGTCCGCAGCCCAGCTCTCGTCGACGGTCACCGACGCGGTCGATGCGTTCGATCCCTCCTCGGAGCAGCTCGACGAGGGGCTGCGGTCGCTGGCATCGGCCATGCAGGGCGTCGACCGCTCCCTCCGCGGGGTGGCCGGCGTCGCCGCGCTGGTCGCCGATCCCGTCGTCGCCGACGCGATCGGGGCCACGCTGGATGCTGCGTCCGCCAAGCTGACCGCGGCCGAGGAGCGCATCGAGCGCGAGGTCGTCGACGGCGTCGTGCTCGAGCGCCGCAACGCGGCCCTGGTGGTGGCCAAGGACGCGTGTTGGGCCATCGCCAAGGACCGGTTGCGCACCGCCCGGCAGGTGGCACTCCTGGCCGGGGCGTCGGCACCGGTGTCGGCCCTGGCCGCCGCGACGTCGATCCAGGAGGCGTTGTCGGCCATCGATCGGCTCGAGGTCCGGGGTCGGGATTCGGCGGGCCTGCAGGTCCTGGTCACCGGCCACGGCCTCGACTTCGCGAATCCCGGGGTGCAGGCGATGCTCGGCGAGCGGGCGGTCGATCCCCTGTATCGCACCGGTTCGGTGCGCGTGCTCGACGGCGCGGTCGCGTTCGTCTACAAGGCCGCGGCCGAGATCGGCGAGCTGGGGGACAACACGGCGGACCTGCGGCGGGCCATCGCCGACGACGAACTGCTGCGTCGAGCGGTGGCCTCACCCGACGCCCAGGCGGTCGTGCTGGGCCACACGCGGTGGGCCAGCGTCGGGATCATCTCCCAACCCAACGCCCACCCGCTCAACAGTGATGAACCCCGCCGTCTCGACGCTCCGTACGTGGCCGCGGTCCTCAACGGCGACGTGGACAACTTCGCCGACCTCGCCGCCCGCGACGAGCTGGAGATCCTCCCCGAGATCACGACCGACACCAAGGTGATCCCCACGCTCACCAGCCGGGCGCTGGCCGCGGGGCACTCACTGGAGGAGGCGTTCCGGACGACGGTGCGGGATCTCGAAGGGTCGGTGGCCATCGGCGCCCACGCCATGGCGGATCCCGGTCGCCTGCTCCTCGCGCTGCGGGGGAGTGGTCAGGCGCTGTACGTCGGGGTGTGTGACGACGCGTTCGTCGTGGCCAGCGAACCCTATGGGCTGGTCGAGCTGACCGATCGATACCTCCGGATGGACGGTGAGACACCGTCCAACCCGGACGACCCCGCAGGGTCCCGCGGTCAGATCGTCGAGCTCGAGGCCCAGCGGGCCGGCACGATCGAGGGGATCCGCCGTCGGAGTTACGACGGGTCGGAGCTGCCGGTCTCCGAGGACGAGTTGTCGCACGCCGAGATCACCACCCGGGACATCGACCGGGGCGACTACCCGCACTTCCTGCTCAAGGAGATCACCGAGTCCCCTGTGTCGTTCCGCAAGACCCTGCGCGGGCGGTTGATCCCGGACGAGCAGGGCCATCTGCGTGCCGTGGTCGGCGACGAGACCCTTCCGCCGGCGGTGCGCGCCGACCTCGCGGCCGGTGCGATCGACGAGATCCTCGTCATCGGCCAGGGCACGGCGGCCATCGCCGGGCGCGCCGCCGCGGCGGCGATCAGCGAGCTGTTGGGTGACCGGGACATCGCGGTGCGCGCCCTGCCGGCCACCGAACTGTCGGGCTTCCAGATGGAGGCCGACATGAGCAGCGTGCTCGTGGTCGCCATCAGCCAGTCCGGAACCACCACCGACACCAACCGCACCGTCGATCTGGTCCGCGCTCGCGGGGCTCGGGTCGTGGCCATCGTCAATCGTCGGGGCAGTGACCTGGTCGACAAGGCCGACGGAGTGCTCTACACCGCCGACGGGCGAGACGTCGAGATGAGCGTCGCTTCCACCAAGGCCTTCTACTCGCAGGTGGCGGCGGGGTTCATCCTGGCCGACGCCCTCGCCACCGAGGTGGGGGTGGACGCCAGCGACGAGCGTCGCGCGCTGCTCGACGCCCTGGCGCAGATGCCGGCTGCGATGGAGGCGACCCTGGGTCGACGGGCCGAGATCGCCGATGCGGCCCGCCAGTTCGCGCCCAGCCGGCGCTACTGGGCCATCGTGGGCAACGGCCCCAATCTGGTGGCGGCCAACGAGATCAGGATCAAGCTCTCCGAGCTCTGCTACAAGGCCATCGCCTGCGACGCGACCGAGGACAAGAAGCACATCGATCTGTCGTCCGAGCCGCTCATCCTGGTGTGCGCAGCAGGGGTCACAGGCTCCACCGCGGATGACGTCGCCAAGGAAGTGGCCATCTTCCGGGCCCACAAGGCCGCTCCCATCGTCGTGGCCGACGAGGGGGCCGATCGGTTCTCGTCCGCCCTGGCCGTCATCACCGTGCCGCAGACGCATCCGGCCCTGGGGTTCGTCCTGGCCACCGTGGCCGGTCACCTCTTCGGCTACGAGGCGGCCCTGGCGATCGACGAGCAGGCGCGGCCACTGCGTGAGTGCCGGTCCGCGATCGAGGGCCTGGTCGGGGCGGGCGTCACCGACGCCGCCGCGGTCATGCTTCGGCTCGAGGACCTCCTGCCCGAGCCGGCCGGTCGGTTCTTCGACGGCCTCCGCGCGGGTCAGTACAACGGTCATCTCGAGGCATCGACGGCGCAGGGCATCACCGCAGCGCTCCGGTACACGCTGCGCATCAGCCCGTTGGACACCTATCAGCTCGAGCGGGGCAAGCTCGGAACACCCAGTGCCGTCATCGAGGACCTGACCGCGGCGCTCACCCTGGGGATCGAGGAGCTCACCCGCCCGGTCGACGCGATCAAGCACCAGGCCAAGACGGTCACGGTGGGGATCTCGCGCTCGGACGAGGGACTGCTCACCGTGCCGTTGGTGGCCGGGGTGCTCGACGCCGGTGCGGGCCGGGATCGGTTCAGCTACCGCACGTTGCGGACCCTGGCATCGCTGGACCCGGCGGTCGAGACCGTCACCGGGTTCACCCGGTATCGCATCGAGGGTGAGGTCGGCGACGAGGCCACCGTCGTGGTGGTGGATCGAGGCGGTCTCTCGGTCGGCCTGCCGTCGCGGGCCGATGCCCAGTCGGTGCTCCGAGGGACCAAGCACCGGGCGGCGACCGAACGCGAGGTGATGGTGGCCAAGGGGCGCAGTGACGGTCGCACCGTGATCATCGTGCCCGAGGTGAAGGACACCGAGCCGGTCGGCATCACGCTCCTGCACGTCAACTTCATCGAGCGGCTGCCGGTCGACACCATGCGCAGCGTGCTCGAGGGCTACCGCGGCAGGTACAGCGCCCTGGAGGACGCCGTCACCGAGACCGAGCCCATCTTCCGCGAGGACTTGCTGGGGACCCTGCCGGTGATCGATCTGCTGGCCGATCCGGTCTACGTCCTGGCCGACCAGTGGCGCTCGTGACCCACCCACCCGACGGGGTGGGCCGGGGGCCGGTGCCCCGGTGATCCCCATCACCACGCCCGAGGAGATGCGGCGGGTCGACGAGGCTGCACCCGAGCCGGTCGAGGAGCTCGTCGATCGGGCGGGTGGAGCGCTGGCCCGAGCTGCCATCGACATGTTGGGTGGAACCTACGGGCGGCGCGTCGTCGTCGTCGCCGGACCGGGCAACAACGGTGCTGACGGGCGCGCCGCCGCCCGCCGCCTCCGAGCGGCAGGCGTGCGGGTGGTCGAGATCGACGCACTCGCGGCGCCGACGTCGCTCCCCCCGGCCGATCTGGTGATCGACGCGGCGTTCGGCACCAGTCTCAATCGCGACTATGCGGCTCCCGACCCGGCAGGGGTCCCCGTCCTGGCCGCGGACATCCCCTCGGGCATCGACGGGCTCACCGGGGCCGAGCTGGGTCGGGCCGTGCGGGCGCAGCGCACCGTCACATTCCAGGCCCTCAAGCCGGGGCTGCTCCTGGAGCCGGGGCGTGCCGCGGCCGGCCGGGTCGAGGTGGCCGACATCGGGCTCGACGTCGACCCGGTCGCCGCCCACCGGGTCGAGTCCGCCGACGTCCGGGCCTGGGTCCCGACGCGCCCGCCCGGCGCCCACAAGTGGCAGTCGGCCGTCTGGGTCATCGCCGGCTCACCGGGGATGACCGGCGCCGCCCATCTGGCGGCTCGGGCTGCCCTTCGGTCGGGTGCCGGCTACGTCCGGCTGAGCACGCCGGGAGGAGCGGGCCACGATCGGGCCCCCACCGAGGCCGTGCAGGTTGCCCTCGCCGCCCAGGGATGGGGCGCCGGGCTGGACGCGGACAAGGTCGCTGCGGCCGTCATCGGCCCGGGGCTGGGTCCCGAGCAGGGCGGTGAGGTCGATGCGGCCCTGGCGGCCCTGGCGTGCCCGGTGGTGCTCGACGGCGACGGCCTCACCTCGGCATCGATCGACGTGATCCGGGCCCGACCCGGTCCCACGATCCTGACCCCGCACGACGGCGAGTTCCGGACCCTCACCGGAGCCGCTCCGGAGCGGGACCGGTTCTCGGCGGCCCGCGAGCTGGCGGCGGCCACTGCGGCGATCGTCCTGCTGAAGGGTCCGGTCACCCTCGTGGCCGACCCGACCGGTCGTATCCTGGCGGCGACCGCCGGCGATCAGCGGTTGGCCACGGCGGGCAGCGGTGACGTCCTGGCCGGCATCATCGGAGCCCTCCTGGCCCGCGGGACCCCGCCGCTCGAAGCGGCGTCCGCAGCGGCGCACGTCCACGGCCTGGCCGCCAAGGGGGGACCCAGGATCGGACTCGTCGCCGGTGATCTTCCCGACTTGGTGGCGGGCACCCTGTCGCGACTGACATGACGGTGTGGCGATGACCTTGTATCGGGTGACGCGAGCCGAGGTTGATCTCGACGCCATCGCCCACAACGCCCGAGCCATGGCCGACGCCGCGGGTGACGCGATCCTCTGCGCGGTCGTCAAGGCGAACGCCTACGGCCACGGCGCCATCGCGGTGAGCCGCGCCCTGGAGCAGGCGGGGGTGAAGTGGTTGGCCGTCGCCACCGTGGAGGAGGCCATCTCGCTGCGCCAGGCGGGGGTCGACGCTCCCCGGATCCTCGTGTTGTCCGAACCGCCGTCGGGGAGCGAGCCGACGATCGCCGAGGAGCGGATCACCTCGACGGTCTACTCGCTCGAGTGCGTCGACCGGCTGGCCCGCGCTGCCGCGGCCCGGAACCGGGTGCTGGCCCTGCATCTGAAGGTGGACACCGGGATGCACCGCGTGGGCTGCCGACCCGACGACGCGGTGATGATCGCCGACCACATCGCGAAGAGCGAGTCGGTCGATCTGGAAGGGGTGTGGACCCACTGCGCGCGAGCCGACGAGGACGATCCGGCCTTCACCGACGAGCAGCTGGATCGGTTCGACGCCGTCCTGGCCCAGCTCGAGGCGGCGGGTCACCGGCCGCCCCTGGTGCACGCCGCCAACTCGGCGGGCGTGATCGCCCATGAGCGGAGCCACTACGGCATGGTGCGGTCGGGCATCGCGCTCTACGGCGTGGCACCCTCGGCCCCGTTGGCCGGCCGGATCGATCTGGTTCCGGCCATGCGACTGGTGTCCGAGGTGTCACACGTCCAACGCTGCGGCCCTGGGGAGGGTGTGTCGTACGGGCACTTCCAGCGAACCGAGGCCGACTGCACGCTGGCGACGGTGCCCATCGGGTACGCCGACGGGGTCCGTCGCGACCTCTCGGCCCGCGGCGGCGAGGTGCTCATCCGGGGGAAGCGGTACCCGATCATCGGGCGGGTGACGATGGACCAGCTGATCGTCGACTGCCGCACCGACGAGGTCGCAGCCGGAGACGAGGTGGTCCTCCTCGGGTCGCAGGGCGACGAGTCCATCACCGCCGAGGAGACGGCCGAACGTCTCGACACCATCGGCTACGAAGTGCTCTGTGCCGTCTCCGCTCGGGTGCCGCGAGTGTACGAGTGAGTCGGAGCGGGCCGTCCGCCGGGCCGCTCGAGGTCGTCGTCGTCGAGCCCTGGTACGGGGGATCCCATCGGGCCTGGGCCGACGGTCTGGTCCGGCACAGCCGCCATCGGGTGCGGCTGGTGACCCATCCGGACCGGTTCTGGCGGTGGCGGCTGCGGGGCGGGGCGGTCACCCTGGCCGAGCAGATCCGGGCCGATGTCGACGCTCACGGTCGGCCGGGCGTCGTGGTGATCTCGTCGCTGGTCCACGGCGCTGCACTGCTGGGGCTGGCCCGTCGGGAGCTCGGCGACGTGCCGGTGGTGGCGTACGTACACGAGAGTCAGCTGCGGTACCCGACGACCGACGGGCGGGGGCCGGACACCGATGCGGCGATGGCCAACTGGCAGACGCTCCTGGCGGCCGACGCGGTGTGGTGGAACTCGGCGTTCCATCGCTCCACCGTCCTCGAGGCATTGCCGACGTTCCTCCGGGCTGCTCCCGACCTGTCCCATGCCGATCTGGTCGCCCAGGTCGACGCGAAGAGCGCGGTGGTTCCGGTCGGCGTCGAGCTGGCCGGCCTGCTGGGAGTCCGGCGGACCCCGGGGGCGTCGGCCGACGAGGGACCGTTGGTGGTGTGGAACCAACGCTGGGAGCACGACAAGGACCCGCTGGGATGGTTGCGCATCATGGCCCGCCTGGCCGACGCCGGGCTGGCCTTCCGACTGGCGCTGGCCGGCGAACGGCCCCGGGAGCGCGACGCTGACGCGACGGCGCTGCTGGCTCGCCTCGACGATCGGATCGAGACGGACCGGTACCTCGATGCCGACGCCTACCGGGCGCTCCTGCTCCGCTCGGATGTGTTCCTCAGCTGCGCCCGCCACGAGTTCTTCGGCATCTCGGTGGTCGAGGCGATCGCGGCCGGCTGCGTGCCCGTGTTGCCCGACGCACTCTCCCATCCGGAGTTGCTCCCCGACCGCTGGCACGAGACCGTGCTCTACGAGCCCGGCCGGGCGCAGGACGCGCTGGCCGCCGTGTTGACCGATCTCGACGGTGCTCGGGCCCGTGTCGCCGGCCTGCGCGACGAGATGGCGCGCTGGTCGTGGCCGCGGGTGATCGACCGGTACGACACCGGCCTCACCGCACTCACGGAATCGGTGGCCCGCCATGGGGACTGAGTCGACACAGCGAGGCGCAGATTCCGATGGACGGAGGAGTTGGAGGGGGATGGCATGCGGCTGATCATCGACACCGATCCCGGGATGGGGTCGAAGGGCGCCGACCCCGAGGATGGATTGGCGATCCTGTTGGCGCTCGGCTCGCCGGAGGTCACCGTCGAGGCGATCACGGTGGTGGCGGGCAACGTGCCGACCAGCCATTCCTGGTCGAACCTCCAGCGCCTGCTCGCCCTGGCGGATCGCACCGACGTTCCGGTCCGATCCGGCGCCGTCGCTCCGCTGAACCCCGATCGGATCCCGCAGAACGCCGGGTTGCGGATGCGGGAGGGGCTGGAGCAGGACGACGTGCCGCCGGTGCCGCTCCCCGACGACGATGGCGGCGCCGCTGAACTGATCCGGAACACGGTGCTGGCGGCCCCGGGGGAGATCACCGTGGTGGCGATCGGACCCCTCACCAACGTGGCCCGAGCGATCCGGCTGGATCCGTCGGTGGCGACCGCCATGACGAGGCTGGTCATCATGGGCGGGACCGTCGCCGCGGCGGGCAACATCACGCCGGCCGCCGAGTTCAACATCTGGATGGATCCCGAGGCGGCCGACGTCGTGTTCCGGTCCGGCGCCACCATCACCATGGTCGGTCTCGACGTGTGTCACCGGACGCACTTCGACCTCTCCCACGTGGCTGGCCTCCGGGGGCGCGGTGACCTGGCCGAATTCGTCGCCGATGCGGCGGCGTCGTGGATCGAAGCCCGCGGCCGGTTGTCGGGAGACGACGACCTGCACCTCTACGACTCGCTGGCGATGGCGGCGGCCATCCATCCCGACATCGTCGACACGGCGCCCGCTCTGGTGCAGATCGAGACCGGGGACGGCCCGGCCCAGGGGATGACCGTGACCTGGACCAACGACGTGCTGCGCCGGGTGCTGACCGGCCTCGATCCCAACGTCGAGGTGGCCGTCGGCGTCGACCTCGACCGCTTCGACCGCCTGTTCCGATCCCTCGTCCTCGCCCGGTGGGAATCTGCGCCTCCCCACGTCGACTGAGTCGACACCGCAGGGCACAGATTCCGAGGGAGAGACTGGATACAGTGCCCGGCGTGGCCGAGACCCTCGAGGCACTGGCCGTCACCGCGTCGGCCTGCACCCTCTGCGGCCTCAGCGCGGGCCGCACCACGGTGGTGTTCGGGATGGGCGATCCTCATGCCGACCTGATGTTCGTCGGCGAGGGTCCGGGCGCCGAGGAGGACCGGCAGGGACTCCCGTTCGTCGGTAAGTCCGGCCAGCTGCTGGATCAGCTCATGGCCGAGGAGATGGGTCTGCAGCGTGATCGCTGCTACATCGCCAACGTGGTCAAGTGCCGGCCGCCCGGCAACCGCGATCCGCAGCCCGACGAGATCACCGCGTGCCGTCCCTACCTCGACCGGCAGATCGATCTGATCGACCCCCGCGTCATCGTCACGCTGGGTCGGTTCTCGTCGCAGCTGCTGGGCCAGACCTCCACCGGGATCACCAAGCTCCGGGGTGCGATCTACCCCTTGGGCGACCGCGTGCTGGTGCCGACGTATCATCCAGCGGCCGTCCTCCGGGGTGGCGGCCTGACCATGGCCGAGATGCGCGCCGACCTGGTACGAGCGAAGAGAGCCCTGTCCTCATGATCCGAATCCTGACATCGTCGGTGGACCAGACCAAGGAGCTGGCGCGCGCCCTGGCCGAGCTGGTCCGTCCGGGCGACCTCATCGTGCTCTCGGGTGACCTCGGTGCCGGCAAGACGTCGTTCACGCAGGGGTTCGCCGTCGGCCTGGGCGTCGAAGAACGGGTCATCAGCCCGACGTTCATCCTGGCCCGCAGCTACCAGGGTCGGCTCGAGCTCAACCACCTCGACGTCTACCGGATCTCGGACCTGGAGGCGGCCCGCGACCTGGCGCTCCCCGAGCTGCTCGATGCGGGCGGTGTCACCCTGATCGAGTGGGGTGACACGATCTACCCGATGCTCCCCGCCGACCTGCTCGAGGTACGCCTCTCCTTCGGCGATGGCGACGACGACCGCACCGTCGAGATCCGCTGCGTCGGCCCCCGCTGGTCGGGCCGGCAGAAATCGATCCAGTCGGCCATGGCCCTGGCGTGCGGGCAGGAGCCCGACGCCCCGACGGCGGAAGGCGACGGGTGACCCCGTGCTGATCCTCGGCATCGAGAGCTCGACGGTCCAGGTGGGCTGCGCCATCGGCGGTCACGAGGGGGTGCTCGCCTCGGCCCACTCGTCGCGGGGCCGGCGGCACGCCGAGAGCCTCACCCCGCAGATCGACTTCGTCCGCCGGCAGGCCCGCATCGAGCTGTCCGAGATCAGCGTGGTCGCGGTCGACGTGGGCCCCGGGCTGTTCACCGGGCTCCGGGTCGGACTGGCCTCGGGCAAGGCGCTGGCCCATGCGCTTCGCGTGCCGATGATCGGGGTCGAGAGCCTCGACCTGCTCGCGTTCCCGGCCCGCTACACCTCCCGGCTCATCGTGGCCACCATCGACGCCCGACGCGACGAGCTCTTCTACGCGTTCTACCGCCAGGTGCCGGGGGGCGTGCAGCGCCTGCGCGGGCCCGAGCTGGGCACGCCCGACGACCTGGCGTCCGAGCTGCTCGCCACCAGCGAGGAATGCCTCCTGGTGGGCGACGGCGCCCATCGCTACGCCGAGTTGTTCGGTGGTCTCAGCAAGGTCGAGATGGCAGAGAAGGGCATGCAGTATCCCACCGCCACCGCGCTGGTGCAGCTGGCCCATGCCCGGGCCATGCGTGAGGAGTGGGTCTCGCCGGCCGAGATCAGCCCGCTCTATCTCCGACGACCCGACGCCGAGGCCAACTGGGCCGTCCGGGAGGCCAGGTGATCGACGTCGAGGTGGTGCCGATGCGCCGCCGCCACCTCCGCGACGTCGCTGCGATCGAGCAGGAGAACCAGCCGCACCCGTGGGCGCACGAGGTGTTCCGCAAGGAGCTGGCAATGGGTGATCAGCGCCACTACGTGGTCGCGACCGTCGACCGCAGCGTCGTCGGGTACGGCGGGCTCTTCTTCGCAGCCGACGAGGCCCACGTCACGAACCTCTCGGTGGCCGCCGACGCCCAGCGCCAGGGGGTCGCCACCCGCTTGATGTTGGCGCTGGTCGAGGCCGCGCTGGACCGGCACATGACCGCGCTGACGCTCGAGGTTCGGGCCGGCAACACCGCGGCGCAGGGCCTCTACCGTCGCTTCGGCCTGGCCCCGGCGGGCGTCCGCCGGGCGTACTATCAGCCCGACGGAGAAGACGCGCTGGTGATGTGGGCCCACGAGATCGATGCGCCGCCGTACGCAGCGCGTTTGACCCGGCTTCGCGGCACCCTGGGGGTGCCGTCGGCGACGGCACCCGCCCTGGAGGCCCTTCCGTGACCAACATCCCCGATCCCATCCCCACGACCGTGCTCGGCATCGAGACCTCGTGTGACGAGACCGCAGCGGCGGTCGTGTGCGACGGCGAGCGGGTTCTCTCGTCGGTGGTGTCCAGCCAGGTCGACCTGCACGCCCGGTACGGGGGCGTGGTGCCCGAGATCGCGTCCCGGGCGCACGAGGAGCTTCTCATCCCGGTGGTCGCCCAGGCGGTCGTCGAGGCCGGTCTGACCGACGGTGACGTCGAAGCGGTCGGCGCCACGTACGGGCCCGGTCTGGTGGGCTCGCTGCTGGTCGGGGTCAGCGCGGCCAAGACGCTGGCCCTGGCGTGGGGCGTGCCGTTCGTGGCGGTCAACCACCTCGAGGCCCATCTCTACGCCGCGCTGATCGAAGAGCCCAACCTGGAGCTGCCCGTCGTCGTCCTCCTCGTGTCGGGCGGCCACACGATGCTGGTGCGCATGGATGGGCACGGCCGGTACGAGGTGCTGGGGGCCACGGTCGACGACGCCGCCGGCGAGGCCTTCGACAAGGTGGCCCGCTTTCTGGGCCTGGGCTACCCCGGCGGCCCGGCCATCGACGCGGTCGCCATGGAGGGCGACCCCGGGGCCATCGCCTTCCCGCGCGCCATGAAGGACGATGGGCTCGACTTCTCGTTCAGCGGCCTCAAGACCGCGGTCGTCAACCACGTCCGCAAGCACCCCGACTCGGCCACGCCGGACGTGGCCGCCTCGTTCCAGGAGGCGGTCGTCGACGTCCTGGTCGCCAAGGCGCGCGACGCTGCCCGGGCCTCCGGGGCCAAGGGCATCTGCCTGGCGGGCGGGGTGGCGGCCAACAGCGTGCTGCGCGAGCGCATGCTCGACGTGTGCGTCGAGGACGGGATCCGGGGCCTGCTTCCCGCCCGGTCGATGTGCACCGACAACGCCGCCATGGTCGCCGCTGCGGCGTGGCACCGGCTCCGCCAGGACGGACCGTCTCCCCTCGACACCGGAGCGGTCCCCGGACTCGGGCTGCCAGAAACCTCGGCCGCGGGGTAGCACTCTCGCATCGCGAGTGCTAGCTTTGGCACTCGGTCGAGGAGAGTGCCAAAGCACGACCGGCTCCGTCCGCCCCAACCTGACACCGTCAGGTCGGGGTCCCGGAGCCGCCATCTCCCTGGCCGTTTCCCGTACGTCAATTGAATGCGCTGGGAGGCGTGGATGAATCTGCAGCCCCTCGAGGACCGTATCGTCGTCCGCCCCGGAGATGCCGAGGCAACGACCGCGAGCGGACTCGTGATTCCTGATACCGCCAAGGAGAAGCCCCAGCAGGGTGAGGTCCTCGCGGCCGGCCCTGGCCGCTGGAACGAGGATGGTGATGAGCGAGTGCCGATGGACGTGTCCGTCGGCGACACCGTCGTCTACTCCAAGTACGGCGGCACCGAGATCACCTTCGAAGGTGAAGACGTTCTCATTCTGACCGCTCGCGACGTGCTCGCCGTCATCAAGTAGGAGTACTGATGCCCAAGATTCTGAAGTTCGACGAAGAAGCCCGGCGCGGGCTCGAGGCCGGCGTCAACAAGCTGGCCGACGCTGTCAAGGTCACGCTCGGCCCCAAGGGTCGCAACGTGGTGCTCGACAAGAAGTTCGGCGCCCCCACCATCACCAACGACGGTGTGTCCATCGCTCGGGAGATCGAGCTCGAGGACGCCTACGAGAACATGGGCGCCCAGCTGGTGAAGGAGGTGGCCACCAAGACCAACGACATCGCTGGTGACGGGACCACCACCGCCACCGTGCTGGCCCAGGCGCTGGTCAAGGTCGGTCTCCGCAACGTGGCCGCCGGCGCCAACCCGATGGGTCTCAAGCGCGGCATCGAGCAGGCCGTGCAGGTCTCCGTGGATGCCCTGGCCAAGCAGGCCAAGGAGATCGACGAGAAGTCCGAGATCGCTCAGGTCGCCGCCATCTCTGCCGCCGACCCGGCCATCGGCGAGGTCATCGCCGACGCGATCGACAAGGTCGGCAAGGACGGTGTGGTCACCGTCGAGGAGTCCAACACGTTCGGTATGGATCTCGACTTCGTCGAGGGCATGCAGTTCGACAAGGGCTTCCTCTCCCCCTACTTCGTGACCGATCCCGAGCGGCAGGAAGCCGTGCTCGAGGAGCCCTACGTGCTGTTCAGCCAGGGCAAGATCACCTCGGTGCAGGACATGCTTCCCCTGCTCGAGAAGGTCATGCAGGCCGGCAAGCCGTTGCTGGTCGTCTCCGAGGACGTCGAGGGCGAGGCCCTCGCCACGCTCGTGGTCAACAAGATCCGCGGCACGTTCAACTCGGTGTCGGTCAAGGCTCCGGGCTTCGGCGAGCGCCGCAAGGCGATGCTCCAGGACATGGCCATCCTCACGGGTGGCCAGGTCATCAGCGAGGACGTCGGGCTGAAGCTCGAGAACGCCACGCTGGACCTGCTGGGCACGGCCCGCAAGATCGTCGTCACCAAGGACGACACCACGATCGTCGAAGGCGCCGGTGAGAAGGCCGACGTCGAGGGCCGGATCGCTCAGATCAAGGCCGAGATCGAGAACACCGATTCGGATTGGGACCGTGAGAAGCTCCAGGAGCGTCTCGCCAAGCTCTCCGGCGGTGTCGCCGTGGTCAAGGTCGGCGCGGCCACCGAGGTCGAGCTCAAGGAGAAGAAGCACCGCATCGAGGACGCGCTCAGCGCGACCCGTGCGGCCATCGAAGAGGGCATCGTCGCCGGTGGCGGCACCGCCCTTCTCCGGGTGCGTGCCGATGTGGCCAAGCTGGTCGACTCCCTCGAGGGAGACGAGCAGACCGGTGCCCGCAGCGTGCACACCGCCCTCGAGGCTCCGGCTCGGCTCATCGCCGACAACGCCGGCATGGAGGGTGCGGTCACCGTGCGTCAGGTCGAGGAGGAGACCGGGAACAACGGCCTCAACGCGGCCACCGGCGTGATGGAGGACCTGGTGAAGGCCGGCGTCATCGACCCGGCCAAGGTCACCCGGGCCGCGCTGCAGAACGCAGCGTCCATCGCCGGACTGCTCCTCACGACCGAGGTGCTGATCGCCGACAAGCCCGAAGAGGGCGGCGGCATGCCCGCCATGCCTGGCGGCGGCGGCATGGACGGCATGGGGATGATGTAAGTCTCAAGGAGCCCGCTCCGGCGCGAAGCGCTTGTAGGCGGGCTCCCGGGTATCCCTACGTAGTGAACACCACGTGAGAGGGGCCGGCCCGAGGGTCGGCCCCTCTTCGCGTCCGGGATCGACTCGGCCGGTTTGCGGTCCGCCGCCGATCTCCTCGGCGACGGCCCCCGGTAGGATCGGGTCATGGATCGACCGCCTCCTGACCCTTCGAAGCTGCTCGCCATCTGGCAGCGTTGGGAGGCGGGTGACGCCATGCCGGGCAAGACCCTCTCCGAGTTGAAGACGGCGGGGATGCCCGAGCTGCTCGAAACGCTGCTCGCCGACCTCGGCATGGACGCGACCGCCGAGTGACGCGCCGGCGCGGCGGCCCCCAGGAGATTCCGCGACCGCCGGGCGCACGATCGGGTGGCCCGCCGCCCTGGGGTCATCTCGGACCCGAGGAGCGAGCGCCCACCCTCGAGTGGATCGCGCGCCGGCTGGCCGAGTCGGGCGAGCCGAGGCCCGCGTCGATCGAGTTCGACGGGGCGCGGTTCAACGCCGTCCTGGCTCCGCTGTACGAGGCCGACGACGGCGGGGTGCACATCGTCCTGACCCGTCGGGCCTGGCACATGCGGAGCCACACGGGCGAGGTGAGCTTCCCCGGCGGCGGCTACGAGGAGGGTGACGACCACCTGGCCTCGACGGCCCTGCGGGAGGCCGAGGAGGAGATCGGGCTGGTGCCGGCCGGCGTCGAGATCATCGGCGAGCTCGACCATCTGGCCACCTTCGTCAGTCGCAACGCGATCGTGCCCTACGTCGGGGTGGTCGACGGGTTGCCGGAGTTGCAGCCCGACCACACCGAGGTGGACGCGATCCTGCACGTGCCGTTGTCCGAGCTGCTGGCGCCCGAGGTGTTCCGCGAGGAGCTGTGGGGGCGAGGTGACCGCTGGGTGCGGATGTTCTTCTTCGAGCTCTACGGCGACACGGTGTGGGGCGCGACGGCGTCGATGTTGCGTCAGCTGCTGACCATCGCCGTCGGTCTGGGCCGCGAAGCCGCCCACTGGGACCCGATCACCGAGTTGAACGAGAGCACCGGCCCGCCCGGATCCTGACCTTCCCGAAACTTGGGCATCCACCCGCAGATGGGTGGGGTGCTTGCCCAAGTTTCGTCGGGGGGCGGGCACGGTGGGTGGCGGGCACGGTGGGTGGTCAGTCGACGCGGACCCGCAGTTCGGGGTGACGCCAGGTGGCCAGGGTGCGTTCGGCGTCGTCGCCTTCCAGGAGCGCCCGAGTCAACAGGCCCTTGCCTGCCTTGGCGTGGTGGCCGGCGTTCGACCCGTCGGGCCGCACCAGCGTCACCCGATGCAGCGTGTACCGGTCGGCATCGGGCTGCCAGGCCGCTCGATGCTCCTGGGGGAGGAGGTCGACGACCTCGCGGCCGGCCAGCCGATCGTTGAGCACCGCGGACAGCGTCGGGCTCCACCAGGTCGACAGCTTGCCGATCGGATCGAGCGAGACCGACAGCTTCAAGCGGAAGTCGGGGAGCGGGTCGTCCAGGGCCGACACGCCGGCCAGAGCCGAGATCACGAACACGCGGCGGCTGACCGTACGCCGCTCGGCCGCCGTGAACGCACCAGGGTCGAAGTGGTCCCAGACGACCCCGGTGAACCGGCGCCAGGCGGGAAGGGTGGGGGCGCCCACGAGTGCGTTGTTGGCCCGACGGGCTCGGTCCAGGGCCGGGCCCGCCTTCACCCCGAGGAGCTTGGGCGAACCACCGTCGACGGCGGCGAGCGCGTCGGCGACCACCGTGCGCTCCGAGGCCAGTCGCGACCCGAAGCGACCGCTGTCCGGCTCCCAGCCCGGGCCGGTGCCGTCGGGTGCCTTTCCTTCGGACGGGGGGAGCAGGATGGCCAGCACGATCGATGAGGCTAGGGCGTCAACGAGGCCACTAGCGTCGCCCGGGATCATGAGCACCGACCCGGACGGCCCGTCGCCGGCCCATCTCACCCCCGACGAATTCCGCGCGCTCGGGCACCGCACCATCGACTGGATCGCCGACTACATGGCCACGGTCGGTGACCGGCCGGTGCTCAGCACGGTCGAACCGGGTGCCGTCCGCAACGGACTCCCCGACGAACCCCCGGACGCTCCCGAATCGTTCGACGACGTGCTGGCCGACCTCGACCGCGTCATCATGCCCGGGATCACACACTGGCAATCGCCGGGATTCTTCGGGTACTTCCCGGCCAACGCCAGCGGACCGGCCATCCTCGGTGACCTGGTGTCGGCCGGCCTGGGTGTCCAGGGCATGATGTGGTCGACCAGCCCGGCCTGTACCGAGCTCGAACAGGTCGTCCTCGACTGGTTGGTCCGGGCCGCCGGGTTGCCCGAGTCGTTCCTCTCCGACGGCCCCGGCGGCGGCGTCATCCAGGACTCGGCGTCGAGCGCATCGCTCTGCGCGCTGGTCGCCGCCCGTGAACGGGCCGGCGGCAACGACCGGCTGGACCGCCTGGTGGCCTACGTGTCCAGCGAGACCCACTCGTCGCTGGACAAGGGCGCTCGGGTGGCGGGACTGCGGGCCGAACACCTCCGCGTGATCCCCACCGACGGTGAGCAACGCATGGACGTCGACGAGCTGGCCGCCCGCGTCGCCGCCGACCGGGCGGCAGGCCTGCTTCCCTTCTTCGTGTGCGCCACCGCGGGTTCGACGTCGACGACGGCGTTCGACCCCACCGACGCGATCTGCGACGTGGCCGAGGCGAACGACCTGTGGGTGCATCTCGACGCTGCCTACGCCGGATCCGCGACGGTGTGCCCCGAGTTCCGTTGGGTCATCGCCGGCATCGATCGGGTCGACAGCTACGGCTTCAATCCGCACAAGTGGCTGCTGACCAACTTCGACTGCTCGGCGTTCTGGGTGCGCGACCGGTCGGCCCTGCTGGCCGCATTGTCGATCCTGCCCGAGTACCTCAGGAACGACGCGTCCGCGTCGGGGGCGGTCGTGGACTACCGGAACTGGCAGGTGCCGATGGGCCGCCGATTCCGCGCCCTCAAGCTGTGGTTCGTCGTACGCCACTACGGGATCGCCGGCCTGCAGGCACACATCCGCACCCACGTCGCCTGGGCCGAGTGGCTGGCCGACCAGGTCGAGGCCCATCCGTCGCTCGAACCGGCGGCGCCCCGCACCCTGTCCCTGGTCTGTCTCCGTCACCTCGACGGTGACGAGCGCACTCGGAACATGCTCCACGAGGTCAACCGGTCGGGCCGGGCGTTCCTCACCCACACCGTCGTCGATGGCCGGTACGTGCTGCGCGTCGCCATCGGCGGCACCGCCACGACCCGGCCGGACGTCGAGCGCCTCTGGGACCAGCTGCGGGCCCTCGCCGATGACTGACGACCGTCGACGCCACCCCCTGGTCGGTGTCGTCGTGGTCAACTTCCGTGCCAGCGAGCTGACGCTCGCGTGCGTCGAGAGCCTGCTCTGCACGCGGTGGCCGGCCGCTCGGCTCAGAGTGATGGTGGTCGACAACAGCGATGACGCCGATCTCGCCCGGGCCCTCGCCGAACGGTTCCCGGCCGTGATCCATCGGGTCAGCGGCGGCAACGTGGGGTTCGCCGAGGCCTGTGACATCGGCATGCGCCACCTCGCCTCCGTCGACCACCTGGCGCTGGTGAACAACGACGCGACCGTCCACGCGGACTGGCTCGACCCGTTGGTGCGCCGGCTCGAGGTCGATCCCGCGCTGGGTGCCGCCGTGCCCAAGATCCTGTTCGCTCCCCGGTTCCTCCCCGTCCGGGCCGAGCACGCCGGCGCGGTGACCGGCATCACCGTCAACGGCATCGACGTCCGGGCCCGCACCCACCCCGGACCGGGAGCGCAGCGGCGTCCGGATCCCCACCACCTCGGTCGCCACACCCTGTACGTCGAGGCCGGAGCCGACCTCCTCGTCCCCGTGCCCGATTCCGTCGAGAAACCGTGGTCGGTCCTGGTCACCACCGACGCGGCCGACGACGATACGACCGCGATCTCCACGGCCGGACCGCCGGTCGATGTCATCAACAACTTCGGCACCGAGCTGCTGCCCGGTGGGTTCGGCACCGATCGTCACTTCCGACGGATCGACGACGGCGGCGCCGATGCCGACACCGACGTGTTCTCGTTCTCCGGGGGCGGGGTGCTGTTCCGCCGGGCGTTTCTCGACGACGTCGGCCTCTTCGATCCTCGCTTCTTCACCTACTACGAGGACCTCGACCTGGGTTGGCGGGGGCGCCGTCGGGGGTGGCGCTACGGCACCGTGGCGACGTCGACGCTGCGTCACATCCACACCGCCACGACGGTCGAGGGTTCGGCCTCGTTCCTGTTCCACAACGAGCGCAACCGCTTGCTGACGGTGGCCCGCAACGGCTCGCTCGGGCAGCTGGTCGCCGCACTCATCGGACACGGTCGTGGCACGCTCGGGATGCTGCGCCGCGACGTGTTCGTGGCCGACATCGCCGCCCGAACGGGAGCGCGGCGCAGGCTCCGCGTGCGCTTCCTGGCCCTGTTCTCGGCGCTGGTGCTCCTGCCCCGCACGCTCGTCACGCGCCGGGGCACGTGGGGCCGCCGGATCGGCCGTCGGTCGATCGGTCTGCACTCGCAGCCCTTCCGTGGCACGGTGATGGCCATGGACGAGCACCGGGCGTCATGATCGTCTCGCAGAAGCCGATCCAGCGGGTGATGACCTGGCTGCGCACCGGCAAGGGCCGCGTTCCCCGCACGGTGCGTGCCGCCCGGCGACGGCAGCGGCACACCTCGGCCCGCCGGAAGAGCGGCTCGATCTCGGCCCACATGGACGCCATCGTGCGCGAGGCGGTCGAGGGCACCCGGGGCAGCGACCGGCCCGAGCGCCACGGGACCTCGTCGTGAAGGTGGCGGTGGTCGCACCCAGCCCGGTGCCGCTGCGCGCCGGCGGGGCCGAACGGCTCTGGAACGGTCTGGTCGACCATCTGCGGCGCCAGGGCCACGCCGTGGAGCTGGTCAAGCTGCCGGTCCGCGAGTACACGCTGCCGGACCTGGTCGCCGGCTACCGCCAGTTCGGCGAGCTCGACCTCTCCCACGTCGATCTCGTGATCTCCGGGAAGTACCCCGCGTGGATGGTCGAACATCCCAACCACGTCGTCTACGTGCTCCACCCGCTTCGTGGCCTCTACGACCGCTATCCCCAGCAGCACCTGATCGACGCACGGGTTCCGTCCCACCCCGCGCTGGAACGGATCCAGCAGGTGGTCGGCGGCAGCACCCGCGACCCGCAGCTCGCCGAGCTCGACGCCGAGCTGCGCCGAGCGGTGGCCGACCTCGGACCCGATCACGACGCGTTCGCCATTCCCGGGCCGCTCGCCCGATCGGTCGTGCAGTTCCTGGATCGGGTCGCCCTCGATCCGCGACGCATCCGCCGCCATCTGGCCATCTCCCATCAGGTCGCCGAGCGCGAGGCGTACCTCCCGCCCGGCGTCGAGGCGACGGTCGTGTATCCGCCGCCGGGACTGGACCCGGGTGCGTCCCCGATTCCGGCACGGGACGGAGCGGTCCACCTGCTCTCGGTCGGTCGGCTCGAGGCGGTGAAACGCCACGACCTGGCGATCGCGGCGATGGCCCACGTCGCGTCGCCCGACGTGCGGCTGAGCGTGGTGGGCGAGGGCCCGGAGCGAACCCGGCTCGAGCAGCTGGCCGCGGCCGACCCCCGGATCACGATCGCCGGGGCGTTGGACGACCCGGCGCTGATCCAGCGGTATCGCGACGCCAGTGCGGTCATCGCCGTACCCGAGGAAGAGGATCTGGGCTACATCGCGCTCGAGGCGATGCTGGCGGGTCGGCCGGTGGTGACCTGTGACGACAGCGGGGGCATCGCCGAGCTGGTGGGCAGCGACGAGCGAGGGCTGATCACCGACCCCTCTCCCGGAGCGCTGGGCTCGGCCATCCACCGGCTGGTCGGCGACGCCGAGGCGATGAGCCGACTGGGGACCGCCGGCCGGACGTTCGCCGAGCGGATCACCTGGGACGCGGTGACCGCGGCGATGCTCGACCCCGCTCCGGACGGTCGGCCGCCGTCGGGGCGCAGCATCGCCATGCTCAGCACTTACCCCGTACTCGCGGGTCTCGGCGGCGGATCTCGGCGGGCCAGGGCCATGGCCGAGGCGCTGGCCGGAATCGCACCGGTCGACATCGTCTCGCTCGGGGTCGAGGCCCACCACATCGAGGAGGTGACCCTGCCGGACCGTCCCGTCAGCGAGGTCGTCGTGCCGCGGTCGGGTCGCCACGCCGAGGCCGAGACGCGACTGCGCACCCTGTCGGCGGTGCCGTCGGTGACCGACATGGCCGCCGCCGTGTTGTGGCCGTCCTCACCGCAGTTGGTCCGGGAGATGCGGGCCAGTTGTCAGGCCGCCGACGTGATCGTCCTGGCCCACCCGTATCTGGTCGAGGCGGCGAGGACCCTGGCTCCCGGCGTGCCCCTCGTCTACGACGCCCACAACGACGAGATCGCGCTCGAAAGACCAATTGCTCCCGAACGGTGAGGCGGGTGACTGGTGGCGGGCGATCGTGAAACGGGTCGAGACGGCGGCGGTGGGGGAGTCGGTGGTGGTGGCCGCCCCGACCGACGGCGAGCGTGAGAGCCTGGCCGCCCTGGTCGGGACCGACGACCACATCCTCGTCGTGCCCAACGGAACGGACGCGGCCCGCGTTGCCTTCACGGCGGGCGACGAGCGGGCCCGGCGGACCGTCGACCTCTTGGCCCGGCGGAACCTGCCGGCGACGGCGGCCGGCGTGGCGGTGTTCGTGGGGTCGGGCCATCCCCCCAACCTCCACGGCGCCGAGCGCGTCGTCCAGCTGGCGCCCCGGATGCCCAGCGTGCAGTTCCTCATCGTCGGCCGGTGCGGAGAGGTCCTGGACCCGGCGCGGACGCCGGCGAACGTCTCCATCACCGGCCGGATCGCCGACGACGAGCTCGCGGAGATCCTGGGTGGAGCCACCGCGGCGCTCAACCCCGTGACCGAGGGCGGCGGATCGAATCTCAAGGTGATCGAGGCCTTGGCGGCGGGTCTGCCCGTCGTGACCACCTCGATCGGCGCACGCGGCGTCCCGCGCGACCTCGTGGCCGTCACCAGCGTCCGGGGACTGGGACACACGTTGGACCAGGTCCTGTCCAACCCGGAGGCCACCCGTGACCGCGTGCAGCGGGCGCGGGCCTGGGTCACCGAATCGCTGGACTGGGCCGTGGTCATGCAGCAGTTCGTCGAAACCGTCGAGCAGAGGATTTGGACATGACCGGGTTGCAGCCGACGTACATCGACGTCACCAACACCCTCCAGGCCCGCTCGATCACCGGGATCCAGCGGGTCACCTCCGAGATCCTCCGTCGGCCGAGAACGGCCCGGACCCGAGGGTTCGACCTGATTCCGGTGACCCGGGACGCGATCGGATGGCGGAGGCTGACCGCGGCCGAGCACGACCGGCTGCACCTCGGTCCCGCTCCGGCGCGGGGCGTGATTCGACGCGGGGTCGGACGGTCGCCCTTCGCGGGCGCCCTCTCGTCGTTGCGCGGGTGGGTGCCGGGCCGTCCCGCCCGCTCCCCGCAGCGCACCGTCGCCTCGGTGCCCAGTCACCTCCGCTCGCCGCTGTTCCGGCCCGGCAGCCTGTTCTTCGACTGCGAGGCGTCGTGGCACAACCTGCCGGCTCGCGCCGAGCTGCTGCCGAGGCTCCGGGACGCGGGCGTCGGCACCGCCATGCTGGGGTTCGACGCGTTGCCGTTCGAACGTCCCGAGTGGTTCGTCCCCGTCATCGGCCAGAAGTTCCGCGATCACGTCGCCGCGCACCTGCAGGTCGGTTCGTTCGTGGTGTGCATCAGCGAGGACACCCGGTCCCGCCTCGCGACCGTCGCAGAGGATCTCGGCGCACCACCCATGGACGGCGCCGTCATGCCGCTGGGAAGTGACTGGCCGGCTCCCGCCGATCCCGTCGCACCGGCGGGTGTTCCCGACCGGTTCGTGTTGTGCGTCGGTACCGTCGAGCCGCGCAAGAACCACGGGATGCTGCTCGACGCCTGGGAGCGCATCGAAGCGCCCGGATCGCGCCGCCTGCAGGGGTCGGTCGGACTCGTCATCGTGGGTCGGCTCGGCTGGCAGTCCGACGAGCTGGCCCGCCGGCTGCACCGGCTCCATCGCTCGGATCGTCGGGTCCAGTGGCTCCGCAGCGTCGACGACGTCCAGCTGGCGGCGCTCTACCGGGACGCCACCGCCCTGGTCATGCCGTCGCTGGACGAGGGACTGGGCCTTCCGGTGCTCGAAGCCCGCCACAATGCGGTTCCCGTACTGGCCAGCAACCGGGGTGGACTCCCCGAGGCCCTGGGTGGTGGCGGGATCCTGTTGGATCCCGACGACGTCGACGGCTGGGCCCGGGCGATGACCTCGATGCTCGACGACGAGGTCCGCCGTCAGATGGTGGTCCGTGCCTCCGCCGCCGATCCTCCCCCCACGTGGGATGCGGCGACCGACCGGCTCTGGTCACTCACGAGACGGTCGCTCATGAGAAACGCGGCGGCGCCGATCTAGAGTGTGAGGGCTCCTGGAGGGGGAGGCATCTGCCTCGGTCGGACCCCGGGTTCGTATCCCATGCAGATCGTCTACATCTCAAACCGCCCCGAGGTCTTCGCCGAGACGCTCGATCACGTCACCCACCACATGCCCTGGGTCGATGATGTGGTGGTCGTCGCACCAGAACGATCACTCGATCGGTACCAGCTCGACCTGTCCATCCCCATCACGGCGGTCAGTGATGAGATGGTGGTGGGAAACCAGCACGCACTGCTGCGATCGGTCGACCACTCGTCGAAGAACATCATGATCCGCAAGGGCATGTTGAAGCACGGGTTGGTCAAGGACGAGTTCATCCTCTCCGACGACGATTACCGGCCGCTCAAACCGGTCGACCCGACGTTCTTCGTGGAAGACGGCAGGTACCACGGGTACTACAGCTACGACCTGGCGGCCTGGCGCTGGAGCAACACCGATTTCGATCGGGCCCAGCACCGGACCCATCAGGCCCTGGTGTACCTGGGCTGCCCCCGCTACAGCTACGGCGCCCACATGCCGCAGATCATGGCCCGAGACGTCCTGCAAGAGGCCTTCGAGGCGGTCGAGCGGTTCACGGCCAGCAACGCACTGTGCGAGTGGAGCCTGTACTTCAACTACGGCCGGGCGATGTATCCCGAGCGGTTCCACCCGCCGCGGGTCTTCTGCACCCTCGGATGGCCCGAGTATCCAGGGTCCTGGCCGTTCCACGTCCGACCCGCCGAGTACGTGTTCGAGAACTTCTACCCGCAGCTCTACGAGCCCGGGAGCCTGTTCGGCGACCTCCCCACCGCGCTCGATCCGGTCGCTGCCGAGCGTCAGAACTTCGAGAAGATCATGCGGTGGTACGAGCTCGAGTTGGCGGCCCTGCAGCTGGACTTCCCGTCCGAGGTTGCTGACCCGTGGACCAAGAACTCGCGGGCCCGCCGCCTGGCCTTCTCGTTCCTGCGCCGAGCCCGGAAGGTCGTCGGGTACCTCACGCTGGAGGAACGCACCCGCCTGGCCGAGCTGGCCGGTACGGTCGAGCGCATGCGGGCCCAGCTCGAGTCTGACGCCGTCGACCGCTCGTGAGCCGGTCCGCCCCGGGCGGTCTCGACCAGCAGACCGATCTTCCCGAGACCGACCGGCCGTGGTGGCCGGCGGTCGTCCTCCTGGGTGGGGCCGCGCTGGTCGGGCTGGCCCTCCGCTTCTACCCGGACACGCCGCTCTGGTTGGACGAGGCGCTGTCGGTGAACATCGCCCGACTCCCGCTGGGGGACATCCCCGCCGCGCTGCGGCTCGACGGCCACCCTCCGCTGTACTACGTGCTCCTGCACGGATGGATGGAGGTCTTCGGCGAGTCCGACGCTGCCGTCCGGGCGATGTCCGCGGTCTTCTCGCTTCTCACGGTGCCCCTGGCGTGGTGGGCCCTGCGACCGCGCGGGGAACGGGTGGCGTGGGTTGCCGCGGGGCTGCTCGCCGCCTCGCCCTTCGCCATCCGATACGCGACCGAAGCGCGGATGTATGCGCTGGTGATGTTTCTCGTCGTCCTGGGTTGGGCGGCCGTGGAGCGCTCGATCGAGCGACCGAGCCCACTCCGGCTGGCGGGGGTCGCCGTCGTCACCGGCCTGCTCCTCCTCACGCACTACTGGTCGATGTTCCTCCTGGCGGCCATGGGCATCGTGCTGGTGTGGGCCGCGCTGCGTCGCGGCGTCACCGCCGCCTGGAAGGTCATCGGTGCGATGGCGGTCGGCGGGCTGGCCTTCCTTCCGTGGGTGCCGTCATTCCTGACCCAGTTGCAGCACACCGGCACCCCCTGGGGTGAGGCCTCCCGGCCGGCCGACGTCGTGTGGCTGTCGGCGGTCGACTTCGTCGGCGGTCCGTTCTCGGAGCCGCAACTCGCCGCCGCCCTCCTGCTGGCCCTGGTCGTGCTCGGCCTGTTCGGTCGCATGGACCCCGCGCCCGCACTGCTGGTGATGGAACGGCACCCGGTCGCCGCGGCGGTGCCGCCCGCAGCGGTCGTCGCCCTCACCCTGGCCATCGGCTGGACGGTGTCGCTGGCATCGTCGTCCACCTTCCAACCCCGGTACGCCTCGTTCGTCCTGGTCCCGGTCCTCCTGCTCGTCGCCATGGGACTGCTGCGCATCGGGCCGCGGCGGGTGGCGCTGGGCCTGGCCGCCGTCCTCATCGGCGCGGGCTGGATCGGCGTGGTCGAGGATCTGCGGGGTGATCGGACCCAGGCGGGTGAGATCGCCGCCGTGATCGACGCCGGTGCCGGTCCCGACGACGTGGTCGTGTTCTGCCCCGACCAGCTCGGTCCGGCCGTGATGCGGGAGCTGGAGACCGATCTGACCGCGGTGACCTACCCCTTGTTCAGCCGGCCCGAGCGGGTCGACTGGACCGACTACGCCGAGCGCCACGCCGTGTCGTCGCCGGTCGACTTCGTCGATGAGCTGGTGGGGTCGGTGGTCCCGGAAGGGGCCCGCATCTGGCTGGTCGCCCGTGACGGCTACCGAACCGTCGAGAGCCAGTGCTCCGAGATCGCCGCACTGCTCAGCGGTCGCCAAGGTGCCGCCGTGATGGTGGCGGACGACGTCGCACAGTTCTACGAGCCGGCCACGCTCTACACCAGCCCGCCCGCAGAGCCGTGAGTCCGATCCGCTGGTTCGATCGGGCGGCGCTGAGGGCAGCGCTCCCCGGTTGGGTCGTGGCGCGGGTCCTCGTCGCGGTGGCCTTCGTCGTGGCGGACGCGATCGCGGTCGAACAGGGCCTGAGCCCCCGGCCGGTGCATCTCGACGATGGCCTGGTCACCTGGGACGGGGACTTCTACGAACAACTGGCCCGATCCGGCTACGAGCAGGTCCCGTTCGAAGCGGTGCGATTCTTCCCGCTCTACCCCGCGCTGGGCTGGCTGTTCGGCGGTGTGCTGGGCAACCACGGGCTGGCGCTGGTGCTGGTGGCCAACGTCGCCGCCCTCCTCGCCGCCATGGGGCTGCGGGGTCTGGTGCTCGACGCGACCGGCGATCAGCCGCTGGCCGACCGCTCGGCCTGGTACGTCAGTCTGTTCCCTTCGGCAGCCGTGTTCGTGTTGGCCTACGGCGAGTCGCTCTTCCTGCTGGCGTCGGTGGTCTACCTCGGAGCGGTCCGATCCGGGCGCTGGCCGCTGGCGGTCCTGGCCGGCCTGGCGGCGGGTCTCACCCGGCCGGTGGCCCTGATCCTGGCCGTGCCGGCGCTCATCGAGCTGTGGCCCGACATCAGGGCATCGGCGCGGCGTTGGCCCCGGGTCGCCGCGGTCCTCGCCGCACCCGCCGCCGGCACGGTCGCGTTCCTGGTCTGGGTCGAGATCCGGCTGGGAAGCTGGAGCGACCCGATCGAGATCCAGCGCCAATTGCGGGCCGGGTTCCGGTGGGCGCCCGCCCGGCTGTGGGACGGCGCCGTCGAGGTGGTCACCGAAGCCCAGTACGACGCACCCAACCTGGGCTTCGCCCTGCTGTGGCTGGTGTTGCTGGTGGTGATCGCACGGGGACAGCCCGCGTCCTGGTTCGCGTATGCGGCGGTGTCCGCCGTCGTGGCCCTCAGTGCCCAGAACCTCGACAGCACGGGTCGCTACGGTCTGGTCGTCTTCCCCCTGGTCGTCGCGGTCGCGCAGCTCGCTCGCCGCGACGGATGGCACGCGCCGCTGACCGCCCTGTGCTCGGCCGGTTTCGTCGGGTTGACGGTCATGACGCTCATGGCCGGGTACACGCCCTGACGGCAGTACCATCTTCGGCATGCCGGAACTGCGATTCGAGGCCGAGACCCACGGTGAGCTGGTGACCCAGGTGCGCCGCTGGCTCACCTCTGCCGAGCTCGAGGGTGATGCCGCCACCGCGGTCGGCGTGGTCGAGCAGTCCGCCGCCGTCACCAAGGACGCCCTCCAGGTCATCGCGGCCAGTGCACCCGGTCCGATCGGCCAGAGCGAGCTGGTCAAGGGGCTGACCGACCTGGGCTACAAGGCCACCGACATCACCAAACAGCTGGTCATCGACGGCCTCGGAGCCGTCGAGGAGGTCACCGGGGGGAGCGTCGTACGGCAGGTCGGCAAGGCCGGTCGCAACGCGGCGTACGAGATGAACTCCACCATCGCCAAGCAGATCCTCAAGTCGGTCACCAGCCGTTCCTGAACCCGTGACCCCGCCGTCGGCGCGTTCGCGCCGGGAACGGGCGCCCGGGACTAGACTCCGTTGTTTCCTCGGGCAACAAGGGAGCAGGGCCACATGGCTGAGGTCGAGATCGGCATCGGCAAGTCGGGTCGTCGGGCGTACGGCTTCGACGACATTGCGATCGTCCCCAGTCGGCGCACGCGCGATCCCGAGGACGTGGACATCACATGGGAGATCGACGCCTTCCGGTTCGATCTTCCGCTCATGGGCGCGGCGATGGACGGGGTGATCTCTCCGGCGACCGCCATCGAGATCGGCCGGCTGGGCGGCCTGGGTGTCCTCAACCTCGAAGGGCTCTGGACGCGGTACGACGATCCCGACGCGGTCCTGGCCGAGATCGCCGAGACGCCGGTCGAGAAGGCCACGCTCAGGATGCAGGAGCTGTACCAGGCGCCGTTGCGGCCCGAACTGGTGAGCCAGCGCATCCGCCAGATCAAGGACGCCGGCGTCACCGCCTGCGCTTCGGTCACCCCGCAACGCACCGAGAGTCTGATCTCCGAGATCCTCGCCGCCGAGCTCGACATCCTGGTCATCCAGGGCACGGTCGTCTCCGCCGAACACGTGTCCAAGCAGGTCGAGCCGCTCAACCTCAAGAAGTTCATCCGCGAGCTGGACATCCCCGTCATCGTCGGGGGGTGTGCCTCGTACCAGGCGGCGCTGCACCTGATGCGCACAGGCGCGGCGGGTGTCCTCGTCGGCGTCGGTCCCGGCCACGCCTGCACCACCCGCGGCGTGCTCGGGTTGGGCGTGCCTCAGGCCACCGCCATCGCCGACGCCCGGGCCGCTCGCATGCGCCATCTCGACGAGACCGGCGTCTACGTCCACGTCATCGCGGACGGCGGGATGGGGACCGGCGGCGACGTCGCCAAGGCCATCGTCTGCGGCGCCGACGCCGTCATGATCGGATCTCCGCTGGCCGCCGCGGCCGAAGCGCCCGGACGGGGCAACCACTGGGGGATGGCCACCTTCCATCCCACGCTGCCACGCGGCGCCCGCGTGCAGGTCGGCACCCGCGGCACACTCGAGGAGATCCTGCTGGGTCCGGCCCGAGAGAACGACGGGCGGCTCAACCTGTTCGGCGCCCTGCGCACCAGCATGGCCACGTGCGGATACGAGTCGGTCAAGGAGTTCCAGAAGGCCGAGGTCATGGTCGCCCCGGCGCTCCAGACCGAGGGGAAGAACCTCCAGCGGGCCCAGGGCGTGGGGATGGGCTAGGGCGTCCGCCCTCCCGCCGTCATGACCTCGCACCACGATCCAGCGCCGGGTACCGGTGCCGCCGACCCCGTTCTCGTCGTCGACTTCGGCGCCCAGTACGCCCAGCTGATCGCCCGGCGCGTGCGGGACGCGCACGTGTACAGCGAGATCGTCCCGCACACCGTCACCGCGGCCGAGATCGCCGAGCACAACCCTGCGGGGATCATCCTCAGCGGCGGCCCCAAGTCGGTCCACGTGGAGGGTGCCCCGCTGCTCGACCCGGCCGTCTACGAGCTGGGCATCCCCATCCTGGGTATCTGCTACGGCGCGCAGCTCGTGGCCCAGCAGCTGGGTGGCACCGTCGATCACTCCGGTCGGGGCGAGTACGGCCGAGCCGAACTGACCCGGTCGGGTCACAGTCTCCTGCTGCACGAGCAACCGCCTCAGCTCTCGGTGTGGATGAGCCACTTCGACGCCATCGTCGAGGTCCCGCCCGGGTTCGTCTCCACCGGATCCACCCCCGACGCTCCGGTCGCGGTGCTCGAGAAGCGAGAGGCCGGCATCTTCGGGGTGCAGTTCCACCCCGAGGTGGCCCACACCCCCTGTGGCCAGGAGGTGCTGAAGCGATTCCTGTTCGACGCCTGCGGCTGCGCCCCCACGTGGACGATGACCTCCATCATCGAGGCGCAGGTCGAGGCCGTCCGTTCCCGGGTGGGGTCGTCGCGGGCCATCTGCGGGCTCTCGGGTGGGGTCGATTCGGCGGTGGCGGCGGCGCTGGTGCACAAGGCCATCGGCCACCAGCTCACCTGCGTGTTCGTCGACACCGGCCTGATGCGCAAGGACGAGGGCGACCAGGTCGTCGAGACCTTCCGGCGCCACCAGGGCATCGAGCTGATCCACGTCCGGGCCGCCGAACGGTTCTTCCGGGGCCTCGAGGGCGTCACCGATCCGGAGCAGAAGCGGAAGGTGATCGGCGAGCTGTTCATCCGGGTCTTCGAGGACGCGGCGGGCGGCATCGAGGACGCCACGTTCCTCGTGCAGGGCACGCTCTATCCCGATGTCATCGAGTCGGGGACCAAGGACGCGGCCAAGATCAAGAGTCATCACAACGTCGGCGGCCTGCCCGACGACATGCAGTTCGACCTGATCGAGCCGTTGCGCAACCTTTTCAAGGACGAGGTCCGTCGGGTGGGCGAGGAGCTCGGCCTTCCCGAAGAGATCGTGTGGCGCCAGCCGTTCCCGGGACCGGGCCTGGGGGTGCGCATCATCGGCGAGGTCACCGCCGAGAAGGTGGCGATGCTCCAACACGCCGACGCGCTCGTCCGCGAGGAACTGCGCCGAGCCGGGCTCGAGCGGGAGATCTGGCAGAGCTTCGCCGTGCTGCCCGACATCCGCTCGGTCGGGGTCATGGGCGACGAACGAACCTACGCCCACCCCGTCATCATCCGGGCCGTCACCAGCGAAGACGCCATGACCGCCGACTGGGCCCGCATCCCCTACGACGTCCTCGAGGTCATGTCCAACCGCATCATCAACGAGGTCGACGGCGTGAACCGGGTGGCCTACGACATCACGTCGAAGCCGCCCGGCACCATCGAGTGGGAATGACCGAGACCGGGTCGCCGCCACCACCCGCCCCGCCGCCGGCCGCCGTCCCCGCCGGTCGTCGCCCCAAGGCGTGGTTGCCGCACTCGATTCTGGCGCTCGTGCTCTTCCTGCCCACGGGCCTGGTGGCGCTGGTCTACTCCCTGCGCAGCCGGTCGCAGTGGGCGGCGGGCGACGCGCGGGCCGCCCGGGTGGCCGCCGCCCGGGCGCGAACGTGGTCGCTCAGCACGATCGTGGTGGGACTCGCCCTGCTGGGCCTGCTGCTGATCCTGGGTCTGGTCTACGGGTCCGCCGACCTCAACAACTACCCGTAGCCGGCCGGGGCACCGGGACGGGCCCTCAGCGTTGCAGGGCGACCGCATTCCGTGAGGGTTTCTGTCACCTCTTTGTAACACTCTCCACCCGCGGGTACGCTCCGACGGTGCCTCGTCCTTCCCCCTCCGGCTCGAGTCGCAGGCTCCGCCGGTTCGTGACCGTCGTGCTCGCGCTCAGCGTGGTGGCCAGCCTGGCGGCCACGCCCATCGCCGCCGACCCGATCGACGACGCCCGCGCCGAAGCCCGGCGCATCTCCGACCGACTCGACGAGCTGAACCTGCGCGTCAGCCTGCTCGACGAGGAGTACAACGCCACCCGGGGCCAGCTCGAAGAGGTCGAGGCCCAGCTGGCCGACGCCGAGGCCGAGATCGCCGACTCCGAGGCAGAGCGTGCCGCCAAGCTGGAGAACGTCCGCGAGTACGCGGTCGAGGCCTACATCGGCGGCAGCAAGCACAGCCAGGTGGTCGCCTACCTCGACAGCGACGGCAGCGATTTCGCCGAGCGCGAGAGTTACCTCCAGGCGGCGACCGGCGACAAGAAGCGGGTGCTCGAAGACCTCCGGGGCGCCCTCGAGGACCTCGACGCCGAGGTGGCCACCACCGAGTCCATCAAGGGTGAGCTCGACGGTCTGACCGCACAACTCGACGAGCGGCGCGAGGAGATCGAATCGGTCATCGCCGAACAGAGCGACCTCCTGGCCGGGGTCGAGTCCGAGCTGGCCGAGCTGATCCGCGAAGAACAGGAGCGCCGGGCCGCCGAAGCGGCGGCCGCGGCCGAGCGGGCCGCTCGCGAAGCCGCAGCGGCGACGCAGGCCCAGGCGATCACGGGCGTGGCTGCCGCGCCCGCTACGCAGGGGGCCGATCCCGCGCCCGCATCCGACGACGATGCCGGGTCCGATCCTGCGTCGCCCTCGCCCGCACCGACCGCTCCTCCGGCCACGGCTGCGCCGGCACCGACACCGGCTCCCACCCCTGCGCCGCCTCCCGCTTCGTCGTCACGGGTCCAGACCGTGTTGGCCGAGGCCCAACGGCAGCTCGGTGTCCCGTATCGCTGGGCGGGCAGCACCCCGTCGAGCGGGTTCGATTGCAGCGGCTTCACCGCATGGGTCTGGAATGCCGCGGGCGTCTACCTCCCCCACAGCTCCCGGGCGCAGTACGCGGCCACCCGGCGGGTGTCCACCGCCGACATGCAGCCGGGTGATCTGGTCTTCTTCGGCTCACCGATCCACCACGTGGGCCTCTACGTCGGCGCAGGCCAGATGATCAACTCGCCCCGGACCGGCGACGTGGTGCGGTACGCCAACGTGTATCGCCGCGACCTGGTCGGAGCCGGCCGAGTCTCCTGAACCCGCTGGGGGTCAGGCACCGAGCGGGTTCAGCCACTCCTGGTCCCGGTCCCCCGAAGTGAGGGTCACCCGGTGCGGTGCTCAACGGCGTTGGGCCCAAGCCGATAGATGGTCGTGAACTCCGCCGCTCGTCCGCTGCTGGTGATCATCGGGCCGTCGGCGTGTGGCAAGTCGACGGTGGTCCGACGACTTGCTGAGCAAGGGCTCCTACGGGTCCACCCGACCTGGACGACGCGGCCGCCGCGGGCCGATGAGGACCCGACGGACGAGACGCTCGAACACCGTTTCGTCGACGAGGCTCGATTCGCCGAGCTCGAGCACGAGGGCTTCTTCTGGGGGACGACCCACATGTTCGGACTGCCTCACCGCTACGGCCTACCCCGATTGGAGCTTCAGCCGGATGGCCCGGTCGACGCGGTCATGTTGCGAGCACCGCTGGTGGAGCAGCTGCGAGCAGTGGTGCCATGGCTGCTCGTGTATCAGATCGACGCCGATCTGGAGCAGGCCGCCGCACGCATCGTGGAGCGGTCGGTGGACGACGGCGAGGCTCGGGCCAGAACGGCTGCGAACGAGGTCGAGCTGGAACCGGGCCGAGGGATCGCCAACCGGGTGTTCACCAACGACCGCAGCATGGAGGACCTGGTGGGGTTGGTGAGGGCAGCGCTCCTCGTCGACTACGGACCGGGGATCCGGCCGGAAGGACGGCTCGGCCGGCGGACACGGTCGGTCCTCGAAGGAATCGGGATCGTGATCGCGGTCTGCGCGGCCGTGCTCGTCGCCGGAATCGTGGTGATGAGCCTCATCTTCATGTACGCGCTCTCACAGTGGTCGAGCAACAAGTGAGTCGGGTTCTCCTGCTCGTCCGTGGCCTGACCCGGCCGGCGGCCCTGTTCATCGTGGCCGCGTTCTGCCATCTCGGCATGAGTCTGGCCGGACGGCCCAACGACCCGACGACGCTGGCGATCGCGGCGGTCGTCGTCGCCGCGCTGCTCATGCACGCGGTCGCGATCAACGACCTGGCCGACGAAGCGGTCGACCGCGCCAACGGTCTCCGTCGGCCGCTGACAACGGGGCAGTCCGATCGATCGACCCTTCGAGCGGCGGCCGTCATCACGGCACTCGTCGCGCTGGCGATGAGCGTCCTGTTGCCCTGGCCGGCACCCGCACTGGTCGCTGGTGGCATCGTCTTCGGCCTGGCCTATTCGCTCCCGCCGGTCCGACTCTCGGGCCGAGGGATCGTCGGCCTGGTCCTGTTGCCGGTCGGGTACGTGGTCGTGCCGCTCGGTGTGGGGTTCGTCGCCGGCCGGGGGGTGTGGACCGCAACGGAGATCGTGATCGTGGTCGGGTGCTCCCTGGGGTTCGTCGGCAGGATCGTGCTGAAGGACTTCCGTGACCTCGAGGGCGACACGCTGCATGGTAAGCGCACGTTCCTCGTCCGCTACGGACGGACCAGTACGTGCGTGCTGAGCGCCGTGTGTTGGGTCATGGCCGCTCCGACCGTGCTCGCTCTGCCGGACGCCCGCGGGTCGCTCGTGGTGCTCCACCTGACGATGACGGCAGGGGTGCTGGTCTGCCTCGCGCTCCTGGCCGACGCCACGAGGGTTCGACTCCAGACTCGTCTGGTGGCGGGGATCGCCATCCTCGGTCGACTGCTGGTGGTGTCGTCGATCGCGCACCTGTCGATGCGCGAGCTGGGGTGGCCTGCGTGGCGGTACGACGCGGCGATGGCGGCGCTGACGGTCTGGACGGTCATCACCGCGGTCGAGGCGATTCGCCTCGGCCCCGTCTATGTGACCGAGCCCACCGATCGGCCGTTGCCCGTGGTCGAACCCGAGGTCGCCATCGGCGACATCGTCGCCCCACCGCCACGACCGAACCCGGCGACCTGACGAGCACGCTCGGTGCCTGGCCCCGAGCGGGCTCAGGATCCGGCGAGCGCTTCGACCACGGGGGCCATGGACTCCATCGCGTCCACACTCAACCCGATGTAGGAGATGCCCCACCGCTCCCGGCGGGCCTGGAGCGTCTCGATCATCGCCGGCACCGTCCCGACCAACGCGTGGGGGCTGGCGAGGGCATCGGCGGGAGCGATGCCCAGCGCCGGGGCCATCACCTCGGCCATGCCCTCGGGGTCGTCGGTCGGAGCGGCGACGTGCACGCGCACCTGGAGCTCGATCTCGTCGAATCGGTTCCCGGCCGCGCCTCTGACCCACTCGACCTTCTCGTCGGTGGCTTCGGGGGTGCCCGTGGGTCCGGCCCGCTCGTCGATCACCCCGGCGCGCAGATCGACGTTGATGCCGACGATGTCGGCCACCCGTCCGGCCAGTTGGAGGATGCGGCGTCCGCCGCCCCCGACGACCAACGGGACACCGGGCTGCTGCACCGCAGCGGGGAAGCCCACCAGGCCCGTGATGCGGTAGTGCTCACCGTCGTGGTCGACCGTCTCGCCGGCGACCAGCGGTCGGATCACCTGGATGGCTTCGGCCAGTCGGGCGATGCGCACCCCCGGGCGGTCCATGGGGATCCCGGCCTGCTCGTAGTCGGTCGTCATCCATCCGGCGCCGATGCCGAACTCGAACCGTCCGCCGCTCAGGACGTCGGCGGTGGCGACCTCCTTCGCCGTCACCACGGGGTGACGGAAGTCGTTGGCCAGCACCATGGTGCCCAGCCGGAGGGTGGTGGTGGCCTCTGCGGCGGCAACCAGCGCGGGGAGCGGTGCGAACTGCCCGTCGAAGTGGTCGGCACACGTCAACGTGTCGTACCCCAGGGACTCGACCCGCCGGGCCAGGGCGGCCCAGCCGTCCGCATCGGCGGGGCCGGTGGATTGGATACCGAACCGGAACGGCTTCATCGGGCGGTGCCGTGCGCACACGGATCGAGCATCATCGCCGAAGGCTAACGTCGCTCCATGGACAGCCAAGCCAAGGACGATCTCTCCGACTTCGATGCCACCGAGTTCACCGCGTCGGGCGAGACCAAGGTCGTCTACCGCAAGGGGACCGGACCGGGTGTCGTCGTCATGACCGAGATCCCCGGAATCACGCCCGAGGTGGCCGGATTCGCCCGCAAGGTGGTCGATCTGGGGTGCACCGTGGCCATGCCGGACCTGTTCGGTGAGGCCGGCAAGCCCATGACCAACACCTACGCGGCGTCGTCGCTGGTGCGGGCCTGTGTGTCGAAGGAGTTCCATGCGTTCGCGGTCGGACGCCGCTCGCCGGTGACCGACTGGCTCCGGGCCCTGGCCCGGTCGCTGCACGAGGAGTTGGGCGGGCCGGGCGTCGGAGCGGTGGGCATGTGCCTGACCGGAGGGTTCGCCCTGGCGTTGATGCTGGACGAGTGCATGATCGCCCCGGTCTTGAGCCAACCGTCGTTGCCGTTGCCGGTCTCGGCGTCGCGCAAGCGAGATCTGGGGATCTCCGACGACGACCTTCGGATCGTCAAGGAGCGGGTCGAGGCGGGCGTGTGCGTGCTGGGTATGCGCTTCACCGAGGACCCTGCGTCGCCGTCGCAGCGGTTCGAACGCCTCCGTCGTGAGCTCGGCGACGGCTTCGTCGGGATCGAGATCGACTCCTCGAAGGGGAACCCCTACGGCAACGAGAAGATGGCGCACTCGGTGCTGACCACCGATCTGGTCGACGAGGAAGGCCATCCCACCCGGGACGCCCTCGACCAGGTGATGGACCTGTTCCGCGAGCGACTCCTGACCTGACCACGAGCGGAAGACCCGCGATCACCCGGGGTGATCCGCGCCCGGTACCTCGTACGAAGCGGCCGCGCTCGGTTATGGTCGGAGCCGGATCGAACGGAGTGCGTCCGTCGATCGACACTCCGAGGGAGAAGACAACGTGAACATCATCGCCGCCGAATGGGGGACCGGGCAGGTCCTCTGGTCCATCCTCTGGTTCTTCCTGTTCTTCATGTGGATCTGGCTGGTCATCTCGATCTTCGCCGACATCATCCGCGCCCGCGACATGTCCGGCTGGGCCAAGGCCTTCTGGACGATCGGCATCATCATCCTGCCCTTCCTGGGCGTCTTCCTCTACCTCATCGTCAACGGCGGCAACATGAGCCGGCGGGCCCAGGACGACGCGATCGAGCAGGAGAAGGCGGTGCAGGCCTACATCCGCGATGCCGCGGGGACCAGTCCCACCGACGAGCTGGCCAAGCTGGCCGAGCTCCACGGGTCGGGCAAGCTGTCCGACGCCGAGTACGAGCAGGCCAAGACGAAGATCATCTCGGGCTGACGCTCGTCGCTCCTGCATCGGATGGACTGAGTCCCATGACGCCCTCTCCTCGGCCCTCACGCGCCCCGCGCCGTCATCGACGCGGTGGCGCGGCCCGGTGGCTCGTGATCGGGCTCGGAGGGGTGGCGCTGCTGCTCGGCGCGTGCAGCGACGAGGCGAAGGACCAGATCGGCGAGGCGATCGAAGGGGTCGAGACCGGGCCCGGTGGCGACACCGCGGGCGTCTCGGCGCCTCCGGCGACGGACCCTCCTGCGGCCGATCCGCCGTCCACCGATCCGCCCAGCACCGATCCGCCGTCCACCGATCCACCCAGGACCGATCCACCCAGGACCGATCCACCCAGCACCGAGGCGCCCCCGGCGACCGAACCTCCCGCGGGTGGTGACCAGCAGCCCACGAGCGACGATGAGATGAGCATCGAGGACTGGATCCTGCTCGGGATCCTGGGGGTGGCGGCCCTCGCCCTGATCATGGGCGTCACGTCGGCCGCTCACCGCCACTCGGCGAAGAAGGCGGCGGCGCTCGCCGAGCAGAACCGGAGCATCGGAGAGATCGTGGGGACCAGCCGATGGATTCACGATCAGGCGAGCCTCGAGGTTCTCCGTCAGACCGACCCCGACCTGCTCGGCCGTTCGTGGGATGACCTCCGGGGTCGAATGATCGACCTGGAGGCCCAGATCGTCACGAAACGATCGACGACCGACGACGCCGATCTCGGCCGATCGCTGGACCGGCTGGGTCAGGCCGTGGCCGGCCTGCGCGGTGCGCTCACGTCCCTCGTCAGTCTGTCCACCGGCGCCGACGCCGGATCCCAGACCGGACTGATCCAGGACGCGTCGCAGACGGCGCGAGAGCGACGCCAGCAACTGGCGGCCGCGATCGACCCGGTCGCTGCGGCCCAGCGCTGATCGGCGCCGTCGCTGCCCGAGCCTGGCGTGATCCGGGCCGCCCGGCACTGCCACACCCTCCCGGTAGGGTTGGGCCACCATGACCGACCTGCTCGAGGGGCTGAACCCCGCCCAGGAAGACGCGGTCACCCACGGCGGCGGTCCGCAGTTGGTGGTGGCGGGTGCCGGTTCCGGGAAGACGCGCGTCCTCACCCATCGCATCGCCTGGCTCATCGGCCGGCAGAACGTCTCGCCGTTCGAGATCCTGGCCATCACGTTCACCAACAAGGCCGCCGACGAGATGAAGCAGCGCGTCGGTGCGCTGGTGGGGCCCGTTGCCGACAAGATGTGGATCTCGACGTTCCACTCCGCGTGCGTACGCATCCTTCGCCGCGACGCCGAACGGCTGGGCTACCCGTCAGGGTTCTCCATCTACGACCAGGCCGACGCGGTGCGGCTCACCGGCTACGTTCTGCGCGATCTCAACCTCGACTCCAAGCGCTTCCCGCCCCGCCAGGTCCATGCGCTGATCAGCTCGGCGAAGAACGAGAATGTCGGACCCGGCTCGTACGCCGACCGGGCTTCGACCATCTTCGAGCGCAAGGTGGCCGACGTCTACGTCGACTACCAGGCCCGGCTCCTCAAGGCCGGCGCGATGGACTTCGACGATCTGCTCATGGTCACGGCCCAGCTGCTGCGCAGCGAGGAGGACGTGCTGGGCCACTACCGGCGTCGGTTCGGTCACGTGTTGGTCGACGAGTACCAGGACACCAACCCGGTACAGAACGAGTTGGTGCTGCGCCTGGGCGGTGAGCACCGCAACGTCTTCGTCGTGGGCGACTCGGATCAGTCGGTCTACCGCTTCCGGGGTGCCGACATCCGCAACATCCTCGAGTTCGAGCAGGCGTTTCCCGACACGACCGTGGTGGTGCTCGAGCAGAACTACCGCTCGACCCAGAAGATCCTCGACGCGGCCAACGCCGTCATCTCCCACAACACCGGGCGCAAGCCCAAGGAGCTCTGGACCGACGCGGCGGACGGCGAGTCCATCGTCCGCTATTGCGGAGACGACGAGGGTGACGAGGCCCGCTTCGTGGCTCAGGAGCTCGCCCGCCTGCACGACGGCGGCGACCGGCGCTGGGACGAGATGGCGGTCTTCTACCGGACCAACGCCCAGAGCCGTGTGCTCGAGGATCAGCTCCTGCGCGTCGGGATCCCGTACAAGGTCATCGGCGGGACCCGGTTCTACGACCGGCGAGAGGTCAAGGACGCCCTGGCCTACCTGCGGGCGGCGGTCAACCCCGATGACGAGGTCTCGGTGAAACGGGTGCTCAACACGCCCAAGCGCGGGGTGGGGGACTCCTCGGTGGCCAAGGTCGACGCGTGGGCCGCCTCCCACGGTCTCCCGTTCCTCGAAGCGCTCCGCCAGGCCGATGAGGCCGGCGTCTCCGGCCGGGCCAGCAAGGGCATCGCCGCGTTCCTCGCCGTCATCGACCAGGCCACCGATTCGGTCGATCTCGGTCCGGCCGCGGTGCTCGAAGCGGTGCTCGAGCGCTCCGGCTACCTCGACGAGCTCCGGGCCGAGCGCAGCATCGAGGCCGAGGGCAGGCTCGAGAACCTGGCCGAGCTCGTCGGCGGTGCCGCCGAGACCGAGTCGGTCGCCGAGTTCCTCGAACAGGTCAGCCTGGTGGCCGACACCGACCAGATCGATGACGACTCGTCGGTGCTGCTCATGACGTTGCACTCGGCGAAAGGGCTCGAGTTCCCGGTGGTGTTCCTCATGGGGCTCGAGGACGGTGTCTTTCCCCACCTGCGATCCATCGGCGAGCCCGACGAGCTCGAAGAAGAGCGTCGGCTGGCGTACGTGGGCATCACGCGGGCGATGGAGCGGTTGTACCTCACCCACGCATGGAGTCGGACCCTCTTCGGCTCCACCCAGTACAACCCGGCCAGCCGATTCCTCGAGGAGATCCCCGACGAGCTCCTGATCGAGGCCGAGGGCAGCCGGTCGAAGCGGCGCAAGCCGTCCTTCGGCTCGTCCTGGCTCGAGAACGAACCCCGGCGAGGATCCGAGGCGCATCGCGACGCGGTGGTCGACGCCGCGGTGCAGGCCGGCAGTCGCGCCCAACCCTCGGGTCCGGTGCCCGAGCTGAAGATCGGCGACGACGTGCGCCACAAGAAGTACGGCGAAGGGGTGGTGCTCGACATGAGCGGGACCGGCGACAAGACCGAGGTCACGGTGCGGTTTCCGGGAGAGGGCGAGAAGGTCCTGCTCCTGTCGTGGGCGCCGCTGGAGAAGGTGTGAGCGTGCGCACGGTGCGTCGGCTGCGCCTGCTCCGTCAGCCCGATCTCACGCTCGGCAACGTCATGGAGCGCGTGGCCGAGGTGCACACCGACGCCGAACTGGTCCGACAGGACGAACCCTCGCTCGACCTGTCGTTCCGGCAGGCGGCGATCAGGGTGCGCGAGTGGTCGGGTGCGGTGCGACTCCAGGTCGGCCCTGGTGAGCGGATCGTCCTGGCGCTCCCCAACAGCTACGAGCTGCTGCTGGCCTGCTTCGCGGTCGCTCACGCCGGGGCCGTGGCCGTCCCGGTCAACGCCCAGATGCGACCCGACGAGATCGACCACGTGATCGCCGACAGCGGGGCCCAACTGGTCGTGCGCTCGGTCGACGAGCTGACCGATCCAGGGATCGTTCCCAAGGAAGCCATGCCCGCCGATCCCGGCGACGTGGCTGCGCTGTTCTACACCTCGGGAACCACGGGGAAACCGAAGGGGGTGGCCCTGACCCATCGCTCCCTGGTCGACCAGGCCCGACGTCTCGCCCTCTGGCCGGCCGAGCTGCGCCGCGACTCGGCCGTCGTGGCCCTGCCGGTGGCCCACATCATGGGGTTCGTCGTGCTGCTGGGGTTCGCTGCGGGCGGGATCACCACCCGCTTCCTGCCCCGGTTCCGGCCCGACGACGTGCTGGACGCCATCGAGACCGAGCGGGCCAGCATCTTCATCGGGGTCCCCGCCATGTACCGCATGCTCCTGCAGGCCGGCGCCGAGTACCGCGACCTCAACTCGATCCGGGTCTGGGGCTCGGGAGCCGATGCCATGCCCACCGATCTGGCCCAGCGATTCAAGGAGATGGGCGCCATGATCAGCGTGCCGGGCCTCGGCCCGGTCGGCCAGGCCAGCTTCGTCGAGGGGTACGGCATGGTCGAGGCCGGCGGAGGGGTGGCGGCCAAGATCTCGCCCCCCTACCTCGCCGCTGGACTGGGCGACGGGGTCGGGCTGCGCCTGCCCGGGTACCGGTTCCGGGTGATGGACGAGGACGACCGCCGGATCCGGCGGTGGGGTGAGGTCGGGGAGCTGCACGTGCGGGGGCCGGGCCTGTTGCGCGAGTACTGGAACAGCCCTGACGCCACCGAACGGGCGCTCACCGGCGACGGCTGGTTGCGCACGGGGGATCTGGTCCGGCTCGGTCCGCTGGGTTCGGTGCTCTTCGCCGGTCGTAAGAAGGACGTCATCAAGCACGGCGGCTACTCGGTCTACGCGGTCGAGGTCGAGCAGACGCTCGAAGCCTGCCCGGTGGTGGTCGAGGCCGCGGTCGTGGGACTTCCCGACGAACGACTCGGCGAGGTGCCCGTGGCGTTCGTCCGGCTGGTCGAGCCGAAGAAGGCCAGGACCAAGGCCGCCACCGCCAAGGCGGTGAAGACCGTGCTGGCGTTCGCCGAGGAACACCTGGCCGAGTACAAACGACCCGCCGAGGTGCACGTGGTGGACGAACTACCCCGGACCGGCACCACCAAGGTGCAGAAGCAGTCGTTGCGCGACGGCCTGGCCGGCGGCTGACCCTCGCTCAGCTTGCGGGCCGCCTTCGGCGACCTGAGGCCGGTACCGGCGACCTAGCGAACGACCTCGTTGACACCGGGGGTGCCGTCGAGCTCGGTGGACAGATCGATGAAGAGGTCGCCACCGTCGAGCCGCACCGGGAACTGGTACAGGCCGGTTCCGTCGGCCAGGTAGGAGACGCCATTGCAGTCGACGAACTCCTCGATGTCGGCCTCCCACTGGACGATGCAGTCGCCGTCCACGACCGCCAGGAACGCGTACCAGCCGCGCTCGGCGTCGTCGCCCAGGTGTTGCACCCAGATCGGCTGGTCATCGCTGGCCACGTCCGGGTAGGTGATGGGGCCGTTCTCGTCGATCTCGTCGGCCTGGAGGGTGGCCACGCCCGCCTCGAACTCCACGTCGCCCAGCTGGAACTGGAGTCCGGAGTCGTCCTGGCTGCCGCTGGAGGCGACGATGAACACCAGGGCCATCCCACCGATGATGCCGATCGCTGCGATCACGACGGCGCGTAGCTGAGGATTCACCGCCAGGCCCGAGACGTCGGCGAGGGAGCTGGGTTCGGCACGGCCCTAGTATCTCCGGGATGCAACGTCCCTACCGAGTCGTGGTGGCCAAACCGGGCCTCGACGGACATGACCGGGGTGTCCGGGTCATCGCCCGGGCGCTGCGCGACGCCGGGTTCGAGGTGATCTACACCGGACTGTTCCAGACCCCGGCCATGGTCGCCGAGGCGGTCCTGCAGGAGGACGCCGATGCGGTGGGTCTCTCGGTGCTGTCGGGTGCGCACCTGACCCTCTTCCCCGAGGTGGTCCGCGAACTCCACGAGCGCGAGCTCGACGACGTCCTGGTCTTCGGGGGTGGGATCATTCCCGACGAGGACATCGCGGCGCTGGAAGGCGCCGGGGTCGCCCGCCTGTTCACTCCCGGCGCGGCCATGGACGAGATCACCGAGTGGCTGGCCGGCGCGCTCGACGCTCGGGAGGCGTCCGCCTGACCGGTGGGTGATCGGCTCGTCGGCGGGTCCCGGTCCTCCGACCGACGCGAACCGGCCGGGCTGGGAGGTCGCCCCTGCCACCCCACTAGGATCCGTCTGCTCTCGGCCGACGTGTCCGAGGCCAAGCAGCGACGACGGAGCGCGGCCCCGAGCCCGCCCGACACGGAGGCACTTTCGGCGTGGATCTGTTCGAGTATCAGGGGAAGCGGTTCTTCGCGTCCTACGACATCCCGGTGTCCGACGGCGACACGGCGACCGACGTGGAGACCGCTGTCGCCGTGGCCGAACGGGTGGGATACCCCGTCGTCGTGAAGGCCCAGGTCCAGGTCGGAGGCCGGGGCAAGGCCGGCGGGATCAAGCTGGCCAACAACGCCGACGAGGTGGCCGAGCACGCCGGGAACATCCTCGGCATGGACATCAAGGGCCACACCGTCGAGCTGGTCTGGATCGAGATCGCCTCCGACATCGCCGAGGAGTACTACGCCAGCTTCACGCTGGACCGGGCCGCCAAGCAGCACCTGGGCATGCTCTCCGCCGAGGGCGGCGTCGAGATCGAGGCCGTCGCCGAGGAGAACCCGGACGCCATCGCCAAGATCCACGTCGATCCCGTCGACGGGCTCAGCGAGGAGGTCTGCCGGGCCTGGGTCGAGGCGGCCGACCTCAACCCCGATGCCACCGAGGGTGCCGTCGACATCCTGTTGAAGCTCTACCGGGCCTACGTCGAGGGTGACGCCGATCTGGTCGAGATCAACCCGCTGATCCTCACGCCGGACGGGCGAGTGCACGCGCTGGACGCCAAGGTCACGCTGGACGGCAACGCCGTGTTCCGGCACGAGGACTACGCCCGGTTCGACGCCACCCAGGTGCGGGACGAGCGCGAGACCGCAGCCCACGAGAAGGGCCTGGAGTACGTCGGGCTCGAGGGCAGCGTCGGGGTGATCGCCAACGGCGCCGGGCTGGCCATGAGCACGGTCGACGTCGTCAATCAGGTCGGGGGCGCGCCCGCCAACTTCCTGGACATCGGCGGTGGTGCCAACGCCGACGTCATGGCCGGAGCGCTCGAGGTGATCAACAACGATCCCGAGGTCTCGTCCATCCTGATCAACATCTTCGGTGGGATCACCCGCGGCGAGGAAGTGGCCAAGGGCATCGTCGAGGCCCTGGGTCGGGTCGACATCGACGCCCCCATCGTGATCCGCCTCGACGGCACCAACGCCGATGAGGGTCGCCAGATCCTCGAACCCCACCTGTCCGACACCCTGATGATGGAAGCCACCATGCTCGACGCCGCCCGCCGGTCGGTCGAGCTGGCGGCCGGCCGCTGAGGAGCCCCCTGTGAGTATTTTCGTCGACGAGACCACCAAGGTCGTCTACCAGGGCCTCACCGGCTCGACCGGCCGGTTCTACGGCCTCCGCAACCGTGACTACGGCACCCAGGTCGTGGCCGGGACCAACCCCAAGAAGGCCGGCACCGACGTGGACGGCATCCCGATCCACGCCTCGGTGGCCGACGCGGTCCAGGCCACCGGCGCCAGCGCGTCCTGCATCTTCATCCCGGCACCGGGCGTGAAGAGTGCGGTCATGGAGGCTGCCGAGGGTGGTGTCGAGTTCATCGCGGTGATCACCGAAGGGGTGCCGGCGCAGGACGAGGCGTGGTTCTTCAACAAGCTGAAGCGGGACTTCCCCGCCGTCCAGCTGCTCGGCCCCAACTGCCCGGGCATCATCAGCCCCGGCAAGTGCAACATCGGGATCACGGCCGGCCACATCGCCAAGGCCGGGGGACCGGTCGGGATCGTCAGCCGCTCCGGCACGCTCACCTATCAGGCGCTGTACGAGCTGAAGCAGAAGGACATCGGCGTGACCACCTGCGTCGGCATCGGCGGCGACCCCGTCCCCGGCACCTCCTTCATCGACTGCCTCCAGGCGTTCGAAGCCGATCCCGAGACCAAGGCCGTGATGATGATCGGCGAGATCGGCGGCTCGGCCGAGGAAGAGGCCGCCGAGTTCATCAGGGATCACATGTCCAAACCCGTCGCCGCCTACGTTGCCGGTGTGACCGCCCCTCCGGGAAAGAAGATGGGCCACGCCGGCGCCATCGTCTCGGGCGGCAAGGGCACCGCCCAGGCCAAGATGGACGCCCTGCGAGCCGCTGGCGCCGAGGTGGGGGACAACCCCACCGAGGCCGGCGAGCTCATGGCCGGCATCGTCGCCAACCTCTGAGTTGCCCGGGTCCGACGCGATGCGACTCGCCGTTCTCGCCTCGGGCAGCGGGTCGATCTGCGACGCCATGGTGCGGGCCGACATCGGCGTCGAGCTGGTCGTGGTCGACCGCGTCTGCGGAGTGCTCGACGTGGCCGCCTCGCACGGCGTCGCCGCCGTGCATCACGAGCGCACGTCGTTCGGTGCCGACTTCGATCGCGACGCCTACACCGGTCAGCTCGTGGAGCTCTTGCAGGAGCGTGGCATCGACCTGGTGATCATGGCCGGGTGGGGCACGATCCTGGGCCGGCCGATGTTCGACGCCTATGCGGGGCACATCGTCAACACCCACCCGGCGCTGCTGCCGTCCTTCCCGGGCTGGCACGGCGTCGAGGATGCGATGGCGTACGGCGTCAAGGTCACAGGGTGCACGGTGCACGTGGCGACCCTCGAGGTCGACGCCGGGCCGATCCTGGCCCAGGAGGCGGTGCCGGTGCTCGAGGACGACACGGTGGAGATCTTGCACGAGCGGATCAAGGCGGTCGAACGGCGGCTCTACGTCGACACGGTGGCTCGCCTGGTCGCCGAACCCTCGATCCTGGAGCGGGCCCGTCCCCCGCAGGTGCGCCACGCAAACTCATGAACCGCACCTCCCGCCGAACGCCATCGCCGAACGCTCGATCACTCAACCGCCTGCGCCTGACGCGTCCCTGAAAGGAACCTTTCCATCATGCGAGCGCTGCTCTCCGTGTACGACAAGACCGGCATCGTCGAACTGGCCCGAGAGCTGGTCGACCTGGGCTGGGAGCTGGTCTCCAGCGGCGGTACCCACGCGGCCATCGCCGACCAGGGCATTCCCGTGCGCGAGGTGGCCGAGGTGACCGGCGCGCCCGAGATGTTGGACGGCCGGGTCAAGACACTGCACCCGACCATTCACGGCGGCATCCTGGCCGATCGCTCCAAGCCCGAGCACCTCGAGCAGCTGGCCGACCGTGGGATCGAACCGATCGATCTGGTGGTCGGCAACCTCTACCCGTTCCGGTCCGATCCTTCGGTGGAACTGATCGACATCGGTGGACCGACCATGGTGCGGGCCGCGGCGAAGAACCACGAGCACGTGGGCATCGTCGTCGATCCCGACGACTACGACCTGGTGGTGGCCGAGCTGCGCGAGCACAGCGTGCTCTCGCCCACGACCCGCCGCCGTCTGGCCCGGGCCGCGTTCGCTCACACGGCGGCCTACGACGCGTCGATCGTCTCGTGGCTCGACGAGGACCCGTTGCCCCCCAGCCTCCAGCTGTCGGCCGAGCGGGCCGAGATCCTCCGGTACGGCGAGAACCCGCACCAGCTGGGCGCTCGCTACCGGTTCGTCGACCACCCCGGGTGGTGGGAGTCGTCGCGCCAGCACGGGGGCAAGGAGATGTCCTACCTCAACGTGTACGACACCGACGCGGCGTGGAGACTGGTGCACAGCCTGGGCGATCGACCGGCGGCGGCGGTCATCAAACACGCCAATCCCTGCGGTGTGTCCGTCGCCGATGACATCGCCACCGCGTACGAACGGGCCCACGCCTGTGACCCGGTCTCGGCCTTCGGCGGCATCGTCGCCGTGAACCGTGCGGTTCCCGTGGCGATGGCCGAGGCGCTGGCGCCGGTCTTCACCGAGGTGGTGGTGGCGCCGGCGTACGAGCCGGGTGCCCTCGAGGTGCTGACCGAGAAGAAGAACCTGCGGGTGCTCGAAGCGGCCCCGCCCTCCGGAGCGCGCCTGGACGTGCGCAGCATCGACGGGGGCCTGTTGGTGCAGACCGCCGACACCGTCACCATCGATCGCGACGCCTGGACGGTGGTGACCGAGCGCCACCCCACCGAGGAGCAGTGGGTCGACCTCGAGCTGGCCTGGCGGGTGGTGGCCCGCGTGAGCAGCAACACGATCGTCCTGTGCAAGGACGGCCAGGTGGTCGGCATCGGCGCCGGGCAGCAGAACCGACGCGACGCCGGCGTCCTCGCCGCGCAGAAGGCCGAGGGCCGTGCGGTCGGTGGCGTCTGTGCCTCCGATGCGTTCTTCCCCTTCCGCGACGGGCTGGACGCCGCCGCCGAGGCCGGCGCCACCGCCGTCATTCAGCCGGGCGGATCCATCCGCGACGACGAGGTGATCGAGGCCGCCAACGAGCAGGGTATGGCGATGGTCTTCACCGGAGAACGCCACTTCCGGCACTGACGCTCCCGCAGCCTCCGCCCGCCGCAGTCGGCCGAAACTTGAGTATCCACCCCACCCATGCGCGGGTGGTTGCCCAAGTTTCGTCGGGAGAGGCGACCGGCCTACTCGGCGAACCGTTTGACCTCGTCGGGATCGAACCGCATCCGGGCCAAGAGGCCGCACACGGCAGCCATGACCAGCACCACCCCGCAGGGAAGGAGTGACGCCGTCCACGACTCGCCCTGGATCAAGAGGTCGTCGTACGCCCGCATGACCCAATAGGTCGGCGTGACCGGGCTGATCGTCTGGAGCCAGGTCGGCAGCAGCAGGTACGGCACCATGGCGCCACCGATCGCCCCCAGCATGACCGCAGCGAGGTTGGCCAGCGCCTGCAGGAGCATGATCGAGTCGACGAATGCGATGAGCAGCATGGCGAACGCCGCCAGGAAGATCGTGTACGCGAGCGTCAGCAAGACGATGCCGGGGAGGGCGCCGAGGGGGATCGACAGGTCCCAGAGGATTATGCCGAGCGACAGGATGACGACCGTCTGAACGGCACCGATCACCATCCAGGGGATCATCTTCCCGGCGACCATCTGCATGATCGAGACCGGACCGGCGAGCACCCGGTCCCAGGTGTGCCATCCATGCTCGCGGAACATGGCGAAGCCCATGTAGGTGACGAGGAAGAACCCGAACATGACCGCTTGGCCGACGACGACGAACTGAGCGCCGTTGATCGCCTCGCCCTCTGCGGTGAAGCCGGCCTCGATCGGGTCCTTGAGCACCGGAATGAGGACCAGCGGCATGATCAGGAGGACGACGATGGCATCGACCTCGTGGCGGAGGATGCGCACCTCCTGGCGCAGGATCGCCCGCAGGGCTCGCGGCCGCCGTCGCCCTTGCCCCCGGTCTTCGTGGTCGTTGGTCAACGCCTCGACCGTCACGGCTCCTCCACGGCGTTGATGTCGCGGCCGGTGAGAGCGAGAAACACGCCGTCGAGGTCGGAGCGGTGGGTCTCCATGCCGAGGAGCCGATCGGTCTCGGAGCCGAGACGGGCGAGGAGGCGGGCAGCGAGCACCGGTGCGTTGGGCGAGCGCACCTGGATGTGGTCGCCGGATGACTGGATCAGGGGTGACGGTCGCCCGGCCACCGGTGCTGGGCCATCGAAGGTCAGCTCGACCCAGGGCGCACCGTGCGCGCTGATCAGCTCCTCCTGAGTGCCTTCGGCGATGACTTGACCGGCTTCCATGATCGCGATGCGGGCGCCGAGCCGCTCCACCTCGGGCAGGTAGTGGGTGGTGTAGATCACGGCGCTGCCGGTCCGGGCCAGGGTCCGCACCGCGGCCAGGATGTCGGCTCGCGACTCGAGGTCCGCGCCGACGGTGGGTTCGTCCAGCAGCAGCAGATCGGGCTGGTGGAGGATGCCGGCGGCGGCGTGGATGCGGCGGCGCTCGCCGCCCGAGAGATTCTCGCACGGTCGGCCGATGAAGCTCTCGAGGCGGAACAGATCGACGGCCCAGTCGATCCGCTCTCGCAGTATGGCGCCGCGCAGTCCCGCCAGTTCGCCGAAGAAGAGGAGCGTGTCCCGGCCGGGCAGGAACTCGTAGATGCCGGTCTCCTGCGGTACGTAGCCGATCCGCAGTGCGGCCTCTCGTCGGTCGGTGGCCAGGTCGAGTCCGTCGATCGTGACCGAGCCCTGATCCGGGTGGTGACGGCCCGCCATCATGCCCATCAGCGTCGTCTTGCCGGCACCGTTTCGTCCGAGGACCGCCACGATCTCCCCGGCCTCCGCATGGACGGAGACGCCGCGCACCGCCGGGTGGTCGCCGTACGATTTGTACACGTCGGTGACGTCGAGTCGACGCACAGCACCTCACCTCCAGCGCTTCGGTCCACGGCCGACGCGCTCGACGGCGCCGTCTGAAGATCCGGCGTCGGGGTAGCATCGCTCCGTGGTTGCTCAAGTCCTCGATGGAAACGTACTCGCCGCGTCGATCCGGGATGATCTCGCCGACCGCGTGGCGAAGCTCGAGGCCAACGGGATCACCCCCGGCCTCGGTACGATCCTGGTCGGCGACGACGGTCCCAGCGCCCGATACGTGCAGATGAAGCACGAGGACTGCGCCGAGATCGGTATCGCCTCGGCTCATGAGCACCTGCCCGCCGACGCGACGCAGCAGGACGTGCTCGACGCCGTCCATCGCTTCAACGGCGACGGGGCCGTCGACGCGTACCTGATGCAGTATCCGTTCCCGGCCGGTCTCGACTACGAGAGTGCCCTGCTCGCCGTCGACGCGGCCAAGGACGTCGACGGCCTGCACCCGATCAATCTCGGCCGGCTCGTCCAGGGTGTGCCGGCCGCGCTGCCCTGCACCCCCCACGGCATCCTGGTGATGCTCGAGCACTATGGCATCGAGCTGCCGGGCGCCCACGTGGTGATCGTCGGACGCGGTCTCACCATCGGCCGCCCGCTCGCCAACCTGCTCACCTTGAAGCGCCCCAACGCGAATGCGGCGGTCACGGTGGTGCACACGGGGGTGGCCGACATCGGCGCCTACACCCGCCAGGCGGACGTGCTCATCGCAGCGGCGGGCTCCCCCCACCTCGTCACGGCCGACATGGTCAAGCCCGGTGCCGTCGTGGTGGCCGCGGGTGTCTCGTTCGACGGGAAGAAGGTGGTCTCCGATGTGGCCGACGACGTCGCCGAGGTGGCGTCCTGGCTTTCGCCGCGCATCGGCGGCGTGGGCCCGATGACCCGTGCGATGCTCCTGGTCAACACGGTCGAGGCCGCCGAGCGCCGGTTGGCCTGACGGCGATATGGGTCGTTCGGCAGTGGATGGTCGCCGGTCGGGTCCGTATCGTGAAGCGGTATGACCCGGATCTCCGACGCCCTCGCCGAGGGCCGAACGCTCTCGTTCGAGTTCTTCCCGCCCAAGACCGACGACGGCCTGCGCAACCTGCACGCGGCGATCCAGGAGCTCGAAGCGCTCGACCCCTCGTTCGTCAGCGTCACCTACGGAGCGGGCGGCTCCACCCGCGACCTGACGCGCGATCTCGTCGTCCAGATCAACCGCGACCGGGCCTACCCGGCCATGCCCCACCTCACGTGCATCGGGCACACCCGCAGCGAGCTGGTCGAGCTCCTCGACGACTATCGCAGCGCCGGCATCCACAACATCCTGGCGCTCGCGGGTGATCCGCCCGCCGACGGCAGTCCTGCGACCGGCGACTTCTCCTACGCCAGCGAGCTGATCGAGCTGGTGCGAGAGAGGGGCGGCTTCTCCGTCGCCGTCGCCGCGTTCCCCGAGCTCCACCCCCGGTCACCCGACCGCGCCACCGACCGGCGCCATCTGGCCGACAAGCTCGGTATGGCCGACTTCGGGATCACCCAGTTCTTCTTCGACGTCGCCGACTACACGCGGATGATGGACGAGCTGACCCAGCTGGGGTGTGACACGCCGGTGCTGCCCGGTGTGCTCCCCGTGATCAACCCCGAATCGGCCAAGCGGTTCGCTGCCATGAACGGTGCGATGTTCCCCGCCGAGCTCGATGCCCGTCTGGCCGCGTGTGAGGGTGCCGAGGATCGTATCCTCGACGTCGCGGTCGAGGTCGCCACCCAGCAGTGCGTCGACCTGCTCGCGGCCGGCGCCCCTGGCATCCACCTCTATGCGCTCAACCGTTCCGAGGCAGCCAAGCGCATCATGGCCGAGATCGACCTCGGTTCCTAACGAGCACACCCGGGGTCAGGCCCCGCGGTGCTCGTTGGGCTCGAGCGTCAGCCCATCCGGGCCTGGAGGCCCGCGTCGAGGTCCGCCAGGAACTCCTCGGTCGTGCGGAACGGCTGATCGTCGCCCACCAGGAGCGCCAGATCCTTGGTCATCGAGCCGCCCTCGACGGTCTCGATGACGACCTGTTCCAGCGCATCGGCGAACTCCTGGACCTCGGGGGTTCCGTCCAGCCGGCCCCGGTGCCACAGGGCCCGGGTCCAGGCGAAGATCGACGCGATGGGGTTGGTCGACGTGGCCTTGCCCTGCTGGTGCTGGCGGTAGTGGCGGGTGACCGTGCCGTGAGCGGCCTCGGCCTCGATGGTGTTGCCGTCGGGCGTCATGAGGACCGAGGTCATGAGGCCGAGCGAACCGAAACCCTGGGCGACCGTGTCGGACTGGACGTCGCCGTCGTAGTTCTTGCAGGCCCAGACGTAGCCGCCCTCCTGCTTGATGTTCTGGGCGACCATGTCGTCGATGAGCCGGTGCTCGTACCAGATGCCCTTGGCCTCGAAATCGGTCTTGAACTCGGCCTCGTAGATGCGCTCGAAGATGTCCTTGAACTGACCGTCGTAGGCCTTGAGGATCGTGTTTTTGGTGGTCATGTACACCGGCACCTCGCGCTGCAGGCCGTAGGCCAGGCTGGCACGGGCGAAGTCCTCGATCGACGGGTCGATGTTGTACATCGACATGGCCACGCCCGAGCTCTCGAAGCGGTAGACCTCGTGCTCCTCGGGTTCGCCTCCGTCGGGGGTGTAGGTGAGGGTGAGCCGGCCGGGGCCGGGCACCTTGAAGTCGGTGGCCCGGTACTGGTCGCCGAACGCGTGACGACCGACGATGACCGGCTTCTTCCACCCGGGCACGTAGCGCGGGATGTTGGAGATGATGATGGGCTCGCGGAAGATGACCCCGCCGATGATGTTGCGGATCGTGCCGTTGGGCGACCGCCACATCTGCTTGAGCCCGAACTCCTCGACCCGGGCTTCGTCGGGCGTGATCGTGGCGCACTTCACGCCGACCCCGTGCTCCTTGATGGCGTTGGCCGAGTCGATCGTGATCTGGTCGTCGGTGGCGTCGCGGCTCTCGATCCCCAGGTCGTAGTAGAGGAGCTCGACCTCCACGTACGGGAGGATCAACTTCTCCTTGATGAACGACCAGATGATGCGGGTCATCTCGTCGCCGTCCAGCTCGACGATCGGGTTCTGGACCTTGATCTTTGCCATGAGCGCCTCTTCGACCTCGAACGGTGGACCGGGCGACGATGTGTGGGCCGCACGGGTGAACCGGGCGACCATATCACCGGACCTGGCCGAATCCTGACGGGCGATTCGACCCGGCGAGCCGGTAGCGTGGCGTCACATCACGAAGGGGGATCAACCGGTGAAGGAACACGACAAGATCTACATTGACGGCGCGTGGGTGGACTCGGCAGGAGACGGGTCGATCGATGTGATCAGCGCATCGACCGAGCAGGTCATCGGGCGGGTGCCCAACGGCACGACGGCCGACGTCGACACCGCCGTGGCGGCCGCCAAGCAGGCGTTCGAGAGCTGGTCGCAGACCCCCAAGGACGAGCGGGCCAAGTACCTGCGGCGGATCCACGAGGGTCTCGCCGCCCGTTCGGACGACATCGCCCGGGCCATCGCCGGCGAGGTCGGCATGCCCATCACCTGGGCCGGGCTGATCCAGGCCGCGCTGCCGGTGGGCAACTTCGAGAACTTCGCCACGGTGCTCGACGAGACCGAGTTCGAGGAGACCATCGGGAACTCGCTGGTGGTCAAGGAGCCGGTCGGCGTCGTCGGCTGCATCACGCCCTGGAACTATCCCCTCCACCAGATCGCCTGCAAGGTCGCTCCGGCCCTGGCCACCGGATGCACGGTCGTGCTCAAGCCCAGTGAGGTCGCCCCGCTCAACGCCTACATCCTCGCCGAGGTCATCGACGAGGTCGGCCTGCCCGCCGGTGTCTTCAACATGGTCTCGGGTGAGGGCCCCGTGGTCGGCGAGCGCATCGCCGAGCACCCCGATGTCGACATGGTGTCCTTCACCGGATCGACCCGCGCCGGCAAGCGGGTCTCCGAGGTCGCCGCCGCAACCGTCAAGCGGGTGGCGCTCGAGCTGGGCGGCAAGTCGGCCAACATCATCCTGGACGACGCCGACTTCGCCGAGGTCGTGCCCAAGGGTGTGTTCGCCTGCTACCTCAACTCGGGCCAGACCTGCAGCGCGCACACCCGCATGCTGGTGCCGCGCGAGCATCACGACGAGATCGTCGAGCTGGCCAAGGCCACCGCCGAGGCCACGTCGGTCGACGATCCCTTCACCGAAGGGATGCACCTCGGACCGCTGATCTCACAGGCGCAGTACGACCGGGTGCGGGGATACATCCAGAAGGGCATCGACGAGGGCGCCACCCTGGTCACCGGGGGGCTCGATCGCCCCGAGGGCAAGGACAAGGGCTACTACGTCACCCCCACCATCTTCGCCAACGTCGACAACAGCATGACCATCGCCCAGGAGGAGATCTTCGGGCCGGTGCTCAGCATCATTCCCTATGACGACGATGACGACGCCGTGCGCATCGCCAACGACTCGCCCTACGGCCTGGCCGGCGGGGTGTGGTCAGCCGATCAGGATCGGGCCATGGCGGTAGCGCGACGGATGCGGACGGGTCAGGTCGATGTCAACGGCGGAGGGTTCAACCTGTCCGCCCCGTTCGGTGGCTTCAAGCAGTCGGGCCACGGCCGCGAGAACGGCCCGTTCGGCCTCGAGGAGTACCTCGAGGTCAAGTCACTCCAGCTCTGACCTCGGAGTCTGTGCCTCGAAGACCGGTCTGAAGGCGGTTGCCGGGGCTCGGATTCGTGAGCGTGTCAGAAGGCTTGGCCCACGGCCATCAGGACGAACGTGAGGGCGCCGACCAGGGCGCTCACCAGGATCGCGGCGACGATCCGGCCCCAGCGCGACCCGGGCCGGTCGTCGGCGCCCGCTCCGGCGCCGGTCCCGGCCGCTCCGGCGGTCGGAGCCGACGCGGCGGTGGCCGGAGCCTCGGGCGGGTGGGAGTCGGCGGGATCGCTCACGGCTCCAGTATGGGCACCGGAGCGCCGTCGTTCCATCTGGTTGGGCGATTCCGGCGGTCGGTAGGCTCGGCGGGTTCACCCGAACACCCCGTCGAGGAGATGATCACCCATGCAGGATCCCGTGCGCGTCGCCGTCACCGGAGCGGCCGGTCAGATCGGTTATGCCCTTCTGTTCCGTATCGCCAGCGGAGCCCTGCTCGGCCCCGATCAGCCGGTCGAGCTCCAGCTGCTCGAGATCACCCCGGCCCTCGACGCCTGTCGTGGTGTCACGATGGAGCTCGACGATTGCGCCTTCCCGCTGCTGCGCTCGACGACGGTGACCGACGATGCGAACCAGGCCTTCGACGGCGCAAGCATTGCGTTGCTCGTCGGGTCCCGCCCTCGCACCAAGGGTATGGAGCGCAAGGAGCTGCTCGAGGCCAACGGCGCCATCTTCACCGTGCAGGGCAAGGCCCTCTCGGACTCGGCGGCGGACGACGTCAAGATCCTGGTGGTCGGGAACCCGGCCAACACCAACGCGTTGATCGCCATGAACAACGCCCCCGACATCCCCGATCAGCGGTTCACCGCCATGACCCGGCTCGACCACAACCGGGCCATGGCCCAGCTGGCCGCCAAGACCGGCACGGCGGTGTCCGACGTGACCAAGATGACGATCTGGGGCAACCACTCGGCCACCCAGTACCCCGATCTCTTCCACTGCGAGGTCGACGGCCGGAACGCCGCCGCCCTCGTCGACGACCAGGCCTGGCTCGAGGGTGAGTTCATCCCCACGGTCCAGCAGCGCGGTGCGGCGATCATCGAGGCACGCGGGTCCTCCAGCGCCGCGTCGGCAGCCAACGCCGCCATCGACCACGTGCACGACTGGGTTCTGGGCACACCCCAGGGCGACTGGGTGTCGATGGCGGTTCCGTCCGACGGCTCGTACGGCGTGCCCGAGGGCTTGATCTCCTCGTTCCCCTGCACCACCGACAACGGCGAGTGGTCGATCGTGCCGGGTCTCGACCTCGACGAGTTCTCGCAATCGAAGCTCGACGCGACCGTGGCCGAGCTGGCCGAGGAGCGGACCACCGTGACGGACCTCGGCCTGATCTGATCACCGTCGCCCCAACGGACGTGCCATCGTGACCTGGCCGAGGTCGCATCGGTAGCATTTGCCGCATGGCGCTCAGCACCGGCGACCTGTCGTCGGCCGCTCGCGGGGCCGGGCGACTCGGCTATCAGCCCGCCCTGGACGGGCTGCGCGCGCTCGCGCTCGTCGGGATCGTCGCCTACCACGCGGGGATCGATGTACTCCCCGGCGGATTCCTCGGGGTGTCCAGCTTCTTCACCCTGTCGGGCTTCCTGATCACGACCCTCCTGCTCCAGGAGCAGCGCCGGGCCGGGCGGATCGACCTGATGGCGTTCTGGGGCCGCCGCATGCGCCGTCTCCTCCCGGCGCTCCTGGTCGTGGTGGCCGTCGTCGGTGTCACCACCCCCCTCTGGGGTGACCCCGGCCAGATCGCTCGATTGGGCGCCGACGGGGTCGCGTCGATCTTCTATGTCGCCAACTGGTGGTTCATCGCCGAGGGCGACTCGTACGGTGCGCTCTTCCAGAGCCCGTCGCCGTTGCGACACGTGTGGTCGCTGGCGGTCGAGGAGCAGTTCTACTTCCTCTTCCCGCCGGTCTTCGTCGCCCTGATCGCCGTGGCGAGACGCCGGCTCCTGTTGCCCGCCGTCGCCCTGGTCACCCTGGTGGCGGCGGTGCTTCCGGCGGTGCTGTACCAGGCGGGTCGATCGGTCGACCGGCTGTACTTCGGTACCGACACGCGGCTGGCCGAGCTGATGGTCGGGGTGCTCCTGGCCACGTGGTGGTCCCGGTCGGGTGCGAAGACGCCCCGTTCCTCGACCGGGCTGACCGCCGCCGGCGTCGCGGCCCTCGTGGGGCTGGGGTGGATGTGGGCGACCGCCGGAGCGGCCGACGCCTGGCTGTACCGGGGCGGGTTCGTGCTGCACGCCGGACTGACCGCCGTGGTCATCATGGCGGCGCTGGCCGAGGGAGGGCCGATCCGCCGAGTGTTCGCCATCCGGCCCGCCGTCCGCCTCGGGGTGCTCTCCTATGGTGCCTACCTGATCCACTGGCCCATCGTCCTGTGGCTCCAACAGTCGACCGGTCTGGGCCCGTGGGCACGATTCGCCCTGGTCTTGGCCCTCACGATCCCGCTCGCCGCCCTCTCGTACCGGTTCGTCGAGGAGCCGGTGCGCCGGCTGGCACCGCATCAGCGGCGCCGGTCCCTGGCACTGTTCCCCGCCGGTGCGATGGTGGCCGCCCTGCTGCTGGTGGTCTCGGCCCTGGGACCCGAGGATCCGGCCTCGCTCGACTTCCAGGCCGCACAGGACGAGTTCGACCGGTTGGTCCGCACCGGTGCGCAACCGGTCGCCGCCGAATCTCCCGCCGGCGACGCCTCCGCCCCGGCCCCGGGGGCATCGCCGGCCGATCCCGGTCCGGCTGCCGGTGGTGACACCGCCGCCCCGTCGGGTGATCCGTCCCAGCCGGCACCGGCACCGCCGGCCGACGTCGTCGTGCTCGGTGAGGTGCAGGAGCCGCCGCCCAGGGTCGCGGTGTTCGGCGATTCCACCTCGCTGATCACGGGTCTGGGTCTGGCGTCGTGGGCGCTCGGCACCGATCAGGCGGTCGCGACCGACGGGAGCTCGGCCCTCGGGTGCGGCCTGCTCCCGGTGCACGCCCGCCTGATCGAGGGCGCCATCGACCAGAAGGTCGGCGACTGTGGCGATCCGGCCGTCGTATGGCCGCAGCGCGCCGCGGAGAACCAGGCCGATGTGGCCGTGATCCAGGTCGGGGCCTGGGAGGTTCACGATCAGCAGCTCTCGGACGGCGGGCCCTTCCTCTCCCTGACCGATCCAGAGCTGGAGACGGCGCTCCTGGACCAGATGATCAGGGTCACCGACGGCCTGCTCGAGACGGTCGAGTTGGTGGTCTTCGTCGCCAATCCCGACGTCGGAGTGGCCCGGATCGAGACGGCGGGAGGCGACGGTCCGCATCCCGAGTACGATCCCGCCCGCATGGAGGCCTTCCGTTCACTGCAATCCAGGGTCGCAACTGCCGACAATCGGATTGTGATTGCCGCGCTCGATCAGTGGATCGCCAACCGTGACGATGCCCGGCTTCGGCCCGACGGCGTGCACTTCTCCTGGGAAACCGCCACCGAGGTGGCCCGCGAGTGGCTCGGTCCCGAGATCCTCGACCGGTGGGACGCCCGATCTCCATGACGGCGTGGGCACCGTGAAGCGGGCGCACCTGGCGCGATCGACCTCACCCACCGGGACCGGGTACCTCCCGGGCCTGGACGGGCTTCGTGGGGTCGCGGTGGCGGCCGTGGTCGTGTTCCATTTCTCCCGCGATGTGCTCCCGGGGGGCTATCTGGGGGTCGACGCGTTCTTCGTCCTGTCCGGGTTCCTGATCACCCGGTTGTTGCTGCGCGAGGCGGTCTCGGGTCGCGTCGGCCTGAGCCACTTCTGGGCCCGGCGCGCCCGCCGTCTGCTCCCTGCGCTCTTCCTGTATCTCGCCGCGGTCATCGTGTTCGTGATGGTCTCGGCCGAGGCCTCCCAGATGGAGCAGATGCGGCGCGAGATCCTGGCCACGGTCTTCTACGTCGCCAACTGGGAACAGGTCGTGTCGGGGGTGAGCTACTTCGCCCCCTTCGCCGAGCCCTCCCCGCTGCGGCACACCTGGTCGCTGGCGATCGAGGAGCAGTTCTACATCGTCTGGCCGCTGGTCGTCGCCGGGGTGGCGATCTTCTTCCGCCGGCGGCGGGCGCGGGTCTCGTTCCGGCACGGAACCGACCGGGTGGTCACCAGCGTCTTCGTCGTGGCGCTGGCGGGCGCGGCGGCCTCGGCCGTCTGGGCGTATGTCCTCTGGGCCGGCGGAGCCAGCGAGAGCCGGCTCTACTTCGGGACCGACACCAGGCTCACGGCGGTCCTCCTGGGTGCTGCCCTGGCGGCAGCGCTGCATCGCTGGCCCCTCGACGCCATCGCTCCCCGGTCGCTTTCGCTGACCGGCGTGGTGGCCTCCGTCGGCATCCTGGTCGTGTGGGCGATCGACATCCCCAATCCGCAACGCGTCGCCGGCGGTGTGGCCCTTCACGCCGAGGCGGTCGCGCTGGTCGCCGTCGCCGCGATGGTCGAAGGACCGGTTCGCCGGGTGTTGTCGGTCGGGCCGCTCGTCTGGCTCGGTCGGATCTCGTACGGGGTGTATCTGTGGCACCTGCTGGTACAGAACGTCATCGACACCGATGTGGTCGGCAACGAGGTCCTGCTGTTCACCACCCGGGTCGTCGTCACCCTGCTGGTGGCCGCCGCGTCCTTCTACCTGGTCGAGCAGCCGGTCCGGGAAGGCCGGGCCTTCTCCCTTCCGATCGGAGAGGTGCGACCGCAGCTCGCCATGGTGGCGGCGCTGATCCCGCTGATCGTCGTCACGGTGTGGGTCACGGCCAACGCCGAACCGTCGTTCGCCGACCGGTACGAGGCCGACCTGGCGGTCAGGGCCGAGCCACCGTCGGTCCCTCTGGCCGCAGGGTCGACCGGACCCCTCGCGTCCGCGGCTGAACCCACCACCCAACCCTCGGGTCCGGGTTCGACGGTTCCCGTCGGCCCGCTCGAAGTGGTCGTCCTGGGCGACGACGCGGTCAGCCGCCTCGCCCCCCGTCCGACGGTCCTGACCGTCGGCGCCGTCGACGTCCGGATCACGGGACTGCCGGGATCGTTCTGCCCGCACACCGTCGTCGGAGCCGAGACCGCCGAGGTGGCGGAGGTTGCCGAGTGTCAGGACGGCGAGGGCGTCGTCGAGGGACTCGACGCCATCGCCGATGCCGATGTCGTCGTCGTGGCCACCGCACGGGTTCCGGACCTGAGCGATCAGGAGGACGATCCGTTCGGGTACGTCACCCGGATCGACATGGCGGCGGTCGAATCGGCCTTCGTCGAGCTCGACCTGCAGGTGCCCGACGGCATGCCGACGGTCGTGGCCATCCCGGGCTCCGACGACGCCGCGCCGCGATCCGCCCTCGCCCGCTACGGATCGATCGTGCGCCGGCTGGCCACCAGTGAGGGCCGGACCGTGGTCGACGTCGACGTGCTGTCCTCTCCTCGGGACGTCGCCGAGCTGGCCGCCGAGCAGATCACCGCCATCGCCTCGGCCCAGCGAGATGTCACCGAGGTGATGTTGCTGGGCGACTCGGTGGCGTGGAGTCTCGGCTACGGCTGGTACGGCGACCCCACCCGGGGGTTCACGCCGTCGGCCGACGATCTGGTCCTGGTCTGGAACCGGGGGTCGGAGTTCTGCGAGCTGGTGCAGCTGCCGCGACGGGCCGAGGGCGAGGTGTTCGAGGCCGAGTCGCGCTGTGCGGACTGGCGCGTCGTGTGGCCAGAGCCGCTCAGCCGCTACTCGCCCGACGTCATCGCGGTCCACGTCGGTGTCTGGGAGGTGTTCGACCGGAAGGTCGGAGGACGCTGGATCGAGGTGGGAACACCCGAACACGACGAGCTGGTCATCGATGCGCTCGAGGACGTGGTGGAGTTGTTGGCCACCCCGGATCGGCCGGTGGCGTTCGTGACCGTCCCGCCCGGCGAGCGCGACGGGGAATTCTCGCCCCCGCAGTGGACCCTCGAGGGTCGAGCCGCGCTCGACCACTTCAACGAGCTCCTCGACGGGATCGCGGCGCGATTCTCGGACCGGGTCGCGGTGGTGGATCTGTCCGGATGGTTGTGTCCCGACGAGTGCGTCGCCGAGGTGAACGGTCAGCCGATCCGCGACGACGGGTTGCACTACGACCCGGCCGGGGCGGTGCCGGTCAGCGCCTGGCTGAGCGAAGAGCTCCGCAAGGTCGACGAGACCTTCTAGCCCCCACGGAGCGAGCAGGAGTTCAGCGGGCAGGAGCAGAGCGACGCTCGAGCGCGATGAACTCCCAAGGAGCCCGCCCGGGCGCGCAGCGCCCACGCCGCGGGCTCCCGGCTACTTGAGGAACTTGCTGGTCGTGTTGTCGGCCAGGATCTTTCCGCCGGTCTGTGCCGCGGGGCAGTAGTAGACGGTGTAGGACCGGTAGGCGACGGTTCGCACCACGTCGTCGAACTCGTCGATCCGTTCGCCGGCCCGGCCGTGGACCCGGCCGGGTTTGTCGGCCACCTTCACCATCTCGTCCTGGGTGCGCTCCCACGTGAGGGAGTCGGCGATCACCTCGTGGAGGGCGACGCGCAGGCGCGCCACCTCGTCGGGGTCGAGCGAGGTGGTGGTGGCGAACGGCGACAGCCGGGCTGCGAAGCAGACCTCGTTGGAGAGGCGACGCCCCACGCCGGCCAGATTGCCCTGTCGGCGCAGGAATCCGTGCAGCCGCCCCCTGGTGGCGCCCAGCGCCTCGATCAGCTGCTCGTCGGTGATGCGGTCGGCGTCGGGTCCCAGGCCGACCAGGGGCTCCTGGGTGGTCGGATCCCCGGAGACGACCCATACGCCCGCTCGTCGTTCGGTTCCGGCCTCGCTGAGGAGCAGCGCCCGGTCGTCCTCGAAGCGCCAGCGGGCCACACCTCCCCGGGGGCGCCGGGACTTCTTCGCGTCGGGTCGTAGCCGGCCGCCGTGCATCAGATGGGTCACGTGGGTCGTGTCGCCGAAGTCGAGCAGCAGGTACTTGCCGCGTCGGGTCACCTCCCTCAGTTCCTGGCCCCGGGCGGCGTCGGGAGAGGGATCGAAGGTCTTCAGCGCGTTGAGCGAGATCGGTTCCAGCCGCTTCAGGACCGTTCCGCCGAAGTCGTCGGAGAGCCGTTCCGCGTGAGCCTGGAGTTCGGGAAGCTCGGGCACGGGCCCCACGGTAACGTGCCCGGCCATGGGCGACCCCGACCTCCCGAGCCTGACGCCGAACCCGGCCGACGAGGGCCGCCACCCACCCGCCGGCGAACGGCTCTGGGGCGAATCCTGGTACTACGACTTCGTCACGACCGACGGTGCGACGGCGGGGTACGTCCGCGTCGGGCTCTACCCCACGCTGGACACCCTCTGGTACTGGGCGTACCTGGTTCGACCTGCGGCCGAGCATCCGCTGGTCGCCGTGATCGACCATGACGTCCCGATCCCGTCGGCGGGCGGGTCGGTGGAGCTGCGCACCGAGGGTCTCTGGGCCGATCACATCGTGGAGACTCCGCTCGATCACGTCACCATCGGGCTCGAGGCGTTCGGCGTCGCGCTCGACCGACCCGAGGCGGCGTATGGCGATCTGCGGGGGGAACGGATCGCGCTGGGGTTCGATCTGGAGTGGGAGACCGACCGCCGGCTGACCTTCGCCTACCCGCTCACGACGCGCTACGAGATCGCCTGCACGGTGCACGGCGAGGTCCTGGTGGGCGACGAACGGCTCGAGATCGATGCGATCGGTCAGCGCGACCACTCGTGGGGTGTGCGGGACTGGTGGGCGTTCGGGTGGTGCTGGATCTCGGGGTGGCTCGAGGACGGCACCCGGTTCCACGCGTCGGTCCAGCACCCCGAGCCGGGCTGGGCCGTCGGCTACACGGCGGACCCGGACGGTCCGGTCGAGCCCACCGTGGCCTGCCGGGTCGATCGGGCACGTCCGGGTGAGCACGGCTTCCCCGCCGAGGTCGCCGTGACCATCGGCCCGTTGGATCTGGCCGTGACCCCGATCGGCTGGGCTCCGGTCCTGCTCACCTCCGACGAGGGGATGACCTCACGGTTCCCGAGAGCGCCGATGCGCGTGCGGACCGGCGACGGGCGTCAGGGAGTGGGCTGGATCGAGTTCAACCAGCCGACGCCCGGGCCGCCTCCCGGCTGATCCCGAGGCGACCCACCACCACGACCAGGATCGCAGACCCGACGGCCAGCACGATGGGGACGACCACCGGATCGGTGGGCCCGGCCAGCTCGGTCGTGTCGATCCCTCCGGGCCAGGGCCACAGGACCCGCAGCGATCCGAGCATCAGCCCGATCAGGGCGGCCAACACCTCGTCGTGATTCGACGCGAGGAGACGATCGAGCAGGGTGGAGAAGAGCGCCAGGCCGATGATGCAGCCCGCCCCGAAGACCAGGACCGAGCCCAGGTCGCGATCGGAGACGGCGTCCAGGACCGGCTCGTACATGCCGAGCATCACCAGCAGGAACGAGCCGGACACACCCGGGAGGATCATGGCGCAGATGGCGATGGCGCCGGCGAGGAAGAACGCGAGGAGCTCCGGGTTGGCCGCCTGCGAGACCGACTCCTCGTCGACCCCACCGCCGCGAAGCCCGAGGGCGAGGAAGGCCACCACGGCCACCCCCGCCGCGATGAGGGCGTGGTACGACTGCGGCGAGCGCAGGAGGTGCCAGGCGATCACGGTGGAGCCGATGATCAGCCCGAAGAAGAGCCCGGCCATCTCGACCGGGCGCTCGTCCAGCAGGTCGCCGACCACCGACGAGAGCACGACGACGGCGGTGAGGATGCCGACCCCGAGTGGGATGAGAAACGTCCATTCCACCGTCTTGAGCTTCTCGATCGCCCCTTTGCCGTCCGCTCGGACCAGGCGCCCGAGCGCGGCCGCTCCCTGGCGGATCGAGTGGATCAGCCGCTCGTAGATCCCGACGACCAGGGCGACGGTGCCGCCCGAGACGCCGGGGACGATGTCGGCGGAGCCCATGAGGAAGCCGCGGATGAACTGGGGGATGACCTGCGCGAGCACCGGAGCAGGATAGATGCTGCGTTGTGTGTCGGGGCGCACAGACATCCCGGCCGGGACGATGCATGATCAGCCCATGACGGTCGTCTCGTTCCCGCCTTCTCGGCCCTCCGACCCCGGGCCGGTCCCCGATCATGACGCCCCCCACGGTTTCGAACGACCGTACGGGCTGCGGCCCTCGGCGTTCGCCCTGGCGCTGGTCTCGGGTGGGATCGCGTGGTACGGCCTGGTGCGCGTGGCGATCTGGGCGCTCTGAATGGGCTGATTCATGGTGTGCGTTCGGGTTCGACGAAGGCCTCGGCTTCGGCGTCGAGATCGGCGAACGGCACATCGTCGATCGAGCTGGCGTCGGCTTCGGTCGGTGGGCGCCAGTCTCCGGAGCGGACCAGGAGGCCGGCGGTGACCAGCAGGGCCGATGCCGTGACGAGTCCGAGCAGGAGGCGGCTGGTGGCGTAGCGGGCCGACGGCGTGGTGCGAAAGTCCAACGCAACCGGCCGGGCGCGAGCGAAGGAGCGATCCGAGCTGACGACGACGCGGCAGGTCGCCTGCCGACCGCACGCCACCCGATCCGCCCCCACCTCTGCCACGTCCAGCCTCATGTGTGCGCTGGTGCGGCCGTCGGAGCCGACGGTCATGGGGATGACCGGGGCCGGGGACCCGCAGCGACTCCCGGTGGTGGCCGGGGTGACACACACCGTCGCCTCCAGGTCGACTCCGGGCGGGAATCCCGTCGCGGTGACCGTCACGGTGTCGCCCACCTCGAGGTCGCGGCGAGGCGTGACGTCGAGCCGCCCCGGCGGCGGCGCCTCGTCGACGAAGACGGTGTCGACGGTGATGGACGCTTCGCCGACGTTGAGCTCGATCGTGCAGCGTGGTCCGTCGAGCCGGCAGGGCTCGTCCCCGTCAGCGACGGCCCCGGCCGTGACGAGAAACTGGAAGGTCGCCCGGCCCGACGAATCCGACCGGACCGCGATCCGGTTGCCGCATCGCTGTTGTGCGCCGTCGACACACTGCCGCACCGTGCCGGTGGTGTCGCCATCGAGGTTGTCGGCGTTGACGGTGAGGACCGTCGACGGCGCGAGGCCGTCCACGATGACCGGGGAGGCGCGCTCGTCCTCCGGTTGATAGGTGACCTCGAGCTCGGCTGTCGCGACCGGGGAGGGGTCGCCCGGCGGCCCGGCCGAAGCGACGGTCGATGCGGCCCACGAGGTGCCGACGGCGGCGATCACCGCCAGGACTGCCCGGATCACGACCGCCCGCTCAGCGGTCCGCTCCGATGGTCGTGTCGTCGTCCAGGCGGCGGTTCAGGGTGAAGATCCGGCCCATGATGGGCAACGTCAGGACGTTGAGGCCGTGAAGCAGGCCGACGATCAGCAGGATGCCGCCGAAGCGGATCGTGCACGCCTGCAGTTGGTTGGCGTTGACGGTCTGTTCCCAGTCCTGGTCAGGCTCGAATCGGACCGTGAAGAGGATGTAGGCGAAGAAGATCAGGTAATAGGCCACGTCCATGAGCACGATGAAGCTCTTCCCCGTCCGCGGGTTCGCTCTGAACACGTCGGCCGCGTAGGCCTTGCCGAACCGTCGGATGAACGGGCCGAGCCAGAGGGCGGTCGCCACCATCGCGGCGAACCACATGAGTTCGAGTATCCACCAGTCCATGATCGGGTCTCCTTCACGTCGGTCGATGGTGGCCGCGGCGATCGAGGCGATCGCCGCGGCGAGACAGAGCACCACGAGCGCACGACGGACGCGCTGGTCTCGGAGCCGGCGGTCGTCGTCGATGCTCGACTGCACACGGTCGAACAGGTCGTCGCTCACGACCACCCCGGCGACGCCGGCGGTGAGCGCCTCCTGCATCTGCCGCTCGAGGGTCACGACGCTGCCAGGCTGACGGGCTCGACGAGGTGTGCCTCGAGCGCTCTCATGCCCCGCGTGAGATGGGTCTTCACCGAGTTCCGTGAGATCTCCAGCGTTGATGCGATCTCGTCGATGCCGAGCTCGTCGTAGTAGCGGAGGATGAGGCAGTCGCGTTGGCGTTGGGGGAGGACCCGGAGGGCGTCGACCACCCGCTGGTGGTCCTCGGCGAGCACCACCGTGTCCTCGACCGAGGCCTCTCGTTCGTCTCTCGGGAGCTGGTGGCGCAGGGAGACCAGCCCCCGTCGGTTCTGGTCGCGTGCGAGGTTGAGCACGATCGAACGCAGGTAGGCGGCCGCCTTGCGGTGGTCCTCGATCCGGCCGGCGGACCGGGCCAGTCGGATGTACGCCTCCTGCACCAGGTCCTCGGCGGCGTTGCGATCGTCGACGAAGAGGCGCACCATCCGGACGAGACCGGCGGCGTGCTCGTGGTACATCGCGGTGACGAAGGCGTCGACGTCGGCCGGTCGCGCGTCGGCGGGGAGCGGAGCCGCGGCGATCGGCGTGACCCCGGCGGTGGCCAGCGTGATCTGGAGCGCACTCGCGCCCGAGATGGTGACGCTCATCGCGTGAGTGTCCCACCTCCCGGTCTTCTGCACCATGGCGTTCTCTCCCCACTGGTACCGACGGCTGAGCCGGCTGCGCGGGTGACACCGGGAACGAAGAAGTCAATCTACGCCCCCACGTCACCCGATCGCCCGGCTCCGGACGTCTGTCCTCGTGAAGAGATGAGTTGCCACCCGGGTCGATCGACCCCTGTCGTGAGGAGCATGTGATGTCCCGAATGATGAGAAATGTCCTGTTGGTCGTGGGCCTGAGTCTCGGTCTCACGCTGGCCCCGATCTCGCCCGCCGCCGCTCACGGAGGTGGTCACCAGCGCGCCGAGGTGACCAGGGGAAGCTTCGTCACCCTGACCGGTGGCTCGGCCTACTCGCTGCGAGGTCACGCCGTTGTGGTGCGGGTCGGCGACCGGACGATGGTCGGGGTCCACATCCGCGGACTCGACGGCTCGACGGAGTATCCGACGCACGTGCACAACAAGGCGTGTGCGGCACCGGACTTCGGCGGGAAGCACTACCAGTACGAGGTCGATGGCGGCATCGACGCCGTCAACGAGATCTGGCCGACGGTGCGGACGAACCCTCGCGGGAATGGACTGGGCTTCGCCACCCACGCCCATCGAGCCCGTCCCGAGGCGATGTCGATCGTCATTCACCAGCCGGTGACGAACGTCCGTCTCGCGTGCGCTGATCTGTCCTGAACCGCGAGAACGAGAGCACGCGGGAGACCCTGGTTTCGTGGGGCCTCGACGTGCTCGAGCGCATTCGGGTGATGGTGGTCGCGGGCATCTTCGTCGGCGTGCTCGTCGGCGGGCTTGCCAGCCGACTGGCGATGGGACTCCTACGACTCACCACCGGCGCTTCGGTGAACGGCGTGACCAGCGATGACGGGTTCATCATCGGTCGGGTCACGCTGGGCGGGACCTACAGCCTCCTGATGCTGGGCGCGGCGGTCGGCATGATCGGAGCGGCGGCCTATCGGGCCGTCGCTCCGTGGTTGATCGGACCGATCTGGTTCCGGCGGGTCACCGTCGCCGCCGCGTCCGGTGCCGTCGTCGGGTCCATGCTCCTGCATTCCGACGGAATCGACTTCGTGTTGCTCGAGCCGACCTGGCTGGCGATCGGGCTGTTCGTGGGGCTCCCGGCCCTGTTCGGTGCGATGATCGGTCCCGTCGTGGACCGGGTCGCGTCGCCAGGGTCCTGGACGGCGTCCCGACCCTGGGTGTGGGTGGTCCCGGTGGGTCTCGTTGCGCTGTTCCCGGCGACGCTGATGGTCCTGGCGGTCGCGGTTCCGGTCGTGGCCGTCTGGGTGCCGCTCCGCAACCTGGGGTTGCTCGACCTCGAGCGCCTGCTGGTCGTGCGTCAGATCGTCCGAATCGCCTGGCTCGCGATCGCCATTGCGGGTCTGGCTGCGTTGATCGACGACATCCGGGCCATCACGATCTGACCGGGGGAGCGATGGCCCGGCTCGCCTACTGGCCGGTGAGCACCCGGTTCTTGATCGAGGCCTTGATGTAGTCGCGGTTGAGGTAGGCGATGAAGTCGAGGCTGATCTCCTTGGGGCACGCCTCGGTGCACTCGCCGTGGTTGGTGCAGAACCCGAAGAACTCCTCCATGGTGTCGACCATGTCGACCGTCCGGGCCCACCGCTCGGACTGGCCCTGGGGCAACAGGTTGAGCTGCTGGAGCTTGGCCGACGTGAAGAGCTGGGCCGCGCTGTTGGGGCAGACCGCCACGCAGGCACCGCAGCCGATGCAGGCCGCCGCATCCATCGCGGCGTCCGCTGCGTCGGGCGGGACGGGAACCAGGTTGGCCTCGGGGGCGCTCCCGGTGCGCACCGAGACGTACCCGCCGGCCTCGATGATGCGGTCCAGCGGCGACCGGTCGACCATCAGGTCCTTGATGATCGGGAACGAGGTGGCCCGCCAGGGTTCGATGACGATCTCGTCGCCGTCGCTGAACTTGCGCATGTGGAGCTGACAGGTGGCCGTGGCCTTCTCGGGGCCGTGGGCCTTGCCGTTGATCATCACGCCGCAGGTGCCGCAGATGCCTTCACGGCAGTCGTGGTCGAACGTGACCGGTTCCTTGCCCTCGTCGATCAGTCGTTCGTTGACGATGTCCAGCATCTCCAGGAACGAGGCGTCCTCGCTGATGCCGTTGGCGGCGTAGTCCTCGAAGCGCCCGTTGGCATCGGGTCCGTCCTGGCGCCAGATGCGGAGTGTGAGGTTCAGGGTCTGCATGCCGTCTCCTACTTGTACGACCGAGTACTGAGCGCGACGTACTCGAAGTCGAGGTCTTCCTTGTTGAGCTCCTGGGGCTGGTCGGGGCCCTTCCATTCCCAGGCCGCGACGTACTTGAAGTTCTCGTCGTCGCGTTTGGCTTCGCCCTCTTCGTCCTTGTGTTCCTCGCGGAAGTGGCCGCCGCAGGATTCCTCGCGGTGGAGGGCGTCGCGGACCTTCAGTTCGGCCAGCTCCATGAAGTCGTCGACCCGGCCCACCTTCTCCAGCGACTGGTTGAGCGAGGTGTCGTCGCCCAGGACCCGGACGTTCTTGCGGAACTCGTCGCGCAGCGCCGGGATCTCGGCCAGTGCCTTCTCGAGGCCCTCGCGGTTGCGGGCCATGCCGCAGTAGTCCCAGACGATCTTGCCGAGCTCGCGGTGGTAGTGGTCGACGGACTTGGTGCCGCCGATGGCCAGCCAGTGGCGGGTCCGATCGGCCACGGCCGCGACCTCCAGCGTGAAGGCGGGGTCGTCGGTGGGAACCGGCGACTGGCCCAGCAGTCCGGCCAGGTAGTTGCTCACCGTGTACGGCGCCACGAAGTAGCCGTCGGCCAGCCCCTGCATGAGGGCCGACGCACCGAGCCGGTTGGCGCCGTGGTCGCTGAAGTTGCACTCGCCCAGGGCGAACAGGCCCGGGATGGTGGTCTGGAGCTCGTAGTCCACCCACAGGCCGCCCATCGTGTAGTGGGTGGCGGGGAAGATGCGCATCGGGACCGAGTAGGGGTCCTCGCCGGTGATGCGCTCGTACATCTCGAACAGGTTCCCGTAGCGGCCCTCGATGGCGTCGCGGCCGTTGCGACCGATCGCTTCGGCGAAGTCGAGATAGACGCCGTTCTTCAGTTCGCCGACGCCCTGACCGGCGTCGACCACGGTCTTGGCGTTGCGAGACGCCACGTCGCGGGGCACCAGGTTGCCGAAGGCCGGGTAGCGCTCCTCGAGGTAGTAGTAGCGCTCGTCCTCGGGGATGTCGCCCGGGGCCCGGGTCTCGTCACGGCTCCGCGGGACCCAGATGCGTCCGTCGTTGCGGAGCGACTCCGACATCAGGGTGAGCTTGGACTGGAACTCGTCGCTGGCCGGGATGCAGGTGGGGTGGATCTGGGTGAAGCACGGGTTGGCGAAGGCGGCACCCTTGCGGTGGGCCCGCCACGTCGCGGTGGTGTTGCACGCCATGGCGTTGGTCGACAGGTAGTACACGTTGCCGTACCCGCCGGTGGCGAGGACCACCGCGTGGCCGCTGTGGGCCGCGACCTCGCCGGTGCTGAGGTCGCGGGTGACGATGCCGCACGCCACGCCGTCCTTGACGACCAGGTCGAGCATCTCGGTCCGGTTGTAGAGCGTGCACGTCCCGGCTGCGATCTGCCGGGCCAGCGCCTGGTAGGCGCCGAGCAGGAGCTGCTGGCCGGTCTGGCCCCGGGCGTAGAAGGTGCGCGAGACCTGTGCCCCGCCGAACGACCGGTTGGCCAACAGTCCGCCGTACTCACGGTTGAAGGGCACACCCTGGGCGACGCACTGGTCGATGATGTTGTCCGACACCTCGGCCAGCCGGTACACGTTGGACTCGCGGCTGCGGTAGTCGCCGCCCTTGACGGTGTCGTAGAAGAGTCGGTAGACGCTGTCGCCGTCGTTCTGGTAGTTCTTCGCCGCGTTGATCCCGCCCTGGGCGGCGATGGAGTGCGCCCGCCGGGGCGAGTCGTGGTAGGTGAAGACCTTGACGTTGTAGCCCATCTCGCCCAGCGACGCGGCGGCCGACGCGCCGGCCAGGCCCGTGCCCACGACGATGATCTCGAACTTGCGCTTGTTGGCCGGGTTCACCAGCTTCATGTCGAACTTGTGGTTGGTCCACCGTTCGGCGATGTCGCCGGTCGGCACCTTGGAGTCGAGCACCAGCGTCATTCGGAAGCCTCCTCGACCTGTTCGGTCTCCTCGGGCGGAATCGGGGTGGTGCGGTTGTCCTCGGAGAGGAGGCCGGCCTGCACCATGATCGGGAAGCTCAGGTTCCCGATCAACAGGATGCCGGCGACACCGATCGAGATCCCCCGTTTCGCCTTGTTGATCTTGACGTTGTTGACCCCGAGGCTCTGGAACATGCTGTAGACGCCGTGGTAGAGGTGGATCACCAGGGCGATGGTGGCCGCCGCATAGAGCAGGGCGACGATCGGGTTGCTCAGGCTCTCCACGACGTTGTGGTACGGGTCGCCCCGGACCCACTCGTCCTTGCTGGGCGGGGCGTTGCCCCAGGTGAGGTCGGCCAGGTGGTAGAGCAGGTAGAGCGCGATGATCGGTCCGGTCCAGCGCATGGTGCGCGAGGCGAAGTTGGCGGCGATGAAGTCCTGCTTGGTGGCGTACTTCTTGTTTCCGGTCACCGGATCGACGGCGTCACTGGTACGCCCGCCCATGGCACGGAGCGAGTAGGCGGCGTGGATGTGGAGGGCGAACATGATGATGAGTCCGAAGCGGAGCAGCCAGAGCAGCAGGGTGCGGGGCACCAGGTGGCCTCCCAGATCCCGCAGCGCCTCGGCGTACTCGGCGACCTGTCGGGGCCCCTCGTACAGATGGAGGTTGCCGATCATGTGGAAGATCACGAACCCCACCAGGCCCAGTCCCGTGAGGGCCATCACCCACTTCTTCCCGACGGCCGATTGGTACAGGCTGAGCGGCCATGGCAGCACGCGGGTCGTGCGTGGCCGCACTGGCTGAACCCCTCTGGGCGGAGGAGTGGTGGTGGTCATACGTGTCTCCCCAGTGGTTTCCCGGGCTTTCCGTGCGGTTGGAACCTAGCGATCCGCTCCGGGGCCCGCCCAGTTCTCAGGGGGTGGGTCGGATCTCGGCGCGGTAGCGGTTGGAGGCCGTCACGGCGCCGGCGGAGAGCGAGAGATCCAGCTGCAGCCGTCCCTCGGTCTCGGGGGCCGGCATCTCGATCGTACCGACGCGGACGCACGAATCTGCGGGGATCGACCCACCCCAGCGGAAGGGAGCGTCACCGTCTGGCCAGGAGAGTCGGGCCGTGACCTCGGCGTCGTCCACGTCGTCGCGCAGGTCGCTGACGACGTGCACGTCGAGGGTGATGGTCTGACCCGCCCAGACGGTGGCCGGCAGCCGGTCCGCCACGACGATGACGGGGGCACAGGCGGCCCGGAGCGCGGCGTGGCCTCGCTTCGGTCGGCGTTTGTGGTCCAGGACCGACCAGCTGACCGCCGGGTTGGTGTCGGCGAAGGAGAAGAGTGCGAATCCCCCGGTCGGTCGGTACTTCAGCCGGCGCAGGGTCTCGATCTGCCGCCGGATCACCGTGGCCTGGTAACGCTGGGTCGCGTCGGCCCACTGCTCGAAGGTGGCGAACCGGTGGGGTGGCACCGTCCGATCGAAGACCGCCCGTTGGAGCGAGTGGCGGCGGCCGAGCTGATCCCAGTCCAGATCGGGCCATCGCTCGGGATGGCAGAAGCCGGCGTCGTCGGGGACCGCCTGGGCGCCGAACGCGCCGACGAACCGTGCGAGGCGGGGGATCAGGGCCAGGGTCCGGGCCAGGTCGCGTTCGTCGCCGTAGTACCAGCCGTACCAGAGGTGGCTGTCGGTGCCGTCAAGCTGTGGTGGGTGGGGAAAGACGCCGGAGTGGGGGATCACCGGTCGGCTCCCGTCGGACTTGGCGATGACCCGCTTCACCGAGGTGTCGAGTCGCGTGCGGTTCCACGTGGGGAGCTGCTGGGCCAGCACCGTGCGGGCCAGGCTGCCGGTCCGTTCGAGGGGATCCACGACCGAGTCGGGTGAGGCTTCGAGCGTGACCGGTTCGTCGTGGGCACACCAGATGGCGACCGACGGGTGAGGACCCAGGTGATCGACCATCTCACGGGCCTGGCGTCGGGCCTGCTTCAGCACCTGGCGGGCGTAGCCCCACTGCAACGGGAAGTCTTGCCACAGCAACAGGCCGGCCTCGTCGGCCGCCTCGTAGAGCTCGGGCCGGCTCACATGGCCGTGGATCCTGAGGAAGTCCAGCCCGCACCCCACCGCGAGGTCGACGTCGCGCCGGAACTCCTCGCGGGTGGCCTCGGCCAGGGACAGCCGGGTCGGCCCCTGGTGGGCCCCCTTGAGGTAGAGCCGCTCGCCGTTGATGCTGGCGACCCAGTCGTGCAGTTCCACCGATCGCAGTCCGATCCGGTGGTACCGACGGTCCGACACCGGGCCGTCCACCTCGCGGACGGCGACATCGACGTGGTGGAGATGGGGCGTCCCGAGGCGATGGGGCCACCAGAGCTGCGGGTCGTCGACCTGGATCTCCCACTCGACGCGATTCTCGCCCGCGGCCAGATGGTGGACGTCCTGCTGGCGTTCGGTCGCCCCTGAAGGTCGACGCAGCGTGGTGCACACCTCGACGTCGGCGGCTTCGGTCGTTCCGAGCACGGCGCGGAGCGACACCGTGGCGCGGTCGGGTGACGCGTCGCTGCACACACAGCGGTAGTGATGGATGCGGACCGGGCCGGTGGTGGCGATCTTGACCGGCCGCCAGATGCCCCCGACGTTGGGGACGGGGTCCATGGCGTCCCAGTGGTCGAAGACGCCGGTGACGCTCCGTTTGGCGGTGAGATCCGACGGCGGCGAGTTGGTCACCTCGACGGCCAGGACGTGGTGGTCGCGTTCGCTGACCTGCTCGGTGATCTCGAACCGATGGGGGAAGAAGTAGCCCTCGGTGTCTCCCAGGTAGGTGTCGTCGAGGTACACGTCGCTCTGGTAGAAGACCCCCTCGAACTCGAGCCAGGCTCGCTGACCTGGATCGAGGCCGTCGGTGGTGAACGAGCGCCGATAGAGCACCGGTCCGTCGCAGGTTGCGAAGGCGGAGGTCGACTGCCAGTGGCCCGGGACGTGGATCGGGGTCCAGTCGTCGTCGTCGTAGCCGGGTTCCGCGTACACCCGACGAAGGTCGTCGTCGGCGACGGCGGCCCGCCACGCTCCTCCCAGATCCATCGGTCGAACCTACTCGCGGTCGTTGGGTTCCGATCCGGCCGCCGCCGAGGAAACGAGTCCGGGAGCGAGGAGCCGATCAACGAGAACGGGGCTACCCTGCGGCGCATGTCGCCACGACCGTCCACCCTCGGAGCCCTCCGGGCCAGCGGCTGGGAGTCGCGGCCCGTCAAGGAAGAGATCCGCCGCAACGCCGTCCGCAAGGTGCGAGCCGGCGAACCCCTGGTCGACCGGGTGCTCGGCTACGACGACACCGTGCTGCCGCAGCTGGAGAACGCCGTGCTGGCCGGCCACGACGTGGTGTTCCTCGGAGAGCGCGGCCAGGCCAAGACCCGCATGATCCGTTCGCTGACCGGGCTCCTCGACGAGTGGATGCCGATCGTGGCGGGATCCGAGATCAACGACGACCCGTACGGTCCGGTGTCCAGCGCCGCCAAGTCCCTGGTCGACGAGATGGGCGACGACACGCCCATCGACTGGGTCCACCAGGACGAGCGGTACAGCGAGAAGCTGGCCACGCCCGACACGTCGATCGCCGATCTGATCGGCGAGGTGGACCCCATCAAGGTGGCCGAGGGTCGCTATCTGTCCGACGAGCTCACCATTCACTACGGGTTGGTCCCTCGCACCAACCGCGGGATCTTCGCCATCAACGAGCTGCCCGACCTGGCCGAGCGCATCCAGGTGGGTCTGCTCAACGTGCTCGAGGAGCGCGACGTCCAGATCCGTGGCTACAAGCTCCGGCTCCCGCTGGATGTCATCCTGTTCGCGTCGGCCAACCCCGAGGACTACACCAACCGGGGCCGGCTCATCACCCCGCTGAAGGACCGGTTCGGAGCCCAGATCCGCACCCACTACCCGCTCGACGTCGAGACCGAGGCCGAGATCGCGCTCCAGGAGGCCCGCGACTTCGACATCGACGACGTCTCGGTGTCCATGCCCGAGTACATGGTCGACATCGTCTGCGAGCTGAGTCAGCTGGCGCGAGAGAGCCCCAAGGTCAACCAGCGCTCCGGCGTGTCGGTGCGACTGACCGTCGCCAATCTCGAGACCCTGGCCGCCAGTGCGGTCCGTCGCGGGCTCCGGGCCGGCGACGCCCAGGTCTCGCCCCGCATCAGCGACCTCGATTCGTTGGCCGCGTCCACGGCGGGCAAGGTCGAGATCGAGTCGCTCGAAGAGGGCCGCGACGCCCAGATCCTGGAGCACCTCGTGAAGGCGGCGGTGCTCACGGTGTTCAAGGACACGGTCGATCCGACGCAGCTGCCCGAGGTGCTCGAGGCGTTCGGCGGCCAGGAGCTCTCGATCGACGCCGGGCAGGACGTCCCTTCCCCCGATCTCGCCGCGCTCCTGGGCGAGGTGCCGGCCCTGGCCGAACCGGTCCGCACGTTGACCGACGGCTCCGAGTCGCCGGCCGATGTCGCCGCTGCGATCGAATTCATCCTCGAGGGTCTCCATCTCTCCAAGCGGCTCAACAAGCACGCCGTCGCCGGACGAGCGGTGTACCAGGGGCGGCAGTAACCGTGCCGCAGCGCCGGCACCGTCGGCGCTCGGGCGAGCGCGGCTCCAACCGGTTCTCCTACTCCCGCTGGGACGGCACCCAGGTCGGGTTCGAGATGGACGCCGAGGGCCTGCTCGAGCGGATCACCGACGACCTGCTCTACCACGGCGACATCAATGCGGCGCTTCGACGGTTGATGCAGGGGGGCTTCGACGACGAGTCGGGCCAGCGCGTCGACGGGATCCGCGATCTCCTCGACCGGTTGCGTCAGGCCCGCGAAGAGCGGCTGGAGCAGGGCGACCTGGGCGGGGTCTACGACGAGCTGGCCCAGGAGCTGTCCGAGATCGTCGCCGACGAGCAGCAGGCGTTGGCCGACCTGGCCCAGCGCGCCGCGCAGGCCGAGGACGACCGCCGGCGCGACGTGGTCGAGCAGGCCGCGGTCGAGAACCAGATGCGCCTCGAGCTGTTGCCCAACGACCTGGCCGGAAAGGTGAAGACGTTGCAGGACTACGACTTCACCTCCGACGACGCCGGGCAGCGGTTCGACGACCTGGTCGACCGGCTCCGGCAGCAGCTGGCGCAGAGTTGGTTCGACGACATGTCCGGATCGATGGAGCACATGTCCCCCGAGGACATGGCCCGCATGAAGGACATGATGGCCGAGCTGAACCAGATGCTCGAGCAGCGCGAGCGGGGCGAGGAGCCGGACTTCGACGGGTTCATGGAGCGCTATGGCGACTTCTTCCCGGAGAACCCGCAGACCCTCGACGAGCTGCTCGAGATCATGGCCCAGCGGATGGCGGCCATGCAGGCGATGCTCAACTCGATGACGCCCGAGCAGCGGGCCCAGCTCCAGCAGCTGGCCGAGTCGTTGCTGGACGACATGGATCTGGCGTTCGAAGCGGATCGGCTGGGCCAGAACCTGAGGCAGGCGTTTCCGCAGATGGGATGGGATCGGAGCTTCGACCTGTCGGGGTCCGACCCGCTCGATCTCGCCGCGGCGGCCCAGCTGTTCGAGGAGCTCGGCGAGCTGGACCAGCTCGAGCAGATGCTGCGCGGCATCACCCAGCCCGGCGCGCTGGCCGAGGTGGACACCGACCGGGTGCGCGAGCTGCTGGGATCCGACGCCGCGCAGTCGATCGACCGGCTCTCGGAGCTGGCGCAGATGCTCGAGGACGCCGGCCTGGTGCAGAACAAGGAGGGGCAACTCGAACTGACCCCGCGTGCGATCCGTCGCCTCGGTCAGCACGCGTTGTCGGAGCTGTTCGAGGGCCTGTCGCTCGATCGGTTGGGAGGCCACGACCTGGCCCGTTCCGGGATCGGGCACGAGCGGAACTTCCAGACCAAACCCTACGAGTTCGGGGATCCGTTCAATCTCCAGATCGAGAAGACCCTGCGGAATGCGGTGCGGCGTCGGGCGGCCGAGGGGGCGGACCACGGCGGCCCGATCGACCTCCATCCCGACGACTTCGAGATCGAGCGCACCGAGCACGTCGTGCGGTCCAGCACCGTGCTGCTGCTCGATCTGTCGATGTCGATGCCCATTCGCGACAACTTTCTTCCGGCCAAGAAGGTGGCGATGGCCCTTCATTCGCTGATCTCGTCACAGTTTCCCCGCGACTTCCTCGGGGTCGTCGGCTTCGGCGAGCTGGCCCGCGAGATCGATCCCCGGGAGCTCCCCGAGGTGTCGTGGGACCTCAACTACGGCACCAACATGCAGCACGCGTTCATGCTCGCACGGCGGATGTTGGCCCGGGAGACCGGGACGAAGCAGATCATCATGATCACGGATGGTGAACCCACCGCCCACCTCAATCGGGCGGGTGCACCCGAGTTCCACTACCCGCCCATCCGTGAGACCGTCGACGCCACGCTCCTCGAGGTGGGCCGTCTCACCCGGGAGGGCGTCCGGATCAACACGTTCATGCTGGATCCCAACGGGTATCTGCGAGCGTTCATCGAGAAGCTCACCGAGATGAACCGGGGCCGGGCCTTCTTCACGACGCCGGAGACCCTGGGCGACTACGTCCTGGTGGACTTCCTCGACCACAAGCGCTCGCTGATCACGGGTCGCTGAGCAACCGCTCGTAGCGGGAGAGCGTGGCGGGGTCGAAGGCCACCAGGGTCACGGTGTCCACCGGCGAGGTGGCGGCGAGGTCCCGCAGGGTCGACACGGCGACGCGCGCCGCCGGCTCGGGTGGGTATCCGTACACACCCGTTGAGATTGCAGGGATCGCGACCGTTCGAGCACCCAGGTCGGCGGCCAGGTCGAGGCTGGATCGGTAGCAGGACGCCAGCTGGTCCGGCTCGCCGTGGTCGCCTCCGCTCCAGACCGGTCCGACGGTGTGGATCACCCAGCGGGCGGGGAGGTCGTACCCCTTCGTGGCCTTGGCCTCGCCGGTGGCGCAGCCGCCCAGGGTCCGGCACTCGGCCAGCAGCCCGGGCCCGGCCGCACGGTGGACGGCGCCGTCCACCCCGCCGCCGCCCAGCAGGCGCTCGTTGGCGGCGTTGACGATGGCGTCGACGGCCAGCGTCGTGATGTCGACGCGGGCGGCGATCAGGTCCATGGCCGAGTCTGCCACGGGGGAGCGGGGCGGGACGGTCCCACCCGACGGGGCCGACGACCCGCCGACACCGCCCGAATGTGACGACCACGCTGCGTGGTTGCCCTTGGGATTTCTCGGATTCCGGGGTTGCGGGAACCGGCCGGGCAGGCCATGATCACACCGTTGTAATTCCAGTGACGAGATTCGTCACAGTTCGGTAACACCCGACGGGGCGGTTCCGGGAGTCGGGCTCCCTACCTGGGAGGGGTACAAGGATGGCTGAGATGTTTGATCTCCCGGCGGCACCGTGGGGTGAGCAGGAACGAACCTGGCAGCAGTACGCAAACTGCCTCGGGGTCGATCCCGATCTGTTCTTTCCCGAACGTGGTGCTTCCACGCGAGAAGCCAAGGACGTCTGCCGAGGGTGTGTCGTGCGCGAGGACTGCCTCGAATACGCGCTGGCCAACGGTGAGAAGTTCGGGATCTGGGGTGGCATGAGCGAGCGGGAGCGTCGCCGCATCCGACGGCAGCGGGCCCTGGCGCGCACGGCGGCCGCCGAGGTGGAGATCCGCCCGGCCTGATGCGGGGGTCGTCGCGGACGAGGCGGCTACACTCGAACCATGCAGACTGCAGCGCTCACGGCCTTCCTTTCGGGCGCCGAATTGTGGCCTATCGCCATCGTTCTGCTCGTGCTCTTCGGCGGCAGCCAGCTTCCCAAGCTGGCTCGGAGCCTCGGGCAGGCGCAGAGCGAGCTCAAGAAGGGCATGGCCGAAGGCGCCACCGACGAGGATTCCTCCGAGGAGACCGAAGAGAAGGCCTGATCCACGTCGGGGAACTCACGGGCCCGGTTCCGTCGTTCCCCCGATGTGTCATCCGTGGTCTCGCTCTCTCTTCCCGCCTCACCGGTGACCCGCACCGACCGCGCCCGCCTCGAGGTGGTTCCGACGTGGGAGGAGATCGCCCGTGACGAGGGGCGGTTCATCTACACGGTCGCCTACCGCCTGACCGGTTCGGCCAGCGATGCCGACGATCTGGTGCAGGACGTTCTCCTCCGGGTTCAGCGCGGCCTGGCCACGTACACGCCGGGCAACCTCCGGGGCTGGCTCAGTCGGATCACGACCAACGCCTTCCTCGACTCGGTGCGGCGGTCCAAGCGTCGACCCACCTCTGCGCTTCCCGACGACGTCGATCGGGTGCTCCCGGCCAGCGCCGCCGCCGACGTCGACTCGGCGTCGAGACGGCTGCCCGAGGACCTCCAGGAGGCGCTCCTCGAGCTGCCGGCCGAGTTCCGCGCCGCCGTCGTCCTCTCCGACGTCGTCGGGCTCGCGTATCAGGATGTCGCCGATGCCTTGTCGGTTCCGGTCGGCACGGTCCGGAGCCGGATCCACCGCGGTCGCAGCCGGTTGCGGGAGATCCTGACATGACCGGCCCCGAGGAGCTCCTCAGCGCCTATCTCGACAACGAGCTCGACCCGGCCGAGCGGGCCGAGGTCGAGGCGTACCTGGCCGAGTCGGCGGACGGGCGGGACCGGCTCGACGGGCTGGCCGAGATCCGCACGGCCCTCGGCGACCTCCCCACGCTGACTCCGCCCCGCCCGCTGACGGTGCCGACCGCGCCCCGGGCCGCTCGGGCTCGTCGGATCGTCCCTGCCCTGGTGGCCGCTGCCGTCGTGCTCCTGGGTGGGCTGCTCTTCTTCGGTCGGGACGACGGCGATCCGACGGAGTTCATGGACACCGGTCAACTTCTCGCGCTCCACCAGGACGCCCAGCGGGCGATGGACGACGGCGACGAGGCGCCGGGCGATCTCCTGGTCGTCTCCGACACCAGCGACGTGGCCCACATGCCCGAGGACCTGGGCGATGGCATGGACCGGATGGGCATCTACGGGACCGACGGACTGGTCCAGTTGGTCTACAGCGACGGCACGCACGTGGTGTCGGTGTTCGAGCAGCCGCACGCGGCGGCTTCGCCCATGGTGGGCGAGGCGATGGTCGTCGGCGGTCGCGATGCGGTGCACAAGACCATGGAGGGCTCCGAGGTGCTGATGCTGACCGAAGGGGACATGGTGGTCACCGTCGTCGGCGAGGGTGAGCTGGACTCGCTCAGCGCCATGGCCGGATTGGTCATCTCGGCGTAGCCGCCGAGATTCGTCTCGGCCTGACGCCCAGCCCCTCTCGGCATGGCCCCCGGATCGTTCCGGGCGGCGAAACGCCCGACGGGGATCGGACCTCAGGGCAGGTGGTCCGATCCCCGTCGAAACGAGCGGGCGGTAGGGAGCGCGTCGCTCGTCGGGCGGTCAGGCGGACAGCGTGGCCAGCTTGCGCCGCTTGAGGATCCGGCGTCGTTCGCGCTCGGAGCAGCCGCCCCAGACGCCGTGCTCGATGCGCTCGGCCAGGGCGTACTCCCGGCAACGGTCGACGACGGGGCAGTCCTGGCAGATCGCTCGAGCCGCGTCGACGCCGACGCCGTCGCTGGGGAAGAAGGTGGAGGGGGAGTAGTCCTGGCATTTGCCGGCCAGCATCCACTCGGTGCCGTTCGCATCGCTGTTCACACCAGTGATACGAACGAATCGACGCGAAAGTTCCCGTAAAGGGGTGCACCTTCGGTGCACCTTGGGAGTTCGGCGCCGCCGAACTCCAGGGCCCCGCCACCGGAAGGAGTTTCGGCGGAGCCATAACTTCCGAGGCCCGCCAACGCGGCCCTGCGGCGCGAAACGGCCTCTGATTCGGTACCGTGCAACGTCCTTCCCCGCGGAGCTCCCCGTGACCGATCCATCCACCCATCCCGACGGGCCGTCAGACGCCGACCAGCGATTCTCGGTCGACGCCCCGTTCGGCGCCGACGTCGGTCTCCCGCCTCCGCCGGTCGCGCCGGCGCCGTCGCCGGTGCCCGAGAGCAGCCCTCCCTCGCCGTCCGGAGCGCCACCGGTCGGGACGCCGTTCCTGCCCGCTCCGGCCTCCTCGCCGTCGAACCTGCCGCCGTCGCCTCCCACGGGCCCGGCCCGGGCCCCGGTGCCCACACCCCCGGCCCAGCCTCCGCTCCCGATCCGCCCGCCCGTGTTCGATCCCGAGCAACTCCGACGGGCATCGTCGAAGCCGTCCGGGGTCGACGACGAGGCGGCGGTGTCAGCGTCGGCGGCCACGTCGTGGTGGCGTCCGGCACTGCTGGCCAGCGCCCTGGCGGCGGTCGTCGCCGCCGTGGTCACCGGTGGGCTCTTCCTTCTGCTCGACGACCCCGACCCGGTGCTCGTCGCATCCGACCCCACCGGATCATCCACGGCGCCGGTCACGGCGCCGGCACCTCAGCCCGGGTCCAACCTGCGCATCGAGGGCGACGGCCTCGACATCCAGGCGCTCCTGGCCAAGGCCGAGGCCTCGGTCGTGTCGATCGAGACCGGCGCTTCCGGGGGCATCTACGGCGGGGCCGGGTCCGGCGTGCTCATCTCCGACGACGGGCTGGTCCTCACCAACGCCCACGTCGTGGCGCTGGCCGACGACATCCGCATCCGGTTCTTCGACGGCCAAGAGGTCCCGGCCACGCTGATCGGCTCGCTGCCCAACGAGGACATCGCGCTGGTGCAGGCCCAGGACACGTCGGGGTGGACCCCGGCCGAACTGGGCTCGAGCGGCTCTCTCCTGGTCGGCGACGAAGTGGTGGCCATCGGCAATGCCCTCGGGCTCGGCGGGCGACCGACCGTGACCCGCGGCATCGTGTCGGCCAAGGACCGTCGGGTCGAGGCGCCGGGTGTGACCCTCGAGAACCTGATTCAGACCGATGCCGCGATCAATCCCGGCAACTCGGGTGGTCCCCTCCTGAACGCGCTGGGCCAGGTCGTTGGCGTCAACACCGCCATCATCGAGGGCAGTCAGAGTGTCGGCTTCGCCATCTCCATCGACTCGATCAAACCGCTGATCGAGAGCATTCTCGAGGGTGAGGGCATCACCCAGGACACCGCGTTCCTCGGGGTGGCCACCGTCGAGGTCGACGAGGTCCAGGCGACCGTGAAAGAACAGTTCGAAGTCGACCAGGACCAGGGAGCCTTCGTGCAGGAGGTCACGCCCGGATCGGCCGCCGAGGCCGCCGGACTGCGGGCCGGCGACGTGATCGTCTCGATCGACGACCAAGTCGTCACGAGCCCGGCCGACGTGGCCTCGATCGTACGCTCGCGCGCTGCCGGTGAGGAGATATCGGTTCGCTACGAGCGGCTCGGCGAACCGGGGAGCACCACGGCGCAACTCTGTCGGCAGACCGGCTGCTGAGGGACCCCGCTGATCGGCGCTTCGCGCCGGAGCGGGCTCCTTGGGAGTTCTGCGAACTCGAGCTTCGCTCTGTCCCTCTCCGCTGAACTCCTGAGGCCCGAACCGGTGGTCCCGGCGGGGGCCCGATACGCTACGACGCTGCCAGCAGCCCACGGTCGAGGAGTCCCATGTCAGACGTGATGAGCGAAGAAGCCGTCCACGAACCGCCGACCGGTCACGCCAAGATCGTGTACCTGGGCCCCGTGGCTCCGCACTGGGAGATTCGATCGGATTTCGGCGACCGCAGCATGATCGACGACTTCCGGTCCCGCGTGAACGCCCGGCTCACCCTGCTGCCGCCCCACGATCCGCAGTTCCGCCGCAACCGCGAGCGGGTCAACCGTGACGCCGAGCGGGAGAACCTGCTGCTCGAGTGGGACCTGGGGTTCGACGAGGACGGGACCGAGACCTGACGGCCATGGCGGCGCAGGGCACCCGAGCGATCGGCGTCGATCTGGGAGGGACCAACATCGTCGCGGCCCTGGTGCAGGACGGCGTCGTCCGCGCCGAGCACAAGATCGCGACGCCCGACGCGGGACCCGAGGTGGCGATGGCCGAGATCGCCACCCTGGTCGCCGACCTGGACGTCGGCGGCAATCTTCCGGTCGGACTCGGTGCCCCGGGCCAGGTGAACCAGGCCGGACAGCTCCTCTCCAAGGCCAACCTCCCCGGGTGGGAGCCACCGGTGCCGTTGTCCGACCTGTTGGCCTCGGCCTGCAACCGGAGCAACGTCGCCGTGGGAAACGACGTCAACGTGGCGGCCCTGGCCGAGCAGCGGCACGGAGCCGGGCGCGACGCCTCCGACATGATGGTGGTCTTCGTCGGCACCGGCGTGGGCTCGGGCCTGATCCTCGACGGGGCTTTGCGGACCGGGCCGCGGGGGCTGGCCGGCGAATTCGGACACATCGTGGTGGGGCTGGGTGATCGCATCTGCGGATGCGGCGGCGTGGACCACCTCGAGGCCTACGCCGGTCGTCGCTGCATGAGCGCCACGGCGCGCTCCTGGCACGCGGTCGGTCGCGAGTCGCAGTTGGTGCACGACGGCGGCAAGAGGAGCATCAAGTCCCGGGTCTACGAGGACGCCGTCGGCAACAATGACGAGGTCGCTCTCGAGCTGGTGGCCACCGCAGCCGAGGCGCTGGGTCGCGGCATCGCGACGGTGGTGAGCCTGGTGGACATCGAGCGGGTCGTCATCGGTGGCGGGTTGGGCGAGCGTCTCGGTGTCCCGTTCCTCGCCCAGATCGACGCCGCCTATCGCGAGGCTCGATTCGCCAGCGCACCGGTCGAGATCGTCCCGGCCGCGCTGGGTGATCACGCCGGCCCCATCGGCGCCGCGTTGCTGGCGTTGAGCACCTGAACCGCGCGGGATGGAGTTCGGCGGAGCCGAACTCCGAAGGTTCGCCGAAGGCGGACCGAGGCCCCTGGAGTTGGGCGCAGCCCAACTCCCAAGGCCGCCGAAGGCGGACCGAGGCCCCTGGAGTTGGGCGCAGCCCAACTCCCAAGGCCGCCGAAGGCGGACCGAGGCCCCTGGAGTTGGGCGCAGCCCAACTCCCAAGGCCGCCGAAGGCGGCCCCTCAGCTTCCTTCGATTCCGGTCGATAGCTTGTTCGTATGGGAGGCGAGGACACGCTGGCCGGTTCACCGGACCGATTCCTCAATCGCGAGCTGTCGTGGTTGGAGTTCAACAGCCGCGTCCTCGCGCTGGTCGAGCGGCGCGATCTCCCCGTCCTCGAGCGGGCCAAGTTCCTGGCCATCTTCTCGACGAATCTCGACGAGTTCTACCAGGTGCGCGTCGCCGGTCTCAGTGACCAGGTCGCCGCGGGGGTCGCAGGCGTGACCCCGGACGGACTGAGCGCCAAGGAACAGCTGGTCGCCATTCATGCGAAGGTCGAGGAACTGACGGCACGGGCGGCCGCCGTCTTCCACGATCAGGTCGTGCCCGACCTGGCCGAGAACCACATCCGCTTTTGCCGATGGGTTGACCTGGACGAGACGGACCGGGCGTACCTGATCGACGTCTTCGAGACGCAGATCCACCCGGTGCTGACCCCGCTGGCCGTCGACCCGAGCCATCCGTTCCCCTACATCAGCAATCTCTCGCTCAATCTGGCGGTCGTGGTGCGTGATCGGAACGGCAACCGACACGTCGCACGCGTCAAGGTGCCGTCCCTGCTGCCCCGATTCGTCGTCATGCCCGACGGCGAGCGTCTCCTTCCCCTCGAACAGGTCATCGCGGCGCACCTCGACCGGCTCTTTCCCGGCATGGAGGTGGCCGAGCACTACGTGTTCCGGCTGATCCGCAACGCCGACATCTCGCTCGAGGAGGACGAAGCCGACGACCTGCTGGAGGCGGTCGAGATCGAGGTGCGGCGACGCCGTTTCGGCAAGGCGGTCCGGCTCGAGGTCGAACGGGGGATGTCCGCCCCCATCCGGCAGCTCCTCGAGCGTGAGCTCGATGTGTCCGAGACCGAGGTCGTCGAGCTGATGGGTCCGATCGATCTGGGCGGTCTGTGGGCGGTCTACGGCCTGGACCGTCCCCGGCTGAAGGACCCACCGTGGAATCCGATCACCCCCGGAGCGGATCGACAGTTGGACGATTCCGGCGAGCTGTTCGGGCTCATCCGCGAGGGTGACCTCTTGGTCCACCATCCGTACGACTCCTTCGCGACGACGGTCGAGGAACTGATCCGGCAGGCGTCGGTCGACCCCGACGTGCTCGCTCTCAAGATGACGCTCTACCGCACGTCGGGTGACAGTCCCATCGTCCAGTCGCTGATCCGTGCCGCCGACGGGGGCAAGCAGGTGGCGGTGCTGGTCGAGCTGAAGGCGCGCTTCGACGAGGAGGCCAACATCGAGTGGGCTCGGCGGCTGGAGGAGGCCGGCGTCCACGTCGTGTACGGCATCACCGGCCTGAAGACCCACACCAAGACCGCCCTGATCGTGCGCCGCGAGGGCGAGCGGATCAACCGCTACTGCCATGTGGGCACGGGCAACTACAACCCGCGCACGGCACGGATCTACGAGGACCTGGGACTCCTCAGCTGCTCCGAGGACCTGGGCGCCGATCTGACCCACCTGTTCAACTCGCTCACGGGGTACGGCACCGACATCGGCTACGAGCGGTTGCTCGTGGCTCCGACCGGTGTGCGTCCCACGCTGAGGAGCATGATCGAGCAGGAGGCCACGTACGGCGCCGATGGCCTGATCGTCTGCAAGATGAACAGCCTGGTCGACCCCGAGCTGATCGACGCGTTCTACGCGGCATCACAGGCCGGCGTGAACATCGTGCTGATCGTGCGCGGGATCTGCTGCCTGCGGCCGGGCGTACCGGGGTTGTCGGACAACATCCGCGTCCGGTCCATCGTGGGTCGCTACCTGGAGCATTCCCGGATCTACCACTTCGCCCACGGCTGGGGCGTCGAGGAGCCCGCGTGGTACATCGGGTCGGCCGACCTGATGCCCCGCAACCTCGATCGCCGGGTCGAGGCCCTGGTCTCCATTCTCGACCACGAGGCGCAACGCCGGCTGAGCGAGGTCCTCGAGGTGAACCTGTCCGACAACGTGCTGGCCTGGGAGCTCGACGCCGACGACAAGTGGCGCACGCTCGAAGTCGACGGGGCCGAACCGGTCAACACCCATGTGCGCCTGCAGGAGCTGGCGCTCGAGCGAGCGCGTCGGTGAGCAACGGCCAGGTCCGGGCCGCGGGTGGGGTCGTGTGGCGACGGGGCGACGCCGGCACCGCCGAGGTGCTGCTGGTGCACCGCCCGCGGTACGCCGACTGGAGCCTGGCCAAGGGCAAGCTCGATCCCAATGAGAAGTGGGAGGACGCCGCATTGCGCGAGGTGGAAGAGGAGACCGGCCTGCTCTGTGAGCTCGGTCCACCGTTGGCGTCGGTCTTCTACCACGATCGGCGACGTCGGGTGAAGGAGGTCCGGTACTGGGCCATGCGCCCGATGAGTGGCACCTTCGCCCCCAACAAGGAAGTGGACGAGGTCGAGTGGCTCGACCTGCACACCGCGATGGCCCGGGTCACCTACGAGTTCGATCTGTACGTGCTGGACTCGTTCGAGGACATGGTTGCGTCCAGCATCGGAGCCGACCCGTGACCGCAGCGGGCACGGCCCCTTCCCCCTGGACGAGGATGCCGCACGATCCGGCCGACTGGTTCTCGCCCGATCAGATCGACCGGGCCCGGCGGTATCAGAAGCCGCTCGGGCGGTTGCGCATCGTGCGGATGGTGCTGCAACTCCTCGTCGTCCTGGTGTTCGCCTTCACCGAGGCGGGACCCCGGTTGGCCGAGTGGCTCGGTGTCGACGGCTGGGTGCTCGAGCTGATCGTCATCGCCGTGGCGCTCGAGCTGCTGGGCGTGATCTACGACCTTCCGCTCGACGCATGGGTCGATCTCCGTCACGACCGGACGTGGGGGGTCTCGACCCAGACCGGTCGGGGCCTGCTGATCGACTTCTCCAAGAGCCTGGCCCTGGGCATGATCCTCAACATCGTCGTTCTCGTCCCGCTGTGGTGGCTGTTGCGCTCGACCGACCTCTGGTGGCTCTGGGGCTGGCTGGGGATGATGGTCTTCACCGTGCTGCTGGGGTTCCTGTATCCGGTCCTGATCGCTCCGATCTTCAACACCTTCACCCCGCTCGACGATCCCGAGATGACCCCGAGGCTCATGGGTGTCATCGATCAAGCCGGAGCCGAGGTCGACGAGGTGTCCGTCGCCGATGCCTCGAAACGGTCCCGCCGCGACAACGCCTACGTGGCCGGCCTGGGTGCCACCCAGCAGGTGGTCGTCTTCGACACGCTGCTGGAGCATCCGCCCGAGGTGGTCGAGCAGGTGGTGGCCCACGAGCTGGGCCACTGGAAGCTCCGACACATCCTCAAGCAGATTCCGGTTTCGGCCGTGATGACCCTGGCCATGTTCCTCTTCCTGCGGGCGGTCGCGGGATGGGACTGGCTCCTGGAGCAGGTGGGAGCCGACTCGATCGGCGATCCCGCGTCCCTCCCGATCGTCCTGCTGGCGGCCGGCGCCGCGTTCTCCGTGGTCGGTCTGGTGGGGTCGTTCGTCTCTCGAGCATTCGAGCGCCAGGCCGACCAGTACGGTCTCGCCCTCCTGCGCCGCCCGGACCTGATGATGGACATGCACCGACGGTTGCACGTGAAGAACCTGGCCGATCTGACCCCGTCCCGCTGGCGCTACCTGCAGGCGACCCATCCGCCCGCGGCCGAACGGCTGGCCTTCGCCGACGCCTGGGCTCGGGCCGAGGGGTTCGATCTGCCCGAGCCGCACCCGGTTGCCGTCGACGTGGAGCTCACCGGGTCGCAGTAGGCGACCGACGTCCCCGCGGCGTCGCGGGTCGGCCAGTGTTGGACCCCCGTTCACCTCCCGTTCACCCGACGCGCCTGTCGGGGTCATGGCCACCCCCTAGGTTGCGCGCTGATCGACGTCGGATCGTCGGCCGTCTCCCCCGAAGACGCCCAAGGAGGGCTCATCCGTGAAGAATCGATTCCACCGCCTGTTGGTGCCGATTGCGGTGCTGTGCTCGTTCACACTGATCGCCGCGGCCTGTGGGGACGACGACGATGACGCCGCGCCCAGCGACACCGGTGAGGAGACCACGACCGGCGACGCGTCCGGCGGCGACATCGCCTCGGTCGAGGGCTCGGTCAACATCTCCGGATCGTCCACGGTCGAGCCGGTCTCGGCCAAGGTGGCCGAGCTGGCCGAGGACGCCGGATCGGCCATCCAGGTCACGGTCGACGGCCCCGGCACGGGCGACGGCTTCGCCATCTTCTGCGAGGGCGAGACCGACATCTCCGACGCCAGCCGCGCCATCAAGGACGAGGAGGCTGCGACCTGCGCGGACAACGGCATCAACTATGTCGAGCTGAAGGTCGCCTTCGACGGCATTGCCGTGCTGACCAATCCGGCCAATGAGAGCGTCACCTGTCTGACCTTCGAACAGGTCTACGCACTGATGGGCCCCGAGGCCGAGGGCACGGTCGAGAACTGGTCCGACGCCGACGCCAGCCTGCCTGACGCCTCGTTCGACATCTCGGCGCCGGGTCCCGAGTCCGGCACCTACGACAGCTTCATCGAGATCGTGCTCGAGGGTCAGGCGGAGGAGAACGGGATCGAGGAGGAGCCGTTCATCCGCCAGGACTTCAGCGGCAACGCCGACGACAACGTCCTCATCCAGGGCATCACCGGCAGCGACAGCTCCTTCGGCTGGGTCGGGTTCGCGTTCGCCGAGGCCAACGCCGACTCGGTCAAGATCATCGAGGTCGACGAGGGTGAGGGCTGCGTGACGCCCACCATCGAGACGATCGCCGACGGCTCCTATCCGGTATCCCGCGACCTGTTCATCTACGTGAACACGGACAAGGCGGCCGAGAATCCGGCCCTCGCGTCCTACGTCGACTTCTACCTGGGTGACGCCTACGAGGAGGCCGTCACGCAGGCGTTCGGCGACGCCGGCGGCTACGTCGCCCTGCCCCCGGACATCCTGGCCGAGACCCGCGCCGCGTGGGAAGGTCGCTAGACGGACCTCCCGCGGCAGACCCGGCCGCAACAGCGCCGGCAGGGTCCGCCGCCCGGACGATTCTGTCCATCGATGAGACCCAGACGAGAATGGTGACATGACCGATATCGGCATCCAGGACATCGGCCAGGCCCTCCGGGGGACTCCGAAACGCCGTCGCAAGGAGCGAGCGGTTCGCGGTTGGATGTTCGCCTGCGCCGTGTTCTCGATCGGCATCACGGTCGCCATCGTCGTCTCGATTCTGGGCGAAGCGTGGACCTTCATCTCGCAGGTCGAGTTCGCCTCGCTCTGGTCCGACCGCTGGGCACCTCGCTTCGGCGAGCACGACCTGCGCACGCTCTTCGTCGGCACCGCGATGGTCACCACCATCGCCATGATGGTGGCGGCACCAGCCGGTCTCGGCGCCGCGATCTATCTGAGCGAGTACGCCCGGCCCGGGGTGCGCAAGGTGCTCAAGCCGATCCTCGAGGTGCTCGCCGGCATCCCCAGTGTCGTGCTGGGCTTCTTCGCACTCTCGTGGATCTCACCGAACATCGTGCAGAACTTGTTCAACGCCTCCCTGTTCAACCTCGTCGCGGCCGGGTTGGGGGTGGGGTTGCTCACCATCCCCCTGGTCGCCTCGATCTCCGAGGACGCGCTGCGATCGGTGCCGAACGCGCTGCGCGAAGCCTCGGCCGGGCTGGGTGCCCGCAAGTGGCGGACCACCACGAAGGTGGTGCTCCCGGCCGCCGTCTCCGGTTTGGTGGCAGCGATGATCGTCGCGGTCTCTCGAGCGATCGGCGAGACGATGGTGGTCGCCATCGCCGCCGGCTCCGCCCAGCAGATCAACTTCACCCTGTCGCCCCTCGAGCCGGGGGGCACCATGACCAGCGCAATGATCGCCCAGGCTCGCGGTACCGACGCCGCGGTCGGTGAGGCGCTGACGTTCCAGAGCCTCTTCTTCGTGGGGCTCCTGCTGTTCGTGATCACCCTCGGTCTGAACCTGCTGGCCGATCGCTTCGTCCGCCGGGTCCGCGAGGTCTACTGATGGCCGTCTTCGACGCTGTTGTCCGCCCCGAGGACGTGCAGGCCAGGGTGGCCCGGGAGCTCACCGCCGACCCGAGCGCGGATCGTCCCGGCCAGCTCTTCCGCGGCGCCACCCTCGCCGCTCTGCTCTTTTCGTTGCTCGTGCTGGTCGTGCTTCTGGGCAGCATCCTCACGGACGCATGGCCGGTCCTCAGCTCGCGACTCGCCGACTTCGTGGGGACGGGGACCCGGACGTCGGCCGACGAGACCGGGGTCTTCCAGGGCCTACGCGGCACGTTCTGGATCGCGGTGTTCGTCGCCGCACTCGCGTTTCCGCTCGGCATCTCGGCGGCCATCTACCTCGAGGAGTACGCACCCAAGAGCCGGCTGACCAGCTTCATCGACATCAACATCCGCAACCTGGCGGGGGTGCCCTCGGTGGTCTACGGCATTCTGGGTTTCACCGTGTTCGTCAAGCTCTTGGACGGGTTCTTCCCCAACAGCGCCGACGCCCACAACGGCAAGACGACCGTCGCTGCCGGGTTGACCCTGGCGGTCCTGGTCCTGCCCATCGTCATCATCACCGCGGCCGAGGCGATCCGGGCGGTGCCCCAGCCCCTCCGCGAGGCGGGCTACGGCGTCGGAGCCACCCACTGGGAGGTGATCCGCCACCACGTGCTGCCCTACGCCGCGCCGGGCATCCTGACGGGAACGCTCCTGTCGCTGGCCCGGGCGATCGGCGAGGCCGCCCCGATCCTCCTCGTGGGCGCCGTCGAGGGTCGGCTGGGTTCACGTGCCGGGTTCTTCGATCTCAGCCAGCTCGGCGAGCAGTTCACCGCCATGCCCGCCCTGATCACCACCTACGCCGGCAGGCCCGGCGAGGATTGGGTCGCGGTCACCGCGGCCGCCATCGTGGTCCTGCTCGTGGTGGTTCTCATCGCGAACGCCGCGGCGATCATGCTGCGGAACCGATTCGAGCGAAAGCGAGAGGGCAAGTGAGCACCGCAGAAAGCGCCGAGACCACCGACCGTGCCGCAGTCGACGTGCGCGTCGGCCCTGAGCAGCGGCGTACCATCGTTCCGAGTGAAGGAGCCCGAGTGGTACGAGCAGACGACGCCGAGCAGCCCCCCGAGCCCGAGCAGGCGGGACTCTCGGTGGCCGAACCCGACCTGGTCAGGATCATCGCCCTCGAGGAGCTGTCGGTCTACTACGGCGACTTCCGGGCGGTGCGCGACGTCGACCTCGACATCGCTCAGCGCGAGATCACCGCGTTCATCGGGCCCTCGGGGTGTGGCAAGTCCACCGTCCTGCGGTGCCTCAACCGTATGAACGACCTGATCGACAGCGCACGTGTCGAGGGCCGCGTGAAGTACCACGGGGTTGATCTGTACGGTCCCGACATCGACCCGGTCGAGGTGCGCCGCCGGGTGGGCATGGTGTTCCAGAAGCCCAATCCCTTCCCGAAGTCCATTTACGACAACGTCTCGTACGGTCCCAGGATCGCCGGCCGGAAGAAGGGCCTGGACGACGTGGTCGAGGAGTCGCTGCGCAAGTCAGCGCTGTGGGAAGAGGTCAAGGACCGCCTCCAGGACTCGGCGCTCGGTCTCTCCGGAGGCCAGCAGCAACGGCTCTGTATCGCCCGGGCCCTGGCCTCGGACCCCGACGTGCTCCTTCTGGACGAGCCGTGCTCGGCGCTCGATCCGATCGCCACCGCTCGTATCGAGGAGCTCCTGCTCGACATCAAGAACGAGTACACCGTCGTCATCGTGACGCACAACATGCAGCAGGCGGCCCGCATCAGTGACCGCACCGGCTTCTTCACCGCCGAGGTCGATCCCAACAGCGACCGCCGCACCGGCGTCCTGGTCGAGTTCGACGAGACCGGCACCATCTTCAGCACACCATCCGACGAGCGGACCGAGAACTACGTCACCGGCCGGTTCGGCTGACCAGAGGAGTTCGTCACATGGAGGACATCCGCCGCACGTTTCATGAGCACCTCGAGGACGTGCAGAACGACATCGTCCGCCTGGCGGCGATGGCCGCCGAGGCGATTCCCGGCGCCACCGCAGCGCTGCTGGATAGCGATCTCCAGGCGACCCAGAAGTTGATCGACGACGACGACCAGATCGACCTGCTGACCCACGACATCGAGGAACGGATCTACGACCTGATCGTGCGGCAGAGTCCGGTGGCGGGCGATCTTCGCACCCTGCTCACCTCGCTCTGGATGACCTCCGAGATCGAGCGTTCGGCCGACCTGGCGACGAACATCGCCAAGGGGGCTCGGCGGATCTACGACATCGAGCTCCACCCCGTCGCTCGGGGACTCATCAGTCAGATGAGTGAGGAGGCGACGCGACTCTTCCGCCTGGCGATCGACGCGTACGTCGAGCGCGAGGCCGGGCTGGCGACGGCGCTGGACGACATCGACGATCGGCTCGATCTGCTCCATGGCGAGTTCATCCAGTCGCTGTTCGAGCATCAGCCCGACAGCGGTCTCCAACCGGCCGTGCAGCTGGCGCTGATCGGCCGGTACTACGAGCGCATCGGTGACCACGCCGTCAACATGGGTGAACGTGTGGCGTACATGGTGACCGGGTCCCTCCCCGCACCTGACGCCGAGGACGAGTCTGCCGAGGGCGACGCCGCCCACCTCCAGGCGGTGCATGCCGACGCCGACGAAACCGACACGGCGGGATCCTAGGGACGACATGCGCCGGCGAGAGGTGGCTGAGCGGCTTGATCGCGCTGTCGTCGGGCTGGGCGGCGATGCGGATGCCTCCGGTTCGATCGAGGACCGGCTGCGGAGCCTGGAGCGCGCGATCGTCCGAGCCGAGACCGAGCTGGCCGCCGTCTCCGCCGACCGAGCGCGACTGGCCGACGGGCTCGACCAGTTGGGCGTTGGTGTCGTCATCATCGTCGACGGAGCGATCGTCCACCGCAACGACGTCGCTCGACAGTTCGCCTCGGGTCGGGCGACCGACGTGCTCGTCGAGGCGGCCATCGACGATCTGCTGGCAGCGGTCGGAGACGGCGGAGGACTGCGCAAGACAGTGCGCCTGATGGGCCCGCCGCGGCGGACGCTGGAGCTGGACGGCCGTCCCACGGCCGCGGGCGACACGATCGTGATCATCCGCGATGTCTCGGCACACGAGCGCCTCGACCAGGTGCGGCGGGACTTCGTGGCCAATATCTCGCACGAGCTGAAGACCCCCATCGGCGCCCTCACCCTGCTTGCCGAGACCCTCGATGGGGAGACCGATCCCGAGATCGTCGATCGGCTCTCGGGTCGGGTGCTCACCGAGGCGCACCGGGCTGCCAAGATCGTCGAGGACCTGCTCGCGCTCAGCCGGGTCGAGGTGGGCGAGATCCATGAGCACGCGCCCGTTCGGGTACGGGACCTGGTGGACGAGGCCGGTGACCTCGTCCGGTCGGCCGCCGAGGACCGCGGGGTGCGGGTCGCTCTGGACGTCGACCGCCAGCTCGTCGTGCGCGGGGATCGCCGCCAACTCGTCTCGGCCTTGGTCAACGTGATGGACAACGCCATCCGGTACACCGATCGCGGCGACCAGGTCGCCGTACTCGGCTGCCTCGATGAACATGAAGACGACGCCGTGGTCAAGGTCGTCGATCAGGGAGTGGGGATCCCCACCCGGGACCTGGACCGAGTCTTCGAGCGGTTCTACCGCGTCGACCGGTCGCGGAGCCGTGACCGGGGTGGGACCGGCCTCGGCCTGTCGATCGTGCGCCACGTCATGGAGAACCACGGCGGTCTGGCCTCGATCACGAGCGTCGAGGGACAGGGCACCACCGTGTCGCTCCGCCTGCCGGGGATGCGGATCGTGAAGGTGGAAACCGATGGCTGAGGCGACCGTGCTGGTGGTGGAAGACGAGGAGAGCTTCGTCGACGCGCTGATGGTGTCGCTGCGCCGCGAGGGGTTCCTGGTGCACGTCGCCCGCGACGGGGCCGAAGCACTCCGGATGTTCGACGAGGTCGACCCCGACCTGCTCCTCCTCGATGTCATGCTCCCGAAGCTCAGCGGCATCGACGTCTGCCGGCAGATCCGCAAACGATCCCAGGTCCCGATCATCATGGTGACCGCCAAATCCGAGGAGATCGACGCGGTCGTCGGACTGGAGGTGGGCGCCGACGACTACGTCACCAAGCCCTATCGCTTTCGCGAGCTGGTGGCGAGGATGCGGGCCGCGCTGCGCAGAGCGCCGGTCCTCGACGGGGTCGCGGGCTCGACCGACGAAGGGGTGCTCGCGGTGGGTGACGTTGCCCTCGATCCCGATCGCCACGAGATCACGATCCGGGGCGAACCGGTGGCGATGCCGCTCAAGGAGTTCGAGCTGCTGACCCTGCTGCTGGAGAACGCCGGCCGGGTGCTCACCCGCGACACGCTCATCTCCCGGGTCTGGGGCTATGACTACGTGGGTGACACCAAGACCCTGGACGTCCACATCAAGCGGTTGCGCCGCAAGATCGAGCTCGATCCGTCCGATCCGCAGCTCATCGTCACCATTCGAGGGCTGGGCTACAAGTACCAGGACACCGCGTCCTGAGCCGGCCCTGGCGGGTTGCGTCGCACCCGTAGCATGGGTCTCGTGACGGACAAGCCGGGCTGGCGATCGATCCATGTGACGGCCACCGACGCGGTGCGTCGCATGGGCGACACGCCGTTGGGCCGGCTCGCCCGGGTCCACGCCGTCCTGGTGGCGGGCGACGCGCTGGTGGCCATCGCGCTGGCGGGGTCCCTCTTCTTCTCCATCGATCCGGGCGCGGCGCGCTGGCGGGTGGCCTTCTACCTGCTCTTCACGATGGCCCCGTTCGCACTGGTGGCGCCGTTGGTGGGGCCGGCGATCGACCGGGCCAAGGGCGGTCGCAAGAACATGGTCATCCTCAGCGGCGGGCTGCGCGCGCTGGTGGCGTTCATGATGGTGGGCGACCTCGACAGCCTGCTGCTCTTCCCCGAGGCCTTCGCCATGTTGGTGCTGGGAAAGGGCTACCACGTGGCCAAGAGCGCCATCGTGCCCACGACCGTCGAAACCGACGAGGAACTGGTCGAGGCCAACTCGAAGCTGGCCGTGATCTCGGCGCTGGCCGGATTCGCGGCGGCACTTCCCGGCCTGTTGTTGGCGTGGCTCGGCGGTCCGGAATGGGTGCTGGGGTTGGCCATGATCGTGTTCGGCGTGGCGACAGCGCTGGCGTTGCGACTGCCGGCGGTGGCGGTCGCCGACGAGTCGCCCGACGAGCTCGAGCGCACCGAGCTGCGCAGCGCGGGTGTGCTGCTGGCCGCGACCGGCATGGGCACGCTCCGCTGGGTCGTGGGGTTCGTCGCATTCCTGTTGGCCTTCGATCTGCGGGGCGGCAGCCGCAACCCGTCCCCGGCCGAGTCGTTGGGTTCGGCCATGAAGGACCTGGTCGACCCGGGCGCAGCCTCACTCTCCGACGGCCGGCCGACCTGGTGGTTCGGCGTGGTCCTGGCCGCCAGCGCCGTCGGGGGTCTGTTCGGCTCGTGGTTGGCGCCGCGACTGCGCACGCTGATGCGCGAGGAGTCCATGTTGGACGCGACGCTGGCCTTCACCGCCATCGCCGCACTGGTGGCCGTGTTCCTCGGCTTCGGTCCCCTCTTCTCCGCCACGGTGGTCGCCCTGGCGGTGGGGACGTGTGCTGCGGCGGGGAAGCAGGGCTTCGACGCCATCGTGCAGCGCGACGCACCCGACGCCAACCGGGGCCGGTCGTTCGCCCGGTTCGAAACGAGGTTCCAGGTGGTCTGGGTGTTCGGTGCGTTCATTCCCGTGCTGATCCACATTCCCGCCCGCCTCGGCTACTTCGTCGTGGCGGTGGTCGCAGCGGCGGCCGCGGCCTGGTACGGCATCGGTCGTCGGGCGGCCGGCGACGAGGGCGGTTCGCCCGCGGTGTCGACGGGGAACGGTACGGGCGGGCCGGAGCCTCAGAAGCCTCGAGAGCCGCTCCCGCCGCCCCCCGAGCTACGCCGCGAGCCACCGGATCCGAAGCCGTCCGCCGGTCGGACGTCCCCGGTCATTCGCCCGATCGAGGAGCCCGAGCAGCCGCCGGCCTGAGCTCACCCGGAAGTTGGGCGGCTGATCAGAGATCGGAGAGGTCGTCGGGGATCTCGACGTCGCCCATCTCGTCCAGCTGGCTGTCGCTGAGGTCGCCCGAGAGTCCCACGCGGGCCACCCACACGCCGGGCGCGTCGATCTCGTTGGGCGTGGGCAGGTACTCGGGGTCGGCCCAGAGTCGGGCCACGCCGTCGTCGCCGGCCCGTCGGGCGATCTGGTGGACGAACTCGGCGCCGGCCTCGTACACCGACTGGCTCAGCTCGAGCCCGAACAGCTGCTCGACGAAACGGTCGGACGGGTCGGCCTCGACCCGGCGGCGGCGGACCGCCTCGGTGACCTGCTGGTAGCTCGCGATCAGCGATGTGCCGATCTGGTCCATGGTCCAGTCGACGAAGCCGACGATCGTGCTGGTCAGCGCCACGAGGTGGGGGAGCAGCGCGTCCTGCTGGGGTGACCGCATGGCACCGAGCAGTGCTTCGGGGTCGGAGAAGATGTCCTGGAGCCCGCTCATGTCGCCCATCGCGGTGGGATCCAGTTGTTCGAGCTTCTGCTCGAACGCGCCCGGGTCGGCCTCGAACCCGTCGAGATAACGGTGGAGCAGCTCCTCGAGCCGCTGGCGGACGTGGGGGATGCCCATGACCGCATGGTGGGTGACCTCGTAGAGGCAGACCCAGAGGTAGAGGTCGTCGGCGTCGAGGCTCCACTCGTCACCGAAGGCGGAGATGTTGGCGGGGACCACCAGCACCTCGTCGGAGGCTGAGCGGGGCACCGGCGTGTCGTACTGGCCGAACGAGCGGCGGGCCAGCTGGCCCAGCAACCCCCCGGCGGTCATGCCCAGCATCATCGGCCCGACCATCTTCATCAGTGGCGCCATGAAGCCGGTGGGATCGTTGGGGTCGGTGAGGGCAGCTTCGTCCTCGCCGTCATCGGCGAGCGCCGCGGCCAGGCGCTCGAACAGGGGTCGCCAGGCCTCCAGCGAGGTCTGGACCCACTGGGTCCTGGTGACCGGGACGATCTTCAGTCCGGATCCGCTGACCGAGGTGGACAGGCCGGTGCGGGAAGAGACCTGGAGCTCGGCGACCCGGGCCAGCTGCTCGATGGTGATGCGCAGCTGAGGATCGACGTTGGTCTCGGCTTCACCGCCGGTGGCGGACATGATGGCGACCTGCCGGGCGGCGTCCCAACTGAGTGGTCCCTGCTGGGAGAGCATCTTTCCCAGCTCGGAGAAGAAGGGCATGCCCTCGAATGGGTTGGGTTGCGGGTCGTCGCTCACATCCAGAGGATATCGAGCCGTCCGGCCCCTCTATCCTCGGTCTGTGACTTCTGCCCCGGCCGGACCTCGTGTGCTCCTCACCGGTGCGGCGGGACCGCTGGGTCGACGACTGCTCTCGATCCTGGCCACCGACCCCGATGTGGTCGAGGTGGTCGCCGTCGACTCGGCCGACCTGGCTCCGGTCCGGTCGGTCTGGACGTCGGGCGGGCCGTCGCTCCGCACCGTGAGGGGCCGCCTCGCCTCGCTGGACCTGGGCGAGGTCGTCGCCGGGGTCGACCAGGTGATCCATCTGGCCGCAGGGACCGGCGACGAGCTCGATGGCACGGGCGTCTCCGGCGTGGACGTGCCGGGGACCCGCGCGCTGCTCGCCGCCCTGGGCCCGGTTCGCTCGGTGGTGGTCCTGTCCAGCGCCACGGTCTACGGCGCCTGGCCGCAGAACCCGGTGCCCTTGACCGAGCGGGCGCCGGTCCGTCCCAACGCCGGACTGGAGTTCGCCGACCAGAAGGCCGAGGTCGAACGTCTGGTCCTCAATTGGGCGGCCGACGCCCCGTCGGATCCGAAGGTGGCGATCCTGCGGCCCTCGCTCACGCTCAGCGCCGAGTCGCTCGAATGGATGGAGCGGTCGGCGTGGGGGGTTGTCGGCCTGCGAGCCGGGTCCGACGTCCCGCCGGCGCAGTTCCTGCATCTCGATGATCTGGCATCGGCGATCGATCTGGCTCGCAGGCGGTCACTCGACGGCGCGTTCAACGTGGCCCCCGACGGGTGGATCCCACCGGACGACCTGGTCGGTCTGCGCGGCGCCGGGCCCCGGGTGCCGCTGCCGGTCCCGGTGGCGTCCCGGCTGGCCGCGCTGAGCCACCGCATGTCGCTGCTCTCGACCCCGTCGGGTGCCGTGCCGTACACCATGCACCCCTGGGTGGTGGCCAACGATCGATTGCGGGCCGCGGGATGGACACCCGAATGGACCAATGAGGAGACGTTCGTCGCCGGGACCCGCGCCGGGCCGTGGGCGACGCTCAATGCGCGGCGCCGGCAGGAGCTCGGTCTGGCCGTCGCGGTCGTGGCTGCGGTCGGGCTACTGGTGGCCTTGGTCGCCGCCGTCCGTCGCTGGACCCGCTGAGCCGCCTCAGATCGGTCGCTCGGCCAGCTCGACCCGGCAGGTCTCGAGCTGGCCGTCGCGGACGTATTCGATCTCGACGACGTCCCCGGGGTAGCGGTTGCGGATCGCCAGGATGACATCGGCCATCGAGGCGATGTCCTGGCCGTCGATGGTCGTGATCACGTCATCCTCGGACAAACCGGAACGGGCGGCCGGGCCCGTGTCCACCACGTCGACCACCCGGGCCGGCTGGCTGGCGCCGGCGTCGCCTTCGACGCCCATCCAGGCGTGGACGACCTGTCCGGTGGCGATCAGCTGGTCGACCACTCGCCCCACCTGGTCGGCGGGGATGGCGAACGACAGTCCGCCGGCGGTGCCGTCGGTGGTGACCACCGCCGTGGTGACACCGAGGAGCTGACCGTCGGAGTCGAACAGCGCGCCGCCCGACGAGCCGGCCTCGATGGTGGCGTCGGTCTGGATGAGGCCGTACAGCACCCGCCCGTCGGTGGTCTCGATGCGGGATCGATGTCCGCTGACGATGCCGGTACTGACACTGGGGGCACCGGCGAGGCCCAGCGGGAAGCCGAGCGCGATGGCCTGCTCGCCGACCTCGGCGGGAGCGTCGGTCCGCCGTGCGACCGGGGTGAGCCCCGCGCCATCAGGGATGCGAAGGATGGCCAGATCGGTGGTGGTGTCGATGCCGATCACCTCGGCGGTCTGGCGCAGTTCGCCGTCGAGCACGACGACGATCGACGTCGCGTTCTCGACGACGTGGGCGTTGGTGAGCAGGTGACCGTTGCGGTCGTGGACGACCGCGCTGCCGGTGATGAACGACTCGCCGGCCACGGCCTCGATGCGAGCCAGCGAGGGTGCCATGCGCTCCGCAACGTCCATCGCAGGCTGGAGGTCGGGCACGGACAGGCTGACCGGTACGGCTTGCTCTCGGATCACCGTGGACTCGACGAGATCCGGGCTGAACGCTCCGCTCATGGCCAGGACGCCTGCGGTGAGCACCGCGCCGACCGCACCCCCCAGTCCCGCCACGACCCAGGGGTGGGAGCTGCGGGAGGTCGCGGGCGTCGTCGTGGTGGCCGATCGGGCCGCAGCGACCTCGGAGGGGTGGCGCCACAGCCGATCGTCCGGCGCCGGAACCCCTGCTCGGCCGAGCGGATCGTCGTCGTGGTCGAAACCGCCCGTCACGATGCGAAGAGTATCGAGGACGGACCCGCCCGTGGCCGCGCCCGATCTCGGCGACGCCGCACTTGCGAGACCCGACCGCCGGATCGGCGATCGGACCGTCCCCTTTTCCGAACGGACGGCCCAGCGCCGTACCATGGCGCGGTGCGACCGCCTGCCTCAGAACCCGACTGGTTGGGACTCGGTGACGCGCCCCTTCCGGTGGCCGAGGCGGGTGCGTGGGCCGTGCTGCCGGAGTGCGGTGCTGTGGTGTCGTTCAGCGGAACGGCCCGAGACCACTCCGCCGGCCGTGACGGCGTCGAGCTGCTCGAATACGAGGCCTACGAGGATCAGGTCGTCCCCCGACTGGGCCAGCTCGTCGCCCTGGCCCGGGAGACCTGGCCGGATCTGGGTCGGATCGCGCTGCTGCACCGGACCGGGCCGCTCGAGGTGGGTGACGCCGCCGTGGTGGTGGTGGTCTCCGCACCCCACCGTCACGCCGCGTTCGAGGCCGCCCGCTACCTGATCGACGAGCTCAAGCGTTCGGTGCCGATCTGGAAACGCGAGCGGTGGAACGACGGCGAGTCGTGGGGTCTGGAGTCCCAGCACATCGAGGACCCCGCTCCGCCCCGTGACGAGGCGACAGCACCGTGAACGCCGTGCTCTTTCCGTTGCTCGCCATCGCCATGATCGGCGTGGGGCTGCTCGTGATCTGGTTGTTCACCCGCACCCCGAAGGAGCGACCCAACCAGGCGATGGAGGACTTCAGTCGCCGGCTCGACGCTCTCGATCCGGGCGACCGAGCCTCGGCCGAGGCCCGGGGCGAGGAGTAGACGATGGCTCGCGACCTCGCCATCGACCTCGGCACGGCCAACACCCTCGTCTACGCGCGCGGGCAGGGCATCGTGCTCAACGAGCCCACGGTGATCGCCCTCAACAGCCGCACCCAGGACGTGCTGGCCATGGGCCAGGAGGCGTGGCAGATGATCGGTCGGACGCCCAGCTACATCGTGGCGGTCCGTCCCCTGCGTCAGGGCGCCATCACCGATTTCGACATCACCCAACGGATGATCCGGTTGTTGCTCCAGCGGGTCGGCGTCAACCGGTTCAACCGTCCCAAGGTGGTCATCTGTGTCCCGTCGGCCATCACCGCGGTCGAACGGCGGGCCGTCACCGAGGCCGCACGTCGAGCCGGCGCCGCCGACGCTCAGCTGATCGAGCAGCCGATGGCCGCTGCCATCGGCTCGGGTCTCCCCATCCACGAACCGGTCGGCAACATGGTGGTCGACATCGGGGGTGGCACGTCGGAGACGGCGCTGATCTCCCTCGGCGGGGTGGTCGCGCTCGAGGCGGTCCGGTTGGGTTCGTTCGAGATCGACGCGGCCATCCAGGGGTTCGTGCGACGTGAGTACGGGATCGCCATCGGCGAGCGCACGGCCGAGGAGATCAAGGTCGCCATCGGGTCGGCGTGGCCCACCGACGACGAGAACCGGGCCGAGGTGCGGGGCCGCGAGCTGATGAGCGGACTCCCCAAGACCGTGATCCTCGATCCGGCCGAGGTCCGAGACGCCATCAGCGAGCCGGTCCAGACCATCGTCGACTCGGTCGTCTCGTGTCTGGGGCAGGCGCCGCCCGAGCTGGCGCAGGATCTGATCCACGAGGGCATCACGCTCGTCGGCGGTGGCGCCATGCTGCGGGGTCTCGATCACCGCCTTGCCGATGCCACCGACATCCCGGTGCGCCTGGTCGAGGCGCCCCTCGAGTGCGTCGTCCTCGGTGCCGGGCACTGCATCGAGTCCTACGACGTCCTGAAGACAATGTTCATGGACGCCCGTGGATGAACATCAGGGTGGGAGTCATGGACGCGCGCGGCTGAACGGCGGTGCCCGAACCGGAATCTCGGCCTCGGCGACCGGCCTGAGCCAGGCGTTCGAGGCCGAGATTCCGCATCGCAGGTGATCAGCCGCCCAGGACGAGCGTGTCGTTGAGCTCCGAGTCGACCAGCGCCACCTCGGTCAAGAGGTTGGGCGGGTTGTCGGGGTCGAACTGGAAGATGCGGGTGGCCGAGGTGGGAACCCGGTCCTCGGGAGCACCGTAGACGTAGTTCTCGGCGGTGAGCCCCTCGGTGTCGACCTCGCCCAACTGCGTCATCGCCGTGGCGATGCCCTCGCGGCTGAGGTCACCGAGCTCGACCGCCTTTTCGAGCAGCGCGTGCACGGCGATCTGCTGGAAGTAGCCGCTGAGCTGGAACGAGCCGGGCTCGCCGTCGCCGTAGGTGGCGAACCGGTCCAGGAAGTTCGCCATGCCCGGGACGTCGGTGTCGTTCAGGTCCGGCGAGTCGAGAGCGATGTAGAAGTTCCCGAAGCGCTCGGGGTTTCCTGCTGCGAACAGGTTGAGGTATGACGGCAGCGCGCCCAGCCAGACGGGCTCGAAGCCGCTGCTGAGGGCTTGTGCCATCAGTTCGTTCTGCTCGGTCGGCACGGTGACGGCGTAGACGGCCTCGCAACCGGCCCCGTCGAGGGCGGCGACGGTGCTGGAGAAGTCGGTGTCGCCCCGGGCGATGGTCTGCTCCTCTGCGAGCTCGAAGCCGAGTCCCTCGGCCGCGTGGTTGACGCCCGCCATCCCGGCTTCGCCGTACAGGTCGTCGATGCTGACCGAGCACTGGACCGAATCGACGCTGCCGAGCCCGGACTCGTTGACGTACCAGTCGGCCAGGTTGATCATCTCGTTCTCGTACGCGGCGCCGTTGGGTAGGAGGTTGGCCTCACTGGCCCAGGCACCGGCAAGCGAGCCGGGCACGCCGACGATGTTGTCCTCCTTGAGGAACTCGAGCACGGCCTGGGTGGGGGGCGTGCTCAGGATCTCGGCGAAGAGGACGGCGTCGTCCTTCAACCGCTGGTACTCGGTGACCGCGGTGCCCTGGTCGTCCTTGGTGTCGCCCACCGCGAGCTCGACCTGGTACTTGCCGGCCACACCTCCGAGCTCCTCGTTGACGTAGTCCCAGTAGACCTGGGAGCCGACCGTGAGCGGACCGCCGAGGATCGCGAGGGGGCCGGACTCGTCGACGAGGTAGCCGAGGGTGATGCTCTCGCCGTCGAAGCCGTTGGTGGGCTCGGGGTCACCGGCGGGGGCCGCGGCGGTGTCCTCGGTGTCGGCCATGTCTTCGGTGTCGCCCGTGTCGGCGGGCGCCGTGGTGGCGGTGGTCTCCGACTCACCGGTGCCGTCGTCGTCGTCATCATCACCACACGCGGCGGCGATCAGGGCGAGGACGGCGAGCAGCGCAATGAGACGCGTCCAGGTCTTGCTGATGGTCATGGGTGAATCCCTCCCAGGGTGACGGATCCGTGGTCCGTGCGAGTTGGCCGGAACCCTATCCCCGGTGCCGCACCCGGTGGGAAGTTCAGTCGGGAGCCTCGGCGGACTCGGTGGTCTCGGCGGGAGCGCCTCGCCGCTTCGCCGCCAGCCGGCGGCGGGCGTTGCCGAACATGCCGACCAGCCCGCGCGGCTGGAACATCAGGAACACCACCAGCAGCAGACCGAAGAGGATCTCCGAGAGCACCGCCGTGGTCATGACGCCGTCGCTGGTGGCCGACGCCTTCAGCAGTGGCTGGTCCAGGATGGGCACCGTGAAGTTGATGGTCTCGCTGTACTGCTCGATCAACTCGGGTAGGGGTCCGAGGAAGAGTGCGCCGACGATGGCGCCCGTGACCGTGCCGATCCCGCCCACGACGATGACGGCCACGTAGCGGATGCTCTCGAGCAACTCGGCCTCGGCCACGCCGGGGGTCAGGAAGCGGGTCCGCACCGCGTCGAGGCCGCCGGCCATCCCGGCCAGTGCACTGGACAGCGCGAACACGGTGATCTTGTTGCGAGCGACGCGGACGCCGATGACCTCGGCTGCGATGTCCCGGTCCCGGATCGCCTGGAGGGCCCGTCCGGGTCGGGTCCGCACGATGTTGGCCACGGCGAGGGTGGCGATGCCCACGATGATCCAGGTGAGGTAGAAGATGCCCTGCAGGCGCGAGAATTCCTTGCCGAACAGACTGAGGTTGGCGAAATCGACACCGAACCACAGGCTTGCGTCGCTGACCGACTTGCCGTCGAGGCCCCCGCTGAAGCTCTCCCAGTTCCGGAGGACGTGCACGGTGACGAAGACCAGGGCCAGGGTCACCACGACCAGGTAGTTGCCCTTGAACCGCAAGGCGAAGGGGCCGATCGCCGCGCCGATCAGGCCACCGACCAGGGTCGCGGCCAGGAGCCACATCGGCATCGGCCATCCCTGGTCGACGCCGAAGTAGGCGGCCACGTACGCCCCGATCAGGACGAAGGCGGCTTGGCCCAGCGAGACCTGACCGGCGTAGCCGGTGAGGAGGTTGAGTCCGAGGCCGCCCAGAGCGAAGACGCCGGCGGCGCCGAGCACGGTCATCCAGAAGTCGCTCGACACGAAGAACGGCAGGAGAGCCACCACCGCGACGAAGACCCCCACCAGGACACGGGCGAGGGTGTCGGGCAGCAGCTTCAGACTCGGGGCCGCGTCATCGCCCTCGACGGGATCAGATGTGGCCGTGAACGTCGGCTGCTGGGGTTGGTCACTCATACCCGCTCCACCATCCGGGTGCCGAACAGCCCCGTCGGCCGGATCAGCAGGACCAGGATCAGGATCAGATACGGCAGGACCGCCGCGAAGTCGGCGCCCAGCCAGTCGAAGTCGAGGTAGCGCCGGGTCATCACCTCGGCGATGCCGATGAGGACACCACCGACCACGGCGCCACCCGGGGAATCGAGGCCACCGAGAATCATCGCCGGGAACGCGGCCAGCGCGGCGAAGCCGATGGCCGGGCTGAGCGACCCGCTCTCGGCGACCAGCATGACCCCGGAGATCACGCCGACCGCACCGGCGATGGCCCAGGAGATCAGAAACGATCGCGAGACCGAGATGCCCTGGGCTGCTGCCGCCTCCTGGTCGAACGCCGCCGCCCGCATCCCGGTACCGGTGCGGGTGTAGTTGAAGAACAGGGAGAAGACGCCGAAGACCACCCCGACCAGGACGATCGTGGCGACGTCGACATGAGAGATCGTCACGTCGCCGATCTGGCTGGTGTCGCCGGTCCACGGGGTGTTGAGCGTGTAGCCCGGGAGGTCCCAGATGATGGGGACCAGCTGTTGGATGATCACCAGCAGGCCGACCGTGACGAGGATGACCGTGAACGCCGGTTTGCCCACCATGCGGCGCATGACCAGGCGTTCGAGGCCGGCGGCGATGAGCGCCATGCAGACCATCGAGGCGATCAGTGAGACGCCGAAGCCGACCTCCCACTCGACCGTGAACTGGTAGGTCAGGTAGGCGCCCAGCAGCACGAACCCTCCCTGGGCGAAGTTGAAGGTGCCGGTCGCCTTGTAGATGACGACGAAGCCCAGCGCGATGAGCCCGTAGATCGCACCGGTGGCGACACCCGAGAAGGTGAGCTGGATGAACTCTGTCACGAGTCGCTCCCGGGGGCGAGGAAGGGTCGCGTCGTCATGGTGCGTCCGCCGGCGCCCCGAGGTAGGCGGCGATCACCTCGGGGTTCGCAGCGACGTCCTTCGGGGACCCCGCAGCGATGACCTCGCCGAAGTTCAGGCAGACGATGTCGTCGACCAGGCCCATCACGAGCTGCATGTCGTGCTCGACCATGATCATCGTGATGCCGACCTCACGGCGGACCGTCGTGATCAGCTCGGCCATCTCGGCCGTCTCGTCGGAGTTCATCCCGGCGACCGGTTCGTCGAGCAGCAGAACCTTCGGCTCCATGGCCAGTGCCCGGCCGAACTCGATGCGCTTCTGGACGCCGTAGGGAAGCAGCCCGACCGGCCGACCGACGTACGGGCTCAGCTCGAGGAGATCGACCAGTTCGTGGCACCGGGCGCGATGTGAGACCTCCTCCCGTTTGGCTCGCCCGACCCAGAGCGATCCCGCCAGGAACCCCGTCTGCATCAGGTGATGGCGGCCCAGCATCAGGTTGTCGACGATGTCGAGGTTCACGAAGAGGGCCAGGTTCTGGAACGTGCGGGCGATGCCCTGCTCGGCGATCTGGGAGGGTCGTTGCCCGATGATGGATTCGCCGTCGAGCCGGATCTGGCCGTCGGAGGGCCGGTAGACCCCGTTGATGCAGTTGAAGACCGAGGTCTTGCCGGCACCGTTGGGTCCGATGATTGCCAGCAGCGACCGTGGCGCCACCTCGAAGCTGACGTCGGAGAGCACGCGGAGGCCACCGAAGGAGAGCGAGACGTCCTGGACCTCGAGAATGGGGCTCATCAGTGCGCCCCCGCATGGCCGCCGAGGTACAACGCCTTGATCTGCTCGTTGTGACGCAGTTCGTCGGCCGGCCCCGACAGCGCGACCTCCCCGTTCTCGAGCACATAGGCGTGGTGGGCGATCGACAGGGCCATGGCCGCGTTCTGCTCCACGAGCAGCACGGTGGTCCCGCCGGCGTTGATCTCGACGATCACCTCGCGGATCCGCTCGACGATGAGTGGAGCCAGTCCGAGCGACGGTTCGTCGAGCAGCAGGAGGGTCGGCTTGGCCATGAGCGCGCGGCCGATCGCGAGCATCTGCTGTTCACCTCCGGAGAGGTATCCGGCCTGCGAACGGCGCCGTTCACCGAGGACGGGGAACAGCTCGAAGACCCGTTGTTGGGTCGCCCGCTTCGCCTCCCGGTCACGAACGGACACGCCGCCGACGCGCAGATTCTCCTCGACGGTGAGGTCGCCGAAGATCCGCCGGCCTTCCATCGCCTGGCTGACGCCGCTCCGCACGATGGCCGACGAGGTTGATCGTTTGATCGATCCGCCGTTGAGCAGGATGTCGCCCCCGGTGATGCGAGCGTTGTGGTAGCCGAGCAGACCGGTGCAGGCGCGCAGCAGCGTGGTCTTTCCGGCTCCGTTGGCACCGAGGATGGCCACGATCGCACCTCGCTGGACCCGGATGCTGGTGCCGCGGAGGCCCAGGACCGCTGCGCTGTAGACGACCTCGAGGTCGTCGACGGCAAGCACGACATCGTCGGCGGATGCTGGCGTGGCGATGGGGTGTCTCCGCTCGTCCTGGTGCGCAGGGAATCTAGCAGGACCCTCCGGCGGCGAACCAGGGTCCGTTCCGACCCACCGTCGGCGCGGGTGGATCAGGGCGGCGCGGGCCAGGCCGGATCGCGCTTGTCGAGGAATGCGCTGATGCCTTCGGCCGCCACCGGGTCGGCGGCGTTTCGGCTCATCACATCTTTCGTGTGGTCGTAGGCAGCGGTCTCGCTGAGCTCGATCTGCTGGTAGAACGCACGCTTGCCGAGGCCGATCGTGTGGGGACTGAACCGCCGCAACCGGGCGACGAGCGCGTCGACCGTGTGCGCCAGGTCGTCGGGAGCGACGACGGTGTTGACCAGCCCCCAGTCGGCCGCGGTCGAGGCGTCGATCGCTTCTCCCGTCAGCAGCATCTGCAGGGCGCGCTTTGCGCCGACCGAGCGGCTCAGGGCGACCATGGGTGTGGAGCAGAACAGGCCGATCCGTACGCCCGGGGTGGCGAACGTCGACCGGTCACTGGACACGACGAGGTCGCAGCTGGCCACCAGCTGGCACCCGGCCGCGGTGGCGACGCCGTCGACCCGTGCGATCACCGGTTGCGGCACGCGGTGGAGCAACTGCATCAGTACGCTGCAGCGGTCGAACAGCTGCTGGTAGAACGCGAGGTCGCGGTCGGTCATCTCGCGCAGATCGTGGCCCGCCGAGAACGCCGGCCCCTCGTGGCCGAGGACGATCACGTCGACATCGGAACGCGGCCCCAGGGCTTCGAAGGTCGCGATCAGGCGGTCGATGGTGGCCAGGCCCAGGCTGTTGCGGGTGCGCTGGTCGTCGAGGATGACCCGGCCGACACCGTCGGCGACGCTGATCGAGAATCCATCGGGGTCGCTCATGGGGTCTCCTCGTGGGGGTCGATCTGGTCTTCGGCGGCCTGTCGAACCTGCCAGTCCCGATCATCGAGTGCAGCGCGCGCAGCGCCTCGTCGACGTCGGTGCCGTCGAACGGGGCCAGGGCGATGATCGCTCGGCGTCGGACGGTGGCGCGGTCCTTCGTGGCGGCCAGGATGGCCGGGAGCGCTGCCGCGTCGCCGATCGCCCCGAGGGCCGCCACGACGGTCTCGCGCACGATCGTGTCGCCGTGGCGCGTCAGCTCCATGAGGCGAGGGAGGAGCGGCTCGGCTGCCGTTCCCAGCTCGCCCGCGGCGAATGCGGCCGCCTCGACGACCGACGGGTGGTCGTCGTCGAGGAGGGGTCCGACCACCGCGACCGCATCGCGGTCGGAGAGGCGCAGCGCGGCTTCGCACGCCGCCATCCGGACGATCGGATCGGCGTCGTCGGCCGCGCCGCGCACCACCTCGGGGGTGGAGCGCTCCAGGCGCGCGAGCGCTCGGAGGGCGGTGGCCCGGACCTCCGGCCCGTCGTGGGTCAGGCCGCGGCGCGCCGCGTCGACGTCTCCGGTGTGGCCCGCCGCTGCGACCGCCCGACGGGCGTCGTCGGCCTGGGTCATTCTGCCCAAATCGGGTGAGCGCTCTTTTCCCTCGGTGGTCATGTCGCCTATTGTCCTCCTACGGCTCAGAACAGAGAAAGTGGGTGCCCCGTGGCACACATGGTCACCTTCCAAACGCCCGATGGAACCCCAGGGTTTCATCAATCCGACACCCTCGACGAGGCCATCACGTTCGTCGAGCGGCTTCGCAACGAGCAGGGCGTCCACAACTCGCGCATCTTCCGCATGGAAGAGCTCAAGTTCGACTTCAAGCCGTACTACAAGGTCGAGATCGCGTCCGGCTCCGCCAACGGTGGGCTCAGTGCTCCCGAGCGAGCCACCCCGTCCTCCCGTCCGGCTCCGCCCAAGGCGGCCGCCTCGCTCGACCTGACCGAGGTGACCAAGGACGACGATGCCCCGGCGGAGACGCCGGCGAAGGCGCCCGAGCCGGTCGGCGCGGCCGCCACCCCGGCCGCGAGCACGTCGGCCACGCCTCCGCCTCCCCCTCCTCCGCCCCCGGCCAAGGACGCCAAGCCCGAAGAGCCGGCCGAGGCGCCCCGCCGTGGGTTGTTCACCCGCTGATCGTCAGCCGCTGAACGAGCGGACCAGGTAGGCGGCCAGCGCCGCCAACGCCACCACGGCCGCGGCCAACACGATCGCGGATGCGATCGTCAGGATCATGAGGCCGAGGACGCCGCGCAGTCGGTACCACCACCGTCCCCGCGCCCCACGGCCCTGCACGACCGCGCGCCGTTGGAGGTCTCGTTCGTCGCGCCGTGAGTGGCGGCCGGGGTGGGAAGCGGTGTGAATCATCGGGGACTTGGGTCGGCACGATCGGCGCCGACGTGAGGTACGGACACTCTGGGGGCTCGTCGCCCGCCGCGCAACCTCGGGAGCCCGCCCGGGCGCGGAGCGACTCCCACCGGGGTCCCTTAGGCTGGTGCCATCGAGATGACGCTCCCATGAACCCGATCGATCCTCCCCTCACCGAGTCCCGACCGCCGATCGACGACGAAGCGGTCGATGCCGAGACCGGTGACACCGCAGACCCCGCCGAGCCCGCTGCGTCCCGGTTCTGGACCGGGAAACGCATCGCCTGGACCAGCATTGCGGCGGTTGCGGTCATGGTGCTCGCCGCCTCCGGTTTCGTCACCGTCGGCCAGGTGGCGATCGCCCCGGGAGGCCTCCACGAGACAGAGCGCCGGATCGAGATCGACGGCACCACGGCGTATCCGTCCGAAGGTGAGATGTTGTTCGCCACGGTGTCGGTCCGTGAGGTCACCGCCTGGGGCTGGCTCCAGGCCAAGCTCGACGACGACATCAAACTGCTCCCTCGTGAGCAGGTCTACGGCGAACGGGATCGCGACGAGACCCGCGACCTCAACTTCCGATTGATGGACACGTCGAAGATCGTGGCGACGGCCCTCGCCCTCCAGCGCCAGGGCGCCCTCCCGCCGGCCACCGGTGCGTTCGTCCGTGAGGTCGAAGCGGGTGGCGTGGCGGAACAGGCCGGTTTGCCGCAGGGCATCGTGGTGGTCGCGGTCGACGGTGTCTTCGTCGAGTCGGTGGAACAGCTCGAGTCGCTGGTCGACGAGCGCCGTGGAGAATCGGTGACGGTCGAGTTCGAGGACTTCGGAGGAAACCCGGGGTCGGTGTCGATGGCCATCCCGTCTTCGGGGGACCTGGGTGTGATCTTCGATCCGATGCCGGGTCCGGCCAGCTCCGGCGCGCTGGTGGCCGGGCTCCTGCCCGGGTATCCCGCGTCCGAGGAGCTGGCCTTCGGCGAGGTGTTGGTGGAGATCGACGGCGAAGAGGTGGTGACGACCCGCGATGCGTTGCGGCTGATCAATGCCCACGAGCCGGGTGAGGAGATGAGCTTCACCGTGCGGACCACCGACGGGGAGCTGCGGGACGGCTCCTTGATCCTGGCCGAGCGGCCCGATGACGAGCGCACGCCCGAGGACGAGTCGGGCGGCCCGTTCGTGGGGATCGAGGTCCGGCCCGCCTACGCCACCCCGTACGACGTCGACATCGACTCGGGCAAGGTCGGCGGTCCTTCGGCCGGTCTGGCGTTCACCTTGGCCGTGATCGACCTGTTGACCCCGGGCGAGTTGACCGGCGGGATCGAGGTGGCGGCCACCGGTGAGGTGCAGGACGACGGGCGGATCGGGATCGTCGGCGGTGTCGTGCAGAAGACGGCGTCGGTGCGCGACCGCGGCGTCGAGCTGTTCCTGGTACCGGCCGGAGACTTCGAGACCGCGGCGGCCGCGGCCGACGATTCGGTCGAGGTGGTGGCCGTCGAGACGCTGGACGATGCCCTCGAGGCCTTGGCCGAGCGCGGCGGCAACGCCGGTGACTTCGTCCTCGATCAAGAGCCGCTCGCCCTCTGATCCTGGAGCCCGCTCCGGACCCAACGCGCAGAGAATTCGCGTCACCACCTAGAGCGCGGGCCGCTGGGCCCCTACCATGTCGGCGATGGCCACTGACTCCCACTCCGACGATCTTGATCCGGACGCCGTCGGCCGGCGCGAATTCACTCGCTCCCGCCGAGGGTTCGACCAGATCGAGGTCCGCGCGTTCCTCAATGCGGTTGCGGCACAGCTCCGCACCGAACGGCAGCGGCAGGTCGAACTGACCCGCAAGCTGGCCGACGCGGAAGCCCGCGCCAAGCGAAGTCGTGCGACCGATGGGCAACGGCTCACCACCGTGCTGGGTGAGGAGACGGCCCGCATCATCGAGGCGGCTCGAGAAGCGGCCGAGGAGATGCGCGGGCGGGTCGAGGCCGAGACGACGGAACTCCGCGACGAGGCCTCCCGGCGGTTGGATGAGGCGAAGGAAGAGGCCGAGGCCACCCTGGCCGAGGCCCGAGCCGACGCGGTCGCGGCGCGCGACCAGGCCACCACCGAGGCCATGGCCGAGGTGGAGCAGGCCAAGGACCGGGCGCGCGAGATGGTCGAGGAGGCGCATGCCCACCGCGAGCGGGTGATGGCCGATGTCGCCAAGCGGCGGAAGGGTCTGCGGGCGCAGTACCAGACGTTGGCCGGTGTGCGTGACCAGATGCTCGAGCGGCTCGATGCCAGTCAGGGTCTGCTCGGTGGTGCCATCGAGGAGGTCCGGCGAGCGCTCAACGAAGACGCGCCGTTGGTGCACCCGGTCGAGCCGGCCGACGAGATCGACGCCGACGACGACAATGCCATGGACCCCGCGGCCCTCGACGAGGAGCGGGTCTTCCACCGGGTACGCACACCGGCACCCCCCAGCGTCGAGGTCGAGCCGGTCGAGGAGTCGGTCGAGCTCATCGACGCCGAGCCCGACGACGAGGGCGTCGCCGTCACCGACGAGGCCGCGGAGATCACCGGATCCGACGGGGCATCCGACGCGTCGAGCGAGCCCGAGGAGATCGTGGTCGAGGAGATCGTGGCCGAGGACACCGGGGAGACCGGTGCCGACGGCACCGAGGACGAGGCGTCCGATGGCGGTCCCGAGGCAGGGGCCGATGCCGCGATGAACGACGAGGTCGTCACCGACGATGAGGCCGCCGACGAGGGCGCCATCGACGAGGTCGTCACCGTCGAGGCCGTCACCGAGGATGTCCCCGCCGACTCGGCGGACGACCCCGAGGGTGAGGACGTCGACCAGTTGTTCGCCAAACTCCGGGCCGAGTCGACCGGCGACGGCGGGGCCGGATCGGCCGATGTTGATGCGGTCGTCGCCGAACCCGGGGATGACGCCGAGGCGCCGCTCGATCTTCGACATGAGGCGGGTCAGAGCGAGACCGACGAGGACGAGCCCGAGGCGGCCGATCCCCGTATCGACCCGTTCGGGGCCCGCGACGAGGCGTTGACGCCGCTCGAGCGGACGTTGCAGCGGCAGCTCAAGCGAGTGCTGGCCGATGACCAGAATGGCGTCCTCGACCGCCTCCGCACGGTGCGGGGAAAGCCCACCGCCGAGCGCGTGCTGGCCGAGCTCGACGATCTCACCGTCGCCGCCGGCGACGTGTCATCCGACGACCTGATGGGGGCCTACCGCATCGGCGTCGAGCACATCGGCGGGACGGGTGGCGACGCGGCCGCCGTCTCCGCCGAGCTGGGCCAGGTGTACGAGCGTCTCATCGCCGAGCCACTGCGGGCCGCTGTCGTGGGGCTCCTCGACGTCTCGGACGACGTCGACGAGCTGAGCGAGCAGGTGAGAGCGGCCTATCGGACCTTCCGGACCGAGCAGCTGGCCGAGGTGAGCGCGCACGTGGTCGCCGCGGCCTATGCCCGCGGCCGCTACGACGCGATCGACGCCGACACCGAGGTGGTCTGGTTGCAGGATCCCCAGGCTTCGTCGCCCGACTGTGAGGACAACGAGCTGGCCGGTGTGGTCACCAAGGGCACGGTCTTTCCCACCGGATCCGAGTGTGCCCCTGCGTACGAGGGCTGCCGCTGCCTCGTGATCCCCGCCGCGCTGGCACCGGCGCCGACCGAAGCCTGAAGGACGATCTTCCCCAGTAGTCTGACGCTCCATGCGGGTTTCCTCTGATCTGCCCGAGCGCAGACGACCTTCCTCCAGCAACCGCCGGCGCACCATCGCGGGCGTCGCGATCGGCGTGGTGCTGGTGCTGGCCATCAGCCTGAAGGGCCTGGCCGGCTTCTACACCGACTTCCTGTGGTTCGACGCGCTCGGCTACCGGTCGGTCTTCACCGGCATCCTGTGGGTGAAGGTCGGGCTGGGCCTGGTCTTCACCGGCGTGTTCTTCCTGATGATGTTCATCAGCCTGACCGTGGCCGAGCGGATCGCGCCGCGCTTTCGCCCGGGTGGACCCGACGAGGAGTTCCTCGAGCGCTACCACGAGATCGTCGGTGGCCGGCAACGCACCGTCCGGTTCGTGGTCGCCGCCGTGCTGGCGGTGATCGCCGGCGCCGGCGTCTCCTCCGAGTGGCAGTCGTGGATCCTGTTCCGCAATCGGGTCGACTTCGGCGTCGAGGATCCCCAGTTCGGCGTCGACGCGGGCTTCTACGTCTTCCAGCTGCCGTTCCTCTCGTTCACGGTCAACTGGCTCTTCATGGCGCTGATCATCGTGCTGGTGATCACGGCCACCGCCCACTACCTCAGCGGCGGCATCCGGGTGCAGAGCCCCGCACCCGAGCGGGTCACGCCGCAGGTCAAGGCCCATCTGTCGGTGCTGCTGGCGCTGCTGGCCCTGGTCAAGGCCGGTGACTACCTTCTCCAGCGCTACGAGCTCAACTTCTCCAGCCGAGGCGTGGTCGACGGCGCCACCTACACCGACGTCAACGCGCAGCTGCCGGCCATCAACCTGCTGTTGATCATCTCGCTGTTCGCGTGCGGTCTGTTCATCGTCAACATCTGGCGACGGGGCTGGACCTACCCGGTCGTCGCCGTCGGCCTGTGGGCGTTCGTCGCGCTGTTGATCGGCACCGGGTACCCGGCGTTCATCCAGCAGTTCCAGGTCCGGCCCGACGAGTCCGATCGCGAGGCCCCGTACATCGAGCACAACATCGCGGCCACCCGCTACGCCATGGGTCTCCGCGACATCGCCGAGCAGCCGTTCGAGGCCAACACCGCCCTCGATCCCGAGGCGGTCGAGAGCGGCGGAGAGAGCGTCAGGAACCTTCCGCTGGTCGATCCCGACATCGTGATCGACACGTTCCAGCAGCTCCAGGCCGCGCTGGCCATCCACCAGATCGTCGACCTCGACGTCGATCGCTACGAGGTCGATGGCGAGACGACGCAGGTGGTCACCGCGACGCGTGAGCTCAACACCGACGGGGATCCGCAGGGGTCGTGGGAGCGCAACCATCTCGCCTTCACGCATGGGTTCGGCACGGTCGTGGCCCAGGCCAACCGCGACGACAACGGCGGCGACCCGGTGTTCCTGCTGGAGGACACGGCGCTCGACCAGGACCCGCGCTTCGAGGTCGAGGTCGACGACAAGAAGTCGCACATCTACTACGGCGAGCGGACCCAGGCCTACGCGGTCACCGGCACCACCCGAGACGAGATCACCTCGGAAGAGGGCAACGAAGACAAGACGTTCCGCTACGACGGCGAAGGTGGGGTCGAGCTCGACTCGACCTTCCGTCGGGCCGCGTTCGCCCTGCGGTTCAACGACCTCGAGATGCTGATCTCCGATTTCATCACCAGCGACTCCCGGGTCCTCTACAAGCGCACGGTGCACGATCGGGTCACCTCGGTCGCTCCGTTCCTGGAGTTCGACCGCGACCCGTACGCGGTGCTGGCCGATGGTCGCATCAAGTGGATCGTCGACGGCTACACCACGACCAACCGCTTCCCCTACAGCCAGCGAGCCGACGTGAGTCAGCTCCAGTCGGGCGCCGACCTGCGCCGCCCGCTCAACTACGTGCGCAACTCGGTGAAGGCCGTGGTCGACGCCTACGACGGTACCGTCGAGCTGTACGTCGTGCGCGACCCGGTCACCGACGACGAAGCCGGCGACCCGATCATCCAGGCCTACCAGCAGGCGTTCCCGTCGCTGTTCCGCCCGGTCGCGGAGATGTCGGAAGAGCTCCAGTCGCACGTCCGATACCCGAAGGACCTCTTCACGCTGCAGACCGACACCTGGAGCCGGTACCACCTGGGTGAGCCCGCCGCCTTCTACGACCGCACCCGGGCCTGGGACGTCGCCGGGGCCCCGTCGCCCGATCTGATCCAGTCCGCTCGGGCGACCGCCACGGCGGCGCAGGCCGCGGCGACCGGCACCCCCACCGACTCCACCGCGGCGGTGGCGCCCTACTACGTGCAGCTGAAGCTGCCCGGCAAAGAGCAACTCGAATACGTGCTTCTCCGCCCGTTCGTGCGAGCCAGCACCGACGGCGACGACAAGAACCTGCTCAGCGCCTTCATGGTGGCCAGCAGCGAGCTGGACTCCTATGGCGAGTTGAACGTGTTCGAGATGACCAGCCAGGGGGTGCAGGGTCCCACCATCGTCGATTCCAACATCCGTTCGGATCAGACCGTGGCCCTCGTGTTGAACCGTCTCAGCGAGGGTGGATCCGAGGTCAAGGCCGGCAATCTCTTCCTGGTCCCCATGGACGACGAGTCGATGGTGTGGGTCCGACCGGTGTACGTGCAGGCCCGCGGCGGTGACGCGGTGGTCGAGGTGCCGCAGCTTCGGTTCGTCATCGTGGTGTCCGACGCCGGCGTGGTCATGCAACGGTCCTTCTCGGCCGCGTTGTACGAGTCGCTGCTCCAGTCGGGATACACGCGCCCCCAGGCCCTCGAGGTCCTCACGCCGATCTTCGGCGATGTCGACAACCCGATCGACATCCTCGCCGTGGTCGAGGGTGACGGTGACGTGGCCGAGCCGTCGTCCGACACCACCACACCCCCCACCACCGACCCACCCACGACGACCACCCCACCGCCGTCCACCTCCACCCCCGGCGGTGGAACGGGCTCCGACGTCCAGGCCGACATCGACGAGATCCGCGAGAACCAGCAGCAGATCCTCGACATTCTCCAGGAGCTGCTCGGGTCGTCCTCGCCGAGCACCTCGGCGCCCCCGCCCCCCGCAACCACCACGACGACGGTGCCCAACGACGAGGCCTGACGGGAACCCACCCGCAGGTGGGTTCCTTGGGAGTTGGCTGCGCCAACTCCTGGTCCGATGTGCTGCCGTGGGCTGCCGTCAGCGAGGGGGGCGGAGCCGCAGGATGCCGCCGATGCGGCCCATGTTGCGAATCTCCAGTTCGACATCGCCCGCGACCTCGACCCAGTCGGGCAGGTCATCGACGTCGACGTCGGCGAGGATCTCGCGCGGTTTGGCCGCGGCGCAGAGTTTGGCGGCCAGGTTGACGGGCTCGCCGATGTAGTCGTCGCCCTCGAACAGCAGGGCGTCACCGGATGCGAGGCCCACGCGGATGGCGATCTCGGTGTGGGCGAAGTGGTTGACGAGGTGGGCGCCGAGGGCCACGGCTGGACCGGCTTCGGTGGAGACCAGCATGGCGCCGTCGCCCAGCCACTTGGCGACCCGCACGCCGCGTTGGGCGGCGTTGGAGCGGGTGACCGCCCGGAACTCCTGGAGGAGCTCGACCGCCTCGTGGGGTCCGTGCTCGCGGGTGTAGCGCGTGAATCCGGACAGATCGACGAAGCAGAACGTGCGCTCGAGGGTGGGGTGAGGTGCCTCGGGGGGGAGGTCGTCGGGGTGTTCGAGGCCGGTGCCGAAGCGACTCCGGGCCCATTCGCTGGCGGGGGCGGTGGCCGGCGCCAGGTGGTTCTGGACCGCGCGCGCCGAGCGGCCGGTGCCGCGGCCGGGCAGCACCAGAAGGGCGTGCTGTCCCGTGGATCGGGTGTCGGGTGCTTGCTCCATACGAACCTCTGCTAGCCACAGTATCGGCCCATGACCATCCGAAGATGAGTCCTTCGACGAAATGTGACCAACGCCATGCGGGCGCCGGCGGGCCGCCGTGGGGCTCGGCGGGGTCGGCGGGGCGGCCCGGGGTGCGGTTCAGGCGCCCTGGGAGAAGGTGTTGCAGGCCTCGGGGTCGCCGGTCTCGAAGCCGATCGTGAACCACTTCTCCCGCTGGGCCGACGAGCCGTGGGTCCAGGACTCGGGATCGATCCGGCCGGTCGACTTCTGCTGGATGCGATCGTCTCCCACGGCAGCAGCGGCGTTCAGGCCCTCCTGGACGTCGCCGGACTCGAGGAGTCCTTCATCGTAGGTGGAGTACGCCCAGACCCCGGCGAAGCAGTCGGCCTGCAGCTCCTGGAGGATCGAGAGGTCGTTGGCCTCGTCGGGGTGCTGTCGCGACAGGCGGCGCACCTCGTCGCTGATGCCGGTGACGGTCTGCACGTGGTGGCCGATCTCGTGGGCGAGCACGTAGGCCTGGGCGAAATCGCCGGGGGCATCGAACCGGGCCAGGAGCTCCTTGAAGAAGTCCAGGTCGAGATAGGCGTTCTGATCCAGCGGGCAATAGTGCGGCCCGATGGCGGCGGTGGCGCCGCCGCAGCCGCTTTCCGTGCTGCCGGTGAAGAGCACGAGCTCGGCCCGCGGGTACTGCTGACCGGAAGCGGCGAAGGTCTCGGTCCAGTACTCCTGCACGTCATCGAGAACGAAGCTGAGGAACGCCACGAGATCAGCGTCGGGATCCTCGTCGGCCGGAATGGGGTCGGCTCCCTGCGCCTCGGTGGCACCGCCTGCCACCGGCGGCTCCAGCTCTTGCGTGGGGAGCGAACCGATGTCGATGCCACCCCCGGCGCCGAGACACGACATCAACAGCACCACGAGGATGCCGATACCGCCGACGCCACCGCCGATCTTGCCCATCGACATGCCGCCGGTGGGTCCGGCGCCGCGCCGATCGACGACATCGGCGGACTTGTGGCCTCGCTGGTACTTCATCGAATCTCACGCTTCATGGGTGCCGGATCCTCCGCCCGAGGGGACGCCTGGGACGGGTCGGGTGTCGCGGCGAGGGTAATCCGACGGCCGCGGGCCGGACGACCGGCGCGGGGCGGATCAGCGACCGGTGGTGATGTAGTCCTTGAGGTGCCGGGTCTCGGATTCGAGCTCGCCGACGCGGTGTTTCACCACATCGCCGATGCTGATGATGCCGGACAGCACCCCGTCCTCGACCACCGGGACGTGTCGGATGCGCTTTCCGGTCATGGTCGCCATGAGCGAGTCGACCGTGTCCTCACGGGTGCAGGTGACGACCGTACCGGTCATCAGGCGGTGCACGGGATGCTCGAGGGTGGCGGCACCCTCGGCCGACAGGGCCCGCACGATGTCGCGCTCGGACAGGATGCCCTCGACCGTCCGGCCGTCGCTGGAGACGACGAGCGCGCCCACACCGCGGTCGGCCAGGGATCGCAGGGCGTCGGCCACGGTGGTGTCGGGCGCGACGGTGGCGACGTCGTCACCCTTGTGATTCAGAATGGAGTTGATCCGCACGGTGGTTTCCTCTGGTGGCGTTCGGCTCCAGTCTGACAGGTTCCCGTCCCGATGTGACGAGTGTCACGCAACTGGCACACACAACGGAATCTAGGCCTCGCTCTGTCGGCTCAGTCGACATGTGGAGGCCAAGATTCGTCGGTGGGGCCGGTGAGGGGGACGCCGACCCGGTCGAGGAGGTGGCTGACGGTGTCGAGGGGCAGGCCGATGACGTTGCTGTGGCTCCCCTCGATCCGACGGACGAACCGGCCACCGGCACCCTGGATGGCGTAGGCGCCGGCCTTGTCGTGCGGCTCGTCGGTCGCGACGTACCACGCCAGATCGGCCGCCGGGATGGGGGTCATCGTCACGTCGGTACGGACGGTCTCGACCCTGGTGCCGTCGTCGGCGGCGACCGCGACGGCGGTGATCACGTGATGGGTGCGGTCGGCCAGTCCGGCCAGCATGCGGTGGGCGTCGGCGGCGTCGTTCGGCTTTCCGAGGATCTCGCCGTCGAGGACGACACAAGTGTCCGCCGCCACCACGACGTCGCCGGGCGATCGGACCGCCTCGGCCTTCTCCCGCGCCAGCCGTCTGACGTACGGCTCGGGCTTCTCATCCTCGAGCACCGACTCGTCCAGATCGGCCGGTCGGATCTCCAGCCGGATCGGGTAGCGCTCCAGCAGCTCCCGACGGCGGGGCGAACCCGACGCGAGCACCACGAGCGGGAGGTCCTCGGGTGCGGGCATCAGCCGCCGCTGACGAGCGCGTCGGCGTCGGAGCGGACCGGAGGCACGACATCGGGCGCGTCGAGCCAGCCGTCGGGGAGCGAGACCGGCCGGGGTCCGGAGGTGTGACCGCGGGGCATCCGCCGGGCGTCCTCGGGGAGGGCGGTGGTGGGATCGATCAGGCTCAGCAGGTGGGCCAGCTGGTCGACGCTGGTGATCTGACCGAGTTGCCGGCGTATCTCGGCGCCGATCGGGTAGCCCTTCACGTACCAGGCGGTGTGTTTGCGGAAGTCGCGCACGCCGACCACCGGGCCGAGCCAGTCGACCAGCCCATCGACGTGGTCCAGCATCACCGGGACCATCTCACCCACGGTGGGAGGTGGGGCGGGCTCGTCCCCGGCGAACGCCGATTGCAGATGGCCGAACAGCCAGGGTCGGCCCAGGCAGCCCCGGCCGACGACGACCCCGTCGCAGCCGGTCGACCGGAGCATCCGGAGGGCGTCGTATGCCTCCCACACGTCGCCGTTGCCCAGGACGGGGATGTCGGTCACTGCGTCCTTCAGGCGGGCGATGGCCGACCAGTCGGCCGGTGGTCCGTAGTGGTCCGCGGCGGTGCGGGCGTGGAGGGCGACGGCGGCGGCGCCCTCGTCGCGACCGATCCGGCCTGCGTCGAGGAAGGTGGTGTGCGTGTCGTCGACGCCCTTGCGGAACTTGATCGTGACGGGGACGTCGCCGGACGCCCGCACTGCGGCACGGACGATGGCGGCGAGGAGACGACGCTTGACCGGGATTGCGGCGCCGCCACCGTGACGGGTGATCTTCTTGGCGGGACACCCGAAGTTGAGGTCGACGTGGTCGACGTCGCCGGGGCCGACGGCCAGCTCGACCGCAGCACCGATCGCCTTCGGATCGGTGCCGTAGAGCTGGAGACTGCGGGGTGCTTCGTCCGGTGCGAATCCGGCCAGGCGTCGGCTGCGTTGGTTGCCTTCCACCAGAGCCCGGGCGGTGACCATCTCGCTGACGTAGAGGCCGGCGCCGAACCGTCGGCAGAGCTGGCGGAACGGCGCGTTGGTGACGCCGGCCATCGGCGCCAGGACGACCGGGGGCCACACCGAGATGGGACCGATGTCGAGCGCGGTGAACTCACCCGGTCGCCCGGGTGGGACGCCGTCGTTGGGCGAGGGCAGCTCGGCGGTCACCTCGCCATTGTGGCGTGCTAACACGGTGACGTGCCCACCGCTTCGGACCGCACGGCCGCCGAGGCCGTGAAGATCACCCGGTGGCTGTCGACCGCCGTGGATCCGCTGGCCTTCGGCCCGCCCGTGACCCACGTGTACAACCCGCTCGCGTATGCGTCGGCGGCGGTGGAGGAGTACCTGGGGCGGTTCTGCCGGCCGGGCGTCGAGGCGATCCTGGTGGGGATGAACCCGGGACCGTGGGGGATGGCACAGACGGGCGTGCCCTTCGGCGAAGTCGGGCTGGTGCGCGACTGGCTCGGCATCTCGGCCGAGATCGGATCGCCGCCGGACCCGCATCCCAAGCGGCCCGTCCAGGGCCTGGCCTGTGAACGATCCGAGGTGAGCGGGGCCCGGTTGTGGGGATGGGCCCGGGATCGATTCGGCACGGCGGACGCGTTCTTCGACCGCTTCTTCGTGTGGAACTTCTGTCCGCTGGTCTTCATGGAGGAGTCGGGCCGCAACCGCACGCCCGACAAGCTGCCGGCGGCCGAGCGCGCCCCGCTCTTCGAGGCGTGCGACGCAGCGCTCGGTCGGTTCTTCGAGCTGCTGGACCCTCCGCTCGTGGTCGGGGTCGGCAAGTTCGCCGAGAAGCGGTGCGCTGCGGTTGCGGGCGACCGCCGCCGCGTCGCCACCGTGCTGCACCCCAGCCCGGCCAGCCCCGTCGCCAACCGGGGGTGGGCGCCGCAGGCCGAGGCCCAACTCGCGGCCCTCGGCATCGAGCTCCCGACCTGACCAGGAATCTGTGCCTGGCTACGTGCGCTCAGTCGACATGGCGGGGCACAGATTCCGGTGGGCACGGAGAGAGGTCGCCATGATGATGGGGCGACCTGGTTGGTCCGGTCCCGTCGGCGCTGCATACTTCCTCGGTGACCGGACCCCTGACCGCCCCCCGATTGCGGCGACCCGACCGCCTCACCCTGTCCACGGTCGCCGGTTGGGCGTTGTCGTCGGTCCGCGCCGTCGCGGCAACGGTGGAACCACGGGCCGGGGAGTGGGACCAGCGCAACGACGAGGCCCTCCGATCCGACGGCCCCTTGTGGCTGGTGCTCGGCGACTCGACCAGCCAGGGCATCGGCTCGTCCACGATCGAGACCTCGTTCGTCCATGTGGTCCATCAGCGGCTGGACGAGCACACCGGCCGACCCTGGCGGGTCCTCAATCTCTCGGTCACCGGCGCCCGGATGAGCGGGGTGGTCGAACAGCAGCTGGCCGCCTGGGGTGCGCTGGACCTCGAGGCCGATCTGGTCACGTGCATGGCCGGGGCCAACGACGTCTTCGCCCGCAGCAGCTCGCGCACCTTGGCGTCAGCGGCCGGCCGGCTGCTCGACGCGCTCCCGTTGGGGTCGGTGGTCGGTCAGCTGGGGGCCAGTGGTCCCTCGCGGCGTCGGGTGAGCCTGGCTCGCAACCTGTTCGAGGAGTGGGCCGAGGCCGGACACATCGAGCTGTTCGACCCCTGGCGCTGGCCGACGATGCGCGGCATGTGGGCCCAGGACCGGTTCCATCCCAACGACGCCGGGTACGCAGCGATCGCCGATCAGATGTGGGGGACCCTGCGCGACGTGGTGCCAGGCCGCTGAGCGCGTGCCCGTCCGTGGACGCGGCATCCGGACCGAGGCCGGCTACCAGTCGCCGGGTCGAACCCGCCCCCGCCCCTGTTTGCGCTGTTTCCGCTGCCGTTTCGCGTCGAGTCGGCGTTTGACCGACCCTCGACTGGGACGGGTCGGGCGGCGCGGCGTCTCGGGTCGCAGCGCGGCCCGCAGGCGGTCGGCCAGACGGCGCCGGGCGGCGCTGCGGTTGCGTTGCTGGGAGCGCTCATCGTCGGCCACGACCCGGATCGTGGGGCCCAGCGTGGACAGCAACCGGCTTCGGTCGGCACCGGAGAGGACCCGCGAGTGTTCGATGTCGAACTGGAGGGTGACGCGGGTGCTGGCCTTGTTGGCATGCTGGCCGCCTGGCCCTCCGCTGGGGCTGAACGACCAGCTGAGCTCGGACGCGGGAATGGTGATCTTCCCGTTCACGATGAGGTCCTCGGCCATGGGTAGGAGCGTAGGAGAGGCGGGCCATGAACGGTCTTTGGTTGCCGGGACGGCATACTCATCGCCGTGCAGTGCAGCCGACGAACGACGGGTTCGAGCCGGATCGGGGTGGCCGCCGTGGTTGCGGTGCTCCTCCTGGTCGCCGCCGCCTGCTCGGACGACGGCTCGGATGTCAACGCCGTCCGGGTCTTCAACGAGATGCTGGCCGAGCGGGCGCCGACGTGGTCGACGGCGACATCGTCGGTCGTGCTCGTGGATCACTTCACCTGGTTCGTTCCGGAGACACACTCGCTCGACGGCATCCACCCCAATAGGGAGGGTGAGGACCAGATGGCCACGCGGTGGGTGACCGCGGTGCAGCAGCAGATCGGCGCCCCGACCGACCAGCCCCTCCGCGTCATGCCGCTGGGCGACTCGATCACCGACGACTACACCCGGTACGAGACGTGGGAGAAGCTGGTCGAGGCGGGCTACACGGTGGACTTCGTGGGGACCCAGACCTCGGTGCCGCGCAGTCGAGAGGGCAACACGCCGGACGTGAACGGCGTGCCCTTCGACCAGGACCACGAGGGTCATGCGGCGTGGGCGGCATCGGACATGTTGGCCGGGCACGATGACTACCCCGAGGAGGGCAACATCGAGAGCTGGGTCGAGCAAGTCGACGCCGACGTCGTCCTGCTGCACATCGGTACCAATGACATCGGCCGGCTCGGTACCGATCCCCGGCTGGTGGTCGATCGCACCAGCCGCATCGTGTTCCGGATCCAGCAAGCGTTGCCCGAGGCGACGATCTTCGTGGCGCAGATCACCCCGTTGGGCTCCGAGAAGTGACCGCCCCGTGAGCGACGCGGCCCCGGCCGCCGCGCCACCGCGCCCGACGTGGGCGGTGGAAGAGGCCGATGCGCAACGGCGCCGCGACCTGTCCGGGGCTCGCCGCCGGGCCACCGGGCTCTTCGTCGTGGTGGTCGTGGCCTACTTCGTGCTGCGGCTCGGCGTCGACGACCGGTCCGGAGCCGTCGGGTACGTCGAAGCGTTCTTCGAGGCGGCGATGGTGGGAGCGCTGGCCGATTGGTTCGCTGTGACGGCGCTCTTCCGCCATCCGTGGCGTGTTCCTATCCCGCACACGGCGATCATCCCCAACCGCAAGGAGCAGATCGGGCGGGGCCTGGGCGACTTCGTGCAGCAGAACTTCCTCAACGGCGACGTGTTGGGAGAGAAGCTTCACGAGGCGGGTCTGGCGGCCCGGCTGGGCACCTGGCTGACCGAACCCGAGAACGCAGAACGCGTGGGCGCGGCGTTGGGTGACTCGTTGGGTGGTCTGAGCGACGCCGTGGCGGGCGAGAACCTGCGGGCCGCGGTGAACGACACGGTCCTGCAACAGGCCCGGGCCACGCCGGTCGCACCGCTGGTGGGGCGGGGCATCGATCTGGCCATCGAGGGCGGTCACCACAAGACGCTGTTCGATGCGATCCTGCGCGGGTCCGAGGGGTTCCTCGAGGAGCAGCGGCTCGAGTTGCGGGGCCGACTCGACCAGGAGTCGCCCTGGTGGGTGCCCGAGCCCATCGACGACCGGATCTTCGACAAGATCTACAACGGCGTCACGCTCTTCCTCCGCGAGGTGGGGGGCGACCCGGACCATCCGATTCGGGCGTCATTCGACGAGCGCATCACCGGCCTGGTGGGCCGACTGGAGAACGATCCCGAGCTGCTGGCCCGCGGCGAGGCGATCAAGAACGAGGTCCTCGACCATCCGGAGATGTCGGCGTGGACCTCGCGGCTCTGGGACAACCTCCAGGCGTCGGTGGTCGCCGATGCCGGGGATCCCGCATCATCGCTGCGCCTCGGTCTCCGTGACGTGGTGGTGGCGGTCGGTCAGCGGTTGCAGGCCGACCCTCAGCTGCAGACGAAGCTGGACGATTTCCTGGTCGATGCGGCCATCGGCGCCATCGACCAGTTCCGGGGCGAGATCTCGCAGGTGATCGGCGCCACGGTCGACACGTGGGACGCCGAGGAGACCGCCGAGCGCCTGGAACTGCTGCTCGGACCCGACCTGCAGTTCATCCGCATCAACGGCACCCTGGTGGGTGGAGCCGCCGGCGTCGTGATCCACACGATCAGCGAGCTCCTCGGCTAGCTCGCCGGAGGCCGCCAACGAGTTGCCGTAGGCAACTCGAAAGCTCGCCGAAGGCGAGCCGGCAACTCGAAAGCTCGCCGAAGGAGAGCCGGCAACTCGAAAGCTCGCCGAAGGAGAGCCGGCAACTCGAAAACTCGCCGGAGGCGAGCCGCTAGCCAGGGGTCGCCTGAGGCGACCCCCAAGGTGACCGAAGGTCACCCGATGACTCGGCTGGCCACCTGGCCCAGCAGCTCGACGTTCTCCGGGTGGTGGCCGTTGGCGACGAGGTTCATGGTCAGACCGTCGACGCCGGTGTCCAACCGAGCCTGGAGCTGCTCGCCCACCTCGTCGGGATCGCCCACGGTCACCATGGCGAGGATCGCCGAGCGTGTCTCGTCGTCCATGGTGTCGAGATCCATGCCTCGCCGCTGGAGGAAGGACCGCATCGCCTGCTCGGCCTCGTCGTGACCGAGGGCGATGCACACCTGGGTCTGGAGGCTGACGGTGATCTCGGACCGGTCACGCTCGAGGCGAGCACAGTGGGCGTCGAGCGCCTCGAGCTTCCGGGGGACTTCCTCGGGCCCGCAGGTGAGATTGGACTCGTCGGCGTACTGGGCCACCATGCGCAGTGTCTTCTTCTCGCCCGAACCGCCGATCAGGATGGGCACCCGGCCGACCGGGGGCGGCTCGCAGATGGCCTCGGTGACCGAGTAGCGCTCGCCGTGGAGGGTGGGTCGATCGCCGGCCAGCATGGGCCCGATGATCTGGAGCGCTTCTTCGAGCCGCTCGAACCGGTCGGTGAAGGTGCCGAACTCGAAGCCCAGCGACGTGTGCTCCTCCTCGAACCAGCCGGCGCCGATTCCCAACTGAGCCCGGCCGCCCGACACGACGTCGAGAGTGGCGATGATCTTCGCCAACAGGGCCGGGTTCCGGTAGGTGTTGCCCGTGACCAGCGAGCTCAGCCGCACGTTCTCGGTGCGTCCGGCCAGCGCGCCCAGCAGCGTGTAGCACTCGAGCATGTAGTCGTCGGGGTCGCCCAGCATGGGCAACTGGTAGAAGTGGTCCATCACCAGCACGGTGTCGAAGCCGCTGCGATCGGCGGCCTCGGCCTGAGCGGCCACAGCCTCGAACAGGCCGGCGGGCCCGACGTCGGGATAGGTGAAGTTGGGGATCTGATAGCCGATGCGCGTCATGCGGTGCTCCTCCGTTGCAGCGGACCCTACTGGGGTAGCGTGCGGACATGTCCCCGAGCTTCCGACGAACGGTCCAGATCCTCGACCCTCACGGGAGGTCGTAGCCGATGGGCGGGTGCTGCCTCCTGGCCATGGCGTCGTGGATCTCGCCGCGGTTGGCGATGATCTTCATGTGGTTGTTCACCGACCGGTTGACCCTCGCCTTCGATTCGTTCCTCGCGGCCGCCGTCGGGTTCGTCCTGCTCCCGTGGACGTCGGTGATCTACGCGCTGGTCTACTCGCCGGCGACCAAGGTCAGTTGGCTGGGGTGGGCCTTCGTGGCCGTCGGCCTCTTCCTCGACCTCAGCTCGTGGTTCGGTGGCGGCAACAAGGGCCGCGAGTACTACGTCGCCGAGTACCGCTGACGGCTCGGGGGAACGCTCAGCGCCGCCAGCGTGAGCACCGCGCCGATGGGGCCGATCGTGTCGATCCACGCCGATGAGGCCAGCCCGACCAGGAAGAGCGCGACGACCGCGGGGACGGTGGCGGCGCGGGCCGAGATGAGCACGGCGCCCACGACGCCCAGCGCCAACGCCATGAGTTGCAGGTCGATCTCGGGGTAGGCCGCGTCGACGAGGTCGGTGGTGGCGGCGGCGAGGAGCACGACACCGTGGCCGACGAGCCAGGCGGTCGCGACTGCGGCCCGCAGGAGGTAGGCGGTGGCGTCGGCGACCCGAGCCGCCAGGGCGAGCGTCAGGGGGATGAGCACGAGGGCGGCGATGATGAGCAGCGCTCCTTCCGGGTGCTCGTCGCTCTCGTGGCATTCGATGAAGCAGCCGGTCACGGCGATGAAGCCGAAGAAGGTGAGCAGGGCCGCACCGACGAACCCGGCGGCGATGACGGCGGCGGCGGCGTAGCGCCTGAGTACGATGACGAGGGCCTCGGGCATGGGTCCATCGTCGACCGATCGGGCACCGCCGGACATCCGGGTCAGCCCCCATCCTTCCCTGGGGCCGCCTACGGTGCCGGCATGGCACCACGGTTCGATCTGGTCGGCATCGTCGTCGAGGACATGGCGGCGTCGCTGGCCTTCTACCGCCGACTCGGGCTCGACGTTCCGCCCGAAGCCGACGGCGAACCGCACGTCGAGGTGCAGCTGGCCCGAGGGCTGAGGATCGCATGGGACACGCGGGAAACCGTGCGGTCATTCGACCCGGACTGGTCGCCGACGACCGGTGGACCGGGGATGGGCCTGGCGTTCCTCTGCGAGGCACCGGCCGAGGTCGATGCGACCTACGCCGACCTGGTCGGTGCCGGCTACGAAGGGCACCGCGAGCCGTGGGACGCCTTCTGGGGTCAGCGGTACGCGACGCGGCGCGATCCCGACGGCAACGGCGTCGACCTCTTCGCCCCGCTGCCCGAGTAGAGGTCGGTCCGGTCGGTCCGGTCGGTCCGGCACGCCCCAACGAGCACGATGGGGGCCCGACCCCCGGTGTGCTCGTTACGTGTGCTTCTCGCCCCAGCGGTCCCAGTGGACGATGCGCTCGGGCGGGGGGCGGTCGGCCGGCTTGAAGTCGGTGCCCACGGTGTAGGCCACCGGCAGCAGGGCGACCTGCATGACGTCGTCGGGAACGCCCAGGACCTCGGCCACCTCGCGTTCCCTGTTCAGGTGCAGCGTGGTCAGCGCCGAGCCCAGGCCCCGGCTGCGCAGCGCCAGCTGGAAGCTCCAGATGGCGGGGTAGATCGAGCCCATCATCCCCGACCAGTCGGCCACGCTGTTGTCCGGCGTCAGCCGACCCTTGATGCACGGGATCACGTGGACCGGGACCTCCTGGAGGTGCTCGGCCAGGTAGGTGGCCGACGACATGACCCGGCCGATCTGACCCTCGGTGGCCCGGGCCGACGCGGCGGCGAGGTAGTCGCCCCCGCCGGCGCGGTAGAGGTCGGCCAGCGCCCGGCGGGTCTCGGCGTCGCGGACGACCAGCCAGCGCCAGTTCTGCATGTTGGAACCGGTCGGTGCCTGCTGCGACAGCCGGATGCACTCGAGGATCACGTCGTCGGGGACGTCGCGGTCCCGGTCGAGTCGTTTCCGGACCGCTCGGGTCGTGGACAGGAGGGTGTCCACGGTGTCGAGATCGAACTCGGTCATCCCGCGTCCTGGTCGTCGTCCTGCCACGGCCGGTTGCCGAAGCGATCGAGGTGGACCACGTCGCCGACCGGACGGCGGGTGGTGGGTCCGTACCTGCCTCGCGGCCAGCCCAGGGGGACGATGCACGCCGGCGTGACCGTGCGGGGCAGACCCAGTGCCTTGCGGGCCGTGGTCAGACTCCACAGCGGCAAGGTGATGAGTGACGCCCCCAGGCCGACGGCGCGCGCGGCCAGCAGCAGGTTCTGCACGCTGGGGTAGACCGAGCCGTAGAACGAGCTGGCCTGGAGTGACGGCTGGGGGACGTACGGCATCTTTCCGCCCCGGAGGCAGGCCACGACCAGGACCGGGAGCTCGGTGAAGTGGTCGACCTGCCACTGGACTGCGCGCATGATCTTGGCCATCGACTCGGGGTCGGACGTGCCCCCGCCCGACGCCGAGCCCACCGCGCGGGCCACGGGATTGGCGTCCTGGTTCTCGGCGATCCACTCGCCGATCCGGTGGTAGCGACTCCACGCCTGCCGGTACTTGCGGGCCAGCGTTGCCTTGGTCCCGGCGTCCTTGACGACCACGAACTCCCAGTTCTGGCCGTTGGAGCCCGTCGGCGCCTTGAGCGCGAGCTCGATGCAGCGCAGCACGATGCGATCGTCGACCGGGTCGGGCAGCAGGCGCCGGACCGCCCGCTGGGTCATCATCGCCTCGTCCAGCGGCATGGCCAGCCGGGCCATGGCCTCGTCGTAGGTGCGGCCGGTCGTGTCGGGTTCGCTCGTCATCGAGCCAACGTAGCGCCCGACCCGGGGCCGCCGACGGCCGTCGAGACCGGGGCCGGCGAAGCTGATGTCGCTCGACCCCGGTCCCGCCGGTCAGTCCCGGTCGCCTCCCGCGCTCATGAGGCCGTCGGTACCGACCACGAAGGTGTTGCCGGTCGACGCCTCGATCTGCTGGAGCAGACGGAGCTGGAACAGCGCCGGGTTGTCGGCCATCTGCCGGGCCGCGTTGGCCAGGTTGCGCAGGGCAGCCGTCTCGCCGCGGGCTCGCTCGAGCGCGGCCTGGCCGGACAGCCGGGCCGACACGATGTCGGCCACGGCTCGCTTCAGCTCACCGGGCACGATGAAGTCGCGCACGGCGATGGCGCGCAAGGACAGGCCCAGCGGCTCGGCCTGGGGCTCGACCGCCTCGGTCAGGACGCGGTCGAGGTCGCCGCGCTGCTCCAGCAGGGCGGCCAGCTCGCGCTCGGCGACGGCGGTGCGCAGCGCCAGCTGCACGCCGAGGTAGAAGGCCTGGTTCCAGCCACCGTTGCGGACCACGGTGAGCGGCGCGGTCACGGCGACGGTCGCGGCCACCGTGGCGCGGACACCGGCGCCGTCTCCGGTCAGCATCTCCTGGCCGGGCACGGTGACGACCTGGTCGGTCGCCGACTCATACCAGAGCCGGTCGGTCTTCTTGCTGACCCAGTGGCGACCGGGCTCGAGCACCCCGGCCACGCGACCGTTGCGGATCCGCACGACGTGCTGGAGCTCGTGCACCAGAATGCGCCGGCGGACCGGTGCGCTGGGCTGTTCGTAGTGCATCGGGTAGGCGTACATCGTGGGCTCCTTTCGTGCGCACCGCAGGATCGATTCCCAGCCGGCGGCCGGGTGACACCGGTGCCGGGCGGGGGCACGGGGCCCGCAGAGCTCGGCGCCGGTTTGCCCGGGGGCGGCCCCCCGACCGCCGGTGTTGTTGGGAGTCGAACCCTGGGGTTCACCAATCCGGGGACCGACGCAGGACCGTCCCCGGAAGACCTCGGACGACTGACGGGTGACCCGGAGACGGCCAGCGTACGACACCGTCCAGGAGCGGTCGATCGAATTCGCCGGGGGCGCCGACGGTGTGACGCCGCCGCCGTCCAGTCAGCCGTGCTGCCAGATCCGCCCGGCGATGGTGCGGGTGCCGTCCAGCGCTGCGGCGTCCAGCCGCCGCATCTGATCGTCGGTCAGCTCCCACCCGAGTGCGCCGGCATTCTGGCGGGCCTGGTCGGCGTTCTTGGCGCCCGGGATGGGGATCGACCCGTGCTGGATCAGCCAGCGCAGCGCGACCTGGGCCGGTGTTCGCTCGTCGGCTTCGCCGATGGACCGCAGGGTGGCCACGATGGCGTCGGCCAGTTCCATGGGGTGGGCCCCGAAGTTGCGCCGGCCCGGCGGCGGGTTGCTGGCCGAGTACTTCCCGGTGAGGCGGCCCTGGCCGATGGGCGAGTAGGCCAGCGGCACGACGCCCAGGTCGGCGCAGGCGGCGATGAGGCCCGAGGTGAGGGGACGCTGGCGCAGGAGTGAGAGCTCGATCTGGTTCGTCGCCAGCGGCACGTTGCGGGCGGCGAGCTCGGTGTGGATGCTGTGCATCTCCTTGACCGAGTAGTTGGAGACGCCGACCGCCTGCACCAGTCCGGCGTCGTACACGGACGCCAGCGCGTCGGCCATGGCCTTGTGCGATCTCAGGCTGATGGGCCCGTGGATCTGGTAGAGATCGACCGTGTCGATGCCCAGCCGCTCGAGCGACCCTTCGAGTGCGGATCGCAGGGCCGACTTCACGTCGAGCTTCCACGGCGAGGGCATGAACTTGGTGGCGATGACCACCTGGTCGCGGCGGCCGGGATCGGCGGCCAGGAGCCGGCCGATGATGCGTTCGCTCTCGCCGCCACCGTAGACCTCGGCGGTGTCGAAGAAGGTGGCGCCCGCCTCGATCGAGGCCTCCCAGGCTCCGGCGATCGTGGCCTCGGTGAAGGTGGCGTCGTAGCCGCCCATGCCCCACGTGTTCTTGTCACCCCAGGCCCAGGTGCCCACCCCGAGCGGAGCGACGGATCGTTCGAGGCCGGCGAGGGTGAGGGCAGGAGAGGTCACGTCGAAACGGTACCCGGCGTAGGGTGACCCGATGGACATGAAGACCGCACTCGCCTGGGCCGCCGACCGGACCGATGCGGTCATCATCACCATCCGCAGGGACGGTCGCCCGCAATCGTCGGACATCGCGTACCACCTCGTCGACGGGGTGTTCACCGTTTCGGTCACCACCGACCGCGCCAAGACCGTCAACATGCGGCGCGATCCGCGGGTCGTGCTGCACCTGACCGACCGCCCGTCCTGGTCCTACCTGTCGTTCGACGGCACGGTCGAGCTGTCCCCTCCGACCACGGCGCCCGACGACGCGACCGCCGACGCCCTGGTCGAGTACTACGAGGCGGTCGCCGGCGAGCCCCACCCGGATTGGGACGAGTACCGCCGGGCCATGGTCGACGAGGGCCGGCTGCTGGTGCGATTCACGCCCACGTCTGTCGTCGGCCAGGTCAACTGAGCCCGAGCTTCGACCGCCCGGAGGGACCGTGTCCGACGAACGACGCGACGATCTGAGCCGGCTCTCGACCGAGCGCAGGGCCGCCCTGGCCTCGGGGTCCGACATGTGGCATCTCGAGCCGGTGCCCGAACTGGGTCTGGACGCGGTGATGGTCACCGACGGGCCCCACGGCCTGCGCCGGGTCACCCAGGCGTCGGGCCAGATGCTCCGAGGCCAACCGGCGACCTGTTTCCCCACCGCATCGGGTCTTGCCGCCAGCTGGGATCCCGACCTGCTCCACGACGTGGGGGCCGCCATCGGCCGTGAGGCGCGGGCCCAGGACGTCGCGGTCGTGCTGGGTCCGGGAGCCAACCTCAAACGCCACCCCCTGTGCGGCCGCAACTTCGAGTACTTCTCCGAGGACCCGCTGCTCTCCGGTCGGATGGCGGCCGCGCTGATCGACGGGATCCAGTCGCAGGGTGTCGGGACCAGCCTCAAACACTTCGCGGTGAACAACCAGGAGACCCGGCGCATGGTGGTCGATGCCATCGTCGACGAGCGCACGCTGCGCGAGCTGTACCTGGCCGGTTTCGAGCTCGCGGTGAAGGCGGCCGAGCCGTGGACCCTGATGTGTGCCTACAACAAACTCAACGGCACCTACTGCTCGCAGCATCCGTGGCTGTTGACCGAGGTCCTGCGCGACCAATGGGGCTTCGACGGGCTGGTGATGACCGACTGGGGTGCCGCCGACGATCGCGTCGCCGGCATCCAGGCCGGGCTGGACCTGGAGATGCCGGGCAGCGGCGGGTTGAACGACGCCGTGGTCGTCGCGGCGCGGGAGTCCGGCCGGCTGGACCAGGCCGCGCTGGACCGGATGGCCGGTCGGGTGCTCGACCTGATCCGGCGCGGCACCGATGCGCTGGCCGAGCCGCTCGACGTCGACGCCGAGGCGCACCACGATCTGGCCCGGCGCGCTGCGGCGGAGACCGCGGTGCTGCTCAGCAACGACGGTCTCCTGCCCCTCGATCCCGGGGTGTCGGTCGCGGTGATCGGCGGCTTCGCCACCGAGCCCCGGTACCAGGGCGCGGGCAGCTCGCTGGTGACGCCCACCCGGCTCGACGCGGCACTCGATGCGGTGCGTGAGTTGGTGGGCGCGGACCACCTGGTGCGCTTCGCCCAGGGCTACGAGGCCACGTCCGACGACGTGCGCCCCGACCTGATCGACGAGGCGGTGCTGGTGGCGCGAGCGGCCGACGTGGCGATCGTGTTCGCCGGGTTGCCGCCCAGCTACGAGGCCGAGGCCTACGACCGTGATCACCTCCGCCTGCCCCGGCAACACAACGATCTGATCCGAGCCGTGACCGAGGTCAACCCCGACACGGTGGTAGTCCTGTGCAACGGGGCGCCCGTCCAGATGCCCTGGGTGGATCGACCCCGGGCGATCGTCGAGGCGTATCTGGGCGGACAGGGCGGGGGAGCCGGGGTGGTCGACGTGGTCTACGGCCGGGTCAACCCCGGCGCGAAGCTGGCCGAGACGTTCCCGTTGCGGCAGAGCGATGCGGCGGCCGACTCCTTCTTCCCGGGCGAGGGTCGCCAGGTGCAGTACCGCGAGGGGCTCTACGTCGGGTACCGCTGGTTCGACGCGGCACAGCTCGACGTCCTGTTCCCGTTCGGCCATGGATTGAGCTACACGACGTTCGCCTACTCGGATCTGGAGGTGGTCGGCGGCACGTCCGGCGTCGACGATCCGCTGGCGTGGCCGACCGTCGAGGTGACCATCACCAACACGGGCGACGTGGCGGGTGCCGAGGTGGTGCAGCTCTACGTGCGCGACGTGGCATCGACCGTCTACCGCCCGGAGAAGGAGCTGAAGGCGTTCGCCAAGGTCCACCTGGAGCCGGGTGAATCGCAGCGGGTGCAGCTAGCGCTCGACCGCCGCTCGTTCGCCTTCTGGGACACGGCATCGGCCGACTGGCAGGTCGAGGCGGGTGACTTCGAGCTCCTGGTGGCTGCGTCGTCGCGCAACGTCCGGGCCATGGCCACGGTCGAGATCGCATCGGACTTCCGCCCGGCGGCGCCCTCCTCCGCGCTGGCCGCGTACGCAGCCCCAACCCACGACGGTTTCGACGACGCCGCGTTCGAGGCGCTGCTGGGCCGGCCGATTCCTTCACCGGTCGCGGTGAGGCCGTTCACCCGGAACTCGACCTTCGACGAGGTGGGCGGCACCCGGCTGGGCGCGGGGCTGAAACGACTGGCGATGCGGGTGGCGAAGGCGCAGACGGGCGAGGAGATGGTCGAGACCGGGCTCGACGACATGCTGGAGCGGGCCATGGGCGAGATGCCGCTGCGCGGCGTGGCGCTCCTGACGCAGGGCCGGATCACCTTCGGGGCCCTGGACCGCCTGCTGTCAGTACTGAACCGCATGCCCGACCGCCGCCGCTGAGCCGGAAACGAGCACACCTGGGGTCAGGCACCGGGCGTGTTCGTTTCGCGGGCGAGCGATCGCTGCGTCTGGAAGACTGGCCACATGGCCGGTCGGAGATCGATCGCTGCAACTCCTAGGGGGAGATTCTCATGTTCCACACCGCCGGTTCGCGCCGATCTCGCGCCGTCATCGCTGCGGTCCTCGCGCTGTGGCTTGCGCTCGTCACGGTCGTACCGGCCGAACCGGTCGGAGCGAAGCCCAAACGCGAGCTCACCGTGATGAGTCAGAACCTGTATCTCGGCGCGAGTCTCGACCCCGCAGCGGGGGCCGGTGATCTGAATGAGTTCCTCACCGCCGTGGCCACGATCTGGGGCACCGTGAAGTTCACGAACTTCCCCGCCCGGTCGGAAGCGGTCGCCGACTCGATCGACGAGCTCCGGCCGGACCTGATCGGTCTGCAGGAAGTGGCTCGGTGGACGATCTCCGGCCCGGGGACCGACGAGGGGATCGATTTCCTCGACGTGCTCCTCGACGATCTTGACGACCGCGGGCTGGACTACACGGTTGCGGCGGTGTCCGAGAACGCGCTGATCGGGCCGGCCCCGCTCGTGGTGCCGTGCGGCGGCCCACCCGGCGCCTGCCTCATCACGTTCCAGGACCGAGACGTCATCCTGGTCAACGAGGACACCGCCGACCTCGAGGTCTCCAACCCGCAGAACGCGCTGTTCGATGCACAGGCCGTCCTGAACACCCCCGTCGGGCCCCTGTCGTTCGATCGGGGCTGGGCATCGGTCGACGGAACGCTCGAAGGAAAGCGGTTCCGCTTCGTGAACACCCATCTGGAGACCGGTCAGTTCCCGGCCGTGCAGGAAGCCCAGGCCCAGGAGTTCCTCGACGGACCGGCCAAGGTCGGAGGGGCCGTGATCGCCGTCGGTGACTTCAACTCGCGGGCCGATGGCAGCTCCACCGCCAGTTACGGAATCCTCACCAAGTCGTACTTCCGTGACGCCTGGGACACCGCCGGGGGCGACGGGTTCACCTGTTGCCAGAACGAGACGCTCACCAACTTCCCGTCCGAGCTGACGTCTCGGATCGATCTGGTGCTGACCCACGCGGCCGCCCGAGCGCAGAGCGCCGAGGTCGTCGGGGACGAGCCGTTCCAGTTCGCTCCGCCACTGTGGCCGTCGGACCACGCCGGCGTGGTGTCCGTGGTCCGTATTCACTGATCCCCACTCCCGCAACACAGCCGGAGCCGTTGCCGCACCGGGGGTCGCTCCGACTGATCGTCCGCCGCCCGACCTCGGTATGGTCGAGGTGCAGCAGCAGTGATCGCGAGTCCCCCCATGGTCGAGACGGCCGGAAGATGGCGAGTGGCGGCGGGCGCCGTCCTGATCCAGCTCTGCCTCGGGGCGATCTATGCGTGGTCGGTGTTCACACCGGCGCTGCGTGACGCCGGGTGGTCCAAGGTGCAGACCCAGATCGTGTTCTCGGTCAGCCTGGCCACCTTCGCCGTCGTGATGGTGCTGGCCGGGCGGCGGCTGGCCACCTGGGGCCCACGACGGCTGGCGTTCACCGGCGGGCTCACGCTCGGAGCCGGCTACGCGATCGCTGGAGTGGGGGGCGGAAGCGACGTTCGCGGCCGTGCTGGTCGGCATCGGTCTGGTCGGAGGTGCCGGGATCGGCCTGGCCTACGTCGTACCCATCGCCGTCGGCATGCGGTGGTTCCCCGACCACAAGGGCATGATCAGCGGCGTCGCGGTCGCAGGGTTCGGATTCGGCGCCATGGCCTGGATCAAGCTCGCCGGCGCCTGGGGTGACCTGATCGATCGGATCGGACTGGACGGCACGTTCCGGGTCTACGGCGTGACGTTCGCGGTCCTGGTCGGGCTGGGCAGCCTGGCGATGACCATGCCACCGAAGGGGTGGCGCCCGGCAGGGTTCACGCCGGCGGAGGCAGCCGGTGAGGGGGCCGAGGATTTCACCCACCGAGAGATGTTGCGGACCCCGCAGTTCCACCTGATCTCGCTGACGTTCATGGTCAGCGCCGGGGCGGGTCTGATGGCCATCGGGGTCATGAAGCTCTACCCGGTCGAGCTCCTGACCGACGGCGGGCTGTCCGAGGACGAGGCCAGCGCCATCGCCGGCACCGCCATGGCGGTCTTCTTCAGTCTCGCCAACGGCGTCGGCCGTCTGGTCTGGGGGACCTTGAGCGACAAGCTGGGGCGGCGGCGTTCGATCGTCACCATGACGGCGACCCAGGGGGTGCTGTTCCTGCTGTTCACGGTCATGGCGGGCAACGAATACACCCTGTACCTGGCGGCAACGCTGATCGGGTTCAACTTCGGCGGCAACTTCGCCCTGTTCCCGGCCATCACCGCGGACGAGTTCGGCAATCGAGCCGTGGCCGACAACTACCCGTGGGTCTTCCTCTCCTACGGCGTCGGCGGCATCGTGTTCCCGATCCTCGGCGGATGGTTGGGCGATGCCGGGAACTTCGGCGTGGCGTTCGCCGTCTCCGGCGTGATGTGCCTGGCCGGCGCACTGGCGGCCTACCTGGTCTTCCCGCCCCATCACGACGAGGCCACCCGCCCCTTCAGCGTGCACGGGTTCCTCCACAACGCCCACCTGTTCGAACGCGAGCCGGCGGGAGTGGAGTAGCCGGACGCCTCGTGCCGACCCGTCGAGATGGCGGGCTCTGGTGTAGGAAGGCCTCGTGACCAACGTGACCTGCGTCGGGATCTCCGTGTGGGACCTGGTGTTCCGCGTCGACCGGTTCCCCGCGGCGCCGGGGAAGTACCGGGCTCGGGAGCGTCGCGAGGTGGGCGGAGGGGTGGCGGCGAACGCGGCGGTGACCGTGGCGGCGCTGGGTGGCGACGCCTCACTGGTGAGCTGTGTCGGTGACGACCCGACCGGGGATCGCATCGTGGGGGACCTGGTCGCTCATGGTGTCGAGACCCGCGGGGTACGCCGGGTCGCCGACTGCGAGTCACCGTGCTCGGCCGTCTTCGTCGACGCTGCGGGCGAGCGGTGGATCATGAACCATGCCAGCGCCGACCTGTTCGATCGGGCCCCGGTGCCGACCGGTGCGGAGTTCGAAGACGCCGACGCCGTGCTGGCCGACATGCGCTGGCCGGACGGTGCCGTGGCGGCCTTCGACGCGGCCGGGCGGCGGGGAGTGCCCGCCGTGCTCGACTGCGACCACGATCCGACCGGCCACCCCGAGGTGCTGAAGCGTGCGAGCCACGCCGTCTTCTCGCTGCCGACCCTGGCGGGCTACGTCGGCGTCGACGACCCGGCCCTCGCACTCGAAGCCGCGACGGCGATCACCGACGGCATGCCGATCGCCACCGACGGCAGCCGCGGCGTGTACTGGTGGGAGGACGGGGCCTGCCGTCACCTTCCGGCGCTGGAGGTCGAAGTGGTCGACACGTTGGGCGCCGGGGACGTCTTTCACGGTGCGTTCGTGCTGGCCCTGGCCGAGGCACGGCCGGTGGCCGATGGCCTGGCGTGGGCCGGCGCGGCGGCCGCCCTCAAGTGCACCGGGTTCGGGGGCCGGGCCGGCATCCCGTCACGAGCCGAGGTCGATCAGCTTCTGGAGGCGAGGGCATGAAGATCGGGTTCGCCGCGCCCGCCCGGCCGACCTTTGACGTGGATCTGGCCGCGGAGCTGGTGGCGGCGGCATGGGAGCGCCTGGCGCAGCTGGGCCACGAACTGGTCGGATCGACCCGGCTGCTCCTGGACGACGCGGCGGTCGACGCAGCGGTGGCGACCTTGACCGCGGCGCCCCTCGACGCACTGGTGGTGGTGCAGGCGACGTTCGCCGACGCGTCACTGGCCTCCCGCCTCGCCGATGCCACGTCGGCCCCGCTGCTGTTGTGGGCGGCTCCCGAGGCGCGCTCGGGGCAGCGCCTGCGGCTCAACGGATTCTGCGGGATCAACCTGGCCGGCTACCGGCTGACCCGGGCCGGCCGTCGGTACCGCTGGCTCTACCACGACCCCGCCGACGACGGCGTGGTCGACCTGCTGGCCGAGGCGTTGGGCGCGGCGGCACCGCCCCTCCGGGCCGTCGACGACCCTCCTGATGCCGCATCCGTGGCCGAGCCGGCCCGGCGGGCGGCGGCCACCGTCGTGACCCGGCTGGCCGATACGACCATCGGGATCGTGGGCGAGCACCCGGCCGGCTTCGATCCCTGCGCGTACGACGCTGACCAGCTGTCCGGGACCATCGGGGTCAGGGCCGACGCGGCGGCGCTGCCCGAGCTGTTCGCACGGGCCGAGGCGGCGGAGGGTGACGAGGTCGGTGCGGTCCACCGGCGCGTGAGCGATTCGCTGGTCGGCGTGGACGTGTTGGATCGGGACGACCTGGACCGAAGCCTCCGGTTGCACGTGGGGCTGCGGGGTCTCGTCGACGATCGCGGCTGGTCCGCCGTGGCGACCCGGTGCTGGCCCGAGTGCTTCACCGAGTTCGGCGGCGCCTGCTGCTCGCCGCATGCGCTCCTGAACGACGATGGGATCCCGGGGTGTTGCGAGGCGGACGCCTATGGCGCCGTGACCAGCCTCATCCTCCAGTGGCTGGCCGGTGGCCCTGCGTTCGTGGCGGACCTGGTCAACCTCGATCTGGTCGGCGACACGGGCGTGTTGTGGCACTGCGGTCTGGCTCCCCTGGCGATGGCACCGCCCGAGGTGGCCCCACGGGCCACGGTGCACTCCAACCGACGGAAGCCGCTGCTCAACGAGTTCCCACTGCGTCCCGGTCGGGTCACGATCGGTCGGTTGAGCCAGTCCCGTGGGGTGACCCGGCTGACCATCGGTGGGGGAGAGATGCTGGCGGAGCCGATGGCGTTCAGCGGCACCGGCGGGGTGGTCCGCTTCGATCGACCGGCAGCGGCCGTGATGGACACGATCATGCTCGAGGGCCACGAGCATCACTACGGCGTGGTCTACGGCGACGTGCGGTCCGAGCTGCGAGCCCTCGCCGCCCAGCTCCGCCTCCCGGTGATCGAGCTCTGATGCGAGCTGCGGTCCTCCGACAGCCCGCGGCGGTCGCCGATGGGGGACCACTCGAGCTGTCCGACCGCCCGGTCCCCGAGCCCGATGCCGACGAGGTGCTCATCCGGGTCGGCGCGTGCGGGGTGTGTCGTACCGATCTCCAGCTGGCTGAGGGGGACCTGGAGCTGCACGCCCGGCCGGTCGTCCCGGGCCACCAGATCGTGGGCGAGGTCATCGCCGCCGGTCCGCAGACGAGCCAGCCGGTGGGGGCACGGGTGGGCGTGACCTGGATCGCAGGAGCGTGCGGCGAGTGCGCTTGGTGTCGCGAGGGACGGGAGAACCTGTGCCTGCGGGCCACCTTCACCGGGTGGGATCGCGACGGCGGGTTCGCCGAGCTGGTCACCGCCCGCAGCGAGTTCGTCGTGCCGGTGCCCGACCGCGTGGCGGACATCGACGTGGCGCCGCTGCTGTGTGGTGGGGTGATCGGCCACCGGGCGCTGACGCTTGCCGGGCTGACCGACGGAGGACGACTGGGGCTGTACGGGTTCGGCGCCTCGGCGACGATCGTGATCCAGCTGGCCCTCCATCGGGGGATGGAGGTGCACGTGGCCACGCGAAGCGAGGCCGAGCGGGAGCGGGCCCGGCGGATGGGAGCCGCGTCGGCCGGTGGGTACGACGACCGGCCGCCGCACCCGCTCGACGCCGCCATCACGTTCGCCCCGGTGGGCTCGGTGGTGGTCGACGCGCTCCGGGCGACGGATCGGGGCGGCACCGTGGTGGTGAACGCGATCCACCTGGATGAGATCCCGGCGTTCGACTACGGGCTCCTCTGGCACGAGCGCAGCATTCGCAGCGTGGCCAACGTGACCCGTCGGGACGCGACCGAGCTGCTGGCGCTGGCCGGCGAGATCCCGCTGGTGACCCGCCATCAGGCGTACGAGCTGGCCGATGCCAACCGGGCGCTGGCCGATCTGTCCGCCGGTCGGGTGAGCGGCGCCGCCGTTCTCGTGCCCTGAACGTCGGGGGATTGCGTCCACCCCTCGGTCACGGTCCCCCGGAGCCCGGAACGTCGTGACAGGACCGGTTCGGGATGCGATAGTCGAAGGTGGAACGGCGGGCGTGCCGCCGTCATGTCACCGTCTGGAGGTCCACAGATGCTGCAGCAGAACGATCCGTTTCGCGACATGGACTATGTGCTCTCTCGGCTCGGCCGGCCCGGATCCGAGTATCTGACCATGCCGGTCGACGCCTATCGGCGGGGCGAGGAGGTGTGGGTGCACATCGACCTTCCGGGCGTCTCCGACGAGGATCTCGAGATCAGCGTCGAGCGCAACGTGCTCACCATCGCGGCCGAGCGCACCTGGCCGACCGAAGAGGGCGACGTGATGTACCTCAACGAGCGGCCGGTCGGCAGCTACCGGCGTCAGATCCACCTCGGCGACGGCCTGGATGCCGAGCACATCGAGGCCCACAGCGCCGACGGCGTGATCTCGCTGCGGATTCCCGTCGCCGAGCGGGCCAAGCCCCGCCGGATCGACGTGGTGACCAACAAGAAGTCGATCGACACGACGGGGACCGACACCACCTGATTGACCGCTCGGGGCTGTTGCTCACCGACGGTTCGGCCGGCAGCAACCCACGCCGGGTGATCCTGCCGTCCAGGTCGCGTCCTGCTACGTTCCCGCGATGTCCAGCGGCCCAGCGACCGACGTCGACACCGACGTCGTGTGGTGGCGGGTGGCGCAGTACGTCGTCGACAGCCTGATCGTCGCCGCCGGGGTGAGCGTGGGGTTCTTCCTCCTGCTCGCCGTGCCCTCCGACGGCGACGGCGAGATGCGCACCGACACCCCCATCCTCTGGGTCGTCTTCGCGGCGATCGTGGTCTGGTCGCTGTTCTGGGTGACCTACGTGTGGGTGCTGCGGCCCCACCGGCGGGACGGGCAGACCTTCGGCATGCAGGCGGCGGGTATCAGGGTGGTCAGCGCCGACGGCGGCCCCCCGTCGATCGGTCAGCTCGTCGGACGAACGCTGCTGCTGGTGCTCGACGGCCTGCTGGGCGGGCTGGTCGGCCTGCTCGTGATGCTGTCCTCCGAGCGCCATCAGCGGATCGGCGACCTGGCGGCCCGAACGCTGGTGTGTCGAGCCGAGACCCGGGGACTCGGCGCGTGAGTCGGGTCGGACGACACCGGGGAGCGACCGATGGCGAGTGACGACCCGAGTTGGCTGCGACTGGCCCGGCGCTGGGGTCCGACGGTGGTGGCCGGCGCCTTCGCCGCCAGCGGCATCGTGCACATGGCGCGGCCCAGCGTGTTCACGCCGATGATCCCCTCGTGGCTCCCGGCCCCCACGGGCCTGGTCTACGCCAGCGGGGTCGCCGAGCTGGTGTGCGCCGCGGGCCTGATCGGACGCCGCCCGTGGGCGGGCCCGGCGAGTGCCGCGGTGCTGGTCGCGGTCTTTCCCGGCAACGTGCAGATGGCCCTCGACGTCTGGGCCGATGTCGACGCTCCGGCCGGGATGAAGACCGCCGCGCTGGTGAGGCTGCCGCTGCAGCTCCCGATGATCTGGGCCGCGCTCCAGGGAGGCCCGGACACGGAACCGGTCAGTCCCCGGTAGGAGCGACCTCAGCGACGAAGTCGACCACCAGCGACGTCCAGCGGCCGAGGTCCTGGCCCTCGGCGATGTCCAGCTCGGCCCGCGGCATCGATGACTCCAGCTGTCGGGCCACCGAGAGAGGGTGAGACCGGTCGCCCGCCCAGGCCAGGATCAGCGTCGGGACGTCGATCTCGGCGAGGTCCTCGAGGGGCGGAAGATCGCTCATCGCGGCGCCACGCAACGGTGGAGCGAGCTGCGTCGATCTCTGCCGGCTGACCTCCTGAACCACCGCGTCGGCCAGTGCGGCCTGGGTGGCCGGCCGGGGTCGGGGGCGAGGAAGCCGCAGACCGAGTTGGAGTGGGAGGAGCAGCCGCGTGGCTGCTGCAGCACCCAGCACCCGGTAGACACGGCGCTGGCGCTCGCGTGCACTCCAGGCGGTCGGCGGGATGGCCAGCACCAGGCCCTGCACCCGTTCGGGGGCCAGATGTGCGGCCCAGATCGCCGTGGCCGCCCCCATCGACCCGCCCCCGAAGATCGCCGTCGGAGCCTCCGCTGCGGTAGCCACATCGAGCATGTCCTGGGCGAGGACGTCCCAGCGGTGGTGCTCCGGCCGGGGGTCGCAGGAGGATCGGCCATGGGATCGGGCGTCGTAGCGAATCAGGCGGGCGTGGACCTCCGGCCAATCGAACAGGCCGGCCTGGTTCTCGGACCGCATCGAGCCCATCAGGGGATGGGCCCAGACGACTGCCGGTCCCGCACCCGTGATCTCCACCGCGAGTCGGGCATCTCCGTCACCGACCGGGACCGAGGTGCGGGTCATGGTCGACCGGTTGGCCGTTTCCCGTTCTGAGCGGCTCATGCGGCGGGCGCGGCGGGCCAGAGATCGAGGAGGACGTCGAGCACCTCGTCGGCGATCATCAGCCCGCCCAGGTGACTCTCGTTGTGGCGGATCTCGAGCGCGGAGTCGGGCACGAGCTCGGCCATACGTTCGGCGTGGGCCGTGGGGACGATCGGATCGGAGTCCCCCTGCCAAAAGCGGATCGGCACGGTGATGTCGGCGAGATCGAAGCCCCAGGGGTTGCTGAAGAGCAGGATGTCGAAGAACACCGAGTGCAGTCCCCGGGTGCTGCCGTGGGCGATGTCCTCGAGGAACATGTCCTTCATCTCGGGGACCGCGAACACCGCTCGGTCGCCCTCGGGAAAGGCGCGTGTGGCGAGGCCGAACACCGGCGAGGCCACCGGTCTCAGCATCTGGACGGTGGCACCGGCCACCGTGCCGAGCGGGGCTCGAACGAGACGGATGGCGTGCTGGAATCGTTGGGCGAGTCGGATCATCCCGCCGTCGGGTGCTTCGGACCCCGTGGTGGGAGCTACCCCGCCGAGGATTGCACCGGCGACCATCCGCTCCGGGTGAGCGGCGGCGCACGCGAGCACGTAGGGGCCCCCGCCCGACAGGCCGATGGCTGCGTAGTCGCCGATCCCGAGGTGGTCCAGGACGACGGTCACGTCGTCGGTCCAGTCCAGGACTCGATCGTAGAAGTGTGGGGTCGAGTCGCCGGCCCCGGGACGTTCGAGGCCGATCAGTCGCACGTTCCGGCTGTGCGCCAGACGCCGGATCTCGGGGGGAAGCTGCCGGCGGGCGCCGGGGGTCCCATGGAACCAGAGCACGGTCCGGCCCTTCGGCTCGCCGAACTCGGCAAACCCGAGGAAGCGGCCGTCGGGGAGCGTGATGGTGCCCTCGACGCGGGGTGCCGGTACGTGGTGCATTGCCTGAAGCTTCGCAGGACGCGTGGTCCCGATGCGAGGACGGGTCGGGACCTTCGCCCCTTCCCGGGGGCCGGCGGGCGTGCTGAGAATGGGATCCGCCCGTCGTCGGGTCGCGGGTGGGGGGAGGTCGGCATGGTCAGGATCGATGGCGGTGAGATGCTCGTCCGCATGCTGGATCAGGAGGGGATCGACACTCTGTTCGTGCTCCATGGTGGGCACCTCGACTCGCTGTTGCAGGCGGCGGTGCGTCACGACATCCGTCTGGTGGACACCCGGCACGAACAGGCGGCGGGTCATGCCGCCGACGGCTGGGCTCGTACGACCGGCCGAACCGGCGTGGCCGTGGTCACGGCTGGGCCCGGGTTCACGGATTGTGTGACCGCGATCGCGAACGCGTACCTCGATTGCATCCCGACGCTGTTCATCGCCGGAGCTGCGCCCCTGGCCGAGGCCGAGACCCTTCCCCTCCAGGGTGGCCTGGATCAGATCGCGATCGTCGAGCCGATCACGAAGTGGGCGCATCGGGTCACCCACACGCATCGCATTCCCGACCTGGTCGCGCAGGCCCTGCGCACGGCCCGATCCGGCCGGCCCGGTCCCGTCGTGCTGGAGGTGCCGATCGACATCCTGTTCGCAACGGTCGAGGAAGCGTCGTTGGCGGTTCCCTCCACGGTTATGGCTGCGACGCCGCCGGCACCGAGTCACGAGGTCATCGACGAGATCGTCGGACGGCTCGCCTCGGCCGATCGCCCCGCGATCTACGCCGGTGGCGGCGTGTGGTTCTCCGGTGGTGAGGCCGAGCTCGTCGCGTTCGCGGAGCGAACCGGCATCCCGGTGTTCATGAACTCGAAGGCTCGCGGCATGGTGCCCGCCGCCCATCGCCTGTGCGGCGGCGGGTTCACCAGTCTGGCCATGGCGCCGATGATCGGGGCCGACGGCACCGACTGCCTGCTGGTGCTCGGGGGCCGGCTCGGCCTGTTCACCGGCGGGCGGGGCGACATGATGATCCCGGCCGATGCGACGGTGATCCAGGTGGACATCGCAGCCGAGGAGATCGGCCGCAACCGGGATATCGACATCGGTGTCGCGGCCGACTGCCGAGAGACGCTGAGGCTGCTGCAGGTCGCGGCGGGAGGGCGGGACTGGCCCGACTGGTCAGGGTGGCTGGACACGGTGACGATGCTCGGTCGGGGGGCCGATGTGATGTTCGGCGACGCGCTCGCCGCGAGCGAGGCACCGATCCACCCGTATCGCTTGGCCCACGAGATCGCAGCCGCACTCCCGTCCGAGGCCGTCCTGACCATCGACGGAGGTGAGACCGCGACCTGGATGGAGATGGCAGGAGCGCCGCAGAGCGGCGGGAGCTGGATGAGTCACGGGTACCTGGGGTGCCTCGGAACCGGCATGCCGTTCGCCATCGCCGCGCAGGTGGCGCACCCGGACCGGCCGGTGGTGTGCGTCATCGGTGACGGGTCGGTCGGGCTCAACTTCTCCGAGTTCGACACCATGGTGCGCCACGGGCTCCCGATCGTCACGATCGTCAACAACGACCAGCTGTGGGGGATGTCGGCCCACGGACAGGACCTCATCTACGGCGAGGACCGACGGGTCGTGTCCGAGCTGGGTCCGACGCGCTACGACCTGGCCGCGGCGGGATTCGGCTGCCATGCCGAGTACGTCGAGGATCCCGGCGAGATCGGACCGGCGATCGCTCGAGCGCTCGCGAGCGGACGACCCGCGTGCGTCAACGTGATGACCGACCCGTCGGTGATCTCGCCGGTCACGATGATGATGGTCGGAGATGCGGCCACCGGAGGCTCTGATGCCGGCGACGGGACGATCACCATCCCCTACTACAGCGATCTGGAGCGCTGAGCCGAGTCTTCGGGATTGGGACTTCGGACTCTACGGCCGTTGAACGAACGTTCATACGGTGGGGACGAGTCCACCCCCGGACAAGGAGATGCCTCATGGCACGCGTGATGGCCGCGCCCGAGTGGTCGGCCGAGAGCACCGGTGCACGGGTGCTGGTCGAGGCGACCGACGGGTTGACCCGCGATGTGGTGAGTCGGATCCTCACCCGTGAGGGCTACGCCGTGCTCTCGTGCGAAGGGCCCGAGGCCAGCGCGGCCCCCTGCCCCATCACCGTGGGCCGGGACTGTAGCGCCGTGGCCGGAGCGGACGTCGTGGTCCAGGTGATGCACCAGACCGATCCACGGACGCACGAGGTGGTGGTCGAGATCCACCGTCGGCGGCCCGATCTCCCGGTGATCGTCGAGGTGGCGGCGCCGACGGTCGAGCGTCACCCGGAGTTGTTCGAGGAGTGTCTGGTGTTGCCGCAGCCCATGACGGCGAAGAGCCTGGTCGAGGTGGTCGCCGAGGCGCTGAGCAGCTGACCCGGCCGTACGAGGAGCCCAGGGCTAGCCGGGCGAGTTGCAGGCCGCTGCCGCGCAGACGTCGATGATCGGGCCGTCGGGTGCGACGAACGAGGCCACCATGCTCAGCGCTTCGGCGACCTCACCCAGCTTGCCGTGGGGGTCTTCACCCTCGCGGGGCGGCGTGTTGGCCGTCGGTGGGGCCGGTGTTCCGAAGTCCCAGACCACCAGGCCGGATCCGACGTGGGGCAGGGGCGGGATGGGGTCGATCAGGGCGAACGGTTCGACGTCGGTGGAGCGACCGTCGGCCAGCGCCGGCTGCCGGATCGGAGCGCCGATGGTCCGGGCCAGCTTCTCGGTGCTGACGTTGGCCACCTGGTGGTCGCCGAACGCTTCCAGGAGCAGCACGTTCTTGGCCGGTGCGCCGTCGTAGGGGTCGGTGGTGAGGTGCTGGGCCCAGCCGGCGTTCTCGCCCCGATCCCAGAGCATCTCCATCATCTCCCGGGCGATCGTCCGGTCCAGAGGGTCCGGGTAGGCGGCTGCGAACGCGGGAGCGAACTGGTCGAAGTCGATGCTGCGGGGAATCAGCAGGTTGTAGCCCAGGCCGGGGACGGCCAGAACGACCTGCGACCAGTCGTCGGTGAGGGCGGACGGTACGCCGCCCAGGATGCCGCCCTGGCTGGCGCCGAGCATCGCCAGGCGCTTGTGGTCGATGAGCCCGGAGCCGTCGGCGGACTGGAAGGCGGGGTCGGTGACGAACCCGGACTCGCTGGCGAGCAGCCGGCCGAGCAGGAGCCAGGCGAGGTGGCCCTGTTGGAGGCGGTCGGGGAGGGTGCGGAAGGTCGTGAGCTCACCGATCGCCTCGACGACGGTCGGCACGTCGGCGCTGCTCATGCCGATCCAGTCGAGCGCGCAGAAGGCGATCCCGACCGAGGCGCCGGCCGAGCCGAGGCCGAGGACCTCCTCGCGGCTGCCCAGCAGGCCGTGGCCGTAGAGCACGGTCTGGGCCGGGCCGGTGGCCGTGGCGGGGAGCGTGCACGTGAACTCGGTATCGATCGCTCCGGTGCGCGACGGGATGCCGTCGGGATCACCCGCGTTGGCGAGCACCGATCCCGGGCTTCCGTCGCCGGTGACGTAGCTCGGGGTGACGAAGGATCCCCGCACGACGCGCGCCGGGCCGGAGTCGGTGACCGAGTCGACGACGAAGTCGGGGGCCCCGTCGCCGACCTCGGCCTTCGTCTCGTCCCACATGTGCCGGAGCCGCCCGGACAGCGAGGTGCCGGACGCCACGGTGAAGGACCATGCGGTGGTCAGTTCGGCCGGCTCGAGGCCCGCCGCCTCGAGCCCGTCGACCAGCGCCTGGGTGAGCTCGTCGGGGTCGTCCAACGAGGCGAGATGGTCGGCGGACGGCGCGACCGCTGACCCGTCGGCCTGCTTCAGGTTGCGCAGGGCCACGACGTGACGGTGGCCCTCGATCAGCGAGGTGGCGGGCACGATCATCAGCGGGGTGCGGTCCGGATCGGTTCCGGCGGCGTCGAGCTCGACCCAGGCCGGGACCCGTTCGCCGGCGTCGACATCGAAGAGGACGAGCGGGGAGTCGTCGTCCAGCGACCGCCCGAGATCGGTGACCGGGGGGAGGGCAGAGGCGTCCGTATCCACACCGGGAAGGACGGTCATGGCGATGGCCGCAGGGCTGAAACCGTCGTTCCGGTTCCACTCGTCGACGCCGATCGAGGTCCCGTCGGTGTTGACCGGCGTCCCATGGGCGGGAAGGTCGATCCGGCGACCGGTCTCGGTGGTGGGATCGGGGCGGGTGAAGCGGTCGTTGGGCCAGGGCAGCAGGCAGGCCGTGGGGTCGACGGGGTCGCATGCGCCCGTCCCCGGTGAGCTGACGGGAGCGAAGCTGGATGCCGTGGAGGTTGCCCCGCCGACGGTCTCGCCGGCCGGATCGGACGCCTCGGTGCCGTCGTCACCGCCGCCGCAGGCCGCGCCGACCAGGGCCAGTGTCAGCAAGATCGTCAGTGTGCTCCGCCGCATGGCACCCCCGGGTTGTGCCCCACGAGTGAACCACCCGGGTCGGACCGATTGCCAGGGCGGGCGCGCATTCGATCAGCAGCAGACCCGGTCCGGATCCCCGACTCCGGCGTCCCCTCGGCTTCCGGATGGCCGGCGTGGGTGGGGGACTACGCTCCGGCGATGGCTCATGAACGGGTGATCGTCCTCGGGGGAGGCGGCGGGATCGGCAGCGTCGCCGCCGCGGCGCTGGCCGTCACCGACGACGCGGGAGAGGTGGTCGTCGCCGATCTCCACCGGGATGACGCAGCGGCCGTCGTGCGCGACATCGGCGACGATCGGTTTCGGGCGGCAGCGGTGGATGTGACCGATGCCGACGCCCTCGCCTCGCTGGTCGCCGATGCCGCGGTGGTCGTCAACTGTGTCGGTCCGTTCTATCGCTTCGGGCCGCCCACGCTGGCGGCCGTGATCGAAGCCGGCGTCGCCTACGTCGACGTCTGCGACGACCTGGATGCCACCCGCGCCATGCTCGGGCTGGACGGCGCGGCCCGAGCGACGGGGGTGACCGCTCTGGTCGGGATGGGGAACTCGCCGGGCCTGGCCAATCTGTTCGTGAAGCTCTGCGACGAGTGGTTCCTCGACGAGGTGCACGGCGCCGACATCATGCACATCCACGGTGGCGAGCCCGACGAGGGTCCCGCGGTGCTGAAGCACCGGATCCACGCCATGACCGATGACGTGCCGTTGTTCGTCGACGGGGACTTCGTCGACGTCCGCATGCTCGAGGACAGTGGCGCCCCGTTCATCCACGACGAGGACTTCGCCGACGTCGGTACCTACCCGGTGTTCCCGTATCCGCATCCGGAGACGATCACGCTCCCGACGGTGTTCCCGTCGATCCGCCGGGCCACCAACCGCGGGGTCGTCTACCCGCTCTCGTACTTCGAGATGACCCAGGCGCTGGTGCGGGCGGGGATGGCCTCGGAGGAGCCGGTGCGGGTCGGCGAGATCGAGGTGGCACCGATCGATGTGATGGTGGCGCTGCTTCGTCGCGAGCGCCCCCGATTGCTGGCCGAGGCCGGCGTCACCGGGCCGGGCGGATGCCTCAAGGTGGTCGTTTCGGGGACCAAGGACGGAGGCGTTCACACCTACGTCTTCTCCCTGTCCTCCACCACTGAAGGAGCCGGCGAGGGCACCGGGATTCCCGCGGCCATCGGAGCGGTCCTGGCCCTGCGGGGTCAGCTGGACGGCGGGCCCGGGGTCCATCCGCCCGAGGCGATCGTGCCCGTGGAGCCGATGCTCGATCTTGCCGGCCGGATCGTGGACGGCTTGGGTGTGTCGGGCGGAGGTGTTCCCCTGCGGGTCGAGCACATCGGCCCCGACGGAGCGGCCGAGGAGGTCCCCTTCACCCTCGGGGATCAGTGATGGGCCCGGGCGGTCGGTCGCCCGACGAGGTGGTGCTCGTCGTCGATCTGGGGACCGGGGGTCCGAAGGTCGGGTTCGTGTCGCTGTCGGGTGAGGTCATCGACCACGAGCACCGACGGGTGGAGATGCGCGTCCTGCCGGACGGGGGAGCGGTCGAGAACCCTGACGACTGGTGGCACGCCGTGGTGGCGTCGTCGGCCCGGCTGGCCGAGCGGGGCGCGGTCGAGCCGCAGCACATCGTCGCCGTGGCCTGCACCGGGCAGTGGGGCTCGACGGTTCCGGTCGATCGTTCCGGCCACGCGGCCGGCGACTGCCTGCTGTGGCTGGATCACCGAGGTCGCGAGCTGGCTCGCGAACAGCTCGGCGGACGACTCACCATCGAGGGCTACGGACCCCGAGCCGCGGTCGAGTGGATTCGCCGCGCCGGGGGAGCGCCCAGCCCCGAGGGGAACGACCCGCTCGGTCACCGACTCTGGATCAGCCGGATGGAGCCGGCGCTGGACGCGGACACGGCGGTCTTCCTCGAGCCGGTCGACTTCCTCAACCTGCGGCTGACCGGCCGGGTCGCCGCGACGCAGGCCACGATGACGCTCTCGTGGCTGACCGACAACCGGACGCTCGACCGTGTGGACTACGACCCCGTGCTGGTGGGTCTGGCCGGGGCGGACGCGGACCGGCTCCCGGGCCTGGTTCCGATCCGATCGGTCGTCGGCGACATCACCGCCGAGGTCGCAACGCAGTTGGGCATCCCGTCGGGCATTCCGGTCGTCACCGGCCTTCCCGACCTCCATTCCGCCGCGCTGGGGTCCGGCGCCGCCGCCGACCACCATGGCCACGTCGTGATCGGCACGTCGGCGTGGGTGGGCTGCCACACACCCCGCAAACGCACCTCGCTCGCCAATCAGATGGCCACGGTGCCCGCGGCGATTGCCGATCGGTACGTGCTCGCGAACAACCACGACACCGGCGGGATCAGTCTGGAGTGGCTGCGTGATCAGGTGGTGGCGCCCGACGATGGTCTGGGTCGTGGTCGGCCGACGCTGGCCGACCTGGATGCGATCGCAGTTCAGGTTCCCCCCGGGGCCGATGGGGTGCTGTTCGCTCCCTGGCTGAAGGGGGAGCGGAGTCCGGTGGCCGACACCGCGATGCGAGCGAGCTTCCTCAACCTGGGGATCGATTCCGGTCGACCCCAGATGGTTCGGGCCGTGCTCGAGGGAGTGGCCCACCAGGTTCGTTGGATGCTGGACGCGTCCGAGAAGGTGGTTCGCCACCACCTGAGCGACCTCCGGGTCATCGGCGGTGGCGCGCAATCCGACGTGTGGTGCCAGATCCATGCGGACGTCCTCGGTCGCCGTCTGCGCCGAGTCGACCGACCGCTCCTCGCCAACCTGAGGGGTGCGGCGCTCTTCGCCGGGCTGGTCACCGGGCGACGGGACCTGGCCGCGATCGAGCAGGCGGCGCCGGTGGATCGGACGTTCACCCCCGACCCGGACGCGGCGGCAGTGTACGAGGACCGCCACCACGAGTTCGTCAGGATCCACCGGTCCCAACGACGCATGTACCACCGGCTGAACCTCGGCGACCCAGGGTTGCGTTCCCGTACTTGATTTGATATATCTAGAACTATGGAAACCAAGGAAGCGGTGGCATCGTTGAGCGCCTTGGCCCACGAGACCCGCCTGGAGGTGTTCCGCCTGCTGGTTCGGGCCGGTCCCGAGGGCCTGTCCGCCGGAACGGTCGGCGATGCCTTGGAGCTCGCGGCGCCGACCCTGTCGTTCCACCTGAAGGAGCTGAAGGCCGCCGGCCTCGTCGACGCCGAGCGCGTCGGTCGATCCCGCATCTACCGGGCCGACTACCCGGCGATGAGCGACTTGATGACGTTCCTGACCGACGAGTGCTGCTCGGGTGTGCCCGAGTGCGCTCCCCGACCCCGAGAGGTATCCGCATGAGCGACACCGACCACATCCCGACCGAGACGACGGGTGGCGACCTCCAGGGGCAGATCACCGACAAGTACGGCGAGCTGGCCCGAGGTGTGCTCGACACCGCCGAGGCGGGAGGGTGCTGCGGTCCCTCGACCGCCGCCCCCGAGGGCAACCCCGTCACCTCCGACCTGTACAGCGAGGGTCAGGCCGGCGCCATTCCCACCGAGGCACTGCTGGCCTCGCTGGGCTGCGGGAATCCGACCGCGCTGATCGGGCTCGAAGAGGGCCAGGTCGTGCTGGACCTGGGATCGGGTGGCGGCATCGACGTCCTGTTGTCGGCCGAACGGGTGGGTGCCACGGGCAAGGCCTATGGGCTCGACCTGACCGACGACATGCTCGAGCTGGCGCGGAAGAATCAGCGCGAGGCCGGGGTCGAGAACGTCGAGTTCCTCAAGGGGTCGATCGAGGACGTGCCGCTCCCCGACGGGAGCGTCGACGTCGTCATCAGCAACTGTGTCATCAACCTGGCCCTCGACAAGTCGTCGGTGTTCCGCGAGGCCCACCGGGTGCTGCGGCCCGGTGGCCGGTTCGCCGTGTCCGACATCGTCATCCGCGGCGACATCGACCCGGAGATCAGGCGCAGCGTCGAGGCCTGGATCGGGTGCGTGGCGGGTGCGCTCGAGGAAAGCGAGTTCCGGTCCGGCCTGGAGGCGGCCGGCTTCGTCGACGTGGAGATCGAACCCACCCGGGTCTACACCTACGAGGACGCCGAGCCCTTCCTGGCTGATGCGGGACTCGATCTGGAGGCCGCCCGCTCGGCCGACGGACGCGTGGTGTCTGCCTTCATTCGCGCCACGAAGCCATAGTCCCCAGGGAGACCTGGCTCGCGACCGTCAGAAGGCGACGGTGACTGCGGGCATGGCCTCGGCATCGGTGCTCGATCGTCGCACCGTCGATCAGCCGGGCCAGCGTCGGGTCGATCGCGGCCGGGATCCGGTCCGGGATGCGGTTCCGGATCGGCGAGCCGACCGCGGTCAGGTGGGCCCGGTCGGAGTAGACGAGCATCATCGGCACCGGCCCACCGGGAACAGGGTCGGAATGCGAGCGGTAGCGGCGGAAGCCCAGCGACTCGTAGAACGGGACCGCGTCGGGCTCACAGGTGAAGACCGCGACATCGACGCCCCGGCGGAGCGTGTCCTCGGCGACCACCTTCATGAGCAGCGGTGCCGCCAGGCTCGACCGGTAGTGGGGGAGCACTTCGAACCGGTCGTAGACGACGATGCGCTCGGGTCCGACCGCGTCGATGAGGGGAGCGAGCCCGCCGCGGGAGTCGTGCTCCCCGAGGTCGCCCTCGGCTCCGTACCGGGCGCGGATCGTGCCGACGGCGAGGTCACGGTCGAGGGCGAGCCACACCCGACCCCGGCGGTCGAGCGTGCACGACGAAGGGCGGGCCATGACGGCCATGCCGGGTTCGGAGCCCAGCTCCCGAGACGCGATTTCGCCGTGCAGGCGCTCCGCCACCGCCCAGTGTCCCGCGCTCCGAATCCGGATGGCCTTCATCGACTCCGCGCCTCCGTCCGCGTTCATCCTGAGCCGAACGCTGACCGAGTTCTGTGTCGCGGAGCACACGCCAGAGAAGGGTTTCGTCCCGGAGATGCTCGCGTGCGGCCGGAAAGAACCCGTCTCTGGCTGGAACGTCGGGCAACCTGTAGGTAGAGACGACGAGCGGGGTGTCACGATGACGCAGGGCGCTGGCGACGAGGACGTGGAGGTGAGATGAAGGTCGGCTCGTTCCGCTGGTGGTTCGAGAACCGGGAGACCGGGCAGATCACCATCGCCCAGTTCCCCAACTGGCCGCTGTTCGCCATCGGCGCCGGCTACCTCGTGCGAGCGATCGCCGATGACGGCTCGACCCTCGACGACCTGGCGGGCGCAGCGATCATCGGGCTGTGGGTTTTCTGGGGCGCCGACGAGATGGTCCGTGGTGTGAACCCGTGGCGGCGCGTGCTGGGCACGGTGGTCATCGCCTGGCAGCTCATCCGGCTGGTCTCCTGACAGAGGCGGCGGTCGCTCACGGTCGGTCGCGGACCAGGTGGCGGCGTCGACCTCTCAGGAGTCCGACTCGTCGTCGGCCCCGTCGGCCCCGACCGTGTCGTCGTCGATCGCATCGACATCGACGATGTCGATGCCGTCCGGGGCGAACTGGGACGGGTCGACGTCGTCGAGGAAGGAGCGGAACTCCTCGACTGCTTCGTCGATGGCTTCGGTGTCGAGGCCGTCCTCGTCGTCCGGAGCGGGAAGAGTCCCCGCCTCGTCGAGCACGGATTCGCTCACGAACAGCGGCGCACCCACCCGCATGGCCAGGGCGATGGCATCGGAGGGCCGAGTATCCACGTAGTGGTCGCCGGCGGGGCCGTGGACCGCGAGCCGGGCGAGGAAGGAGCCGTCGCGCAGCTCGGTCACCTCGGCCGCGTCGACGTGACCGTCGAGGGATTCGACCAGCGTCGCCATCAGGTCGTGGGTGAGCGGTCGAGACGGGGCCTCGCCTGCGACGGCCAAGGCGATCGCCGTGGCCTCGAGGCCCCCGATGAAGATCGGCAGCACGCGGTGCGGTTCGTCATGCTCACGGAGCAGCACCAGCGGAGCGCCCGTGGAAGACTCGATGGCGAGTTCGGCGACGTCGACCTTCTTCATGGTGAGCACTCTATCAGAGCAGTCAGGAAAGCTGACAAGAGAACGCTCAAGTTGTTCTGCCGCACCACCGGCGGAGCGACCGGACCCCGATCGCTTCCGACGGCAGCCGTTTCCGTCTCGGCGCTGTCGTGGAAGACTGCGGCCATGACGGAGCTGACGTTCGGTGTGTTCATCCCCCAGGGCTGGAAAATGGAGCTGGCCTCCATCGAGGACCCCCAGGCCAAGTGGGCCAAGGCGGTCGAGGTCGCCACCCTGGCCGAGGAGCTGGGCTACGACTCGTTGTGGGTCTACGACCACTTCCACAACGTGCCGGTGCCCGCCCATGAGGCCATGTTCGAGGCGTGGACCACCCTGGCCGCCATCTCGCAACGCACCAGCCGGATCATGCTCGGTCAGATGGTCGGCTGCGCCCTGTACCGCGAGCCCTCGATGCTGGCCAAGATCACGTCCAACCTCGACGTCATCTCCGGTGGCCGCCTGATCTGGGGGATCGGGGCGGGCTGGTATGAGCACGAGTTCACCGGATACGGCTACGAATTCCCCTCGGCCGCCGACCGCATCCGTATGCTGCGCGAGACCGTCGAGATCGTCACCGCCATGTGGACCGAGCCCGACGTCAGCTACGAGGGGCGCCACTTCGCCCTGGACGGGGCCCAGTGCGACCCGAAGCCGCTTCAGTCGCCTCGTCCGCAGGTGCTCATCGGCGGCGGTGGCGAGCAGCTCACCCTCCGGGTCGTGGCTCGCTTGGCCGATGCCGCCAACTTCGGCGGCAATCCCGAAGAGTTCGCCCACAAATGCGACGTGCTGCGGGGTCACTGCGAGGCCGTGGGCCGCGATTATGACGACGTCCAGAAGACGTGGTCGCCCGAGGTGTTCGTGCGCGAATCCGAGCAGGAGATCATCGACGGCGGCACCCGCAGCTTCGTGGGCGAGCCGTTCGAGTCCTGGACCGCCGGCAACCTCGTCGGCACGCCCGAACAGGTGGCCGAGAAGGTCCAGCGCTACGTCGAGCTGGGCTGCACCGGCTTCTACCCGTGGTGCTCCGACTACCCCGACACCGAGAGCATGCGCCTGTTCGCCGAGCAGGTCGTCCCCGAGGTGCGCACTGCGGTCGGTTGAACCGGCGCGGCTGAACCGGGCCGGTTGTGGACTCGGGCGAGGCGGCGGTATCGTAAGCGGTCCACTCGACGCGGGGTGGAGCAGTCTGGTAGCTCGTCGGGCTCATAACCCGAAGGTCGTAGGTTCAAATCCTACCCCCGCCACCACGAGAAACGCTGGAAACTCAACGGTTTCCAGCGTTTCGTCGTTTTCGGGAGAGCCCGAAATCGGCCGACTTCTAACGGATCTTCTAACGGACGGTGTGCTGTCCCCGGTCATGGTTGACGTGTTGGCTCCGGTAGGTGTGTGACGTTTCTCGGACGGGTTCCGGTTGCTGGGCGACACTGGCTCCGGTTGCTGTGTTCCGCGTGACGGTCCGCGCTTGGCGGTGTTGAGCCTTCTTCGCTGGTGATGATTCGTCGTCGCCGAGCTGGAGGGGGTCGTCATTGTGTTGGTGGTGCTGGGAGTGGTCGAGCAGCGGCATGCGGCGGTTTTGGCGGTCCTCAACGATGGGGACGCGGTCACCGATGTGGCTCGCCGTTCGGGGTGACTCGTCAGACGGTGCATTGATGGTTGCGCCAGTGGGGGGCGCGGGGTTTGGCGGGGTTGGTGGATCAGTCGCCAAGGCCGGATTCGTGTCCGCATCAGATGCCGGTGGAGGTCGAGGCCTTGATTGTCGAGCTTCGCCAGGAGCATCCGGGTTGGGGGCCGAGTGCCGGGAGAATGGCATCAAGCACATCCTCACCGCGCCGGGCTCGCCGACCACGACCGGCAAGGTGGAGCGCTGGCACAAGACCCTGCGGCGGGAGTTCTTGAACGGCGACATGTTCGCTGACATCGAGGATGCTCAGGTCCGGGTCGATGCCTGGGTGCGTGAGTACAACTCAGAGCGACGTCACCAGGGGATCGGCGATGTCGTGCCGTGGGAACGGTTCCGCCTCGCCGGCGAGGACCACGCTCCCGAACCGTCAGAGCCCGACTCGGATCAGGTGGCGTCGACGACGCGCAAGGTCGGACGGTCCGGCAAGATCAGCTTCGCGGCGGAGCTCTACAAGGTCGGAGTATGGCTGGCCGGCGAGACCGTCGATGTTGCGGTCGACGCCGGGTTGGTGCGGATCTCGCATCGTGGCCCGGCGGAGCAGCACCAGATCGTCCAGCGGATCAACACGCGTGGATCTCACCTCGTGCCGAGCACCTTGGTCCGGTGTGTGCAGCGGCCGATCTCCCGATGACGCCATCGCCGATGATCTTGGCAGATCGGCGGTTCGTCCTCACCTGTGGCTCGGCGATGTCTGGCCGATTTCGTGCAGCGACGCTCCGGGCGAGCGACTCGATCCTGGTGCGTCGGGTTCCGCTACCGTCGATGGGTGGCCGGTAGGCGAGCTGATGACGAGATGCCGATCGAGGAGGCAGTCGACCGTCTGGATGAGGCCGAAGCACGTCGGTTGCTGGTGGCGGCTGCGGAGTCCCACACCGAGTTGTCGCGGGCGGTTCGGCTGGCTGCCGCCGACGAGAGTGATCGTCTAGCGATGTTGAGGACGGCGGTCGACAGTGGTCTGCGCACGCGCCGGCACCTCGACTACTGGGGGTCCTCGTCGTGGGCTCGCGACGCTTCACCGAGTGGTTGGTGCGTTGGGCGACGCGGTCACTACCGAACCTTCGGCGGATCTGGTCGTGTTGTTGCAGCGGGCGGCGGGGCACCTCGTGAAGGTGATCATGCGAGCCGATGACTCCGACGGAATGATCGGCGATCTCGCCCGCCGGGTGCTCGAGCTGCACCGCCAGGCGTGTGCGGCGGGGGTGGCCGATCCACAGAAGTTGGCGAGGTGGATGGTCCGGTTCTCGTTCGAGGACCAGGACTTCTTCGAGATCGATCCGGTCACCTACACCGACGCATTGGGCGCCAAGGGTCTCGCCGTGTACCGGCGAGAAGTCAAGAAGCGATCCGACCCCGCGTCGGCGCCCGCGGACAGATCACCCGGGCTCCGGGACATGTACGGGGAGTACCCCAGCTTCGCAGCCAAATACGCGGCGGAACGCCTCGCGGTGATCGACCGGGATGTCGATCGAATCGTCGAGCTGCTCGGTGGGGATCTGTCCTCGCCGTACCAGTTCCTGCGGGTTGCCGAGGCGATGATCGAGCTCGGCCAGGATGACCACGCACTGGCGTGGGCTCGTCGGGGCATCGAGCAGACCTCAGGCTGGCAGGTAGCCAAGCTCTACGACCTGGCCGCCGACCGACTCGACGCTGCGGGAGAAGTCGGCGATGTGGTCGAGCTCCGTCGCCACCACCACACGCGCACGCCCACATCGTCCACCTACGCGGCGTTGCAAGCAGCCGCCCGGGCCAACGGCACCTGGGACGCAGAAATCAGCCCGGCACGCGCCGCGCTTGCCGAGCGAAACCATGCTGGACTGATCGACGCGTTGCTCGCAGACGGCGAGCCAGAACAGGCATGGAACACCGCCACGGCGGGCGAAGACGAGCTGCAGTCCTCACAATGGCTCCGCCTCGCCGAAGCTCGTGAACCGACCGCACCGGCCGACACCATGGCGGTGTACCTGCGACTCGCAGACGAAGTTCTCGTTCGTGCCGACAAACGCGCCTACCGAGACGCCGTCCGCCACCTAAAGGCTGCTCGCCGCGCCGCGAGCGCAGCCGATCGAACCGCGGAGTTCAGCGAGCACCTGACAGGGCTGCGAGAGCGGAACCGTCGCCGCCCCTCGTTCATGGCCATGCTCGACAAGGCGGACCTGCGGTGAGTGGACGATGACAAAGCAACGCCACATTCGCCCCGACGACCGGCTCGATGATGCGGACGTCATAGTCGTTCGGGGTGGGAACCTCTACCCCGCGGCCTTGCGCCGTGACGCCGAGCGCTACCACTCCATCTACGGCGACTACGGACTGTCCGTCTTCGCGGCTCGAGACGTCGCCGTCGACGAGCTCGCACAGCAGCCGCCGCTCGTGCGGTTCGAAGTGCTGACGCTCATGCGGGTCGGCGTACTGCGAGCCGCCGGGTTCGCTCTGGAGCCGACGGGTCGGAACCCGAGACACTTCACCGTGGCTTGGGCCGATCTCGACGGTGGGATCGAAGCGCTACTCGCCTGCGAGCACCGAAGCTGGGTGAACCCGTATCATGAGCACTGATCCGAATTGTGGTGACCTGATGACGAACGATCTCGATCTCGTAGCCGACCTCAACGCTCAAGACGACGACGGCCTCGGTTGGTCCACACTCGACGATGCCCACGCACCCGAGCGCGTGAAAGCCGGTGCCATGCTGCTCGCCGGCAACAGCCAGGCGCAGGCGGTCGTCCGTGTGATCGACGTCGACGACGACGGTCAAGTGCACTTCTCGATCCTGCCTGGGTCCGTTGCCAAGAACCGCCACCTGCTTGATCGAACGGTCGCCTGAAAACCGACTGAACCACCAGGCCCAACGACTCCGCATCGACGCGGGCGAGCTGAGCACCGAGGGCCGTCGGCTCGAGATCGGTCCCTGCCACCTTCACGCCGGTGACGAGATCGTCACCCGGCGCAACCACCGCCGCCTCCACACCGACCGCGGCCTGACGATCCGCAACCGTGACCACTGGATCATCGACGCCGTCCACCGCAACGGGGAGCTCACCGTCCACGGACGATCCGGGACCGTCCGACTCCCCACCGACTACATCCAGTCACACGTCGAGCTGGCCTACGCCCAGACCAGCCACGCCACCCAAGGCCGCACCGTCGACCGATCCATCCTCCTCCTCGACGGCCCGGCCGACGTCCGCAGCGTCTGCGTCCCCATGACCCGAGGCCGACACCACAACGACGCCTACATCGTCACCCCGGGCGAAGACACCGCCCTCGACCTGTTCGCCGACGCCATCGCCCGCAGCTGGATCGACCGACCCGCCCTCGCCCGCCAAGCCGAACTCGCCGGCCACAACCGCCACCGACCCGGCACCCTCCCACCCGACGAGCTCCGCGCCCTGCTCGACCATCAAGCCCAGCTCACCGGCACCCTCGGCTCGACGCCTCCACCGCCCGACTCCGAGCCGCACGCGACCTCATCACCCAGCACGACCGGCCGTTTCGCCGCAAGGGCCACGAGGTCGAGATTCGCAACGCACAGCAGGCCATCGAGTCCCTGCCGGACCAGATCCGCGACCATGCCGCCACTGTCGAGACGCTCACCGCCAAGCTCGACGAGATCGACCGCCGCTGGCATTGGGCCGAGCAGTGGGAGCGGCGCCGCCCGGCCCTTGAGACCCAGCAGGCCGAGGTGAACGCCCGACTCGACGACGACCGCCGCATCCGCACCCGCCAGATCCGCCGCGACCCACCCTCCCGCATCACCGACACCCTCGGTACCCGCCCACCGGGCGGCGACCCATCACGAGCCTGGGACCGTGCCGCCGGGCGCCTCGACCAACACCAGACCGCCTATGGGCTCACCGACGGCCTTGGACCCGCAAAGGGCACGAAGCTCCGGAGTGGCTTCACGTTCAGCCGAGCGCTCACCAGCCAGGACCAGCGCAGCCTCGAGGAGGCACTCATGCACCAGCGCCAGCAGGTACCTGAACGAGAGGTACCGGCACTGGGAATCGACCGATGAAGGCAACCAGCCGCGCCAGAGCCGGGCCCCGACGGCCCGGGTCCCCCTACTTGCGCTGCCAACCCGATCGTGACGGGCCCGAGCCGTACCCGCTGAGTACCGTTCCCAACTACCGGTTGCTGGAAGACCTCATCTCGCCGGCCGGCGTCGCCCTTCGTACGAAGTACCTTTGTGACGGGGTGCGAGATGGCTGATTTCGCCGAGTTGGTCGAGCGGTTCCGAGTTGCGCTCGAGACCGGGTCCGAGCTCCGGTTGCCACCGTTGAACCCGCCGGCCACTGACGATGAGTTTTCTGCTGCCGAGCGAGCGCTGGGCCATGCCCTGCCCGAGGACATTCGAGAACTCTGGTCGGTGACCAACGGCGGTGTGAGCGTCCTCAATGAGGAGTTCTTCCCGGTGTACCAGTTCGCCGAGAACACGGCCGTCACGAGAGAGTCGTGGAGCGAAGCGCTCACTGAGTTCGTTCAGCCGGATGAGATCGGGGACATTCCCCGAGGCGATTACGTCGTCGTTGCGGACGGCGAGTTCGCGGTCGAACTCGACGGCCCAGGGGCCGGCCGAGTGGTCTGGATTGACCTGACCTTCATGACCATCCCGGTGTGGCGTTCGGTTGCGCCTTCGCTCGAGGCGTTGGCACGGTTCTGGGTCGAGGTCGCGGAGGCCGGACACCTGAGTCTTGATCGTCTCCAGGGGCTTGAGTACGGCTACCCCAGGCCCCGCCGGGAAAGCACCGCTGAGATCCAGGTCATCGGCCGTCGGCACGAGGTTTCGATGGTCTAGATGTCGGGCCAAGAGCTGGCGACCAGGCCCCGCCCTGGGGCGGGGCGAAGTCCAGTGTGTCTACTGGTACGGCATCAAGCCCCGGCGCCGGGGACTCCGCTTCGCTCCGTGTCCTCGCCTTCGCCGTGCGGGCGACCCTTGGACCCCAAGAACCGGTCGATTCCGCCGATCTGGCCCAGAATGGAAGTACCTATGGCCGACGAAGCCTTCGACTACCTCGCACCCGAGCAGCGGGCACGCATCGACATCGATGCCCAGCTCGCCGCGTGCGGATGGGTGGTACAGGACCACAAGCACGCCGCCATCGCGGCTGCCCGGGGCGTGGCTGTTCGCGAAGTGCCGACCGCGGCGGGGCCCGCCGACTACGTGCTGTTCGTAGACCGCCAGGCCGTCGGCGTCATCGAGGCCAAGAAGCTCGGGACGACGCTCACGGGCGTCGAGTGGCAGACGCACAAGTATCAGGGTTCGTTCCCAGACGAGCTGCCAGCGTTCACCGTGTTCGGGTTTCTACCGATCGGCTACGAGTCCACGGGAGCTGAGACGCGCTTAACGTGCGGCCTCGATCCTGAGGCGACGTCGCGGCGGGTCTTCACCTTTCATCGGCCTGAGACCATCGCTCGTTGGGTCGATGACTACATCGATGTCCATGGATTGGCCACTCTTCGGTCGGGACTCCAGCTCTTGCCGGAGCTAGATCCCGTCGGACTGTGGCCCGCTCAGGCCGAAGCGATCCGCAACCTAGAGACATCGCTGAAGGAGAACCGGCCCCGAGCACTGATCCAGATGGCGACGGGTTCAGGGAAGACGTTCACGGCGGCCAACATCTCCTACCGGCTCCTCCGGCATGCCGGCGCCAAACGGATCCTGTTCCTGGTCGACCGAGGGAACCTGGGCAAGCAGACGCTCAAGGAGTTTCAGGGATTTAACACGCCGGACGACGGCCGCAAGTTCACCGAGCTCTACAACGCCCGCCGCCTCACGTCATCAGGGCTCGACATGACCGACGAGTCCGCCACCAAGGTTCACATCTCCACCATCCAGCGCCTCTACTCGATCTGCGAGGCGAGGAACTGGACGAAGGTCTCGACGAACATTCGAGCTTCGACATGACCCCCGAGCGCCCCGGTCGAGGTCGCCTACAACCCGGCGGTGCCGATCGAGTCCTATCGACGTGATCATCGTCGACGAGTGTCACCGCTCGATCTACGGAGTGTGGCGCCAGGTCCTCGAGTACTTCGACGCCTTCCTCATCGGCCTGACCGCCACCCCGGGCAAGCAGACGTTCGGCTTCTTCGACCAGAACCTGGTCATGGAGTACGGCCACGAGCAGGCCGTCGCCGACCGGGTGAACGTCGACTTCGACGTGTTCCGAATCCGCACCGAGATCAGCGAACGGGGAAGCAGCGTCCAAGCCGGGATGGTCACCGAGTTCCGCGACCGCGAGACCCGAGAACAACGCTTCGACCGAATCGACCAGGACCTCGACTACGACTCGAAGGACCTCGATCGCAAGGTCGTGTCCAGGGATCAGATCCGGACCATCATCCGGACCTTGCGGGACTCGATGCCGGTCATGTTCCCCGACCGCAACACGCTGCCCAACGGTCGACTAGAGCACATCCCCAAGACCCTGATCTTCGCCAAGGACGACAGCCACGCCGACGACGTCGTCCAGATCGTCCGCGAGGAGTTCGGTCTGTCGAACATGGGAGCGGTGAAGATCACCTACAAGGCGGCCGAGTCGGGCCACAAGCCCGACGAACTGCTGCAACAGTTCCGCAACCGGATACGACACCCGGATCGCGGTGACCGTCGACATGATCGCGACCGGCACCGATGTCAAGCCCCTCGAGTGTGTGGTCTTCATGCGGATGGTGAAGAGCCGCAACTTCTTCGAGCAGATGAAGGGCCGAGGCGTGCGCATCATCGACGACGACGACCTCCGCATCGTCACACCTGACGCCACCGCCAAGGACCACTTCGTGCTCGTCGACGCGGTGGGCGTCACGGAGACCAAGCTCCAGGACACGGTCCCGCTCGAACGCAAGCACGGTGTCGGATTCGACAAGCTCCTCAACCAGATCGGGCTCGGCAACACCGATGAGGAAGTCGTGTCCTCTGTCGCTTCCCGGCTGGCTCGATTGGACAAACGCATCAGCCAGCCGGAGCGAGCCGAGATCGAGCAGGTGGCCGGCCTCAGCTTGGCGGAGATCTCCCACCGTCTCGTCGACGCGCTCGACCCGGACCACCACATCGCAGCGGCGCAGACCGCGACCGGTTCGACCGACCCGACACCCGAGCAGATCGCGGCCGCCCGCAAGTCGCTGGTCGAGGCAGCCGTCGAACCCATGGCCGGGAACGCTGAGTTGAGGGAGAAGCTTGTCGAGGTTCGGCGGAGCTACGAACAGGTCATCGACGTCATGTCGAAGGATCGGGCCATCTCCGGCGACTTCTCGACAGACGCCACCGACCGAGCCCGAACCACCATCGACTCGTTCCGTGAGTTCATCGACGACCACAAGGACGAGATCACGGCCCTCCAGATCCTCTACAACCAGCCGTACGGCGGCGGCCTCACGTTCGCCGACATCCGAGAGCTGGCCAACGCCATCGAGCGGCCTCCTCGCAGCTGGACCCCCGACCTTCTCTGGCAGGCATACGAGGCCCTCGACGCCAGCAAGGTCCGAGGGTCAGGCCACCGCGTCAACACCGACCTCGTCAGCCTCGTCCGCTACGCCCTCGGCAACACCGACGAGCTCGTCGCCTACCCCGACCTCGTCAACGAGCGCTTCGATGCCTGGCTCCTCCAGCAAGACAACGCCGGCCGGACCTTCACCGACGACCAGCTCACCTACCTCCGCATGGTCAAGGACCACCTCGCCGCCAGCCTCACCATCGCCCCCCGAGACCTCACCGAAGCGCCGTTCAGCGAACACGGCGGCCTCGGCCGTGCCCGCCAACTCTTCGGCGACGACCTCAACCCCCTCCTCCGGCGAACTGACACAGGCGCTCGCTGCATGAACCTAGATCTGCCGGCCGGGTGGGAGTGGGTGTCATTCGGTGACGCTGCCGACACGCAGCTCGGCAAGATGTTGTCCAACAAGTCGAGGACCGGTGTGGGTTCTCGCCCGTATCTGAGGAATCAGAACGTCCAGTGGCACCGGTTTGATCTCGACGACGTCGCCGAGATGGACTTCACCAATGACGAGACCGTCAAGTACGACCTCCAAACTGGCGATCTCCTTGTCGTGCGAGGGTGGCGAGGTTGGTCGATGCGCGATGTGGACCCGGCCTGCCGGCGAGATGCACTTCCAGAAGGCCCTTCACAGAGTCCGTCCACGAAGCGGAGTTCGTGGCAAATGGCTCGAGTACTTCCTGCGCTGGGCAGCTGAGACGGGACGTTTCGCCGGTCACACGTCGGGCAGCACGATCAATCACCTCCCACAGCGTGACCTGCGACAACTTGCTGTGCCGATCCCACCCGTCAAGGAGCAGGAGCGGATCGCGACCGCCATCGAAGAGCACCTCTCCCGCCTCAACGCAGCTGAGGCATCGCTAAACGATGCTGATCGTCGTCTCCAGGTGCTCACAGGGGCTGCTCTTGGCGAGTCGGCTCTGGCGGATGTCGTATCGCCGTTGGAGACGTGCTTCTTACCGCGAACTACGGGACATCGGCGAAGTGCGCCTATGGCGCAGCCGGTCCGGCGGTGCTACGGATCCCCAACATCCGAGCGCAAGGTCTCCATCGAGGATCTCAAGCACGCGGGGCGCGACGAGGACGTTGGCGAGACAGCCTACGTCGATGACGGCGATGTACTTGTGGTCCGGACAAACGGGAGCCGAAGTCTGATTGGACGGACCGCTGTGGTGCGATCACCCGGCCTCGCGCTCGCTTTCGCTTCCTATCTGATCCGACTCCGGTTCGATCCTGGTCGGGTTCTCCCGGAGTTCGTGCATGATGCTCGAGTCCCCGCGGTCGCGGCATGAGATCGAGGCGCAGGCAGCGTCCTCTGCAGGTCAATACAACCTGTCGCTCGCGAAGATCAGGCCTTTGGAGATCCCGCTCCCGCCGCTCTCAGACCAGAGGCAGCTCGTCGATCGGTTTCTCCGCCTTGAGGATCATCACCGACGGATCCAGGCCACCCTCCAGACGGGCCGCACGCACTCAGCTTCATTGCGACGAGCGATCCTCTCAGCGGCATTTTCCGGTCAGCTCGACGGGCACACCCGACCCAAGCGGCGGGCATCCAGCTCGATCGCGCGACCGGGTTCACCGAGGGATCACAGCGGCAGGAGGTCGCCACCGTATGAGCTCTGACCCGAAGGAACTGGTCCAGAAGCTCTGGGACTTCTGCGACGTCCTCCGCGACGACGGACTGTCGTACGGCGACTACCTGGAGCAGCTCACATACCTGCTGTTCCTGAAGATGGCCGACGAGCAGTACGCGCTGCTCGGCGAGGAGCGGGTCGTGCCCGAGGGGCTCGACTGGCCGTCGCTTCTCGAGCCGGTCGGGGGCGGACCTTGAGGTCCACTACAACAAGACCCTCACCGATCTCGGCGCAGGCGACGACATGCTCGGCGTGGTGTTCCGCAAGGCTCGGAACAAGGTCCAGGACCCGGCCAAGCTCGAGCTGCTCATCAAGGACTTCATCGACGACCATGAGTGGCTGAGCCTCGACGCAGACCTGAAGGGCGACGCCTACGAGGGTCTGATCGAGAAGACCGCCCGTGAGGGCGCCAGGGGAGCGGGCCAGTACTTCACGCCCCGAGCGCTGATCTCAGCGATTGTCGATGTGATGCAGCCCGAGCCGTCCGATCGGATCTGCGACCCGGCTTGCGGCACCGGCGGGTTCTTCCTTGGCGCGTACGAGTCGATCGTGGAGCGCTTCTCGCCGCTCGACCCCGACCAGCGCGAACACCTCCGCTCAGGGGCGTTCACCGGCTGGGAGATCGCCGAGCTTCCGGCGCGGCTGTGCGCCATGAACATGCTGCTGCACGGCATCGAGAGCCCTGAGTCCGACTCGCCCGTCCACGTCGACGACGCGCTTGCGAGACGACCCTGGCGTGCGGTTCGACATGGTGCTGTCGAACCCGCCCTTCGGGACGGTCGTCGTCGGACAGCTACGAGCGGCGAGAACTTCTGGACCACGACCCGCAACAAGCAGCTCAACTTCGTCCAGCACATCGTCGGCCTTCTCAAGGTCGGCGGCACGCGCAGCGGTCGTCGTGCCCGACAACGTGCTGTTCGAGGCTGGAGCAGGTGAGACCATCCGACGGCAGGCTTCTGCATGACTGCGACGTCCACACCGTCCTACGGCTCCCGACCGGGATCTTCTACGCCCAGGGCGTCAAGGCCAACGTGGTGTTCTTCGAGCGACAGGCCGGGCGCCGAGCGCCCGTGGACCCGAGACTTGTGGATCTACGACCTGCGCACGAACCAGCACTTCACCCTCAAGCAGAACCCGATCACCCGAGCCGACCTCGACGAGTTCGTCGAGTGCTACCGGGCCGGACAGCCGGCACAAGCGCGTCGAGTCGGAGCGGTTCAAGCAGTACGCCTACGACGAGCTGATCGAGCGCGACAAGGTCAGCCTCGACGTCTTCTGGCTCCGCGACGAGAGCCTCGAAGACACCGACAACCTCCCGCCTCCGGGCGTGATCGCCGCCGAGATCGTCGAGGATCTCGAAGCCGCGCTGGAGGAGTTCAAGGCACTTGCCGAGAGCCTCGAAGGCGTCGGCGTGGATATCGACGACCTGGAGGTGACCGATGAGTGACATCAAGCTCTTCCGCATCGGGGGTGATGACGTGTCGCGAGCTGGTTGGCACGTCGGTCGGGTTGGAGAAGAGCCTCCAGGCGCTGATGGAGCGTCATCTGGAGGCGTTCCTCGGGGTCCGGTTTCTCGCGTCGGAGTATTCGACCGGCAAGACCCACGGTGGGCGCATCGACTCGCTCGGGATCGACGAGAACAACTCGCCGGTGATCATCGAGTACAAGCGATCGATGAACGAGAACGTCATCAACCAGGGTCTCTTCTACCTGGACTGGCTCCTCGACCATCGAGCCGAGTTCACCCTGCTCGCCATGAAGGCGGCTCGGTGCCGACGTCGAGGACAAGATCGATTGGTCCTCGCCCCGACTCATCTGCATCGCAGGCGACTTCACCAAGTACGACGAACACGCGGTGGCTCAGATCAACCGCACGATCGAGCTCATCCGATACCGGAAGTACGGCGACGAGTTCATGGTTCTCGAGCTGGTCAATTCCGTCACCGGCACCCCGGCCGAGGACACGCCGGGCTCACCGAAGCCCAAGTCGAAGACCGTTAGCGATTACCTCGCACAGTCTCCCGCGGACCTGAAGGATCTCTACCAGGCCGTCGAGGATTTCGTTGTGGCGCTCGGCGACGACGTGACCAAGAAGGTCACGCAGCTCTACGTCGCCTTTCGACGGATCAAGAACTTCGCGTGCGTCGAGGTGCACCCTCAGTCGAAGAAGCTGCTGGTCTACGTCAAGGTCGATCCCGACAGCATCACGCTGGAGGCGGGCTTCACCCGTGACGTCCGGAAGATCGGACACTTCGGGACCGGCGACCTGGAAGTGACGTTGACATCCCCTGATGACCTCGAACGAGCCAAGTCCCTGCTCGTGGCGAGCTACGAAGCCAGCTGACGCCGAATGCCCGACACCGGCTTCGACCCGATCACGCCACGCCCGTACTTCGGGGGCCCCAGCGTGCACACGCTGCGGATCGAGTTGTTCCGTGTGGAGCCGACGGTGTGGCGGCGGTTCGTGGTGCCGTCGGAGACCAAGCTGCCGAAACTCAACCGGCTACTCGAAGCGGTGATGGGGTGGGAGGGCTACCACCTGCACATGTTCGAGATCGCCGACCTGCGCATCGGCCAGCCCGACGAAGACGATGACGACGTGATCGACGAGCGGCGCATCACGCTCAAGCAGCTATTGCCGCGGGTCGGGGGGCAGATGCGGTGGGCCTACGACTTCGGCGACAACTGGCAACACGACGTGGCTGTCGAGGCCATCGAGGAACCGTCGCCCGATGCCCGCTACCCGATGTGCACGGCGGGGGACCGGGCGTGCCCACCGGAGGACTGTGGCGGCGTCGGTGGCTACAAGGACTTCCGTGTGGCGCTGGCTGATCCAGCTCACCCTGAGCATGAGCACCTGCGGGAGTGGGCCCGCGCCGGCTTCGACGCTGATGCGTTCGATCAGATGGCGGTGACCAAGCGTCTCCGCCGGGTCCGGTAGGGGCGGTCGTGGCGCCGCGGATCGCCTACGACCAGTCGAGCGAGCAGATCCGCGAGCTGTGGGACCGGGTCGACGCAGCCCGCAAGGCACGCGATGGCGAAGCCGAGTTGGATGCCTACTGGGCGCTGCTCGATCATCCGTGTGCACACCATCAGATCGTCGACCACGAGGTGCTCGACGAGATCCACCAGGTCCTGCGTCGCCTCGGCCGTTACGACGAGGCGATCCAAGCCAAGCGGGACGCGATCGGTGCCGGCTACCGGTCGACTCCCGACCCCAAGGCCGACATCGCCGAGTGTCTCGTCGAGGCCGGGCGCCGGGCCGAAGCCGACGCCCTGTTCGCTGAGCTGCGTCGCCGCGATCCCGACGACGTTTGGCTCTACAACTCGGCCGGCTGGGCCTACAGCCGAGTCGACGACCACGAGGCGCTGCGCTGGCTGCTCGACGGCATCGGGGTCGCCATCGAGACCGGCGACCCCGACCAGGTGATTGGCCAGCTCCTCGACCTGACCCGCGACTGTTGGGACCGGGTCGGCGAAGTCCACGATGCCGAGCTGGTCGCTCGGGTGGAGGCGTTCCAGCGGGACTGGGTGCGCCCGCCATACCGGCCGAGCGCGTCAGGCAAGCCGTCGCCGCTCGACGAGCCGAAGCGCCGCTGCGGGCACTGCGGCTTCGACCCCGACAGGCCGTCGCTGTCGGCTCGCGCACCCGTTGGGCCGCTGCGACGCGAGGAGCCGGGGAAGGTGGCGCTGTCGTTGGCGTGGTTCCCGGCCAACGAGTGGGCCACAGCGGTCCAACGGTGGCCGAACCTGACCGAGGACTTCCCGGCGCCGCACGACTCCTACAGCCGTCGTATCGAGGCCCGGATGAAGTGGCTGGCCCGCCACCAGACCGGGCAGCTGTTGTCGATCTCGCCGCTCAGTGTGGATGAGTTGATCGATGCTGAAGGCGACCAGGCGGGCACCGGCGAAGGCCGCTCCCACCTCGCCGCCGAGGTCGCCCGCACCGGCCGAGCCATCGCCTGGCCGCCGGACCGCAACGACACGTGCTGGTGTGGATCGGGCCGCAAGTACAAGAAGTGCTGTGGACCCGTGCCGCCAGCGGAGAACGACTGAGCGATGATCCCCGATCCCGACGACGCTCGGGTCCTGAGGTGAGGACTTCGGTCCCGCGCAAGGGGCCGCCGCAGATCCCTTCCACTCTCATCGCCGTTTAGAGTAGGTGCGAGTTGCGGTGAATCCGCAGGTCGCGGCGGTTGAGAGCATGTTTAGTGACATGGATGTCATTCGGCGTGCAGCGTCCAGTACGCCCGCGGATCCTTCGGACTGTTGCCGACCCAGGTGACGACACCAGCCTCTCGCAAAGCCTTGAGCTGGCGGATCACGACCGGCCGCGAGCGTCCAGCGGCTTCGACCAGCTCGCCAGTGCTGACTCTGCCGCCCTCCCTGATGAACCGGACGAGGTCACGGGACCCAGCGGGGAGTCGGGATTCCAGTTCTCGATCCACTGCCGTGGAAGGGAGGGTGAGTCGGACACTGCCGGATGTTTGTTGGTACTCGGGGTCGGCGAGACCGGCGAGGCGCATCTCCTCGAACATGCGCCGCACCCCCTCGCCGAGTTCCTGACCGAAGGCGAGATCAGCAGAGACCCGGGCGATCCTCGGGTTGCGAGCGAAGCGCGTGATATGAAGCGGGTCCGAGATGTCGACGATGCCCGGGAACCTGCCGGGGCTCTCCACCTCGACCCGGTCGTCGAAGACCTCGACCCGTATGTGGTCACCGCTCACGCTGTAGGAGCGGTGAACCACGGCGTTGACGATGGCCTCAAGCCATGCGTCCTGGGGGATGAGTCCGATGTCCTCGAACCGTCCGCTGCGGCCGAGCGCTCTGCGGGTCGGAAGCTGGGCGAGGATCTCGGTGCGAGCTTCTTGGAGCTGGCGTGGGATCGGTCCGTCAACACGGCGGTCATGCAGGAGTTGCTGCCGAGCACCGGTGCCGCGCTCAGTACCGCGATAACGCAGGATCCGCACGCTCGCCTCGGGAAACCAACGCTGCGGATCGGCGGCGAAAAGGAGCACCGCTGCCGCGGAGAGCTCACCGCTCGGATTGGCCAAACCTCTCGCAACGAGCAGGCGCTCGGGGTCGGGGTGCTTGACTGCCTTGGCATACGACTCGAGTAGTGCGCGATCCAGATCTGCGTGCGTCGCTCCTTTCACCACCTCGCTTTCGAAGCTCGACTGGCCCTTGTCGTAGAGGAGTTCCTGGCGCTGAGCGAACGTCAAGCGCCGGGTCTCGTCGCCGACGCGGAGGAACACTTCGTCCTTCTTGTTCGAGTGCACTCGGTCGCTGGTCTCGACGTCGACCACCACGAGTTCGTCCGGGTTGCCCCGGTCGTTGAGGCAGTCGACGATCCTCGTCTTGCACGGCACCGTGGGCGTCGAGAAGTCGAGCGCGGCTTGCTGCCACTCCGCGAGCCGATTGGCCTTGGCGGCGGCGACGCCCTCCACCTTGCCGTTCGAGAGACCGATCACGATCGTGCCGCCCTCGGCGTTGGCGAACCCGATCACGGTGTCGGCGAGATCCCTCGCGGCGATTCGCGGGCTCTTCCGGTCGAACCACTGATCCTCCGGGAGCAGAAGGAGCGCAGCACCGCGCTCGTCGACCGGTAGAGCGAGCGCTTGTTCGGCGGCGACAGTCGACATGCTCATACTCTAAACTCTTGAGAGTAAGTAGGCGACGTCCTTGTCGGAGGCTGACCTCAATTCGAAGCTCTAGCCTTCAAGAGCATGGGGAATTCCCCATACTCCTCGAATGGGGATCGGGATGAGAAAGAGCTACGCGGAAGTCGCCGGCAAGCGCCGCGAGAGGTTCGGCGTTGACGCGCTACGGCAGGCCGAGGCGTTCGAGCAGGCGTATGGAATCGCGATGCAGGTCGTCGAACTCCGCGAAAGCCACGGCTTGACGCAATCGCAGCTCGCCGAGCGATGCGGCATGGACCAGGGCGACATCAGTCGCATCGAGCGAGGCTCGACCAGCCCAACCACAAGAGTCCTGCAGCGAATCGCCGACGCGCTCGACGCCGACCTCAAGCTCGTCGCCCGCGCTTCCTGATCGCGCACTCGGGCTCTCGCAGCAGGCGAGCAGCGAGCCGACGCGAGCCCGATTCGAGTTCGATATTCGCCCGGACGGGAAGGCGAGGCCACCTACCGTTGCTGCCATGAGCACTGCCAAGGATCCACTGCCGAGTTGGGAACGGATCGAGACCGCCGTCTCCGGGACCCTACGGGGTTGGGGCGGCGAGCTCGACGACGGCAGGAAGTTCTGGTGGCACGACTGGAACCGGATGATCCGCGACACGCTCACAGCGGCCCGCACCGGCGAGGTCGTCTACTACCCGGACGACGATGATGACGACGACCAGAGCGGCTCGTCGTCGACTTGACCGGATCGCCGACTTGTTTGACGCAAACAAGTGCTGTCCACAGGCACGACTTCTAACGGATCTTCTAACGGACGGTCCGTCAGAGGGTGTTATCCACAGGGTCTCGTCGGCACGGGAAGCCGGAGAGAACGTTGCTATACCAACGAATCCGGCACAGGACGACACCAGCCGGAACTGCCTTTCGACGAACTCATAACCCGAAGGTCGCAGGTTCAAATCCTGCCCCCGCCACCAACGAAATACCAGGTCAGAGGCCCTTTTCGAGACATCGGGAGGGGCCTCTTTCCGTTGCTTCGCGAAAACAGCGCGAACAAACGAGAACAGATCGAGCCGAGGTTTGTCCCGCTGGACCGGTGATCCGGTGCCTCGTGCTGCGGCGCCGGAAGCCCACACGCTGGGGATTCGCGATTCGAACGGCCGAGATCACTGCGAACCGCTGGCTGACCTTCGGGTCGAGGTCCCGATGAGCGTTCTCGGTCGCGAGTATCGAGGGTCGATCCTCCCGACGATGTCGAGGTCATCGACCTGGAAGGAGCCACGCTCCTGCCCGGGCTCGTCGACACCCACGTCCACCTCGTCCTCGACGCCTCCGCCGACCCGGTCGGCGCGCTCGACGCGAGGGACGACGATGCCGCCCGCGACGCCATCGTGTCGGCGGCGCGGACGGCTGCGCTGGGGGGCGTCACGACGGTGCGCGACCTCGGCGACCGGGACTATCTGACGCTCGCGATGCGGGACAGGTCCGGGCTTCCCACCATCGTGTGCGCCGGCCCCCCGCTCACCACGCCGGGCGGACACTGCCACTACCTGGGCGGCACGACCGAACGAGGCACCGACGCCGTGCGTCGTGCTGTGCGAGCCCATGCCGAGCGCGGCGTCGACGTGATCAAGGTCATGGCGAGCGGTGGACTGCTGACCCCGGGCACGCGGGAGGCACAGAGCCAGTTCACATCCGGCGAGCTGTGGGCGATCGTGGAGCCCAACCATCGCCCGCGCACCACCAATCGTTCCTCGGTCAGGTAGACCGTCGCCCGCGAGAGACCGCCCTTGATGTCCCTCAGTACGGCCTTGCCCGTCCAGGGGCTCTCGCGGTGCAAGTCCGGCTGAGGGGACGCTCTGGTTTCGAGAACTGGAAGTGGGGCCGCGACCGTCCGAAGACGACGGCTGCCTTCCTGCGCGGAAGCGGTGAACGCGTCGTTTCGGGCACAATGGCCGGCGTGAAGTTCGTCCTCATTCACAGTCCGGTAGCAGGCCCGGCGACGTGGCGATGGGTAGCTGAGGTGTTGACTTCGGCTGGACACGACGTCGTCGTGCCGGACCTGCGACGGGCGGCACTGTCAGGACGGCTGGCGGCGGTGGTGAGGGAGGCTGTCGCCGCGTGCCCGACCGACACGAACGTTGTCGCCGGTCACAGCGGTGCGGGCGTGTTCTTGCCGGCGATCGCGAACTCGTGGTCGTCGGGTGCGCGCCCGCGTCTGGTCTTCGTCGATGCCGTCATCCCCGAATGTGCGGGAGACGCAAGACTCAACCCGGTTGTCGTCGATCTCCTTCGGCCACTGGCCGTCGAGGGCGTCTTGCCGCCGGGGTTCCTATGGGGTGAGGGTGGGCTGGAACCGCTGATCCCCGACAGTGAGAGGCGAGCCCGAGTCGAAGCCGAGCTACCCGAGCTTCCGATGACGCTGGTCGAGGACGGACTGCCGGTCACGGCCGGTTGGTGCGACTGGCAATGTGGAAACCTCCTCTTGAGCGAGGACATGCGGGACGAATCCGACCGAGCGCGTTCGCTTGGCTGGTCGGTCCTCGAGGACGTGGGGAATCACCTGGACGTCGTCAACCGGGCGGCCGATGTTGCCGCCGATCTGGTCCGGCTCGGGGGCTGAACGCAGCACGAGCTTCGCGCCAGTCGTACGCCTCGGGCCAACGCTCGCTGAGAGCAGATGAGACAACAAGCATCGTCGTCGGGTGCCTCCGGAGTGGAGACGAGGTCATTGGGCCCTGGCGAGCCCGTTGCCGCCCGACGGATGATGGGCGTCGAACCGTTTGATGGATCGACTCGTCCATTCGAAAGGAGCGAACAATGAACATCGTCGTGTTCGGCAGCTCTGGAAATCGGGTGCTCCCCAAGGGGTGGACCAAGGAGACCACGATCGCTTTGTTGGGCAGCGCCGACTTCGACCTCACCGGGGTCGAGCCCGGTTCCAACCCACGCCTGACAGCAGCGGCGATCCTCGGCAGCGTCAACATCATCGCCGACGAAGGCACCAACATCGATCTCAGCGGCTTCAGCTTGTTCGGTTCGCGCAACGTCAAGGTGACGGGTGGCGAGGGCCCGACGATCCACTTGCGCGGCATCGTCATCCTGGGCAGCGTCGACGTCAAGCCGCCGAAGCACACGTGAGCGGTTGGCTCAGCGGCCGCGGGTTCGAAACCGGTTGGGTGATCGGGTGCTCGTCATCGACAGACGCGCGCTGCAACGTGAATGAGTTCGTGGTCCCGGACGACGTTGTGCTGGGTGCACCAGCGCACGACGGGTGATCGCGTAGCCGGATGGCGTGTGCTGCGCGGCGTTGGGGATGATCCTCGGCGCGGTCCTCACCGTGGCCCAGACGTCGGTCACCACCTCGGTCCGGTGACCATCGGACAGTCGATATCTGAACAGATATGATAGTGAGATGAATCCGATTCTTGCCCTTCGCACCGTGGTCGGGTGGACGCAGCGACGTCTCGCGGTCGCAGCCGGCACCTCGCAGCCGACGATCGCCGCGTACGAGTCGGGGTCGAAGAGCCCGACCTGGCGAACGATCTCATCGATCGCCGAGGGAGCGGGTCTCGCCTGCTACGCGTTCGTCGGGTCGCCGATGACTCGGGAGGAGGCCCGAAGCATGGCCCTTCATGGGGCGATCGTGACAGAGCTTCGTCGGGATCCAACACGAGTTGCCGATCTCGGTCGCGCCAACATCGCGCGGATGCGGCAAGCCAACCCGAACGCAGCTTCGCTCCTCGACGAATGGGCACACATCCTCGCCATGCCGGTGAACGATGGCGCTTCCCGAATCCTGGATCCGAGCAACCACGGCCGTGAGCTCCGTCAGCTGACTCCGTTCGCCGGTGTGCTCGACGCACGGCAGCGGGCTGAGGTCTATCGCTCGTTTCGGCACGCGGCGTGAAGCGAGCCGACTTCGATCATGCCGTGCGAGCAGCCGGTGCGGTGCTCGGTGAGGACGAGATCCTCGTGATCGGGAGTCAGGCGTTGCATGCCGCGTCGCCTCAGCCCCTGCCGCCCGAGGCCGAGCGGTCGGTCGAAGTCGACGTGGCCGCCCTGGAAGATCCGGACAGCAGCAAGGCCGACCTCATCGACGGCTCGATCGGTGAGGCCTCAGTGTTTCACCAGAGCTTCGGCTACTACGCGCAGGGCGTGTCCGAGGCGACCGCCGTCCTTCCCGATGGATGGCGCGATCGGCTGGTCCGCTACGAGTCACCTGCGACGAACGGGGTCGTGGCCTGGTGTCTCGAAGTGCACGACCTCTGGCTGTCCAAGGCGGTCGCCTTCCGACCCAAGGACGTCGAGTTCTGTGCAGCAGTGGCGAGTCGCGGCCTCGTCGACCGAGCCGTGCTCGAGGCCCGACTCGGCGACATGGCAATTGGTGCCGACCGCTCCCAAAGGGTCCAGGACCTGATGGTGCGTCTGCTGGAGGGCTCATGACCCGAAGGTCGGCGGTTCAGCGGTCTGGAGTGGTTGTGCTGGGGGCTGCGTCGTTCGTGATGGGCGTGCGTGAGCGGCCATGGGACGCGCGGCGCCAGCTGACTCCGCAGCCTTCCCTTCGCGTGCTGGGAAACCCAAGGGCAGAGATCGGGATCGTGGTCGACAGGGTGCAGGTCCCGACGGTCGGGATCCGGAGGAACAATCGGTGGAACGCCTCATCGGTACCTGGTGGTTTCCTCGCTTGAAAGGTCGGCTCCTGATACGACAAGAACCGCCATGCTCGGCCCCTCGACGGCTCAGGTGAAGTCGTCGGCCTCGGATCGAGTGCTCGGATGTCGACGGAGCAAGGTGATGGCGACGAAGTACAGCACCGGGACCGAGAAGTAGAGCACGGCACTCAGCGCGGTGGACGCATCGGCAACGACCATGGCCACGGCGTACAACGCGATCGGTGACGCCGTGAGGGCGAGCCCGAGGCGAGCCGAATCCGGCGCCATGTCGGGCCACAACAACGTCGGGCGATTGACCACGTACCGGTAGAGCGCGAACCGCATCAGGGTGGCCGTGATCAGCACGACGCCGTACAGGTGCATGGCGACCGGTTCGTCGGGGTACTTGCCGAGCACCGACGCTGCGAACGGGATCAGGCTCACCGGGAGCAGGAAGAGCAGGTTCAACCAAACGAGATCGCGGTTGACGACCCAGACGCGGGCGAAGACGTCGCGATGGGCGACCCAGAACATTCCCGTGAGCATGAAGCTGATCACCCAGGCGACGAATGTGGGACGCAGATCTTCGAGCGCCTGCAACAACGACTGTTCCGGGAGATCCTCCGGGACGGCGATTTCGAGCACCAGGATCGTGATGATGATCGCGAACACGCCGTCACTCAACGCAACCACCCGATCGGGGCTGCGCTGTCGTTCCTTGATGCCGTCGGCCTCCACGTCCGGGGACTCCTCGTCACTCATGCGGTCATCCTCCCAGACCCGGCCCGTGCGCGAATCGCTCGATTCGGGTGATCACCCATCGGCAGGCAGCTGCGAGAGTGGTGTCGACCCGCCCGCGTGGGGTCACCTGCACGCGCCCAAGATTGTCGCGTCCGAACGAGACCCGAGGCACCAACATGACGACAGCGCTCCCCATCGACCGACCCTGGTACCGACAACTGCTCGCCATCGCCCTGGCGATGGGACTCGTCATCGGCCTGCTCGGGCTCGTCTATCTCGGGATCACCGGCGTGTTGACCGATCAGATCTTTGGAGAGCCACGAATCGACACGTGGTCCGGTGACTGGTGGTGGATCCCGTTCATCGCCGCCGGCGGACTGGTTGCGGCGGTGGTGCGCAGCTGGTTGAAGATCACCGACCACGTCCCCGGCGGCGTCGCCGTGATCGAGTCGGGCACGGTCGACCACAGGGTTGCACCGTCGTGGGTCCTCCTCTCGGCCGTCTCCGCGATCGCGGGCGCCAGCCTCGGACCGTCCTTCGCCCTGGTCATGATCGGAGGCGGCCTCGGGTCGTGGATCGCCTCGAAGCGGTGGCCCGGAGACGAGACCGCCAGTCTCGACACGACGATGATGGGCATCTCGGGCGGCTTCGGTGGCGCGTTCACCTCCCCGGGCCTCGGCACCCTGATCGTCAGCGAGTTGGCCCCGACACCGAAGGACCGGTACGTCGAGTCGATCCTGCCGCAACTGATCGCCGCGACGGTCGCCTTCGCCGTGTTCTTCGGTGTGGTCGGAACCACGTTCCTCAACAGCTTCGCAGTTCCCGTCGACGACTTCGCGAGCTGGCACCTCCTCGTCGGCGCCGGTCTCGGCATCGCGTCGAGCGCGATCATGATCGTGTTCGTCGTCATCGTGAAGCTGATCCAGGCGGTCGCTGCGAAGTTGTCGAATCCGTATGTACGCGGCGCCGTCGGTGGAGCGCTCGTCGGGCTGATCGCGTTCGCACTCCCGTTGACCATCGGAGCCGGTAACGATCAACTCACCACGGTGATCGACGAGTCGGCATCGATCAGCATCTGGCTGCTCGTCGCTGTGCTCGTGGGCAAGATGCTGGCGATGGCGATCAGCCTCGCCACGGGCTTCATCGGCGGCAACGTGCTGCCGATGCTCTTCGTGGGCGGCGCCGCCGGCGTCGTCGCACATCTGATGTTTCCCGACATCCCGTACGCGATCGCGGTCGGGTGCATGCTGGCAGCCGTCCCAGGGGCGACGATCAAGGCACCGATCGGGCTCACGTTCATCGCTGTGCTCGCGGTGGGCCTCGGTCCACTCACGGCCGCACCGGTCGTCATCGCAGTCGCGACGGCGTACCTGACGACCTCCATCGTCGTCGCGCTGATCAGGTCACGGCGAGTCGAGGTTCCCGAGCCGCACGCTTGACCATCGGATGGTGAATGGCCGCGGCGTCGTCAGCCAGGGGATGCGCCCGGGTGGAGCGTCTGATGCATGGCGACCGCGGCCTCGATGTTGTCGTGGACGTGGCTCCGATCGACGAGGTCGAAGAAGCCGTCCCGTTCCAGCACCTCGATCACCTGTGGCTTCACACGGGCGAGATGCAGATCGATGTCGTTGTCGATGCCGGCCCGGGCGATCGCGATCAGGACGTCGGCCCCCTCGGTGTCGATGAAGTTGATGCCCTCCATGCTCAGGATCACCCCGTCGAGCCCTGTTGGTTCCTCGACCCGGATCTGACGGAGACGGTCCGCGAGCGCATCGGCATTGACGAAGAACAGCCCGCCGTCGAACCGGAGGATCTTCAGGCCTTGGATCGTCTCACAGTCGTCGTGCTGTTCGAGGTCGTAGAAGGCACCGGTCCCCGGCTTGCGACCCAGCTCCGGAATGTACGGCAATGCGGACACGGCAACGAGCCAGACCATCGAGATCCCGACGCCGATGAAGACGCCTTGGAGGATGCCGAACGTCATCACACCGAGCAGCGCGGCGAGTGCGGCCACGAACTCGTACGGCTTCACCTGGCCCAGTCGCTTCATCTCGCCGACGTCCATCATCCCGAGCGTCACCGCTTCGATGATGATCGCACCGAGGACCGCCTCGGGCAGCTTGGAGAAGATCGGGGCGAGGAAGAGCAGGGTCAGGATGACGAACCCGCCCTGCGCAAGGCTCGACACCTGTGATCGGGCCCCGGCGCCGTCGTTGACCGGGCTCTTCGAGAGGCTGCCGTTGTTGAAGAACCCCTGGAACACGCTCGACGACACGTTCGACATGCCCTGGGCGAGCAGCTCCTGGTTGACGTCGACGCGATAATTGTGCTTGCTCGCGTATTCGCGCACACCGGCGGTCGTCACCGAGAACCCGATGAGCACCAGCCCGACCGCCGCCCCGATGATCGTCTCCCAGTTGTCGGTCACGAGTTGGAGATCGGGAATCGACGGCGGAGACAGCCCGCGTGGGACGTCGGCGATCAACTCCACTCCGCGGTCGCCGAGCCCGAAGATCACCGTGGCTCCGATGCCCAGGACCACCGCCACGAGCTCGGCCGGAACCTTCGGCACCAGGAACTTCAGGCCGAACAGCACCACCAGCGCGACGAGGCCGAGCACGACCGTCGTGCGATTCGCATCGGGCAGCGACGCCGCCCAGTCCCACAGCTTCTGCCACGTGTTCGAACCGGACTTCTCGGTTCCTGTGAGCTTGAACAGCTCGCCCGACACCACGTTGATGGCGACACCGAAGATGAATCCCGTCAGCACGGCCGCCGACAGGAACTCTGCGATCCACCCCATCTTGAGCACCGCCATGACGATGAACACGACGGCCGCGACGAGCGTGATCGCCGCGGCAATCGCCACCGCGTCTTCGGAGCCCGCCGCTCCGATCGACACGACGGCCGCACCCAGCACCGGGGCGGTCGACGAACCCGGGCCCTGCACCAGCTGCTTCGACGTGGTGAAGAGTGCAAAGACGATCATGCCGAAGGCTGCGGCGTAGAGCCCATTCTGGACGGGGACACCGGCCAGCGACGCGTAGCCCAGCGACGTGGGCACCATCAGTGCCCACACCGACAACCCAGCGATCACGTCCTTCGTCAGCCATGACCGCTGGTACTGCGGCAGCCAGACCAGGATCGGAACGAAGCGTTTGATCGCGCTCGTTTCCGACGTCGCTCTGTTCCCGGCCTGGCCGCCATCGGCACCCATCATGCCTCAGCTCCCGGCCTCGGCGTCCTTCTGGATTTCGGCGGTGTCGGCCTGGAGTTGCTTCTCCTCGACCTTGTCGGCCTTGGTCATGACGCCCTCGATCTTGGCGCCCATGTCGGACACGCCGACCACGACGAGACCGGCCTCGCCGGCATCCAGATTTTCGCCGAGCTCCTTGAGGTCCTTGCGGCTCATGCCGGCTGCTGCGTGCCCGGCCATTGCACCGAGGGCCGCACCGCCACCGGTGGTTGCCGCGAGCAGTCCGCCTCCGAGCGCGGCCGCCGGGAACAGCGCGACGACGAGGCCGGTCGCGAGGCCGATGCCCGCGCCGCCCCAGCCGCCCGCCCGTGTGGGCGTCTCGTGCTTCTTGACGATCTTGACCTTGCCGTTGTCCTTGCGCTCGATGATCGCGGCGTCGTACGCGTCGATCAGCCCGTCCTTGGTGTGGAGGTCGTGGACTGCGTCGTAGTCGGTCTTGGCGTCGTCGACGCTCGAGTACACGCCGACGTACGCCATGAATGTGTCCATTGCCATGTCCTGCTCCTTCGTTCGGTGTCGTGCCTGACATCGCCATCATGACGGCGACCCGCGCAGCAGCAGTCATGCAACCTGGGTGATCCGATCACCGATTGGGTCGACCGGCGCGTCCTCGATGTCAGCCGAGCACGCTCGGCGCCAGCAGGCCCAGCTCCCGGGCCCGGTCGACCGCCTCGCTCCGGCCGGACACCGCCAGCTTCCGGTAGATCGAGTTGGTCTGGGTGCTCACCGTGTTCCTCGACACGTACAGCCGTTCACCGATCTCCTTGAGCGAGAGATGCGTCTGCAGATACGGCAACAAACGGAGTTCCGCGGTCGATAGTGCGGTGCCGTGCAGATTGGTCGGCCACTCGCTCAACGTCTGTCGGAGCGCGTCGGCACGCGCGCCGAGGCGCCCGAGCTTCGGTCGCCGGTACAGGATCCCTTCGACCTCCGCCAGCAGGGTCCTCGCTGCTCCGGGATCACTCAACACCAGGTGGGCATCGGCCATCTCGAGACGCAACCACACCGCACCCCACGGGTTCACCCAGGTGACCGACGTCCGCAAACGCATCGCACGGAACAACGACGCCCGACCCGTCTCGTTCTCGTTGCGGTGCAGCAACAGCCGGGCGCGGGCCGCTTCGACGATCGAGTTGACTGCGTACTCGGAGAGATGTGCGCCATCGACCACCGAGACGGCGAGTTCGAGGTCGCAGTCGGCACTGGCCCAGTCGCCACGATCCATCGACAGCACCGCCCGGTAGGCGAGATAGCGCGCCTCGGGGTCGTCGAATCCGTCGACGCTGGTCGTCACCTCGATGCTCTCCGAGAAGAGTGCGAACGCCTCGTCGTCGTCGTCCTGCAGCCATCGGGCCACCGCGAGAAAACCGAGGGAAGCCGGCCGCCATGGGCCCCAGACCGGCTCATCGGTCACGACCGATCTCGCGTCCGCTTCCATCTGCTCGATTCCGTGCGCACAGAGAAAGGCCCGGAGCGCAACACGGCTCGATACGAACGAATCGACCTCTGAGTCACCCTCGGACGTCAGATGCTCGATGCGATCGGCCCAGCGCTGCGCTTCAACGGTATTCCCGGTCAACGCTTCCAGCCAGCCGACCAGTCCGGCCAGTTCCGGATTCCGTGCGACCATCTCCTCGCCGAGGTCGTCCAACCATCGCCTGACCGCGCTCGACCGTCCGTCGTTGTACGCCCGCGGCACCTCCGTGACCATCAGGTCAGCAGCGATGGTGAGATCTCCGCCTGCCCGGGCATGTTCGATCGTGTGCTCGACGGAACCGGCTGCCGCCCACCAGCGAGCGGCGCGCACGTGGCGCTCCCGAACGGTGTCCGGTTCGAAACGGCTGCTGGCCTCGTCGAGGAGCACGGTTCTGAAGAGCGGGTGGTAGCGGTACCATCCGCCTCTGTTGTCGAGTGGCTGGATGAACAGGCCGCCACTCAACAACGTCTCCAACACTGCGGCTGACTGCGTCGAGTCGAGGACAGCGTCGCACAAGGGTGCGCTCAGCACGTCCAGGATCGCCGTCCGATGGAGAAAGCGATCGATCTCCGGCGACAGCCCCGTCAGGACCTCCGATCGGATGAAATCGGAGACGGCCCGGTCGGGCGAGGACAGTGCGATGCTGGAACCGATCGTTGCGGAGTCGCTGCGGTGGGTGAGCGGGAGGAGCGCCAGGCCGGCGGGCCATCCCTCCGTTCGCTCGAGCGACTGACGAACCCGTTCGGGTGACGGTGCCAACCCGTGGAGATCGAGGAGTTCCGCCGCCTCGACGGCGTCGAAGGCGAGATCGGCCGCGCCGATCTCGAGCACCTCGCCGCGCACGCGCCGAAGGCCCCCCGCGAGCCACACCTCCCGGCGACTGGAGACGACCAGCTGGACCTGCTCGGGCAGGAGATCGAGGAGCAGGCGGAGCGCATCACGGCAGTCGAGTGATCGGATCTCGTCGAGACGGTCCAACACGATGACGAGCGGCTCGTCGACCGCACCGATCGAGGCCACCAACCCCGGCACGACTCGGCCGAGTACGGAGACGTCGGGCGAAATCAGGTCCCGGGAGAGGGAGGGGTCGAGCTCTCGCACGCGCTTCACCCCGGCGATGATCGATGTCATCAGCGTCGCGACGTCGTCGTCGGCAGGATCCAACGACACCCACGCGATCGCGCGATCGTCGTGCTGCACCCAGTCGACGAGCAGCGTCGTCTTGCCGTATCCGACCGGCGCCGACACGACGACCAGCGGGAGATCCGCGCTGGCGGCGAGCCGGCTCGACAGGCGCTGGCGCCGGACGATCCCCGAGCGAAGGTGCGGAACGCTGGTCTTTGCCGCCGCCAAGCGCTCGTGAACCTCGGTCGCCTCGATCCGTGTGCTCATGGTCCCGATCACGATAGTGGGACACGGCCGGGAGGTTGCCGAAGGTCTGGGGCTCCGACATCGGGGCGCCGGACGTCGACGACCTGTTCAAAGATCGCGAACGATCGGCACCCGGCCGTCGTCGACGGCACCGATGAGTTCGTCGTAGTCCTGCTCGGTGCGATCTGCGTATTCCTTGGCAAACCCGGCGACCGCCCGATCGAAGGTGTCGTCGTCGCCGATGTGATCTCGTTCGACAAGGGCGGTGTCTGGGTGCTGTCACGCAAGGGCAATGTCCTGTCGCTCGTCAAGCAGATATGCGCAACGTCTGGAACCGTCGCGGAATGTCAACAGCGATGATGTTCACGTCATCGGCAGGAACTCGGTGTTCGATTTCGGCATCAGCGGGACCTACGCACCGCAGGTCAACCGGCTGATCCTGACCGCGCACCCTTTTTGGGCAGGTGGTTCGCGTCGGAGGACCGGCGTCACCGATCTCAACGGTCGATCGACTCCAGTGTCGGGACGACCTGGCGACGTGATTACGTGGCGGCCTCCCAAAGGTCGAAGCCACGACAGTACGCCGGCTATCGGGTTCAGCTGTCGGCCGAGTTGCGGGGTGGCGGGAGGCTGGGTTGGTCGGGGAGTTGACGGAGGCGTTCGATGAGGTCTCCGAGGGGGACGATGTCGGCGTTGGGAATCCTCGTCGAATCCACGCCCAATTCATGAACAGGTATCGAGCTCCCGAGGTCATCGACTTGGAGTGATTCGAGTGCCTCGGCAGCATCGACTCACATCATCCGATGTGTGTGACGCCGCCGTCGCAGGACCGGCTTATGTTGCGGTTGTGGCGTCACGCGGCCACACATTCCGGTGCGGGTGCAATCTCGCTCGGATCGGGTCCAACGACATCAAGGAGGGCGACATGATCGCTTACGACTACCCACTACTCGGCCTGTTCTGGAGCATGATGATCTTCTTTCTGTTTGTCGCCTGGTTGATCCTGCTGTTCCGGGTGTTCGCCGACATCTTCCGTTCCCAGGACATGGGCGGCTGGGCGAAGGCGCTCTGGTCGATCTTCGTGATCCTGCTGCCGTTCCTCGGAGTGTTCATCTACGTCATCGCGAACGGCGCAGCCATGGGAGAGCGTGCTGCGGCCGACGCGCAGCAGCAGCAGGCGGCGTTCGACACCTACGTGCGTCAGACCGCCGGTACCGCCGGTTCGGCCGACGAGTTGGCGAAGCTCGCCACGTTGCGTGACAACGGCACGTTGAGCGACGCCGAGTTCGCGGCCCAGAAGGCCAAACTGCTCGACGCCTGAACGCTCGGCCACGAGCCCCGGCGGACTGCAGTATCGCCCGCCGGGGGCGATGGCGGTCGGGCGAACCGAGAACAGGATGGGCACGAGTTCGGAATGCTCGCACCGATCATCGAGTGCGAGTAGTTCAGTGGGAGAACGACATGATTGCGTCAGTGACGGAGATGTTCGCCGAAGCGACCGCACAGCTCGGATCGGTGAACCCGGAGGAGACCTCGAGTGAATTCGACTACACCGTTGGGAGCGAGTGGTGGCAGTTGCGGAGTTCGGGCCGTCGCTCGTCGCAGCGCGGGTTCCGGCGAGGATGAGGGGGTGAGACGAGCCGGCTCGCACTCGCCGTTGGTCCTCGACACGACTGAGCTTCGATGGTTCGTCCCGGGGTCGCTGCCCGCCGAGGTCGGCATTTGGTTCACCGGCTCGACCGGTGTTCTCGAGGAGCGGAGCGACGCGTACCTCCTCGACGGTCGTGGCGACGTCGGCGTGAAGCGCCGCTTCCAGCAAACGGTAGAACTCAAGGTCCGCCAATCACTCGATGGGCGGATCGAATTCGGCGACGGTCTCGCAGGTTCGCTCGAGGTGTGGAGACGGTGGAGCCCTGCCGAGGTTCTCGTCGAGCACGGTGACGATGAACGCTGGGTCGATGTCCGCAAGTCGGTTGTGAAACGACGGTTCTTGTTGGACGGAACCGAGGTCGCGTTCTCCTCGGTCTTGGAGGTGACCGGTCCGGGATGCGACGTCGAGGTAGCCGGGGTCACTGTCGACGACGTGCACTGGTGGACGTTCGCGTCCGCCGCGTTCGGCCCGCCAGAGACCCGACGCGAGGCACTGCTCGTGTCATGGCAAGCGTTGGTGGCCGCAGCACCGTGCCCGGAACCCTTCGAGCCTCGCACCGCTCGAGCGATGGGCTACCCCGAATGGCTCACGCTCCTCGAATGAAGTCGGAGACGGTCGCTTCGCCGAGCAGGCTCGAGTGACGACTTCGATTCGTAGACGGCCCCGACCGCTGTGTACGTCTTGGCCATAGTCGTGGCAGACGCCTTGACGACGCTCAGCTCGCTGCTCTACTTCTCGGTTCCGGTCCTCCATTTCGTCCTCGTCACGGTGTTGCGCGAGGACTCAGGCACCCGTGCCGAGGCCGACGACTTCACCTGACAAGTACATCGACCCGACGCATGGTGCAATGCACCTGTCTCGTTCGTCGCGTCGGACGAGACAGGTGCCATCGAGCTCAGTCGAGTTCTGCTTCGATTGCAGTGATCGCGAACCCGAGCGCTCGCGCGCTCATAACCCGAAGGTCGCAGCTTCAAATCATGCCCCCCGGGGCAACGGCAAGCTCACCGCCGACGCCCGACGAGCAGCCAGCTGAACAGAATGTGGGCCCGGGAGGACACTCAGGAACGACTTCGTAGTCCAGCGTGGCCGGCTCAACATCCTGAACACCGGCTCTTCGGACAAGTCACTTCCCGGGCCCGAACAACACGCTACGACCCCACCCGCCGCATTTCAACGACTGGGGTGGCTGGGGTCAGTGACCGATTCGGGGGCCGGCTTGCATGAACTGCCAATGGCGTCCCTCGCAATCCTGTGCCGTGTAGGCGCGGTAGCCGTGTTCGACGATCGGCGTGACGATCGTGGCACCGGCTGCCTGGGTGTGCTCGAAATGCGTGTCGATGTCGTCCACGCATATGAGGGGCGTGTCGGTGCCGACCGCACCTCCTCCGCCCCAGATGACGAGCAGTCCGTTCCCTATCCGGAACTCGATCCAGGTGTGGTCCGGGTCGCCTTCGGTCTCGGGGATGTCGCCGGTGCACTCGAGCTGGAAGACATCGGCGAGCCAGCGGGCAGACCCAGCTGGTGTTGCTGAGCGCAAAGCGATTCCGAGGCGACCAGGCTCGGGCAATGCTCGACCGTGGCGCCTGCGCTCGAGGTGTCGGGGGAACCACTGGGGTGCCATACGCAGCATCGCCAGCTGGGAGCTGCCATCGACACCGTCGGGAACGATCCCGGTCACGGTGACTCGCGTTCTGTGTGCGAGTGCAGCGAAGGTGACCTCGATGGTGACGTCGTTTCGGGTCGCCCAGGCGAGGCGGGCCCCGGGCTCCCACACCGTGATCGTCCCCAAGACCCGTTCTTCGTCGCCATAGTCCTCGACGACCCGGCCGCCGACGCCTGGTTCCATCCGCCGCTCGATGAGGCGCCACGATTCGTATGCGTCGATGGGGCCGTTGCCCCACCACTGGTCGTACTCCTCGCTAAAGATCTTGAAGGCCGTCACAGGATCGGTGTCGACATCTATCTCGGCGCGCATGTTGGTCATCGTCTGTCATCCTCCACGTGTTGCTTGAACGACCGAAGTTGGTCGCTCCATTCGGCTTGCAGCTGGTCGAGGTAGGCCTGGACCCCTGCGAGCGAATCGGGTCGCAGCTTGAACACCCGCACTCGTGCGTCCTCGGGGATGCGCTCGTCTTCGACGATGGAGGCACCGAGTAGAAGCTTGAGGTGTCGGCTGAGCGCAGAGGGCGAAGAGCCGACCTCCTCGGCGAGTTCTCCCGCTCGGGATTCCGGTTCCCGATCCACTGCCGTGGAAGGGCCGGTGAGTCGGACACTGCCGGATGTCTGTTGGTACTCGGGATCGGCGAGACCGGCGAGGCGCATCTCCTCGAACATGCGGTGCCCGTCCGCTGCGGCCGAGATCCGCGTCGCTCCTGCGTTACTCGATCTGAGTGCCGGCGCTCATCACTGCACGGCGGCTGCGCCACGACATCAGCGCCCGATCCGAACCGGCCGACAGGATGGAGAGTGCGCTGGCGGCCGATCCGACCGACGCGACCGACAGGAACGATCCGATCGAGCCCACCGACAGAACCGACCCCACCGAGCCGACCGACAGGACCGAGCCCTTCGAGCCGATGCACAGCAACGAGTCCTGGGACCACAGCGACCATCGCGAGTTCTTCGATGCCATGGGCCCAATCTACTTGAGCTCCCCTGGTCCAGATTTGGTTCGTGGCTGGGAACTGGAAGGGAATGCCATGGCCGACAAGACGGACGATCGCGAGCTTTCAAGTCGCTACCCCCGCCATCATCCAAGAGGCCGGGACCACCGAGGTTCCGGGCCTTTGTCGTTTCCGGTTGCCCGGGTTGTCCACCGGCTCGGTCTACCGATAGCCGTCGGCGTGGCGCCTCAGAGGCCGACCAATGTTCCGAGCCAGTAGACCGGGAGTCCCACCGCGAGGGCCATGCTGACGTTGCCCGTCTTGCGGACGGCCAGCACCGCCGCAGCGACAGCCACCGTCTCGATGAGCACGGGGGGCGAGAGCCGGCCGTGGTCGAGCACCAGGGCGGATACGACCATGGCGCTCAGCACGGCAGGCGAGACGAGGCCGATCGCCGCCGCCACCGTCGTCGACGACAACAGCCGGTCGCCGGCAATGGTCATCGAACTCCGGAGCAGGTAGGTCATCAGAGCGGCGAGGCCGAAGGCGGCGAGCGTGGTCATGAGCGGGCGTCCTTGTCCGTCGCGGTCGCGAGCGCGACACCGAGGCCGACGCCGATCGGGAGTGCGATCGCACCGAGTGCGCCGGTGCCGACGACCACGGTCGCTGCAGCCACCGCACCGGCGATCAGCTCGCGCCGACCGTTGATCGACTTGGCGATCATGCCGGCGAAGGCGAGGGGAGCAGCGAGTTGCAGCCCCAGCCCGCTTGGCAATGCCGTCCCCAGATAGAAGGCAATGGGCTGACTCAGCACGAAGACCGAGGCGAGGACGGCCGTGGCCGTGAGGTAGTAGCGCTGCCGCCAGGCCGGGTCGGCCTCGGTCTCGAAGTGCTCCTGGCACAACAGGAACGTCTGATCGACGATCGGAAAGGCCAGCAACAGCCGGCGGCGAAGCGGCACCCCGGCGAACCAGCGGGCCACGCCGGCCCCGTAGAACACGAAGCGGAGATTGATGAGCGTGGCGACCATCGCTGCGGCCACGATGCCGCCTCCCGATCCGATCGTCTCGACCGCGCCGAGCTGCGCGGCACCTGCGAGCAGCACGAGGGCGCCGAACATCGACTCCGCACCCGAGAGGCCAGCGGTGGCGCTGGCGCTGCCGACGGCAAGGCCGAACGGGATGACTGCGACGGAGAACGGAGCGATGTCGCGCACCGCTCGTCGCGTCGCCGAAGGTCGGCTGACCGAATCCGACGCAGCAGCGTGGACGGCGGTCACGACGCCACCGCCCCTACGGGTACGGTCCGACGCGGTTCCATCTCGGCCGGGCGGGAGTCGGCGGTGAACAGGTCGAGCTCGTCCTCTGTCGGGCGACGGAAGGTCTCCTGGCCTATCCAGCTGCGGTAGCGGTCCTCGCCGAATGCGGCCGCGAGTCCGTCGGTCTGGCTGGCGTGGGCCGCGAGCACCGCACGCTTGCGGTCGAGATCCTCGCCCGCGAGGTCGACGACGAGCTCGACCTCGTCGTCGCGCACCCCCGTGGGCTCCTCGGTCATCCACACGCCGAACTCGACGTGAAGGTCACGCCACTCGTCGAGCCACGCATCGGTCTTGGCGGCATACCAGAGTTCACCCGATGGGCAGGCCCCCCAGGCACGGGTGGCGAGTCTCCAGTTCGCGACGTGGTCGTCGTGACCGGTGATGCCGTCAGGCCCGAACGTGACGACCACGTCGGGTCGCACTTCGTGCATCACCGAGATGATCGCCGCGACCTCCAGGTCGCCGGGGCTGCTGCTCAGCGCTCCGTCGGCGACGCCGAGGAACCGGACGTCGTCCACTCCGATGGTGGCCATGGCCGATCGGAGCTCACGGCGACGGTGCCGGGAACGCTCGTCCGCCGACCGCGGATCGTCGTCGGGGAACCCCGCCTCACCGTCGGTGAGGGTCAGCAGGGTGACGTGGCCGCCGGCCTCGACCGTGCGGGCCATCAGCCCGGCCGAGAGGTAGGCCTCGTCGTCGGGGTGAGCCCATACGCCGAGCAGGCGCCTGGGTGTCGGAGGCTGCGATGTGCTGCCTTGTCCAGTGAATGGGACCGGGCCGGGGCCCGACCGGGGTTCGATGGAAGCCATGGTGTCGTCCGTTTCGTGTCGAAGCGATGGGGGCGGTGGGGTGTCAGCGCTCGACCCGGCCGACCTTCACGGTCGTGGGGCCGGTGAGCATGTCGAACACGGCCGAGTACTTGGTGGCCGAGGCGATCAGCGCGTCGGTCGTGTCGTCGTCGGCGTCGGCGTCGATGACGAAGTCGACTCGTACTTCGCTGAAGCCCTTCCGGACCTCGGGATCCACGCCCAGCACGCCGCGGACGTCGATGTCACCGACGACCGTCGCCGACACGCGATGCAGCGTGATGCCGCGAGCGGCGGCACCGGTTGCGACGCCGGCAGTGATGCAGGCCGCGAGGGCGTGGAGCACGTACTCCTGGGGCGTGGGCCCGTGCCCGTGGCCGAGCGTCGGGTGATCGGCGGTGAAGCGGAACTCCTCGACGTGCACATGGTCGGCGCCCGCGCCGTGCCACTCGTGGACCGTCGAGGCGCTGGCCGTGCCCTCGATCCACTCGTTTCTGGCGGTGAAGCGGAACGCGGCGAGGTCGCCGTGTTCTTTCATCTTGGCGATGGTGCCGAACAGCTTGGCGGTCGGGACGCCGTTGGGCTCCTCGACGGTGGCGGTGGAATCGCGGGTGGTGATGGTCATTGCTCTGCTCCTTGGCGCCCCGTGTGGGGCCCGGTTGGTGTGGTCTCACCATCCACCGACAAGGGCAGGGAGTCTTGGAGAGCGCATGGAGACTGCCTGGAGATCGGGTGTCAGCCGCTGAGCTGGGCGTTCGCCAGCCGTTCGAGGCGCCGCAAGCCGGCGCCGGCAGCCTGCTTCGCGACGACCGAGGCCATGGCGTCCGCCTCGGTGTCGTGGCCCTGTGCCCGCCGGGTGCGGGCCAGCCAGAGGCGGCTCTCGTTGCTCCACAGCACCGATCCGCCGGCCGAGTCGGCCTCGAGCGCAAGGCCCAGGTGCTCCTCCGCGGTGTCGAGTTCGCCGAGCGTGTACGACAACATCCCCAGGTAGCGGTCGGCGCGACCGAAGCACAACACGCCGGCCCCCGTCGTGACGTTCGATCCCGCGAACCGGTCGAATCGATCACGGAGGATGGCACAGGCCTCGGTGTCGCCGAGTTGAACCATCGTGTCGATCAGCAGCACCATGACCGTGCTCCACATGGCATCCAAGGGCAGGTCGAAGCCGGTCGACCTGACCGGCTCGAGCGCTTCTGCGGCCTCCTCGCCGGCGCCGGTCTCGGCCAGGAGGAGGGCAAGACCGGGCGTCCACACGGTGCCGCTGTCGGACTGCGCCAGCACCTGGCGGACGAGCGGGGCCACCGCCGCGAGGCGGTCCTGCTCGCGACGGATCATGAACATCCGAAGGCCGTAGGTGCCGGCGCCGTCTTCCTCGGGGATGGCATTGGCCTGCTCGAGGCAGTGCTCGGCCAAGCGCTCGCTGGCGTCGAGGTCACCTCGATAGAACGCCTCCATGGCTTCCTGGTTCGTGCGGATCAGCTGCCAGAACGGTGACCTCGAGCGTTGCTGCAGTTCGGCCATGGTGTCGACGAGCCCCCGCTGCTCGTCGAAGCGACCGGTGAGAGTGGCGTGGAGCAGCCGCAGGTGCACGGCGTGCATGGCGACGTCGCCGTCGTCGATCAGTGGCTCCAGCTCGGCCAGTCGCCGGATCATGTGCCCGGTGGCGTGACTGCCCTGATGGAACATCACCTGCCCCAGGTACACGTTGAGTACCGAGGCCTCGACGGTGGCCGAGCCGAGTTCGTCGGCGCGTCTTCGTGCCACCTCGAAGGCTCGGTCGGCCTCGTCGCGCCGACCCGACATGGCCAGGGCCCGCAACTCGGCGATCGCCAGCCGTGCTCGCAGCGAAGGCTCGTGCTCGATCGCCTGTCCGGCCGCAACGGCCGCGTCCAGGACCCCGACGGCCTCCTGGATGTTTTCGAGGGCGGCCACGCCTGAGAGGCCTGGACGCCAGGTGGCGTCCTCGTAGCGCAGGGCGGCTTCGACGCGCAGGAGGGGGTCGTCAGCGACCCGAGCCGCCTCGACCGCCTTCTCGAGCGTGTGTATGGCGGTCATGTTGTTGCCTGCACGGGACTGTGCGATGCCGTGTTCCAGGGCGAGGCGAGCGACCAGATCGGCATCGCCGTCGCGGGCGAGCTCGCGGGCTCGACGCAGCAGCTCGGCGGCCTCCTCGAAGGAGAACTGCGACATCGACTCGCGCGCGGCGTTGCGGAGTCGACCGATGGCCAGTGGTCGCAGCGTCGGGTCGGCGACCGCGGCTTCCGAGGTGTGATGAGCCAGGGCCGGAAGATGGCTCGGGTCGTCGGTGAAGAGTTCGTGCATCGCCGTCGCGATCTGTTGATGCATACGCGCCTGTCGCGACGAGCTGATCTCGCTGCGCAGCGATGATCGGACGAGGGCGTGGGTGAAACGGAATCGGTCGAGCCCGACGTCGTCGAGCAATCGCGCGGCGACCGCATGTTCGAGGTCGTCGAGGAGGTCGAGTTCGTCGCGACCGTTGGCGGCGGCTGCCACCCGCAACTCGAACTCCAGACCCAGCACCGACACCAGCCGGAGCGTTGCCTGCACCTGCTCGTCGAGGCTGGCGAGACGGCGTCGTAGTGCGCTCTCCATGTCGACCGAGCCGTCGTCGGGGTTCACGGCCTGCAGGAAGAGTGGGTTGCCGGCCGTCTGGCGCATCACCTCGTCGAGATCGACTTCGTCACCCACGAGGCGTACCGCATCGACCTCGGAAAGCCCCTCGAGGCGGATCACGGCCGAGCCCGCCCGTCCCTGGCCGGCCGCCAACAGGTCGGCGACCCGCGGGTTGAGATCAGGTGCGGTGTCACGCGAGGTGAGCACGACGGTGACCGCTGCCGGATCCTGGCGACCCTGGAGGTGACCGAGCAGCTGGAGGGTCGAGTCGGCGGCCCAGTGGACATCGTCGACGATCAGCGTCAGCGGGGACTCCGACGAACGTTCGACGAGCCAGTCGGCGACCGCCTCGAACATCTGATAGCGGAGCGTTTCGTCGTCGAGCGCAGACCGTCGCTCCGGGTCGCCGGCTCGGCCCGGAGCGGCGCCGGGAAAGAGCGGCTCGAGCGCAGGCGGCAGGGCCTCATCGGTGCCGGCACCGGCCTGGCGGATCACTTCGATGAAGGGTTGGTAGGGGACCTTGAGGTCTTCGCTGTTGCGCCCGAACAGCACCCGGTGTCCCTGGGCGTGGGCATGCTCGGCCACCTCGGCGGCCAGCCGGGTCTTGCCGATCCCGGGCTCACCGAGGATCCAGATCCAGCCCATGGACCCCGAATCCGAGGCAGCAGCCAGCGAATCGAGGCACTGGCGCAGCTCGGACTCACGACCGCAGAAGAGTTGGCGGGCGTCGGCCCGCACCTCGTCGGGCAGCGCCGGAGCCGCCGTCGGCGTCGATGCGGCCTCGTTCGGAGTGGGAGCCGCGTCGGTGTCGTCGACCTCGGCCACGAAGCGGTAGCCGCGGCCGTGGACCGTCTTGATCGCCCACTGGGTGCGCCCGTCGTCGTCGACGGCCCGCCGTGCCTGTTTGATGCGTGTCGTGAGGGTCGACTCCGAGACGAATCGGTCGCCCCACACGTTGTCGAGCAGCTCCTCTTTGGTCACCAGCCGTCCGTGCTGTTGGACGAGGTAGCACAGCACGTCGAACACCTGGGGCTCGACGGCCCGGACCCCGTCGGGGCCGATCACCTCGACCGTGTCGGTGTCGACGGTGAACCCGCCGAACCGGTGACGGGTCACGCCGTCAGCGGGCGAGCTCGTCGACCTCGGTGATCACGTCGGCCGGCAGGCCGAGGTCGGCTGCGTGCCGACGGAGCACGTCGATGTCGTCGCACTCGTAGAGGCAGTAGGTCTTCTTCTTGTCGGCGGACAGGAACGAGGTCAACCACCTGATGTCGTGGTCGTCGTGGTACTTGTCGACAAGACGGATCGTCTCGGCGTCGGGGTCGAAGGCCTCGGCGAATTCACGTTCAACCACATAGATCGGCATGGCGTCTCCTCAGCGCTCGAGTTCGTCGACCTGGGTGATCACGTCAGCCGGCAGCCCGAGGTCGGCGGCGTGTCGACGAAGCGCTTCGACGTCGTCGCTCTCGTAGAGGCAGTACGTCTTCTTCTTGTCGGCCGACAGGAACGACGTGATCCACTTGAGGTCGTGCTCGGCGTTGTAGTCGTCGACGAGCTGGATGCTCTCGCCGTCGGGGTCGAAGACGTCAGCGAACTCGCGCTCTATGACGAACAGCGGCATCCGGCAAGTGTACTTCGATTCGGCGGTCGGTCAGGCGGGCTTCCGGGCGATCACGAACTGCTGGTCGTTGCGGAATCGGTAGATCCCGTGGTCGTCGCGGAGATCGCGGATCGCATCCATCACTTGGGGGCGCAGCACGTCCGCCCCGACGTGTACGAGCGCGGGGACCGCAGGGCCGCTGCTGGAGATGGCCCGCCAGGCGGTGTCCTCGTCAGGCCATTCGAGCACGGACGTGCGTTCACCGCGCTCGAGGACCTCGAAGCCGGCGGTGGCGAGCATCTCCTCGGCGACCCCCGGGTGGCCGATGCCGTTGGTCCGGCGCATCCCGTCGAGATGGGCGGGGGGCGCGTTGAGCGCGAACGCTTTGAAGCACGGCTTCAGGTCGAGGTGGCCGCTGCCCCAGAAGCTGATCCCGATCCGGCCGCCGGGCGTCAGGACGCGGTGCGCCTCGGTGAGCGCAGCTTCGCATCCTCCCCAGATGCCGTTGATCGAGCTGACGGCGTCGAAGGACTCGTCGTCCCACGGCAGAGCGAACATCGTGCCTGCTCGAACGTCGGCTCGTGGCGTGCGCTCGCGTGCGATCTCGACCAGCGGCACCGCAGCGTCGATCCCTGCGGTTCGGGCACCCGTGGCGTCGGCGAGCCGGATGGCCAGCCCCGATCCGCAGGCGATGTCGAGCAGCGAGGCACCTTCGTCGACTCCGACGCGATGGAAGATCGCCTGGATCGCGTCGAGCGCGTAGTGCTCGAACAGGCAGGCCCAGTCGCGAGCTCGGTGGCCCCAAGCTTCCCCGGCCTCCTCCCAGTCGTGTCCCTCAGGGAGGACCTCTCGGCGGTCGTCGGTCGTCAGCGCATTGGTCATGGCCCTCATGGTGAGGACTCGGCCGCGCCATGTCTTGGAGGCCGCGTGGAGATCAGGCTCCAGATCTTCTCCACGCGGTCTCCAAGACTCGATCCACCGATGCCGTCACGGTGGAACTCGACATCAACGAGCCCCGGACACGGGGACACCAACTGAGGAGAAAACCATGACCATCACCGATTCCACCGCAGTCGACAACGGCGTGAACGTCGAGGCCTTGCTCGGAGCGCGAGAGGCGCTGACCCAGGCCCCGCCGGCCGCCCAGTTCACCTTCACCGCCGCCAACGAATGGGTCGGCGGCACCCACAGCCGTTCGACCGTCGAGCAGTTCTTCGGCCTCGGGGAGGACCAGAGCCACCGGTCGGCCTACACCGTCGACACCGACCACCCCGAGATCTTCGCATCCGAGGACAACGGCCCGACCCCGCCCGAGATGGTGCTCATGGGTCTCGCCGGGTGCCTCACCGCGGGCATCGCCTCGGTGGCCCAGAACCGGGGCATCCAGCTCAACTCGGTGCGTGCCACGGTCGAGGGTCGTCTCGACGTCGGGGGCATCCTCGGCATCGACCCCGACATCCGCAACGGCTTCGGCGACATCGCCGTCCGCTACGAGATCGACGCCGACGCCACCAAGGCCGAGATCGACGCCGTCGTCGCCCAGTCCCAGAAGCGCTCGGCGGTGTTCGACATCGTCACCAACCCGACGTCGGTCGTCGTCGAGGTCGTCTGATCCGGCCGCCGAGCGAAAGGAGTGGGTCCCATGGCAACCATCCCCAACATCGACGTCGTCGTGATCGGCGGCGGCCAGGCCGGTCTGGCCACGAGCCGCTGCCTGACCGATCGCGGTGTCGATCACGTCGTCCTCGAGCGCGGTGAGACCGCCAACTCGTGGCGCACCGAGCGATGGGACTCACTCCGACTGCTCACCCCGAACTGGCTCAGCCGGCTCCCGAGCTGGACCTATCAGGGCAACGATCCCGACGGGTACATGTCTGCCGCCGGCGTGGCTGCCCACCTCGACGCCTATCGACGGTCCTTCGATGCCCCCTTGCGGTCGCAGACCAGTGTCACCGATGTCCGGTCGACGGGCGACCGGCACGTGGTGGAGACCGACGACGGACCGTTGCGAGCGCGGGCGGTGGTCATCGCAACCGGGGCGTGCAGTGACCCCGTCATTCCTGCGATCGCCGATGAGCTGCCGGCCCGCATCGAGCAGCTGACCTCGATCGCCTACCGCAACCCCGACCAGCTCAGCAGCGGGGGCGTGCTCGTGGTCGGCGCATCGGCATCGGGGCTGCAGATCGCCGATGAGCTCAGCCGGTCCGGACGCGACGTCGTCCTGGCCGTCGGTGACCACGTCCGCCTCCCCCGCACGTATCGGGGCATGGACATCCACTGGTGGATGGACACCGTCGGCCAACTCGACGAGCGCTACGACGAGGTCGATGACATCGATCGCGCCCGCCGTGTTCCGTCGCTCCAGCTCGTCGGCTCCCCCGAGCGACGCGATCTCGACCTCAACTCGGTCGCCAGCAACGGCGTGACGCTCGTCGGACGGCTCGTCGGCCACCGGGAACACCACGCCCAGTTCTCTGGCTCGTTCGCCAACATGTGCGCGTCGGCCGACCTGAAGCAGCAACGGCTCCTCGATCGGCTCGACGAGTACGCCTGCGAGCAAGGCCTCGGCGCGGAGGTGGGCGAACCCCACCGCCCCGAACCGACCGCGGTGGGGACACCGCCGCTCGAGGTCGACCTCCGCGGCATCGACACGATCATCTGGGCCACCGGATTCCGACCGAGGTACCCCTGGCTCGACCCGTCGCTGCTCGACCCGAAGGGACGACTGGTCCACGACGGCGGGGTGCTCCCCGTTCCGGGGCTCTACGTCGTCGGGCTGCCGTTCCTGCGCCGGCGCAAGTCGAGCTTTCTCGACGGTGTCGGGCCCGACGCCCACGAACTCGTCGCCCACCTGTCCCAGCACCTCGACCGGGTCGCCAGCCCTGCGTGAGCCAGGCCAGGCGTGGCTTCCCCTCGAGGCCCGCGGTCTCGATCGTCGCTGATGACGTTCTGCGCGGCCGCGTTGGCCGCCCGGAGCTCGCCGAGCAGTGTGACCGCGTTGCGGTTGACCTCGTCGAGCTGCTCGCTGCTGTAGCCCAGGAGCGTTCCCCAGTCGGCGCTGGCTCGCCAGGTCGGTGTCTCCATCACCACGCTCGTGTGGTCGCGTCGGGTGGTGTCGATCACGGACTGGGAGTCGTCGTGCACGGTCTGGCGCCCGTCGTGGGTCTTCTGGAGCGGGAAGGTGGCGAAGTGCGGGAAGTCGATGCCGTCGTGAGAGATGCTCCGTGCAAACCGGGAACCCGCATGATTCCTGACGTAGACGGACCAGGGAGCATCAGCCCGGACGGCACGCAAGCGACTCATAACCGGAAGGTCGCAGGTTCAAATCCTGCCCCCGCCACCAACGAAAGCCCTGGTAGATCGCAGGGGTCTGCCGCGGGTGGGGGTGACATCTAGCGTGGCTTGCTCAGAGAGTGGGCCGGAGAGGATGTCGAGATGCCCGGGGCAAGGTCTGCCTGTGCGATCAGGGACCTGTGGTCGGCGATGCGACGGTCGGGGTCGACCACCGTCGAGGTTGAGCCCGGTGCACGTGTGTCCTGCGACGGGGCTCATGGACGAACCAGTAAGGCAGAGGAACCTGGGTGGGTTCGGCAAAGCTGGTGAGCCATGCGCCTATCCGTGATCACCGGTGGCCGTCCCGGTGACGAGTCTTGATCGCAGCCATCGACGCGTCGACCTGGCTGGCGGTGACCGCGCTTGCGTTGTTGTCGATCGTCTCCACCGCGCTGGGTGTCGGTCTTGCCTATTGGGTCGGTCCCCGGTCGGGTGTTCGAGCGGCGGGGGTCGGTTTCTCGGTGGGGGTGATGGTGGCGATCTCGCTCCTCGAGTTGCTACCGGAGGCGTCTCGGGAAGCCGGCGTCGTCGTGGCGGCGATCGGCGCGCTGACGGGTGCGGGACTGTTGGCTGTGTTGCACGCCGTCATTCCCCATGTCCACTTGGTTGCGGAGGACTCCGGGCTCCGGGCCCGGGAGCTGCGTCGGTCGTACCTCGTGGCGTTCGGTTTGATCTTGCACGACTTCCCCGAGGGCTTCGCGTTGGCCAACGCATATCTCTCCGCGCCGCGGCTCGGCGTGGTGGTCGCGATCGCGATCGTCCTGCACAACATCCCCGAGGAGTTCGCCATGGCGCTCCCCGCGGTGATGGCCCGCCGTCGTCGCTTCGTGATCGGCGCGGCAGCAGTATCCGCGGCAGCGGAGCCGGTCGGCGCGCTCATCGGGCTCGCCGTCGTCAGCATCTCCCCTGGCCTGAACGCTGCGTCTCTCGCGTTCGCGGCCGGCGCGATGGTGTTCGTCGCCGTGCACGAGCTGGTTCCGTTGAGTCGCGAGCTGGGTCGCCGCCGCGACACCGCGTTCGGCATCGCTGCTGGAGCCGGCGTCGCGGTCCTGCTGGGTTTCCTCACGTGGGTATGAGCGCCGAGTCGCGCCGGTCGGCGAGGTTCCCAATGTGTCCTGGCCGGGAGGCGATCTCGATCACGAAGACGACGTGGAATGGGGGGAGGCGTGCGGTGCGGCGGCGTCGGTCGTCACCCGTTGTCATCTGGTGGGCGGATCGTGTCGGCGGCGGCGACGGCCTCGGCGGCCAGAGCCTCCGCAGGCGCCTGTTGCAGCCCGAGCGACCGCAACAGCTGGGCGACCACGCGGGCGCGGTACCCGTCACTGACCGGGCCGTCGATGATTCGTCGCGCCGCGAAGAAGAGCGCACCGATCACCACGTCGACGGTGGCATCGTCGATCGTTCCGTGGAAGCGCCCGGTGTCCGCGCCGGCTGCGAGGTCGGCCCGCAGGTGAGCCAACACATCGCTGTTCACCGCGGCGCGTTGCACTCTGTCCAGTCGGAGCAGGACGCTCATCTCCTCGGGAGCCACCTCGGCGCGACGTAGCGCGAGGGCCGTGATGGTCGCGAACCGCGTCACGGGGTCGGTCTCCAGGAAGGCCGCGGCGCTCTCGGCACCGAACGCCCCCAGAACCTGCGGCACGACGGCGTCGATGAGCTCGTCGCGGGTGGAGAAGTAGTTGTAGATGGTCCCACTGGCGACCCCGGCCTGCGCGGAGATGTCGCTGAAGGTGAACGTCTCTCCCTTGTCGGCGATCACCTCGACGGCCGCGTCGATGAGCAGTCGTCGAGTTCGTTCCCTCTTCTTGTGGCCCCGGGTCACGGGGCCATGGCTGGAGCTGGCGGTCACGACGGTCACGGTAGCTCAGTATTGACACATGACTCAAAAATGAGAATACTGTCAATCTCCGTAACGAACGACAACGAGGACATCAACGACATGAGCGAACCGACGGTGTCGCCACGGCTCACGCTGAGCCACACCACCATCTCAGTGAGCGATCTCGATCTCGTGGTGGCGTTCTACTGCGACGTACTCGGCTTCCAGGTCACCAACCGTGCCAAGGTCGGTGATGACAGCGAGGTGGCGTTCATCTCGCAGGATCCGCGCGAACACCACCAGATCGTCTTCGTCTCCGGTCAGGCGATCCCCGAGCACGTCTTCGTGATGACCGATCATCTCGCCTTCCGAACCGGGAGCCTCGACGAGCTCCGCTCCATCGGCGCTCGCCTTGCCGAGGCAGGCGACGATGGGGTCATCCCCATCTGCCATGGAAACGCCTGGTCGCTCTACTTCACCGACCCCGAGGGCAACGGCCTCGAGTGCTTCGTGGATTCACCGTTCCACGTCGCGCAACCCCATGCCGCTCCGCTGGACCTCGACGCCAGCGATCAGGAGATCGAAGCCACCACCAGGTCGACCATCGAATCCCTCCCGGAGTTCGAGCCGCTCGAGGAGTGGCAGGCTGAGTTCGCAGCTCGACTCGCCGGGACAAGGGGCTAGGCGGTGGACCTGGGTATTGCCGGCCGCCGCGCGATCGTCTGCGCATCCAGCCGCGGCCTCGGCTTCGCATGCGCCGAGTCGCTCGCCCGCGAGGGCGTGAACCTCGTCATCAATGCGCGTGACCCCGAGGCGCTCGAAGCGGCCACCGAGCTGCTCCGCGACCGTCACGGCGTCGAGGTCGAGGCCGTCCGCGGAGACATCGGCCACGAGCCGACACGTGTCGCCCTCTTGGAGGCGTGCCCGGAGCCCGACATCGTCGTGAACAACAACAGTGGCCCCGACCCGGGGCGCTTCCAGGACTGGGACCGCGACGCGTGGGTCGAGGCCCTCGACGCCAACATGTTGGCGCCCGTGCTCATGATCCGCGCCGTGATCGACGGGATGGTCGAACGTCGATTCGGGCGGATCGTGAACATCACGTCGGCCATGGTCAAGACGCCCGTCTCCGCAATGGGTCTGTCGACCGGCGCGCGAACGGGACTCACGTCGGTGGCAAAGGCGGTGTCGCGAGACGTGGTGTCGTCGAACGTGACGATCAACAACCTGCTGCCAGAGCGGTTCGACACCGGGCGCCAGCGCCAGATGGCGGAGCTCCACTCACTGATCGGGGGCATCACCGTCGAGGAGGCCTACGAACACATCAAGGACACCGTCGCAGCGAAACGCCTGGGGCAGCCCGGCGAGTTCGGTGATGCCTGCGCCTTTCTCTGCAGCGAGCAGGCCGGGTACATCTCCGGCCAGAACCTGCAACTCGACGGCGGCAGCTACGAGGGTCTGCTGTGAGTGCGGAAGCCAGCGACATCGTCGACGTCGACGTCGACGTGCTCATCGTCGGGGCGGGCCCGGTTGGCATGCTCGGCGGAATCCTGGCCTCACGACAGGGGATGAGCGCGCTGGTCGTCGAACGCCGGGACGGCCCACAGCGGGCGCCGGCCGCTCACGTCGTGAATGCCCGAACGCACGAGATCTGCCGACAGGCCGGCATGGACATGGACCGGATCTTCGCGGCCGGGAAGGACCCCGTCGATGCCGGGCACGTGAACTTCGTGACCCGGCTGACAGGCGATCTGATCGGGCGGCTTCCCTTCGAGCGTCAGGGCGAGGCGTGTCTCGACGTGACCCCTACACCGCTGCGGAACCTGTCCCAGCATCGCTTCGAGCCCATCCTCAGCGACGAACTGGAGGTCTCGACTGGCGCGGAGCTCCGCTACGGCCACCGATGGGACGGTTCGGTCCCCGACGACGACGGCGTGAACTCGGCGGTGACCGATCTCAGCACCGGTGAGACCCTCCAGATCCGGAGCCGTTTCGTCATCGGCTGTGATGGAGCCGGGAGTGGGGTCCGTCAGATGCTCGGCATCGAGATGCACGGTCCACCACTCATCCAGTGCTTCTTGATGATCCACTTCGCCGCCGATCTGCGCGACGTGGTGGCGCAGCGGCCCGGCGTGCTGCACTTCGTGCTCGACCCCGCCGCGGATGGTGCCTTCGTCGCCCATGACGTGGACTGCGAATGGGTGTTCATGCACGCGTTCGACCCGTCCACGGAGAGCGTCGATGACTACACCGACGCCCGCTGCCTGGAGGTCGTCCGCGCGGCAGCCGGTGCCGACATCGATGCCGAGGTGCTGGGTCGCGGTACGTGGTGGATGAGCGCCCAGACCGTGGATTCGATGGGCAGCGGCAGGATCTTCCTCGCGGGGGATTCGGCTCATCGGTTTCCTCCCACCGGTGGCCTCGGCCTGAACAGCGGGATGGCGGACATCCACAACCTGATGTGGCGCATGGCCGCGATCGAGGACGACTGGGGTCATCCCAGCCTTCTCGACTCCTACGCGGATGAGCGGGTGCCAGTTGCTCGAAACAACGCACATCAGTCACTCACGAATGCACTCAAGATGGTGCATCTGGCAGAGGCGCTCGGCACCGACGTCGAGCCGACCACCGAACGACTGCTCACGTCCCTTGCCGATCCCGATCGGGCGGCAGCGATCGCGGAGGCGGTCGAGATGCAGGCGGAGCATTTCGACATGCTCGGCCTCCAGCTCGGGTACGTCTACGACAAGGGCGCCCTCGTGCCCGAAGGGCCACCGCAGGCGCCCCCCAGCCCTCGGGTCTTCGTGCCGTCGGCCCGGCCGGGGGCGCGACTGCCCCATGCCTGGCTCGACGAGGTGGGGGGCCGATCGACGCTGGATCTGGTCCAGCTCGGCCGGCCGGTTCTGTTCACGTTCGGTGATCACGGCCTCTGGGCCGACGCCCTCGACGGCCACTCGGAACCGGTGGCTGTGATCCGGATCGGCGAGGACGTCGGTGAACTCGATGGGTGGCGAGCGATCTGCGGCGTCACCTCGAGCGGCGCACTCCTCGTTCGTCCCGACCAGCATGTGGCCTGGCGCGGCGCGTCGTCTGCCGACCGCTCGGAGTTGGCAGTCGGCATTGGGGCGCTCAGCGGCCACCTGGGCCGTGACGGGTTCGACCCGTCGTCGCCGTCGCAAGCCCCCTCCGCCGGCCGGAAGGCAGGCTGATCGTGGCCGTCAACGTGATTCGATTCGCCTCGGGAGAGCGATCCGGCTGGGGGGTGGTCGATCCCGAGGACGGGACCCGGGCGCGGCCGGTTGTGGGAGACCATCAGACCACCGGCGACTTCATCACCCGTGCCGCAACGGCGGTGCGGCACGGCACCGCAGCGCTGGAGGATCCCGTCCCGATCGACGAGCTCCACCTGCTGTGTCCCATCACCGAGAACCAGCAGTTCATCTGTCAAGCCATCAACTACCGAAGCCACATGAAGGAGTCGGGGCTCGATCCGGAATCGAGCCCCTTCAACATCTTCTTCCGGAAGGCATCGTCGTGCCTGGCGCCTGCGGACACCGACATCGTCAAGCCGCACCACGTCGAGTTCCTCGACTACGAGCTCGAGATCGGTCTCGTCCTCTCCAAGGATGTGGTGGGGCCGGTGAGCGTCGACGCCGGCGATCTCGCGTCCCACGTGGCGGCGCTCGTGATGGTCAACGACGTGAGCGCACGCGACGTCCAGCTGCCCGAGCTGCAGTTCTACAAAGGCAAGAGCTACCGGACCTTCGGGCCTGCCGGCCCCTACCTGACGCTCGTCGATGAAGACGACCTGGCCCGTTTCGCCGAGCTGCGGCTCCGCCTTGCGGTCAACGGAGAGGTCCGCCAGGACGCCTTCGCCTCGGACATGATCCACACCCCCGCACCGACGCTCACCGAACTCTCGGGTGTCCAGAACTGGTCGCCAGGTGACATCGTCGCGACCGGGACACCGGGAGGATGTGCCCTCCAGGCACCGCCGAAGCCAGTCGCGATGGTCGCACAGATGGTGTCCGCGAAGCGCCGCGCCGGTCTGATCCGTCGCGCCGCCGTCCGCAACGACAAACGGCTCCAGCCCGGCGATCGAATCGAGGCCACCATCGCCTCGGCCGATGGGCGGGTTGATCTCGGCACGCAGGCCTGCACCATCGTCGGTGACCGGCGGGGAGGCATCCCGACCTCGCAGTCATCCTGAAGGTGCCTGATCCTCGGTTCGGAACCCACAGGGGAGGACGGTCACGAGCGCAAGCGCCACCGACCAGTCTCACACCCGAACCACCCGAGACCGCAGGGCGGATGAGTGCTCGGCGCCTTCGCCACCGCCGGCCCACGCCCCGCGACCCCCAATCTGGGGGGACCTGCCGGCCAACCTCTCCCTGCAGTGTGGCCGCGGCCGATGCGGTCCCGGTAGGGATGTCACGCTGTGGCTGAACCGCCCCGGGAACGTGGCAGGCTCTGATGTGCCCCGAGTTCAGGGCCTCCACGAAGCCCGGGACGATTCAGATCGGGCACGTGCCGTCGCGTCAGACTGGAAAGAACCCGATGGAAGTGCTCGGAGTGCGATGACTGAACAAGAGCCCGGTACATCTCGTCGACCTGGACCGCGTCGCCCGGCGGGTTCTCCGGTGGGCCCTGAGGCGGTTCGTCGCGCGGTGCTCGACGCCGGGGCAACGCTGTTCGCGACTTGCGGTGTCGGGCAGGTCTCGTTGCGCGATGTCGCCAGCGCTGCGGACACGCATCTGGCGCTCATCAGCCGCTACATCGGCAACCGAGAACAACTCGAGCTGGCGGTCTTTGATGACCTGTCGGCACAGCTCGCCCGGAGCGTGGGCGAACACCCTTTGGAAGGCCAGGGGCACGACCTGGATACGGTGATGGGAAAGTGGTCGAGGGTCGCGACTTCGCTTGTCATCCGAGGCCGCGAGCTGGCCGGTCGCCCGGGGTTCAACCCGGTCAAGGCGATGGCGGACACGCTCGCCGATGCCTATGGGCTGGAGCCTCTCGCCGCACGAGTTCGAGCGGCACAGATCGTGGCGACCGCGATCGGCTGGCGAGTCTTCGAAGACTACTTGGTTGCGGCAGGCGAACTCGACGAGATTCCGCTGGCGACCCTTCGGGAGGAACTGGTGCATTCTGGGCGTCGGCTCGGAGCGACGCCATGGCCGTCACCGCCTGACCCCAGCCCGCGTGCCGGCTGATGAGCAGGCGACCGTCAGGACCTTCGACCCTATCCGCCGTGCTTGGTATCTGGTGACGATGTTTGCGGGCGTTCACAATCGCTTGTTCGTCTTGACGCATCTGTGGGGCGAATCAACTCTGACAAGGAGAATGCGCACGATGACCGAAGAGAAGGTTTCGACCACGGTTCCGTTGGATTGGAACGAAGTGTGGTTCACGAACTGCCCGATGGTCTCGGCCAACAATGTCGATCAGGAGTTGGGATGGTGCCGCGAGGAGTTCAAGAAGTTGGGTGTCGAGTATGCGTACTTCCGGCATGCTCCCGAGAACAACTGGTACCCGCACTACATCCACAACCTCGACAACCTTGTGCGTTTCGGCGGGCTGTACCCGCCGATCCACGTCAACGCCGATATCCGCCGGACCCGGTTGCTCGGCGCCACGCAGGTCTATGAGGGTGGCGCCTTGTTGGTGCGTGCCCGTGACGACATCTTCCGGATGGAGGATCTGCGTGGCAAGAAGATCGGTCTCACGAGGAGCTTGAACACCATCAAGAACGACTGGTGGCGTATCCAGGAACACGCCGGTATCGAGCTGATGCTGAAGATCAACGGTATGAGCACCGATGACGTGGAGATCGTCGAGTTCCCGTACGCCGACGACTGGTATGACAAGCCCGAGATGCTCCAGGTCAACATGAACAATCCATCGGAGCTCTGGCTTCGGCGGGATCACAAGCACGACCTGGCGTTCCGCCCGTTGGAGACTGGCCTGGAACAGGGGCTCGTCGACGCTATCTACACGCAGAGCAAGGTGTTTCAGCACCTTCAGGAGGACACCGGCAAGTTCAAGGCGATCGAGGACCTGTCCCTGCGCCCGGATTGGACGCTGCAGATGGCGAACTGTCCTGCGGTGATCACCTGCACCGACGTCATGGCCGAGGAGCACCCCGAGCTGGTCGTTGCCTACATGAAGGCGATGATCAAGGTCGGCCGCTGGTCCAATGACAACAAGCGTGCCGCCGCCGCCATTCTTGATCGCCAGACGTTTTATCGTGATCCGGAGGACACCTACCAGGGGATCAAGGACGTCGACATGGTGCCCAACCTGTCTCCGAAGAACCTGGTGTCGATCGACATCGGGAAGGACTTCATGTTGAGGAATGGCTACATCCACAACGATTTCGACGTCAACGAGTGGGCGGCGCCGGAGTTCTTCGAGCAGGCCGCACGGGAACTCCTCGAAGAGGAGTGGACTCGTCGGTCCACTGCGAAGCTTCCCGAAGCGACGGAGCTCGGCGCGCCCGATGCCCGTCTCGGCTGAGCCGACCTCCCCACGAGCAGGAAGGAAGAAGCACGATGGTGAAGTCTGTTTCCGAGATGATCGGGGAGGCACGCGCTCAGATCGAGTTCGTGTCTCCCGAGGCCGTGTCGAACGAACTGGCTGCCGGTGGCCCGATTCTCGTCGACGTCCGCGAGCCGGTCGAGTGGGAGAGCCACATCGAGGGAGCGCTCCAGGTGCCACGCGGCCTGCTGGAGTTCGTCGTCGACCCCGCCAGCCCCCGCTACAACCCTGAGTTGGAGCCCACTCGTCGAGTGATCGTCTACTGCGCCTCAGGCGCACGCGCCGCACTTGCCGCCCTCACGCTCAAGAACATGGGCTACCCGAACGTCGCCAACATGGACGGCGGCTTCAAGGCTTGGAATGCGGCGGACCTCCCGACTGTCGAACACCACGCCGACCTCTGAACGACGACCAGCGGCGATGAGTTCGAACGAACTTGGCGAGAGATCCGTCCCTGGCGCGTCACGCAGCGCCAGCGTCGGGTCTCGGTTCTCCACTCGACGCGTGAAGCGCTGAGACCGTGCCCCCATCCGCCACTTCGCTCGTGAGCCCCATGGCGGAGCCGAACGGTACGGACAGGCGCAGGTGGTCGGCCGTGAGCACTGCCCGCCAGCACGTCGCAAAGCCGGTGTCGGCGACGCTGAGGGGCCAGTTGATGGTCGCTCGTCGCCACACGAGTGACCGAGTTGACGAGGACATGGCGAAGGCGGGCGAGGGCCGCCGGATGACCTTGCGACCGTGGAGGGCGGCCAGCGACGCCGCGATCTTCATCGCCCGCTCCAGTACTTCGTCGGCGATCGACTCGGCGACGAGTGCTTCGAGGGTTGCGCCTTCGGCTTGCTCGCGTTGCGGCAGCGTGGACGGGAGCCGCTTCCACTCGGGCTGTGTGACCAAGGGCGGGAGTCCTCGGCGTGCGGCCCGGTCGGCATGGGCGACGACCGCGGACGCCACCCGACTGGCGTCGGCGAGCTGGTCCAGAACCTGGAGCTCATCGAGGACCGGGACGGGGAGATCCAGGTCGGCGGGACCGGCGAGGAGCCGCGGCACGGCGAGGAGGCAGGCGGCCCGCTCGAGGTCGTCGGCCAGGGGGCCTTCATCGACAAGGCTCGACTCGACCGCGTGAAGGAGCGACCGCAGGCGAGTACGCGTGACCTCGGTCAGGCGCTCGCGGGCGGCGCGTACCCCGACGGCCTCGTGCCCGTCGGTTTCGAGGTGGTCGAAGGACCGGCGCAACTCGGCGACGGCCACCACTGTGGCCAGTGACGTCGGTGCGTCGGCGAGGGCGTCGATGTCATCGAGCATGGCGAGGAGATCGGTCACCGCCGGGGTGAGAACGTGCAGCTCGCAGGTCGGGCAGGTCCGCTCCCGCCCGTCCACCGGTCGGCACTGGTCGAGGTGGCCGACGCCGGGAGTCCAGCCGGGGACCTCGGCGACGCCGTGGTGGTGCAGCGTGCGTCGGAGGGTCGCCAGGTCGGCGGTCATCGATTCGCGGCGACCCGGACGGCGCGGATCCCGCGGGCGCGGGGAAGGTCGATGTCGTCGTCGATCACCACGGCGATCACCGAGGTGGACGGTGGGGCGGACGTTGGCCAGGGGGTGTAGCCGTCGGTGAGGACGACGATGACGTCGGGGCGCGGAGTGAGGGTGGCGGCGGCGTCGATGCCGACCCGGAGGTCGGTCCGGCCGCCGCGGCTGATCTCGAGCTCGGGGATGCGCCGGACCAGCTGGGGTGCTTCGGCGCGCTGGTCGCACGGGATGACGACGGTGCGTCGGGTGCCGCCGTGGTGGATGAGGGCGTTCAGCTCAGCCAGGGCGGCGTCCATGAGGTCCTGGTCCATGGATGCCGAGGTGTCGACCACGACGGCGACCCGGGGCGCCGGCCGGCTCTTGGTGCCGGGACGGAGGAAGGCACCGCCGGTGGAGCGTCGGCTGGGTCGGTTCCACGTCGGTTCCGGTGTGGTCGACGGGCGGTTGGTGCCCCGGTAGGTGGAGCGGAGCTGACGCCGCCAGTCGACGGCAGGCCTGAGGAGCCCGTCGGCCCAGGTGACGAGTCCGCGGGCGATGGGCTGATCGGGTGGGGCCTGGGTGATGCGGTGGGCGACATCGCGTTGCACCGCCTGGGCGTCGAGATCGTCGATCCCGGGGATCTCGGGATCCGTGTCGTCGAGCTCGGCCGGGTGAGGGTGTCCTCCCGAGCCGCTCCCGCAGCCGTCACTTCCTCCGAGCGGCCGCTGGTCCGGATGGGTCGTCGCTCGCTGCACCTGGTGCCACATCGACTCCTCGGTCCCGTTCGGATCGACCCCCAGGTGTTCGGGGAGGATCGGATCGGGGAGGGGGATCCCGGCCCCGACCAGGTCGTCGTTGATCGCCGCGTCGGCGACCAGGTTCCAGTGCCACTGCTGGCGGCGGTCCCCGGTGCCGAGTCGTCGGCCCCGCTGGTGGTGGCCTCGCACGACGTGGTTCGTCTCGTGGATGAGCACCGCGGCGGTGCTCTCGACGCCCCATTCCTGGGCCTGGTCCATGTCGACGTAGAGGCGCCAGCGTGCGTCGACCGCGAACGTGCCCATCCCCGGCCGCGGGACCGGTTGAAGGGCGAACAGCGCCGACGACAGATACGGCTGCCAGCGACACGCCACCAGACGAGCCGCCGCGAGGAGCTCCTGGTCGGTGCTGCTGAGCGTGATCACAACAGGCCGGCGCGGCGGAGCACCGGCAGGAAGGCTCGGACCGCCCGGGGGGCCGGCCACCCGTCCTGACGGAGGGGCAGCAGTTCGTTGGCCGCCATCGCCGCGAGGTCGGTGCGGCCCTGTTCGCAGAGCCCGGCCAGCAGCTCCCACGCGGCCATCCAGCGCTCTTCGGTCAGGTCCTCGGCGACGGCTGAGGTGATCGCGGCGAGGACCGCCAGCGCCAGGTCGGGCTTGTCGGGGAGCACGGCGGCGGCGGGATCGGCCAGGAGGAGCTCGGGGTCGGGCAGATCGACGTCGCGCTCGTAGCGGAGGAACTCCTCGGCCGGGCCGGCGCCGACGGATCCGGCCACGAGTCGCTCGATCACCCGCCGGTTCGCCCCGGCGGCGCTGGCGGCTGCGCCCAGCCGGTGCGCGATGTCCCACGACCGAGGTGACGGCCACGCCCGGCCCTGATCGATCAGATCTGCCGGGAACTGCCGCAGGAGCGACGGTCGGGCCCTGATGAAACCGACCAGCGATGCCCGCCAGTGACCGAGCTCGGTCGAGAAGTCATCGGGGACGATCGGCGAAGCGTGGGGGAACCAGCCGCGCATCATGCCGCCCAGCCAGTCGTTCAACTCCGCTTCCCAGTCCAGGTGGCAGAACCGATTGGCCAACGGCGAGGCCAGGTCGTCGCCACCCGCGGCCACGTCGGGGGGATTGGCGGCGGCGACGATCGACACCGACGAGGGCAGCGTCAGGTCGCCGACCTCACGGTCGAGCACCACCCGCAGCATCGCGGCCTGCACCGACGGGGGTGCCGTGGTCAGCTCGTCGAGGAACACCACCGTCATCGGCTCCTCGACACAACGCTGCGCCCACCGGGGCGGGGCGAAGCTCACCCCGCTGTCGGTGCGTACCGGCAGTCCCGAGAAGTCGACCGGCTCGCGGATGCTGCCGATCACCACCTCGCACGGCCGCTCCAACTGACCCGCGACCTGCTGGATCATCTGCGTCTTGCCCTCGCCCGGGTTCCCCCAGACCAGGACCGGCTGGCCGACCTGAACCGCGATGGCCACCGCCTCGATCACGTCTCGTCCCACGACCGTCTCCATCCCACAGCGTCGCCGAACAGATGTTCGCATACCGGCGAACCGCTCGCATCCCGGATTCCCGATACCGCAGCTCCGCCGGCGCGACGGCCGGCGCCGACCTGGCCACGGGATGGCATCACGCCCCGGTCGGGCAGATCGACGCCCTACGAGGCGTGGATGCGGTCGGTCTCGTCGCGGAGGTGGCGGTGGTCGGGCTCCAGGCCGGCACGCTCGACGACGTCGCCCACCGGTCCTTCGTCGTTGGAGACTGCGTTGTTCTCCACGACCGGATCGATCGTCCTGGCTCAGCCGGTTGCGCTGAGGAGCGCAGCGAGACGATCGAACCGGGGGTCGTGATCGCCGGCGATCCGTCCGACCCAGCGCAGCGCCTCGGCGGCCCGAATGTGGGTGCCCAGGGAGATCATGGCCTCGATGTCGATCCAGTCCCTGGGTCGGTCGAAGACCGCTTTGCAGACGCTGAGGTGCGTGGCCGAGAGCACCCGAATGGTGTGGTCGGCGAACGGCACCTCGACCGCGCCGCGGTCGGCCGCTTCGTGAAAGGGGTCGTACGAGAAGAAGAGATCGATCGGCGTGTCGTCCCACATGACGCGGACCTGGCCATCTCGAGCCGCGGCGTCGGCCGCGCCACCGATCTCGGTGCCGAGCCGGCCCAGTGGATCGAGGACGGCAGCGGCTCGTTCCACCGGCACGAAGACGTTCACGTCGATGTCGATCGTGGCTCTCGGCTCGGCGTGGTAGGCCAGCGCGATCGCGCCTCCGAACGCGTGGGGAACGGCATCGAGGGCGCGGTCGATGGCGATGATCTTCTCGGGCAGGGGCACCCGGGTCACGTCGAGTCGATGCGCGGAAAGGCGAGCGGGGAGCGCTCGCGGTGACCGATGGCATCTGCGAGGAGGAGCAGGTCGACGAGTCGGCGAGCATGCTCGTCGGGGCCTGATGGCGGCGGGATGTCGGGCGGCTGGGGAGCCAGCCGGAGCTCGAGCCGGTCCCCGGCCGCTGCGATGAGCCGGCGCAGCGTCCTCGTGGTGGGGTCGCGCCGCCCGTGCTCGTAGGCGGAGACCACCGGTTGGCTGGTGCCGGCCCGGGTGGCCAGGGCGGCCTGAGTCAGGCCGTGGCGGTGCCGCGCCGCCAGAAGGAGCTCCGACGGTTCCATCGCTCGGAGTGTAGCTGATATATCGCTTTGTCTATGTCCAGCGGGCGAATTCGTCCGGATCGCCTGGTCATCTCCGGCACGGCCCGGTGGCCGATGCGAGCTTCGGAAATAGCATACGCATGCTATGGTCATGCCATGGCGCGCACTCGAATCAGCACGACCGTCGACACCGAGTTGCTCACCGAGGCGCGTCGCACCGGTGCCGGGTCGAATGACGCCGAGCTCGTCGACGCGGCGTTGACGGCGCTGCTGGCTCGCTACCGGAGCGCGGAGGTGGACCGTGCGTACGCCGCTGCGTACGACGCGCATCCCCTCGACGAGGCCGACGAGTGGGGCGATCTCGCGTCGTTTCGTGACGCGGCGTCGGCGACGTGAGAGATCACCCGCGACGGGGTGAGGTGTGGTGGTGTGAGCCGCCCGCAATCGGTCGGCGGCCGGTGGTGGTGTTGAGCCGCAACAGTGCGATCCCGCGTCTGGGTCGAGTGCTGATCGCGCCGTGCACGACGACGATACGGGGACTGCCCAGCGAGGTCGTGCTCGAGCCCGGAGATGATCCGATCCCCCGCCCGAGCGCCGTCAACCTCGATTCGGTCGAGTCGGTACCGCTCAGGGTCCTCGTCGAACGGATGGGCGTGCTGAGCGGGCTCCGGATGGAACAGGTCTGCCAGGCCCTGGACGTCGCCACCGACTGCAGCTGACACCACGACGGATCGAGTTGAGCGAGCCACGAGAATGCCGGCACGAGCTGACGATCGCCGTCACCAGGCCGAGGCCCGTCATCTTCACGACCGGATCGTCGCCGAGTCTGCGATGATCGATCCTGTGCGCAGGGTTCTCTTCGTCGTGGGCGCAACCGGAGCAGCGGCCGGAGGACTGGTGTGGGCCGGACGCGCGCTCGACCCGCGCCGCGCCCGGTTCGCGTTCTTGGTCGTGTGGGTGCCCATGACCTGGCTCGGCACGATCAGCAGGGTCGTGCAGCCCCGCCTGCCTCAGGCCTATCACGAGCTCCGCGCCTTCGAGCGCGACGGCCGGATCTACGAGTTGGTGGGCATTCGGGCGGTGAAGTGGCTGCTGCGGCGCGGACCGATGGCCCTGTTCAATCCCGACCTGCATCTGCCGTCGGAGCGGTCACCGGCGCAGCTCATTCACCTCGACCAGCGCATGCGAGACGCCGAGGCCAGCCACGCCATCCTCTTCGTCGCAACCCTGCCGGTGATCGCCCGCGCCGTCGGGCGCGGGTGGTGGTCCGCGGCGGGTCTGGCCCTGGTGTTCGACGTGGCGATGAACGGCTATCCGGTGATGCTCCAGCGGTACAACCGAGCGCTGCTGCACCGGCGTTATCCGGACCTGTGCACGACCGAACCCGAGGTCCAGATCAGGTCCAGCTCAGGCCGCTCCGCGTGGCCCAATACTGCCCGGAGGGTTCGCTCAGATCCGGCAGCTGGTCGACCACATCCGCAGGAACGTCGAGTGCTCGGAGGTTGCTGGCCAGTTGCCGTTCGGTGGCTGCGCCGCTGAGGACCACGGTCACCCATGGCTGGCGCAGCACCGCCGCCATCGCCAGCGCGTCGACCGGCCAGTCGGAACCGGGTCCTCCGAGCCGGTCCACGATCGGCGGGTTCCGTGTCGTGAGCCTGCCGTTCGCGACGGCCTCCTTCACGATGACGGCCAGCCCAGCATCGGCGGCTTCGGCAAGCGCCTGACCGGCGGACGTCTCCAGCAGGTTCCACGTTGCCTGGACCGCGCCGAAGAGCGGTGTACCCCCTGGTGCGATGGCCAGTGCCCGTCGGATCGTCACCGCTTGGCCCGGGCCGCTGACGGTCACGCCGACGATCACACCTGCGTCGCGCAGTTCGGCGAGCCGGCTCATCACGGCTCGGTCTTCGAGCACACCGCTGTCCGCGGTGGCCGAGTGGACCTGGTAGAGACGCAGATACGGCCCCAGCCATCCGAGGCTCTCCGCGTACTGACGATCGAGATTCTCCAGCGAGTGAAGCTTCACCTCGTGGACCTCGGCGTCGGTTCGCCAGTCAGCCCGGTAGATGTAGCCCCATTTGGATCCGACGACGACGTCGTCGGGCGCCACCCTCCGGGTCCGAAGCCATGACGCCAGGAACTCCTCGGACCGACCGTACGACCTGGCTCCGTCGAAGTAGTCGATCCCCGCAGCCCTGGCAGTGTCCAGCATCCGGTGGGCGTGACGCTCGAGCGCGGGCGCTTCGGTCCGACCCGCGAGATCCTCTCCGTGACCGAGCGTGAGGTAGCCAGGGCGACCGAGCGCAGCCAGTCCGAGCCCCAGCGCCGAGACCGAGACTCCCGATGGGCCGAACGATGTGGAGCGCATGCGGACTCCACCGTAGGAGGACGGCACGTGCCGATGGCGCTGCGTGCCCGAGCCCCGACCTCTCAGGACCACCTCGGCGTCGAGTCCGAGCCGATCGTCTAGCCGGCAGCGATCCGACGCCGCCCGTCCGGCGGTGTGGCCTCAGTCAGCGCTGGGATGGCGGTCCGGGCCCCCCGCTGCAACGACTCATCCAGTCGACGGAACCACGCATCGGCGATCCGTGCGAGGGCCGCCAGCCGCTGTCGCTCCCGCGCTCGAATGGCGGTGGTGTCGGACACGCCGTCCCGGCCGACCACCAGGGCAGCGACGGCGGCCGGGAGCGGAACCCACACCGCGTCCGCGGTGGACACCGGCTGATGGTCGTCGGGCTCACGGGTGATGGCCGGGCCAGCCGAGACGAACGATTCCAGCCAGGGATCGTCGGGCTGCTCGCCCCACGATGCCAGGACCGCGCCCCGCTGGTCGACGACACAGGCCCACGCGCAGCGGACGGCCCGACATACGTGGAGGCACAAGTCGTACGCCAGCTCCTCACGGGACTCCGAACCGAGGATGATCGACGCCACCTCGAGTGCGTCCAGCTGAGGGTCGTAGGGCAGGCTGTCGAGCGGTCGTAGGTCCTCGACCTCCACCCCATCCTCAGCACTCAGCTCCTTGATCACCAGATCGACCGGCACATCGCTCGGTATCGAGACCACCATCTCGTCGATGGCCAGGCCGGCGCCCCGCTCGACGACCTCCAGCCCGATCACATCTCCCTTCAGCGCCCCGAACCTGGCGGCGACGGAACCGAGCGCACCAGGTCGATCGGGGAGCCCGACCCGCACGAGATACGTCTTGCGGTCATCCATGGGACCGACGATAGGAACCGGATGTGAACGTGGCGTTTCCGACCGGCGAACGTCGCGTCAGGGGTCGTCTGGGACCGCAAGCGAGGATGAGGTCGTCGGCGGAGAATCGGAGTCGATCGATCGTCGAGACGGGTGCTGGCGCTGGACCCGCACCCTGGGGACGAGAACCCCGACATTCCGATCGGGAACGAGATCGCCTGACCCAGGCCGCGAGCCCACCAAGGTCGTCTCGCTCATCCTCATCGTCGCCTGGATGGCCGTTGCCGTGGTGCTCGTGTCGTACGTGAATGGAACGATCACGGCCACGCTCTCTCCTACCGGGGGGTAGCGACGAAGGCCGAGCGAAACGACTCGCCCGTCGCTGAGCGAGTCGGGGCGGTTCAGGCGTTGGCCTCGCGGACCATGGCGACCCACTCGCCGACGTCCCAGAGGGTCTCGATCGAGACGAACTCGAGCGTCTGCAATGCGAGGATGGCGGCCACGCTGCGCTGGGCCGACGCCAGATCGGGATACTCGATGACCGAGAAGAGCGTGGTGTCGGCGGGAGCGAAGGCGACCACCTTCACGTCGCCTCCGTGTTTGGCGATGAGGTCGTAGATGGCGGCGGTCTGGGCGTCGTTCTCCTCGTCGGAGAGGTCCTGCCAGGCCTCCGGGACCACCCGCGTCTTGGAGAGCTGCATGTGACTCATGGTGTTTCCCCCTCGATTCGGGTCGCGGCGAACCCGCGGCCCCGCACCACTCTTCCACCTTCCGGCCGACGGCGCTCGTGGAACGGGAACGGAGGGATGATGGCGAAGAGGCCGCCGCACCACCGTTCAGCCCCTGGCGCTGTCGACGTCGAACCCGGCATCGCTCCAAGCGGGCTCCCCCACGGCGGCGACGGTGTCGAACAACCCGTCGTCGACGGGTCGCTAGGCTGCTGTTCGATCACCGAGGAGTGAGCGATGGCGAGCGAGATCGAGGTCGGCCCGGATTCGGAGTTGCCCGACGGAGCCGTCACGGGCGCCGGACGGTACGCGGTGGGCAGCATCGACGGTGAACCGTTTGCGGTCACGCGCCGTTGTCGGCACCTCGGAGCGGATCTCGCCGATGGCTCGATCAATGCCGACGGGTGCCTGGAATGCCCATGGCACCAGGCGACCTACGACGTCGAATCAGGTCGGATGATCGATGGTCCGCAGGGCGTCTTCGCCAAGATCCCCGGTCTGGGTGCGGGGTTCCGGCTGCTGACCAAGCTGCTGCCGCTCGGACGAGGTCAGGTCACCGAGCGTGACGGAACCATCTTCGTCCGATAGTCCGATTCGGCGCTGCCCTGAGCTGGAGGGGACATGAGCAACGACCGTCTCCATCGTGACCGTCTGGTCGCGGAGGCCGTCGACCGGGTCGACCGTGACGACCTCGGCGCACCGACGTGGCAGGAGGGCCTCGACCTCCTCGTCGAGGGCCTCCGATCCGAAGCGAGGCTCCACGAGCTCGGCATCGAGATCGCCGCCGGCGACATCGTCAACCAGCTGGCCAACCGTCTGGGCATCGTCGAATGGCGTCGCCGCCATCCCGAGATCGCCGAGGTCGGGATCCGCCAACCCGTCGTCATCGTGGGCCAGCCGCGCACCGGCACCACGATCCTCCACGACCTCCTGGCCCTCGATCCCTCGCTGCGGGCCCCGCTCACCTGGGAGGTCGATCGACCGCTGCCGCCGCCGGAGACCGCGACCTACGACACCGATCCGCGCATCGCGGAGGTCGATGGCACTCTGGCCCTGGCCGACTCGCTCATCCCCGGCTTCACCAGCTTCCACCCCATGGGGGCGACTCTCGCCCAGGAGTGCGTCCGCATCACCGCAGGCGACTTCCGCAGCATGATCTTCCCGATTCAGTTCCGGCTGCCCACCTACAACCGCTGGCTCCTCCACCAAGCCGATCTCGCCCCGGCCTACCGGTGGCACCGGCGGTTCCTGCAGCACCTGCAGTCTCGGCGCCCGGCGACGCAGTGGTTGCTCAAGTCGCCCGCCCATCTCTGGCATCTCGAACAGCTGGTCGGTGAGTACCCCGACGCCATCATCGTGCAGACCCACCGCGACCCGCTCAAGGTGATCGCCTCCACCAGCGCGCTGGCGGCCCACCTGCGTCGCATGGCCAGCGACGAGACCGATCTCACCGAGATCGCAGCAGGCTACGCCGAGGACATCTTCGTCGGCCTCGACCGTGGACTGGACGCTCGCCAACGCGGCGTGGTCCCGGATGATCGGATCGTCGACGTGCACTTCTCCGTCTTCGTCGACGATCCGATTGCGACGATTCGCCGGATCTACGGGGCGCTCGGGCGCGACCTGGACGACGCCACCGAGCAACGAATGCGCCGGTTCCTCGCCGAGAACCCCGGCGACGGCGGCGGTGGTGGGACCCGGTACCGCTTCACGGACACCGGGCTGGACTCCGACGCGCTGCGGGCCCGCGCCGCGACCTATCAGGACTACTTCGGCGTCGCGTCCGAACCGGTCATCTAGCAGACGATGCCGTCGGGTCCGGTCCCGAAGCGGGCGCGCCTGGCTCAGCCGACCGGGTGGGGCTGCGGATCGCCGACGAAGACGGTTGACAGCAAGTCATCGGCTTGCTCGCTGAAGCTCGTGTCGTCGACCGGTGTCCCGACGGCGATGGCGACGGGCGGTTGATCACCCTGATCGACCCAGTAGACGCGGACGCGAAAGCCCGGCTCGAACGTGTCGCCGACGATTTCCCGTCGTCCTCGACGCTGCTGACGATGAAGCCGATGCAGAAGGGTGGCCCGGTCACACCCTCGCCTTCGTAGTCGGCACCACACACCGCGGGGTCGGTGATCTCGACCTCGAAGGTGGTGGCAGCGCGTCCTCCGACTTCGGCCTCTTCGGGCCCGGAGACCACGACCCCGTCGACGATGTTGTCGATCCATCCGTCGATGTCGTCGAGTGGCCAACCGGCCCCCCCGTCAAGATCACAGCACGAGCCTGGATCGGTCGGGTCGCTGACGAGCGTCGGGCGCAGGAAGACGACGTCTCGGTCGGAGGGCCGTCGCGATTCTGGATCGGAGAACACGGTCCAGCTGGCCTGGTTCGGTTGCATCATCCAGTCGCCCTCGATCGTCAGCGAGAACGGCGTCCCGAGCCAATCGACCCGATAGGTGCCGGGAGCAACCGGTGAGAAATCGGTCGTGAGCAACTCAGCGTTCTCTGCGAAGCCGGTCTCGGTGGGGGTTGCGGTGGTGTCGGGTTCCGTCGTGGTCGTGGTTTCCGCTGCCGCCACGCTCGTGGTGGTGGCGGCCTGCGCCGTGTCTTCCGCGGCAGCGGAGTCGTCCTCGTCTCCGCATGCCGCGAGCAGGACACACCCGACGACGACGGTGGTGACGACCGCTCGGCCTCGCCGCCGGTCGTGGGGGGGCTTCGATGGTCGCGTCGGCGTGAAGGGCCGAGATCGCTCAGGGTCATGGACAGTTCCATGCCGGTTGGCGCCTCGGAGAGTACCGACGTGCCGGCGCAGCGTACCCGGGAGTGATGTGAGCGCAAGTGAACGTGGGTCTCGCCTCACCGACCGCTCACCGGCTCGCCGCCGTCGGTAGGGACGGGTGACGGTCTGATCGGCGAGATCCTTCTCGCTGGCGCCGATGCGCTCGGCGAAGGTGCGCCGGAAACCGGCATCGACGAGGAACCCGCTGCCACAGGCGGTGTGGTGGAGGACGGCGACCTCGAAGGGGGGTTGCAGGTGAAACTCGCGGACGGAGGTCGAACCGTGACTCGAAAGCGTCGCTACCGGTTGTTGTGTCCGATCAGCCGGGCGCTCGATGTGGTCGGCGACCGGTGGTCGCTCCTGATCCTGCGCGATCTGCACGCGGGGCCGGCCCGGTTCCAGGAGCTGCAGGACGGACTGGGCGTCGCGTCCAATCTCCTCTCCACCCGGCTGGCCGAGTTGAGCGAAGCGGGTCTCGTCCATCGACCCGAGGACGAGCGGCGCGGACCGTACGCATTGGCCGAGCTCGGCCGGCGCACCGACCTGGTGCTGTGGGAGCTCGCCCGGTTCGGAGGCCGGCTCGACAAAGACCCCGACCCGCGCGAGCCGGGAAACCTGCGCACCGTCGTCCTCCCGCTCCGGGTCATGCTCGACGCCGTTCGCGACCGACCCGAGCTCACGGTCCAACTGTTGATCGACGACGAGGTCGTCACGATCGATTCGTCGCCCGACGCGGTCGAGGTCGTCTACGGACCCGCGGCCGCGACCGCCGACCCGACGCAGCGCTCGGTGGAGTCTCAGTCGTGGAGGATGCCGGCGGTGATGAGTTCGACGACGTGGTCGGCGAGTTCTTCGGTGATGGGTTCGCCGGTGAGGAGGAGCCGGACCCACAGCGGGCCGATGACGGTTTCGATGATCAGGTTGGCGTCAGCGGAGGCGGGGAGCTCGCCGCGCTGAATGGCGCGATCGATGACGTCGGCCGAGAGGGCGAGGCGATGGGCCCAGAAGCCGTGCATGGCGGTGGCCAGTTCGTCCGAGGCTGCTGCCGCGGCCGCAATGGACCGGGACCTTCTGGCCCCGCCGTCGGTGCCGATGTTGGCGACGACCTCCCGGGCCAGCAGTCTCAGGTCTCCGACCACGGTCCCGGTGTCGGGGATCGGGACGGCGTCGGCGCTGTGGAGGGCGGCGGCGTCGGCGGTGAGTTCGGCTTTGGTCGGCCAGCGCCGGTACACGGTGGTCTTGTGGACCCCGGCGCGGGCGGCGACCGCTTCCACGCTCATCTTGTCGTAGCCGACCTCGGTCAACAGCTCGGTGGCTGCCTGTAGGACCGAGCTTCGCACCCGTTCGGCCCGGCCACCCGGTCGCTGTTCGCCCACTCGAGGTGGCTTTGTGGCGCTCATGGGCTCCATCTTATCGCAAAAGGGGTTGCGTTAGAAGTCCCCATCGTGCAGAGTGGAAACGCAACACAAGTTGCGCCTGCCCAAGGGGCAACCCACCACCGAAAAGAGAGCTCACCATGCGCCATGAACTGCACACCGAGGTCGAGGTCGACGCCCCCGCCGAAACGGTCTGGAACGTCCTGACCGACCTCGACGACTACGCCAACTGGAACCCGTTCATCACCGAAGCAAGCGGCGACATCGTCGTCAGCGCCAGGCTCGTCAACCGGCTCCAACCGCCCGGCGGGAAAGCCATGACGTTCAAGCCCGTCGTCACCGCCGTCGAACCGGCCCGGACCTTCGAATGGCTGGGCCGCCTCGGCGTCCCGGGCGTGTTCGACGGCCGGCATCGCTTCGAGCTCGACCCGACACCGTCGGGTGGCACCCGTGTGGTGCACACCGAACACTTCCGGGGCGTCCTCGTGCCGTTCCTGCGCACGTCGCTCGACACACGAACCCTCGCCGGGTTCGAAGCCATGAACACCGCCCTCAAGACCCGGGCCGAAGCGGTCGCGCAGGCCCAGTCGTGAACCCATCGAACTCCTCGTCCGCGGGGGAGGAGCCGTCGATGTGCGGGTGCTCGAGCTGGGCGTCGGCGAGCACCCCTCCTCCGGCGACCCGCTCGGAGTCCGAATGCACGCCGGCAGTGACGTCGGGCCCCACGTCCGCAGGACGATGAAGAGCGGGATCGTCTCGAGGGTTTCCGTCGCGGAACCCGTCCGTCGTTCCAGCCGGGGATCCGAAGCCTGTTCCGCGTAGCGAAGGAGGCAGGCTCGTGACAGGGGTGCTGCTCGTCCCGACCAGGAGCGGGCTCCGGTCGCCAGGTGACGCCGACGTTCCGGGGCGACTTCAGCCCGGAGAACGACGGCTACGGCCGCCGGAGACGCCAGATCTTGCGGGCGACCGACGCCAGCTGCCGGGGAAACGAATCGCTGTGGTACGGGATCCCGTGGCGGCGGCAGATCTTCCGGACCTTCGGCGCCAGCTCCGGGTATCGGTTCGACGGCAGGTCGGGGAAGAGGTGGTGTTCGATCTGGTGGTCGAGGTTGCCGCTGAGGAGGTGCATGAGCGGCCCGCCCTCGAAGTTGGCCGAGCCCAGGATCTGTCGGAGATACCACGCGCCGCGCCGCTGATCGTCGGCGGCCGCGGGCGGGAACATGACCACGTCATCGGGGAAGTGGCCGCAGAAGATCACGGCGAAGGACCACAGGTTTCGTGCCACGTTCGATGCCGCCGATCCGAGGGCGGCAGCGGCGAATCCGGCCGGGCCGAACGGGACCAACGACAGCGCGGGGAAGGCCACGTAGTCCTTCGTGGCCTGACGCCGCATCTTCTGCAGGCTCTCGTTCAGCTTGGGCTGGGCGACGTCGGGGTCATAGCTGCTGTCGTCGAAGAGGCCGAGTCCTTCGACGTCGTGGAAGGCGATCCCGTACTCGAAGGCCAGGGCGAGCCCGAGGGCCATCAGGGGCTGGTAGCGGTGCATCGGTTCGTGGGCCTGGTCGTCGTTGATGCGGAAGGCCCGGTATCCGAGGTCGTGGTCGACGCCGTCGATGTTGGTCCACTGGTGATGGATCTCGTTGTGGGAGTGCTTCCACTGTGAGGCGGGGACGGCGTTGTCCCACTCCCAGGTGGTCGAGTGGATGGCGGGGTCGTCGAGCCAGTCCCACTGGCCGTGCATGACGTTGTGGCCGATCTCCATGTTCTCGAGGATCTTGGCCAGGCCCAGGAGGCCGACGCCGGCGAACCATGCCGGTGGGAAGACCCCGGCCCAGAGGGCGCCGCGGCCGGCGAGGTCCAGCCCCCGTTGGGCGAGGATGAGCCGTCGGATGTAGGCCTCGTCTTCCGGACCGAGCGAGGCGACGACCTCGGATCGCAGCCCGTCGAGCTCGGTGGCCAGGGCATCGAGGTCCACGGTCGCCAGCAGGCGGGCGTAGTCGTCGGTGGTGACGGTCGCATCGCGCCGGTCGGGGGTCGCGGCGATGGCCGGGTCGAGATCGGTGGGGGTAATGGCGGTCATCGGGGACCTCCGGCGGCTGCGCCGGCGGGAACCCGGTCGGCTGAGACGGTCGGTTCGAGGGAGACGTCGGTGACCGGTGCGGACACGCAGATCCTCACGTGGGTCCCGGCGTCGACGTCGCGCTCGTCGCGATGATCGCGGACCCGGCCGGAGGTGAGGGGCGTGACGCAGCGGCGGCACACGCCGCGACGGCACCCGACGGCGGGATGCTCACCGTTTCGTTCGAGGAGCTCGAGGATCGTGTCGTCGCCCGAGGCGATCAGGGTCGCGTCGCCCCAGTACACGATGGGGGAGGCGCCGGTCGGGACATCGCTCGGATCCGGTGTGGCGTCGCCGTCGTCGTGCGCCGAACGCGGTCGAGCCGGTGCCGTTCCGGTGACGAACGTGCGGATGAGATCGGTGGGCTGGAGTGGGGTGGTCCACGGCTGCAGGACACGATTGAGGCGTCCGAGCGGGTGGGAGGGAATCGGTGTCTTCATGACAGTACATGGTGTTAGTACCACCGGATACTGTCAAGAGATAATGGCAGTGCCAGGTGTCACTATGTGACAGACTGGTCCGATGGCCTCCCGTCGACGAGCCCCGAGCGCGGCTCGACCCGAGCCCGAACCGGTCGACCGTCCGCCGACGATGACCCAGGAGGAGCTCGCGGAACGGACCGGGGTGCCGGAGCGGACGATTCGCTACTACCAGACCAAGAGGCTGCTGCAGCCGCCGCTCAAGGACGACGTGGATCGCCGCGTGGCCCGCTACGACGAGGACCACGTCGAGCGGCTTCGGCTCATCGGGCAACTCCACGATCGGGGCCTCAAGCTGCCGGCGATCCGGGAACTGCTCGAGTCCGGCAACGCGGCGGCACGCGTAGCCGAGTGGCTCGGGCTGGACGCGTCGCTCAGCGGATCGTGGAGCGCCGAGGAACCGGTGCTCCTCTCGACCGACCAGATCAACGAGCTCCTGGCCGACACGCCGACCGGGACGCTCGGCCAGTTCGAGACCGCCGGCCTCGTGAGTCGCCGAGGTTCATCCTGGCTGGCCCCGTCCCCGGGTCTGCTGGAGCTCAGCGCGGGACTCGTGGGCCAAGGCATCGACTGCCACCTCGTGCTCGAGGCGGGCGAGATTCTCCGGGAACAGCTGAAGCGGGCGTCGACCAAGCTCATGGGGCTCTTCGAACAGGCGCTCCGCGACGGGTTCGGCGACGGCGCCGATCCCGGCGAGCTCCTCGGTCCGCTCCGGCCGATCGCCGGTGACGCCGCTCGCCTCATCTTCGCCCGCGAGCTCGAGCACGCCATCGGCGAGGTCCTGGCCAACCCGAAGCGCCTCGCCCGTCGCTGACGCGAGGCGTCCCGGCCCCGTCGATGTCGAGGTTCTCGAGAGCCATGGTGCGGAAAGGCCGAAGGACCCTGGGCACGCGGTGACTCGAGTGCTCTCTTGGACCAGGTGAACGCCGAATTCGACGAGATGCGCCTTCGCAGCCACGACGGGACCGATCTGGCCGTGCAGGTCGCCGGTGAAGGTCCGCTGGTCGTGCTGGCCAACGGTCTCGGCGGGTCGCTCCGGGCTTGGGGCCCGTTCCTGCGACAGCTTCGGTCCCGCCGGCGGATCGTCTCGTGGGACTACCGGGGCCTGTATCGGTCGGGGCCGCCATCGGATGTCTCAGCCGTCACGATCGAGGATCACGCCGCCGATCTCGGTGCCGTACTGGACGGGGTCGGCGGCGGGCCGGCCGTGCTGGTGGGGTGGAGCATGGGGGTCCAGATCGTCGTGGAGTATGCGCTCGGGCACCCCGCCGACGTCAGCGGACTCGTGTTGGTCGCCGGCGCGCCCGGCGATCCCTACGCGGGCGTCCTGCGCACGAGCGTCAGCCGCTCGCTCATTCCACCCCTGACCTTCGCCGTCCAGGCGGCCGCCCTGCCCTTCGGCCTGACGATGCGAACGCTGACCCTCGCGCCCCGCCGAGCGGCGGAAGCGCTCAGGATGGTCGGGGTGCTGGCCCCCAGCGCCGATCTCGACGCGTTCACCGACCTGGCCCACGACTTCGCCCGGCTCGACTGGCGCATCTACATGCGCACCCTCCGGGCCATGGCTCGCCACGACGCGTGGCCGCGCCTGGGTGAGTTGCAGGTCCCCACGCTCGTCGTCGGCGGCACCGCCGATCTGTTCCTCCCGACGGCATCGGTCGAGGCCATGGCTCGCGGTATCCCGGACGCCGACCTGTGGGTTCGGCCGGGAGCCTCGCACTACCTGCCGGTCGAGTTTCCCGATGAGTTGGCCGCCCGAGTGGACCGCTTCCTCACCGAGCGGGTTCCGTCGTAGCACGCGACGCGGCTCAGTCCCCTCCGGGGGTCGGGTGACTCATGACCGCTTCTCGACCGGCGTGCACGGCCATCGCCGGATCACCACGTGGTGCTCGGCTTCGAGGCGGCGTAGTTCGACCTCCAGGTCGTCGACGCGATCGATGAGCGGCGCGACCACGGCGATGGCCGAGTAGCTCAGCCGCAGTCCGGAGCGGAGGCGACGGATCCGAGCGACGGCGGCAACCTGGCTCCGGTCGAACCAGCGAGTGCCTTCGTCGTCTTCGAACCCCTCGACCAGCCCGAGGGAGACGAAGCGTTCGAGCAGTTCCGGATGGAGGTCGCACACCCGGGCGAACGAGTGGAACTCGATGCGTTCGGCGGGGACGAGAGAGGGGCTCACCGGTTGCTCCTCGGCTGGAAGTCGCTGGTCTCCGCCAGTCGACTGTACAGATCCTGTTCCTCCGAGGACGGCGCGTCGGGCACGACGATCCTCACGCGAGCGTAGAGGTCACCCTCCTTGCCCTTCGTCGGGATGCCCTTGCCGCGGATGCGCAGCCGCTTGTCCGACGACGTGCCGGGCGCCACCTTGACCCTGGTGGTGCCGCCGGGCCCCTCGACGGGAACCGTCGCTCCGAGCGCGGCCTCCCACGGGGCCAGCGGAAGGTCGACCTCGATGTCGCGGCCCGAGACGCGATAGCGCGGGTCGGGTTCGATGGTCACGTGGAGGTAGAGGTCGCCTGCGGGGGCACCTTCGGTGCCGCGCCCGCCCTTCCCGGGGAGCCGGATCGTCTGCCCGTCGGTCACCCCGGCGGGGATGTTCACCTCGATGCTCCGCGCGCCGGTCGGACCGCCCATGGTCAGCGATCGGCGGCCGCCGTGGAACGCATCGTCGAGGCTCAACGAGATGCTGGCCCGTTGGTCGGCCCCCGGGATGGGGCCCCAGCCCTGGCGGGTCCGTCCCTGTTCGCGCAGCAGATCCTGGAGGAAGTCCTGGAATGCCCCTTCGTCGACATCGGACTGCCATCCCGGTGGGGGCTGACCCGCACCCTCCCGCATCCGCTGGGCTGCGGCCCATTCCTCGGGGTCGACATCGTCGGGGACGCGGCGGAAGTCTGAGCCGAACGCGTCGTACTTCTTGCGCAGCTCGGGGTTGGAGAGCACCTCGTACGCTTCACCGACCCGCTTGAACCGCTCCTCGGCCCCGGGATCCGTGTTGATGTCGGGATGATGCTGTTGGGCCAGCTTGCGGTAGGCGCGCTTGACCTCGGAGTCGCCGGCCGTGCGCTCGACCCCGAGCACCTCGTAGTAGTCCGTGGGGTCGACCGTCGATGCCATCGGGTGTCATCTTGCACGAACCGGCGCCTGTCGCGCGAGGCGGCGGGGTCCCCTCAGAGGTTTCACGCTCGTTCGAGCTCCACCGGGATGGCGGTGAGGCGGGCCATCCCGGACAGGGGCTCGCACGCGTCGGGCCCGTCGGGGGACAGGACGTTGGCGTTCTCTCCGGCCGCAGCCTGAGCGACGGCCAGCCCGTCCGCTCGGCCATGACCCCATCCGTGGGGGACGGCAATCACACCGGGCATGAGGTCCTCGTCCACAGCGACCGGCAGCGTGATCTTCCCCGTGGCCGAGTGGATCACCGCCTGGTCGCCGTCGCCGAGCCCGGCTCGGGCCGCGTCGTCCGGGTGCACGAAGACGCGGTTGGTGGCACCGACTTCGCCCACGAACGCCTCCGCGTTGTGGGTCCAGGAGTTGTGGGTGCGGCGCTCGCGCCGGGTGATGAGCCGCAGCCGGTCGGCCGTGGCGCGCTCTCGCTCGAAGTCGGCGTCCAGGGTGCGGGCATGGGCCACGAAGTCGACCGGTGCCAGGTGGACCTTGCCGTCGTCGGTCATGACCCGCCGTCCCAGGAATTCGCCTCCCGGTCTGCCGTCCCCGGTCCGCAGGCCGTGCCGCGCCGCTCGTACCGCGGACGGGCGGAAGCGGGCCGCTGCGAGGGTGATCTGCAGTAACCGGTCGTCGGTCAGCTCCAGCCGGTCGTCCAACCTTGGGGAGCCGGGCCAGCGCGTCAGCCACGGCGAGCGGGAATCCCTGGAGGCGACTTCCCATCATCGGCACCCCGCACGCCGCGGCCAGGCGGCGGTAGATCCACGACTCCTCCTTGCGGGCCGCAGCCGGCGGCACGACGGCCGGGGTGTACTGCATCCACGGATCCAGCTGGAGCCCGGCGAAGGCGTGGACGTACGGGATGTCGGGCCGCTCGAGCCAGGACTGCGCCGGCAACAGGTAGTGGGCGTGGTTGCCGGTCTCGTTGCGGAACATGTCGACGCAGACCAGCAGCTCGAGCTCATCGAGGGCCGCCTCCATGCGGGGGCCGTTCGGAGCCGACAGCGCCGGGTTGCCGGCGCTGACGAACAGGGCCCGGACCTGACCGTCGCCGGGAGTGAGGATCTCGTCGGGGAGGATCGACGTGGGATAGGTGTCGAGGATCATCTCGAACCCGCCGATGCGGGACCGGCCCTCGTGCACGCCCAGACCGGTCGTCTTCATCATCTTCGGGAAGTCGAGTCGCGGGGTGCGCACCACGGCGCCACCCGGCCGGTCGAGGTTGCCCGACACCGCGTTGATCACGTTGAGGAACCAGAACGCCAGCGTCCCGTGCGGGCCCATGTTCAGCCCGGTCGACGCGTACAGCACCGCGCCGTCGGCCGCGGCGTACGCGGTCACCAGCTCACGGAGCACATCGGCCGATACCCCGGTGACCTCGGCGCTGCGCTCCGGGGTCCATGCCGCCACCGCCGGAGCCAGGGCGCCGAAGCCGACCGTGTGCTCCCGGACCAGATCGTGGTCGACGTGATCGCCGGCCAGCAGCTGGTGGAGGAACGCGGCGAGGAGGAACACGTCGGTGCCCGGCCGGATGAAGACCTGCTCGCCCACGGCTCGGGCCGTCTCGGTTCGTCGCGGGTTGACGTGGACGACCCGGCCGCCCCGCTCGACGATCGCCTTCAGGCGCTGGGTGGCTTTGGGGGCCTGCACCACGCTCATCTGGCTGATCTGCGGGTTGGTGCCGATCAGCACGGCGAACTCGGTCCGGTCCAGGTCGGGGATGGGTTGCAGGAGTGGGACCCCGTACATGCGCTGCGCCACCAGGTACTTGTTGGTCAGGTCCTGTGACGCAGACGAGAAGACGTTGGTGGTGCCCAGCCCGAGCATGAACCCGTGGAAGGCCGTGGGGTGGAGGGCGCCGAATGCGGCCGGGTTGCCGAGGTAGCCGGCCACGGCGTCGTCACCGTGGCGGGTCCGGATGTCGTTCACCTTCTCGGCGATCTCGCGGAGCGCCTGGTCCCAGGAGATCTCCGTCCACTCGTCGCCGACCCGCTTCATCGGGTGGTCGAGGCGGTCGGGGGAGTGGTGGAGCTCCCCGAACCGGATCCCCTTCACGCAGGCGTAGCCCTGCGAGCCGACGTGATCCTTGTCGGGGTCGATGCGGATGACCCGGTCCCCGTCGGTGGTGACGGTGAGGCCGCACCCGGCCTCGCAGATCCGACAGAAGGTCTGGGTAGTCGCGGTCGCCATGCGGAAACGCTAGTGCCGACGTCGGGCCGAAGGCCGATGACGGTCAGCGGTCGCCGCCGGCACGGCGCGGCGATGCGCTCGCGAGGTGGGTGACGAACCAGTCGCGGGCCAGTTCGGCGGCTGTCGCCAGCGCGCCGGGTTCCTCGAACAGGTGGGTGGCCCCGGGGACGACCGCCAGCTCACTCCGACCCGGCAGAGCCTTCTCGGCCTCTCGGTTCAGGTCGAGCACGGCGCGGTCCATGCCGCCGACGATGAGGAGGGTCGGCGCGGTCACCGCTGCCAACTTGGGTCCGGCCAGGTCGGGGCGCCCGCCGCGGGAGACGACAGCGGCAGCCTCGTCGCGGGGATCCGCGGCCGCCCACAGGGCCGCGCCGGCACCGGTGCTGGCGCCGAAGAACCCGACGTGGGCGTCGGCGAATCCGGGTCGTCGACGCAGCCACGCGGTGACGTCGAGCAGGCGGGTGGCGAGCAGCTCGATGTCGAAGACGTTGGCGCGGTCGAGCTCCTCCTGCTCGGTGAGCAGGTCGAACAGGAGCGTGGCCAGGCCGGCCTCGTTCAGGACGGCGGCAACGTACCGATTGCGTGGGCTGTGGCGGCTGCTGCCGCTTCCGTGGGCGAAGAGCACGACGCCGTGCGCACCGTGGGGAACGGTGAGGTGACCCCCGATCGAGACGTCGTCGAGATCGATGGCGATGTCGTCGTCGAAGGGAAGCAGGGGATCGCCGCCGTCGTGGAGACGGGCGACGTGGCGTGCGACCCGGTCGAGGCAGCGGATGACCTCGTCGTCGGTGGTCTGGTCGAAGGTGCGGTAGTGCTGACCGACTGCCATGAAGCACGCGGGGGTGTCGACGGCGATGAGCTCGTCGGCGACGTCGGCCAGGCGATCGGTCCAGTCCGTCGGGGCGACGGGTACGGCGAGCACGACTCGGGCCGCGCCCTCCGCTTTGGCCACCTGACAGGCGGCTCGGGCGGTCGAGCCGGTGGCGACCCCGTCGTCGACCACCACGACGACACGACCGGTCAACCGAATCCGTGTGCGGCCACGGCGGAAGTGTTCGGCCCGTCGGTCGAGCTCGATCCGCTCGCGGGCCTCGACCTCGGCGATCTCGTCGTCGGTGACACCAGCCATGCGGACCAGGTCGTCGTTGACGACGCGGACGTCGTCCTCCCCGATCGCACCGAGGGCCAGCTCGGGCTGGAACGGCACGCCGAGCTTGCGCACCACGATGACATCGAGGGGAGCGCCCAGCGACTCGGCGACCTCGGCCGCCACGGGCACTCCGCCGCGCGGGAGCCCGACCACCACGACGTCGGGATGGGCGCGGAGGTGGGAGAGGCGGTCGGCCAGGCGACGGCCGGCCTCGGTGCGGTCGGTGAACATGGCGGCCTTCTTTCCGTCCGGTGCGCTGTCATGACCTTGACCACGTGCCGCGCCCGGGCGGTAGGGGAGGAAGTCCCGCTCGGTCGGGCCGGTCAGACGGAGCAGCCGGCCCGTCGACCGCTCGACCGTGACCTGCGACCATGAGGGGATGGAAGGGATCTCGGATCGACTTCGACTGGAACCGCACCCGGAAGGCGGCTCCTACCGCGAGACCTGGGTGGGCGCCGAACGGATGACGACGGCCGACGGGCGGGTTCGCGGCTCGGCCTCGCTGATCTACTTCTGGCTGCCGGCCGGCGATTCGTCGGCGTGGCACCGCGTGGCGTCGGACGAGATCTGGCTGGCCCATCGCGGATCGCTCGTCCTCGAGCTCGGCGGCGCCGGCGCCGAGCCGGACCGGCAGTCGTCGCACACCCTCGGCTGCGATGTCGAGGACGGGGAGACGCCGCAGGTCATCGTGCCGGCCGGCGTGTGGCAGCGCACGCTGCCGGGCGACCGGGACGCGCTCGTGAGTTGTGTCGTCTCCCCGGCGTTCGACTTCGACGACTTCGAGCTCGACCGTGGTCCGCATGCCTGACGCCGGCGGGCCATCGCTCACCGCGGCGGCCCCATCATGACCGCACCGAGATGACGGTCGTCGGAATCGACGGGTGCCGGAAGGGCTGGATCGCGGTGGAGCTCGCCGCCGAGGGCCCACCGATCGCGCACTTCCTCGCCCACATCGCCGAGCTGGCGGACGCGGCTCCGGACGCCGAGGTCGTCGCCATCGACATCCCGATCGGCTTCCCCCGTCGGTACCCGCGGCGGGCCGAGGTCGAGGCCCGAGCCCTGCTGGAGGGCCAGGCCAGCTCGATCTTCATGACACCGCCGCGTCGGGTGCTCGCCGCCGACACCTACGCCGAGGCGAACCGCATCGCTCGTGAGATGCTCGGCCAGGGGATCAGCCGGCAGTCCTACGGCCTGCGACGGAAGATCTTCGAGGTCGACGAGTGGCTGGGGACGGCGCGTGTGACCGTCGTCGAGGTGCATCCCGAGATCTCCTTTCGGGCGATGCTGGGCCGGAGGACGAACGCGTCGAAGAAGACGTGGGTGGGCATGGTCGACCGCCGCACCGCACTACGTCAGCAGGACATCGAAGTGGACGAGTTGGTGGTGCCGGTGGAATCCGCAGCCGGTGTCGACGACGTGTTGGATGCCGCGGCTGCGGCGTGGTCGGCGCGTCGAGTTGCCTCGGGCGCGGCTGTCTCCCTGCCGCCCCGATCGAACGCGACCGGCACGTCGCGGCGCCACGCCATCTGGTACTGATCCGACCACGGTGCATCGACGAACGGCGACCGAGCGCGGTCATGCCGAGGCGGGCCACTGGCCGGGATCGGGCCGCACGACGATCACCGACTTGCCGCCGGTCCGACCGGCGGCCATCCGCCGCATCGCCTCGGCAGCGTCGGCCAGCTCGTAGCGCTCGGCGATGACCGGGGCGACGGCATGCGAGATGGTCGGCGAGCCGCTCGATGAACGAGTGGTGCTCGGTGCTGATGAAGGTGGTGAGTCGCTGGCCGACGAACGGTGACACGAGGAGCGCTCGGAGCTGACGGCCGATGCCGCCCGTGATCCGGTTGCCGCCTTCGCCACCGACGATGACCAGCGTGCCCTTCGGGGTCAGGAGGCTGCGCAGTCGGTCGATGGAGTTGCGGCCGCCGATGTCGAGGACGAGGTCGTAGCGCCGGTCGGTCTCGGTGAGGTCCTGGTGCCGGTGGTCGATGACCCGGTCGGCGCCCAGGGCGCGGACCATGTCGACGTTGGGGGTACCGGCCACGCCATCGACGGTGGCGCCGAGGGCCGTGGCCAGCTGCACGGCGAAGGTGCCGACCCCGCCGGAGGCGCCCACGACCAGGACGCGCTGGCCGGGCTCGACCCGGCCAACGAACCGTTGGCGATTCCGAACACCTCGTCGCCGACCGCGAAGCGGGTCACCTCGGATCCGACGTCGACGACGCGGCCGGCGACGTCCAGTCCGGGGACCGGCTGCTTCGGCTTGGTGAGGCCGAACCCGGCCAGCCGGACCAGGTAGGGCGTGCCGGTCATCAGGTGCCACGTGCCCCGGTCGATCCCGGCGGCGTACACGTCGATGAGCACCTCGTCGGGCCCGATCGTCGGTCGATCGACGTCGTCTCGCCGGAAAGGTTGTTGCTTCAAATAGCTCCGGATACCGTGAGGCGAGCAGCTCAGTTGAAGCCTCAACCATCACGGAGGTCGACATGACAACAACCAGGACATCGGTCCGACGGCTCGATCGCATCGTCGCCGCCTCCCGCACGATCGAAGGGGGCGGGTTCGAGGTGTACCGACCGTTTCCCACACCGGCCCTGGAGTGGGTCGATCCGTTCCTGCTGCTCGACGAGATGGCTCCGACCACCCATCGACCGGGACAGGCGGTCGGCGCCCCAGATCACCCACACCGCGGCTTCGAGACGGTGACCTACCTCCTGGAGGGTGAGGTCGAGCATCGCGACTCGGCCGGCAACCACGGGGTGATCGGCCCCGGTGACGTCCAGTGGATGACCGCCGGTGACGGCATCGTGCACTCGGAGATGCCCAGCACACGCATGCAGACCGAGGGGGGAACCAGTCACGGTCTCCAGCTGTGGGTGAACCTTCCCGCCACGCTGCGGCGCACCGCGCCGACCTATCAGGCACTGCCCGCCGGCGATCTGTCGTCGGTCGACGGCGACGGGTGGACCGCCGAGGTCGTGGCCGGGTCGATGCTGGGGACCCGGGGCCCGGCCGAGACCCGAACCCCGGTCGGGTACGCCCGCGTCACCATCCAACCGGGCACGACGCTCCGGATCCCGGTTGCCGAGGGGCACACCGCCCTCGTGTACGCCTTCGCCGGCAGCGGTGACGCCGGCGAGGATCACCAACGGCTGGATGCCCACCACCTCGCCATCTTCGATCGGGTCGGTGGCGACATCGTGCTGTCCGTTCCCGGCGACGCCGACGCTGCGCTCGACTGCATCGTCCTGACCGGCGAACCCATCGACGAGCCGGTCGCCCGGTACGGACCCTTTGTCATGAACACCATGGCCGAGATCGAAGAAGCGATTCTCGACTTCAACGCCGGGCGGATGGGTTCGATCCCCGCCACCGGCACCACCTGACCACCCTCGACCGCACGACACCACTGGAAAGGTCCCTCGACCCATGAAGCTTCTCGCGTTCGCCGCAACCAACAGCCGAGACGGCATCAACAAGCGACTCGTCTCGTACGCCACCCGACTCCTCGAGGACGAACTGGTCGACGACGTCATCGTCGAGACCATCGATCTCAACGACTACGAGATGCCCATCTACAGCATCGATCGTCAGACCGCGGGTGGGATCCCGCAACCGGCCCACGACTTCCTCGCCAAGATCGGTGCGGCCGACGCCGTGTTGATCTCGTTCGCGGAACACAACGGCCACGTCACCGCCGCCTACAAGAACCTCTTCGACTGGACGTCCCGGATCGACCGGTGGGTCTATCAGGACAAGCCCACCGTGATGCTGGCGACATCGCCCGGTCCCGGCGGTGGACGCAACGTGCTCGAGGCGGCGGTGGCGTCGGCCCCGTTCTTCGGCAACGACGTCGTGGCCAGCCTGGCGATCCCGCAGTTCCACGAGCACTTCGACTCCGCCACCGACACGCTCGTCGATCCGACCCTCGACGGCCGGCTCAGGGAAGCGCTCGCCGCGTTGGCGCCCAGCGTCGAGCGGCGGGCGGCCTGAACGCCGACCCCGACCCAGGTTCAGCGCGAGGCGTCGGCTTCCGGTTGCGTCAGGCCGGCTTCTGGGCCACGCAGTGCCAGTTCAGCGTGAGCAGTTCCTCTTCCTCGGCCTGGATGTACGACTGACTGTTCTCGTTCATTCGTTGCATCATGGCGTCGGTCCTCGTGGGGATCACGCGGACCTTCCGGAGGAACCTGAACAGCGCCTCGTACCTGTCGAAGAGCGCCACTTCTTTCCTGATCATCTCCACGGCACTCCGGCCCACGGAGGAGATCAGATCGAAGCCGGTGTTCTCGAACGTGTCCTCCCAGTACTTGTAGTACCAGAACCCTCCGAAGACGGTCAGCTCTCGGGTGTGCTGGATCAACTCCCGATGATGGTCATCGTCGCGGTCGTACGCATCGAGCGCAGCGACATCGTTCATCACGAACATCCCGCCCGGCTTCAGGACGCGGTACACCTCCCGGAACGTGAACTCGTGGTCGGTGAGGTAGGTCAGTGGTTGGATCGCGTAGACCGCGTCGAACGTGGCGTCATCGAATTCGAGCGGTTGGTTGAAGTCGCCCACGGTGAAGTTGGAACGGGGCAGGTTCGGGTTCTCCCATGCCTTCTCGATCTGCGACCGGTCGAGATTGACGCCGTAGGGGGTCGCCTCGGTCAGGTCCGCGATGTGCTCGGCGATGGCACCACAGCCGCAACCCAGGTCCAGGAACGTGTCGCCCTTGCCGATCTTGAGATCGCTGGCCACGATCCGCTCGAACAGGATCTGGTTCTTGAGGACCGACTGCTCCGGATCGATGACGGGCGGCATGTACATCTTCTCGACCGACCCGAGCGTGCACAGGAGATGGATGATGCGGTACAGCTGCGCGAGTTCTCCGCTGCTGCCCTGCCGGTACCCCTTCAGTGGCACGTTGTTCTCGTAGTCGGCCTTCGTGTTCTCGGGTGAGTCGACGAACAGCTCGTCGTAGGTGCCCATCCAGGCGTGGAACTCGTCCTCGCTGATCGTGAGGAGATCGCGGAACGCGCCCAGTCGGTCCAGCACGGTGGTCGGCTTGTGCTTCATGGCGGAACGTTAGCGCTGGTGCCGCGCCCCGCCCGTCGACGGGTCCGGCGCGACCGCCTGGGCGCTCACTCTCCCGGGGGTGGCCCGCCACCGGCTCCACCGTCGGGCGGGCCGCCACCGTCGTCGGTTGCCGTGGTCTCGCCGGTGAAACAGCTGAGCACGGCGTTCTCCTCGGCATGGGCGGCGTGGTAGTGGTAGCCGAGGTCGTCGGTGGTGTGCCCGTTGCACTCGTCCAAGCCGGCCTCGGCCTCCTCCGCATCGTCCAGCGGACTGTGGATGGCGTAGCCGTCGAGGGCATAGGCGAAGAGGGGGGTCTCCGCGCCGGTCGCGTCCTCGGACTCGGAGCATCCGGTGGCGCCGTGGATGTGGTAGCCGTCGAACGGGTTGATGTGTCCACCGCAGTCGTCGAACGCGGCGATCGTGTAGGCCCCAAGGATCGCGTCGACGGGTGCGGCCCCGGCGATGATGACGCCGTTGAGGGTCACCCCGACGAAGGTGCCGACCGGCGTCGCCGCCTCGGCGGGGACCGGCGTGGTGGGGATCTCGACCGACGACTGGATCGGTTCACCGCCGTCGAGCCATTCGATCATGCCCTCGACGCAGTGGTTCTGGTACTCGGGGTCGACGTCGGGCCGTGCCGCGGCTTCGAACCCTTCCGGCGTGTCCGTGACGTTGACGTTGCCCTCGTCGTCGTGGAGTTGCCAGGTGTCGTCCTGGTAGATCTCGGGCAGCTCCAGGATGAACTCGCCGTCGAGGTCGTAGAGGGCGTCGCCGTCGAACCAGATGCCGACCTCGTCAGCGGTGTCCGACGTGGTGCGGGGACAGAACGGCCCCACCTCGGTGTCGGTGGGGTAGCCCACCACGGTGATCCGGTGACAGGTGGTCTCGGTGCCGCCCGACAGGGTGCAGTCGGCGGTGGTGGTCTCTTCGGTCAGCGCACCGTCGAAGAAGAGCGCGAGATCGGCCCCCTCGGCGGAGGCCTCGGGGGCATCGCCGGTGTCGGTCGTCGGCTCGCTCGGATTCTCGGCGACGCTGCTGACGCTCGGTTCTCCGGAGTCGGCCTCGGCGGTCGTGTCGTCGTCATCGGAGCCGCAGGCCGCGGCCAGGAGCGCGAGGCACGCGGCGAGGGCAACGAGGCGACGGAACCGGGCGGCTCGGGTGGTGATCATGCCGGCCATGGTGGGAGGCTCCGGTAAGGGCGGGGTGAGAACGCATACGGGGTGCGCAACGTAGCGGACACCGACGGTCGTGAGATGAGGAAGGATCACCCGCGTGACTATGAGAGCAGCAGACTTCGGAGACGACTTCACCTGGGGGGTTGCGTCGGCGGCGTTCCAGATCGAGGGCGCCTGGGATGTCGATGGCAAGGCCCCGTCGGTGTGGGACGAAGCGGGCCGGCGGGGCCGCATCCGCGGTGGACGGGTCGGTGACATCGCCATCGACGCCTACCACCGCTTCGAGGACGATCTCGACACGATCGCGGGGTTGGGCTTTCGCGCCAATCGGTTCTCGATCAGCTGGCCCCGCGTCTACGGGGACGGGCGCGGCCCGTGGAACGCGGCCGGCGGCGACTTCTACGACCGGGTCATCGACGCCGGGCTCGAGCGCGGGCTCGAGCCGTGGGTGACGGTCCACCACTGGGATCTCCCCCTGGCCCTCCAACGGGAAGGAGCGTGGGCTCGTCGCGGGATCGTCGAGGACTTCGCCGCGTTCGCAGAGGAGCTCGCCCGCCGCTACGGCGACCGCGTCAAGCACTGGATGGTGTTCAACGAACCGACGTCGGTGTTGGGGCACACGATCAGCGGCCTGCACACCCGGTACGGACCCCACCCGGTCGAGGCGCTGAAGACCATCCACCACATCAACCTCGCCTGCGCCGAGGCCGGCCGGCGGATGCGAGACGTTCTGGGCGACGACGCCCGCATCGGCACCGCCAACGTGACGACGGTCGCGTCCCCGCTCGAGACCGACGACCCGAAACTCCGGCGGGCACAGCGGGCCTACGAGGCCATGGTCGTGCGCATCTTCATGGATCCCCCGGGCGGCCTGGGCTATCCCTTCGAGGATGCTCCGCTGCTGCGGCCGATGCGGCGCTACATCGAGGACGGCGACCTCGAGGCGGCCACCTTCGCCTACGACTTCATGGGGATGCAGTACTACGGACCGATCCCACTGAAGAAGGCCCCGATCCCCGGCCTCCGCGGCATCCCCACGATGGTCGAGCCGGGGGCCGAGGCGAACGTCAAGTCCTCGGTGGGCCTGCCCGTGGAGCCGAAGGGGCTGCTCGCCACCCTGCGCCGGTACCGCGACCACCCGGCCTGTCGCCGCATGGTGATCACCGAGAACGGCTTCGGGATGAACGACCGTCTCGTGGGCGACGGGCCCGGCGAGGAGCTGCGGATCCGTGACGACCTCCGCATCTGGTACATCCGGACCCACCTCGAGGTGGTGCGTCAGGCCATCGACGAGGGTCTTCCCGTCGACGGCTACTTCTCCTGGTCCTACGCCGACAACATCGAGTGGATACTCGGCCGGGGCCCGCGGTTCGGTCTGCTCCACGTCGACTACGAGGACGACCTGCGGCGCAGGGAGAAGGACTCGGCGAAGTGGTTCCGCCGGCTCCTGACCGATCCCGCCGGCGTCGACTGACGCGGTTGCTCGTCGCCGGCCGAGGTAGGCGCTCGTGACGGCGGTGGCGGCCGGTCGGGTTCAGGTCGCCGAGCGGCCCTGTTTCCAGTAGCCGCGGACCGTGGCTGCCGAACGCGGGAGCCCGCGCTCGTCGAAGAGGTGTCGGCGGATCCTCTGGATGGCGGCGGCCTCACCGGCGACCCAGATGGTGGGTGGGAGATCGGCCTGCGAGGTGATGGCGTCGAACATCGCGGTGCCGGGCTCGGCTCCGGCGGGCAGCTCGTGCCACGAGACGGTGGAGCGTTCGTGGGCGGGAAGATCGAGTCGGGCCGATTCGTTCTCGATCTCGATGATCACCTCGACGGGCACCGACGGGGCGAGCTCCTCGAGCAGCTGGCTGATCGCCGGGATGGCCGTTTCGTCGCCGGCGAGCAGGTAGCCGGCCGCCGCCGTGTCGATCTCGTAGCCGCGGCCCGGCCCCGAGATCGCCACCTCGTCGCCGATCGACGCGGCTCCGGCCCAGTCGGATGCGGCGCCGTGGTCGTGCAGCACGATGTCGATGGCCAGGTCCAGCGTGTCGGCGTCGAACGATCGGGGCGTGAAGGTGCGGATCGGCGCCCGGGAGCCGTCGGCGAGCTCGAACTGGTTCCCCGTCCACTCGGGTAGTTCCAGCGTGCCGTCGGCCCGGGGCAGCAGCAGCCGCACCGACGCCGCGGGCTCCTCGATCGCGAAGCCCGCCAGCTCGGGACCCCCGAGCACGAAGCGACGCATCCGCGGACTCAGCTGTTCGATGCGGCGCACCTCGACCCGCCGGAGCGGTGGCGGTGCTCGCCGGATCGGGGTGCGTGCGATCCCGTCGGAGGAGCTCATGTGATCACTCTGCCACGCGCCCGAGCGCCATCGTGCGCCATTCTCACCCCGAGAAAGGTCCGGTTTCCGAACCTTCGGGACGGAATTTCGGGCGGCTCATGGCAGACTCGCCGATCAGCCACCGAACCCGACCGAGAAGCACGGAGCCATGAACGAGCCGAACGCCGATGACTCGCTGGAGGCCGCCCGCGAGCGGTATCGAACCGAGCGGGCGAAGCGGCTCCGCTCCGACGGGCTGGCGCAGTACCAGCAGCTGGCGGGTGAGTACGAGGAGTTCGACCATGACCCGTGGGTCGAGCCCGGATTCGCTCGGGAGCCCGTCGTCGAGGAGCCGCTGGTGGTGATCGTGGGCGGCGGGTTCGGCGGGATGCTGACCGCCGTCAACCTCATCCGCCAGGGCATCCGGGACTTCCGGATCGTCGAGAAGGCCGGTGACTTCGGCGGCACCTGGTACTGGAACCGCTACCCCGGGTGCATGTGCGATGTCGAGTCGTACATCTACATGCCGCTGCTCGAGGAGACGGGCTACATGCCCACGATGAAGTACGCGCCGGCGACGGAGATCTTCGAGCACTGCCAGCGGATCGGGCGTCGGTTCGACCTCTACCCCCACGCGCTGTTCCAGACCGAGATCGCGTCCGCCGAGTGGGACGACGACGCGTCACGCTGGGAGGTCACGACCACCCGCGACGATCAGCTCCGGGCCCGGTTCTTCCTCACCGCCGGCGGGATCCTGCACAAGGCCAAGCTGCCCGCCATCAGCGGTATCAACGACTTCGCGGGCCGGGCCTTCCACACCGCCCGTTGGGATTACGGCTACACCGGCGGCAGCCCGACCGAACCCATGGACGGGCTGGCCGACAAGCGGGTCGGGATCATCGGCACCGGAGCGACCTCGATCCAGTTGGTGCCCCAGCTGGCCCGAGCGGCGAAGGAGGTGTTCGTGTTCCAGCGGACCCCGTCGGCGGTCGGCGTGCGCGCCAACGCTCCCACCGACGTCGAGTGGTTCCAGGGCCTCGAACCGGGCTGGCAGGAAGAGCGGATGCGCAACTTCACCTCGGCCGTCACCGGCGAGAAGCCCGAGCGGAGCCTGGTGCACGACGGTTGGACCGAGGTGCTGTGGGAGGACACCCAGACCGAACCGGGAACACCGGAGGAGGCGGCGGCGCTGGAGCGCTCCGACTTCGAGACCATGGAGTCACTGCGCCGCCGGATCGACGAGGTGATCGAGGACCCCGAGACCGCCGAGTCGCTCAAGCCCTGGTACGGCAAGCACTGCAAGCGGCTCTGCTTCCACGACGAGTACCTCCAGGCGTTCAACCAGCCCAACGTGCACCTCGTGGACACCGACGGGCGTGGCGTGCAGCAGATGACGGCCGCCGGACCGTTGGTCGACGGGCGGCAGTACGAGCTCGACCTGCTGATCCTGGCGTCCGGCTTCGAGGTGACGACGGGTCTGGTCAGCCGGCTCGGCTTCGACCCCGTCGGCCGCGGCGGTGTCCGCCTCAGCGAGCGGTGGGCCGATGGGGCCCACACCCTCCACGGCATCCTCTCGGCCGAGTTCCCCAACCTGCTCGTGGCCCACTTCATCCAGGGCGGGTTCGGGCTCAACTTCGTGCACTACCTGTCCGAGCTGACCGAGCACCTGACCTGGCTCATCGCCGCCTGCGCGCGCGAGGGCATCACGTCCATCGAGGCGACGCCCGAGGCCGAGGACGAATGGCTGGCCACGCTGTGGAAGGCCGGCGAGGGCTTCGGCCGGTACTCGGCCACGTGCACCCCCAGCTACGGCAACAGCGAGGGTGCCCGTACCGAGGCCGCGGCGCGCAACGTGGTGCACCCCGGCAGCCTGATGCACTACGTCGCCCACCTGGAGCGGTGGCGGGAGTCGGGTGACATGCCGGGCACCATCGTCCGCCGGTCAGCCGAGGACTGACCCGCATTCTCACCCTGAGAAGGGGTCGGTTTCCGGACCCTTGGGACGGTACTTCGGGGGATCAGGGGGCGACGGTCGCCGATTCGTAGGCGTCGGCGACGAGGTGGACCGATCGCAGCCGGTCCTCGATCGAGGTGGCGTTGTGTACGACGATCAGCTCGTCGGCGTCGGCGTATCGGGCGAACTCGTCGAGCTGCGTCCGGACCGCGGGCGGGGTGCCGACGGCGGTGTGGCGCATCATGCCGGCGATCTGGCGGCCCTGGGGTGACGCGACCAGCTGGTCGAGCTCGTTCTCGCTGAAGCGGTGGCCGCGCCCGAGGAACGACGCCACCCGCGCGCGCGTGACCCGCTCGAACATGGCCGAGGCGGCGTCGTCCGACTCGGCGACGACGACGTTGACGCCGGCGATGACGTTGGGTCGATCGAGCTGGTCCGAGGGCTCGAACCTGTTGCGGTAGAGCGCGACCGCGTCCTGCAGGGCGGCCGGTGCGAAATGGGAGGCGAATCCGTAGGGCAGCCCCAGCTCGGCGGCCAGCTGGGCCCCGAACAACGACGATCCCAGGATGGTGAGCGGGACGTGGGTGCCCGCGCCGGGCACGGCCTTCACCCCGGGCACGATGCTCTCGCCGGCGAGGTAGGCCTGGAGCTCGAGCACGTCGCGAGGGAATGTGGCGGCGTCCATCGGGTCGCGACGCAGCGCTCTGGTGGTGGCCTCGTCGCTGCCGGGCGCGCGTCCCAGGCCGAGCTCGATGCGGCCCGGATGCAGGCTGGCCAGCGTGCCGAACTGCTCGGCGATGGCCAGGGGCGAGTGATTGGGCAGCATGATGCCGCCCGAGCCGAGCAGGATCCGGTCGGTGTGCGCGGCGACGTGGGCGATGAGGACCGATGTCGCCGCGGACGCGATGGACGACATGTTGTGGTGCTCGGCGTACCAGATCCGGCGGTAGCCCCGTGCCTCGGCCGCCTGCGCCTGGGCGACGCTGGCCCCGAGTGCGTCGGTCACGGTGTCGTCGCGTCCCACGATGGCCAGGTCGAGGATGGACAGCGGCACGTCGGGTGCGGTCATGCGCTCACGCTAGAGCGCCGGAATTCGATCGGCACCGTTCCGGGCCGGGAGGCTTCTACGCTGGCGGGCATGTGCCGCCGAGCGACCTGTGCCAACTGTGAGAAACCGACGTGGGTGGGGTGTGGTGCGCACGTCGACCAGGTGCTCGCCGACGTCGCCGTGGAGGACCGGTGCAGCTGCCCGCCGGGAGAGAAGCGGGTCGACTCCTGGTTCCGGAGACTGCTGAACCGCTAGGAGACGGCGAACCCTCGCAGCTGCCAGACTCACCTCATGCTCGACCATCTCTCGATCCAGTGCGCCGACCTCGAGAAGAGTGCGGCCTTCTACGACGCCGTCCTCGCCACCCTCGGAGGCGAGCGCATCATGGACTTCGCCGACGTGCTGGGGTACGGCGTCCCGCCGATGCCCGACTTCTGGCTGGGCAGGCAGACCTCGGGTGAGGGCTTCCGCGAGTCCCACATCGCGTTCACCGCACCCGACCGGGCCGCCGTCGATGCCTTCGTCGCGGCCGCCGTCGAGGCCGGAGCCGAGGTGCTCCACGAGCCGCGTGTGTGGCCCGAGTACCACCCCGACTACTACGGCGGGTTCGTTCGCGACCCCGACGGCAACAACGTCGAAGCGGTCTGCCACAGCCCCGAGTAGCGGGACGGTCGGCCGGCTCAGCCGTCGGACAGGGCGCTCATGACGGCGAGGTAGCCGAGCAGGCTGGGGAGCGTCACGACGGCGATCGCGGCGCCGACCGACAGTCCGGTGGCCGCGAGCGTCCCGACGATGAGCGGGATGATCAGGCTGGCGATGCGCAGCCCGGCCGTGAGCGCTCCGAGGCCCACGCCGGGCCGTCCCGGGTGCTTGGCGGCGGTGTCGTAGAGCGTCGGGAGCATCGTGGCGATGCCGAGTCCGGCGACGGCGTAGCCGGCCAGGCTGAGCCCTCTGACGCCCGAGAACGACGCCATGCCGAGGCCGACACCCGTGGTCACGACCGAGAGGAGCGTGAGCCGTGGACCGCCCAGGCGCACGCTCACCCAGTCGCCGCCGAACCGCCCGACCGTCATGCCGCCGGTGACGGCGACGTAGGCCAGAGCGGCGAAGCCGGCGGTGGTCCCGAAGTCATCGGTGAAGCGGAACGCGGCCCACTCGATCGAGGTGGACTCGATGGTGACGGCGAAGAAGCCGGCCAGCAGGAACAGCACGAGGAAGGGTGTGGGCCGCCGCCCCGATCGGGCCGCGGCATCCGGGGAGGGTGGTGCGACGTGGTGGTCGGCGGGATGCTCGTCGATGCGGAGGAGCCCCCGACTCACCACGCCGATCACCGCCAGCAGCACGGCGGCCGCGCCGACCAGATGGACGGAGAGCGAGATGCCGGCGGCGGCGATCCGGGACGACGAGAGCCCGCCGACGACCGTGCCGAGGCTCCAGAGGCCGTGGAGCCGGTTCATCACCGGGGCGTGGCGGCGGGCGCTCAGCCACGAGCCCTGCAGGTTCATCGCCACATCGACCAGGACGTCGAAGGTCAACATGCCGACCAGCCCGGCCAGTAGGACGAGCGGCGTGCTGGCCACCCCCACCACCGCGAGCGACAGCGACACCAGGGTCCCGGCGGCCAGGATGACGCGTCGGGTCCCGAACCTGCTGATCGCCGGTCCGACCGTGGCGCTCCCGATCAGTCCGCTCACGCCCGCGATGGACATGAGCAGTCCCAGCCCGGCGATGCTGATCCCGACCCGGTCGCGGATCTCGGGCAGCCGGGGGATGAAGGATGCGAACAGGGCGCCGTTGACGAAGAACTGGAGGGCGACCGCCGCCAGCGCTCGCCGGTCGAGGGCGCCGAATCGTCGGGTCTGCGGTGCGCTGGCGTCGGTCAAGGGCCAGGAGGGGTGTCGTCGGCGCCGGTCACGCCGAGCTCGATCCGGCACGCTGCTCGACGACCTCGTCGAACCAGCCATCCATGACGGTGCTGTTGGCGCCACCGATCGGCTGGTGCCCGGTGTTGTCGTCCATCGGCTCACCGTCGGCGTCGTCGTCGACGACGTCGATGGTGAGCTTGCCGCGATAGCGCCAGAACAGCAGGCGGTTGAGCAGGCCGACCTCGTCCTCGAGGAGCTGGGTGTTGCCGGTCTCGACGAAGGTGTCGTCGGCCCCGTGGGCGAGGTAGCCGGGAGGGTCGTCGAAGTCGAGATGGTTGGTGACCGAGGCGACGTCGCGCTGCTCCTGGTAGTCGGTGCCCAACCAGGCCTGCATCCAGCCCTCGGAGCTCTCGCCGCCCTTCCACGTCATGACTCCTGAGATGCTCATCCAACCGTCGACCGGCTGGAGGTCGGCGAACACCGCCTCGGACGAGTTGGCGGCGGTGCCGGCCAGTGCGGCCAGGGTGCCGCCGGCCGACCCTCCGGCGGTGATCAGCACGTCGGTGTTGAGCCCGTGATCGGGGCCGTTGGCCCTGACCCAGTCGGTCGCGGCGGCCACATCCGCCATCGCATCGGGGAACCCGTTCTTGTCGCTCTCCGGATCCGCCAGGCGGTAGTTGACCGAGACCAGCCCGAACCCCCGCGCCAGCTGACGCTTGATGTTGCCCAGTCCCGTGATGTCCGACTTGTCGCCCGTCACGAACCCGCCGCCGTGGAAGTAGAGGATGGTGCCCCGGTCGCCACCCTCCCGGACGACGTAGACGTCGAGCTCCTGGGATCCGCCGCAGTCGGGGTCGGGCCCGCCGCCCGGACAGCCGGTCTCGGGTCCGTAGGCCAGGTCGACCGCGTCGGGGGTGATGTCGTCGCCCCAGTCGCGCGGGATCAGGTCCTCGGTCGTCGGGTTCGGGCTGCGCATCGAGAAGACGTCGGTCTGCAGCACCACGCCGACGCCCACGGCCAGCAGCGCCGCGACGCCGATGGCGATGAGCCACACCTCTCGGGAGGTTCGTTGTGTCTCGGACACGGCGTCGACCGTACCGGTCGACCGGACCACCCCACGGGGCGGGCGCCCTCGCACGGTCCGGGTGCGGTGTGGCAGCGTGGGCCGATGCAGCTGAGCCCTCGGTACGGACCCGATCCCGTCATCGTGTTCGACGGCCAACCCGCGGCCATCGCGGAGCCGACCATCCGTCAGCGCCGCCGGCTGACCGAGGCGCTCGCCTCGTTCGGTCCCGACGAGTGGGCCCAGCCCAGCCGGTGCGACGCCTGGTCGTGTCGCGATGTGATCGTCCACCTGGACAGCACCAACGCGTTCTGGACCTACTCGATCATGTCCGGGTTGAAGGGCGAGCCCACGCAGCTGCTCGCCACGTTCGACCCGGTGGCGTCACCGGCCGAGCTGGTGGCGGCCAGCGACCTCTCCGACGGTGAGGTGCTCGACCGCTTCGTCGCCTCGACCGACGCGCTCGGCGACCTGCTGGCGTCGCTGGACGAGGACGACTGGTCCACGTCGGCCGAGGCGCCGCCCGGCCATCTCAGCGTCAGCGCCGTGACCCACCACGCCCTCTGGGACTCGTGGATCCACGAGCGCGACGTCCTGATGCCGCAGGGACTCGCTCCCGCCGAGGAGCCCGACGAGGTCGCCGCCGCCCTTCGCTACGCCGCCGCACTTGGCCCGGCGTTCGCGGTCGAGCGGGGAACCGGAGCGTCGGGTGTGCTGGCGGTGGTGGCGAGCGAGCCCGATCTGTCGCTGGTGGTCGAGATCGGCGATCGAGCCGCGGTGCGTTGGGGGTCGGCCGACGCCGATCTCACGCTGAGCGGACCGGCGGTCGAGCTGCTCGAGGCGCTCAGCCGGCGCCGACCGTTGGACGCCGAGGTCCCGGCCGAGATGGCGTGGATGCTCGACGGGGTGGCCGAGGTGTTCGAGCAGACCTGACTCGGCGGAGCCCGTTGCGGTCTGCGCTCGGGGTCACGGGTCGGTGGTGGCCACCATGGTCTCGAGACCGTCGAGGATCAGATCGAGGCCGAAGGTGAATTCCTTCCCGAAGTCGTAGCCGGGCCGCAGGACGTGTTCGGTCGTGAACTCGGTGAGGTGCGGGTAGTCGGCGGCGGGGAACGGTTCCATGACCGTCTCGGCCAGGTCGGCCATCTCCTCACCTTCGGTGGCGGGCAGGTTCGCCTCCTGGAGCGCGAATCCGTAGATGAAGGAGTCGACGAGTGCGTAGGCATGCGCCGTCATCGCCACCGAGAATCCGCCGCGGCGGAAGCACCCGATCACCGCATCGTGGTGACCCATGGTTCCCGGTCCCGGGGACGTCCGGGACTCCATGAGCGGGGCGGCCCACGGGTGACGGGCCAGCACGGCGCGAGCGGAGACGGCGCGTTGGCGCATCGCTGATTTCCAGTCGGCGTCGGTCGGGGGCCGGTCGATCTCGTCGAAGACCAGGTCGACCATGCCGTCGAGGATGGCGTTCTTGTTGGCGACGTGGTGATAGATCGTCATCGGCTTCACGTCGAGCGCGGTCGCGAGCTTGCGGATCGTGAACGCCTCGATGCCGATCTCATCTGCGAGGGTCACCGCGCCGGCGAGGACGCGGGCGCTGGTCAGCGGGGTGCGGGGCGAATCGTCGGTGGCGGCGGAGGGGGGCATCGGTCGCTTTCCGTGGGGCTCCTGTTGCACATCGTACAAAGTACGGGTACGGTGTGGCAACTGATCGTACTAAGTACGAACGACATCGACGAAAGAGAAGGCAACCGATGCACACCACCACCAGCGGACGCAGCGATCTGGTCGATCGGCCCACGGGCAGCACGGACCTCAGCGCCCCCGACCACACCGCCCGCGACCGGGAGGTGTCCCGCCACCAGGCGGCGAAGGTCGCCGGCATCGCCTACGTCGGCCTTTTCCTCCTCGGGATGTTCGCCAACTTCTTCGTGCTCGAAGGGCTCATCGAGTCCGACGACGCCACCGCCACCGCGTCCAACATCCGGGAGTCCGAGGGGCTGTTCCGCGCCGGCCTGGTCGGCTTCCTGGTCATCTTCGCTCTGGATGTCGTGGTCGCCTGGGCCCTCCACCTCATCTTCAGGCCGCTGAACCGGGACCTTTCGCTGCTCGCCGCGTGGTTCAGGCTGGCGTACACGACGCTCCTCGGCGTGGCGACCGTCTTCCTCTTCCTCGCGCTCGACCAGGTGAGCGGCGCCGACTACCTGACCGCCTTCGATCCCGCGCTGCTCGACGCCCAGGCGATGTCGTATCTCGATGCCTTCGCCACCACCTGGGTGATCGGTCTCCTGCTGTTCGGCGTCCACCTGATGCTGCTCGGTTCCATGGTCCTGGCGTCCGGAACCATCAGTCGAACGCTGGGCTACCTCTTGGTGCTGGCCGGGACCGGGTATGTGATCGACACCCTGGCCCACGCGCTGCTCGGCAACTACCAGGAGTACGAGACGCTGTTCCTGCTCATCGTCGCGGTCCCCGCGGTGATCGGTGAGTTCGCGTTCACGCTCTGGCTCCTGTTCCGTGCCGGTGGGGAGTCGGTCGCGGCCGAGGTGACCTCATGAGCGACGATCGACGAGCGGCCCGAGTCGTGGGAGCGCTCTTCCTCGCCGCGATGGCGACCTACATGACCGGTGACGCGCTCACCGACTCGGTCCTCGATGATCCCGACTACCTGGTCGGCCTCTCTGCGAACGGCACACGGTTCGCCGCCGGAGCGGTCTTCATGTTGCTCAACAGCGCCGCCGTGATCGGGATCGGCGTCATGGTGTTCCCGATCCTCCAGCGGCACAGCCCGCGGGTTGCGGTGGGGTATTTCGCGACCAGAGTCGTCGAGGCGGTCGTCCTCGCCGTCGGCGTGATCAGCCTGCTGTCACTGCTCACGCTGAGCCGGCTGGACCCCGCGGTGGACGACTCCTCGTTCGCCTCGGCCTGGGGGGAGCTGGCGGTCGGGATCAACGACTTCGCCTTCTCGGTCGCGATGTTCGCGCTCGGTCTGGGCAGCCTGGCGCTCTGCGCCCTGCTGTATCGGGCCCGTCTCGTTCCTCGCTGGCTCGCGGCACTGGGACTCGTCGGATATGGCGCGCTGCTGGCCGGCGGGCTCCTGGAGATCTTCGGCCATTCCGCGTTGCTGACGCTGTCGATCCCGGGCGGCGTGTTCGAGATCATCTTCCCGGTCTGGCTCATCGTCAGGGGAGTCCACTCCGCCGACGCCGACGCCGACGCGGTGCTGTCGTCGGGTGGGCCGGTTCCTGCACCCGAGGACATCCCTCACCTGCCGCACTAGGGTCGGCCCACGCGAGCAGGAGGACGGATGCTCATGGGGAGTCGCCGAGGCGCGCACCACGAGGGGATGGGTCGAGGCTGATGACCCGCGGCAGCATCACCACCGCAGACGGAACGACGATCGCCTACTCGTGGGCCGGCTCGGGGCCGGCCATCGTGCTGCATCCGGGGGTCTCCATGCCCGGCGCCTCGTTCCCGCCCGTTCTCGTCGACGCACTGACGCAGGCCGGGCACACCGTGGTCGCCATCGATCCGCGCGACACCGGAGGCTCGACCCGGTACGAAGGGCCCGCGATCGATCTGGGGGCGGTCATGGGCGGCGACGCCGGTGCTGCGCCGTACACCTTCCACGACATGGCGGGCGACGCGCTCGCGGTGCTCGACTCGCTGGGGATCCGGTCGGCCACGTGGGTGGGTCACTCGATGGGCGGCAGCGTCATCGCTGCGGTGGGGGCGATCGCCCCCGAGCGGGTCGAGGGGATGGTGTTCTTCTCCAGTGCCCCCGGCTTCGGCGCCGGACCGACACCCGAGTTCCTCGAACTGGTCCTGCGAGAGGTCCCGACCGATCGTGATGCCGCCGTCGCCTGGCGCATCGATGTCAGCCGCTGGGCCATGGGTCGTCACTGGGACGACGTGTCGGGAACGGTCAGAGCCGAGTGGTTCGTCGACGACTTGGGCTGGTGGGGGATCCCGACCGCCCACCTGGCAGCGTTCCTGGTCGGACTTCCCGACGTGACGTCCCTCACGCCCGACGAGCAGGCCACGCTGCTCATCTTCGGCGACGAGGACGACATGACCGCCGGTGGTCGCGAGATGGCGGCGACGCTGCCGGATGCGATCACCATCGAGCTCGAGGGGTATGCCCACTGGTTCCCGGAGCCGGGACCGTGGCCCGAGATCGCTCAGGCGATCCTCAGGGTGACGCCACCTGGGTGAGGACGTCGTCCAGGGCGTCGACCAGCACGTCGGCATGCCGGCGCTCGAACACCAGCGGGGGCCGGACCTTCAGGGTGTTGCCGTGGGGACCCGAGAGCCCCATGAGGACCCCGGCCCGCTTCATGGCATCGGGGATCCGGCGGGCCGTCGCCGCGTCGATCGCCTTGGTGTCGGGATCGGTGATGACGTCGATGCCCAGGAACAGGCCGCGGCCGCGGATGTTGCCGATGATCCGGTGCGACGCGGCCAGCTCGGCCAGCCGGCCGGCCAGGTGGCCGCCCACGTCCGAGGTCTGGTCGCAGAGGTTGCGCTCCTGGATCTCCCGCAGCACGGCCAGGCCCGTCGCCGCCTGGACCGGGTTGCCGCCGAAGGTGTTGAAGTAGAAGTTGGAGGTGTTGAACCGGTCGACGATCTCGCGACTGGTGACGACCCCCGCGAGGGGGTAGCCGTTGCCCGCCGGCTTCCCGAAGGTGACGATGTCGGGCACCACGTCGTCGTGGGTGAACCCCCACATGGTGCCGGTGCGGGCCAGCCCGGCTTGGACCTCGTCGGCGATGCAGATGCCGCCGGCGGCGCGGATCCGCTCGTAGACCGACGAGAAGTAGCCGGCCGGCGCGTCCAGGCAGCCCTGGGAGTCGAAGATGCCGTCGCAGAGGAACCCGGCAAGTCCCTCGCCGCGCTGGTCCAGCAGGCTGATGGCCCCGGTGACGAGGTCGGCGTACGCGCCGGCGGGATCGGGGTGCTCGACGCCGAACGGGCCGCGGAAGACGTTGGGCGGTTCGACCGTCGCAACGTGCAGGGGGCGCAGCGTCGGAGGCTGGATCAGCGTGGAGAGCTCGTTGATCAGCGTCGAGTTGCCGTGGTACGAGTGCTCCATCACGACGACACCTCGTCGTGAGGTCGCGGCGCGGGCCATACGCACCGCCAGCTCGTTGGCCTCGGTGCCGCTGTTGACGAAGACGACCATGTCGAGCGGGTCGGGCAGCGTCTCGGCCAGGGCCTCGGCGTACTCGATCGCCGTCTCGTGCAGGTACCGGTCGTGCACGTTGAGCAGCCTCGCCTGCTCGGTCATCGCGTCCACGACGCGCGCGTTGCCATGGCCGACCGAGGACACGTTGTTGTAGCAGTCGAGGTAGCGGTTGCCCGCGGCGTCGAAGAGCCAGACGCCCTCGCCCCGGACCAGGTGGACCGGGTCGTCGTAGAAGAGGTAGCCCCCGGCCATGTGGCGGGATCGCCGGTCGATCAGGTCCGGTTCGGTCGGTTGGTGGGTGACCATCGACGCGCCTCAGGCCGATCCGAGGTAGTCGGTGATCAGCTCTTCCATGCCGGCGGCGACCAGGGTGCCGATGATCTCGGCGGCCTCGGTCTCACGGCGGGTGTGGGCCCATCCGAGGTAGGTGGTCCCGCGGAGCACGTAGAACAGAGGGAGCCGCTCCAGGTGGTCGTCGGGAAGCGCACGTCGGCGGCGGTAGCCCTCGATCATGGCGTCCTGCGCATCGTCGAACCAGTCGTCCAGGAGCGAGGGGAACAGCGAGGTGGCGAGGTCGAACAGGTGCCAGCCGAACCCGGCGTCGTCGAAATCGATCACGCAGAGACCATCGTCGCCCCGCAGCAGATTGTCCGGGACGAAGTCGGCGTGGATCAGCCCGTAGCGGTCGGGACCCCGGCCGAAGTCGGCGAGATCGGCCAGCGCGCCGGCCTTCATCCGTTCGAGGAGGGCCAGCTGGTCGGCGGTCAGGATCTCCAGCTCCACGTACGGGCCCCAGAACGGCTCGTCCCCCAGGAGGCCGTCGGCGTCCCAGGCGTGCCGGGTGAACGATGCCGGCCGTTGCCACGATTGGGCGTGGTTGTGGGCGGTCGCCATCAGCTCGCCGATGCTGCCGAAGGTCGCCACGACGTCGTCGGGATCGGTCAGCGCCTCGGTCTCGGCCGCACCCAGCGGCGCTCCGTCGAACCACTCCAGGAGGTCGATCTGACGCTCCTCGGGGACCGAGCGAACCGCGGCCCGGGCCATCGTGTGACCGTCGGTGGTCGGGACGACCCTGGGCGTCGGGAAGCCGTCGTCGCGCAGTGCCGCGATCCACGCCAGCTCGGACTCGAGCTCGGCGTCGGTGTGATACCCCGGGCGGTGGATTCGCATGGCGAAGCGCTCGCCGCCCTCGACCACCGAGAACACCGCGTTCTCCCGGTGTTTGAACAGGTCGTAGGTAGCGGCCGGGCCGAACCCCCAACGGTCACCCGCAGCCCGGGCCAACTCGGTCAGGGCGGGTACCTGCTGGTCGGGAGTCATGGCGGCGAAATCGCTCACGAGGTCAACCTAATCCGCAGGGTGTCATCATGGCCTCGGCGGCGCCGGAGTCGGCCGCCCGATCACAGCTTCTGGAGCGCGAAGGATGTCGACCAACACGACCGAGACGCAGACCGCGACGGATGGGGACGTGACGGACGGGCGCCATGTCGACGTGCTGATCGTGGGTGCGGGGATCTCGGGAATCGGTGGGGCCCATCATCTTCGTGAGCAGTGTCCCGGCACGTCGTTCGTGATCCTCGAGTCCATGGAGACCTTCGGGGGCACCTGGTGGACCCACCGGTACCCGGGGATCCGCTCCGACAGCGATCTCTTCACCTTCGGGTACCGCTTCAAGCCCTGGCCCGGTGCGCCGATCGCCTCCGGCTCCGAGATCCTCAGGTACCTGGGTGAGGTGGTCGACGAGGACGAGCTGGCTCCGCACATCCGCTACCGGCACCGGGTCGTGTCGGCTTCGTGGTCCAGCGACGCGCGCCGGTGGTCGCTCGAGGTGGTCCGCACCGACACGGGCGAGCAGCTGCGCTTCACCGCCTCGTTCCTCTGGATGTGCCAGGGGTACTACCGGCACGCCGAGGGGTACACGCCCGACTGGCCCGGGATGGATCGGTTCGACGGCCCCATCGTGCATCCGCAGACCTGGCCCGAGGACCTGGACTACGAAGGGAAACGGGTGGTGGTGATCGGGTCGGGGGCGACCGCGGCCACCCTCATCCCGGCCCTCGCCGACCGGGTCGAGCACATCACGATGCTCCAGCGCTCACCCACGTTCTTCTTCGTCCGACCCAACGCCAACGAGCTCGCCGACCAGCTGCGCTCGCTGGACGTGCCCGAGGAGTGGACCCACGAGATCGTGCGACGCCAGATCCTCCACGATCAGGCGATGATGACCAACCTGGCGCTGGCCTTTCCCGAGGAGGCGAGACAACTGCTGCTGGACGAGATCCGGCCGCTGCTGCCCGACGGCTTCGACGTGGACAAACACTTCAATCCTCCGTACCGACCCTGGCAGCAACGGATCGCCCTGTTGCCCGACGGAGATCTCTTCGAGGGCATCCGCAGCGGCAAGGCCTCGGTCGTGACCGACGAGATCGACACGTTCACCGAGACGGGGATCACGCTGAGGTCGGGCGACACCCTCGAAGCCGACATCATCATCACGGCGACCGGGTTCGATCTGGCCGTCCTCGGCGACATCGCCTTCACCGTCGACGGGCTGGCGCTGGATCCGAGCGAGTGCGTCACGTACCGCGGCCTGATGTTCACCGGGGTCCCCAACCTGGCCTACGTGTTCGGCTACTTCCGGTACAGCTGGACGCTGCGGGTCGACCTGCTGAGCGACTTCGTCTGCCGCCTCCTGTCGCACCTGGACGAGCTCGGCGCCTCGATGGTCGTTCCGCGGTTGCGTGAGGACGACGCGGACATGGAGCTCCTGCCCTGGGTCGATCCGGAGAACTTCAACCCGGGGTACCTCGCTCGTTCCATGCACCTGATGCCCAAGCAGGGTGATCGAGCGCCATGGCAGCTCCCGCACGACTACATGGTCGAGAAGGAGGAGCTGCCGGCCGCCGATCTCGACGACGGCACCCTGACCTTCCGCTGACCTTCCGCTGAGCGGCGCGGCCCGAGGCTCAGCGGTCCAGCGTGTCGAGGAGGTCGCCGACCGTGTGGTTGTCCTCCAACGGGTGGCGCAACGGCTGGTCGTGATGGACCTGGTAGCGGTTGCGGCGGCCGATTCGCTCGCGTTCGATGTAGCCGTCGCGTTCGAGCTCGTGGATGATCTTCTGGACCGCACCGGTGGTGATGCCGACCGCGTAGGCGATGTCGCGCTGGCGCAGCTCGGGGTTGCGGTCGATCGCGATGAGCACGTGGGCGTGATTGGTGAGAAACGTCCACGAGGGAATCTCGGGTTCGGGGTCGAGCAATTCCATCAACGAATCATACCTATCCATGTATGTGTGTCGTGGATCGGCCGCCGTCGCTCAGGGGGCGGCCACCTCGGCGGCCGGATCGGTCTCCTCTGGGGCCGAGCGCGGCTCGGGCGTGAGCGCGACGACCACGGTGCCGGTGGCCCGGTCGAGGATGGCCTGGATCGTGTGGCCCAGGAACAGCTCACCGCCGATCAGCCGGCTGGTGCCGGAGACGATGATGAGGTCCGTGTCGAGCTCGTCCGCCGACGCCATGATCCGGGAGGCGGGATTGGTGGCGTGCTCGACGATCGACGTCGAGTTGGCTCCGACCGCCCGGGCCAGGCTGGCGGCATCGTCGAGGATGTGCCGGGCCTTGTCGGAATGCGGGGCGTGGACACCCAGGAGGTTGTCGAGCCGGGAGCCGGCGTCGGTCGAGACGTGGAGCTGATGGAGGTGGGTGCCGATCTGGCTGCTGAGCGACGCCCCGATCTCCTGGGCCGCACGCGAGGATCGGGCCCCGTTGACCGGGATCAGGGCCCGGCTGAACGCCCAGGGCAGGCGGCCGATGGTGGTGCGCGGGGGCCGAACCACGACGACCGGGATCGGACTCCGCCGGAGGACCTCGTCGACCAGCGGGGTGATGACGGCGTCGTCGGCGAACCGGGCGCCCATGACGATGGCGTCGTAACCGAGCCGGGCCTCGTCGAGGATCGCGTCGGCGGTATCGGTCGAGTCGACGTGGCGGTGCTCGATCTCCCGGCCCTCGAGCACGTTGTCGAACGGGGTGAGGTCGAACGGTCGACCCGGCCCGGCGGAGAAGAGGGTGACATCGGCGCCCGGAGGCCAGGCCAGGCCCGTGACCTGGGCGGCGAGCAGGGACGGGAGATCGCCACGGGTGGGGATCAGGACCCGGCCACCGGTGACGACGCTGTTGGCGGCCAGCTGGCGCTCCATGTCGAGTCGGGCGCGCTCCTCCGGTGTCCCCTCCCAGTTGCGCAGGACCCGGCGCAGCAGCGGCGGGGCGAGCATGGAGGTGGCCATGGCCATCAGGACGATCACGGTGTACGACCGATCGTTCAGCACGCCGAGCGACAGCCCGACGGTGGCGATGACGATCTCGAGGGCACCGCGGGCGTTGAGGCCGATGCCGAGCGCCGCTCCTTCGCGGGTCGACAGGAGGGACAGTCGCGCGCCCAACAGCGATCCGACGAACTTCGACGCCGAGGCGGCCAGCAGCACGAGCGCCGCCCAGAGCAGCGTCTCCCCGTCGGCCAGCAAGCCCAGGTCGACCCGCAGGCCGGCCGTGGCGAAGAAGACTGGCGCGAAGATGGCGGCGGTCATCGTCTCGAGCGGCCGAAGGAGCTGATGATCGGCGAACCGGGACCGGGCCAGGATCACCCCGGCGACGAAGGCTCCGAGGACGGCCTCGACGTGGAGCCACTGGGTGATGACGCCGAACGAGAGTGCGGTGATCAGGACGACGGTGAGGCCGGACAGGGCGCTGTCGCCGTTGGCACGCACCCGGCGAAGCGACGCGTCGACCAGCCGCTGGCCCACGGTGAAGGCCAGGATGAAGAAGACGGTGACGCCGATGACGGTGAAGGCCAGCTTGTCGAGCTTCACCCCACCCGCCTGGGCCAGGCCGGCGATGAAGCCCAGTCCGATCCATCCGAGAACGTCGTTGGCCATCCCGGCCGCAAGGGTGAGCTGGCCGAAGTTGCGTCGCATCAGGCCCATCTCGGACAGGATCTTGGCGATGACGGGGAGCGAAGAGATCGACAAGGCCGCGGCGATGAACAGGGCGAAGATGTAGCGCTCGGTGTCGTCGCCGACGAACGCCGTCGGGATGAACCAACCCACCGCCAGGCCGGCGGCGGCCGGGAGGATGAGGGATCCGGCCGACACGAAGGTGGCGGCCCGACCGAGGCGACGGATGAGTCCGAGGTCGGTCTCGAAACCGGTTGCGACCAGCAGGAGGAGCACACCGAGCCAGCCGACGGTGAACAGCATGGCGGTCTGGACGTCGTCGTCGGGAAACAGCCAGTCGGTGATGTCGGGGGCGACCCGTCCCAGAAGGGACGGACCCAGGATGAGTCCGGCGGCGAGCTCGCCGACCACGGCGGGCTGGCCGATGCGCTGCATGAGCGCACCCATCAGCCGGGCGGTGACGAGGATCACCAGCAGGCCGACCCAGAACACGAGGAGCTGGTGCTCGGTTGGCGGGTTCAGTGTCATGAGGGGGCACCGGCCCGGCGTGGGTACGGTCGGAGGGGGGTCATGCGGCGCGGTCCCGGTCGGTGCGGCCCGGTGCGGTCGATGGAGGGCTGGCGTTGGCTGCCGGGGCGAGCTGCTGGAGCACCTCGCCCACGGTGTGCCCGGCCTCGAGCGGGTGCCGGAGGTGCAGCTCGGCATGGACGCGGTAGTGGTTGCGCCGTCCGATCCGGTTGACCTCGATGAAACCGCACGCCTCGAGATCAGCCAGGATGCGCTGGACCGCACCCTCGGTGATCCCGACGAGTGCCGCGATGTCACGCTGGCGCAGATCCGGGTCGCGATAGAGCGAGAGGAGGACGTGTCCGTGGTTGGTGAGGAAGGTCCACCGTCCGCCGGACTGCCGCTCCGGGGTTTCGGGGACCACGAGACTCATCGGTCTTCCGCCGTGATCGGGCTGGTCATGAGAGGGCTCCTCCAGTGGACATCTGCAGATAACCATATTCTGAAATCGGTATCAACCAACCGTCATATGGTCGTCGGACGGCTCGTCCGGCCGTGCGCGCCGTGGTACGGCCGTGCGGTGGCGACGTTGGCGGTGGATGACGGTGGCCGCGGTGATGATCGTGAGAGGGACGACGAATCCGATCATGATCAGCGCGAACGGGTCCTTGGCCCGGTGGCCGGTGGCGTCGAGGACGAGGAAGGTCAGGTATGCCAGGTAGTAGGCGACGAAGATGGCGCCCTCCCACCGGTTGAGCGTGTAGTCCCAAGCGACGATCGGGAGGCAGGCGACGGCTGCGGCCAGCAGGATGGGGAGGTCCAGCTGCAGCGCATCGTCGGACACGGCGATTCCGGATGGCGCGAGCATCCCGGCGGCTCCGAGCACCAGCAGGATGTTGAAGATGTTGGAGCCGACCGCATTGCCGACGGCAAGGTCGCGACGTCCCTGGAACGCGGCCACGAGCGTGGTCACGATCTCGGGTGCGGAGGTGCCCAGGGCGACGATGGTGAGTCCCACGATCAGTTCGGGGACACCCAACGAGCCGGCGATCTCCTCGGCTCCGCTGACCACGAAGCCGGCGGCGACGGCCAGGACCGCGATCCCCGCGATCAGCTCGGCCACGGCGCGTGGGACCGAGCCGCTCGAAGGGTCGTCGCCGGCCTCGGACGGGGCGGTCTCGTTCGACACCTCGGGGTCGGGCCGCTCCGGACGGCGCCGGGTGGCTCGGAGCGTCCACGTGACGAAGAGGACGAGGCCGCCGAACAGGATGATGCCGTCCGTTCGACCGAGGGTGCCGTCGAGGGCGAAGAGCAGGAAGAGCGTCGAGGCCGCGATCATGACCGGGATGTCGATCCTCACGACCCGGGACGTGACGTGGATGGCGCCCAGGAGGGCGACGATGCCCAACACCAGGAGGACGTTGGCGATGTTGGAGCCGATGATGCTGCCCACCGCCAGCTCGGTGTCGTCGGCCGCGATGGCCTGACCGACCACGGCCAGCTCGGGCGCGGAGGTGCCGGCCGCGACGATGGTGAGGCCGATCACCATCGGGCTGAGGCCGAACCGGGCGCCCAGCATGGATGCGGCACGGACGACCAGATGGCCGGCGATGAGCAGGGCGAGCAGGCCGCCGGTGAACTCGGCGAGTGCGCTCATCGGCGGTGCGGGGTGAGGCGAGACCTCATAGAGGCACTATAACGACCCTTTTCCGAAAGGGCAATCAAAGAGCAGATACCAAGATAAGCTCGTGGGATGCCGGTAGTCCCGTCCGCACCGCTCCTGAGGATCCCCGGGTGATCTGGGTCCTGCTCGGCCTGCATCTGGCTGTGTGCGTCGTGCTCGCGGCGGTCGGCGACCGCTGGGGTCGGCGCGCCTTCGTCCTCGCCGCCGTCCCGCCGACGATCACCACGCTCTGGGCGCTCGGGCGGCTCGGTTCCGACCGACCGGTCACCGCCGAGCTGACGTGGGTGGAGGGCCTGGACCTGAGCTTCACGTTCTCCGTGGACCCACTCGCCGCGCTCATGACGTTGATCGTGTCGGGCGTCGGGGTCGCCGTCTTCGTGTACTCGATCGGCTACTTCTCCGCCGGGGCGGCCGGACTGGGTCGCTTCGCCACCACGCTGCTGGCGTTCAGCACCGCCATGGTCGGGCTGGTCTGGTCCGACTCGGTCTGGACGCTGTTCGTGTTCTGGGAGCTGACCTCCGTCACGTCGTTCCTGCTCGTCGGCTTCAAGAACTCCGACGCCACCGCTCGCCTGGCGGCACGACGAGCGTTGCTGATCACCGTGTCGGGCGGCCTGGCGCTCCTCGCCGGCTTCGTGCTCGTCACCGATGCGACCGGCACGACCCGTCTCAGCCAGATGCCACCCATCGACGGCACGGCGGCGACGGTCGCCGCGGTGTTGGTCCTGGTCGCCGCCGCCACCAAGTCGGCCCAGTTTCCCTTCCACGTGTGGCTGCCCGGCGCCATGGCCGCCCCCACCCCGGTCAGCGCCTACCTGCACTCGGCCACCATGGTCAAGGCCGGCGTCTTCCTCGTGGCCGTGGCCTCGCCGGTGTTCGCCGACGTCGCGGTCTGGAAACCGCTCGGGCTCACCCTGGGACTGGTGTCGATGATCTGGGGCGCGATCGGCGCGCTGCGGCACGTCGACGCCAAGCTCATCCTGGCCTGGGGCACCGTGTCCCAGTTGGGTCTGATGGTGGCGCTGCTGTCGCTGGGGTCGGCCAAGGCGACCTTCGCCGCCGTGTCGATCGTGGCCGCCCATGCCGTGTTCAAGGCGGCCCTGTTCATGATCGTCGGCGAGGTCGACGTGCGTGCGGGCACGCGCGACATCCGGGAGTTGTCGGGACTGTGGCGGTCGATGCCGGTGGCGTTCGCCGTCGCAGCGGTCTCCGGCGCCTCCATGGCCGGGGTGCCGCCCCTGCTGGGATTCCCGGCCAAGGAGGCGGCCATCGAGGCGGTGCTCGGCCTGTCCGGGGCCGAAGCGTGGCTGGCCGGTGGTGCCATCATCGGCGGTTCGGTGCTCACCGTCGCCTACACGCTCCGGTTCCTCCTCGGCGTGTTCGCCACGGACGGAGCCGCCACGGTCGTCGCCCCGCGGCGCCCGGGGATGACCGTGCCGATCGTCGTGCTCGGCATCGGAAGCCTGGCGGGATTCGTCGCGCTCGGCGCCGTGACCGACGTCGTGCGGGACGCGGCGGTCCGGGTGAAACCGGACGCCGAGGTGTATTCGCTGCTGCGCTGGCCCGGGCTGACCGACGCGTTCCTGATCTCTGCTGCCGTCGTCGCCGGCGGGGCGGTGGTCGGGGTCCTGCTTCATCGCCGGACCGGATCGGCGCCCGCTCCGTTCGGGGCCCGGGTGGTCGACCGGATCACCGACGGAGTCGTCGTCGGCGCCCGGCTCGTCACCGGTCGGGTCCAGCACGGTTCGCTGCCGGTGTACGTGGTGACGATGGCGGGTACCGCCGGGCTGGCCGCCATCCCGTTCGCCTTCGCCGTCGACCTCGACGCCCTGACCCTCTGGGATGGTTGGGTGCAGGGCGTGCTCGCCTTGCTGGTCGTGATCGGCGCCGGTGCCGCCGCGATCGTCGTCGAGTCCAGGCTCGGCGCCGCGCTCGGTCTCGGCGTGGTCGGGATCGGCGTGGCCGGTCTCTTCGTGGTTCAGGGTGCCCCCGATCTTGCCCTCACCCAGCTCTTGGTCGAGACCGTCGTCGTGGTCGGCTTCGTCATCGGCCTGGGAGGGCTGGCCCGCCGGTTTCCGCAGACCGGTCAGGTGTGGCGGGGCGTGCGGATGGCCGTGTCGGTGCTCTTGGGGACGGTCGTGGCACTGGGCCTGGCCGCAGCCGCGTCCAACCCGACCGGGGCACCACCGCTCGACGATCTGACGAGTCAGGCCGTGGACGAGGGCGGGGGCAACAACATCGTGAACGTCATCCTGACCGACATTCGAGCGCTGGACACGATGGGCGAGATCGTCGTTCTCGCCGTGGTCGCAATCGGGATCCTCGCTCTCGCCTTCCCGGTCCGACCCTCGCGCTCGGGGGGCGCCAACCCGGCCGTCGCCGAGGAACGGTCATGAGTGCCGTCCGATCCGAGGCGGCGCGACGGGGCATTCAGGCCGCCAGCCCGCTGGCCGTGCTGGTGGCGGTGTTCCTCTTCTTCGCCGGGCACAACCGTCCGGGGGGCGGCTTCGCCGCCGGCCTCGTGCTCGGCGCCGTGATCTCGCTGCGGACCGTCTCCGGTCTGCAAAGGCCCGCCAATGGTACGGGTCTGCTGGCAGCCGGCGGGCTGGTGGCCGGCCTGGTCGCCTTCGCCCCCTTGCTGTGGGGTGACGTCGTGCTCGATCAGGTCGTGCTCGAGGGCACCCTGCCGGTCCTGGGCAAGGTCAAGGCCGGCACGTCGCTGGTGTTCGACGCGGGCGTCACCCTCATCGTCGTCGGCCTGGTCGCCGCCGTGCTCGAGGGGCTCGGCGCCAGCGAGCTGGCCGGGCCGTCGCCGTCGTCTCCCTGGAGAGACGGCCGATGAGCGCCGCCCTGATCCTCGCCGTCGGTGGCCTGGTCGCGGTCGGTGTCTACCTCATCACCGCCCGGTCACTCAGCCGCATCATCCTGGGCTTCTCCCTGCTCGGTCACGCCGCCGTGCTGGCCCTGCTCGCCTCGGGCGGGCCGGCCGGGAACGCACCGCTCGCCGATCGCAGTACGCCGGAGACCGCCGCCAACCCGTTGCCCCAGGCGCTGTCGCTCACCGCCATCGTCATCTCCTTCGGCCTCACGCTGTTCCTTCTCGCCCTGGCTCGCCGCCAGAACACCCTCACCGGCGACGACCTGGTCGAGGACGACCTGGAGGACCGGCGGATCGCGCGCCTCGACGAGGCGCCCGGGCCCGACGACGTCGACACCGGCACCACCGATGAAGGGGAGGCGGCGTGAGCACGGTCATCGCCGCCGTCGTGGTCGGCCCCCTGCTCGCGGCCGCCGCCGGACTTGCGGTCCGGAACCGCGGGTTCGTGCGCGATCTCATCACCATCGGCACGCTGGGCACGGTGACCGGGCTGGCCGCGTGGTTGCTCGCGGTGGTCAACCGGGACGGTACCGTCGTCGTGCGCGTCGGCGGGTGGGATCCCGAGCTGGGCATCGTGCTGGTCGCCGACCTCTTCGCCGCCCTCATCCTGCTCGTCTCGGTCGCGACGATCCTGGTCGTCGAGATCTTCGCGATCGGTCAGCGTCGCACCGCCTGGGCGGCCGACCCCCGCCTGGCCGGGCCCATCCTGCTGGTCCTCACCGGCGGGGTCTCGCTGGCCATCCTCACCGGCGACCTCTTCACGCTGTTCGTCGCGTTCGAGCTGATCCTGGTGTCCAGCTACGTGCTGCTGACCCACCAGGGCCACCGCGGGCAGATCCGGTCGGGCATGACCTACGTGGTCATGAACCTGTTCGCCTCGACGCTCTTCCTGATGGGGGTGGCGTTCGTCTACGCCGCCACCGGGACGGTCAACATGGCGCTGCTGGCCGAGCGGATCCCCGAGCTCGACGACGGCGTCCGCCTCGGCATCGGGCTGTGGTTCCTGGTGGTCTTCGGCACGAAGGCCGCGATCTTTCCCCTGTTCTCGTGGCTGCCCGACAGCTATCCCACCGCTCCCACCACGATCACGGCCGTCTTCGCGGGCCTGCTGACCAAGATCGGCGTCTATTCGTTGATCCGGTTCCAGGTCCTCACCGGCATGGACGATCTGGGCCCGGTCATCCTGGTCGTCGCCGGCATCACGATGATCATCGGGGTCGCCGGCGCTTTGGCGCAGGACGACGTGAAGCGCATCCTCTCGTTCCACATCGTCAGCCAGATCGGCTACATGCTGATGGGCCTCGGTCTGTTCACCGTGGCCGGCGTTGCCGGGGCGATCCTGTTCCTGGTCCATCAGATCCCGATCAAGACCGTGCTCTTCCTGGTGGGCGGGCTCATCGAGGAAGAGGCGGGCACCTCGGCACTGGACCGGGTCGGGGGCCTGGCTGCGAGGAACTCGCTGCTCGCGCTGCTCTTCGCCCTTCCGGCGCTCAGCCTGGCCGGCCTGCCGCCGTTCTCGGGGTTCGTGGCCAAGCTGGCGCTGGTCGATGCCGGGATCGCCGAGGTGGCCACGCCGATCGTCGTCGTCTCCCTGGTGGGCAGCATCCTCACCCTGCTCTCGATGACGAAGATCTGGCTCGGCGTGTTCTGGGGCTCGCCGCGCGCGGCGGGGGTCCCGGCCGAGATTCCGGTGTCGGCCGAGTCGCACGCCCGAGGGCATCGGTTGATGGTCACGGCGACCGGCCTGGCCGTCGTCGGCACCCTGGCGGTCGCCGTCCTGGCCGGACCGCTCTGGGACATGAGCGAACGCGCCGCCATCGAGCTCGTCGAGCCGGCGACCTACATCCGGCAGGTGCTCCGGTGAGCCGGTGGATCACCCTGCGGCGTCTCGTCACCGCGACGGCCCTCGTCGCCGCCTGGTGTGCGCTGTGGGGTGAGGTCTCGGTGGCCAATCTGCTGTCGGGCGTCGTCGTGGCGATCGCGGTCACCGCAACCGGGATCGGCACCGCTGGTCGCGGCGGGATCCGACCGCTGCCTCTCGCCAGATTCGTCGGCCTGGTGTTCGTCGACCTGGTGATCTCGACGGTGACGGTGGCCCGGGAGATCCTCACGCCGACCGACTACACCGAGGAGGCGATCGTCGCGGTGCCGGTCCCCGCCGATACCCGCTCCCATCTCTTGTTGCTGATCGTCGCGGTGACGCTCACGCCCGGCACCGCAGTGGTCGACGCCGATCCCGACGCCGGGATCCTCTACCTGCATCTCCTGCACGCCGACCGCCGGGCAGCCACCACCGCGCACGTCCAGGAGCTGGCCGATCTGGCCTGCCGCGCCCTGCCGGTCCCGCCGGAGCCTGCGCCCACCCCGGAGGTTCCGACATGATCGCCACCATCGCCATCGGCCTGTTCATCCTGACGGCGGCGTTCGGAGGCATCCGCCTGTTCCGCGGGCCCAGCCTGGCCGACCGGGTCATCTCGCTGGATGTGGTGCTGATCTCCCTGATGGGAGGCATCGCCGTCCAGGCCGCCGAGACCGGGTCCAGTGCCTTCCTCGATCTGCTGGTCGTGATCGCCATCATCGGATTCACGGCGACGGTCGCTGCCAGCCGGTTCATCGAGCACGAGCGGGGACGGGAATGAACCCCGTCGCCGCCATCCTGATCCTGGCCGGTGCGGCCGTCTCGCTCCTGGCCGGGGTGGGCCTGCTGAAGTTCAGGACGCCGTACGCGCGGTTCCACTCGGCGGGCAAGGCCAGTCCGATCGCCTTCGTGCTGGTCGCCGCCGGGGCGAGCATCGAGACCGGGTGGGCGGGCGCGGCCCGGCTGGCGGTTGCGTCCGCCGCGCTCGTGCTGACCCTGCCGGTGGGGGTCCACCTGCTGTTCCGGGCCGTGCATCGGACCAGCCCCGACGACCGCCCCGACATCGACGAGCTCGACGACGCCCGGTGAACGCGTCGCTCGCTGCGGTCGCGGGCGGGATCGTTCTGTTGGCGGTCGCGGCCGACCAGTTCGTGGTCGGTGCGGCCCGCGTTGCCGTGCTGAAGAAGGTGCCGCCGCTGCTGGTGGGGGTGCTGATCATCGGGTTCGGGACGAGCGCCCCGGAGCTCCTGGTCTCGGTGCTCGCCGCTTCCGGCGGGGAGCCCGAGGTGGCGTTCGGGAACATCGTCGGGTCGAACCTGGCCAACCTGACGCTCCTGCTCGGCGTGGCGGCTCTGCTGCTGCCCTTGGTCGTCGACTCCCGCGTCGTCCGCCGCGAGGCGCCCATCGTGGTGGGAGCGATGCTGCTCCTGCTGGTGGCGGCGCAGGGCGGCGGCGTGTCTCGCGTGGAAGGAGCCGTCCTTCTCGCCGCGATGGTGGGGGTGACGGTGGTGCTGATTCGTCAACCGACCGCCGACCCCTTGTCCGCCGAGACCGAGGAGTTCACCGATGTCTCCGCGCACCGGTTCGGCGTCGAGATTGCCCGCACCGTGGCAGGCCTGGCCGGAACCGTCGGTGGAGCCCAGCTCCTGCTGTGGGGCGCCGTCGATCTGGCCGATCGGGCCGGGCTCAGCGCCGGATTCGTCGGGGTGACGATGGTCGCCGTCGGCACGTCGCTGCCCGAACTGGTGACCGTGCTCCAGTCCGCCCGACGAAACGAGACCGATCTCATCGTCGGCAACCTGCTGGGCTCCAACCTGTTCAACACGCTGGTGGTTGGTGGCGCGGTGGGCCTGATCGCCGACGGCGGACTGGACGATCCGGCGCTCACGGTCATCGCCGCGTCGGCCGCGGTCGCCGCCGGCGTGGTGGCCACGGTGGTGATGCGCACCGGCCACGTCCTGACACGACGAGAAGGGTTCGTGCTCGTCGCCTGCTATGTCGCGGTGCTGCCGCTGCTGGTGTGACCCACGATCGGCCCGACCGTGACGGCGGTGCCGTTGCCGACGACCGAGCTGCTCATCGTCGACGCCGACGGCGAGCGGATGGGTCCCGACCAGGTGGGGCAGATCTACATCCGCAACCTCCTGGGCGCCGACTTCGAGTACTGGGGCGACCGGGAGAAGACCGACGCCGCTCACCTCGAACCGGGCGTGTTCACCGTCGGCGACGTCGGCTACGTCGACGAGGACGGTTTCCTGTTCCTGTCCGATCGCAAGATCGACATGATCATCTCGGGTGGTGTCAACATCTGCGCACGCCCTACTGGGAGGGCACCGGCCGCTCGATCTGATCGATCGCGACCAGTTTCTCGAAGACGAATTCGTGCTTCAGGTAGCTGACCTGGCGCTCGGTGTCGGGACCGGGCGGCGCCAGCGACGACATCTGGATGAGCCGCCACCCGTCGCGGAGCGCGTCGACGCCGGTCGCGTACGGCGGGGTGGGACGGTCCTCGACCGGCGGCGTCGGGCCGGTGGCCGCGCCGTCGTAGAACGACCAGCCCACCACCGGGGTGTCGAGCGCACTGCTGGCGAGATAGAGGACCAGCACCTGCTGTCGCGGCATCAGGCCATGCCCCGATCGATCGTCTCCCGGCCCTCGGTCCTCGTGAGGTACCAGTCGGCATCGAACGTGGGGTCGCCGGTCAGGTAGCGCCAGAGCCGGGACCGGTTCACGGTCTCCAGCCGGCCGGCGGCGGCCTCGTGCCACGACTCGGGCTGTCGGAACATCGCGGCGGCGGTGTGGTCCTGGTACGAGGCGAAGATGTGGTCGGACCGGTCCCCGTGGACCTCGTCGAAGTCGGCCAGGTCCCAGCATCGGACCTGGGGCCCGCTGGGATTGAGGCGGATCTTGTACATGAAGCGACGGTCCTCGCCGTGGTGGGCCCGGCCCCGGTGCCACAGTCCCTGGTGGAACACGGCGATCGAGCCGGCCGGGCAGACGACGTCGCGCTGGCCGAGCAGGTTCTGGTAGCGACCGATGTCGGCTTCGTTCACCGCTCGCAGGTGGGAGCCGGGAACGAACCCGGTGCCACCCTCGCCGGTGGCGACCGCGTGAGGGAACCAGAAGAGCTGGATGTCGAACGCCAGCGTGGTGTCGATGATGGCGTCCTGATGGAGGTGTTGATCCAGCACGTCGCCGGCCTCGCGGACGTGGACCCAGTCGTGGTCGTAGACCGGGTCGGGCCCGAGCAGGCTGCTGATGATGCCGTGGACTCGGGGCAGTCGCAGCATGGCCCCGACGGGGGAGGGCTCCGGGTAGATCTCACGCAGCGGCGTGCCGCTGGCCGGCTTCTCCCGCATCATGTCGACCGGCCCGGTCTCTTCGAACAGCTCCAGCGCCGCGGTGTTGACGTCGTCGGGCACGACCGACTGGAAGACGAGGAAGCCGCGGGCGACGAACCGGGCCATCTCGGCGGTGGTCAGGAGGGAATCGCCGGCCATCGACCTCACGGTAGTGCTGCGTCGTCGAGTCGGGGGGGGTGCTCGTGGGTCGGGTGCTCGCCCTTCTTCGAGGGTCTGTCGACGCCGGTCTCTTAACGAAGCACGGAGCCAAGCGCGGAACCTTCTACCGTGCTGCTCCACGACTGACTGAGTTCCGAATTCGACTTCGGGAGGATCGAGTGCCGATCGAGGTCTCCGGCCTGTTCGACCCGAAACGCTCCTCGCAGCCCACGCTCTTCGGCTGACCAGCGTGCCGGGACTGATCCGCTTCCGGGCTTGCTCGGCTATTCGACGGCGATGGCCAGGGTGTCGGCGACCGCGTCATAGGCCGGCTTGGGGTCGTAGTCGTCGTCGAAGAGCAGCGGGGTGGAGCCGGGGCCGAGGAAGTCGTCGAGCCACGTGTGCCGATCGGTGAAGCCCCACAGCGTCACCTCGACGCAGGCGTCGACCGCCAGGCAGGCCGCGACGACGTCGGCGTACTGCGCCGCCTGGGCGTCCAGATCGTTCTCGACGGTCGGGATGTCCAGCTCGGTGATCGCGACGTCGATGCCGATCGCATCCCAGTCGCCCATGACGGTCTCGAGCTCGTCGGGCGGGGGCGCGCCGGTCAGGAAGTGGCCTTGCAGGCCGACCCCGTCGATGGGCGCTCCGGCGTCGATCAATCGGCCGACCAGGGCGAGCAGCGCGTCGTGCTTCGGTCCCGGTCGTTCCGTGAGGACCTCGTTGATGTAGAGCGTCGCGTCGGGGTCGAGCTCTCGGGTCTGCTCGAACGCGCGCACCATCCAGTCCTCGCCGAGCGTCTCGGTCAGGACGTTCGGATCGACCTCGTCGCCTCCGGTGACGAGCGGCTCGTTGATCACGTCCCAGCGATCGGTCACGTCGCCGAAGCGGTTGACGACTGCGGTGATGTGGTCGTCCACGGCCTGCTGCATCGCTGCAGCGTCCGGCGCCTCAGTCACGTAGCTGGGCAGGATCTCGTGCAGCTGGGCGCTCCGGGAGTTGGGCCAGACGAGCGTGTGACCCCGGACGCCGAGGTCGTGGTCGCTGGCGAACGCGGCGATGGCATCGCCCGACTCCCAGGTGAACACACCGGCCTCGGGCTCGGTCTGGGGCCACTTGAACGCGTTCTCGGGAGTGATCGAGCTGAACTCGGCGGCGAGCACGTCGCCGTAGGTCGGATCATCGGCCAGAGGGCCGCCGGCGACGGCGGCGCCGAGCAGGATCCCGGCTCGGTCGGCCAGCTCGCGGAGGGTGCAGCTGCCGGGATCACCCGGGTCACAGGTGTGGGCATCGGGGACCGAGGTCGTGGTGGTCTCGATGGGCGCCGGCGATGTCGGGCGACTCGTCGGCACCGTGGGATCGGCAGCACCGTCCTCGGAGGAATCGCTGCAGGAGCCGGCGACGAGCGTGACGGCCAGCAGGATCGCGGGAGTCAGGAGCCGGCGTCGCACGGTGCGGACCCTACCGGTCGGTCGCTTCGAGCCAGGACGACAGGATCTCGTCGAAGTCGGGGTCGAGCATGACCCAGTGGCCGCAGTCCAGCCCGACCACCCGGCCGCCGGTGCGTTCCACGTGCTCGACCCAGGCCGCGGAGTGGAACGGGAACGGCTTGCGCTCGCCGTACACGAGCAGGAGCGGGATCTGGGGCCAGTAGCCGTTTCCGAAGCTGCGGGCCCGCCCGCGGAAGATGTCGGCGAACATGTTGCGGTACGGGTAGTTCATCCAGGCGGTGAGCCGCTCGGGTGGTGCGGGGGCTCCCATGAGCCCGGCCATCCGCCGGGTCATCCGGTCACCGACCGATCCGCCGACCAGGAACGCTCCGGTCAGCCAGGCCTGGTAGGAGATGATGGCCGGCACCGACCAGAGCTTCGGTTGGACGTGGGGTGCGACGTCGAGGGTGACCGCCCGGTGGGCCAGCTCGGGATGCCGGTTGTGCATGGTGTGGCCCCAGTGGGAGCCCCAGTCGTGGACGATCAGCGTGACCGAGTCGTCGGGCGAGACCTGGCGCACGCATTCGGCCAGGGCGTCGAGGATCTCCTCGGTGCTGTGGCCCCACCGGGTGGTCCGAACGCCGTCGAAGTTGGGCAGCGTGATGCGAACGCAGCGATAGCGATCGCCCAAGGCGGCGACCTGGGCGTCCCACAGTGAGGCGTCGTCGGGCCACCCCTGCACGAACACGAGGGTCTCGCCGTCCTCGTTCCCGTCGATGATCGGCGTCAGGCGCAACTCCATCGGACGACCGTAGGCGACCCGGCGATCCCATCGCGCCGATCTCGCGGCCACAGAGCCCGGTTCCGGGCCTGGTGGCCGCAAGAGTCCGGGGTGACGTCGGACACGACCGGCCGGCGAGTTCGTTGTGAAGACAGGGCGGTGTGTTGGGGGCCGATCGTGACCGTGTCGGGCGACACGGTCACCGCCGCCCCGTTCTGCGACGTTCGTTTCACGACCGCGGGCACCGGGGGTCCGTCTCCGGCCGGGTCGGTCACCGAAGTGGAAGGAGCGACCGTGCTCGAACAGACCGACAGTGTGACCCTTCTCTTCACCGACCTGGAGGCGAGTACGCGACTCTGGGAGCAGGACCCGGCCGAGATGCGCGACGCTCTGGCGGCCCACAACGCCCACATCGAGCGCGTGGCGACGACCCACGGTGGTCGAGTCGTCAAGTACACCGGCGACGGCGCGCTGGCCGCCTTCGGCACGGTCGGGCAGGCCGCGGCGGCGGCCCTGGACGCGCAACGGGCACTGGAGGCACACGCCAGCCGGCACATCGGGCCGCTCCGGGCCCGGATGGCCATTCACATGGCCCAGCTCGACGACCTCTGGACCGGGTGCTACGAGTCCGACGGCGACTACCTCGGTCCCGCCCTGCACCGGTGTGCCCGGCTGATGGCGACCGCACACGGTGGACAGATCCTGCTCTCGGAGCGAGCCGCGGCGGTGGTCGCCATCGATCCGGAGGCCACGGTGGGCCTGCGTGACCTGGGCCGACATCGGCTGCGCGACCTGGCCGACCGCGAGCACGTCTTCCAGCTGATCCATCCGGACCTGTGGAGCGAGTTCCCGCCGCTGCGGTCGGTGGACTCGTTCCCCGGCAACCTGCCGAAGCAGGCGACCAGCTTCATCGGGCGACGGCGCGAGCTCGCCGAGCTGGCCGGTCTGGTCGAGCGGTCGCAGCTCGTCACGCTGGTGGGCGTCGGCGGTGTCGGCAAGACGCGTCACGCCGTCCACACGGCCGCCCGGCTCGTGCAGCGATACGAGCACGGCGCGTGGCTGGTCGACCTGGCGCCGATCACCGATCCTCAGACCGTGCCGGTCGCGGTGGCGTCGACGCTTCGGATTCGCGAGCGGAAGGGCGAGGCGATCAGTGACACCATCTGTCGTCACCTGGCCGATCGGTCGCTGCTCCTGGTGGTCGACAACTGCGAGCACGTCATCGACGCCGCGTCCGAGCTGATCGTGGCGATGTGTGACGCGGCACCGGGCCTTCGGTGCATGGCGACCAGCCGCGAAGCACTCCGGGTGCGGGGGGAGCGCGTCTGGCAGGTGCCCACCCTGTCCCTGCCCGCAGCCGGATCGGGGCTCTCGCTCTCGGATGCCGGCAGCTGCGAGGCGGTGCAGCTCTTCGCCGACCGGGCCCGGGCCGGCGACCATCGGTTCGTGCTGGACCAGCGCAACATCGACGCGGTCGTCGGTCTGTGTCGGCGGCTGGACGGACTGCCGCTGGCCATCGAGCTTGCGGCGGTGCGCGCCGCGGTCATGTCGCCGGCCGAGATCCTGCGCCGGCTCGATGCCCGGTTCGCCCTGCTCACCCAGTGCCGCCGTGACGAGGCATCCCACCATCAGACGCTGCGCGATGCCATCGACTGGTCACACGATCTCCTCGGTCCGAACGAGCAGAAGCTGTTCCGTCGACTCTCCACCTTCGCCGGCGGCTGGACGATTGCCGACGCGGAGTCTGCGGCGAGCGGCGCGGGGGTGGACGCGGTCGAGGTGCTCGATCTGCTGGCGGGCCTCGTCCGCAAGTCGATGGTGGTCGTGACCACCACCGACGGCCAGACCAGGTACAGGCTGCTCGAGTCGTTGCGGGCCTACGCCCGGGAACGACTGATCGAGGTCGGCGAGGAGAACGAGTACCGGGACCGGTTCGCCCGGTGCATCTTCGACCGGGTCGTCGAGCTGCAGCGCGACATCACCGGACCCGGCCAGGCCGGGGCCTACGCCGCGATCGGTTCCGAGTTCGACAACATCAGAGCGACGCTGGGCTGGTTCGTGTCCCGGGGTCGGGCGGACCGGGCCCTGCGCCTGGTGCGGGTCCTGCGCACCTATCTCGCCGAGTACCGGCCGACCGAGGGATTCCGCTGGGCGCTCGACGCCGTGGCCATCGGCGATGCGGTGGCGCCGCAGGTCCTGGCCGGAGGGCTGGCCGACGCCGCGTGGATCGGGTACCTGGGCGAGCGCGCCGAGGCACTGGCCTTGGCCCGGCGCAGTGTCGAGGTCGCCGAGACGGCCGGTCTCGACCCGGACCCGGAAGCGCTGCGGCCGTTGGCGCTGGAGGCGATGTACGCGGGTGACATGGCGGCGTCGCTGCGCCACTTCGAGCGGGCGACGGCGGTGGCCCGGCGGGCGGGCGACCCGTTCGAGGTCGCGGCGGCGCAGACGGGGGTGTGCTTCCTCCGCACGTTGGTCGGGGACCGGGAGGGTGCGGTCGAGGCCGGCGAGGAGGCGGTCGCTCTGGGGCGGCTCGCCGGCTTCGACACGCAGATCGCCGGGGGACTGGCGGCGTTGGGGTTTGCGTTCGGGGGTGTCGACGCCGAACGGTCGGCCGCGCTGCTGGAGGAGAGCCTCGACCTCAAGGGCGACACCACCTACTCCGCGGTGGCCAAGGCGGTCCTGGCCCATCTGCGCCTGTTGTTGGGCCAGCTGCCGCAGGCGCTGCACCTGTTCCGCCAGGTGTTGGACGTGCACCGGACCTTCGGTGACCGGTTCTTCGTGCCCATGTCGCTGGAGGGGATGGCGAGCATCTTCGCCCTGGTCGGCCACCCGGAGTCGGCCGCACGGTTGCTGGGCGGCGCCGAGGTGGCCCGCGAGAAGCTGGAGCTGCCGGGGCTGGAGATCGAGCTGGAGCTCCGAGCCGGTGCCGAGGCCCTGGTCGAGGAGTTGCTGGAGCCCGAGCGTTACGTCGAGCAGTGCGAGCGGGGTCGCACCTGGACCTTGGAGGAGACGATCGAGTTCGGTCTGGCCGAGGCGGCGATCCTGCCCGGGCTCGAGCTGTGCGAGGCGCCCGAGCGCGACGCCATGGTGTCGGTGTGAGGGGGGCGAGTCGGCCGTAGCGGGAGCCGCCCGTGGTGGTGCGCCCCTAGGGCTCCATCACGACCCAACCCCGGCGTTGGAGCTCGGCGGCGAGCAACTCGGTGGGGAGCTTGCTGAGGGTGGTGCGGTACTTCGACTGGCGGGGGTTGGCCCGCTTGGGGGGAGCGGCCCCGGCGGTGGGCTCGGCGCCCTCCACCTCGGCTTCGAGCTCGGCGATCAGCGCGTCGGCTTCGTCCTTGGTGAACTTGCCGGCCGCCTGGCGCTGCGTGAGGCCGAGGGGGCCACGGGCGTCGCGGAAGTCGGTGTGGCCGGCCGAGTTGATCAGCTCGGTGAGTTGTTGGACCTGCCGGTGGGATGCGGGATACCCGCGGGATTCGCCGAATGCCATGCCGCCATCCTCGCAGGTGGGTACGACAGCGCCGGGCACCCGGCTGGGGCGGGCCCCGATGTGACCTTCGTCTCTAGTCCGAGCGGGGCCCCGGTGCGACGCTCACGGTGGAAGGGGGTTCCCCCATGAGATTGCTGATTTTGGCTGGATCGAAGCACGGGGCCACCCTCGAGGTGGCGGAGACCATCGGCGAGCGGCTCGCCGAGCGCGGCTTCGAGATCGAGGTGGCCGAGGTCGATGACGACCACGATCCGCTGGCCGGGTTCGACGGGGTGATCGTCGGTTCGGCCGTGTATGCGGGGCACTGGTTCAAGGCCGCGAAGCGCTGGGTCGTGACCCATCGGGAGGCCATCGCCGAACGGCCCACCTGGCTGTTCTCGGTCGGCCCGTTGGGTGATCCGCCCGAGCCGCAGGAGGACCCGGTCGACGTGGCCGACCTGATCACGGCGACCGGCGCGCCGCGAGCACCACCTCTTCGCCGGTGCGCTCCAGAAGGACGATCTCAACCTGGTGGAGCGGGCCGCCGTGAAGGCGGTGCACGCCCCGTTCGGAGACTTCCGGGACTGGGACGAGATCGAGGCCTGGGCCGACAGGATCGCGGACGACCTGGAAGCCGGCATCGGACGGATCCCCGTCGCCGGCTGACCCCCGTCGCCGAAATTCCGTCCCGACGGTCCGCCTACCGACCCTTTCTCGGGGGGATTTCGACGGGAGTGAGGGGCTCGGTCGCTCGGAGATGGGTGAGCAGCCGTCGGCCCCGCGGCGACACCTCGTAGCCGGGGCTGTGGCTGATGGTCAGCCCCAACGTCTTGAGCTTGCTCACGTCCCGCTTGAACGACGGTTTGTCCCGTCCGGCCAACTCGGCCAGATCCTGGGCTCGCACCTGCGGGTGGTCGGCGAGGAGCTGCAGCGTCCCCCGGGTCCACGGCCCGACGGCGCTGGCGCGATCGAGTCGATCCAGGCGCGCGACCAGATCGTCCAGCTCGTCGGGGGTCAGCTCGGCCCGCTCCCGCAGCTCGATCCGGGGGTCGGCACCGCCGGATCGGACCTCGATGCGGTAGAGGGTCCCGCCGTCCCGCTGGTCGAGGTCGCGCAGCAGCGCGGCTCTCGTCTCGTAGCCGGCCCGGGTCGCGTCGGCGGCCGTGATCCGGCTTCGGGCCACCCGATCGACCGCGACGATCTCGAGCATGCCGACCGAGGTCCGCAAGGTCCCACCCGCAACGACGGTCGGTTTCCTCCAGCGGCGGTAGATCAGGTCGACCTCTCCGGCGACGACCCGGTCCAGCACGGCCCGCTTGATGAGCATGACCCGACCGTACCGCTGCCGGTGCCCGCCACGTCCGAGCGGCCACGACCCGACCTCATCCCCGGACGTCGGGTGCCGACAGTGGGGCATGACAGTCCCCGCCACGGTCCGCTCGTTCCTCAGTTCGCGTCGGGCGCGCCTGTGGGCCTGCGTGGCGTTGATCGCGGCCCTCGCTCCGATCGCCGACCTGGTCGAGCATGAGCCCGCCGATGCGCGCCCGTACGCCGGGCAGAAGGTGACCTTCGAGGTGGCCGGTGCCCAGGGTGGCCGCGACGGCGGCGGGGGAGCCACGATCCGGGCCACGGCCGAGCTCACGCCGGGATCGACCGTCATGGTCACCGTCGGTGGGACCGATGGCTTCAACGGTGGCGGCGCCCCGGGTCGGTCGCGCCACGGCACGCCGGCGGGGGTCGGTGGAGGAGCCTCGGATCTTCGGATCGGTGGCACGACCCTGACCCATCGTGTCCTGGTCGCTGCGGGTGGCGGCGGACGAGGGGGAGAGTACGAACCGCGTCGACCCGCCGGTGGTGGCGGCCCCGCAGCCGCGACTGGGAACGGTGCCGACGGCGGCGACGGCGCTGGCACCCGCGTCGGTCTGGGCGGCAAGGGCGGCACCTCGAGCAACGGTGGTCGGGGCGGTCGCACCAGCTGGTGCAGACCCGGACCCTGTTGGGGCAGCAGCGGAGCGGTCGGCGCAGGTGGAAGAGGAGGAACCTCGGTCTACTCCGGCGGCGGTGGCGGTGGCGGCGGCTTCCACGGCGGCGGTGGCGGCGGCGCAGGGTACCGCTACGACCGAGGCATCGATGGCTCCGGCGGCGGCGGTGGTGGCAGCAGCCACGTCGATCCGGTCTGGTTCCCGTCCGGTCCCTCGGTCGCCGATTCCGGCGCCCGATCGGGTGACGGCCGCGTACGGATCTCACTCGACGGCGGTGCGACCTGGGTGGCCACGTACGACGACTCGGGCACGGTCGAGACCTATACGGTGCCCTGGGCCCCGCTGGTCGACCGCGTCGATGCAGCCACCGGCCCCACCACGGGCGGCACGCCGGTCACGCTGACCGGACGGCACCTCGGTGACGTCGCCGCCGTCTCGTTCTGCGGTATCCCGGGGACCGGACTCGCCGTGGAGAGCGACACCACGGTGACCGTCGCGTCGCCGCCCGGATCGATCGGTACCTGCGACGTGGTCCTGCAGACGAACGTCAGCGGGTCGACGTCGGTTCACGACGCCTTCCGCTACTACGCGGTTCCGGTCGTCACGACGGCGTCGCCCACCGCCGGACCGCTCAGCGGTGGGACGCTCGAGCTGACCGGGACCGGTTTCAGCAGTACCGAGAACGTCACGATCGGCGGCCGGAAGGCGACCTTCTCGGTCATCTCCGACACCTCCATCACGGCAACCGTTCCGCCGGGAGCGGCCGGCGAGGCGGCCATCGCCATCACCACCAAGGACACCACCGGTACCGGCCCGGCCACCTTCACCTATGTCGAGGCGCCGACCATCACGGAGGTCGCACCCCCGGTCGGCCCCACCGACGGTGGCACCAGCGTCACGATCACCGGTACCCACTTCGGTCCGGCGACGGCGGTCGACTTCGGTGCGACGCCGGCGGCGTCGTTCACCGTCGACTCGGCCACGCAGATCATCGCGATCACTCCCGCGCTCGACGCCGGTCCGAGCGACGTCTCGATCACGACACCCGGCGGCAGGTCCGTCGACACCGACGGGTTCCGCGCCTACGCCCGGCCGGCCATCACCGGGCTCTCATCGCCGATCGGCCCGGCGGCGGGCGGGGGCACGCTCGTGGTCACCGGCACCGATCTCGCCCACGTCGACGCCGTCGAGTTCGGCGGCACGGCAGCGGATTCGTTCACCGTCGATTCCGGCACCCAGCTCACCGTGGTCACGCCGATCGGGGAACCCGGCGTCGCCGAGCTGATCGTGAGCAACCCGCTCTTCGCCTCGGAACCGGCGGCGTTCGCCTTCATCGAGCCGATGACGGTCGGCATCGTCGATGGCTCGAGCGAGGTCGAGCCCGGCTCCGACCTCGAGATCGGCGGCGTCGGCTTCGCTCCCCGTACCGACGTCGACCTCGAGCTGCGTTCGACGCCGCGCCCGCTGGGCACCGCGACCACCGATGATCTCGGTCGGTTCACCGCGACCGTCACCATTCCGAGCGACACCGACCCGGGTCCCCACCGGGTGGTCGCCACCGGCGTCGATCCCTTCGGCGCGGAGCAGTCGGTGAGCCTGAACGTCGAGGTCCGCGCCATCCGGCAATCAGCGGTCCGTGCCGACCCGGCATCGTCGACGACCGGAGCCGTGCCGGCATCGTCGACGGCGGAAGCGGTGCCGTCCAGCCTCGCCTCGACCGGGCGGACGTTCGGCATCACCGTCCGGGTCGGCCTCATCATGCTGTTGCTCGGCGCCGCGATGGTCGCCACCGCCAGGCGGCGGTCGACCCGTGCGGTCCGACGGCGCTAGCGCGTCTCGACCCGCTCCTTGAGCCGGGTCAGGTTGCCCTTCCAGATGGCGCGCAGCACGGGCCGAGCCACGAACGCGCCCACCGGGCCGCCCATGAACCAGGGGAAGGTCAGGTCCTCCTCCCAACGGAACTCGGTGCGGTCCGGTCCCAGCTGCTTCAGCGTGAACTCGCCGGTGCCCTCGACCAGGCCGACGTGGCGGACGCCCATCCGACGCTCGTCCTCCCATGACGTGATCTCCATGACGTCGGTGAGCGAGAACGGCCCCACCTTGGTGTCGCACTCGAACCGCGTGTCGGGGCCGCTGGTGTGGTCGGTGAGGAAGCGGATCTCGACCGCGTCCTGCATCCAGGTGACGTGGGACGAGATGTCCTTGACGTCGTCCCAGACCCGGCCGGGGTCGGCTTCGATGATGGTGCTGACGACGACGGCGTGGTCGGACATGGTGGGCTCCAGGGCCTAGTGGGTGGGGGAAACGGGCGTGACCAGTCCGGGGGGAAGGTCGGCGAAGAGCTGGGCCAGCTGGGGGAGGAACTCGCGGTGGGCGCCGCTCTTCCTCCAGAACATGGCGATGGTGCGAGCGGGGACCGGATCGGCGAACTCGATCAGCTCGATGGCCTCCGAGGGTGGCACCGGCGGCGAAACGGCCAGGCGCGGGAGGAGGGTGATGCCGACACCGGCAGCCACCATCTGGCGCAGTGTCTCGAGGCTGGTCGAACGGAAGTCCGAGTACTCCTCGGCGCCGGCGATCTGGCACACGGCGAGGGCCTGGTCGCGCAGGCAGTGCCCGTCCTCCAGGAGGAGCACGCTCTCGTTCGCGAGGACCTCGGCGGCCACCGGCCCGGTCGTCTCGGCCAGGCGGTGGCCGGACGGCACCGCGAGGAGGAAGTCCTCCTCGAACAACACGGCGCTCTCCAGTTCGTCGGCGTCGATGGGCAGGGCCAGCACGCCGGCGTCGAGGTCTCCTCGCCGCAGCAGCTCGACGACCGCTTCGGTCTTGGCCTCGGTCAGCAGGAGCTCGAGCTGGGGGAATCGGCGGCGGACCGTGGGCACGACGTGGGGGAGGAGGTAGGGCGCCAGCGTGGGGAACAGGCCGATGCGGAGCGTGGCCCGCTGAGGGTCGGCTTCCTCCCGGGCCAGGTCGACGATGTCGTCGATGTCGCGCAGCACGGTGCGGGCCCGGTCCAGGATCAGCGCCCCGGTGGCGGTCAGCGTGACGCCCTGCGGGTTGCGTTCGAGCAGCTGGACGCCCAGCTGGGTCTCCAGCTTCTTGATCTGCATCGACAGGGTGGGCTGGCTGACGTGGCACGCCTCGGCCGCCCGACCGAAGTGACGGTGGTCGGCGACGGCGACGAAGTACTCGAGGGCGCGGAGGTTCACGAGCCGGGCCGACGAGCCGGGCGCGCCCGCCGGATCACCCGACGGGCTCCGGCGTGGGCGCCGGCGTGCGGATGAGGTGGTCGAAGGCGCTGAGCACGGCGGTGGATCCGGCCCCCATCGAGATGACGATCTGCTTGTAGGGGACGGTGGTGCAGTCGCCGGCGGCGAAGACCCCGGGGACCGAGGTGCGTCCGTGGTCGTCGATGACGACCTCATCGTGGTCGGACAGCTCGACGGTCCCCTCGAGCCACTCGGTGTTGGGCAGCAGGCCGATCTGGACGAACACACCTTCCAGATCGACCCGGTGGTCGGCGCCGGTCTCGCGGTCGCGGTAGGCCAGCGCGTTGACCCGGTCGCCGTCGCCGAGGACCTCGGTGGTCATCGCGTTCACGTGGACCTCGACGTTGGGCAGGCTGGCGAGCTTGGCTTGGAGCACGTCATCGGCACGAAGCTTGCCATCGAATTCCAGCACGGTGACGTGCTCGACGATGCCGGCGAGGTCGATGGCGGCCTCGACCCCCGAGTTGCCGCCGCCGATGACGGCGACCCGCTTGCCGCGGTAGAGCGGCCCGTCGCAGTGGGGGCAGTAGGCCACGCCCCGGTTGGCGTACTCGGCCTCGCCGGGGACGTCCATGTGGCGCCAGCGGGCGCCGGTCGAGACGATGACGGTGCGGGCCCGCAGGGTGGCGCCGCTGTCGAGCTCGAGCGTGTGGAATCCGCCCGGCGTGGCGGCCGGGCTGAGGGCGCCGGCCCGCTGGAGCTCGATGACGTCGACGTCGTGCTGCCGGACGTTCTCCTCCAGCGCGGCGACCAGCTTCGGCCCCTCGGTGTGCGGGACCGAGATGAGGTTCTCGATGCCGAGGGTGTCGAGCAGCTGGCCCCCGAATCGTTCGGCGACCAGCCCGGTCCGGATGCCCTTGCGGGCGGCGTAGATCGCGGCGGCGGAGCCGGCGGGACCGCCCCCGACGATCAGGACGTCGAACGGGTCCTTCTCGTCGATCTGCTGGGCGGTGCGCTGGTCGGCGCCGTCGTCCAGCTTGGCCACGATCTGTTCCAGGGTCATGCGACCCTGGTCGAAGACCTCGCCGTCGAGGAAGACGGTGGGCACGGCCATGACGCCCCGCGCCTCGACCTCGTCGCCGAAGAGAGCGCCGTCGATCATGGTGTGGCGGATACCGGGGTTGATCACGCTCATGAGGTTGAGCGCCTGCACCACGTCGGGGCAGTTCTGGCACGAGAGGGATACGAACGTCTCGAACTCGTGCCGACCTTCCAGGCGGCGGATCTGCTCGATGACCTCGGGCGACGCGGTCGACGGGTGACCGCCCACCTGGAGGAGGGCCAGGACCAACGAGGTGAACTCGTGCCCCAGCGGGATGCCGGCGAAGGCGACACCGACCTCGGAGCCGACCCGTTCGATCCGGAAGGACGGACGGCGTGCGTCGTCACCGTCGACGGCCAGCGAGATCCGGTCCGACAGACCCGCGATCTGCTCGAGGAGCAGGCGCAGGTCGTCGGACTTCGGGCCGTCGTCGAGGGATGCCACCAGGCGGATCGGTTCGGTGACCTTGTCCAGGTGGGCCGCCAGCTGGGCGGTCAGCTGATCGTCGAGCACGGCGATCAGATCTTGCCCACGAGGTCGAGCGACGGGGCCAGCGTGTCGTCACCCTCGTCCCACTTGGCCGGGCAGACCTCGTTGGGGTGCTCGCGCACGTACTGGGCGGCCTTGACCTTGCGCAGCAGCTCGGTGGCGCTGCGGCCGATGTTGCCGGCGGTGATCTCGACGATCTGGATGACGCCGTCCGGGTCGACGACGAAGGTCCCGCGGTCGGCCAGGCCCTCGTCCTCGATCAGCACCTCGAAGTTGCGGGCGATGGCGCCGGTCGGGTCGCCCACCATCGGATACTCGATCTTGGCGATCGTGTCCGAGGTCTCGTGCCACGCTTTGTGGGTGAAGTGCTTGTCGGTCGACACGCTGTAGATCTCGACGCCCATGCGCCGGAAGTCGGCGTAGTGGTCGGCCAGGTCGCCGAGCTCGGTGGGGCAGACGAAGGTGAAGTCGGCGGGGTAGAAGAACACGACCGACCACGATCCCCGGAGGTCGGCGTCGCTCACGTCGACGAACGACCCGTTGTGGAAGGCGGTGGCCTCGAAGGGCTTGATCGCGGTGTTGAGCAGGGACATGGGGGCCTCTCAGTCGGGGGGTTGGGGGTGAAGGAGGGGTGTCTTCACCACGCTACGGAGCCCTGACGATCGCTCCACTCGATTTGTCCGATGGAGTCGATAGGGGGCGTCTATGCGCTCAGGCCAGGAGGCTGCGGAGCATCCAGGCGGTCTTCTCGTGCACCTGCATGCGTTGGGTGAGCAGGTCGGCGCTGGGCTCGTCATGGGCGACCTCGACCGCGGGGAAGATCGATCGGGCGGTGCGCACGACGGTCTCGTGGCCGGCCACCAGGCGCCGGATCATCTCGGTGGCGTCGGGCCGGTCGGTGTCCTCGGCGATGGAGGAGAGCTCGAGGAACTCACGGTAGGTGGCGGGGGCCGGCTCGCCCAGGGTGCGGATGCGCTCGGCGATCTCGTCGACGGCCAGGGCCAGCTCGTTGTAGTGCTCTTCGAACATCAGGTGCAGCGTGGTGAACATCGGGCCTTCGACGTTCCAGTGGTAGTTGTGGGTCTTCAGGTAGAGGGTGTAGGAATCGGCCAGCAGGCGGGACAAGCCCTCGGCGATGGCCTGGCGGTCGGCTTCGGAGATGCCGATGTCGATGGTGGGCTGGGCGGTGCTCATGGTGATGGGTCTCCTCGGGTCGTCGCATGCTGTTCGTCACCGACATGGTCGCTCGACGGCCGCGATACGTCAAAGAGATTGATTGGATGGGATTGATAGACCGACTCGATGATGAGATCCCCGTCGCCCCGGCGGCGCTGCTAGAACAGTCCGGTCGCGCTGCGCCGTCGCAGGAGAGGGATCGCCATGCCGCTCGAAGGTCAGTACGAACCCAGTCCGTGGGAGCCCATCGCCGAACAGGTGGCGCTCTACGAGTCCACCGACGGGGCCGAGGGCAACGAGTTCCTGGGCGGTCCGTGCATCATCCTCACCACCAAGGGCGCCACGTCGGGCAAGGTGCGCAAGACGCCGCTGATCCGGATCACCGACGGGACCCGGTACGGGGTCGTGGGCTCCATGGGAGGGGCCCCGACCGATCCCCAGTGGGTCCACAACCTGCGCGCCCATCCGCAGGTGGAGTTGCAGGACGGCCCCACCCGCCGGGACTACACGGTGCATCAGTCCGAGGGTGACGAGAAGACCGAGTGGTGGGCCCGCGCCACCGAGGTGTGGCCCGACTACGACGAGTACCAGCGGTCGACCGACCGGGTCATCCCGCTGTTCGTGCTCGAGCCGGTCGAGTGAGCCGTCGGGGGTCGGGCCGGATCGTCCGGCGAGTCGCCGTCCTGGCCGCCGTGCTGGCGATGGTGGCCGCGGCCTGTGACGTGCCGGACCCCACCGTCGATCAACTGGTCGACCTCGACTGGGGTGGCCATATCACGCCCACCCATCGCGACATCGCCTACGGACCCGACCGGGGGTGCGGCGCGGGCTCCGACGAGCGCTGCGGGGGATCGCAGGAGCTGGACATCTACCGGCCCCGGGCCGGTGGCAACCGCGGCACCCTGGTGTACATCCACGGCGGCGGGTTCGCCACCGGCGACAAGTATCCGCTGACCCACCTGGGCAACATCAAGCGGCAGCTGCACCGCGGCTACTCGATCGTCTCGATCAACCACCGCATGGCCAACGCGGTCCGCGACGGCAGCGGTGAGCTGGTCGTCGACTGGAAGGGGCCGTTGCCGTGGCCCTTCGTGCGGACCGACGGCTCCAACAACCTGCCCGACTCGATGGCCGACGTGGCGGCCGCCCTCAACTGGGTCAAGTCCACCGGACCGTCGTACGGGCTCGCCACCGGCCGGATCGTGGTGATCGGATTCTCCAACGCCGGCACCATGGCCGCACTGGCCGGCACCGCGGGCAACAGCGGGTTCCCGGTGTACGAGGCGCTGCCGCGCATCCAGGGCTGGGTTTCCATCGCCGGACCGCTCGACTGGGACTCGTTCGCCGACGGCGCCAACTGGGGCCGGGTCTGGATGGGCGACAAGTGGCCGGCCTGGAAGAGCCTGTCCAACCCGATCAACCACTACGACAGCGCCGATCCCCCCGGGTACCTCCTCTACGGGGTCGAGGACGATCTCGTCCCCGTCGTCAACGCCAGGAGGTTCGCCGGGCGGGTCGAGCGCAACGATGAGCTGGCCTTCAATCGCTTGAGTGTCGACATCGTCGACCGGCTGGCCGACGGCCGGGTCATGACGCGCGACGCGGTCGGGCAGGCCCCGCCGCTCTACCACGTGCCCACCGGTGGCATGAACGCCAGCTGGTTCGACATGTGGCTCGACGACCGCTGACGGAGGATCAACCATGGGTTTCCGCCTTGCCACCATCGACGATCGTGCCGCCCTGGTCGACGGCTCGTCCTACTACGACCTGGCCACGATCTCGGGCGGTGAGCTGGGGCCCGACCCCATGCAGGTGATCGGCCACGGCGCCGAACTCCACGATCTGGGCGGACGGCTCTCGGAATTCGAGTCGACGGGGTCGCTCGACGGGGTGGAGCTGGGGCCGCCGGTACCGCGGCCACGCAACTCGTTCGCGGTCGGGTTGAACTACCGGTCGCACGCCGCCGAGACCGACATGGAACTGCCCGAGGTTCCGTTGGTGTTCACCAAGTTCCCCGGGTGTCTCAACGGCCCCACCGGCGACGTGGAGCTGTGCAGCGAGACCGCCGACTACGAGGCCGAACTGGTCGTGGTGATCGGCACGGAAGGTCGGGACATCGCGGCGGGCGACGCCTGGGATCACGTCGCCGGGGTCACCGCCGGACAGGACATCTCCGACCGGGCGCTGCAGTTCGCCGCCAAGCCGCCCCATTTCGACCTGGGCAAGTCGCGGGACGGCTACGGGCCCATCGGGCCCGTCCTGGTCTCGCCCGACCTGCTCGATGACCGCGACGCGCTGCGCATCACCTGCGACGTCAACGGCGAGCGCCGCCAGGACGGCACCACCGCGCTGCTGATCTTCGACGTGCCGGCGCTGGTGGCCTACCTCTCGTCGATCCTCACCCTGGCGCCGGGCGACCTCATCTTCACCGGCACCCCGGACGGGGTCGGCATGGTGCGGGATCTGTTCCTCCGACCAGGCGACGTGGTGACCACGACCATCGAAGGCATCGGCACCATGGTGAACCACTGCCGCTGAGCACGGGGCCGGTCAGTCCGTCGGGCGGCCCTTCGCTGCGGCACGGCGGGCCTTGCGCTCCTGCGCCCGTTCCCATTTGTGCTGGCGGCTACGGCACGCCTTTCGGCAGAAGACGTGGTTGACCGAGCGTTGCTCGAACAGCAGACCGCACCGCCAATAGGCGCAGGCGGTCAGCCGATCGGGGTCGAGGTCGTCGTCGGTGGCGAAGTCGTCGGGAGGATCGTCGAAGATCATCCCTGCGGCGTCGAGCTGGACTGGTCGGGGACGTCGGAGCGGAGGTCGATGGCACCCCGGTTCAACAGCGCTTCGGCCGCAGGGCTGTTCCCGGCGAGGGCCTCGGCAGTGACCCGCACCGCCATGTGCAACGCGTCCTCGGGGACGTCGAAGCCGGCCATCAGCGGGCCGAGCCAGGCCAGGTGGTCCTCGAGCACGGTGGCGTCGTCGACCAGCACTGCGGCCGCTGCGAAACGGATCATGACGGTCAGCCCGTCCTCGGCCCGATCCAGGATCTGACGGTCCGTCGCGCCGGGCGGGGACCACTGCTGCAACAGGCCGGCGGAGACGGCGGCGGCCACTTCGTCGGCTCGGTCGTCCAGCTCCAGACCCTCCAGGCGCAGCGTCGGCTCGGCGAACGAGGTCGGGGGTTCCCGGCTCCAGCGCTGGAGCAGGAGGTCGACCGCGTCGATGTCGACCGCCTCGGCGTCGGAGCCCAGGCGAGCGGCGACCTCGGGTCGGCGCTCCAGCGATCGACCGCCGGCCAGGACGGGTATCGAGAACCGGTGGGCCACCTCGGTGAGCGTGGCAACCCCGCCGAAGTGGAGGGGAAGGAAGCACGAGACGATGAGGGCGATCGGTTGGATCCGGTCGAGGAACACCCCGATGTCGCGCGGCGGGTTGGAGGCGCCCAGGAAGGCGACCGACCAACCGCGCGAGCGCAGCAGGTCGGCGAACATGCGGGCGGGAAGGGTGTGGAGCTCCAGCTCCGGGCAGCACACGACCACGTGACCGTCGTGTGCATCATTCGGCAGGGACAGCGCGGCCATACGTTCGAGCGACGATTCGGTGATGCCGGTGACCAGGTGCTCGTCGCTGACCGTGGCTTCCCTTCGGTACCAGCGCTCGCCGATCTCGTACTGCGCCGGCACGAGGAGATCGTCGATGACCTGCTCGAAGCTGGCGCCCGACTCCAGCAGGTCGCGGGCCAGGCGCCATGCGCCACGACGGTTGCCGGCCAGCGCCGCGCTCAGGTAGTCGTCGACCAGCTGCATCGTCGCTCGCCGAACCGCAGGGGCATCCAGGGACGGTAGCCCGGATCATCGAGACGCGGCTGGGCGGACCGGCGGTGGCCTACTCGGGAGGGAGGTCGGAGGGCAGCTCGACGACGGTCCGGTCGAACTCGCTGAAGAGGATCTCGGCCCCGACCCGCAGGGGATCGTCGACCTCGGTCCCGAAGGGGGGCTGCGATCGGGCGATGCGCCTGAGGTGGCCCTGGTCGTCGATGTCGATCTCGAGGGTCTGCCCGCTGGCCGGGTCCGCACTCGAGTAGGTGGTGCCGTCGTCGCTGGTCGTGGCGATCCACGGTGCGGTGGCTGCGAGCACGATGGTGCGGAGCGCCAGTGGGATGTCGTCGCCCTCCTCCTCGAACGCCGGCAGCGCGAGCGCCACGAGCGATTGGCCCGACGGCTCCCATTCGGCCCCGGGCTGCCGGCGGAAGGCTCGGTCGCCCACCACGACGGCTTCCTCGGTCTGGCCGTCGCCGCCGGCCTCTTCTGCGATCGACGCCTCGCTCGTCACGATCCCGGCCCGGAGGTCGATCTCGGCTCGGGACTCCGCCACGACCGTGCGCTGCTCCTCGACCGAACTGATCACCGACGAGTCGGCTCGCATGGTGATGACCGATGCGAGCGCCGCCGTGGTCCGGCCGGCGACCGCCTCGCTCGAGATGTCGACCGACGTCACCTCGGGTTCGTCGCTGTCCGAGCAGCCGGCGGCCAGGGAGCCGGCGATGACGAGGAGCACAACGAGTCGACGCAAGCCACGACCGTAGTCCCGGGTCGCCGTCGCACGGGTCAGCAGCATCCCTCAGGGGGACAGGGAGACCGCGTCGAACACCTGGCCCTGTTGATTGATCGCCCGCAACGACAACCGGTCCGGCCAGACCGCCAGGTCGACGAAGTGGTAGGTGGACCAGGCCACCTCGGTGAAGTCGGCCCGGCCGGCCGGGCGGGTCTTCGCCGCAGCGCCGGAGACCACGTAGGTCGTGCCGTCGATGGCCTGGCTCCGTTGATAGTCGTGGTCGTGGCCGGCCAGGACCAGCTGGACACCGTGGCGCTCGAACAGCGGGGCGAACGCGTCGCGCACGCCGGTGCTCGAGCCGTGGTAGCCGCCGGAGTACGGAGGATGGTGCATCGTGGCGATGGTCCACGTCGCCTCGCTGGTGGCCAGGGTCTGCTCCAGCCAGGCCAGCTGATCGGGGTCGTCGGGCCGGGTCGAGTCCAGGGCGACGATCAGGACGTCGTCGATCCGGGTGGCATACCAGCGGGACGGCATGCCGATGGCGGCTGCGTGGTCGTCGCCGTGGCCGTTCTCGACGTCGTGGTTGCCGAGGACGGCGAGGAGCTCGGTGCCGTCGTCGAGCACGCCGGCGAACGGGTCGAACACCGCACGGTCGAGCTCGGCGGGATCACCGTCGGGATAGACGTTGTCGCCCAGCAGGAGGAGGGCGTCGTAGGGGCGTTCCTCCTCCAGCGCATCCATGGCGTCGGCGGTGCGTCGCTCCTCGTCGCCGCCGGTGCCGACGTCGCCGGCGACGGCCAGGCGCACGGCGGGCGCATCGTCGGACGGGAACGGCTCGAGCGCTTCGGCGTCGGCCGGCGCGCCGATCTGGTCGCTCAACCGGAACGAGACGTACTGGCGGGCGTCGGGCCGCAGGACGAGGATCCCGGCGGCGAGCACGACGAGCAACGCCGTCACGGTCGCAAGGCCACGAAGGAGAGGCCGGGTCGTCCGAGTTGTCGAGGACTGGTCGTGCGGGCTCAGGGCGTTGCCTCCGGCGCCGGGAGGTCGTCCCAGGTCGCTTTGGCGCCGCTGTGTCCGACGTCGATGACGGTCCAGGTCGCACCGGCGGAGACGATCACCGCCGCGACGACGAGCCCGGCGGTGAGGGCGCCGGAGGAGTTCTTGGGGATGCGCCGCCGGAAGGCGGTGGCCCCGGTGATCGCTCCGGCGACGACCGTGACCGCGACGGCCCACGGGAGCACGGTCTCGCCCTGGTCGGTGTGTTCCTCGGTCAGTCTGGTCTCGACCACCTTCTCCTCGAACTCCTCGCCGGAGCCCTGGGCCAGTCCGACCGAGACGAGCGCGGCGATGGCGACGATGAGGACGAGCGGCGCGTAGGCGCGTCGGGCCTTGGGGATCGCCGCAATCAGGACGGTGCCGAGCGCAGCCAGCGGGAGCAGCACGACGGCGGCGTGCACCAGCAGGGGATGGGCGGGGAGGCCGAAGAGCTCTTCGATTTCCATCGGGGGATCCTCACACCTCGGCGGACACGCGCCCGGGCGCCGGCTCGGGCTGGGGTGCGACGGGTGGCGGGCGGCGGGTCGGGCGCGGTCGGCGGCGGGTGAGGATCCGGTACAGGGTGGCGAAGATGACCGCGGCCAGCGCGGCGAGAGAGGTGACCTGGTACAGGCGGTTGCCGGCGTCGGTGCCGGCCAAGGTGCCGTGGAGGCTGGTGAGGAAGAAGGTGGCGTAGCTGGCCAGGTGGATGCGGTGCCAGACCCGGCGGGGGAGGCGCTTCATCGCCAGCGAGGTGATCTGGACGATGACGAGCAACCAGGTGGCGATCACGCCCAGGGCCACGGGGATGGGCTTCCAGTCGGATGCGAACGGGACGGTGAGGTCGGCCAGGCCGAAGTGGATGTAGGAGTCGGCCACCAGCGTGGCCAGGTGCAGGCCGACGAATCCGATGGTGAGACCGGCCAACCAGCGGTGCAGGTCCAGGATCCAGGCCGGCCGTTGTCGGTCGGAGAGCTTCGCCGGGAGGAGGATGCCCCAGAGCACGCTGGCGCTCAGGAGGAGCCAGCCGACGATGCCCGACGCACGGGCGACGTACCACCAGATCTGCGCGCTCATGCCGGCACCACCGGGGACGGCGTCGGCCGGTGGGCGAGGAGGGGGGCGAGCCGGTCGGTGGCCATGGTGCGACCGTCGAGGGTGGTGGCGATGGCGTCGAGGTCGTGGGCCGCCGCATGGGAGTGGAACCGGGCCGCGCTCCCCAGTATCAGGGCGGTGGCGTGGGCTTCGGCCTGCCAGCCGCACGGAGCGACGACGGTGGCGGCGGCCAGGTCGGTGAGGGACGGGGCACCGGTGGCCGGGTCGATCAGGTGGTGACGGCCCGCGCTGCGCTGGATCCAGCGGCGGCTCAACGTGCTTGCGGTGGCGATACCCCCGCCGCTCACCTCGAGCCGGGCCAGGGACGCGTGCTGGTCGAAGGGATCCTCGACCGCGACCGACCAACCATCCGGGGAGGGAGGGGTGCCGGCCGCGGCGAGGTCCCCGCCGACGCTGACGAGAGCGCCGGCGGCACCGCGGGACAGGAGCTCGGCGACGACGAGGTCGGCGGCCAGCCCCTTGCCGATGCCACCCGGGTCGAGGACCAGGCCCTCGGGAAGGGTGACGGTGCGATCGGGTCGGTCGACGACCACGTCGGCCATGGTGGCGTCGCCGGGCCGGAACCCGGCCGGGAGGGTCGTGAACACCTCGGGGTCGTCGATGCTGGAGCGGTACCCGGCGTCGAGCAGCGCGGGCAGGATCGTCGGATCGAGCAGGCCGGACGTGATCTGCCACGCCTGCACCATGGTCTCGACCAGCGTGACCGTGGCCTGGTCGACGGCGATCGCGAACCCCTGGCAGTGGTTGAGGCGATCGAGGTCGCTACCGGGAAGGAACCGGCTCCAGGCCTGCTCCAACTGGTCCAGCGCCCGATGAGCGACGTTGCCGGCCTCGGGGGGACCGTCGACGACGAGTACCTGGGCCTGGCTGGCCATGACCCGGAAGCGGGTCTCAGCGACTGCCATTGGTGCTCGCTACAGGTGCTTGTTGCTGGGGCGCGGGGGCCGGGGCCGGAGCCGAATTCGCGGCCGGAGCGGCGGGGACTTCGACGACCCGGACGACGGGGTTGGCGTTCAGCTGGATGGGTTCGTTGGACAGTTCGGTGACCGGGACGGTCGTCGTGACGGGGGCGGGGAGGGTGGTCGTGGGATCGGGCGCCGCCGCCGTGGTCGTGGCCGGATGAACCGCGATCGTCGGGTTCGTCGTGGGGATCGTGTCGGCCGACTGCGTCGGTTCTTGCGACGCCCCGGCGACGCCGAGCGCAGCGACGATGCCGAACATCGTCGTCGTGCTGAGGCCGGTGACGGCGATACGGGTGCCCAGGGCGGGGTGACGACGTCGGCGGGGCCGACGCCGGGTGGCGGGGGAGTCCCCGCCGGCGCGGTCAGTCATCGTCGTCGTGACCTTCGTGCTCGTACTCGTCATCGTCGTCGTGGTCTTCGTGCTCGTACTCGTCGTCGTCCTCGTACTCGTCGTCCTCGTAGTCGTCGTCGTATCCGGCGGCGGGGGCAGGTGGGGATGCCGGTGCGGGGCTCGGAGCGGCGGTGGGTGCCGGGGCCGGGGCCGGCCGCTGCGTGACGACCGGCTGGTCGACGCGGGCGGCGATCGAGCCGTCCGGGGTCAACGCCGCCAGGAACTCGAGCTTCTCGTCGCCGGAGGTGAACGTCACCGCCAGGGTGCCGGATTCGCTGTCGGTCTCCTTCCAGCTCCAGCCGTCGTTCGCATCGACGGCCTTGACGTGGAGACCGGCCTCGTCGAGCTCCACGTCGATCGTGCCGGCGGCGTCGACGGCGAAGGTCTGGACGCGTGGCGTGTCGCTCGCGTCGGCCGGCACCGTCTCGGACGTGGTCGGGCTGGGGTCGGGTCGGACGGTCGTGGGTGCGGGCTCGGCGGTGGCGGACACGGCGGCCTCGGCGGAGAGGGTGCCGAGGCCGGTGTCGTCGGCAGCATTGAGGATGCCGATGTTGGCGCCGACGGCGGCGGTGCCGGCGAGCATGACGCCGGCGATCGAGGCGGCGGTGACGGCGGCGGTCTTGCGGATCATGGGTCCACGCTCCTTGGGATGGAGGTCCCGGTGGGGGAGTTGTGTGCTGGTCATGACCGTACGGACCCGACCACAAGGGGATGGTCAGCCGATGGTTAGGAAATGGCAAAGACTCTCGCCGTGGGGGGCCGGGTGCGCGAGGGTGAGCCGATGCGCCTGCTCGTGGTCGAGGACGACCCCACCATCAGCGAACCTCTGGTGTCGGGATTGGCGCGCGAAGGATTCGACGTGGTCCTGGCGGTCACCGGTGCCGAGGCTCTGGCGGCGGAGCCGGCCGAGCTGGTGCTCCTCGACCTGGGACTGCCCGATCTGGACGGCCGCGTCGTGTGTCAGGAACTGCGGGAGCGGTCGTCGGTGCCGATCATCGTGGTGAGCGCCCGGGGCGACGAGATCGACCGGGTGATGCTGTTGGAGCTGGGGGCCGACGACTACGTGGTCAAGCCCTTCGGCTTTCGCGAGCTGGTGGCCCGGATCCGGGCCGTGAGCCGCCGGACCGAGGCGACCGCGACGGCGCCCGACGAGCCCACGACCTGGGGTCGGCTGGTCATCGATCGGCGAACCCGGAACGTGGCCGTCGACGGCGACGCGGTCTCGCTCACGCCCAAGGAGTACGAGCTGCTGACCGAGCTGGCCTCGGACCCCGGGGCGATCTTCACCCGTGAGCACCTGATGGAGCAGGTCTGGGACGAGAACTGGTGGGGCTCGACCAAGACGCTGGACGTGCACGTGGCGTCGTTGCGCAAGAAGCTGGGCGCGGCGTTGATCGAGACCATCCGGGGGGTGGGATTCCGGCTGAGCGGTCCGGACGGCGAGTGACCCGCCGACTGGTCCTCAGCTACCTGGCGATCACGGTGATCGTGCTGGCCGTGCTCGAGATCCCGCTCGCCGTGTTCTACGACCAGCGCGAAGAGGAGCGGCTGATCGCCGACGCCGAGCGGGACGCCGTCGTCCTCGCCTCGTTCTACGAGGACGTGTTGGAGCGCGGCGCACCGATCGATCCGACTCCGGTCGAGGAGTACGTCGCCCGGACCGGGGCTCGGATCATCGTGGTGGACACCGCCGGGATCTCGGTGCTGGACAGCGACGCCGAGCCCGACCGTGACTTCTCCACTCGCCCCGAGGTCGAGACCGCCTTGACCGGGATCCGATCCTCCGGCATTCGTCGATCGGACACGCTGGACACCGACATCCTCTTCGTCGCGGTGCCGGTGGCGTCGGGCGGCACGGTCCACGGCGTGCTGCGGCTGACGCTCGACGCCCACGAGGTGGTCGAGCGGGTCCAGCGGTTCTGGGTCGGTCTGCTGGCGATCGCGGTCGTGGTGCTCCTGGCGGTGACCGGGATCGGCCTGGCCATCGCCCGGTGGGTGACCCGGCCGTTGCGGCAGTTGCAGGAGTCGGCCAAGCGCTACGCCGAGGGTGACCTGACCCCGACGCCGATCGGTGAGGACGCGCCGCCGGAGGTGCGGGAGCTGGGGGATGCCATGAACACGATGGCCGGCCGGCTCGACGAGCTGATCGCGGCGCAGCGGGCTTTCGTCAGCGACGCGTCGCACCAGCTGCGCACGCCGCTGACCGCGTTGCGCTTGCGCCTGGAGAACCTGGAGACCGAGCTGGACGACGACGCCGACGTGGCGGAGATCGCCGCATCGATCGGCGAGATCCAACGGCTCAGCGAGCTGGTGCACGACCTCCTTCAGCTGGCGCGGGCCGAGCAGGTGCCGCCGACCACCGTGGTGGACGCGGCGACCATCGCATCGGACCGGGTCGAGACCTGGACCGCGGTGGCCGAGGAACAGGACGTCACGATCCGGTTCCTGGGTCCACCGGCGCCGGTGGAGGTGGCAGCGGTGGCCGGGGCCATCGAGCAGTTCCTGGACAACACGCTGGACAACGCGCTCAACGCCTCCCCTCGGGGCTCGACCGTCACGGTGCAGCTGGAGCGCGCCGCCGACCGGACGTCGATCACGGTCGGCGATCAGGGACCCGGGCTCGATGACGAGCAGAAGGGTCACGCGCTCGAGCGGTTCTGGCGGGGAGACGCGACGGCGCCGGGCACCGGGCTGGGGCTGGCCATCGCCAAGCGGCTGGTCGAGGCGTGCGGCGGCACCCTGGAGCTGACCGACGCCGCCGGCGGCGGGCTGGTCGTCATCGCCTCGTTGCTCAGCGCCGACGGACCCGTCGGCTCGGTCGGCCCCGCGGCGGATCGCGCCGACGCGCCGACCCCCTGACCCACGAGGAATCGGGTGGTGGGACGGTTGTGGGTTGCGACCGCGGTGGCCGACGGTGGTATCTCTCTTGCTGACGGCGACTCGGGGAGGGCCATGGCCGCGGTGACCGACGTCGGGGTCGAGGACCCCGTGGCCGCTGGGCGGGGACGTACGGTGCAGGTGCGCGGAACGAGCATCCGGGTCGTGCCTCCGACCCTCCGAGACCCGCGCGTGCACGTGGCCGCCGTCATCGTGTCGGTGCAGGCCCTGGGCCAGGTCGTCATCGGGTTCGACGTGTCGGTGGCGCAGATCCTGCTGACCATCGGGGTGTGTGTCGCCATCGAGATCCCGATGGTGCTGTGGGAGCGGGGGGTGCTGTCCTGGCCGGCCAGCGCCCTGCTCACCGGCAACGGCATCGCCCTGTTGCTCCGCACGCCCGGCACCGAGCACGGCGACTGGTGGTCGCTCAACGGGTGGCCGGTGTTCGTCGCCGCCGCGGTGATCGCGATGACCAGCAAGTACGCGGTGCGCGTCGACGGTCGGCACCTCTTCAACCCGTCCAACCTCGGGTTGGTCGCAGTCTTCCTGCTGTTCGGGTCGACGAGGGCCGATCCCCAGGATCTCTGGTGGGGGCCCTGGACGCCGGGCCTGGTGGCGACGGTGGTGTTGATCGTCGTCGGCGGGCTCACGCTGTCCCGGCGGCTCGGATTGGGCGACGTCGTCGCGGGGTTCTGGTTGGTGTTCGCCGCCGGCATCGGCGTGCTGGCCGTCTCGGGGCACGAGATCACGGCGCGGTGGAGCCTCGAGCCGGTCGCGGGCTTCGACTACTGGCTCACGCTGGTCGCCTCGCCCGAGATCATCATCTTCGTCTTCTTCATGATCACCGATCCCAAGACCATGCCGATCACCCGGCCCGCTCGAGGGGTCTACGCCGTGGGGGTCGCGGTGCTGGCGGCTCTGCTCGCCGCGACCCAGACCGCCGAGTACGGCACCAAGGTGGCGCTGCTGGGCGCGCTGACGATCGTGTGCATGACCCGACCGCTGCTGGAGCGGTTGATCCCGGAGTGGCAGGTCGACCGATCGATCGGCGACCGTGCGCGCCGGGCGGCCGTGCCGGCGATGGCGACGGTCGTGGTCTTCGCCGCGGCGTTGGTGGGAACGCAGGCGCTGGCCGGCGGCGGCTCGGTCGAGGCGGGCTCGGGGGACGGTGTCGTCGTTGCGCCCCGCGAGGCCGGGGAGCGCCCGGCGGTGTCGCGGCCGGACGCGCCGCTGCCCGAACCGACCGTGCGGGCGACGGTGACCGAGACGGTGGCCGGGTTCGAGTCCGAGACGGCCGCCGGGATCGTGCGTGACGTGGTCGAGGACCTGGCCATCGAGTCGATGGCGCTCTCGACCGGTGACGCCGAGATGGCGGCGACGGCGGTGTTCGGTCCCCGGCTGGCGCGCGTCGAGGGCTGGATGGCGGAGAACGCGGCCGCCAGCCGGGTCGAGGAGCACCGCTACGACTTCGAGGCCTTCGAGGTCGTGCTGTTGCGCGACCCGGTGAGCCCGCAGGCCATTCCCCAGCTGGGGGTCGAGGTGGTGGCGACGGAGACGGCTGTGTTCCGCTCGGGTCCGATCGGTGAGCCTCTCGGGCCCGATGCGACGTCGCCGTACCACCGGGTGCTGCTGGTGTCGCGCGTGGGCGACCACTTCCTGATCGGCGACGACATGGCCCCCGACGCGGGCATGGTGGTGGTGGAGAGCTGACCGGTCGGGGCGGGGCGCGACGCGTCGTCAGCCGCTGCGGGCGACCTCGAGGATCTGGTCGGCCGCCACGTCGGTGAGGACCTGGGGTTCGGTCTCTCCCGGCCAGAACACCTCGATCGTCCGAACGCGATCCAGATCGCCCAGACCGATGTGCAGACCGGTCGGCCCCGAGCCCCACAACGAGCCGCCGGCTCGGACCTCGACGGGCATGGGGGCGAACGGGTCGCCCCGGTCGACGACGGCGCGGGCGCCGATGGCGTGCGGGTTGGCACCGGGCTGGCGCAGTCGGAGGCGGAGCCAGTGGTTCCCCGGCGGTGTGTCGTTGCGGTAGAGGATGGGGGCGGTGCCGGTGTTGGCGATGAGGAGGTCCAGGTCGCCGTCGCCGTCCATGTCGAACGGCAGCAGGTCCTTGCCGTTGGCCCGGTCGTCGAGTCCGACCAGCTCGCTCACCTCGGGCCACGGGGGTTCGGCTCGTCCCAGCCAGAACCGGGTCGGGTCGTTGTCGAAGCGCTCCTTCGCGTCCGGACCGGTGGATTCACCAGCGACGTCTTCGCGCCATCCGTTGGCCATGACCAGGTCGCGGTAGCCGTCGTTGTCGAAGTCGAGCGCGGCGGTGCCCCATCCCCAGAAGCCGTCGCGGACCGCGTACTCGTCGGTGGCGTCGCGGTAGCCGCCCTGTCCGTCGCCCAGGTAGAGGCGGTTGCCCGAACAGCCCGATCCCGTCATCGGGCAGGCCCCGCTGGCGGTGGGATAGGCGATCGATGTGATGAACCAGTCGAGGTTGCCGTCGCCGTCGATGTCCTCGATGGTCGAGCCCATCCCGTTCTCGTCGTCGCCCACGCCCGCATCTCGGGTGATGTCGACGAACCGCTCGCCGCCGTCGTTGCGGTAGATGTGGCTGGTGCAGGCGTCGCCGGTCATGACCAGGTCGAGCCAGCCGTCGCCGTCCACGTCGGTGAAGGCGGGGTTGAAGCCGATGATCGTTTCCATCCGCACCCCGCTGTCGGCGGTGATGTCGGTGAAACGGGCATCGCCATCGTTGCGGTACAGGCGAGACGCCGGCACGGTGTCCAGCCCGAACGCCGGGTCGTCGAGGATGATCGGTTCGCGGACGCGGGCCGGCTCGCACAGCGAGTCGGGTGGTTCGGCGCTCGCGTCGCCCAGGGCGGCTCCGGCGCCCACGATGTTGGCGTACCACCCGAGGGTCACCAGGTCGAGGTCGCCGTCGCGGTCCCAGTCGGCCAGCGCGGCGCCCACCGGGTTCCACAGGTCGGGTTCGTCGCGACGCAGGTCGAGTCCGCTCTCGGTGGTGGCGTCGCGGAACGTGCCGTCGCCCTCGTTGAGGTGGAGCGCGCCGGCGGTGCCGGGGGTGGCGGCGAGCAGGAGATCCAGATGACCGTCCCCGTCGATGTCGGCCAGCGTCGGCGTGGCCGGCCCCTCGTCGGCGACCGGACCGTCGATGCCGGCCTGGGCTGCGACGTCGACGAATGACCCGGTGCCGTCGTTGCGGTAGAGCAGGGTCGGCAGACCGGTGCGGGTCAGGACCAGGTCGAGGTCGCCGTCGGCGTCGTAGTCGCCGGCCGCGGCCTGGCCGCCCAATTGGTTGGCTGCGATGTCCGCCCGTCCCAGCAGGTCGTCGCGGGTCTGGGGCGCGTCGAGACCCGCTTCGGCGGTGACGTCGACGAAGCCGAGTCCGCCGAGGTCGACGTCGTCGGTCGGCACCGGGGGAGCGGTCGACGGCGGCTCGTACGGCACGGCCGTGACCGGGACCTCGGACGGAGCCGGGCGGGTGTCGGCGGTGCGGTCGGGAGCGGGCGCCGACGACGGTTCGGGTCCGGTGTCGCGGCCGATGGCGAACAGCGCGGCGGTGACGACGAGCCCGCCGATGCCGGCGACGACGCGGATCGTGGTCTTGTTCGCCATCGCCTAGTCACCTCGTCGGTGGTCGTCGGCTCCCGACGTCGAGCCGGGACGAGGTCGCCCGGAACGAGCGTACCGTCGGCAGGTACTCCACGATCGGTGGTCGGCCGGCGTGGCGCTCGCTCAGCAGCGAGCCAGGGCGTTCCGGGTGACGTCGACGTGCAGGTCGGCGTGGCCGGAGTACTCGATCGCCTCGTCGAGGGTCCCGGACTGGGTCAGGGTGGCCCAGCCGACGATGCGCATCGGGTGCGAGGGCAGGGACGGGAAGGTGTTGTTGTCGGGTGTCCACTGCTCGATCGCCTCGGCGAGCAGCGCCCACCGGGCGACGGGATCGTCCCAGTCGCCGCCGAGCACGTCCGATTCCACACATTCGGCCGGGCCGATGGTGGAGAGCACGATGCCCGCCGGGACACCCTCGGGGCCGGGGAGCAGTCCGTCGGGCACGTCACCGGCGATCTCGCCGTCGCCGTCACGATCACCGAAGTCGAGGCCGCCGGCACCGACGACCAGGTTGGCGGCGGCCTCGGCGTGTGCCGTCGCTTCGACGAGGGTGGAGGCGGCGGCCCAGGCGTCGACTTCGGCGGCGATCTGCTCCAGCCGCTCGCTGGCCTCGCCGACGTCGGCGGCCGCGGCGGTGCTCGTCTCGGCGCCGTCCGGGTCGGGGCCGTTCTCACTGCCCGAGCCGCAGGAGGCGAGGAGGAGCACGAGTGGGAGCACGAGCATCCGCATGGGCGGACAGTCTCGCAGAGGCTGCTCCTAGAGTGACCGGATGACCGAGCTGAACCACCGCATCACTCTCGCCCAGCGTCCCGTCGGGGCCGTGGGACCCGAGTGCTTCACCACCGACGAGGTCCCCGTGCCCGAGCCCGGACCGGGCGAGGCCCTGGTCGAGGTGGGGTGGTTGTCGATCGATCCGACGATCCGGGGCTGGATGGCGCAGGACACGTACCTGCCGGCCATCGAGATCGGCGCCCCCATCCGCAGCGGCGGCCTGGGCACGGTGATCCGGTCCAACGCCGATGCGCTCCCGGTCGGTGCGACCGTCTTCGGGATGACCGGCTGGCAGCAGTACGCGGTGGTGGACGCCGGCGCCATGGTGGTGCCCGACGGCGTCGAGCCCGAGGCGGCGCTCAGCGTGTTCGGCGTCACCGGTCTGACGGCCTACTTCGGGCTGCTCGACGTGGGTCGACCCGTCGAGGGGGAGACCGTCCTGGTGTCGGGCGCCGCCGGAGCGACCGGGTCGGTGGTCGGTCAGATCGCTCGGATCAAGGGCTGCCGCGTGGTCGGCATCGCCGGCTCCGACGAGAAGTGCGCCTGGCTGACCGACGAGCTCGGGTTCGACGTCGCCATCAACTACCGCACCGACGACGTGCGCGCCGCGATCGGTGCGGCCTGCCCCGACGGCGTCGACGTCTTCTTCGACAACGTCGGCGGCGACATCCTCGAGGCGGCGCTGGCCCACCTCGGCATGCGCGGTCGTGTGGTGATGTGCGGCGCCATTTCGGAGTACAACGACGAGGAGCTGCGCCCGGGTCCCAACAACCTCAACAACCTGATCATCAACCGGGGGCGGATGGAGGGGTTCATCATCCTCGACTACCTCGACCGGGCTCCCGAGGCGATGGCGGACCTGGTCACGTGGGTTCTCGGTGGCGAGCTGATCTACCGGGTCGATGTCGTCGACGGCCTGGACCGCGCGCCGGCGGCGATGGACCGCCTCTTCACCGGAGCGAACCTGGGCAAGGTGCTGGTCAGGCTCTAGCCGAACGCAACAAGGGCCCCCGCCGGGGAGCGGGGACCCTTGCCGTTGGAGCTCGTCGATCGGGGCGGCGCCCCGTCGTCAGTCGGTGGTCTCCCGCCGCCGTCCGGTGACCGCGGCGAGACCGCCGAGGGCGATCAGCAGCATGGCGACGAGAACGGCTCCGGCGATGTTCGCACCGGTCGCCGCCAGGGAAGTCGGCGTCGGGGCCGGAGCCGGGGCCGGCGTGGGCGCCGGGTTCGGGGTCGGGGTCGGGGTCGGATCAGCGGCGACCGTCTGGTAGCCGAAGTTGATGTCGGCCACGTTCTCGCCGTACCCGACCGACACCGAGGCGACCTGGTCGAGGACGCCGTCGGGGTCGTAGCTGGGCCGGAACTCGGGCGGGACCGTGGAGCCCAGGACTCGCACCTGATAGTCGCCGAACGGGACGTCGACGAAGAGGTAGCTGCCGTCCTTGGCGGTCGTGGTGGAGTCGATCACGTTGCCGTCGGCGTCGAGCAGCTCGACGGTGACGCCGGGGATGCCGGGTTCGTCGGCGTCCTTCTCACCGTCGCCGTCCTCGTCGTGCCAGACGACGTCGCCGATCGTGCCCAGGCCTTCGTAGCCGAAGTCGGCGTCGTCGCGGTCCTCGCCGTCACCCAGCGTCAGCTCGGTGGTGTGGTCCATGCCGCCGTCGAGATCGAAGGTGGGCTCCAGGTTCGCACCCAGGCTCTTCTCGTCGACCGTGACCCGGTAGGGGCCGGCGGGGAGTCCGTCGACGACGTAGCCGCCGTCGCTGCCGGTGGTCGTCTCGAAGACGAGGTCGTCGGCGGTGTCGAGCACGCCGTCGAATCCGGCGCCGACGACGGTGATGTCGATGTCGGGCAGTCCGGTCTCACCGGCATCCTGAACGCCATCGCCGTCGGTGTCGAACCAGACGGTGTCGCCGATCGAGCCGGTTCCCCGGTAGCCGAAGTCCTGCTCGAGGTCGGTCTCGCCGTCGGCCAGCGTCGTCGTCGTGGTCGAGTCGGGCGTGCCGTCGGGATCCGACACGTTCTCGAGCCCGCCCGGAAGCGTCGTCCCGACGACGGTGACCGAGTAGGGGCCGGCGGGCAGGCCGTCGACCGACCATGTGCCCGAGCCGTCGGTGACGGTGGTGAAGGCCACGTCGTCCGAGTCGCCGGCGGTGCCGTTGGGCCCGTACCAGACGACGTCGACGGTCACGGCGGGGATCCCGGGTTCGCCGGCGCCCTGGGTGCCGTTGCCGTCGGTGTCGAACCAGACGGTGTCGCCGAGGGCGCCGGTGCCGGTGTAGCCGAAGTCGACGTCGGTTCGGTTCTGGCCGTCGGCCAGCGGGGCCGAAGCGGTCGAGTCGTCGCCGCCGTCGAGGTCATAGGTCTCGGTGAATCCGGCGGGGAGGGTGCTGGTGTCGACCGTGACCGTGTAGGTGTCGGGAACGAGGTTGCCGAAGCCGTAGGCGCCGGACCCGTCCGTGACGTCGGTGGCGACGACTGTGCCGCCGCCATCGCGGAGCTCCACGGTGACGCCGCCGATGCCGGGTTCGCCCGCATCCAGGGCGCCATTGCCGTCGAGGTCGAACCAGACGGTGTCGCCGATGCTGGCGGTGCCGGTGTAGCCGAAGTCGACGTCGGTCCGGTTCTGATCCGCGGCCAGGACCACCGAGGTGGTGGAGTCGTCGCCGCCGTCCAGGTCGAACGTGGCGGTCTGGCCGGCAGGAAGGGAGCTGGTGACGACGGTGACGGTGTACGTCCCGGGCCGAAGTCGGGGGAAGCCGTAGACGCCACTGCCGTCGGTGACGTCGGTGGCGATGAGCGTGCCGCCGCCGTCGCGCAGTTCGACGGTGACGCCGGCGATGCCCGCTTCACCCGCATCCTGGGCGCCGTCACCGTCGGTGTCGAACCAGACGGTGTCGCCGATGCTGGCGGTGCCGGTGTAGCCGAAGTCGACGTCGGTGCGGTTCTGACCGGCGGCCAGGGAGACCGCGGCGGCGGAGTCGTCGCCGGCGTCGAGGTCGTAGGTCTCGGTGAGGCCGGCGGGGAGGGTGCTGGTGTCGACGGTGACGTTGTACGAGCCGGCGCCGAGGTCGCCGAAGCCGTAGATGCCGCCGCCGTCGGTGACGTCGGTGGCGATGATGGTGCCGCCGCTGTCGCGGAGCTGGACGGTCACGCCCGAGAGGCCGGTCTCGCCGATGTCCTGGGTGCCGTCGCCGTCGGTGTCGAACCAGAGTCGGTCGCCGATGGAGGCGGTGCCGCGGTAGCCGAAGTCCACGTCGGTGCGGTTCTGACCGCCGGCCAGGGTCACCGATGCGGCGGAGTCGTCGCCGGCGTCGAGGTCGTAGGTTGCGGTGAGACCGGCGGGGAGGGTGCTGGTGTCGACGGTGACGTTGTAGGTCCCGGCGTCGAGGTCGCCGAAGCCGTAGATGCCGCCGCCGTCGGTGACGTCGGTGGCGATGACGGTGCCGAAGGCGTCGCGCAGCTCGACGGTGACGCCGGAGAGCGCAGCTTCACCACCGTCCTGGGTGCCGTCGCCGTCGGTGTCGTACCAGAGTCGGTCGCCGATGGAGGCGGTGCCGCGGTAGCCGAAGTCGACGTCGGTGCGGTTCTGGCCTGCGGTCAGGGTCACCGATGCGGCGGAGTCGTCGCCGCCGTCGAGGTCGTAGGTGGCGCCGTAGCCGGCGGGGAGGGTGCTGGTGTCGACGGTGACGTTGTAGGTGCCGGCGTCGAGGTTGCCGAAGCCGTAGATGCCGCCGCCGTCGGTGAGGTCGATGGCGATGATGGTGCCACCGCTGTCGCGGAGCTGGACGGTGACCCCGGAGATACCGGTCTCGCCGATGTCCTGGGTGCCGTCGCCGTCGGTGTCGTACCACAGTCGGTCGCCGATGCTGGCGGTGCCGCGGTAGCCGAAGTCCACATCGGTCCGATTCTGGCCGGCCGCAAGGGGCACGTTGGCGAGGGAGTCGTTGCCGCCGTCGAGGTCGTAGGTCTCGGTCACTCCGGCGGGGAGGGTGCTGGTGTCGACGGTGACGTTGTAGGTGCCGGCGTCGAGGTTGCCGAAGCCGTAGATGCCGCCGCCGTCGGTGACGTCGGTGGTGACGATGGAGCCGAAGGCATCGCGGAGCTCGACCGTCACGCCGGAGAGGCTGGCCTCGCCCGCGTCCTGGGTGCCGTCGCCGTCGGTGTCGAACCACAGTCGGTCGCCGATGCTGGCGATGCCGCGGTAGCCGAAGTCGACGTCGGTGCGGTTCTGACCCGGGTTGAGCGGCACAGCGGCGGCGGAGTCGTTGCTTCCGTCGAGGTCGTAGGTGGCGCCGTAGCCGGCGGGCAGGGTGCTGGTGTCGATGGTGACGTCGTAGGTGCCGCCCATCAGGTTGGCGAAGCCGTAGATGCCGCCGCCGTCGGTGACGTCGGTGGCGATGATGGTGCCGCCGCTGTCGCGGAGCTGGACGGTGACCCCGGAGATACCGGTCTCGCCGATGTCCTGGGTGCCGTCGCCGTCGGTGTCGTACCACAGCCGGTCGCCGATGCTGGCGGTGCCGCGGTAGCCGAAGTCCACGTCGGTCGGGTTCTGGCCCGAGGCCAGCGGCACGAGGGTGGCGCCGTCCAGGCCGCCGTCGCGGTCGAAGGTCGCCACGACCGCGGGCGGCAGGGTGCCGGGGTTGATCGTCACGGCGTAGAGCCCGGGCGGGAGGTTGCCGAAGTCGTAGTTGCCGTTCCCGTCGGTGGTGTCGGTGGTGATGAGGCCGAGGGTGAACTCGGTGAGGATGACCTCGACGCCGGGGATCCCGGGCTCGCCGGCGTCCTGGACGCCGTCGCCGTCACCGTCGACCCAGACGCGGTCGCCGATGCTGGCGGGGGTCCGGTAGCCGAAGTTGTTGTTGGCGTCGGTCTGGCCCACGTTGGTGCCGAAGTCGGCGACCTCGATGTTGTCCGTGGTCAGCGTCGCGTCGGCGGGAAGGGAGGAGGGGTCGACGTCGAGGACGAAGGCGCCGGTGGCGGCGACCTCGAACTCGTAGTCGCCGCTGCCGTCCGTGGTCTGCGTGGCGACGAGCGGGTCGCCGGCGCTGACGGTGCCGCTGTTGTCGGCGTCGCGGTAGAGGCGCACGACCGAACCGGCGGGTCCGGCCTCGCCGCCGTCGAGGACGCCGTCGCCGTCGCTGTCGAGGTAGACGGTGCCCTGGATCTTGTTGGTGTCGCCGACCAGGCAGTCGACGGACTCGTGGTCGCTGCCGATGCTGATGTTGCGCTCGTTGGAGACGGCGCCGCTGGTCTTGTCGATGTCCCACAGGTCGGTGCCGGCACCGGTTGCGCCGAAGAGCGAGCCGTCGTTGTAGTTGCCCAGGCCCTCCATGTCCTCGACCGGGGTGGCGCCGTCGAGGAGCTGGCCGACGTCGGTGATGGCGCCGGTGGCCTTGTTGATGCGCACCAGTCGGTCGTTGCCGCCGCCGTTGTTGGCGATGCCGTACATGATGCCGTCGAAGGGATCGATGGTCAGGCCGTCGATGTCTCCGACGGTCTGGCCGCCGACCGTCAGCTCGGGAATGACGACGAAGTCCTGACCGGGGCCGAACGCGTTGGCGATGACGTCGCCGTCGGAGCGCTGGAACGCCAGGAGAATGTCGGGGTCGCCATTGCGTCGAAGGGCGCCGTAGATGATGCCGGTCAGGGGATCCATCGCCATGGAATCGACGTCGTTGACGTCGATCGTGGTGGAGCTCCCGCCCAGGGTGCCGGTGGCCTGTCCGTGGGTGCCGATCTCGGCGAACAGGCCGGTGCTCAGGCTGACGGTGCCGAACCGGCCGGTGGACCCGTCCTGGTTCGACGCATAGAGGGTGTCGGTGCCGGGCCAGAAGGCGGCGGCCTCGATGTTGTTGGTGCCGGTCGTGGTGCCGATGGAGGTGGACACGCCGGTGGTGCGGTTGATCTTCACCAGGCGGTCGTTGCCGGATACGCCGCCGCTGGCGACGCCGCCACCATCCGCGATCACGAAGCACACGTCGGTCTCGCCGAACGCGTCGGCCCGTGGTGCCGCGAGAACGAGCGCGGCGGCGACCAGCGCCAGCGCGGCCAGCAGAGAGACGCCGCGATGAAGGGATGAGAAGGAGGGCGTCGGCGAGACGGTCCGAATGGACATGGAGGGGAGGTCCTTTCGTGACCTACTGCGGCGTGACCCGTCTCTGTTCGGCGTCGCTGGTGACTTCTTGAGGCCTACCGGACCACGGGAGGCGAGATTGCCCGCGCCGCGTGGGTCGAGGGACCCACGAACGAGGATGGTCGGCTCGGTTCCCGAAACTCGCGGCCGCAGGGTCCGGAACTGGGCCTGGTGGCCGCGAGGTCCGGACGGGCGGGCGGCCGACCGGGGTCCTACCCGGTTTCGGTGACGGTCTTCAGCTGGGTCAGGCCCTTCTCGAAGTCGGGCCCCACCATCTTGTCCATGCTCTTGCCGAAGAGGCTCATGACCTTGACCATGAAGGTGGTGGCGCCGGTCATCCGCCAGGTGACCTCGGTGCCGTCACCGGCCGGCGTCAGCTCGAGCTCGGTGACACTTTCGGACTTGAACGGCTTGATGAACTTGAGGTCGAGCACGACGCGCTCGTCGGGCGTCGAGTCGGTGATGGTCATGGTGCCCTCGCCGACCTTGCGGTTCCCGGTCCAGTGGTAGGTGGAGCCGACGGCACCCGGCTCGCCGTTGTAGGTCTTGGTCATGTCCGGATCCATGTCGGCCCAGGGCGAGAAGTCGTCCCAGCGCTCCAGGTTCCCGACCAGCGCGAACACGTCCGCGGGTGGGGCGGCGATCGTCTTGGTGCGTTCCACCACGTAGTCATCAGCCATGGTCAGGTCCTTTCGCTGGGGGGATCCTTCCACCACGATCCGACGCTGGCAAGGGTCCGTGACCAGCGACCCCAACCGCCGATCTCGCGGCCATGGAGCGCGGAACCGGGCCCGGTGGCCGCGAGTTCGCTCCTGCGGAGGGAGCACTCTCGCCGTATCCTGAGCCGATGGCCGAGACCCACCACACGTTCTGCCGGATCTGCGAGTCCCTGTGCGGGTTGGAGGTGACGGTCGACGACGGTCGCATCAGCAAGATCAGGCCCGACGATGACCACGTGGCCACCGGCGGGTTCGCGTGCGTGAAGGGGATCAAGCAGCACCAGCTGTACTCGTCTCCCGACCGGCTGATGTACCCCGAGCGGCGGGTGGGCGACCGGTGGGAGCGGGCGTCGTGGGGTGAGGCGCAGGGTGAGATCGGGGCCAGGGTGCGGCAGCTGATCGACCGGCACGGGCCCGACTCGATCGCCATGTACGTGGGGACGGCGGCGGGCTTCAGCGTGTTGCACCCGGTGTTCGCCCAGGGGTTCATGGACGGGTTGGGCTCGACGTCGATGTACGCGTCGGCCACGCAGGACTGCGCCAACAAGTTCGCGGCGGCGCGGGAGATCTACGGGTTCCCGTTCACCCAGCCGTTCCCCGATGTGGATCGCACCGAGTGCCTGATCATCGTCGGCGCCAACCCGGTGGTGTCCAAGTGGAGCTTCCTGCAGGTGGCCGACCCCACCAAGCGGCTGCGTGAGATCGCCCAGCGGGGCGGGCGGGTCGTGGTGGTCGACCCCCGGCGCACCGAGACGGCCCGGGCCGCGACCGACCACGTGTTCATCCGACCCGACACCGACGTCTTCTTCTACCTGGCGTTCCTGCACGAGCTGCTGGCCACCGGCGGAGCGGACCGGGCCCGAGTGGCCGAGCACATGACCGGGCTGTCCGAGGTGGAGGCGTTGGTGGCGGCGTGGACGCCCGAGCGGGCGGCCGAGGTGACGCAGATCCCGGCCGCAACGCTGCGCGAGCTGGTGGCCGCGTACCGGTCGGCCGACGGCGCGGCGTTGTACTCGTCCACCGGGGTCAACATGGGCACCAATGGGGTGCTGGCGTTCTGGCTGCAGGAGGTCATCAACGCGGTGTCGGGCAACCTCGACCGGCGCGGTGGCACGCTGGTGGGCGAGGGGGTCATCGACTTCGCCAGGTTCGGGGTGCGGACCGGCACGCTGATGGCCGACGACACCTCCCGCATCGGCGGGATCCGCAAGGTCAACGACGCCTACCCGGGCGGGGTGCTGGCCGACGAGATTCTCACGCCGGGGCCGGGTCAGGTGAAGGCGCTGTTCGTCACCGGCGGCAACCCGCTGATCACGATGGCCGACGCCGGGCGGCTGCGCGAGGCGTTCGGCCAGCTCGAGCTGCTGGTCACGCTCGACATCTACCGCAACGAGACCGGGTCGCTGGCCCACTACACGCTGCCGGCCACCGACCCGTTCCAACGGGCCGACCTGCCGTTCATCTTCCCGCTGATGTTGGGCCTGCAGTCGCGGCCGTACCTCCAGGCCACGCGGCCCGTCGTCGAACCCGACGGCGAGCAGCGCGACGAGGCCACCATCTACCTGGGGCTGGCCAAGGCGTGCGGCGTCGGCCTGTTCGGGTCGAAGGGTGCGCAGCGGGCGCTGGAGGCGGCGACGCGGCGGCACACGAAGAAGCTCCGGCGGGAGCGGCCCGGTGCGCAGCCGTCGGTGCCCGCCGAGGGGATGTTGAATCTCCTGCTGCGCCTGACCGGCCAACCCGGGTTCAAGAAGCTGCTGGAGCATCCGCACGGGTGGCGCCGCACCGATCACGAGGAGCGCTCGTTCCTGGGTGAGCGGGTGGTGACCGACGACGGCAAGGTGCATTTGGCGCCGGAGCGGCTGGTCGAGCGGGCCGGCTCGCTCGATGCCGACTTCGACCGGGCCCGTCGCGACGCCGACCGGCTGCTGCTGATCACCAAGCGGCACACCAAGACCCACAACTCGTGGACCCACAACCACGCCGACATGGTCAAGGGCGACGGGGGCGACACCAACCACCTGTACGTGCACCCCGACGACGCCGACCGGATCGGTCTGGACGAGGGGGCCTACGCCGACGTGTCGACCGAGGTGGCTACGGTGCGGCTGCCGGTGCAAGCGGTGGGACGAGCTGATGCCGGGCACGGTGGCGCTGCCCCACGGCTGGGGCCACCAGCACGCGACCGGCCTGTCGGTGGCGGCCAAGACCCGTGGGGTCAACGTCAACCTGTTGGCCGCCAGCGGACCGGACAAGGTCGATCCGGCGTCGGGTATGTCACAGCTGACCGGTCTTCCGGTCGACGTCACGCCCGCGGCGGGACCCCACGACCCGACCGACTGGTCCGGCATCCCCGCGGAAGAGCGCGAGAGCCGGGCCGTCGGGCGCGTCGACCCGGCCGTCCCGGTCGAGGTCGGCTGACCGCCCGCCCCCGCCCCTCACCGTTGGGTCAGCGGTCGCGAACCATCCTGCGTGCCATGGCTCGTGCTGCTCGCTGCCGTTCCCTGAGGGTCGTGTCGGCGGCATTCGGCGGGGTGCGCACCATGCGGACCGTTCCCCGTGGGCCCTGGTGAGGCGGCGGCGTTGGTTCTCCTTTGCCGTTGTCACCGTGGGTGCCTGGGTGGGATCGGGGCCCGCGGGAGTGGTCAGGAACGGATTCGGAGGCGAGGCGTGCCGACGGTCCGAGAGCTGGCGGCCGAGCGCAGTGATTGTGGTCTGATACCGCCCTGACCGTTCCCGAGATTTCTCTTGATCTTTTGGATGCTCTGTGCTCGGATAACGTCAGATAGCGAGCGGAGTCCGGACCTGAGAGGGTTCGTAAAGGGGAGGGCGGACATGGGTGGAAGAGCGGTCCTTGCGCGTGCGCGCAAACGGGTTGTTCGAGGGAGGTGGCCACGCTTCATCGTGCCAATGGCGCTGACCTTGATGGCGTTGGCGCTGTTGTCTTCTCCTGCCAACGCCGCAGTATGGGCGCAGGCTTCGCAGTGGGGCTCCGGCGAGTTCACCAGCAGCGGCACGCAGGGAATCGACGTCGATCCGCTGACCGATGACGTCATGGTGCTCAGCTATTACGACTGCAAGGTCTTCCGATTCGACCAAGTCGGCACAAAACTCGGCGAGATCGGGTTCGGCTGCGGGACGGGACCAGGGCAGGTCAATGGACCCGGTGATGTCGCCGTCTCTCCGGTCACGGGTGACGTCTTCTTTACCGATCGTGGCAACAACAGGGTCGTCCGTTATGCGTCGGACGGCACCTACCTCGGAATGTGGGGCAGCAGTAGCATCTTCAGCAATCCGCTGGGCATCGCCGTCGACTCGGGTGGGTCCGTGTTCGTCGCAGATGCAGGAAACGGCACCGTCCGGAAATTCTCGCCGACCGGCGCTCAGCTCCAGAGCTACTCGATGGGCTCCGTTCCGTTCGGTATCGGCATTGATCCCGACGGGAAGCTGTGGGTGTCCGACCAGTCCGGCGTGATCCGCAAGGCCGATCCGGTCACGGGCGTGGTCGAGCTCACATTCTCGGTGCCGGGGTCGGCGCAGACCACCGACCTCGATTTCGATGCGCTCAACCAGGTGCACATCATCAACTTCAACACCAGCGAGCTGCGTACCTACACGCTCGACGGCACCTTCGTCGACAGTGTGGTGGCAGGGACGACCCCCAACACGTTCAGGGTGGCGATCGCCGATTCGGGCAGGGCGTTCGTGACGCAGCGCAGCTACATCCAGGTTCTGGATCCCACGGCCCCGGTTGACAGCGACGGCGACGGCATTCCGGACTCCATCGACGCTGATCCTTCGAATCCGTCGACCGTGTTCGCCGACGCCGCCGGAAACGGGGGCGAGCTCCTCAGCAACGGGACCGGCGAGGTGGTGTCGTTCATCGACCTGCCCGATCCCCAGGGTGTCAAGATCCTCGCTGGCGGGACCAGCGGTCAGGCGACCGTCAAGGTGTGCGGCTTCTTCACGCTGCAGGTGCCAGCCGGGGCCGAGCTCAACGTCACCTGCGGCAGCGCCGCGGTCGGCGTCATCGCCGGCGGCCCCGTGGTGGTGGAGCCCGACGGTGACGGGCTCACCACGATCTCCATACCCGACGGGGTGACCGCTCGCATCACCACGCCCGTCGACGACGACTTCACCGTCGAGGTGGTGTCCGGCGGAGGCCCGGTGACGGTCGTCCATGACGGTGTCACGCGGCAGGTGTACGACACCTACGGCGCCGTGGCGTTCACGTCGAACGTGCGACCGACCGTCGACTCGTTGAACCTCTCTTCCGCGAACGCCCCCCTCGGTGAGTCGGTCGACGTGACGGCGGAGTACAGCGATCCGGGGGTCAACGACACCCACACGTGCACGGTCGACTGGGGCGACGGAACGACGGCGCCGGGCACCGTCGACGGGTCGGAGTGCACGGCGTCGCACATCCATGCCTCCGTAGGTGTCTACACGGTGAGGGTCACCATCACCGACGATGCCGGCGACTCGGGCGTGAGCCAGTCGTCACTCGCCATCTTCGACCCAGACGGATTCTGGACCTACGATCCGGCCAGCTCGTTCGACGTCGCGAACACCAGCTCGGCCATCGGTATCGACGTGGATCCGGCAACCCAGGAGATCTGGGTGGTCAAGAACGGCAGCCACACGGTTGCCAAGTACTCGCCGGACGGGACGTTCCTGTTCGAGGTCGGCGGTTTCGGCACGACCCCTGGCCTGTTCAACAGCCCCTCGGTTGTGGCGGTCGGTCTCAACGGTGACATCTATGTCACCGATGTCGGCGGGGCCCGGGTCCAGCAGTTCACATCCGCGGGTACCTTCGTCCGAGCGTTCGGCGGCGGGCCGGGTACGCCGTTCAACAACCCGCTCGGCATCGATACCGACGCCGCCGGCAACGTCTATGTCGCCAGCGTCTTCAGCGGCGGAGTCCAGAAGTTCTCACCCCAGGGTGCCTACCTGGCAACCATCGGCGGCACCGGCACGGCGCCGTACGCAGTCAGCGTCGACCCGGACGGGTTCGTGTGGATCAGCGACTTCGAGGGCAGTCGCGACAAGGTGCACAAGATCGATCCGGCGACCGGCCAGCGGCTGTTGACCCTGACCGGCTTCGGCCAGCCGGTCGACATCACGTTCGACGACGTCGGCCAAGCCCACATTGTGGACTTCAACACCAGGGAGATCCGGACCTACACCCTGGCCGGCGACTTCGTGGAGTCCCGTCCCACTCCCGTGGTCGAGACCAACGGCTACTTCTTCCAGCCCTCTCCGTACCGGGTGACGATCAATGGCGACGGCCAACTGCTCCTGACGACGTCGGCTCGGAAGGTCTTGGTGTTCGACCCTCCCGCCCCGAAAGACACCGATGGTGATGGTATTCCCGACGACATCGAGTGCGTGCCGGATGTTCCCGGCAGGTTCTGTGATCCCGACGGGGTCGGTCACACGGGCGAGATCCTCAGCAACGGGACCGGAGGGCCCCTGAGCTTCGTCGACCTGCCCGAACCCGCGGGGGTCAAGGTTTTGACCGGTGGCACGTCCGGTCAGGCGTCGATCAGGCTGTGCGGCTTCGTCACCGTCCAGATCCCTGCCGGCAGCGAGGTCAACGCGACCTGCGGCAGCATCACGCTGGAGGTCGTGGTCGGGGGTCCGGTGGTGGTGGTGCCCGAAGCGGGCGACGGCGTGACGACCATCGACATACCGGCCGGTGTCACGCTGAGGATCAGCGACATCGTCGATGACGACTTCAGCGTGCAGTACCTGGCGGGCGACCAGCCTGTCACGGTCGTGATCGACGGGGTCGCTACGACGGTCGACGCGACCACCGGCGACGTGGAATTCACGACGAACGTGCCGCCGTCGATCCAGTCACTGTCCACCCCGCTCGAGCCGGTCGGATTGGCCGATCAGCCCGTTACGGTCACCGCCGCATTCGCCGACCCGGGGGTGGCCGACACCCACACCTGCACGGTGGCCTGGGGGGATGGCATCACCACGATCGGAACCGTCGATGGTTCGCAGTGCCTGGCCTCGTCCACCTATCAGGCCGCCGGGGTGTACACGATCGACGTGACGATCACCGACGACGCCGGTGACGCTGCGACCGCTTCGGCGATCCTCGTGGTCTACGACGCAGATGGCGGGTTCGTGACCGGTGGCGGCTGGTTCGACTCCGAACCTGGCGCGTACGCCCTGGACCCCGATCTGAGTGGCAAGGCGACGTTCGGGTTCGTGTCGAAGTACAAGAAGGGCGCGGTCGTCCCGACCGGCAACACGCAATTCCACCTCAACGCCGGTGACTTCAATTTCCAGTCGTCCGAATACGACTGGCTGGTGGTGACAGGGAATGACCACGCCCGGTTCAAGGGCACCGGGTCGATCAATGGTGGGGGCGACGATTACACGTTCATGATCTGGGCCGGCGACAGCGACCCGGACACGTTCCACATCAAGATCTGGGGCCAGACGGGAGTCGTCTACGACAACGGCAGGGATCAGGCGATCTCCGGCGGAAACATCGCGATTCACACCGGCAAGAAGACGAAGTAGAAGTCGGTGCCCCGGCCGGGACCTAAGGCCCTGGTCGGGGCGAGCCCGGCGTGAGACGATGCGACCATGACGCAACGTTCATCGTTTCGCGGGTCACAAGCACCGCGGGTGTTCGCCGCGCTCGTCCTGGTCGTCGGTTCGGTCGCTCTGGGGGCCCGGCCGACCCACGCCGGTCTGACGCAACCCCCGACGCCGGCGCTCACGGTCACCCCCGACACCGGCCTGACCGATTTCATGCCCGTGCAGGTGTCGGGCACCGGGTTCGACGGCGAGTCGCTGCTGGAGGGCTACCAGTGCCGGGGCGGGGCCGTGAACGAGTTCGACTGCGACCCGTCCAACGCCTACTTCGTCGACGTCGGTCCCGGTGGCACGATCGACGAGGAGTTCTACGTCGATGCCCGGATCTACCTGCAGGGTGGCGAAGAGGTGGACTGCCGCACCGACCCGGCCGGCTGTGTGATCGGGGTCGGCTTCATCGTCGACGCCGGCGACTGGCCCCAGGCGCCGATCGTCTTCGACCCCGACGCACCGCTGCGCCCGGCGGTCGAGGCGACCGTGACGCCCGACCGGGACCTCACCGATGGGCAGGTGGTCACGGTCGCCGGGCAGCACCTGTCGTTCCGGGAGGAGGGCATGGCGTACGTGTGCGTCGACGGGCCGGGCGAGCTGGGGGAGCGGTGCGACATCGACCGGCTGGCCCGCGGTGTGCCCGATGCCGAGGGCACGATCGAGCTGGACCTGGCGGTGTTCTCGTCGTTCAACGCCCCGATCAGCGGCCCCCGCACCTGCGGGCCTCAGGGTGACGAGTGCGTGGTGATCCTGAACTGGGGCTTCGAGGGCAACCCGGATCGCCGAGCCGAGGTCCCCATCAGCTTCGCCGTGGCTCCGCCCTCCACGACGACCACGGTGCCTCCCGCCCCACCGCCGCCCGCCCCGGCGGCCGCGGCCGTCACCGGTCAGCCCGACTTCACCGGCTGAGGCGCGGGCGAGACGCCCTCGGCCGGTCGCCCGGTATTTCGCCCCACGGCCGAAATTTGGGTACCTACCCGCACATGGGTGGGGTGGTGGCCCAAGTTTCGGGAGCGGCGGGTCAGGATGGGGTCGGGTGCGGGTCCGCGTCGGTGCGGGCGGCCCAGGCGGCGTCGAGGGGATCGCCGAAGCGGCTGGGCTCGATCCGGCGGTCGGTGACGACCTCGCCGAATCGCGCCGACCGGTCGAAGTACGACCGCACGATGTGCGGGCGGCCGTCGTGGTCGGCCATCAGCCAGCCTCTGATCGCCTTGGTGGGGAAGCAACGGTTGGACCAGGTCACCACGAACCGGCCGCCGGGTCGCAGGACCCGGGCGACCTCGGCGAAGACCGCGACCGGTCGGGTGAGGTAGTCGACCGAGACACAGCACACCGCGTCGTCGAACGACGCATCGGCGAAGGGCAGGGTCGGGTCCCGGTTGAGGTCGTGCCGGACGAGCTCGGTCGCCATCGGGTTGGCCTCCAGCTCGTGCGGGTTCATCCCCAGCACGGTGAGGTGGTCCGGTGGCCGAGCGAAGTGCGAGACCCACGAGCCCATCAAGTCGAGCACCTGGCCCTCGATGCGCAGGTCGGCGTAGAGGGCACCGACCGCAGCGATGGCGGCCTCGTCGATGTGGGTGACCAGTCGGTCGGGCCGGTAGAACGCCGAATCGTCCGACGGGTCGCTGCGGTCGAAGAAGCCCGACGGATAGGACGGCATCGGTCTCGGCCGGCCGATCAGGCGGCGGACCGGTGATCGACGGTCTCGGCCAGGCGGGCGAGGCGGTGGAGCGCCACGCGGCACACGATCAGATAAGGGCGGGCGAGGCGCGGCACGCCGATGCCGACCCGGCTGGAGGACGGTCCGACCTCCTCGACGGCGTGGTCGGTGGCGCTGATGCCGGCGACGGTCCATCGCCAGGACCGTCCGTCGGTGACGTCGTCGACCACGAATGGCACCCACACGCCGACTGCGGTCTGGACCCGGCCCCGCAGGCCGGGTGTCACGCGGACGTCGGCCGGTTCGACGGCACGAACCGAGGGACCCCACCGAGGCCACCAGGTCGTGTCGGCCAGAAGGGTCCAGACGGCCTCGGCCGGGGCATCGACGTCGCGCCAGGCCCAGCGGAGGTGGGGGTCAGTCATGGGCCGGGCCCATCCGGCCCGAGAAGTCCCACGAGAACCACCGCTCCGGGACGATCTCGATGGCCACCTCCTGGTCGGCCCGGCTCAGCAGGCGGGGGATCAGCGGATCGTCGGGTGCCAGGTAGCGCTCCATGAGCGAACCGAGCACGGCACTCCCGGCGTCGGGGTGCAGACGGGTTCGGCCCCATCCGCGAGCGCCGCGGTAGGGGGCGGAGTCGCCCGCCACCTCGAACCCGACGCGGTCGTCGCGGCTCAGGGCCCGGGCCACCACCGCGGTGCGCTGGGTGGCACACCAGAGGTGCCGGTCGCGCCGCTCGAACCAGAGGGACAGGACGCGGGGATACCCGTCGCCGTCGAGGAACGACAGTCGCACCGGGAACCGGGCCTCGTCGAGGTGCGCGTGCACCTGGTCGATCGTCCACGACCCGCCCACGGGAACGTCGGCGCCGGCTGGTTCGGCTGGGTCGCTCATCCACGGCACGATACCCAGGCGGCGGCGCCCCGGGAGCCGGGATCGCGTGACGTTCAGGCCAGGGCGGTGGCCGCGGCTCGCCAGACGTCGGGGTCGATGCCGAGCCCGACGTGGGTCGAGCGGACCTCGACGTGGTGGACCCGGGTGGAGAAGCGATCGATGCAGGCTCGCCAGTCGACGACGCCGTCGTTGCGGCTGAAGATGGCGGTGACGGGCACGGTGATCGGGTCGGTGCGGTCGAGCTCGCCCTGGAGCGCTTCGATGCGGGCACACTCCTGCTCGCCGTAGGTGGCCGCGCCGAGCGTGTACGTGGGGCCGCCGATGGCCGGGGTGCCGAAGGTGACCACCCGGTGGACCAGGTCGGGTCGGCGGCGGGCGCACTCGCGGGCGATGACGCCGCCGAGCGACCAGCCGACGAGGTTGGCCGGGCGGCCCGTCTCGTGCACGAGATGCCCGAGGCGGTCGAGGAAGGCCTCGCCCGTGGCCTCCACGTCGTCGCCGTTCACTCCCATACCCCAGCCTCGGGCGTCGTGGCCCACGCGGCGCAGGAAGGTGCGGATCGGGACCATCGAGCCCTCGGGGGCCTTCCAGCCCGGGATGGCGACGGTGAGCCGGCGGTCACCCCGGGGACTTCGGCGCAACGGGCCGAGCTGGGCGGCGAGCCGGAAGGGTTCCAGCGCCACGGTCAGCTCCCGCAACCGGACCGCGCCGGCCGGGGGCGCGGTCGGGAGCTCGTCGGTGGGGAGCGGCGTGTCGGTGGCGGGGGCGGTGGTCATGGAGCGGGCCGGCTGCGGCGTCAGCGAACGGTACCGAAGTAGATCTGCCACATGAGCGCGGTCTTGGCCACGAAGGACAGGGCGATGTAGACGCCCTCGCCGAAGACGTAGTCGCGCCACCGACCCCGTCCCCGGTACTGGAGGAACTGGTTGATCGCGAAGCAGTTGAACAGGACGAACACGCTGATGAAGAGCGCCCAGACCCAGGTGGGCACCGCATCCTCGGCGTTGCCGAGCGCGCCGCCGAAGTAGAGCACGCCGACGATCCACGGAGCGATGCCGGCCAGGCAGCCGAAGACGAACGGGTACCAGTCGATGTCGTCGGCACCGGGGGTGTTGTGGCGCTCCATCAGCCACCCGAAGAGGATCATCGACACGTTGGCGGCGGCGACACCGATCAGCGCACCGATGTCGTAGTCGCCGAGCAGCATGATGATCAGGACGATCATCAGCGTGGAGCTCATCGAGTACTCGATCCACCGGAACGGGTTCTGGGTGGCGGCGATGGCCCGGTTGTACGTGCGGTTGGCGACCGTGCCGACCAGGAGGTGGAAGACGGCGCTGAGGAGGGAGAAGGCCGCGACGCCGTAGCCGATGGTGACCTCGGTGAGCACCTCGGCCGGGAACAGGCGCTCGGTCAGCGCCGGGTCCTGGGTCGGGTAGGAGGCGGTGATCGGCAGGTCGAATTCGGTGGTGAGGACGAGGAACAGGACGGCGGACGCGAAGTGGAAGGCGGCGGCGACGAGATTGGCGGTCCGGAGCCGGCGCGCGGTGTCGTCCGGGAGGGTGGGCGCCGGGGCCCGTTCGTCGGCTGACGGGGGCGTGGGCGAGCGGGTGAGGATGAAGGTCACGTCCCGTGGCTACCGGGTGATCGGTCGTCGAACCAAACCCGCGTGGTGCGCCTCGCTCGAGGCAACGCTCGCAGCGGCTCGTCCGGCCACGGGCCTGGGACTCGGGCGGCGGTAGCGTGCCCTCGATGTCAGACGAAGGGGTCCTCCGGCACGTGGTGCTCTTTGGCTTCGTCGCCGATGCGCTCGATGCCGACGTCGCCGAGGTGGTGCGCCGCTTCGCCGGGCTGCAGGACGTGGTGCCCGGGATCCGGGCCTTCGAATGGGGACGCAACAACAGCCCCGAGGATCTGAACCACGGCTTGACCCACTGCTTCACGCTCACGTTCGGCTCGACCGATGCACGCGACGCCTACCTGGATCACCCGGAGCATGTCGCCTTCGGCCACTGGGTGGGAGCGTGGGTGGAGCGCGTCACGGTCGTCGACTACTGGGCCGACCCCCGCTGACGGCACCGGCCGGCTGCACGCACGCGGGTCTTGACCGTTGCTCCGAACAGCGTTAGCATAACCGAACAGTGTTAGAAGAACGACCAGCCGACCCGAACGCCGAGCTCAGCCGCGTCGAGCAGCGCCGGGAGCGGACCCGGCGCGAGATCCTCGAGGCCGCGTGGCGCCTGTGCCACGAGCAGGGGCTGGCCGCGCTGTCGCTGCGGGAGCTCGCCGCGCGGGTCGGCATGAGAGCGCCGAGTCTCTATTCGTACTTCGACTCCAAGGAGGCGATCTACGACGCGATGTTCGCCGACGGACAGCGTCAGTTCGCCGCCCACATGGCGCCGCTCACCGAAAAGGCGTCGCCCACCCGCCGGACGATGAAAGAGGGGAGCCGGCTGTTCGCCCGGTTCTGCACCGGCGACGTCGCCCGCTACCAGCTGATGTTCCAGCGGACCATTCCCGGCTTCGAGCCGTCGGCGGAGTCCTACGCACTGGCCGTGGAGAACCTGGAGCTGGCGGCGCGACACCTGCGAGCGGTGGGCGTGACCGATCCGCGTTTCCTGGACCTGTGGACCGCCATCTCCACCGGGTTGGTCGATCAACAGATCTCCAACGACCCGGGCGGCGACCGCTGGACCCGATTGATCGACGAGGCCGTGGACCTGTTCTGCGACCACGCCGGAGTACCACCCGATCCACCCGAGGGGGAGCGCCCATGATGACCACCGAGACCGACGCCACCACAGTGCCGCCGATCGAGCACCGCGAAGCCATGGCCCTGGCCGAGACCGCGTACCGGCGGTTCGCCGACGTGGTCGACGGGCTGGCCGAGGACGACTGGGCCCGGCCCACCGACTGCGAGGGCTGGACGGTCCGCGATCTCGTCGGCCACGTGGTGGGCGCGATGCGGTCGGCGGCCTCGATGCGCGAGCTGCTGAGCCAGCAGCGCGAGATCAAGGGCAGGGTGCGCGACCACGGCGGGGGAGAGACCGAGCACATGACCCAGGTGCAGATCGACCGGACCGCTGATCTGGATCGGGCGGCGCTGACCGCCGAGTGTCGAGCCCTGGTGGCCAAGGCGACCGCCGGGCGTCGCCGGACCCCGGCGCCGATGCGTCGTTTCGTGTCGATTCCGGTGGAGATGGGCACCATCGACGAGACGTGGCGGCTCGGATACCTGATCGACGTGATCCTCACGCGGGACGCATGGCTGCACCGGATCGACCTGTGCCGGGCCATCGGCGCCGACCCGGTGCTGTCCGCCGACCACGACGGTCGGATCGTGGCCGACATCGTGGCCGAGTGGGCCCGGCGCCACGGCCGGCCCTACCGGCTGGAGCTCACCGGGCCCGCCGGCGGCACGTTCACCAGTGGCGACGCCGAGGCCGAGGTGCTCGAGCTGGACGCGGTGGAGTTCTGCCGCATCGTCTCGCGTCGAGCCGATGGTGAAGGGCTCCTCGCCACCGAGGTGCCGTTCTGACCAGCTGCGGGACGAACGCGCCGCGGCGTGAAGACGCCGCGGCGCTGACCGTGCCGGTCAGTCGTCCCCGTACTTGAAGGACACCTTCACCTTGGCCCGGTAGGCCTTGACCTGGCCATCTTCGAGCTGGAGATCGAGTTCGACCACCTCGGCGATGCGCAGATCCCGAAGTGATCCAGCCGCCTTGGCAACGGCCGCGGCAGCGGCCTTCTCCCACGACTCGTCGCTTACACCGACGAGCTCGATGATCTTGTAGACGCTCTCTGCCATGACGACTTCACCTTCCCCCGGGGCAACCTGCCGTCGGGTTGGGGCCAGTCTTCCCGATAACCGGATCTCGCGCCCGTCATGCGGCCCGACCGAGGAGCACGAGCGGGGAGTGGCTCGGTTGTGTCGTCAGCCCGTGTAGTTCGGCTGGGCCTCGGTCGCCGGTTCAGGCTGCGCCGGGGCGGGGGCCGGTCGCTCTGGGGCCGACTCAGGGGCTGGCTGCTGGGCCATCCCCTCCGCGAACGCCGCGTACTCCTCCGCATCGCGGCACCCCATGAACAAGGCAAAGGTCCCGCCGTTGGCCTCGCACTCCTCCGGGGTGTCGTAGGGAAGCTCGGTCGGCTCCGTCGGCATGTCCTGGGCAAGGGCCACGCCGCCGCACAGGAGCCCTACAGCGGCCGTGGTCGCAATGACGGTTCGATGCAGGTGCTTCATTGCTCCTCTTTTCCTTCCAACACCAGTATCCGCGAGGGCGGTTGAGGGACGGTTGTGGGATCTCCTCTCGCCCCGGCGTCGGGGGCGTCCCCACTGGTCGGAGACCATGCGGCCCGCGCGAAGCTGGGCCGATGATGCCGTGGGGACCGAGCGTGCACGTGCTTCGGATGGAGCTCCGTCACGTCGAGCCGCCGATCTGGCGGACCTTCGCAGTTGCCTCGGACACGAAGTTGCCGAAGTTCAACCGCATCCTCGAGGCGGTCATGGGCTGGGAGGGGTACCACCTCCACCTGTTCGACGTGGCGGGGATCGTGTTCGGCGAGAAGGACGAGGAAGCCGACTACGTCATCGGTGAACGCAACATCACGGTGCAGCAGATCCTGCCCCGGCCGGGTGCGTCGTTGCGCTGGGACTACGACCTCGGCGACGGCTGGGAACACGATGTGGTCGTCCAGGCCGTCGAGGAGCCCGGTCCGGAGATTCGTTATCCGATCTGCACGGGCGGCGAGCGGGCGTGCCCGCCGGAGGATTGTGGTGGCGTGATGGGCTTCGCCGACCTGCTCGATGCGATCGGCGATCCCGACCATCCCGAGCACGAGGAACTGGTGGCGTGGACCCCGGACGGATACGACCCCGCGGTGTTCGATCTGGTGGGCGCCAACCGCAGGATGCGGCGCCGCTGAGGCGGCACCGGGTCGCGCCGGCCAGAGCGGCGAACGGGCCGGTGGGAGGACGGTCAGTCGTCCTCTGATTCCTCCCCGTCGTCGCGATCGGTCCTCGCCCTGGTGACCTCCGTCCTGAACCTGAACCCGGTGGTCGTCGTCATCGCTCGGCGCCGGGACCGGGGGACGCCGCGAGGTGCGCCGGTGCCAGTCCGCGGTACGAGGCGATGCCGACGGGCCGGTCGGTGAGCACGCTGGGTGCCTGACCCCCAGCGTGCTCAGGGGTCCAGCCGGGGTGCTTGAACACGTAGTCGAGCTTGGTGCGCAGGCCCTTGGCGGGCGGAAGGCTCGGGTCCGAGAGCTCCTCACGGGTGGCGCCGTCCAGGTCGCCCATCGCCCGCAGCTCGCGGTTTCGCAGGCCGCGGGCCTCGGCCAGCATCGTGATGGCGAACAACGGCGCCGAGGCCAGGTCGACGGCATCGAGCGGAAGTGACTTCTTCATGGCTCCCATCTTCTCAGACGACGGCGACCGCCAGCGTGGCGCCGTCGAGACGTCGTCACGTCATCGGAAGTCGAACGCGGTCTTGATGGCGCCGCTGGTCCCCTGGTCGGCCAGGGCGACGAAGGCGTCGCGCCACCGGTCCAGGCCGAAGCGGTGGGTGAGCATGGCCGAGACGTCGATCCGGCCCGATGCGGCCAGATCCAGGTAGTGGTCGATCCCGCCCTTGCGGACGCCGTCGACCTCCTCGATGCCGAAGGCGTTGGAGCCGACCAGATGGAGCTCCTTGAAGTACCAGGGAGTCCACTCGAACCGGCCGGGTGACGAGACACCGGTCAGCGACAACGTGCCTCGCTCGCGCAGAACACGAATGCCGACCTCGACGGTCTGCGGGGACCCGACCGTGTCGTAGACCACGTCGACCGCGCCCGGGTGGAGCACGGCGAGCCCGCCCCACGGTTCGAGGCGGGCCGTGCCGGCGGTTCGGCCGAGATGGTCGATGATGCCCTCGGGATCCGGATCGAGGACGGTGGCATCCTGGCGTTCGGCCTGGTCGCGTTGGGCCGGCCAGCGGGCCACCGCGACCACGTCGACGGTCGGGTACAGCGACCGGAGCACGGCGACGGTGCAGAGACCGAGCGCTCCCGCTCCGTACACGAGCACCCGCCCACCACCGGGTGGGGGTGATCGCAGGACGGCGTGGAGCGCGACGGCGAAGGGATCGGCGAGGACGGCCACCTCGTCGGTCAGGGCATCGGGGACGGGGGTGACCATCGACCGGTGGGCCGGCAGGAGCTCGGCGAATCCACCGGTGGCGTCGGCCGAGTTCCCGGTGTGGATGCCCGGCGCGAGGCCACCGGCGGTGAAGTTGTGGCAGAGGGGGAAGTGTCCGGCTCGGCAGGCGGGGCAGGGCGGATCGATCCCCCGCGGTCCGCAGCCCAGCCATGCGTTCAGCACGACCCGGTCGCCGACCCGCACGCCACCGACGTCGCTCCCGGCCGCCTCGACGGTGGCGACGACCTCGTGGCCGAGCACCTGGGGGAACGAGATGAGCGCCGTCATCGGGTTGTCCCCGGCGTCGGAGAAGTCCATGAGCACCTGTTTCGCGTCGCTCCCGCAGATGCCGCACAGTCGGGTGCGCAGGACGAGCCAGTCGGGCCCTCGCAGATCGGGGTCGGGCCAGTCGAGCCGAGCCATCGGGGTGGCCCGTAGGTTCTCGAGCAGCCGCTCGTCCCCCTGCGGTGCGTCCGGCCAGGGTTCGGGATCGACGCCGAACACCAGGGCTCTCATCGGGCATCACCCAACCCGCCGATGGCTCCCTGGAGATACCCGTCGATGTCCGATGTCTTGAACTCGACCACCGCCTTCAAGTCGGGTTCGTAGGCTTCGAAGCGGTCGGTGGCGAGGAAGGCCACCATCGCCCGGGCGACCGCCTCGGGCGATTCCTTCGGGCCGTCGTAGCGGGGCGGGTCGTTGTCGGGCCGATCCCAGATCTCGGTCTCGACCGGCCCCGGCACGAAGAGCCGAACGTCGACCGGCGTGTGCCACAGGTCGAGTGCCATCGACTCGGTCCAGCCGCAGAGGGCGAACTTGCTGGCGCAGTAGGCGGCCTCGTCGGGGATGCCGAGCCGTCCGCCCAGGCTGGCGACGTTGACGATGGTGCCGCGGCCCCGGGCCGCCATGCGACGGGCCGCGGCCTGGCTGATCAACGCCGGAGCCACGAAGTTCACCGCCATGACGCGGTCGATCTCGGCCTGGTCCAGGTCCAGCACCGATCGACGCTTGGGCATGCCAGCGTTGTTCACCACCAGATCGATCCCGTCGAGCCGATCCCATGCCTCGTCCACCAGGCCGAGCGCGGCCGACCGGTCGGCGAGATCGACGGGATGGATGGTTGCTTCGCCGCCGGCCGCTCGACACCGATCCGCGACCTCGCCAAGGCGATCGGTGCGTCGAGCCGCGAGGACCAGGTCGGTCTCTCCGGATGCGAGCGCCTCGGCCAGGGCCGCACCGATGCCGCTCGATGCCCCCGTCACCAGCGCCGTCCCGAACGAGCGAACACCGTCCCCCATGCGCGCGACCATAGCGGCGCGCCTTTCGGCGACCGGCCTGCCCGGCCCCGGCGCCGCCGGACGTGGCTACTCTGACGCGCATGTCACCTCGGGGGGAGGACCGCTCGCGCCGGCTCGTCGCGCTGGCGCTGAGCCTCGTGCTGGTCCTCGTGGCGGCCGCCTGCTCGGACGCCGAGGAGGCCGGAGGCGACCCGGTCGACGTCGAGGTCGGCGTCGACCCGTCGACCGACGCATCGGTCGAGGAGGGCTGCGACTGGCCCGTGTGGGGTCAGAACCCTCATCGCACCTTCGCCCAGGACTGCCCATCGGAGCTGTCGACGGCCACCGTGGACCGCCTCGACCTGGACTGGTCCTTCACCACCGACGACGTCATCACCGCCTCGGTGGCCGTGGTCGACGGCACCGTCTACGGCGGCGACTGGAGCGGCGCGGTCTTCGCCATCGACGACGCCACCGGCGAGCAGCTCTGGACGTTCACCACCGACGTGCACGACACCGTCTACTCGGGTCAGATCGTGTCCAGCCCGGCGGTGGCCGACGTGGACGGCTCCACGAGCCTGTTCGTCGCCGGCGGCAAGACCATGTACCGCCTGGACGCCGGGACCGGCGAGGAGATCTGGCGCTTCGACGCCGCGTTCTTCGACCTGAACGACGACCTGGACACCAACGACGACGTGCCGTCGGGCGCGCGCGACACCGAGATCCAGAGCTCGCCGGTGGTGGTCGACGGCAAGGTGATCTTCGGGTTCGACGCCCACGACAGCGCAGGCTGGAGGGCCGGGGTGGTGGCCCTCGATGCCGCCACCGGCGACGTCGTGTGGTATTTCGACCCCGACCAGGGCGGCGAGCCGAGCGGATGCGGCGGGGTGTGGTCGTCGCCCAGCGTGGACGTCGAGGCGGGCCGCGTGTTCGTGGGCACGGCCAACTGCCCGTCGTCTCCCGAGGGCTGGCACGACTCGACCGAGGCCCTGCTGTCGCTGGACCTGGCCACCGGTGAGAAGGTGTGGGCCTACCAGCCCCACGAGCCCAACAACGACGACCTGGACTTCGCCGGCGCCCCCAACCTCTACGAGATCGACGGCCGGCCGGTCGTCGGGCTCGGCAACAAGGACGGCCGCTACTACGTGGTCGACCGGGAGACGGGTGCGCTGATCTGGGAGCAGACGGCCAAGGAGAGCGACTACGAGCCGGGCCGCAACTTCTCCTTCGGCGGCTTCATCGGCCCGACCGCGGTGCACGATGGTGTCGTGGTGGGTGGCACCGCCGGCCAGGGGGCCACAGCCTGCCCGTGCAACCACGGGCTCGACGCCGCCACGGGCGAGTACCTGTGGAGCACCCGGGAGGCCCTGCCCGTCTACGGCGGTACCGCGGCGGTGAACGACCTGGCCTTCAACGGAGGCATCGACTTCCTGGTCCGCGCCGTCGACATCACCACCGGCGAGACCCGGTGGTCCCGGGACGTGCCCGGCGTCGTGGCCGGCGCCCCGGCCATCGTGGGTGACTCGGTCTACGCCGTGGTCGGCCTGCGAGAGCCCGGTACCGAGATCGCTGCCGAGCAGGCCGGCATCTTCAAGTTCTCCCTCGCCGACGAGGGCACCGAGGTCGGGACCACGACCACCACCACCGCCGCCCCGGTCTACGACGGGCCCGTGGTGATGGAGCCCAACGACGGCCGCTGCGTCGGCACCCCCTGCGACATCACCTTCGACTTCCCGCCACCGCCGGACGGGCTGACCCCCACCGGGACGCTCCTGGTGACCACCGACCCGTTCGGCTTCCGCATGGAGGCGCGGGGCCTGGGCGATCCGGAGCAGTGGGTGGCCGACAACGCGCCCGACGCCGACGAGGGGGCCACGGTGTTCGTCGCCGCGTTGGCCGTCAGCGTGGAACAGCCCTTCGGCGCGCTGATCTGCACCTTCGACGACGCCGGCGTGTGCCAGGCCGACACGATCCCCCAGGTGTCGCCCGGCTACGAGCGCTACGCCGTGCTGGCCCTGCCGTCGGCCGATGCCTTTCCCACCGTCGCCGAGGGCGCCGCCCGCCTCGTCTACACCGACACGTTCGAGCCACCGCTCGTCGTCGTCAGCCCCGAGCCCACGGAGTGACCATGGCCCTGTCCCGAAGCTCCCGCGCCACGCGCCTGTTGGCCGCTGCCGCCGCCCTGGCCCTGCTGGCCGCCGCGTGCTCCGACGACGACAGCAGCGGGGGTGACCCCTCCCCGGGAACCACCGCCGCCGCCGAGACCAGCACCACCGCGGCGCCGCCTGTCGACGCGGTGCCACTGGTGTTCAACGGCCAGGGCAACCACCTCGACGCCTACACAACGGAGCCGCCCTTCGAGCACCAGCGGGTGATCACCTCGGCCGAGGACGACCCCGAGACCGGCCTCGACATCAACGCCCAGCTCTGCTTCTACGAGGAGGACGGCACCCGCTACCTGATCGCCGGCGAGGACACCGACCAGGGCGGCGAGGGCGTGCAGGGCTGGGGCATCTTCGAGGTCACCGGCGCCACCGTCGGCGACCTCGACGCCACCCAGGTGGCCAAGCTCACCCCGACCTTCCAGGGCGACTCGAATCCGGAGAACTACGGCTGCGGTCGCCTCTCGGACGGTCGCCTCGTCACCGGCGACGTCGGCAACCAGGCCGGCGGCCCGGCCACCGGCCAGCTGATCATCTGGTTCCCGCCGTTCGACTCGTTCGACTCGATTGCCTACTGCAAGCTCGACGTGGAGATCGGCACCGCCCTCCAGATCGCGGTGGACGACGACGACAACATCTTCATCGCCTCGGCGCTGGGCCGAACCGAGGAGCGCCCGTCGGGCGTCTACCGGTACTCGCCTCCGTTTCCCACCGGGCCCACGGCCGACGATGGCTGCGGGAGGACCGACCCGACCGGCGCCCCGCTGGCCGATGAGGTCCAGCGCGAGGTGTTCATCCCCTCCGGTGACGGCCTGGGCTTCCCCGCCGGCATCGTGCAGATCGACGGCGGCGGCTTCTACGTGTCCAGCCAGGCCAGCGGCGTCATCAACGAGTACGCGGCCGACGGGGCCTTCATGCGCCCGATCATGGCGCCGCCCGAGGGCGACGAGCTCGACGCCGACGGCTTCACCTTCGGCTCGCCGCAGGGCCTGGGGATCGGCCCCGACGGCACCCTGTACTACGCCGACATCGGCATCGTGCGCACCGAGGACGAGGAGTTCCTCGAGATCGGCCCCGGCGAGGGCACCGGATCGGTGCGGCGCATCACCTTCGCGGGCGAGCCGGCCGAGCCCGAGATCATGTCCGAAGGGCTCGACTTCCCCGACGGCATCGGCGTGCTCATTCCCTGAGGCGGCCCGGACCTCACGCCTGGCATGATGGTGGGACAGGTGGACAGCCATGGCATCGGAATCGGCAGATCGTCGCCACGACACCGACCCGACCCGGCCGCGATCGCTCACCGGCCGGATCGTGGAGCGCATCGGGCGCGGTCTGGAACCTCGCGATGGTGAGCGCGACCCCGAGTTCCTCCGGCGGATACTTCCCGTGCTCGACGGGCTGCTCCGGTACTTCGATCCCGTGGTGGACGGTTTCGACCGCCTCCCGGCCGAGGGCCCGTACATGGTCGTGGGCAACCACTCCGGCGGCGTGTACATGCCGGACTTCTGGGCGTTCCTCCGGACCTGGCTCCGCGAGCGTGGTCCGGACGAGCCCATCTACTCGTTGGGGTTCGACTTCGCGTTCGCCATTCCCGGCTGGGGCGATCTGGCTCGTCGGATCGGGTCGGTGCCGGCCAGCCACGAGATCGGTGGCGCCCTCCTCGACGCCGGGCACCCGATCATCGTGTACCCCGGCGGGGACGAGGACGACTACCGACCCTGGACCGAGCGGCACCGGGTCGATCTCCACGGCCGGATGGGGTTCGTTCGGCTGGCGCTGCGTCACGGTGTGCCGGTGGTGCCGGTCGTCGCGCACGGCAGTCACGACGCGATCATCGTGCTCACCAGAGGTGAAGGGCTGGCCCGGCGGCTCGGGTTCCATCACCTTCGCATCAACGTGATGCCGATCATGCTGGGCCCGCCGTGGGGGATCGCTCCGGTCCAGCTGCCCACTCTGCCGTTCCCGGCGAAGGTGACGGTCCGGGTGTGCGATCCGATCGACTGGAGCCATCTGGGACCGGAGGCGGCCGACGATCCCGACATCGTGCGGCACTGCTACGAGGAGGTCCTCGGGCGGATGCAGTCCAACCTGGACGAGCTGGTCGCCGAGCTGCCCCATCCGGTCCTGGCCCGGGTCACCACCGCGCTCGGCCTCGACCGGCTCCGTTGACCCCGACGCTCGGAGAGAATGCGACGGCCGTCGTGGTCGTCGGGAGCTACAACCAGGATCTGGCCTTCGACACGTCGTCGTTCCCGGCGCCGGGCGAGACCCGGCTCGGGACGTTCCGGACCGGACCGGGTGGCAAGGGCTTCAACCAGGCCGTGGCGTGCCACCGGCAAGGCGTGGCCACCCGCTTCGTCGGCGCCGTCGGTGACGACGGCTTCGCCGCTGGACTCCGGCGGTTCGTCGAGGCCGAGGGGCTGGCGACCGAGCTCCAGGTGGTGCCCGACGCGGCCACCGGTGCCGCCGGGATCATCGTCGACGAGTCCGGCCAGAACCTGATCGTGGTCGGGCTGGGTGCGAACGACGAGCTGTCACCCGATCACATCGACTCCCTCGAGGACACCATCGCCGGTGCACGGGTGCTCGTGACCCAGCTGGAGTGCAACCCGGGCGCCACCCGCCGGGCCCTGGAGCTGGCCCGGCGCCATGGGGTCACCACGGTGCTCAACCCGGCGCCGATCAACACGGCGCTCGACGCCGAGCTGCTGGAGCTGGTGGACATCCTCGTGCCCAACGAGAGTGAGTATCAGTTCCTGCTGGACCACGTGTTCGACCTGGCCATCGGCGACCCGGTCGAGGCGTCCGACGACGACCTGATCGACAGCGCCCGCCGCGTGGGCGTCCCCACGCTGATCGTCACCCTGGGCCGATCGGGAGCGGCCGTGGTCGACGCGGGAGCGGGCTCGTGCATCCGCGTCGAGGCCATCCCGGTGGAGACGATCGACACGACCGGTGCGGGCGACGCCTTCTGCGGCGGGCTCGCCGCCGGTCTCGTCCGCTTCCCGGATGACCTGCTCGGCGCCGTGCGGTACGCGAACATCGTCGCCGGGTTGTCGACCGAGGTGGTCGGCACCTCACCGTCCATGCCCTCCAGGGCCGAGGTCGAGCGCCGATCGGACCAACGGTGACGGCCCGATCGAGGACCACGAGCGGGGGACGATCGAGCTGGCTGACTACGGACAGTGGCGTGCGGTGAGCCGATCGATGTCGTCCTCGACCGCTGCCTCGCCGAGCTCGGCGTAGCTATCGCAGAAGTCGCCGGCCGGTCGTATCTCAGGCGCGGGAGCCATCTTCGTCGTGGCCAGGTCGGGGATCCGGAGTCGAAGGAAGGTCCCCTCGTCGTCGCTGCTCTCGCCGTGGTGTTCTCCGGCGTCGCCGTCGCTCAGGACGACGACCCCGTTGCGGCGTGCGAAGCCCGCGGCGGGGAGTGGTTCGATTGGGGCCCCGGAGCCCCCCACGGGTGCTCGCTCGACCACCCGGAGGAATACGCCAAGGTCTTGGAACTGCGGGCCCTGGTTGCCCAGCGAGAGGAATGCGAGGCGGCAGGTGGCGTGTGGAGCGTTGGGCGCGATTCGTTCCTGGCGCCCGTCTACGATTGCGATCTGTCGGGTGAGGTCGCTTCGGAGGCGGCAACTGAGTCTGCACCGTCTGCGCCACTCCCGACGACTGGGACCGCACCAGCCAGCCGGGGTGCGCCGCAGTACACCGGCTGACCACACGACCGGCATGAGAGCCGAGCGTGGAGCGGCTCGGTCGTGGCGCCTGGCCTCGCACTCCTCTTTTCCTTCCAACACCAGTATCCGCGAGGGCGGTTGAGGGACGGTTGTGCGATCTCCTCTCGCCCCGGCGTCGGGGGCGTCCCCACTGGTCGGAGACCATGCGGCCCACGCGAAGCTGGGCCGATGATGCCGTGGGGACCGAGCGTGCACGTGCTTCGGATGGAGCTCCGTCACGTCGAGCCGCCGATCTGGCGGACCTTCGCAGTTGCCTCGGACACGAAGTTGCCGAAGTTCAACCGCGTCCTCGAGGCGGTCATGGGCTGGGAGGGGTACCACCTCCACCGGTTCGACGTGGCGGGCGTGCCCGCCGGAGGATTGTGGTGGCGTGATGGGCTTCGCCGACCTGCTCGATGCGATCGGCGATCCCGACCATCCCGAGCACGAGGAACTGGTGGCGTGGACCCCGGACGGATACGACCCCGCGGTGTTCGACCTGGTGGGCGCCAACCGCAGGATGCGGCGCCGCTGAAGGCGGCGTGTACTACGGCAGCGAGGACAGGTGAGCGCCGAGGAGCCGGTCGATGTCCCGGGTGTGGACGACGGCCATACGGCGGTGCAGGCGTCGCCCGTCGGGGGTGAGATCGACGAGCACCTCGCGTCGGTCGCGTGCACCGTGGGTTCGACGGACCAGGCCGCCCTCGACCAGCCGTCCGACGATCCGGTTGCACGAGCTGTTGGCGACCAGGAGCCGCTCGGCCAGCTCGCCCATCCGGATGGGCGAGCCGTGGGCGGCGATCTGGTGGAGCACGTCGTAGTCGTCGAGCGAGTGGTCGAAGCGGGCCCGGAGGTTCTCGTCCATCTCCTTCGTGGCCAGGCGATGGAATCGCACGAGACGTTCCCAGGTCTCGACGGTGCTGGGTGGTGCCATGCCTCGACCCTACAGGTGTTTCCGAACGGAAATAACTGTGCCTCCATCCTCGTTGGACGAGTCATGACCATCTCCGCACCGACCATCGACATCCGCCGGGCCGCCGACCGGTTCCACACCCGCGCCGGCTGGCTCGACTCCAAGGACTCCGAGGGCAACCGCGGCCTCATCTACCCCGGCCTGGCCCAGCGGATGAGCGCGGGGCGGGGCATCTGGCACTCGGAGAAGAACGCGAGCACCAACGACGAGGTGCACTTCATCCAGATGTGGGTGCTGCCCGACACCGCGTCGATCGATCCCGGCTACCAGCAGCTCGACATCAACGATGAGCTCGCCGGTGGCGGCCTGGTCCCGATCGCCTCGGGTCAGGGTCACGATGGGGCGATCTCGATCCACCAGCGAGACGCCGTGCTCTGGGGCGCAAGGTTGGGGGCGGGTGAGCGTGTCCGGGTTCCCGACGCCGGGTTCGGTCATGTGTTCATCGCGCGAGGCAGCGCCGACCTGGACTCGCTCGGCTCGATGGCCACGGGCGACGCAGCCCGCCTCACCCACGTCGACGGCGCCACCCTGGTTGCGGGCGGCGACGGCGCCGAGGTCCTGATCTGGACCACGGGTGCGATGCCATGACCACGAACGTGGGACACTCGTAATCCAACCCGTCTGAGCCCCGATCCCGACCTCTGGAGTGCGAGCGATGTCGATCCTGATCCGCGGCGGCACGGTCCATGACGGCACCGGCGCGGCCGGTCGGTCCGCCGACGTCCTGGTCGGCGACGACGGCATGGTGGCCGAGATCGGCGCCGCGCTCGCGGCTCCCGACGGGGCCGAGGTCGTCGATGCCACCGGTTGTTGGGTCACCCCCGGGTTCATCGATCTCCACACCCACTACGACGCCGAGCTCGAGGTGGCGCCGTCGTTGTCGGAGTCGCTGCGCCATGGCGTCACGACCGCGCTGATCGGGTCGTGCGGTCTGTCGATGGTGGTCGGCGAACCGGAGGACATGGCCGACATGTTCTGCCGGGTCGAGGGGATCCCCCGTGACATCGTGCTCCCGCTGCTGGAGGAGATCGTCGACTGGAAGACCCCGGGCGAGTACGTCGACCACCTGAACACTCTGCCCCTGGGCCCGAACCTGATCGCCATGATGGGTCACTCGACGCTGCGGGCCCACGTCATGGGTCTGGGCCGCAGCCTCGACCGGACCGTCACCCCCACCGAAGGTGAGCTGATCGACATGGAGCGTCTGGTCGAGGACTCGATCGAGGCGGGCCTGCTGGGGGTGTCGGTCAACCTCCTGCCGTGGGACAAGATGGGCGGGACCCGCTACAGGGTGGCCTGGCGGAACGGTACGCCCGCCGACGACCTGGGGATCAGTCGCGATTACGGCCAGGTGCTTCCGCTGGGGAGCGGGTAGCTCCGGGTCGAGGAGAAGCGGCGCCTGGCGGAGGAGAAGCGAGCTGAGAGCGAGGTGATCTGACGCCCGCGAAGTGAACCCTCCCGGGGTCGGGCACCGAGAGGGTTCAGGTCTTCCGGCGGCTATCTTCGCCCCCGTGAACGACTTCCTGGTGCGATGCGCCGATCTGCCGATCCGCGATCTCGCCGTCGGTGAGATGCTCGTCGAGGAGGGGCTCGGCGGCGGCGACATGTACGTCGTCGTCCGAGGCGCCTTCGCGGTGACGCGCGGTTCGGCCGCGGTGGCGACGATCTCGGAGTCGGGAGCCGTCATCGGCGAGATCTCGGCGCTGCTCGGCACCGAGGCGAGTGCGACGGTGGTGGCCACGAAGCCTTCCCGGGTTCACGTCATCGACGATCCGATCGGGTTCATGGCCGAGGACGCCGAAGGCCTGCTCGACGTGACCCGGATGCTCGCCACCCGGCTCCAGCGGATGACCTCCTACCTCGCCGACATCAAGCGCCAGTACGAGGGTGCCGGCGGGCATCTCGATCTGATGGACGAAGTGCTCGAGGAATTGACCTTCGGCGCTCAGGAGTCGGTCGAGCCGGGCTCCGATCGGGACCCCGACCCCCTCTATTGATTCCGCTCAGGTGGGCTCCCATAATCGTTCGTGACCCCGGCCGTGGGGGGACCACCAGTCGGCGGTACCGGCGGTCGTATCGACGATGGCATGCGGCGGCATCGGACCGGGACCGTGACCGGCGTTGATCACCACGGTGCGGCCCAACCGTGCCAGCCACGAGCCCTCGTCGTGGAACGGCGAGTCGTGGATGTGGCCGGAGAGCACGAGATCGGGTGCGTAGCGGTCGATCCAGGCGTTCAGATCGGGGTCGCCGATGTGCCGGCGCCCGGTCCAGGACACCGGCGAGACGTCCGGCGGGAAGTGGTAGATCCAGATCCACCGTCGGGGCCGGTCGACGGCGTCGCCGGCCAGCTGGGTCTCGACGTCCCCGCGGGTTCGTGGGCCGTCCCACCATGGGCAGACGGTGATCCGCAGGTCGGCGAGGTCGAGTCGATTCCCGTCGATGACGGCCGAATCGGTTCCGTTCCGGCCGATCCACGGAGCCGACTTCTCGTCGTGGGCGTTGCGGGCGGTCAGATCGTGGTTCCCGGAGCACACGATGGTCGTGCCCACCTCGGCCAGCTTGCGGATGTACGTCTGGATCACGACGATCTGAGACTCGAGCGGCACGTTCGAGGAGACGTCCAAATGATCGCCGGCCAGGACCACGGCGTCGACGGTCGGGGCCTGGTCCAGCACCCAGTCGAGTTGGGGCAGCGCGTAGTGGAGATCAGACACGACGAGCAGTTCCATTCGGTCACCCCGCTCGGTCGAGGTCGGGTGCCGCACGCATCGGGTGACTCTAGGTCCGATCCCCGACGCAACGGACCCGGACCGGGGCGACCGGCTCGCCGTGGTCGCGGCGGAAGCGCCGACCGGCCGGAGCACACTGGCGATCGATCCTCTACCCTGCCGTTCGAGAAGGGGTGGAGACGGTGACCTCCGAGACGCATGACCTCTCGCGCTATGTCCCGCGCGTGTCCTCCGAATGGCAGCTGTCCACGACCGGGCCCTGGCGTGAGGTCGAGGGCACCCTCTGCTACGTCGACATCTCCGGCTTCACCGCCCTGTCGGAGAAGCTGGCCCAACGGGGCCGGATCGGTGCCGAGGAGCTCACCGAGGTCCTCAACCACGTCTTCGGCCGGATGCTGCAGGTCGCCTACGACCGGGGTGGGAGTCTGCTCAAGTTCGGAGGCGACGCCCTCCTGCTGATCTTCCGCGGGGCCGACCACCCGATCCAGGCGTGCAGCGCCGCGGTCGAGATGAATGCCGCGCTCCGGGCGGCCGACCACGAGACTTCGGCCGGACGTCTCCGGCTGAAGATGTCGGTCGGACTGCATGGTGGCGCCGTGCACCTCTTCCGGGTCGGTGGATCGCACCAGGAGCTCATCGTCACCGGGCCGGCCGCGTCGACCGCCACCGTGATGGAGGAGACGGCGACCGCCGGTGAGGTCCTGATCAGCCCGGCCACCCGACGCAGCCTCCCGCCCGACACCAAGACCCGCAGAAAGGGCCCGGGTCATCTGCTGGGCTGGCGGAAGGCGAGAGTCACCGAGACCGGGTGGACTCCACGCGTCGCCGTCGGGCCCGAAACCATCGCCGCCGGGGTCCCCGCTGCGCTCCGGGACCATCTCGACCAGGGCAGGGTGGAGCCCGAGCACCGCATCGCGACGGTCGGCTTCATCAAGTACACGGGCGTGGATCGCCTGTTGGCCGAGGCCGGTCCGCAGGCGGTGGCGACCGCCCTCGACCAGCTCGTGCGCAACGTGCAGCGTGCCGTCGACGAGGAGGGGGTGACGTTCCTGGCGTCGGACATCGACCAGGACGGCGGAAAGATCATCATCGTCGCCGGGGTCCCCGGCGTCCAGGAGGACGACGAAGGCAGGGTCCTGCGCTCCGCGCGACGGATCGCCGACCACGCCGGGGTGCTGCCCGTCCAGATCGGCATCAACCAGGGCCACGTGTTCGTCGGCGCGATCGGCACCGACTTCCGGGCCACCTACACCATCATGGGCGACACGGTGAACCTGGCGGCCCGCCTCATGGCCGCGGCCTCGCCCGGTGAGGTGTACGCCAGTCCGAGCGCCCTCGATCGCTCCCTCACCCTCTTCGACACCACGCCGCTCCGACCGTTCGCCGTGAAGGGCAAGGCGCAACCGGTGCAGGCCTACGCGGTCGGCGCCGAGGCCGGGAGCCGTCCCAGCGAGCCCCGGGGCACCACCCGGTTCGTCGGTCGGGTCGGGGAGATGGCCCGGCTCCACTCCCTCGTCGAAGGGGTCCGGGTCGGGACGGGAGGGGTGCTGACCATCGTCGGCGAGCGGGGCGTGGGCAAGAGCCGTCTCGTCGAGGAGATCCTGCCCACGCTGGGCGGGGTCGACCACATCGGCATCCGGGCCGAGCCCTACGGCACCGCTACGCCCTACCGCGCCCTCCGCGATCCCGTTCGGCGGCTGCTGGGAATCGATCGGACCGACCAGGAGACGATGGCCCGCCGGCTACGGCAGGCGGTCGCCCGGCTCCGCCCCGAGCGTGCGCAGTGGCATCCGCTGATCGCCGATCTGGCGATGATCGAGGATGCGAGCACCCCCGAGGTCGACCGCATCGACCCGCGGTTCCGCCAGGACCGCACGGCCGACCTCCTGATGGAGCTGCTCGGTGAGCTCCACCCCGGGCCCCTGGTCATCGAGGTCGACGACGGTCACTACATGGACCCGGCATCGACGCACGTCCTGACCCGGATCGCCGGCGCCACCGCCGAGCGTCCGTGGCTGGTGCTGACGACGCGGCGGGACGAAACCGGGGGCTTCGACCCCGGCGGGGAGGAGATCACCCTCGGCCCGCTCGGCGACGACGAGGCGCGCCAGATCGTGCTCGCCGCCACGGAAGCGGCGCCCCTGCGGCCCCACGACGTCGACCGGATCGTGCAGCGGGCGGGTGGACTCCCCCTGTTCCTGGGCGAGATCATCGGGGCGGTCCGACAGTCGGGCGGTGTCGATGCGCTGCCGGACTCCCTCGATGCCGTGGTGAGCGCCCAGATCGACGCGCTTCCCCCGTTGTCGAGGCGGCTGCTCCAGTACGCCAGCGTGCTCGGTCGGAGCTTCCGGCTGCCCACCTTCCGGCAGCTGCTCGAGGACGAGAACGTGCGGCTCGACGCCGCCAACCGCCGAGAGCTTGCCGGGTTCCTCGATGAGGCGGACTCGGACCGGCTCCGGTTCCGGCACGCGGTCATCCGGGACGCCGCCTACGCGAGCCTCTCGTTCCGCCGCCGCCGGGAGCTCCATCTCCGCGCCGGCACCACGGTGGAACGGGCATCCGGCCCTCATCCCGAGGAGCAGGCGGCCGTCCTCGCCCTGCACTTCTCCCGGGGCGACGATCATCGTCGAGCGTGGCGCTACGCACGGATGGCCGCCGACCATGCCCGCGATGCGTCCGCCAACCCCGAGGCCGCCACCCAGTACCGACGGGCCATCGAGTCGGCGCGGCGTCTCGGTGACATCGCCGATCTCGATCTGGCCGAGGTCTGGACCGCGCTCGGGGACGTCAGTGAGCGCGCCGGACGGTACGAGGAATCCCTCGACGCCTACCGGCTGGCGACCCGACTCGTGGGCGACGACCGGTACCAGCGCGCCGACCTCCTGGTCAGACGCGCCGTCGTGCGGCGGCTGTCCGGCGCGTACTCGGCTGCGCTGAGGGAGACGGCGCTCGGGCTGAAGCTCGTGGCGCTCGACATGACAGCGGCGGGTACCAGGGCACGCGCCCGGCTCACCGTCGAGCGCAGCGCCATCCGGAGCTCTCAGGAGCGCGCCGCGGAAGCACTTCGACTGGCGGAGGAGGCCGAGCGGGACGCCCGCGAAGCCGGTGATCCCGAGACGTTGGCGAAGGCCTTCTACGTCATCGACTGGGCCCATCGGATGATGGGCGCGGTCGACATCGACGTGCGCTACGCGGAAGCGCTCGACATCTTCGAGCAGCTCGGCGACATGAGCGGCGTGGCGCTCGTGAGCAACAACCTGGGCGCCGAGGCCTACTACCGGGGACGATGGAGCGATGCGATCGATGCGTACCACCGGAGCCGGAAGGCCGAGCTGCAGAACGGCAACGATGTGCAGGCGGCCATTCCGGCCGCCAACGTCGCGGAGGTGCTCATCAACCAGGGCCGCCTCGACGAGGCCGAACCGCTGCTGCACGATGCCATCCGGGTGCTGACCGCGTCGGGTCACAGTGCCGCCGGATTCGCGAAGAGTGAGCTCGCCCGTCTGCTCATCCGGCGTGGCGATCACGAAGCCGCAGCGCCGTTGCTCGCCCAGATCCGCGAACGGGGCCAGGCCACCGACGAACCAGCGGACGTGCTCATCTCGACGTTGCTGCTGGCGGACTCGAAGCTGTGCCAGGGCGCCACCGAGGAGGGTCTCGCCATCCTCGAGGACGCCGCGAACGAGGCGGGGGAGATGGCCGACCTGTTCGGTCCGGTCATCGCTCGCCTGCGAAGCCTCGGGCTCGCAGCGACCGGCCGTGTCGACGAGGCCCTCGGCCAGATCGAGCAGGGTTTGACCTGGGCGCAGCGACAGGGGCTGCTCTACGACCAGGCCCTCCTCTTGGACGCGAGGACCAGGATCGTCAGCTCCGAGGGTGGTACGCCCGACCCCGAAGATGTCCGAGAAGCCGACCGGCTCTACGGCGAACTGGGCATTCGCCGAGAGCCGGCCCTGGCGGTCGAGTAGTCCCTAGCGGCGGAAATAGGGGTCGTAGTCGACCCGGATGACCCAGATCTCGCTTCCACCGATGACACTGCTCACCGAGACCGAGCAGGCGATCTCGCCGGCCGGCATCTCGGGGTAGATCCCCGCTGGGAGCTCGGTGGAGAACTCCGCCGCCAGCGCGGTCAGTCCGGGATCCGAGCCGGCCGGCGTGGGGATGCAGCCCTGCATGTCGACGAAACTGATGGTGGCGTCCTCGAAGCCGTTCCCGTCGTATCGCAGCGACGGGCGGAAGTCGTCTTCGAGTCCGGCCGGGAAGGTCAGGACGCCCCGGTAGATCGCCTCGTCCTCGTCGTCACCCTGCGGCTCGAACTCGATCCGGAACCCGTCCGGGTCCTCTCCGATGTCGGTGTTGTCCACGATGTCCTGGAAGTAGGGCTTGCTCGGTTGGGTTTCGCAGCCGTCGAGCTCGTCGGCCTCGAGGTTGAGCCGGGTGAAGTCGCTGGCGTAGCCCCCTTGCGCCTGCGAGATGGTCTCACCGCAGGCGAGCGCCGGTGTCGCGACGATGTTGACCGGGCCCGACGCGTTGTTCGTCTCGTCGGTGTCGGTCTCCGTGGCCGTGACGGCGGCGGTATTGGTGAGGGTCACGCTCGGCGATGTCACCGGGTCCACCGTCGCGGTGAGGTCGAACGACGCGGTCCCCAGGACCGGGATGTCGGGAAGCGTGCACGTCGGCGCGCCGACCGGATCCTCGGCGCAGCCGTCGGTGCTGACGAGCGTGAGGCCTGCGGGGAGGCTCTCGGTGACGGTCACGCCGGTGGCGGCACTGTTCCCGGACAGGTTGGAGACGGTCACGGTGTACACGACCGTGGCTCCCTCGGCGACCAGGTCGTCGTCGACGGTCTTGCTGATCGCGAGGTCGACGGCGTTCACGGTGATGGCCGCACCGGCCGAATCGTTCGTGTCGTCCTCGGTCGTGTCGGTGACCGTCGCGGTGTTGGTGATGGTGGTGCCCGCCGTGCCCGCATCGACGGTGGCCGGAACGGTCAGGGTCGCCGACTCGCCGGTGGCGAGGTCGAAGCCCGACCAGGTGGTGCCGTCGTAGGTGCCGTCGGTCGCCGAGGGTGTTCCCGGCGTCACACCGGCCGGCAGGACGTCGGTCACGACGAGCTCGGTGGTGGGTCCGTTCCCGCTCTCGTACGTGACGGTGACCGTGTAGGTGATCGTGTCCCCTTCGTCCGGCGTGTCGTCGTCGACCGTCTTGGCGATCGACAGGTCGGCGGAGACGTTCTCGACGATGTTGAAGAAGGTCTCGAACCCGGGATCGTCGATGAGTGAGACGGCGCCGTCGCTGGGTGACGCAATACTGATCACCACGCCGGTGAACGGTCGCGATGCCTCGCCCTCGGCCGGCACCCTGACGATGTCGCGGTCGGCGCCGGAGTCACTGCCGCAGTCGCTGGCGCCCCCGCCGTCGCACGTGACCAGCACGGGGTCGTCGACGGCTCCGGTCGCATCGAACGCCTGGATGCTGACCGTGGCGCCGAACTTGAACGTCAGTGCGAGCTCGGCGAACGACGCACCGTCGCCGGGCAGGTCGGCGCCGTCGAGGTCGACGGTGAGGGTTTGACTTCCGTTGATCTGGGCCGCCGGTGTCCCGTTGCCCTCGCCTCGTTCGCGGACCCCGAACGTGTGGTCCTTGAGGCCCACATAGGTCTGGTTGGTCGCCCCGTCGTTCGGTGTGAGGGTGACCAGGTTCTGGGGGAGATCGGTCTCGCCGAGCTTCGACCGGTTGTTCGTCGTGAAGACCTCGGTGGCCGCCGTTGCGCCATCGGTGTCCTTGAAATCGAACCCGTCGCCGTCGGCGTCGCTGGCAAAGAGCTCGAGGGTGCCGACGTCCTGCACGGTCGATCCCCCGGAGAGCGCGGTGACCTGGGACCCAGCGTCGCCGACGCTGGCCAGGAGTGCGCCGACCACAGCGACCACCAGCACCGCGAGCCCCACCAGATTCGACCGCCATCGGATCGACAGACCTCGATGGTCGAGAAGATGCCCTTCAGCCATGATGCTCCGCCCCTTGATCGTCCAGCCTCGACCCGCACGCTAGTGGGGGCCGAGGATGACCGACAGTGGCCTCGGTCACAGCACGCCTGGCACACCCGGGTGGGTGATCGGCGCGTGGCCGAAGCCGACGCCGGTGCGGATGAGCGGCAGGTCGGCCATGGTGGCGATGCCCGGTGGCGCCTCGCACAGCGCCGGGATGGCGTTCACCGCCTGCATGGCGGTGGCGATGCTGGCGGCGCGGACGTGCTCGGCCATCGGCAGGTCCCGCTCGTAGCTCATCAGACTCAGGAAGTGCGTCCGCATCGACGGTTCACCCTCGATGGTGAGCGTCCACCCGTCGAGCGGTCGGGGCCACGTCTCGGGGTACTCGCCGCCCACCGTCCAGAGCGTCTCGATCTCGATCAGCGTCTCGCCTTGCCGGTGGCCCCGCCAGTGCCAGCGTTGGCCGGCGACGGTCCCGGCTGCGAGCGTGATGCCGAAGATGTCGTGGTCGTCGCGGGCGGTGACCAGCTCGACCTCGCTGGTGACCTCGTCCAGGCCGGCGCCGAGCGCGTCGCCCAGCAGCCAGACCATCTCCTGGAAGATCCCGCTGTTGAACCGGAGGAAGTCGCTGGCCTCCTCGCTGACCTCCTCGGGCGGGCGACCGAAGCGCATGTTGTCGAACGTGATGTGAGTGCTCTCGTAGAACGACCAGTCGGCCCGTTCCTGGAGGGTCACCGTGTCGATGGTCCGCGACATCCCCGACAGCGCCAGGGGGAGCACGCCGCTCAGGTTTCCCGGGTTCAGGCCGGTGCCGTGCACCGAGGTCCCGCCGGTGCGGCAGGCCTCCTCCAGGCGGGCCAGGTCGGCGGCGGGCAGCGCCCGCGGGTGGAACAGGAAGGCGGTCGTGGTGACGTTGGCGCCGCTGGCCAGGATGGCGCACACCTCGTCGAGGGACGTGTGGCGGGGCATGTAGGCCACGCAGTCGGCGCCCAGGTCGAGCAGGGCATCGATGTCCCGGGTGGCGGTGACGCCGATGGCCGGCCGGCCCGCCAGCTCTCCGACGTCGGCCCCTTCCTTGGCGTCGCTGTAGACCTTGGCGCCGACCACCTCGAGGTCGGGGCGGTCGAGCATCGCCCGGATGGACTCGACCCCCTGGTTCCCCGTCGCCCATTGGATCACCCGATAGGTCATCTGCGCCCCCTCGTCGTCGAGCTCGTCACCCGAGTCTCGGGGCTGGCCCCTCCGCCCGTCCAGCCGTCCGTCCTTCCGGGCCGGCCGCCGGCTGCTCCCGGCTCGGCCACGCAGCCGTCGACCGACCGCTCGTGACCCTGAGTCGCTGACGCGATGGCTGGGGCTCAGACCAGACCGACCGCGACCCAGAAGCCGATGACGACGGTGACCAGCAGCACCACGCCGGCGATGTCGAGCGGCAGTCCCTTGCGCAGGATCTCGGCCGGGGTGAACAGGTCGGTGCTGTAGGCCATCATCGTCGGCGGCGTGCCGATGACCAGCGCGAAGTCGATGGAGGTGGCGATGGCCACGACGATGACCAGGAGCACCGGGTCGACGCCGAGCAGGCCGGCCAGGGGCACGGCGAGGGGGATCAGCGTGGCGGCGGCCGCGGTGTTCGACGCCACGGTGGTCAGCCCCAGGGCGAACCCGGCGACGGCGACGATGCCGACGTAGGGAGCGAGGTCGCGCAGGCCCTCCAGCTGGGTGATCAGCCAGTCGGCGGTCCCCGACTGCACCATGGCCACACCCAGCGCCAGCCCCCCGCCGAAGGTCAGGAGCGTGGGCCACGAGATGCGCCCCAGGTCCGCGGTCACCGCCCGACCGGTGCCGAACAGGACGACGGCACCACCGAGGGCGACGATGCCGGGGTTGACGCCGTGCCAGGTCTGGGTGAGCCACAGCCCCATCACCCCGACCAGCACGGCCAGGACCACGATCTCGTCCCGTTGCACCGCGCCGAGGGCCCGGCGCTGGTCGATGGCCTCCTCTTGGGCGCGGGCGAAGGCGGTACGCGGTATCTGCACCCCCATCACCCGCCACAGGTAGAGGCCCATCACCGGGAGGAACACCACGACCATGGGCAGGCCGAACGCGAACCACTCGACGAAGCTGATCTGGCGGCCGGTGAGCTCGTCGACGAAGCGGATGGCCAGGAGGTTGGCGGGGGTGCCGATGGCGCTGCCCACCCCGCCGATGGTGGCCGCGTAGGCGATGCCCAGGACCGTTGCGCGCCGGTAGCCCTCGTGCTCGAACGACGCCGTCACCGCCAGGGCGATCGGGATCAGCACCGCCACGGCCGCGGTGTTCGACATCCACATGGAGAAGAAGGCCGAGACGGCCAGCATGGTGGCGAACAGGCGCACCGGTCCCGAGCCGGCGACGGCCACCAGCGACACCGCGATCCGGTGGTCCAGGCCGGCGCGGCGCATGGCCTCGGCCATGATGAACCCGGCGAAGAACAGCACGATGATCGGGTCGAAGAAGGGGGCCAGGACGTCCTGGGCGGTGGCCACGTCCGCCACGGCCAGCACCACCGGGATGGCCAGCGAGGTCACGAAGAGCGGGACCAGCTCCGAGATCCACAGCACGAGCACCGCGGCCAGCAGCCCGAGCACGACCTCGGCGTGCTGGGGCGGCCGCCGGGTGGCGGTCACGGTCCCGTCGTCGGCGGCGACCACGGGGATCAGCTCGGTCGTCCCGTCGGGCCGTCGCAGATCGATGGCCACGTCGGCGATCGCCAGTTCGGGACGCCCCGAGGTTCGCACCTCGACCACGACGGGATCGTCGACCGGCACCCCCTCGGGCATCACCGCCTCGACGGTTCCCCCGGCGGTGTCCCACCGGAGGGTCTGCTCCTGGACGTCGCCGACGAGGACCGGCCCCTCCTGCGCCGGGAGCCCGTCGATCCGCACCGAGAGCGTCCCCTCGCCCTCGGACCAGGGGTCGGGAGCCATCAGCACCCCGATCGCGGCCAAGCCGATGGCCAGCGGCACCGCCCACCAGCGCGAGCGCCATCGCACCGGGGAGGCGCCCTCGGCCGGTTCGCTCAGCGCTGATGCCGTCACGACGACGGACGGTAGCCGGGTGCTGCCGGCCCGTCCGTGCCCGGTCCGCCCCGGTCGCCGGGGCGATGCCGCCGGCCCTCGGGTCGGTCAGGTCGGGGAAGTCGGAGGGATCGAGTGCGCCGAGCTTCGTCAGCGTCTCGAACATCGCGACTTGGCTGGCGCGGCCGTCGCCGGCCAGCGCGATCACGAGGCCTTGGAGTGGTTCGTCACCATGACGCGGACGAGGTGACGACCTGGCGCTGGACGATCCCGGCTCCCCACGGTGTGCCCGCCAGGATCCGAGAGCTCCTGGGACTGACCGACGGCTGATCGCAGGTCGGGGAGGGCGGACTCACCGCGTCGGCAGCACGGAACGACGTCGGAGTTGGATCACTCGTCGGTCGCCGAGTCGATCGTCACCTCTGGCGCACGGTCGAGCAGCCGCCCGACGGCGTCGGCCACCGAACCGAGGTCGATGGTGGCCATGAACGTGGAGAACGTGAGCCAGGTGAGCACCCAGCGGGGGTCGAGCACCCACGGGGGCCGGTGCACGGCGGGCCGGCACAGCCCCAGTGCTCGAAGCTCGCAGAGGGCCGGGATCGCGGACAGGTCGAGCTTGCCTGCGAAGAGGAGTCCGAGACAGTCGACGCGGTTGCGGACGAACGCGGCGCGCATGAACGTCGACACGGCGAGCAGTCCGGAGAGATAGACGACGTCCTTGGTGAACGGCGCACCTCCGGTGACCGGTCCGCCCCGGAAGACCCGTCGGGTGCTCTCGAACGCCTGCTCCGGCGTCGGGGTGCGCTCGGCGAACCATCGATACAGCTCGATGAAGTCGGCGCCGTCGACGACCATCTGGACCGCCAGCACCCGATCGGCGAGGCGCCGGAAGCGGTCGAGCTCGAGGGTTCCGGTGATGAACTCGGCGAAGACGGCGAGGCCCTCCTGGGTGCGGGTCGTGCCGGGATGGCCGATGGCGAGGATGGGGAGGTCGGTCTGGTGGCGACCGTTGATGGCGGTGAGGACGTGGATGAAGGCCTCGTGGTTCAGGAGCTGGGCTGCGTCGCGGTCGGTGAACAGCGCACCCTGACGGAGCTTGACCCGGGTCGAGGTCGCCAGGGCGTTCGCCGACAGCTCGTCGACGACTTCGATGCCCGGTGCGTCCTCGCCGAAGTGATCCCGGACCCCCGCTTCCAGCTCGGCCGCGACCGATGCCGCGTCCCGGTCGGGCGTCGGTAGCAGCGAGAGACCGATCCGGTCGAGATCTCCGATGACCTCGTGGACCCGGTTGGCCAGGTCGAGAGGGGTCACCGGGTCGTAGCGCAGGGGAGCGGACGGCTGCCCGTACACCGCCGCCGAGTGCGTGAGGAACGACGGCGTGCCCCGGGCCGCCAGCATCAGGGCGGTGTGCTCGATGGCGTCGGCTTGCGCCTCGAACCAATCGTCGATGACCGCTCCCGGGTAGATGATCCGGCGGACCGCTCGAACCTCGTCGACGACCGGCGTCGCGTCGAACTCCGGGTAGGTCACGTCCGGCAGCTTCGACGCGCCACCGGCCAGGAACTCCTCCCGCACCTCGGCCGGCCATCGCAGTGAGGCGAGCACCCGCATGGGTTTGGCGACATCGTGCAGTCGACGCGCGAGCTCACGGTACCGATCCGATTCGGCAGATTCGACAGCCACGGGCATCCTTTCAACCCGGCGCCGGGGGCGCCGAACCGTCATCCGTGCGACCGAAGGGCCGGCGGGCGGATCGTACGACCTCCTGGCAGTGCGAGCCAGCCCACGCGCGGGCAGCTTCGACGCCTGAGAGGGGGATTGTCAGCAGTCCGCCCCCGTCGTCGTCGAGCGGGACGGCTCGGCCGGGCTGACTGGTAGCTTGCGCGGGTGTCGCGATCCGAGGTCCTGACGCAGCGCCGGCCGGAGCGAACCGTGCTCCGCCGCCGTCCGATCGTGAGGCATGTCATCGTCGGCGGGGCGAGCGTCTGCGCCGTCCTCCTCATCATGGCCGTGACCGAGCTGTCGACGGAGAACTGGGGGCGCCCCGACCACCTCAAGCGCGATGGGGTGCTCTGGCAGTTCAACGTGGCGACCGGGACCGTCGCTGTTGCGCTGCTCGTGGTGACCCTGTCGATCCGTCCGCTCCGGACCCTGCGGGGTCGAACGACTCCCGCCCACCTGCCCTGGCGCCGGGCGACCGGCGTCTGGAGTGCGGTGCTGGTCGCGGCGCACATCCCTGGGGGGCTTGCGATCCATTCGAGCGGCTGGCGGGTGTGGACTCCCTTCGAGTCCGTCGTCCCCGGGATCGATGGGCGGGCCCTCGACGAGTTCACGGTTGGCTACTGGATCGGACTGCTCGCCGCTTTGACGCTGGTCCCGCTCGTTCTGACTTCGAGCAACGCGTCGCTGCGCCGGCGCGGTGCGGCGAACTGGAAGCGGCTGCATCGGCTCGTCTATGCGACCTTTGCGCTCGCCGCCGTCCATGTCGTGGCCCTGCAGTACGGGGAAGCGCGCGATCTCCGACACGTTGCGCTCACCGCAATGGTCTTCGCGGTGGCCATCGTGGTGCGGGCGGTGGCCGTCGTGTCCTCGCGCCGAGGTGGTCGTGCTGTGCCGCCGGGAGTGCCGATGGGCGGCATGGGCGACACCGTTCCTGACCGTGATGGGTGACGAGGGAGCAGCGGGATCGCCTCGAAGGCCACCTCGGTGTCGCTCCCGATCGCCGGGTCACTGGTGCGGGACTGCGTCGGCGTCGGTCGTGTTCCGGCGTCGGCGCCGTCGGGCTGTGGTCAAGACCGTCCATCCGCCCGCGCCGAACCGAGCGAGCCGCCGCTGGGATTCCACCTCGAATCCGGCGGCGTCGGTGCAGACCACCGTGTCGATCGACGCCGGAGCGAAGGGCAGGCGCTGGGCATCGGCTCGCATGATCGCCGGGGACTCGGATCCGAGTGGGTCCAGGCGGTCGGCCGCTCTGGCCAGCATGCCGGGGGAGAGATCGACGGCGACGACGGTGGCGTCGGGGAAGCGCTCGATCAGCCGTCGGGTCAGCTGACCGGTGCCACAGCCCAGATCGACGATTCTCGACGGCCGGACGCCATCGAGCTGTGCGATGACGGCGTCGTGGGTCGGCCGGTAGGCGAACCGCTGCAGGCCCCGCTGGTCGTAGGCGAGCGCCAGCCGGTCGAAGAACGAGGTCGAGCGGGTCCGCTCCGTCACGGGCCGAGCCTCCCACCCCACGGCGAAGCCCGCACGTCGCAACGGTGACAGTGACCCCGTGCCGGGTCGCCGCTGACTCGTGACGTTTGCCCCTAGAGCCGCACGACGATGGTGATCAGGATCGATGCATGGGTCTTCGGGCCCGAACCCGTCGGAGATGGGATCGGGCGCCGGCTCCCGCCCACTGAAGGAGGCAGGCAGATGTCCATCACATCCCGGGTTCACGGGTCCGCGAAACGGGACGTCTCGGCGCGCCACGAGACGTCGTCGTCCGGCCGGACGCCGACCCAGCAACTGTGCCGATGGGGTGGCGTCGCCGGCCTGGCCGGGGTGGCCCTCATGGTCGGAGCGCTCGTGGTCGTGGGTGCGCTGGGGCTGCCGGATGCGTCCGACGTCGAGACCCTGACGGACTTCGCCGACATCGAGTCGGGGCGCATCGCCGAGCACTTCCTCTATCTCGGCGCGTTGGTGATGTTCGCGCTGCATGCGCTGGTCCTGCATCGGCTGCTGACGCCGGCCCATCCGGCCGCGGCCCTGTTCGGCACGGCCGTGGCCGAGTTCGGGCTGATCATCATGGCGGCCAGCTCCCTGCTGCACGTCTCGACGTCGCCGCTGGCCGATCTGTACACCGCATCCGACACGCCGGCCGAGGACCTGCCGTCGATCGAGGCCGCGTGGCACGGCGCGCAGAGCGTGTTCGACACCATGCTTGCGACCGGCGTGCTGCTCGTTCCCATCGGGATCCTGCTGCTTGGCGTCGCCATGCGGCGGGCGCCGGCGTTCGGTTCCGGTCTGGCCGGGCTCGCCATCGGGCTCGGCATCCTGGGGACCATCGGTGCCGCGATCGCGGTCGTCGATCCCGGGTCGGCGTTCTCCGCCGGCAGCGTCCTGGCCATGGTGGTCTTCAACCTGGCCGCCGGCTGGCGGACGCTGAAGTTGGGGAACGACGCGAGCATCGATCTCACCGATCGGGAACCGATTCCCGTCGACTGATCACAGCGAACCGGTGTCGGTGATCGGCGCGGTTCGCTCGATGAGGTGGGTCAGGACGGCTGGGTGACGAACCGCTTCCAGAACTTCCGCTTCACGGCGGATCCCTCGTGGTAGGTGCCGGGCTGGTAGCCGGCGGCGAGGAGCTGCTGGTGGAGGCGGTCGCCGGGAGGCGGTGGATCCAGCGGTCCCACCAGGTGCAGCGCGATGCCGTCGGGTTTCAGGACCCGCTCGATCTCGACGAGCTCGTCGGGAAGGTTCCAGCCGATCGCCTGGCGGGTGAGGAGGACGTCGGCGGAAGCTGACGGGAGGGGGATCGCGCTCAGGAGGCCGTCCAGGACGAACAGGTTGTCGATCCGCAGCTGTGCGGCTCGGTCTCGCAGGTATCGGCGGAGCGTCGCCACCGGTTCCACCGCGAACACGTGCCGAGCGGGTTGGGCTGCGGCGATCGCCATCCGACCGGTGCCCGCCCCGGCGTCGATCACGACCTTCCCGTCGAGGTCGACCACGTCGGTGATCGCGGACAGGCCCGGGTCGAAGTCGGACCTCTCGTCGTAGCGCTCCGGAGCGCGTTGGTAGACGATCCAGTCGGCGATCTCCCACAGCAGGGCCGTCTCGGCATCGGGCAGCTCGTCGTCGGCCACCGGATCGTGCTCGGCCAGCAGCCGGGTCAGGTACCCGTCGATCGGTGGGTGACGAGCGGCGAAGAACCGCCGCACGCGTGGGTTGGCATGCAGCACGGCGGCGAGCTCCCGCGACGGTGCCCGAACAGGGAGCTCGGCGACCTGGTGGGCCTCGAGGAGGAACAGGTCGTCCACCCGGGGGTCCAGGCCGGCAAAGCGCTCCTGGAGGAGGTCGGCGTAGGTCATCGGCGGCGCCAGTCTGTCACCGGGAGGCGGACGCTCGCTCTGGACGCCGTCGGTCCGGGCGAGTCAGGTCTCGGGCCGTCGCACCGGTGCGAACGGTACGCCATGCCCCCGGTTGCGATGTCGAGCTCGGCCGGGGTGGGGTAGGTTCGGCGCACCATGGCACGACCGCTGGACGACGACGAGACACGAGCGTTTCTGAGCGTGGGGACCCGCACCGCCAAGCTGGCGTGGGTGACCAAGTCGGGTCGGCCGGCGGTCACACCGGTGTGGTTCGTCGTCGACGAGCGCGACGATGGATTCGATCTGGTGTTCAACACGGCCAAGGCGGCGGGGAAGGCGAAGGCGTTCGCTCGGGACCCGCACGTCTCCATCGTCGTCGACGACGAGCGGGCGCCCTACGGCATGGTGAGGCTCGACGGCCTGGTCGAACTGAGCGACGATCCGCAGGAGCGCCGGGCCTTCGCGACGCGGATCGGTGGCCGCTACATGGGTCCCGACCAGGCCGAGGAGTTCGGCGCCCGCAACGGCGGTGACGACGAGTGGCTGGTGCGGTTCCGGCCGAACCGGATCACCGCGGTCACCGACATCGCCGGATACTGAACGGGCTCGCCACGGTGACCGAGGCCGACGTCGCCGAGGTGGTGACCGAGTATTCGGTGGACGACTCGACCCTGCTCCGATTCACCCGGTGGCGGATCCGGACGTGGGAGCGTCGGAACGGTGCTCGGACTGGTGCAGGCACGTGTCGCCCCCGAGGATCCCGGGCCGGTACGTTGCGTCAAGGACGACCCCGCAGCGGCGGGACCCGACGTGATCTCCACGACGTTCCGGGCCGACCAGTGGGTGCTCCTGAGCCCGGATGACGAACTCCTGAACGTCCGCGGATGGTTCCTCCGCGTCACGACGACCCCTGACGGCGAGACGATCGACCGGAGCTTCGGCATCTGGAGTGGTGTCGATGACCTCGGCGAGCCGATCGCCTACGACACGGGAGTGTGCCGGGCCTGAGCCGTAGCGCTCGGCATCACGCACCGATACACCCGACCCTCTCACCCCGAGGGCACGACCCCTAGTTCGCGTCGGGGTCGTAGCCGCACACGGTGCGGACGTACTCCTCGAAGCGCTCGCCGGCCGCCTCGAGTTGCGGGTCATCGAGGAAGAGGGCCTCGGGACCTCGCTCGACCGCGGCGAGGAACAGCGCGATGTCGGCCTGGAGCTCGTCGGGCGCGAGTCGCTGGAGGTCGAGGAAGGCGGCCCTCAACCACGCGGTGAACTCGTCGATGCCCTGCTCGCTCTCCGTATTGAACTGGTCGGCCTGTTGGTCGTACTGCTGGACGGCCTGGCAGAAGTCGCCGGTCAGCACGGTCTGGGGAGGGGCCGTCGCCGGGGGAGCGGTCGTGGGAGGCGCCGTCGCAGGCGGCTGGGTGGTCGGGGTCGTCTGGGGTGGGGTGGTCCCCGGGGTCTGGGTCGCATCCTGACCCCCGGTCGTGGTGGCCGGGCGGGTGAACACGCCACCGGTCTGGATGTTGACCAGGATGAACACGTCGATGATCACCGTGGTCTCCTGGACGACCACGACGGTGGTGGGTTGGAAGGTCGGCCAGGGGTCCCCGGTGTAGATGACGGTGCCGCTGACCGCGGTCGGGGTGGTGAGCGGGTTGCCGCAGTTGCACTTCGCCCGGGGAACGCCGTACCGGTCGACCAGCACCGCGGTCCCGGCCTGGAGCACGGACTGGCGCGGCGTGGGCCGGCCGTTGCTGAAGCCGTAGTTGGTCACGCGGGTGTCGCTGATGAGCGTGATGGGGGTCAACTCGTCGATGTACGCGCCGATGTCGCCGACCGTGAGGCTGGTGCCGCCGGCCCATCGCAGGGTCGGGTCGGTGTTGAGCGCGGCCACCCAGGCGGCCGCCTTGTCCGGGTTGGCCAGGAGGAAGGCCTTCATCTGCTGCGGGTCGCAGCGGCTCCGGTCCTGCGTGCCGCCGTAGAGGCCGGGCGTCGAACCGATCTGGGTGGGGATGGCGGCGACCCCCGGTGGCGGGGCGGTACCGGGGGTCGCGGTGGTGCTGGTGGGCCCGGTCGTGGTCGTGGTGCTCGGGGTGACCATCTGGTCCGGGTCGACCTCGGTGGTCTCGACCTCTTCGGTGAAGGGATCGGGTCCGACGGCGTTGGCCGGTTCGAGGAACACCTCGCCTGCGGCCTGGGTGAACTCGTCGTCCCCGTCGTCGCCCGTGAGGAGCACGTACGCAAGCCCCGCGAGCAGCAGGAACAGGACGCCGATGATGGCGTAGAGCGTGGTGCGCTTGATGCTCACACCGTCCGATGGTTGAGCTCCGCCGTCGCCCGGGGGTTGCTGGGGGACCGGGGGTTGCTGCGGTGGCGGCTGATCGCTCATGTCAACCGACCTCCTTGCTCGAAGGTGTCGTCGACGACGATGACCCGAGCGTGACACGGCGGTGGACCGCTCGCCCACGCGGACGACCCCCGGCGCCGGAGCGCGGGCGTCTCGGAATGCTCGAGTGCGTCGACCGCTGCACACGCAGGCCACCGGTCCGGCCTGGCGGGCCCCTACTCCGGCATCGATGTCGTCGAACGGCCTGTCCTCGCAGAGACGTGAGATCGGAGAAGGCGCCGCCCATGCTCGGCGACGCGTCCCGGCTGGATCGACCACCGATCGCGCACCAGCCGCTGGTGAATCCGGCCGTCTCGAACATCCCCGGTTCCCGGGAACCCCTCTTCCTCTGGGAATCCCCCAATGCTGGGGCTGCACCCGTTCATCACCGTCGTCGGGAACGTCGCGCTCATCATCAGCGTTCTGTCCTCCATCGATGGTCTGGGCGTCGGAATCACCGTCGACCCCGATGTCGTCGCGGGTCCGGACACCCTCGTCCCTCACCGGCGCGATGCGATGGCCGAACTGGTGACGCTCGTTCGGTAGGACGAGCACAGCGTCAGGGCTCGGTCGTGAACGACTCGCAAATCCCATCACCTCGACCGGCACGGCACGAACCGGCTCGGCAGATGTCGACGTTCCAACTCGCCAGTACTCAGGGCAGCTCCGTCGGGTTCGCCATCCGGGCGACCCGCAGCAGCCGGTAGGCGGCCAGGAACGCGACCGTGCAGGCCGCCGCCAGGGTGAGGTCGCGCGGGCCTTCGAGGCCCACGAGGGCGGACCCGGTCGCCGCCACCACCACACCCAGGGCCAGGCGACCGGTGTGTGCGTCCGGTCGGGGCCGGCCCAGCCGCCGCAGACGGGTCCGCCCGGCGGCGGTCGCCGCCACCAGCAGCGCGGTGAGGCCGAGGACCCCGGCCCACCACAGCGGTCGGGTGACCCACCAAGCCACGGTGAGTCGGTCGGGGGCGGGCAGACCGACCACGACCAGGCCGACCATCAATGACAGGGCGGTCAGGTGCCACACGTACACCCCGATCGCGACGCTCCCCGCCGCGTCCCACCAGCGACGATGGACCCGTCCGAGCCGGTCCAGCCAGCTGGCGCCCACGAGCAGCAGGCCTACCTGAGCCACCCCCGCCGCGGCCGTGTACAGGCCGGGTGGGGTCGTGTTCGACCGAGCATCACCACCGGTGTCGATGAGGGCGACCGAATAGCCGGCCCATGCCACCAGGCCCGCCGCTGCCAGGGTTCCTGCCGCGATGAGCGCCAGTCCGGCCCGCCGCTCGTTCAGGTGTCCTCGCTCGACCCGGTCACGCCACCATGTTCCGAGCAACCAGGGCAGCCCCCACGCCAATGGGAAGCAGGCCCAGCCGATCCACGCCGGCGCGTCACCGCCGAACCGGGCCAGGTCCAGGCCGACCAGTGCGACCACCACCACGACGACAACCCGACGCATGTGGTTCCGGGCCAGGGACGCGACGTGCCGTCCCATCGCCGCCAGGGGGACATAGGCGGCGAGAAACCACAGCGGCTGGGTGGCGATCCTCGCGCCGCGTCCGACCAGGGTCTCGTTGCCGCCGACCGTCCAGGTGACCGCGACGATCGAGGACCACGCGACCACGACCACGGCCGCAGTCCCCACGACGGCGGCCAGACGGCGGGCCGACGATCGCAGATCGGCCCTGCTGTTGGCCCACCCCGCAGCAGCGAAGAACACGGGCATGGGTGCCAGCATCGCCATCCACCGCCACGTCGGCTCGAGCGTGAGCAGATTGGTGCCCCGGACGTCCCCTTGGGCATCGAGGTCGACGACCGCGATCGTGAGGTGGCCCAGGACCACGAGGGTCAGGGCCAGGATCCGGGCCACGTCGACGGCGGGCCGCCGGTTGCCTGACGCGGCGTCACCGACTCGAGCGGGGAACGAGCCGTCCACCGACCCCTGTGTACTCGACCGATCCGTTGCGATCGCAGGTTTGCTGCTCAGTGTCTGGTGTCGCTCGGTGTCGGTCGGTGTTCGAGCCGTCTTTCGGCGCGTTGGACCCGAACGTGGCCATGCCCGATGCGCTCAGGTTCTACCCCGCCATCGCCGTCGGGGTCGAGGTCGTATGTGGCCCGGGCGGCAGCCCTCCGGGATCAGGTCCCGGGCGGGCGGTAGGTGGGTGTCTTCGCTGCGGCCGCGTCGAGGTCTTCGGGCGTCATCAGGGGCGTCATCGACACGGTGACGGCACCCGACGCGTTGACCATCAGCGAGAACGACGTGGCGCTGGCCTCGTCGGGGAACTCGCACACCCCGTACACGTCGGTGTCGCCGAACGCGTAGTCGAAGCTCTCCAACGAACCACCGACGGACTCGAGCGCCGCCTTGACCGCGTCCCGACGACGGGTACCGCCCTCCTGCATGAGCCCCAGCACGCCTTCACCCACGTAGTTGCCCTTCACCAGATACCTCGCCATGTGGTCCCCCTCTTGTGTCGTCGGTCGTGCCACCGTGGCACCCCTGCCGGGACCGTACACGTTCCCGCTCGGGTGAGCGCCGGGCCTGAATCCGGCGGAAGGGGTGCGAGGTGCTACCCGGGCGACGGGGCGCGGGATCCGGCTTCGCGCGCTCGAGCGTCTGCGCCGTTCTCCTCATCATCGCCCTGACCGAGCTCTCGACCGAGGACTGGGGGCGCCCCGATCAGCTCGTCGTGACCCTGTCGATCCGTCCGCTCCGGACCCTGCGGGGTCGAACGACTCCCGCCCACCTGCCCTGGCGCCGGGCGACCGGCGTCTGGAGCGCGGTGCTCGTTGCGGCGCACATCCCTGGGGGGCTTGCGATCCATTCGAGCGGCTGGCGGGTGTGGACTCCCTTCGAGTCCGTCGTCCCCGGGATCGATGGGCGGGCCCTCGACGAGTTCACGGTTGGCTACTGGATCGGACTGCTCGCCGCTTTGACCCTGGTCCCGCTCGTTCTGACCTCGAGCAACGCGTCGCTGCGCCGGCGCGGTGCGGCGAACTGGAAGCGGCTGCATCGGCTCATCTATGCGACCTTTGCGCTCGCCGCCGTCCATGTCGTGGTCCTGCAGTACGGGGAAGCGCGCGATCTCCGACACGTTGCGCTCACCGCGACTGGTCTTCGCGGTGGCCATCGTGGTGCGGGCGGTGGCCGCTGTGTCCTCGCGCCGAGGTCGTCTGCTGTGCCTCCGGGAGTGCCGATGGGCGGCATGGGCGACACCGTTCCTGACCGTGATGGGTGACGAGGGAGCAGCGGGATCGCCTCGAAGGCCACCTCGGTGTCGCTCCCGATCGCCGGGTCACTGGTGCGGGACTGCGTCGGCGTCGGTCGTGTTCCGGCGTCGGCGCCGTCGGGCTGTGGTCAAGACCGTCCATCCGCCCGCGCCGAACCGAGCGAGCCGCCGCTGGGATTCCACCTCGAATCCGGCCGCGTCGAGCAGGCGGCGCATCCGGACCGGAGGGAGGGCCCGGACCGGCTGGCCGCCCAGCGTGGTCGCACGCCGCACCAGCTCGTCACCCAGCCTCGTCACCATCGCAACGGACGCGATGAGCAGCCGGCCACCGGGGCGGAGCAGGTCGGCGAGCCCGCCGAGGACCCCGGCCTGGTCGCGGTACCAGTGGAACGACTCGGTGCAGACCACCGTGTCGATCGACGCCGGAGCGAAGGGCAGGCGCTGGGCATCGGCTCGGACGATCGCCGGGGACTCGGATCCGAGTGGGTCCAGGCGGTCGGCCGCTCTGGCCAGCATGCCGGGGGAGAGATCGACGGCGACGACGGTGGCGTCGGGGAAGCGCTCGATCAGCCGTCGGGTCAGCTGACCGGTGCCACAGCCCAGATCGACGATTCTCGACGGCCGGACGCCATCGAGCTGTGCGATGACGGCGTCGTGGGTCGGCCGGTAGGCGAACCGTTGCAGGCCCCGCTGGTCGTAGGCGAGCGCCAGCCGGTCGAAGAACGAGGTCGAGCGGGTCCGCGCCGTCACGGGCCGAGCCTCCCACCCCACGGCGAAGCCCGCACGTCGCAACGACAGCGTGTCGGGACAGGAGACTGCACCACCACGGGAGCCGGTCGACTCGAGGGGCTGGCCCGCACCGAGGCCCGAGGCTCCGGTGGCGACGACGCGCGATCGCCGGCGCGGGACCTTGGGCCCTGTCCCTCGGCCGGGGCGGCCGCCATCGTGGACGCGACGGGTGGTGATCACGATGAGAGCTTCGGGTTCGAGGACGGTGGTCGACCGGCTGACCGGATTGGCCGTCGTCGTGCTGGTGGTCGTGGCCGCGGTTGGTATGGGGGCGTGTCGGTCGGAGGACGACTCCGGTGTGGCCGTCCTGACGGTGGTGAACCTGCCCGACGAGGTCCAGGGATGGAGGCTCCGGGCCGAAGCCTTCTCCGCCGACCTCGACGGTTCACCGACGTTCTACTTCAGCCGATCCGAGCAGGTCACCGGGGCCTCGATGACCAGTGAGGAGAGCTCGCTGGGCCCCCGCTCGTACGTCCTGAAGGTGGAGTTGGCCGAACCATCCGGTGAGATCCGGATTTGTGAGGCCGAGCTGGTGATCTCCGCGCGCGAGTCCGTCGACCTGACCCTCGGGGCGGAGAGCCTCGTCGAGTCGACGGAGTCCGAGCCCCCGCCGGCGTGCACACTCTCCGTCGAGCGGTCACCGTCCCCGTAACGGCGCGCCGTCGGCGCTGAGCACCGGGCCGAACTTTGGGCAGATACCCGCATATGCGTGGGTTGGTTGCCCAAAGAACGCACCGGCGCTACGCCGGCGTGATGGTGAGGGAGTGCTTCGTCGACGAGGGCGCACTCCCCGGGTCGGTAGAATGGAACGATGTCGGATTCAGCGTCTTCCGAGCGCTTCCGCAAGGCGTTGCAGCTCGCCGAGGACGGCATCGCACTGATGCGCCAGAATCTCCGCCGCCGCCACGTCGGTGAGTCGGAGGAGCAGATCGCCGAACGCCTGGATGCATGGTTGCGCGATCGACCGATGGACGCTCCGGGTCGCGTCGTCGACGGCTCCTTTCCTTGAGCGACCTCGGGGCCGCGTGCCGGCTGGTGTCGGACCAGGCGCAGCGCCAGGGAGTCGAAATCGCGCTCGTCGGCGGATTTGCCGTCTCGGTTCGCACCGAGCCCCGCTTCACGCGCGACATCGACCTGGTGGTGGCTGTCAGCGACGACGCTGAGGCGGAGGCCTTCGTCGGAGCGCTGATCGCCGAAGGCCACGAGTTGTTGGCGACCGTCGAGCAGGAGGCGGTCGGGCGACTGGCGACGGCGAGGTTGCGCCTCAGGGATGGCTCACTGCTGGATCTCCTGTTCGCTTCGTCGGGCATCGAGCCGGAGATCGCCGCTGCGGCCGAGGAGCTCGAGGTGCTCCCGGGCTTGTTCGTTCCCGTCATCACGTTGGCCCATCTCATCGCCGTCAAGGTCCTGGCTCGGGACGACCGGGCTCGACCTCAGGACATTGCCGATCTCCGGTACCTGCTGGATGCAGCGGATCCGGACGACCTCACGGCCGCCTACGACGCACTCCGTCTGATCATGGAGCGTCACTTCCATCGCGGTCGAGACCTGATCAGGGATCTGGATGACCTTCAGCAGGGGACGGACTCGACAGGCTCGTAGCCCGCGCCGGCGAGCTCCCGTGTCCGCTCCCATGGCGTTTCCCCTGTCGCACCGTCTCGCGTCATGATGACCGCCGGGCGATCCGGCGACGGAGCGGACGTTCCCAGGGGCCAGATGATCGAAGCACTCACGGCCGAGGATGCTGCGCTGTTGTGCGCGGAGGCTCGAGGCACGCAGTTGCAGATCGGCGCGCTGTGCTTCTTCCGGGCGGCACCGTTCCGGGACGGTCGGGGGCGGATCCGCGACGCGGCGCTGCGCTCCCACGCAGCGTCCCGGTTGGGCGCACTTCCCCGGTTTCGGCAACGGATCGCGCCGGTACTCGGGAATGTTGCCGCGCCCATGTGGGTCGATGACACCGACTTCGCCATCGAGCGTCACTGCAAGCTGGTCCGGCTCCCGGGGTCGGGCGGGCCGGATGCGCTCCGCTCGTTCATGGACCGACTCCTCGGCGAGCCGATGGATCTCGCCCACCCCCTGTGGGACATCCATTTCGTCGAGGGAGTCGATGGCGGGACCACGAGCGGGGTGGGGGCCGACGAGCGGATCGCCGTCGTCTTCCGTGCCCATCACGTCATGGCCGACGGGATTGCGCTCCACGCCGCGGCGACCCTGCTGCTCGATCCGGTCCCCCGGCCGGCCCGGACCGACGCACGGCACGGCTGGTCCCCCGAGCCGACACCAGGCCCCCTGGACCTGACGGCGAGAGCCCTGGTCGAACGCACGCGTCGACAAGTCGATCTCGCGGCCGAGATCACCCGGACCCTGGCCGATCCCCGACGGATCGTGGCGAACACCCGTCTCGCCGCTCGTGTGGTCGGCGCGATCGGACACGGCCCGCCCGCGACCGCACCGCGGCTCCCGTTCACCGGGCGCGTCGGGTCGCGCCGAGCGTTCGCGTGGGACACGATCCCCATGGCCGACGTCGTGGCGGTCAAGGAGGCATGCGGCGCGACGGTCAACGACGTCGTGCTCGCGATCGTCACCGGCGCGCTCCGTCGTCACACCGAAGCCGGGTCCGTCGATCCGGCGGGCGGGGAGCCGCAGGCCCTGATCCCGATCGGTGACCCGGCGTCGGATCCTTCGACGTTGGGTAACCGCTTCTCGATCCGGAGCGTGGCGCTGCCCGTGGGCGTCGACGAGCCGTTGGAGCGGGTCAGGCTGCTCCATTCCCGGATGCACGCGGTCACTCCCTCGGTGATGCGGTCGTTCATGCCCCATCTGTTCTCGATCGCCGATGTCGTGCCCCCACCGGTGCTGCGCGGTCTCGTTCCGCCCCTGCTCGCGCACCAGCCGCTGGTGAATCTGGCCGTCTCGAACATCCCCGGTTCCCGGGAACCCCTCTTCCTCTGGGAATCTCCCATGCTGGGGCTGCACCCGTTCATCAACGTGGTCGGGAATCGTCGCGCTCATCATCGGCGTCCTGTCCTACATCGATGGTCTGGGCGTCGGCATCACCGTCGACCCCGATGTCGTCGGAGGTCCGGACACCCTCGTGCCTCACCTGCGTGACGCGATGGCCGAGCTGGTGACGCTCGTTCGGTAGGACGAGCACAGGGGTCTTGGGGGAGGGGCGAAGCTCAGCCGCTGGCCGCTGCGACGACCTCGGCGAGCGGGCTCGGCTCGAGCGCCGCGGGGCAGCCGTCGGGCGAGCAGCTCGGGGTACCGGTGAATCTCCACCGTCCCGTCCCGGAGCGTTCGTGACGGTCGATCGATTCCGGTGAGCCCTCAGGCCCGAGCGGGTTCGCTCCCGAACCGCTTCCAGAACCTGCGCTTCTCGGTGGACCCCTCGCGGTAGGTACCGGGCTGGTAGTCGGCGATCTCCCAGACCAGGGTGGACTCGACGTCGGCCGGATCGACCTGCGGGTCCAGGCCGGGGAAGCGCTTCCGGAGGAGGTCGGCGTAGGTCACGGGTGGTGCGGTGCCGCGCCCGGCGAACTGACCACCTGCCACCGGCGGTCTCAAGCGGCGATCGGCTCGGCGGTCTCCGTGCGGGTCGTCGATTCTTGGCGGTCCTTGGTGTTGGTACGCAGCCACCAGCCGTACGCGACGGCCGCCACCGCCATGACTCCTGCCAACGTCCGGAACAACCTGTTTGCCATCATCGTGTCCAACTCCTGTTCAGGCCTTCTGCAACGCGCAAGGCCTCTCTCTGTCGAGCGTCGTGTCGGGAGGACGCTTCGGCCAGAGTCGAAGGACCTGATGTGGATCGGGGTTGGTGCTGACAGGGGAGGGACTCCGGCCCGCCATCATCGGGCGCTTGCTCCCCGTTCGTCTGATACGTCGCGGTTCCTGGTGCGAACGTTCTCCTGGCTACGACGGTCACACCTCGGGTGGTTCGATCCGGTCGATGGTGGTGACCCGGTCGATGGTCCGGTCGAACGAGGCAAACCGGTTCACGCCGGTGGTCTCTGCGCAGGCCACGAGGTAGGCCGACGCGGCGTAAGGCCAGCTCGGGCGGTGCGCCCGTGAGGTGGCGCACGATGACGTTGGTGTCGACGAACGCACTCACCGGCGGGTTGCGGCTCGCTTCTCGCGGGTCCGCCGGATCACCTCATCCCACGCGACGTTTCGGGCGGCGGCGGGAACCTCGATGGTGCCGGCCAACGAGAGGAAGTCCGGGGTCCGAGCCATCAGACCGTGCCGTCGTCGCGGATGGTGACCAGGCTCCACCTCGCTCGGTCGGCGGCGAGTTGATCGGCGACGTCGATCGCCTCGTCCCGCCGCTGGATCAGCAGGGAGCGTGTGGTCGAGTGCAGGAGCCGTACGTCACCGAGGGCGATGTCCTTGGACGGGATCGAGTGGAACCTTCCGACGTCGGCCGGCGCGATGAGCCCCATCTTCTGGGCGATGGACCGCCCGAGATCCGCGAACTCCACAGTGCCTCCTGAGCGATCCGCTTCGAGCCCACGACGCCTCTTGGCGCTGAACCCGATCCGCTGCTCAGGCCGGGACGATGCGGGCCGGACCTGACTCGGGATGGAGGAACGCGAGCGGGATGTCTTTGGCCTCTACCACGCGGGAGCCGTCCTTGCGACCATGAATCCTGGTGGACCGACCGTTGGATCGGAGGTGGACCGCCGTGGAGGTGTTGGTCTTCTGTCTGGCCGTTTTCGCCATAGTTGCCGTAGCGATCGAGGCGATCACCAAACCGCGTGTCGGCGTAGGAGTCGGGCTGGGATGCCTCGTTGCGGGCATCCTGGCGTTCGTCATCGGGGCGCGAATGGCCCAGAACTCGGACCTCGCCTTCGGGGATCCTGGCACGGGCGGCATCATTGCATCTCTCCTCATCTCATTCGGGCTGGTCGTCGCGGGAGTTGTGGTGCTGTGCGGAGCGCTGGTGGGCTTCCTCATCGAGCGAAATCGTCGGCGCAGCAGCTCCCCACGACCTTCCTCGGCACCCTCTGCTCACCGCGAGGCTCGAGCAAGACGGGAGCTCGAACGGTCAAGGTGTCACGCTCACGGACGAGGAGCTCACCGAGCCCGAGAGCGTTCGGCTCACCGACGACAGGGGCGGTCCGGGAGCCCTGCGGGCGGGTCCTCGCCGTAGCTCTGTACCCGGCGGAACGGCCGTTTGGGAATCTCACCGCCGGGGATAGGAGTTCGATCCCTTGGGCCTCTCGGTGCGTCGTCGTCACGACGGCGATGCGAGGGCCCTACTGCTCCCTGGGCCACCTGTACGCGCGGGGATCCACCACGTAGGACGCGAGGATGTCCACGATTCCGCGGGGTGCGGGCGCAGCCGCCACCGGGACCGGGTCGGATCGGGGGTGATGCGGGCGAGGTGGCGGGTCGACCGGCGGCGCCATCATCGGAGCCGGGGGAGGACCTCGGTCGCCAGCCGTCCCATGCTGGCGACCAGCTCGCCCTGGTCGGCGTCGCGCGACCCGGGCACCAGCACGAGGCGCTCGGCCCCGGCTTCGACCAGCTCGGAGAGGCGGGTGACGCAGTGCTCGCTCGGTCCGGCGACCGCGAACCGGTCGATGAACTCGTCGGGCAGCGCGGCCGCGTGGGGCGTGCCGGCGGTGGCGTGGCCGGCCATGTCGTAGTCCCTTCCGACCGCCTCGAACACCGCCGCGTCGGGGCCGTCGGTGCGGGGCGCACCGGGCATCCCCGAGAAGTGTGCGAACGAGGCGGTGCTGCCCCGGGCGATGGCCCGGGCCACCTCGACGTCGGGGTGGGCCACGGCGTTGACATAGGCGCCGACCGAGATGCCGGCCGGGTCGAGTCCGGCGTCCTCACGCTCGGACCGCACCAGCGAGATGGCGTCGCGGAGCCGGGCCGGGTCGGCGCCGACGGCGAACGTGACCCGGTCGGCGTGGCGGGCGGCGATGGCGGTGACCCTCGGTCCGGTCGCGGCGACGTCGATGGGCACCGGCGGCTGAGCGACGAGTCGCCCCGCCCGATGCCCAGCACCGCTCGGCCGCCCGAGGCGGCCTGTACGGAGGCGATGGCCAGGTACAGCCCGTCCCAACCCGCCCCCTCGAACATCTGGGCCATGGCGCCGACCAGGCCGGGGATGGGGAAGGTCAGCAGGTCGAGCTCGGGGGCCATGGGGTGTCCTCTGGTTGGTCGAGCGGGGTGTGCGGGCGGGAAGTCGGCGCGGTCAGGTGACGGCTTCGACGTCGCGGCGATTGAAGTGCCTGGGCAGCGAGTCGTAGAGGTCGGCGACCAGGTCGTCGCGCAGGGCCCGGTAGGCCGGGTCGTCCCAGAGGTTGTGCCACTGGTGGGGGTCGGCCTCCATGTCGTAGAGCTCGCCCTCGGTGCCCTCGTACTGGATGGCGATGGGCGTCATGAGCGCGTCGCCGAACACCCGCTGGGCGAAGGTGTCCTTCTCGAGGCCGTTGGGCCGGCCGGCGGTGGAGGGTTCGTAGGCGGTGCAGAGCCAGCCGTCGCGGTAGATCGACCGCAGGTGCATGCCGTAGGCGGGGAACTGGCTGTCCCACTCGCACAGCACCCGCTCGTGGACACCCTGGCCGTCGGCGGTCGGCAGGGGCGTGCCCTCGATCCACTCGGGGATCGGCACGCCGGCGATCTCACAGAACGTGGGGGCCAGGTCGAGCTGGCCGACCGGGTCGGTCACCTCGGCCGGCGCCACCCCCGCCGAGGGGGCGGGCCGCCAGACCATCGGCAGCCGCATGAGCGAGTCGACGTGGTAGGGGCCCTTGTAGATGAACCCGTAGTCGCCCTGCATCTCGCCGTGGTCGGTGGTGAAGAACACGTCGGTGTCGGCCAGCCAGCCCTTGGCGCCGAGGTGGTCGAGGACCCGGCCGCAGGCCTCGTCGATGAGCTCGTTCATCACGTGGGTCTTGGCGTTGATCTCGCGGATGTTGTCGTGGGTCAGGTTCTGGGGGCGGTAGGTGAACGGGCCACCCTCCTGGTTGACGTAGGTGCCCTCCCAGCAGCCCAGCCAGTGGGCGGGCTTCTGGGCCAGGACCTCCACGATCCTGTCGTCGCTGCCGGGGTGGCCGGGCGGGAGGTCGAGGTCCTGCCAGCGCACCCGGCCCAGCTCGCTGTCGGGTGGGTCCCACGGGTGGTGGGGGTCGGGGAAGCTCAACCAGATGAACCAGTCGTCCCCGTCGCGGTAGGTGTCGAGCTCGGTGATGGCCAGATCGGCCACCCAGTCGGTGTGGTACAGCTCGCGCGGGATCGGGTTGTTCATGGTCTCGGGCGCACCGGTGTCGCCCCCGGGGAGCGCACCGAGCAGCGGCGCGAAGCTGGTCAGCCACTCCGGGTGCCGGTCCTGCAGCCACATGCCGTAGTGCTGGACCGGGTTGCCGCCGAACGAGCCGACGTGGGCGGCCTGGATCGAGGTGTCGAAGCCCCGCCAGTCCCCGGTCTCGCCGTCCTGCCAGCGGCGGTTCTCCTCGTACCGGCGCTCGAGGTCGAACGCCGGCTCGAAGTGGGCCTTGCCCAGCAGCGCCGTCCGGTACCCGCCGGCTTGGCGCAGGTGGGCGGCGATCGAGGGCGCGTCCTCCGGAAGAGGGATTCCGTTGGCCGCCGCCCCGTGGGTGCGCACGTACTGTCCGGTCAGCATGGTCGAACGGGCCGGCATGCACACCGTGTTCTGGTTGTACGCCCGGTGGAAGTTGATGCCGTCGGCGGCGAGCCGGTCGGCCACCGGTGTGCGGGCCACCGGCCCGCCGTTGCACCCCAGCGAGTCGTAGCGCTGCTGGTCGGTGGTGATGAACAGGATGTTGCGGCCCATGGCCGTCCCCGATCGGTTGGTGGTGGTGGGTCAGTCGCCGGTGGTCGCTAGTGGTCGGGTAGGAGGCGGTCGATGGCGTCCACCCAGGCCCGATTGGCGTCGTTCACCGCTCGTCCACCGTGATCACGGTCGTGCCCTGGGCATGCCCTTCTCCGACATGACTGATGGCTTGGATGCCCTCCTCGAGGGGATAGGTCCGGTCGATGACCGGCGTGATCGTGCCCGCTGCGGCGAGCTCGGTGAGTGTGGCGAGGTCCTGCTGGTTCGCCGACGAAACGAACCCGCGCCCTTGCTGTTTGACGAACAGCGAGACGATGGCCGACTTCAGCGGACGGCCGAGACCGCCGAACCAGCCTTCCGGAGCCCCCGCCCCATTGGGGATGAGGGTTCCGCCGGGCTCGAGTGCACGCCTGGTGTCCTTCAGCGAGTGGTTCCCGACGTTGTCGAGGATCAGGTCGTATCTGGCGCCGCCCTGGGTGTAGTCCTCCCGGGTGTAGTCGATGACCTCGTCGGCGCCGAGCGAGCGAACCATGTCGATGTTCCGTGTGCTGCACACACCGGTGACGTGCGCGCCCATCGACGCGGCGATCTGCACGGCGAAGGTTCCCACGCCACCGGATGCTCCGGTGACCAGCACGCTCTGCCCCGCTTGGAGGTCTCCCTGGTGCCGGAGTGCCTGGAGGGCCGTGAACGCCGAGACGCCGATCGCTGAAGCTTGCACGAACGTGAGGTTGTCCGGCTTCGACGCCACAACGTCCGCCTTGGCCGCTGCGTACTCGGCGAATCCACCCTTGGCCGTACCGAAGACCACATCACCCGGCTGGAGCCGTGTCACCTTCCTGCCGACGGCCTCGACCGTTCCGGCGACATCCGATCCGACGACGCCGTTCGGCCCGCGCATCGAGCGGAAGATCGGACGCATCGACTTCGGGAGACCCTCGGATGCCATACACATCCCCGACATGGATCGACGCGGCGTGGACGTGAATCAGCACGCCGTCGTCGTCGACCACAGGCCGATCGACATCCCGAAGCGCCAGCACATCGACAGGAGCCCCGAACCCGAGCTGGACAATCCCCTGCATCGTGCTCCCCTCACGCTGACCGGTCAGCCCGTCCCCGCACACCAGTCTCGCACGGCCCCACGGTCTGGGCGTCGGAACCACCGTCAGATCGTCTGATCTTCGCTTCTACTCCGCGCGAAGGACGGGGCGGAGTTGTCGCGTCGGTGACGAGGGCAGAGAGGAGCTCATGGTCGAGGACATCGACGGGATCGCGACCGTCGTGCAGGACCAGTTCCGCAACACCTACCAGCTCCGCAGCCGCGGCTGAGCCGGGGGGTGCGAGCGAGGTGCTACCCCGGCGACGGGGCGCCGGATCCGGCTTCGCGCGCTCGTCGGCGCTCGGCGTGTGACCGGTACGAAAGGCAGCCGCCGAGACGCAGGGCGATCCAGCCCAGGCGACCGCGGAACTCGCTCACGTGACGGGTGCCCGAGATGGCCACGAGTCGCCAGATCTCGTCGGCCGCCGACCGGGGCACGCCGACGTAGTAGGCGTAGTCGTGGCAGCACCCGGCGAGGTCCACCGAGTCGAAGCGGTACAACGCACGGGCGAAGGCGGGGACCGACGAGAAGTCCGTCGTGAAACCCTTCGGCACCGTGACCACGGTGGTGCCGTCGGCCGACCTCGAGAACCCCTCGAACGTGCCATCGCCGAGGCGGAGATCCACGTCGAGATCGATCACGAGATCCCGCAGCAGCATGCGGTCGCCGTTGTCGAGCCGCTCGACCTGCAAGGGTTCGGAGACCCGTCTCGCTGCGCCCATGCCCGTCCCTCTCCCGGCATCGATTCCCGGCGGATGGCTGGATGGCCCGGTTGGGGCCCACCACCCCCCCGGTGGAGCGAGGATAGTGCTCTGCCCCTGGGCCAGCCGACGGCAGCGTCGTCGCCCTACGAGAGACCGACGAGCTCACGAAGGTCGGTGCCACGATCCTTCCCGAGGCTGCGGGGGTCGTTCACCGGCGGCGGGAACCCTCCGGGTCCCCGTTCGCCGGTCACGAACAGCGGGATGCTTTCGCGGGTGCGACCGAAAGTGGTGGGTCGTCATCGGTCGTTCTCCTCTCGTTGCTCAGGCCACTCGCATTCCCCCGTGGGCCCGGTCACGCCCGGGTGATGGTGAGGGTGTGCTCGTCGGCGGTGCGGTCGGCGTCGATGGTCGAGCCGGCTCCGCTCCTGGTCCCAGTCGTGGCTCCAGGCGCCGTCGTCGTCGGTCATGGTGACGTCGATGCCGTCGGGGTAGAGGGTGGCGGGGACGGTGATGATGGTCGGGCCGACCGCGTCGTCGCGTTCGGTCCAGGTCATGGTGAAGGTGCGGTCGGCGGCGTCCCAGGCGAAGTCGACCGGGGTGCCGGCGATGGCGGCGGGTTGCACCCGGAAGAGCAGTTCGCCGTTGGCCGAGACGTCGTGGTCGCCGGTGAGCGGGCCCCATCCGCCCGGGTCCCAGCTCCAGTAGGCCCAGCCGGCGTGCTGGCGGTCGGCCATGGCCATGACGTCGGCGACGTAGGTGTCGAAGCGGTCCTGGTCGGCCGGGCCGCCCCATTCGCCGAACCACAGGGCCGCGTCCAGGGCGGCCGCCTCTTCCGAGCGCATGCGCTCCCAGTCGGCCACGTAGGGACTGTCGGGCGGGTAGCCGAGGCCGTCGTGGGTCGAGAACTCGTAGAGGTGGCCGGCGTACACCAGGCGGGAGGGGCCGTCGCGGGGGTCGACCAGGCGCTCGGGGTCGAGGTCGCCCGGGTAGGGGAACGCGTTGAGGAGCGAGGTGGGCTCGAGGAAGATCCAGCCGTCGGGATCGACCTCGCGGACCGCGGCGATGCCGTCGGCCATGAAGTCGTTCAGGTTGGGGTTGTCGAACTCGCCCGCCGCGGCGGCCGGGGCGTTGGCGAGGGTGGCGGCGAGGTCGCCGTTGGCGAAGACCGGCTCGTTCATCAGGTCGTAGCCGGTCACCGCCGGGTGGTCGGCGAACCGCTCGACGACGTGCTGCCAGGCTCGCCAGTAGTGCTCCTGGAGCTCGGGATGGCCCCGCTCGGGGTCCCAGAAGTTCTGGTAGGCGGCCTGGGTGGCGGGGTCGGTGGCGGCCAGGTACCAGGGTCCGTCGCCGGTGGCGCCGACGAACTCGAGCCCGTCGGTGAACACGGCCCAGTCGGGGGCGCCGTTGCCGCCCACCTTCCAGCCGTAGAGGTCCTGGTGGAAGTCGAGCACGACGTGGATGTCGTTCTCGGCGTACCAGTCCAGCCAGGTCTCGACGTCGTCGAGGTAGGCGTCGTCGTAGGTGTCGGGCTCGGGCTCGACCGCGCCCCAGGCCATCAGGAAGCGGACGGTGTTCCAGCCCCAGTCGTGCAGGCGGTCCTGGAGCTCGAGCCCCGACTGCGGCAGGTGCTCGTCGTCCTGGGAGCCGCCCTTGCTCGACGACTCGACGTTCACGCCCCGGAGGATGACGACCCGACCGCAGTCGTCGACGATGTACCGGGTGTCGGGCGACTCGACCGACCCGTCGCACTCGGGTTCGGTGGCGGCGGTGTCGGGTGCGGTGGTGTCGGTGGGCGGCTCGGAGGTTGTGGTGCTTGCGTCGGTGCCCGTCTCGGCCTGCTCGACGGTGTCGTCGCTCGCGGTCTGGTTCGCCGGGTCGTCCGAGCACGCTGGCGCCACCAACGCCAAGCTGAGACCGAGGGCCAGGACTCGCTTTGTGTTGCGTCCTCGTTGCACGGGCCGGGAGCGTAATGGTCGATGCTGTCGAGGGTGGGAGGCGGTCAGCGGACGGCAGGAGAGTCTGAGGGGCCGTGAGTCAGCCGGACGGATCGACTTCCCGGAACGTGGTCTTCGTCGCGATCGTCAGGAGCGGTCCGTCTTTCTCATGAAGCCCCGCGATGGAGTTCCACTGGTGCACGACGACACCGAGCTCGCCCCAGGTGGTCGGGTCCCGACGTGCGTCGATGAACACGACGCGCAGACCCTCTCGACGTACGGCGTCGATCTCGGCGGGACTGCGGCCGATGCGGCGATCCCGGGACAGGACGACCAGGCCTTCGGCGGCCACCGTCGGGATCCACTCCGGGTCGGGCAGCGAAGGGTCGGTGACGATGCACGGCGGCCGCTGCCGGCGAGGGTCACCCGGATCGCCTGGATAGGTGACGTCGTAGCGAGCGGACACGAGGGCTTTGCCGAGCGCGAGCAGGTCGGCGTCGACGTAGAAGCGTGTCGTTCGCACCGACGACTATGCGGCGACCAGCTGCAGCGGCCAGTCGGTGCGCTCGTAGTCGATGGCGGCCACGACATCGTCGATCCGGAGGCCGTAGTCGTCGGCAAGCGCTTCGATCGTCTCGCCCGCTGCGCACTTCTCGGCCAGCACCCCGGTGGAGATGCCGCGCACGCTGGGGACGCCGAACCGAACGAGCGGATCGATCACGACGATCCCCTGACGCCCCCACGGCCGGATGCGGGCGACCTCACCGTCGGGTGAGTCGGGCGGCTCGAACTCGACCCTGGCGAGGAATCGCTCGCCGATTCCCGTGAGGACGCCCTGCCCCGACGTCGGCTCGATCAGGCCGGGTCGCAGCTCGGGGTCGAGATTCACCCGGTCGCCGGCCTCCATCAGCAGCCGTCGACCGGGTCCGACCCACGGTTTGGCCGTCGCGAGTGGGTAGGGGACCGCAAGTTCGTCACGAAGGAGCGCGATGAAGTCGCGGAGCCGAGCCAGCCGTACTCCCAGGGTCCGTCGATAGCCGGCGAGGTAGCCGGCCTCGACGAGTTCGCCCCAGGTGACCGCCGAGGAGCCGGTCGGTTCGGGGCGAAGCACCGGCGCGTAGGTACGGTGCTCGGTCGTGCGGCCCTCGAGCCACCAACGCAGCGTCGACTCGGGCACACGGAGAATGCTCGCTGCGAGCGGGATGTCGTACATCTCCGAGTCGAGGAGGGAGACGGCGGCTCGGGTCATGATTCCACTGTAGGACGACCGTGTGACGGTGGAAGCGAGCCGCAGGGCCTGGACGCTGGGTTGGCCGATCATCCGAAGCGGTCGGACGTCGCACGCCCGAATGGCTACGAGGCGGGCGAGCGGTACTCGTCGACGGCTTCGACCGGGATGTGGGCAATGCCATCCTGCATCACGTATCGGATCCTTCGTTCCTGGACCAGTACGAGGAGATCACGTGTTGGGATGCCCAGGCGACGAGCTGCCTCGCTTGCTCGCAGCGGCTCCTCAGCCATGATCACCTCCCGGGGGATCGTCGAAGCCAAGTCTACGGCTCGAGGTCCTGATCTCAGCCTCGACGCCCACGATGGCGCGAGCCTCAGGACCTCGACGACGTGCAGGTGCCAAAGGCCGGGGCTGCACGGGCGTCTGATGACGGGCCAGTGAGCCGCCGGGTGCCGAGCGCTGCACGGCCCGGCGCAGCGCGGGCCCGTACGGCTACGAGGAGGGCGAGCGGTACTCGTCGACGGCGTCGACCGGGATGTGGGCGATGCCGTCCTGCATCACGTATTGGATCCTTCGTTCCTGGACCAGCACGAGAAGATCGCGTGTCGGGATGGCCAGCCGACGAGCCGCCTCACTTGCTCGCAGCGGTTGCTCGGCCATGGTCGCCTCCCCAGGGATCGTCGGCATCCAAGGCTACGGCTCGAGGTCTCGATCTCGGCGTCGTCGGCACAACCTGAACCCTCTCGGTGCCTGACCCCAAGAGGGTTCAGGTTCGACCCGCCCCCCACGTTGGGCCACCGCGCGCCCATCTACTACACCGGGTTGCACGCTGCGGACAGGGGGTCGGGACATGAGTGAGGGAGTGGCCGGGCGGGTCCTCGGGACCGAGGACGCGACGCCGCTGGAGTTCTGGGTGGCGGTCGGCCCGGGCGAGCACCTGCAGCTCGACGACGTCGTCGCGCTCGACCGCGCGCTGCCCGACGGCGAGACGGTGACGATCTACGGGATCGTCAGCCAGGTGCGGGCCCGCCACGAGGGCGCCCGCTTCGACACCGACGTGTTCCTGATCGCCGACGGGGTGCTGCCGGCCGAGGTGAGCGAGGCGGCGCAGGTCCAGCTCACCCGGGTCGAGCCCGAGATCTTCGTGCCGCCGCTGCCCGGGCACCGAGGTGCGGCGGGCCATCGACGCCGAGCGGGACGCGGCGCTCGACTTCGACGACGTCGAGCGCCGGCTGCCGGCCGGGCTGTCGCCGCGACGACGAGCCGGTCTACCTCGACCTCGACTTCCTCGACGGCACCAAGGGCGCCCACGTCAACATCTCCGGCATCTCCGGCGTCGCCACCAAGACCAGCTACGCCACCTTCCTGCTCTACTCGCTGTTCACACTCCGGCGTGCTCGGCGCCGAGCGCGGCCAACACCAAGGCGCTGATCTTCAACGTCAAGGGCGAGGACCTGCTGTTCCTCGACCACCCCAACACCGCAGCTCGACGACGACCAGCGCCGCGCGCTACGCGCCGCCTCGGCCTGCAGGCCGGCCCGTTCCGTCGGCGTCGGCATCCTCGCCCCGCCCCGCACGGGCGACCCGAACGCCACGCCCGACACCGGCGCCCGCATCGCCGGGGTCGCGCCGTTCTTCTGGACGCATCGCCGAGTTCTGCCGAGCAGCGGCTGCTGCCGTTCCTGTTCGCCGACGCCGAGGACGAGCGCCAGCAGTACACGATCGTCGTCCAGTCGGTCACCGCCCAGCTGGCGCGAGGCGCCCGCGACCGACGCCGGCGACGGCGCGGTGCGCATCGACGGCACGACTGATCCGCACGTTCCGCCAGCTCGTCGACGCCGATCGAGGCCAAGCTGATCCCCGACGACCCCGACGAGCTCGCCGACCCGCGCTGGACCGGCCGGGCGATCGGCGCCGGCACGATCAACGCCTTCATCCGCCGGCTGGCGTCGGCCGAGCGCCACGTCGAGCACCTGATCCGCGCCGACATCGCCGACGCCGCCACCGCACGCGCTCGACCTCGACGCCAACCAGGTCACCGTCGTCGACCTCCACATGCTCCACGACCGGGCCAAGCGGTTCGTCGTCGGCGTCGTGCTGCGCCAGGCGTTCGAGGCCAAGGAGGCGCCGGGCACCGCCGAGCCGCTGCAGTTCGTCGTGCTCGACGAGCTCAACAAGTACGCGCCCCGCGACGCGTCCAGCCCGATCAAGGAGATCCTGCTCGACGTCGCCGAGCGCGGCCGCGCCTCGGGCATCATCCTGATCGGCGCCCAGCAGACCGCGAGCGAGGTCGAGCGCCGGGTCGTCGCCAACTCGCGCGATCCGGGTCGTCGGCCGCCTCGACTCGGCCGAGGCCGGCCGCGAGCGAGTACGGGTTCCTGCCGCCGGTCCAGCGCCAGCGGGCGACGATCCTCAAGCCGGGCTCGATGTATCGTGTCCCAGCCCCAGCTGCCGGTGCCGCTGCTGGTCGAGTTCCCGTTCCCGGCGTGGGCGACCCGCTCGGCCGAGGCCGGCCCCGCACGCCAGCGCCGACGAGCGCGACGACGCAGCGCCGACGACCCGTTCGACGGGCTGCGTGGACCGGTGCGATGAAGCTGCTGCACACCTCCGACTGGCACGTCGGCAAGGCGCATCCGCGGCCACACCCGGGCCGACGAGCACCGGGCCGTGCTCGCCGAGATCGCCGACGATCGCCGGCCGAGCACGAGGTCGACCTCGTCGTCGTCGCCGGCGACCTGTTCAGACTCGGCGTCGCCGACCGCCGAGGCCGAGGACGATCGTCTACCGCGCGCTGCTCGCCCTCGCCGCACCGGGCGCCGCACGGTGGCGGTGATCGCCGGCAACCACGACAACGCCCGCCGCCTGCGGGCGGTCGCGCCCCTGCTCGAGCTCGGCCGGGTCCACTCGTCGCCGAGCCCGGCCGTCCCGACGACGGCGGGGTGCGCACGATCACGACCCGCGACGGCGCGGACGTCCGCCTGGCGATGCTGCCGTTCGTGTCCAAGCGCGGCATCGTGCGCGCCGAGCACCTGATGGCGCAGCGCGGCCTTCGAGCACGCCCAGGCCTACGCCGAGCGGCTGCGGCTCGTGATCGACGCGCTGTGCGACGCGTTCGGCGGCGACACGGTGCAACCTGCGTCGCGGCGCACGCGTTCGTGCTCGGCGGCACGCCCGGCGGCGGCGAGCGGCTGGCCCACCTCGTCGAGGAGTACGCGATCACCGCCCAGTCGTTCCCGGCGACGATCGCCTACGGCGCGCTCGGCCACCTCCACCGCGCCCAGCGGGTCGCCGGCGGCGCCGCCGATCCACTACTGCGGGTCGCCGCTGCAGCTCGACTTCGGCGAGAGCGACGACGCCAAGCAGGTCAACGTCGTCGACCGCCGAGCCCGGCGCCCCGGCCGAGGTCACCGCCGTGCCGCTCACCGCCGGCCGCCCGCTGCGCACGGTGCGCCGGCACGCTCGACGAGCTGCTGCGCGCGGTCGAGCCCGACGGCGACGCGCTGGCTGCGGGTGATCGTCGACGAGCCGGCACGCGCCGGCCTCGCCGAGCGAGGTCCGCGACGCTGCTCGGCGACCGGGTGGTCGACGTCCGCATCGAGTCCGAGCGACCGCGGCCCGCGCGGCGCCGCCGGTCGCCGGCACGAGGCCGCTCACCCCAGGAGCTGTTCGCCGAGTACCTCGCCGAGCGCGACGTCGACGACCCGCGGGTCGGCGCGCTGTTCGCCGAGCTGCTCGACGCACGAGCTGCACCGAGGAGCGCCGACGTGGCAGTGAGCGCCGCGATCGCTGCGGCTCGAGACTGAGGGCTTCAGCGCGTTCCGCGAGCCGACCGAGATCGACTTCACCGAGCATCGACCTCGTCGCGCTCGTCGGGCCGACCGGGTCGGGCAAGTCGACGATCATCGACGCCATCACCTTCGCCCTCTACGGCTCGGTCGCCCGCTACGACGACAACCGCCAGGTCGCCCCGGTGATCAACCAGTCGAGCACCGAGGCGCGGTGCGGCTCGACCTTCGAGCTCGGCGGCGAGGACGTACACGGCGGCCCGGGTCGTGCGCCGCACCAGCGAAGGGCGCCACGCACGAAGGAGGCCCGACTCGAGCGCGGCGAGCGAGGTGCTCGCCGGCGCGACGCCGGCGACGATGAGCGACGCCGTCGACGCGCCTGCTCGGGCTCGACTTCGACCAGTTCAACCGGACCGTCGTCCTGCCCCAGGGCGAGTTCGCCGACTTCCTCCACGACGCCCCGAGCGACCGGCAGAAACTGCTCCGAAGCTGCTCGGCTTCGACGTGTACGCCCGCATGGGCCAGGAGGCCCGCCTTCGGGCCAGCGCGGCCGGGTCGCAGCTCGAGCTGCTAGCCGAGCAGCTGGAGGGAGCCGACGAGGTGAGCGACGAGCGGATCGCCGCCCTGGCGGCCCGAGCCGAGGAGCTGGCCGACCTGCGGAGCCGGGTCCGGACCGAGCAGGAGGCCCTCGCCACCCTCGCCGCCGCGGTCGAGGCGGCCGAGGCCACCCACGCCGAGCTCGGCCGGCAGCTCGCCGCCCTGGCGATGCTGGTCGTGCCCGACGCTGTCGTCTCGCTCGGCGATGACCTCACCGATGCCGGGCAGGCGCTGGGTGAGGCGACGCGCGTCGCTGAGGCGGCCCGCATCGCCCGCACCGACGCCCAGGAGGCGGCGAAGCATGGTCCCGACGCCAAGGCCTGCGAGCGCGCCCTGGAGCGCATCGACGAGCGCACCCGTCTGGCAGCGTCCATCGAGAAGCTCGAGCAGGGGGAGGCGAGCGCCAAGGAGGCGATCGACGCCGCCGAGCGCGGGCTCGCTTCGGCCCGCGAGGTCGCGGCCGAGACCGACCGGCGCCTGGAGCAGGCCCGGCTCGCTGCCGGCGCGGTCGGGCTGCGCTCGTCGCTGATCGTCGGCCAGCCGTGCCCGGTGTGCGAGCAGGTGGTGGACGAGATCCCAGCTCACGACCTCGACGCGGAGCTGGAGCAGGCCGAGCGGGCGGCGGCGACGGCACGGGACCACGCGCAGACCTGCCAGGTGGCCCAGGCGACGGCCGCCCAGGAGCACGCCGACGCCCGTGCCGCTCGCTCGGCGGCCGCAGAACGCGTCCGGGAGCTGGACGAGCAGCTTGCGGACACAGCCGACGAGGCGACCCTGAGCGCCGGCCTGGTCGAGGCCGAGGGCCTGGCCGCCGCACTCGCCGAGGCCACGACGGCCGCCGACGCCGGCGACCAAGCCGAGCGGGGCGCCCGCCAGGCGCTGGAGGAGCTGCGGGAGACGGAGCGGTCGCTGCGGCTCGACTACTCGACGGCCCGCGATGCGGTGTCGGCTGCCCGGACGCCGCCGGTCGCCGGCCACGAGTCGCTCCGCCAGGACTGGGATGAGCTCGCCGACTGGGCCCGCACGACCAATGTGGAGGTGGAGGCGGAGCGCGTCGGCGCCGGACGGACGCTCAAGGAGACGACCGCCGATCGCAACGCAAAGCAGCAGCACCTCGCCGAGCTGTGCGCGCCCCACGTCGAGGGCGAGCCGCCGGCCGACCTGCTCGACCACGTGTCCGGGCTCCACCTGCAGGCGGTGACGGATCTGGGGTCGGCGCGCACCCGGCGCGAGCAGCTCGACCAGGCGCGGGAGAAGGCGGCCGAGCTGCGGACCGAGCAGCAGGTGGCCAGGAAGCTGGGGGAGCTGCTGAAGGCGTCCGGCTTCGAGCGGTGGCTGATGGAGGAGGCGATCGCCGATCTGGCCGAGCGGGCCAGCGAGCGGCTGTTCGAGCTGTCGAACGGGCAGTACTCGCTGGTGGCCGAGGAGACCGACTTTCGGATCCGCGACCACCGCAACGCCGACGAGGTCCGCGACGCCCGCACGCTCTCGGGCGGCGAGACGTTCCTGGCGTCGCTGTCGCTGGCGCTGGCCCTGGCCGACAGCCTGACCGAGCTGGCCCCGGAGGACTCGCCCCGCCTGGAGTCGATCTTCCTCGACGAGGGGTTCGGCACCCTCGACCCCGAGACGCTCGACGTCGTCGCCGCCGCCATCGAGGAGCTGGGCGCCTCGGGCCGCATGGTCGGCCTGGTCACGCACATCCGGGAGCTGGCCGACCGGATGCCGGTCCGCTTCGAGGTCACCAAGGGGCCGCGCACGTCGTCGGTCGAGCGGATCGAGGTCTGATGCGCTTCGCGGTCGAGACCTGGGCTCCCGAGTACGGGGTGGCGGCCGACGCCGCCGAGCTGGAGCCGACCGCCGGCGACGTCGACGTCACCGTCGAGCGCAAGGCCGAGGAGTGGGCGCCGATCGTCCCCGGAGACGTGCCCGCGCCCGAGTCGATGATCTTCGTCGACGGCGTGCGCCGCTTCGACGCCCGCATCTGGATCGGCGGCGACGACGGCGAGGTCGTGCGGCCGGGGGTGTGCGCCTCGGTGGCGGCCGGTGTGGTGCGCTGCGTGGGCGACTCGGCCGAGGTGGTGGCGGCCGAGGTGCGACGCGGGGTGTTCGCCACCGCCGGCAACGGCGCCGCGCCGATCGGGACCGAGCACGGCCGCTACGAGCTGTATCCGGTGGCCGACGACTCCAGCGAGGGCCTCTACCTCGGCGTGCACGAGCAGATGACCGCCCTGGAGACCGAGCTGACCGACACCGACGTCGACCTCGCCGTGTTCGACGGCCCGCTGCGGGGGAGGAACCATCCCAACGGGGTCGGCTACGTGAAGACCCAGCACGTGCAGTATCTGCCCGACGAGCAGCAGCCGACCGTCTACGCGCTCGATCCCGGGCGAACGCACGCCGGTCTTCCTGATCTCGGCGAAGGGCTTCACCCGGTGGTCGTGGTACGTGCGGCTGCCCGGCCGGAAGGCGCACCCGCTGTCCGGGATCGTCCGCTGCGAGCTGCCCGGCATCGACACCGCCGAGCAGGCCGTGCACCGGGCCGACCAGGTGACCGCGCTCCTCCCAGGTTCGCCAGCGAACCGCACAAGGACCCGCGAGCGCCGCAGAACCTCTACCCGATCGCCGGCCTCGAGCGCGACCTCCGCCGCCGCCTCGGCGACCAACAACTCCTCGAGCGAGCGCTGCGGATCGCTGCAGTTGGGTGAGCGATGTCGGAGTCGCCGGGAGACCGTATGGGTGATAGCCATTTCGTGCCGGGAGCGTCACCGCGAGCAAGGGGGAGGGTGTGTGAACGATCAAGACAGCCCACCTTCGGCTGCCAGCGGACTCCCCGAAGCACTCATAGAGCGGGCTCGCAATCTGTTCGAGTTCCTCGCGCAAGCTCAGCGGCTGCGCACCAAGCCGGTCTTGGACGTAGAGTCCTACACGCGTGACGGTGAGGTCCTCTGGCTCACTGAGCTTCCTCTCCACCCGGCGGTGGAGTTCGACATCGAGGCCTACCGTCTGACGGTCGCGCGTATCCCGCCGAGAGAACACCCCGATCCGCCTGAACGTCTCGAACGCTGGATTCTTGGTGAGCTGGACGACCCGACTTCCGCTCTGTCGCTGCGCGACGAGATCATGCCCGACTCCGACTCTGGGCTGCCGCCGTCTCAGCCGATCCGTCGGTTGGAACTGTCGTCTACCGACCGACAGCTACTCGATGGTTGGATGAGCGACTGGCAGAGGTGGGCCGAGGCTGAGCGAACCGATCGCCCCGTGCGCGATCTCTATCGCAGGCTGTTCCGCCTCCAGTCTGAGTTCCAGAACCGACCTGAGGAGCTGGAGCTCCTCGGGTGTTCGGGCCTCCTCGCCTGGGACCAACCCGGCGCATCGCCGGATTCGTCGTCATCTGCTCGTCCATCCGCTCGCGGTTCGGTTCAACGCCCAGAGCGGCCTGATCAGCCTGGCGCCCGACCCCTTGGCCGAGTCGCGTCTCGAGGCGAACGATTTCCTTTCGCCGAGCGAGCAGAACGATCCGGCGAGCGTGGACCAGATTCGAAATGAACTTCGGGACTCCGAAACACACGTCTTGGACGAGCCCGTGATGAAGCCGCTGCTCGAACGGCTCGTCCACGGAATCAACGCCTCAGCGACTTACACGCACGAAGACTCGATCAGCCGAATTGGCGAAGACATCGTCGTCGCGTGGGCGCCGGCCTTCGTGCTCCGTCGCCGATCGAGGCGCGACTGGATTGAAGTCTTCGAGCGCATCGCCAAGCAGATCGATATGACGGGCGAAGTGCCCGATGGCATTGCCGGGCTCGTCGATCCCGCCTATCGACCCGACACCGGCCGCGACTGGTCGGAGGAGACCGGGGCACTGATCGATGTCGAAGGAGATCCGTTCCTTCCGCTGCCGGTCAATGAGAAGCAAGACCGCGTCATTCGTGAGGTGAACAAGCGGGCCCAAGTCCTCGTTCAAGGACCGCCAGGCACAGGCAAGACCCACACCGCAGCGGCGCTGATCTCCCACCTCCTTGCCATGGGCAAACGTGTGCTCGTCACGGCGCAGACCAATCGGGCGCTCTACGAGGTCCGTGACAAGTTGCCCAGTTCGGTTCGCGACCTTGCGGTCTCGGTCGTCGGCAGCTCTCACGACGACATGGCCGAGCTCGGGAGCGCAGTGCAGAGAGTGTCCACCGCAGCGGCTGAATACGACCAAGCCGACATGGTGCGTCGTGAGTCCTCCATCTTGATCGAGATAGAACGTCTCACACAGGAGCGAGCAAGCCGGTACCGAGACCTCGTCGACGCTCGCGAGGTCGAGGTTCGTCAGCATTCGCAGCCGCCGTACAGCGGGACCCTGGCCGAGATCACTCGTCAGCACGACGCCGACCGCGTAGGCCACGACTGGCTCGTTGAGCTCGCCGTTGGGTCATCGGCCGATCGCCCACCCCTGGCCGATGAAGAAGCCGTCGAGCTCCTCTCCCTCCTCCGCGACCCAAGTCTGGAGGATGATCGTCCGGAAGTTGAGCGCCGTCGGCCCGAGAGAGATTCGTTACACGGACCGGACGAGTTCTTCGCCCTCATGGACGCGGAGTGGAGGGCATCGGTGGGTGTCGATCAGCACGAGATCAATCGCAACAGCGACGTCTACAAGCGTCTGATCGCCTCGGCGAAGAGGACCGCTCCGGCCTGAAGCGTGGGCTCCACGCCGTGGATCGCACGATGCACGACCTCTCGCTCCGGCCCGAACAGTGGTTGGTCGGAGCACTTGTTGAGATCCGAGGGGGTAAGGCCGCCCCGTGGATCGACCGTGCCGACATCGTGCGGGGCCCTCCTCGACGAGCTCACTCCGGCGATCGCCGCAATCGGTCCGACGACCTCCGTCGTCGTGCAGGGTGATCCGGAGCGCCTCGCCCCGCTGGTCAAGAGCGTCAAGGAGCATCTGGGTCCGTCCGGGTCGAGAACTATGGT